>NZ_CM173821.1:0-3606731 GCF_057812175.1 Microbacterium sp. ABR10
ATGTCTCTGCACGAAGTACCGGATGTCCCCGTCTGGTCAGCCGTGCTGGACCATCTTCTCACCGACGACCGCGTCACACCCCAGCTGCACGGTTTCCTCAATCTGGCTGTTCCGCAGGGCGTCATGGGCGGCACGCTCTACCTCGACGTGCCCAACGACCTCACCGCCGCGCAGTTCAACAAGCGCATGCGCGCGCCCATCCTCGAAGCCCTCGCCCAGGTGCAGGGCAGCGACCCCGATGTCGGCACGTTCCGTGTCGTCGTGAACCCCGACATCGTCGAGTCCCACCGCGCCGGCAGCACGGCGGGCGGCGAGCGCAACGCGTCATCGCCGACGATCGCCGTGCACTCGAACGTCATCGACCAGGCCCCGGAGCCGATCGTTCCCGCATCGCGTAACGACACGCGCCTGAACCCCAAGTACACCTTCGACAACTTCGTCATCGGCCAGTCCAACCGCTTCGCCCATGCGGCGGCTGTCGCTGTGGCCGAAGCACCCGCCAAGGCGTACAACCCGTTGTTCATCTACGGCGATTCCGGCCTCGGCAAGACACACCTCCTCCACGCCATCGGCGACTACGCCGCGAGCATGTACGCCGGCATCCGCGTGCGGTACGTCTCGAGCGAGGAGTTCACGAACGACTTCATCAACTCGATCGCCAACAACCGCGGCTCGGCGTTCCAAGCCCGCTATCGCGACGTCGACATCCTCCTCATCGACGACATCCAGTTCCTGCAGGGGCGTGCCGAGACCCAGGAAGCCTTCTTCCACACCTTCAACACACTGCATGACCACGACAAGCAGGTCGTGATCACCAGTGACCTGCCGCCGAAGCAGCTGACGGGCTTCGAGGACCGTATGCGCAGCCGCTTCGAGTGGGGCCTGATCACCGACGTCCAGGCGCCCGACCTCGAGACCCGCATCGCGATCCTTCGTAAGAAGGCACAGAGCGAGCGACTGCTCATTCCCGACGATGTGCTCGAGTACATCGCGACGGTCGTGTCGTCGAACATCCGCGAGCTCGAGGGCGCTCTCATCCGGGTGTCGGCATTCGCCAGCCTGAATCGGTCGACGCTCGACATGTCACTCGCGCAGACGGTGTTGCGCGACATCATCGACCAAGACGACGCCAACGTCATCTCACCGACCGACATCATCACGGCGACGGCACAGTACTTCAAGCTGTCGGTCGACGACCTCTACGGTTCCAGCCGTTCACAGGCCGTCGCGACGGCGCGCCAGATCGCGATGTACCTGTGCCGTGAGCGCACGAGCCTGTCGCTGCCCAAGATCGGGCAGCTCTTCGGCAACCGCGACCACACGACGGTCATGTACGCCTACAAGAAGATCAGCGACCTGATGAAGGAACGCCGATCGATCTTCAACCAGGTCTCGGAGATCACGAGCCAGCTCGGCCGCATGCGCTGAGTGCCGTTCTCCCGGAGGGGTCCGTCCACGTTCGTGGATCGGGCCCTTTCGTGTTTTTCGCCCTCTGATCAGGCATGCAAGCCCGCCGGCATGGTGTTTCACTCGAGGTTCTGCACAGTGTGGAAAACCTGTGGATAACTTGGCTTTCCTGCGGATGACGTGTGCACGAATGCCTTAACCCTGTGGATGGGCGCCACCGGTGGGAGGCGCCCATCGCTGTTAACAGCACAGGCTCTCCGCGCACCGTCCACAGCGACCAACCCCCTCCTTCCCTGCTGTTAACACGCGTGTCGGGAGTTATCCACAGAATCCACAGCGGTTAACAAGATGAAGACTCCATCTCTTCGTTAAGGCAGATTCGATGACCTTGCCGTGCCGACAGCACTCGGCGTGCCCGTCGCAGAGGGGGCACTAGCATGGGAAAGCCATACCCGCCGTCAAGGGAGCACCCGTGAAGTTCCACGTCAATCGCGATGTGTTCAGCGAAGCCGTCTCGTTCGTGGTCAAGCTCCTGCCTCAGCGCAATCCCCAGCCGATCCTGGCCGGTGTGCTCATCGAAGCCGGCGAGCAGGGACTCACCCTCGCCGCGTTCGACTACGAAGCCTCCGCGCGCACGACGATCGAAGCCACCGTCGACGAACCGGGCACGATCCTCGTCCACGGCCGCCTGCTCAGCGACATCGCGAGCCGTCTCCCGAACGCGCCGATCCAGATCACCGTCGACGACGACGGAGGAATCCTGCTCACGTGCGGTTCGGCGCGATTCACCCTCGCCTCCATGCCCGTCCAGGAATACCCCGCGATTCCCGAGGTCTCCGGCGAGTCCGGCCTGGTCCCCGCCGACGAGTTCGCCACGGCCATCGCCCAGGTCGCCTTCGCGGCGTCGCGCGACGACGTCACACCGGTGCTGACCGGCGTGCAGCTCGAGGTCACCGGGACGCAGCTCAGCCTGGTCGCCACCGACCGCTACCGCGTTGCGCTTCGCGAGATCCCCTGGGACGGCGGTGCTGCGGCATCCGATGAACCGACGTCGGCTTTGGTGCCCGCGCGCACCCTGCAGGAGGTCGGCAAGACCTTCGCGCACGGCGGCGACATCTCGATCGCCTTCTCGGGCTCGGGCGACCGTGAAATCATCGCCTTCTCGTCGGGTAACAAGACGGTGACGTCGCTGCTCATCAAGGGGAACTTCCCGCCGGTTCGTCGACTGTTCCCGGCTCAGACGGAGCACCACAGCGTCGTGAACACCGCCGATCTCGCCGAAGCGGTGCGCCGTGTCGCACTCGTGCTCGATCGGTCCGCGCCGCTGCGTTTCACGTTCGGCCCCGACGGTGTCTCCATGGACGCATCCGGCACCGAGCAGGCCCGGGCGACCGAGTCCGTCGACGCGACGCTCGTAGGCGACGAGGTCACCCTGGGACTCAACCCGCAGTACCTCCTCGAGTCGCTCGGTGCGGTGCGTAGCGAGTTCGCCCGCATCACGTTCACCTCGAGCGACAACGCCAACAAGCTCAGCCCTGTTCTGGTCACCCCCCAAACGTCGATCGACAAGGGTGGCGAGGGGTCGTTCAAGTACCTTCTGCAGCCCAACCTTCTGCTGCGCTGAGCCGGCGCACCCCGGCCGTGTCGGAGGGGGCGGGTAGTCTGACCCGGTGATCGTGGAGCAGCTCGGACTGAAGGACTTCCGCAATTACGCGGAAGCCGATGTCTCGCTCTCTTCCGGTGCGAACGTCTTCGTCGGCCGGAACGGTCAGGGCAAGACCAACCTCGTCGAAGCCGTCGCCTACCTTGCCACCCTCGGTTCGCACCGGGTGTCCAACGACGCTCCTCTCGTGCGCGACGGGACGGATGCCGCGATCGTCCGGGCACGACTCGCCCACGGTGAGCGCACGGTGCTGCTCGAACTGCAGCTCAACCGGCAGGGTGCGAACAAGGCCCGGGTCAACGGCGTGAATGTGCGCACCTCCGAGCTCCCGCGCTACGCGCAGGTCGTGCTGTTCGCGCCCGAAGACCTCCAGATCGTCCGCGGCGATCCGTCTGCCAGGCGCCGCTTCGCCGACCAGCTGATCGTCCAGCGCACGCCACGCATGGCGGCAGTGCTCGCGGATTACGATCGCGTGCTCCGTCAGCGCAGTGCACTACTCAAGTCCGCCAGGGCCCGCGGAGTCCGCGGCGACGCGCTCAGCACGCTCGACGTATGGGATGACAAGCTGATCACTCTCGGAACGGAGGTGATCGAGGCGCGTGTGGCTTTGGCATCCGATCTCTCCGACCCCGTTGCGCACGCGTACGCGGCCATTGCGGGCGCCGATCACGAACCGCGGTTGTCCTGGGCTTTGTCGGTAGGCGGGGGGGATCCGGAAGAGGGTGACCCCGCGGCCCCGGATCGCTCCTCGGAGCCGCTCGCCGACCAATTCCGCGCGGCACTGACCGCCCGTCGCTCGGCGGAGCTCGAGCGTGGGCTCACCCTGGTCGGTCCCCACCGCGACGATCTCGTTCTCCAGGTGCGCGGCCTCCCCGTGAAGGGATACGCCTCGCACGGAGAGTCGTGGTCGGTTGCCCTCGCGTTGCGGCTGGCATCCGCGGAACTCCTGCGCGCTGAGTCGCGGCTGGGTGACCCGGTGCTGATCCTCGACGACGTGTTCGCCGAGCTGGACGTCGGGCGCCGAACGCGCCTGGCCGAGCTCGCCCGCGGCTACGAGCAGGTCATCGTCACCGCAGCCGTCGAAGAAGACATTCCGGACGCCCTCCGGGCGCACGTTGTGCGGGTCGATGCGGGCCGCATCACAGAGGCCGACGATGAGTGACGAACCCGAACTGCCCGAGACGATGTCGACGTACCTGCGGCTGCGGGGTCTCGAGCCGACGCCTTACCGCAAGAAGAAGCGCCGGCGACGTACGGATGATGGAGAGAACGCTCCCTTCACGCCCGGGCGCGATCCGCGCGGCTTGGGCGACGTCCTCTCTGCGCTCACCCGTTCGGCCGGGTGGGAGGCCCAGCTGTCGCGCGAGGATCTCGTGCGCACGTGGGACGAGGTAGCGGGAGCCGACACCGCCGCGCATACGCGCCCGGTGGCGCTGGATGCCGGAACCCTCACCGTGCAGGCGGACTCCACCGCATGGGCGAAACAGCTGCAGCTGATGCGCGCGCACATCCTGTCGGAGATCCTCAGACGTTTCCCCGAGGCGGGGGTCGAAGCGATCCGCTTCGTAGGGCCGGACGTCCCCTCCTGGAAATGGGGGCCCAGAGCCGTTCCAGGCCGTGGTCCGCGCGATACCTACGGCTAGGCCATGGTCGATCCCGACTCGACGCGATTTGTCCCCGCGTAGGGGCGTACAGGCCATTTCAAGGACCGGCGCGCGGTAAGATGGGGGTTCCGACGAATCGATCTGGAGCGCGTTCACTCATGACGTCCGAAAACCCCGACAGCGTTTCCGAGGAACCCAAAGCGACCACCCCCGCGAAGGTTCCCAACGAGTACGGGGCAGACGCCATCCAGGTGCTCGAAGGGCTCGAAGCCGTTCGCAAGCGTCCCGGCATGTACATCGGATCCACGGGTGAGCGGGGACTCCATCACCTCGTGCAAGAGATCGTCGACAATTCCGTCGACGAGGCCCTCGCCGGCTATTGCGACACCATCGACGTCACGATCCTCAGCGACGGCGCCGTCCGCGTGATCGACAACGGCCGCGGCATCCCTGTCGACATGCACCGTACAGAGGGCAAATCGACCGTCGAGGTCGTGCTCACCGTGCTGCACGCCGGCGGCAAGTTCGGCGGCGGCGGCTACGCCGTGTCGGGCGGCCTGCACGGCGTCGGCTCCTCCGTCGTGAACGCCCTGTCGACGCGCCTCGAAGTCGAGGTGCAGCGTCAGGGTCACGTGTGGCGCCAGTCATTCCGCGACGGAGGAGTGCCGCTCGCCCCCCTCGCCAAAGAAGAGGAGAGCGACAAGACGGGCACGACGATCACGTTCTGGCCGGACGCAACGATCTTCGACACCGTCGACTTCGACTACGACACGCTGCGCACGCGCTTCCAGCAGATGGCGTTCCTCAACAAGGGACTCCGCATCAGCCTGCGCGACGAGCGCCCCCAGTCGATCGTCACCGAGGGGGAACCCGGCGAAGAGGTGACCGCGCCCCGGCACGACTCGTTCCTGTACGAGCGCGGCTTGGTCGACTACGTCGAGCACCTCAACCGCGTGCGCAAGGCCGACGTCGTCAACGACGAGATCATCGAGGTCGAGTCCGAGGACACCGACCGCAAGATCGCCCTCGAGCTGGCGATGCAGTGGACCACGGCGTACACCGAGAACGTCTTCACCTACGCCAACACCATCAACACCCACGAGGGCGGCACGCACGAAGAGGGCTTCCGCGCCGCGCTGACGACGCTCGTCAACCGTTATGCGCGCGCGAACAACCTCCTCAAGGAGAAAGACGACAACCTCACCGGCGACGACATCCGCGAGGGTCTGACCGCCGTCATCTCCGTGAAGCTGTCCGAGCCGCAGTTCGAGGGCCAGACCAAGACCAAGCTCGGCAACACCGAGGCTCGCGCGTACGTGCAGAAGGTCGTCGGTGACAAGCTCGGCGACTGGTTCGACCGCAACCCGGGCCAGGCGAAGAACATCATCCGCAAGGCGATCGACGCCGCGACCGCGCGCCTCGCCGCCCGCAAGGCGCGCGAGACCGCGCGCCGCAAGAGCGTATTCGAGTCGGCCGCGATGCCCGACAAACTCAAGGACTGCACCTCGAAGGATCCGTCGATCAGCGAGATCTTCCTCGTCGAGGGTGACTCGGCCGGTGGCTCGGCCGTGCAGGGACGCGACCCGCACACGCAGGCGATCCTGGCGCTGCGCGGCAAGATCCTCAATGTCGAGCGTGCCCGCCTCGACCGCGCCCTCGGCAACAAAGAGGTGCAGGCGATGATCCAGGCCTTCGGCACGGGTATCGGCGAAGACTTCGACATGGCCAAGGCTCGGTACCACAAGATCGTCCTCATGGCCGATGCCGATGTCGACGGCCAGCACATCACCACGCTGCTGCTGACGCTGCTCTTCCGCTACATGCGCGGGCTCATCGAGGCGGGCTACGTCTACCTCGCCCAGCCGCCGCTCTACCGCCTCAAGTGGTCGAATCACCCGCACGAATACGCCTACAGCGACCGCGAGCGCGACGCGATGCTCGTCGATGGACAGGCCTCCGGACGCCGTATCCCGAAAGACAACGGCATCCAGCGCTACAAGGGTCTGGGCGAGATGAACGACCACGAGCTGTGGGAGACCACGATGGACCCCGAGACCCGCACGCTTAAGCAGGTCACGATCGACGACGCCGCCTCGGCCGACGAGATCTTCTCGGTGCTCATGGGTGAAGACGTCGAGTCGCGTCGTACGTTCATCCAGCGCAACGCCAAAGACGTCCGCTTCCTCGACATCTGATCGCGTCGGCGCGACACCGACGGCACCGACAGACGACGCACGCACTACGGAACTGAGAAGACATGGCTGACGACACCACTCCCGAGCCCACCCAAGCGCCCGAGGAAGCGGCTCACAACCACGGCAAGATCGATCAGGTCGACCTGCAGCTCGAGATGCAGCGGAGCTACCTCGACTACGCGATGAGCGTCATTGTCGGGCGTGCTCTGCCCGACGTGCGCGACGGCCTCAAGCCCGTGCACCGCCGTGTGATCTACGGCATGTACGACGGCGGCTTCCGCCCCGACAAGTCGTTCTCAAAGTGCGCGCGCGTCGTCGGCGAGGTCATGGGGCACTACCACCCGCACGGTGATGCCCCCATCTACGACGCTCTCGTGCGTCTGGTGCAGCCGTGGTCGCTGCGCTACCCGCTCGCCCTGGGCCAGGGCAACTTCGGCTCCCCCGGTAATCAGGGCGCGGCCGCCCCGCGGTACACCGAGACGAAAATGTCTCCTCTCGCGCTCGAGATGGTGCGCGACATCGAAGAAGAGACGGTCGACTTCGAGGACAACTACGACGGCCAGACCCAGGAGCCGACGGTTCTGCCGGCCCGCTTCCCCAACCTGCTCGTCAACGGTTCGGTCGGCATCGCCGTCGGTATGGCGACGAACATCCCGCCGCACAACCTCCGCGAGGTCTCAGCCGGCGCGCTGTGGGCTCTGGAGAACCCGGATGCCACGCGCGAAGAACTGCTCGAGGCGCTCATGCAGCGCATTCCCGGCCCCGACTTCCCGACGCGCGCGCAGATCCTCGGAACGCGCGGCATCAAAGATGCGTATCGCACGGGTCGCGGCTCGATCACGATGCGCGCGGTGGTCAACATCGAAGAGATCCAGGGCCGCACGTGCCTGGTGATCACCGAACTGCCCTATCAGGTCAACCCCGACAACGTCGCGGTCAAGATCGGCGATCTCGCCCGCGAGGGCAAGATCACCGGCGTCGCCGACATCCGCGACGAAAGCTCCGGTCGTACCGGTCAGCGCCTCGTCGTCGTGCTGAAGCGCGACGCCGTCGCGAAGGTGGTCCTGAACAACCTCTACAAGCACACCCAGCTGCAGGAGAACTTCGGGGCCAACATGCTGGCGATCGTCGACGGTGTGCCGCGCACGCTGTCACTCGACGGCTTCATCAGCCTGTGGATCGACCACCAGGTCGAGGTCATCGTCCGGCGCACGCGGTATCGCCTGCGCAAGGCCGAAGAGCGCATGCACATCCTGCGCGGCTACCTGAAGGCACTCGACGCTCTCGACGACGTCATCGCGCTCATCCGCCGCTCTCCCACCGCGCAGGATGCCAACGAGGGCCTGCAGAAGCTCCTCGACATCGACGACATCCAGGCGCAGGCCATCCTCGACATGCAGCTGCGGCGTCTGGCGGCACTCGAGCGCCAGAAGATCGTCGACGAGGCGACCGAGCTCGAAGCGCGCATCGCCGACTACAACGACATCCTCGCCACCCCCGGGCGCCAGCGCACCATCATCCGCGACGAGCTCACGGCGATCACCGACAGGTTCGGCGACGACCGTCGTACCGAGATCCTGCACGGCTTCGACGGCGACGTCTCGATCGAGGACCTCATCGCCGAAGAAGAGATGGTCGTCACCGTCACCCGTGACGGCTACATCAAGCGCACGCGTAGCGACAACTACCGGTCGCAGCATCGCGGGGGCAAGGGCGTAAAGGGTGCGCAGCTGCGTGCCGATGACGTCGTCGAGCACTTCTTCGTCACCACGACCCACCATTGGTTGCTGTTCTTCACCAACAAGGGCCGGGTCTACCGCTCCAAGGCCTACGAGGTTCCCGAAGCCGGTCGGGATGCCAAGGGCCAGCACGTCGCGAACCTGCTGGCGCTGCAGCCCGACGAGGAGATCGCCCAGATCCTCGACATCCGCGACTACGAGGTCTCGACCTACCTGGTCCTCGCCACGCGCGCCGGCCTGGTGAAGAAGACCCGTCTGTCCGAGTACGACACCAACCGCCAGGGCGGCGTGATCGCCATCAAGCTGCGCGGTCAGGTCTCGGAAGACGGGGACGACACCGAGCAGGGCAGCGCCGATGAGCTGGTCAGCGCGATGCTGGTCGACGAGGGCGACGACATCCTCCTCATCAGCCGACTCGGCATGTCACTGCGCTTCTCCGCCACCGACAGCGCGTTGCGCCCCATGGGTCGGTCCACCTCGGGCGTGAAGGGCATGGACTTCCGCGACGGAGACAGTCTGCTCTCGGCATCCGTCGCCAAGGATGACGAATTCGTCTTCGTGGTGACAGAAGGCGGCTACGCCAAGCGCACAGCCGTCACCGAATACCGCATGCAGAACCGCGGCGGACTGGGCATCAAGGTGGCCCGTCTGACCGACGATCGCGGCGTCCTCGCGGGCGGGATGATGGTGTCCGAGGGTGACGAGGTCCTCGTGGTTCTTGCCAGTGGCAAGGTGGTACGCTCCTCCGTGGCCGAGGTGCCCGCTAAGGGACGCGACACGATGGGTGTCGTTTTCGCCCGGGCCGGTGGCGACGATCGCATCATCGCGATCGCCCGCAACGCCGAGCGGAACCTGGCCGAGACGACGGAGACGACCACAGAGCCCTCCGCATCCCCTGCGGATGAGGCCGACGCCTCCGCTCCCGAGACCCCTGAGGAAAGTACTGACGCATGAGCACGGTAGCTGACAAGCTTGCGAAGAAGTCGACTCACAAGACCCAGGCCAAGCAGGTGCGACTGCGCCTGGTCTACATCGACTTCTGGTCGGCCGTGAAGCTGTCGTTCCTCGCGGCGGTGGCCCTGGCCATCGTCACCGTGGTCTCGTACTTCCTGCTCTACCTGGTCGTCTCGGCAACGCTTCTGCCGCGACTCGATGAGTTCTTCGTGAGCTTCACCGACGGCGGAGCCAGCCTGTCGCAGTATGTCGGGCTGCCCCAGGTGATGGCTTTCGCGGCGATCATCGCCATCCTGAATCTCGTCGTCGTCACGGTGCTCGGTGCCGTCATGGCGGGGATCTACAACCTCGCCGTGAAGGTGACGGGTGGCCTGCTCGTCGGGTTCACTTCGAACTGACGTCGATTCGTGAAAACCTCGGGATTCCGGTAAAGTCTTCGAGGTTGACGTGATCACGTCAGCGAGACGGGGCTATAGCTCAGGCGGTTAGAGCGCTTCACTGATAATGAAGAGGTCCCAGGTTCAAGTCCTGGTAGCCCCACCCCTTCCCTCGCGGGGCCTTAGCTCAGCTGGTAGAGCGCCTGCTTTGCAAGCAGGATGTCAGGAGTTCGAATCTCCTAGGCTCCACAACATCGAAGAGCCGGTCCATGAGGACCGGCTCTTCGCTTTTCTCTTCGCTAGAGTCTGGTCATGGACATGCGGGTCGCCGCGTACGCCGTCATCACCGACGCCGACGATCGCGTGCTGCTCGCCCACTGGATCGACGGACGACGGGCCGCGTGGACGCTGCCCGGTGGCGGACTCGAGCCCGGGGAGGACCCTGTGCACGCCGTCCGCCGTGAGGTGAGAGAAGAAACCGGGTTCCGAGTCTCGGTGGGTGAGCTGCTCGGCATCCATTCGCGGGTCATCCCCGCCGAAGCGCGCTTGGCCGACGACTCGTCCGGCCCGCTGCACACCCTGCGCATCGTGTATCGCGCGAGGATCGTGGGGGGCCGGCTCCGCAACGAGACGGACGGCTCGACGGACCGAGCAGAGTGGTTCACCCTGGGCGCGGCCAGAAGACTGCGCCGGGTGCAGTTGGTCGACATCGCGCTGCGAATGGCGGGCCTGCGGGCGTGACGTTACTCAGGCGCGGTCGGACGTGATGTCGGCGACGACCGCGTCGTAGGCGGCGATCAGGTCATCGGCGTCGACGAACAGGCTGAAGCCATGCGCGCCGGCGCCCATGGCGATGCGGGAGCCCACGATGCGTTCGTCGGCGAAGACGGGCCAAGCCGTTGTACTGCCGATCGGCACGATGGTGCCTCGTTCGTAGCCCGTCGCCGATAGTGCCAACTCGGGCTCCGGAAGACGGAGCTTGTTCACGCCCACCACAGCTCGGAGCTTGGGCCACGAGATCGCGCGATCGCCGGGAACGAGGGCGAAGAGGTAGGTATCGTCGGACCGCTTGACGACGAGCGTCTTGACGATGGATGCCGAAGGGATCCCGAGGAGTTCGGCCGCCTCATCGAGGCTCGACGCCGCGGGACGCTCGCGAACCTCGACAGAGAGGCCGCGCTCTCGCGCGGCCTCTCTGACTCTGATGGTGGGATCGCTCACGCGTCCGGGGCGCGCAGTGGGTCGTCGGCCACCCACAGCTCGTCGTCGGCCCGCAGCGTCTGCCAGGCCGCGTATGCGACGCCGGCGGCCGCCACGACACCGAGGATGATGGCGATGACGCCACCGGCACCGATGCCGTCGTGCTGCGACGGCAGCTTCTTGGCGAGACGCTTCGACGCCTGCTTGCCGTACTTCTCGGCACGCTTGGCGTACTTGTGGGTGTCGAGTTCGAACCCACGCCCCTTCGAGATGCGGTCGCGGGTGTCGCCTGCGGCATCCCACACCGACATCGCTCCCCCGACCACGGCTCCGGCAGCAGGAACGACCTTGTTGCTCAGGAAGCGGTTGCTGTACTTCACGCTCTTGTCGACGTACGGTGCGGCGTACTTGCTGTAGCCGTCCTGTACGGCGGGGACGAGATCTTCGCGGCTGAAGCGACCGAGCTGGTGGCCGGCTTCACGAGCGACCTTCCCGCTCTCGCCCAGCAGCACCTGCTGCGACTCCCACACCTTGGCGGCGTGCTTCTGGAGCTTGCGCAGTTCCTTCTTGCTCTTGCGGCTGAGGCCCACGGCTCATCCTCCCTGTCGATGGGATGTACGTCCGATCATCTTGCCAGACCGGGCCGCTCGGCCCGCCGACCCTTGCAGATAACTCTGAGAGAATGTACTCATGGCCAACCACACCGCCGTCGCGACCTTGCACACCAACCACGGCGACATCGTCGTCAACCTGTTCGGAGACCACGCTCCCCGGACCGTCCGCAACTTCATCGGTCTTTCCGATGGCTCGCAGGAGTGGACCAACCCGGCGACGGGTGCCAAGGGCGACGGTCCCCTGTACAAGGACGTCATCTTCCACCGCATCATCCCCAACTTCATGATCCAGGGCGGCGACCCGCTCGGTCAGGGCGTCGGCGGACCCGGCTACAACTTCAACGACGAGATCAGCCCCGAGCTCGACTTCACCCAGCCCTACAAGCTGGCCATGGCGAACGCGGGTCTCCGCCGCAACGCCATCACCGGTCAGCCCGAGGGCACGAACGGCTCGCAGTTCTTCATCACCACCGACCCGACTCCGTGGCTCCAGGGCAAGCACACCATCTTCGGTGAGGTCGCAGACGACGCCTCGAAGGCCGTCGTCGACGCGATCGCCGCCGTTCCCACCGCCGCTGGCGACCGCCCGATCGAGCCCGTGGTGCTCACCTCGGTCGACGTCGTCTCGGTCTGACCTCACGGGCGGCGGCGGGTGTCCACCACCGAGGAGTTCCGTCGCAACAGCGACAACTTCTGTTACCGGCATCCTGACCGGCAGAGCTTCGTGCTGTGCCAGCGGTGCATGCGCACCGTCTGTTCGGAGTGCCGCACACCCGCCGCCGTCGGCGTCATCTGCCCGGAGTGCATGGCGCAGCAGCAGGCCGCTCAGACGCCCGCCCAGAAGAAGGCCGAGCGGCGCTGGGCTTCGCGCTCGCGGCCGATGACCGTGGTCGCCTCCGGTCGGCCTCGTGTGACGCTCACCATCGTCGCCGTGACCGGGCTCGTGTACATCATCGGTCTGATCCCGGGTGTCGGCGGGCTGGTCGCGAACCTCCTCGCTTTCAACAGCATCTTCGTGCTGCCTCAGGCGGGGGTCTTTCAACCGTGGCGGCTCTTCACCGTCGCGCTCGTCCACAGCGGGTTCTTCCACGTCGGCCTGAACATGCTGGCGCTGTGGTTCATCGGGCGCAGTCTCGAGCCGATGCTCGGCCGCGCGCGCTTCCTGGTGCTCTATCTGTTGGGGGCGCTGGGCGGGTCGGTGGCCGTGACGCTGCTGGCTCCCGGCGTCTGGACGGTCGGAGCGTCGGGGGCGATCTTCGCGCTCTTCGGGGCATTGCTCGTCATCGGGCGGCACATCGGCGCCGACATCCGCGTGATCGGCATCCTGATCGCCATCAACTTCGCCTGGCCGTTCGTTCTCGCGGCCATCAACGCCATCGGTTCGGGCGACTTCATCGGGTCACTGACCGCCGTGGGCATTTCGTGGCAGGCCCACCTCGGCGGGCTGATCACCGGAGCACTGGTCGGACTGATCTACGCCCGTACGCGCACCGCATCGCGACGCGGTGTGCAGATCGGGTCGCTCGTGGGGCTCGGCGTCGCGCTGCTCGCGCTTCTGGCGATACCCGCCGTGCTGTTCTGATGTGAGTTATCCACAGGTTCATCCACAGATGGGGATGAATTACACCGGTGTAAGTCAGCGCCACCGGGTGGTCATGAGGAAACCCACGAAGGCGATTCCGAAGCCGATTACGAGGTTCCAGGCGCCGATGCCGGGGATCGGGAACGTGGAATTGCTGAGATAGAAGACCAGCACCCACACGAGACCGACCAGCATGAGACCGATCATGATGGGGAGGAACCACACCGGGTTCGGAGCCGCGTTGCCATCGGTGCGTTCTGCGATCGGGTCGTCGCCTTTGCCAGTTCGAGCCATGGGCCACAGTCTAATGCTCAGCGGTCACCGAACCCACGGAACTAGAATCGCCCCGTGCAGACCGACACGCAGCCGCTGACCCGCCGTGATCGGCGTGCAGCGTCGACGCCTCCGCCCGCACCCGCCCCCCGTCGACGGGTGTCGGTCATCGGTGTGATCGGCGATCTGCTCGTCACGGCGGGGGTCCTCGTGCTGCTGTTCGTGGTCTGGCAGCTGTGGATCGGCGATGCCATCATCGGCGCCCAGTTCAAGGACGAAGGCAAACAGCTGAGTGAGCAATGGGCAGCCGATCCCCAGCTCCCGGCGCCCAGCGCCTCGGCCGCGCCCGACGCCCCCGACCAGCCCGCCGGCCCCCCGACGGCGGAGCCGCCCGCGCTGGAGCAGCCGGGCGACGCCGAGCGATTCGGCGTGGTCCACATTCCGAGATTCGGTCCCGACTACCTCTTCACCGTCGCGGGCGGTGTCAGCGCGTCGCGCACCCTCGACCCGATTGGGCTTGGACACTACCCCGACACCGCGATGCCCGGTGCCGTCGGCAACTTCGCCATCGCCGGGCACCGGGGCAGCCACGGTGCACCCTTCGCCGATCTGCCCTCGCTTCGCGTGGGAGACGCGGTCGTGGTCGAGACCGAAGAGGGGTGGTTCACCTACCGCTACCGCAACCTCGAGTACGTGCGGCCCGACGGTGTCGACGTTCTTCTCCCGCTGCCGCAGCAGCCACAGGTGCAGGCAACCGACCGCGTCATCACCATGACCACTTGCAGCCCGCGCTACGGCTTCTCGGAGCGCGCCATCGCGTACGGCGTCTTCGAGTCGTTCACGCCCCGCACCGACGCGGGTCCGCCGCTTTCCCTCACCACTGGAGCAGCCTGATGTATGGAGCCCTCTGGCGAGTCCTGCCCGGTCCCTGGTGGATCCGCCTCCTGATCGTCCTCGTGCTGCTTGCGGCGGTGCTGTACGGACTCTTCTTCTACGTCTTCCCCTGGGTGAGCGACATCGTCTATCCCCAGGAGGTCACGGTCGAGTGACCGCGTGGCGCGTCGCGGTCGTCGACAACCGCGACAGCTTCGTCCACACCCTCGCCGGTTACCTGCGTGACCTGGGTGCGGCAACCGTCCTGCGCACCTCGGATGACCCGGAACTTCCCGGTCGGATCGTGCGCGACGCCGACGCGATCCTCATCTCGCCCGGCCCGGGTCATCCGGATGACGCCGGCACCTCGGTCGAGGTGGTGCGAGCGGCTTACGCGGAGGGCATGCCGGTCCTCGGCGTCTGCCTCGGTCACCAGGCGATCGCCTCGGCGTTCGGCGCACGCGTGGGACACGCTCCCGAGCTGCTGCACGGGATCACCAGCATCATCCGCCACCAGGGTGCGGGGGTCTTTCACGATCTGCCCGACGGGTTCGTGGCGACCCGGTATCACTCCCTCGCCGTCGACCCCGGAACGCTTCCCGCCGAGCTCGAGGTGACCGCGCGCACCGAGGAGGGCGTGGTCATGGGCCTCCGGCACCGTCGGGCACCGATCGAGGGAGTGCAGTTCCACCCGGAAAGCGTGCTCACCGAGGGTGGTCACCTCTTGCTCGGGCGCTGGCTCGAAGATGCCGGTCTGCGCGGTGCAGCGGCGCGTGGCCGGGGTCTTCACCCCCGCGGGGTCAGGAACCTGAGCACACCGTCAGCGTGATCTCGCTGTGGACGGGCACCTCGCCCGGCGCCAGCGACTGCGTGGCGACCGTCGGCGGGGTTGCGGCCCGGCATCCGGGGTCGTCCTGCCGCTGTACCGTCAGCTGTTTCTCTTCCGACTCCAGCTCGCGCTGCGCCGCCTCGAGCGTGTACCCGGTGTAGTCGACGATCACGACCTGGCCGCTCGCGATGACGAGGTTGACCGTCGTGCCCTTCGCCACGGCAGAGCCGGACTCGAGGGTGGAGGAGATCACCGTTCCCTCGGCGAGGGCGGGATCGTTCTGCCGACGGATGGATCCGACCGTCAGACCCGCCGCCTCGAGGGAGGAGCGTGCTTCGTTCTCGTTGATGCCCTCGAGCGTGGGCACGGTGGCGGTGTCGGGACCGCTGGACACGTACACGGTGATCTTCTGGCCCGCGGCCACACTCGTGCCCGCTTCGGGCACGGTGCTCACCACGTTGCCCGCCGCGATCTCTTCGTCGGATTCGTTCACGCGGGCCGTTGTCAGCTGCTGCCCGGTCAGGGTCTCGGCGGCGCGTTCGTACGACATGTCGACGACGTTCGGCACCGTGAGCGAGGTCGTGGGCACCTCGTCGTTCGGCTGGATCTGCATCACCCAGATCAGCACGGCGACCAAGAGCACCGCGAGCACGCTGACGCCCGCCCAGATCCACGCCACGGGAGGACCCGCCTGCGTGCGACGCATCGTCGTGTCGGTGCTGAGCTGCCGCAGGGAGCGAGCGGTTTCCGCCGCCTGACGCGGGTTCGGTCCGTACAACTCGTTCGAGAGCGCCGACATCTGGCGCTTGGTGGGAGCCTTGCCGTCGGCGGTCTCATCCAGCGCCTCGCGGAAGCTCGCGGCATCCTGCGGACGCTGGAACGGGTCTTTCGCGAGGGCGCGGAGCACGATGGCATCCAGTGCCCGCGGGATGGACTCGTCGATCTCGCTGGGAGGGAGGGGAGCCTCGCTGACGTGCTGGTAGGCGACGGCGACCGGCGTGTCACCCCGGAACGGCGTGCGTCCCGTGAGCAATTCGTAGAGCACCACACCGGTGGAGTACAGGTCGGCACGGGCGTCGACCGATTCGCCCTTGGCCTGTTCGGGCGAGAAGTACGCGGCGGTGCCGACGATCGCCGTGGTCTCGGCGACGGTCGAGGACGAGTCGGAGACCGCGCGGGCGATGCCGAAGTCCATGACCTTCACGCGGCCGGACTCGGTGATCATGACGTTGCCCGGCTTGATGTCGCGGTGGACGACGCCGGCGCGATGTGAGTACTCCAGCGCTTCCAGGATGCCGTCGACGTAGCGCAGCGCGTCGTCGGTCGGCACCTTCCCCTGCCCGATGACGTCCTTCAACAGGCGCCCGTGCACGAGCTCCATCACGATGTACGGGACGGGGCGTTCGACACCGTCGACATCGGTCTCGGCGTCTTCGCCCGCATCGAACACGCGCACGATGGTGGGGTGCGCCATGCGCGATGCCGCCTGCGCTTCGAGCCGGAAACGCGTGCGGAAAGCCGCGTCGCCGGCCAGGTCGGAC
Source organism: Microbacterium sp. ABR10 (assembly GCF_057812175.1). NCBI lineage: Bacteria > Bacillati > Actinomycetota > Actinomycetes > Micrococcales > Microbacteriaceae > Microbacterium > Microbacterium sp. ABR10. Next base: position 16,852 of record NZ_CM173821.1, read on the forward strand.
TTCAGGATCTTGATGGCGACCGTGCGGCCGAGCGTCTGGTCGTACCCGCGGTAGACGCTCGCCATCCCGCCGCGACCGATGAGGTCGTCGACACGATAGCGCCCGGAGAGGACGCGCGTCTCAGTGGTCACGAATGGAGCTCCTGGCGTGAAAACGGGTCGGTCAGTTGGACGCGGCCGTGGCGGTCGGCGTCGGCGAGGAGGAGGGGTTCCCGCCCGTGATCGACGCCGACGCTTCTCCCGAGGGACCTGCCTGACGGTCGGGGCTGCCCGAGCAGCTGACGGTGTAGGTGACCCGCAGCGTCTGGCCGGCGGAGTTGCTGACCTTCAGTGCGGCGTTGCGCGCGTCGGGCGGGAAGGACGACGTCGACTGACCGTTCGCATCGAACGTGCCGTTGGTCGCCGTGAAGTTGTACGAGGTCACCGAACCGGTACCCGACGGGCAGGTGTACTGCTGCCAGGCCACCTGGATGTCACTGCCGGCCGAGACCGACGCGCTCGGGAGGGTCGGCGTGCCGGGCGTCTCGAGCGGCGTCTGCTCCGCGTAGAAGCGCACCGTGATGGTGGTGCCCGCTTCGACTCCACCCGTCGGGTTCACGTTGTAGATGAGTCCGACGTCGCTCGCCTGGGTCGCCGCGTTGCCCACCTGGCAGTCGGCGACGAGGTCGTTCTCTTCGAGGATGGCTCGGGCGTCGTCGCACGTCTTGCCCTCGAGACCGAGGGACGACACCTCGACGCGCTGCGAGCTGGGCGTGGGCGTCGGCGTCGCCGAGGTCGGCGACGGCGTGGGCGTCGGCGAGGGGGCCGCGCTCGTGGGGACGGGCCCGGGCTCGCTCTGGTTGGAGATGACGTTGAAGAGCGTGACGCCCAGGACGAGGGCCAGCAGCGCGATCAGGGCGATCAGCGGCCACGTCCACCGCGAGCGCTTCTTCTGCGGGGCGGGGTCTTCTTCGATGTGCTCCTCGGTCAGCAGCGAGGTTGCCGCAGCCGGGGTCGGCATCAGCCGCGTCGCGGCGGACGTCTGGCCGGCGGTCAACAGCTGCGTGGCCTCGTCGGCGACCGCGGCACCCGCGGCGACGGCCGGTACGGCGGCGGTGGCCGCCGTGAGGTCTCCGCGACGGAGTGCCGTCGCTGCGCGCGACACGGCGGCCGAGGACGCGGGACGGTCTTCCGGCTTCTTGGCGATCATCGCCATCACGAGGTTCTGCACCGGCACCGGCACGGTGGGGGGCAGCGGCGCGGGCTGCTCGTTGATCTGGGCCATCGCGATGGCAACCTGCGACTCGCCCGTGAAGGGGCGCTTGCCGGCCAGGCTCTCGTACGCGACGATGCCCAGCGAGTACGTGTCGGTCGCGGGTGACGCGGGGTGGCCCGACGCCTGCTCGGGCGAAAGGTACTGCACGGTGCCCATGACCTGACCGGTCGCCGTCAGCGGCACCTGGTCGGCGATGCGAGCGATGCCGAAGTCGGTGATCTTTACCCGGCCGTCGGGCGTGATGAGCAGGTTTCCCGGCTTGATGTCGCGATGCACGAGACCGGCGGCGTGCGCGGCCTGGAGGGCTGCTGCGGTCTGGGCGACGATGTCGAGGGTCTTGTCGGTCGACAGCGACCCCTCGCGCTCGAGGATCGTGGAGAGCGCCTCACCGGGCACGAGCTCCATGACGAGGAAGGCGCTGCCGTCTTCCTCGCCGTAATCGAACACGCTCGCGATGCCCTCGTGATTGACGAGGGCTGCGTGCCGGGCCTCGGCGCGGAAGCGCTCGAGGAAACCGGGGTCGCCCATGTACTCGTCTTTGAGGATCTTGATCGCGACCGTACGTCCGATGACGTGGTCGGTCGCTTCCCAGACCTCGCCCATGCCGCCGATCGCGATCCGCGACTCGAGCTCGTACCGCCCGCCGAAGGTCACACCCTGTGTCGGTCTCATGTACCCAGCACCGCCTCCATGACCTTCTTCGCTATCGGGGCGGCGATCTCGTTGCCGCTCCCGCTCTGCCCCTGGCCTCCGCCGTTCTCGACGACCACGGCGACGGCGACCCGGGGGTCATCCGCCGGCGCGAAGCCGGTGAACCAGAGAGTGTAGGGACGGGAATCGTTCTCCGCGGTGCCGGTCTTACCCGCGACCGGGACCCCGTCTATTCTTGCATTCGATGCCGCGCCGTCCTGGACGTTCGCCGTCATCATCGACACCATCTGCGCCGCGATGTCGGTTTCGAGCGCCCGCCCGAATTCGCTGCTGCTTCCCTCGCTCGCGACCGACAGGTCGGGTCTGATCACCCGGTCGATCATGCGCGGATTCATGACCACGCCGCCGTTCGCGATGCCCGCAGACACCATGGCCATCTGCAGCGGCGTCGCGCGCACGTCGCCCTGACCGAAGCCGCTCAGGGCGGTCTGAGGAGCGTTGGGCGCGTCGGGATAAGTGGATGCCGTGGACTGCAGCGGCATCGAGAACTGCGTGTTGAAGCCGTACTTCTCGGCTTCGGCACGGATGGCGTCGTCGCCGAGATCGACCGCCAGTTCGGCGAACGGGATGTTGCAGCTGAGCCGCAGCGCCGTGGCGATGGTGACGGTGTCGCCTTCGCCGCACGTGCCGCCCCCGGCGTTGCTCACGACGTTCGTCGACTGGGGGAGCGTGTACGCCGCGAGGTTCGGGAAGGCCGAGTCGGGGGTGTACCGACCGGATGCGAGTGCGGCCGAGGCCACGACGAGCTTGAACGTCGAGCCGGGAGGGTTCAGATCGCCCTCGATGGCCCGGTTGTCGAGCGGCTTGGACGCGTCGGCGACGAGCTGGTCGTAGGCCGCGTTCACGGCATCCGTGTCGTGCGACGCGAGGGTGTTCGTGTCGAAGCTGGGCTTGGAGACCATCGCGAGGATGCGGCCCGTCGAGGGTTCGATCGCCACGACCGCGCCCTGCTGGTCACCGAGTGCATCCCAGGCCGCCTTCTGCACGCTCGCGTCGACCGAGAGTTCGACGTTGGCGCCGCGCGGCAGCTGGCCGGTGGCCGCGCGCTCGATGCGCGAGAAGTAGTCCGCATTGTCGGAGCCGCTGAGCACGCCGTTCTCGGTCGCCTCGATACGCGTCTTCGAGTCGAGCACCGGGTTCATATAACCGGTCACGGGCGCCCACATCGCGGCATCCGTGTACTGGCGCTGCCAACTGAACACATCGTCGGAGGGCACCGACGACGCGATGGCCGTGCCGCTGGCGATGATCGAACCGCGCTGCACCTCGTACGAGTCGTAAAGGGCACGCGTGTTGCCCGCCGTGTTCGTCAGGGCGCCGGCCTGGACGACCTGGATGATGCTCGTCGAGGTGAACAGGGCAAGGAACATCGCGAGCATGACGATGCTGAGGCGGCGGAGCTCCTTGGTCACGGTGCCTCCTTCGTCGTCGGGGCGGGTACGGGCGGGAGAGGACGTGTCATCAGCCGATCACCACCCGTGGGCGGCTGCGGACCGCATCGGAGATGCGCAACAGGAACGCCACGATGATCCAGTTCGCGATGAGCGAGGATCCACCGGCGGCGAGGAACGGCGTGGTCAGCCCGGTCAGGGGGATCACGCGAGTGACACCGCCGACCATGATGAACACCTGCAGCGCGATGGTGAACGAGAAGCCCGTCGCGAGGAGCTTTCCGAAGTCGTCTTGGCCGGCGAGTCCGATCCGGATGCCGCGACTGGTGAACACCATGTACAGCGCCAGGATCGCGAACAATCCCACGAGCCCGAGTTCTTCGCCGAGGCTGGGCACGATGTAGTCGCTCTGCGAGAGCGGCGTGATGTACGGACGCCCCTGCCCGAGGCCGGTGCCGAACAGGCCGCCGTGGGAGAGGCCGAAGATGCCCTGCACGAGCTGGTAGCTGCCGCCGTCGCGCTCGATGACTTCGGGGTCGAAGGCGCTCAGCCAGTTGGCGAAGCGTCCGTTGACGTAGGGAAGGACACGGGATGCCAGGAACGCACCGCTCGCGACCAGCACGAGACCGATGACCACCCAGCTCGTCTTGCCGGTGGCGACGTACAGCATCGCCACGAACATGCCGAAGATGAGCAGGCCCGTACCGAGGTCGCGCTGGAGCACGATGATGCCGAGCGAGACAAGCCAGATGATCAGCACGGGGCCGAGCTCGCGCGCGCGCGGCCACGTCATGAACAGGAAGCGCGTACCGGTGGAGGTGAGGCTCTCGCGCGTGCGTACGAGGTAGCCGGCGAAGAAGATCGCCAGGCAGATCTTCGCGAGCTCGCCCGGCTGGAACGAGACGAAGCCGAGTGAGACCCACACGTCGGCGTTCTGGTCTGTGCCGAGGCCCGGAACGAACGGCAGGAGCAGCAGCAGGATGCCGATGAGGCCCGACAGGTAGGTGTAGCGGAAGAGCACGCGGTAGTTGCGCACGAAGATCAGCACGGCGAGGGCGGCGACCATCGCGATCACAGCCCAGGCGATCTGGCGGTGGCCCGTGGCATCCCATCCGCTGGCCTGATCGGCCAGGTCGATGCGGTAGATCATCGCGATACCGAGACCGGTGAGGACGGTGGCGATGGGCAGCACGAACGGGTCGGCGTCGCGGGCGCGCAAGCGCAGCACGATGTGCGTGACGAGCGCCAGGACCGCGGGGATGCCCGCGAGGATGAGGAACCCGGTTTCGACGGCACCGGTCGCCCCGAGCTGGACGAGGGTGACCGCCGCACCGTAGACGGCGATGGCGAAGACGAGCAGTCCGAGCTCGCGGTTGCGCTGCGTGGCGGGTACTCGGATCTTCTTGAGGGCGCGCATGACGGCGGTGTCGGTGGACACGGCATCCGTCGACCGGGTGAGCTTCTGATCTGTCATCCGCTTACCTCCGGGGCGGGGCGCAGGCGATCGACGATGCTCTGGGCGTCGGCGAGCGAACCGGCCGAGATGGTGGTCTCCACCGTCTGCCGATCGAATTCCGACAGGTCGTCCAGTGCGACGTCGGTGTCTTCGTAGACCGTCGAGAGCGTGAGGGGGCCGATGGACTGCTGGATGCCGCGGTAGATGACGACCGAGTTCTCGTCGGCACCCACGTAATAACGCGTCTGGGTCCAGTTGTAGCCGGCGAACAGGCCGAGCCCGATGCCGGCTAGCACGATGAGCAGCGCCGCGAGCCAGCCGAACCGCCGGCGACGCGCGCGGCGACGGTCCTCTTCGATGAGCTCCTCGAGGAACTCGGCCGCGGGCTCGAAGTGCGTGGGCTCGTTCGCGACCTGACGGGCGTGGTGCAACCAGCCGCCGCGTCCGGTGCGCGCCGCGGGGACGACGACACCACTCGGGTTGGACGCCGAGCCGACGACCGTCGGGGTGCCGATGAAGACGGGGTGCTGACCTCCCACGTCGACCAGGACGACGGTGACGTTGTCGGGAGCGCCGCCGTCGAGCGCCTGCTTCAGCAGAGCGTCAGCCGTGCGCGCCGGTGGCATGCCCAGCGCGAGGGTCTTGGCGGTGTGGTCGTCGTCGACGACCCCCGACAGTCCGTCGGAGCACAGCAGCCAACGGTCGCCGTCCTGCGTCGGCATGATGAAGCTGTCGACCTCGGGGTCGGGGTCCATGTCGCCGAGCACGCGCATGAGCACGGAGCGCCGCGGGTGGTAGCGCGCCTCCTCCGGGGTGATGCGGCCCGAGTCGACCAGGCGCTGCACGAAGGTGTGGTCGGCGGTGATCTGGGTGAGCGTGTCGTCGCGGTAGAGATAGATGCGCGAGTCGCCGATGTGGCCGATGACGGCGTAATCGTCGACCATGACCAGCGCGCTCACGGTAGTCCCCATGCCCGCGAGTTCGGGGCGGCGTCCCACCGTGTCGATCAGCTCGGTCGCGGTGTCGGCCAGGGCGTCGCGAATGGCGTGCTCGGCATCGGTCGGCGAGCGGAACGGCTGGTCCAGCTCGGTGAGGCGACCGATGGCCAGGCTCGAGGCCACGTCGCCGCCCGCGTGCCCGCCCATACCGTCGGCGACCACGAAGAGATTGGACCCGGCGTAACCGGAGTCCTGGTTGTTGGAGCGCACCTTGCCCGTGTGGGAGATGGCGGCGCTCGAGCCCTGGAAGACCATGGAGGTGGCTTACGTCCTCAACTCGAACGTCGTCGCGCCGACCTTGATCGGAGCACCCACCTTCACCTGCACGGGAGCCGCCACGCGCGTACCGTCGTGAGAGGTGCCGTTCGTGGAGTCGAGGTCTTGCAGCATCCACTGTTCGCCCCAGAGCACGAGGCGAGCGTGATGGCTGGAGGTGTAGTCGTCGCGAATGACGAGGCCGGATTCGCTCGAGCGTCCGATCGTGAGCGGCTCGGTGCCGAGCGGCAGCTCGAGCCCTGCCTTCGGGCCGCTCGTGATGACGATGCGCGAGACGGTCGCGGTGGTGGCGAGCCCGCCCGCCGGGGCGGGGACCGGTGCGGAGGGACGCTTGACCTGGGTGGTCACGGCATCGGGCGAGGCCACGGGGGCCGCGGCCGCCGGAGCGGGGGATGCCACCGGCTCGGGGAGCTTACGCACTTTGACGCCGAAGAGGTCGGCGCGCAGGGAGTAGACGACACCGAACACGAAGAACCACAGCAGGACGAGGAAGCCGCCCTGCAGAAGAAGAAGAGTCAGTTGACTCATGACTGGGGTCCCCGTTCCCGGACGTCGAAGATGCTCGTGGCGTCGGGCGCCTGCGGGCGCCGCGGCGGCTGCGCCTGCGCGACCACACGGAACACGATATTGGTGCGGCCGATCGAGATCGTCGAATCGGGCGGCAATGCCGCCTCGGACACCTTGTGGCCGTTGAGGGTCGTGCCGTTGGTCGAACCGAGGTCTCGGACCATTGCGCGCTCGCCGTCCCAGAGGATCTCGACGTGTTTGCGGCTGGTGCCGGCGTCGGGGATGGTGATGTCGGCATCGCTGCCACGGCCGATCACCGTGCGCGATCCCGTGAGCGGATGCCGCGTGCCGTCGATGTCGACGACCCCACGCCAGGCGATGCGGCCCTCGGTGGTCTGCGAGTCGACGCGCAGCGTTCCGGTCGACAGGGAGGCGTCGCGCTCGATCGAGATGGCGACGGGGCCGGCGAACGAGTAGCCCTGAGTGCGCGCGTGCTTCTTGACCAGGGTGTCGAGTTCGGAGACGAGGGTCGAGCCGAGTGCACTCATCTTCTCGTCGTCCGCGGGGGAGAGGCGGACCGCGAAGGTGTTGGGGGCCAGGATGCGATCACGCGTGACGACAACGGCCTTCTTGTCGAGCTCGCTGCGCAACGCGGCGGCGATCTCCACCGGCTGGATGCCGCTGCGGAAGGTCTTCGCGAACGCACCATTGACGGCGCGTTCGAGACCTTTCTCGAAACTGTCGAGTAGTCCCACGAGACTCCTTCGGGCAGGCAGACCAGTAGGCACATCGTAGTCAGCACGGCTGGACAGGTCATGGATGCCGCTTGCGGAGCCTGCGTTTCGTGACGCGGTGGCCGCCGTGATATTCTCGGGAAGTTGGTCGCGTGGCATCCTCGATGCCCCGCACGCGCGAGTGGCGGAATAGGTAGACGCGCTGGCTTCAGGTGCCAGTGCCTTCACGGGCGTGGGGGTTCAAGTCCCCCCTCGCGCACACAACGAAGAAGGCCCCGGGTTCATCCCGGGGCCTTCTTTGTTGTCTGGGGGAGCGGGGGGTTCGCCACCCGTGCGGGTGGGCCCGCACCGCCGGAGGCTCCGCGCCGCGAGGAGGAGCGCTCACGGGTTGATCCCGGAACGCTCCTTTCTCCCCGCAGGTTCGGCCGACACCGAGACGCAGCTCGGGAGATCGGTGCGCCACAGCGAGACGGTGACGCCCGCCCGCGAGCGCCCGGACCTGGCCGCCGTGCGCGGTGAGCGCACGTGCGACATCGAGAGCCCACGATCTCCACGGTGAGGTCTCGACCGTCGGCACGCGCACCCCGCCGAACGCGCGCGCGGTCAGGCGGCGCCGTAGTGCTGCTGTCGCGAGTTCGTTCCCTGTGACGCGTACGCGTCGAGCACAGCGTCACTGATCCGACCGCGATCGGACACCTCGAGGTTGTTGGCCCGTGCCCATTCCCGGATCGCACGCCGCTTCATCGTGCGCTGCGATCTCGTCAGATGACGGGCGTTCTCGAAGCCCTCGGTCCTGGCGGCGGCGATGAACGGTGCCAGAGCCTCTCGGAGCTTCTCGGTGTTGCCTCGCGTCAAATCGATGGAGTATTGAACTCCCTCGAGAGCAAATGACACCGGGGTGGAATCCAAGTCCAACTCGGATCCGTCCAAGTCGTCGAGTCGACGAAAAATCTGCTCGAGTGCCACAGCACTCCCCTCCCATTGTGCCCCCACACAAGACCAATCATAGCGGCCGATCTCTCGATTTCCAGGGGTCGTTGATCGAGTCGAGATCATGTATATGAATCGACCTCGACGCGCCGCTGAGCCGGACAGGCCACGGCGCTGAGCCCGGCATCCGAGAAAACTCGCGAGTTTCTGCGCCTGCACCGTCGCGTGCCCGCGCGACACACAGAATTCGGGGCGCTGCGCAACCCACCCCCGAAAATCGCTTCCTGGGAGGAACCTGGACATAACGAGAGCCTGCCCACGGGTGGGCATCGGTTCACACTCGCGAAAGGAACAAAAATGGGATTCCTCGGATTTCTCCTCCTCGGCCTCATCGCCGGCGCCATCGCCAAACTGATCCTCCCCGGCAAGCAGGGCGGCGGATGGCTCATCACGCTCGTCCTCGGTGTCGTGGGAGCGCTGCTCGGTGGCTTCCTGGGTAGCGTGCTCTTCAACGCCCCCCTGGAGAACTTCTTCTCCATTCAGACCTGGCTCCTGGCCATCGGCGGTTCGATCATCGTCCTGCTGATCTACGGCCTCATCGTCGGACGTCGCGCCTCGCGCTGACGATCTGAGGAAGGCCCGGGGCGGTGGGACCGCGCCCCGGGCCTTTCGTCGTTCCGGCCCCCCGTCAACCCGGGCCCCTCTCGGACTGCTCCTTCCATACGGTGGGCTCATGCCCCATGACACCCCCTCTGCGCAGACGATCGTCCGCCGCATCGTTCAGACGGCGTCGGCCGATGTCGAATCCACCGAAGCCGCAGCCCTCGCCGACGTGCCCGATGGATTGCACCAGCACCGCACCGTCGTACGGAGGCTGCGAAGCGTCGTCACGGCGTTTCGACGGATCATGCCGGCAGGGGAGACCCGTGAGTTGAACGAGGCCCTGAAGACGTGGGGTCAGTTGCTCGGCCACGCGCGCGACGCCGAGGTGCGCGCGGAACGCGCCGAAGACGCCCTGATGGAAACCGGAGTGGACGATGCCGACGCGCGTCGCCGGCTCGTGGGCGACGAACGTGCGGCATACTGCCACCTCCATGCGCGAGTCGTCGCGGCGCACGAGACAGAGGAGTCCCGCGCCCGCACCCAGCTCGTTCGCGAAGCAGGACTGCGCCTCGAACTCGACGACGCCGACGCCAAGTCGAAGAAGGTCTTCCGTCGTCTCCTTCACGGGGAGGCCGACCGTGTCGCACGAGCGGCGCGACGCAGCGACGGCTCGATCGAGCGCCTTCACGACGTGCGCAAGGCCGCGCGTCGGCTGCGCTACCTCGCTGAAGCCGTCGACCGCGCTGATCCTGAGCTGCTCGGCGGCGACGCTCGACGCGTGGGACGCTCCGCGAAGCGCGTGCACAAACTGTTGGGGCATCACCGCGACGACCTGCTGCTGGCCGAACGTGCGAACGACCTCCACCGCCGTGCCTTCACCGCGCAGGAGGACACTCGTCCCTATGACGCGGTCGCCGCGCTCGCGGCCGAGCGGGCCGAGGCCCACCTGAAGGATGTGCCGAAAGCCCTCAAGACGGTGAAGAAGGCGGCCAGGCGCCTGGGCTGACCCACCGCGGACGCCGATGCTCCGTCGCCCCCGTCTCTCGTTCCTCGTCGTCCTGATCGTCGGCGGGGCGGTCGCGTCGATCGCGGTATGGCCCGGGAATGTCGGCGTACTGATGGTCCGCGGGTGGGGCGTGCCCGGCCGATCGTCGCGACGCTCACGCGCCGGTGAGCGCCGGCGTCACTCGAGGGTCGGGGGCAGGACGTAGACGACGTCGTCACCGTCGCGTCGGTGCTCGACGAAGCCGATGCGTGCGAGGACGTCGTGGGACGGCTCGTCGCTCGCGGCGACGCACGCGTACAGCGGCCGCTCGGCTTCTCGCGCGGTCAGCAGACGCAGTGCCTCGGTGGACGCGTCGCCCTCGGTGTCGGGTGCGACGGCGAGAAGGACCTCCCGGTCGCCGTCGACGTCCAGCGCCGCGGCGATGCCGACCACCGAGGCATCCTGGACGATGGCGAGAGCGACGACATCGGTGCGATCCGTCCACGCGTCGAACGAGGGGCGATCGTCGAACGTGGCACGCGGCCACGCGGATCCGCTGGCGTGAACGGCCGAGAACACGGCATCCCGGTCGTCGTCGTGAAGATCGCGTAGCTCGATGTGCGGCATCCCGTCACGCTAGCGGCGCCGGACGACGCCACCGCCGCACTTGTGCGGTCAGGAGAAACCGTGCAGAGCGAGGAACGTCCAGGTGGCGCCGTTCGCGTCGCGCGCGGCGACCTGCGTGCGCAGGTGATGGAAGAGCGGCTCGCGCGTGTCGTCGGAGATGCTCTCCCAACCGTCGAGATTGCGTCGCAGGACCAGGTCGGTCTGCTCCAACGCCCGAGAGAAGACGATGTTGCCGGATGCGGCTGCCATGTGGGCGTAGAACGTCAGGACGGCGGTGACGTACGACCGCGAGGTCTCGGCGTCGCGCATGCGATCGACGAGGACGACGGCGACATCGATCTCGTCGTCGGTGCACCGCGCCAAAGCCACGCGGACGGCACCTGCGATGGTGTGGGCGGCGTACTCGCGCATGTCGACACGGGCTCGGTCGGTGACTTCGGACACCCGCGTGTACCGGTTGGCCGCGATCTCGACGAGGCCGATACGCTCCAGCTTCTGCAGGGCCTCGCGCACCGGCGTGCGGGAGATGCCCATCAGTTGCGCCAGCTCAACGTCGCGCAATCGGTCTCCCGGCCGTAGACGACCGTCGACGATCGCCCCGCCGAGGGCACGATACGCCTCGTCGACGAGGGCCGAAGCGCGGCGGCGATCATCCATCAGGCGGAGTTTACGGCTTCCAGATATCACAGAACATCGACATAAGTTACTGTTTCTTCGATTTCGTGTCGCGCGCACGCCTCGACGCCGGTATTGTCATCACGTCACGCTTGCGTGGCATATCCGGGGGGATCCGTCGACGCCCGGGCTTTGAGCCCTGCTCAGCCCGGGCGTCGTATGGGCTCCGGGTGTGCGAGGCCCCGTTCCGGCTCACGCAACGTTTGTGTCACAGTGCCGTGCGCACGGCGAATCCGCCCGTTACCGTGGGGGCACAGTCCGGCGCGCTCGGTGTCGGCTCGAGCGGGAAACGGCATCAGGATGAGCACGCAGGGCACGGTCAAGTGGTTCAACTCGGAGAAGGGCTTCGGCTTCATCGCCCCGGATGACGGCGGGCAGGATGTGTTCGCCCACTACAGCGCCATCCAGTCGGGCGGCTATCGCTCGCTCGAGGAGAACCAGCGCGTCGAGTTCGAGGTCGCCCAGGGCCCGAAGGGCCTGCAGGCGGAGGACATCCGCCCGCTCTGACCTCCTCGCACTCCGAAGCGGATGCGCCCCGGCCGACAACTGCGTCGTCCGGGGCGTTTCAGTTGTCGGACCGGACGAGATCCACCCCGGCGGCCGCGAACTGCCGGATCGTCGCGTGCGGGAGGAACGCCCGTGTGAGAGCGGCACCGATGCGCGTGAGATCCGCCTCATCGCGGTAGAGCAGGTACATGGTCTCGTAGCGCGGGTGGAACTTCTGCTTGAAGCGGTGCAGCGAGGCGAAGCCGTACACGGGTTCGAGTGCGTCGGCCATGCGCTTCTGCAGGTCGGCGATGACACCGGCATCCGCGGGGTACTCGTGCGCCAGCGGCGCCCCCGACAGCGACATCACCTCAGCACCCTCGGCGGAGAACTGTCGGGCGGATGCGCCGATGAGGAACTCCATCACAGGGCCGAAGCCGCCATCGCGGCGTCGCATGAGGTCGAGGGTCCATCCGCGGATCGCACCATCGCCGTAGATGGGCAGCCACGACAGGAACCCGTCGACGTCTCCGGCGGGCGACACCGCGAGGGCGATCCGCACCTCGGGGTCGGATGCCTCGTGCAACGTGCCGAGCGTGAAGCCCATCTCGGGCAGGCCCTTGTCGCCCACCCAGCTCTCGGAGATCGCACGCAGCTGTTGGCGGACACCCCAGCTCTCGTCGCTCAGTCGGGAGAGGCGGAACGTCATGCCCTCGCGCTCAGCACGGTTCAGTGAAGTGCGCACCGCCCACCACGCCTTGCCGGTGAACTGCAGGCCAGGGAGGTCGACTACCGTGTCGTCGGCCACGACGATGCTGCGCCATCCGCTCGGCACGGCGGCGAAGGTCTCCGCGCCGGCGCTGAAGAAGCACGGGGCCAGCCCCGCCGCTTCGGCGCGGTCGATGAAGGTGCGAACCGTGTCGGCTCGTGCGTCGGCCGGACCGAGCGGGTCGCCGAGCGCCAACGCGACGCCGGAGCGCCGTTGATACGCCACGATGCCGCGGCCGAAGCGGGCGTACGACATGCCGTCCCACGTCGTCATCCACGACAGGGTCCCGCCACCGGTGGCGCTCAACTCCTTCTTGACGTCGTCGGGCGTCGGTGTCGGGATGTCACCGAGGGCAGCGCGTGGACGGGCGCGGAACGCCGCTCGCACCAGCACGAAGTAGACCGACGCCACGATCCACAACGCCGACGAGGCCAGGACGCTGGTGACATCGGCATCCAGGTCGGCCTCGATGCCGCTCACTCCGGACAGGAGCAGGACGGCGACGACGAGCGCAACCAGGGCGAAGTTCAGGGCGCAGTAGACCATCACGACGACCCACGCCCACCGGCGGCCGCGTCGCAGGGCGGTGGCCACGAGGAGGACAATCGCCGTGTTCACCGCGACGTCGATCCACGACCCCGAGACCGCCGCGGAGGTGCCGAACGGGCCGGTCATGGGCGCGATATAGCCGAGGATCTCGATGGCCCCGAGCGCGCACAGCACGACGAAGGCCACCAGGCGCTGTTCGCGAACGCTCACACGCTGCGGGCGCAACGATCGGTCGACGGCGAGGACCAGCAGCACCGCGAGGACGTGCTCGAGGTCGGGCAGCGAGCCGTAATAGAAGAACGACACGAGCAGCACGGCGAGGAAGACCGTCCAGACGCGCAGACGCCACGGGGAGGGGAGCAGCGCGAGCGCGGCGGCGAGGCACGCGAACAGGCCGCCCGACGGACCGACGTCGAGGGCGGCTGCCTGCTGCTGTGCCCACGACCACGGCAGGAGCGCGGCTCCCCACAGGAACACCGAGGCCGCGAGGACGGAGAACAGCTGGCCCCCGGCGAAGGTGATCGCTGCGGCGCGGGAGCCCCGGCGCGCCTCGAGGAACCCCATCGCCGCGAGAATCGGGATGCCGGCCGCATAGACCCAGGGGGAGTCGACGAAGAAGGTGCCGGTGATCGGCGTCCACCATCGACCGGCCGAGAGGGCGGGCAGCCCGTAGGCGACCGAGGAGAACAGGTCGGAGTCGGCGAAGGGCCGCCGCAGGCTGCCGGAGAACAGTCCCACCAGCAGCAGGATGCCGGCGAGCGTCAGCGTGACCGGGACGCGCCTCGCCACCGCGAGCGAGCGAGCGACGAGGGTCTTCTGCGCCATGCCGCCCACCATAGGGCACGCGTGCGTCGTGACGTGAGGCGGCGAAGGGGGCTGCGCCTCAGACGGGTGTCAACGCGGGGTGGACCAGGTGGGTGGGGTCAGCGCGGGGTGGACCAGGTGGGTGGGGACAGCGCAGGGCGGACCAGGCGGCGGGTCAGCGCAGGGCGGACCAGGCGGCGCGGGCGGCGGTGAGCGCCTGCGTGGCGTCGGTGGCGGCGCGGGCCTCGGCGAGGTGGCGCCGCGCGCGTTCCACCCGCAGGCGCTGGGCGATGCGGTCGGCGTCGTTTGGCGCCTCATCGCGCTTCTCGTCGGCCGCGTGGATGGCCGTTCCGTCGGCTGTCTCGGCAGTCGCCCGCGGAGCGGCTTCTGCGACTGTCTCGGCGGCGGCGAGGGCCGCGCGGGCACAGGCAAGCGTTCCGGGGAGCGCCGTGCGAGCGGCCTCGACACGTCGGCGCATGCTGACGGCGGCGTCGAGGAGCTCGTCGCGCTCTTCGCGCACGCGTGCAACGGTGGCGACGGCTTCGCGTGGGCGTCGAGACGCCGCGGCGGCAGCGTCGTCGAGTTCGACAGCCGCCGCACGAAGGCGCTCGGCTGCTCCCGGCCGGCAGGCTTCGGGACGGGCGGTGGCCACATCGATCGCCTCGCGGATCTCGGCGCGTGCGGCGGCCACCTCGGCGTCGGCGTTTCCGGCGGCCTGGAGGGCGATGCGGTGGCCGTCTTCGACCTCGCGAAGGTAGCGTGCGGCGAGGCGCAGAGCCACGGTGGCGCGGAAGATGTGGCCGCCCTCGGCCTCCCCCTCAGCGCGTCGGAGGGCGTCGTCGGCGTCGGCCAGAGCGCTTCTCGCTCGATCCGTCGCCACGGCAGCCTCGGACCAGTCATCGTCGTCGAAGCGCGCGCGCAGAGCGCCGACGAGCGGCTCGGGGTCACCCGATGTCGCGACCAGATCATCGCGACGGCGACGCGCGGCCGCGAGCAGACCGGCGGGTGAGCGGTTCTCGCGCTCCCACTCCGCGAGGCGGGCGCGTACCGCGGAGACCTGCGTGCGCTGCGCATCGAGCGCCCCGTGCAACCGCCGCGCCTGGTCGCGCCGGCGAGCGGCCACGCCGGTGTCGGCCTCGAGCACCAACAGGTCGCCGAAGCCCCGATCGCGGGCGCGGTGCGCCGTGGTGCGGGCGCGACGCAGCTCGGTGGGGACGTCGTCGGCATCGAGCGCGTCGGCGGCCTCGAAGGCGAGGTCGAGATCGTCGACGTCGTCATCGAGTGCGAGCAGGGCGACCGCCGCACCCGACACCGTCTGACCGGCGGCCGCACGGCTGCGGGGAGACCGGCGCTGCACGCGGACGGCGATGACGACGACCGCCACCACGAGGGCGGCGGCGGCGAGGGCGATCGCCGTCGGCACCGCCCACGCGAGATCAGGCATCGGCATCGGGCGCGTCACCGACGAGGAGCAGGGCACGAAGCTGATCGACGTCGTCGACGGCCGCCTGGGCGCCCTCGGCCTCGTGCGGCCAGCTGAAGCCCCACCGTACGAAGATCACCGGCACGCCGGCATCCTGACCGCCTTCGACGTCGTGGTGCCGATCGCCGATCAGCACGGGGCGCGACGTGTCCACCCCGGCGACGTCGAGCCGACGGAGCGCTTCGCGCACGATGTCGGACTTGGCGCTCAGCGTGCGCTCGTCGAGGGTCGCGCCGACCATGGCCTCCAGATCGGGGGCCAGACCGAAATGGTCCATCAGCGCCACGACCTGCACCTCGGGCTTCGAGCTCGCCGTCGACTGAGGGATCCCTGCCGCGTGCAGGTCGTGCACCAGCTCGCCGACCCCCGGATACAGCCGCGCGCTGACCGTGTAGCCCTCGCTCTTGTTCAAGCCACGGTAGAACGCGACGGCCTCGACGGCCTGCTCGGGAGTCATGCCGACGTTCACCTGGAACGACTCGAACATGGGCGGGCCGATCCAGTGCGACAGCTCGCCCCGCGTCGGCGGCGTGCGCCCGAAGTGGTCGAGCGTGGTCGTCAGGCGGCGGAGGATCCCCTCGGACGCGTCGACGAGGGTTCCGTCGACGTCCCACAGGACGCACGAGAAGGGAGAGCGTTCGGGCATGCGTCCACGCTACCGGCGCGGTGTGCCGGTAGGCCGTCGGATGCCGTGGTGCGGAGTCGCGACGTGGACGATCTTCGAGGACTAGTCGGCGCGGGGGTGATCGGGGAGCCGGTCGCCGACGTCGATGAGCACGCTCACGATCAGGCCCACCACGAGGCCCACCGCTCCGCACACGACGGCCCAGCCGGCACACCACGCGAGCATGGAGTGCAGGAGGAACCTCGGATCGTCCGCATGCATCGCGAGAGCGGACGGGAACCACCCGATCAGCACGAAGAGAGCGCCGAGCACCGCGCCGCACGCGAAGCCGATCGTCCCGCACCTCACGAGTCGACGGATGAGCGGGAGCGCACATCGGGTCATGGCGGCCACGGCCTCAGGAGAAGACGAGTGAGGGTCTACAGCCCGAGCAGCCTCTTCAGTTCCGCCGTCTGCTTGGTAGTGAGGCAGCCTTTCGGCAACACCCGCATCGCGTCGACGCTGAATGAGCGCGTCTTCCCGCCGTACGTGATCTTCACGAAGCCGGGTCGCGATTCGAGGACGCAGATCGTGGGAGCGGGCGGAGTAGGCGGCTCGGTGTACATGTCGGCGGGCCTGCCCCCGTTCCACTGGTTGGTGCCGTTGGAGAACTTGTAGTTCGCCGACGCCGTCGCCACGAGCTCGCCCTGGGCGTTGATCGACCAGCTCATCAGGGTGCTCGCCGGGGCACCCTCCACCTTGTCGGCATCCCAGTGGGCATCACCCTTCACGGCGGGGTCGTCGACGACCCAGTCTCGACTGACGACGGGGGCGTCGAGCGTCATGCGCGGATAGCCGGGGAGGCACCCGTCGGGGAAGGGGTAGACGCGCTCGCCGACGACCCGCCACGTGACTGATCCGTCGGCGCCTCGATCTCCGACGTCGCCCGCCACCGTGACCTTGATCTGCTGAGCTCGCGACAACGTCACGGGGGCAGAGAACTTCCCCCTCGCGTCGGTGTGGCCGTGCGTCTCGACCGCCGCGTCGGTTCCGCCGACGATCTGCTCCGTGACCTTCACCCCGACACGGCCGGCGACGTCCATGGGTTCGTGCGCGATTCCGACGCGGACCGCCGCGCCGCCCCCGGAGGTGCAGAAAGGCTCGCCCCACACCGCGGAGAGAGCCGGGATCGTAGGCGGAGCGGCCGGCTGGTCGGCGGCGAGAGCCGGGGACGCGGCGACGAGCGCGAGCGCCGTGGTCATCGCAGCGACCGTTGTCACGATTCGGAATCGGGCGGAGAGCAGCCGTCGGGCGCTTCTGGCGAGCATGTAGTCCTTCGAGAATCAGGGCTGAAAGCCCGACCGGCGAATGGGTGGGCGGGAGGGGATCGCCGCGCGTGCAGTCCCCGCTGCCCGGACAGTAGCAGTCGAGCGTTCCCGGTTCTCGCCGCTCCCCGTCATGCGCTCCGCGCGCTCACCTGGCGGCGTGCCCGGTTCTGGCGGTGGGCCGCTGCATCCGCGTATGGCGACTGCGGGCGATCGGCGCCGCGGCATCCTGCGTCTCGTTGCCCTCAGAAGAGGCGGGGTGCGCCCGACTGCACGCCTTTCATCTCGTCGTAGTCGAGGGTGAGGCACCGGATGCCGCGGTCGGTGGCGAGGACCCGCGCCTGCGGCCTGATCTCCTGCGCGGCGTAGACGCCCGTGACGGGGGCGAGCAGGGGGTCGCGGTTGAGCAGCTCGAGATAGCGGGTCAGCTGTTCGACGCCGTCGATGTCTCCCCGGCGTTTGACCTCGATCGCGACGGTGCCGCGACCGTCGTCGTTGCGCAGCAGCAGATCGACGGGGCCGATGGCGGTGGGGTACTCGCGGCGTACGAGCGTGAGATTCTCACCGACGACCGACACCTGCTCGGCGAGCAGGCGTTGCAGGTCGGCCTCGACACCGTCTTTGATCAGGCCGGGATCGACTCCCAGGTCATGGGCGGTGTCGTGGACGATCTCGTGGATGCGCACCAGAAGGGCATCGCCGGTCTTGGCGTGCGTCACGCGCCAGCGCTCGATCACCCCGTCTTCGACGTCGACCTCGTCGGGCTGCTCGAGAGTGAGGGAGCAGGGCGGGCTCATCCAGTTGAGCGGCTTGTACGAGCCGCCGTCGGAGTGCACCAGCAGACTGCCGTCGCCCTTGTGGACGAGCAGTCGGGTGGCGAGGGGGAGATGCGCGTTGAGGCGGCCGGTGTAGTCGACGGAGCAACGGGCGATGACGAGACGCACCCGACGAGCCTAATCGCGCCGTGCGGGCTCGGCGGGCTCGGGGGTCGAGGCCTCGTCGACGACGAGGGGCTTGGCGGCTCCCGAGAACAGACCGGATGCCACGATCAGCCCCACTACGATGAGCAGCGTGTTGAGCAGACCGATGTGGTCGCCGATCCACCCGAGGATGGGCGGGCCGCAGAGGAACGCGACGTAGCCGATCGTGGCGGCGGCGGCCACGCGCGAGGCGGCCTTGGCGGGATCGTCGGCGGCGGCCGACATGCCGATGGGGAAGCCGAGCGAAGCGCCGAGACCCCAGAGAGCCGCACCGACGAAGACGAGCGGGCCGAACGGCGCGAGGATGAATAGCAGCAGCCCGGCCGCCGCCGTGCCGGCGAGGACCCGCAGCACGAGCACGCGGCCGAGTCGGTCGACGACCGGACCGCCGGCGATGCGTCCCACGGTCATGGCGACCGAGAACACGGCGAGAACGGCCGGGCCGGCCTCTTCGGGGGCACCGTGGCCGTAGACCACGGCCGAGGGGAGCCAGTCGTTCGCGCTGCCTTCGGCGAAGGCCATGCCGAGCATGATGACGCCGAGCGTGTACGTGCGCGGCTCGCGCCACGCCTGAAGCGAGGTGGAGAGGCGTTCGCGCCAGTGCGCGCGCTCCTCGGCGGCGGGGGCGTCCATCGCGACCTCGGCGCGGGGGACGTTGGCCACCGACACGAACGCGACGACGAGGATCACCACGCCCATCGCGACGCAGTGCGCCATGACCGGGATGTCGAGGGTCACGGCGAGGAAGCCGAGCCCGGCGCCGATCACCGTGCCGAAGCTGAAGAAGGCGTGCAGCAACGGCATGATCGTGCGGCCGGTCGCCTTCTCGAGCGCCGCACCCTCGACGTTCATCATCACGTCGACGGCGCCGTTGCCGAACCCGAAGAGAGCGAGGCCGACCAGGGCGACACCGAAGAGTTGAAGCGTGTCGGCACCGAACCCGATGATCGCCAGGCCGATCCCGACGAGCACGAGCGCGACGAGCATGCCGGAGCGGGCGCCGATGCGTGCCATGACGGCGGGGGCGATGGAGAGCCCGATGATGGATGCCACGCCCATGCCGAGCAGGAGCAGTCCGACGCCGGAGTTCTCGATGCCCAGGGACTCGCGGATGGCGGGCACGCGAGACGCCCAGGTCGAGATGCTCAGACCGCTCGCGAGAAAGATCGCGCAGATCGCGACGTGCCAGCGCACGAGCTGGGAGCGGGTCAACGTGGAGTGCATGCCGACACTGTACCGAATCGATTCGGCCACGATCGAATCGATTCGGGGTTAGCCCACCTCCCCGGGTAGCATCGCCCCGTGAGCTCCCGTCGCGCGACCATCAACGACGTCGCCCGAGAGGCCGGCGTCTCGCCCTCGACCGCCTCCGTCGTCTTCAGCGGCAAGACGCCCACCTCCGAGGCGACCCGCGCCCGCGTGCTCGCGGCCGCCGAGAGCCTGGGCTACACCGGCCCCGACCCGCGCGCGGCATCGCTGCGGCGCGGGCGCTCCGGCATCGTCGGGGTCGTCTTCGACCAGCACCTCGGCACGGCCTTCCTCGACCCGGTCACCACCCACATGATGGACGGCCTCGCCGACGGGGTCTCGCGGTTGGGAGCCGCGCTCCTCCTGCTTCGCGACGACGGCGTGACGGTCAGCGAGCCCTCGCTGCACACGGCGCCCATCGACGCCGCCGTCCTCATCGGATGCAGTCCGCGCATGCGTGACTCGCTCGAGATCGTCCGTGGACGCGGCATCCCGGTCGTCGTGGTCGAGGGGGATGCGGGCGAGGGGATTCCCCGCGTGCTGCTGGATAACGCCGACGCGCAGCGCGCTGCAGCCTCGCACCTCGCCTCCCTCGGGCACAGCGACGTCGTGATCGTCACCCTCCCCGTCGATGCGGGCCGACGGCGCGGGTGGCTCGCCGACGATGCCGTCGTCGGGGTCGACGTGACCGCCGACCGTCTGCGGGGCGCGAGAGAAGTCTTCCCCAAAGCCCCCGCGCTCGCCGCGGCGACGAGCTCCATCGACGAGGGGGCGATCGCCGGTCGCACGATCTTCGCCGAGCGCCGCCCCACCGCCGTCATCGCACAGAGCGACCTGCTCGCGGCCGGCGTCATCCGGGCCGCAGAAGAAGCAGGACTCAGGGTTCCGCAGGACGTCAGTGTCACCGGGTTCGACGGCGTGGTCGTCGACGGGCTGGCCCCGCACGTCCTCACGACCCTCGTGCAGCCCGCCACCGCGAAGGGCCGCGCCGCGGGCGAGGCGGTGGCGGCGATGCTCGAGGACGCCACGCCGTCGGGCCTCGATCTCGAGTGCACGTTCCGCGCCGGAACGACGACGGGGCCGCCGCGTACCACATGACATCCGTGGGTTCGTGAACTCTCATGCGCCGCATAGAATAGGTCCGACACCCCGAGAGCCCGGGCATCCGCCCGTCGACCCCGAGGAGGCCCGCGCTTGTTGATCTTCCTTGGCGCGTTCGCGGCGCTCCCGCTGCTGTTGCCGTGGTTGGTCTCACGCATCGGGCCTCGCGCGTTTTACGTCGCGGCCGTCCTCCCCGCTGTCGCCTTCGTGCACGCAGTCGTGCTCGCCCCCGCGGTCTTCGCCGGGAACATTCCGTTCGAGGAATACCGCTGGATCCCGGCGATCGACGTCTCGCTCTCGATGCGGATGGACGTGCTGGGCTGGCTGCTCACGCTCGTCGTCACCGGCGTCGGCGCCCTCGTCATGCTCTATTGCCGCTGGTATTTCCGTGGCAAGACCCAGGGCGTCGGGCAGTTCTCAGCCGTGCTGCTGGCCTTCGCCGGGGCCATGTACGGGCTCGTCCTGACCGACGACCTCGTCGTGCTCATCATGCTCTGGGAAGTCACGAGCGTGTTGTCGTACCTGCTGATCGGCTACTACCACGCCCGATCCGCCAGCCGGCGTGCCGCGCTCCAGGCGTTGCTGGTGACGACGCTCGGCGGGTTGGTCATGCTGATCGGCGTCGTGCTGGTGGTCGTGCAGGCGGGCACATCGAGTCTGTCGGCAATCCTCGCCGATCCGCCCACCGGCACCGTCGTCGACGTCGCCGTGCTACTGCTTCTCGTGGGCGCCCTGAGCAAGTCGGCCATCTTCCCCTTCCACTTCTGGCTCCCCGGCGCCATGGCGGCCCCCACCCCGGTCAGCGCGTACCTCCACGCCGCGGCCATGGTGAAGGCCGGCATCTACCTCGTGGCGCGCCTCGCCCCCGGCTTCGCCGAGACGCCCTTCTGGCGTCCCACGCTCATCGCGCTCGGCGTGTTCACCATGCTGCTGGGCGGATTCCAGGCTCTGCGCGAGCGCGACCTCAAGCGCATCCTCGCCTTCGGCACCGTCAGCCAGCTCGGTTTCCTGACGGTCATGCTCGGCTACGGAACGCGGGATGCCGCCCTCGCCGGTGTCGCGCTGCTGCTCAGCCACGCGTTGTTCAAGTCGTGCCTGTTCCTCATCGTCGGCGTCATCGACCGGCAGCTGAACACGCGTGACATCGGACAGCTCTCGGGCCTCGGGCGCCAGGCGCCGGTCATGGCCACGGCCTCGTTCATCGCGATCGCCTCGATGGCGGGCGTCATCCCCACTCTCGGGTTCGTCGCGAAAGAGACGGCGCTCACGGCCCTCGTCCACGAGGCGGAGGCCGGCGCCGGGTGGGGCATCGTCGCCCTGGTGGGCATCGTGCTGGGCTCCGCTCTCACGGCGGCGTACGGCATCCGATTCCTCTGGGGCGCCTACTGGACGAAGCGCGACGTGGAGGCGACCGACTGGCCGGATCCCCCGATCGGTTTCCTCTCGGCGCCGGTCCTGCTCGCGGCGGCGTCGCTCGCCCTCGGGTTCCTCGCCCCGATCGTCGACCACTGGCTCGCGCCCTACGCCGACGGACTGCCTGAGGCCACTCCGGGTGTTCCGGCACCCGAGTACCCGTACCATCTGGCGCTCTGGCACGGCCTGGAGCCCGCGCTCTTCATCTCGCTCGGGACGCTGGCTCTCGGCGCGGGCGTGTTCTGGGTGGTGCGCAAGACGCAGCTGCACACGCGTCCGCGCGTGCTGCCCTTCACCGCGAACGACGTCTACAACCTCGCGCTGCGCTCCATCGACCACTCCTCCGAGTGGGTCACGGCGCGGTTCCAGCGCGGTTCGCTGCCGTTCTACGTCGGCACGATCTTCATCGTGCTGGTCGTCGCCGAGGGCACGGCGCTCCTGGCCTCGCGCGATTGGCGTGCGCAGCTCGACGCGTGGCAGTCTCCCGCGCAGCTGCTCGCCGCCCCCCTGATGATCGCGGCGGGAATCCTCGCGGTGCGCGCCCGCAAGCGCTTCACGGGCGTCGCCCTCGTGTCGGTCACGGGCCTGGGGCTCGTCGTGCTGTTCGCCACGAGCGGCGCGCCCGATCTCGCCCTCACCCAGGTGCTGATCGAGACCGTCACCCTCGTCGTGTTCGCCCTCGTGCTGCGGCGCCTGCCCGCGCGCATGGGCGAGCAGAACGCCTCCGTCGCCCCCATCGCCCGGGCCGTGCTCGGCGTCGGCGTCGGACTCACGATGGCCCTCGTCGCGATCGTCGCGACGGGCGCCCGTCAGGACGTCCCGGTGTCGATGGAGTGGCCCCCGCTGTCGTACGAGATCGGGCACGGCCGCAACGTCGTGAACGTCGCGCTCGTCGACCTGCGCGGCTGGGACACGATGGGGGAGCTGTCGGTTCTCGTGCTCGCGGCCACGGGCGTGGCATCCCTCGTCTTCATCACCGACCGCAGCGACAACCTCGCCCGCCGGTCCGGTACCGCCCGCAGTCGAACCGGCATCGGGCGCCGTCGTCCCCTCATCGAGACCGACAGCGGTGTGCGGGCGCGGCGTCCGGGTGAAGCCGACGCCCCGCGCGCCTGGCTGATCTCGGGGTCGAAGGTGCAACCCGAGAACCGCTCGATCCTGCTCGAGATCATCGTGCGGGTGCTGTTCCACTCGATCATGATCGTGTCGCTTTACCTCCTGTTCGCCGGTCACAACCTTCCGGGTGGAGGCTTCGCCGGCGGCCTGGTCGCCGGGATGGGGCTCGTCATGCGGTACATCGCCGGAGGTCGCTGGGAGCTCGGCGCCGCTGCTCCCACCGACGCCGGTCGTCTGCTGGGGGCCGGCATGGCGATCGCCGTGCTCTGCGCCCTGCTGCCGATGGTGTTCGGATTCGCGCCGCTGCAGAGCTTCACGTTCGAAGGCGATCTCCCCCTCATCGGGCACTGGGAGTTCGTCACCAGCACGATCTTCGACGTGGGTGTGTATCTCGTGGTGATCGGTCTCGTCCTCGACGTGCTCCGGAGCCTCGGAGCCGAGGTCGATCGACAGTCGCAGCATCCCGAAGATGCGGAGATGGCCCCCTCATGACCATCTCCCTCGTCCTCGTCATCGTCATGGCCGCGCTCTTCGCGTGCGGCGTCTACGCGATGCTCGAACGCAGCCTCACCCGCGTGCTGATCGGCTTCCTGCTGCTCGGCAACGCGGCCAACTTGCTGCTGCTGATCATGATGGGAGCGCCCGGTCGCGCTCCGTTCTACGACGACGGCGCGACGGATGTGTCCGAGATGTCCGATGCGCTCCCGCAGGCGCTCATGCTGACCGCCATCGTCATCACCTTCGCCATCTCCGCCTTCCTGCTCGCCCTCATCTACCGGTCCTGGCAACTCGGCCAGGCCGACACCGTCGTCGACGACGCCGACGACGTCGCCCTGCGCACGCGTACCTCGGCCGAGGCCGAGGACGCGATGGACGAGGAGTCCCGCTCCGACGATGACGACGTCACGACGGACTTCGTCGGCGACGTGGCCTCGCCCATCCGCGTGCTGCACCAGGGCGACCTGTCATCGCTCGTCGACGACGCCCCAGTCGACCGCGTGGCTGTGCGGCGCGACGGGGAGCGCGCGCAGGACGACACCCGCGACCCACAGGACGGTGACCGCCCGTGAGCGCGCTCGTGCCCCTGCTCGTCGGCATCCCCCTCATCGGCGCCGCGATCAACCTCATCTTCGGTCGGCGCAAGAAGACGCAGATCGTGGTGTCGGTCGCTGCCCTGACGACCGTGCTGGTGCTGGGGGCGGTGCTGCTGGTCACCGTCGACACGAGCGGCCCGATCGCCGTGGCCATCGCCGCCTGGCCGGTTCCGCTGGGCATCGTGCTGTACGTCGACGTGCTCGCCGCGCTGCTGGTGGTGGTCACGAGCATCGTGCTGCTCGCGGTCCTGCTCTTCTCCATCGGCCAGGGCGCCGCCGACAACGACGCCGACACCCCGGTGTCGATCTTCTACCCGGCCTACCTCATCCTGGGCGCGGGGATCTTCAACGCCTTCATCGCGGGCGACCTGTTCAACCTCTACGTGGGGTTCGAGATCCTCCTGGTCGCCTCGTACGTGCTCATCACGCTGGGCGGGACCGAATCGCGTATCCGCACCGGTGTCGTCTACATCGTCGTGTCGCTGGTGTCGTCGATTCTCTTCCTCGCGGCGATCGCGATGGTCTACGGAGCTCTCGGCACCGTCAACATGGTGCAGATCAGCGAGCGCATGGCGCTGCTGCCCCAGGACACGCAGACGATCCTGCACCTGATGCTTCTGCTGGCCTTCGCGATCAAGGCGGCGGTGTTCCCGCTCTCGTTCTGGCTGCCCGACTCGTATCCCACCGCGCCGGCCCCGGTCACGGCGGTGTTCGCGGGCCTGCTCACCAAGGTCGGCGTCTACGCGATCATCCGCACCGAGACGCAACTGTTCGTCGCGAACGACCTCAACTTCCTGCTGTTGATGGTCGCGCTCGCGACGATGATCGTGGGCGTGCTCGGGGCGGTGGCGCAGGCCGAGCTCAAACGCATCCTGTCGTTCACCCTGATCAGCCACATCGGATACATGATCTTCGGCCTGGCGATCAACACGCCGTTGGCGATCGGCGCGACGATCTACTACATCGTCCACCACATCATCGTGCAGACGACGCTGTTCCTCGCCGTGGGGCTGATCGAGCGCAAGGCGGGAAGCACCTCCATCCTGAAGGTCAAGGGGCTCATGCGCGGGGCACCCCTGATGGCCGTGCTCTACTTCATCCCGGCCATCAACCTGGGTGGTCTCCCGCCGTTCTCGGGCTTCATCGGAAAGTACGCGCTGTTCGACGCTGCGGCCCAGGTGGGCACGCCCGTCATGATGGTCCTCATCGTCGGCGGTATCGTCACCTCGATCCTCACCCTGTACGCCCTCATGCGGGCATGGAACCTGTCGTTCTGGCGTGAAGACGACGACTCGTCCGAAACGAGCGAGCGCATCGCGTATCTCGGCAACGCTCCGGCGGCGTCCGTGTCGACCGAGCGACGCACGATCCCCCGGATCATGACGTTCGCCACGGCCGGAATGGTGGCGGTCACGATCTCCCTCACCGTCTTCGCGGGCCCGTTGCTCGACGTGTGCCTGCGCGCGGGGGAGCGTGTCGCCGAGGGTGTGACCCTGGTGCAGCTCGAAGAACAGGTGGGGCAGCGATGAGCCCGTCCGCGCGGTCGCAGAGATCGCTCTTCCTGCATCAGCTGCCGCTGCTGCTGTGGCTGATCGCGCTCTGGATGCTGCTGTGGGGCCAGCTGACGTGGTTGGGCCTGATCACCGGCATCGTCATGGCGATCTTCGTCACGCGCGTGTTCCGTCTGCCGCCGGTGGAGCTGTCGGGCCGCATCAACCTCTGGTACGGCCTGCTGTTCGTCATCACCTTCCTCGGTGCCGTCATCAAGGGCTCGCTCATCGTGGCGTGGCAGGTGCTCGATGTGCGCCGACAGCCGGGTGCGGCCATCATCGCCGTGCCGCTCCGGGTCGCCGACGACGTGATCATGGCCCACACCGCGGTCACGGCATCGCTCATCCCGGGGTCGCTCATCGTCGACGTCGACCGCGAGAACCGCACCCTGTACCTGCACACGATCGGCGTGCGAAGCGACGAGGATGCCGAGCACCAGCGCCGCGTCGTGCTGCGGTGGGAGGCGCGCATCACGAGGGCGGTGGGGTCGAAGGAGGAGCTGCGCGACCTGCGCGCGCGCATCGCCGACAGCTCGGTCCACCGGACCGCCGGCTCTCCCGAGAAGCGGAGGACCGCCCCGTGAACACCGTGCTGGTCGCCGTCATCCTCGTCGTGTTCGCCGCCGCGGCCCTGCTCGCGCTGATCCGCCTCGTCATCGGGCCCTCGATCCTCGACCGCGCGGTCGCCGCCGACGTGCTGCTGACCGAGGTGGTCTGCATCCTCGGAGCCGACATGGTGATCAATCACCACACGCGGTCCCTGCCCGCGATGCTCGTCATCGCCGCGATCGGCGTGTTCGGCTCGATCGCCGTGGCCAGATTCGTCGCACGGAAGGAGAATCCCCGATGACCATCGAGGCTGTTCTCGACACCGTGGCGCTCGTCCTCGTGCTGCTGGGTGCCGTGCTGTGCCTGACCGCGACCATCGGCCTGCTGCGCTGGCGCGACGTGCCCACGCGCCTGCACGCCGCGACGAAGCCGCAGGTGCTCGGCGTGCTGCTCATCGTCATCGCCGTCGAGCTCGCGCTGCGGTCGTGGGAGGCGCTGGCCTTCGGCATCCCGATCGTGCTCATCCAGTTCGCGACCGCGCCGCTGGCCGCGCACATGGTGGGACGCGCGGCGTACCGCAACCGGACGACCGACGAGGCGAACCTCTACGTCGACGAGCTGCAGCACCGCACCGAGCAGCCGGGGTCGACCGGCGCCGAGACGCGCCCGGAGAACTAGGTCAGGTCGCCGATTCGCGCACGTCTCGGCGGGCCTGCGGTGACGGCGTGCCCTCCGGTGGATCGGGTGTCTCGGTGCGGTGATCGAGTTCGCGCGCTTCGCGCTCCGCACGGCGGCCCTCGGCGAGGAACGCCAAGCGGTTCAGGCACTCGTGGTTGCGAATCGTCAGCATCGGCTTCCACAGCAGCGACGGAAGAATCGATGCCGCGCCCGACACGGGCTCCTCGACGATCGTGACCGCGGTGCCCGACGGATGCGGACGCGCGTCGATACGGATGACACCCCGGCCCACGATGCCGGCCTCCGGGCGCAGCCGTAGCCGGCGGGGAGGATCCCATTCGACGATCTCGGTCTCATCATGGATCATGACCGGCCAGACGCCGAGCGAGTGGTGGATGCGGGAGCCCTCCCGCGGCCAGTGTTCGTCGACGTCGCGCATGCGCGCGGCCCCCACGACCCACACGGGGTAGAGCCACCCGTCCGAGAGCACCGCGAACAGGTCGTCGGGGGTGCAGTGCATCAGTCGCGTGTTGCGGGCGGCCATGGCATCCTCCGGTCGGCGTGCTTCGACTGTAGGGCGGATGCCGCGGGGTCGGCAGGACTTGACGTGGGCTCGGGTGGGCGTGGGGTGGGGTCGTGTCGACGGAGCGCGAGCGGGCGCCGGATCCTGCGACGCAGGCTCCGTGGTCTGCGCACGCTCAGTGGCATCCGGGACCAGGCGACTGATCTTGCGCGAATCGCTGAGTGTGCGCTGCCGCCGAGTCGCGCGGGCGCGGGTTCTCGACGGGCTCGACGACCAAG
This sequence comes from Microbacterium sp. ABR10, assembly GCF_057812175.1. Lineage (NCBI taxonomy): Bacteria > Bacillati > Actinomycetota > Actinomycetes > Micrococcales > Microbacteriaceae > Microbacterium > Microbacterium sp. ABR10. The sequence goes on from NZ_CM173821.1 coordinate 44,549, forward strand.
GGGACACGGGCCGTGACGAACGGAGGGCGAGGGAGGAGGGGAGGGGGATGCCGCGAGAGCGGTCCTCCGCAGTTCCCTGGCCCTCCGCCCGTCACGGGTGCTGGCTGCGTTGAGCGAGACCGAGGGGGATGCCTCGAGAGCGGTCCTCCGCTCATCCCTGGCCCTCCGCCCGTCACGCGGGCACGACGGTCACCCGCGGGTGATGTCGGTGACGACGCCCTTCGCGAGGCGGAGGCGACGGCGGGCCCGCTGGGCGACGGCGGAGTCGTGCGTCACGACGATGAGCGTCAGACCCTCGGCGTTCAGCGCCTGCAGCACGTCGAGGATCTCGTCGCGCATGCTCTCGTCGAGGTTGCCGGTCGGTTCGTCGGCGAGCAGCACCCGGGGCTGTTTCGCCACCGCGCGGGCGATCGCGACGCGCTGCTGCTGGCCACCCGAGAGCTCACCCGGGCGATGGTCGGCCCGGTCCTGCAACCCGACGCGTTCGAGTGCCTCGGCCACCCGCCGTCGCCGCTCCGCGCGATCGAGGCCGAGGGGCTCCAGCCCCATGTCGACGTTCTCGGCGGCGGTGAGGGTCGGGATGAGGTTGAAGCCCTGGAAGACGAAGCCGATCTCCTGCGCCCTCACCCGCCCGAGCTCAGCGTTCGAGGCGGCCGCGATGTCGACGTCGCCGAGCGTCACGGATCCGCTCGTGGGGCGGTCGAGGGCGCCGAGCATCTGCAGCAGCGTGGACTTGCCGCCGCCGGTCGGGCCCTGGACGGTGACGAAGTCGCCCGCGGCGATGTCGAGGTCGACGCCGGCCAGGGCCTGGACGGTGCGGTCGCGCTGGCGGTAGGTGCGGGTCACGCCGCGCAGGCTGTAGGCGGTCGTGGTGAGGGCGGGGGCGGTGAGGGTCATGATGTCTCCTTCGAAGGATGGGGGATGCCGCTCACGCGACCGAGCGGAGGGCGGCGGCGGGACTGAGACGCGCGGCGCGCCAGCCGCCGAAAGCACCCGCGAGCACACCGCCGAGCACGGCGATGCCAACGGCGGCCACGACGACGACCGGCGTCACGGGTGCGTTGAGGACGATGTCGGTGGCCTGCGCCGCCGCCTGGCCGAAGCCGCCGGGGCCGCCGGGACCGAAGCCCTCTCCGCCGCCCTGACCGGGGCCCGTGGCCTGGCCGCTCACCGAGATGGTCGGCGAGACGACGTTCACGAGCAGGATGCCGCCGAGCCCGAGGATGAGACCCGCGACGCCGCCGAGCAGGCCCTGGACGAGCGACTCGCCGGCGACCTGGCGCACGATGCGGCCGTTGGACCACCCGATGGCCTTGAGCGTTCCGAACTCCCGCGTTCGGCGGGCGACGCCCGACATCGTGAACAGGACGGCGAGGGCGAGGGCGACCAGCAGCACGACGACCGACAGCCACGTGCCGAGGTTCGAGATCATCGACGACGCGCTCGACAGCGAGCCCGAGACGGTCGAGGCGAGCTCGGACTGCGAGCTGACGGTGGCGTCGGGGAGTGCGGCCGTGATCTCGCTCTGCACTGCGTCGATGGCATCCGCCGACGTCGCCTGCACGTACACGGTCGAGACGACGTCGCCGACACCGGCCAGGGTCTGCGCGACGTCGAGGGGCAGATAGACGTTGGCCGCGGTGTCGGCCTCGGCCGAAGCGGATGCCACGATCCCGACGATCTGCATCGTCGTACCGGCGACGTCGACCGTGCCGCCCACGGCGAGTCCGGCGCTCGCCGCGTACGTCGCGTCGATCACGGCGACGTCGGTCCCGGCGTCGGAGGCGGCGAGGGCGCGCCCGTCGGAGACGGTCACGGCCGAGAGCGGACCGATGGATGCCGCGGGGTCGACGCCGAGCACGCTGAACGAGTCGACACCGAAGGCGCTGCCCCCGTCTCCGCCGGGGCCGACGCCGGACGGGGGCTGCTGCGGCATCCCCTCGCCCTGCGTGGTTCCGGTTGCGGCACCGCGGTCGGGCATCTGCCCCGAGAACGTCGTGTTCGTCAGCGACAGTGCGCCGGTGACGGCGGAGACGCCGTCGAGGCCTTCGACGGTGGTGACGGTGGAGGCGTCGAGGGTGCCGCGTCGCATGTCGGTCATGAGCCGCGACTGGCTGAGCGTCGTGGTCCCGTCGGTGGTCGTGCCCGCGTCGGCGCCGAAGTCGAAGCGCGGGCCGCCGCCGCCCTGACCGGGTTCGGTCTGGGCGCCGGTCACGGTCAGGTCGGTGCCGACGCCGTACACCGACGACAGAGCCTGCGACTGCGCGTCGCGGACGCCCGCCGAGAGCGCGTTGACGACGATGACGAGCGCGATGGCGATCGCGAGCCCCACCGCGACGATCACGGTCTGCTTGGTGCGGCCGGCGAGTTCGCGCCGAAGGTACGTGCCGTACATGGTTCTCCTTCCGGACGCGGGGTGCGGCCGTCTCAGGCGAAAGTAGGAACGGCACCCTCACCGCTCCCTCACCGTTGCTATGAACCGCGTATGTCGCGTGACTCCGAGGCCGGGGAGCGTGCATGCTGGCTCTCGTGACCTCCCGCCCTGCGCCCCTCGCCCGTCCCGACGGCTCGCCCATCCGTGTGCTCGTCGTGGACGACGAGGCGAACCTCAGTGATCTCCTGCGCATGGCGTTGCAGAACGAGGGGTGGGACGCGCGCACCGCGGCGAACGGGCAGGAGGCGCTCGGCGTCATCCGCGAGTTCGCGCCCGATCTGCTGGTGCTCGACATCATGATGCCGGGGCTCGATGGCATGGAGCTGCTGACCCGCGTCCGGGCGGCGGGCAACGACGCGCCCGTGCTGTTCCTGACGGCGAAGGATGCCGTGGAAGACCGCATCGCCGGGATCTCGGCCGGCGCCGACGACTACGTCACGAAGCCCTTCAATCTCGAGGAGGTCATCGTGCGCCTGCGGGGAATGGCCCGCCGTCACGTCGCGGCGGCCGTCGACGCCGACCCGCGGTTGCGCGTGGGCGATCTCTCGCTCGACGAGGAGTCGTACGAGGTCGAGCGCGGTGGCATCCCGATCAAACTCACCGCGAAGGAGTTCGAGCTGTTGCGCTACCTGATGCAGAACCCGCGCCGGGTGCTGAGCAAGGCGCAGATCCTCGATCAGGTGTGGAGCTACGACTTCGGTGGCAACGGCAGCGTCGTCGAGATCTACATCTCGTATCTGCGCAAGAAGATCGACACGCTCGGCGAGCCCCTGATCCACACCGTCCGCGGCGTCGGATACACGATCAAGGCGTCATGACCCGGGCCCGCTGGACTCTGCGGCGCACCCTCGTCGTCGGCACGAGCGTGCTGGTCGCGCTCGCGTTCGTCGTGATGAGTCTGGCCACGATCCTCGCGCTGCGCTCCTTCGCCCTCGACCGGCTCGACCAGCAGGTGCGCGAGGGGCTGTCGTTCGCGGTCGGCCGGGACGCGTTCGGGGGGCGCGGCGACGACAGTCGGCCCCCGGGGATGGATACCGGGAGCCCGGCGCCGCGCATCGGCACCCTTCAGGCGGTGATCGATGGTGACGGGACGGTGCAGCGCTCGGGCTACACGCGAGCGGACGGCACCGAGGTGGCGTTGAGCGACGAGCAGGTCGCGCTGCTGCGCTCGTCGGTGGCGACCGACGGCACGCCCACGACCGTGGACCTCGGCGCAGACTTCGGGGCGTTCCGCGTAGCGGCGGCCGTCGACGATGGCGTCACCGTCTTCGCCGGCAACTCGCAGGCCGACGTGACCGCGACCACCTCGGCCCTGACCGTCATCCTCGTCGCCGTCTCGGCGGTGACGCTGCTCGTCGCGGTGCTGGGGCTGTCGCTCTTCGTGCGACGGAGTCTGCGGCCGCTCGACCGGGTGGCGGGCGTCGCGCAACGGGTGTCGACGCTGTCGCTGAGTGCGGGGAGCGTCGACATCCCCGACCGGGTCGCCCCCTCCGACACCGACCCCACGACCGAGGTGGGCAGGGTGGGGGCGTCGCTGAACGGGCTGCTCGGGCACGTGCAGTCCTCGCTCGCCGCGCGGCAGCACAGCGAGGAGCAGCTGCGGCGCTTCATCGCGGACGCCAGCCACGAGCTCCGCACGCCCCTGGCCAGCATCCGCGGCTACGCGCAGCTCTCCCTCGGCGAAGACGCGCCGATGACGCCCACCCAGGCCCGTTCGTTCGACCGGATCGAGTCGGAGGCCCAGCGCATGGCATCCCTCGTCGACGATCTTCTGCTTCTGGCGAGACTGGATGCCGGACAGCCGCTGCGCCGCGACGAGGTCGAGCTGACGCTGCTCGCCGTCGACGCCGTGAGCGATGCCCAGGCCGCGGATGCGACGCACGAGTGGCGGCTCGACGTGACCGACGACCTCATCTCGGTGACCGGAGATGAGAACCGCCTGCGGCAGGTCGTGGCGAACCTGCTGCGAAATGCGCAGACGCACACGCCGCCGGGGACGACGGTGACGCTGTCGCTCGCCCGCGAGGCCGCGGAGGCCGTGCTGCGCGTGGCCGACACCGGGCCGGGGATCGATCAGAGCGTCGCGGAGCGCCTCTTCGACCGTTTCGCCCGGGGAGATGACTCGCGCAATCGGGATGCCGGGAGCACGGGTCTCGGGCTCTCGATCGCGCAGGCGATCACCGAGGCGCACGGCGGGAGCATCTCGGTCGAGAGCGCGCCCGGGCGGACGGTGTTCGAGGTGCGGCTGCCCGAGTGAGCGCGGGCGGCCGCGGAACGAATCGGTCGGCGCAGAGCGTCTCCCCCGGATCACCCCGTCTCGCAGGTGGTGGCGGTCTGCACGAATCCCTCTCACGAGCAACGCCCCATATCCCACTCATAGGAACGCTTAGGGTCGCGTTATGTGCTCGCTATGAGGATCTGAAGATGCCTGCGCCCCCCGACGCTGATTTCGTTGTACTCACCAGCCGTTTAGCGCCTCACCGCGACGGAGGGTACGCCGTCGCGGTCGCTACGCGCCTTCGCCTGCTCGGGTCGATCGGCGTCACGCACCCGCTGCTGCTGACCTTCGACGTCGGCGGCGCGGACGAGCACGCGAGGGACAATCGACAAGCCTTCCCCGATCCGCACCCGAACGTCGAGATCCGGAACCTCTTCGAAGAGATCCTGCACGATCCGTCCTGGCTCTGGGAGAAGGCTCGAGAGGGCCGGGCCGATCCCGACGCCTCGTACCGCGCGATCCGCGACGGGGAAGGACGAGAGGTCGTCTCCCTCCCCGTCATCGGGGATCCCGCCTGGCACCTGACCGAGACAGCGGTCGTCGTGCGCGCAGACGGCGGCTGCAGAACCATGGCCGGCTTCAAGGAGCTGTACATGGCATGGTTGACGCGCGTGGCCGCGCAGCTGCGTTCGCGCGCCGACGACGAGGATCGTTGCATCGTGGTCATCTGCGAGTCCAAGCAGCTCGGTGAGCTGATCGCGGACTGGGCCGATCCGAACGTGCGCATCGTGCACACCGTTCACAACTCGCACCTCGACGCCCCCTGCGAGCCCTCGTCGGCGCTGCGCGACGACGGGTGGCGCAGATGGTTCGCCCTTCTCGACCGCTTCGATGCCGTCATCTGGCCCACCGCCTCGCAAGAGGATGACGTGGCCGAACGCTTCGGAGCCCGTGAGGGCTCCGTCGTCATCCCCACACCCATCACCCCCGATCCCCGTCCCCGTCTTCGCCGGCGGAGGGTCCGCGAGGTGCTCATGGTGAACAGGCTCGTCGACCAGAAGCGGGTCGACACCGCGATCGCCTCCTGGCCGCGCGTGCTGCAGAGCGTTCCCGACGCGCACCTCCACATCTACGGGGACGGTCCCCTGCGGACCCTGCTGCAGAACCTCATCGAGGACCGCGGCTTGGCCCAGAGCGTGCACCTCCACGGATATTCGGATCGGGTCCGCGAGGCGATGGCCATCTCCACCGCCTTCCTCAGCACCAGTGCGTTCGAGGGACAGAACCTGGCCATCGGCGAAGCGCTCGCCAGCGGTCTGCCGGTCGTGGCGTTCGACGTGTGTTACGGGCCCCGCGACTACGTGGGCGAGGGAGGCATTCTGGTCGCCCCCGGCGACACCGAGGGTGTGGCGAGCGCTCTGTCCGCACTCCTGCTCGATGACGCCGCGCGGGCCGATATGTCGAAGCGAGCCGTCGAACAGTCGCGCCGATTGAGCCCGGAGGCGGTCGGGGAGACTTTCTCGCGTCTCCTGGAAGACGTCGTCGCCCGCCCGGCGCGACCCCGAACGTCAGGCGCCAAGCGCGCGGCGTGAAGTACCCGTCGAGCCGCTGATATGCGTCGTCCGTCGGCGCTGGGGTGGTAGCGGTCCCTTCGACAGGCTCAGGGACCTGTGGTGGGGAGGTGGCTGAGCTCGTCGAAGCCCCCGGGACCCGGCTCAGCCGATCAGGCTCGGCTGCAGGTCGCGCAGCGTGCGGTGGTGCGTCATGCGCGTCACGCCGATCGCCGCCACCAGCACGCCGCCGACCATCCACGCTCCCAGCACCAGCAGATCCGAACCGACCCGCGCGACGTCGCCGCCGTACATGACCTGGCGCATGGCATCCACGACGTATCCCATCGGCAGAACATGGTGCAGCGCCGCGAGCGGGGCGGGCAGCGTCTGCCACGGGAACGTGCCACCGGCGGTGACGAGTTGCAGCACCATCAGCACGAGTCCGAGGAACTGTCCCACCGAGCCCAGCCACACGTTCAGGGCGAGGACGATCGCGGCGTAGGTCGCCGACGCGAAGATCAGGATGCCGAGGGCGGCGGCCGGGTTGGCGAACGAGAACTGCAGGGCGATGGCGAGCACGGTGAACAGCCCCACCATCTGCAGCGCGCCGAGACCGGCCGGGGCGAGCCAGCCCGCCAGCGTCACGCGCACGGGGGAGCGCAGCGCCGTGATCGCGCGCTTCGACACCGGCTTGACGATGAGGAACAGCGCGTAGATGCCGATCCACCCGGCCAGGGCCGCGAAGAACGGCGCGAGGCCGGCTCCGTAGTTCTGCGCCGTGGTCACCGCGCTCGTGCCGACGGCGACGGGATCGGAGATGGCCTGGGCCTGCGCCTGGCGCGTCGCGTCGTCGGCGTCGGGGATCTGGGCGACCCCGGCCGCGAGACCGTCGCGCAGTTGCGTCGCACCGGTGGAGAGCTGAGCGATCCCGCCGTCGAGTTGCGACGCTCCGTCGCGCAGCTGCGCCGAGCCGTCGCGGAGCTGGGCGGCACCGGATGCCGCGGTGCCGGCGCCGTCGGCGAGGGCTGCGGCCCCGTCGGCTGCGCTCGCCGCGCCGGTGGCGAGGGAGGCGCTCCCGGCCGCGACCTGGCGGGCGCCGTCGTCGAGCCGGTCGATCTGGTTCACGGTGTCCTGCACGCGCGTGTTCGCCGCGGCGAGGCGTTCGCCGACGGGGTCGAGGCGCGAGAGGATCTCGTCGACGCGGGCAGGGTCGAGTCCTGCGTCGGTCAGGGCTCGTGCGATGTCGGCCCGGGCCTGGGGCAGCTGGGCCGCGGCATCCCCGGCCGCCGTCCCCACCCGCCGGGCGGCCTCGTCTATGCGGTCCACCCCGCCGGCGACCTGCTGCGCGCCGTCGGCGACCTGTGCCGCGCCGTCACGAACCTGGGCCGTACCGTCGCGCAATTGGTTCGCGCCGGTCGAGAGCTGCGCGGTGCCGTCGGCGAGCTGCGACGAGCCGTCGGCAAGGGTCGCAGAGCCGCTCGCGAGTTGCGACGAGCCGTCTTTCGCCGTCGACAGACCGTCGACGAGCTGCGTCGCCCCGGTGGTGGCGTCGACGAGCTGCACGCGGATCGTGTGCAGGGCGTCGAGCAGGGTGAGCCCCGCCTCGTCGGTGACCTTCTGCGCCACCGACGTGCGGATGCGGGCGACGGCCTGCGTGCCGATGGTGGAGGCGAGGTAGTTGTTCGCGTCGTTCGTGCGCAGCTCGATGCCGGCCTGGCGCGGGCTGGCGCTCGAGAGCGAGGCCACGGCATCCGTGAAATCGGCGGGCAGGGTCACGATGAAGTCGAAGTCGCCCGCCTCCAGCCCCGCGTCGGCCTGGTCGGAGGTGACCCGGTGCCACTCGAACGTGTCGCTGTCGAGCAGCTGCTCCGCCGCCTCGTCGCCGAGGTTGCGCTGCTGGCCGTTCACCTCGGCGCCGGTGTCGTCGACGACGAGCGCGACGGGGACGCTGGACAGGTTGCCGTACGGGTCCTGGTTTGCCCACAGATAGAGACCGCCGTAGAGGATGGGCACGGCGAGCAGGGCGACGAGGGCGATCACCGACATGCGCGTCGAGGTGAGGCGGCGGAGCTCCGCCGTGATCATCTGCGGGATCTTCATCGTGTGACCTCCGCGGCGTCGTCGGCCTCGCCGACCTCAGCGTCGACCTCGGCGACGATCTCAGCGCCGACCGCCGCGGCCTCGATCGCGGTGCGCGAGGCCTGACCGGCGATGACCAGCACGGCGTATCCACGCTCCGCGAACTCCTGGGCGATCCCCCACCAGGCGAGGGGTTCCCCACCGTGGCGATCGGGCGCGACCAGCACGAGCGCCTCGACGTCCTTTCTCAGCGCGGCCAGTTCGAGCAGCAGCCGGATGCGCACGGTCGGTTCGACATTGCCGATGGGAAGGCCGGTGGACGCGTCGAGGCCGATGCCCTCCAGCCACCGCGCGGCGGCGAACGGGGTGGGGGCGTGCCCGGCGAACATGAGCTCTTCGGCGGCGACGCCGATGACCGACACGTTCGGCTCGGGTTCCGACACGATCGGGGCGTCGACGAGGGCGACGCGACGGCGGAGGGTTCTGGCATCCACCCGTCCATCGACGGTGACGGAACCGGAATCGATCTTCATGCGACCGGATGCCATGAGACCCAGCACCGTGGGGCGCTGCTCGGTCTCGGCGACGACGAGACTCGCCCGGCCGGTCTCGAACGCGGTCGTGGTCGCGGGCAGGGCGCTGCGGCCCTTCGCGACGGCGTCGACGACGACCCTCACGATGTCGCCAGCTCGGGGTGCTGGGCCAGCAGGTGGCGCGCCTCGGTCCAGGAGAGCCCGGCGATGCCGAGCACGGCGTAGACGGCGATCTCGCGTGCCGTGGAGCTCTCGGCATCAACCCGGGAGACGACCGTGCGACCGGTCTCCTCCAGCAGGCGCGACAGCGTGGGGGCGGGAAGGTCGGTGCGCAGCTCTCCCGCTTCTTGGCCGCGGCGCACGATCTGGTCGATGCGGCGGCGCAGCGGTGCGAGGGCGGCGGAGGTCTCGGTCAGGTGGGCGTCGTCGAGGGCGAGGGCGGCGGCGGCCTGCACGTGGGCGGCCTCGCGCCAGAGCTCGGATGCCAGGCGGGCGAGCGCGACGCGGGAGTCGGCGTCGTCGATCCCGGCGGCGATGGCGTTGAAGCGCATTGCGCCCGCGGCGATGACCTCGCGGACGATGGCGGTGCGGTCGTCGAAGTGCCCGTAGAGGGCGCGACGCGACAGGCCGGCGCGGCGGGCGATCGTGTCGATCGATGCGCGGGGGTCGTGGCCGATGGCGGCGGTGGCCGCTCTCAGGATGCCGGCGCGGTTCTCGACGGCGTCGCGGCGGGTGGATGTGCTCACGACGAGCAAGTGTACGCCTAAAGTGCACACAGGTGTGCAAGTTATGAGAGCGTGCTCACGCCTGCTGCGGGTAGGCCCCGTCGGCACCGGCCGCGGTCCACGCCGCACCGAGGGCGAACAACGTCGGTGCGCGGTAGTACTCCATCGCGGCAGCGATGCGACGTCGACCTGTGCGCGCGTTGATCCCCAGCTGGCTCGACGCGCCCGCGAGCGTGTAGCCCTGCTGCATGAGGCGCAGGATCGACGTCCACGGTTGCGCGTCGACGCCGACGGGGGATGCGCGGCGCCACAGCTCGTCGAAGTACGCGCGCACCATGTTCGCCAGGCCCTCGTGACGTACACCGAGAACGCTGGTGGGGGTGGTCTCGCCCCACACGTAGGGCAGGGCGAGGTAGTCGCCGTCGACCCAGAACCACGCCGGGGCCTTCTCGAGGGAGCGGTACTCGAGTCCGGTGGGACCGTACAGCGCCATTCGTTCGAGGACCACCGGATCGGTGGTCACCGATGCGGGGACGATGATCCGCACGTTGTCGCGGGCGCTGAGTGCGGCGCCGAATCGCAGCGCCCGGTCGGGGGATGCCGCCATCAGTCGGTCGACGCTGGTGAAGACGGCGACCAGCGAGCTCGACGGGGTTCCGGAGAGCTCCCACATGAGGTCCTCGGCGGCGTACGGGCCATGCCGCAGCACTGTGGGGACCAGGTCGGCGGACGCCTCTCCGACCGACCAGGCACGCAGGATCGACGGGAGGTTCTCGAGGATCCGCTCGATGCCCGACATCGCGTCTTCGGCGGCCGCTCGAACCCGACGGGTGTGCACCGTCACGGCCTCGTTGGCCCAGTCGGCGGGGGGCGGGTAGGCCAAGAGGTCGTCGACACCGCCGATGAGGCCGCGCTTGCGCAACCGCTCGATGGCGGAGACGACCCGCGCGGTGTCGAGGTGGGTGGTGAGGACGGCGTCGGCGACCGTCGCCGGGCGCCCACGGAGGAGGATCTCCAGCAGGGTGTCGTCATCCATGTGCTTCTCCGAAGTGTGACCGGTCGGACTCCCCATCATGGCCGGGGCGCTTTCTCGCGATGACGGCTTGCGTTCGCCGGACAGTTGCGTTTCCGCCTCACCCTCGTCGGCCCGTTCGGGGCTCGAAAGGACGGAGCGACGGTGCGCGCGAGTCGATGTCGATTCCTCCCCGCGAGTGGGGCGTCGGCCTCGCGTCATCCCCCGACGGCAATGGTCAGGATCGCCGCCCCGGCGAGGCCGAGACCGGCCATCTGCACCCGGCCGATACGTTCACGCACGACCCCGACCGCGAACGCCACCGTCACGGCGGGGTAGAGCGAGATGACCACGCTCGCCAGCGACAGCAGCCCGGTGCGGAACGCGTAGAGCATGGCGACGTTGGCGACGGCGTCGAAGACGCCGATCATGACGGTGAGCCAGAACAGCCCGCCCCCCACGGGTTTCGCGCGGCCGAGGCGGAGCGCCGCCACGATGATGACCGCCGCGGCGACGGCGCGGGCGAAGGCCAGCGGCCAGAGGCCGCCGTCGGCGGGCATCTGACCTGTGAACACGAAGCTCAGTCCGAACAGCACGCCGGATCCCACCGTGAACCAGGCGACGCGCGGTGTGAATCGGCGTTCGTCAGTTCCGCCGGCTCCGCTGCGGCTGACCAGGGGGATGGCGATCACGGCCAAGACGATCCCCACCACTGCCAGCGTCGACGGGCGTTCGCCGAGCGCCACGCCCGCGATGACGGGAATCGCCGTGACGAGGATGGCGGCGACCGGCGACACGACGCTGATCGGACCGTCGGCGAGGGCGAGGTAGTACCACCAGATCGCCACCGCTGTCGCGACGCCCGACGCCCCGCCCCACAGCAGCGCCTCCGGGGAGAGGCGTCCGCCGACGAACGGTGCGGCCGCAGCGATGAGGAAGGTCGAGACGGGATAGGTGAGGAGGATGACGCGCAGGGCATTGATGCGTCGCGAGGCGATGGCGCCGAAGAAGTCGCTCGTGCCGTAGGCGACCGCGGAGACGAGCGCCAGGGCGATCGAGATCATCCGCGTTCGTGAACGACCGGCGGCGTCGCGGGTCGTCGCCGGGTGGCGAGGAGGCCGGCGAGACAGAGCGCCGCGATGACGACGAAGACGAGCATCGCCCCGATCATGTAGACGTCGACGTCGTGTCCCCACAGGTCGTGGCCGACCAGGATCAGGTCATCCCAGAAGGCGTACGCGAAGGCGGCGACCGCGAGCAGTTTGCCGAGGTGGTCCACCCAGGTGATCTCGTCGCGATTGTGTGCGACGGCGCGCAGCACGCACCCGAATCCGGCGATCCCCAGCACGATGACCGCGAGAATGCCGACGGTCGTGTTGCGGTCCTCGTGCGCGTTCTCGTAGATCCAGGTGACCGTGGGGATGGCGACGGCGCCGGCGACGACGACCGCCAGCACGGGAAACAGCGGATGCCCGCGGCGGAAGCGATTCGTCGCCGGTCGATCGATGGATGCCGTGCGGACGGCGGGCTCTGAACTCATGCGGGACTTTCCGGTCGGGTCGTATGAAGTGCATACCGTGAATGCCCCGCCCCACAAGAGCCGCTAGCGGTCATGGCCGGAAGAGGACATCTCGGCGTCCGCGCGCCGGTGGGGAGGGGGTCAGCCCAGCACGAAAGACAGCACCAGCGTCATCCCGAGCGCGATGACCGACGCGAGCGAGACGCCCACCGTCACCGTCTTCAATGCGCCCCGCACCGTCTGACCGAGGAACGACTGCAGCAGCCAGAACGTGTTCGACGTCACGTGCACGCAGAAGAGCGCTCCCGCACCGGCGGCCAGCGCGACCAGCAGGGGGTTGAGTCCCATGGTGGAGGCGATGGGCGCGATGATGCCGGCCGCGGTGATCGCCGACAGGGTGACCGAGCCGACCGCGACGTGCAGGACGGCGGCCATGGCCCACACGACCAGGAGCGGTGCGAAGGGGGTGGCCTGGAGGGAGCCCTGGAGTATCTCGCCGAGGTCGCCCTGCGCGATCACCGCGGCGAGCGAGCCACCGACGCCGGTGAGCACGAAGATCTGCCCGCCGTCGTGGAAACCCTTGACCACGGCCTTCTCGACGCGCTCCCGCCCGACGGCCGCACGGGCGACCGCCCCGGTCAGGATCACGGCGAGGAGCAGCGCGATGACGGGGCTGCCGAGGAACTGCAGCGGAGCGATCTCGATCTCGAGTACCGCGAGCACTGCCTGCGCGGCGATGAGTAGCAGCGCCACCAGCATCGGCGCGAACAGCAGCAGCAGGGGCCGCTCCCGGGTGGTAGAGGGGGCGAGGGCGGTGGATGCCGTCGGCGCGAGCGTGACGAGGGGCGCGGGCGCGGGGGCATCGGTGTCGCCGGGCAGACCGCCCACGCCGGTGAGGACGGCCCCGCCTTCGCGCACGTCTTCGGTGGTCGCCGTCTGTTGATCGCGCTCGGGGTTCCAGAAGCCGAGGCGGAAGAACATGCTCATCAGCAGGATCGACAGCGCTACCGTCGGCACGACGACCGAGAACCCGCCGAGTAGCATCTCGCCCAGCGGAACACCGACGACGCCCGCGAGGGCCACCGCGGCGAAGCCGGGCACCATCATCACGATCCCCACCTCGAGCGACACCGCGAAGGTCACGCCGATGATCCCCGTCCCGGCAGGTCCGAGGCGGGCGGCGATCCGTCGGGCGAGGGGAGCGGCGATCACGATCATCACGTCGACGAAGATCGTCTGCAGGTAGGTCGCCAACGACAGGCCCAGGGCGAACGGGATGCCGCGGCGACCGAACACCCGCATCAGGGCTTCCACGAGACGGGTGACGGCACCCATCTCGTTGAGCATCGCGCCGATCAGCACCCCCCACGCGATGAGGAGCCCGGCATCCATCATCACCTCGCCGAAGCCCTGTGTCATGGTCGAGACGGTGTCGAGCGGACCGAGCCCGGTGAGGATGCCGATCGCCGCCGCCCCCACGGCGAGGGCGATGACGGGGTTGATCCGCAGGCGGACGATGGCGACGACGACCGCGAGGATGACGGCGGCGACGACGGTCAGGGTGTACCACCCGGGCATGGGCTCTCCTCGACGCGTTCGGGCGGGTGCATCGATCCCTTGCGGCGGTGTCCGCATGGAACGCGGGCTCTCGCCTCGACCCGTGGATGCCGACACGTGCATCCGGCAGCTCAGGATGGCGGAACCCGACGCCACGCAGCAAGGCCCCGAAGCGGTCATGTCCGCTAGCGGACACCCCTGTCACCCGTCACGGATCCAGGATGCGGCTGTGGGCGCTGATCGCAGGGGTGCTCCGGCCGCCTCACGGCTCGCCGCACACGAACGCGCGACGCCGCCCGCACCCGGCGGACGGCGTCGCAGCGAGCGTGCTCGTGTCAGTCGGTGCCGGCGTCGAACGCGGCGCCCTCGCCCGCGGCGTCGGTGGCGTCGGCGAGGCGCTCACCGGCGGCGTCGAGGGGAGCGGCCGACTCGATGATGTCGCGCGCTCCGCCCGCGGCGACGTCGCCCACCAGCTCGCCCGTCGGGCCGCCCAGCAGACCGAGCGCGGCGTACTGCTCGAGGCGCGCGCGCGAGTCGGCGATGTCGAGGTTGCGCATGGTGAGCTGGCCGATGCGGTCGACCGGTCCGAACGCGGCGTCGCCGACGCGCTCCATCGACAGCTTCTCGGGCGAGTACGACATTCCGGATGCCACGGTGTCGAGGATCGTGTAGTCCTCGCCGCGGCGCAGGCGCACGGTGACCGAGCCGGTGATGGTCGATCCGACCCACTTCTGGATCGACTCGCGCAGCATCAGGGACTGCGGCTCGAGCCACCGGCCCTCGTACATGAGGCGACCGAGGCGGCGGCCCTGCTCGTGGTAGGTCGCGAGGGTGTCCTCGTTCAGGATGCTGTTGACCAGGCGTTCGTACGTCAGGAACAGCAACGCCATGCCCGGGGCCTCGTAGACGCCGCGCGACTTGGCCTCGATGATGCGGTTCTCGATCTGGTCGCTCATGCCGAGGCCGTGGCGACCGCCGATGGTGTTGGCCTCACGCACGAGCGCCACCGGGTCGTCGAAGCGTGTGCCGTTGATGGCGACCGGGCGGCCCGCCTCGAACTCGACGGTGACGTCTTCGGTCTCGATCTCGACCTCGGGGTCCCAGAAGCGCACGCCCATGATGGGCTCGACGATCTCGAGCGAGACGTCGAGGTGCTCGAGGGTCTTGGCCTCGTGCGTGGCGCCCCAGATGTTGGCATCCGTCGAATAGGCCTTCTCGACGCTGTCGCGGTAGGGGAAGTCGTGGGCGACGAGCCACTCGCTCATCTCTTTGCGCCCGCCGAGCTCGGTGACGAAGTCGGCGTCGAGCCACGGCTTGTAGATGCGCAGCGACGGGTTGGCGAGCAGACCGTAGCGGTAGAACCGCTCGATGTCGTTGCCCTTGTAGGTGGAGCCGTCGCCCCAGATGTCGACGCCGTCTTCTTTCATCGCGCGCACGAGCAGCGTGCCGGTGACGGCGCGGCCGAGCGGCGTGGTGTTGAAGTAGGTGCGGCCGCCGGAGCGGATGTGGAACGCGCCGCACGCGAGCGCGACGAAGCCCTCTTCGACGAGGGCCGTCTTGCAGTCGACCAGGCGCGAGACCTCGGCGCCGTACTGCGTGGCGCGGCCCGGGATCGAGGCGATGTCGTCTTCGTCGTACTGGCCGAGGTCGCCGGTGTACGTGCAGGGGATGGCGCCCTTGTCGCGCATCCACGCGACGGCCACCGAGGTGTCGAGACCACCCGAGAAGGCGATGCCGACGCGCTCGCCGACGGGAAGGGACTGAAGGACCTTGGACATGCCGACGATTCTATTGCGGCGCGATGCCGCGACCGACGCGCGGACCCCGCGCGGGCCGGTCATCCGCCGGGGGAGGAGGGGTCAGCCGACCGTCACACCGGTGATGGTCACCGGGTTCGCGGGGGCACCGTCGGGGGCGCCGCCGGCGGTACCCGCCGCAGCGATCGACTGCACAACGGCCAGCCCCTCGGGCGACATGGTGCCGAAGACCGTGTAGTTCGGCTGCAGCTCGGTGTCTTCGTAGACGAGGAAGAACTGCGAGCCGTTCGTGCCGGGGCCCGCGTTCGCCATGGCCACGGTGCCCGCGGGGTAGGTCTCGCCGCCGTCGAGCTCGTCGTCGAAGCGGTAGCCCGGGCCGCCGCGACCGGTGCCGGTGGGGTCGCCGCACTGCAGCACGAAGATGCCCGACGTGGTGAGCCGGTGGCATTCGGTGTTCGAGAAGTACTGCTGCTGCGCGAGCGAGACGAAGCTCTCGACGGTGCACGGGGTGCGCTCGCCGTCCAGGGTCAGGGGGATGTCGCCGGCCGAGGTCTGCAGGACCGCCTGCACCTCTCCGGTGGGCTGCTCGGTGCCCTCTGCCGGGGGAGTGACGTCGACGGCGGGCTGACCCGACGCGGGGTAGGAGCACTCTCCCGAGACGGCGCCTTCGCTCGGCGCGCTCGCCGCGGGGGCGGGATCGGCCGTCGTCCCTCCGGCGCAGCCGGCGAGCAGGAGCAGGGCGGAGGCGGCCAGGGCCGCGGACATCAGTCTCGTACGCACCTCCCCAGGGTAGGCCGTGCGTCCGCGATCGAGCCGTGAGTCGCGGACCGTCGGGGCCTCACGGCGTCCCGGATGCCGCGGCAACGAGCGCGCGTCACCTCTGGGCGTGAGGCGGGACGGATGCCGCGTGGGTGAGCGCGCGGTACCGCGGCGCGTGAGTCGGGACGGGTGCCGCGGGTGAGCGCGCGTCACCGCGGCGCGTGAGTCGGGACGGGTGCCGCGGGTGAGCGCGCGTCACCGCTGCGCGTCAGGCGGAACGGATGCCGCGGCGGCGACCGACGGCGACCGTTCCGAAGGCGAACCCCACGATGACCACGGCGATCGCGACGATGTAGAAGATCACGCTGCCCCACCCGGCGGCGTTCGGGTCGAGGAACGGATACGGGTACCAGTACGGCGCTCCGGTGGTGGGGTTCGTGATCTGCGGCGCGCGCAGCAGCGTGTAGATCACCCAGGCGATGGGGAAGATCGCCGCCGTCAGGGCGGCGCGCCAGGGGAGGCGCCGACGCCCGGGGCCGAGCAACAGATCGAGCAGCAGGAAGAGCGGGCCCCAGACGTGCAGGATCTCGTTCGACCAGGGCACCGTCTCGGGCTGCAGGGGCAGGCCGCGCAGCAGCAGGTTGTACACGACGCCGGTGACGAGCATGTAGGTGGTTACCCAGGCCAGGACGGTCGCCAGGGCGAGCGGTTCGGGGCCGGTGCGGCGGCCGCGCACGAAGAACCGCACGCCCACGATCAGCAGCACGATCGCCGCCGAGACGTTGGAGAGGATCGTGAAGAAGCTGAAGAAGTTCGCCACGATGGTGACCACGTGCCGCCCGGCTTCGACCGCCCCTGTCACCGACGAGACGAACTGCGCGATCACCGCGACCGCGATCATCGCCGCCGCCGCGATGCGCGCGGCGTTCCATCCGACGGCCCACTCGCGCGTTCGCAGCATCGACCCAGGGTAGCGCCGGCGCGTCCCGGCGTCTCGGGTTCGCATCGTTCGCGGCGAGGCTGTGGGGGCGCTTTCGCGTGGGGCCGGGCGGGGGCGAGGGGAGGAGATCCGGCGAGGGGAGGCGATGGGGCGGGGGGAGGAGATTCCGTGAGGGGAGGACGCGGGAGCGTCCATTGCTCCTCCGCTCGCGGTATCCCCTCCCCTCGCCACCCGCCCCTGCCGTCTCGCCGCCCGCACCGCTCGCCGGTTCCCCGGCTGGTCGCCTCGCCCTATCGGGGGGCTGTGTCGGACCCGCTCGATAGGATGGGGTGTACCGCCGGACAACATGCGAGGAGCACTCATGCCCGGAATCGTGATCGTCGGCGTCCAGTGGGGCGACGAGGGCAAGGGCAAGGCCACCGATCTGCTCGGTGAGCGCACCGACTGGGTGGTGAAGTTCAACGGCGGCAACAACGCCGGGCACACCGTCGTCATCGGCGACGAGAAGTACGCGCTGCACCTGCTGCCCAGCGGCATCCTGTCTCCGGGGGTGACCCCCGTGATCGGCAACGGCGTCGTGGTCGACCTCGAGGTGCTCTTCAACGAGCTCGAGGCGCTCAACGCCCGTGGCCTCGACACCAGTCGGCTGAAGATCAGCGCCAACGCGCACATCATCACGCAGTACCACCGCACGCTCGACAAGGTCACCGAGCGCTTCCTCGGCAAGCGCATGATCGGCACCACCGGTCGCGGTATCGGCCCGGCCTACGCCGACAAGATCAACCGCGTCGGTATCCGCGTGCAAGACCTCTTCGACGAGAACATCCTGCGGCAGAAGGTCGAGGGCGCGCTCGATCAGAAGAACCACCTCTTGGTGAAGATCTTCAATCGCCGGTCGATCACCGCCGACGAGATCGTCGACGACCTGCTCTCGTTCGCCGAGCGTGTGCGTCCGATGGTGGCCGACACGTCGCTGCTGCTGAACGACGCCCTCGAGGCCGGCGACGTCGTCGTCTTCGAGGGCGGCCAGGCCACCATGCTCGACGTCGACCACGGCACCTACCCGTTCGTCACGTCGTCGTCGGCCACGGCCGGCGGGGCGTCGACGGGTTCCGGCGTCGGCCCGAACCGCCTCGACCGCATCGTGGGCATCGTCAAGGCCTACACGACGCGCGTGGGCTCGGGTCCGTTCCCAACCGAACTCTTCGACGAGAGCGGCGACTGGCTGCGTTCGCGGGGCTTCGAATTCGGCACCACCACGGGTCGTCCGCGCCGCGTCGGCTGGTACGACGCGCCCATCACGCGCTACGCCACGCGCATCAACGGCATCACCGACCTGGTGCTGACGAAGCTCGACATCCTCGGCGGACTCGAGCAGATCCCCGTGTGCGTCGCGTACGACGTCGACGGCGTGCGGTACGACGACCTGCCGGTGAATCAGACCGACTTCCACCACGCGAAGCCGATCTACGAGAACTACCCGGGCTGGAGCGAAGACATCTCGTCGGCGCGTACCTTCGACGACCTTCCCCAGACGGCACAGGAGTACGTCCTCGCGCTCGAGAAGATGAGCGGCACGCGCATCTCGGTGATCGGCGTCGGCCCCGCGCGCGACCAGGTCATCGTGCGCCACGACCTCATCGACTGATGCGGTTCTGGGTCGGCGCGTACACCCCCGATGCAGGTTCGGCGGAGGGTGTCGGCATCCTCCAGGCGGGGGCGGTCGACGCGCCCGACGCCGGCGGCCCGCTCGGCATGGTGGGCACGGCCGTCGCCGCGCCCGGCTCGCCGTCGTGGATCGCCGCCCACCCGACGGCGCCCGACATCGTGTACGCCGCCGTCGAGTTCGACGGCACGGTGCAGGCCTACCGCCGCATCGGCGAGACGCGCTTGACCCCTCTCGGCCGACCGGTCGATGCGGGCGCGGCCGTCTGCCATGTCGCCGTCGCACCCGACGCGTCGTTCCTCGTCGCGAGCTGCTGGGGTGACGGACGGGTGGTGCGCATCGACCTGGATGCCGAGGGCCGCCCGTCCCGCCCGGTCATCGCCGACGAGGCCGCCGACCCGTACGGGGCGGGCGAGTCGCCGGAGGGCACCGTCTCGACCGGCGCGCGCGTGTCGGGGGCGGTGGTACCCGACCTCGCGGCCGCGGCGCGCGCCCTGCGCGCGGCGGCGGGCGAGGAGTTCTCCCACCTGATCCCCGCCTACGACGACATCCCCGAGACCGACGCCGAATCGGAGGAGGCTGTCGCCGGTGACCGCGTCTCGCGGGCGCACCAGGCGATCTTCCTGCCGGGCGGTCTCGTGGCGACCACCGACATGGGCTACGACCTCGTGCGGTTCTGGCGATCGACCGCGGCCGGCCTGCGGCTGGTGCAAGAGGTCGTGCTGCCGCAGGGGAGCGGTCCGCGTCACGGGATGTGGCATCCCTCCGGGCACCTCTACGTCGTGACCGAGCTCAGCTGCGAGGTCTTCGTGCTGGCCGCCGACCGCGCCGGTCGGTGGCAGGTGCGCTCCGGGGAGCCGCTCCTCGGCACGCTCGACACCGACACCGCCGCAGAACTGTGCGCGAGCCGCGACGGTTCGACGCTGTACGCCGGTGTGCGGGGCAGCGACACCGTCGGCGTGCTGTCGGTGCGCGGCGCCGGCGAGGCGCTGCAGCTCACCGCGCTGGCCGAGACCGGCACCCACTGGCCGCGCCACCACGTCGTCGTCGCCGACACCCTGCTCGTCGCCGGCCAGCTGGCGCACGAGATCGTTTCGCTGCCGTTGGATACCCGCACCGGCGTTCCGGGGCGCGTGCGTCACCGCACGCCGTCGGCGTCGCCGACGCGGCTGCTACCGATGCGCTGAGCCGGCGCCCGCGTACGCGCGACGCCGGCTCAGGACCCGATCCGCGGGGTCGTTCAGGCGGTCGGCATCCAGACCCTCATCGTGGACGGACCGCGGTTGCCCCAGTCGTGATACGGGACGAGCGCGACCCGGCTCGGTTCAGCATCCGGCGCAGCGGGACCGTCGCCGAACGGCCACCCGCCGGCGGTGGGGGTGCGGTCGGCGATCTGCACCCAGACGCGACCGTCGCCCTCGACGGGGAGCGCGGCTGCGTCGAGGACGACCTCTCCGACGTCGTCTCCCGAGTTCAGATCCACCGACTCGAGAGCGAGGACCTCCGGACCCCGCTCGATCGCGACGCACCCGCGGATGGCGTCGATACGCGGATCGGGGACCACGACGCGCGGCGCCATCGGCAGGTCCAACTCGACGACGTCACCGGCACGGAACGCGCGCGTCACGTGGGCCCACCCCGCGTCGACGGCCGTGTCCTCCGTGACGGAGCCGTCGCTCCACACGCGCACTCCCGCACCCCGGACCCACTCCGGGACGCGCAGTGACAGGGTCCACGCCTCATCCGAAGCGTGGTCGACGGTGATGCGGACGGTGCCGTCGCTCGGATAGGCGGTGTCGACGTGCAGTGACACGTCACGACCGTCGTCGAGGGTCGTGCGGATCTCAGCCGGTGCGTACTGGTGGATCTGGATGCCGCGATCGTCGGCCGTGGCGACGTAGGCGTCGAGACTGGCGAGGGTCCGGGCCACGTTCGGCGGACAGCACGACACCTCGAACCACGGTGCGCGCAGCGACGAGGAGGCGCGCGGGGAGGTCGCATTCGGGTCGGGCACCACACCGGGTACGCGCTGATGCAGTGTGTTGGCGTAGAAGAAGCTGCGGCCGTCGGCGGAGGGCGAGGTGGCGACCACGTTGAAGAGCGTGCGTTCGATGAGGTCGGCGTAGGCGGCATCGCCCTCGGACAGGAGGAGACGCCACGCGAACATCACCGACGCGATGCCGGCGCACGTCTCGGAGTACGCCCGGTCCGACGGCAGTTCCCAGTCGTCGCCGAAGGCTTCGTCCTGGTGGTGCGAGCCCTGGCCCCCCGTGATGTAGGTGCGGCGTCCACGCGTACGGGTCCATTGTGCGCGCAGCGAGGCCAGGAGGTCGTCGTCACCGCTCTCGACGGCGACGTCGACGGCGCCGGCAGCGAGGTAGTTCGCCCGCACCGCGTGGCCGCTCAGAGCGGTGGCGTCGCGGACGGGGACGTCGTCTTGGAAATAGCGACGGCCCCACTCGATGTCGGCGAGCGTCGCGTGTCCGCGGCGCGCGACGAACAGCGCTGCCTGCGCGGCGTACCGCTCGTCGCCGGTGACGCGCGCCAGTTCGGCGAGGGCGGCTTCGATCTCGGGGTGACCGCAGAAGGAGGGGATCCCCGCTGCGCCGAAGACATCGCAGACGAGGTCGGCGGCGCGCCGGGCGATGACGAGGAGCCCATCGTCGGCTCCGGGACGCGTGCGCTCGCGTGCCACGGCCGCCTGGAAGAGGTGGCCGAGGCAGTACAGCTCGTGGCCCCACTCCAGGTCGGACCACCGCGGCTGCTGGCCGACCCGGCCGAACTGGGTGTTCAGGTAACCGTCGGCCTCCTGCGCGGCGCCGACCCGGTCGACGACGGCGCGGAAGGTGCACTCGAGATCGGCGTCGGCGTGACGGCCGATCTCCCACGCCGCGGCTTCGAGATACTTGTACACCTCCGAGTCGCTGAACTCCCGCCCGCGGCGTCCGGCGGGCAGGGTGCCGGCCGCGGCGAGATCGAAGTTGGGCAGCCAACCCTCGGACTCGAGACGGCCCAGGATGTGGGACAACGTGTGCGCGGCGTTGACGGCTTGGCGCTCACCCCAGAACCCGCCGGTGATGCGGACCTCGTCGAGGCCCAGCGGCCGCAGCCGCGAACGGGAGGGGACGACGGGGGCGACGACGGTGCGGGCCGTGGCGGAGTCGAGCGGACGGGAGGGAAGTGTGGTCGACATGGTCATCCCTTGAAGGCGCCGGACATGAAGCCGCGCACGTAGTGACGTTGGAGGATCAGGAACAGGACGATGCACGGCAGAGCGAGGACGACGACACCGGCTTCGGTCACGCCGTAGTCGATGACGCCCATGGTCTGGCCGCGGAGGTTCGCCACGGCCAGCGGCAGAGTGATGCGCGACTGGTCGTTGATGAGGATGAGCGGGGCGATGAAGTCGTTCCACGCGGTGAGGAAGGCGAAGAGGCCCACCGTGATGAGTCCGGGTTTGACAGCCGGCAGGAGCACGCGCCAGAGCGCACTGAAGCTCGTGCAGCCGTCGACGAGCGCGGCCTCGTCGAGTTCGCGCGGGACCGACTCGAACGAGATGCGCATCATGAACATCGAGAAGGGCAGCTGGAACATCGTCAGAACCAGGGCGACGCCCACGAGCGAGTTCTGCAGACCCACGGCGTTGAGGATGACGTACAGCGGGATCAGCAGGGTGGCGTACGGCACCATCAGGATCGCCAGGACCGACAGGAACAGCAGGTTCTTGCCCGGGAACGAGAAGCGGGCGAAGGCGTAGCCGCCGAGGAACGAGATCAACAGGGTCAGCACGACGGTGAGGACTGAGACGAACAACGAGTTGCCGAGATAGACCCAGATGCCGGATTGGAAGTTGGCGAGCTTCTCGTAGTTTCCGAAGCCCCACCCCTCGGCCTGGTTCGTGCCGGCCTGCGGGCTCACCGAGGCGACACCGGTCCACACCAGCGGGTAGAGGAAGATGATCGCGAGGGCGCCCGTGAAGACCTTGCCGGGCAGGCCCCACAGCATCGGTCCGCTCGGCCGTGATCGACCGCGGTAGCCGGGGGCGACGATCGCGCGGGTGGTGCCGGTGACGGCTGCGGGCGGGCGGATGTCGGTCGTGGCCATGTCAGGCCTCCTCGGGACGACGGAACGCGCGCAGCTGCACGGCGTTGATGATGACGAGGGCGAGCAGGATGATGACCGACAGCGCGGCGGCGATGCCGAGGCTGTTCTGCCCCTGGAAGGCGATGTTGTAGATGAGCTGCACCACGGTCATGGTGCTGTTGTCGGGACCGCCCTTGGTCAGGATGTAGAACTGGTCGAACGCCAACAGCGACCCGGTCACGCACATCACCGTGGTGAGCGCGAAGGTGGGGCGGAGCAGCGGCACCGTGATGTCGCGGAAGATCTGCCACCGCGACCCGCCGTCGATGCGCGCCGCCTCGTAGATCTCTTCTGGGATGCCCTGCAGGCCGACGAGCAGCAGCAGCATGTAGAACCCGGCGAATCGCCAGACGATGAGGAACACCGTCGACCACAGGGCGCCCTCGGGAGAGCCGAGGAAAGTAATGCCCCACGACTCCATGAGTCCGGCGAAGGGGCCGGCGATGGGGGAGTAGAGCACGTAGAAGAGCAGGGATGCGGATGCCAGGCCCAGCGCGCTCGGCAGCAGGAAAGCCGTCCGCAGGAACCCCTTCCAGGCCGTGGACTCCTGGACCAGGAGCGCGAGACCGAGACCCAGGCCGATGAGCAGGACGGTCGTGATGGCGGTGTAGAGCAGCGTGAACCGCACCGAGTCCCAGAAGAGACGGTGGTTCAGGGCGTCCACGAAGTTCTCGGGGAAGTTCGGACCGCTGTTGCCGCGCAGCAGAGGCCAGTCGGAGCCCGACATCTGCAGCACGAGCAGGAGGGGGATGACGAAGAGTGCGACGACGAACAGGGCTGTGGGGGCGGCGTACAGCCAGCCCTGGACGGGACCGCCCAGCGCCGTGCGACTGTACCGTGAACGGCGGGGCGAAGTGGTGAGAGCCACGGTGTTCCTTCCGGGGGTGTGGGGGTGCCGCCGGAGCGGCACCCCCACAGGGATTACTGGGACAGGACGGCGGTGATCTCGTCGTTGTCGGCGTCGACGGTGTCGGTGCCGTTCAGGACGGCGTTGCGCACGAGCGTCAGCCAGGGGCTGCCGGGAGCGTTGAACGCCTGCTGGAAGTTCAGCGCGACCGGGGTCCTGCCCTTGCCGGCTACCTCGTTGACGGCCACCTGACGGGGGTCCTTCGACGAGTACTCGTTCTCGGCGAGGTCGGAGCGGGCGACCGTGCTGCCGTCCTTGGCGAGGACACCCACCTGCGCGTCTTCGGACGTGAGCCAGGACAGGAAGTTCCACGCCTGGGCGGACTGCTTCGAGTCCTTCGAGATGCCGACGCCGTCACCGCCGACGAAGGTCGACTCGCCGCCGTCGACGCCCGGGATACCGGAGACACCAGCGTCGAACGACAGGCCCGAAAGGAGTGTGGCGGGGAAGGGCATGATGCCGACGTTGCCCTCCTGGAAGCCGGCCACCCACGTGGCGCCGGTCTCATCGGCGGAGCCGGGAGCGACGGCGCCCGCGGCGTCGAGGTCCTTCCAGGTCGAGTAGACCTCCTGGGCTGCGTCGTTGTTCAGCAGCGACTCGGTGCCGTCGGCACCCAGGGCGTCTTCACCCGAGGCCCAGATGGAGGGGAACCAGGTGAAGAGCAGGCATCCGCCGCAGTTCAGTCCCGTCGAGGTGCCCGAGACGCCAGGCTTGTTCAGCGCCTGCACGGCCTTGGCGGTCTCGGCGAAGTCGGCGAGGGTCGCGGGAGCCTTCTCGGGATCCAGGCCCGCCTCGGCCACGAGCTCCTTGTTCCACATCATCACCGACAGGTCGAGGACGAAGGGCAGCACGTGCTCGGCTCCATCGAGGGTGCCCGCGTCGAGGTGACCCTGGTTGATGGTGTCTTTGTACGACAACCCGTCGATCTGCGCCGTGATGTCTTGGAACAGCCCCTGCTCGACCCAGTTCGGCACGTAGACGATGTCGGCCGCGAACAGGTCGGGGAGTCCACCCGAACCCGCTGCGGCGCCCACCTTGGCGACGTAGTCGTCGTTGGGGACCACGGTCAGCTCGACCTGGTTCTGGTGGCTGGCGTTGTAGGCCTCGACGAGGAGCTTCGCCTGCTTCTCGAGGGGTGCGCGCGTCCACAGGGTGAGGGTCGAACCGTCGTCGGTGCCCTCGGCGGGGATGTCGGCCGGTGCGGTGGCGGTCGAGCCGCCCGAGCACGCGGCAAGTCCGCCGACGAGAGCGCTCGCGGCCAGGATGGCCGTCGCGGCCCGAAGGGCGAAGCGGCGCCGGGATGGGGTCATTGCAGTCTCCTCTAGCTCTTCATTGAGCGGATGCGACATTCGGGGTCGACACCGCTGGCGGGGTGGTCATCGAAATAACCGAAATCCCTTTCGGGACGGTAACGTGTGTGTTGCCGATCCGTCAAGACGGCGGAAGGTAACGAACATGAAACGGAAGCCGATGACGACCGATCCCGTGCGCGCAGCCACGCTGAGCGATGTCGCCCGCCGCGCCGGCGTCTCGATCGCCACGGCGTCGAAGGCGCTCAACGGTCGCGGTGACGTCGCCGCGGGGACGCGGCAGCGCGTCATGGAGGCCGCGGCAGAGCTCGCCTTCACCCCCAACGCCATGGCGCGCGGTCTGCTGGCCGGGCGCACCGGCACGGTGGGCCTGCTGACCAACGACCTCGACGGTCGTTTCGTGATCCCCATCCTGATGGGCGCGGAGGACGCGTTCGGGGCGGGGCAGATCAACGTCTTCCTGTGCGATGCACGCGGAGACGCGATCCGCGAACAGCACCACCTGCGCGCGCTGTTGAGTCGCCGGGTCGACGGCATCATCGTCGTGGGGCGCCAGACCGACCCCCGTCCCTCGCTGGGACAGGAGCTGCCGGTGCCCGTCGTCTACGCATACTCCCCGTCCGACGACCCCCGGGATCTCTCGCTCACCCCGGACAATTACTCGGGCGGGCGCCTGGCGATCGAGCACCTGCTGGCCTGCGGTCGGCGCCGCATCGCCCATATCTCGGGCGACCCGTCATACGCCGCCGCCCAGGACCGCCTGGCCGGGGCCCGTGCGGCACTCGCGGCGGCGGGGCTGGACTTCGTCGGCGAGCCGATGTTCGCCGCGTGGAACGAGCACTGGGGCCGCGACGCGGCCGCGATCCTGCTGGAGCGGCATCCCGAGGTGGATGCCGTGTTCTGCGGTTCCGACCAGATCGCCCGCGGTGTCCTCGACACCGCGCGCGACTTCGGCCGCGACGTTCCGGGCGATCTCGCGGTCATCGGATACGACGACTGGGAATTGCTCACCGAGAACGCCCGACCTCCCCTCACGAGCATCAACGCCAACCTCCAGCAGCTCGGCCGACAGGCCGCGCAGCGGGTCTTCGATGCGATCGACGGCGTCGACGTCGGCGCCGGGACGCACCCCATGCCGGTCAAGCTCGTCATCCGCGCATCCACCATCGCGCGGCGATGATTTTCGGAATTCCCCCCCCGTTTTCGGTGATGTTTCGAAATTACCGAAAAGGATTGCGAAACATTCTCCGCTCTCGGTAGCGTGCCTCCCACGCACCCGCTGCTCATCGACGAGCAGCGCCGAGAGGAACAGACACAGTGGACTGCAATCCGACGACCCCCCGTCGCGTCGGGCGTTCCGCGATCGCCGCAGCGGCGATCGCGACGGTGCTGGCAACGACCTTCGTGGTCGCGCCGGCGAACGCCGCCAACACCGACATCGGCTACCCGACGTTCTCGGGAAGCCCGACCCCCGTCCCCGACACGGGAGTGACCTACACCCCCGGTAACCAGCTGCAGAGGATCTTCGACGCCGACCTCGCCGCCGGCGCGGGCTCCAGCGCGTCGAGCGACTTCTGGATGGATGAGATGCTCGCGCGCACCGGCGACGCGGGAAGCTTCGGCGACAACAACCAGTGGTTGTTCACGCGCGGACGCGCCGCCTTCATGAAAGAGCACAACCCCGCGGCCCTCGGCTTCGGCGGGCAGCTCGCGTATTGGGAGGCCATCGACGGACGCTCCGGGTACACGATCACCGCCCGTGTCGGCGGGAACGAGGTCGGCCTGACCGAGGACGTCGCTCAGCGCAAGCAGACGCCCAGCTACTGGCGGAGCGTCCACCGCGGCGGTGGCATCGAGGTCGTGCAGACGAAGTTCATCACCGACGCCAACGTGCTCGTCACCAGCCTCGAAGTGCGCTCGACCGGCGGGGCCGTCGACGTCGAGCTCGTGGCATCCTCCCCCTATGCGCTGACCGCCGAGGGCGACGAACTGGTCGGCCACGTTCAGGCGCTGAACGACCTCACGAAGCTGTCGCCCCGTTTCTCGGGTGACGGGTTCGCCCCCGCGGGCGAGACACTCACTCGCACGCTGTCGGTGCCCGCCGGGGGCTCGGCCACCGCGAAGGTGCAGCTCGGCCTCGTCACCGACGAGATCGCCGCCTCCCGTACCGACTATGACGCGACCCGGGCCCAGTCCGCGGGTGAGGCGTACACCGCGCACGTCACCGCGTACAACAAGTGGTGGGCCGACAACGTGCCCTACCTCGACACCCCCGAAGACAACATCGACAAGACGCTCTACTACCGCTGGTGGCTGATGCGATACAACTTCCTCGACGCCGACATGCCGGGCAACACCTACCAGTTCCCGGTCGCCATGGAGGGTGTGCTCGGGTACAACAACTCGATCGTGCTCACCACGGGCATGTTCATCGACGACCTGAAGTACTTCCGCGACCCCATCTACTCATACGGTCCGTGGGTCTCGACGGGCGAGACGAGCAAGAGCTATAAGTTCGTCGACAACCCCGGCGACCCCGCCAACTGGTCGAACAGCTACACCCAGTACATCTCCGAAGCCGCGTTGCGCTCCTACCAGCTGCACGGCGGGCCGACCGCGATCGCGAAGAACCTCGCCGAGTACGCCGAGGACGACGTGAAGGGTCTCGTCGACGCCTACGACTTCAACAAGAACGGCCTGATCGAATACAACTGGGGCGCGATGACGGGCAACGACGCGGATGCCGTGTCGTTCCACTGGAAGGGCGGCTACCAGGACCGCACCGAGAACGCGTACCTCTACTCCAACGCCCTCGCCGCGGCCGAGGCGTACCGCACGGCCGGCGACACCGCCAAGGCCGACGAGATGCAGGCGTTCGCGGAGAACATCAAGACCCAGGTCATGAAGGTCCTGTGGAACCCGGACCGCAAGCTCCTCGAGCACGCCATGGCGAACAACGGCGAGCACGTGCCGTGGAAGGAGATCAACAACTACTACCCGTTCTCGGTGGGCCTGGTGCCCAAGCCCGGCGACGCAGACTACAACGACGATTACGTCGAGGCGCTGCGCCTGTTCGCCGACGACAAGCAGTACCCGATCTTCCCCTTCTACACCGCGAACCAGGCCGACCAGGCGGCGTACAACGCCACCGGCGGCCAGGGCAGCAACAACTTCTCGGTCATCAACTCCACGGTGACCTTCCGGATGCTGTCGAAGGTGCTGCGCGACTACCCCACCGACGCGATCGACGCCGAGTGGTACAAGAAGCTGCTGTATTGGAACGCGTGGTCGCACTACCAGAACGGCGGCGACAACCGTCTGCCCGACCAGAACGAGTTCTGGGCGAACGGTTCCGCCGACCCCCAGAAGATCGACTACCGTTCCTGGATCCACCACACGATCCTCGGCGCGACGAACTTCACCATGATCGAGGACGCCATGGGTGTGCGCACCCGCAGTGACGCCAAGATCGAGCTCGACCCGATCGATATCGGCTGGGACCACTTCACCGCGAACAACATCCGCTACCGCGACCGCGACCTGACGGTCACCTGGGACGCCCCCGGTGGCGAGCGGCACTACGGCGACGACGTGCCCGAGGGATACTCCGTCTTCCTCGACGGCACGCTCGCCTTCACCGTCGACAAGCTGTCGCACGTGGTCTACGACCCCGCCAGCGGCACCGTGGAGGTCGTCGAAGGTGACGCGAAGGTCACCACCGCCGCGGCATCCGCGGTGAAGGCCCCGCAGGACGTGCGCTTCGCGGATGACGCCCGCGTCGTCGACCTGTTCGCCAAGGCGGGCGCCGACGTGCGCACCGAGAGCACCGGCAGCGCCAACCTCGCCGCCACCGCGACCGCCTCGTTCTCGGCCGCGGGCCGGGAGCCCGCCGCCGCCGTCAACGGCACGACGATCAACGAGCCCTTCTGGGGCACGGCGGGTTCGCCGAACGCCAAGGACTCCCTGACCGTCGAGCTCGGCGGTGAGAAGACGTTCGACGATGTCCGCACGTACTTCTACGACAGCTCCTCCACGGCTACGGCGGCCGGCTACACCGAGCCCTCGGTGTACACCCTCGAGGTGCGCCGGAACGGCCAGTGGTCGACGATCCCGCAGCAGGCTCGCACCCCCGCCTACCCGCGGGCCAACTACAACCACGTGCAGTTCCCGGAGGTCACCGGCGACGCCGTGCGCCTCACGGCGACGCACGCCGCGGGCGCCAAGACGGGGGTGAAGGAACTGCAGGTGTTCTCCACGGGCATCGCCGCTCCGGCATCCACGAACCAGGCACCACTGGTCACGGCGTGGCAGGACAGGCAGGCCTCGGCCGGCGGGTCGGCGGCGCTCGTGGGCACGGTGAAGGACGACGGTCTGCCCGGCGGCGAGCTCAGCGCACGCTGGAGCGTGGTGAGCGCCCCGCAGGATGCGACGGTTCTCTTCGACGACGCCACGGCGGCCTCCACCACCGCTCGTTTCTCGGCCAAGGGCGAGTACGTGCTGCGGCTGTCGGCGACCGACGGCGAGCAGACCTCTGAGACCGATGTGACCGTGCAGGGAGACGTGGCGACCCAGGGAGCCAACGTCGCACCCGATGCGACCCCGACCGCCTCGTTCACCGCGGGCTGGAACAAGGTCGGTGCGGTCAACGACGGCAAGATCCTCTACAACGGCGGCGCCAGCACCGACGTCTGGGGCACCTGGGCCGGCGGAGACAACCCCGCCACCCGATGGGTGCAGTACGACTGGAACGAACCGCAGCGCGTGTCGGGTGTCGAGATGAACTTCTGGTCCGACCAGGGCGACCCCGCGTCGAACCAGGGCGTGAACGTCCCGAGCGCATGGAAGGTGCAGTACTGGGATGGCGCCGCGTGGGCGGACGTGCCGGACGCGTCGGAGTACACCCTCGAGCGGAGCGCGCCCAACACCGTCACCTTCGGTGCCGTGACGACGACGCGCGTGCGCGCCACGCTCTCGGCCACCGGCTCGGGGTCGACGTTCGCCGGCGTGGCCGTCAGCGAATGGAAGGTCTTCGCCGACGCCCCCGTCTCGATCGAACCCATCGACGTCCGCACCGCCGTGGGCACGAAGCCGGAGCTCCCGGCGACGGTGGATGCCACGTTCTCGGACGGCAGCCACGCCGACCTCGCGGTCACGTGGGCCGAGGTCGCCGACGCGCAGGTCGCCGGCGAGGGGAGCTTCCCCCTCTCGGGCATCGTCCCGGGCTCGCCGGTCGCCGCCAAGGCCACGGTGTGGGTGCGTGCGACGCCTCCCGGCCAGATCAACCAGGTGGATGCCGTGACCACGCGCACCCTGCCGGGTGTCGCACCGGTGCTGCCCGAGACCGTGGGCGTGCTGTTCAACGACGGCTCGCGCCAGGACCTCCCGGTCACGTGGAACGCGGTGGACGCCGCGTCCTACGCATCGTCGGGCACGTTCACCGTGGAGGGAACCGTGCAGAGCGATCTGCCCGGCACCAAGGCCGCCTCGGCCGCGGTGACCGTCGACGGCGGAAGCACCGACACGAAGGCGCCGACCGTGGCGCTGCAGGTGTCGCCGGCCGCCCCCGGGTCGGGCTGGTACACCCAGGCGGTCACGGTGAACGTCACCGCCACCGACGACCGGGATCCCGCTCCCCGCGTCGAGGTGCGCGTCGGTCAGGGCGAATGGACGGCCTACACCGCCGCGGTGTCGGTGAGCGACGACGGGTCGCACGTCGTGCAGGCACGGGCGACCGACGCCGCGGGCAACACGTCGCCGGTCGCGGCGCAGACCGTGCGCATCGACACCACGGCTCCGGCCCTCGAGGTCACGGCCGACGCGGTCTCGCGCACGGTCAAGGCGACCGCGACGGACGCCGGTTCGGGAGTCGCCTCGATCGAGTACCGGCTGAACGGCGGCGTCTGGTCGACCCTGTCCGGCACCGTGCTCGTCGGGCTCGACGAGACGAAGGTCGAGGTGCGGGCCACCGACAAGGCGGGCAAGGTCTCCGCGGTCGTCGAGAAGACGGTGCCGAAGGCCGACGGCACGCAGAAGCGCAACGTCGCCCTGCTCGCGACGCCCACGGCATCCGGAACCGCCGGATGGAACAGGGTGACCGGCCTGAACGACGACGTGCAGCCCACCGCATCGGGCGACGTCACGCCGAACGACAACCCCAACGTGTGGGGAGTGTGGCCGGCCGTCACCGACCAGTGGGTGCAGTACGACTGGAAGGAGCCGGTGCGCATCGGCGAGCTGGGCGTGTACTTCGTGTCGAACATCGACGCGCAGGGCCTCGGCATCGACGTCCCCGCCGCCTGGAAGGCCGAGTACTGGGATGCCGCGACCAACGCGTGGGTCCCGGTGAAGAACGCGGGGGCGTACGGCACCGCGAAGGACACCTACAACGCGGTCTCGTTCGAGCCGGTGACCACGACGAAGCTCCGTCTCGCGCTCGACCCGGTCGGTACCGAGCAGGGCAAGGGCAGCGTCGGCATCAAGGAATGGCAGGTGTGGGAGGCTCCCGAGGCGTCTGCACCCGCTCTCGACGTCGCCGTGAGCGCGGCCAGTCGAGCCATCGCGGGGAAGGCGTACGTGATCGCGACCGCGAAGAACACCGACGACGTCCCCGTCGATCTCGTCTTCACCAGCGCCTACGGGACGAAGACGGTGAAGGGCGTCCAGCCCGGAAAGACGGTGAGCGCGTCGTTCAACTCGCGGGCGGCGAGCATCCCCGCGGGAACCGCCACGGTGACGGCGAGTGCCACGGTCGGCGGTGCGCCGGTGACCGAGACGTTCGAAGCGCCGTACGGCGCACTGAACTGACAGGAGGGGAACGGGGGTGGGTTCGTCCCATCCCCGTTCCCCCTCGTTCCGATCGCGAGCCACAGCCCCTCCTTTCCCTCTCCCTCCCGGATGCCCGCGCCCGACTCGCGCGGAGCGCCCTGGAGAGGAGCACCACTCCAGACCCCGACGCGACATTTCCTCGAAGGAAGCTCATGACCAGACACACCGCTCGTCGGCTCCTGTCGGCATCCGCCGCCGCGAGCCTCGTGGCAGGCCTCCTGGCGCTGACACCCGTCAGCCCCGCGGCCGCCCTTCCCAACCCCCTGCTCGGCGACGGGTCGGTGTACTCCGCCGACCCGGCAACCCTCGTCGTCGATGACACGCTGTACGTCTACGCCGGCCGCGACGAAGCGGGCCCGACGACGAACGACTTCATCATGAACGAGTGGCAGTCGTTCTCGACGACCGACGTCGAGGGCGGCCAGTGGGAGAACCACCCGGCGCTGATGCGGCCGGAGCAGGTGTTCTCGTGGGCGACCCCCGGGCGTGCCTACGCGGGCCAGGTCGTGCAGGGCGCCGACGACCGTTTCTACTGGTACGTGCCCGTGCACGAGGCCGGGAGCACCTCCGTCGACCCGTTCGGCATCGGCATCGCCGTGTCCGACACCCCCTCGGGGCCGTGGACCGACTACGCCGGTGGTCCGATCGTGTCGCAGAAGATCCTCGGCAATGACGCCCACAACATCGACCCCACCGTGTACGTCGCCGACGACGGCCGTGTGTGGATGTATTGGGGCAGCTTCAGCCGCCTGTTCGGTGTCGAACTGGCATCCGACATGAAGACGCTCATCGGCACGCCGACCGAGATCCGCAGCGGTGTCGACGGGTTCTTCGAGGCCGCCTGGCTGTTCGAGCGCAACGACACGTACTACCTGGCCTACGCGGCGAACACCGCGGGCCCCGACAGCTGGTGCACCCCCGCGGTGTACCACGCGTGCATCGCCTACTCCACGGCGCCGACGCCGATGGGGCCGTGGACCTCGCAGGGCCGCGTCCTCGCGCCGGTGTCGTCGACGACGAGCCACCCCGCCATCA
Organism: Microbacterium sp. ABR10; assembly: GCF_057812175.1. NCBI lineage: Bacteria > Bacillati > Actinomycetota > Actinomycetes > Micrococcales > Microbacteriaceae > Microbacterium > Microbacterium sp. ABR10. The sequence goes on from NZ_CM173821.1 coordinate 77,521, forward strand.
CCGAGTTCAAGGGAGAGTGGTACATGGCGTACCACACCGCCGATGCGGTCGGCGGGAACCACTTCCGCCGCTCGGTCGCCGTCGACAAGGTCGAGTGGGACGACTCGGTGACACCCGCGCGGATGAAGCCGGTCGTGACCACGCCGGTCCGCGACGACGACGCGACCCCGTCGCAGAACGTGGCGCCGTGGGCGACGGCATCCGCCTCCAACGAGCCGATCCCGGTGCAGTACTGGATCGCGGCGCTCAACGACGGGATCGTCCGTCCGAACCCGCTGCCGCCGGACATGTGGGGCTCATACGCGGCGGACCGCCCCGCAAGCCAGTGGGTGCAGTACGACTGGGCGGAACCGGTACGCGTCGATCGCTCGTCGATCCAGTTCTGGAGCGATCGCGAGCCCGGGACCGGGGACGGCGTCTCGGCCCCCGCATCCTGGTCGCTGCAGTACTGGGACCAGGGTCGCTGGAACGACGTGCAGAACCCCAGCGGCTACCCCACGACGGTGCGGCAGATGCACGAGGTGACCTTCACCCCGGTGACGACGACGCGCCTGCGGGCCGTGATGAACGCCGCCCCCGGCACGTCCACGCCCGTGAAGTACTCGGCCCTCGCTGTGGAGGAGTGGTCGGTCGCGACCGTCGCCGCCGACGGCTTCGAGCCGGCCACCACCCGCACGCTCGTGGGTGAGGCTCCCGAACTGCCCGAGACCGTCGCGCTCGTCTACGGCGCCGACCGCGTGGCCGCGCCCGTGAAGTGGGATGCCGTCGACCCCGCGTCGTACGCGACGACCGGCACCTTCACGGTCGCCGGTACCGCGCAGGGCTACGCCGCCGGGCGCGTCGAGGCGACCGTGACGGTCGTCGGCGCCGACACCTCGCCGGACACCGTTGCCCCGGAGGTCGGCATCGAACTGCGCGGACCGAAGGGTGCCGGCGAGTGGTACGTCGGGCCCGTGACCGCGCGGGTCACCGCCAGCGACGACCGCGATGTGCGCTCGCGCATCTCGGTGGGGATCGACGGCGGGGCCCTGACGGACACCGCCGACGTGCGCCGCGTCGACACCGTCGTGGCCGTCGACGGCTCGCACACCGTGATCGCGCGGGCGACGGATGCCGCCGGCAACTCCTCGGCCGACGCCACGGCCGCGTTCCGTATCGATGCGACGGCCCCTCGGGTGACCGCGCAGCTCGACGCCACCGCGCGCACCGTGTCGGCGACGGCGACCGACGGAGGCTCCGGTCTCGCCGGGCTCGAGTACGCGATCGACGAGTCCGCCGCCTGGAAGCCGCTCACGGGGGCGGTGGCTGCGCCCAGTGTGGAGCGGCACGTCGTCTTCGTGCGGGCCACGGATGCGGCCGGCAACGTCTCGACGCCGACGGCGACCACCATCCCGCGCTCGCCCGACGCGCCGTTGACCGGCAACGTGGCGCGCTTCGCGACCCCGACCGCGTCGTCGGCCTCGGGCTGGGCGCCCGTCGACAACGTCATGGACGGGTCGACCACGACCGGTTGGGGCACCTGGCCCCGGGTCGGGGAGCAGTGGGTGCAGCTCAGCTGGGAGCGCCCGGTGCGGCTCGATCGCGCGGGTGTGCAGTTCGGACGGGATGCCGCCGACGCCGCGAACGCCGGACTCATCCCCCCGCGGTCGTGGGTACTGCAGTACCGCGACGCCGCCGGCGCCTGGCGCGACGTCGACACCGACGACACGTACGCCCGGTCATCGGACGCCGTGAACGAGATCACTTTCGCCGCGGTCGAGACGACCGCTCTGCGCGCGCTCATGCAGTCGTGGGGTGCGCAGGAGGGTCAGGGTTCCGCCGCGATCCAGGAGTTCGAGGCGTGGGCCGCTGAGGCGCCCGCTCCGACGCTGGTGATCGAGTCGTCGGCCTCGACGCGGATGATCGCGGGCAAGGCGTACGTGATCGCGACCGCGAAGAACAGCGATGACGTCGCCGTCGATCTGGTCTTCACCAGTGCGTACGGGACCAAGACGGTCACGGGCGTGCAGCCGGGGAAGACGGTGAGTGCGTCGTTCACCTCGAGGAAGTCGTCGATACCCGCGGGAGTGGTCACGGTGGCGGCCAGTGCCACCGTCGACGGCGCGCAGGTCACCGAGACCTTCGAGGCATCGTACGGCGCCCAGAACTGACGTCCCGGGGAGGGGGCGGGTTCGCCTGCCCCCTCCCCTCACCTCCCCGACACGAATCCCCCGATCCGCTCGATGAAGAGAAGAGACCGCCCATGACCCCCATCGATCCCCCCGTCCTCACCCGGCGCGCCCTGCTCGGATCGAGCGCCGTGGGTGGCCTCCTCGCCGCCTCGGGCGCGCTCTCGGCGTCGCCCGCCACAGCCGCCGCACCCGCGGCATCCGCCTTCCGCCTGCCGGGACTCCAGCACTCGGCCGCGGTCGTCCGGGCCGCGGCCCGCGAGGTCGCGCCCGACGCCTGGACACTGCAGCCGTTCCCGCTGAGCGCGGTCACCCTCGGGCAGAGCGTCTTCACCCGTGCGCAAAAGCAGGCTCTGATCCTCAACCGCGCCTACTCCGTCGACGCCCTGCTGGCGGTGTTCCGCCGCAATGCGGGGCTCGACACCCGCGGCGCGACACCGCCGGGCGGATGGGAGGAGTTCGGTCCGGCTCCCGACGATCAGCGCTGGGGACCGTCGGAGTACCGCGCAGGACAGAACGTGCGCGGCGCGGGCGGACTGCTGCGGGGGCACTTCGCCGGGCATTTCCTCAGCGGCCTCTCGATGGCGTACGCGTCGACGGGCGAGGGCGCGCTCGCGCAGAAGGTCGGAGCCTTCGTCGCGGGTCTCGAGGAGTGCCGGGTCGCTCTGGCCGCACAGAAGGTCGGTACGGCGTCGAGGTACTCGCATCCGGGCTTCCTCTCCGCATACGGAGAATGGCAGTTCTCGGCACTCGAGAATTACGCACCCTACGGCGAGATCTGGGCGCCGTACTACACGCTGCACAAGATCGTGGCGGGACTGCTCGACGCGCACGCCTACACGGGGAACACCCTCGCGCTGACCCTGGCCGAGGGGATCGGCCACTGGGTGTACTCCCGGCTGTCGAAGTGCGCCCCGGCGCAGCTGCAGAGAATGTGGTCGCTCTACATCGCGGGCGAGTGCGGCGGCATGAACGACGTGCTCGTCGAGCTCTACTGGCGGTCCACGGACCCCGCCCGCGAGGAGTTCCTTCAGGCGGCGAAGCTGTTCACCTACGACGCCCTGGTCGACGCGTGCGCCGCCGATCGCGACACGCTCGACGGCCGGCACGCCAACCAGTACATCCCCACCTTTTCGGGATACCTGAAGCTCTACGACCAGACGGGTGAGGAGCGCTACCGCACGGCCGTGACGAACCTCTTCGGCATGGTCGTCCCGGGCCGTGCCTACGCCCACGGCGGCACGGGCGAGGGCGAGCTGTGGGGCCCGGCCGACGCGGTCGCCGGCGACATCGGCAAGCGGAACGCGGAGTCGTGCGCCGCGTACAACATGCTCAAGATCGCGCGCTCGCTCTTCCTGCACGACCAGGACCCGGCCTACATGGACTACTACGAGCGCACGGTGCTCAACCACATCCTCGGCGGACGCCGCGACGCCGAGTCGACCATCAGTCCGGAGAACTGCTACATGTTCCCGGTCAATCCCGGTACCCGCAAGGAGTACGGCGACGGCAACATCGGCACGTGCTGCGGCGGCACCGCCCTCGAGAGCCACGTGAAGTACCAGGACACGATCTACTTCCGCTCGAAAGCGGGGGACGCGCTCTTCGTCAACCTCTACATCGCGTCGACCGTCGACTGGGCGGAGAAGGGGCTCACGCTCGTGCAGACGTCGTCGTACCCCGAGGCCGACACCTCGACGCTCGAGTTCACCAGCGCCCCGGCGGGTTCGTTCACGCTGCACGTGCGCATTCCCGCGTGGGCGCGCGGAGCGACCGTCAGCATCAACGGCGAGCGGACGGATGCCGACACGGCGCCCGGCACGTACGTCGCCCTCACCCGCTCGTGGGCGACGGGCGACAAGGTCGCCGTCACCATTCCGCTCAGCCTGCGCGCCGAGCCCACCCCCGACCGCCGCGACATCCAGGCGCTCGTCTACGGCCCGGTCGTGCTGACGGCCATCGACTCGTCCACGCGGTACGCGAGCCTGGCGCTCTCGTCGAAGGCCGGCCTCGACGGCTCGATCAGCCGGGGCGTCACCCGGCGCAGCGGCAACGTCTTCGAGATCGACGGGCGCACGTTCGAGCCCGCCTATTCGGGGAGAGACGTGGCGTACCACATGTACTTCCAGCGATCCGAGCCCACCGTCGCCTTCGCCGGCGTCGACTCGAAGGTGCGCAATCCGACACGCGGTCAGGGCGGGCCGAGCCTTCTCGAAGAGGTCTGGGCGAAGGCGCCGTTCGCCGATCGGACGGCCTTCCTGGATGCCGTGCGCTCGGTGTCGCAATCGTTCACCGACGCGAACCTGCTCACCGCCCGCGACCGCCAGAAGGTGCTGCTCGCTGCCGGCCGTGCCCCGATCGACGCGTGAGAACGAGAGGCCCCATCATGCACGCACCTCGTTTCGTCTCCCGGGCGTTCGTCGCCCTCGTCACGCTCGCCCTCGCCCTCGGGACATCCGCGGCGATCCCATCGCCCGTCGCCGCCGAGACGCCGGGCAACATCGCCGTCGCCTCCGGCGAGCACGCCCCCGACGTCGCGGTCAGCTACGTCCCGCCGTGGAACTCCGCCGCTGCCCTCAACGACGGCGCATCGAGGCCCACCGACAGCCTGAACGCGATGTGGGGCACGTGGGGCGCCAGTCCGGTCCCCGACACCGACGTCGCGACCTACACCTGGGACACCCCGGTGACGGTGTCGGCATCCACTCTCTTCCTCTGGCAGAACGCCGGGGTCGGTGACGGCGGCGTGCGCGTCCCCGCGGGATGGTCGCTGGAGTATCAGGATGCCGCCGGCGAGTGGGCGCCCGTGCGCGGCGACGCCGTTGCCTACCCGCTGCCCGCTTTCGACCCGGCCGCGCCCAAGACCTCGCTCGCTCCCGTGTCGGTTGCGTTCGACGCGGTCACGACTCGGGCGCTGCGGCTCGTCCTCGAGCGGCAGGTCGTGAACGGCTCGCCCCACGCGACGAGCGTGATCGAGTGGGAGGTGACGGGCGTCGCGGCTCCCGACGAGCCCGACCCCGAGCCGAGCGACGGGTTCGTGGCGGCGGAAGACGTCGCCGTGCGCACCCTCACGGGCGTGCTGCCCGCGCTGCCGTCCCGCATTTGGGTGGTGGGTGCCGACACGCCCCTGCGCGAGGCCGCCGTCACCTGGGATGCCGTGACCCCGGCGAACGTCGCGCAGCCCGGCACCCTCGCGGTCACCGGACGGGTGAGCGGGTACGAGGGCCAGACGGTCGCGGCCACCGTGTTCGTCGCCGACGCGTTCTCGCAGACGACGACCTCGATCGACTACACCTCGGTGATCACCGCTCCGGGAGTGGCTCCCGTGCTGCCCGCCACCGTGCGCGCCGCGTTCGACGACGGCACGGCCGCAAGCGGCGTTCCCGTCACCTGGGACCCCGTCGCGCCGGAGGCCTATGCCGATGCCGAGGCGATGTTCGACGTGTCGGGAACCGTCGCGGGCTTCTCCGCGGGGGCACTCGCGACCGTGTTCGTCATCGCCCCGGTCGATCAGACGACACCCCTGGTCTCCATCGCCTTCGACGCCGCTCCCGAGGGCTCCGGCTGGTACATCATGACCCCGAAGGCGGTCGTGACGGCCCAGAGGACCGCCGCCGACATCGCCTCGATCGAGGTCAGTCTCGACGGGGGCACGACGTGGCGGCCCTACACCGAGCCGGTGGCGGTAGACGTCCAGGGAGAGGTCACCGTCCGCGCACGCGCCACGGCGACCGACGGCGCCGTCGGCGAGGCGCGGGCGAGTGCGAAGGTCGACACCGTCGCACCGGTCACCGAGGACCGGATCGAGGTGGTCGACGGGGTTTCCGCCCTCGTGACGCTCTCGCCGACCGACGCCCAGCCCGGTTCGGGTCTGTCGCGCACGGTCTGGTCGGACGGACCGGATGCCGACCCTGCGGGTGCGTCGAACAACATGTTCGCCACCTACGAGAAGCCGTTCTCGGTGGAGCTGACCGACGCCCCGCGCTTCGTGCACGTGCGATCTCAAGACGCCGCCGGCAACGAGGAATCGACCCGGACGATCACGCTTCCACCGCGCACGACGACACCCGTTCTCGAGATCGAGTCGTCGGCGGTGACGCGGATGATCGCCGGTAAGGCCTACGTGATCGCAACGGTGAAGAACACCGACGATGTCGCGGTCGACCTGGTCTTCACGAGCGCGTACGGCTCGAAGACGGTCATGGGTGTCCAGCCGGGGAAGTCGGTGAGCGCATCCTTCTCTTCGCGAGCGGCGACCGTCCCCGCCGGACAGGTGCTCATCGGGGCCACCGCCGTCGTGGGTGGGCAGGAGGTGTCGGTGGAGCGAACGGCCGACTACCGCGCGCTCTGACGAGACGGCCGGGTCGAGGTCCTCGACCGCGGCCCGGCCGTCCTTCCCTTCCGATCCGGAGGAACCCCATGCCCCAGCCACCGAGCCGGCCCTGGCATCGACCCAGCATCTACGACGTCGCGCGTCTCGCCGGTGTCTCGCACCAGACGGTGTCCCGCGTCCTGAACGACCACCCTCACGTGCGCACGTCCACGCGCCTGCGCGTCCTCCGGGTGATCGACGAGATCCACTACACGCCCAACATGGCCGCTCGCGCGCTCGCGACGCAGCGCGCGCGGCGGATCGGGGTGCTGATCGACGGTCCGGTGCAGAACGGTCCGAACAGCACCCTGCGCGCGTTGGAGAGGGCCGCGCGAGAGGTCGGGTACGCCGTGAGCGCGTTCTCGATCGGCGATGATGACGCGTCGCAAATGGACTCCGCGGTCATGGAACTGGTAACCCAGGGCGTCGATGCGCTGTGCGTGATCGCGCCCCGGGAGTCGTCGCTGGATCTTCTGCGTCAGCAGACGACGGGCCTGCCGACGATCGTCATCAAGGCGGAGGCCGACCCGACCTGGCACACGGTGGGAGTCGACCAGCGCCGAGGTGCACGGCTCGCCGTCCGGCACCTCATCGACCTGGGGCACCGCACGATCGCCCATCTGGCGGGCCCGATGGACTGGTTCGACGCGCGGGAGCGTGCTCAGGGGTGGCGGGAGTGTCTCGCCGAGGCGGGGTTACCGGAGGGCCCCTACGTGATCGGCGACTGGACGGCGGATGCCGGGTTCGAGTTCGGTCGGTCGTTCGACCTGGGGGACACCACCGCGGTCTTCGCGGCGAACGATCAGATCGCGCTCGGTGTCGTCCACGGGCTGCACGGTCGCGGCATCCGCGTTCCCGAAGACGTCAGCGTCATCGGCTTCGACGACGTCTCTCACGCGCGGCACTTCCTGCCCCCGCTGACCACCGTGCGCCAGAACTTCGCCGAGCTCGGCGTGCTGGCGTTGCAGCAGCTCATTGCCGCCATCGAGGGTGACGTCGAACCCAGCCACGACACCATCCAGCCGGAGCTGATCGTTCGCGAATCCAGCGCGACGGTCGCCGCGCAGGTGCGCGTCGCGTCGGGGGCATCGCGCCGCAGATGGAACGTGCCTACTTCTTGGCATCCTGTCGCGGGATCACGATCTGCTTGATGATCAGCAGCACCGAGGCCGTCACGGGGATCGCGACGAGGGCTCCCAGCAGGCCGAGCAGCGTGCCGCCGACGAGCGCGCCGATGACGACCAGGGCTCCGGGGACGGAGATTGTGCGGTTCATCACGCGCGGCGTCAGCAGATATGCCTCGATCTGCATGTACACCAGGTAGACGATCGCGAAGATCAGGCCCGCGGTCGGGCTGACGATGAGCGTGAACACCGTCGCCGTCGCCCAGAAGAGCACGGAGCCGACGAGGGGTATCAGGGTGATCCCGAACGCGAGGGCGGCGAGGAGGGCGGCGAACGGCTGCTGCAGGATCGTCAGCACGATGAACGCGAACACCGCGTTGCACAGGGCCAGCACGACCATGCCCGCCAGGTACCCGCCGACCGAGTCGGTGATCTGGCCCGTCATGTCGGAGACCGTGGCGCGGCTGCGCGCGGGGGTCAGGCGCACGAGGGTGTTCTTCATGCGGGGCAGGGATGCCAGGAAGTACAGGCTCAGCACGAGCACGATGATCGCGCCCGAGATGAACGTGCCGATGGAGATGCCCACCTGCAGCAGACCGCCGCCGATGGCCGCGATGTTGGTGGGATTCGTGACGAAGCTCTGCACCTCTTGAAGGACATCGCCGAGGCTGTCGCCGAAGTTCGCCTCGACCCACCGCACGGCGTCGCTGTCGATGAGGTCGTTGGTGAAGGCGGGGATGTCGCCGATGAACTGCTCCACCTGGCGCACCACCGGCGGGATGAGCAACCACAGCGACCCGGCGAGGACGATGGCCAGGCCGCCGAAGACGATCACGATCGACCACGCGCGAGAAAGGCCGCGGCGCATCAGCATCCGCACGAGCGGATCGAGCGCGAGGGCGACGAACAGCGCGATCGCGATGTAGATGAGGACGGTCGAGAGGTTCGACAGGGCCAGGGCCAGCAGGATGGCCGTCAGCCCGCCCAGGGTGAGGAAGAACCCGGCGGCGTAGGGCCGCGAGACCGCGGTCCACATCGGCTTGTCGCGTGACGTGGCGGCCCCGGCTTCGGCGCCTACGGCGGTCGGGTCGGGGCGCGTCGATCGGCTCATGGTCACACTGTAGGACTCCCGGGTCGCGGCGTACGCAGCCTCGCTCGGCGCGGTAGGGTCGAGGCGATCTGGGAGGACACATGACCGACGCCGACCCCTCGACGATCCTTCAGGGACTTCGCGGCAGCATCGACAACATCGACGCCGCGTTGATCTTCCTCCTCGCCGAACGCTTCCGCTGCACGAAGCAGGTCGGTGTGCTCAAGGCCAAGCACGGAATGCCGGCCTCCGACCCCGCGCGCGAGGAGCAGCAGATCGCGCGGCTCACGCGCTTGGCCGAAGACGCCGACCTCGATCCGGCCTTCGCAGAGAAGTGGTTCAACTTCGTCGTCGCCGAGGTCATCCGCCACCACCGCTCCGCTGCCGCACCGCCCGCGGCTGACTGACCCCGCGCTCCCGCCCGTCGGCCCCGTGAAGGGCGTGACGACACGCCCGGGCCGACATCACGCGTGCGGCCGACAACGGTGTCACCACCGCGTCGAGCAGATGCGCGCGCGTGCCACACGGCATCCGGGATCGCAAGGCGAGCGGCGATTTGCCAGCCATTCCATCACCATGAAACGTTTGTGCAGGCCCGTTTCAGGGCCGCCCACCCGACCAGTCCGCGGTCGCCGGTGACGGCTCGCGAAGTCGGCACGGCGAGCGTACGGTCGGCGGCCTGAGCGCCGGATCCGATGTCCGGCGCGGGTGCGCTCCACCCCCCGGGGAGCGCAGACGGCCGCCACCCGGGCGTGACCGCTGCGGCCACCCGAAGGCCGCCGAGGTGCACACGATGACCCCTCCGCCTGCCCTGCAGACGCCCGCCTCTCCGAGGTCAGCGTCCCCCACTCCCGCCTCCGCGACGCCCGACCCGGCGTCGCCGGTGTCCACGACACCCGCCCTCGCGGCGAAGAACCTGTTCAAGGTCTTCGGTCGCGCACCCCAGGCCGCCGTCGACAAGCTGCGCTCCGGCGCCCGACGCGACGACATCGCGGACGACGGTACGGCCGCCGTCATCGACGCGAGCTTCGAGGTGAAGCCCGGCGAGATCTTCGTCATCATGGGCCTCTCCGGCTCCGGCAAGTCGACCATCATCCGCATGCTGAACGGCCTGCACGAGGCCACGGCGGGAACCGTCGAGGTGCAGGGAGACGCCCTCACCGGCGTCGGCGCCGGGCGCCTGCGCTCGCTCCGCCGCGACCGCCTCGCGATGGTCTTCCAGCACTTCGCGCTGCTGCCCCACCGCACGGTCGCAGCCAACGTCGCCTACCCCCTCGAGCTCCGCGGGGTCGGCAAGACCGAGCGCCTCGCCAAGGCGAACGAGATCCTGTCGCTCGTCGGCCTCGAGGGCTGGGGAGACAAGCTCCCTTCGGCGCTCTCGGGTGGCATGCAGCAGCGCGTCGGCATCGCCCGCGCGCTCGCCGCCGACACCGACATCCTGCTGATGGACGAGGCGTTCAGCGCCCTCGATCCCCTGATCCGCCGCGAGATGCAGGAGCAGCTGCTCGAGCTCCAGCGGACGCTGAAGAAGACCATCGTCTTCATCACCCACGACCTCAACGAGGCCATGTTCCTCGGCGATCGGATCGCCGTCATGCGCGACGGCCGCATCGTCCAGATCGGCACCCCCGAAGACATCCTCACCGACCCCGCGAACGACTACGTCGAGCAGTTCGTGCAGGACGTCGACCGCGCCCGTGTGCTCACCGCCGGCAACGTCATGGAGCGTCCGCGTCCGCGCGTCGACGCCTCGGCGGGCCCGCGCACGGCGCTCCGGCAGATGCGCGACGCCTACATGTCGGCGGTCTACGTCACTGATCGCGACCGGAAGCCCCTCGGCATCATCACCGACCGGGATGCCATGAAGCTGGTGCGCGCGGGAGAGAGCTCGCTGCTCGGCTCGCTGAAGCCCCTGCCGCAGAGTGTGCGCGACGACGACGTTCTGATGAACCTCTTCGTGCCGTCGGTCGAGTCGCCGCTGCCCCTCGCCGTCCTCGACGCCGACGGCCGTCTCGCCGGAGTCATCCCGCGCGTGACGCTGCTCGCCGCGCTCGGCCCCGGCCCCACCTCGACCGAGGAGCTCACCGTGCTGCCCGAGCCCCTTCCCTCCGCCGAGATCGACGCGGTGCTCGACGCCCCGGGTATCGACCCGGATGCCGGTGACACCGTGCCCGCGTCAGCCGGCGGCTCGAGGAGCACCGCGGTCGGAGTCGCGGCATCCGAGATCGAGGGGGTGCGCTGATGGATGGTTTCCGTATCCCCGTCGGGTCCTGGGTGGATGCCGGTGTGGACTGGGTCCGTGACAACCTCTCGGGACTCCTCGACCTCGTCGCCGTGGTCGTGCGCTTCCTCGTCGGCGGGCTCAGCGACGTGCTGCTCGCGGCGCCCATCATCGTGGTCATCGTCGTCGCGGCCGCCCTCGCGTGGCTCCTGCGCTCGTGGAAGCTCGCGCTCGGCACGGTGATCGGCTTCGCGCTCATCCTCGCCATGGGGCAGTGGGTGACCGCCATGCAGACGCTCGCGCTCGTGCTCGTCGCCACCGTCGTCGCCGTGGCGATCTCGGTGCCGCTGGGCATCTGGTCGGCGCGGAACCCCACCGTGCGCGCGGTGCTGAAGCCGATCCTCGACTTCATGCAGACGATGCCCGCCTTCGTCTACCTGATCCCCGCCATCACGTTCTTCAGCATCGGCGTCGTGCCCGGTGTCGTCTCGACCGTCATCTTCGCGCTGCCCCCGGGAGTGCGGCTGACCGAGCTCGGCATCCGCGGCGTCGACTCCGAGACGGTCGAGGCCGGCCACGCGTTCGGTGCGACGCCCGGGCAGATCCTCCGCGGCATCCAGCTGCCCCTGGCGATGCCCACGATCATGGCGGGCGTCAACCAGGTCATCATGCTCGCGCTGTCGATGGCCGTGGTCGCCGGCATCGTCGGCGCCGACGGCCTCGGCAAGGAGGTCGTGGAGTCGATCTCCACCGTCAACCTGCCCAAGGGCGTCGAGGCGGGCCTGAGCGTCGTCGTGCTCGCGGTGTACCTCGACCGTCTCACCGCCGCCCTCGGCGATCGCGCCGACAATACGGGCTCGCTGCTGGGCGTCATCGCCCGGCGCCGCGCCGCACGTCGGGCCGAGGTCGCCTCCGCGGGGGCGACGTCGGCGCCGCACGTCGACACCGCGTCAGCGGATGCCGCGGGCCAGGCTGAGCGCGCGGAGGCGTCACCGCGTCGTGCACCGGTGTCGACGGGGCGCTGAGCCCCCGGCATCCCCCTCCCCCTCCCGTCCCCCTCGCGTGAGGGGTCGGAAAGTGTCGCCGCGGGGGCGCCCAAGCGACAGAACATGACCCCTCACGCGCCAGGACGAGGGGGCACAGACGGAATCACATACGAAACGGAAGAGAACACAGCAATGAACACGCGACACCTCACCACCGCCCTCGCCCTCGGCACCGTCGGCGCCCTCGCGCTCGCCGGCTGCGCCAGCGGCAACCAGGCCGACGGCGGAAACGGCGGCGGAGGCGACAAGGGCACCATCACCCTCGGCTTCCTGCCCTCGTGGACCGACGGTCTCAGCACCGCCTACCTGCTCGAAGACCAACTCGAGAAGCTCGGCTACACCGTCGAGATGCAGACCCTCACCGAGGCGGGCCCGCTCTACACCGGCCTCGCGCAGGGCGACGTCGACATCTACCCCTCGGCGTGGCCCGAGCTGACGCACAAGTCGTACATGGACCGCTACGGCGACGACATCGACGACCTCGGCGCGTACTACGACAACGCCAAGCTCACGATCGCGGTGCCCAGCTACGTCGACATCGACTCGATCGAGGAGCTGAAGGCGAACGCCGCGCGCTTCGACGGCCGCATCTACGGCATCGAGCCGGGAGCGGGCCTGACGAAGCAGACGCAGGAGACGATGCTCCCGGGCTACGACCTCGACGGCGATCTCGAGCTCGTCACCTCGTCGACCGCGGCGATGCTGACCGAGCTCGACAACGCCATCGCGGCGCAGAAGGACATCGCGGTCACCCTGTGGCGTCCGTTCTGGGCCAACGACGCGTACGACGTGAAGGACCTCGAGGACCCCCAGGGCTTGATGGGCGACCCCGAGGCCCTGCACTTCCTCGGCACCTCCGGCTTCGCCGAGCAGTACCCGGATGCCGCCGAGCTCATCGCCGGCATCCAGCTCGATGACGAGCAGTACGGCGCGCTCGAAGACCTCGTGGTCAACGAGTACGGCGCGGGCCGCGAGGCCGAGGCGGTGGACGCCTGGCTCGAACAGCACCCCGCGGCGTTCTCGACGCAGCTCGACTGACGTTCGTCGAATGAGGCGGCCCTCTCCGGTTCGGAGGGGGCCGTCGTCGTTCCGCTTCCTCGCAGCCTGCTGCCAGAGGTCTGCGAGGAAACCGTCATCCTGCGGTCATCGCACCGACCGGACCGTCGCGGATCTACCCGACCGCGCGCGCCGCGGTGAACCGCGTCACGAAGCCGGGGTGATCCGCCGGCATCGCCAGCACCGAGTCGGGGGCGCGGCCGGTGAGCTGGGCAAAGCCGGCATCGGCCACGAGGTCGTCGTCGAGTGCGTCCAGTTCGGCCGTGACGAGGGGCCACGGCTCGTGACTGTTCGCCGCCCAGATCGTGCGCCCGAGGTGACGCTCGTGGAACCCCCAGCGCGCGGTGAGGAAGCGCGACAGGTCGGTGTCGACCGTCTCGGTGCCGAGTGTCGCCCGGAGACGAGTGCCCGGATGCCGACCCCCGTGGCGCCGGGACCGGTACTCGATACGGCGGCCATCGGTGCGCACGCCCGCCCGCGCCCAACGGTAGGGGAGGCCGAACAGCGCGCGGGCGGCGAGCACCGGGGCGAGGTGCTCGGCCTCGAGCGTCCGGAAGACCACCCCGCGGCGACCCGCGTCGTCGACCGCGTAGGTGCGGACGTTGATCTCGGTGAACGTGCCCAGCAGCGGTACCGGCGGGAACGGCAGGAAGCGGAACCCGCTCAGCACGAACGGCACGAGCCCGACCCACGCCGAGCCGTCGTGCACGTCGGGACGCGTTCCCGGGGGTAGGAGCGGCGCGACCTCGGCCGGATCGACGCGCCAGTGCACGAAGACGGCGCGGTTCCAGCGCTGCGCGATGACGGCGCGTCCGGGCAGATCGGGGGCATGGCGCTCGGTGATCACCGGGTCATTCTGGCCCCGGGGACGCGTCACGGAGGGACACTGGACAGATGGCCCCGTCATCTGGTGCAGACCCGCGGCTCGTGGCATCCATCCGAGAACTGCTCGCCGCCCGTGACGCCGACAAGACGATCTGTCCCTCCGAGGCCGCCCGGGCGGTCGGCGGCGACGATTGGCGCGACCTGATGCAGCCGGCGCGCGACGCCGCGCATGAACTGGTGGGCCTCGGCGAGGTCGAGGTGACCCAGAGGGGCGAGGTGGTCGACGTGACGACGGCGCGCGGGCCGGTGCGTATCCGGCGGGCGCGCTGAGGTGCCGGCGCGGCGCTGACGGGGCGGTCGAGCGCAGGGGAATCGGTCGACGGCAGCGGATTCGGATGCCGGAGGCCGCGGCATCCGGTTCTGTCGCGCTCGTCCGATTCTGCGGCGCGTGCCGCGGGTGCGCTCAGGCGGCGGAGCCCGGCGCGGTCTCGGACGGTGGTGCGGTGCGTTCGCGGGGGAGCTCCAGGGCGACTTTCTTCTCGAGCACGTCGACCGCCTCGTCCGAAAGCAGGATGAGCCCGTCGAGCTCCTCGCGGACGCGGCGGTAGGCCAGCTGGCGCTCGTTCGGGGTCGCGGCCTGATCGGTCGCGACGATGAGCAGCTGCTTCGCGGTGTCGAGACGCTTGCGTTCGTCGGCCGTGAAGGCGGCGTCTTTCACGCGTCGGGCGTCGCGCTCGGCCACGTCGAAGGCGACCTCGTAGTCGGTGACGGCGTCGCGATACTCTTTCAGGCGCTCCGGCGAGAGGGTCTCGCCCTCGTCGGGGCGCAGCTTGTCGGCCGCTTTCTTCGCGCGCAGGAACGCGGCCGTCAGCGGCTGGCGCCCGTCGCTCATCGCGGGGTAGGTGATGAGCTTCGTCGCATCGAGCTCGTACTCGAGCCAGCGGTGCGTGACCTCGTCCTGCGCGGCGACCACGCGCCCTTGCACGCCGCCGAGTTCGCCAGCCGACGAGGCCACCGCCGCCGGTGTGGTCGCGGAGACCGCTCCCTGGGCCTTCAACAACTCCAGCTGCTCGCGGTGGCGACGTCGTGCGGTGACCTCACGATGCTTCACGCGCGCGTTGATGGCTCCCATCGTCATCCCGAAGATCGGGAACGCGAGCCACCAGTAGTGCCCGGCGAAGGTCCAGAACTCGTTCACGGCGCCATGCTACGCCGCCGGGCTCTCGCTCTCTCAGGAAGCGGGCGGTCTCGGACGATCCCGCGCGGGAGGAGGCCAGAAAGGGCCGCCGCGGGGCGGAGTGCCTTCGCTGCTGCCGGCGTCGGGCTGTGCGGCGCCGGCACCTCTGCGGGAGTCGGGGCCGTCGGCGTCGGGGACCCTTTTCTGCGGACGCTTCGCGCCCCGCTCGTTCCAGGTGCGCGCCGCCGCGCGGCCCATCGACTCCATCGAGTGCGCCAGGGCGCGCTGGGCCGTCTCGGCGAGGTCGGATGCCACCCGGCTCCACGCATCGGTGCCCTCGACGCTGGGCTGCTCGCCACCGCGGCGCGCCGATTGCTCTGCTCGGTCGAACGCGTGGCCGGCGCGACGGACGGCGTCGCGATAGGCGAGGAAATCGGCGGGCTCGAGGCGCGTCTGGGGCGTCGCCGGACGCAGCCACTGGGCGCGCTCGTGCGCGCGCAGAAACTCGGCCAGCAGGGGGGAGCGCGGGTCGGTCATGACGGGGTAGTCGATCGCGAGAGCGGTGTCGGTCTCGTACGCCATCCACCGCGTCAGGATCGCGTCGTGCTCGGCGAGCACCCGCACGACGGGCAATGGCGCGCTGCCGGAACGGATCGCGGGAAGCATCGCCTTGGCAGCTTTGACGCCGGCTCGTCGCGCCCGCACCTCGGCGGACGCGGCACGGAGGTCGCGCTGCGCATCGACCAGTCGTGCGCGGGCGGCGGTGACCACGTCGTTCGATACACGGGATGCCGCCCGCTCCGCCTGCGCGCGGACCACCTCGGCGTCGGCGACCTTGACGTCGGCGCGGCCGCGGGTGACGGCGTTGCGCGCCATCTGCAGATCGAGCTGGGCGGCGTCGAGCTCGAGACGACGCGCGGCGGCCTTACTGAGCGGCCGCGAAGCCCAGGCCCGCGCGGCGCGATCCGTGGTGGTCGTGGTGCCCGCGGGGAGGGCGCGCTGCCGTGAGCGGCGCACGCCGACCCAGCCGACGGTGCCCGCACCGGCCGCGGCGGGGCCGATCCACCACCAGTCGGCCAACAGGGCCAGAAGCGGTTCCACGCCCCCATGCTACGTCGGCCCACCGACACGACGCTGGGCGTGGGCCTGATCGCGCGCATATCGTGCGGCGGGCGCACCCACGGCCGCCCCTCGCATGTGAGATCGTTTCGGAGTGAGGAACCGGCGGCGCGCGATCCCCCCGATCGACGTCCTCCGCGGGATGTTTCGCCTCACCCCGGGGCGAGCCATCGTGCTGGCCTTCGCCGTGGTCCTCGCCCTCGGCACTCTGCTGCTCAGCATGCCCATCGCGACGGCGGAACGCCCGGCCACCTTCATGGAGGCGCTGTTCACCGCCACCAGCGCGCTCTGCGTCACCGGCCACGTGATCGTCGACACGGCGACCTTCTGGACACCGTTCGGGCAGGTCGTGATCATGGTGCTCATTCAGATCGGCGGGTTCGGGGTGATGTCGCTCGCGACGCTCCTCGGCCTGCTCGTCGCGCGCCGCCTCGGGCTGCGCACGCGCCTGACCGCCGTGAGCGAGACGCACACCGTCGCGGTCGGTGACGTTCGCCGCGTCCTCATCGGTGTGGCACTGATCACCCTCGTGGTGCAGGCGGTCGTGGCGGTGCTGCTCGCCGGCAGGTTCTCGCTCGGGTACGGCGAACCCTTCGGTCGGGCCGTGTGGCTCGGGGTGTTCCACTCGGTGTCGTCGTTCAACAACGCCGGGTTCGCGCTCTTCAGCGACAACCTCATGTCGTTCGTGACCGATGCCTGGATCTGCCTGCCCATCTGTCTCGCCATCATCCTCGGTGGGCTGGGATTCCCGGTGATCATGGAACTGAGCCGACGCTTCCGCTTCCCGCGCCGCTGGACGCTCAACACCGTCACCGTCGTCGCCGGTACTCTCACCCTGCTCACCTTCGGTGCGTGCGCGCTGACGGCGCTCGAATGGTCGAATCCCCGGACGCTCGGCCCCCTCGACCCGGCCGGGCGCGTCTTGGCCGGATTCACGATGTCGGTCATGCCCCGCACCGCCGGTTTCAACACGATCGACGTCGGCGGGATGCTCCCCGAGAGCTGGTTCGTCACCGACATCCTGATGTTCATCGGCGGCGGTCCGGCCGGAACGGCGGGCGGCCTGAAGGTCACGACCTTCGCCGTGCTGCTGTTCATCATCGTGGCCGAGCTGCGCGGCGACACCGCGGTGAACATGTTCGGCAAGCGCCTGCCGCGCTCCACGCACCGTGAGGCCCTCACGGTCGCGTTGCTCGCTGTCGCCCTGGTCGTCAGCTCGACCCTCGCGATCATGCTGATGAGCCCGTTCCCGTTCGATCGCGTGTTCTTCGAGGTGATCTCGGCGTTCGCTACCGTGGGGTTGTCGACGGGCATCACGGCAGACCTCCCCGAAGCCGCGCAACTCGTCCTGATCGCCCTCATGTTCATCGGACGCATCGGTCCGGTGCTGCTCGGCGCCGCCCTGGCGTTGACGCGACAGAAGCGCATGTACGAACTCCCGAAGGAGCGTCCGATCATTGGATAACCCCTCCCCCTTCTTCAGCCGTCGCCGGTCGCGGAACAATTCCGCCTCGGCCGTCGCCGTCATCGGGCTGGGCCGCTTCGGCGGCGCCCTGGCCACAGAGCTCGCCCGCTCGGGCACCGAAGTGCTCGGAATCGACGCCGATGAAGACACGGTGCAGTCGCTCAACGGTGTGCTCACCCATGTCGTCCGCGCCGACTCCACGCGCCAGGCGGCGCTCGAGCAGCTCGGTGTCGCCGACTTCGACCGGGTCGTGGTCGGCATCGGCTCCGACATCCAGGCCAGCATCCTGACGACCTCGCTGCTCAAGCGCATGGGCGCCCGGTCGATCTGGGCCAAGGCCATCAGCGAGCAGCACGGGCTCATCCTCGAGCAGCTCGGTATCGAGCACGTCGTGTATCCCGAGGCCGATATGGGTCGGCGCATCGCCCACCTGGTTCGCGGAGCCATGCTCGACTACGTCGAGTTCGACCGCGATCTCGTCGTGGCCAAGACCGTGGCACCGCGCGAGATCGTCGGGCAGACCCTGGAGGCCTCGGCTGTGCGTCGTCGTCACGGGGTGACGATCGTGAAGATCCGCGGCGCCGACGGCGAGTGGCACGCCGCAGGCGCGGCATCCGTCATCCGCGAGGGCGACCTGCTGATCGTCATCGGCCCGGTCGAGCGCACCGAGCGTTTCGCCGCTCTCGCCTGACCTCCCTTGCGTGCCCGGCCGGCGGCGGCCAGAGTGGTCGCGACACGACGGGGGAGGTCGACATGAAGGTCATGCTCGTGATGTGGTCCGACGGGAGCTACGAGGGTGGTGACGCCGAAGAGGATTACGCCGCCTGGATGCGGTACGAGGAGTCGTTGCGCACCGACGGCGTCCTGAGCGACACGGGGCAGTTCGCCGAGGTGGAGCACGCCCGCGCGGTGGTGACCTCGATCTCGCGGCATCCGGATGCCGAGCCCCAGCCGTCACCCGCCCTGTCGGGCTACTACCTGCTCGATGTCGCCGATCTCGACGCGGCCGCCGACTACGCCCGCCGCGCGCCGCTCTACGGCACCGTCGAGGTGCGCCCGATCGTGCAGTACTGACCTCCGGCGCAGACCGTCGCGCCCCGCTCGATAACGCGCGAGGGGTCATCTTCTGTCGCCGAGGCGCTCGCCAGGCGACACACGGTGATCCCTCACGCGGGGGCGCAGGGGGTCAGCCGAGGATCAGGGAGATGACCGTCGCACCGCCGCCCGTGAGCACCAGCGCGCCGATCACGACCCACGCGGTGATCTTGACGCGCTTCTGACGCTTGTCGCTGAACACGGTCATGTCGTCGTCGTCATCGGTCATCGCGCGTCTCCTCTCGTCGGTGCGGTGCGGTGCGGTGCGGTGCGGTGCGGTGCGGTGCGGTGCGGTGTGTGTGTTGCGGGGCGGCACCGGTGCGGGGTGCGGTGCCCGTCTCGCGGCCCTCGTCGTTCGGTTCGGGAGGGGCCGCGCAGAGGGGGTGTCAGGCCACCGACTCCGTGGCAGCGGAGCCGGAGATGGGGGGCTCCGCGATCGTCGGGCCGAACACCGCGGGAAGCGTCTCGTTCGAGAGGCGGCGGAGCTCCGAGACGGTCACCGTCAACACGTCCTGGATCTCGAGGAATGCCTCGGCGCCCGGCTCGACGTCGGTCACGCCGATGCGCAGCACCGGGTAGCCACGGCCGTTGCACAGGCCGCGGAACTTCACGTCTTCTTCGCGGGGCACGCTGACCAGCACGCGGCCGGTCGACTCGCTGAACAGGGCGGCCGTGGCATCCACGCCGTCGCGCTCCATCAGCTCGGTCAGCCACACGCGTGCGCCCACGCCGAAGCGCATGACGCCCTCGGCGAGGGTCTGCGCGAGACCGCCCGACGACAGGTCGTGCGCGCTCGAGACGAGCGACTGGGACCCGGCGGCCTGCAGCAGCTCGGCGAGCTTGCGCTCCTGAGCGAGGTCGACCTTCGGGGGACGACCGCCGAGGTGGTCGTGGATGGTGCCGGCCCACTGCGAACCGTCGAGCTCGTCGGCGGTGGTGCCGAGCAGGTAGAGGTTCTCGCCGGCATCCTGCCAGCCGCTGGGGATGCGCGAGGCGACGTCGTCGATGATGCCCAGGACGCCCACGACGGGGGTCGGGTGGATCGGCTGGTCACCGGTCTGGTTGTAGAACGAGACGTTGCCGCCCGTGACCGGGATGCCGAGTTCGAGGCATCCATCGCTCAGACCCTCGACGGCCTGGCTGAACTGCCACATGACCTCGGGGTTCTCGGGGCTGCCGAAGTTGAGGCAGTCGGTGACGGCCGTGGGCACGGCTCCCGTGACGGCGACGTTGCGGTACGCCTCGGCGAGGGCCAGCTTCGCACCGTTGTAAGGGTCGAGCTGGTTGTACCGGCCGTTGCAGTCGGTGGCGATCGCGAAGCCCAACCCGGTCTCTTCGTCGACGCGGATCATTCCGGCGTCGTCGGGGAAGCTCAGCGCGGTGTTGCCGAGCACGTAGTAGTCGTACTGGTTCGTGATCCACGAGGTGTCGGCGAGGTTGGGGCTCGCCACCAGCGTGGTGAACTGCTCGCGCAACACGTCGTTGTCGGTGGCGCGGGGCAGCTTCGCGGCGGAGTCGTCGTTCAGCGCGTCGATCCAGGTCGGGTAGGCGACCGGGCGCTCGTACACGGGCCCGTCGACCGCGACGGTCGAGGGGTCGACGTCGACGATGCGCTCGCCGTACCAGTCGATGACGAGGCGACCGTCGCCGGTGACCTCGCCGAGCACGCTCGTCTCGACGTCCCACTTGCCGACGACCGCGAGGAACGCGTCGAGCTTCTCGGGCGCGACGATCGCCATCATGCGTTCCTGCGACTCCGACATGAGGATCTCTTCGGGCGTGAGCGAGGGGTCGCGAAGCAGCACCTTCGAGAGTTCGACCTTCATGCCGCTGTCGCCGTTGGCGGCGAGCTCGCTCGTGGCGCACGAGATGCCCGCGGCTCCGAGGTCTTGGATGGCCTCGACCAGGTCGTCGCGGTAGAGCTCGAGGCAGCACTCGATGAGCACCTTCTCGGCGAAGGGGTCGCCCACCTGCACCGCGGGACGCTTGGTGGGTCCGCCGTCGGCGAAGGTGTCGGATGCCAGGATGCTCGCGCCGCCGATGCCGTCGCCGCCGGTGCGGGCGCCGAAGAGCACGACCTTGTTGCCCACGCCGGTGGCGTTGGCGAGCTTGATGTCCTCGTGGCGCATGACGCCGACCGCGAGGGCGTTGACGAGCGGGTTGCCCTGGTAGACCGCGTCGAAGACCGTCTCGCCGCCGATGTTCGGAAGGCCCAGGCAGTTGCCGTAGAACGAGATGCCGCTGGTGACGCCGTGCACGACGCGCGGGGTGTCGGGGTGGTCGATCGCGCCGAAGCGCAGCTGGTCCATGACCGCGACCGGGCGCGCGCCCATCGAGATGATGTCGCGGACGATGCCGCCGACGCCGGTGGCGGCACCCTGGAAGGGCTCGATGTAGCTGGGGTGGTTGTGCGACTCGACCTTGAAGGTGACGGCCCAGCCGTCGCCCACATCGACGACGCCGGCGTTCTGACCCATGCCCACCATGAGGCGGGTCTTCATCTCGTCGCTGACCTTCTGGCCGAACTGGCGCAGGTAGATCTTGCTCGACTTGTAGGAGCAGTGCTCGCTCCACATGACCGAGTACATCGCGAGCTCGCCGCTGGTGGGGCGTCGGCCGAGGATCTCGCGGATCTTGGCGTACTCGTCGGACTTGAGGCCGAGGGCGCCGTACGGCTGCTCCTTCTCGGGCGTCGCGATGGCGTTTTCGACGGTGTCGGCGAGGGCCGTACGGGCGTCGGAGGGGTTCGGGGTGGTCACGCGGCTGAGCTCCAAGAATCGCAGGGGCCGGACGGGAGTCAGTCTAGTTGGGTGGGCGGGCGTCGCCGGAGATGACGGGGGCGCCGCCCACCTGCCCGGCGAGGAACGCGAGCGGCGGTGCGCCCGGGTGCTGCCGTCACGGGGAGCGGACTCGGCCGTGGGAATCGGATGCCGTTACGGCGACGGCTGGCTCCGTCGCGCGGGTCCGACTCCGTTTCGGGGGCGGCATCCGGGCTGAGGCGGCCTTCCTCGCGAAGAACGGCTTGCCGTCGCGCCGGTATGCGGGCAGTGTGCGGGGATGCCCCCTCGCGTCGTCATCGCCCCCGACAAGTTCAAGGGCACATTGACGGCGCGCGAAGCGGCGGATGCCATGGCCCGGGCCGTCCGCGAGAGGTGGCCCGATGCGGTGGTCGTGGTGATCCCCATGGCCGATGGCGGCGACGGGACGCTCGACGCGCTCGGGGGAGCGAATCGCTGCGACACCGTGACCGGTCCGCTCGGTCGTCCGGTCGACGCCCGATGGCGCCTCGGCGGCGGGCTCGCCGTGATCGAGTCGGCCGCGGCATCCGGTCTCGTGCTCGCCGGAGGAGCGGAGGGGAACGATCCGTGGGGTGCCACGAGCCGCGGCGTCGGCGAACTCGTCGCACTCGCTGTCGACGCCGGAGCCGCACGGATCGTGGTCGGCATGGGCGGCTCGGCCACGACCGACGGCGGCCGCGGCGCGATCGAGGCGTTGGGCGACGGCGTGCCGTTCGCGTCGGGGCGGGTCGTCGCGCTGACGGACACGATTGTGGCGTTCGAAGACGCGGCCCGGGTGTTCGCCCCGCAGAAAGGGGCCGATGCGGCGCTGGTCGACCGGCTCACCGCCCGACTCCACGCGGATGCCGCGGACTGGCTCGCGCGCTTCGGCGCGGACGTGCGAGGGGTTTCGCGCACCGGAGCGGCGGGGGGCCTGTCCGGGGCCCTGTTCGCAGCGGGGGCGGAGCTCGTGGACGGAGCGGCCCATGTCGCTGCCGTGCTGGGCCTCGACGCCGCCGTCGCCGCGGCCGATCTCGTGCTCACCGGGGAGGGGGCGTTCGACGTCACGAGTCGGGCGGGGAAGGGACCGGGGCACGTCCTCGCGCTCGCCGCATCGCACGGTGTGCCGGCGCGGGTCGTCGCGGGGGTCGTCTCCGACGAGGCGCGCGGCCCGGGCGTCGTGGCGGTCGCCGACGTCGTCGGCATCCATCGCGCCCTCGGTCACCCGGCGGATGCTCTCCGGATCGCCACGGAGGCGGCTCTCGCCGACTTCCCGACCTGACGCCGACCGCACACCAGGATCCGAGCAGCACGACGGTCGGTGCCGGCGGCGAGACACCGCCGCGCGGCGACCCTCGCAGCACGGCGCGCCAACGGCCCGCGGTCGTGCACGGCGGATACCCGCTCTGGTGAGCGTCACGACGGGGGAGCAGAATGGCCCGCGTCGGAAGGACGGACATGGCCGCTCAGCCCCGCACCACCTGCGTGATCGTCGGCGGGGGTCCCGCCGGTCTCGTCCTCGGTCTGCTGCTCGCGCGCGGTGGCATCCGGGTCACCGTCCTCGAGAAGCACCGCGACTTCCTGCGGGATTTCCGCGGAGACACGGTGCATCCCTCGACGCTGCGCCTTCTCGACGACCTGGGCCTGTTCGACCGGTTCGACGCGCTGCCGCAGTCGAAGGTGCGTCAGTTCCGTCTGCCGCAGGCGGGCGGCGGCGAGGTGGCGGTGGCCGATCTGGGGCGCCTGCGCACCCCGCATCCGTACATCGCGATGGTGCCGCAGTGGGACCTCCTCGACCTGCTCGCCCAGTCCGCCGCGGCCGAGCCGTCGTTCACGCTGTTGCGCGAGCACGAGGTGACCGGTGTGCTTCGGGGCGATGGGGCGGTGCGCGGGGTGACCTTCCGCGGGCCCGACGGCGACGGAGAACTGCGCGCCGACCTGACGGTCGCGTGCGACGGACGCTGGTCGGTCGTGCGACGTGCGCTCGAACTCCCCTCCACGCCGTTCGCCGTGCCCTTCGACGTGTGGTGGTTCCGCGTGACCACCGGCCGACGCCTCGCCGAAGCTCTCCTCCCCCGCATCCGCCGCGGCCGCATCGGAATCGCCATCCCCCGCAGGGGATACGTGCAGGTCGCGTGGATCGGCCGGAAGGGAACGGATGCCGCACTCCGGGCCCGGGGGATCGATGCGTTCCGGGCGGCGGTGGCCGAGTTGCTGCCCGACCTCGCCGACGACGTCGGCTCGATCGCCTCGCTCGACGACGTGAGGCACCTCGACGTGCGCGTCGACCGCCTGCGACGCTGGCACGCGAACGGCGTGCTCTGCATCGGCGATGCCGCCCACGCGATGTCGCCCGTCGGAGGGGTGGGCATCAACCTCGCGGTTCAGGATGCCGTGGCCGCGGCGCGCGTACTCGCGGGGCCCCTGTCGCGCGGAACGCTGTCGGGTCGCCGGCTCGGGTGGGTGCAACGGCGCCGAATGATGCCCACGATCGTGATCCAGACCCTGCAGCGCGTGATGCACGCCCGTGTGATCGCACCGGTCATCTCGGGCCGGAAGGCCGTCGTGGTGCCGCGGGCCGTCGGCATCCTGTTCCGCGTCGTCCCGGCGCTGAGCGTCGTCCCCGCGTACCTCATCGGGATCGGTCCGCGGCCCGAGCGTGCGCCGACGTGGGCGCGACGCTGAGCGAGGCTCATCGGGCCGGGTCGGATCGGATCCTCGGGATGCGCACGATCCTCGGAGATCCCCCGTCGAGGGATCCGAGAATCGCGCGCTTCTCCGAGAATCGCGCGCGTCAGGGGCGAGGCGGGCTCACACCCTCCCCACGGTGGTGATGTCTTCCAGGAACTCCGCCACCGCCTCCGGCGACACCGTCGCGCGAGTCCGCGCGATCGCAGCGGTGTAGTCGGACATGAACGGCCCCGCGGGGTCGGGCGCACCGGCATCCACCGCCGACTCCAGGGCCGACTGCGAGGCCTGCCGGGCCGCGAACTCGACGTCAGCGGGGGAGAAGCCCTCGCTCATCGCCACGAGGTCGGCGACGTCGATGTCGACCGCGCTCTCGGGCACGTAGCGCTGCCAGATCGCCGTACGCGCCTGCTCGTCGGGCAGACCGATCGGGATGACGTAGTCGAACCGGCCGTGACGCAGGAACGCGGCATCCAGAGAGCGGATGAAGTTGGTCGCGCAGATGAGGATGCGGCCGGGCTGTTCCCGGAAGGCCGGGATGATCTTCAGCAGCTCGTTGGTGACGCCCTGCGTCGGCGACGGAGGCTCGCCCTGTCGATGCGAGGCGATCTCCTCCACCTCGTCGATGAAGACGACGGCGTGCTCGAGCTCGGCGATCGAGGCGAAGGTGGACCGCAAGGCCCCGGCCAAGCCCTCGGGCGCACCCGCGAGACGCGAGGGGAACACCTCGACGAACGACCATTCCAGACGTGACGCGATCGCCTTCGCGAACGTCGTCTTGCCGGTTCCGGGCGGGCCGAACAGCACGATGGCGCGTGGTGGCACCACCCCGAAGCGGTCCGCGAGCTCGGTGTGGGCCAGGGGCATGACGACGCGGCGCTCGAGCAGGTCTTTCTCGGCGGTCATCCCTCCCACGGCATCCCACAGGCCCCGCGGGAGCACACGGCCACCGAGCTCGGCGAGAAGTTTCAACTCCTCGCGCTGCACCGGGATGTGACGTTCGAAGTAGCGCAGATCGTGCTGGGGGGTGAAGCCCTGCGAGAGAAGAGCGTCGACGGGGGTGTCTCCCGTGGGAACGAGGGCCGAGAGCTTGCTGATGCCGTGCGGCGCCATGCGCACCTCGAGGGCACCGAGCAGGGCCGCGCCCAGCTCGCTCGCACGCAGGTGGTCGGCCGTGGCGAGGAACACCACCCAGCCCTGGGCGTGCGCGGCGCGGCCCACGGCCGCCCCCACCACCCGCTCGCCCGACACCGCGACGACGGCGACGTCTTTCGCGCAGGAGGCGAGGACCTCGGAGAGGCTGTACACCGGTTCGGTGCCGTCGGCGGTGACCGCCTCCCAGAGGCGGAGGATGTCATCGACGTCGTCGTCGTGGTAGTCGCGGATACGCCAAGCGGCCATGTTCGTGTCCCTTCGATCGGTCGGTGCTCGACTCTCCGGGATCGGCCGTGACGGTCCGGGTGCCGAGCGCGCCGGCATCGATCGGGGTGCTCGTCGACAACGGACGCCGAGGCCGCGATGGCGGGGTGCGCGCATCGCGGACCTCTGCTCGGGATCACCGTAGCGTCCCCCCGCCGTCCCGGGCCAGTACGGCGACGCGGCGGCGTCGAGTGCCGACTCGACCGCGGCGGGTCAGGCGGTCTTCGCGATGCGCACCCGGATGTCCTTCATCAGCGGCTGGTCGCTCTGGCGGCTGTAGTCGTCGGGGCCGAGCAGCACGTTCATCTCGGGGAAGTAGCCGGCGGCACTGCCGCGCGGAGTGTCGTACTGCAGGGCGCGGAACGCAGTGACGCTGCGGACGGAGCCGTCGCGCGAGGTGGCGACGATGTCGACCAGATCGCCCTCGGCGATCCCGCGCTCCTTCATGTCGCCCCGGTTCATGAACACCAGCTCGCGGATGTTGCGCACACCCCGGTAGCGGTCGTCGGCCGAGTAGATCGTGGTGTTCCACTGGTCGTGCGAGCGCATGGTCTGCAGCACCAGCACGTCGGCCTCTTCGGGGATGACGTTCGGCAGCTCGGCATCCGAGAACTCCGCTCTGCCCGACGGCGTCTGGAAGTCGCGATCGCGGGCGGGCTGGGGGACGCGGAAGCCATAGTGCTGGCGCACGAGCTCGTTGAAGCCCTCGAAACCGGGCAGGACCTTCGCCATGGTGTCGCGGATGCGGTCGTAGTCGCCGACGTACCACTCCCACGGCGTCGCGGACTCGGGCATCGTCGCGCGGGCGAGGCGGGCGATGATCTCGGGCTCGCTGAGCAGGTGGGGCGATGCCGGGCGTCGCGAGCCGAGCGAGAGCATGACCGAACTCATCGCGTCCTCGGTCGAGATCGACTGCGGCCCCGCTTCTTGCACGTCGCGTTCGGTGCGCCCCAGGCACGGGAGGATCAGCGCGTCTTTTCCGTGGGTGAGGTGGCTGCGGTTCAGCTTGGTGCTGACGTGCGCGGTGAGCTCGCAGCGACCCATGCCCTCGGCGGTCAGCGTGGTGTCGGGAGCGGCGCGCACGAAGTTGCCGCCCATGCCGAGGAAGACCTTGAGGTCGCCGCGGTGCAGCGCCGCCACCGTGTGCACGGTATCGAGTCCGGGCTCGCGGGGAGAGGTGATGCCGCAGACCTCGTCGAGCTTCGCGAGCCACTTCTCGGTGGGCTTGTGGTTGATGCCACACGTGCGGTTGCCCTGCACGTTGCTGTGGCCGCGGACGGGCGAGGGACCGGTGCCCTTGCGCCCCACGTTGCCGCGCAGCAACAGCAGATTGACGATCTCGCGCACGGTGTCGACACCGTGCTGGTGCTGGCTGACACCGAGGCACCAACTGATGACGCACCGCTCGGATGCGAGGTACACGGCGGCGGCTCCGCGGATCTCGGCCTCGGTCAGACCGGCTTGCTCGACCAGCTTCGGCCACGGGGTGGCCTCGACCAGGGTGCGGTACTCGTCGAGCCCCGTCGTGTACTCGTCGAGGAAGGCCCGGTCGAGGGCGGTCGGATCGGTCTCCGACGCCTCGAAGACGACCTTCGCCATGCCGCGCACGAGTGCGAGGTCGCCGCCCGGGCGCACCTGCAGGTTCATCGTGCTGGTCGGGGTGCTGTGGAACGTCGCCATGTCGAGGATCTCGTGCGGCACGATCGTGCGGGTGCCGGCGACCTCGCGGAGGGGGTTCACGTGTACCACCTGCGCACCGCGATCGATGGCCTCGGCGAGGCTCGTGAGCATGCGCGGGGCGTTCGACGCCGCGTTCACCCCGAGCACGAAGAGGGCGTCGCAGGCCTCCCAGTCCTCGAGGTCGGCGGTGCCCTTGCCCGTGGCGAGGGATGCCGTGAGCCCGCGGCCCGAGCCCTCGTGGCACATGTTCGAGCAGTCGGGGAGATTGTTCGTCCCGAGCTCGCGGGCGAACAGCTGGTACAGGAACGACGCCTCGTTGCTGAGGCGACCGGAGGTGTAGAACGCCGCCTGATCGGGCGAATCGAGCGCCGTCAGATGGCGCGCGATCATGTGGAAGGCGTCGTTCCACGAGATCGGCACGTAGTGGTCGGTCTCGGCGTCGTACGCCATCGGACCGACGAGGCGCCCGGCGTCCTCGAGCTCGAAGTCGCTCCACTGCGACAGCTCCGTCACCGAGTGCTCGGCGAAGAACTCCTTGCCGACCCGCTTGTGCGTCATCTCCCACGTGACGTGCTTGATGCCGTTCTCGCAGATGTCGAGGGTGACGCCCTTGTCGTCGGGCCACGCGCATCCGGGGCAGTCGAACCCGCTCTTCGGGTGGTTCATCGTGAACATCGCCTTGGTGCCGGCGACGGGTTGGCGCTGTTCGAGCAGCACCTTGCCGACCGTCATCGCGGCGCCCCACCCGGCGGCGGGGTGCTCGTAGGCGCCGGTGCTCGACCACTCGCCCGTGACCCGCGGGCCGAGGCCTCCCTGGCGCGGTTCCTCGGTCGTCAGCCCGAACGCTTCACCCATGTTCACCCTCCGTGGATCGTGCGCCGCATCGATGGCATCCCTCAGACCGCGCGCGCGTTGGTCAGCGTACGCTCGCGACATCTTTCGCCGCGGGGGTTGTGGAGGGCGCTTGGATGCGATCCGCCCGCGTGTACAGGTTCATGCTCGACCCGCGCACGAACGCCGCGAGGGTGAGACCCGCGCGTTCCGCGAGCTCGATCGCAAGGGACGAGGGGGCCGAGACGGCTGACAGCATCGGGATGCCGGCCATCACGGCCTTCTGCACGAGTTCGAAGCTCACGCGGCCCGAGACCTGCAGCACCGTTGCCCGCAGGGGGAGTCGGTCGTTCAGCAGCGCCCAGCCGACCACCTTGTCGACGGCGTTGTGCCGCCCCACGTCCTCCCGGGCGACGAGCAGCTCCCCGGTCGCCACGTCGAAGAGGGCCGCGCCGTGCAGGCCACCGGTCTTGTCGAACGTCTTCTGCTGTTCACGCAGCCGGTCGGGGAAGGCCGCCACGTCGTGCGCCGACACAGTCAGGGGGTCGGTGGACACGTCGTAGGTCGACACCTTCTCGACCGCCTCGATGGATGCCGTGCCGCACACCCCGCACGAGCTCGTCGTGTAGAAGGAGCGTGCGATGTCGGGAGAGGGAAGTGCGACACCCGGCGCGAGCGTGAGGTCGAGCACGTTGTAGGTGTTGCCGTCGGCGCCGCCGGTGCCGGGTCCCCCGCAGTGGATCGCACGGGCGAATTGGTCGCCCCGGCTGAGGACGCCCTCGGACACGAGGAAGCCCGCGGCGAGCTCGACGTCATGGCCCGGCGTGCGCATGGTCACGGCCAGGGGGGAGCCCGCGACGCGGATCTCGAGCGGTTCTTCGACCGCGATGGCATCCGGTCGCTGACGGTTCACACCGTCGAGGGTGATGCGCGTGACGCGACGAGACGTGGTGAGTCGTCCCATGTCAGTCGCGCCCGCGGGGAGGGAAGAGGGACATGGGGGAAGCGTACGCCGGGCCGCCGACACCGGGACGCGGCCGGAGGTGATCCGGCGACGGGAGGACGGCCCGGCCCTGCGGCATCCTCCGCTCCCGGGATCACCTCCGGTCGCGGGTGCGATATCGCATCCCTATTCGCCCGAATACAGATCTCGGAAGTTTTTTCAAGTCCGACGTGACGTTCACCTCACGCGGTACGTCTTAGTCATGTAGGTCGAAACACCTACCCCGGAGCATCCGGGTCACGAACTCTGAAAGGCATCGACATGGCTGAGAACACCACCCCCGCCGCCCAGAACGTCCCCCAGGCGGTGTCGCGTGTGAACCGCCCGCTGAACGGCCGCGGTCAGGACGCCCACGCCGAGGGCAAGACCACGATCGCCGAGGGCGTCGTCGCGAAGGTCGCCGGTATCGCGGCCCGCGAGGTCGCCGGTGTGTACGCGCTGGGTGGCGGTGGGGCCCGTGCCCTCGGTGCGATCCGCGACGCGATCAACGCCACCGACCTGACGCAGGGCGTCAAGGTCGAGGTCGGCGAGACCCAGGCCGCCGCCGACATCACCATCGTGGTGGAGTACGGCGCGCCCATCCAGGAAGTCGCCGACCAGGTGCGCGGCCGCGTCGCCGGAGCCATCAACCGTCTCGTGGGCCTCGAGGTCGTCGAGGTCAACGTCGACGTCAACGACGTCCACATCCCGGGCGACGACAACAACGACGACGACAGCAACGAAAAGCGCGTCCAGTGAGCGCCTCCACCAAGGGTGCCCTCGCCGGTCTGGTCCTGGCCCTCAGCGCCCTGATCTTCGGTTTCTGGGGATTCGTCCTCGTCGCCCTCTTCATGGCGATCGGCGTGGTCGTCGCCCGCATCACGGCGGGTGAGCTCGACTTCGGCAACATCGTCAATGCCTTCAAGGGTCGGAGCACATCGTGACCACCGTCACCGCTTCTCCCGGGGTCGGCAACCGCACGGTTGCCGGCCCCGGCCTCCCCGCCGGCCGCGTGCACATCGCGGACCGCGTGCT
Organism: Microbacterium sp. ABR10; assembly: GCF_057812175.1. Lineage (NCBI taxonomy): Bacteria > Bacillati > Actinomycetota > Actinomycetes > Micrococcales > Microbacteriaceae > Microbacterium > Microbacterium sp. ABR10. The sequence goes on from NZ_CM173821.1 coordinate 107,691, forward strand.
GCAGAAGACAGCCGAACGGGCTGCTGCCGATGTGATCGGCGTGGATGCCAAGAACGTCCACGTCGAGATCGTCTCGGCCCGCGACACCGCTGCGGTGCGCGTGACCTCGCCGTTCCCGGTGCCGCGCCTCGACGACACCGAGGCCGTGCGCCGCGCGACTCCCGTCCTCGAAGCTGCTCGTACGGCCCAGAGCGAGCTGCGTTCGCGCCTGACCCGGCTGTTCGGCCGTGAGATCTCGCGCGTGGACCTGACCATCTCGGGCGCTTCCGCCCCTCAGCGAAAGCGAGTGCTGTGATGACTGACACCGTGCTGCGCACCGTCGTGCGCCGCGAGACCCACTCGCCTCGCACCGTGGCCATGCTCGTGGTGGTCGTGCTGCTGCTGCTCGTCCTGGCGTACGCCGCGGTCGAGATCATCCTCAACCTCGTCGGCGCGCAGCCGCTGCTGGTCGCCCCCGGCGAGGCTCTGAACGCCGTCGTCGCCGCTCCCACCGCGCTGATGCCGGTCGCGTTCATCGTCGGCGGCATCGTGCTGGCCGTCCTCGGTCTGATCGTGCTCGTCCTGGCCCTCAAGCCCGGCCGCCTGTCGCGTCACGAGATGGCGTGGGGAGAGCGTGCCGTCGTCGTCGACAACGGCGTCGTGGCCTCCGCCATCGCCCAGCACCTCAGCAACGAGTCCGGCATCGCCCGTGACGACATCGTCGTCGGCGTCGCCCACCGCTCGGTCGATGTGACCGTGCGCCCGCCGGTCGGCATCCCGGTCGATGAGGCGCAGCTGCGCCGCATCGTCGACGAAGAAGTTTCGGCTTACAAGCTGACGCCCGCCGTGCGTTCCCACGTGCGCGTGGAGCGTCCCGACACCAAGGAGTCCCGATGAATGCGACGCGTCGCGGTCTGAACCGCTTCGTCCTCTTCCTCGTCGCCGTGGTGCTGCTGGCCGCGGGCGCCCTCGCCCTCGCCGTGGGCCTGGTGCCCGGCGGGACCGACACCTGGACCACCGTCATGGGCGGATTCCAGGGCTGGCTCGAATCCCTCGGACGCGACTCCGCCGGATGGGGTGCCGTCGCCGCCTTCGTGGTGCTGGCGATCATCCTCATCGTCATCGCGTCCTCCGCCGTCCGCGGTCGCCGTCACGCGCCCCTGCAGTCCACCGGCAGCGCCAGCGCCGAGGGCCGCATCACGGTCTCCGACGGTTTCGCCTCGGAGGCGCTGAAGAACGCCCTCGCCGAGCGCGACGAGATCCTCTCCTCCCGCGTCACCGCCGGGGAGATCAACCGGGAGTCGGTGCTGCACGTCGCGGTCACCCCGCGCCAGAACACCTCACCCCGCCAGGTCGCCGAGCACGTCGACACCCTCGTCACCAACCTCGCCGCCCTCACCGGACAGAACCTCCGCGCCTACATCTCCATCCACACGGGTCTGCGCGCCAAACTCGCGCGCGACAACACCCGCGTGCAATGACACCCCACGAGGAGACGTCATGACCACCATCGACTCGACCATCGATCCGCCTGATCTCGACGCCGCCGCGGACCTCGCGGCGAACGCCGCCGCCGCGGTGCCGGGCGTGCACGCGCTGGGGAGCCTCCTCGGCCGTGCCTCCGACGCCGTTCGCGAGCGGGTGGGCCTGGCCAGCACCGCCCCCGGCGTGAAGATCGACACTGACCGCGCAGACTCGGTCACCGCGACCGTCTCGCTCGTCGTCGACTACCCGCACAAGCTGCACGAGGTCTCCGACACCGTGCGCGCCGCGGTCCGCAGCGCGCTCGAGCCTTTGGGACGCGGGACGATCGACGTCAACGTCGTCGTGACCGGCGTCTTCGGGCCGTTCGACCGCGACGTCGTCGACGAGGCGGAAGAACGGGCGGACGCCGTGGCGGCTCGCGCTCGTGACGCCGCGGGAGCCGCGAAGGAGAAGGCGGATGCCGCAGTGGCTCGCGCTTCGGTGGCGGTCGACGACATGAAGGCGAAGTCGAAAGACGTCGCGGCCGGCGCCTCGGCTGCGGTCGACGACGCGGTGGCGAGGTCGAAGGATCTCGCGGCCAGCGCGTCCGAGACCGTCGACGTCGCGATGTCCAAGACGAAGGACGTCGCCGCGGGTGCGGCGGCCGCCGTCGACGAGACGGTCAAGGCGGCCCGCGAACGCGTCGCCACCGCGGACTCCCGGGCGGACATCGACGCGGCGGACCGCGTGACGGAGGGCCTCGAGCCCGCACGACCCGAGCCGGACGCGCTCGTGGACGACCGCGGCGACGTGCGCGACGTGGTGGCCGAGGCTCTCGAAGACGCCGCGGTCGACATCGCGATCGCCGCCGACGAGGTGCGCACTGACGAGAAGACGCCGGCGGTCGACAGCGTGCAGTCGGTCGTGGAGGACGACCGTCCCCGCCCCTGATACCTGATCTGCGACACACGAAAGGGCGCCTCCGCTGCTTCGGCGGGGGCGCCCTTCGTCGCGTCCAGCCCCGATGTGCGGTGCGCCCGCGTCGAAAGTGCGCTGCGCGCCGGGTCGGCGGCACGCCCGCCCGGCTCAGTTGTAGGCGAGGCCGCGGCCGCTCGGTGCGGCGGCGCTGCCCGGGCGATAGGTGAGGACGACCACACTCGAATCACGCCACGTGCGCACGTTCAGAAGCTCGAAGTCCATCGACGGAATGCCCTCGAAAGCCCGCTCATCGCCGACGACCACCTTCGGTCCGACGAGAAGGTGGAGCTCATCGACGAGCCCGTGGGCGAGCAAGTCGGTCCAGAGCGTCCGGCTGCCGAAGATCAGGATGTCGTCGGACTCGCTCTCGCGGAGACGCCGGAGGTGGTCGTGGGCATCCGCACGACCAACGATCTCCGTGCGCTCCGCCCACACGGCGACGTCGTCGTCGGTGAGGTGGTCGGATATGACGGTGAGCATCAGGTCGGTCGCGTAGCGGGACGCGATGTAGCGATCCTCGGGGATCGCATCGGGATCATCGACGCGCTCGGGCCAGTACTGCATCATCCCGACGTACGACGTGGCGCCGAACAGCAGCCTGCCGGCTGAGCGGACGCGATCGGCATTGTGCTCGGCGAAGGCGAGGTCCATCGGCATCTGCGACACGTCGCCGCCCGCGCCCTCGGTGTATCCGTCCAGACTCACCATGCTGCTCACCACGATCTTGGCCATGCGCCCATCCTGCCGAGCCGCGCGCTCGCGCACAGCCCCCCTCCCGGGCGGCGCCGCGCCGTCCTCGGTGCGCGGGTGGTCCTCCCGCCGGCGATGCGGGCGTCCTGAGCCTCGAAAGGACTCGTTCCTCGCGAGATCACATCGGATTCCCGCGAAAGTCGCGTGATCTCGCGAAGTCCGCGTGATCTCGGGGTCTCCCGGCACCCCGCATCCGGGGTCAGAGTGCGCGCAGGTAGCGCCGTGTCATCCACGCCTGCACCAGGCGGCCGACCGGCGCGCCGACGCGGGTGAACCAGCGACCCGGCGCAGAGAAAGCGGCGATCGCGAAGACGACCTCGCCCGAGGGGTGCAGCGTCAGCGTGAAGCGCTCCTCACCCCGCTCGGGGTGTCCGCGCAGCGTGCCGTAGGCGAAACCGGCCGAGGTGTCGGTGCGCTCGGCCCACACGACCAGGCACGGGATGCGGAAACTCAGGATGCCGAGCCCCAGCCGCATCGTCACGCGGGTGCCCTCGCGCATCGGCGTCTCGGACAGCTCGACCCGCGCGCCCGCCCGGCGCTGCGCCTCGCCCGCGAGCAGCGCGTCGGCCGCACGGACGAAGTCGGCGGGTCCGTGCCCGATGACGCGTTGCGCCCGCACGTGGTGATAGCCCGGCGGCATCTCGCCGGCGGTCGCGCCGACCTCGTCGTAGGTCAGGCCGTCCATGTCGTCCACGCTAGCCGCGGCGGCCCGCGCGGACCCCGGGTTGCGGTGCCCGTCTGAGCGGTGGTGGTGCGGAGCGGAGGGGGTGCGGGGAGGGGAGGACGCGGGATCGCTCTCGTGTCCTCCCCTGCCCACATCTCCTCCCCTCATCTCCCGCGCACCGCCGTCCGGCAGGCCCGCGGCAATGGGGTTCCGCCCCTCGCGAGGGCAGCGACGTGGTCCCGCACCGCTTCGACCTCTGAACGCGCGCCTACGCTGAGCACATGCCCCTCTCTCCTTCCCGGGCGGACGCATGATCGGCGTCGCCGACCATCTCGCCGCGGTGCTCTCGGCGGTCGAGCCGCTCGCCCCGGAACCGCGTGACATCGCGGCGGCGCGCGGACGCGTGCTTCGCCGGCCCGTGCGCGCCGCCGTCGACGTGCCCGGCTTCGACGCATCGGCCATGGACGGCTTCGCGGTGCGCGACCTCGCGATGCCCGGCGTCCTCCGCGTGGTCGCCGACCTGCCCGCGGGCACCGATCTCGACCCGGCGCTGCGTGCCGGCGACGCCGCGCGCATCATGACCGGTGCGCCCGTGCCGACCGACGCGACGGCGGTCGTGCCCTTCGAAGACACGCTGCACGGCCTCGACGGGGGCCTCCAACCGGTGACCGTCGTGACGGCGCCGCGCGCGCCCGGCGTCCACATCCGCCGCCGCGGTTCCGACGTGCGGGCCGGTCGACTCGTCGCCGACGCGGGCGTGCGGCTGAACGCCGCCTGGACCGGTGCGATCGCGGCATCCGGTGTCGGCACCGTCACGGTCTCGCGCGCGCCGCGGGTCGCCGTCGTGTCGACCGGATCCGAGCTCGTCACCCCCGGTGCTCCCCTCACCCGTGGACAGATCCCCGAGTCGAACAGCGTCCTCCTCGCCGGACTCGCCGAGGAGGCCGGCGCAAACGTGGTGCTCCGCACGAGCGTGGGCGACGAGGGCGACGGACCGCGTCGCGCGATCGCCGCTGCCGAGGCCGCCGGAGCCGACGTCGTGGTGTTCTCGGGCGGGGTGAGCGCGGGCGCGTACGAGGTCGTGAAGAACACGCTCGGCGATCTCATGCGCTTCGACCGCGTGCGCATGCAGCCCGGGAAGCCGCAGGGCTTCGGGCGAACCGACGCGGGCACTCTGCTGTTCGGCCTGCCGGGCAATCCGGTCAGTGCCGCGGTGTCGTTCGAGCTGTTCGTGCGTCCGGCCCTGCGCGCTCTCGAGGGCGACGCCGAGCTCGGCCGCGCCCACGTGCGCGTCGGGCTCACCGAGGGGTGGCGTGCTCGCCCCGAGCACGTGCAATACGTGCCGGTCACGCTCGATCGCCGCGATCCGGCGCGCTGGCGCGCCACACCCACGCCGCGGGGAACCCGGGGGTTCGGTGCGGCCGACGCTCTCGCCGTCATCCCGCCGAGCGATGTGGCGCTCGCCGCCGGCGACAGCGTGACGGTCGCGCTGTGGTGAGTGTCGACGCGATCGTGCTCGCGGGCGGCCGCGGTTCGCGCGTGGGCGGCGCGATCAAGCCCCTCTTCGACGTGGACGGCTCGACGCTGCTCGGTGCGGCCGTCGACGCCGTGCGCGCGCGAGGTGCGGGGCGCGTCGTCGTCGCGGCGCCCGTGCTCGACGAGGGTCTCGACGCGACCTGGGTGCGCGAGGATCCGCCCTTCGGAGGCCCGGTCGCGGGGATCGTCGCCGCCCTCCCCGCAGTGGATGCCGAGGAGGTCTTCGTCGTCGCGAGCGATCTGGCGACCGCGGGGCCGGCGGTGGCACTCCTGCCCGACGGGCTGCCGGTGGGGGTCGACGGCGCGTGCCTCGACGACGGGCGGCGCCAGTGGCTGATCGGCCGGTATCGCACCGCGGCGCTGCGGGCTGCGGCATCCGCTCTGTCCGACGCGGGGCGCGATGCGTCGATGCGGGCGCTGCTGGGCGGGCTGAACGTGATGACGGTCCCCGCCGATCCAGACCTCACGCGCGACGTCGACACGTGGGACGATCTCACGAAGGCCCGAGGAGGAGTCATGACGGAATCACGCACCCTGCCGCCCGAGGCGCTCAACGACTGGAGCGCGGCGCTCGCTGAGCGTTTCAATCTGGCCGAGGGCGACATCCCCATCTCGCTGATCCTCGACCTCGCGCGCGACGTGGCGAACGGCGTCGCGCGCCCCGCCGCGCCTCTGAGCGCATTCGTCGCCGGGCTCGTCGCCGGTCGCGCCGGGGGGACGCCCGCCGAGACCGAGGCCGCGGTCGCGGCGGTGGTCGAGATGGCGAAGGGGTGGGAGAACCGCTGACGCTCGTCGAGGTCGGCTGGGCCGGCTCCGCGACGACGTCGACGGCCCGCCCGCCCGATGCGGCCGAGAGGCGGGGTGCACCCGGCCTGCCGGGCGACCGCGAGGTGCGGGGCGTCCGTCGTCTGTAGGCCTCGGGACCGCGCGCGGAGCAGCAAGGCATCGACGGAGGCGTCAGGCTCCGGCAGCACCTCGAAGGAGTCGAGAGCGCTCCATGAACCTGGCTAGCTGGGTGCTACCGCCCGACGTATTCACCTCGCGGCCGCAGCCGCATCGCCTGTTCGCCGTACTCCGCGTCGATGTGCGCGATCCAGCCCGCGAGGCGCCCCACGACGAAGATCGTGCTGGCCGCGTCATCGGGCAGCCGGGCGCCCGACACCAGGGCGGCCAGAGCGAGATCGACGTTGGGCTGCAGACCTGTTCGGGCGGCGACGGTTTCCTTGAGCCGGCGCACGGCATCCATCGTCGCTTCTCCGTCCGGGAGGGCCGGAAGCAGGGGGAACAGGGCGTCGGCGCGGTCGTCGACGCCGGCGTAGAGAGGGTGACCGAAGCCCGGGATGCCGTTGCCGTCCTGCAGCACCTCGGCCAGCGCCCGTTCCGGCTCGAGTCCTCGGCGAACGCGTGTGAGCAGGCGGGCGGTCCGCGTCGCCGCGGAGATGTGCAGCGGAGAATCGGCTGCACCGAGGGCGGCGCTCACGGCGGCGTATCCGTCGGCCCGCGCCGACGCGGCCACCCGTGCGGCGAAGGTCGACACGGCGAGGTCGTGGTCGATGAGCAGCACGAGGGCGGCGTTGACAGCGGCGTCGACGGAGGCCGGTGCACGCCAGGCGCTCGCGAGTGAGCGGGCGATGTCGGCGTGCGGATCGCCGCCGAGGGCGATGGGCAGGCCCGTGAGCAGCGTCCAGCCGATGCGGTGCAGGGTCGCCGCGGACGTGTCGTGCCGCAGCGGATCGTCGGCGGCGAAGCCGGTCAGGGCGGCGCGGAGGCGATCCATGGCGCCGGCGTGCGGCGGAAGGGCCGCCACCATCTCGCGCGCGCTGCCGATGGCGGGGTCGGGGGCGTCGAGTCGCTGGGCATCCCACAGCCACGCGACGACGTCGGAGAACGGCCGGTCGATGAGGTCGCGGGCCCGGCGGCCGCGGAACAGGAGCTCGCCGTCTTCGATGTCGGCGATGTCGGTCTGCACGACGCCGAGCGGCGAACCGGTGGTGGGATGCGCCGACGACCGCACCGGGGCACGACGACGCCCCGCCGCGAACGTCTCGACGTCGAGCGCGTCGAACGTCGAGCCGCGGGCGTCGCGCTCTCGGTGCAGGAGTCCGCGCGAGACGTAGGCGTAGAGCGTCTCGGGCTTGACCCCGAGCCGGGCGGCGGCTTGGGCGGCCGTGAGGCGGGGGAGAGGGGATACCATCTTGATCCGATCAACGTTGACGCTGTTGCGGTCATGTTCGCACACTGAGCGCATGAGCGACCTAATCGATGTGCCCCGCGGCCTCAACGACGTCGTGGTGGCCGAGACCACCATCAGCGACGTCGACGGCGACGCCGGTTTCTACCACTACCGCGGCCACTCGGCCACTGCCCTGGCCCGCACGCGGACCTTCGAAGACGTGTGGCACCTGCTCGTCGTCGGCGACCTCCCCGACGTCGACCGCGCGGCCGCCTTCGACGAGCGCATCGCCGCCGCGCGATCCGATCCCCGGATGCCGGAGCTCATCGCCGCGGTCACGGCCCGCACCGACCAGCCGCTCGCCCGCCTCCGCGCGGTGTGGACGCTCGCGGCATCCGTCCGCCGTTCGCGCGCGCTGTACGACCTCGACGAAGCCGGCCGGCTCGACGAGGCGATCGCGTTCGCGGCGATGGTGCCGCTCTCGCTCGCGCCGGTGGGCGGTCCGGCCGTCGGCGCCGCCGCGGCCGACGGCCGAGGGAGCTTCCCGTCCGCCACGAGCGCGCCTTCCGGCCTCGTCGCCGACTACCTCCGCCGTGTTACGGGCCACGTGCCCGACGACGTCCACGTTCGCGCGCTGTCGGCCTACCTGATCGCGGCGATGGACCACGGTTTCAACGCCTCGACGTTCACGGCACGGGTCATCGCCTCGACGGGGGCCGACATGGCATCCTGTCTCTCCGGCGCTCTCGGAGCCCTGTCGGGACCGCTGCACGGAGGCGCCCCCGCCCGCGCGCTCGACAGCCTCGACGCCGCCGGTGACGACCCCGGTGCCTGGATCGCGAACGAGCTCTCGGCGGGGCGGCGGCTGATGGGATTCGGTCACGCGGTGTACCGCACCGCTGACCCGCGATCCGAGCTGCTGCGCGAGGTCGCGCAGCGGCTCGGGGGAGCGCGGGTGGCGCAGGCGCTGGCGTTCCAGCGCGAGGCCGAGCGTCAGCTCGCGCAGCGTCGACCTGAGCGGCCCCTGCACGCCAACGTCGAGTTCTACGCGGCGGTGGTGATGGAGCAGTGCGGCATCCCGTCCGCGATGTTCACACCCACCTTCGCGCTCGCCCGCACGATCGGCTGGACGGCGCACGTGCTCGAGCAGGCGCGCGATCCCAAGATCATCCGGCCCTCGGCACGTTACGTCGGGCAGCCCTTCGAGGGGTGAGCGGGACTCGCTCGCGAGATCGAGCGGGGATGCGCCGGGTCGCGAGCACCGCGGACGAACGGTCGGATGCCGCGGACGAACGGCCCGGCGCCGCGCGGCTCGAACGGCCAGCATCGAAGCATGACCGCCACCGCTCCTGTTCCCACGTCCGTCGCCGGGCTGCCGACGATGCGCTACGGCGGACTCGTCGTCGTGATGCTGCTGAGCTTCCTGCTCGTCACCGCGGAGTTCCTCCCCAACGGTGTTCTCACCGAGATGGCCGCCTCGCTCGGCGTGACCCCCGGTCAGGCGGGGCAGACGGTCACCGTCACCGCCCTGGCGGGGCTCCTCTTCGCCCCCACGGTGGGCCTGCTGCTCCCGCGCCTCGACCGCCGCACGCTGCTGGTGGGCGCGGCCGCCGCGGCAACGGTGTCGAGCCTCGTGGTGGCCATCGCCCCCAGCCTTCCCGCGATCCTCGTCGCCCACTTCCTGCTCGGGGCGGCGATCAGCGGGTTCTGGTCGATGTCGATCACGGTGGCGGCGCGCCTGTCGAGCCCCGACCGCATCGGACGCGCCATGATGTTCGGCTCGGCGGGCGTGTCTCTCGCGACCGTCGCGGGCGTGCCGATCGGCGTGGCGCTCAGCGAGGTGCTCGACTGGCGCCTGGCGTTCCTGTCCATCGCCGTGGTCACCGCCGCGGTGGGTGTCGCCGTGCGGTTCGCCCTGCCGCCCGTGCCGCCGGCTGCGACGTCGAGCCTCGGCATCCTGTTCGACACGCTTCGCCGTCCTGGAGTGGGCGGAGGCATGATCGGACACGTCCTCGTCGTGCTCGGGCACTTCGTCGCCTACACCTACGTGCGTCTGTCGCTGGAGCGCATCCCCGATGTCGACGCGGGCACGATCGTGCTGCTGCTCGCCCTGTTCGGCGTCGGTGGAGTCGTGGGCAATCTCGCGGTCGGTGTCGTGGTCGACCGCGCCTTCGCCCGCCTCGCCGTGGTCGGGCCCCTGGTGATCGCGCTGGCGATCGCGGCGGTCATGCTGCTGCCCGGAGCGATCGTGGTGGTCGCGATCGCGGTGATCGTGTGGGGCTTCTTCTTCTCGTCGTGGCTGATCATCGTGAACACCTGGGTCGGCCACCGCATGCCCGACCGCCTCGAGGCCGGCGGCAGCCTCGTGGTCACGGGATTCCAGCTCGCCATCATGATCGCGGCGGGCGTGGGCGGCATCCTCGTCGACGCGACGAGCGTCTTGACGGTGGATGCCATCGGCATCGCCCTCCTGATCATCGGCGCCGTGCTCTTCGGGCTGTCGGTGCGCGAGCGGCGCGGCTCCGCCTGACGGGCGCGGGAGCGGCGCAGATGCCGCCCGTCGGTCAGACCGCGAGTTCGCGCCGCCCGGCTCGCCATTCCGACGGCGCGACGCCCGTGTGACGGCGGAACGCCCGCCGGAAGCCCTCGTCTGAGGCATAGCCGAGCGCCCGCGAGGTCTGCGACACCGGGGTGCCGGCCTCCAGCAGTTCCTTGGCCCGCCGCATGCGCACCTCGGTCACGTACGACGCGGGCGAGCTGCCGAACACCCGGCGGAACCGGGCCGCGAAGACCGACCGCGACATCGCCCCGAGGGCGGCGAGCTGGTCGATGGTCCACTCGTGCCCGGGGTCGGCGGAGACCGCCGCGACCACGCGCGAGAGGAACGGATCGTCGCTCCGCGGCGGCCATGCCGACGCGCGTTCGGTCGACGCCCACGCCCGCAGCGCCGACAGCAGCACCGTCATCACCATGAGTTTGCAGATGGTCTCGTCACCCTCCCGATCGGAGGGCGCTCCCGGAGCGGGGATGCCGAGGTGCGCGGCCAACGAGGCGGCGGCGGGTTCCGCGTGGGCGAAGCCGCTGACGAACACGACGGGTGGGAGGGCGCGGGTGTCGGCGGTCGGCGTGACCTCCAGCGGCACGACGGTCACCTCGGCACCGGACTGCGACGTCAGCGTGAGGGCGTGGCATCCGAGGGAGACGAAGGCATCGCCCGCGAGCAGTGTGCGCTCGCCCTCGATCGCCGCGGCAGCGCCCGACGGCGCGTCCACCGTGCACGCGGGTCGCTCGGGTGCCCGACCGGTCAGCTCACCGCGCCGGACGTAGACGAGCGCCGCGGCGCCGCGGGGCAGCGGCAGTCGCTCCCTCTCGGACAGGGTGCGCTGCCAGGCGCGGCCGGGCCGCACGTCGATGCTCGACAGGGCACGTTCGAGGGTGGGCTCCGGCGTCATGCCTGCGGCAACCGGTCGGGCGGGCTCCGTATTCCGTCGCCGGTGCGGCGGGCGGATCCGCTCGTCAGGTCAGCAGCTCCACCCCGCTGAAGAACCCGATCGAGATCGACAGCAGACCCGCGGCGACTCCCGCGATGAACCCCGCCGCGGCGAGTTCGCGTGCCATGCGGGCGTTGAGGCTCACGATGCCGCACACGAACGACACGCCCGCGAGCACCCACATGCCGATCTGGATCCACGGCAGGTTGTCGATCTCCGAGATCGCGCTGGCGGTGACGACGAAGATGTACCACGCGATCACCACGACGCCCGAGATGATCGCGACGACCGACGGCACACGCATGTCGCCCTTGGGCGTGGGCGGCGGGGGCGGCTCGTCGCGCGGCGGGACGTCGGTGGCCGGTTCGAGCGAATCGGGGAGGTCGTCGTCTGCCATGGCCCGATCCTCGCAGGTCCTCCGGCGATCCGGGGTTGCCTTGACGCTGCGGCTCAGGCGCGGACGACCCGGATACCGGCCGCCGTGATCGCCTGCGCGGCCATCTCGGGCAGGGCTCCGTCGGTGATGACCTCGGCGAGCTCCGCGAGACGCAGAGCGCGGTACTTGGCGAAGCGGCCGTACTTCGAGCTGTCGGCGATGAGCACCGCGCGCTCCGCGGCGTCGACGGCGGCCCGCTTGGCCTCGACCTTCGCCTCGACCGGTGTGGTGACGCCATGGCCGAGGTCCCAGGAGCTCGACGAGATGAAGGCCAGATCGAGTGACAGCTCGGCGAGGGTGAGTCGGGTGAGACGCCCGATGGTGGAGAGATTCGTTCGGTCCACCCGACCGCCGACCGAGATGAGGTCGGCACTCGGGTGGTCGAGGAAGGCCTGCACCGTCGCGATGTCGTTCGTGACGACGGTCAGGTCGTGGATGTGCTCGAGGAACGGCCGCATCGCCTGGGCGGTGGTGCCGGCGTCGAGGTAGATGGTCATGGTGTCGCGCACGAGGCGCGACGCGGCGCGTGCGATCGCCGTCTTCTCCGCGATCTCGCTGGTCGCCTTCTCGGCGCGCGAGGGCTCGAGCACGAGACGGGTGGCGAGCTTGGCGCCGCCGGTGGTGGCCTGCACGAGGCCCTGCTCCTCGAGGACGGCGACGTCTCGGCGCACCGTCATCTGGCTGACTCCGACGAGGTCGCTCAGCTGACGAAAGCTCAGGACGCGCTCGCGGTGCAACGCCTGGACGATGCTTTCCCGGCGCTGATCGGGGATCATCGGGGCGGCTTCGCTCATCGTCGTCCTTCGGTCCCGCTCAGCTTACTGAAACGGTCGCGGTCCACGGGGTGCCCCAGTGGGCGGTGATCTCGGCCACTCGCTCGGGGGCGATGAGCCGTCGCCGGTGACCGTCCGTGAGCAGGGTGATGCGGCACGCCTCTTCGAGCTCCACCGTGCTGTCGACGGTCGACGCGGCATCCGGTCCGCTCACGACCGCGCCGTGGTTCGCCAGCAGTGCCCCGTGGAACGGGAACGGGCAGTCGGTGATGAGGTCGCCCATGGCGGGGTCTCCCGGCGGAACGAAGTCCAGCAGCGGTACCTGCCCCACGCGCATGAGGGAGTAGGGCGTCAACGGCGGCACGGCGGTGTGCGCGGCCCACGGTTCGAGACACGACACCGCGACGGTCGACGGGGAGTGCACGTGGACGACGGCGCTGTGCTGCGGGTTCCGGGCGTACATCGCGAGATGCAGCGGCACCTCCTTGGAGGGGCGGATGCCGTTGACGAGGTCGCCATCGAGGGTCAGGACGGAGATGTCCTCGGGCGTGAGGGCGCCGAGGCGCGTACCGGTGCCCGACATCAGCACGTGATCGCCCTCACGCACGCTCACGTTGCCCGAGGTGCCTGGGCTCAGTCCCGCCTCGACGAGGGTCCGGCCGGCCGCGATGAGATCGTCGACGGCGCTCATGCGAGGGCTCCCCACGCAGCGGTGAACAGGTCGGTGGCGCCGAAGTTGCCGCTCTTCAGCACGAGCGCGACGGTGTCTCCGGATGCCGTCTCCCCGGCGCTCCAGCACACCCCCGGCGCGAGCTGCGGGCCGATCTCGAGGGCCGAGATGCCGAGCGCCTGGACCACGGCTCCGCTCGTCTCGCCTCCCGCGACCACGACCCGGTGGACGTCACCGCCCGCGACGAGGCCGGCGACGACGGCGGAGAGCACGTGCTCGACGGCATCCGCCGTCGCGGACGCGTCACGGCGGATGTCCGACAGTTCGGTGACCGACGAGATGAGGGGCAACGCGGTCGCGGGCACGCTCCGCACCCAGGCGGTGAGGGCGGCGATCTCGGCGTCGGGGTCGGAGACAGCGGCATCCAGGTCCACCCCTCTCGCGATGGCGCCGCGGGCGGTCGCGTCGGCGATCTGCGCACGGGTCGCCGCCGACGCGGAACCGCACACCACGAGCCGACCGGGACCGACCGCGGGGAAGGGTACGTGAGCGTCGACGGCGGGGGCGTCGAGGTGCGCCGCGAGCGCGGCTCCTCCGGAGACCACCCGCAGGTGGCGAGACGCGTCGGCGATCACTGCGAGGTCGGCATCGGTTTCGGCATCCACGATGAGATATCCGGGAGTGGCACGGTCGATCGCCGCGCGCAGGGCCTCCTCGCCGCCGCGCACGGTGTCGAGTCCGATCTCGGTCAGCTCGGCGCTGGTCTGCGGGGCCAGGATTCCGCTGAGCCGCGAGATCGTCATGGGCGTCAGCGGGTGGTGGCGCATGGGGGAGTCCTCGAGCGGCACGCCGTCCACGAACAGAACGCCGTCGCGCACCGTGCGTCCGTTCGCGGGGAACGAGGGCACGACGATGGTGCGGTCGGTGTCCGCTCGTCCGACGATCGCGTCGAGCACCGGGCCGATGTTGCCCTCGTCGGTCGAGTCGAATGTCGAGCAGTACTTCACGTACAGGCGATCCGCCCCCGCCGCGAGAAGGCGGTCGGTGGCGGCGAGCGAGGCCGAGACCGCCTCGTCTACCGGCGCCGTCCGCGACTTCAGGGCGACAACCACCGCGTCGTGGTCGGTGGGGATGTCGTGCTCGCCGATGACGACGGCGGTGCGCAGGCCGCGCTCCCGCAACGCGGTGGCGAGGTCGGTCGCGCCGGTGAAGTCGTCAGCGATGGCGCCGAAGTGCATGGAAGACCTTTTCGTCGGGTGCGGACCGCGGAGGCGGCCCTCGTCCAGTGTATGTGAATATTTGAGAAGATAGTTTGACAATTTGTGAGTCGGCGTTACAGTTGCCGAGCACCCGATGCGCTCCCCCCGGCATCCCACGACTTTCGACGACGTAAGAGGAACAACGGTGATCCACAGCTCGGCACAGCGCCGTCAGGCCCCCATCCGCATCGCCGTGACCGGCGCGAACGGGGGGTACGGACGCACGCTGCTCGACCAGCTCCGTCGCCTTCCCGACATGACGGCCGCCCAGCTCGTCGACCCGGACGTGGAGGGTGTCCGTCGCATGCTGGCAGACCTCGGCGTCGAGGGCGACGACGTCGTCGCGGTCACGGATGCCGCCGATGCGGCCGCCGCGGTCGAGGCGGGGCGCACGGCCGTGATCGCCGACGCCGCGCACGTCGCCTGGTCGCACGTCGACGTGCTCGTCGAGGCCACCGGTCGCATCGACGCCGGGTTCGCCTACGCCGACACCGCCCTCGACCATGACGTGCACGTCGTGATGGTGAGCAAAGAGGTCGAGACGATCGCCGGCGTCGCGCTCGGTGCCAAGGCGCGCGAACGGGGCCTGCGCTACCTGCCCGGCGACGGCGACCAGCCCGCCAATCTGCTGCGTCTGGTCGACTGGGTGCTCGCGACCGGTTTCGACATCGTCGCGCTCGGCAAGTCGGGCGAGTACGACCTCGTCTTCGACCCCGAGACCGGTGTGGTGGACCAGAACGGCGTCGAGCAGCATGCGCCCGCGCTGGCGGACCTGCTCGGTCACGGTGACGATCTGCATGCCACGCTCGCCGCCCGCCGTGAGGCGGTGTCTGGCCTGAAGCGCGCCGCGGCCGCCGACTCGTGCGAGATGAACGTCGTCTCGCTGTACACCGGGGCGACCGCCGACGTCGAAACGATGCACTACCCGGTCGTGCGTCCCGACGAACTCGCCGACGTCTACGCCGAACGCTCGGACGGGGGCATCCTCGACACGACGGGCGTGATCGACGTGTTCTCGATGCTGCGACTGCCGGGCGAGGCGAGCTTCGCCGGCGGCGTCTTCGCGATCGTGCGTACCGGCGATGACGTCACGTGGGAGATCCTGCGCGGCAAAGGACACGTCGTCAGCCGCAACGGCCGGTACGCGTGCATCTACTGGCCCTACCACTTCATGGGGGTCGAGACTCCTCTGACGATCGCTGCCGCGTTCGACGGCACCTCGACCACGGCCGAGTCCCGACAGCACACGGTGCTCGCCGCCCGGGCGTCCATCGCCCTCGCCGCCGGCACGCCGTTCCGCGTCGAGGGTCACCACCACGAGATCTCGGGCGTCGCGCCGGTCATCGTCGCCCCCGACGCGGGCGACATCGCCCCCTACTACCTGCTGTCGGGTGCGCGCCTGCGCCACGACGTCGCCGCGGGCGAGCTCGTGCGCTTGGCCGACCTCGACGGCGTGCACGAGCCCGCGGCATCCGCTTACCGTTCCGGGTTCGCGCTCGGAGCCTGACCTCACCCTCGACCACCCAGGAGATCGACGACGATGCACCGTTGCCCCCACCACCCCCTGCCCGCGCGCGAGGCGACCCCGTGAGCGTGGAGATCATCGCCCTCATCGTGCTCGTCGCGGTGTTCGCCGTCTCGGCGATCCGCAACGTCCACATGGGCGCGCTCGCGCTCGTCGCGGCCTGCGTCATCGGCGTGCTGCTGGTGGGCGAGTCGCTCGACGACGTGCTCGGCGGCTTCCCCGTCGACGCTCTGCTCATCCTGCTCGGCATCACCTACCTCTTCGGCATTGCACGGGCCGTCGGCACGATCGACTGGCTCGTCGACAAATCGGTGCGCCTGATCGGCGACCGGGTCGCACTCATCCCCTGGGCGATGTTCGCCGTGGGAACGCTCGTGGCCTGCCTCGGCACCTCGCACGCTGCCTTCACGCTCGTGCCGATCGCGATGAGCCTCGCGCACAAGCACCGCATCCACTCCACGATGATGGGCATCGCGATGAGCTCGGCCATCGTGGGTGGCGCGCTCGCCCCGACGAGCATCGTGGGCATCACGGTGCTCACCGTCGCCACCTCGGCCGGAATCCCCTACAACGCGGCACTCATGTTCGGCCTCTCGGTCGGCATCAACACCGTGATCGTCGCGGTCGCCTTCTTCCTGTTCGGCGGACGCGAGCTCATGGCCCGCGGTCGCGCGGCGAAAGTGGCATCCGAAGGGCTCAGCGCCGGAGGCTCCGGCGGCGTCGCCGGCACCGGCTTCAGCACGCGCCCCCGCGGCGGTGGCACGGCGGTGCTCGAGCAGACCGTGACGCAGAAGCTCACCGGCTACCAGCTGATGACGCTGATCTCGATCCCCGTGCTCGTGATCGCCTTCTTCACACTCACGCTGAACGACGTCGACCTCAACCTCGGCGCCGTCGCCCTGACCCTGGCCGTGCTGCTCGCTTTCATCAACCCGAAGGCGGGTCGCGAGGGCCTGGCGAAGGTCGACTGGAACACGATCCTGCTCCTCGGCGGCATCATCACCTATGTCGGCGTACTGACCCGCTTGGGCGCGATCGACCAGCTGGGCGAGTTCGCGCGGTCGGTGAACGAGCCGCTCATCGCGGCGTTGGTGTTGTGCATCATCGCCGGTCTCGTGTCGGCCTTCGCCTCGACGATCGGCATCATCGGCGCGCTGGTGCCGCTCGCCGTCCCGCTCCTCCTGCCCGGCGGGGGTCTCGAGATGACCGGCTTCATCTACGCGCTGGCGATCTCCGCGTCGCTCGTCGACTGCGCACCGTTCGGCACCACCGGTGCCACCATCGTCGCGTCGGCGCACGAGAGCGAACGCCCTCGGCTGTACAGGCACCTCACGATCTGGGGATTGTCGATGGTCGTGATCGGACCCGTCATCACGATCGCACTCTTCGTGGTTCCCTTCCTGGGTGGGTGACCCCTCGCATCCCCTCGCAAACGGCCCGGATCGCCTCACGGTGGTCCGGGCCGTTCCCGTTCGGTCCGGCCTAGGCTCGAACGGATGAGAACCATCGGAGTCGATCTCGCCGCGTCAGCGCCCGGCACCGCTCTCGCCGAGGTCGTCTGGACCGGTGGTCGGGCTCGCCTGACGCGGCTCGAGACCGGGATCGTGGATGCCGACATCGTGGCATCCGTCACCTCCGGCGAGGCGTGGCTCGGCGTGGACTGCCCGCTCGGCTGGCCCGACGCGTTCGCCGATTTCGTCCAGGCGCACCACGCCGGTGTCGAGCCGTCGCTCGGACCCGTCGAGGGCGGCGCCGACTGGCGGCGGCTGCTCGTGTACCGCCACACCGACCACGTCGTGAAAGACCGCATCGGCCGCTGGCCGCTGAGCGTGTCGACCGACCGGCTCGGGGTCACGGCCCTCCGCGGCGCGGGCCTCCTGCGCCGTCTCGCCGACGCCGGGTTCGCGGTCGACCGCGCGGCGGAGGGGCGCCTGTTCGAGGTCTACCCCGGTGGCTCGCTGCGCCTGTGGGGCTTCGACACGACGGGGTATCGAGTGGATGCCGCCCGCCGCGCCGTCCTGCTCGACACGCTGCGGGAGCGGGCGCCGTGGTTCGACGTCGGACCCTTCGCGCCGCTCGCCGTCGCGAACGCCGATGCCTTCGATGCCGTGATCGCCGCTCTCGCGACCCGCGCCGGAGCGCTCGGGCTGTTCGAGCGTCCGGCATCCGAGATCCTGCCGGTCGCCCGTCGCGAAGGCTGGGTGGTGCTGCCCGACGGGCCGCTCGAGGACGTGATCGCGGGGTTCTGACGGGTGGGGGCTCGCGGGAGATCCTCATCTGACCGAAAAATGAGTATCCAGGCTTCGGTCAGACGAGGGTCGACCGACGTATCGGCGGTCGCCCGCTTCCGTTCGCCGTGCTGTGGCGGCAAGCCGGATACCGTGCCGACGAGTCGGCCTCTTGTGCGGGCGGCGGCGATGGCCTGTCATGGTCGATATGACCGAGAGCGCGCACACGATCACCTCGAAGCAGTTCCACCGTGAGGCCGGAGTGGGCGATTGGCGCGTGGTCAGCTCCGGCGCGCAAGCGGTCTTCCGCGCGTCTTCCCTGCGGCATGCGGGCAGCCTCGTCGACCCCATCTCCGCGGCGGCCGAGGAGCACGGCATCCTCCCCGACATCGACGTGCGGCCCGAGGCCGTCGTCGTGCGGGTGCCCCCGTGGGCCGCGGGCGGGATTCCTGCGGCGGCGCCCCGGTTCGCCGCCGCGGTGTCCGAGGCGGCCGGTCGCCTCGGACTGAGGGCCGACCCCGCGGCGATCCAATCGGTGAGCGTCTACATCGCGCAGCACTCGAAGGCCGATGTGCGCCCCTTCTTCCTCGCCGCTCTCGGGTACGCGCCGGTCGGCGAGACGGACGCGATCGATGCCCTGCGCATCGCGCCCGACCTCGCGTTCAACCCGCTCACCCCCGATGAGCCGAAGCGTGGACGCACTCATTTCGACGTATTCGTCCCCGCGTCGGAGGCGCAGGCGAGAGTGGATGCCGCGCTCGCCGCGGGCGGGCGACTCGTCGACGACTCGCAGGCGCCCGCCTACTGGACGCTCGCCTCCCCCGACAACCACGGCGTCGACATCGCGTCCTGGATCGATACGGACGGCTGACGGGGCCCGTGCCCGCGGGTGCTCCGAGCGGTCGGGCCAGGGCTCCGACGCGTCTGTCGGGAACGCGGTGAGGTGACACCAGGTGTCGCGTGAATCGGGCTGATTCGGGACCGGCAGGTCATCTTCGCCGGGACACTGTCCGCCGTCAGAGCGGATGCCCTGTCACGACCTGAGGGGAGACCGCTGCGGCGCGCGGGAGAGCGGTGTAGGACTCGAACACCACCCGGTCGACGGTCTCCTCGCTGACCATCCCGGCGAACTGATGCGCGAGGCGCTCGGCGGCGCGGTGCAGCACCGAATCCGGAGAGAGCAGCCCGTCCTGGCCGCGCTGCGCGTTCATGCCGCCGTTCCTTCGGGCAGCAGCTCGGCGATCAGGCCCTCGACACGGCCGCGGATCTCGTCGCGGATGGGGCGGACGGCGTCGATACCTTGACCGGCGGGGTCGTCGAGCTGCCAGTCCTCGTAGCGTTTTCCCGGGAAGATCGGGCAGGCATCGCCGCAGCCCATCGTGATCACGACGTCCGACTCGCGAACGGCGTCGACGGTCAACAGCTTCGGGGTACCGCCGGCGATGTCGATGCCTTCTTCGGCCATCACGGTCACGGCGACCGGGTTGATCTGATCCTTCGGCTCGGACCCGGCGGACAGCACCTCGACCCGGTCGCCCGCGAGGGCTTGCAGGTAGCCGGCGGCCATCTGGGAACGGCCGGCATTGTGGACGCAGACGAACAGAACAGTGGGCTTGTCGGTCATAACGGGGTCTCGCTTCCTCTTGGTGGAAAGCATAGACCATCATCTATGATTCAGGTGGCGGTGATCGCGATCACTTCGGCGAGGAGAGCACGGACGCGATGGTCGATGTCGTCGCGGATCGACCGGATCACGCTCAGCGGCTGGCCGACCGGGTCAGCGAGGTCCCAGTCCAGGTAACGGCGACCGGGATAGATCGGGCAGGCGTCCCCGCAGCCCATCGTGACCACGACGTCCGCTGCCCTCACGGCTTCGTCGGTGAGCGGCTTGGGGAATTCCCCGCCGATCGTGATGCCGATCTCGTCCAGCGCGGTCACGATCGCGGACCGGACCTCCGCTGCGGGAGCCGACCCGGCCGTCCGGACGATCACCTTGTCGCCGGCAAGCTGGCGGAGAATCCCCGCTGCCAGCTGGGAGCGGCCGGCGTTCTGGATGCAGACGAACAACACCGACGGCGTCCCCACGGATTCCTCTGTGCGATGAAGGTCGTCGAGGCGGGATGCGGTGAACGTCGCCGCGCGGGAGGCGAGCAGAGGAGCGGTGCCGCGGGCGGCGAGCAGTGCGCGGGAGTCGATGAGGTAGCGGGCGACCGTTTCCCGGCTGAAGACCCCCTGGTAGCGGGCCGCGAGATCGTCGACCACTCGCTCCCAGTCCGGTTCATCCGTCGCGAGGGCTGGCGCGCCGAGGAGGGCGGTGACGCGGTCGGCTTCGTCGGGGTTGATCGAGTACCAGACCCGCCGCCCCTCCGGTTCGCGGACCACGAGGCCCTCGGCGCGCAGCGCGGCCATGTGGTGGCTGACGGTGGGCTGCCGCAGCCCGAGCTGCTCCGCGAGCCGGCTGACCATCGCGCGACCGCCCGCGGCATCGCGGATCAGCTGGACGATGCGGGCGCGGGTGGGGTCGGCGAGCACGGCCAGCGCGGGAGCATCCACCGAATCCATAGACCACAGTCTATCCGCGGCTGCTGATCAGGTGCCGTTGCGGGTGGAGCGCCGCTCGATGAGGACCGTGTCGCGCCATTCGCCGGCGTGCGGACCCAGCTGCGAGCGGGCGATCCGCTCCCGCCGTCCGACGACGCGGAATCCGGCCTGCTCGTGCAGGCGCAGGCTCGCGGTGTTCTCCGGGAAGATGCTGGACTGGATCATCCAGTAGCCGGCGTCTTCGGCCACGGCGACGAACGCATCGAGCAGCTGTTGCCCGATGCCGCGGCCGTGGTGGTCGGGGTGGATGTAGACGGAGTGCTCGATCACGCCACGGTAGACCTCCCGCGACGACACCAGGGAGGCCGCCGCCCAGCCGACCACCGCGCCGGTGTCGTCGGCGGCGATTAGACGGGCGTCGGGGATCTTTTCGGCGTCGAAGTGCTCCCAGGATGGGGTGGTGGTCTCGAAGGTGGCTTCCCCGGCGTGGACGCCGGCGGCGAAGATCCGCTCGACCTGCGGCCAGTCCGCCGCCGTCAGTGCCCGGATCGTCGTCACGAGCAGCACGAGCCCCCACCGGAGCCGAGGTCGGTGGAGCAGACCCCCGTGGTCGGCAACGTCAGCTGGACGTCGGTGGCGGCGGGCATGTCCCCGTCCAGCCACGCGGCGATCGAGCGGACCTGCTCGTAACCGGTGGCGAGCAGGAACGTCGGGGCGCGACCGTAGGACTTCATTCCAGCCAGGAAGAACCCGGGCTCCGGGTGGCGCAGCTCGGCGAAGCCGTGCGGGGAGACGGTGCCGCAGGAGTGCACGTTCGGGTCGATCAACGGCGCCAGCCTGCGCGGCGCTTCGATGATGTCGTCCAACTCGAGGCGAACCTCGCGCAGGATGTTCAGGTCGGGGCGGAACCCGGTCGCGTTCACCACGACCTCGGCAGACAGGAAACCGTCCTCACCGCGGCTCCGCCCGAGCAGCCGAACCCCACCCTCGTGAGGCCGCAGACGGGAGATCTCGAACGAGTCGAGCAGGGTGATCTGGCCGGTGTGGACGAGCTGGTCGACGCGGGAACCGAGACGGGCGCGGTCGGCGAGTTCGTCGTCCGGTGAGGAGGAGACGCGGATCGCGGAGGGGTTGCGGATCAGCCAGGTCACGCGCGTCCCCGGCTCCGTCTTGGCGAGCTCGCTGAGGGCGATCAGGGTGTTCGCGGCCGAGTGCCCGGCGCCGACCACGACAGTGTGCTTGCCCGCGAACGACGCGCGGTCGGCGCCCAGGACGTCCGGGAGGGCGTGCAGGACGAGGCCGCCGACGTCGACGGCGCCGATCGGGTCCAGTCCGGTCGAGGCCAGGGGGTTCGGGGTGGTGTAAGTGCCGGACGCATCGATCACCGCCCGCCCGGTGAGCTCCTCGACGGTCCCGTCGGGCGTCTGAAGGCGCAGCAGGAACGGCGTCTTCTCGCGGCCGGCGCTGCGGGTGCGATCCATGCCCTCCCGCGTCACCGCGACCACGCGGGTGCCGAGCCGGACCCGCGACCCGATCTCCGGCAGCGCCGCGAGCGGCTCGAGGTAGGCGTCGACGAGCTCTCGCCCGGTGGGTGCCCGGCCCTCGTCCGCCGGCGCGGTCCAGCCGGCGGCGTCGAGCAGGCGACGGGAGGCCGGGTCGATCACGTGCCGCCACGGGGAGAACAGTCTCGTGTGACCCCACAGCCGGATCGAAGAGGCGACCCGATCGCCAGCCTCGAGGATCGTGAAGTCGATACCCCGCTCGACGAGGTTCGCCGCTGCCGCGAGCCCGATCGGGCCGGCGCCGATGATCACTACCGGCAGCGTCGCCAGCCGGTCGCTCGTTGCGGTGCGCGGGGTGAGGTCGAGCAGGGTCATGAGAGCGCCTCCGGAGAATATCGATGAACGTCGATGCTCAGTATCTCGACATGTATCGAAACCTGTCAATATCGACTACTGTCGATGCATGCTTACGACGGTCGAGATCACCGACGTCACCCCGGCGGTCGCGTGCTGCGCCTCGCTGATGAAAGAACCCCTCCGCCAGACCGACGCCGAGCAGCTGGCCAAGACCCTCAAAGCCCTCGCCGACCCTGCGCGGTTACGGCTGCTGTCGATCGTCGCCTCCTCAGAGGGGCGGGAGGCATGCGTGTGCGACCTGATCGACCCGATTGGACTGTCCCAGCCGACCGTGTCCCACCACCTCAGGGTGCTCACCGAGGCCGGGTTCCTCAGCCGCTCCAAGCGCGGAACGTGGGCGTACTACCGACTCATCCCCGAGGCGCTCGAGCAGGTCTCCCGGCTCCTGGTGTCCGCTCGATAGCGGTCGTCGTTCCAGAAGGTGTATTCCTGATCGTCCTCGGTGGGACCCGCTCGACGCCGATCGACCGCAGCCGGTCTCCGACAGCGTCCCTTGCGGACGACGTGGCGGAGCGCTAACGTGCAACCAAATGGTTGAACAACAGAGCGACGCCGACATCGACCGGGTCTTCCATGCCCTGGCCGATGCCACGCGACGCGACATCGTGCGGCGCACGCTGGTCTCCGAGCAGTCGGTGACCCAGCTGGCGGCGGCGTACGCGATGTCGTTCGCGGCGGTGTCGAAGCACATCGCCGTGCTCGCCGAGGCTCGGCTCATCACCAAGCGTGCGGAGGGGAGGGTGCGACTCGTGCGTGCCGACCCTGCCGCGCTCGCTCGGGCGCAGCACCTGCTGCGTTCGTACGAAGACCTCTGGCGCGGACGCGTCGACCGACTCGATGCGCTGCTGGCCGAGCCGGAAGCCGCGGCATCCATCCCGCCGACCGAACCCACCCACCCCTGACCCGACGAAGGAGTCGTCATGCCCGTCACATCCGTCGAGAGCGACGCCGAAACGCTCACCATGACCCTTGTCGCCGACTTCGCGGTCGGCCCGGAGCGGTTGTGGGCGGTGTTCACCGACCCGCGTCAGCTCGAGCGCTTCTGGGGCCCTCCGGGCTGGCCGGCGACGTTCGACGCGTTCGACTTCCGCGTCGGTGGGCATGCGAAGTACCACATGACCTCCCCGCAGGGAGAGCGGGCCGGCGGGGCGTGGGAGTTCACCGCGATCGACGAGCCCCGCGGATTCGAGGTCATCGACTCCTTCGCCGACGACAACGGAGACCCCATCGAGGGGATGCCGTCGATGCGCATGGTCTTCACCTTCGAGGCGACGCCCGAGGGCTCACGGCTCTCGAACGTCAGTCACTTCGCTTCGGCCGACGCCCTCGAGCAGGTCGTCGCGATGGGCGCGGTCGAGGGCTCGACCATGGCGATGAACCAGCTGGATGCCGTGCTGCAGGGCCTTCGGGAGTTCGCCCAGGGCAAGGGGACGCAGCTCGAGGTCCTGAGCGACCAGCACGTGCGCATCACACGCCTGATCGACGGCCCGCGCGAGCTGGTGTGGCGCGCGCACGTCGACCCCGACCTGATGCGGCAGTGGATGCTCGGCCCCGACGGCTGGCGCATGAGCGTCAGCGAGGTCGACGTCTCGGTGGGCGGGCGCTACCGCATCGCGTGGGAGCCCGAAGCGGGAACCGAGGGCGAGGGTTTCGGCTTCGACGGCGAGACCCTGCTCGTCGACGAGCCGCGTCGCATCGTGCAGACCGAGCACATGACCGGCACCGACTGGCCCTCCACCACGAACGACCTGTCGCTCTACGAGGAAGACGGCGCGACCCTGGTCACGCTGCTGATCGAGTATCCGGATGCCACCACCCGCGACGCCGTCCTGTCCACCGGCATGGTCGACGGCATGGAGAAGAGCTTCGAGCGGATGGAGCGCGTCGTCCTGGCGTAGCCGGTGCACAACTCTCGAGATCGGCTGTCGCTCGGCGGAAGAGGCCGTGGCGCGTGGGATCTGCAGGAGTTGTGCTGTCCGGGCGGATGGAGCGCGTCGTCCTGGCGTAGCCGAGAGGATGCCGCGGCCTCGGGGCTGCGGCATCCTCTCGCGAACGGGCTCTCGCGGAACCGCGCGCCGAAGCTTGCAGATGTACGCGAACCTCGCAGATTCCGCGGGGAAGTCTGCGAGGAAGGCGCCGTTCTGCGAGCTCCGGCTTCGCGTCAGCTCTTGATGTACCCGTTCGGGTTCAGCACGTACTTGCGCGGGGCGCCCTTGTCGAAGTCGGCGTAGCCCTGGGGCGCGTCGTCGAGGCTGATGGGCGTGGCGTTGACGGCCTTCGCGATCTGCACCTTGTCGTGCAGGATCGCCATCATCAGCTGCCGGTTGTACTTCATCACCGGGCACTGGCCGGTCGTGAACGTCAACGACTTGGCCCAGCCGAGGCCGAGTCGCAGCGAGAGCGAACCGACCTTCGCCGCGTCGTCGACGCCGCCCGGGTCGCCCGTCACATACAAGCCCGGGATGCCGAGGGCGCCACCGGCCGCAGTGACCTCGAACAGCGAGTTGAGCACCGCCGCCGGTGCCTCGTGCGACGAGTCGGAGCCGTGTCCGCGCGCCTCGAAGCCGACCGCGTCGACCGCGGCATCCACTTCGGGGGTGCCGAGGATCTGGTCGATCTGATCGCGAGGATCGCCCTTCGACACGTCGACGCTCTCGAAGCCCAGCGACCGCACCTGTGCGAGGCGCTCCGGGTTGAGGTCGCCCACGAGCACCGCTGCCGCGCCCAGCAGCTGCGCGCCGACGGCCGCGGCGATGCCGACCGGACCCGCGCCCGCGATGTACACGGTCGATCCCGGACGGACCCCGGCGGTGTAGGCGCCGTGGAACCCGGTGGGGAAGATGTCGGACAGCATGGTCAGGTCGAGGATCTTCTGGAGCGCCTGCTCGCGGTCGGGGAAGACCAGCAGGTTCCAGTCGGCGTAGGGGACGAGCACGTACTCGGCCTGCCCGCCGACCCACCCGCCCATGTCGACGTATCCGTAGGCGCTGCCGGGGCGGTCGGGGTTCACGTTCAGACAGATCCCGGTCTTGCCCTCCTTGCAGTTGCGGCAGCGGCCGCACGCGATGTTGAAGGGCACCGAGACGATGTCGCCGACCTTGACGAACTCGACATCGGGACCGACCTCGATCACCTCGCCGGTGATCTCGTGGCCCAGCACGAGACCCGCGGGGGCGGTGGTGCGACCGCGGACCATGTGCTGGTCGGAGCCGCAGATGTTCGTGGAGACGGTGCGCAGGATCGCGCCGTGGGGGACCTTCCGGCCGACGTTCGCCGGGTTCACGCCCGGGCCGTCCTTGAGCTCGAACTCGGGGTAGGGGGTGTCGATGACCTCCACCACTCCGGGTTCTTTGTACGCCACTGCCTTGTTACCGGACATCGTCGTCCTCTCCGGCCGGTCGACCCGACCTGGTCGCGTCGCGCGGGCGGACCCGCAGCGACACCCGACGCGACGTGCGACCGGATTCGGCCGTGAGCGCTGCGGGGGTGCCCTCAGCCAAGACGCCGATGACCGGAACGTCAAGGGATGGCGCGAGACGCCACTCGATGCGTCATCCGCGCGACCCGTCTACTCCGAGGGAGAGGCCCGGCGGACGGCGTCGCGAACGGCCCTCTCGACCTCGGCCGTCACCTCGACCACCGCGAACGACACCGGCCACATCGGACCGTCGTCGAGGTGCGCGGTGTCGTCGAAGCTGACCGTGCCGTAGCGCGTCTTGAACTTCGACGCCGGCTGATAGAAGACGACGACCTTGCCGTCTTTCGCGTAGGCCGGGAAGCCGTAGAAGGTCTTCGGGTGCAGGTGCGGCGCCTCCTCCAGCACGATGACGTGGAGGCGTTCGGCCATCGCCCGGTCGACGCCCTCGAGCTTGTCGATGGCCTCGAGGCAGGCCTCGTTCTCCTTCTCGAGCTTCGCCGCGCCCTTGAGCCCCTTCGTCGCCTTGAGCTCGTCGGCGCGCTGTTTCATGGCCGTACGTTCTTCGTCGCTGAATCCTGCTCCGCCTGCTGCCATGGCATCCACCTCTCGTCGGTCTGCGAGCAGGCTAGCGCCGCTGGCGGCGCGGACACAGGGCCGTGGGCGACGGCGCGCTCGGCGCGTTCGGTCGGGGATCTGCGCAAGGTCAGTGCGATGGGGTGGATGCCACGGAGGTTGTGCGGATTGCCGAGGTTGTGTCGGGGTGGGGTGGCGGCGGCCGGGGGTGGTGGCGCGAGGCGTGTTCGCTCAGGGATTTGCGCAAGGTCAGTGCGATGGGGTGGATGCCACGGAGGTTGTGCGGATCGCGGAGGTTACGCCGCGCCCCACGCCGCGCCCCGCGCCGCGCCGGACGGGCCGGCGCCGCGGAGCGCGTCCACAACGCAGGTCAGGCCTGGCGCAGCCCTTCCTCGAGCGCGACCCACGCGAGCATCGCGCACTTCACGCGCGCGGTGTACTTCGACACCCCCGACAGTGCGGCGGCGTCGGCGAACGTCTCTTCGTCGAGCGCGATCTTGCCGCGCGAGCGCATCGCCTCGCGGAAGCCGGAGATCAACGCCGAGGCGTCGGCGGTCGGCATCCCCTCGTCACCGCCGTCTTCCTGCAGCAGGGCGACGAGCATGGATGCCGACGACTGCGAGATCGAGCATCCCGCGCCCTCCCAGGTGACGGATGCCACGCGGTCGCCGTCGACGTCGACGCGGAGCGTGATCTCATCGCCGCAGATGGGGTTGCGCTGGTGCACCGTGGCGCTGTGCGCGCCCGGTTCGGCGAGGCCGAAGCCGCGACGGTTCTTCGCGTGGTCGAGGATCAGCTCCTGGTACAGCGACTCCAGCCCGCTCACGCGCGTGCTCCCGCCGTGCTCGCGCCGACGCCGAAGAAGCCGCGAACGCCCGAGACGGCGTCGAGGAACGTGTCGATCTCCTCTTCGGTCGTGTGGATCGCCGCGCTCGCGCGCACCGACGCCGTCAGGCCGAACCGGCGGTGCAGCGGCTGTGCGCAGTGGTGCCCGACACGAACGGCCACGCCGCGGGAGTCGAGGAACTGGCCCACGTCGTGCGCGTGCACGCCGTCGACCGCGAAGGCATACAGGGCGATGCGCTCGGCGGCATCCGTGTCTCCGAGCAGGCGGATGCCGTCGATCGAACGGAGCCCCTCGCGCATGCGCGTTTCGAGCAGGGCCTCGTGCGCTCGTGCGGCGTCGAGATCGTGTCCGCCGAGCCACCGCACCGCGGCGGCCAAAGCCACGGCCTGCGACACCGGCTGCGTGCCCGCCTCGAAGCGCTGCGGCGGCGGGAGGTATTCAGCCTTGTCGAGGCTGACGGTGGTGATCATCGACCCGCCGGTGGTGAAGGGCGGCAGCGCCTCGAGCACCTCGTCGCGGCCCCACAGGGCTCCGATGCCGTAGGGCCCGTAGATCTTGTGCCCCGAGAAGACGGCGAGGTCGACCCCGGATGCCGGCAGGTCGAGCGCGAGGTGCGGAGCCGACTGGCACGCGTCGAGCACCGTCAGCGCGCCGACGCCGCGGGCGAGGGTGACGAGCTTCGCGACGGGGTTCACGATGCCGAGCACGTTCGAGACGTGAGGGAACGCCACGACTTTGGTGCGCTCGCCGATGAGGTCGGCTGCGGCGTGCATGTCGAGCATGCCGTCGTCGAGGACGGGGACGTGACGGAGGCGCGCTCCGGTGCGCTGGGCGAGCTCCTGCCACGGGATGAGGTTGGCGTGGTGCTCGGCCTCGGTCACAACGATCTCGTCACCCTCGCCCAGGCGCCCCGCGTAGCCGAGGGAACCGGCGATCAGATTCAGGCCGCCGGTCGCTCCCGAGGTCCACACCAGCTGCTCGGGCTCGGCGCCCACGAACTCGGCGACGGTGATCCGTGCGTCTTCGAACAGCTCGGTCGCGTCGGCCGCGAGCGTGTGCGCACCGCGGTGCACGGCGGAGTTCGCGCGCTCGAGGAACTCGCGCTCGGCATCCAGCACGGCACGGGGCTTCTGGCTGGTCGCTCCCGAGTCGAGGTACACGAGGGGCCGGCCGTCGATCTCGGTCTCGAGGATCGGGAAGTCGGCACGCACGGCGGCGACGTCGAAGGGGAGTGTCACCCCTCCAGGCTACGGCGCGCCGGGTGGGTGCGGGGTGTCGCGCTCGAGGCTGCCGGTCGAGCGTCTCGCCCGCACGGGGGCGTCTCACCGTGAGACGGCGTACCGCCGACCCTGCGGTTGCCGGGTGCAACGTCTGGTCGCCCCGACGCCGTCTCTGTGCCGCGAAGCGCGCGATCCGCCGCCGGTGGGGCGCCGCGTCTCTCGGACCGGGTGACGTCGAGCGTGCACCGGGTGAGAACTGGAAGGCGGGAAGGCAGGAGGGAGGCGGATCTGCACAGGATGGAGGACGGTGTCGTGGGCGGGGCGTCATTGAGTCGTCCCGCGCGTCCCGAAGCGGAAGGCGCATACGTGAGCGATCGAGAACTCAGAACAGACACCGACGGGCGCGCGAAGAGCCTCTCCCGCCGGACGGCCATCGGCGCAGCAGCCCTCTCAGTGCCCGCCATCGTCATGGTGGCCGCCACGCCGGCTTTCGCCGGGTCGACCGACCGGAGGATCACCGTCACGTTGGCCCCGACCGCGGTGCGCGTGGGCGAGTCGTCTTCGGTCACCGTTCGGGTGACGGATGCCGCGGGAGTGCCGTCGGCCGGCCAAGCGGTGTCCCTCTCCGCGTCGAGCGGTGTGACGCTCGGGCGGTCGAGCGGCCTCACCGACGGATCGGGAACTTTCTGGACGACGGCCAGGGTCACCGCGTCGATGTCGGAGGGCACGTCGACCATCACCGCCGTCTCGCCCGGCGCGGGTGGCACGGTCACGGCTACGGCCACGCTGGCGTACGGTGATCCCGCACTGGAGGTCCGTTTCAGTCCCGACCCGGGCAAGGGCGGGACACCCTCGGTGGTGACGGCGACGCTGACCATCAACTCGGTTGCGGTGGAGGGCAGCACGGTTTCGATCTCGTCGTCCGAGTCGCGGCTCGTCTTCACCCCCGCCAGCGGGCCGACCGATGCCGCCGGAACGTTCACCTCGTCCTTCACGCCGTTCCCCAGTGGCACTCCGCGATCGGCGGACATCTTCGTCGGAAGCTCGACCTACGGCACGATGGTCGTGGCCCGTTACGTCTGGCTCACCCCCGTGAACTGAGCCACCCCGTCAGCCGGGCTCCCGGGCCGGATCCGGGCAGGACGCGCCCCCTGCCTCGTCAGGGCGACGCCGTCTCGGTGCCGCCGGGCGCGTGAGACGCGTGAGAATCGCGTCGGCCGCCGTATGGGAACCGTCAGCGCGGCGCATCCCGCGGAGGTCGGCGCGTAGACCGGATGCCATGACCCTCACGGCCCTGCTCCCCACCCTCCGATCCAGCATCCCGGCGCCCTTCGATCCCGCGGCGTGGCCCGCTGGATCCCTGCCCACCCTCGACGACGTCACGGTGCGGGCGATGTCGGTCGGCCGGTACGCCGACATCTGCGGCACGCCCTGCGTGTGCACGGGCCCGGCCGTCATCCCGGCGTCGGGTGGGGTGGCGTCCGCGACGCTGTCGACGACGGTGATCGTGGCGACGGTGGTGGATGCCACCCCCGACACACTGAGACTCGACGCGTGCGCCGCAGGACTCGACGTGGTGTGGCGCGAAGCGCGACTGCTCGGCCGGGTGTCGCACGCCTACGACGAGCCCTTCGCGGTCATCGACGCGCACGGCAGCGAGGCGCGCGCCACGGTCGTGCTCCCTGGAGATGTCCGAGTGGGTGATCGCATCGCCGTCCCCTGCCCCGGGTGCCACACCCTCGGGGAGGTGCGTTGATGCTGCTCCACTCGATCGTCTACGCCTGCCGCTGCGCACGCGTGCAGGCGGAGTTCGATGCCTGCGCCGATGACGACCCCGCACCTCTCGCGCCCATCTCGTGAGTCGCGCGGACGTCGCCGCCGACGCGGAGCCGCCCTCGGCCGGTGTGGAGGTGATCAGGCGAGCCCCGGTCTTTCGCGAGAGGTCTGCCGTCGACGGCGGGGCCGGTCGGCCGGGAGGTCGTCGAACGGTCATCGCGGGTGCCGGAATGGGAATAGTGGCATGTGAAGATGTGATTCTCAGTATTTGTTTGTGCTTGCATTTCATCGGTGAACATGCCGGAATTCAGGAATTCGGTATTTCTTGACTTCGTGGCAGAAAGGAAATTCGGCCGCAATTCGGGCGCACTAATATGCCCGGATGACCGACATGAGCCGTGAATATCAGACGCCCTCGCTCGAGATTCTCTTGCGCATCCACGGGTGGCGCGCCCGGAGGCAGGGCGACGGATGGGAGATCGGTCCGCGGGCCAGCCCCGTCTGCATCCGACCGGGGGCGAAGGGGGCATTCGAATTGGTCGTCGACGGTGAGGCCCTCGCCCTCCCCGATGAGCCCGCGGTCATCGATTTCCTCTCGCAGGTCGCGCTGAGCCGCGCACGCGAGGGCTCGCCGCCGCAGTGAACGGGACGACGCGCCTGCCGGTCGGGGTGATGCGGTCGCGCACGATGCGGCGTCGCGGGAGGGTCTTCGTCGGGCGAGGTCGCGTGGAGTCGAGGTGACGCGGGGGAGCAATCTCTGCACGAGAGACGCCGGGCGGGGTGCGCCTTCTCTGTCACCGGCGTCGCGTGGCAGCCGCGTCGACATTGCGCCGACTCGCAGCCGGGCTCGGCGCCCACCGGTCATGAGCAGGCGCGAGGACGCGGAATTTCTCCGCGGGACGAACACATATATGTTCTGGGTCCCGATTCGGACGTGAGTGGAGATGAAGAGTTAACGTTCGTTCAGCAACCGGGGCTGCCGTGACTAGACCCTCCGTCGGATCCGAGCATGAGATTCTTTGCGCACGTCTTTCGCGCAATCTCGCCATCGAAGTACATAATGCGCGTAACAGTTTGGGGTATTCCCAAGAAGAGGCTGCGCTGAGGGCGGGGATCGCGCCTCCGGCACTGGGTCGAATCGAGCGCGCACGCTTCTCGCACTACCCCTGGGCGAATCCCACGTTGGAAACGCTCGTTCGCCTGCACTCGTCGTTCCAGATCGATCCCCTCCGCTGGATTCGGAGCCTTTCCGACGACTAGATCTCGTCTACTCGGCCGCGCCGCGCGCGCCGCGCATGTTCGCGCACAGCGCTCGGAGCTCCCTTTCTCGAGGTGACGCCTTCTTTCCGACCGGTGGCTCGCAGAGGCAGACGAGCGACGCTGTCGCCGATCACTGGTTGACGATCTCGCGGTCCGGCGGACCGACGATCCTTCCGTACGTGAGGCGGAGCGCGGCGCAGCGTGACGGGCGCGGAGTGCGCCGTCACACGACGAGCCGATACCCCATCCCCTGCTCCGTGAGCAGGTGCACCGGGTTCGACGGGTCGGCTTCGAGCTTCTTGCGCAGTTGCGACATGTACAGGCGCAGGTATCCGGAGTCGGCGACCTGCTCGCTGGCCCAGATCTCTTTCAGCAGCGTCTGCCGGGTGATGAGCGAGCCCGGGTTGCGGGCCAGGAATTCCAGCATCCGCCACTCCGTCGGCGTCAGGTGCACGCGCGTCCCCTCCCGCAGCACGGCTTTGGCGGCGAGGTC
The DNA here is from genome assembly GCF_057812175.1 of Microbacterium sp. ABR10. Lineage (NCBI taxonomy): Bacteria > Bacillati > Actinomycetota > Actinomycetes > Micrococcales > Microbacteriaceae > Microbacterium > Microbacterium sp. ABR10. The sequence continues at coordinate 139,664 of NZ_CM173821.1, forward strand.
CACCTCGACGTCGCCAAACCGCACGACCGACTCGCCGCTCGAGGGCACCGAGCGACGCGCGTGCACGCGCAGGCGAGCGAGCAACTCATCGATCTGGAACGGCTTGGTGACGTAATCGTCGGCGCCGGCGTCGAGGGCGTCGACCTTGTCGGCCGAGCCGGTGCGGCCCGAGACGACGATGATCGGCGCGGTCGTCCAGCCGCGCAGGGCCTCGATCACCTGCACACCGTCGAGGTGCGGCATCCCGAGGTCGAGCAGCACGATGTCGGGGTGGGCGTGCGCTGCGAGGGTGATGGCCGCGGCGCCGTCGGCGGCGGCGACCACGTCGTAACCGTGCGCGGCGAGGGTGATGCGCAGGGCGCGCACGAGTTGCGGATCGTCGTCGGCGATGAGGATCTTCACGGGGCGTCCTTTCCGAGGTCGGATGCCGTGCGGTCGGGGGGCGACGTTGCGGAGGTGCGTCCGTCGGCGACGGGCGGGATGTCGGATGCCGTGCGGTCGGGGGGCGATGCTGCGGAGGCGCGTCTGTCGGCGACCGGAGAGATGCCGGATGCCGTGTGGTCGGCGCGGGGCGCCGCCGGCGCGCGCTCGTCGTCGGAGGATGGGGCCGCGAGCCCCCTGTTGCGCGACGTCATCGGCCGCGATCCTCGGCGGACGGGGCTCCGCGTGTACGGGTCGCCCGTGGCGCCCACAGCGGCCACCGGCAGCGCCACGACCATCGTCAAGCCGCCGCCGGGGGTGTCTTCGGGCGTCAACGTTCCGCCCATGCCCTCCGCGAACCCGCGCGACAGGGCGAGGCCCAGCCCCAGGCCGGCGGTGTTGTCGGTGTCGCCGAGGCGCTGGAACGGCGAGAACATGTCCTCGCGTCGCTCGGCGGCGATCCCGGGGCCGTGGTCGATCACGCGGATCTCGGCGGTGCCGCCCAGGCGGCTCGTCGCGATCCGCACACGCTGCCCCGCGGGTGTGTACCGCTCGGCGTTCGTCAGCACGTTGACCAGCACGCGCTGCAGCAGCACCGCGTCGGCGTGGAGCGCCGGCAGATCGGGATCGAGCGCGAGCTCGACGGCATCCGGACCCAGATCGAGTTCGTCAAGCGCGCTGAGCACGACGCCGGCGGCATCCACCTCGGTCAGCGACACCGCGAGCACTCCGGCCTGCACCCGGCTGACGTCGAGCAGGTCGGTGACGAGCACCGAGAGGGTCGCGAGGCTCTCGTCGGCGGTCTCGAGGAGCTCGCGGCGGTCGTCCGCCGAGAGGTTGTCGCCCGCGGCCCGGAGTCCCCCGAGCGAGGCGACGGCGGCGGCGAGCGGGCGGCGCAGATCGTGGCTGACGGCCGAGAGCAGGGCGCTTCGCACCTGATCGGTCTCAGCGAGGGCCCCCGCCTCGGCGGCGGTCTCGGCCAGGTCGGTGCGTTCGAGGGCGGCGGCGAGCTGCGCGACGACCACGTCGAGCAGGCGGCGCTCGCTCGCGTCGAGGTCGCGGCCGTGCAACTCGAGCACCGCCCGGTCGGCACCCACCGGCACGGTGGTGCACCGGTCGTCGCGCACCGGCTCGCCGTCGGTGGCGATGACATGACCGTCGGCGGCGATCAGCCGCACGCCCGCCAGAGCGAACGCTTCGCGCGCGCGGCTGATCAGGGCGGGAACCGCGCTCTCGCCGCGCAGCACGCTGCCGGCGACCGTCGCGAGCAGCTCCGCCTCGGCCGAGGCGCGGCGGGCGGCGCGGGCGCGGCGGGCGGCCTGGTCGACCACGACGCTCACCAGCATGGCGATGATCACGTAGAGCACGAGGGCGATCGCGTTCGCGGGGTTGCTGATCGTCACGGTGTACAGCGGTTCGATGAAGAGGAAGTTCAGGGTGACACCCGACAGCACGGCCGCGAACACTGCTGGCCAGATCCCGCCGATCAGCGCCACGATCACGACCAGCAGCTGATAGACCAGCACGTCCGCGGCGACGGAATCGTCGGATCCGGTCGACAGCAGCAGGAGAGAGATGAGCGGGCCACCCAGGATCGCCGTGACGAAACCGAGGATGCGACGCTTCGCGCTGAGCGCCGGGCCGGTCAGACGGGGGAGGGCGAACCGCCCGCCGGCGCGCGCGTGGTTGACGATGTGCACGTCGATGTCGCCGGAGGCGCGGATGACGGTGGCGCCGATGCCGGGACCGGTGAGGGCCGCGGCGACACGGCCGCGGCGGCTCACGCCGATCACGAGCTGCGAGGCGTTGACCGATCGGGCGAACTCGACCAGAGCGGTGGCGGGGTCTTCGCCGACCACCTGGTGGTACGTGCCGCCGAGCGTCTCGACGAGGGCTCTTTGCTCTTCCAGCGATCCGGGGGAGCCGCGACGCAGGCCGTCCTGCGTCGACACGTGCACGGCGAGCAGCTCGCCGCCGGATGACCGCGCGGCGATGCGGGCGCCGCGGCGCAGCAGCGTCTCACCCTCGGGGCCGCCGGTGAGCGCCACGACCACGCGCTCGCGCGCCTGCCACGAGCCCTCGATGCCGTGCTCCGACCGATACCGCTGCAGGGCCGAGTCGACCTCGTCGGCCAGCCAGAGCAGCGCGAGTTCGCGGAGCGCCGTGAGGTTGCCGAGGCGGAAATAGTTCGACAGTGCCGCATCGATGCGCTCGGCGGGGTAGACCGAACCTGCCGCGAGTCGGTCGCGCAGCGACTGCGGCGCCAGGTCGACGACCTCGATCTGGTCGGCGGCGCGCACCACGGCATCCGGGACCGTCTCGCGCTGCACGACACCGGTGATCTTCTCGACGACATCGTTGAGGGACTCGATGTGCTGCACGTTCACGGTCGTGATGACGTCGATACCCGCGGCGAGCAGCTCGTCGACGTCGAGCCAGCGCTTGTCGTTTCGCGAACCGGGGGCATTGGTGTGCGCGAGTTCGTCGACGAGGGCGATGTCCGGATGCCGTTCGAGCACGGCGTCCAGGTCCATCTCGTCGAGCGCGACCCCGCGGTGGGCGACGCCGCGGCGGGGCACGGCCTCGAGGCCCTCGGCCTGGGCTGCGGTCGCGGCACGCCCGTGCGTCTCGACGATCGCCACGACGACGTCGCGGCCCTCGTCGCGGAGACGCCGCCCTTCTTCGAGCATCTCGTACGTCTTGCCGACGCCGGGTGCCATGCCCAGCAGCACCCGCAGGCGCCCGCGCTTCACGCGACGCTCCGCTCTGCCCGCGAGCCCGCCCGCGCCCGCGTCGCCCCGTCGAGTGTCCAAGACACGCCGCGGCGCCGGCGTGCGGACGGCGTGTTTTGGACACTCGACGGGCTTGTGCCGCGCGGGGATCGCGCCGCGGTGCTCGGGCGCGGCGTTCCGCGGCGCGACGGGCGCGCCGCGGTGCTCGGGCGCGCTCCTCTGTCGAGTGTCCAAGACACGCCGCTGCGGCACCGGGCGTGCGGCGTGTTCTGGACACTCGACGGGCTTGTGCCGCGCGGGGATCGCGCCGCGACGCTTCGGCGCGGCGTTCCGCGGCGCACCGACCGTGCCGCGATGGACGGGCGCCTCGCAGTGGTCGACCGCGCCGCCCTGGTCGGGCGCTCCGCGGTGCTCGGGCGTGCCCCCCTGTTGAGTGTCCAGAACACGCCGCTGCGGCATCGGGCGTGCGGCGTGTTGTGGACACTCGACGGGGTGAGGGGCCGTTCGAACGCCGAGCCCGCGTGCTCCCTCGACGGGAGCGTGGACGCGCGCGCGCGAACCCGCCGCCGCGCGGGGAGCGCGACGGCGGCGGGGGACGCGACGGGAGCCATGTCAGCGATTCTCGTCTCTCAGCGCGCGTCGAGGGCGCGGTTGAGCTCGAGCACGTTCACGCGCGGGTCGCCGAGGTACCCCAGATCGCGCGGCTGGGTGTGCTCCGCCACGAGCGCCGACACGTCGGAGACCGGGATGCCACGAGCCTCGGCGACCCGCGCGACCTGGCGTTCGGCGGTGGCGACGGAGATGTCGGGGTCGAGGCCCGAGCCCGAGGCGGTGACGGCATCGGCCGGGATCGCGCCGGACCCGTTCAGGGCGTCGAAGGCGGCTTTGCGCTCCTCGATCGCAGCGATGAGGTCGTCGTTCTCGGGTCCCCAGTTCGATCCGCTCGAGGCGGCGGAGTCGTAGCCGTCGCCGGCGGCCGAGGGACGCGATTGGAAGTACTGCGGCAGGGCGTTGCCGTCGGCATCCGCGAAGGACTGTCCCAGCAGCTGCGAGCCGACGACCTGGTCATCGGCTGAGCGGACCAGCGATCCGTTGGCCTGGAAGGGCAGGGCGACCTGCCCGACCGCGGTGATCAACAGCATGTAGCCGACACCGAGCAGGGCGGTGAAGAGGAGCATCGCGCGGGCGGCGACGCCGGCGGTACGCAGGGTGGTGCGCATGACGGGGCCTTTCAGAAGCCGGGGAAGAGGCCCACGACGAGGTCGATGAGCTTGATGCCGATGAAGGGGACGATGACGCCGCCGAGCCCGTAGACGAGCAGGTTGCGGCTGAGGATGCTCGACGCGCTGGCTGCGCGGTACTTCACTCCGCGCAGCGCCAGCGGGATCAGCACGATGATCACGATCGCGTTGAAGATGATCGCGCTGAGCACCGCCGACGCGGGCGACGACAGCTGCATGATGTTCAGCACCGCCAAGCCCGGGAACACCCCCATGAACATGGCGGGGATGATCGCGAAGTACTTCGCGATGTCGTTGGCGAGCGAGAACGTCGTGAGCGCGCCGCGCGTGATCAGCAGCTGCTTGCCGATGCGCACGATGTCGATGAGCTTCGTCGGGTCGGAGTCGAGGTCGACCATGTTGCCGGCCTCCTTCGCGGCCGAGGTGCCCGTGTTCATCGCCACTCCCACGTCGGCCTGCGCCAGCGCCGGGGCGTCGTTCGTGCCGTCGCCGGTCATGGCGACGAGGTTGCCGCCCTCCTGCTCGCGCTGGATGAGCGCGAGCTTGTCTTCGGGTGTGGCCTCGGCGAGGAAATCGTCGACGCCCGCCTCCGCGGCGATCGCCTTCGCGGTCAGGGGGTTGTCGCCCGTGATCATCACGGTGCGGATACCCATCGCCCGCAGCTCTCCGAAGCGCTCACGGAGGCCGTCTTTGACGATGTCCTTGAGATGGATGACGCCGAGCACACGGCCGGTTCCGTCGTCAGTGGTCGCTGAGCCCGTCGAAGCGCCCGCGGGAGTGCCGGTCCCTTCGACAGGCTCAGGGACCTGAGTGTGGGCAGAGGTGGCTGAGCTTGTCGAAGTCACCGGGACCTGCGGGGTGCCGGTCCCTTCGGCAGGCCCAGGGACCCGCGCCGCGGGGGTCCACGTCGCGACGACCAGCGGCGTGCCGCCCGACTGCGCGATGGCATCCGTCTCGCTCTGCAGCTGCGCGCGCAGCGCCTCGGGAACGGGGGATCCGGATGCCGCGAGCCACGCCACCACGGCGGACGCCGCGCCCTTTCGCACCTGGGTGCCGTCGACGAGGTCGAGGCCGCTCATGCGGGTCTGCGCGGTGAAGGGCACCGATTCCGCGCCGCGGGGCATCTCGGCGACGATGCCCTGCGATGCCGCGAGCTCGACCACCGAGACGCCCTCGGGCGTGGGGTCGGCCTGCGACGACAGCGAGGCGAACTCGGCCAGTTCCGGAGCGCCGACGCCCTTCATGGGCACGAAGGCCGACGCGCGGCGGTTGCCGTAGGTGATCGTGCCGGTCTTGTCGAGCAGCAGGGTGGTCACGTCTCCCGCGGCCTCGACCGCGCGGCCCGACATGGCGAGGACGTTCCGCTGCACGAGGCGGTCCATTCCGGCGATGCCGATGGCGCTGAGCAGGGCGCCGATGGTCGTGGGGATGAGGCACACGAGCAGGGCGACCAGCACCGGGATCGACACCGGCGACGCCGCGTACGAGGCGATGGGGTTCAGCACCAGCACGACGATCACGAACACGATCGACAGGCTCGCCAGCAGGATGTTCAGCGCGATCTCGTTCGGCGTGCGCTGGCGCGAGGCGCCCTCGACGAGCGCGATCATGCGGTCGACGAAGGTCTCGCCCGGCTTCGAGGTGACCTTCACCACGATGCGGTCGCTCAGCACGCGGGTTCCGCCGGTGACGGCGCTGCGGTCGCCACCGGACTCACGCACGACCGGCGCCGACTCGCCCGTGATGGCCGATTCGTCGACGGTGGCGATGCCGTTGACGATGTCGCCGTCTCCGGGGATGAGCTCGCCCGTCCCGACCAGGACGATGTCGCCGACGCGCAGGTCGCCCGAGGGGACGTCCTCGGTCGGGGCGTTCACGGCAGCGGGGTCCTCGGGGGAGTACGAGACGACCCGGCGGGCCGAGGTGGTCGTACGGGTCTTGCGCAGGGTCGCCGCCTGCGCCTTGCCGCGGCCCTCGGCGACGGCCTCCGCGATGTTCGCGAAGAACACCGTGAGCCACAGCCAGACCGCGATGGCCCAGGTGAAGCCGAAGGGGAGGCCCGTGTCGGAGCCGTCGAGGAACGGCTCGGCGATCGCGATGAGCGTAGTCAGGGCTGCGCCCACCCACACCAGGAACATCACGGGGTTGCGCCACTGGGCGCCGGGATTGAGCTTCTTCGCGGCGCCCGGGAGGGCGGCGACGATCTGCGCGGCGCTGAACGCGCGGCGCGGGGTAGGGGCATCGGACCCTTCGACGGGCTCAGGGGCCGACTGGTGGGGAGCGTGCGTGAGCGTGGACATCAGCGGGTAAGTCCTTCAGCGAGGGGTCCGAGGGTGAGGACGGGGAAGTAGGTGAGCGCCGTGACGATCACGGCGACACCGGCGAGCAGGCCCGCGAACTGCGGGCGGTGCGTCGGCAGGGTTCCGGCGGTGGAGGGCACGGCATCCTGTGCCGCGAGGGCACCGGCCAGCGCCAGCACGAACACGATCGGCAGGAACCGGCCGAGCAGCATCGCCACGCCGAGCGCGGTGTTGAACCACGGGGTGTTGGCCGTCAGCCCCGCGAAGGCGGAGCCGTTGTTGTTGGCCGCCGAGGTGAAGGCGTAGAGCACCTCGCTCAGACCGTGCACCCCGGGGTTCCAGATCGAGGTGCCCTCGACGTCTTGCCGGATGCCGGGGATCGCGAAGCTCAGAGCGGTTCCGGCCAGCACCAGCGTGGGCGTCACGAGGATGTAGACGCTCGCGAGCTTGATCTCGCGCGGCCCGATCTTCTTGCCGAGGTACTCGGGGGTGCGACCGATGAGCAGGCCGCCGACGAACACCGCGATCACCGCGAGGATCAGCATGCCGTACAGTCCCGAGCCGACGCCGCCGGGGGCGACCTCGCCCAGCATCATGTTGATCATCGGCATCATGCCGCCGAGCGCCGTGTAGCTGTCGTGCATCGAGTTGACGGCGCCGGTGGAGGTCAGCGTGCTGGTCGAGCCGAACAGCGTCGAGCCGAAGATGCCGAAACGCACCTCCTTGCCCTCCATCGCCCCGCCCGCGAGCATCGGGGCGGTTCCATTGCCGGCGAGCTCCGCCCAGGTGAGAAGAACAGTGGATGCCGCGAAGATCGCGGCCATGACGCCCAGGATCGTGTAGCCCTGGCGGTTGTCGCCGACGATGCGCCCGAAGGCGCGGGGGAGCGAGAACGGGATGACGAGCATCAGGAAGATCGAGAAGAGGCTGGTCCACGGGGTGGGGTTCTCGAACGGGTGGGCGGAGTTGGTGTTGAAGAACCCGCCGCCGTTGGTGCCGAGGAGCTTGATCGCCTCCTGCGAGGCCACCGGCCCACCCGGGATCGACTGGGCGGCTCCCGCGAGGGTCGTGGCATCCGTGAACCCGGTGAGGTTCTGGATGACGCCTCCCGCCAGCAGCACGATCGCCGCGACGATCGCGAACGGCAGGAGCAGTCGGTAGGTGCCGCGCACGAGGTCGACCCAGAAGTTGCCGATCACGCCGCTACGGCGATGGGCGAACCCGCGGACGAGGGCCATGGCGATGGCGATGCCGACCGCGGCGCTGACGAAGTTCTGCACCGTGAGGGCGGCGAACTGCACGGTGTAACCGAGGGTGGTCTCACCCGAGTACGACTGCCAGTTGGTGTTCGTGACGAACGAGACGGCGGTGTTGAACGACAGCGCCTCGCCGGGGGCTGCGAGGCCGAGCGAGAACGGCAGCACCGCCTGCAGGCGCATGATCGCGTAGACGAACACGACGCCGACGAACGAGAACAGCAGCACCGAGCGCAGATACGCCTGCCAGGTCTGGGCGCTCCGCGCGTCGACGCCGATCAGGCGGTAGGTGACGCGCTCGACGGCGAGGTCGCGCTCGCCGGTGTAGATGCGGGCGATGTAGTCGCCGAGCGGGCGGTAGGCCAGGCCCAGCGCGACGATGAGGGTGAGGCTGGTCAGCACGATGGACCAGATCATTCCGGCATCCACGTCAGAACTTCTCGGGGCGGACGAGGGCGACCACGAGGTAGACGACGGCGGCGACCGCGAGGACCGCGGCGAGGATCGAGAAGAAGATCATGAGCGCTCGCCCCCGTTCCGGCGTGCCGCGGGGGCGGACGGGCCGGTGGTGCGGGCGGACGAGGGGCGGGCTTCGGGACCCAGCTTCTCGACCCCCTTCGCGACGAGGGCGACCAGCGCGAAGAGCGCGACGGTCGCGGCGAGGAAGACGGCATCGAGCACGACGACTCCAGGATCGGAACAGAACCGCGGCAGGACCGCGGGCGCCGCGGGGCGGCACGTGTGTCGATACAACTCCGCCCGGGCACGGCATCCGGGTGTCCTAACGGTTCCCCTACGGGTCGCTGGCGGACGCATACGGAGTTCTCACGCCGAGCCCGGGCGCCGGGGCACCTCCGCGCCGCCGACCCGTTGCCTGTCACGGGCGGCGGGGTGTCGAGGACACGACGCAGGAGAGGCGACGCCCCGGCACCGGGACGCGGGGCGACGGGGCTGGCCACGGGCGGGGTTCTCCTGCGTTGTGTCCGGGTGACGGGCGCGCGGACCCGTCCGAGGCGCAAGATGGAGGCATGCGTGCGACCGACGGCCCCGACGTGCGGGTCACCGCCGCGTTGGTGATTCCCGCGTCGGAGCTGTCGTGGCGGTTCTCGCGGTCGTCCGGCCCGGGCGGGCAGGGCGTGAACACCGCGGATTCGCGCGTCGAGCTGATGTGGGATGCCGCGGGCTCGGCTGTGCTGTCGCGCGTGCAGCGCGAGCGGCTCATCGACCGACTCGGCACCCGTCTCGTCGACGGCGTCCTGACCATCGCCGCATCCGAGCAGCGGGCCCAGCTGCGCAACCGCGACGCTGCGCGTGCCCGCCTCGCCGCGCTCGTGGCCGAGGCCGTGCGACCACCGGCGCCGCCCCGCCGCGCGACCAAGCCGACCCGCGGCTCGAAGGAGCGCCGCCTGCAGGCCAAGCAGCGCCGCACCGACGTCAAGCGCATGCGGCAGCGCCCGACCGACTGACGACCGGCGGGCGGGCGTCGCGTTCTCGATCGAGTGTCCAGAACACCCCGATGATTCTCGAATCTGTCCGCGTGTTGTGGACACTCACGGGGTCTCACGCCACCCGCGGACCCGGGCGCCGCCGAGCCCCGGCTGCGCCCGAACGCCGAACGCCCCCACCACGAGGGCGGGGGCGTCGGAGGTGACTCAGGATGCCGGACTCAGGATGCCGAGCCGGGTGGCGTCTTCTTCGGGCGCGGGGCCGGGGCGTTCGCCACGGGCTGCCCACCGCGCTGCTGGCCGGGGAGGGGGCGTGAGCGGCGACCGTAGATGAGCTCGGACGAGTCGAGCAGCCACGGCACCAGGTTGATCGAGACGCCGTGGATGAGCATGAGCTGGTGCGCGAGACGGCGCGAGCGCCGGTTGTGCAGGATCGACTCCCACCAGTGCCCCACGATGTACTGCGGCAGGTAGACCGTGACGATCGCCGAGCCGTTCTTCTCGCGGTACTTCTTGATGAACGCCGACACGGGCGAGGTGTAGGCACGGTAAGGCGAGTCGATGATCACGAGGGGGATGGGTACCTCGTGCTCGGCCCAGTCCTTCTGCAGCTTGGCCGACTCCTCCTCGGTGATAGCGACGTGCACGGCGAGGGTCTTGTCGTGGTTGGCGGCGAGGGCGTAGTCGATGGCCTTCGACGTGGGCTTCTGCAGACGGTTGACGAGCACGATCGCCACGTCGCCCGACGAGCCGAAGTGCACGGTGTCATCCATCTGGATCTCGTGCTCGACGTCGCGGTAGTAGCGGTTCACGCCGACCATGAGCACGGCGAGGATCGGGATGGCGATGAACACCAGCCACGCGCCGTGCGTGAATTTCGTGACCGTCACGATCAGCAGCACCAGCACGGTCATCGCGGCGCCGACGGAGTTGATCCACAGGCCCGAGATCGCGGAGCGGCGCTCGATCGCCGCGGACTGCTGCTTCGCCGCCTCCGCGGGGAGCAGCTTGAACTCGCGCAACGCGCGCCGCCAGTGCCGCACCATGCCGATCTGGCCGAGCGAGAACGACACGAACACACCGATGATGTAGAGCTGGATCAGCGTCGTGAGGTTGGCCTGGTACACGATCAGCACGCCCATGGCGACGATGCCGAGGATGATCATGCCGTTCGAGTACACCAGGCGGTCGCCGCGGGTGTTGAGCGCCTTGGGGGCGTAGCCGTCGCGAGCGAGCACGGCGCCCAGCAGCGGGAAGCCGTTGAACGCGGTGTTGGCGGCCAGCAGCAGGACGCACGCGGTGGCGGCCTGGATGACGAAGAAGAGGACGCTGCCCGACCCGAACGTGGCGGCCGCGACCTGGGCCATGAGGCTCGGCTGCGGGTTGTTTGCGCAGTCGAAGCCGATGAGGTTGCAGGGGTTCTCGGCGTAGTGCACACCGGCGATGAGCGCGAGGGCGGTCAGGCCTGCGAACAGCAGGATCGCGATGCCGCCCATGAGGCTCAGCGTCGTCTGGGCGTTGCGGATCTTGGGCTTGCGGAACGCGGGGACGCCGTTCGACACGGCCTCCACACCCGTGAGGGCGGAACATCCGCTGGAGAACGCCCGCAGCACGAGAAGGATCAGCGCTGCCTGCGTGAGCGATTCGGCCTGCACGTCGTACTGCTGGCTGGAGGCGACGGGGGCATCGCCGGCGAGCGTCCGGGCCAGGCCCACGACGATCATCACCGCGACCGAGCCGATGAAGAGGTAGGTCGGGATCGCGAAGACGCTCGACGCCTCGCGGACGCCCCGGAGGTTCACGATCACGATCAGGATGACGAACCCGACGGCGATCTCGACGCGGAACGGGTTCAGCTCGGGAAGCGCCGAGATGATGTTGTCGACCCCGGATGCCACCGACACGGCCACCGTGAGCACGTAGTCGACGAGCAGGGCCGCGGCCACGATGACGCCGGGCACCTCGCCCAGGTTCTTGCTGGCGACCTCGTAGTCGCCGCCGCCCGAGGGGTAGGCCTTGATGAGCTGCCGATAGCTCAGGACGACGACGGTCAGCAGCACGATGACGGCCACCGCGACCCACGGGCTGAGGGTCAACAGCGCCGTTCCGCCGATGAGCAGGATCATCAGCAGCTCCTGTGGCGCGTAGGCCACGGAAGACAGCGCGTCGGAGGCGAAGATGGGCAGAGCCATCTTCTTGGGAAGGAGCTGTTCGTCGAGTTTCTCCGAGGTGAGGGGCTCGCCGATCAGGATGCGTTTCGCGATCGGAGTCTCTTCGACGTCCCCGCGACTTTCGTCAGTCACGGCGCGCGACATTACGCCCACCGGGGGTTCTGCGCAATGTGACGCGCTCGTCGTTCATTTCCTCGTCGCTCGGCGGGGGTGCCTTGGACCCGCACTGTCACCGTCGCGGACGACGGCGCGAGGTCCCTGAGCTCGTCGAAGGGACCGTGCCCTGCGCTCGATCGGGGGGTGCTTCGACGAGCTCAGCACCCGGCGTCATCGCCCGCGTGAGCGGCGATGAACGCGGCGACCCCGTCGGCGCCGCCGTGGTCGTGCGCCGAGATCGTGACGACCGCGTCGCCCGTGAACACGATCAGTTGACCGTGCGCCCCGTGCAGGCGCCAGGCTCTGCCGGGGCCCTCCCATCCCGCGAGGCCGTAACGGCGGTACCCCTCGGCGGTGCCGCCCGTGTCGACCCACCCCGCGTGCATGGCATCCACGACTCCGGCCGAGACCAGGCGCCGGCCGTCGAGCATGCCGCGGTCGCGGATGAGGAGCCCGAGGCGCGCCATCTCCTCGGTGCGGAGGGCGAGGCCCTCACCGCCGAGCACGCGCCCGTTCGGGCATCTCCGCCAGGAGACGTCGGCGAGGCCGAGAGGGGCGAACAGGCGCGGGCGCAGGTACCCCTCGATGTCGCCGGTGCGCTGAGACAGGGCGTGCATGGCCGTGTACGTGCTGGCGTTGGAGTACTGGAACGTACGGCCGCGGGAGGGGCGCGAGACGAACTCGGCGGCCAGGTCGGGCCAGTCGGTCATCATCGTCTCCGACCACGGCAGGTCGATCCCGCTCGACATCGACAGCAGGTGACGCAGGGTCACGTCGTCGGCCGCGGTGCCGGGGAGGAGGCGCGCGACCGGCTCGTCGAGCGACACGAGCCCCTCATCGACGGCGATGCCCGCGGCCAGCACCGCCACCGCCTTGGCGACCGAGTGGATCTCTTCGCGCACATCGGGCGCCCACCGGTGGGTGGCGACGTCGTCGCCGACACGGACGTGCAGGCCGTGCGCGGCGAAGCCGACTTCGGCGATGTGGTTCACGAGGACGTCGCGGAGGTCGTCGGCGCGGGTCACCTGCACAGGCTACGTTTCGGCGCGGGGATCCTTCCCTAAGCTCGCGGGGTGGACAACATCCTGGGATCCGGCCTGCTCGCCGTCGTGGCGGGGGCGGTCGTCGCAGTGCTGGCGTTCATCCCCTTCGTCGCGATCAGCTATCGCCGCCGCGGAGGGTTGACGCTCTGGCGCACGGCTCTCTGGGCAAGCGCGGCGGTGTACTTCTGGGCGATCTGGACCTACACGCTCGTGCCGGTTCCGGAGTCCGACGACTACCGGTGCCGCGGGGTGAACCTGCGGCCGTTCGAATTCGTCGACGACATCCGCTCCGCCGTCGCCGTCTCGGGCCGCTACCTCACCGATCCCGTGGTGTTGCAGGTGGCGCTGAACGTGCTGCTGTTCCTGCCCCTGGGCTTCTTCCTGCGCGTACTCGGCGGGCGCGGCATCCTCATCGCGGGGCTGTCGGGGTTCGTGATCTCGGGGATCATCGAGACCACCCAGCTCACCGGCGTGTGGGGCATCTTCCCCTGCGCCTACCGCGTGTTCGACGTCGACGACCTCATCGTGAACACCTTGGGGGCTCTGCTGGGCTCGATTCTCGCGTTCGCCGTCCCGGCCCAGCACCGCGGGGCGCGGAGGGCTCCGGATGCCGAGAAGCCCCGCCCGGTCACCCGTCGCCGTCGCGTCCTGGGCATCGTGTGCGACGTCGTGGGTGTCTGGCTCGTGAGCTTCGCGGTGTCCGTCGTGGTGCAGGCGGTGATCACCCTCGCTCTGGGGGAGGCGGCCACCTTCTCGACCGACGAGGTCGCCTCCCTCGCCGGAACGGTGGTCTCGACAGGACTCTGGCTCGTGGTGGTGCTGGCGACGGGCCGCTCGGTCGGCGACATCGCCACGCGCGTGCGCTTCACCGACGGCGTGCTGCCCGCGTGGGCGGCTCGCCCGCTGCGGTTCGTCACGGGCGCGGGCGCGTTCGTGCTGCTCAGTGCGCTGCCTGCGCCGTGGTCGGCCACGGCGCCGGTGCTGGCGCTGGCCACGGTCGCGCTGGTGTTCGTCTGGCGCGATGGACGCGGGCTCACCGGCTGGCTGGGCCGCCGCAGGCTCGTCGACGACCGGGCCGGGGTGGTGAGCCCGACGGTCGACCGGGGAACGGTCGCGCGATGAGCAGGTCTGCCCTACGGTGACCGCATGAGAGAGCCGTTGTCTCCGGCCGATGCGCGCATCCTGGCGCTCGAGTCCGACGTCGTGCGCGGGCACGCCCTGAAGCTGCTCGTGCTCGAGCCGGGCGAGGCCCTCGACCTCGACGCGGTGCGGACGAGCGTCGCCGATCGCCTCCCGGCCTTTCCGCGCGGACGTCAGGTGGTCGTCGACGCGGGTGACGGCCCCGCGTGGGTCGACGCCCCGACCGTCGACGTGACCGCGCACGTGCGCCGGCACGCGGCGAGCGACCCGGCCGAGCTGCGGGCGGTCGTGGGGCGACTCATGTCGGAGCCCCTCGACCGCTCCCGGCCCCTGTGGAGCGTCGACCTGGTCGGCCCCCTCGCCGACGGACGCGAGGCGGTCGCGGTGCGCCTTCATCACGCGCTCGCCGACGGTCTGACGGCGGTGCGCTTCCTCGAGTCGGTGCTCTTCGAGCCGCACGACGCCCCGGCCCACGAGGTCGGCCTCCGCGACCCCGACGCCCGCCCGACGCGCTGGAGCGAATGGGAACGGATGCCGATGACCCTCGCCCGCGAGCTGGGGCACCCCGGCTCGCGCTCGCCGTTCGATCGCCCCCTCACCGCGCGTCGCGCACTCGCCTTCGTCGACGTCCCTCTCGCCGAGGCGCGGGCGGTCGGCGCGTCGCGCCCGGCCCACGCCACCGTGAACGACGTCCTCCTCGCCGTGATCGCCGGGGCACTGCGCCGGCGCCTCCTCCACCACGGTCACGCGCCCCGCATGAATGCCCAGGTTCCGGTGAGCCTGCACGAGAAGGGGGAAGATGCCGCGGCATCCGGCAATCGCGACTCCTTCGTCGATGTGGGGCTGCATCTCGACGAGCCGGACGACCTGCGTCGACTCGACCTGCTGAGCGCGCAGATGCGCGCACGCAAGCACGCGCACGACGCCCGATCGCTCGACGACCTGTTCCGTGCGCTCGCCGCGGCCGGGCCCGTCGGCGCCTTGGCGCGGGGGCTCGCCGACGATCCACGCGAGTTCGCCCTCGCCATCTCGAACGTGCCCGGCCCGCAGGTGCCGGTGGCCGTCGCGGGACGCCGGGTGGGACACGTGTACACGTCGTCGGAGCCCGGCCCGCGGCACGCACTGCGGGTCGCGGCGATCTCCAACGATCGGTGGTTGGGCGTGGGTTTCTGCGTCGATGCCGACGCCGTTCCCGACGTCGAGCTCCTCGCCGACGCGGCGCACGACGCGTGGGAGGCGCTGCGCTCGAGCCTGTGACCACGCGGCGTGCCCGGCATCCCGTGCGCGGGTCGGTGCACCAAGGCGGGGCTTCTGGCCGACACGCCGGTACCGGGTGCCGTGTGTCGGCGTGTCGATGGTGGCGTCCGCCGTAGTGCGCGGGGCGGCTCGGCGTCGACGCCGGGCTGCCGTGTCTCGACGCCGGAGCACCACCGGCGTCGCAGGTTCTCGGGCGCCTAGGCTGGTCGCGAGGGAGTCGCATGTCGTCGAGAGCAGGGCGCGCGCAGCGCGTGGGTCGTGGTGTCGCCGCTGCCGCCGTGGCGACCTTCCTCGCGACCGTCTCGCACGCCTCGGTCGGTTCGCAGTTGCCGCCGGCGTCGAATGTCGCGTTCGCGCTGAGCCTCGCCGCACCCGTGTGCGTGCTGCTGGCCGGACGCGCGATGTCGTGGTGGCGACTGTCGGCAGCGGTGGTGCTGAGCCAGGCGTTGTTCCACGGCATCCTGATACTCGACCTGCGCGGTGACGGCATAGCCGTCGGCGGCGCGCATCACGGGGGAGCGACCGCGCTCTTCGACGCCGCCGCCACCGCCCATCTGCCCGCGGTGCACGCGGCGCACTCGCCGTGGATGTGGGCGGCGCACGCCCTCGCCGCGGTGGTCACGATCCTCGCGCTCGGTCGCGGTGAGCGGGCCGTGCATGCGATCGTCCGCTTCGTGGTCGCGGCCCTGTCGATGATGCGCCCCCTGCGCGGACTCGGCCCGCGGACGGATGCCGTTCCCGCGGCGCCCGCGCCGCTGCTGCTGACGACGCCGATGACGGTGTTGTCGCCGATGAGGCACCGGGGTCCGCCGCGCGCGGCGTGACACCTCACCCTCATCAACCGCGCAAGACGCCCGTTCGGCGTGCGCACCGTCAGAAAGCAGCACCATGTCTCGCAAGACCACTCTTCGTCGTGCCCTCGTCGGCCTCACCGCCGGCGCGGCCCTCGCGATCGCCGCGCCCCTCGCGGCATCCGCCCATGTCACCGTCAACCCGGACACCGCCACCCCGGGCAGCTACGCCACCGTCAACTTCCGGGTTCCCACCGAGAGCGAGACCGCGTCCACCGTCAAACTCGAGGTGTCCCTCCCCACCGACACCCCGTTGAGCGCCGTTCTCGTGCAGCCCGTTTCCGGCTGGACGGCCACCGTCGAGAAGGGCGCACTGCCCGCACCGGTCGAGGTCGAGGGCAACACCATCTCGGATGCCGCGCTGAAGATCGTGTGGCAGGCCGATCCCGGCGTGGGTATCGGTCAGGACCAGTTCCAGATCTTCTCCGCCGTGCTCGGGCCCGTGCCCGACACCGGCAGCATCGTCCTCCCCGCAACGCAGACCTACTCCGACGGCGAGGTCGTGGACTGGGCGGCGACGCCCGACGAGGTGGCGGCCGACGACACGCTCGAGCCCGCGCCGGTGCTCTACATCAACGACACCCCGCCCAGCGGCGAGCACAGCCACAGCGGGCACGGTGCCGCGTCGGCAGCCCCGGCGGCCGACGCGATGACGGCGACCTCGGTGCCGTCCGACGACTCGTCCGGCGTCGCCCTCGGCCTGAGCATCGCCGCCCTCGTCGTCGCCGTCGCCGGGGCCGTGCTCGGCGCCCTCGCCTTCGCGCGTCGCCCGAAGCGGAGCTGATCGTGGCATCCCGGAACGTGCTGCGGCGGGTTCTGGCCGGGGCGGTGGTGGTCGCGGCCGCGATGACCGCCGCCCTCGGCGGGGCCACCGCCGCCTCGGCGCACGACTCCCTCGTGTCGTCCTCGCCCGCTGAGGGTGACACGCTGTCGTCCCTGTCGGAGGTGCGCTTGGACTTCAGCGCCAACCTGCTCGGCACCGACGGCGGCAACATCGTCATCGTCGTCGGCCCGGACGGGCGCCATTACGAAAGCGAGTGCGCGGCGCTGGCGGGACCGACCCTCACGCTGCCCGTCGCCCTCGGAGCCCCCGGCGACTACTCCGTGGAGTGGCGGGCGGTTTCGTCCGACGGGCACCCCGTCTCGGGCGTCATCCCGTTCGCGTACACGGGCCAGAACGTCTCGACGGGCTCCGAGACCTCCCCCTGCGCGAGTGCCGCCGGAGTGACCGAGGCGGCGGCCGAACCGGAGAGCGCCGGCGGGATGTCGGGCCTCACCCTTGGCCTGCTCCTCGGAGGCGGAGTGGTCGTGCTCGTCGGCGTGCTGATCGTCGTCATTCTGCGCCCCCGCACGCGGAAGGACTGACGGTCCGAGCCCGGATGCCGCGGCCCGGCGCGCCTCTGACAGGTCGCCGGGTCGTGGCATCCGTTCGTCCGCCGACGTCGCGGTGGCGGCATGAGAACAGGAGAGAGCACCAGAACAGGCCCACCGACTCAGGTCGACCTGTTCTCGCCGCATCCCCTGTCCTGGTGACGGGGCGCGTTCCCTCGACGCCGTCCGCCGGTCACGCACTCTCCGTGCGACCGGCGAGCGACGGTGTCCCCGACACTCGGAATCCGCGACCCTTAAAGGTTCTGGCCCGGCACCGCGAACGTGTCGCAGGCGTTCACGCCGCTGTCGTACCCGACGTCGAACCAGCGGGTGCGCTGCTCGCTGGAGCCGTGCGTGAAGCTCTCAGGGTTGACGACACCGCCCGACTCGGCCTGGATGTGGTCGTCGCCCACGGCGGACGCCGCCGAGAGGGCATCGGCGATCTGCTGCGGCGTCGGCGGTTGCAGGTAGGGCGTGCCGTTCTCGTCGACCTGATCACCGGCGGCGGCGACCCACGCCCCGGCGTAGCAGTCGGCCTGCAGCTCGGTGCGGACGCCGTTGCTGTCGGGACCGGTGCCGTTGTTCGGGTACTGCTCGAACACGCCGGTGAGGTTCTGCACGTGGTGGCCGTACTCGTGCGCGAGCACATACAGCTGCGCCAGGGGGCCCGCGGTCGTGTCGTACTGCGCGCGCAGGATGGAGAAGAACGTCGGGTCGACGAAGACCGTCTCATCGGGCGGGCAGTAGAACGGACCCGTCGAGTTCGAGGCCGTGCCGCACGAGCTCCCCGTCGCCTGGTCGACGATGACGAGCTGCGGCGCGCGATAGCCCTCGAGGCGCTCGGCCCAGAACTGGTCGATGTTAAGAGAGGCCGCGGCCAGGCGGCAGGCGTCGTCGCTGTTGGCATCCCGGCCCGTCTCGCAGGCGGCGATCTCCTCGCCGCCGCTTTCCGGGCCCGCGGCCTGCTGCCCGCCGAGCAACCCGGTCAGGTCGGTGCCGGTGAGGGCGGAGAACAGCAGTACCACGATCGCGCCGATACCGACGGTCCCGCCGCCGATCGCCGCCACGGTTCCGCCCCGGCGTTTGGCGGAATTGCCGCCGACGCGCGCATTGTCGTTGAACGTCACGGACGTCACGTTACGCGCGCGTCGACCGGGCGGAATGGGGCTGGACTTCGCACAGAAGCGGTGTCTGCGCAGGCGGAAGCCGCCGGCGCAACCCCCTGATCTCGGAAATGGACGGGGGTACCGTCAGCCGCGAGAAGCATCGCAGCCCCGGCGTCCGCTTCTCGACGACAACCATCGGAGTCCGTCATGCCACTGACACGCCGTACCTTCCTCGCCGGATCGGGCGCGCTCGCGCTGCCTTTCCTTCTCGCGAGTTGCGGATTCGTCCAGACCGCCCCCGCCGAGAGACGCCAGGGCACACTCACCTTCACCACCTGGGGGACGGATGCCGAGCTCGCCGGCTTCCGCTCCGCCATTGCCGCGTTCGAGGCGGCGAACGAGGGTTCGACCGTCGAGCTCAACGCGGTGCCGTACGAGCAGATGTTCACGAACATCGATGCGCAGCTGCAGGCGGGCAACCCGCCCGACATCTTCCGCGTGCCGTATTACACGTTCGGCGCCTACGCCGGGCGCGGGCAGCTGCTCGACCTGAAGCCCCTGCTCTCGGCCGATCGCCAGGGGCAGTTCACCCCGCAGGCGTGGGCGGCCGTGCAGAACGGCGACGGTACCTTCGGACTGCCGCACCACACCGACACCTCGGCGATCCTCGTCAACCTCGACATGTTCCGCCAGGCGGGCATCGACCCGTCGGAGATCCCCACCTCGGCCGATCAGGCGTGGACGTGGGACCAGCTCGACGCCCTCGGTGAGCGGCTCCGCGCGGGCCTTCCCGCCGACCGCTGGCCGTGGGCCTACAACTGGCAGGGCAACGGTGTCACGCGCTGGCTGAGCCTGCTGTTCCAGTCCGACGGCGCCTTCATAGAAAGCGACCAGAAGACGCCGGCGATCGACTCCGACGCCGCCCGCGAGGCGGTGGAGTTCTCGAGCTCGTTCTTCACCAAGAACTACGTGCCGGCGAACAACACGATCGCCTCCTCCAGCTATGCGGCGGAGTCGTGGTTCTCGCAGTCGGTGGCGATGGTGTGGTCGGGCGCGTTCCAGATCCCGGATGCCGAGCAGACCGCCGACTTCGAATGGACGGCGACGTTCGCACCGCGAAATGCCCGCGCCGGCAGCGACTTCGGAGGCAACGCGCTCGTCGCCACGGCGAACACGCAGCAGCCCGAGCTGGCCGCCGCGTTCCTGGAGTTCGTCACGAACGCCGATCCCATGCGCGACTTCTGCCGCGCGGCATCCCTCCTCCCCACCCGCACCGACCTGCTCACCGACGACCTCACCTTCGACGTACGGCCCGACCTCGGCCCCGTCTTCGCGGGCCAGGCCTCGCTCGTGCAGCCGCAGGACGTCGCGCAGGTCGCGAGCCCGTCGATGTCGGCGATCATCCCGGTGCTGAAGGAGCAACTCGACCTCGCCTTCACCGGGGCACAGGATGCCGCAACCACGGTGACGAACCTGCAGTCGGGGATCGGCGCGGCCACCGGTGGCTGACACCGCGGTAGCCCGGCCCGACACGGCGCCGCGGTCGGGTCGTTCGGGGTCGGGGGAGCGGATGCGCACCCGCCGCCCCGGTGCGCGCCGAGAGGCGCTCGCGGCCTACGGGTTCATCGCGCCGAACTACCTGCTGCTGCTGGTGTTCGTGCTCGTGCCGCTGGCGGGGGCGTTCGTGGTCAGCCTGCAGCGCACCGACGGCTTCGGCGCGGGAGCCTTCACCGGGCTCGACAACTATGCGCGACTCGCGGGCGACCCGCTGTTCTGGCGGGCACTGGGCAACACCGTGCTGTTCACCGTGCTGGTGACGCCGCTGTCGATGCTCCTGGGGCTGGTGGCCGCGACGCTCCTGAACTCGGCGCTGCCGGCGCGTCCGCTCTGGCGTTCGCTGCTGATCCTGCCGATGGCGGTGTCGGGCGTCGCCACCGCCCTCATCGGAGTGCTCGTGTTCGATCAGAACTCCGGCATCCTGAACCGCCTGCTGTCGGCCGTCGGGCTCTCACCCGTCACCTGGCAGTCGGATCCGCTTCCGGCGTTCGCGACGATCGTGCTGGCGACGGTGTGGTGGCGCACCGGCTTCAACATGCTCATCTACCTCGCGGGGCTGCAGGGCATCGGCCCCGACCTGTACGAGGCCGCCACGCTCGACGGAGCGAGCCGTCTGCAGCGCTTCCGCCATGTGACGGTGCCGCTGCTGGGCCCGACATCGTTCTTCCTCGTCGTGCTCAACGTCATCTTCTCGTTCCAGGTGTTCGACATCGTGTTCGTGCTCACCGGGGGCGGACCGGGAGGAGCGACCAGCGTGCTCGTGACCTACGCCTACGAGACGGGCTTCGTGACGCGTGACCAGGGCTATGCCGCGGCGATCGGCATGGTGCTGTTCCTCTTCGCGCTCGTCTTCGCCGCCGCGCAGTACCGCGCCAGCAACACGAAGGACGTGGTCGAATGAGCGTCGACGAGCGGGTGGCATCCACATCTCCCGTGTCACCGCCGACCGTGACTGCCGGTCGGAAGGCCGCCGATCGCACGCGACGCCGGGGAACGGCGCTGCGCACGATCATCGTCGCGGTTGTCGGGCTCGCGGCGGTGTCGCCGCTGTATTGGATGCTCGCGGTAGCCTTCTCGTCCCGCGCCGAGCTGCTGGGCGGCCGGGAGCTGCGCCTGTGGCCGCGCGAGGTGACCTTCGAGAACTTCGAGCGCGTATTCGCGTCGTTCCCGGTGGCGACCTGGTTCGGCAACTCCGTCGCCATCGCGGTCGTGGTAACCCTCATCTCGGTCACGACGAGCCTGCTCGCCGGATACGCGTTCGCGCAGCTGCGCTTCCGCGGATCGACGGCGCTGTTCTTCCTGGCGCTCGCGACCCTCGTGCTGCCGGTGCAGGTGATCATGGTGTCGCTGTTCCGCATCGTCACCGCCACGGGCCTGTACGGCACCTACTGGGCGGTCATCCTTCCCGTCTCGGCATCCGCGTTCGGACTCTTCCTCGCGCGGCAGTTCATGCTCGGCATCCCGCGCGAACTGATCGAGGCGGCGCGGCTCGACGGAGCGGGCCACGTGCAGACGTTCCTGCGCGTCGTGCTGCCGTTGTCGAAGCCGCTCATCGCGGTGCTGGTGTTCATGAGCCTGCTGTCATCGTGGAACGACTTCGCCTGGCCCCTCATCGCGCTGCGGGAGAACCGGCTGTTCACCCTGCCGATCGGCCTGCTGTACCTGCAGGGCCAGTTCGGCAGCGACTACGGCGCAACCATGGCGTACGCCCTGCTGAACGTGGTGCCGATCGCGATCGTGTTCCTGGTTTTCCAGCGGTATTTCGTGGCGGGCTTCGCGCGCAGCGGCATCAAGTAACCCCCGTTGAGTGTCCAGAACACGCCGCATCCCCGTCCGGGACGCGGCGTGTTCTGGACGCTCGACGGATGATGCAAGCGTGCGGCGGGCGAGAGGCCGCCGGCGGTATAGGCGGTCGAGACCGCGTCAGCCGATGCGCATTCTCGGACTCGGACCCTTTTAGGGTCCGTGATCACGGCTGAGCTGGCATCATGTGCTGATCCCAGGATGAGACTCACTCGGTCGAATCGAAGTCCTCGACTTGGGTGAGGACGACGAGGGTGTCGGCTTCGGGGGAGCACGTGTCGACGCCGAACAATGCAGCCGGCGGGTCCTGCAAACTGTTGAGAACGGCCCTCTCGATGAGGTATCCCTTGCTGGAGAGGTGTTGGCCCAGTTTCACTCGTCCGTGATGGTCTCCGACGGATGCGCCGCGATCATGAATCTCGAATCCTCCGGGCCAGACAACGGGGTAGACGAGGTCAGTTGATAGCGCGATGCTGGCGCACCCATCGACATCGATGAGGGTCCCCCCAAGCGTCTCACTCACTCGGTCCACCGGCACTCTGCCCGTGATGATCGAGTCGATGCTTCCCGCCGGAGGCGAGCATGCGCTGAGTGCCCCGATGAACAGAACGCACGTAAGCGAGTGCCACCTGGACGCTCGCATCACCCGGTCCATAGGCTCATGTCGAAGGCGCGGAGCGCATTCGGGGCGGAACTCCAGCATGAGCTCCCGTTGTAGTGGCCGGAATGGATGCCGGTGGCCACCGAGTTGTACTGGATGTACCAGGGCCCTCCTGAGTCTCCTGGCTGAGTGACGTGGCTGACGGTGCATGTAAGCGGCCCGACCGTGTAGTTAGCGTTTCCGTCCGGGACGTAGATCGTGGCCTGCGACCCGACGGACCATACGGAACCGCACTTATGACCCGTCGTCTTCCCGTATCCGCAAACCGCTCCGCCGTACACCGAATTTACTGCTGAGGTAAATCTCCGGTTTCCGCCCTCGCCGAGGTACGTGAAGCCGTCCAACATGTATCGACTGTGGTTCCACCGGAAATCCCCGCCAGTTGATGCATTGCTGGTCGTGCTGAGAGAATACGGGAACACGGGATAGAACATATTAGAGGTGCCGCCGTATGAACCCGTGCCGGGGCAATGCCCAGCAGTCAGAATCCCGAGTTCGGGGCCCTGGTTGCGTTTCACGGGAAAAGCGCCGGTGCAGCTACCCGCCAGAACTCGTCCCCCGCCCTCTGCCTCGGGCTGAGACACGTCCTGGAGGTCGGCCTCAACCTCCACCGCAAAAGAGGATGGCGGTGGGACCTCATCCACGAAGTCCCTGATCTACTCAGCGATCTGATCGATGTCCTGTTCATCGCCGACGCCTTTTCTCGTGCTGTCCTGTTCAAGCTCTGCGCGGCCGATACTGACGATGAATCGCCGGTCTGCGGGCTTCGGACTGACCAGAACGGACACCGCGCCTGATATCGGCGTGTCGGCGCTCCGGGACAGGTCGGCAGCGTAGGAACTGAGTTCTCGCATAGTGAAGCCTGCGTCGGCGATCAGGGCGATGCTCACACCGTCGGGTATTTCCCGCCTTATCTCGCTGGGAACTGCTCCCCGGAAGACGAGGTACCCGGACTTAGAGTCATCCGCCATGCCCGCGTAGGCGAACTCATCAGGGAATCTGTCCTCCGCGATTGTCGCGATACGCGCCACATCGGCATCCAGCGTGGTGGGCTCACCAACGTGCACTGCTTGCGTAACGCGCTCCGGTTGGATCGCCTGCGCGGGTGACGTGAACGTCTCAGCGACGTGAACGCCGACTATTGAAAGAAAGACCACACTGAGTGAAATTCCCGCCCGCATCGGACTGGGTGATCCGCCTACTCCGCTCATCATGCTCCTCAATATGCCGTACGTCTCGACGCTCTGCCACGACGAGGAGCATGCTCACGCCACAGCCGGGCCACGTCCCGCGAAACGCTTCACTGTGCTCCATGGCGGCGACCGAGAGAAACTCCTCGTGGCGCATCCGACGGTGGGACCGCGCCGATAGGGACCACCAGGATGAGCAAGGTGAGCGGGTGACAAGGGTGCGCGCCTGCGGGAAGCACGAGAATCACCTGCGGCCGACATGCGGATGGCATCCGCATCTCTGGTCGTCTCGTCTCGCCTGGCCCCTCATCGCGCTGCGGGAGAACCGGCTGTTCACCCTGCCGATCGGCCTGCTCTACCTGCAGGGCCAGTTCGGCAGTGACTACGGCGCGACCATGGCGTACGCCCTGCTGAACGTGGTGCCGATCGCGATCGTGTTCCTGGTCTTCCAGCGGTACTTCGTGGCGGGCTTCGCGCGCAGCGGCATCAAGTAACCCCCCGTTGAGTGTCCACGACGCGCCGCTCGCGGGCTCGCGACGCGGAGTGTCGTGGACCCTCAACGGGGGTGCAAGCGTGCGCGGGGCCGAGGGGGCAAGTTGGGGAGTCAGCGCCTCACTGCGTCGTCTTGTGAGCTCCTCGATCGACGGCGCAGGGCGTCGGCTTCAAGCTCACCCGCTTCTGGCGCGATGGGCGACCCGACGGGGATCACGTACCGTGTCCGCAGCTCACTCCAGGACGAACGCGCGCCCGTTGATGAACAGCGTGTCGGGCTCGGTGGCATTCATCTGGAAGACGGCGCTGCTCTCGAAATCGGCCTGCTCCCAGGCGACCAGTCCCACCGGTGCGACGGCCGAGGTGACGAGCAGCCCTCTGGCGAGGACGGAGAGAATCTGACGACGGGTCATCGGGAATCCTTCTCGGGGCCGTCGACGTCGACGGCCTTACGCGGGTTCGGGGAACCCTGGTCGGTGGGCGAGGGTGACCTCTGGTTCCACGCTAACTTGGTCGCGTTCTCGGTAACAAGAGGGTTTCCTGTGAGAACGACAAGGAGTCCGGGCGGGAGCCGCAGCCGCACGCGAAGTGGGCCCCGGCCGAAGCCGGGGCCCACAATCCTCACCCACCGGTGAGGCTCATCATGTCTCAGCCGCAGGTGCGCGCGCCGTATCCGGCCTTCACCTCGGTCGCTGCGCCACCCGCGTCGGTCGCGGTGACCGTCACGGTGCCGGCCGCCAGCGACGACGCGCGCACCGTGAAGCTCTGCGTCGTCGTCTTGCCCGCGGCGAGGGATGCCACCGTCTTCGACCCGTGGTCCGACGTCATGTTCAGCGAAACCGGGGCATCGTCACGGTTGGTGACCGACACCGCCAGCACCACCTTGCCCGCCACGCACCGGCTGGTCACGGCGGCCGTGACCTCGGGACCCGGCGAGGGAACAGTCTGCGGCTTCACGCTCTCGAGCGTTGGGGTGACCTTCTGCATGAGGCCGTCGGCGCCGAACGTCACCTTGTCGATGGTGGTCTCGCGGTTGTTCCCGTTGCCGTTCGGCATCGCGAAGCGGTGGTACGCGATGTACCAGTCGTCGGTTCCGGGAACGTTGATGATCGAGCTGTGGCCCGGCCCCTTGATGCCGAGAGACAGGTCCTTCTCGAGGATCACGCCGCGGTACGTCCAGGGCCCGTTCATGCTCGTCGCGGTGGCGTACCCGACGCGGTAGTTCTCCGATCCGGTGTCATCGATTGCGTAGGTCAGGTGGTACAGGCCCTTCCGGTAGTTGAAGAACACGCCCTCGCGGAAGTCGGTCAGGCCGTTGATCCGCTGGTAGGTGCCCGGCTTGATCGACTTCATGTCGTCGGCCAGCTCTGCCAGAACGGGGGAGCCGTTGCCCCAGCCGAGGTACCACTTGCCCGTCACCGGGTCGTGGAAGGCGGCGGGGTCGATGGCCTGGCCCGACGTGACGGCCTCGTTGTTGAGGATCATCGCGTTGGGCTCCGCCGTGAAGGGCCCCTCGGGGTTGTCGGCCACGGCGACACCGATCGTCTTGCGGTCGAGGGCGGCGTTGTGGCCGCTGAAGTAGAAGTAGTACTTCCCGTCGCGCTCGATGATGGTGGGCGCCCACGCGTTGCCCGTGGCCCACGGCACGTTGCCGTTGGTACCGTCGAGCGTGAGGAAGGGCGTCGCCGACCGCGTCCAGTCCGTCAGGTTCTTCGACTTCCAGACGTAGAACTCTTTGCCGCCCCAGCCGGGGAAGCCGTCGGACGTCGCGTAGATGTAGTACGTGTCACCGAACACCGCGATGTTCGGGTCGGCGTACAGGCCGGGCAAGACGGGGCTGTTGACCACGCGCGCCTCGATCTTCCACTCCGCCTTCGCACCCGAGGGCGTCGTGACCGTGTAGGTCACCGGCTTCGTCAGATCGACCGTGGTCCCTGAGGCCGGCGACACCGTGGAGCCGGGGACCGTGGTGAAGGTCGGGGCGAGCTTCGACACGTCGGTTCCCTTGACCACCGGAAGGATGACGGTGCGCGCCTTGCCGTCGGTGATCGGAGCCATCTTCAGCTTCTCGGGCTGCGTGAGCGACACGTCGAGCAGCTGGTCCTCGACGCCCGCGTTCTGCAGGATCTCCGTGTTCGACAGCGCCCGGTTGTACACCCGGACGTTGTCGTACCAGCCCTGGAAGTACCCGTCCGCGCTGTACAGCGACTTGCCGAGATAGCCCATGAGGTTGGAGCCGAGCTCGCTCACCGAGGCGTTCAGGGCGAGGTTCTCATCGACCTTCACCCCGTCGATGTACATGCGCAGCGTCTTGCCGTCGTAGACGAGGTCGTACTTGTGCCACTGGCCGCTCGAGATGCTGCCGGTGACGTCGGACTCGTTCTGCCACGTCGCCTTCGTGATCGCGGTGCGCGCCTCACCGCCCCGCACCCGCAGGAAGGAGTACTTGTCCTGGCTCTGCCCGAAGGCGAAGGTGAAGAAGTTCCCGCTCGTGCGCTCGGACTTGATGTCCATCGAGACCGTCATCGTGTCGCGGCCGTCGAAGAACCCGGTCGGGAACGAGGCGAAGCCGTTCGCCGCACCGGTCAGCTTCAGAGCCGAGCCCTTCTCGGCATCCGTAGCGATGGATGCCGTGCCGGAGGCGGTGAGGTCGGCGTCGCCCACCGAGTCGGCGAGGGAGCCGTTCTCGAACGTGTACTCCGCGATCGGGCCCTGCTGGGGCTCTTCCGGTGTGACCGGGGTGTCGCCGTACTTCTCGAGCAGACGCGCCTCTTCCGCCTTCGAGAGGCGCAGGACGGACCCGTGACGGAAGCTCTGGTCGAACGAGAATTGGTTCGCTCCGGGACCGGCGCTCAGCTGGGTGTATTTGTTGCCGGCGAGTGTGTCGGCGGTGTGAGCGTAGTAGTTGAACTCGTCGCCCATGACCGACCATCGACCATCGGGCAGCTGGTAGACGGTGAGACCCTCCATGCGGCCGCGCAGACCCGCCGCGGCAGCTCGCCCGGGAGCGATCTTCTGCGTCCAGGGACCGTCGAGCGACGGGGCGGTGTCGACGACCGTGTCCCAGTCGGAGGTCGAGAACCGGTAGTAGGTGTCGCCCTCCTTCGCGATGGTCGAGTCGATGATGTTCCGACCGCCCTGACCGTCGCCCTTCGGGTTCAGCGTCGTCCAGATCTCGGGCTTGGTGAACGTCGTGAAGTCACGGGTCTTGGTGAGGTACATGCGCAGCGCCCAGTCGGGCGTGTTGTTGTCGGTCTGGTCGCGCGCGGCCCAGTACACGTAGTACTCGCCGGTCGCCTCGTTGTAGATCGCCTCGGGCGCCCACACGCAGCCGGCCTTGTCGAAGCCGGCGAAGACGATGCGCTGGTCGCTCCAGTTCACCAGGTCGGTGGATTCCCAGACGACGAGGTTCTGGCTCGCGTTCAGCTGGTCCCAGCCCGAACCGCCGGCTCCGCCGCCTTCGGCGTGCAGGTCGGTGCCGATGATCCAGTACTTGTCGCCCTCGGGGGAGCGCACGAGGTGCGGGTCGCGCACGCCGAGGTCGCCGCCCAGGTTCGCGAGGATCGACTTGTTGTCGTTCAGCTTCTCCCAGTGCAGACCGTCGGTGCTGTGCCCCATGAAGATCTTCTCGTAGCCGCCCTCGGTGGCGAAGTGGGTCCACAGGTATCCGGCCGTGTAGTCCTTGTCGAGACCCGCCGGAGCGGCCTTGACGGTGACCTCGATCTGACGGGTGACGGAGGTACCGGATGCCGCGGCGGTCAGCGTCACCTTCGTGTCGGTCGCGCCGCGCGTGACGACGCCGGCAGCTTTGCCGCCGGTCGCCGACGTCGAGATCACACCCGACGGCGAGGCCGACCACGTGATGGCCGTGCCGTTGACCGACCCGGTGGCCGGGAGGGTGATGTTGCCGCGCACGTCGGTGGCGTTAGGAATGCTGATCTTGTCGAGGTCGGCCTTCGCGAGCTCGGCGTTGCCCGGCATCGCTGCCACGGTGACGGCGAAGGTGCGGGTCTCGGTGGCCGAGCCACGGGTGAGGGTCGCCGTCAGCGTCGCGGTGGCGGGCTGCTGTCCGGCCGCCGGGCGCGTGACCTTGCCGGTCGCGCTCACCGCGGCGGTGTTGCTGGAGGCCCAGCTGATGGCGGCGCCGTTGACGCCCGTCGTGGGCAGACGCAGGTCGGCGGTCACGGCGCTCAGGTCGCCGAGCGAAAGGGCCGCGGCGTCGCGCTGCAGACGGGCGGCGTCGGTGGGCACGAGGGCTGCGACGTCTGCTGCCGACAGGGCGGCGTTGTAGACCCGGAAGTCGCGCACGCTGCCGGCGAGGCGGCGGTCGGCGTTGTAGACCGAGCGGCCGATGTAGTTCGCCGCGGTGGATCCGCCGCCGATGGCGCTCGGCTTGGTGGTGACGCCCGTGGCCTGGCCGACCTGCGCGCCGTCGAGGTAGATGCGCGCCGTGTCGGTGGCGTCGTCGAGGGTGTAGGTGAGGGTCTTCCACACGTCGCGCTGCAGGTTGGCGTTGCTGTTCACCGTCTGCTCGGTGCTCCAGTTGCCCGTCGCGATCGACGTCTTGTACGAGTTGCCGGTCGAGTAGAGGTAGCCGTTGCCGACACCCCCGCCGTCCGTGTTGCCGAGGCCGTAGATGAAGTACGGCGTGCCCTGATCGCCGCGCACCAGGACGTCGGTGCTGATGGTGATCGAGTCGAGGCCGGCCAGCAGGTTGTCGGGCAGGTCGACGTAGTCGTCGGTGCCGTCCAACCGCACGCCCTCGCCGCCCGTCAGGGCCGCGCCTCCGACGTAGGTGGCGTTCCGACCCTTGCCGGACGCATCGACGGCGGTGGTGCCGCTCGCATCCGTGAGGGGGTAGTGGGCGACCAGCCGGTCGTCGGCGGCGGCAGCGGGCTGCGCGGCGACGAGGGCGCCGGTCAGCGCGAGGGCGAGTGTCGCGACGCTCGCGAGCGCGCGGCGGGGCAGGGGGTGCTCCATTGCGATCCTTTCGAACAGCCGTCGTTGGCTGCCGTCGTGCAGGGATGCTGAATGTTATCGCTCACAGCCACGGGGAACAAGACCCCACGGTAGCCGGTGCCGTGCGGGTCGGCCGCAGCCGACGCGCACGGATCGCATGGACGGCGGAGGATTGCCCCGCGCCAGTGGTACCGCTAACCTGAGCACCACGATCGGCATCCGCCGTCGCCTCACGGGAGCGCGCGAGCGCTCTCGAGGTCGTCCTTCCCGGGGGCGGCCGACGCGCCGCCGCCTCGGCGCACCACCCCACCGCTTCGCCTCGGCCCCCACCGTCGAAGCTGCGCGCACAGCGCCGAGAGAAAGGTCTCGAAGATGAGATCACCGGTCACCCGCCCACCCCGAGCCGTGCGTTCGCGTCGTGTGTCGAAGGCGCTGACCGCGTCTGTCACCGGCGTGCTCGTCGCCTCGACGATGAGCATGGTCGCGCCCGCAGCGCACGCCGCCGACGTGCCGGCGCCCACGGCGCACTACGACATGTCGCACTCGGGCACGTCGCTCCTCGATGTCTCGGGCAATAGCCGCAACGCCTCGCTCACCGGGTTCACCGACGCGTCGTTCGCCGACGCGGCCGGCGACGCCGTGCTGCGATTCAAGGCCGACGGCTACGCCGCGCTTCCCAAGGGCCTGGTCACCGGCACCGACAACGACTTCACCGTCGAGTACACGGTCGCCGCGCAGTCCGCGGCGAACCACTTCGGGTGGGTCATCGGCGACGGCGTCGGGCCGTGGAACACCACGCAGCTCGGCAACCACATCTTCCTCAGCCCGCGTTCGGCGCAGGGCGGTTACACCGACCAGGTGCTCGCCGCCATCCGCGTCAAGAGCGGCAGCAGCAACGGCGAGACGCGTATGCCCGCCGGCGGCGGACTCAACCCGGGGTTCACGACCCTCACGATGGTCGGCAGCGGCAACACGTTGACGCTGTACCGCGACGGCAGCGTCATCTCGACCCTCACACACGCCAACTCGCTCAGCTCGATCATTCCCTCGGGCAACGTGCTCGGCTACCTCGGCCGGTCGCTCTACCAGGGCGACTCGCTGCTGCGCGCCGACGTCACCGACGTCAAGTTCTGGGACGCGGCGCTCACCTCCGAGCAGGTCGGGTCGAGCATGCCGACGGCGTCGCAGAAGTCGTCGACCACCTCCGCGCTCCTGCGTGGTGACGTCGCAGCGACCATGCTGCGCTCCAACACCTCGCTCGACAGCGTCTCGAGCAACCTCAACCTCGCCTCGTCCGTGAACGGCGTCGCGCTGACCTGGGCGTCGTCCAACCCGGCCGTCGTGTCGACCACCGGTGTCGTCTCGCGCTCGATCTCGACGAACACCCCCGTCACCCTCACGGCGACGAGCTCGCTGGGCGTCCTGACCTTCGACGTCACAGTCATCGCTCCCAGCGTCTCCACCGACCTGGATGCCATCTCCCTGGCATCCCGCACGACCGAGAACCTGCCGCTGGCCACGAAGGGCGCCGTCAACGGCGCCGCGATCAGCTGGACCTCGTCGAACCCCGCCCTGGTCTCCTCGACCTCGGCCGCGTACGTCGCGCCGGCCGTCGGTGCCGCCGACCCCTACCGCGGCGGCGGTCTCGTCGCACGTCCCGCCTACGGCGCGGGAGACGCGAAGGTCACGCTGACGGCGACGGCCACCCTCAACGGGCAGTCCGCGCAGAAGACGTTCGAGGTCACGGTCGCCGAGAAGGGACGCTGGGCTCCGGATGCCGGATACGCCGCGGCGTACTTCAAGTCCGACGGCGACGAGAAGATCTACCAGGCGGCGACGTCGGGCAACGACTTCTTCTCGTTCTCGCCCGTGAACGGCGGTCAGCCCGTCATCACGTCGACGACCGACACGAAGGGTCTGCGCGACCCGTACATCCTGCGGTCGAAGGACGGCGACAAGTACTACATGGTCGCCACCGACCTGTGCATCAGCTGCGGCACGGGCTGGGGCCCGGCGCAGTCGAACGGCTCGCTCAAGATCGAGGTCTGGGAATCGACCGACCTCGTGCAGTGGACCCGCACGAACGGCGTCAACGAGGGCATCACGGTCAACCAGCCCGAGGCCGGCATGACCTGGGCCCCCGAGGCCTACTGGGACGACGCGCTGCAGTCGTACGTCGTGCACTTCTCGTCGCGTCTGTACAAGGACGCGTCG
Source organism: Microbacterium sp. ABR10 (assembly GCF_057812175.1). Taxonomy (NCBI): domain Bacteria; kingdom Bacillati; phylum Actinomycetota; class Actinomycetes; order Micrococcales; family Microbacteriaceae; genus Microbacterium; species Microbacterium sp. ABR10. The sequence goes on from NZ_CM173821.1 coordinate 171,029, forward strand.
CACACCAACACCGACAACCTGCAGGCGCGGGTGTTCTACGTGCTCACGCGCGACTTCAAGACGTTCACCTACCCGCCCACCGAGTGGCAGAACACCGGCTTCGCCCGCATCGACTCGACCGTGCAGAAGATCGGCGACTACTACTACCGCTTCTCCAAGAACGAAGAGGGCGGCGCAGCCGACGGCCTCGAGGCGGGCAAGGACATCTTCCTCGAGCGGTCGAAGGTGCTGACCGCGCCGACGACCCGCTCGGACTGGAATGCCGATCCCGAGAAGACGTGGCAGCTCACCGACACCTACATGACCCGTCTCGAGACGAACGAGGTCGGCGAGGGTCCGCAGATCGTCAAGCTCAACGAGGGTGACCCGAACAATGCCGGGGGCGACGGATACGCCTTCCTCGTCGACAACTTCGGTGCGGGCGGATACCGCGCCTTCGTCACCACGGGCGGTGCCATCGCGAGCAGCTCGCAGAGCGACCGCCTGTCGCGTCGCGCCGATTGGAACGTCCGCCCGGTCGGCGGCCTGCCCGCCAGCCCGCGCCACGGTTCGTTCGTGAGCGTGAACCAGTCGGTCCTCACCGCCATGCGCGATTGGACGTCGGTCAAGGCGGTCGCTTCGACCACCGCCCTCACGCGTGAGGGGCGCACGGCCACCGCCGTCGTCGCCGCCGCCGACCGGGGTGACGTCGCGGGCACCGTGACCTTCACGGGCGAAGGCTGGACGCAGACGGTGAAGCTCAGCCAGCGCTCCGCCTCCGTCGAGGTGCCGGCCACGGTGCGCTCGGTGACCGCACGATACGACGGGTACGCCGACGGCCGAGTCACCACGTCGTCGTCCGAGGCGCTCTCGCTGGGTCTCGACCTGTCCGCCGCCGTGGCGAACCGCTGCATCGCTGGGAAGGTGACGCAGGTCGTGACGGTGACCAACGCCGACTCCGTCGCCGCCGACGTCACGGTCGCCGGTGCCTTCGGCAGCAAGAAGATGACCGTCGCCGCGGGCAAGTCCGCCTCGACGACGTTCTCGACGCGCGCGGCATCGGTCGACGCCGGCACGCTGTCGATCGACGCGGTGACCAGCGGTACGAAGAACGACGCGACGTCGTTCACGGTGCCGACTCCCCGGGGCAGCTGCGGCTGATCCTGCGCGGCCGGTGGGTGGCCCGATTTGATCGGGTCATTCGCCGGCGCGCGAGTCGGGGGACCGCCGCTTCTGCGAGCGGTGGTGCCCCGGTTCGACGGTATGCGCCCTCTCGGCGTGACCCTCGATCCTGATTCCTCCTCCACCATCCGGAATACTTGTCTTCGGAAGGTGTTCTCGCTAACATTCATCATGTCGCGGGGCGGGGGATGACCCGGATCCTTCCCGTAACGACCGGAGTGTCCGGTGAGCTTGCTAGTCGTTCGACGTCGGTGTCGGACGAAGAAACGGAGTACACAATGAAGTTTTCCAAAGGTGCCGCGGCTCGTATCGCCGTAGCTGCTGCCGGTGGTCTGGTGCTCGTGGGCACTGCTGGTGCCGCGTTCGCCGCCGAGGTCGGAGACTCCGACGTCGATGTCAACGTGCAGATCGCGCCTGTCGTGGGCCCGGGCAGCCTGAGCCTGACCGTGGCCGGTACGTCGGCCACGCTGACGGAGTCGGCATCCGGCGACGCCGACGTGCGCCAGTTCGACGGCGCCCTGCCCACCGTCACCGTCACCGACACCCGCGACGTCGCCGACATCCCGGCGGACCGCTTCTGGTACGTGGTCGGTCAGGCCTCGGCCTTCACCGGCCCGGGCGGCGCCACCATCTCCCCCGACCACCTCGGCTGGACCCCGCGCCTCGTCGACGCAGGCGAGAGCGGCCTTGTGGCTGAGGGCGAGCCCGTCGCCACGTCCGAGGACACCGGCGACGACGCGGTCGGCCTCGTCGACCAGGAGCTGCTGTACACCGCGCTCGATTCGGCCGCCGTCAAGGAGGGCGGAGAGTCGTCGTGGACCGCCGACGCCGCCCTGGTGTTGAAGACCGAGGCCGGTGTCACGCCGGGCGCGTACTCCTCGACGCTGACGCTGTCGCTGTTCGAGGACGCGTACACCCCGTAAGCTCGAAGCACGAGCGGGCCGAGTCCTGAACAGGACTCGGCCCGCCGTTTCGTATCAGGGACGATGTCGACGGGATCGACGGAGATCTGGGATGGTGACGCAGCGGTATGTCCAAGACACGCCCCTTTCTCGTTCGGATGACGATCGCCCTTGCGGCCGTCGTCGCTCCGCTCCTCCTCGGCGTACCCGCGGCATCCGCGGCATCCGCCGACGACATCACCTGGTCCGTCACCCCCGCCGATGCATCGGGCGCCGACGACCGCGGCGTCATCCAGCAGGAACTCGATCCCGGGGCGTCGCGCGCCGACTTCCTGGCCGTGCGCAACCTCAGCCGCACGGAGGTGACGTTCGCCCTCTCCGCGGCGGACGGGTACTACACCGACACCGGCCGGTTCAACATGCTGCCCTCCGATCAGGAGTCGGTCGATGCGGGTCTGTGGATCGACCTGCCCGACTCGGTGACCGTCGGCCCGAACGGCACCGTCGTCGTGCCCTTCACCACGACGGTGCCGGAGGGCGCCATCCCGGGTGACCACGCGGCGGGCATTGCCGCATCCGTCTCCTCCACCGGTACCGACGCCAGCGGCTCCGAGGTCGGGGTCGAGAGCCGCGTCGGCTTCCGCGTGATGACGCGCGTCACCGGCGACATCGTTCCCTCGTACTCCGTTTCGGGGGTCGAGTCGGGATACGACATGTCGTGGAACCCGTTCCGTCCGGGCTCCGCGAGCACGTCGTTCACGGTCGAGAACACCGGCAACGCCAGCCTGCTCGTCACCGGGGCGACGATCATCGGCACCGGATCCGCGGTCTTCCCCGCCGACGGCGCACCGCGCCAGGAGCTTCTGCCGGGGGAGTCCCGCTCGTTCACCGTTGCGGTCGCCGACGTCTGGCCCACCTTCTTTGTGCCGGGGTCCATCGACCTGGCGCCGACGGCGACCGATCTGGGCGGCGGTGCCGTCGAGGTCGCACCCCAGTCGACGGATGCGTCGCTGTGGGCGCTCCCCGTGCCGCAACTCCTCGTCCTGCTCGGCGTCCTCCTGATCGTCGCGGCCCTCTTCTGGCGCCGCCGCCGCTTCACGGCCGCCCTCGACCGTGCGCGCGAAGAAGGGCGTCTCGCGGCGAACGGCTCTACCGCCGCCTCCGCCGGCCTCGTCTCGCCCCCGGCGACGGGAGCGGCCCCCGGCCGCGCTGAAGCCGCGGACTCCGCGCCCACGGAGGGGCGCCGATGACCCTCTCGGCGACGGCGCTGCAGCGAGACGACGTCGTCTCCGTCGACGTCGACATCACCCCCCTTCCGACGGTCCTTCCCTCCGCCCCCGCGGGCGTCGCGACGTCGCCGTCGGGTGTGCCCGAACACGGATGGCTCGCGGCCACCGGGTTGGAGCCGGCCTGGCTGATGGCCGCCGGGGCCATCGTCGTCGTGGCCGTCGGCGCTGCTCTGCTGCATCGTCACCGCCGCCGCGCGTGAGAGCGCGGCCCCCGTCGCCGCGTGTGTCATCCGGCGGCGAGGGCATGGGGCGCGGGCCTCACGTCCGGCCGTGACGCGTGCGGGGTCGGCGGAAAATATGGAATGTTGTGATCAGGCCTTTTCGGTGTGGTCCGTGGCCTACCGTGTGCATCGGGATCGTCCGGTGCGCACCTCGCCCATGATGTTCGGATCGGAAGACCTCAATGCCCCAGTCCTCGAGTCGCGGGTGGCAGCGGCCCAGCATCTACGACGTCGCGCGTCGCGCCGGCGTATCGCACATGACGGTGTCGCGGGTCTTGAACGGTCACCCGAACATCCGCGAGACGACGCGCGCGCGCGTCTTGCAGGCGATCGAGGAGATGAACTACACGCCGAGTTCGATCGCCCGGGCCCTCGCCACCCGGCGAGCCCGCAGAATCGGCGTGCTCATCGACGGCCCCGTGCAGAACGGTCCGAACAGCACCCTCCGCGCCCTCGAGAAGGCAGCGCGCGAGGTCGGGTACGCCGTGAGCGCGTTCTCGATCGGCGATGACGACGCGTCGCAGATGGATTCCGGGGTGATGGAGCTCGTCACCCAGGGGGTCGACGCGCTGTGCGTCATCGCCCCGCGCGAGTCATCGCTCGATCTTCTGCGGCAGCAGACCACCGGCCTTCCCACGATCGTCATCAAGGCCGAGGCGGATGCCGCGTGGCACACGGTCGGCGTGGATCAGCGCGAGGGCGCGCGACTGGCCGTGCGGCACCTCATCGGGCTCGGTCATCGTCGCATCGCCCACCTCGCCGGTCCCATGGACTGGTTCGACGCCCGTGAGCGCATGGAGGGCTGGCGCGAATGCCTCGCCGAGGCGGGTCTGCCGGAGGGACCGATCATTATCGGCGACTGGACGTCGGACTTCGGCTTCGAGTTCGGAAAATCTTTCGACCTGGGCGACACCACCGCCGTGTTCGCGGCGAACGACCAGATCGCGTTGGGCGTCATCCACGGGTTGCACGGTCGCGGCATCCGCGTTCCCGAAGACGTGAACGTCGTGGGGTTCGACGATCTGTCCGACGCGCGACACTTCCTTCCGCCGCTGACCACGGTCCGCCAGAATTTCGCCGAACTCGGCGAGCTCGCGCTGCAGCAGCTCATCGCCGCGATCGAGGGCGACACCGATCCCAGTCACGACACGATCCGGCCGAAGCTGATCGTTCGCGAGTCGACGACGGCCGTCGTACCCGGCTGATCTGCCACCGGATCGTCGCGGTCGGGCGCTCCGATCGGGCCGTGATCGAGTTGTGATCTGAAACCGGGAAATTCTCGTGAAAAAGTCTTGCGCTCTTGAATGTTAGCGCGCACACTAAGGAAGACCAGGAGTGCCGCTCACAGCTGCACAGCATCCCCTCTCCAACCCGAACGCTGGAGAGATCTCAAGGAGGAGAACAAATGTCGATTTCGAAGCGCATGCGCGGCGTCGTCGGATTCATCGGTGTGGGCGTCGTCGCCCTTGGCCTCGCCGGCTGTGCCGGTGGCGCCGATGCAGGTAGCGGTGAGGGCGACGCCGCAGGCGATATCACCACGGTCGGCTTCGTTGCCGTCGGTCCCGAGGGTGGATGGCGTAACGCCAACGAGCAGGCGATCAAGGACGCATTCACCGCGGATGCCGGCTTCGACCTCAAGTACGCCCCCGCGGCCAGCCCCAGCGACCAGAAGTCGCAGCTCGACGCCTTTGCGACCTTCGTCAACGACGAGGTCGACGTCATCCTGCTCACGGCCACCGAGGCTTCGGGCTGGGAGTCCTCGCTCGAGCTCGCCAAGGAGGCAGAGATCCCGGTCGTGCTCCTCGACCGCGGCGTCGACGCGTCCGACGACCTCTACGTCACGCGCATCGCTCCCGACAACAAGCAGGTCGCGGAGTCGGTCGGCTCGTGGGCCGTCTCGACCTTCCCGTCGGGCGCGAAGTACTTCGTGCTCGAGGGCGTCCCCGGCCTGTCGGTCGTGAACGAGCGCAACGAGGGCTTCGACGCCGAGGTCAGCAGCGCATCGGGCTTCACCAAGGTCGGCGCGCAGACCGCCAACTGGAAGACCGACGAGGGCAAGTCCGTCGTCGAGACCGTCCTGAAGGCCAACAACAACGACATCCAGTTCATCTTCGCCCAGAACGACGAGATGGGCATCGGCGCCGCTCAGGCCGTCTCCGCCGCGGGCCTGACCCCCGGCACCGACGTCAAGATCGCCACCATCGACGGCACCAAGGGTGCGCTCGAGGCACTGGCCGCCGGTCAGCTCAGCTTCGTCGCTCAGTACAACCCCTTCTTCGGCGACACCGCCGTTGACGCCGTGAAGTCGGCCATCGCCGGCGACACCGTTGAGAAGACGATCATCGTCGACAGCGCGACCTTCGACTCGCCCGAAGCAGCCGAGACGGCGCTGTCCGAGGGCCTGGGCTTCTAAGCCCCGTCCCACCTGCTCGACAGTTCCACTTCAGGAGTGGGGGCGGCCCGCCCGGGCTGCCCCCGCTCCGCATTCCCCACCCGCTCCGTACCAGCGAGGAAGTTCGTCAGCGATGACAGAATCCCTACCGATCGTCGAAGTCCGCGGCGCATCGATCACATTCCCCGGCGTCAAAGCCCTCGACGAAGTGAACTTCCGACTCCTGCCGGGAGAAGTCCATACCCTCATGGGCGAGAACGGCGCGGGCAAGTCCACGCTCATCAAGGCGCTGACCGGCGTCTACCAGATCGACTCCGGATCGATCCTCATCTTCGGCGAGGAGCGGCGCCTGACCGGCACCGCCTCGGCGCAGGCGGCCGGCATCTCGACCGTCTACCAAGAGGTCAACCTCTGCACCAACCTCACCATCGGTGAGAACGTCATGCTGGGCCACGAGATCCGCGGGCCGTTCGGCATCAACTGGCGCGCCACGCACGCTCGCGCCAAGGAGGCGCTGACCGGCATGGGTCTCGGCCACCTCGACCCCCGTGCTCCGCTGTCATCGATCTCGATCGCCCTGCAGCAGCTCGTCGCCATCAGCCGCGCGATGGTCACCAACTCGAAGGTGCTCATCCTCGACGAGCCGACCTCGAGCCTCGACTCCGCCGAGGTCGAGGTGCTCTTCACCGTCATGCGTCGCCTGCGCGACCAGGGTGTGGCCATCCTTTTCGTCTCGCACTTCCTCGATCAGGTCTACGCGATCAGCGACCGCATCACGGTGCTGCGCAACGGCGGTTTCGTGGGCGAGTACCTGACCCGCGACCTCGACCGCACGCAGCTCATCTCGAAGATGATCGGCAAAGACATCGAGGCGCTGCGCGCCCTCGGCTCCAATCGCCAGGTCGACGCCCGCGATCGCAACGAGACCCCCGTCTACGCCGCCGAGGGCATCGCTCGCGCGGGAGCCCTCGCCCCCACCGACATCGAGATCCACAAGGGGGAGGTGGTCGGCTTCGCCGGCCTGCTCGGCTCCGGTCGCACCGAACTCGCTCGCCTCATCGCCGGCGCCGATCGCCCTGACGCGGGCACCGTGCGCCTCAAGGGCAAGAAGGTCAACGTCAACTCCCCGGTCTCGGGTCTGGGCAACCACATCGCCTACTCGACCGAGAACCGTCGCGACGACGGCATCATCGGAGACCTCAGCATCCGCGAGAACATCATGCTCGCGCTGCAGGCCAAGCGCGGGTGGCTGCGCCGCATTCCCGCCAAAGAGGTCGACCAGCTCGTCTCGACCTACATGGAGCGTTTCAGCGTCCGACCGAACGACCCCGAGCGCCCGATCCGCCTGCTCTCGGGCGGCAATCAGCAGAAGGTCCTGCTGGGCCGGTGGCTGGCGACCGACCCCGAACTGCTGTTGCTCGACGAGCCGACCCGCGGCATCGATGTCGGCGCCAAGGCCGACATCCAGGAAACCGTCGCCGAGCTCGCCGAGGCGGGGATGAGCGTCGTGTTCATCTCGTCCGAGCTCGAAGAGGTCGTTCGCCTGTCCGAGCGCATCGTGATCATGAAGGACCACGAGAAGGTCGGCGAGATCGTCAACGGCCCCGACGTCACCGCCGAGCGCGTCGTGTCGATCATCGCGGCCGAGACCGAAGAAGAGGCAGAAGCCCAGACCGAGGCCCTCGCCGAAGGAGAGACCCGCTGATGACCGTCTTCAAGTCGCTTCTGCGCACCCCCTGGTTCTGGGGCATCATCGGCATCGTCCTGCTGCTGTCGCTGAACGTCATCAAAGACCCGACCTACCTCTCGGTCGGTATCAACCCGACGACCGGACAGCTCTCGGGCAACCTGCTCGACATCCTGCGGGTATCGGCGCCGATCATCATGATCGCCCTCGGCATGACCTTCGTCATCGCCACGAAGGGCATCGACCTCTCGGTCGGCTCGATCATGGCCGTCGGTGGTGCCGCCGCCATGGAGCTCCTGCGCTCGATCAACGAGGCGAGCTCGTTCGGCGCCATGTTCATGGCGATCGGCCTCGCGCTGCTGCTCGGCGCGGTCCTCGGTCTCGTCAACGGCCTGCTCGTCTCGGTCGTGGGGCTCCAGCCGTTCATCAGCACGCTGGTGATGATGCTCGCCGCCCGCGGTATCGCCCGCGTCATCACGGGCGGGCAGAACACCAACTCGCAGAACCAGCCGTTCCAGCAGATCTCCAACGGCCAGGTGCTCGGACTGCCGATCAGCTTCGTCACGGCGATCGTCATCGTCGTGATCGTCACCGTGATCATGCGCCGCACCGCACTGGGTCTCATGATCGAGTCGATCGGTGTGAACCCCGACGCGAGCCGCCTCGCCGGCATCCGTCCTCGTCCAATCCTCATCACCGTCTACGTGCTCTCGGGCATCCTCGCCGCCGGCGGTGGTCTGTTCACGGTGTCGGAGGTCATGACGGTCGACGTCTCGGGCACCGGCTACCAGATGGAGCTCGACGCGATCCTCGCCGTCGTCATCGGCGGCACCTCCCTCGCCGGAGGCAAGTTCTCCATCCTCGGGTCGACCATCGGGGCTCTGCTGATCGCAACCCTGAACAAGACCGTGCTCTTCCTCGGGGTCTCCGCCGCGGCGACCCCGGCCTTCAAAGCCATCGTCATCGTGCTGCTCGTCCTGCTGCAGTCCGAGCGGGTGAGGACCTTCGTCCTCCAGGCCGGACGCCGCCGTACCCGTAAGGAGGTCGTCGCATGAGCACGACCGTCTCACCCCCGTCGCCCTCGCACGGCACCGAGGTCCCGGTGCGGGGCCTGGCGATCTCCCGCATGTGGGGTCGCAGCCAGTCCGCCGTCCCGACGCTGGCCGCCGTCGTGCTCCTCGTCGCGATGCTCGTGTACGCCGAGCTCGCATACGGCCGCGTGTTCCACGCCGGCACCATGTCGAGCCTGCTCGTCAGCTTCGCGCCCACGATCATCCTCGCCGTCGGCATGACCATCGTCATCCTGTCGGGAGGCATCGACCTCTCGGTCGGCGCCGTCGTCGCCTTCACCTCGGTGTCGGGCGTCATGCTGATGAACAACGGCGTCAACGGCTGGGTCGCCGTCATCCTGATGATCGTGTTCGGCGCTCTGTTCGGTCTCGTCTCGGGCGTCCTGATCCAGTACTTCAACGTGCAGCCGTTCATCGCCACGCTGGCCATGATGTTCCTCGCCCGAGGTCTGGCATCCATCCTCTCGACCGTGCCGGTGCAGGCACCGGACAACTCCCCGATCCTGGTGCTCGCCACCGACTGGAAGCTGTACGACGGTCCCAAGACGAACGACCTCGTGCTCACGCCCGGCTTCTTCATCGCCGTGCTCGTGGTCGCAGCCGCCTTCATGCTCCTGCACCGCACCCGCACCGGCCGCACGGTGTACGGCATCGGCGGGGCCGAGAACTCGGCGCAGCTGATGGGACTCCCCGTCGCCCGCACCCGCGTGCTCATCTACGTGCTGAGCGGTGCCCTCGCCGGCCTCGCGGCCGTCGTCTACACAGCCGAGGTGGGCGGGAAGGCGCAGAACGTCACCGGCATCGGATGGGAACTGGATGCCATCGCCGCCGTCGTCATCGGCGGAACGCTCCTGACCGGCGGCGCCGGCTACGTCCTCGGTTCGGTCGTCGGTTCGCTGGTGCTCGCCGCCCTGGCCATGATCATCACCAAAGACGGTGGCATCCGCCCCGAATACCTGACCATCATCACCGGCGGTATCCTGCTCGCGTTCGTCCTGCTGCAGCGCGTGCTGACCGCGCGACGCCGAAAATGAGCACCGTCGTCGACCCGCACACCCGCAAGGAGAACACCGTGGCAGCGTCCCCTGCTGACATCGCCCCCGGCGTCCAGGAATCCATCGACCGTGTCCGTGAGGACGTCGCCCGGCTGCATGCCGAACTGGTGCGCTACAACCTGATCGTGTGGACCGGCGGAAACGTCTCGGGTCGCGTGCCCGGCGCCGATCTGTTCGTCATCAAGCCCTCGGGCGTCTCGTACGACGACCTGGCGCCCGAGAACATGATCCTGTGCGACCTCGACGGCAACGCGATCCCCGGAACGCCGGGCAGTGAGCGCAGCCCCTCGAGCGACACGGCAGCCCACGCCTACGTGTACCGCCACATGCCCGAGGTCGGCGGGGTCGTGCACACGCACTCCACCTACGGCGTCGCGTGGGCGGCCCGCGGAGAAGAGATCCCCTGCGTCATCACGGCGATGGCCGACGAGTTCGGCGGACCCATCCCGGTCGGCCCGTTCGCGATCATCGGCGACGACTCCATCGGCCGGGGCATCGTCGAGACCCTGCGCGGTCACCGTTCGCGCGGCGTCATCATGCAGAACCACGGTCCGTTCACGATCGGCTCCAACGCGAAGGATGCGGTGAAGGCGGCCGTCATGCTCGAGGACGTCGCGCGCACCGTGCACATCGCCCGCGAGGCGGGACCGCTCATCCCCATCCCGCAGGAACACATCGACGCGCTCTACAACCGCTACCAGAACGTGTACGGCCAGAACACGGACGCGCGCCGGTGAGCGCCGTGACCACCTCGCCCGCCGAGGTCATCGCCTCCGGCCGCGCCGTGCTCGGCATCGAACTCGGTTCGACGCGTATCAAGGCCTGCCTCGTGGATGCCGACGAGCCCACCCGCGTCCTGGCCACCGGCTCGCACGCCTGGGAGAACCGCTACCGCGACGGCAACTGGACGTACTCGTTGAACGACGTCTGGACGGGTGTGCAGACCGCCTACGCTGCGCTGGCTGCCGACGTGCAGCGTCTCCACGGCGTCGCGATCGAGACGCTCGCCGCGGCGGGCGTCTCGGCGATGATGCACGGCTACCTCGCATTCGACGCCGAGGGGGAGCTGCTCGTGCCCTTCCGCACCTGGCGGAACACCTCCACCGAGCGGGCCGCCGGCGTGCTGTCGGAGCTGCTGGGCACGAACATCCCGCTGCGCTGGTCGATCGCGCATCTCTACCAGGCGGTGCTCGACGAAGAAGACCACATCCCCGACGTGGCATCCTTCACCACTCTCGCCGGGTACGTCCACGAGAAGCTGACCGGCCGTCGGGTGCTCGGCATCGGGGACGCCTCCGGCATGTTCCCCATCGACGTCGCCACACGCGACTACGACGCCGTCATGGCGGCCAAGTTCGACCGCCTCGTGGCGGAGCGTGCCCCGGGCCTCCGCCTCCGCTCGCTGCTGCCCGACGTGCTCGTCGCCGGCGAAGCCGCGGGGGAACTGACCACCGAGGGTGCGGCGCTCCTGGATCCGACCGGCGCACTGCGTCCGGGTGTGCTGTTCTGCCCGCCCGAGGGCGACGCCGGCACCGGTATGGTCGCGACGAACTCCGTCGCCCCCCGCACCGGCAACGTCAGCGCGGGTACGAGCATCTTCGCCATGGTGGTGCTCGAAGGGCCGCTTCGCCGCACGCACGACGAGCTGGATCTCGTCACCACCCCCGCCGGCGACCTCGTCGCAATGGTGCACTGCAACAACGGCGCGAGCGAGCTCGCCGCCTGGGTGGGGCTGTTCGAGCGGTTCGCGGCCATCGCCGGCGGCACCCTCGACCCCGACGAGGTGTTCGAGGCGCTGTTCATGGAGTCGCTGGACGGCGCGCCCGACGCCGGCGGCCTGCTCGCCTACAACCACCTGGCGGGAGAACCCATCGCGGGTCTGCCGGAGGGGCGGCCGCTCTTCGTCCGCACGCCCGACAGCCGCCTCACGCTGGCGAACTTCATGCGCGCGCAGCTGTACGGCGTGTTCGGCACCCTCGCCCTGGGCATGCGCGTGCTCGCCGCCGAGGGTGTGGAGCTCGACCGCATGTACGCGCACGGCGGTGTGTTCCGCACGGCCGGGATCGCGCAGCGCTTCCTCGCCGGTGCGCTGGACGCGCCGGTCGCGGTCGCGGCAACCGCGTCCGAGGGTGGGGCGTGGGGGATCGCGGTCCTCGCAGCATTCGCCGCAGACACCGCGGGCGACCCGATCGACGCCTACCTCACCGACCGCGTCTTCGCGCAGGCGGGGTTCGTCTCGATCGACCCCGACCCCGAGGACGTCCCCGGGTTCGCCGCTTACCTCACCCGATACCGCGCGGGGCTCGCCATCGAGCACGCCGCGATCGCGGCGACGTCCTGACCTCGGCCGTCGCCACTCCCACCACAAAAAGGAATTCCCGCATGACCCGCACCACTCTCCGGAACGATCTCGACGGCTACGAGGTCTGGTTCGTCACCGGCAGTCAGAACCTCTACGGAGAAGAGACCCTCAAGCAGGTCGCCGAGCAGTCGCAGGCCGTCGTCGAGGGACTCGCCGGCCTGCCCGTCAAGGTCGTCTGGAAGCCCGTGCTCAAGGACTCCGACAGTATCCGCCGCATGGCGCTCGAGATCAACGGCCGCGACGACGTCATCGGCGTGATCGCGTGGATGCACACGTTCAGCCCCGCCAAGATGTGGATCTCGGGGCTCGACGCCCTGCAGAAGCCGCTGCTCCACCTGCACACGCAGGCGAACGTCGAGCTGCCGTGGAACGACATCGACTTCGACTTCATGAACCTGAACCAGGCCGCCCACGGCGACCGCGAGTTCGGCTACATCCAGACGCGTCTCGGCATCTCGCGCAAGACCGTCGTCGGCCACGTGTCGAACCCGGCCGTCCGCCAGCAGATCGAGGACTGGGAGCGCGCCGCCGCCGGCTGGACCGCCGCCCGCACCCTCAAGCTCGCCCGCTTCGGCGACAACATGCGCTTCGTCGCCGTCACTGAGGGCGACAAGACCGAGGCCGAGCTGCGGTTCGGCGTGCAGGTCAACACGTGGGGCGTGAACGAGCTCGTCGAGGCCGTCGAGGCGGCATCGGATGCCGACATCGACGCGCTCGTGCAGGAATACGTCGACAGCTACGACGTGGCATCCGAGCTTCTTCCGGGCGGCGCCCGCCACCAGTCGCTGCGCGATGGCGCGGCGATCGAGCTGGGTCTGCGCTCGTTCCTCGAGGAGGGCGGCTTCGGCGCCTTCACCACCTCGTTCGAAGACCTCGGTGCGCTCAAGCAGCTCCCCGGTCTCGCCGTGCAGCGCCTCATGGCCGAGGGCTACGGCTTCGGCGCCGAGGGCGACTGGAAGACCGCGATCCTCGTGCGCGTCGCCAACGTGATGGGCGCGGGCCTGCCCGGCGGCGCCTCGCTCATGGAGGACTACACGTACGACCTCGTGCCCGGTGCCGAGCGCATCCTCGGCGCGCACATGCTCGAGGTCTCGCCCTCGCTGAGCTCGCAGAAGCCGCGCCTGGAGATCCACGCGCTGGGTATCGGCGGCAAGGACGACCCGGTGCGCCTGGTCTTCACCGCCGACCCCGGCCCCGCGCTGGTCGTCGCGATGAGCGACATGCGCGACCGTTTCCGCCTCACCGCGAACGTCGTCGAGAACGTCGAGGCGCCCGACCTGCCGAAGCTGCCCGTGGGCCGCGCCGTGTGGAAGCCCGCCCCCGACTTCGCGACCTCGGCCGCCTGCTGGCTCGCCGCCGGAGCCGCTCACCACACCGTCATGACGACGGCCGTGGGCATCGAGGTGTTCCGCGACTTCGCCGAGATCGCCAAGACCGAGCTCGTCATCATCGACGACGACACCACGGTCCGCGGTTTCCAGAGCGAGCTGCGCTGGAATCAGGCGTACTACCGCCTGGCCCAGGGCCTGTAAGACCCGTCGTCCCGGGCGCCGCACGCCCCGGGACGACGCGGCACTCGCGCGTTCCGGTCACTCGGGGCGTGTGCCGCGCGCCGGTTCACGGCGCACGGAAAGTGCCCCGGACTCGAGGTGGCGGTGGGCCGCCGGAGAGTCCGGGGCACCTCTGCGTTCCGGCGCGGGCGGGTCTCACCGCACCGTCGGCCGGGCCGGTCGCGGCAGGCGTGCGCCCTCCGCGCTCGTCGAACGCGCACGCCCCCGACGCGGACGTGCGTGACCGCTTCTCGTCGACGTGTCGGTCTCGGAGGCGGCTGGAGTCCGGGGTTCGGGGCGGGATTCGCGCTTCGGGGCGGACATTGCTCGCCCCGAAGCGCAGAACGTGCCCCGGACGCGGGAGGGCTGTCTCTGCCTCGGCCACGGCGCGGAGGAGCGGGAGACTTCAAGCCCGTCTGACAACGACAGAGGCCCCGGTGGAGGGGGATTCCACCGGGGCCTTCACCGTCACCTGAGAGGGACGGTGCGGGGGGTCAGCCGCAGGACTTCGCCGCGTAGGGAGCCGTGAGGGTCCCCGTCGCGGAGCCCTGGGTCACGGTCACCTTCGCCTCGCCGGCCGGGATCGACGCCGAACGTGCGGCGAAGAGGGCCGAGGTGGTCGCGCCCGCGGCGACCGTCGCGTTCTTCGAGCCGTAGGTCGACGACATGGCCAGCGTGGCCGCCGTGTCACCGTTGTTGACGGCCTTGAGAACGAGCTGCACCTTGCCGGCGACGCAGCGCGCCTCGGCCGAGAACTGCACCTTCACGAGGGAGCGGACGGTGACGGTGGCCTCGACCGGCATGCGCGAGTCGTCCTGAGCGACGCCCGACACCGTGAAGGTGCCCGCGGTGGCGTACTTCGCGGCATCCACTGCGTCCCACTTCACGTCGACGGTCTGAACCGAACCGTCGGCCTTGGTCAGACGGGCCTGGGGCAGCACGGGCGCGGTACCGGCGTCGGTCGCGACGTCGATGGCATCCACGGTCTTGACCGCGATGTTCGGCGAGTACGCCTCGAGCACCTTCTGATACTCGGCGCGGGTGACCGGAATGACCGTGCCGTGACGCGGCTTGCCGCCGTCGGCGTTCTGCGGCAGGCCCTGGCGGAGCTTGCTGCCGAGCGCCTGCCAGCTGCCGGCCTGGTCGAGGTTGTTCGTCCCGAACGGCACGTAGTGGTTGGGGCCGCCGTGGTAGTTCGGCTGGTCGATGAAGAGGAACCAGTCGAGGTTGTTCACGTCGCCCTCGTTGGCCGCGAAGATGTTCGGGCCCTCACCGCTGGTGTAGGTGCCGCCCGGCTCGCCGTTGGGCAGGCCGCTGGCGACGCGCTCCTCGACGAGGGTCCACTGGTTCGCCGCGCCCGTCGTGCCCGGGAGCGTCCCCGAGATGGTCGCGAGCAGGTCGGTCGACTTCTCGTGGCGGATGGTCATGCTCGCCTCGTCCTTGGTGAAGCGGTGGTAGACGCCGTCCTTCTTGGCCACGGTGGAGTCGATCAGACCGAGGCCGTTGCCGCGACGGACATCGCTCCAGACCTTCGCGTCGGAGAACGTGACGAAGTCGTCGGTCGTGGCGTACATCATGCGGTTGTAGGTCACGCCCGTGCGGTCGGCCGCGTTCGTGGTGGGGTAGAGGTTGGACGCCCAATAGACCACGAAGGTGTCGAGCTCCTCATCCCAGTACGCTTCGGGGGCCCACGTGTTGCCGGCGAAGTCCGTCGAGACCTTCACGTGACGCTGCGCCGACCACGTGACGAGGTCGTCGGACTCCCAGACCTCGATGTACTTCGAGCCGGAGATCTGCGCCGTGGTGAAACCGCCCGCGAGACCCGCGACCTTGAGGTCGGTGGCGATCATGTAGAACTTGTCGCCGTGGGGAGCGCGGATGATGAACGGGTCGCGCAGGCCCTCGGTGCCGACGGTCGAGGTGAAGATCGGCTTGCCCTGGTTGAGGGTGTTCCAGGTCAGCGCGTCGTTGCCCTTCGAGGCGGCGATGCTGACTCGCTCGGCTCCGTCGCCCTCACCGGTGAAGAACGTCCAGAAGTACGCCTCGGTCTCGTCCGTCGCACCCGGCATGGGCTGGATGCGAGCGGTGAAGGTGCGGCTCGAGGTCGCGCCGCCGTTGGTGGCGGTGGCGGTGAGCTGCACGTCGACCGCGGGGGAGCCGGCGGCCGGACGCTTCACCTGGACGGTGCGCGAGTCGGCGCGCACGCCGGCGCGGAGCTCGGCGTTGGCCGCACCGGCGGGGGCGACCGACCACACGATGGTCGAGCCCTGGGCGCCGGCGGTGGACACCGAGAAGTTGCCGCGGATGTTGTCGAGGTTCTGGATCGAGAGGGCGGCGAGGTCGCGCGACACCTTCTCGGAGTCGGCGAGCTGCTGTGGGACCGTCACGGCGTAGGTCTGCGTGCGGGTCTCGGAGCCGACGGTGAAGGTGGCGGTCAGCGTCACGGACGCGTCTCCCGCTCCGGCTGCCGGACGCGTGACCTTCGCGCCGCCGCCGGTGATGGCGATGGCGGCGTTGTCGGACGCCCAGCTGACGGTCGCGCCTGCGCTGGTGGTGGGGACCGTGAAGTCGGTCAGTGCCGTGGTCTGCACGCTCACGCCCGCGACGGCGCGGTCGAGCGCCTGCGCACCGTAGAGCGCCTTGACGTCGCTCTCACTGAGAGCGGACGAGTAGACGGCGTAGTCGTCGACGAGGCCGCTCCAGCCCGCGTCGGGATACGTCGATCGGCCCAGGTACGCGACGAGGGACGAGCCGAAGGAGGAGACGTCGCGCGTGATGGCGTTCTGCGCGATTCGCGCGCCGTTGATGTAGACGCTCAGCTGGCCGGTGGTTCCGCTGATCACCGTCGTGTAGAGGCTGAGCCCCGCGGGGGTGCGCGCTCCCGTGGTGGCGGCATTCGTCGCGCCGGGGCCGACCTCGGTGCCCCACGGGGCACCGGCGTTGACGGTGTTCGTGACGACCGACTTGACGTAGCCGCTGGGGTTGGCGGGGTTGAGCAGCCAGTACCCCGACGAGAACGACGCGCCGGAGGCGACGGGGGCGCCGATGAAGGCGGCCGCGACGTTGCCGTTGCCCGAGCGAGGCGAGACCCACGTCGAGATGGTGAGGTCCTTCTTGCCGACCAGGCCGGCGGTGGGGATGTCGAGGTAGGCCGCGGTGCCGGCCGCGCCGCCGGGCAGAGACAGGGCGCCGCCCGTGACGGAGCCGCCGTTCTGGCGCAGGGTGGCGTTGAAATTGTTGCCGCTGGAGTCGGCGATCGTGGTGCCGTTGGCGCCGTCGAAGGAGTAGTGGATGAGCGGCTGCAGTCCGTCAGCAGCCTGGGCGGCCGTCGCGGTGGCGCCCAATCCGGTCATCGTGAGAGTCAGCGCGGCCGTGACGGCCAGGCCCTTCCTCCAGTGGGGTGAACGTGTGCGCGTGCGCATTGCGGGCGTCCTTGCTCTTGGGGCGACGCGGTGCGCATCTTCGGCCTGGGACGGCGACGTCTCGGGCGCCGGAACACGCGTCATCGCGGTTTTCGGGTGACCGCGGGGCGGTCGAGGGGCTGTGATGTTACCGGGAACACCCGGTCATCTCAAGGTAAGACTCGGCGCAACGAGGTGTCAAGCGCCTCGTGGTTCGGAAGGCGGGTGATCCCCCGCGAACGCAATGTGCGGACGCTATCGACACACCTCGTGCCGGGCTTCCGGAGCCCGCAAGGGTTCCGCAACGACAGGGGTGCGCCCGGCCCACGGCCGGACGCACCCCTCATTCGAGCGGACTCAGCCGCAGCTACGTGCGGCGTAGTCGGCCGTCACCGTCCCCTGCGTGCGCGTTCCGTTCACGTCGGTGGTCGTCGTCGCGGTCAGCGACCCGGCGGACAGGTTCGCCGATCGAGTGGCGAAGGTGACCGACTTGGACTTGCCCGCCGCGAGGCCGCTCACCTCCGCGGTGCCGAACGTCGACGTCACACGGGCGTCGGCGGCGGTGGTGCCCGTGTTGGTGAGCGTGGCGAACAGGGTCGCCTTGCCCGCGACGCACCGGCTGCCGGTGACCATCTGCACCGTCGACGTGACGGGGCTCGTGACCGTGACCGTCGCGGTGACCGTGCGGTTCTCGGCGGCGAGCCACTCGGCATCCGTCATATCGAGGATGGGGCTGTCGTCCTGGCGGAAGTAGACCATCCGGATGCCGGAGTCGCGGCTGCCGTTCTGCGTCGCCTTCGCGTGGAAGACGTTGAGCAGGTTGCCGTCGTCGTCGTACGTGTACGAGTTGTGGCCCGGACCCCAGTTGTTCGAGAACGCACCCTCGTAGCTCCAGATGGAGCTGTTGCGCACGTTCCAGACGGCGGGGTCGAGCAGGTCGGCTCCCGACTCGGCGGTGAGCAGGCCCACCGCGTAGGTCCAGTCGACGCCAGACCCCGAGAAGGTGACCATGACCTTGCCGTCGCGCTGGATGACGAACGGTCCCTCCACCACCGGAGTGGTGTTGTTCGACCAGCCCCGGTCGGGGAAGGCGACCGTCGAACGCGGGCTCGCCAGCTGCCACGAACCGGATGCCTTGGGTGTGACCTTCGCGATCTTCAGAACGGCCGGACCCGTCGAGGGCGCGACCACCCGCTCCGACCACACGACGTAGTCGATGCCGTTGTCCTCGAAGTGGGTCATATCGAGGGTGATGCCCTGGCCGTACGTGGTGAGCGGCTGACCGGCCTGGTCGACGACGCGCTGCGGTGCCTCCCAGTCGGCGCGCACGAGCGGGCTGCCGCCGGGCTTCAGCCGCATCGTGTACGACTGCACGCCGGCCCACCAGTTGCTGCTCTCGGCGTTGGCCGCGAACAGGATGTACAGGTCGCCGTCGACGACGTGCAGCTCGGGCGCCCACAGCTGGGCGTTGACGCTGTTGCCCGAGAGACCGAAACCGAGGATGCGGTTGTCGGCCGCGCTCGAGAGCCCCGCGATCGTGTCGGCCTGGCGGATGAAGAACTCGTCTTGACCTGCGTCGTCGGTCGCGATGTAGAGCCACGTCTTCTTGCCGTCGGGCAGCGTGTAGCGCAGCACGTGCGGGTCGGCGCGGTTGGCCACGAGCGGGAAGTTCGTGTCGGTGCGCTGCAGCGTTCCCGTGGCCGTGTACGTACCCGGCGTCATGGCGTCGACCTTCGAGGTGTCCCACGCGACGCGGAAGTCGTGCGTGCCGCCGTCGGAGTAGTCGGCGGTGACCTTCTCGGGCAGGGTCAGCGCGTCGCCGGCGGTCAGGTTGACCGGTTTCGGTGCCTGCACGCCGGTGTTGCGCACGCGTCCGAGCTGATCGGATGCCGACCGTGCTTCGGCCGCGGTGACGGGGATGACGCTCGCGGTCTCGGCGTAGGGGACGCCGATGCTCGCCGTGCGACCACCGGGCTGCTGCCCGGCGCCCTGCGCGGTGACCGTCTGGAACGCGGTGGTCGTGCCGGTCAGGGCGGAGCCCGCGGGGCTCGTCCACACCACGCGGTAGGCGCTGACGCGGGCGTCCCACTCGGCCGACACGGCTCCGGTCGCGCCCTGCCCGGGGAGGGGCAGGAAGCTGCGCTCGGTCCAGGTGACCAGGTCGGGGGAGGTGAACACGAGCGCGCCGGCGGTGTCGGCCGCGCCCGAGGCGTCGGTGCGCCGGGCGATGAGCCCGTAGCCCTGGTCGCCCTCGAGGCGGAACATGTACGGCGAGCCGAGGTAGCGGGTGGTGCCGTTGGTCTGCTCGGTCATGCCGGTGACCTGGGGGAACACCACACCCGCGCCGCTGTTGAGCGGCGTGTACGCGGTGCCGTCGCTGCTGAGCGCGAGGTGGGCGCTACGCGTGACCTCGGGGTCGTCTCCGCCGCGGGTGTTCTTCGACGTCGTGTACGTCGCCAACCGCGACGCGCCGGTCTCGGCGATGCGCACCGGGATCTCGGTGGTCGCCGCATCGGCGCCCGAGCCGACGACGGCCTTGAGGGTTGCGGCGGCGAGACCGGTGGCGGGGGCGGTGGCGATGCTGCCGTTGGCGACGGAGCCCGCTCCCGAGACGTGCGACCACACCACGGGCAGTCCCTGCGCGGTCGTCGGGAGCACGTAGCCCTTCTCGAGCACCGACGGCAGCACGAGTGCTGCGGCGGCCTTGGCAGCCTGGGCGGCGGCACTCGGGGCGGGCAGCACGGTGACGTCGAAGGTGCGCGTGGCGGTCTTGCCGCGCACGGTGGCCGTGGCCGTGAGGGTGACTGCGGTCGACGAGGACGGCCGGGTGACCTTGCCGTCGGCGGCGACGATGCCCGACGGCGACGAGGTCCAGGTCACGCCGCCGGTCGTCGGCAGCACGAGGTCGGTTTCGACGGCCGACAGGCTCTGGGCGTTGGCGCCGGCCAGGTCGATTCCGGCGACGACCTCGGATGCCGTGGCCGTGGCATCCGTCGCCGACGCCGCGGCGATGTCACCGGCCGACAGGGCCGCGTTGTAGACGCGGAACGACGAGACGCCGCCCTGGTAGAGCGAGTCGCCGCCGTAGGCACTGCGCCCGATGTAGTTCATGGTGTGCGTGGTGAGGTCGCTGAGCGCCGTCGTCGAGTCGGTCTTCTGCGCGACGAGGGCACCGTCGATGTAGAGAGTGAGCGTCGAGGTGGTTCCGCCGGCGTTCTTCGTGATGGTCGCCGCCACCGACTGCCAGCGGTTCTCGGCGAGCCGGGTCGTCGAGGTGACGCTCTGCTCGTTCCGCCAGTTCGTCGGGCTGATGGCCAGGCGCGGGGCGACGGGCTGGATGAAGAACTGTCCCGTCGCGTTGTCGCCCGATCCGCCGATGTTCCACAGGAACTTCGCCCCCGACAGGGCGACGGGGTTGGTCTCGATGATGATCGTCGCGGCGCTCTGACCGGCGAGCAGGTTGTCGGGCAGCTTCACGTGGTTCGACCCGGTGAGCTGCAGCGATCCGCCGCCCCAGGCGACGCCTCCGACGACGGCCGCGTCGCGGCCGGCGCCCGAGGCGTCGCGCACCACGGTGCCGTTCGTCTCGGAGAAGTCGTACGACGCCACGAGCGAGGCGGGCTCGGCGGCGCTCGCCGCGCCGGAGACCCCGACGCCGCTGACGACGAGGGCGAAGCCGAGGGCGGTGGAGATCACCCCCGCACAGCGTCTGCGGAATGCGCCTCGGGTGGGCGCGCTGGTCTTTCGGGTCACGGTGTTTCTCCTCTTCGTCGAGTCGAGTCGGTCGGTCATCGGCAGCTGGTGGCGCGGTAGTCCGCGGTCACCGGGGTGGAGGCGTTCTGCACGGTCACCGTGACGGTGCCCGCGTCGATGGACGCGCTGCGGGTGGACTGCGTCTTGGACACGGCCTTGCCCGCGCCCAGATCGGTGAAGGTGGTCGAGCCGTAGGTGCCGGCGATGGTTCCGGACGCCGGCGTCGTGCCGGTGTTGGTGACCGTCGTGACGAGGGTCACCTTGCCGGCGACACAGCGCGTCGCGACGCTCGCCTGCACGCCGGCCGGGGCAGCTGCCACGACCACCCGTGCGGTGACGGTGCGGTTGCCCGGTGCGACCTCCTGCGCGGCGGTCAGCGACAGGTCGAGCATGCCGTTGGCGCGGACGTTGACCGCTTTGAACCAGCTGTTCCGGTCGGGGTCGAACAGACCGCCCGCGGCACCGCCGGTGTGCGGCTCGGGGTACGGGCGCGCGTGATACGCCAGCACCAGGTTGCCGGCCGGGTCGGTCGCGAACGAGTTGTGTCCGGTGCCGGCTTGGCCCGCGCCGCCGATGCGGCCGGTGAAGGTGTCGTTGGTGGTGAGCACGGGGGAGGGCACGAGCGTCCAGCTCGCGGGATTCTTCAAGTCGGCCGACTTGGCGGCGCGCAGCATGCCGATGTCGTAGTACTTGTCGACCGTGCCGCCCGAGTAGGTGAGGTAGATGTAGTCACCGTGCTCGACCATGTAGGGCGCCTCCACGACGCCCTGGTCGCCACCCTCGGTGGTGTCGGACGGCGTCGGAGCCTGCTTGCCGTACTCCCAGGGCTGGCTGATCGCGTAGACCTCGCTCAGCCCGCCGTCGATCAGCGGAACGGTGCCCTTGGGGCCCATCTTCGCTTTGCCGATGAGCAGCTTCGCGCTGTTCGGCATGACCCAGTAGCCCTGCGTGACGCCGTTCTCCTGACGCTCGAGGTAGGACACGTCGAAGGCGGCGCCCTCGAGGATCGTCGGTTCGCCCCAGTTCTGCGGGTTCACCAGGCCGCCGGCACGCAGCGACTCTTCGCTCCCCGTGTAGGGAATCAGGACGGTGTTGTCGCACCAGCCGTTGGTGGGCGCGTAGCCGCGGTTCATGCCGGCGACGATCCACCACTGCCCGTTGATCTTGTGGAACTCCTGCGCCCAGATGTATCCGCCCCAGCCGTAGAAGGTGTTGGGGTACTGGGCCTGCTTGCCGGGGGTGCCGGTGTCGGGGTCGATGACGATCTGCTCGGGCGCGTCCTTCAGTCCGGCGATCGTGGTGGCGCGCTTGAGACCGATCTTGCGGTACGCGTTGGCGTCGATCAGCTGGCTGTCGGGGGCGTTGGAGGGGATCGAGTAGTGCGAGCCCGTGAGGTACCAGTAACCGTCGTCCTCGTTGAAGAACAGATGCGGATCGGCCCGCGCGTCGTTGACCATCTCCTCGGCGGTCTGCTGCACGAGACCGGACACCTCGTAGGTGCCGGGCTTACGCGAATCGATGGATGCCAGATCTTCGGCGTCCCAGGTCACCGGGAGGTTCTTGGTGGAGCCGTCGTTGTAGTCGAGCGTGACGGTTCCGGGGAGGGCTGCGGCATCCACCTTCTTGCCGTTCTCGACCTGCACGTCGGCGGGGGCCCGGACGCCGGTGTTCTGCAGGTCGACGTAGTTCTTGTAGAAGACGTCGAACTCGGCCTTCGACAGGGCGAACGAGCTCGCCTGCGCCTGCGCGGTGAAGCCGGGCAGACCCGCGCCGACCACGCCGAGCGCGCGCACGTCGGCCTTGGTAGCCGCGGTCGGGGTGCTGCCGGCGGTGAGGGCGTCGAGTCGGGCCACGCGGCCCTCACCGGTGAGCTCGTCGGTCCAGTACGCCGTGTACTTCTGGCTGGCGGCGTCGAACTCGATGCGCGGGTTCTTCACGATCGACCCGTCGGAGGCGATCTTGACGGTGCGCTGGTTGCGGAAGGTCGCTCCGTCGGGGGCGTCCCACACGTACACCGAATCGGTGGCGTTGTTCTGCGCTGCCACCGCGCCGAGGGAGCCGTCGGCGAAGCGGATGAGGGTGGGCGAGCCGACCTGGGCGTTCGGGTTCGCGTTCTGAGAGCCGTTCCACGTCGCGTACAGGATGGCCTGCGAGCGGTTCAGTGGCTCCCAGGTCGAGGCGCCCGACGGGCGGGCCGAGACGAACAGCGCGTCGGCGCGGCGGTCGTCGTTGTAGGCGAGGGGGTCGTCCTTCACGCCGTTGGTCGTCGTGACCGTTTTGACATAGGTGGCGACGTCTCCGCCGGCGTCGAGGATCTGCGCCGAGGCGGTGACGGGCGTGGTGACGCCGGCGATCGTCGCGGTCAGCTCGACGGCGACGGGACCTGCGGCCGGGCGGGTGACCTTGCCGTCAGCGGAGACGAGCGAGGCGCCGGCACCGGATGCCGACCACGTCACGGCGTTGCCGAGCACGGACGAGGGGAGGTCGCCCGAGATGCGGGCGGGGATGCTGAGGGCCGCGGCCGGGTCAGCGGCGACCGTCGCGACGCCGAGCTCGGACGGGGTGAGGGCGCGGTTGTAGACGCGTAGGTTATCGAGGAGTCCCGAGAAGTACTCGCCGCCGCCCCAGTTGGCCTTGCCCACCTGCAGGACGCCGCCCGAGGCGCCGAGGATCTGCGCGAGAGCGGTGCCCGTGGTGTTGGTCGACACGAGCTTCTTGTCGACGAACAGGCGCGCGGTGCCGCCCGAGAGGACGAGGTCGACGTGCTTCCACTCCGCGTTCGTCTGGGTGGCGACGAGGTTGCCCGCGGTGTTCCGGCTGCCGGCGTTGTCGTAGCGCTCGACGGTGATGCCGGTGGTGCGGTCGAGGAAGCCGAGATAGTGCTCCTGGGCGTACGCCTGGGTCGCGGCGCTGCGGGCTGCGAAGACGGACCAGCCGGTGTTCCCGGTGGAGGCGGGCTTGCTGTCGTACGAGAACGTGACGTCGTTGAGCCCTGCGAGCAGCGGCGCGCCGCCGGTCTTGGTGACGTTGAGCCAGAAGCCGCTGCCGAGCTGGGCGGCGTTGCCGCTGACGCCGGGCACCAGTCGAGCCGTGCCCTGCGTGGTGGCGGTGGCGCCCGCGCCGGTGAAGCTGGTCGTGCCGCTGTCGAACGTGAAGTCGGCGATGAGTGCGTCGTCGGGTCCTGCGGCGGTGGCGACACCGGGTGCGAGCAGGCTCGCGCACAGGGCCGCTGCGGCGGTGGTGCTCACAGCGACCGCCGTCAGCCGGCGCCGCCGCGCGCGGGTGGGCGGGGTTTCGAGGGGGGCGGGGGGCGTCGTCGAACGCGCCGCGAAAGGCAGGTGCATAACCACTCTCCATTAAGTGACTGACCATCAAAGTGCAGTGTTATCGCTCACAATAGCCACACGGATGCCGTTATGGCCATCACGATTTCCGCTCGAGTCACCGCGGCGCCCCATCCACCCGCCACCGGGCATGCCCGCCCGCGGGTTCGGGGACGGCCGAGGCGGTGATCGCAACGCGGACGCCCGACCCGTGGGGCGACCGGTCTTGCCCCCACGCAAAGTGAGCGGTAACATCCAGATCGTTCCTGCGCCTCAGGGGCCCCGATCATCCTGGCAAAGGAGCTGGAGTGATGACTGCACACTCGACCGCCCCCACCGCATCCGCGCGACCGTCGACCCGACGCCGGAGGAGCGCGATCCTCAGCTTCGCCACCGGCGTCGCCCTCCTCGCCGGGGGCCTCGTCCCCCTGACGGCGGCACCGGCCATGGCGGAGACCGGCCTCCCTTCCACGGGGCTGCGTGCGGAATACGTCTTCGACGAGACCGCGGGCGCCAGCGTGCCCAACAGTGCGCCGACCACGCTGGGCGCCGCGACCGTCGTGAACGGCACGGACTCGCTGTGGACCGGGTCATCGCTCGTCTTCACCGGTGGCGCCAAGACCAGCCCGACCGCCAGCTGGGTGCGGCTGCCCAACGGCGTGCTCACCGGCGCGCGATCGGCGACGGTGACGATCGAGACGAAACTCGACGCCTCGATGAAGAACAACTGGAACTTCCTCTGGAACATCGGCAGCGACTCCCCGACGCGGTCGTACTTCTCGTCGGTCCGCGACAACCCGCGCACCGTCCTCACCACGAACGGTGGTGGCGGCGAGGTCAACGCCCGATCCGGTTCCGCGTTGTCGGCCGACCGCTGGTACAGCCTCACGTCCGTCATCGACGGGGCCGCCGGGCGCCTCACCTTCTTCGTCGACGGCGTGCAGGTGGCATCCACCCCCACCACCCTCTCGCCCGCCGACATCACCGATCAGACCCTCAACGCGATCGGCCGCGCGCCGTACCCCGACCCGATGTACAAGGGCGAGGTGTCGACGTTCCGCGTGTACGACCGGGCGCTCTCGGCCGACGAGGTCGCACGGGTCTCGACGGCGGACGCCACGATCCACGCCGACGCGCACCGCCAGGCGGCACAGACCGTGGTGGATGCCGTGGCACCGGTGACCGTCGATGAGAGCACGACCACCCTTCCGACGTACGGCGGCCGCGTGACCTGGGCCGCGACCGACTCGGGTACGACGGTCGCCGCCGACGGCAAGACGCTGACGACGACGTTGCCGGCCGTCGGGTCCGCGGCGCGGACGACCACGCTGACGGCGACCGCGACGGTCCGCGGGGTGGCCGCCTCGCGTGCCGTGACCACGACGATCCAGCCCGCCCGTGCCGCCGAGGACGCATTCGGGTACGCGATGGTGCACTTCATCGAGGATGCCAACGGCTACGCCGAGAAGATCTACCTCGACGTCTCGCGCGGCGACGACCCCGAGGCCTGGGACCCGCTGAACGGCGGCAAGCCGATCCTCGCCTCGCAGTTGGGCACCACCGGCGTCCGCGACCCGTACCTGACGTACAACCCCGAGACCCAGACGTACTACATCATCGCCACCGACCTGCGCGTGTTCGGCGGCGACCGCGGCGCGGCCGGGTGCACCGACTGGTGCTACTGGAGCTCGCAGGGGTCCACGAAGCTGAACGTCTGGGAGTCCAAGGACCTCGTCACCTGGGGCGACCTGCGTCAGTTCGACGTCGCCCAGTCGCCCGCCGGCACCGAGGTCGCCGAGCTCGGCATGGCCTGGGCCCCCGAGGCGACCTGGGTCCCCGGGTACAACGCCGACGGCAGCGGCGCCTTCGTCCTCTACTGGTCGTCGACCGTGTACTCCAACGCCGCCCACACCGGGTCGTCGTACTCGCGTGTCCTGTGGGGCGCGACCACCGACTTCACACAGCAGACCTACCGCTACGGCGGAACGATGATCGACACCGGCGGCGACGCCATCGACACGACCGTCATCCAGAACGACGGCAAGACCTACCGCGTCACGAAGGACAACGCCTTCGGCCGGGGCATCTACATGGAGTCGACCACGGCGGCCGACTGGTGGAAGCAGTCGACCGCGTGGACGACCGTGCAGGAGCGGATCGGCGCCAACTACTCCGGCGGAAACGCGGGTGGTGTCGAGGGTCCCGCGGTGTTCCAGCGCCACGGCGAAGACGCGTGGTACCTCTACGTCGACGTCATCCCCTCCACCGGCTACCGCCCGCTGGAGACGACGAACCTCGATGCCGGATGGACACCACTCGTATCCGACACCTTCTCGATGGCGCCGAGCACCAAGCACGGGGGAATCGTCCCGCTGACGTTCGGCCAGTACGACGGGATCCGCAAGGCGGATGCCACGGCCGTCGTCACCACCGACCTCGGTGACGCGAGCGTGACGCAGGGCGCCGGCGCGGCATCCATCACGGCTGCTCTGCCCCGAGAGGCGCAGGTGACTCTTGCGTACGGTCGCGGCACCGCCGCGCAGCCCGTGACGTGGAACCTCACCGGCGTCGACGCCTCGAAGCCCGGTTCCTACTCGGTCACCGGGACGGTGCGAACGGTCGGGGCGAACCTGAATCAGTGGGCCGGGACCAACGGCTCGACCGCGTACAACGCTGCCGACCGGCGTCTGTTCAGCTCGACAGCGCTCACGGTCACCGCGGACGTCGTCGTGACCGCCCCCGCCCTGGCCGTCACGGCCACGGCCGAGACGCGGTGCGCCGCCGGCAAAGCGATCGTCGTCACCCGCATCGCGAACGGCGGCGCGGCACCGGTCGCCCTGCAGGTGGACTCGGCGCACGGCTCGAAGACGATCGCCTCCCTCGGCGCCGGCAAGAGCACGATCGTGACCTTCACGGCACGGACGAACCCGCTGGCCGCGGGCGAGGTCACCGTCGCCGCCAGCGCAGGCGGCACCACCTCGTCGGTGACGGCGCCGTTCGCGGCGACCACTTGCCGCTGACCCGCGGCCCCGCCCCGCACCGCCCATCGACGTCGACCGACGGTCAGGACACCATGCTCTCTCACACCCCTTCTCGCCACGGTCTGCGTCGATCGACCGATGAGAACCGCACCGCCGGCGCCGCCTCCGGGACGCGACGAGCGCTCGCCGTCGCGGTGTGCACGGCGGTCGCTGTCAGCGGAGTCCTCGGTGCGGGGGCGGCGACCGCGGCGCCCTCCGGCGTGAGCGACGACGGTCTCGTCGCGCGCTACACGTTCGACGAGACCTCCGGCGACGTGGCCCGCAACACGGCCGACGGCTCCGACGCCGCGGGCGACCCGCTCGATGCGACGGTGCGCAACTACACCGCGTCGCAGCGGGCGGAGGCGGGGACCCTGCAGTTCACCGGGGGCGCCAAGACCTCCACGGGCAACTGGGTCGAGCTGCCCGACGACCTGCTGAAGACCGCCACCTCGGCCACGGTGTCGATCGACGTCAAGGCCGATGCCGCGATGCTCGCCTCGAACCACTTCCTCTGGAACATCGGAAACGACGGGACCCAGCAGTACTGGTTCGCGAACGTCCGCGCGCCGCGCTCGGGGATCACGACGGGTTCCGCCGGGGGTGAGAAGAACGCGACCGCCTACCCGGTGAAGGCGAATCGGTGGCACAGCCTCACCGCCGTCATCGACGCCGACGCCGACACCCTCACCTTCTATACCGACGGTCAGCTGTCGGGGGTCGTCACGACGACGCTCACCCCCGCCGATATTTCGCAGACTCTCAACACGATCGGACGCGCACCGTGGCCCGATGCCTTGTTCAAGGGGACCGTCGGCGCGTTCCACGTCTACGACCGCGCGTTGTCCAGCGGTGAGGTCGTCTCGCTGTCCGAGAGCGACGCCACCACCCACCAGGCGGCGCTCCGTGCCGTCGCCGACACCAAGGCGGCCGCCGTCGATCTGGGCGACACCTCGGCGGTGACCGGCGACCTCGACCTCGGGTTGTTCGGCATCCGGGAGATCTCCTGGTCGTCGTCGAACCCCGCGGTCGTCTCCGCCGACGGCGTCGTGACGCGCCCGGCAGTGGGGGAGCCCGCGGCCACGGTGACGTTGAGTGCGTTGGCCGAGGCCCGTGGAGTCGGGGCGACGGCACCCCGGACGTTCACGGTGGTGGTGCCGGCGCTGACAGCGGCCGATGTCGCGGCCGACCGCGACGCGCTCGGAGTTCCCGCCGTCGTCCGCGGCAACGTGACGCTGCCCTCGCGGGGCGAGCGCGGAGCGCCGGTGGCGTGGACGTCATCGGCTCCCGCCGTCGTCTCCGACCGCGCGGTCGGCGGCGCCGCCGCCGGCGTCGTGACGCGGCCGGCGTGGGGCGCGGACCCCGTGCCGGTCACCCTGACCGCCACGGTCGGGACGGGGGCCGCCGCCGTCACGCGCAGCTTCGCCGTCACCGTCGAACCGGCTCAGCGTCCCGCCGTCGACAGCC
Source organism: Microbacterium sp. ABR10 (assembly GCF_057812175.1). NCBI lineage: Bacteria > Bacillati > Actinomycetota > Actinomycetes > Micrococcales > Microbacteriaceae > Microbacterium > Microbacterium sp. ABR10. Next base: position 199,682 of record NZ_CM173821.1, read on the forward strand.
GCTACATGTTCGCCTACTTCACCGCCGACACCCTCGACGGAGAGAAGATCTCCCTCGCCGCGTCGCAGGGCAACAGCGCGATGACGTGGGACGTCTTGAACAACGGCACTCCGATCCTGTCGTCGACGCAGGGCACGCGTGGGCTCCGCGACCCGTTCGTCATCCGCTCCGCCGAGGGCGACCGCTTCTTCCTTATCGCCACCGACCTGTCGATCGGCGGCGGCACGTCATGGGAGTCGTCACTGGACGACGGCAGTCGGCACCTCGAGATCTGGGAGTCCACCGACCTGAAGAACTGGTCGGCGCAGCGGCACGTGCCCGTGTCGGGGCCGTTCGCCTCGATGACGTGGGCGCCCGAGGCCTTCTACGACGAGGACGCCGGCGAGTACGTCGTGTACTGGTCGTCGCGGGTGTTCCTGGATGCCACGCGCCCCTACGACAAGGTCGGTACCCCCGACTACACCTATTCGAAGGTCATGTACGCCACCACACGGGACTTCGTCACGTTCTCGGATGCCAAGATCTGGCAGGACGCCGGCGACCGGATCGACTCCACGATGATCGAGGACGACGGCACCTTCTACCGGTTCACCAAGGAGATCACCGGCTGCAACGACGTCGTGCAGGAGTCCGCCTCGTCGCTCTACGCTCTCTCGGTCCCCGGCGACTACGCGTGGACGACCGATGCGACGTGCGTCTCCAAGACCGCCCGCGCAACCGGCCGCACCACCGAGGGGCCGACGGTCTTCCGCGCGAACGCGGGCGATACCGCGCTTCCGGCGGGCGTGGACGAGGGCTTCTACCTCTTCGTGGACGATTTCACGGGGCAGGGGTACCTGCCGCTGTTCACCGAGTCGCTGGCGGCGCCGGCGTGGCGCACCGTGGCCGGCGCACTGCCGAAGTCGCGTCACGGCAGTGTCATGCCGGTCACGCTCAACCAGTGGGAGTCGGCGAAGGGCGTGGCCGCCACGCGGACGGCGACCACGACCTCCCTCGTCGGCGTCGCGGGCGGTGCCGTGCTCGAGCCGGGTGCGAAGGTGGAGGCCGTCGTGGCCGCGACCGACGGCGGCGCCGTCGCCGGGACGGTGCGGTTCGCCTTCGGCGATCGGACGGTCGACGCGCGCGTGATCTCGCGCGACGGGGCATTCGTCGCCGAGGCCGTCATCCCCGAGGTGTCGGGAGATGTGCGCCTGACAGCCGCGTACCAGGGCTTCGACGTCCTCTCGGCCTCCGCGTCCGCACCTGTGGAGGTGCGCGTCGCCGATGCGGCGGCACCGCGCGTAGAGAGCTCCGTCTCGTCGCGGTGCATCGCCGGCAAGGTCACCGTGATGCTCAAGGTGACGAACACGGGATCCGCTCCCGTGTCGGTGGTGGCGTCCAGCGCGTACGGGACGAAGACCTTCTCGGCGCTCGCCGCGGGCGGCACCGCGACGGCGGCGTTCTCGACGCGCGCGGCGGCCATCCCGGCGGGGTCGATGTCGCTCCGCGCCGACGGCGCCGGACAGTCGCGCGAGACGACGGTGCCCATCGAGGCGCACCGGTGCTCTTGACGCACCGCGGTCGCGGGCGGTGGCGTCCCCGGCGATCCGGGGGACAGGCGGTCACGGCCGACCCCGGCGCGAACGCCGCACGCCACCCCCGATAGGACGATCCAGCCCCATGCCCACCCCGCGCAGCTCTTCCGCAGCACCCGCGCGCGCCCGAGCGGAGCCCGCGCCGCCGGCGCTCGGCTCCGGGGCGCGCCGGGTGCTCCTCGTCGCGGCGTCGCTGATCGCGGCCGCGATCGTCGTCCGGTGGCTGACGATCGACGGCGACGGCTCGCTCCCGAGCGCCCTCTCCGACGGTGTCACCCTCGCGGCGAGTGTGGTGATCGAGTCCCTCCCGTTCGTCTTCCTCGGCATCTCCATCTCGATCGCTGTGCAGCTATGGGTCCCCTCCCGGGTGCTGGATGCCGTCATCCCGCGCACCGGTATCCTCCGACGCGCCGTCCTGTCACTGCTCGGGGTCGTCCTCCCGGTGTGCGAGTGCGGCAACGTCCCCTTGGCCCGAGGGCTGATGATGCGCGGGTTCTCGGTCGCCGATTCGGTGACGTTCCTCCTGGCGGCACCCATCCTCAACCCGGTGACCCTCATCACGACCTACCAGGCCTTCGGCTGGAACGACGGCATCCTGGTGTCGCGACTGGTAGGCGGGTTCGTGCTCGCCAACCTCGTGGGCTGGCTCGTGAGCCTGCACCCCGACCCGCAGCGCCTCCTGACGCCGCAGTGGGCCGCGGTGTGCGCCTCTGCCGCGACGTCGGCGCGGGAGCAGGCGACCCTGCGGCGCGCGGCGGTGATGTTCCGCGACGAGGTTTCGGCCATGCTGCCGGCGCTCTTCCTCGGCGCGGCCGTCGCCGGCGTCATCCAGGTGGCGGTGTCGCGCGACACGCTGACGGAGATCGGCGGGCATCCCGTGCTCGGCATACTGGCCCTGATGGTGCTGGCCTTCGTGATCGCCATCTGCTCGAACGTCGACGCGTTCTTCGCGCTGTCGCTGGCGTCATCGTTCTCGCCGGGCGCGCTGGTCGCGTTCCTCGTCCTCGGCCCGATGATCGACGTGAAGATGCTGGTGATGCTCTCGACGACGTTCCGTCTGCGCACGCTCGCCGGGATCACTCTCGTCGTGGCGCTCGGTGCGCTCACCCTCGGTCTGGTGGTGAACCTGCTTGTCTGAACTCGTCTCGCGATGGGCCGGCCTCGCCCTGTGCGGCATCGGTCTCGTCGCCACCCTCGCGCTCGCCGCCGCGGGTGACCTCACGCTGTACATCCACCCCCGTTACGTCGTCTTCACCGTGCTGCTGAGCATCGTGGGGGCGGGGCTCTTCGCGGCGGCGGTCTGGGTCACCGCCACGGGACGCGAGACGGCGCACGACCATGACCATGATCACGACCACGATCACGATCACGACCAGCCCGTCCGGCGCCGCTCGTACCGGATGCTGTCGACGGTCGTGACGGGCACGCTCGTCGTCGTCTCCGCGGCGGCCCTGCTGGTCGCGCCGCCGACGACGCTGAGCGCCGAGCGCGCCCTGTCGAGCGCGAGCGCCGTCGACGGCGGCGGCGACGTGCCCCGCCCGTCGCTCGTCGGCAGCGACCCGACCCGCTTCTCAGTCCGCGACTGGGCGAGCATCCTCGGCAGCGGCGCCACCGCCGACGATCTCGTCGGGCAGCAGGCCGACGTGACGGGGTTCCTGCTGATCGACGGCGACGGTGCCGTCCGCGTCGGACGCTACGCCGTCACCTGCTGCACGGTCGACGCGCAGCTGTTCGCCGTGCCCGTCATCGCCGCCGATCTGCCGAGTGATCTGCGCTCGGGCGACTGGGTGCACCTGACCGGTACTTTCGCCGACGATGGCGGGGCGACCCACCTGAGCCCCGCGACCGTCGACGCCGTGGAGGAGCCCGATGACCCGTACCTCTCCTGAGACGGATGCCGCCCGCCCGCGCTCGTCGCGCCGCTGGGCCGTGGCCGGCATCGCCGTCGTCGCCTGCCTCGCCGCGGTCAGCACGACCCTCGCCGCGGCTGCCCTCGAGCGCGGGCCGCGGATCCGCGGTGTCGACGGCGACCCAGCGCTCGCCGTACAGCAGTCGGGCGTGACGCTGGTGTTCCGCGCCGACCAGCCCCTCGACCCCCGCTCGGGAGAGGGGGTGCGGGTCGAGCCCGCGACGCCCTTCCAGATCGAGGTGACCGGGTCCACGATGCGTCTGCGCTTCACCGACACCGTCGACCACGCCCGGGACTACCGGGTGAGCATTCCGGCGCTGCGCGGGCGGGCGACGGGTGCGACCGCGGAGGCCGCGTTCGACTTCGCCACCCCACCGCTGACCGTCACCACCCTCGAACGCGGCGGGAGCTTCGACCGCACGGGCGGCGCCGACGATCGGATCGTGCGCCACGATCTGTCATCCGGCTCCGACGAGGTGATCTTCTCGGCGCCGCGCATCCAGGAGTACGCCGACGACGGCGACGGGGTGGTCGCCGCGGTGCTCGACGAGGACGGCCGTGCCACCCTGACCCGCGCTGGCCAGGGGGCGGACCCGGTGCCGTTGCCCCTTCCCGGTGACGGGACCGTCGGGTTGTTGCGGGCATCGGCCGACGCCGGGCGCACGGGCTTCGTCTTCACCGGCACGGGGGCGGACGCGCAGCCGTACACCAGCACGCTGTTCCTCGTCGACCCCGCCGATCCCGACGCGGGCGCTCGCGCCGTGCTCGACCTCGACGGACTCGCGCTGCAGGCCGACTCGTGGTTCTTCGTGCCGGGCAGCTCCTACCTCGTCGCGCAGGCGCCCTCGGGGTCGCTCATCCTCGTGGATGCCACCGGCTCGGCGCCCCCGCGTCTGCTCGGGGAGGTCGGGGGGCTGCGCGCGGTGCTACCCGCCTCGACGTCGCTCGTGGTCGACGGTGCAGCGGGTCCGGCCGTGCTCGATCTGACGAACGGCACCCTGAGCGACATCGCCGGCGCCGCCGCCGACGCGGGGTCGACGGGAACGGTGTTCCTCTCCGACTCCTCGTCGGTGCAGTGGACGGCAGAGGACGTCGTGCGCCGGACCGCCTCGGAACCGCCCGTCGGGGTTTTCCGGGCCGGCGCCGGCGGCCGGATCGAAGAGGTCTGCGTCTCGGCCAGCGGGCGGTTCGCGGCGGTCGGGGTGGTCCGCACCGAGGATGAGATCGACGATTACCCCACGCGTGCGGAGTGGCTGGGTCGCACCTCGACCGTGATCGACGTGTCCTCGGGCGCCGCAGTCGCCGAGGTGCCGGGTACGCGTCCGGACTGGTGCGCCTGAGCCGCGTCCCCAGCCGCGGTCGGTATGCCGGGTGCGCGCTCGCGCGAGGCGGCGGCCGCAGGTGCGCGCTCGCGCGGAGGCGATGGCGCGACGCGGCGGCCGCAGGTGCGCGGTCGCGCGGATCCTGGATGCGCAAGACCACGGCATCCGGTGACCCGGAGGAGGTCCCGCGCGCGCCGGGGCCGGTGCACGGCATCCGGATGCCGAGATCCCGCACCGCCGGGGTGCGTGTCCGGTCTCGTCGGCCTCGACGCCGAAACGCCCCGGGCCACCCGTAAAGGATGACCCGGGGCGTTCCCGGTGGTTGCCCCGGGCGGCTGTGCATCGCGCATCAGCCGCCCGGTGACGGTTCAGCCGCAGCTGCGAGCGTCGTACCCCGCCTTCTGCGTGGCGGTCGCCGTCGTACCGTCGACCTGGCCGGCCGCGGTGATCGACACCTCGCCCGCGGCGATCTGCGCCTGACGGGTCGTGAACGCCTGGCTGACGCTCTTGCCCGGTGCGAGGCTCGCGATGCTCTTCTTGCCGAACGCGGTGGTCAGCTCGATCGACACCGGCACGGCGCTGGTGTTCTTCATCGTGGCGGTGAGGGTCACCTTGCCCGCGATGCACCGCGTCGCGGCCGAGAGCTCGGTCGTGATCACGGGGGCGGCGGCGGCCCGCACGATCTGCACGCGGTACGTCTTCGCCGTCGTGTGATCCTGCGCCAGCGAGCGCAGCGTCACCGTCGTCGGCGCGCCGTCGGCGGCCAGGGTGACCGTGCGCTTCTGCGTGTCGTCGATGAGGATGTCACCGAGGTAGACCAGGCCACTGGGGGTGGCCGGGTCGGCGTCGAACGTCGCCGTCGTCGCGTCGCGCGAAACCGTGACGGTGTAGTCGTAGGTTCCGTCGGTCAGCTTCGGGCTGATGGTGCCGCCGTCGAAGGTGAGCGCGTTCAAGTCGGCGTCGGTCGCGAACGTCGTCGTCGTGGTCGTGTAGACCCCGAACACGCCACCGACGTTGCTGGTGGTGCCGGTGCCCTGGAAGCGCACGGTGATGATGGGGATCTTGTTCCCCTTCTCATCGAGCACGTAGGCGCCGGACTGGTCGCGCTTGTAGCGGTCCTTCGCGGCGATGTCGGCCAGTGCCGAGGCGGGGATCTCGTCGTACTGGATGTAGAACGAGTTCGCCCCGTTGGCGTTGGTGAGGCGCTCGGTCTTCAGTTTGACGTCGTTGATGTAGACGTCGAACGTCCGGCCGTTGTCGCCACCGAAGTACCGCACACCGAGGTAGTTCTTCGGAGCGGACGGGTCGACGGCCATGTCGTACTGGAAGAACGCCTCGGGCGACCGCTCGCCGTCGCGGTACTGCTGTCCGAGGTGGGTGCCGACCGACGATCGGTTGAACTTGTAGTTCTTCCCGGCCTCGCTGTTGTTGTTGTCGAACGAGGTGAGGGAGTCCGTCGTCATCTCGTCGATGCGGAGCTTCTCCTTGTCGCTCTTGATGAGCGCCTGCGCGGCGGCGGAATCCGGCTGGATGAGGTTCATGTACAGCGCGTATCGGGCGTTGTACATGCTGTAGTACGGCTCGAAGGTCAGTGCCGAGGAGGCGGCATCGACGTTCTGCAGCTTGAACTTCATGACGGTGCGACCGTTGTTGTCCGCTGCGTTGGCCTGACGGACGAGGTTCTTCTCGATGTCCTTCTTGAAGGCTTCGACGTCGCCGACGCGCACGCTGTTGGTGACCGACTTGTCGGCGACGCTCATGCGGACGAGGATGCCGGCGGGCGAGGTCGCCTCGACGTTGCTGCGGTTGAGTTCAGCCGAGAGCACGACGGGGCCGTAGCGGAATGCCACCCAGTTCGGGTCCTCGGTGCCCGCTTCGACGGTCACCTTGGCGGGGAGCTTGTACGAGATCGTGTCGCCGGCGGACACCGGAACGACCACGTACCCCTTGTCGGTGGCGGCGGCGACGTCGCGCGTCTGGCCGTTCACCGTGAGGCTGGGGTTCGGCGACCACGACGGGACCCGCAGGCGCAGGGTGGTCCCCGCGGCCAGCGCACCGCCGTCGGCCGCTGCGACCGCGAAGGTGACGGTGTCGGTGTTCGGCACGTCGGCGGTCTGGGTCAGCTTCAGGTTGTGCTGCACCGAGGTGAACTCGGTCGAGCGGAACATGTTGACGTAGATCGACGAACCCTTGCGGAAGTAGATCGAGTCACCGAGCTTGGTGAAGCTCTCGGTGGCCGTGCCGTGGTCGCACCAGAACTCGTCTTCCTTCTTGCCGAAGACCTTGGCGTACCCGGCCGTCTGCGGCTGGAAGTACGTCATCATGCCCGTCTCGGGGTTCTGCGAGGCGAGGATCGTGTTGATGTAGGTGTTCTCGTAGTAGTCGGCGTACTTCACGTCGGGGCTCACACGGAACAGCGCGTGCGTGAGCTTGAGCATGTTGTACTCGTTGCAGCCCTCGACGGTCGACTGCTCGCCGTAGCCGCTGGTGATGCCGTTGGTGGCGAACTCGTGCAGCGTGCCGGGCTCCTGGAAGTGCTCCGAGTAGCTGTTACCGCCGCCGATGTAGGAGTGGTCGTTCACGACCATCTGCCAGAAGTTCTGGGCGGCCTGACGGTACATGTCGAGGTCCGACTTCTCCGTCGCGGTCAGACGCGCGTACAGGGTGGGGTTGTCGGTGAAGACCGTGTAGCGCTTGAGGGCGCCGATGAGCTTGGGCACGGTGGTGTTGGCATGCTTGCCGGCCAGGACGTCCTGGTTGGCGGCGAGCTGACGGAACAGCGAGACCTCGTCGAAGAGCTCGGCGGCCTTCTTGTGCTGGTCGTTCTCGGTGATGCTGTACAGCTCGTACAGGGCCTCGTTCATGCCGCCGTACTCGGTGCTCAGCAGCGCGCTCGGGTTGGCCTGACGGGAGCCCCAGACGCTGAGCCAGGAGCCGAAGCCGCTGGCGACGGACAGTGCCTTGTCGGCGACGTCCTTGGGTGCGTACTGGTTCGCGTCGAGCAGGCCGGCCAGTACCTTGTGCAGGTTGTAGAACGGCACGATCAGACCGTCGCTGCCGTGCGGCAGGTACGACGCGGGGAACGGTGCGACGTAACCGGCGTTGGAGGGGTCCTTCTGGGCGTACGCGGCCTGAGCGGCGGCGAGCCCGTCGACCGCGGTGGTGAGCTTGGCGAGCAGCTGTGCCTTGCGGCCGGCGTCGGTCTCGGTCGAGTAGGCCTGCGACAGCGCCGACATGAAGTGACCGAAGAAGTGACCCTGGAAGCGCGCACCGGTGGTGCGCTCCCATCCGCCGTAGGGCTGAACCGTGGTGGGGATGCCGGCCAGCTGGTCGAACGAGTAGAGGAACCGCTTCGGGTCGAGCGTGAGCAGCCAGTCCACCATCTTGGTGTTGCTGTTCTGCAGGTAGGGGTCGTTGATCAGCACCTCGTTGAGGTCTGTGTCGTCGACGTAGATCGACGTGGACGCGCCCTGGGGTGCCACCTCGACGGTGAAGGTCTTGGTGCGCGGGGCGCTGCCGGCGTAGGTCGCGGTCGCTGTCAGTGTGACGGTGGCCGCCGCGTCCTTGGGGCGCGTGACGGTGGCCTGACCGCCGTTGATCGAGATGACACCGGGAGCGGAGGACGCCCACGTGAACGCGGTGCCGTTCGAGGCGGTCGTGGTCAGACCGAAGTTCGCGGAGGCGCTACCGGGAACGCTCAGCTGCTCGAGCGCGCGTCCGGCGACGTCGGCCGGGTCGAAGGCCGGGTTGTTCGCCTTCGTCAGGGCGACGACATCCGACGCCGACGCGACGCTGTTGTAGAGGGCGTAGTCGTCGAGCGCACCACGGACGTAGGCGCCGTTGTACTGCGGGCCGTTGAAGCCGATCGACTTGGTCGTGGTGGTGTCGGAGGTCAGCGCGCCGGTGGCGGCGCCGCCCGTCGCGTACGCGACCGAGGAGACCTGCTGCTCGCCGTTGCGGTAGAAGGTGACCGCCTTGGTGGCCTGGTCGTAGGTGACGGCGACGTGCGTCCACTGCCCGGCCGGGAAGAACGTGTCGCGCGGTCCGTTCACCGTGACCTTGTAGGGCTGACCGCCACCGGGGCCGATCGAGAGGGCGAGAGGGGTGTTGGCGTTCTCGGCGGTGAGGTACCAGCCCGCAGAGTTGTAGACGCTCTTGTTCCAGGTGAACACCTGCTCGCCGGTGCCCATCGACCCGTCGGGCTTGAACCAGAACGAGAGGGTCAGGTTCTCGGGCTGCAGCGCGGCGCTGGTGCCGAGGCTGACCGCGTCGGTGCCGCGCAGGCTCAGTGCACGGTCGTGGATGCCGTCGACGTAGGCCGCTTGACCGCGCAGCATCGAGGTGGCGATCTTGTTGGGACCGGCATCCGTGAGGGAGTCGTCGAAGCGCAGGTCGAGGACCTTGGAGGAGTCCAACGTGGGTGCCGCCGTGGCGGCTGTGGGAGCGATCACCGCCAATCCGCTGGCGATCATCATCGCGGTCGCGCTGAGCGCCACCGTCTTTCGGATTCGGGACATCGATGTTCCTCTCTGCGGCTCTGCAGAAGTTCGGTGGTGCGATCTCGGGACTGTCGGACTCGAGGGAAGGGGCGTTCGTCGGGAGCCTTCCGTGAGTGCCGACGGCTTCATGTTAGTGCTAACAAACGCGAATGCCCAGCGTATTATCCAAGGCTCATCGTGGCCCTGTTCATGACCGCGCTGTGTTCACGTCAACACGATCGTGGGTCCCGCGGCCGTCGCGATGCGCGTGACGGCCGACCGCCCCTCACGCCGGGTGCGACGGGCCCGCGTCGTTTTGCGGCTATCGGGAGACGTACGGGGCGGTGATGCTGCGTGTCGATGTCGTGTCGCCCGCGCGGGTCGACAACGTCACCGTCGCCTCACCCGCCGGAGGGACCGACTGACGCGTGTTCATGGTGGCCGTCACCTTCTTGCCCGGGGCGACCGAGGTGAAGGTCTTCTTCCCGTAGAGGGTTGCGATCTCCATGTCGACGGCGACGGTGGATCGGTTCGTGACGGAGACGATCACGTGCGTCGACCCGCCGATCTTCCGCGTCGAGGCGACGGCGTCGGCCTCGAGGGCCGGCGTCGTGACCGGCGCGCACGTGCGCTCGACGGTCACGTCGGCGCGGTCGGTTCCGGATGCCACGGGGGACCACGAGACCGTCGTGCCGTCGGTGAGGGTGACGGCCTCGTCCGCCCGGACGAGCTGAGCCCAGTCGCTGGAGTCGCCGGGGCGCTCGAGCACGGTGGCCCCGAACGGCACCTCCGGGTCGGTGCGCAGGATCTGCAGTCCGGACGACCCCGGCGTGAACGCCCATCCGCTGACATGCAGGGGGGCGTACTTCGCGCTGGCGCCACCGTCGCGGTAATCGACCCAGTAGCGCACGCCGGGCTCGACCGCGCTCTCCCATGAGATCGCACCACGATCGCGTGCACCGGCCGCGACCGAGGCGACGGTGGCGGTCGCGGTCGTGTCGCACCGCGGGACGAGCCGGGTCGGCAGCAGGCCGAGGCGATCGAGCGACGGGCTCGAGAACGGCGTGAGGGTCCAGCTGCCGCCCATGTTGTCGAGTCGGTTGCCGTACTCCTGGCGGTCGCAGTCTGCGGGGGTGCGGCCATCCACCGCACGGAAGTCCCAGGTGTCCGTGCACGCCGTCGAGAAGGCGTGGGCCTGCGACATGTTGTGGCCCCACTCGTGCGCCAGTGTCGACGCGTCGGGACCGGGCTGGAACGTGCGGCCACCGGCATCCACCGACCAGCCCTGCTCACCGTTGGCCCAGCCCGGGCACGGGTCGCCGTACGGCACCATCACCGTCAGGTGACGGCCGTTGCCGCGCTCCCAGCCGAGTTGCTGCGCGGCGAAGTCCTGCCAGACGCTCTCCCACGAGCACGGTGCGTCGTTCGGCGCCGCCATCCACTCGGTGACCTGCTCGATCTCGACCGTCAGTGCGCCGTCGGTCTCGCGCGAGAGGAACTCGGCAGCGGCGTTCGCCGAGGCCACCGCGTCGTCGCGGGAGAAGTTCGGTTGCGTCCCCGGGGGAGCGACCAGCGCGATCGTCACGCGTGCCGTGCGCGGCTGGACGTCGCGCGTGACGACGTCGAACCCGGCGGGCGCGTCCGCGATCTCCGCCACCGCGGGCGGTGCGACGAGAAGACCGGCCAGAACGAGGAGCGAGCCCGCGACCGCGGATCCGTGCAGCAGTCTTCGCATCTTCGCCTCCATCGGCGGACCGGGTCGGTGAGATGTTATCGCTCACAAATCCCGCGCTGCAACCATCGTGGGCGATCGCCGTTCCGACGCGGTCCGCGGGACGCGCTGTCGATGTGCCTCCGGGCAGAAAACGCGCCGCCGGCGCCGCCTTCCGGGTCGTGCGGGGAGCCCGACGGGCCGCTCCACGCGGGTGGCCGCCGGCGGGAGGGGTGCAGGATGCCGTCGCTGTCCGCTCTCCCGCGCGGCATCTCGCCCGCGGCGGTCCGGGCGGAATTGATTATACGTATTCACGAAACAAGATCGTTACCAGAACACTTGCGCACTTAGGCTTCCCTAAACGCTGTGCATACGTATACGGTTTGGCCATGTCATCCACAAGGAAGCGCGCTATCACCTTTGTCGCCATGGCGGCCCTGGGTGCACTCGCCCTCTCGGGATGCGGCGCGGGTAGCCGCACGGGAAACGAGAATGCCACCGAGGTCGCCTGCGACTACACAGCACCCGAATCCGCGACCACGGTCAACGTGCTCGCCTACAACTCCTCCGCCATCGATCCGTTCACCGACACGATGGTCTCCAGCTGCACGAAGGACGACGTCACGGTCAAGCACGACCCGATCGACTTCGGCGGCCAGGTGACCAAGACGACTGCGACCCTCTCGGGCGAGACGGGCAGCTACGACATCGTCGAGACGTACGGCTTCGTCATCCCGAGCCTCGCCGTCGACGACAAGCTCGTCCCCCTCGACGACCTGTTCGCCGAGTACGCCGACAAGTACGACCTGAACGCCATCAGCGAGTCGATGCGCCAGGGCATGTCGTACGACGGCAAGCTCTACGCGCTGCCGATGCAGGCGCAGATGTTCGTCATGGCGTACCGCACCGACGTGTTCGATGAGCTGGGGCTCGAGGTGCCGCAGACGTTCGACGACATGATCGCCGCCGCCGAGGCGATCAAGGCGTCGGGCAAGATGCAGTACCCGATCGCCCTCCCGTGGCTGGCCACCGCCGACGTCGCGACGAGCTTCCAAGCGGTCATGAACTCGCTGGGCGCCGACTTCGTCACCGCCGACGGAGAAGTGACGCTCGACACCCCGGAGGCGAAGGAGGCGTTGCAGGCCATGCAGAGCCTGCAGCCGTACATGGACCCGCAGGTGACCACCTTCGACCAGCCCAAGGTGCAGCAGCAGATGTACAACGACACCGCGGCCATGTCGATCATGTTCTCCGGCCGCATGAGCGACCTGACGAACGCGGAGAACAGCAAGCTGTCCGAGAACTTCGGCTTCGCGGCACCGCCGAAGGTCTCGTCGTCGGCGCCGTACCTGTACGACCGGTTGTCCATCGACGGATGGTCGATCCCGTTCAACACCAAGCTGGATCACAAGATGCTGTTCGAGATGATGGCCTCGGCTGTCAGCGAAGACGCGTCGACGGCGTCGGTCCCGGCGGCCTACCCCGCCCGCGAGGGAATGGTCACCGCCGAGAACTCGCCCTACGGTCAGGCGGCCAACGACTCCATCGCGGGTGCGATGCCGCCGGTGGTCTCGCCCGTCCTCGCGCCGATCAGCAATGAGATCACGCCGATCGTCGCGCAGTTCCTCGCCGGTGGGCTGTCGGTCGACGAGGCGGCCACGCAGATGCAGGCAGCGGGGGAGAAGATCGCGGGCTGACCCCCGCGATCACCTCCCACCAATGGTGACGTAGTGAGTCCCGACCCGGTCGACGACGACCGGGTCGGGATGCACCGAGAGGAGACGTTTCGTGAAAGCACGTGAATTCTGGGTGTTGTTCGCCCCCAGCCTGGCCATCATGAGCGCCCTTCTGGTGTTCCCCCTCCTGCGCACCGTGCAGTGGAGCCTCGAGAACGTGCGGTACGGCGTTCCGGGCACCTTCGTCGGGCTGGCGAACTTCACCGACGCCCTGAGCGACCCCCGCTTCCATCGGGCGGTGGTGTTCACCGTGGTCGTGACGCTCGTCACCACGGCCATCCTGCTCGTCTTCGGTTACCTGATCGCCATCGCGGTCAACACTCTGCGGCTGTCTCGGCCGCTGGTGCTCGGCATCATGCTGGTGTCGTACGTGCTCCCCAACCTCGTCGGAGCGGTCGCATTCTCGTGGCTGTTCGACGACAACTTCGGCGGCGTGGTCAACAGACTGATCGGGCTCCTCGGCGGGACCCAGGTGCTCTGGTTCACCGATCAGGTGCCGAACGCCCTGCTGGTCATCCTCAACACCGTCTGGCAGATGCTGCCCTTCGCGATGCTCATTATCCTCGCCGGCCTTCAGGGCGTCCCCGTCGAGCTGCGCGAAGCCGCCCGCATCGACGGCGCCAACGCCTTCCAGACGCATCTGAGCGTCATCATCCCCACCATCCGCGGGGTGCTGGGCTTCGTCTGCCTCATCACGATCATGGACGTGCTGCGCATCTTCGACGCCCTCATCCCCCTGTCGCCACAGGCGGAGACGATCGGCAACGAGTCGATCATGTTGTACGTCTATGCCGTCGCCTTCGCCAACGGCGCGCAGGAGCTCGGCCTCGGCAGCGCCATCAACGTCCTGACCATCCTGCTCATCCTGGTCATGCTCATCCCCTTCATCCGGGGCATCTTCAAGGAAGCGAAGGCCGCCCGATGACCCTCAGCAGCGAGGCGCTGTCCACTCGCGCCATCACCACCGGCGACATCGAGGGCAAGAGTCGCCGACCTCGACCGCGGCGGCGCATCGTGAGCGTGACGGGCTTGCTCCTCGGCATCCTGTGCTTCCTCATGCTGAGCCCGTTCGTCTGGATGATGCTGTCGGTGACGAAGCCGACGGACGTCGCCTTCGCCAACCCGCCGGTCCTCTCGGGCTACGAGCCGACGTTGAAGGCTTTCGTCGACCTGTGGGAGACGACGTACTTCTCCGACTACCTGATCAACACGCTGGCCGTCGCGGTCATCTCCACGTTGCTCGCTCTCATCATCGGCATCCCCGCCGCCTACGCGCTCTCGCGCTTCCCGAGCTACATCTCGGCGCTCCTGCTCGTGCTCGCCCTCATCTTCCGTGCCCTGCCGCGATTCGCCGTGGTGCTGCCGATGTACGACATCAGCCGCGCGCTCGGCATCTACGACACCCAGTTCGCCCTTGCCATCGCGCTCGTGGCGATCAATCAACCGTTCACGATCTGGCTGCTGCGCAACTTCTTCGCCGAGATCCCCCGCGAGCTCGACGAGGCGGCCATGATCGACGGCTGCACGCGCATCGGCATGCTGCGGCGCGTCATGATCCCGCTCATGGGACCCGGCATCCTCACCGCCGGCATCTTCGTCTTCCTGTTCGCGTTCCAGGAGTACCTCACCGCGCTGGTCCTCACCGACACGTCGTCGAAGACCGTGCCGGTGTTCATCGCGACCCAGCTGGGCCAGACGCTGCCGATGCTCCAGCAGGCGGGGGCGGCGTCGATGCTCCTCACGATCCCGGTCGTGGTCATCGCCTTCATCGCCCAGAAGTATCTCGTAGCCGGTCTGAGCGACGGCGCCGTCAAGGGGTGAGCGTGCCCGCCGTGCCGCTCGTCCTGTTGGCGGGGATGAACTGCACGCCCGATCTGTGGACGGGATGCGGGCTCGACGACGCGCTCACCCCTGCGGTGGATGCGGACGCTCTCGATGCCCAGGTCGATCGACTGCTGCGGGACCTGCCGCGCACCTTCGTGATCGGCGGTCTGTCGCTCGGCGCGATCGTGGCGATGGCGGTGACCGTGCGCGCGCCGGAGCGGGTGCTCGGCCTCTGCGTCACGGCGACGAATGCGAAGGCCCCCACGCCGGCGCAACGGGTGGGATGGGCGGGCTGGCTCGATCGTCTGTCGGCGGGCGAGACGCCGGCCGATCTTCAGTCCGGCATCCTGCCCGCGCTCCTTTCGGAACGTGTGCGCGCGACCCGGCCCGATCTGGTCGAGCGCACGCTGCGCATGGCGGAGCAGACCCCGGATGCCGTGCTGGCGGCGCAACTGCACCTGCAGGCGACGCGCGTCGACCTGTTGCCGGGGCTCCGCGCGGTTCACGTACCGTCGCTCGTGATCGCCGGCCGGGAGGACGCGCTGTGTCCGCCGGGCTTCCACGACGAGATCGCGAGGGCGCTCGCGGGGTCGCGGCGCGAGCAGCTCGACGCGGGCCACCTCGTGCCGCTCGAGCGCCCCGTCGAGTTCGGCGCCCTCGTGCGCGACTGGCGCGCCGGTGTGGATGCCGAGACGCTCGGTCCCCGGTCGCGCGCGGGCCGCGCCGGTGCGTCGTGAGCGGACGACGCTCGCCTCCGCGGCCGCACCCCGGCGGCGCCGCGTGCGGGCGCCGCCGCGGGCGCGCAGGCACCGTCTCGGACCGCGCACGGGTGCAGCGGCCGGCGGCGCGAAGTGGCGTCGCGGGCGGGCTCAGTCGCCGGCGGCCCGCAGGCCGCGCAGGTGCGTCATGAGGGACGACGCGAGGTTGTAGACCACGAGCCGTGCGCCGTCGTCGAAGGCGGCGGAGGCGGCGGCGGCGGTCCCCACGATGTCCATGCGCATCTTGCCCGTCGCAGCCACCGCCCGATTGACGATCGCGGTGGCCTCGGCGACGGGGAGGTCGGCGGCTCCGGACGAGGCGGCGAGGTCGGCCGGTCCGATCATGATCCCGTCGAGGCCCGGGGTGCTCGCGATCCCGTGGGCCGCTGAAACGCCCGTCGGTGACTCGATCATCGCGAGTACGAGGGTGTTCTCCCGGTACCAGTCGCGGTGCTGGTCGGGAGGCGTCTCGCCGAAGAACCCGGCGCGGCTGTAGGTGGCGAAGCCGCGGGTACCGAGGGGCGGGTAGTGCGCCGCGGCGACCACCGCGGCCGCTGCCTCGGCATCGTCGACGTGGGGGACCAGCACGCCCTGCGCACCCTGATCGAGCACGCGGAGCACCATGCCGGGGTCGTCCTCGCCCACCCGGACGATGACCGGGACTCCGTGCAGGCCCGCCACGGCGATGTGCTGGCGCAGGGCGATGACGTCGGCGGGGCCGTGCTCGGCGTCGATGAGCACGAAGTCGAAGCCCGAGACGGCGAGCATCTCGACGAGCTCCTCGCCCGGCATGCGCAGCAGTGCGCCGATGAGACGCTCTCCCGCCTCCGCCCGGGCGCGGAGGGACGCCGGGCGAGGCGCTCGAGGGGACGCACTCACGCGATCATCCCCGCCGAGAGATCGACGTCGGCTCCGCACATCCCGGGCATCGACAGCATCGCCACCACGGCGGCGCCGACCTCGTCCTCGGTGATCATGCGGCCCAGAGCCGCGCGCGAGACGAAGGCGGTCTCGGCATCCTCGATGCTCTTCCCCGAGCGTTCCGCCTCGAGCCGGAAGTTGCGCGACATGCGTTCCCCGGCGACGGGCCCCGGCGACAGTGTGTTGACGTTCACGCCGGCGGGCCCCACCTCGAACGCGAGGGTCGAGGTCAGGCCCAGGACCGCCATCTTCGACGCGGTGTAGGGGGTGCGGTGCGCCAGAGGCCGTTTGCCCGAGACGGAGGCGATGTTGATCACGTCGCCGCCGCCGCGCTCCACCATCGCCGGCAGGAACGCCCGGCACAGCAGGAACGTCCCGCGCACGTTGACGGCGAACACCTCGTCCCATTCGGCGACGCCGATGTCGGTGAGAGCGGCGACGGGCCCGGCGATCCCGGCGTTGTTGACCAGGATCGAGATCTCGGTGTCTGCGAGATCGTCGCGCAGGCGCGCGACCGACGCCTCGTCGGAGACGTCGCAGACGAACGCGCGGGCGGAGTCGGGCAGCTCGGCCGCGACCGCATCGAGCTTGCGCGCATCACGACCGACGACGACGAGATCGGCGCCGGCACGCGACAGCGCGCGGGCGATGGCCGCCCCCAGACCGCTCCCACCGCCGGTGACCAGCGCCGTCCGCCCGCGGAGCTCCGTCATCGTGCGCCCGCCCGGCTCTCCTCGATCCAGGGGAACGTCGCGCCGCCGTGACGCCATGCGCGTGCGTCGCCCGAACGCGCGTGTCCCTCGAACAGCTCCACGCGCGCAGCGCGGCCGCAGACCTCGCCGAGCATCGCCGACGAGGCGGGGTCGGTGATCTCCTGGTACGTGATGGTGCGCAGGTACTTGCCCACCCACAGGCCCCCCGTGTAGCGCGCGGCGCCGAGGGTCGGCAGCACGTGGTTGGTGCCGATGACCTTGTCGCCGTACGACACGCACGTGTTCTCGCCGAGGAAGAGGGCGCCGTAGTCGTGCATCTTCTCGAGCGCGGCGCGGGGTTCGTTCGTGAAGATCTGCACGTGCTCGAAGGCGAACGAGTCGGCGAGGGCGTAGGCCTCGTCGAGGTCGTCGACCACGATCACCTGTCCCCAGTCGCGCCACGCGGGCTCGGCGTAGTCCCGGGTCGACATGCCGGGAAGGATCTCTTCGACCAGTTCCATCACCCGCTCGCCGAGCGCCCGCGAGGTCGTGATGAGCACGGCCGGCGACTCGGGTCCGTGCTCCGCCTGCGACAGCAGGTCGACCGCGGTGAGGAACGGGTCGGCGTCGTCATCGGCGACGATCAGGATCTCCGTGGGGCCGGCGAACAGGTCGATGCCCACCTCGCCGAACAGCTGACGCTTCGCTTCGGCGACGTACGCGTTGCCGGGGCCGGCGATCATGTTGACGGGGGCGATGGTCTCGGTTCCGACGGCCATCGCGGTGATCGCCTGCACGCCGCCGAGGATGTAGATCTCGTCGGCCCCGGCAAGCTTCATCGCCGCGACGGTGGCCGCGGGGATCTCGCCGCGGATCGGCGGGGTGCACGCGACGACGCGGGGAACACCGGCGACCTTCGCCGTGATGATCGTCATGTGCGCGGAGGCCGTCAGCGGGTACTTCCCGCCGGGGATGTACGCGCCGGCGGCGCGGACGGGGACGTGCTTCTGCCCGAGGTGAACCCCCGGCAGCGTCTCGACCTCGATGTCGGTGAGGGAGTCCCGTTGCGCCTGAGCGAAGCGGCGGACCTGATCCTGGACGAAGCGGATGTCATCGATGACCTGGGGTTCGAGTGTTGCCATGATCCGGTCGACATCGGCGTCGTCGAGCCGGAACGGCCCCTCCCACCGGTCGAACGTCGATGCGTATCGGCGGACGGCATCGTCGCCGTGTTCGCGGATGTCACCGATGATCGTGCCGACGGTCGCCGCGACGTCGCTCTGCGCGGTGTCGGTGAACGACTTGGTGGGAGCCTTCTTCAGGTACAGGGGCATCATCGCTTCCTTCGTTTGCATACGTATGCTCTCATCATGACTGCGTATGCACACGAGGTCAACCTTTCGCTAGACTTCGACCCTCAGCACCCGATCGCCAGGGGGGTCCATGGCCGTCACGAGCAGAGACGTCGCTCGACTGGCCGGCGTCTCCCAGCCCACCGTGTCGCGCGCCCTCCGCGACGATCCTCGCGTGTCGGAGGAGACGAAGAAGCGCGTCCGCGACGCGGCGATGCTGCTCGGCTACGTCCCGAGCGAGGCGGGGCGGGCCTTGTCGTCCGGGCGCACACGACGTATCGGTCTGCTTGTGACCGACCTCGAGAACCAGTTCTACGCCCACATCATCGCGCCCCTGCATCGTGAGCTCGAGTCCTGCGGGTACCAATTGGTGCTCCATACCGAGACGGCCGACGAGTCTGTCGCCGAGCGCCTCATCGCCAATGGCCTGGACGGCGTCATCCTGGCCACCACGACCGTGGAGTCGGTCGTGCCCCTTCGGCTGCGCGACCGAGGGCTGCCGTTCGTGTATTTCAACCGCACGGCGGCGCTGGTCGACGCGGATGCCACGGTCGTCGCTCCCGGACGGGGGTTCGAGGTCGCCGTCGACCGCGCGCTGGCACTCGGCCATCGACGCATCGGGGCCGTGCTCGGCCCGCAGAACACCAGCACGGGACGTTCGAGGGAGGTGGCGCTGCGTGCGGCGCTGGCCGCGAAGGGCATCCCGCTGGAGGCCGGAGTCGTGCGCCACGGCCCGTTCGACACGGCGGCCGGGGACTCCGCGACCGCCGAACTGCTGGCCCTGCCCGATCCGCCGACCCTCATCTTCTGCGGCAACGACGTCATGGCGTACGGCGCGCTGAACGCGGCTCGTCGGGCCGGTGCGACGGTGCCCGGCGACATCTCGATCATCGGATTCGACGATCTGCCCCCGGCGTCCTGGCCCATCCTGGAGCTGTCCACGATCGCGTACGACTACGTCCAGATGGCCCGCGAGGCGGGTCGGCTCATGGTCCAGCGCATCGAGGAGCGCCCGGAGGAGTTCGCACACGTCGAGTTCGCGACGACGTTCGTCGAGCGGCGGACGTTGAGCGCACCGAACGGCCACTGAGCCCACAGCCGGGCTCTCTCCATCGCGAGCGATGCTTGCATCCGTGTTGTGCATACGCATACACTGCCGACATCGCCCCGCGCGTCCCTCGCGACGCCGCAACCCGAAGGAGCCCAGAGTGCCTCTCGACCCGGTCGCCTACCAGCCGTATGCGGATCCCGACGACTTCATCCGCGAGGTGACGGATCTGATCTGGGTGGATCGGTCGATCAGCTTCATCAGGGACAACTACGAGCCCGACTCGATCGTCCACGGCGCGTACGGAACCTCGACGACCCGCGACGAGGTCATCGAGGGCACGCTGATGCGCATCTCCGCGACCCCCGACCGCACCGGGCAGGCCGAGGACGTCATCTGGGAGGCCCGCGGTGACGACGCCTTCCTCAGCTCGCACCTCGTGCTCTCGGGGCACCTGCAGTCATCCGAATACAGCCGCACCATCGCCAACTGCCTCTACCGTCGGGGTCGCATGGTCGAGGAGTGGGTGGTGCGCGACACCCTCGCCGGGGCACTCGTGCTGCAGAGCGACCTCGACGAACTGGCGCGGGCTCAGGCGTTCCGCGGCTACACCGGCACGTGGACCGAACCGGCACCGGCCGACCCCATCGCCGTGGGCGACTCGGGCCCCCGCCCCGACGAGTACCGCTCCGAGGTGGAGCGGGTCGTCGAGATGATCGAGACGGTGTGGAACGACCGCGACCTGCAGAAGGTCGAGCGCTACTTCCACCGCGACCTCGTCCTGCTCACGGTGGGCAACCGCCTCGTCATCCGCCCCGAGGGCTATCGCCGTGCCCTGCTCCGGTTCCTGGAGTCGTTCCCGTCGGGACGTTTCCAGATCCGCGACATCCAGACCAACTACGACGTGCGCTACGCGGGCCTGCGGGTGGCGGTGACGTGGAAGTTCGTCGGCGACTACAACGGCGTCGCGAACTACGGCCCGCTGACGGGCCGGCCGGTCGACGTGCTGGGCATCTCGCAGTTCACCTTCCACCAGGGCTCCCTCGTCAAAGAGGTGCGGCTGTGGGACGACATCGCGCTGCGCGCGCAGATCGCCGGAATGCGGGGCGACGAGCCCGTCGTCCTGGGAAACATCTACTGATCCAACGAAGGAAGAGAAAAATGAGCACGGACCACCTGAGCCACGACGCCGTCGTCGACGGGGCCGAGATCGAACGGCGCACCATCCGCAAGAGCGACTGGGCGCCGCACAACGCCGCTTTCATCGAC
This sequence comes from Microbacterium sp. ABR10, assembly GCF_057812175.1. Classification (NCBI taxonomy): domain Bacteria; kingdom Bacillati; phylum Actinomycetota; class Actinomycetes; order Micrococcales; family Microbacteriaceae; genus Microbacterium; species Microbacterium sp. ABR10. The sequence continues at coordinate 220,276 of NZ_CM173821.1, forward strand.
TGCCGCACCCCCGGCTCCGACCGGAAGCAGAACTACGCCTTCATCGGCGGAGGGGTCTCGCAGAACGCCGGCCAGGTCATCAACCTGACCGAGGAGCACGGCTTCAACACCGGCGCCGCCGGCATGCCGAACGGGATCTCGAACAACCTGCACCTCCACTTCACCGCCGAGGTCTTCGTCAACCTGGGAGGCGAGTTCCGCCTGCGCTGGGGGATCGACGGCAAGCAGGGCGAGTACGTCAGCACCGACGGAGACATCATCTCGATCCCGACATGGATCTTCCGCGGCTTCACCAACGAGGGTCCCGACGACGGCATCCTGTGGACCGTCCTCGGACGCGATGTGACCGGGGGCATCATCTGGGGGCCATCGGTGCTGAAGGAGGCGGAGTCGTACGGTCTTCACCTCACGGCCGACAACCAGCTGATCGACACGGTCGCCGGTGACGAGCTGCCGACGGACGTCGCGCTGATCAAGCCCATCCAGCAGCGCTACATCGACGGGCTCACACCCTTCACCGTCGGCCAGATGCGCGAGCGCGTGATCCAGCCGGGTGACCGCGTCTACAGTGACAACGCCCTGCTGTGTGCGAGCCTGCCCGGCGGTGCCGCCGAGCTGAGCCTCGCGATCGGTTACGGCATGACCGAGGACCGTCGTCAGGTCCCCCGCATCCACGAGCCGCACTCGTTCAACATGGCGTGGGTGCGCGCCGCGGCCGACGAGGGACTGCTCCGTCACCGACACGACAAGAACCAGGCGGTGCTGGTCAAGAGCGGCCGGTGGGCGGTCACCCTGAACGGCGACCCTTCCACCACGGTCGAACTCGACCCGTCGGACTCGTTCTCGGTGCCGGCCGGCGCGTGGCGCGCGTTCCGCTGCATCGACGGCGGAGAGGCGGGCGCAGGCGAGCTGCTCGTCATCAACTCCGGCGACGACCGCGTCTATCTGGAGTGGGCGCCCGAGGTCGTCGACGCCGCCCGCGACGCCGACTGGATGCTCGACCCCAACGGCTACCTCGCTCCCGTGGGCGTGATGGTGACGGCGACGGAGGACGACTGATCGGCGAGCGGGAGCTCACGGTCGCCGCGACCTCCCCCCGCATCGCCGTCGGGGAGGTCGCGGCGAACATCGATGCGCTGCGGGCCGCGGTCGCCGAAGCCGTGGCCGCCGGGGCGCAGCTCGTCGTGACGCCCGAGCTCGCCACCAGCGGTTATGTCTTCGCCGACGAGGCGGAGGCCCGCGGAGCGGCGCTCCGGCGCGACGATCCGCGGTGGGGGGCGATCAGCGCCGATCTTCCGGAGGGGGTCGTCGCCGTCATCGGTTATGCGGAGGACGCGGGGGATCGCGTCTACAACAGCGCCGCGGTGCTCTCGCGCTCCGCCCGCCTCGGTGACTACCGCAAGTCGCACCTGTGGGGCGAGGAGGCCCGCTTCTTCGCGCCCGGTGATGCGGCCGGGGCGATCTTCGACACCCCCGTGGGTCGCCTGGGAGTCGCGGTCTGCTACGACAACGAGTTCCCCGAGGTGCCCCGCCGTCTCGCGCTCGCCGGCGCTGAGGTGCTGGCCCTGCCCGTCAACTGGCCGCTCGTGGACCGACCGGCCGGGGAGCGGGCACCGGAGACGATCCAGGCGATGGCCGCGGCCCGGTCGTCCCGCCTCGCCACGGTGATCGCCGACCGTCACGGATCCGAGCGCGGCGTCGCGTGGACCGGGGGCACGGCGATCATCGACGACGACGGGTGGGTCGCCGCTGCGGCCCCCGAGGGGACGGGTCTGGTCGTGGCGACACTTCGGCTGCGGCACCCTCGCGACAAGTCCCTTCCCCCGTACAACGATCTGTTCGGCGACCGTCGTCCCGACCTCTATACCTGACCCTCCGGGGTGCGTGGCTCATTGGGGGGCGACGCGTCCCGGATGCCGGGTCATCCGCGCTCGCAGCATCTGCTGCGCCATGTCGGCCAGGCGCCGCGCCGCGGGGGAGAGGTCGGCGCCCTCCCGGCGGGCGAGGGCGATCGTGTCGTACAGCGGTTCCGCGAACGGGACGACCTTGATCTGCGCCGGGAAGGTCGGCGACTCGGCGATCGACCGCGACACGATCGTGTCCGCGGTTCCGGATGCCACCAGGCCCAGCGCCGTCTCGACGTTCTCGACCTCGATCGCCGGTTCGACGGAGTGCCCCTGCGCGCGCGCCCTCTCGCGCAGTTGGCGGCGCGTGGGGTCGTCCCAGCCCGCGTAAGCGTCGTAGAGCACGAGCTTCGCCCCCGCGACCTCGGCGAGATCGACGGGCGCCGTCGGGGCGTCGGCGCGCGCGGACGCGAAGACCACCTCGTCGCGGAAGAGGGGAGTGATCGACAGGCCGGTCTCGTCTACGGGCAGGACGAGCAGTCCGGCCTCGACCTCTCCCGCGGCGATCGAGCGGGCGACGAGGGCGGAGTTGATTCCGACGAGACGCACGCGCACACCGGGATGCCGTTCGTGGAAGCGCTGCAGCAGCTCCGAAAGGTCGTAGTAGGCGGCGTTGCGCAGCACCCCGAACGTGCAGGTGCCGGCTTCCAGCGCGGTGAGCGCGCGCATGGTCTCGATGCCGTTGTGGATCGCGGCCACCGCTCGCTCGGCGTGCGCGCGCAGCGCGACAGCCGACTCGGTCGCCACGAGACGGCGGCCCCCGCGCTGGAAGAGCGCGACCCCGAGCTCGCGCTCCAGGCGCGCCACCAACTCCGAGACGGATGCCTGCGTCGAATCGAGGTCGACGGCCGCGGCGGTGAACGACCCCTTCTCGAGCGCGGCCAGGAAGGCACGAAGCTGGGTGATCGTCACGAGTCAATGGTAAACCCTGTGGTTTCCATCGTATCCATCGTTCTTGTGGGGTGTGTCGCGATCTTCTAGCGTTCCGGTATGCAGTTCACGCCCGCGCTCCTCGAGCGCCTCGACGGTTCCTTCCACCACCTCAAGACCCCGCTGGTCGACGCCCCCGCCGCCCAGCGCGATCCGGCCGTCATCGAGACGGTGTCGAAGATGCTCGGCGACATCCAACGTCGCGGTCTCGACGCGGTGCTCGACTACGCACGCTCCCTCGACCGGTACGCGGGCGGAGACATCGAGTTGACGAGCGCGCAGATCGCCTCGAGCGGCGACCGGCTCGCCCCCGACCTCCGCGCCGCGATCGAGCTGGGGTCGGAGCGGACGAAGGCTTTCGCCGCCGAGCAGCGGGGCCGCCTCCACGACTTCGAGACCGAGCTCGTTCCCGGCCTGACGACGGGGGTGCGCTACGTGCCCGTCTCCCGCGTCGGCGCCTACCTTCCCGCGGGACGCTTCCCCCTGACCGCCAGTGCGTTCATGACGGTCGGGGTCGCGAAGGCTGCGGGCGTGCCCACCGTCATCGCCTGCACGCCGCCGCAGCCCGACGGGGGCGCGAACGACGCCGTCGTCTACGCGGCGCATCTGTCGGGTGTCGACCGCGTGTTCGTCCTCGGCGGTGTACAGGCGCTCGCGGCGATGGCCTACGGACTGTTGGGCGACCTGCCGGTCGACATGCTCGTGGGTGCGGGCAACGCCTTCGTGGCCGAGGCCAAGCGCCAGCTCTTCGGGACGGTCGCCATCGACCTCCTCGCCGGCCCGTCCGAGGTGGCCGTCCTCTCGGACGACAGCGCCGACCCCGAGATCGTGGCGGCCGATCTGCTCGGTCAGGCCGAGCACGGCCCGAACTCGCCCGCAGCACTCGTGACCACGTCGGACGAACACGGTCGGGCTGTCATGTCGGCGGTCGAACGCCAGCTCGAAACGCTCGCCACGGAGCCGATCGCCGGGCCAGCGTGGCGCGACTACGGCACGGTGACGGTCGCTGCCGACCGCGATGTCGCCGTGGCCCTCATGGACGACCTGGCCCCTGAGCACCTCGAGGTCATCACCACCGATGACGGCTGGTACCACGACAACCTGCGCAATTACGGCTCCCTCTTCCTCGGCACCTGGAGCACGGTGGCCTACTCCGACAAGGGCATGGCGGGCACGAACCACGTGCTCCCCACCGCGGGAGGAGCCAAGCACAGCGCGGGCCTGTCGGTGTCGCGCTTCGTGAAGCCGCTCACCTACCAGCGCATCAGCCGCGCGGCGACGCCATTCCTCGCGGAGGCCGTGCAGACGATCTCCGACTCCGAGGGCATGGCGGCCCACAGCGCAACCGCGACGATGCGCCTGGCGACGTACGCGCAGGACTGAGGCTCGCGCGCCGTCCGGGCGCCGCTGACGCGTCCGCGGCGCCCCGCGGGGCTCGGTGCGTCAGCTGTGCGCGGCCGAGATCAGCCGAGGAACTCCCGCGCGGCCACGACGAGGTTCTCGACCCCGCGGTCGATGGTCGGCTGCATGACGGGTGCGAAGAACGGCGAGTGGTTCGTCGGGATGTCGCGCTCCATCGTGCCGCCGGCCATGGCATCCGCGAACGCCTGGGGGTCGACACCGCCCCAGAACCAGAACACCAGCGGAGCGCCCGACTCCCGCGCGAACCACGACACGTCCTCGCTGCCGGTGAACATGCCGGGATCGACGACCGAGGCATCGCCGAACGAGCGTCGGAACGCCGTGGTCAGGCGAGCCGTGGCATCCGCGTCGTTGATGGTCGGCGGCAGGGTGTGATCGGTGCTGATCGTGGGCTCCTGCTCGGCTCCGGATGCCGCAGCCTCGGCCCGGATGATGCGCTCGACCTTCGTCATCACGCGCTGGCGAGCGGCGTCGTCGGGGTAGCGCAGGCTGAGCTCGAGCTTCGCCTCGGCCGGGATGATGTTGTTCTTCAGCCCCGCGTGGATCGAGCCGACGGTGACCACGGCGACGTCGCGCGGGTCGACTTCACGTGACACGACCGTCTGCAGGCGCATGACGGTCGCCGCAGCCATGACCACCGGGTCGATCGTCGAGTGCGGGCGCGAGCCGTGGCCGCCCCGGCCGTGCAGGACGACGGTGAGCCCGTCGGATGCCGCCATCTGCGTGCCCGGCCGAACGCCGATGACGCCGGCGGGCAGCGGCGTGACGTGCTGGCCGAGCACGATGTCGGGCGTCGGGTAGCGATCGAGCACGCCGTCGGCGATCATCGCCTGCGAGCCCGCTCCGTACTCTTCGGCGGGCTGGAACACCGCCACGATCGTGCCCGACCACTCTTCACGGGTCGCGACGAGGCGCTCGAGCGCGCCGATGAGGGCGGTCACGTGCATGTCGTGACCGCACGCGTGCATCACGGGCACCGCGTTTCCGGCGGGATCCGTGCCGCGGGCGGTACTGGCGTAGGCGAGGCCGGTCTGCTCTTCGACCGGGAGGCCGTCCATGTCTGCGCGCAGCCACACGACGGGACCCTCGCCGTTGTCGATGCGCGTGACCACGCCCGTACGGCCCACGCCCTCTTCGACCTCGAGTCCCAACTCGCTCAGATGCCGCGCGATGACGCCGGCCGTGCGCGTCTCCTGGAACGACAGTTCCGGGTGGGCGTGCAGGTCGGCGTACAGGCTTTCGAGGTCGACGCTCATGGGTCGAGCCTACCCAGCCCCGTCGACACGCGGCCGGCGCCGACCCCGCCCGTTGAGCGTCCAGGACACGCCGGGTGCGCGGTGCGGGGGCGGCGTGTCTTGGACACTCAACCCGGCCCTGCCCCGCCCCGCCCCGGGCGGTCTCCCGCCCGGGGCGCGGGGTGCCTGCGCCGCGCGGGATCCCCTGACGGGTGAGTGTCCAGGACATGCCGGGTGCGTGGTGCGGGGGCGGCGTGTCGTGGACACTGGGCTGGGTTTTGCGGGGGGCTACCGGATGCCGCGCAGCCTTGCAAGCCGTCCGATCCGGCCAGGTGCGGCGGCGAGGCTGGCCGCATGACCACGACACACTTCGACTACCTGATCGTCGGCGGCGGAATGGTCGCCGACACTGCCGCCCGCGGCATCCGCGAGATCGACGCCGACGGGACGATCGGCATCCTGAGCGACGACGTCGACGAGCCCTACACGCGCCCCGCCCTCAGCAAGAAGCTGTGGACGGACGACGAGTTCACCTGGGAGAAGGTGCCGCTCGGCACGGCCGGCGACACCGGCGCCGACATCCGGTTGCGCACCCGCGCGACGGCGATCCGCCCCGACGCGCACGAAGTGGATGCCGCGGGCGAGACGTTCTCGTACGCGAAGCTCCTCATCGCCACCGGGGGCACGCCCGTCGCCCTCCCCATCGACGACCGGTCTAACGGCGAGCGCGCCCTGACCTTCCGCACCGCCGAGGACTACCGGCGCCTGCGCGGGCTCGCCGGAGAGGTCGAACGCATCGCCGTCGTCGGCGGCGGGTACATCGGCTCCGAGCTCGCCGCCGCCCTCGTGCAGAACGGCGTCGACACCGTCCTCATCCACACCGGTGCCGTCCTCGGCGACGCCGTCTTCCCCGCCGCCCTCGCCGAGCGCTTCGAGAAGCTCTTCCGCGACGCGGGCGTCGAGATCGTCGCCGGTTCCCGCGTCTCAGGCGGAGAGGCGGATGCCGACGGCGCCCGCCTCGAACTCGAGAACGGCGACGAGGTGCGCGTGGATGCCGTCGTGAGCGGTCTCGGCATCGACGTGGCCACCGAGCTGGCGGAGGACGCCGGACTCCGTGTCGACGACGGCGTGCACGTCGACGCTCAGTTGAGGACCTCCGTCGACGACGTGTACGCCGCGGGGGATGTCGCCAGCTACCCCGACCGCCTCCTCGGGCGCCGTCGCGTCGAGCACGTCGACAACGCCAACGAGCAGGGTGCGGCCGCCGGCCGCAACCTCGCGGGGGCCGCCGAACCGTACACGCATACGCCCTACTACTACTCGGCGGTCTTCGGCATCCGTTACGAAGCCGTCGGAACGCTCGACTCGTCGCTCGAGACCGTCGAAGACTGGATCGACGGCGAGCGCGGCGTCGTGTTCTACCTCGACGACGGTCGCGTGGTGGGCGTGCTGCTGTGGAACGTCGAAGACGCCCGGGATGCCGCGCGGGAGGTGCTCGCCGCGGCCGACACCCTGACGCGCGACGACCTGGTCGGCCGTATCCGCTGAGCCCGACGGCGTCGTCGCGACCCGCGGGCTAACCTGGACCGACGCTGCGAGCCCGCGGCGGATGAGCAAGCGCCGCGAGCCCGCGGCGAGTGACCTCAGGAGCACCCATGGCGGCCGCCGAACTGCGACTCTCCCTCCCCGCGGATCCGGCGCGCGATGCCGTGGCCGCGGCCCTCACCGACCAGGGCTTCGACGTCGCCGCCTCCTCCGACGCGCTGGTCGCGTCGCGGATCGCGACGGACGACGGCGACGTCGTCCCCGACCGGTTCGACGTGCGCCTGTCGGAGGTGCCGGAGGGGACGCTCGCGGTCTTCGCGCCCTCGGACGACGGCGCCGACCTCGCCGTGCCCACCGGCGGCACGGCGGCGGGTGAGGCCGCGCGGCTCGTCGGGGCGCGCTTGGCGCAGCAGGGTGTGCTCGCCATCGCCGCACCCGCCGCCGGTACGCTCGCGCAGATCCCGGCCGCACCGCTGTCGGCGGGGGCTCCCGACGTGGTGGGGTACCCCGGCGGTCCGGCCGCCGACGCGTCGTCCGCTGCCGGCACGGCCGGGGCGAGCCGCACGAATGTCGTCGCCATCGTCGCCCTGGTGCTGGGCTTCGTGGTCCCGGTCGCCGGCATCGTGACCGGTGCCGTCGCGCTGGCGCAGATCAAACGCACCGGTGAGAAGGGCCGCGGCCTCGCCCTCGGCGGCATCGTGGCGGGAAGCGTACTGACCCTCTTCATCTCGACCGTCGTCATCGGAACCCTCGTGTTCTCGGCGTTGACGGTCGCGGGTGGCTCCGTCGACCCGTACGCGCCCCCCGAGGAGGGAGGAGTGACCGTCGCGCCCGACGAGCAGGCGCCGTTCGATCCGTCCGCGCTCGTCGTCGGTTCCTGCCTCGACGATCTCCCGGGCGGGTTCGTCGCGGCCGACAACGTCGTGGACTGCGCCCAGCCGCACTCGTACGAGGCCTTCGGCGGGTTCGACGTGGCCGACGGCGCCTACCCGGGCGACGCGGCGATCGAGACGGCGGCTCTGCAGGGCTGCGAGGCGGCGTACGGCGGGTACGTGGGGGTGTCGTACCAGGAGTCCCGGCTCGATTACTACTTCGTAGGGCCGACGGAGCAGACCTGGGCGGTGGGAGATCGCGAGATCTTCTGCCTGCTCTTCGACCCGAACGCCGAGCAGACGGTGGGATCCCTGGCCGGTTCGGGCCTCTGAGGCACCCGTCGCCGACGCGCGATGGTCGCTCAGCCGGGAACCGCCGCGTCCGGGCTGAACAGCTCGTCGCACGATCCGTCGATCGTGACGGTCGTGGGCGAGGTGAGGGGGGTGTGGCGCAGGTCGAGCGGCCCCGGGGCGCCGTCGGGAAGACGGATGGTCGACGAGACCGTGCGCGACTCGCCCTGAGGTATCACGACGAGCCGGCTCAGAGCACTGTTGCCGCTCTGGCTACCCGCCCGATCGAACTCGGCGACATCGCCGACGGTCGGGTCGGTCGAGACGATCTGGGCTCCGGGAGGGGCGAAGAAGAGGACGTCGATCATCATGGCGGTGCGCGGGTATCCGAACCGCGGGTTGCGCGCTCCGAGCGTGTACGTGCTCTGAATGGTCGACGGGATCTCGTTCGCGAGCGTGGTGGTGGTCGTGACGGTGCGCGCCGCAGCGTCGCACGAGGCAGCGACCGCCTGACGGAGGTGGTACTCGAGTTTGCCGACGGAGTAGTCGTTCAGGTACGTGCCCAGCTGCGTCGATTCGACGGTGTCCGTTCGTAGTGAGCCGTCCAGGCCGAACTCCTCGGCGAGGGCCTGCGCCCCCTCGTCGCGGAAGTTCATCAGCAGCCTCTGCTCGGTCGCGGAGAGCTCCAGGGCACCGAGCATCTGGGTGGGGTCCCACCGGGACGTCGTGAGGTACTGGAAGAACCCTTGCGAGATCGCCGTGAAGAACGCGTCTGATTCCTCGCCGGTGGGGAATCGCTCGTACGCGTCGCTGAGCAGCACCTGCACGGCGTTGTCCGCGGTGAGTTCGAGGTCGTCGTACGCGACCGGTCCGGTCACTGCGAGCATGTGCGACAACACCACCGGATCGATGGAGATCACCCCGTCGAACTCCTCGCCGCTGGTCTGGCGCCAGAGGTCTTGGAACAGACGCACCGTGGTGGGGAAATCCGGGGTCATGGTGAAGTCCTGCGAGTACAGCGCGAACGTCGACGGGTACAGCGCCAGCGTCTCGGGCGGGAGATCAGCGAACTGCCGCCCGGCGTCGCCGGCCGCATCGAACGTGAGCGAACTCGCGCGGTCGAGGATCTCGACCCGACCCTGGTCGGCGCGGACGACGAGGCTGGCAGCCGGATTGCCCCCGGTGGCGCGCACCTCCGCATTGTTCTGGAAGAGCACCAGATACGTCTTGGGCGATTGACCGCCCGCGACGTCGAGAAGTGTCGGCAGGTATTTCTGCGCGACCTCGAGAAGGTCGGTCGCATCGTCCATGAATGCGCGCACTTCGGAAACGGAGTCGGCGACGGGTGGCAGCAGGTCGGAGACGTCGATGGCGTCGGTCTGCCCGCGCGCGTCGGCGAACGCCGCTGCCACGAGCGGAATGGAGGACTGCGATTCCCGGAACGGCTGCAGGTCGACGCCGCCGTCGGCGAGCGCGATCTTGTCGATGCTGAGCTCCGACAGGATCACGGACCCCGGGGGGAGGGCGTCGGTCGCGAGGGTCTGCACCGCAGCGGTCAGATCGGTGATCGCCCTCAGATTCGCTCCCACCGCAGGGATCACCGACCCGGCCTCCCACAGGGGACCCCGCACCGTCTCGCTGGCCCTCGACACGCGCTCCGACGCCTCGGCAGCCGCGGATTGCAGCGCGTCGGCGTCGCCGGTCACCATGGCGGACTGCAAGGAGGCGATCAGCTCGTGGGCCGAGCGGAGGTCGTCGCGGACGCTCGCGGCCTGCGCCGTGAGCATCACGACAAGGATGCCCATGACGGCGACAGCGGCCCCGACGATCATCGCCGCGATGCGGGTGGGTCTGCGGTACCACGGGCGTCGCGCGGTGGCCGCCTCGGCTTCGGCCCGGCTGCGCAGCGCGCGTCGCGAATCTTCCCCCGCCGCCGGGCGGGGTGGTGATTCATTCCTGCGCGCGCGGCGGGTCATGTCGATGATTCTAAGGTCGCCGCCGTCAGCGCATTTGTCGGCGTGAATGCATCAATGCATATTCATGCGATGAACGGATACGCCGTGACAATGCACGAGCAACCGGCTCCCCGCATCGTCCGTCACGACATCCGACGAATGAGAATCCCCGCCCGGATGCCGCGACTGCGGCGCGATCGACGGCACGGGGCCCGCGCGGCGCCGGCACCGCGCGACTCGCCCGGGTCATTCCCTCGTGTGTGGGCACGACGCTCGCGACGGCTCTGAGGCGGGATTCGGGCCGCTCGAGCGGCAGGATCGCGTGCAAAGCGACGCGACGGTTCATTCGAATGGGCAGCAAACGGGGGCCGCCATCCCCTATTTATGTGGTCGAACCGCGCGATCGGCCGAAAATGGTAACGCAAACATCGGGCGGTGTCTTCACCCTATGAATGGCTTGTCCACGCGCTTGTCAGCCAATATTTTGTGCCCTACACGGGGATGAAACCGGGGTGTGGCGAATGGAGCTGGACATGAGGCGACCGTGGTGGAAGAGCATTCGTGGAGTCTTGTCGCGCCCCACAGTGACGCGGCAGGACAACGACGGCGACGGCGGGGGAGCCCGCCACGCGACGGAGCCGTCCCGACACGGGTACGTGCCGTCGGTGTCGACGGCGGTCGTCGCGCTGCTGGTCCTCACCGGCACGGTCAGTGTTCCGGCGGCCGCGGCCGCGACCGGATCGGCTGACGACTCCACCGTGTCCGTCGACACCTTCGAAGACGCCGCGCCCCGTGTCTCGACGATCACGGGATCGGCCACTCCGTCTCGATCGACCGACGCGACCGAGGGCGAGGCGGCACTCGCCGTCGCCTACGACGTCACCGACGGCATGAGCGAGGTGGCCTACCCGGCGGCCTCGGCGCCGGTCCTTCCTGCTTCCACGACCGCCCTCACCCTCGATATGAAGGGCGACGGCACGTACAACACCGTCTACCTGCGTGTGCGAGACGCGAGCGGAGAGACGTTCGTCCACCGCGTCGACGCGATGCGCGACTCGGTGTTCCAGACCCTCACCGTCGATCTCACCGGTACCCCCGTCGCGCGCGAGGGCGGCAACGCCGACGGCGTGCTGGACGCACCGCTGGCGGTGGCCGGGATGCTCGTGGTGCGAAACGGCGCGCAGCCGCCGACGGGCACGTTCGTGCTCGACGACCTACGCGCCGTCACGACCGGGTGGGGTCTGCCCGTGGCATCCCCCTCGTTCTTCGACCCGCGCGCGGGTGCGGCCGCCGAGGTGTCGTTCGACGCGGCGGGGCCCGGCGACTGGGAGCTGCGCCTCATCGACGAGGGCGGGTTGACGCGGACCCTCGCCGGTACCACGGACGGTGCCGGTACGGTGCGATCGGCCTGGGACGGACACGACGACGTCGGCCAGACGATGACCGGCCAGGTGCGCGGGGTCTTCCGCCACGCGGCCTCCGTGGGGGGAGTGCCGGGCGCCGCGCTCACGGTGGGTGTCTCGACCTTGCTGACGGTGGCCGAGGCCGACGACGACGGCTCGACCTCGCTGATCGAGGGCTTCGAGTCCGGTGGCGACGGCTGGAGCGTGTCGACCGGATCCGCGAGCGTCGACCGCGCCGGGGTCGCGGCATCCGGCGACGTGCGTCGGACGCAGGGCGAGGACGCACTGAGCATCGCCTACGACCTCGGTCAGGGCATGGTGAGCGTCGTGCGCAGCGCGCCCCTCGACGTCTCGGACTCCCCGGTGCTCGCACTGAAGGTCGACATGCGCGGCGACAGCACCTACAACACCGTGTACGTGCGGGTCGCAGACGCCACCGGCGAGGCCTTCACCTACCGCGTCGATGCGATGCGTGATGCGGTGTGGCGGACGGTGGCGGTGGATCTGACCCAGGAGCCGGCGCTGGTCGAGGGGGGCAACGGCGACCGGGTTCCCGACATGCCCCTCACCCTCGCCGGCTTCTTCGTCGTGCGGAACGGCGAGCAGCCGGCGACCGGCTCGCTGTTGCTGGACAACCTGCGCGTGGTCCGCAGCGGCTGGAGCATGCCGCGATCGGACGTGGACTTCCTCTCTCCCGAGGCAGGGCAGACGGCCACCCTCGACTTCGACGCCGCGTCGGCCGGCAACTGGCTCGTCGAGCTCCGCGACCAGGCGGGACGCGAGCGACGCATCCCCGGCCGGGCCGACGGACCCGGCGACATCGCGGTGGCCTGGGACGGCAAGGCGGGCGACGGCGTCGAGATGGAGGGACCGATCCGCAGCACGCTGCAGCACGACTCCTCCCCGGACATGGAGTGGTCGGCGACGCCGGCGCGAGCGGGCACGCCCACCCTGCTGACCGTCGCCGCGGCCCCGACCGCGACGGCGCAGAACTCCGAGGACTTCGAGGCGGCCGCGTCGACCTGGCGCGTCGCCATGGGGACGGCATCCGTCTCGCGGGTGAGCTCGCCCAAGACCCAGGGCGCCTTCGCCCAGAAGATCGACTACGACCTGTCGTCCGGCCTCGTCGAGACCGTGCGCACCTCCCCGGCGACCGTCGTCGCCCAGCCCGCAACGGGCCTGCGCGTCGATATGCGCGGAGACGGCTCCTACAACACGGTCTACGTGCGGGTCCGGGATGCCGCCGACGAGGTGTTCACCTACCGCCTCGACGCCATGCGCACGACGGCGTGGACCACCATCGACGTCGACCTGACCGCTCCGGCGGCCCTGATCGAGGGCGGCAACGGCGACAAGGTGCTCGACCTGCCGGTGCAGCTGTCGGGGTTCATCGTCGTGCGCAACGGAAATCAGCCGGCCACCGGCTCGGTCGTGCTCGACAACCTGCGGACGCTGTCGACGGGGTGGACCCTGCCGCAGGCGGCGACGTCGTTCTACACGCCGACCTCGCCCGCCACCTCGCTGTCGTTCTCGGCCGCGGGTCGAGGCAACTGGAGCATCCTGTTGACCGATCAGGAGGGTCGCACCAAGACCCTGGCGGGCTCCGCGCAGGCCGCCGGCACCGTCTCGGTGGCCTGGGACGGAACCGATGACGCCGGCACCCCCATGAGCGGAGACGTGCGTGCCCTGTTCGCGCACGACGACGCCGCACCGGCTTCGACGGTGGCGTCCACGGCGTCGCGCAGCGGCATCCCGCTGCTCCTCACTCTCGCCCACAGCGATACCGACGCCACCCTCGCCGACGGCTTCGACTCCGCCGGTGACGAGTGGATCTCGGCCGGCGGCACCGTCACCCCGAGCACCTCGACGCAGGCGACGCAGGGCTCGGGCGCCCTCGGGATCGCGTACGACGTGTCGTCGGCGGATGCCGAGATCGAGACGAAGGCCACACCGGAGGCTCTGCTGACCTCGCCGGCCTCGAAGTTGAAGGTCGATCTGCTGGGTGACGGCAGCTGGAACACCGTGTACCTGAAGTTGCGCGATGCGACCGGGGAGATGTTCTTCTACCGCGTCGCGGCGATGGGTCTCTCGCGCTGGACGACCGCCACGATCGATCTCGGCGAACCGGCGGCGACGACCCATCTCGGTAACGACGACGGCATCCTGGACTATCCGGTGGCCCTGGCGCGGGTCATCGTGGTGCGAAACGGATCGGCCGCGCCGGCCACCGGAACGGCGGTGCTGGACAACCTGCGGGTGGTCGATCAGAACTGGACACTGCCCATCTCCAGCGCGGCGCGGTTCTCGCGCGCCAACGCCGGGAGCACGACGGTCTCGTTCACCGCCGGCACCCCCGGCGACTACGCCCTCACGCTGCACGACAACAGCGGCCGCACCCGCACCGTCGCGGGCACCGCGGCGGCACCGGGGGCGGTGAAGGTGACCTGGGACGGTACGGATGACGCCGGTGCCGGCATGACGGGAAGCGTCTCCGGTCGCCTCGCGTGGGACACCACCCCCGACGGGACGCTCACGTCCGCGGCGCAGGCGGCCCAGCCCTATCTCACGGGGATCACGGCCCGGCCGACGGTGGCGTCCCCGTCGTCGATCAGCGGCATCAACAGCTTCCTCACCGAGCAGGACGCCCCGGCCGAGGCCGATCGTCAGGCGGCGCTGCTCGAGGACGCCTCGGTGCGCTGGGCGCGGGAGGAGTTCGAGTGGAAACGGGTGGAGCCGCGCCAGGGGTACTACGACTGGGCCAAGTTCGACCAGGCGGTGGCGATCAGCCGGGCGCGCAACGTCGACATGATCGGCAAGCTCGTCTACTCCGCGCCCTGGGCATCCTCGGCACCGGCGGGCACCCCGGCGGCGGACGCGCAGTACTACCCGCCCGCTGACAACGCCGACTTCGCCGCGTATGCGGCGGCGACGGTGGCCCGTTACAAGGACCGCGTGCGCGTCTGGGAGGTGTGGAACGAGCCGAACACCGAGTACTACTGGCGCGGCGGCGCCACCGCGCAGCAGTACGGCGCGCTGCTGAAAGCGGCGTACGACGCGATCAAAGCGGTGGACCCGACCGCGACCGTGCTCGTCGGAGGCCTCGACCAGTTCAATGACCCGTTCATGCAGGGGGTGCACGCCGCGGGAGCAGGGAACTCCTACGACGCGCTCGCGATCCACGTGTACACCGTCGACGGGGCGCCCGAGACGGGGGCGATCCCGACCTACCTCGACGCGGCGCAGGCGTTCCTGAACCGCAACGCGCCCGGCCGCGGGCTGTGGATCACCGAGGTGAGCTGGTCGACGTGCACCCAGTGCGCCGGAGCCACGAGCGAGGCCGATCAGGCGGCCTACCTGAAGCGGATCTACCTGGACGCCGCCGCCCGCGGCATCCGGGGGATCGCCTGGTACAACCTCGTCGGCGGGGACGACCCCGAGTCCTTCCTCGACACGTACGCGATCACCGAGAAGTCAGGTCGGTTGAAGCCGGCGTACACCGCTCTGAAGGAGGTCGGTGCCGTGCTGGCCGACGGTGCGGCGGTCGGTCGCGCCGGCGTGAGCGCGACGAGCGCTCCGACGCGCGTGGACGACATGGCATCCGCCAACGGATACGCCGCCTCCGGGATCAGCGGGGGCACGGCGACCCTGCGCACCACGTCGACCGTCTACGCCGGAAGCGGCGCCCTGCAGCTGGCGTACGACTTCTCGGGCACCTCGCGGGGAGCTCAGATCCAGACCGACAAGACACTCTCGGGCCAGCCGACGGCCGTCTCGGTGTGGGTGAGCGGGGACAACAGCGCCAGCCCCGTGTATCTGAAGATCAAGGATGCCACCGGCGAGACCTTCCAGGGACTCGTGGGCAACGCCGTGGGCTCCGCCTGGACGAAGATGACCCTGTTCTCCGACGGGATGAACGCCAACTACACCCGCTCGGGCGGCGACGGCGACGGCGTCTGGGATTACCCCATCAAGGTCACCGACATCTTCGTCTACAAGAGCACCTCGGGGGTGACGGCCGGGAACATCTCGTTCGACGACCTCACCGCCGATTCGGGTGTCAACCTGCACGGCACGGTTCTGCAGACCTCGGCGGGCACGGTTCAGGCGCTGTACACGGCGAAGGCCTCGACGGTGTCGGTGCCCGTGTCGGGCGGGTCGGCGGCGATCTGGACGCAGGACGGCCTGGCCCCGGTGCCGGTGGCGAACGGCCGCGCGACGGTGGCCCTGACCGGGGTGCCGACCTTCCTCACCTCCTCGCCCGCGGTGACGCCCACCACCACGACGCGCGGGAGCACGGTGACGGTGGGCTGGATCGCGGGGGAGGCGAGCGTGACGACGGTCAACGTCCTGAACTCCTCGGGCGCCGTGGTGCGGTCGTTGGCATCCGGCAAGCGGTTCGGCGCCGGCGCCCAGACGCTGCAGTGGAACGGACGCACCTCCAGCAACTCCGTCGCCCCCGCCGGCTCCTATACGGTGCGCCTGATCTTCACCACGGCCGACGGACGCTCGAGGATCGTGAACATGCCCCTCACCCTCACCTGAGCGAGGCGTCGAAGGCGTCGTTCACCCTCACAACCACCGGGAGAACGGTTCCCGGTCGCGAGTGAGCGGCGCGCGGCGCAGCGCCGACGCGTAGATCCCGAAGCGGCGGATCTGCGCGGCGGCGGCCTCCGGATCGCGACGACGCCGAGCCGCGGCGCGGAACCACCACAACCGGCCGTGCATCCCCGCGAGCACGATCGCGCGCCACAGCTGCTGCTGCAGACCCGTGCGCGCCATCCGCCACCCGTACAGGTCGAAGAGATTCACGATCCACGCCGTGTTGACCGACCCCTCGACGCCGCTGGACGACCCGCCCAGCGCGTGGTGGGCGCGTTCACCGGCGTCGACGATCACGCGGAGACCCGCGGCGCGCAGGCGCAGGCAGAACTCGACGTCCTCGGCGTACATGAACCACCGGTCGGTGAGGCCCCCTGCGCGGCGCCACACGTCCCGGGGGACCATGAGGCATCCGCCGCTCACCCAGTCGACGTCGCGCATGCCCTCGCGCACGTCGGCGGCGAACAGGTAATGCCCCTCGAGGGCGCTCCAGCGGCGGCCGAGGCGCGAGAGCCCCGACTGGTGCAGGAACATCCTGGTCATGGTGGGAGCGTGGCCGGCGGCGAGGATGACGACCTCTTCGCCTTCGTTCTCGAGCACGGGCGAGGCGGCGCCGATCGACGGATCCGAATCCAGCAGCCGTGACAGGCGCGCGACGCCCTCCGACGAGATGCGCGCATCGGGGTTGAGCAGCAGCAGGTGTCGGCCCGCGGCGTGAGCTGCGGCGAGGTTGACCGCGCGGGAGAACCCCGCGTTGGAGTCGTTCTCGATCACGTGGACCCACGGGTGGCGTTCGCGCAGCACGGCGACGGTGTCGTCGGTCGAGAGATTGTCGACCACGATCACCTCGGTGTCGGCCGGGGGTTCGCCGTCGCGGGTGAGCGCATCGAGGCACGAGCCGATAACGCCGAGGCTGTTGTACGTGACGACGATGATCGAGACGGCCGGTGGGGTGCTCATCGCGCGCCCTCCACGATCGCCGCGCGCATGCGGTGCACCGCGTTCTCCCACGTGTAGTGCTCGAGTACCGCGGCGGCGTCGACGGGCGGTCGGGGCGCCGCCATCAGAGCCGCGATGGATGCCGTCACCGCCGCGACATCGCGCGGATCGACGAAAGTGGCGCGGTCGCCGAGGATCTCGCGGAACACCGGGATGTCGCTGACCAGCAACGGGGCGCCGGTGGCCAGCGCCTCGAGGGTCGGCATCCCGAACCCCTCGTCGAGGGTGAGGAACAGGAAGAGGGCGGCGTTCTCGTAGAGCCAGCGCAGCTCCTCGACGTCGATGCGCCCCATCAGCCGCACGGAACCGTCGGCGAGGGCGGCCTCCACCGAGTCGGGGAGGGAGGCGCCCAGGCCCGACTTCTCTCCCACGACCAGCAGCGGGAACGTCGGCGTGGCGGCACCTGACTCCCGTGCCGCGCGGATGGTGGTGGCGAGGTTCTTGCGGGCGTTCAGCCGGCCGACGGCGAGGAGGAACCCGTCGACGTCTCCCAGAGCCGCGGGCCGGCGGGGCGTCGCGTTCTCGAACGAGCGGTTGAGCCCCAGGCCCACCGCGGTCGCCGTGGCCGCAGCCGATGTGCGCGTGATGCGCTCCGCCTCCGATGCGGTGCTGGTGAGCACGACGTCGGCGCGGCGGATCGTGGCGGGCATCAGCGAGAAGTACGCCCGTTCGGCGCGGGTGAACCATTGCGGGTCGGTGCGGAAGAGGAAATCGTGCACGAACACCGCCGACCGTCCGTACAGCGGCGTGAAGTTGTGGGTGAGGGTGACGTCGGGCCGCAGGCGCGCCGCCCGGAGCGCCAGCTCCAGGATGACGCCCACCCCGTGCGGTCGTATCCGTGTTCCGATCACGCGCGCGGAATGCCCCACCTCCCGCTGCACCGTTTCGACATCGACGTTCGGTACGCAGATAATTGCGGAGTCATCGGGGAATTCTCGCAACCAGGCGAGGATCAACTCGCGCTGAACCTCGCGATTAGCCAAAGGGCCGTCAATCCACCAACTACCATCGAAGAGCACCTTCAGGCTGCGCCCCGGCGATTTGCTGTCGGGCATAGAACCCCTGTCTCGAAGGCGATCTCGGTTTGTCAGACAGACTGTACCGAACACTGAAGAACGCAACTGCCCGCTGAAAGGCGGGCGATGCCCATCGTCAGGAGAATTGTTGGCATCCCACCGAGTCGTTGCTTTCTCGCGCTGGGCGATCGCTGTCACGGGCGCGGTGACCGTGAGCATCGCGACGTACACCGCGCAGACCGCGTCGGGTGTCGAGGCCACCGCGGACTTCCTGAGCTCGGTCACGGCTCAGACGAACATCCTCTCGATCGTCGCCTTCGTGATCGCCGGTGCTCACGCCTGGCGTCGCGGGGGGCGGGCTTCCGGTCGGGCCGGGGGGCGGGGTCAGGACGTCTACGCCCGTCGTGCCGCGCGTATCGCGCTCATGCGCGGAGTGAACGTCGCGACGCTCGTCGGCATGTCGGTGCTGTTCCTGGGTATCTACGGCCCCGTCGTGATCACCGACCCGGCACAGCTCAATCCGACTTCCGTGCTGCTGCACGTGGTGATCCCGGCTCTGGCGGTCATCGAGTGGATCGTCTTCCCGCCGGAGCGCCGCCTCGCTCTCCGCGGAGTCTTTCTCGTGATGGTCTTCCCTGTGCTCTGGTTCCTCTTCACGAATGTGCGCGGTGCGTTCACCGGACGGTATGTCTACGAATTCCTCGATCCGTCCGGACCGAGCGGGGCGCAGGGGCCGGCGGCGATGACGGTGCTTATCCTCGCTTGCTTCTTCCTCGTCGGCGCGGTGGTATTCGTTACACAGCGGTCGCGTCGAGTTCGTGCGCCGACGATATATTGAGCGCCAACGCCATCAATGAGTGGATTGGTTGCATTCGCACACGGCCCGGCCGTTTCGTTTCTTGGCCGGGGGTCGACGCACGGGACATTCCTGTCGCAGGCTAGAGACCAGTGGTGCGTATTAATCGGGGGGGACAAGAGGCTTGAGCAGGTCTGTCGCGATCATCGGAACACGGGGATACCCGAGCTACTACGGAGGGTTCGAGACGGCTGTGCGCCGCCTGGCTCCCTACCTGGCGGAGCAGGGGTGGGACGTCACGGTCTACGGTCGTCGGGGGACGACCGTCGACGATGACCCGGACCTCGATCCGCGGGTGATCCGTCGCATCACCGGTGGGGTGGAGACGAAATCGCTCAGCACGCTGTCGTACGGACTGACGGCGACCCTCGACGCGGCGCGGAGAAAGCCCGACGTGGCCCTCGTGCTCAACTGCGCCAACGGGTTCTGGCTGCCGTCGCTCAAGCAGCGCGGCATCCCCACCGTGGTCAACGTCGACGGGATCGAATGGGACCGGGCCAAGTGGGGTCCCGCCGCGAAAAAAGTCTTCCATCAGGGGGCGGTCTGGACCGCCCGCTACGCCGACCGCATCGTCTACGACGCGAGCTCGATCGAGACCCGCTGGCGCGAGGAGTTCGGTCGGGACGGCGACGTCATCCCGTACGGCGGTGACGTTCCGCCCGACTACCCGGTCGAGCCCGGTCTCAGTCATCGGGGCTACGTGCTGCTGGTGGCGCGGTTCGTTCCCGAGAACACGGTGACGGAGTTCATCGAGGCCGCGCGCCACATCGCTCAGACGAAAGACGTCGTCATCGTCGGTTCGTCCGGCTACGGCGGTCCGATCGACGACGCCGTCGCAACCCTCACCCGTTCCAACGCTCGCGTGCGATGGTTCGGCCACGTCAGCGACGATCGCCGTCTGCATTCGCTCTGGCAGCACGCCGGTGCGTATTTCCACGGGCACAGCGTGGGCGGCACCAACCCTGCTCTCGTGCAGGCCATGGCGTGCGGTGCCCCGGTCGTGGCTCGCGACACCGTCTTCAACCGGGAAGTGCTCGACGGCGCCGGAGTGCTGGTCACCCCCGACCCGCATGACATCGCCGCGACCGTCCTGGCGCTGATGGACGATCCCGAGCGCCAGCAGTCCCTCTCCGAATGGGCGCAGCGACGCGCGGAGGCGGCCTACTCGTGGGAGTCCGTCCACGCCGCGTACGAGCGGTCGCTGCTCGCCGCCATCTCCGAACGGCGGTCCGTGTTCGCCGGCGTGGGACGCGCATGACCGGGCTGCGGAACCTCGGCTACGACGACCTCACGATCTGCTACATCCTCGGCCCCCTCGTCGATCTCACCCCCGAGAGAGCCCTCACCGCGCTGAAAGACGTGCTGCGCTCCCCGCGCGGTACGCCGCTGCTGCGCCTGCGCACCCGGGGCCGACGGTGGAAGCGCGTCGACCGGCCCACGGCTCTCGCCGCTAGCGGGCATGCGCTGGAGACGGTGGGGACGGTGCTCGGCCGCTCGGCTCTGGCCGCGCGCGTCCTCGACACGGTGTTCGAGCCCGGTGAGCTGCCGGTGCGCATCTTCGTCAATGACGGGATGCTCGCCCTGGGGCTTCCGCACAGCCTTTTCGACGGCACCGGAGCCACGGCCGTGGTGAGTCTGGTCATGGAGAAGCTCGACGCCCCGGGAACGGACGAGGTACCGGCCGTGCCGTGGGCCAAGGCGCCTCTGCGTGCGGCGCTGAAGCGGTTCGGGCTGCGGGGGGTGGCGGGCATCCGGTCGGCGCGGCAGACCTTCCGGTCGCTGACCGCCGAGACCGAGACCGGATATCAGCTCTCCGAGACGCTGACCATGGCGCAGTCGATCGCGCGGACGCGCATGGTGTCGATGGTGCTCGCGCCCGAGTCGGTGCGCACGATCGCGCTGACGCCCGAGAAGGCGGTCGACGGACGCCGCCCGGCGCGCCCGCCCCTGTCGGTGAAGACGGCGAGCCTGGTGCTGCGCTGTCTGCGCGAGAGCGAGCGCGAGCCCGTGGACTTCCGCGTGGTGGTGCCCGTCGACGCCCGCCGTTGGGTGGCGAAGGGGTTCGATGCCGAGGGCAACTTCTCCCCGTCCGTGCCGATGGGGCGCCTCCTCGCCGACGACTGGAGCGCGACGGCCCTGGCCGAGCGCATCTCCGCGGCGAACAAGTCGGGCGTACCCATCGCGTGGCTGCTCGCGACCACCCTGATCGCGCTGAAGAGCACCGTCCGACACCCCCGCGCAGCGCGACGCCCGAGCCAGGAGACCCCACGGGTTCCCTTCGAGATCCATGTCTCGCTGCCCACGACCGAGGTGGCCGTCACAGAGGCGCTGATGCCGCGCGTGGAGGCCGACACCTTCGTCGGCGGCATGCCGGCGCATCGGCAACTGCCTCTGGGCGTCTGGGTGGAGGTCGCACCTCTCCGGGACTGCCTGCACGTCATCGTCCGCGACGAGACCGGCGTCTTCGACCTCGACGGATTCGACCGACGGCTGCACGACATGATCGCCACCACCGCCGAGATCGGGAGGCGTCCGTGAGCGCCGTGATGCGGGTGTTCAACTCGCCGATGACGATGCTCGGCTCGCGGCTGTCGGTCGCGGCGTTGGGGCTGATCAGCGCGCCGCTCATCGCGCACGCGCTCGGCCCGAGCGGCCGTGGCGAGACGGCGTCGGCTCTGGCCGCCATGTATCTCGTGCCGATCGTGCTGGCTTTCGGGATGCCGTTCGAGGTGCGCCGCCGCGTGCTGGCCGACGGGGGAATGGGCGCGGTGCGCACGGCGCGGCGATTGGCCCTTCTGACGGTGGTTCCGGCGGGGCTGCTGGCGTGGCTGGCCGTGTCCACCCTGTTCTCGGGCTTCGACACCGGCGCCGCCGTCGCGGTCGTCGTGGCGTTGGCCTGCACGCCGCTGATGGTGTGCTGGATGATCGACATCGGCGTAGTGGGTGCGCAACGGCGCTTCGGGGCGGTCGCGCTCCTGCAGGCGACCCAGCCGATCGTGTACGTCGGCGGCATCCTGGTCCTGGCGTTGATGGATGCCATGAGCGTCGCCGGCGTCATCTGGGCGAACGTCATCGGATCGGCGGCCACCGCCGTCATCGGCGCGATGCTCAACCGCACCCATCGGGCGAAGCCGGTGCCGTGGCGGCCCCTGCTGCGCGGCAGCTCGACCTTCTACGGGGCGCAAGCCTCGGACGCTGCCTACCAGCGGCTCGACCAGGTCTTGATGCTGCCCCTGATCGGCTCGCACGAAGCGGGTCTCTACTCCGTCGCGGTGACCATCGGGACCCTTCCCGTCTTCCTGGCTCACGCGGTCGCCGCCCCCGTCTTCTCCGACATCTCGCACTCGAGCGGCCGTGCCCGCGTCCGCGCCACGGGCGAGGCGATCCGGTCGGCGTTCGTGGTCGGGCTGGCCTCGGCGATCTTCCTCGCGGTCGTGTCCCCCTGGGGCGTTCCGCTCCTCTTCGGCGCGGCATTCACCGACGCCCTCCCGGCGGTGATGTTCGCCATCCTCGGATCGCTGTTCGTCGTGGTGGCGGTCAGCGCCGGTGAGGTTCTCTCGGCGCAGAACCTGGGTGTGCGGTTGACGATCGCGCAAGCCTCGGGACTGGTCACGTGTCTCGTCCTGCTGTTCAGCTTCGGCCCGATCTTCGGCGCCAACGCCGCGGCGATCGCCAATGCGAGCGGTGTCGTCATAGCGTTGACCGTGATGCTGCTCTCCATCCGTCCCCCGGTCCGCACGATCGTGCCGCGTCCCTCCGACGCGATGCTCGTGGTGCGCCGCCTCACCGGTCGAGGCGGCACGATGTGACCGCAGCCACGACAGCCGTGCAAGCGGCCCGGGCGCCGCTCGGCGCCCGCATCATGTCGGCCATCGCGCCGCACGGCTGGTCGGGGCTGGGGGTGTTGTGGCTCGGCATCCTGCTCTTGGCGTTCGTGCTGCCGGCCAACGGTGTGACATCGGCGTTCCTGCAGGGGACGGCAGCCACGGCATTCGGCGCGATCAAGGACGCCCTCCTGCTCGGCCTGTTCATCCTGGTGATCGTGACGGGGCGGATCCGACGCGTGCCCGTTCCCATCGTCGTGATCGTGCTCATGATCGTCTCGCTGGGGCTGGTGTCGGGGGCGTGGACGTCGAGTCTCACGCAGGCGGCGTACGGGTGGCGCAACGACTTCCTGCCGTTCCTGGCCCTCATCGTCACGCCGGCCGTGCTCGATCGCCGCCACGTGCCGATCCTGGCGACCGTCTTCGTCGTGGTCGCGCAGATCGCCGCGATCACCACGATCGTGACGTGGAGCCAGGGACTGAAGTGGCTGTTCACCCTCGGGGTCTTCCCGGTGCCGGAGGGCGAGCCCTTCCCCTCCTCCCTCTTCGTCGCCGGCAGCATCGTCCCGCGCGGGTTCAGTCCGTACACCGCTCCCAACGAGAGCGCAGCGGTGGCGACCATGATGCTCGCGGTGCTCTGGACGCGCCCGCGCTGGCCGCTGTGGCTGAAGGCGGGTCTGACGGTCCTGCCGCTCGTGGCCATCTATCTCACGCAGTCGCGCAGCGGCTACCTCGGCCTCGCTCTGCTCGGGGCGGCCCTGGTGTCGTGGGCGATCTTCCGTGCTCGTCCCGTGATGACGTGGGCCTTCCTGACGATCATGGCCGCCGCCGGTATCGCGGGGATCACGCTGTACCTCTTCATCGACAAGGTCGTCTCGCATATCGCCGACCCGTCACTCATCGGACATAGCGACAGCCTTTTCGAGAACATTCCGTTCCTCGTCACGCACCCGTTCGGATACGGGTTGGGAATGGTCGGGCCACGCGCCCTGAATTACTCGAGCGATGCGATTCTGGTGGAGAGTTTCTTCCTTCTCCTCGCCATCGAGTCCGGCATTCTCGTCATGCTGTTGTTCGGTGTGCTGCTGGTGTACCTGTTCCAGGGCGGTCTGCGCGCGCGCACGCTCGACGGCTTCCTGCCCGCGGCGGTCATCGCGGCTAGTGTCGTCAGCTTCACCGTCCTCCCGACCCTCCAAGAGGGTCCGGTGGCGTACACCCTGTGGATCCTCTGCGGCATGGGCGTGGTCGCTGCGCGCGCCGGTGGGTCATCCCGCCCCGTGGCTCGGAGTGCGACCGCGCGGGCCGTCGGTTCCTCGGCGCCGGCACCTGCCACAGCCGAGGCGGAGTCGCCGGCACCTGCCACCACCGAGACGGAGTCGCCGGCACCTGCCACCGCCGAGACGGAGGCGACCTCACCCGACGGCGCCCCGTCGCTCCGCCGGCGCCGAGGGGCCCTCGCGGGCGCGTCAGGCGAAGGGGACGACGGGCGCCGCGGGAGCCGGCGAAGCCTTCGGAGCTCGGGAGACGACGGCGCCTAGCACGTCGCTGCGTACGGTGCGCAGCCGGTCGGTCGCCGTGGAGATGTCGGCCGCCCCCGACACCCCGACGCCGGCCACGAGCAGCGTGGCGTCGGCCAACTTGCTGAGCAGGACCGCGTCGGTGACCGTCAGCACCGCGGGCGAGTCGATGAGGACGTGGTCGAACCGACGGGCCAGCTGAGACAGCACGCGTTCCATGGCTGCGGTGCCGATGAGGTTGCTCGGGTTGGCCGCGGTGCGGCCGGCCGGAAGCACGCTGACGCCCTCGGCGGTGCGTGCCAGCGTCGTGGGTTCGGGCAGCGCCGCGCTGTTCAGCAGCTGAACCAGAGTGGGCGCGCCACGGGGGGTTTTGAAGACGTCGACCATCACCGGGGAACGCAGGTTCGCATCGATGACCAGCACCGAACGGCCGACCTCGGCCATCGAGGCGGCGAGATTGGCGACGACGACGCTTTTGCCATCGCCCTCGCGAGCCGAGGTCACCAGCAGGACGCGCGACACCGAACGCGTTCCGTAGAGCAGCGCCGTCCGCAGCATCCGGAACGACTCGGCCGCGGGGCCGTCTTCGTCCACCAGGGTGGGTCCCTTGCGCAGGGTGGCGTCGAACGGCACCGATTCGATGACGGCGAGGTCGGTGTGCGTGGTGACGTCGGCGGCGGAATGGATGCGACCGTCGCGGAGGTGGCGGAGCGCGATGATGCCCACGCCGAGGATGAGCCCGGTCGCGCCGCCGATGAGCAGATACACCGGCAGGTCGGGCGTGAGGGGAGAGTTCGGCACCGGGGTGGATTCCAGCAGGCGCAGATTCACGCGGCTGGGACCGCCATCGGAGGTGCCCTCGAGCTCACGGACGTACTGGGTGAGGCTGGCCGCCACGGTGTCGGCGATCTGCGCGGCGCGTTCCCCGTCGTCGTCCACGACGTCGATGGTCATGATGGCCGTGTTCGGCATGGGCGCGGCGGTGATCTCGGCCGCCAGTTCGCTCACGGTCATGTCGAGGTTCAGCTCGGAGATGACCGGCTCGAGCACCGAGGCCGAGGTGGTGAGGGCGACATAGGAGGGCACGCGAGCGGCGGCGCTGGTGAACGATGCCCCCACGTCGGTGCTCGACTGGCTCGAGACGGTGCTGAGCGAAACCAGCACGGTGGTCTGAGCCCGATACTCCGGGACGGCGGTGACCGTGACCGCCGCCGCCGCCGCCAGCCCGACGGCGACGAAGATCGAGATGGTCAGCCAGCCTTTACGAATCAGGCGTCCGTATTCGCGTATCCCCACGTGTGCGACTCCTGTCGATTCGATGATTCGTATACGCATCGAATGACACGCAGTCGGATCTGGCAGAACGGGTCGGAACTTTCCCCAATTATGTCGCACGGCTATGGCCAGACCGTTTCATTGAAGGCAATTCGAGGGAATACGACGCGTTATGGACACACGGCGCGCACGCCGCGCGTGTCCCGTCCGGTCGTCGACCCCGTGGGGCAGGTCGACGGTGCCCTGCGCGCGTCGTGCGGGGGCCGCCGGACGGATCAGCGCCCCGGCGGCGCGGTCGAGCCGCGGTCGACCAGCTCGAACGGCAGGGTGCCCAGACCCCGGGCCGGTCGGGTACCGTCGAGCGCGCGCAGCACCACCTCGGCGGCGCGCTCGCCCTGTCCGCGCGCGAACTGGTCGATGCTCGTCAGGCCGAACCAGCGACCGAGCTCGTGCCCGTCGACGCCGATGATCGAGACGTCGTCGGGTACGCGCAGACCGAGCTCGCGCGCGGCGAGGATCGCTCCGATCGCCATTTCGTCGGATGCGGCGAACAGGGCCGTGGGGGCCTCGTCGGACGAGAGCAGGCGGGCCGCCGCGCCCGATCCGCCCTCGATGGTGAAGTCGGCCGGTTCGACGCCGTGCGCCTCGATGCCGGCGTCGGCCAGCGTCTCCTCGAAGCCGCGGCGTCGCAGGGTCGGCACCGACGAGGCGGCGTCCGCCACGGCATCCGCTCCGATGTGGGCGAGGCGTCGATGGCCGAGGCCGAGCAGATGCGCGGTCGCGAGGCGCCCCACGGCCAGATCGTCGACGGTGAGCGTGGTGAGCAGGGGGTTGGGCCCGGCGATCGCGACGATCGGCACGCCGAGGCTGCGCAGCGACGACGACTCCTCGGCATCGAGCTCGAGGGCGATGGTGATGACCGCGTCGATGCGTCGCCGCCGCAGGTGGTCGTCGAAGACGCGGCGCCGTTCGGCCGGGTCGGCGCTCACGCTGTACAGCGTGATGTCGTAGCCGCGCCGCACGAGCGCATCGGAGATGCCCGCGAGCACGGTGCTGAAGAACCACCGGTCGAGGAACGGCACGACCACCCCGACCGCCCGTGCGCGGCCGGTCGCGAGGGTCGACGCGGCCGCCGACACCACGTAACCGAGGCTCCCGGCGGCGGCGAGCACGCGCTCGCGCGTCGCGCTCGACACCGAGCCGCGCCCGCTCAGCGCCCGTGAGACCGTGGCCGTCGACACTCCCGCCGCGCGCGCGACGTCGTCGATCCCGGCCACGGTCTCGTGTCCTCCGGGGAGCGGATGGATGCCGCGGCTCAGGCCGCGGCGATCCAGACGGTCGTATCGGTCGGCAACCGGTCGCCGTCGAGGGGGCCGCTCGCGATGAGCACCTCGCCCGCGGGCAACTCGACGGCCTGGTCGCCGAGGTTGGCCACCACCAGCAGCGAGCCGTTGCGGAAGGCCACCACGTCGTCGCCGTACTCGTCGAGCCAGTCGATGTGGCCGGCGCCGAGATCGCGGACGCGGCGCTCGGCGAGGAGAGACCGGTAGAGAGTGAGCGTCGAGGCGGGGTCGTCGACCTGCACGTCGTGCGCGAGCTCGGCCCACTCGGCGGGCTGCGGCAGCCACGAGGCGCCGGTGGAGTTGAAGCCGTAGGCGGGGGCGTCCGCGGTCCAGGGGATCGGCACACGGCAGCCGTCGCGACCGTAGCGCTCGCCGTCCGTGCGGAACCACGTCGGGTCCTGACGGGCGTCGTCGGGCAGGTCGATGACCTCGGGAAGGCCGAGCTCCTCGCCCTGGTACAGGTACGACGAACCCGGCAGCGCCAGCATGAGGGCCGTCGCGGCGCGGGCGCGGTGCAGCCCCTTCACCGGGTCGGGCTGGCCGGGGGACTTCGGGCCGATACCGGCACCCTGAGGATTCTCCGCCGTCAGCGCGAGACGCGAGGCGTGGCGCACGACGTCGTGGTTCGACAGCACCCAGGTGCTCGGGGCGCCCACGGCGCCGTACTCCTCGAGCGACTCGGTGATCACGGCGCGCAGGGCCGCGGCATCCCATTCCGTCTCGAGGTAGTGGAAGTTGAACGCCTGGTGCATCTCGTCGGGGCGCACCCACAGTGCGGTCTGCTCGACGGTGGGGAGCCACGCCTCGGCGCAGAGCGCGCGGTCGCCGTCGTACGCGGCGAGCACCTCGTGCCACTCGCGCCACACGTCGTGCACGCCCGGCTGGCCCCAGTACGGAACCTCCTCGGCGTCGCCGCCCATGGAGCCGCCGTCGGGGTCGAGCGTGAAGTCGGGCAGGCCCTCGGCCTTGATGAGACCGTGCGCCACGTCGACGCGGAACCCGTCGACCCCGCGGTCGAGCCAGAAGCGCAGGATGTCGCGGAACTCCGCGCGCACCTCTTCGTTGGTCCAGTCGAAGTCGGGCTGGGTCTCGTCGAAGATGTGCAGGTACCACTGCCCGGGCGTGCCGTCGGCCTCGGTCACGCGCTTCCACATGCCGCCGCCGAAGACGCTCTCCCAGTTGTTGGGGGGCAGCTCGCCGTTCTCGCCCTTGCCCTCGCGGAAGATGTAGCGCGCGCGCTCGGGGCTGCCCGGAGCCGCCTTCAGGGCCTCTTGGAACCACACGTGCTGATCACTGGAGTGGTTCGGGACGAGGTCGACGATGACCCGGATGCCGCGCTCGTGCGCACCCGCGAGCATGTCGTCGAAGTCGGCCAGGGTGCCGAAGATCGGGTCGACGTCGCGGTAGTCGGCGACGTCGTAGCCCGCGTCTTTCTGCGGAGACGTCTGGAAGGGGCTCAGCCAGATGGCATCCACCCCCAGCGTCTGCAGGTCGTCGAGGTGCGCGGTGACGCCGGGCAGGTCGCCGAGGCCGTCGCCCGACGCATCGGCGAACGACCGGGGATAGATCTGGTAGATGACGGCGGTCCGCCACCACTCAGATCCGGGTGCGGAGGCGAGATCGGCGCGCGCATCTTCCTGCGTGAAAGTCATGCGGCCACGATAGTGCAAGCGCTTGCAGTCGCGTCAATCCTGGTCACCTCCGCGGGCCCTTCCTCGTTGAGTGTCCAGAACACGCCGCAGTCGTCGAGCGGTACGCGGCGTGTCTTGGACACTCAACAGGGGTGGCGCGCGGGGCGACGGACGCGCGGCGCTGTGCGCCGGGTGTTGAGTGTCCAGAACACGCCGCACACGGACCCGGGAGTGCGGCGTGTTCTGGACACTCAATGAGGGAAAGAGCGGGGGAAGGGGACGGACCGCGCGATTAGGCTGGGGCGGTGCCCGACGCCTCTGCCCTCGCCCGCGCTGAATCGCTCATCACGAGCATCCCCGACTACCCGAAGCCGGGCATCATGTTCCGCGACATCACGCCGCTGCTGACGGATGCCGCTGCCCTGCGCACCGTCGTCGAGGCGCTCGTGGAACCCTTCGCCGGCCGCATTGACGCCGTCGCGGGCGTCGAGGCGCGCGGGTTCCTGCTGGCGGGGGCCGCAGCCGTCGTCGCGAACGTGGGCCTCATGCCGATCCGCAAGGCCGGAAAGCTGCCGCGCCCGGCGGCGTCGATGTCGTACGACCTCGAGTACGGCTCGGCGCAGATCGAGATGCACGACGACAACGCCGCGGGCGCCCGGGTGCTGCTGCTCGACGACGTGCTCGCCACCGGCGGAACCCTCCGCGCCGGACGCGACCTGCTGCGGGCCGTCGGGAGCGAGGTCGTCGGCATCGCGACGCTGCTCGAGATCGACGCCCTCGGCGGTCGCGCGGCGCTCGGCGGCGACGTGCACGCGGTCTTCCACGTCTGACGCCCGACCGGGCTCGACCCGTCGAGTGTTTCGGGAGATGGCCGGATGCCGACAGGTTTGGATCCCGCGTCACCAGCGTTCGTGGTCGGTGTCAGGCCGCCCTCTCGCGGAGCGTCGGCAGTTTCTGATCGGTGTCCGCGACCTGGCCGAATCGCGCTGCCAGGTGCGAGAGCGGCGGCGCGGTCATGGCCTTCATGAGCACACCGCGCGCGGCCAGGCCGAGCCGGGTGTGCGGGTACGCCAGTCGCAGCATCCCGCGGGGGATGCCCTGGATCTGATCGACCAGGGGACGCATCCACCCGTCGAACGATGTGAGCGCTTCGTCGAGGCGGTCGCGGTCGAGGGGTCCGTCGATCTGCGACAGAAAGGCCGCGAGCACATATCCGCCGGTCAGCGCGAGCGATGAGCCACCCCCGCCCATCGGGGTCACGCACCACGCCGCGTCGCCGATCACGCACACGCGGCCACGGTGCCATCCCGGCATCCGGATCTGCGTGAGCTCGTCGATGTACACGTCGTCGGACGACTCGAAGCCGTCGAGCACGCGCGGGGCCTGCCACCCCGCGTCGGCGTAGCGCTCGCGTAGGACGCGCAGGGCGTCGTCGCGGTCGCGCTGGGCGAGGCCGTCGTCACCCGCGTACGACAGGATCGCGCGGGTCGTGCCGTAGGGGTCCGGGCGCAGGTGCACCTGGCGCCCGCCGACCGCGTTGTACCAGCGCCAGCGGTCGTCGTCGTCGGCGGTGCGCGGGATGGTGCCGAAGGCCATGGTGATGCCGAGAGGGTCGGCATCGACCTCCGACGCGGCGAAGAGCAGGTCGCGCGTACGCGATCGCACGCCTTCGGCCACGACCAGCAGGGCGGCGTCGAGGCGCTCGCCGCCCTCGGTGACGATCGAGACGCGGTCTTCGCGCGACTCGTCGACCTCCGCCACGGCCTCGCCGTAGACGAAGCGGACGCCCGCGGGGAGGGATTCGAGGATCGCGCGCGCGAAATCGCCGCGGAGCACCTCGAGCTCGGCCGTCGCCCCATCGGGTCCGTCGGAGGGGAGCTCGGCGATGACCTTGTCGTGCGCGTCGACGATGACCGTGCCGGTCTCGGTGGTGTTCTTGGCGCGGATCGCATCGGTCAGGGCCATGCGATCGAGCACCTCGCGGGCGATGCCGCGCACGTCGACGTTCTGCCCGCCGTCGCGGAAGGCGGGCGATCTCTCGACGACGGTGACGCCCCACCCGATCCGTCGCAGCCACCAGGCGGCGGAGAGTCCGGCGATGCTGGCGCCGGTGATGAGGGCGTGCGGTGCGGTCATGACGACTCCTCGTGATCGATACGGATAGCTTTACAGTAAAGTCACTTGACTGTAAAGTCTTTGCATGGCCGCGTTGAATTCGCTCTCGATGACCTGGTCCGACCTCGAGGTCGCGGTCATGCACCGCCTGCGCGACTGGACGATGGCATCCGATGAGCTCAACAGGCATCTCTCGGCGTGGATGGGCCTGCCGGCGTCGGATGCCGAGGCGCTCGGGCAGATCGTCTGGGCTGTGCAGTCGGGGGAGCCGGTGGCGCCCGCACAACTCGCGCGTCAGATCGGGATGACGTCGGGGGCGGTGTCGGTGCTGATCGACCGCCTCGAGCGCGCCGGGCACGTCACCCGTCGTCGCGATGACGCCGACCGCCGACGGGTCACCCTGCATCCGACCGCGACGGCGCTGGAGGGGATGGAACGGTTCCTCGGATTCGCGGGTGCCGAGGTGGCCGCGGCCACACGGGAGACCACGGCCGAGGAGCTGCGCATCATCCGGGTTTTCCTCGATCGCATGACCGACGCTGCGGCCGCCGCGAACGCGCGACTGCGCGAGACGCCCGCGCCGCACCCTCCTCGCGCCCCCCAGCGTTGAGCGTCCACGACACGCCGCGCCGCCTACCCAGGACGCGGTGTGTTGTGGACACTCAACGAGAGGGGGCGCCGGCGGGAGCGCGCACAGCCGCCACCGCGTCCGCCACCGCCCCGGCCACGCGGTCGGTCTGCCGCAGCGACAGGGCGTTCGACCGGGGCCGCGTGAACGCCCCGGCCTCCATGCCCGACGTGAAGGGACCGAGGGCGAACAGCGTCGCGTGGACCGAGCCGTCGCGCGCGATGACCCGGCCGTCGGCGTCGACGTCAATGCGCCCGAGTGAGCCGGTGAACGTCGCGTCGCTGACGTGCACCTCGCGGCCGTGGCGGGTGGCGAGCTCGCGCAACGCCGGATTCTCGCTCGCGGCGGCCCCGCTGCCGGGGAGCCAGGCGTCGACGAGGCTGGTGGTCACCACTTCTCCGGGAACGCGGGGAGAGGATGCCGTGAAACGGCCACCCGCGATGCGCACGGCCACATCGGGTCCGAGGAAGCGCACAACGCCGGCATCGGCCAGGGCGGCGATCTCTTCGAGACGGTGGGCGGGCGGCCCGGAAGCGACGTAGCTGAAGAACGTGTGCCAGGTCACGGGCAGGTCGACGGCCCGCGATCTGGCGCTCCATCGCTCGGTGGGGATGTCGGCGAGGGCCAGGAACGACAGCAGGATCGTCAGGAACACCGCCTGCGTGGTGCTGTGTTCCTGGGTCGTGCGCAGGTGCAGGTCGTCGGCGATGTGGCGGCGGACGCGCCGGTGCACGTCGGCGGCGTCGACGAACGCCTCGTCGCCGAGTGGCACGTCGAGCGCGGGCACGTCGAAGCGATCGAGCGGGTCGGGCACGACGGCGGCGACCGCGCGGCGCAGGGCGGCGGTGTTCCCGTCGACCTCGCGCAAGGTCCTGCGGAAATCACCCCACGTCGTCGTCACCCGCTCGGGGTGGCCGGTGAACAGCTCGCGGTAGTGCCCCCACACGAGCTCCCGCGCGACGAGCGGCCACACGTCGTCGAGGAAATCGATCGTGCCCGGCCGGGCGAGCAGGGCGGCGACGGCGGCCGGGGTCAGCACCTCGCGCGTCGGAGGCTCGCCCTGCACCTGCGACGACACCTTCGAGCGGTAGGGCACCCCGCGGCGCGAACCGAGGTGCAGACGCGGTTCCCGTCCCGACGGCTCATAGCGCAGGGCGCCCTCCCCGGTGCGGATGAAGCGGCCGTCACGCCCCTCGGTGAGCAGAACGACGGCATCCACCGCGGCGAGTCCCATTCCGCGCACGATGACGTCGTCGCCGGGGCCGAGCACGGAGAGGTCGGCATCGGCGGTGAACGACGGCGGCACGTACGTCAGCCCGGCCCCGGAGGCCGCGACGAGCAGGTCGCGGGTCTCGCCGTCGGGCTCGCGTCCGTTGTGGCCGAGGGCGTACACGACGATGTCGGCCGGCAGACGGATGCCGTCGGCCAAGGCCACCTCGTAGCCGTCGACCGTGTCGTCGACCCACTGCACGGCCCCGCGGTGCCACCGCACCTCGACGCCGGGCGGCGCGATGGCGACCGTGCGGCGCCAGAACCAGTCGAGGTATTCGCTCTGCAGCCGGCGCGTGGGGAAGCTGTCGCCGCGGAGCGCCTGCAGCTCGGATGCGAGGTCGGGATCGGCGATGTCGACGTCGGGCAGTGAGCCCGCTCGGACGCGCTCGGCCCACTCGATGAGCGATGGTCCCGAACGCACCGGCCCCGAGATGGTGCACGACTCATCGGTGAACACCGTGACGTCGCGCGCCATCGAGTTGAGCTTGAGCAGGGGCGACTGCTCTCGTCGCCAGATACGGCCCGCGCCGGGCGGATGGGGATCGACGAGGGTGACGTGCAGGGCCGGAGTCGCGGCTTTCGTGCGCCGGGCGAGCAACCGCTCGACGAGCATCACCGCGCGAGGCCCCGCTCCGACGATGACGAGCCGCGCCGCCCGGTCGCTCATCGCGCGACGGCCGACGCGGTGTCGTGCGGCCCGGGAGTGTGCGGAGCGCCCGCGACCACCGGCGGCAGTCCCAGCAGGTCGTGCAGGGTCGCGCCCTCGTCGTACGAGCGGCGGTACGACCCGCGCTCCTGCAGCAGGGGCACGACCTTCTCGGTGAAGGCGTCGAGGCCGTGCGGGGTGACGTGCCCGACGACCGTGAAGCCGTCGGTCGCGCGCTCCTGCACGTACCGGTCGATCTCGGATGCCACGTGTTCGGGCGTCCCGACGAAGGTGTGGTTCGCCGTCAGGCGGATGACGAGCTCGCGGATGCTGAGGTTCTCGGCCGTCGCCTGCGCGCGCAACTGACCCACCCGGGCGCGGATCGCCGCGTGGCGCCCGGCGAAGCCCTGCGCCGTCTCGACGCCCGTGTCGGGTTCGACGTCGGGCAGGGGGCCGTCGGCGTCGTACCCGCTGAGGTCGCGGTTCCAGATCTGCTCGAGGTAGGTGATCGCGGTCTGCGGCCGCACCTGGGCGAGCGCGATCTCGCGCGAGTGCTCGCGGGCCTCGGCCTCGGTGTCGCCGAGCACGAAGGTCGCCGCGGGCAGGATCTTCAGCGAGTCCTCGTCGCGGCCGTGGGCGGCGAGGCGCCCCTTGACGTCGCGGTAGAACTGCTGCGCGTCGTCGAACGCGGTGTGCAGCGAGAAGATCACGTCGGCGTGGGCGGTGGCGAAGTCGCGGCCGTCGGAGGAGTCGCCGGCCTGCACGATCACGGGCCGGCCCTGCGGGGAGCGGGGGACGTCGAACACCGCGTCGACGTCGAACAGGCGGGACTCGTGCCGTACCCGCGCGATGGCGTCATCGCGCAGGAACGCCCCGGTCTCGGCATCCGCCACGATCGCGTCGTCGCGCCACGACGACCACAGCGCTTTCGAGAGCTCGGCGAACTCGGAGGCCCGCACGTACCGGTCGGCGTGGTCGAGGTAGCCGCCGCGGCGGAAGTTCGCGCCGTGGAACGCGTCGGAGCTGGTCACGGCGTTCCACCCCGCGCGACCGCCCGAGAGCAGGTCGAGGGTGCCGAGCTGTCGGGCGAGCTCGTACGGCTCGTTGAACGTCGTGTTGAGCGTGCCGACCAGACCGATGTGCTCGGTGACGGCGGCTAGGGCGGTGAGGATCGCGAGGGTGTTCGGGCGTCCCGCCACGTCGAGGTCGTGCAGCTGCCCGCGGTGCTCGCGCAGCCGCAGCCCCTCGGCGAGGAACAGGTAGTCGAAGAAGCCGCGCTCGGCGGTGCGGGCGAAGTGCTCGAACGACGAGAAGTCGATCTGGCTGCCCGCGGCCGGGTCGGTCCAGACGGTCGTGTTGTTCACCCCGGGGAAGTGGGCGGCGAGATGGATCCGGCGGTGGGTCATGCGCCGACCTCCTGACGGGCGTAGCGGCTGGCGAGACGGGGGAGTCCGACGCGCTCGCGCAGAGTGGGCGCGCCGTCGTCGGGGAGCAGGATGCCGGCCGCCGCCGCGCGTGGCACGACCCGGTCGGCGATCGCGTCGAGGTCGGCCGGAAGGCGGGCGGGTCGCAGGCGCACGCCGTCGACCCCTTCAGCGGCTAGCGCTGCGATCTCGTCGACGACGTCATCGGCGGTACCCACGACCACGCGGGCGTCGGTGGTGAGCGGCGCGCGGTCCTGCAGCCGATTCCACACCGCATAGGCCTCGGCGCGCGTCTCTTCGACGAGCACGAGCAGGTCGGCGAAGACGCGCAGGGGCTCCTCGCGCTCCCCGCCGGAAAGCTCGTTCAGGATGCCACCGACCGCGACCGCATCACGGGGCGTGACGAACACGAGGTCGGCGTGCTCCGCGGCGAAGCGGTACGGCACCGTCTGATGCGCGAGGGCGGTGACGAGGGGCTGGCCCTGTGGGGACCGCGGCACGATCGAGGCGCCGGTGATCGAGAAGAATTCGCCCTCGAAGGCGACGTTGTGCACGCGCTCGCGGTCGAGGAACTTCCCCGACGCGAGATCGCGCACGATCGCGTCGTCCTCCCACGAGTCGGCGAGTCGACGGATGACGTCGGCGACCTCTCCGGCCTCGCGGAACGCCGCCAGCAGAGCGGGGTCGTCTTCGACCCGGCCGGATGCCGGGAGACCCGAGGGGCCGTCGGCGCGACGGCCGAAGTTCGCCCGCTCCTGCTCGGTGGATCCCGCGACGAGGCGCACGCCCGCGCGGCCGCGGCTCGAGTGGTCGAGGGTCTGCAGCCCCGTGGCCAGGTGGAAGGGCTCGGGGTGCGCGGTGGTCGCGGTCGGGACGAGGCCGATTCGGCGCGTCAGCGGCGCCAGGAACGACGCCACCAGCACCGCGTCGAGTCGCCCGCGCACGCGGTCGCGCCGGGTCTCGGCATCCGGTTCGAGGGAACGGCCGCCGAGGCTCAGCGCGTCTTCGATCGTGGCGAGCAGCAGGCCCGCGCCGTCGGCCGTGCGGGCGAGAGTGCGCCAGTAGGCGGCGGAGGTCAGCTCGGTCGGGCGGGCGGCGGGCTCGCGCCAGGCGGCCGGATGCCAGCCGGCACCGTCGAGGGCGACGGCGAGGTGGATGCGATCGGGCATCGGGGGATCCCTTCGCGGCGGGCCGGTCCCACCGAGAGGCCCACTGTGCCGCCGCGGCCGTGAGGGCACAATCGCGGCCGTCATACAGCGCCGCGAGGCGTCATTGTTACGGCTGTGGCGGCGTGCTCCCCCGCTCGAGTGTCCACGACACGCGGACGTCGCGAAATTTCGCCCGGGTGTTGTGGACACTCACGCGGGGCTGGGGTGCGGGCGCGGGCGCGGGGGCGCGCGGGGGTACGGGGGCGCGGGCGCGGGGCCCGGGCGGCCGCATCCACCGCCGAGTGTCCACGACACCCGGGCGTCGCGTGATCCCGTCCCGGGTGTTCTGGACGCTCAGCTGGAGGAGTGGGATGGTGAAGCCCGGCATCCGGCCCCCTGCGTGAGAAGGTACGCGCGGGCCGCCGTCCTGCCGCCGCGATGTCAGCGATTCGCACAACCTCAGCCCGAATGGGGGGATTCCGGCTGAGGTTGTGTGGATCGCCGAGGTTGTGTGCGCGTCGCCCGCCCGCCGCCGGTCGCACCCGCGGGGCACCCGCGGGGCGGCGAATCAGCCGCCCGGCGTCCAGCCCAGCAGTGGCCCGAGCCGCCCCGCGATGTCCTCGAGGATCTGCACGTAGTCGTCGGGCTCGAGGGCGAACGGCAGGGCGAAGGCGACCTCGTCGACCTGGCCGAACGCGCGGGTCGCGTGCAGCTGCTCGGCGATCTGCTCCGACGTGCCGACGAGGTCTTCGGCGAACAGCAGCCCGCGCGGACCCTGGGGGATGCCGACGCGCCCGCGCCGCGAGTCGGCGTAGGCCTCGTACCGCCGACGTTGGTCCGGCGTCGCGGTGTCGGTGGGGACGACGACGAGGCCCTGCGAGACCCGGGCGTTCTCGCCGTCGGGGTGCGTCTCGCGGTACAGCCGGATCTGCGCGTCCTGCTCGGTGTCGAAGTCGGTCGTCTTCGTCGACTGGATGACGCTGCTGGTGAGCAGGTGGAAGCCGTTCTCGGCCGCCCAGGTCGTGGATGCCGGGCTCCCCGCCCCGTACCAGAGCCGGTCGGAGAGACCCGCCGCGTGCGGTTCGATGCGCTCGGAGTATTCCTCGATCCCCTCGGTCCCCGCGAACGGGCTGACCTGCTCGCCGGCGAGGAAACGGCGCAGGCGCCCGAGACGCTCGTACCCGAACTCCTCGTGCTCGGCCGTGTCGGGGTACAGCGCCGGCGCGATCTCGTCGAGGCGGCGGGGCGGACCGACCGAGAAGCCCGGCTCCAGCCGACCGCCGCTGAGGACGTCGACGGTCGCGAGGTCTTCGGCGAGGCGCAGCGGGTTCTCCCACCCGAGCGGGATGACGGCGGTCCCGAGGCGGATGCGGCTCGTGCGCTGGGATGCGGCGGCCAACACCGCGACGGGGGAGGAGATGCCGTACTGCAGGTGCCGGTCGCGCAGCCATGCGCTGTCGAAGCCCAGGCTCTCGCCGCGCTCGATGATCGACAGGGTCGTCTCGTGTCCGGCACGCGGGTTCTCGCGGTCGAAGAGGCCGATGGTGAGGAAGCCGAGGGAGCGGAGAGGTCGGGTCATGCGGGCGTCCGGACCGCCGCGAACTGATTCCGCCGCCGCAGCGCGAAGCCCAGCTTCTCGTAGGCCGCGATCGCGTTGACGTTCGTCGCCGCCGCGTGCAGCAGGGCGCGGTCGCCGCGCTGCTGGATGTGGAAGGCCACGTCGAGCACGAGGCGCGAGGCGAGGCCCTGGCGTCGGTGGTCGGCATCCACCGCGACCGCGCTGATCTCCGTCCAGCCGGTGGGGTGCAGGCGCTCGCCGGCCATGGCCACCAGACGCCCCTCGCGACGGATGCCGATGTACCGGCCGAGCTCGTAGGTGCGGGGCCGGAAGGGCCCGGGCTGGTTGCGGTCGACGATCGCGATCATGTCGGCCGCGTCGTCGGCATCCAGCTCGATCGCCTCCTCGTCGGGACGGGTCTGCAACGCGTCGGTCTCGACGAGCTGCACGCCCTCGCCGCCGCCGAGGTACTCCCAGCCCTCGGGGATCCCGCCCTCGTAGCCCGACAGGCCGACCTCGGCGCCCGGTCCGACGAGGTCGCGCAGGGCGTCCCACACGCCGGGTTCGTCCCACGTGCGCACCGCGACGAAGGGGGCGACGTCGGCGGGATAGCGGCGCACGAGGTCGCCGCCGATGGCGAACGACGCGTGGGGGCCCGCCAGTGAATGCCAGGCGGCGTTGTCGAGGACGGTGGCGTCGGCGTGGGGGAAGTCGAGGGTCGAGACGGAGGTCACCGGGACACTCTGCGCCGGTCGTCTCGGTCGTGCAAGCCGGGGGTCACCCGACG
The DNA here is from genome assembly GCF_057812175.1 of Microbacterium sp. ABR10. NCBI lineage: Bacteria > Bacillati > Actinomycetota > Actinomycetes > Micrococcales > Microbacteriaceae > Microbacterium > Microbacterium sp. ABR10. Next base: position 258,471 of record NZ_CM173821.1, read on the forward strand.
CAACGCCGGGCACGTCATGGGACGGCGCGCGAAGGCAGACGTCGATCGGTGACGGCCCACGACACCACGTTTCACGCGGCTCGTCTCCGCGCCGCCCGGGTCAACGGACGCGACCGTGGCGACGCCCCGCGTGTTACCCGCCGTTTCCGGCGCCGGCGACGAGCGCCCGCAGCGGCGGAATACTGGCGGGATGACGGCGGCGGACAACGCGTGGACGATCGAACGGGTCGCCTGGCACGACGAGCGGGCCGTGGCCCTGCGCGCCGCGATGGACGAGGAGATCAGCCCGCGCTACGCCGACGCGTTCTCCGCGTTCGACGACGAGACGCGGGCCGTCCTCGCCGAGGACTTCGCGGTCGATCCCGCCACGATCCTCGACGTGATCCTGGTGCACGACGCGGCGGGTGATCCCGTCGGCCACGCGGCCCTGCGGGCGCTCGGCGACGAGCTCGAGGTGAAGCGGGTCTTCGTCGAGCGACGAGCCCGCGGGCAGGGCGCGAGCCGGGCTCTCATGGCCGAGCTCGAGCGCGTCGGCGCGGACCGCGGCGCGACGCGGCTGATCCTGCAGACGGGCGACCGTCAGCCCGAGGCCATCGCGCTGTACGAGCGCATCGGGTATCACCCCATCGACACCTTCGCGCCGTACGTCCGGTTCCCCGCGTCGCGATGCTTCGCGAAGCCGCTCGCAACGGCCCGCGCGTGAGCGACGAGATCCTCGACGTCGCCGTCGTCGGCGCCGGCGCGATGGGGGCAGCCACGGCGTGGCATCTCGCCCGCGCGGGCCGCTCCGTGACCGTCCTCGAGCAGTTCGAGCCCGGTCACGTGCGAGGGGCATCGCACGGCGCTTCGCGCAACTTCAACGTCGCCTACACCGAACCCGAGTATCTGGCCTGGCTGCGCGACGCGCGCGCGCTCTGGCGCGACCTCGAGTCCGAGGCCGGCGTCCCGCTTCTCGAAACCACCGGCATCGTCACGCACGGCGCTGGCCGCGACCTCGCCGTCGCGACCGAGGCGATCGCCGCGGGCGGGTTCGACGCCGAGCTTCTCGACGCCTCTGCCGCGTCGACGCGGTGGCCCGGCCTGCGCTTCGCGGGTCCCGTGCTGCACACCCCCGGTGCCGGGCGCCTGGATGCCGACTCCTCGGTCGCCGCGTTCCTGGCCGGCTCTGCGGCATCCGGTGCTCGCGTGCAGTGGCGCACCGCGGTGTCGGGGGTCGAGGTGCACGGCGACGACGACGTGCGGTTCACCGTGACGGATGCCGAGGGCCGGCGTCGCGTTCGTGCGCGGCGGCTCGTGTGCACGGCGGGCGCGTGGACGGCGAAGACGCTCGCAACCGTTCGGGGGGTGCGCCTGCCGGCGCTGCGGGTGACACAGGAGCAGCCGGCGCATTTCCGCCCGCGCGACCCCGCGAGCGTCTGGCCGGGCTTCAACCACCATCCCGATCCCGCGGATCCGGCGACGTCGTGGTTCCGCGCACCGGTCTACGGGATGCTCACCCCGGGCCAGGGGGTGAAGGCCGGCTGGCATGCGGCCGGACCCGAGGTCGACCCCGACCTCCGCAGCTTCCTCCCCGACCCCGCGTTGACCTCGGCCCTCGTCCGCTACGCCCACGAGTGGCTTCCCGGGGTGGATGCCACGGCGTTCCGCGAGGTCACCTGCACCTACACCTCGACCGTCGACGCCCGCTTCGTGCTCGATCGAGTCGGGCCGGTCGTCGTGGGCGCGGGCTTCTCCGGCCATGGTTTCAAGTTCACGCCGGTGGTGGGGCGGATGCTCGCGGCCCTCGCGTCGCGCTGAGAAGTCCTGGACGCGGGGTTCGGAGCGCCGGAGTCGCCGGGGGTTCGGGGCGCGAAATGTGCAGTGGGGCGGGTGACGACCGCCCCGCTGCACATTTCTCACCCCACACCGCGCCCGGTGGCTCACGGCGTGGACCCTTCGACGCGGCTCCCGCCCGGGCCGGCTCCGCCGAGGGACGGAACCGCCTCAGAGGTCGAACCCGAACGCCCGCAGGTCGAGGAATCGACCCGGCTCCACCTCGACGGGGTGCTCCCGCTCGGTCAGCCGCCGGAAGCCGAGCTTGAGGTACAGCGCGTGGGCGCCGAGCATCTCGGGACCGCTGTTCATCACCACGCGGTGCGCGCCGCGGCCGCGCGCCACGGCGACGACGTGACGGGTCAGGGCCTCACCGACGCCGCGACCCCGGGCGGCGGGGGAGACGGCCAGCTGACGGAAGTCCACCTCCCCCTCCCGCGCGAGCTCCGACAGCCTTTCGCCGGGTCGGGGCATCCACACGGATCCCACGATGTCTCCGACGGCGTCGACAGCGACCCACACCTCACCCTGGGCGACGCGGCTCTCCACATCGGCCAGGGACGCGAGGTAGGCCTCGCTCAGTCCTTCGTAGCTGTGCCGGTAGGCGTCGGCCGTCGCCCGGCCCACCGCGGCGTACTCCTCGGGAACGATGAGGCGGATGGTCAACGAGGGGGCGACAGCGGTGGTCATGGCATCCATTCTGCGTAACGGGGGAGTGGCCCGGCCCCGCAAGACCGGGCCACTCGGGGTGTCAGGACTTAGGAAGTCCCGGCGCGTTAATGCGGGAGGTGTCGACGCCCTCGGAGGTGAGGTTCCACACGTTCAGCACGTCGGCGTAGGTGCCGTCCTCGATGAGCGCGTTGAGCACGATGCTGACCGGCTCGATGAGGCCGTTGCCCTTCTTCGTGGCCGCCGCGATGTCGGCCTGCAGCGGCCACCCACCGGGGATGGTTCCCACGAGCTTGGTCTCTCCGGTCTCCTTCGCCGCCCACGCCGCGGTGGCGTTGGGGCCGAAGGTGGCGTCGACGCGACCCGACTGCAGTGCGAGGGTCGCCGCGGCGTTGTCGTCGTAATAGTTCAGCTCTGCGGGGGCCTTGCCCGCGGCGGTCAGCTCGGCGTTCCAGCTGAGCAGGACCTTCTCTTGATTCGTGCCCGAGCCCACGACGACCTTGAGGCCCGAGATGTCGTCGGCCTTCTCGATCGTCTCGATGGCGCTGTCGGAGCGCACGGAGAAGCCCAGCAGGTCCTGCCGGTAGCTGGCGAAGTCGTACAGCTCCTTGCGCTCCTCGGTCACCGTGACGTTCGAGGTGATGAGGTCGTACTTGCCCGACTGGATGCCGAGAGGCCAGTCCGCCCACGCCACCACGACCGGGTTGTACTCCAGGCCCAGACCCTCGGCGATGAGCGAGCCGAAATTGGGCTCGGTGCCCGCCGGCAGCGTCTCGCCGTCGGGCACGTAGCTCAGCGGGGGGACGAAGGCCCCGACCGCGACGGTGAGCTTGCCGGGTTCGATGGGCGTGAAGCCGCTGGCTTCGAGCGCGGCGACGGCGTCGGGGACGGCGTCGGTGTGCACCCAGTCGATGGCGGGGGCGGATGCCGAGGGCTCCGGCGCCGCGACCGCCTCGGCCGGCCGGTTCAGGCCGATCGCGACGCCGCCGCCGACGACGGCGACGACCGCCGCGGCGATCACTCCGATCGCGATGCTCTGCTTCTTACTGAGGGCCATGCTGTGTCTCCTTGTGAGGGGTGGATGCCGTGGCGCCGGTGTCGCGTCACGGACGGCGGTGTGATGCCTCCGGCGGGCGCCGGACGGCGTTTCGGGTACGGGTCGGAGCGAGCGCGCGGGCGGCGCGACTCGGGGGTGGGGTCGGCTCAGCCGAGGACTTTGGCCAGGAACTCCCGCGTGCGCGGGTGCTGCGGGTGCTCCAGCACCTCGTCGGGGGTGCCCTGCTCGACGATGCGTCCCTGGTCGAGGAAGACGACGCGATCGGCCACCTCGCGGGCGAAGCCGATCTCGTGGGTGACGATGACGAGCGTGGTGCCGAGCGTGGCCAGGTCGCGGATCACGTCGAGCACCTCGCCGACGAGCTCCGGATCGAGCGCGCTCGTGGGTTCGTCGAAGAGCAGCACCTGGGGCTTGAGGGCCAGTGCCCGCGCGATGGCGACGCGCTGCTGCTGGCCGCCCGAGAGCTGCCGTGGGTAGGCGTCGGCCTTGTGGGCGAGGCCGACCCGGTCGAGCAGGCCACGGGCGAGCGCGCGGGCGTCGCCCTTTCCCAATCGCTTCAGGGCGAGGGGGGCCTCGGTGATGTTCTCGAGCGCGGTGAGGTGCGGGAAGAGGTGGAAGTTCTGGAACACGATCCCCACGCGCGTCCGCCGCTGCAGGATCTCCCGCTCGCGCAGCTCGTGCAGCTTGCCGTGGCGCAGCTCGTAGCCGATGAACTCGCCGTCGACGGTGATCGAGCCGGTATCCACCCCTTCGAGGTGGTTGATGGTGCGCAACAGCGTCGACTTGCCCGAACCGCTCGGTCCGAGAAGCGCGACGACCTCGCCGGGCTTCACGGTGAGGTCGATGCCTTTCAGCACCTCGACGCCGTAGAAGCTCTTGTGCACGTTGTGGATCTCGACGAGTCCGCTGGTCGCAGTGGGGGTGGTCATGCTCGGCCGCCCTTCGACGTCACGTCGTGCTCGACGGCATCGGGTGCGCTCAGTCCGTCGGTCGGCGAGGGCGCCCGGCCGGCGCTATCCGCCCCGCCCGGAGGCGCCGGGGAATCGCCGAGTCGCGCCCACTGCACGCTCACCCAGTGCCGCGCGCGCTGTACGGGCGTCGGCGGCAGCGCCCGCGCGGAGCCGCGGGCGTAGTACCGCTCGATGTAGTACTGCGCGACGCTCAAGATCGTGGTGATCAGGGTGTACCAGACCACGGCGACCAGCAGCAGCGGAATGACGCGGCTGTTGCGGTTGTAGATGACCTGCACGGCGTAGAACAGCTCGGGGATCGCGATGACGAACACGACCGAGGCGCCCTTGACCAGACCGATCACCTCGTTCGTGGCGTTGGGCACGATCGAGCGCATCGCCTGCGGGAGGATGATGCGGAACAGGCGTCGGGATGCCGGGATGCCGAGGGCGGCGGCCGCCTCGTGCTGGCCCGGGTCGACCGAGACGAGCCCACCGCGGATGATCTCCGCCGAGTAGGCGGCCTGGTGGAGGCCTAGGCCGAGGATCGCGGCGGCGAAAGCGCTCACCAGCTGCACGGTGGGGAACTCCACAATCCAGAAGTCGGTCGTGAACGGGGTCCCGAGACCCAGCGTGGGGTAGAGGTAGCCCAGGTTGTACCAGACGATGATCTGCACGACGAGCGGCACCGACCGGAAGAACCAGATGTAGCCCCAGGCCACCGAGCTCACCAGCGGCGAGGGCGACAGGCGGCCGAGGGCGAGCAGCGTCCCCAGGGTGAAGCCCACCACCGCCGAGACCGCGGTGAGGCCCAGGGTGTACCCGATGCCGATCAGCACGGGCTCGGAGAAGAAGTACTCCCCGAACGTGCCCCACATGTACCGGTCGTTGGTGACGAGGCTCCAGGCGAACTGGGCGACGACGAACAGCAGCAGGGCGCTGAGGATCCACCGCCACCAGTGCCGCGTGGGCACCACGGCGATGGTGCCGAGATCGACCCTGGCGGTCGCTGCGGCAGGCGGTGTCGTGCGGTGGGCGGGTGCCGGCGCGGTGGTGGTCATATCGTGCTCCTCGGGACTCCGCACCGACGCGGAGCGCCAGTGGGTGAGGGTCACGGTACGACCGGCCGGAGGCTCCTCGCGAGGCGCCGTTTCACACGCCGCAACTCCTCGCCATGCGCCGCAACGTGGTGCCACGCCGGGTAACACGGTGGACGGCGGGGTGTGGGCTGGAGTACGCCGGCGAGGCGCTGGCCCGCATGTTCCTCGGCCCGCGCCCGACCTGCGCTGCGAGGCGGAGCGGCGGCTCAGGCCTCGCGCAGGATCCGCGCCGTCACCCGCGTGCCGAACGCGAGCGCGTCGACGGGAACACGCTCGTCCGCAGCGTGGAACTGCCCGAACACGTCGAAGTCCGCCGGAACGCGCAGCGGCACGAACCCGTAGCCCCGGATGCCGAGGCGGGCCAGGTGCTTGTTGTCGGTGCTGGCGGGCAGCAGGTACGGCACGACCGTGCCGTCGGGGTCTTCGGCGGTCACGGCATCCTGGAGCACTCCCACGAGTCGTCCGTCGGCGGGAGCCTCGATGGCCGGGATGTCACGCGCCCAGGTGACCTCGATGTCGTCGCCGACGACAGCCGCCAGCTGCTCCCGCACCGCCTCGGCCTGCCCCGGCACGACGCGCACATCGAGCGTCGCGCTCGCCGAGGCCGGGATGACGTTCGCCTTGCCCCCGGCGACCAGCACCGTCGGCGAGGCCGTGTTGCGGCTGCCCGCGTCGATCAGGGATGCCGCGAATCCCAGGTCGTCGACATCGCCACCCGCGCGTGTATAGACGTCGAGGAAGCGCTCGAGCGTGGCGGTGCTCTCGACGGGGAAGCGGTGTTCGCCCACGGCCGCGACGGCGCGGGCGAGACGGACGACGGCGTTGTCGGCGGTGGGGCGAGAGCCGTGCGCTGCGCGACCCCGCGCCGTGAGGATGGCAGTGGTAACGCCCTTCTCTGCGGTGGCGACGAGGTAGGCGCGTCGGTCCCCGGGCAGGGGGATCGAGAACCCGCCGACCTCGCTGATGGCCTCCGTCGCCCCGGCGAAGAGTTCCGGCCGGTTCTCGACGAGCCACCTCGCCCCCCAGACGCCCCCGGCCTCCTCGTCGGCGAAGAAGGCGAAGATCAGGTCGCGGCGGGGCACGACGCCGCCCCGCCGGAAGGCGCGGGCGATCGCGAGGAGCATGCCGGCGAAGTCCTTCATGTCGACCGCTCCGCGGCCGTACAGGATGCCGTCGTGGATCTCCGCCCCGAAGGGCGGGTGCGTCCAATCCGCGGCGTCGACCGGCACGACGTCGAGATGCGCGTGGGCGACGAGGGCCCCGGCATCCGGATCCGACCCGGCCAGACGCGCGATCACGCTCGCGCGTCCCGGCCGAGGCTCGACCAGGACGGTGTCGTAGCCGACCTCGTCGAGGTGCTCCTGCACATACCGTGCGGCGCGCGTCTCGCCGTCGCCGATGGTCGACGCCTCGCCCGTGTTGACACTGTCGATGCGGATGAGGGCACGGATGTGCGCGAGGGCCTCGGCCTCGAGCGCGTTGGGGATGGCTGCGTCGGTCTCGGCTGTGCGGGGGTCAGCGCCCTCGGATCGCAGCGCGCCGGACGGGGGCCCGGCGGGCCGAGGTGCGCCCGGTCCGTCGGCCCGGGTCGACGGCGGGGAAGCGTCGGTCACGAGGTCAGTGCTGGTGCGGACGGGCGTCGTCGGCGAGCTTGAACGCCAGGCGTCCGTGGGCGTACCCGCCGCCGGCGCGGATGGCGGTGGCGACCCACGCCGCTTCCGCGAGCTCGGCCTCGGTCGCACCGGCTTTCACCGCGTTCTGCGAATGGCCGTCGATGCAGTACACGCACTGCGTGGTGATGCCGACGGCCAGCGCGATCAGTTCGCGGTACTTCAGCGGAATGGCGCGTCCTTCGGGAGCGAACACGGCCTGGTCGAACGCGGCGAACGCGGCGAGGATGTCGGGCGTCTCGGCCTTGTAGACCTTGGTGTAGGTCTTGTCGGCGGTGCGGTCGAAGTACTCGGACATGCTGCCTCCCGGAGGCGTCGCGGGGTCTGTGGGTGGCCTCCCACGGTGCCACGGGTCGCGTTGCCCGACGCCGTGCGCGCGTCACGCGGGGTCACACGTTCCGCGCGCCTCCGCGCGGCGTCCAGTGTGGCATCCAGTGCGGCCTCCGGCGCTACCCATGTCCCACTGTGTGCGGACCATGTCCCAGTTCCGGCTGCCCGCGCACCCCTCAGCCAGCCTTTTATGGGACGCGGTTCGACGTCCCGGCGATCACTCCGCCGCGCGCGACGCGTGTCCCACTCTGCGCGGACCGCGTCCCGCCTCTGGCTGCCCATCCACCCCTCAGTCAGCCGAAAGGGGGACGCAGCCCACACCGCGCGTCAGCGCATGACGCTCGCACCGAGCTCGACGGGGCTTCCCTCGATGTTGCCGACGATGCCGCGGATGACCCCGGTGCCGTCCTCGCGCCGGAGACCGTCGTACCAGGCCTGCGTCGCGGCGAGGTCGAAGGCGTGGGTCTCATGAGCGCGCTTGCGGGCGCGCATCACCAGGTCGCCGGCCCGCTCGGTGCGGATGCGCGCGTAGCGCTTCAGCGAGTCCTCGATGCCGAGGGTCGAGGTCGCGAAGACGATGCCGAGGGCGAAGCTGTCCTCCAGGGCCGAGCACGCGCCCTGCCCGATGTCGGGAGCGGTGTTGTGGGCGGCATCGCCGAGGATCGCCACGCGCCCGCGCACCCACGTGTCGAAGGGGTCGATGTCCCAGATCTCCACGCGGTTCAGCGACTCGTCGGGGTCGATGCCGTCGAGCAGCGCCCGCACGCCGGGGGCGCCCCACGACCCGAACGCGGCCTCGAGGGCGGCCATGCGGTCCTCCACCACGCCCGAGGGGCCCGGTACGTCGACGAAGAAGTAGAACCGGTCGCCCGCGACGGGCATGACCGCGCACCGTTTGCCGTCGCCGACGTAGGTGGTCCACTGATCGAGCGGTCCGATCCGCTCGTCGGCCTTCACGAGGCCGTTGTAGTTGACGTAACCGGAATAGGACCGTTGCGGACGGATGCCGGTGGGCTCGGTGACGTAGTCGCGCACGAGCGAGCGGGCCCCGTCCGCGCCGATGAGCAGGTCGGCGGTGTCCGTGGAGCCGTCGGCGAAGGTGGCCGTCACCGTCCGTCCGTCGTCGGCGACGGCGACCAGCTGCTTACCGAGGCGGATGTTCGCCGAGCCCACGGCATCCATCATCATCTGCTGCAGGTCGGCGCGGGCGACGGGGTAGGGCCGCTGGCCGGTCTGCTCCGTGACGGGGGCGAGGCTGAAGCGGCAGAGCTCGTCGCCGGTGTGGCCGTCGTAGTACGCCATGTCGTCCATCTGCCCGCCGAGGGCGGCTACCTGCGGGCCGAGGCCGAGCCAGTTGAGCACCTTCACGCCGTTGGACCACAGCGACAGCGCGGCGCCGACCGGGCGGTTCTCGCGCATGCGGTCGTAGACCACGACCTCGTGACCGAGCTTCTGCAGGGCGAGGGCGGCGGAGGTCCCGCCGACGCCGGCTCCGATGACGATGACCTTCATGACGCTCCTCAGCTGCCGCGGTAGGTCGAGTAGGCGAACGGGCTCAGCAGCAGCGGCACGTGCAGGTGCGCGTCGCCGTCGACGGTGAAGGCGACGGTCACGACGGGGTGGAACGAGAGCACGTCGTTCGCGCGGAAGTAGGCACCGGTCCCGAAGGTCAGCGCGTAATCACCGTCGTCGAGGCGGTCGGGGCCGAGGCTGAGGCGACCGTCGGCGTCGGTGGCGGCGGCGGCGATCGTCGCGCCGTCGAGGAGGGCCAGCGTCACGGTGACACCGACTGCGGGCGTGCCCGTCGTGGCATCCAGGACGTGGGTGGTGAGGTGGGTCATTCGGTGCCCTCCGGGGCGTCGGTGGGGCGGGGGCTCATTCCGCGGCCTCGGGTTCGGCGGGGGCGTCGTCGACGAAGGTCGTGCGCAGCCGCAGCAGGGCGATCTCGGCGAGCTGGCGGGTGGCCTCGATGGTCTCGGTGGCGGGGTCGTTTCCGAGACGTCGCTCCAGTTCCGCGCGCATCTCGCTCGGCGCGCGTCCGGCGGCGCGGATGAGGAACACGCGACCGAAACGTTCCTCATACGCGGCGTTTCCGGCGGCGATCGCGGCGACGTCGTCATCGGCGGCGGATGCCATCGAGCCCTGTTCGACACGGGATGCCGAGGCCTCGGCGCCGTCGCCCGAGACCTTCCCTCCGATGCGGGGGTGGGCGTGCAACGCCGCCTCGAGATCTTCCGGCGACCACGTCGAAGCGAGGTCGCCGGCGTACGAGGCGAGGGCGTCGACGTTCGCGTAGGGACGACCCGCGACGACGGCGTCGACCCATCCGGGGACGTCGGCCCAGACGCGGACAACCGCTGCGGCATCCGCGTCGTCGAGGGCATGGAACTCCTGCAGGTGCATGCCGACCAGGCTAGGCGGCGCGCGTTACAGGGCTGTGGCGGGATGTGTCAGTGATGTTGCTGTGGGGAACATTTCGGGGTGCGCGTGCATCCTGACCGGTGGCTCCTGCGCCGCCGCGGGGTTCGGGGCGTGATTTGTGCAGTGGGGCGTGCTGCGGCCGCCCCGGTGCACGTTTCGCGCCCCGCGCGGGCGGCCCGCCGTGTCGGCGCCTTCGACGCCTGGCACGGCAGCGCGCCGCTGGTGGGGTTCGGGGCGTGCTTTGTGCAGTGGGGCGTGCGGTGGCCGCCCCGGTGCACATTTCGCGCCCCGGAAGGGCGGCACGCCGCGCGCGCCACCCACCGCGCGCGCGCCGCCCACCGGACGGGCATCCCACCGCGCCCGCACCGCCCACGCCCGGGCGGTGCGCATTTCGCGCCCCGCACGGCGGAGGCGGCCCGGGCCGGCCCTGCACGGCGGAGGCGGACCGGGCCGGATGCTGCGAAAGCGCGATCAGTTACGCGTGCACGATCAGCCAGTGCGCCACGGCATCCGTGTCGCCGGTGTTGTGCAGGCGGTGGGGGACCGAGCAGGGGTAGCTGATGGCATCCCCGGCGCGGAGGATCACGCGCTCGGCCTCGAAGTCGATGGTGAGCTCGCCCGCCACGACCGTGCCGACCTCGTAGCCCTCGTGGTGAAACAGGCCGTCAGCGCCGTGGGCGGCGGCGCCGGGCGGGTAGATCGACTCGAAGTAGTCGACGCCGGGCGAGCTGCCCGGGGTGAGGCGGCGGAACGACACCCCGCTGTCGAGCACGATGTCGGGCGTCTGCCCCGCGCGCTGCAGCGTGAAACCCGAGGGGCCGACGGGGTCGACGGGGCGGTCGGATGCCGGGTCGAAGGCGGCCACGAGGGGGACGCCGAGGGCGTCGGTAATCGCGATGAGCCGTGAGACGCTCGGCTGCATGACGCCCCGCTCGATCTGCGAGACGGCGCTGGGGGAGATGCCGAGGGTCTTCGCGAGCGCCCGGGCGGAGATGCCACGGGCCTGGCGCAGGTCGCGGATGCGCGCGCCGACCGAAGCCTCGGCGGGCGCGCCCGAGTCGAGGGCTGCGGGCGCGATCGCGGAGTCGGCGCCGGAGCCGGCCGCGTCGTCGGGTGTGACGCGGGCATCGTCTACGGCGGCGGGCTGCGTCATGCCCCGAGTCTAAGGAGACCTCTCGCGTGAAGGTGTGACTTCACACGCCTGTTACATGAGCGAAACCAAGGGAGTGGTGTGAACCCATAACTTCACATCAGAGCTCCACTCCGGCCGCGGACTCCACGTCGTGGCATCCATCGTCCTGAGAGGAATGACATGACGACGACACCGCTCACCGGCCCCCACGATCTCGTGGAGGCCGCCGGCCACCCCCACGGAGGCGGCAACATGCTGCCGCACTACGACGACCGCCTCGCCAACGAGGACCTCGCGCCGCTCCGCAAGCAGAAGTGGTCGAGCTACAACATCTTCGCGTTCTGGATGAGCGACGTGCACTCCGTCGGCGGCTACGTCACCGCGGGCTCGCTCTTCGCGCTCGGCCTGCAGTCGTGGCAGGTGCTGGTGGCGTTGATCGCCGGCATCGTCATCGTGCAGCTCTTCGCCAACATGGTCGCCAAGCCCAGCCAGAAGACGGGCGTGCCCTACCCCGTGATCAACCGCGTGGTGTTCGGCATCCGGGGCGCGAACATCCCCGCGATCATCCGCGGCCTCATCGCCATCGCCTGGTACGGCGTGCAGACGTTCCTCGCGGCCGAGTCGCTGAACATCGTGTTCCTGAAGTTCATCCCCGGTTCCGCGGCCCTGCTCGACGTGTCTTTCGCGGGTCTGTCGGCCCTGGGCTGGATCTCGTACGCCATCCTGTGGACGGCGCAGTTCCTGCTGTTCTGGAACGGCATGGAGGTCATCCGCCGCTTCATCGACTGGGCGGGACCGGCGGTCTACCTCGTCATGATCGTGCTCGCCATCTACCTCGTGTCGCAGGCCGGCATCCAGAACATCTCGTTCACCCTCTCGACGACCCAGCTCGACTTCTGGGCCTCGATCCCCGTGATGTTCGCCGCGGTCGCGCTCGTCGTGTCGTACTTCTCCGGCCCGATGCTGAACTTCGGCGACTTCGCCCGCTACGGCAAGAGCTTCGCCGCGGTGAAGAAGGGCAACTTCTGGGGTCTGCCGATCAACTTCCTCTTCTTCTCGCTGCTGACCGTCATCACGGCGTCGGCGACCGTGCCGGTGTTCGGCTCGCTCATCACCGACCCCATCGCGACGGTCGAGCGCATCGACACGCCCTTCGCGATCCTCCTCGGCGGCCTGACCTTCGTCACCGCCACGGTGGGCATCAACATCGTCGCCAACTTCATCTCGCCCGCGTTCGACTTCTCCAACGTCGCGCCCAAGAAGATCTCGTGGCGTGCCGGAGGCATGATCGCCGCCGTCGGTTCGACCTTCCTCATGCCGTGGAACTGGTACTCCAACGCCGACGCCATCCACTACTCGCTCGGCGTGCTGGGCGCGCTGATCGGCCCGCTCTTCGGCATCCTGATCGCCGGGTACTACATCGCCGCCCGCCAGCGCGTGAAGGTCGACGCGATGTTCACGATGGATGCCGAGGGCCCGTACTGGTACCGCAACGGCTTCAACCCGAACGCGGTCAAGGCCGTCATCGCCGCGGGTGTTCCGACGGTCGCGATCGCGATCTTCCCCAAGCTGTTCGCCGACCTGGGACTGTTCAACGTCGCCGCGATCAGCGACTACAGCTGGTTCATCGGCTGCGGCCTCGGCTACGTGCTGTTCCTGCTCTTCGAGCGCCTCGACCCCCGCATCCCGACGTTCGATGGTGAGACCGAGGGCATCTCCGACGGCACCGTCGAGACGGTCGGCGCGCCCGAGGAGCGCGAGGTCCCGGTGCTCGCGCAGTCGGCTCCGGATGCCACGGCCGCGGCGCCCGTGTCGGGCTCGGCGCTCGCCCAGACGGCTCCGGATGCCACGTCATCGGTCCCGGGCGCACGGTCCGCATCGAGCACCGGAACCGCCCGCGAGGCGCTCGCGTGAGAATCATGCTGATCAACCCCAACACCTCCCGGGCGATGACGGAGAAGATCGCCGAAGCCGCCCGGGAGGTGGCGGGGCCCGACGTGCTCATCGAAGCCGTGTGTCCCGAGATCGGTGCCGCCGCGATCGAGAGCCACATCGACGAGATCGCCGCGGCTGCGGCCGTCATCGAGGCGATCGCGGCTGATCGCGACGGCCACGACCCGGCCGACGCGTACGTCATCGCGTGCTTCGGTGACCCGGGTCTCGACGCGGCGCGGGAGATCGTGGAGGCCCCGGTGGTCGGCATCGCCGAGGCGGCGATGCACCTGGCCGCGGTGTCGGGTCGTCATTTCGGGGTCGTCACGACCCTCAGTCGCACGCTCGGCCGGGCCGAGGATCTCGTCACCCGGTACGGCATGGAGCGTGCCTGCGTGTCGCTGGAGGCGACCGGCATCCCTGTGCTCGACCTCGAGGACACGGGATCCGAGGCGGTCACGACCATCGAGCGCTACGGCGCTCGCGCGGCAGCCGACGGCGCCGACGTCATCGTGCTCGGCTGCGCCGGCATGGCCGACCTGTGCGCGGAACTCACCGAGCGCATCGGCGTGCCGGTCGTCGACGGGGTCGCGGCGGCGGTGGGCATGGCATCCGGGATGGTGCGCATGGGACTGGGAACCAGCAAACGCGACGAGTACGCGCGGCCGCCGCGGGCGTTCGCCGGGACCGCGGCGCGTGGTGCGGTGTCGGCGGACCGGGGTGCGTTTCGTGCAGTGGGGCGGCCGGGGGACGACCCGGTGCACATTCCCGACCCCGGTGAAGCGGCGGTCAACCCGGGGTCGCCGACACGCGCTCTTCCTCCCCAGGCGGGCGATCGGCCGGTTTTCGCATGAATGTTGATGACGGTTACATTCAGGAAACGCGGGGCGCCTAGCGTGAACGACATGAGCACACGGATCGCGGCCCGACGGGTCTATCTCGACGGCGCCTTCAGCCCCGCCACCGTCGTCATCGACGACGGGGTCATCGCCGCCGTCGAGCCCTTCGACGCCGCCGCCACCATCGTGCTGCCCGGCGACGCGGTGCTTCTTCCCGGGCTCGTCGACTCGCACGTGCATCTCGACGAACCCGGCCGCACCGAGTGGGAGGGGTTCGCGACGGGTACCGCCGCCGCGGCGGCCGGTGGGGTCACGACGGTGGTCGACATGCCGCTGAACAGCTCACCCGTCACCACCACCCCCGACGCTCTGGATGCCAAGCGCCAGGCCGCAGCGGGAAAGCTCGCGGTCGACGTGGCGTACTGGGGTGGCGCGGTTCCCGAGAATCTCGGCTCGCTGCGCGCGCTCTCCGACGCCGGGGTCGTGGGCTTCAAGTGCTTCCTGTCGCCCAGCGGCATCGACGAGTTCGGACACCTCGACACCGACCAGCTCGAACGATGCCTCGCCGAGCTCGCCGAGTTCGACGGACTGCTCATCGTGCACGCCGAAGACCCCGCGCATCTGCACGCCGACGGCGCGCTCGGACCCCGCTACCGCGACTTCGAGGCCAGTCGGCCGCCGCTGAGCGAACGCGCCGCGATCCGCCGGGTCATCGACGCCGCGCGTCGCACGGGCGCCCGCGCGCACATCGTGCACGTCTCCGACGGCGGCGCGCTCGACGATGTGCGGGCGGCGAAGGCCGAGGGCGTACGCCTCACGGTCGAGACCTGTCCGCACTATCTGACTCTCGAGGCCGAAGACGTGCCCGACGGCGCGGGGGCGTTCAAGTGCTGCCCGCCGATCCGGGGCGGCGACAATCGCGACCTGCTGTGGGCGGGGATCGTCGACGGCACCATCGACGCGATCGTCAGCGACCACTCGCCCGCCACCGTCGAGCTCAAGGGCAATCCCGATTTCGGCCTCGCCTGGGGCGGTATCGCGGGGCTGCAGACCGGCCTGTCGTCCGTGCACACCACCGCCCGCGAGCGCGGGCTGGCCTTCGAGAGCCTCCTGCCGTTGCTGACGACCGGTCCTGCCCGCATCGCCGGCCTCGAAGGGCTCGGCGTGATCGAGCCGGGCGCGCCGGGCCACCTGGTCGCCTTCGCGCCCGACGAGACGTTCGTGGTGGATGCCGCGACGCTGGAGTACCGCAACCCGGTGACGCCGTGGCACGGCAAGACCCTCACGGGCGTCGTGCGTGAGACCTGGCTACGCGGTGAGTCGGTGTACCGTCGCGGCGCTGCCGTGACCGAGCGCGAGGGCCGCGAGATCCTGCACACCCCCGCGGCGGTGGAGGCGTGAGCGTCCCCGCGGCCGGACTACGCGGCTCGGGGGCGGCCGTCGCCGTGACCCACGCAGCGACCGTGGTCCCTGAGCCCGTCGAGGGAATCGGGCCCGGCACCGCGACGCCGGTGCCGATCCTCCAGCCCGGCGTCGGTGCCGTCCCCGGCGACCACTACCTCCGCGCCACCCCCGACACCGTCCTGTGGGGGCGTCTGCCGTGCGCGAGCGACACCGCCGTGCTCGAGATCGCGTCGGGTGCGAGTGTCACGTTCGACACCGTCAGTCACGAGGGCATCCTCGACGACCAGGGCAGAGACCCGGCCGCCTTCTTCGCCGCACACGGAGTACCGCGGGAGCAGGTGCTCGACGATGCCGTCGAGATCGCGGCATCCGTCTCGCGCGATGTGATGGCCGACGGACCCCACGTCGTCGTCGGTCCCGTGCACGTGCGCGATGCGCACCCCGGTGACCTGCTCAAGATCACCGTCGAGACGCTCGTTCCGCGGGTGCCCTACGGCGTCATCTCGAACCGGCACGGCAAGGGCGCGCTCGTGGGCGAGCTGCCGCGTGGTGAGCACAACGTCAGCGTGTTCGCCGCCGTCGCCGAGCGGGGCGGCATCCTGCACGGCACGCTCCCCGTCGTCGAAGGAGGCGACCCGGTCGTGGCGTTCCCCCTCGCCCCGTTCCTCGGCACGATGGGGGTCGCCGTCGCAGGTGAGCAACGCCCGCACTCGGTGCCGCCGGGCACGCACGGCGGCAACATCGACATCAACCTCCTCGTCGAGGGGACGATCCTCTACCTCCCGGTGCAGGTCGAGGGGTCGCTCGCGTACGTCGGCGACCCCCACTTCGCGCAGGGCGACGGCGAGGTCGCGCTCACCGCCCTCGAGGCGTCGCTGCGAGCCACGCTGCGCTTCGAGGTGATCCCGGCGGACGCCGCCCGCGCGGCGTTCGGCGAGGTCACGGGGCCGCTCGTGCGCACGCCCGACTATCTCGTGCCGACGGGGATGGACCCCGACCTCGATGCGGCGATGCGCGCGTGCGTGCGTTCGTCGCTCGCGCTGCTCCACGGCCGCTGGGGCATGGACGAACACCTGGGCTACGCCTATCTGAGCGCCGCGACCGACTTCGACATCTCGCAGGTCGTCGATATCGTCTCGGGCGTACACGCGCGCATCCGCGAGGCCGACTTCGCGGGAGTCCCGTCGGTGGAGCCGGTGGTGCTGGCATCCGCCGACACTCCGCGCGTCCCGTCCGCCGCCCCCTCGTCCGAAGGAGACGCCGAGTGAGCCCCGCCCTCTCCGCCGCACTGGCCCGCGCCGAGCCCTTTCTGGGCGCCGAGCACTCCCTCGCCACCCCGACCCCCGCTCGAGCGTCCACGACACGCCGCATCGCGCGGGTCGCCAACGGCGTGTCGCGGACACTCGACCGCCTGCGCCGAGCGGAAGGAGACGCGCGATGACGGATGCCGGCATCCCCGCCGACCTGCGCGAGGCCTTCGACGCGTACGAGCGAGCCATCGTCGCGAACGACCTCGACGCCCTCGACGCGTTCTTCGCGCCCGGACCCCACACCCTCCGCGGCGACACGGCGGGACTGCTCGTCGGCCATGACGCGATCAGCGGGTTCCGATCGCTGCGCGGCGGCGTGCCCCCGCGCGAGATCGCCGAGGTCCACTACCGGCCGCTCGCCACGGCCACCAGCGACGCGAGCACCGACGGTGACGTCGCCCTGCTGATGTCGGTGTCGCAGTTCCGCGGCGGTGGGCGAGGCCTGCAGACGCAGGTGTGGCAACGCATCGACGGTCGGTGGCTCATCACCGCGGCGCACGTGACACCGCGCACGCCCCCGCTCGACCGCACCATCTGGCGCAGCGTCGGCGACCCCTTCCTGCAAGGGGCGTGGGAGGGTCCGCTCGAAGGACTCACCGTCGCGGTGAAAGACCTCTTCGCCATCGCCGGCTTCCGCATCGGCGCGGGAAACCCCACGTTCCTCGAAGAAGCGCGGCCCGAGAAGGCCACCGCCCCGGCCGTCGCCGACCTGCTGCGCGCCGGCGCGTCGCTGCGCGGCATCGCCCGCACCGACGAGTTCGCCTATTCGATCGCCGGAGACAACGCCCACTACGGCACGCCTCCCAACGGCGCGGTGGTCGGTGCCCTGCCCGGCGGTTCATCCAGCGGACCGGCGTCGGCTGTCGCCCTCGGCCATGCCGACATCGCCCTCGCCACCGACACCGCCGGTTCCATCCGCGTGCCGGCGTCGTATCAAGGGCTCTGGGGGCTGCGCACGACCCATGACCTCGTGCCCCGACAGGGCATGCTGCCGCTCGCGCAGTCGTTCGACACGATCGGCTGGCTCGCCCGCGACGGCGACACCCTGCAGCGGGTGGCCGACTGGTGCCTGAGCTACGACGGCTCCGCCTCCACCGAGAACGTGTACGGCGCCGCGGGCAGCGACCTTCCCTGGCGGTTCGTGATCCCCGAAGAGATCCTCGACTGCGCCGACGCCTCCACCCGTGAAGGGTTCTCGCGTTTCCTGGCCGGGCTCGCGGCATCCGATGATCCGCCCTCCTTCCGCGCGGTGCACACGGGAGACCTGGATGCCGGCTTCGCGGCGTTCCGCACAGTGCAGGGCGCAGAGGCGTGGCGCAACGACGGCGAGTGGCTGCGCGCGCATCCCGGTGCGGTGGGCCCGGCGGTCGCCGAGCGTTTCCGCGTCGCCGCGCAGATCACCGCCGACGAAGAACGTGCGGCGCGCAGCGGCCTCGAACCGATCGCCGCGCACCTAGCCGAGCTCGTCGACGGTGCCGTCATGGTCTTCCCCACCGTCCCGGGGCCCGCACCTCAGCGCACCGCCGACGTCGACGCCGTGCGCGCGGCCACCCTGCGGATGACGGCCCCCGCGGCCATCGCCGGTCTCCCGGCGATCTCGGTGCCGCTCCTCACGGTCGACGGCGCCCCGGTCGGCGTCTGCCTCGTCTCGCGTGCGGGCACCGACATCGCGCTCGTGCGCCTCGCCCGCCGCCTCGCCGCCCTGTCGGCATCGTCTCGTGCTTCCGCCCCCTCCCGCACCATGGAGACCCCGTGAACAGCCAGCTCCCCGGCCCCATCGACCCGCCCGCCCGACTGCTGATGGGCCCCGGGCCCATCTCGGCGTACCCCAGCGTGCTGCGCGCGATGGGGGCACCGCTCGTCGGACAGTACGACCCGTTCATGACTGCCACGATGAACGAGACGCAAGACCTGTACCGCCAGGTCTGGGGCACCGACAACGACGCGACGGTGCTCATCGACGGCACGAGTCGCGCCGGCATCGAGGCGGCCATGATCTCGCTCATCCGCCCGGGAGACAGGGTGCTCGTGCCCGTCTTCGGACGCTTCGGGCACCTGCTCGCCGAGATCGCCGAACGCGCGCTCGCCGAAGTGCACACGATCGAGGTGCCGTGGGGTCAGGTCTTCCCCGTGTCGGCGATCCGCGAGGCGGTCGAGCGGGTCAAGCCGCACCTCGTCGCCTGCGTGCAGGGCGACACCTCGACCACGATGCTCCAGCCGTTGGACGAGATCGGCGAGATCTGCCGCGCGCACGGCGCGCTCTTCTACACCGACGCCACGGCCTCCCTCGGCGGCAACGCGTTCGAGATGGATGACTGGGGACTGGATGCCGCCACCGCGGGCCTGCAGAAGTGCCTCGGCGGGCCGTCCGGGTCGGCGCCGATCAGCCTCTCGGAGCGGGCCGTCGAGGTGGTGCGCTCGCGCGCCCGCGTCGAGGCCGGTATCCGCGAGGAGGGCGATGCCGTGGCATCCGACTTCATCCGCTCGAACTACTTCGACCTCGCGATGATCCTGGACTACTGGGGACCGCGCCGTCTGAACCACCACACCGAGGCGACGACGATGCTCTACGGCGCGCGTGAGTGCGCGCGCGTTCTGCTGCTCGAGGGGCGCGATGTCGTGGTCGCGCGGCACCGGTTGCACGGCGACGCGATGCTCGCCGGCGTCGAGGGCCTGGGCCTGACGGTGTTCGGCGACGTCGCTCACAAGATGACGAACGTCGTCGCCGTCGAGATCCCCGAGGGAGTGGTCGGAGACGCCGTGCGGTCGGAGCTGCTGGGCGACTTCGGCATCGAGATCGGCACGTCGTTCGGTCCGCTGCACGGCCGCGTGTGGCGCATCGGCACGATGGGGTACAACGCCCGCACCGACGCCGTGCTCACCACCCTCGCCGCGCTCGAGGCGGTGCTGCGTCGCCATGGCGCGACGGTTGCGCCCGGCGGTGGCGTCGAGGCCGCGCAGGGCGTGTACGCGGCGGCGCGCGCATGACGCGCCGCACCCCCGCCTCGGTCTCCGTCGCCGACGTCGGGAGAACGCACGCCGCGTCGCACGCCGGGTCGCGCGCCGCGCGGTCATTCGCGGTGAGTCATCGAGTCGCAGGCCGCGGAGCCCGACCATGACCACCGCCACCCGCCTGCAGGTCGCGCCCGAGCGCATCGCCTCGGCGGCGCGCCGCGTCATGGGGCGATGCGAAGAACTCGCCCGGGTCACGGCGACGCCGGGCAGCATCACGCGCGTGTACCTGTCACCCGAGCACGCCCGCGTCAACCGCTTGGCCGCGGAGTGGATGCGCGAACTCGGCATGACGACGAGACAGGATGCCGCGGGCAACCAGGTCGGACGCCTCGCCCCGGCCGGAGCCCCCGACGCCCCCGCGCTACTGATGGGCTCGCATCTCGACACCGTCCCCGACGCCGGACGCTTCGACGGCATCGTCGGGGTGCTGATGGCCCTCGAGGTCGTGCGGCTCATCCGCCTGGTCGACGACGAGGGCACGGCATCCAGTCCCTTCCCGTTCGCGCTCGAGGTCATCGCCTTCAGCGACGAGGAGGGCACGCGCTTCGGCAAAGCCCTCCTCGGATCCTCGGCGGTCGCCGGACAGTGGGACGCGTCGTGGTGGGACCTGACGGATGCCGACGGCTACACGCTGCGGCAGGCCTTCCGCGAGTTCGGGCTCGACCCGGGCCGCGTCGGCGAGGCCGCCCGACACCCCGACGAGCTCGTCGCCTACCTGGAGGCGCACATCGAGCAGGGACCGGAGCTGCACCGTAGCGGCCGAGCGCTCGCGGCGGTGTCGTCGATCGCCTCGGCCCGGCGCTTCCAGCTCATCGTCGAGGGCGAGGCACGGCACGCTGGCGGCACCCCCTACGACATGCGCCGCGACGCCCTGCTCGGTGCGAGCGAAGCGGCCCTCGCGGTGGAGCGCATCTGCCGCGGAGAGCATCACATCATCGGCACGGTCGGCCAGCTCGAGGCGTTCCCCGGCGCGGTGAACGTCGTCCCCGGCGAGGCGCACTTCTCGCTCGACCTCCGCGGCGAGTTCGACGCCACCCGCGACCACACGTGGGACGAGATCTCCCGCGAACTGGATGCCATCATGGGCCGCCGCGGGCTCCGCTGGCAGGCCCGCGAGGTGCACAGCGCGCCGGCCGTGTTCTGCGCCCCGCTGCTGCAGGACGTGGTGCGCGCCGGCATCGGCGGCGAGGCGCCGACCCTGTTCAGCCGCGCCGGACACGATGCGATGGCGATCGGGGCCATCACCGAGGTGGGAATGCTGTTCCTGCGCAACCCCGACGGCATCAGCCACCACCCCGACGAGGCGGTGACCGGTGCCGACGTCGCCGCAGGGCTGCGGGCGCTCGCCGAGGCGGTGCTGCACCTGGGGGCGGAGCCGCGCTGAGGCGGCCCTGTGATCGCGTGCTGTGCGAACATCACCCGATTCGCGGCGGTCCTACTGCTCGCGGGTGGGCGCTTTCGGTGCAAGCCCGACGGGTCCTGAGTCGACCACTCGCTCCTGCCCGTCGGTGACCAGCAGCGCTTGATCGTCGCGGAGCGGAATCAGTGGGTAGTCGCCGCCGTACAGATCGACCGTCCGTGCGATCAATTCGGGTGGGTAGGGCGGGAGCTTCCCGTCGGCGTGCGGGATCACGGTGTGGTCGACCAGCCGGAGTCCGGTGAAGCTCGTGAGCGCGGGGCCATCTGCGGGATCGTCCATCAGCGATGCGGGAGTGATGTCCGGACCGGCCACGATCGAGCCCGCGCTGGAGCCGATGTAGGGGAGTCCCGCTCGCACGCGGTCGACCAGGATCCGGTCGGCTCCAGAGGTTCGCAGCGCCTCGAGGAGGGCGAACGTGCTTCCGCTCGCTACGTACACCGCGTCGAGTTCCGCCAGTGCTCGGTCGATCTCGGGGGCGGGAAGGTCTCTCACCGTGATCCGCACGAGCGTGTGGCCCAAATCGAGCGCTTCGGCGTACTCCGTCCGTACGAAGGGCGCCCCGGCGTACCCCGCCTGCGCGTCATCCAGGTAACCGATGCGGAGCGGACGGCGCGTGATGGCGGTCGCTGGAGAGAGAAAGTGGGCCACGGCCCCGACACCGCGGGAGAGCAGGAGGACTCGCATGTAGGCATCATAGGAGTCGGGGTTCGGCCCGTTGGCAAGGAACCCCGAGAGCGGCGACCGAGCCACTCACCCGGGACTGGCTCTCAGACGACCACCGGCGCTGCGCGAGAATCGTGGCATGACCGACACCCCCGGCATCCTGCAGATGCTCGCCTTCGCCGCCGAACCCGGGGGCGGCAATCCCGCGGGTGTCGTCCTGGACGCCACCTCGCTCGACGACGCGCAGATGCAGCGCATCGCGGCCGACCTCGGCCACCCCGAGACGGCGTTCGTGACCGCGCGCGAAGGTGACCGCGTCGCCGTGCGGTACTTCTCGCCCGACGACGAGGTGCCCTTCTGCGGACACGCCACCATCGCGACGGCGGTGGCGCTTGCGGAGATCGAGGGCGCCGGCAGCTACGTCTTCGACACCGCCGCGGGCGCCGTCGACGTCGTCACCGAGCGTGACGCCGAGGGTGCCATGGTCGCCGGTTTCACCAGCGTCGAGCCGCGCGTCATCGACCTGGAGCCCGAGGTGGCCGACCGCCTGCTCGGCCTGATGGGCCTGACCCGCGCCGACCTGGACGAGCGGATGCCGCTCGCACAGTCCTTCGCCGGCAACCTGCATCCGGTCGTCGCCGTGACCGCGCGCGAGGTGTTCGACACGTTCGCCTTCGATCCCGGTGCGATGCGAGAACTCCTCGACGAACGCGGATGGAAGGGCACCGTCATCGTGGTGCACGTCGCGGGCGGTATCGCCGACGGCCTCGTCGCTGAGGCCCGCAACCTCTTCCCCGTCGGCGACATCACCGAAGACCCCGCCACCGGCTCCGCCGCCGCCTCGCTGGGGGCGTACCTGCGCGACCGCGTCGGCGTTCCCGCTCCGTTCGGCTTCACGGTGCGGCAGGGGCGGCACATCGGCCGGCCGAGCGTGCTGGAGGTCGAAGTCCCGGCATCCGGCGGCATCGTCGTGCGGGGCGGCGCGACGCCGCTCTGACCGCAGGGAGGGGCCGTGTCAGCCCCACAACCCGCGGAGAGGCGTGCCCGTGTTCGGGGCGGGTGGCGCCCCTCGGGGTCGGAATCTGCCCTTCGGGCCGGGGTGTCGCACGCCCCGGAGCGCGAAACACGCCCCCCACCGGAGCCGCAGCCCCCACCGGAGCCGCAGGGTGTGGGCGAGCGCGGGCCGGCGTTTGGGGCGTGGTTCGTGTTGTCGGGGCGAGTTTTTCGCGCCCCAGTGCGCGAAACGTGCCCCGAACCGCAAGGCGCGGCCCCGGCCGTGCGGCGGGGCCGCGCTCACTCCCCGCCGGCCAACCTCCACACCCGGTCGCGCGAGAACGGCAGCTCGTACCCCCGGCGCCCGAGAGCCCGCGACACGGCGTTGCCGATCGCCGCTCCCACCGGGTTGTAGGGCGACTCGCTCATCGATTTCGCCCCGAACGGACCCAGCGTGTCGTCGGTCTCGGCGAAGTACACCTCTGTGTCGGGCACGTCCGCGAACTGGGGCACACGATACGTGCGGAACACCGGGTTCTGCACCACCCCGTCCTCGACGTACACCTCTTCGTACAGCGCCCCGCCGAGGCCCTGGGCCGCGCCGCCCTCGATCTGCCCGCGGCACTGCGCGGGGTTGATGACGACGCCGGCGTCGGCGGACTGGATCGACTGGAGAACCTTCACCGTGCCCGTCTCGGGGTCGACGGCCACGCGCGCCGCGTGCACGTTGAAGGCGAGCGAGCGGAAGTCGCCGAACTCCGCGCCGTCGGCGGTCAGCCCGTCGGAGGTCAGATACCCGGCGGGGGCCGCGGCGATGATCCGCTCCCACGTCACGATCTCGTCCCCCACGCGGACTCCGGATGCCACGAGTTCCGCGCCGAGGTTCCCGGTCCCGGATGCCGCAGCCCCCGCGTCGCCGCGCACCGCCGGTGTCTCGCCCGTCCCGGATGCCGCAGCCCCCGCGTCGCCGTGTACCACCGCCGGTGTCTCGCCCGCGTCGCCGCCCGCCGTCCCGGATGCCGCATCTCCCGAGCCGCCGCCGGTGTCGGATGTCGCGAGCCCCGTGGCATCCCCTCCCACCAGTTCGGTCGCGATCTCGACCATCCGCCGCCGCAGAGCCGTGCACGCGCCGAAGAGAGCCTTGCCGGCCACGACCGTGCCGGCGGAGGCGAAGGCGCCGGTGTCGTGCCGCACCGCGTCGGTGTCGGCGGCCCACAGCTCGAGACGGTCGAGGGGGGCGTCCAGCACGGTCGCGGCGATCTGGCGGTGCACGGTCGAGGTGCCGTTTCCGAACTCGGCCGTACCGACTCGCAGCAGGTACGTGCCGTCGGGACGCAGGGTCGCGGTGGTGTGCGCGATGTGCCCCCGGGGGGCCATCGTCGCGATCATCGACGCCGCCATCCCCTCACCGACGAGCCAGCCGTCGGGGGCGTCGACCCCATTGCCGCGACGCAGGGCGCCCTCGGCGAGGTCGAGGCACTGGTCGAGGCCGTAACTGCCCCAGATCAGGTCTTCCTCGTACTTGTCGTCGTCGGGGTGCAGCGGGTCGCCCTCGCGCACGGCGTTGATGCGGCGCAGGTCGAACGGGTCGATGTCCAGCTCCACGGCGAGCGCGTCGAGCGCCGACTCGACGGCGAACACGACCTGCCCGAGGCCGTACCCGCGGAACGCCCCCGACGGCGGGTTGTTCGTGTAGACGGCTTCGGCGTCGATCCACTTCACCGGCACCCGGTACAGCGTCGTCGACTCGGCGCAGGAGTGGAACAGCACTCCGATCGCGTGATTGCCGTACGCGCCGGTATCGCTGAGCACGTCGAGCTTCATCGCGGTGAGGGTGCCCCCGGCATCCGATCCGAGGGTCACGCGCACGCGCATCGGATGCCGCAGCGACGCCCGCACGAACTGGTCGGTGCGCGAGAACTCGTACGCCACCGGGCGTCCCAGCGTCAGAACGGCCAGCGCCGTGAGGTCTTCGGTGAACAGCTCCTGCTTCCCGCCGAAGCCCCCGCCGACCCGCGTGGCGAACACGCGGACGCGATCGCGCTCGAGGCCGAAGATGTGGGCGAGCTCGTCGCGCGCGAGGAAGGGCACCTGCGTGGACGATCGGATGACGAGGCGTCCGTCGTCGTCGAGCCACCCGACGGCGCCGTGCGTCTCGAGCGCCGCGTGGGTGACGCGGGACGACCGCCACTCGCCGGTGACGGTGGTGTGGCTCGCCGCGAGCGCGGCGTCGATGTCGCCGCCGTGACCGGTGTGGAACCCCGCGACGACGTTGCGCCCGGCCGCCATGACCCGTTCCGCGGGCGTGCGGTCGGGGTGCAGCAGCGGGGCCCCCGGGCGGCGTGCCTCCTCGGGGTCGAACACCGCGGGCAGCACGTCGTACTCGACGACGACCGCGCGGCATCCGGCATCCGCAGCCTCCGCCGTCTCGCCGACCACTGCGACCACGCGTTGACCGACGTGGCGCACGACGTCGTCGAGCATGCGCGTGTCGTCGGGATCGTCGGTGCGATGCTCGTGGCGACCCGTCGAGTACCGCACGTCGGGCACGTCGCGGTGGGTGAAGACCGCGACGACGCCCGGCACCGCGAGGGCGGCCGCGGTGTCGATCGACGCGATCCGCGCGTGCGCGTGAGGGGAGACCACCACCCGCAGCACGAGCGGCGGGCCGCCGGGCACGGGCTCATCGAACGTGAAAGGTTCGCGGCCCTGGACGATGCGCCGTGCCGCCTCGGGAATCGTCGAAGTGCCGACGCGGCCGGCGGCGGCTGCGTCGAGCGGGCCCGGCTCCTGCAGATCTGCAGGAGGTGTGCGAGGAATCACCGAGAGCTCAGACGCGTCATGCCCGCCGCAGCCGCCGCCGCAGGCCCCGGCACCGCCCACATCGGCCGGTCCGGAGGTGCGGGTGCCGGTCGAGTCCGCGGTGCGGGTATCGGCCGGGTCGGCGGCATCCGTCGCGCACCCCGCCCCGGTCTCGCGAACCGGACCCAGCACCGACGCCCGGATCGCCTCGCGGATCGGGCGGTAGCCCGTGCAGCGGCAGAGGTTGCCCTTCATGCGGCGGTCGAGATCGTCGAGGTCGGCGGGGTCCAGGGTGGACGCGGTCACGCTCATCCCCGGCGAGCAGAAACCGCACTGGAAACCGAAACCGCTCGCCAGAGCCTCCTGCACGGGATGAAGCTCGTCGCCCGGTGCGAGTCCCGCCGCGGTGGTGATCGCGCGGCCGTCCAGGCGCATCGCCGGGATGATGCACGAGTGGGTCGGCGCGCCGTCGAGCAGCACCGCGCACGCGCCGCAGTCGCCCGCGTCGCACCCCTTCTTCACCTCGACATGGCCCGTCTCGCGCAGGAGCGTGCGCGCGCTCTGGCCCGGCCTCGGCTCCGCGTCGATGGGGATGCCGTTGACCTCGAATCTCACGCCGCGTCCTCCCGGCCGTCGTTCCCGGATGCCGTGTCGCATCGATGCGACGGAGCTCGTCTCACGCGGCGCCCTCCTGCAGTTCCCGCGCCAGACCCTGGCGCACCCGCTCCGCGAGCACCATGCTCACGCCGCGACGCCAGTCGGCGCTGCCCAGCGGGTCGGTGTAGAAGTCGGTGGCGCTGGCCACGGCATCCCGCAGCTCGCCCGCGCCGGGGATGCGCCCGAAGCGGAGGACCCGGGGCCGGCGCACCGCCGCGGTCACCACGAACACGGCGGCGCCGTCGGGATCGACCCGGGCGGTGACGACCGCGCCCGATCGGCCGAGCTCGGCCAGGGCGATCTTGTGTAGGCCGACGCGGGCGCGGAGGGCGTGGGCCGGGATGTCGAGGGCGCGCACCACTTCGCCGGGGGCGAGGGATGTCGCGGCGTTGTCGATGACGAGGTCGGCGACCGCGATCCGCCGTTCGCCGCCGTCGGGCGTCCAGATCAGCGCCGTGGCATCCAGGGTCGAGAGCATCGCGATCATCGCCCCCGCGGCGAATGCCTGGCAGACGTTCCCGCCGACGGTGGCGGTGTTCCAGATCTTGAAGGATGCCAGCAGCGCATCAGCGGAGGGACGGGCGAGCGAGAGCGAGGTCCACGCAGCGGGCGCGTCGCGCTCGACCCACGCGAGCAGGCGCGCGATGGTGCAGGTCGCGCCGATGCGCAGGCCCTCGTCGGTGATCTCGATGTCGGGCCAGCCGAGGGTCGTCAGGTCGACGAACCCGGTCGTTCCGGGCTGCGGCTCGCTCATGAGCCAGGTCCCCCCGGCGATGACGACTTCACCGGGGCCGAGGGTGAGGTCGTCGCGCGTGCGGGCGGAGCGGAACGAGGTGACGGTGGTGATATCCATGCGTCAGCCCGCCAGGATCCGTCCCGACCAGCGGCCGTCGGTGAGCGTGTACTGCTGTCGAACGCTCTGACCGAGCAGGTCGCCGCGCCAGAACGACAGCGTCAGGGGGCGGACCCGGAACCCGGTCCAGCGCTCGGGAGGATCGAGCGTCGGGTGCGCCTCGTCGAACTCGGCCCACAGGTGCCGGCGGTCGTACGCCGGCAGGCGGGCGTTGTCGTTCGTGTTGAGCCACGCCAGCAGCTGCAGATACCGCGACCGCTGACGGTAGACCTCGGCGGCGGAGGCGTTGCTCACGCGCTCGACGATACCCCGCACCACCAGCTGCCGACCCACCTCGGGCCAGGCCACCGACAGGGCGGCGACGGGGTTCGCGGCGATCTCCGCGACCTTCTCGCTGGCGGAGTCGGTGTGGAAGTACAGACCCGTGGCATCCCGGTCGCTCACGAGGACGTGCCGGAGCGAGGGGATGCCGTCGCGACCGATGGTCGAGAGCGCCGCGAGCGGGCGCAGCTCGCTGTCGTGAGCGGGGAGCCAGCTCAGCAGCAGTGCGAGAGGGTCCTCGACGAGCGCGTCGATGTCGTCGACGTCGGAACCGAAAGACGTACCGGCTGTGATCATGGTGACCTCCGAGAGGCTGCGGGTACTGCCGAGCGTATGGAGTGCGCGTTTCCACGATGTTGCCGCCATGAACATCGGCGGAAACACGTTCTCCCTACACTCCCGACATGACCCTGCTGCCCCTGATCGACGCGTGCCCCAAGCGCATGGAGTACGGCCCCTGCGGCGGTGTCGGTTTCGACGGCTCATGCGAGATCGACGCCGCGCATCGCTGCACGTTCCTTCCGCGGCGGACCGTGCCGTGGACGGGGATCGATCGGACGACCCCCGTCGATCCGGGGCGCCGGACCGCTGCCGCCGCGGAGACTCTCGCCTCCCTCGGCACGCGCCCGTGGATCGTCGCCGACCTTCCCGCGCGGGCGCTGAGCGTGGCATCCATCGACGCGTGCGCCGCCGTGCTGTCTTGCGAGGTGGATGCCGTCCTCGCCGGTGACGCGGGAAGCGCCCGGGTGCAGTTCCCACCCGCGTACCGCGCGCACCTGCTCCAGCGCCGAGGGCTGCGGGTGTGGACAGGGCTCAACATGCGCGACCGCAATCGCGTCGCGATCGAGGGCGAGCTCGCAGCTCTCGCCGTCGAGGGAGTGGCCGGGGTGCACTGCGTGACCGGCGATCACACCCGCACGGGGCACCGGCCCGACGCCGCTCCCGTGTTCGACCTCGACTCCACCGAAGCCACGGCGCTGGCGCGCGCGGCGGGTCACGTCGTCTCGGTCGCGGCATCGCCCGCGGCTCCTCCCGTCGAGCGGCGCGCGGCGCGCCTGCGCGAGAAGCTGCGCGCCGGAGCCGATGTCTGCTTCGTCAATCACGCCGGCGGTGCGGAGCCCGTGCGCCGGTTCATCGACGAGGTGGGCGACGGCATCCTGTTCATCCCGTGCATCCCGGTCGTCGTCGACGGGGCCTCGGCCGACCTGCTGGAGTCGTTCACCACGCTCGTGCTGCCCGACGGGTTCCTCGGTCGCATCCGCGACGCGCGCAACCCGCGGGCCGAGGGGATCGCGCTCGCCGTCGCGCTCGCCGAAGAGATGCTCGCGCTTCCCGGTGTCGTCGGCGTGAATCTGTCGGGCGGCCGCGAGGGCGCCGAGGAGTCGTTCGCCGAGGCCCTCGCGGAGGTCGCGCGGCGCGTGCGCTGAGCCGCTGCGCCGGGGTGGTCGCGGTACGCCCGGATCGCGCGGCGCGCGGTGAGCGCCCGCGTCGATCCGGTTGCTCAGGGGCGGGGAGAGTCGGGACGAGCCCGAAGTTCTTCCGCGGCGTGCGCCACCGTGTCGGCGACGTCGGCCAGCGCGTCGGCGACGGCGTCCTGCGCGTCGTGATCCGCGGACGAGGGTGCGGACGCGGCCGCGCTCTCGGACGCCCTGACGGGCTCGGAGCGTCGGCGGCGTTCGGCGCGAGTATCCGTATCCGCGCTGTTCCGCTCGTCGACGTCGGTGCCTTCCGCGTCGTCCGCGTCCGTGGACCCGGCCGCGGCGTCGGACGCCGCACCGGCGTCGTCGTCGAGAGCCTCCTCGGCCTCGGCGACCGGATCAGTGTCGAAGGGACCCCATACGCCGGTCACCGTGACGTCGACGTCGACGCGACCCAAGCCGAGTCCGTCGAGGGCGTGTCGTGCCGCGGCGCGCACCGCGTCGGTGACCTCGTGCAGCTTGTGCGGGTAGTCGACGATGATCGACACCGCGCTGGTGACTCGTCCATCCCGGCTCCGGTCGACCGTGACACCGGCGACGCCGGCCGCGAGCCCGACGCGCTGACGCACCGCGTCGGAGGCGCGCTCGACCAGGCTGCCGAGCGCGTGAACGCCCTCGACGTGCGCGACGGCGTCTGCGACCGCGCGGGCGAGGTCCACCGGAACGGGCTGCGATGCCGTCGAGAGAGTCGAGATCGAATCGTTCGTCATGTCGTGTCCTGTCATTGCACGCGGGTGTTGTCGCGTGCGAGTTTGGCGCGCAGACCCGTGTGGATGGAGATGTAGGCGCGGAGGTTCTGTCCGGTGAGGGCGGCGAGGTTGGTGACGAGGGTGTCTACGTGCTCGGCGACCTGGCGGGGTGAGGTGTTCTGGCGCGGGGTGACCGCGACGTGCAGCACCGACTCCCGGTTGATCTCCCCGGCGGTGACGCGGGAGGAGAGGATCTCGTCGCGCTCGGCGAGGGCGTTCTTCAGCGCCTCGGAGGCGAAACCGTCGGTGACCGTGATGCGGCCCTCGGCGCTGGCGCTGCCGGTGGACTGCAAGGGCGCGTGGCGCCGTCCGCGGACGGCGGAGGAGGCGATGACGATGAGGATGATCGCCAGCACCACGAAGGCGGCGACGGCACCCCATCCGGCGGAGTCGCGTCCGAGGGATTCGACCCAGCCCTGGAATCCGCCCATGACGGTGGTCCAGGTGTCGGTCCCGCCGGGCACCAGGCCCACGGCGAGGGCGAGGGCGCCCGCGGCCAGCAGCACCACGGCGACGAGGAAGAGGACGAAGCGGTTCAGACCGCGACGCGTCGCATTCATCGGGACTCCTTGGTGTCGGGACGCTCCATGCGCACGTGGGAACGCACGGCGGGCGTCAGCTTGTAAGCCGAAACTTCTTCGTCGACGATGCGGCGCAGCTGCGCCTCATCGACCGGGATGCCGACCGGCGGACGCACGGTCACATCGACCGAGCGGTGGGCGACGCCCACCACGATGTCGTCACGGGCGATGCCGGACTCGTTGCTGAGGTGCTGGGCGATGGCGGAGGCCACGACGCCGTTGTCGACGACGACGGCACGCTCACCCCACTCCATCTCGTGACGCGACAGGCGGCCCGGCTTGAGGGCCAGGACGAGCACGAGCAGACCCAGGACGGCCAGCACGATGCCGCCGACGATGAACGCCACCGGCATCAGCGCGGTGGGAGCTGTGACGACGGCGTTCAGAGCCGCGCCGGGGGCGACCAGCAGCGGCTGCGCTCCGACGAGGTTCAGGATGATCTCGACCGCGGCGTACGCCAGGACGAGCAGCAGCAGCACGACCACCACGAGCATGGCCACGGTGCGGGGCGAGTGGGTCTCGCGGCGCACGACGGTGCGCAGCACGGTGTCAGTCATCACAGCACTCGCTTTCGCTGGGGGGCGGTAGCGCCCGAGATGGTCAGGTCCACACGCGAGATCTCACGGCCGAACAAGCGCGTCAAACGCGACCGCAACTCACCCTGAGCAGCGGTGGCCGCCTCGAGCACGGGAGTCGCAGCACGGACGGCCGCGGCGTCGTCGAGGGCGGGGATGGGCCACGGCGAACGAACGCGGATCACGGCGCTGTCGCGACCGGATGCGATGTCGATGTCGATGCCCTTGGCATCCACCCCGATCACCTCCGCCGCCACCCGCTGCGCGGTCTTTTCGAGGACGCGGTCGGCGACCTCGACCCGGCCCGGGGGCAGCCCGGGCCCGGCAACCGCGGTGCGGTCGCCGGGCCGGACGGGGGTGACGGTGGTCACGAGGTGCTCCGACCCGTGAAGGCGTTGATGATGTTGCGGAAGTCGAGCTCACCCGAGGCGACGCGGGCGACGACCGCACCGATCGCCATGAACAGGGCGACGAGGACGAATCCCCCGAAGCCGAAGATCAGGGCGCTCAGCGCGAGGATGAGTCCGAAGAGTGCGCCGGTGGTGATGGGGGTCAACGGACGCGCTTCTCGTCGTCGTCGTCGTTGTCGTCGTCGCCCGGGATGTGCACGTCGTTGACGTCGACGTTGACCTCGACGACCTCGAGGCCGACGAGGTGGCTGATCGCACCGGCGACGCGCGAGCGGACCTGCTCGGCGACATCCTGGATCTGCGCGCCGTAC
The DNA here is from genome assembly GCF_057812175.1 of Microbacterium sp. ABR10. Lineage (NCBI taxonomy): Bacteria > Bacillati > Actinomycetota > Actinomycetes > Micrococcales > Microbacteriaceae > Microbacterium > Microbacterium sp. ABR10. The sequence goes on from NZ_CM173821.1 coordinate 289,925, forward strand.
TCGACGACGATGGTGATGTCGACCGCGGCCTGGGTCTCGCCGACCTCGACCTTGACGCCCTGCGTCAGGTCGGTGGCGTTGATCGCGTCGCGGATCGCGCCCAGCGCACGGGCGCCGCCGCCGCCCAGGGCGTAGACGCCGGTGACCTCACGGGCCGCGATACCGGCGACCTTACCCACGACGCCGTCGGCGATGTGGGTCGAGCCGGCGGCGTGAGCCTCCTGGCCGCGTCCGGACAGCGGACGGTTGACGCGGGATGCCGCCTGGGGGACGTTCTGCGCAGCGGGGGTGGTGGCGTTGTCAGCCATGAGCGGTTCCTTTTCGACGGGGTTACCCGGGTGTGCCGGGGCGGCGCGATCGCCTACAGGATCAAGACGTACCGGGCCTGCCTTTCGTCACGCGGGGGTTGCGCAGCGCGCCCAGATATGTATCGAGACGAATAGGCTTACGGCGTATATCCCCCTGGTGGCGCGGGTGTCAATCCGCCGGCGCCGCCGTTCGACACCGCCACGCTGAACGGGTGACGGCAGTGTCCGGCCTCTCACGTCGCGCGTGACGATCGACCGTCCGCCGACGTCTACAGGGCGACGCCGGCGCTCGGCCGGCCATCGAAAGGAGTCACCACCGCCATGGGTAAGAAGAAGCAGGAGACGAAAAGCGAACCCGTCCGGGTCGCCGATTCGACCGTCGAGCAGCGTCAGCAGGATGCACGCCAGTGGTCTTCGATGGCGAGGTACGGCGCCGAGGCCTTCGGCACGTTCCTGCTGGTTCTGGGTGGGGTGGGAACTGCGCTCTTCGCCGCCAACTTCCCCAGTGCCGACGACAATCAGGCCGGCGTCGGCTTCCTCGGCGTCGCGCTGGCGTTCGGGCTGACGCTCGTGGCCGGCATCGCGGCGGTGGGCCACATCAGCGGTGGTCACTTCAATCCCGCGGTCACGCTCGGACTCCTCGTGGCCGGTCGTACCGACGCGCGTCACGTCCCCGGCTACATCTTGTCGCAGCTCGTCGGCGGCATCCTGGCGACGAGCGTCATCGCTCTCGTGCTGAGCGGGCGCCCCGACGGATTCTCGACCGCGCAGCAGGCCGGCTTCGCCTCGAACGGCTTCGGTGAGGGGAGCCCGGGCGGCTACGGACTGGCCGCGGTCTTCGTCGCCGAGGCGATCCTCACGGGAATCTTCATCGCGGTGATCCTGTCGGTCACGGCGAAGAAGGAGTACGCGACCTTCGCGCCGATCGGCATCGGTCTGACGCTGACCCTGATCCACCTCATCAGCATCCCGATCAGCAACACCAGCGTGAACCCGGCGCGCTCCATCGCCACGGCCGTCTACGGCGGCGCGCTCCCGGTGTCGCAGCTGTGGGTGTTCATCGTCGCCCCGCTCGCGGGCGCCGCGGTCGCGGGGCTCGTGGTGCGCGTGCTCGGGCGGCGGGTCGTCGGTTCGTGAGCGACCGCCTCGACGCGGGGCGGTGACAGGCAGGGTCCGGGGGCTTATCGGGGTGTCTCCGGACCCGCTCTTCGCCGTTGACCGGCCTCCCGGTCGGTGCCGTCCGCGAGTACCGCATCGCGGCAGCGCGGCGCAACCAGCCGTCTTCCCTCAGCGCTGGGGCCCACGATGGAACCTCCACGAGAGGGAGAGGGACATGGACGAGCCGATCGACGCGACCCGGGCCTTCACCCCCCGGCTCACGCGCGAGTCCATCGTGGCCTCGGCGCTGGAGCTCATCGACCGCAACGGGCTGAACGGCTTGTCGATGCGCAACCTCGGCAAAGAGCTGCGCGTCGAGGCGATGTCGCTCTACCGCTACGTGAACGGCCGCGAAGACCTCCTCGAGGGTGTCGTCGACCTGCTGATGAGCGGCCTCACGGACGCGCTGTCGGAAGCCACTGGGGACCAGTGGCAGCGATTCCTGCAGGTCACCGCGCACGAGGTGCGCCGCATCGCGGTGGAGCATCCCAAAGCATTCCCCCTGATCGCGACCCGGCATCCGGCCGCCCCGTGGTTGCGTCCCCCGCTGCGCAGCATCGAGGTCGTCGAGATCTTCCTGGCGACGCTCATCGGCTTCGGCTTCACCGACGATCAGGCCGTCGGCGCCTACCGGTCGTTCAGCAGTTTCCTCCTCGGCAATCTGCTGCTCGAGTCCGCGGTACGCGGCGGCGAGACCTCGCCCGCCGATGAGCCCCTCGACGAAGGGGCGGCGGATATCCCGCAGGGCGACGGAACGACGAGCCTGGCCGGTTCGCCGAACGTTCAGCGGCTGCGGGCGATGCTCAGCGAGAACCACGCCGAGGACGAGTTCGAGGAGTCTCTCGAAGCGCTGCTCGATCGCCTCGATCGCCAGCTCTCGCAGTGACGCGGTGTTGCTCGCCCCGCCGATAGGCCGTCGCGCGGCACCCTCCGCCCCGCGCAGCTCTTGCTCATCGGGGACGAGGCTCAGTGCATGATCATCCCGCCGGTGACGTTGATCGCCTGTCCGGTCAGATAGCCGCCGGCGGATGAGGCGAGGAAGTACGTGACTCCGGCGACGTCTTCCGGCACCCCGAGTCGCCCGAGCGGAGATTTGGCGCTCCACGCGACGACATCGGCCTCCGACCGGGTGTCGGCGCCCATGTCGGTGAGCACGTAGCCGGGGCAGACGGCGTTGACGGTGACGCCGTGGCATCCCCACTCCTGTGCTCCGGCGCGGGTGAGCGCGACGACCGCTGCCTTCGATGCGGCGTAGTGGCCCTCTCCTCCGCCGCCCTGTTTCGCGGCCATGCTGGCGATGTTGACGATTGCGCCGCCGTGCGCCTGCAGCATGACCGGTGCCACCGCCTGCATGGTCACCAGGGTCGCGCGGGCGTTGATGTCGAGCACGAGGTCCCAGTCGTCGATGCTGATGTCGAGCAGCGGCACGTGCTGGAACACGCCCGCGCAATTGACCAGCACGTCCACTCCCTCGAGGGCATCCACCGCTTCCCCGACGGCACGACGGGTGTCGAGCGGGTCGCGCAGGTCGACGGAGATGAACGTGGATGCCGAGCCCTCGGCGGGCGGGCGACGATCGAGCACCGCAACCCGGGCGCCGTCGGCGACGAACCGGGCGACGATGGCGGCGCCGATGCCGCCCGAGCCTCCCGTGACGATGACACGCTGCGGCATGGCATCCCTTCTGCGGGCGTCGGGTGCGCCCTCGGCGTCACCGTACGCGGCACGGCGCACGGGCTCGAGACGCCCGTGTTTCCGCGGCGTGAAGTGTGCGCGCCTGTCGCCGGTGCCGTCTCACTGCGGCTTGCTCGGACACTCGACGGGGACACCCGCGTCAGCGCGCGAGCAGCGCCCACACCTCGTCGACGTCGACCTCGAGGCGCGCATCTGTGCCGCGCGTGCGCCACGCATCGCGGTCGAAGACGAACGCCCTCACGACCTCGAAGGCGTACAGGCGCTTCGTCGGCACCGCGAGAATCGCGGCCGGATCGTCGTCGCCGGCATCGCGCGGCAGCCGTTCGGCCAGCACGTCGCGGATCGCCGACGCCTCGGCATCCACCTCCCGCGCGCGCAGCGCCAGCTGCACCCCGTCGGCATCGACCACGGCGGCCGAGGAGTCGTAAACGACACCGGATGCCACGCCCGACCCCGCGATCGCGCGCGCGTGCCGCGACGACACGTCGGACTCCACGTACAGCCCGCGGGGGAGGAGACGGTACTGCGCGGCCGCTGTCCACGGCCCGTCGGCGTCGGCCGTGCCGATCACGACGAAGTGCTGGGCGGCGAGGATCGCGGCGGCACGGCGCTCGGGACGGGTCACAGGCTCATGCTCGCCGGTGGAGACGGCGCGCGTGTTTCCGCCCCGTAACGCTTCCGCGGTCCACTCCGCCCCGCGGTTACGCTCACCTCGACCCATACCCCGGCGAGGCCTCGCCTCCGTCCGGCGCGCGCGGGTCGCGCTCGCCCGACCGACCCCAGGAGCACCGTGACCGACAGCGTCCACCCCGCGATCACCGACCCCGCCGTGCGTGCGCATCTCGCGCGTCTCGCCGCGCAGGCGGGCACGATCCCCTCCGGAGCGACGGATGCCGACGGCGATGACGCCGCTCGCGTCGCCGTGCTGCGCGCGAACCCGTCGTGGATTCGCAGTCCCGACGACGAGACGATCGAGTCGATCGACCTGGATGCCGACGGCCTCGCCCTGCGCCTGTACCGTCCGCGCGCCGGACACCGCGGGACGCTCGTCTTCGCCCACGGCGGCGGGTGGGTCGCGGGCGACCTCGACAACAACGACGCCCTGTGCCGCGCGCTCGCTGCGACCACCGGCACCCAGGTGCTGAGCGTCGACTACCGTCTCGCGCCCGAGCACCCCTTCCCCGCCGGTCTCGACGACCTCGAGCGCGCGCTGCGGTTCGCGGCCGACGGTGCGGACGGGCTCGTCGACCCGGCGCTCCTCGGCGTCGCCGGGCACAGCGCGGGCGGCAACCTCGCGGCGTCCCTCGCGCTGCGCTCACGCGACGGTCGGGCGCCCGGCATCCGGTGCCAGGTGCTGCTGTGCCCCGTGCTCGACGCCCCTGACCCCGAGCGCCCCAGCTACCGCGCCCACACCGAGAACCTGCCGCTGACCGCCAGGGGGATGCAGTGGTACTGGGGGTTGTACGTGCCGGGCGCCGCGGGAGCGGGCTCGACGTCGGTTCCCGGTGCGATGACCGGGGTGGATGCGGCGGGGCCGGCGCCCGTCGAAGCGGCACCGCTGCGCGCCCCCGACCTCGCCGGATCCGCCCCGGCCGTGATCGTCGCGGCCGAGGTCGACCCGCTGTCGGATGAGGCCGAGGAGTACGCAGCCCGGCTGTCGGCATCCGGAACCCCCGTCGAGTTCGTTCGGCGTGCGGGCGTGCCGCACCTGTTCCTGGTGTTCCCCTCGACGCCCGCGCGCGACGAGGTGCTCGCGCAGATCGCGCCGGCCGTGCGCGCGGCGTTCTCCTGAGTCAGAACCTGTCGAGTGTCCAAGACACGCCGCACCCCTCGTGCGCTCTACGGCGTTTCCTGGACATTCGACAGGGAGGAACAGCCCCGCAAACAGCCCGCCACCCACCCGGAACACTGCGGAAACACGCCATTGTTACCGTCATCAACATGTCGCTCCTGGTCACGAACGCACGTCTCATCACGGTCCCCGCGGGCACCGACGACCCCGGTTACATCGAGCGCGGGTACCTGCTCGTCGAGGACGGACGCATCACCGCGATCGGCGCCGGAGACCCCGATCAAGGCGTCACCGCCGACGAGATCCTCGACGTCGACGGCAAGTTCGTCGCCCCCGGCTTCGTGTCGTCGCACAGCCACCTGTTCACGAGCGGCTCCCGCGGACTCGGCGTCGACCAGACGCTCTACGGCTGGTGCACCTCGATGTTCAGCGTGCTCAACAACGCCTCGCCCGAGCAGATCTACTGGGCGACCCTGCACGGCTCGCTCGACTTCCTCGCCAACGGCGTGACGACGGCCTACAACTTCACCGACCCGCTCCTGCCGTGGGAGCCGATGGTCGAGGGCAAGCGCGCCGACGGGGGCGGGCAGCTCCGCGACCACGCGTGGCACACCCGCCAGGCGGACGGATGCCATGACGCGGGACTCCGCTTCGTCGACTCCATCGCCCTGGATGCCACCGTCGGCACCGACGACGAGATCTTCGCCCGGTTCGAGGCGTCCCTCGACCACGTGCTCTCGATGGACCCCGACATCGCCCTCGGCGCATCGATCATGGGCCAGGTGCAGTGGTCGACGCGGCCCGACGCCGCCGAGATCGAGGTCGCCGTCATGGACCGCTTCGGCGTCACCAACCAGGCGCACTTCCTCGAGACGTACGAGGCGATCGAGCACCAGCAGACGAAGTTCCAGCTGTACAAGAACGCCGGAGCCCTGCGCCCCGGCATGATGTTCGGACACTTCATCCAGACCACGCCCGAGATCATCGCGGATGCCGCCGCCGGCGGCGCCAGCATGTCGTGGCAGCCGGCGTCGAACGGGCGTCTCGCGTCGGGAATCGCCCACGTTCCCGAGATGCTCGAGCAGGGCATGAAGGTCGGAATGGGCCTCGACGACCAGGCCTGCACAGACGTCGCCGACCCCTGGCAGAACATGCGCATGGGCATGTTCATGCAGCGCGCCCGCACCCACGACCCCCTGTCGATGATGCCCGAGCGGGTGCTGCGCCTGCACACCCTCGGGGGCGCGGAGATCATGGGTGTCGACGACCGCGTCGGCAGCCTCGAGGTGGGCAAGTTCGCCGACTTCGTCGTGGTCGACCCGCGCACCCCCGACATCGGCCCGCTGTGGAACCCCGTGCGCAGCTACGTGCTCGCCTGCGGTCTGCGCAACCTGCAGCAGGTGTACGTCGGCGGGAAGCTCGTCAACGACCGCGGCGTCTCGACCAACCCCCTCGCGACGGAGGCCTCGCGCGTGCTGCACGAGGAACTGCCCGCGCTGGCGGAGGAGTTCGGCGTCATCCTGTAACCCGCCGGCCCGCCCTGCCGCCGGTCGAGCGTCCAGTACACGCCGCGCCTCGCGCGCCGGGGCGGCGTGTCCTGGACACTCGACGTCCTTCGAGCCCCGGCGGGCGGGCGCTTTCGGCTCCGGGTGAGTGTCCACAACACGCCGTGCCCGGCGCGCCGGGGCGGCGTGTCCTGGACGTTCACGCCGTTCGTGCTCTGGTGAGCGCGCTCGGCTGCCGGTTGAGCGTCCAGAACACGCCGTGCCTCGGGCGCCGGGGCGGCGTGTTGTGGACACTCAACGTTTTCTGCCCCCCCCCCCCCCCCCCCCCCGGCAGGCGCGCATGAGCGCGTGTCCACAGCACCCGGTCGGGATGCCGACGTCGCCCAGGTTTCCTGGCCACTCGATGTACTTCCGCGCCCGTTCATCCGCCCCGCCAGGCTCGGGTCGCACCCTCGCGCTTGCGGAGCGGCCGTGCCAGCGTAGGGCACATGCACAGGACCATCGCGGGGCTCCGCGTCCACACGTCCCACGACGACATCGCCGGACGCGACGTGCTGCTGTGGCATCACGGTTCACCGCAGACCGGGGCGATCCTCCCACCGGTGCAGCACGCGGCGGACGCCCGCGGTCTGGCTGTCGTCTCGGTCGCCCGCCCCGCCTACGCCGACTCCCCGCGGATGCCGGGCCGCACGGTCGCCGACGTCGCCGAGGGGATCGAGCCGGTGCTCGACGAGCTGGGCGTGGCATCCGTCGTCTCGGTCGGAGCGTCCGGTGGCGGACCGCACGCCCTCGCCTGCGCCGCGGCGATGCCCGACCTCGTCCGTGCGGTGATCACGTTCGCCTCGCCCGCGCCGTTCACCGGCGACGACGACTGGTTCGTCGGGATGCAGGCACCAGGCGGCTTGCGCGCCGCGGTGGAGGGCGAAGCCGCCCGTCGCCGCTTCGCCGAGACCGATCGGTTCGACCCGGCGCAATTCGTGGATGCCGACTACGCAGCGCTCGAGGACGACTGGGCTTCACTCGGAGCCGACGCCGGCGCGGCGGAGGAGCTCGGACCCGACGGGCTCATCGACGACGACCTCGCCTTCACCCGGCCCTGGGGGTTCGAGCTCGCGGAGGTCACGGCATCCGTTCTGCTCGTCCAGGGTGAGCGCGACCGCGTGATCCCTCCTGCTCACGCGCGGATGCTGGCGGTCGCCCTCCCGCACACGACGATCGACCTGCGTCCCGACGACGGCCACGTCTCGGTTCTCCGTCACCTCGGCGCGGCACTCGCTCGATAACCCTCCAAGGCGTTCCGGTCGCGCGATGCTGCCGCGGCCGGTCGTGGACGCTCGACGGCGGGAAGGGAGCACGCCGTCGGGGGTATCGTCCCGCGGTCAGGGCATCGGATCAGGCGGTCGCGCCCCGCCGCCGCAGGCGCAGCAGCGCTTCGCCCGCCGCGGCGATGATCGCGGCCAGCCCCAGCGACACCGCGATGGTGGTCAGCGCGGCCGCGGGGCCGGTGGCGTCCAGGGCCGCTCCCGCGATCACGCCGCCGATCGGGACGCCGAGCGACATCGCCGCCGTGGGATAGGCCAGCGTCTCGGTCACCCGTCCTTCGGGCGCGCGGGCGGATGCCACGAGGATCCCCGACACCATCACCGGCGACACCGTGAGTCCGAGCAGCAGGATCACCCCGAACAGCGGGAGGACGGCCTGCTCGGCGACGGGCAGGGCGAGCGAGACGACCGCCGCGATTGCCGCGAACAGGATGAACCGGGCCGCCGGAGACAGTCGCCACGAGCGGGCGCCGGTGACCACCGAGCCGATGGCGATCGCCACGGCCAGGGCGCTGAAGGCGGGACCCGCGAGCCAGGGGCGTCCGTCGACCTCGGCCCAGCCGACCAGGCTCACGTCGAACGATCCGAAGACGCCGCCCAGGGCCACGCAGGCCAGGGCGATCGGCACGACGCCGAGCGGGGGGAGAACGATGCCGCGCGGACGCTGCGGGATGCTGCGGGCGGGTTCGGTGCCCCGCTGGGCGGCGAGCCAGACGCCGCCGACCACCCCGAGCCCGAGCGAGCCGAGCATGGCCACGGCCGGATCCAGGGCCGCCGCCACCGCGGTGATCGCGGGCGGCCCGCTGATGAACACCATCTGATCGCCGATGGTCTCCAGCGCGAGCGCCGGGGTGCGCTGGGAGGGCGGGGCGAGCATCGTCCACCGCGCGCGCACGGCGGAGGTGAGGTCGGGGGTCGCCGCCCCCGTGAAGAATGCGGCGACGAGCCACGTCCAGAAGGGCGCCCCCGACAGCACGAGCGCGAGCAGGACGGATGCCGTGAGCACCAGGCATCCGAGAGACACCAGGATGACGCGAGCCTGGCCGTACCGGTCCATGCGCGACGACCACAGCGGAGCGGCGATGGCCATGCCGCCGACGAGCGGAGCCACGACGATGCCCGCCGAGGCGAAACTCCCCGTGGCCGACGACACGAGCAGGATGATGCCGAGCGAGAGGGTGGCCCGCGGGAAGCGCGCGAGGATGCCGGCGGCGACGAAGCTGCGGGCCCCGGGCAGCCGCAGCACCTGCCCGTACGCACGGACGCCCTGTCCGGTCTCGGCGGCGACGCTCATGCGCTCACCGCCGGGACCACGGCATCCGGCGCAGGGGTCGCACGCCTCAGGCGGAACGGGTGCCCCTCGACCGATTCGCCGTCTTGGTGCCGACCTCGCCGGTGGTGTGCGCGCCCCGAGAAACTCACGCGGTGTAGTCGAATCGGCTGATCTCCTCGAGCGCCTCGACGACGAACGACACGCTCTGCTCGAACAGCTCCGCGCCGTGCGCGGCGTTGGCGCCGGTCGGGTCGCCCAGTACACCGGTCGGGCCGAAATCGTTCGACAGCCATCCGAAGGTCACGGGCTTGGAGTTGAAGCCGATGTGGCGGAAGTCGCCGATGTGCGCGGGGACGGTGGCCTCGAACGTCGAGGGGTCCACGAGCTCGGGCCGCAGGTGCATGATCATGCTCGTCTCACCGTGTCCCGCGTGGATGCCGGTGCCGTGCTCGTTCGGACCACCATCGGTGCCGTCGAACGAGGGGACGCGGGCGGCTGGCATGAAGAACGTGCGCAGACCGAACCGGCGACGCAGCTCCCGGTTCGCGACGTTCAGCAGCGCGACGTTGCCGCCGTGGCCGTTGAGGAACACGAGCGTCCGCGCGCGGGTGGTGAGGATCGAGCGGCCGATGTCGACGACGGTCTGCAACATGGTCTCGGGCGTCAGCCACAGCGTGCCCGGCGCCCACGAGTGCTCGTCGGACTTCGTGATCGACAGCGTCGGCAGCTGCCAGACATCCAACCCCTGCGCGGCGGCGCGCGCGACGGCGGCCGTGGCGGAGGCCTCGGCGACGATGGCATCCGTCGCCAGGGGGAGGTGCGGGCCGTGGTGCTCGATCGCACCCGTGGGGAGCACGAGGATCGAGTTCTCGGTCAGTGCTTCGGCTGCGGCGGGGCCGCTGAGCTCGGCGAGGAGACGGGTCATGAGATGATCGCTCCCTTGCGTGCGCCGGTGTAGTCGGGGTTGAGCTTGCCGGGGTTCAGCAGCCCGTTCGGGTCGGTGAGCGCGGCGGTCTCGGCGGTCTGTTCGACGTTGAAGTCGACGTTCCACTGATGCGGGTTGTGCACGCCGACACCGATCGCGTTGAGCTCGGCGATGCCGCGGTACACGTCTTCTTCGCTGACGTAGGGTGCGGCGAGCATGCCGATCGGGAAGGCCTTCGTCGACTCGATGTGCAGGTGCGAGCCCGCGAACACCGCCTCGACGGCCTCGATGTCGTCCGCCAGCGGGGCGCCGGCGACCTCGAGGTGGAATACCTCGTGCGACTGGCTCTTCTGGTACCACTCGATGGGGTGGTTGTAGCTCAGCATCGACAGGCGGATGCTCGCCTGCGGCCCCTCGCGCACGGCCTCGACGCGGCCCCCTGCACCCTCGATGAGCGCGGTAACGGTGTCGATCTGGCCGGCGTCCAGGATGACGCGCAGGCTCGACCGGCCCTCCGGGATGGCCTCGTCGGCGGGGAGGGATGCCGAGATCTCGGGGCCGTCTCCCGACACCAGGCGCGGAGCGGGGTCGAGGTTGCCGATGGTCTGCACCACCGAGAGGGTTCCGGCGAAGTCGGGGAAGCTCGCCCACAGGCCCCGCCACTCGCGGAGCGGCTCGAGCCGTACCGTCGCGCGCACGATGACGCCCGCGGTGCCGTAGTTGTGCACGTACTTCTGGGCCTCGTCGCCCTCGAAGTGGTGGATCTCGGCGCTGCCGTCGGCGTGCACGACGTCGAGGGCGGCGACGAAGCCGCGGTCGTTGGAGCCGTGCTCGATGGAGCCGGTGCCGCCGGAACCGCCGGAGAGGAAGCCGCCGATCGTCGACTGCGCGGTCGAGGGGTACATCCACAGCGCCTGGCCCGCGGCCCACGCCGCCTGTTCGAGCAGCACCATCGGGGTGCCGGCTTCGGCGGTGATGTAGCCGTCGCCCACCTCGACGATGGCCTTGGCGCGGGTGGTGTCGATGACGAGACCGCCCTGCATCGGGATTCCCTGGCCGTAATTGCCGGTGCCCTTGCCGCGCACGGTGATCGGAACACCGTGACGGGATGCCGCGGCCACGGCCGTGGCGATCTGCTCGGCGTTCGCGGCGAAGACGACGAGGTCGGCGAGGCCGAGGGGAAGCTGCGCGGCGATGATCGGCGACATGGGGGAGCCGTCGACGCTGGCGCGCTCGCGCACGCGCGGTTCGGCGCTGACGGCGGCGGGGCCGAGCAGGTCGAGGAGTTCGTCTTCGAGGGAGAGGACGCGGGTGGCGGTGTCGCTCATGGGGTGTGTCTCCGGGTGGAACGGGTGGGGATGGATGCCGGGGGTCGGGGGTCTCACGTCCGGGGGTTCGCGAGCTGCATTTCGCTGACGACCGCGCTGCAGGGTGCAACCGGGGTGTCAGCGAGATGCGCTCTCGCGACCGATGACGACGGGGAGGGGCCCGGAACGGCCCGGCCCGCGCGAAGCGGACCGGGCCGCAGCCGTCAGAACGAGATCGAGGTGTCGACGAACTCGTTCGTGTACAGGTCGGCCGGGGTGTAGCCGGCCGCGGGCGGGGTGCCGAGGTCGGTGTACACCTTGCTCGCCTTGTCGAAGAAGTCCGCGAAGCGGTCGTCGTCGAAGTCGCCGTAGGTGGAGTTCGTGCCGTTGCCGACGAGACCGAGGTCGACCTGCGTCTTGACCGAGTAGTCGGCGACGCCCTGCGTGTAGGTCCAACCGGTGGCGTACTGGTCGACGAGGTCGAGGATGAGGGCATTGGCCGCCGACGGGTCGGCGTAGTAAGCGACGCCGGCCTTCTGCAGCACGGGCACGAGCTTCGTCAGGCACGGCGACAGCTCCTCGAAGTCGGCGGCCTTCACCGACACCGACGACTGGTAGGTCTGCCATCCGGCGTCGTGGATGAGGGCGAAGTCGACGGGCTTGCCCCACGCCGAGACTTCGTTCTGGTACACGTAGGGCTCGGCCGAGGCGAAGCCCTGCTGCATGTCCTTGCCACCGGCGGCGACGAAGTTCGACGGGGTGCCGTCGTACGAGCCGTCGAGGATCGAGGCATCGGCCAGCCCGGCGCTCTTGAGGTACTCGATGTACGCCGAGCCGTCGAAGTAGCGCCACACCCCGCCGTTGGCCGAGAGGGCGGCCTTGACGTCATCCACGCTCTTGACGTCGGGGTAGGTGGTCGGGTCCCACATGACCATCGTCGGGCTGATGTCGAGAGGGGCGAAGACGGCCTTGGTCGGGGTGGTGTCCGAGAGCTGGATCGCCTCGTCGGTGCTGATGTAGCCGAGGGTGATGGCGTCGTCCTGGTACATCTGCGCCGAGACGGTCTGGAAGCCGATGGCGGGACCACCGGCGCGGAGCTCGAGGTTGACGCCGGTGAACTCGCCGTCCGACATCAGGGGACCGGTGACCGCCTTGGTGTTGGCGTCGATGGTGTAGTCGTCCTTGATCATCTCGTAGAGGTGACCGTGCTCGGCTTCGGGGTTCCAGTCGGTCTGGATGACGATGGTGGCGGGGCAGTCGGCCGACAGGTCGACCGAGCCGATCTCCATGTCGGCGGTGGGCGCGGTCTCCGCGGCGCTGCCGGCGCAGGAGGTCAGGGTGAGGGCGATCGCGACGGCGCCGGTGACGGCGGTGCCGCGGACGAGGGTGGAGCGCTGCATGCTGGTTCGCTTTCTGTGACGGGGGTGGTGCTCTCGGGTGCGGGTGTTTTCGGGTGCGACGGATGCCGCCGCGGTGCGTGCGCGGCATCCGAGAGGAGTGGTGCGGGTCAGAGGGTGCTGTCGTACCAGCGGCCGACGGCCACCTTCGACATCCAGCCGAAGAGGGCGAAGATCGCCACTCCGAGGAGGCACGCCGCGAGGATGGCGGCGAACAGCTCGGCGCTCTGCAGGCGCGACTGGTAGTTGGCGATGAGCGAGCCGATGCCGGGCTCACCGCGACGGAAGAAGTAGTCGCCGACGATCGCGCCGATGACCGACAGGCCCGCCGAGGTCCGCATGCCGACGAAGATCGAGGGCAGGGCTGCGGGGAGGGTGAGCTTGGTGAGCACGGTCCACTTGTTGGCTTTCTGCAGGCGGAACAGCTCGCGCTGCGACTTGTCGACCGACTGCAGGCCGAACAGCGTGTTCGACACCATGGGGAAGAGGGCGATGAGCACGCAGACGATGACGCGGGCGAGGAACTCGTAGCCGAACCAGAATCCGACCAGCGGCACGAGCGCGAGGATCGGGATGCACTGCAGCATGACGGCGTAGGCGTAGGTGGAGCGTTCGACCCAGCGCGCGAGCGACATCGCGATCGCCCAGCCGATGCCGAGCACCATGGCCACGAACAGGCCCGTGAGGGCGACGCCGGTCGTGCGGAACAGCGCGATCCAGATGTCGGCACCGACCTGCGGGTCGAAGAACCCGAGGGTGAACATCTCGTGCGGCATGGGCATGAGGAAGCCCTTGCCCGATGCCGCGAGGCCGATCGAGATGGCGTACCAGCCGCCCAGCAGCACCACGAGCACGGCGAGGGGCGGACCGAGCGCGAAGGCGCGGGCTCCGAACCGGCCGCGGGCGGTCGCGGTACGTGCGCGCGGCGTGGTGGGCGGGGGAGTGGATCCCGTGGGCGCGGACGACGTGGCGACGACCGGCTCTGCAGACGTGGTGCTCATGAGTGTCCTTCCCGAAGGGCGTGGGAGACCTCGCCGACGAGCTTCGCGTATTCGGCCGTGTAGCGGATCTCGGGGTCGCGGGGCATGTCGAAAGGGATCTCGAAGGTGTCGACGAGGTGACCGGGACGCCCCGACATCACGACGACCTTGGTGGAGAGGTAGATGGCCTCGGAGACCGAGTGGGTGATGAAGAGCCCGCCGAACTTCTGCGCGACGAAGATCTTGATGAGCTCGTCGTTCAGGCGTTCGCGGGTGATCTCGTCGAGCGCGCCGAACGGCTCGTCGAACAGGAAGAGTTCGGGGTCGAGCGTGAGCGAACGCGCGAGCGACGCGCGCATCTTCATGCCGCCCGACATCTGCTTGGGCAGGTGCTTCTCGAAGCCGTTGAGCCCGACGAGGTCGATGGCCCACTGCGCCTTCGGGGTGCGGACGCGCTTGGGCTGCCAGTTGAGTTCGGCGAGCAGTTCGACGTTCGACTGCACGTCGCGCCAGGGCAGGAGCGTGGCGTCCTGGAAGACGTAGCCGATGCGGTCGGTGTTGACGGTGGCGACGCCCTCGGTCGCGGTCTCGAGCCCCGATGCGATGCGCAACAGGGTCGATTTTCCGCAACCGGAGGGGCCGACGACGCTGACGAATTCGCCGCGGTTCACGGTGAGGTCGACGCCGGAGAGGGCGGTGGTGCCGTTGGGGAACGTCAGGGCGACGTTGCGGAAGTCCAGGATCGGCGCGGTGGGATCCGCGACGGATACCGGGGCGGGAGAGGCCAAGGTCACGGGGGCGCTCACTTTCCGTTGGGGGCGGGTTACGACGCCGTCGCGGGTGCGGCGGAGCGGGTGGGGACGGGGAGGGCGACGGATGCCGCGGTCTCGGTCGAGACGGTCGTGCGGCTGACGAGTCGGCCACGGTGGATCACGACGCGGTCGGCACTGGCGAAGGCGACGGCCTCGCCGAGCGAGTCCGCCTTGATGGCGACGAGGTCGGCGCGGGCTCCGGCCGTGGGACCGGCGGCCGCGAGGCCCATCACATCGCGGGCGCCGATGGTCACGGCATCCATCGCGTCGGCGGGGGCGAGGTGTCCGGCGCTGACGAGGAGCGAGGCGGTCTCGAGGTGGTCGCAGCGCCCGACGGGGTTGAACGGGTCGCGCACGTTGTCGGCACCGGCGGCGACGCGGACACCGGCGGCCTTGAGGCGGCCGATCGGTGCGATGCCGCGGGGGATCGCGCGATCGACGCCCCATCCCTGCAGGTAGAGGTTCGTGATCGGCAGCGCGATGATGCCGATGTCGGCGGTGCGGATGCCGTCGGCGAGCACGTCGAGTTCGGCCTCGGCCATCATGCTCAGCCGCACGCAGTGGCCCGCGGTGCGGGGGCGGTGCCAGCCCGTGACGGCGGTGGCGTAGGCGGCGAGGGTGTCGAAGCCCGCGAGGCTCTCGTCGGTGTGCAGGTCGAGCCCGACGTCGCGACGGCGAGCCAGTGCGATGAGGCGCTCGAGGTCGGCGATCGGGTCGTCGGCGAGGTGCGGGGCGCCGCCGACGAGGTCGACGCCCGCGTCGAGGGCCGCCTCGAACACCTCGTCGGGCACGGTCGGGCCGCCGAGGGCGACCAGCTCGATGTCCATGAGCCCGGCGAGCTCGGCGCGCAGGCGCACGAGGGCGCGGACGCCCGTGAGCGCGTCGTCCCCGCGCAGCAGGTCGACGTGCGTGCGCACCGCGGTGATCCCGGATGCCAGCATCCGCCGAGCCGTGGAGCGGGCGCGAGCGAGCGTGTCGTCCTCGTCGAGGGTCATGGCGTAGGCGTGCCAACTGTCGATGGCGCGTTCGAGGTCGCCGAACGGCGGCTGGATGGCATCCCACGATTGCGACTTGTCGAGGTGCGCGTGGGGTTCGGCGCCCGCGGCGGTGACGAGATACCCGGTCAGGTCGAGGGTCGCCCCGTCGGTCTCGGGGAGGGGGCTGCCCGCGGGCACGACCGCCAGCACCTCGTCGCCGTCGAGCGCGATGTCGACGAGGTCGCCGGAGGCGAGGCGCACACCCCGCAGGGCGGCGATCGAGACGGGTGGAACGGCGGACACGAGGGCCTCCGGTGAATCGGGATGACGAGAGTCGAGATGAGCGCCACGGCGACGGGGCGAGCCGCCTGGGCGGCTGCGTCAGTGTTGGTGTGACCAACATCCGGCGATGGTCCGATGCTAGGAACCGCGCGTTTCCGCCGTATTTCTCGCGCGTGACCCTCGTGACAAAGTTGTCGGACAGGTGCCCTTCCGCGCGCGCGGAGCGCCCCGCACTCGCGCCCGTGGGTGTCGCGTTCGGCGCGCGCTCAGCGACGTCGCGCGAAGATCTCCCGGGCGTCGGCGTACACCGTGGTGATGCGGTCGACGTGGGATCCGAAGTCGAGTGCGGTCGCGCTGGCGGCGGCCCCGCGCGCCAGTCGCGCGCGAAGGGACGCGTCGCGGGCGATGCGCCGCAGCGCACCGGCGAGGGCCTCCGCGGTCGCATCCGCCGACACGAGACCGTTCTCGCCGTCGCGCACGAACGATCCAGCCGCCTGCGGGGTCGCAACCACCGGACGGCCCATGAGGAGGCTTTCGGCGATGACGAGGCCGAAGGTCTCGGGCCAGAGCGACGGGAAGACGAGCGCGGTGGCTGACGCGATCAGCGCGGCCTTGGCATCCCCGTCGACCCACCCGGCGTACGTGACCAGGCCGGCAGCGGCCGCGTGTTCCACCGCCGGCCGCTCCGGACCGTCGCCGGCGATGACGAGTTCGGCGTCGACACCGAGCAACGCCCACGCCCGCAGGAGGAGCGAGACGCCCTTCGCCGCCTGGAGCTTGCCGAGGAAGACGAAGCGCGGGCGCACCGACGGATCGACGGGAGGCGACGCGGCGGCGGGGGCCGGCCACCCGTGCGGGACGACCCTTTGCTCGACACCGTCGCGTGGCATCCCCAGGACTCGATGGCGCGCCAGTGTGCGCTCGCTCGGGAACACCAGGATGCTGGCGTGACGCGCGGCCCTCCAGATCGCTCGGGCCCGGAGCCGCTGAACGTCGCCGAGGTCGTCGGGCTCGAGACCGTCGCGGATGGTCGTAGACGTCGTGTCGACGAGACAGTAGTCGTGCGCCGTGTGGACCACGGGTGAGAGTCGCGCACGCAGCACCTGGCCGCCGAGGCCCTGGAATCGGTGAACGTGGACCAGTCGACCGGGTTTCTGCACGTCGAGCACGAGCGGCGTGGGGGCGAGGGCGCCGATCAGGTCGAGGGAGTGGAAGAGGATCTTGGCGGCGGGTCCGCCGCCGTGCTGATCGGGGCGATAGGGCCGGCGCACACGGACGGTGCGCACTCGGACGCCGGCCCGATTCGCCCGTTCCACCGTGAGCGGGTCGGTCCACGCCGTGACGATCTCGACGTCGTCACCCCGGCGTGCCTGCTCCGTCGCGAGGGCCAGCACGTACGATTCAGCGCCCCCCAACGGGGCGATGAAGCTGCTCTGCACGTGGGTGATGTCCACCGCGGGTCCCTTCTCGGGTGGGCGTCCGGCCGGGCCGAACACTACGGGCTCGCCCGTGTGCGTCCGGGCGATCGCCTGACGGAGCCCCGCCCCGCCGCCCCGGTCGGACGGTGGGCTCACCCCTCGGTGGGCCCCCGTCCGCGATGGCGTTCACCCGGTCCGCGGCGTGCGAGCTCAGCCCGCCACATGCCGACGTCACCCGCAGAGTGTGAGTTCGTCGCCGCTCATCGCACGTCGACGGGAAGGATGCACGTGCAGATCGTCAGCGTCGCCCCGGTCGTCCCGTTCGAGGCGATTCCGCACGCCGGCGGACAGTACTTCCTCCGGCACCTGCGCGCTCTTCGAGCACTGGGGCACGAGATCACGGTCGTCGCTCCCGCCACGGCCGACAACCGCGCGGCGGCGGCGCTGACCGTTGCGGAGTTCGCGAGCGTCCTCGTCGACATCCCCGCGCCGCCCCGGGGGTTCCGCCGGGTCGTCGCCGTCCTCGATCGGCAGCAGCAGCGTTTCTTCCCCGTCCGTCCGGTGCGGCGGCTGCGAAAGGCGTTCGCCTCGTCCGCCGAGCTGCACGCCCTCTTCTTCACCGCCGACGTGGTCGAGTTCCAGTGGACCGAGATGGGGTGGCTCGGCCGCGGGGTGACGACGCGGGCACGTCGGGTCGTGTTCGCACACGATGTGCTGCTCCAGAGTGCCGAGCGCTTCCTCGGGGCGAGCGCGGGTCGCTTTCATCCCCGAGCTCTGGTGGCGCGCTGTCGTCTGACGACCGTGCGCCGCGACGAGCGCCGGGTGTACGCCGAGGCGGACACGGTGCTGGTGTTCAGCGGGAAGGATGCCGCCATCGTGCAGCGGGCGTCCCGGTCGGCGGAGGTGCGCGTCGTGCGGCCGCCGCTGGCGGAGGCGCTCCCCGCGCCCGCGGCATCCCCTCCCCTCCGCGGGTCGATCCTCTTCGTCGGAGCCTTCGACCGCTCGGTCAACGCCGACGCGGCGCTGTGGATCATGCGCGAGATCGCGCCGCGCGTCCAGCGCCGGCATCCGGATGCCCGATTCGTCTTCGCGGGCGCCCACCCCACCGTCGAGATGCGCGACGAGGCCGCACGCCGCCCCGGGACCCTCCTCGTGACCGGCCGGGTGGAGTCGCTCGAGCCGTATTACGC
This sequence comes from Microbacterium sp. ABR10, assembly GCF_057812175.1. NCBI lineage: Bacteria > Bacillati > Actinomycetota > Actinomycetes > Micrococcales > Microbacteriaceae > Microbacterium > Microbacterium sp. ABR10. The sequence goes on from NZ_CM173821.1 coordinate 308,266, forward strand.
CGGTGCCGCCGTGGCGTTGATCCCCCTCCGCGCGGGCGCCGGTGTCAAGTTCAAGACCGTGGATGCCATGGTGCGGGGGATTCCGATCGTGTCGACGTCCATCGGGGTCGAGGGGATCGTCGACGACACCCTCTCGGTGTTCGCGATCGCGGACGACGCGGCCACCCTGGCCGAGGCCGTGAGCGCTGCCCTCGACGACCTGCCGGCCGCCCGCCTCCAGGCGGAAGCCGTTCGGCGCATCGCCGTCGAGGAGTTCTCCGCCGACCGTTTCCTGCACACCCTGGCCGGCATCTACGGCCCCTTCAACGCCCCTGTCGAAAGGTGAACCGTGGCTGCTTCCTCCCCTCCTCGCGTCATCGGCGCCACCGTCACCTACGGCTCACGCGCGGCCTCGTGCCTCGCGACCGTGGAGGCGATGCGTGCCGCCGGCGTGACGGCGGTCGTCGTGGTGGACAACGGCTCGGTCGCCGCCGCGCAGAGGGATCTGCGGGAGTACGCCCGGGCACACGAGCCGCTCGTGCGCTACCACCGGTTGGGGCGCAACGAGGGGTCCGCGCCGGCGTTCGGTTTCGCGATCGCCCGCGCCCTGGAGTCGGATGCCGACTACGTCTGGCTGCTCGATGACGACAACCTGCCGCAGGGCGACGCTCTGTCGATCCTGCTGGAGGAGGACGGGGCCCTGCGCGCCGCGGGCGACGATCTGTGCGCCGTGGCACCGACGCGCGCCCCCAGCGCCGAACCGGACGATGTCGCTGAGGCCCGGCGCGTCGAGCAGGCCCGTGAGCATCCGCGCGAGGATCGGTCGTTCGCCGGCGTCGAACTCGCGCTGTTCGCCCGCCGCGCGCTCGAGCGCATCGGGCTGAGGCGTCCTCGGATGGGGGAGACGGGGGCGGATCTCTCCTACGCGCCGTACGGCGGGCTGCTCGTGCGCCTCGACGTGCTGCGGCGGATCGGACTGCCCGACGCAGACCTGGTCCTCTATGGAGACGATCTCGAGTACACGTCTCGGATCGTGCGCGCCGGCGGCCGCATACGGCTCTCCCGCGACGCGATCGTGGTCGATCCCCGCGGACAACGGTGGATGCCGCCCGGCTTCGAGGTCCTGGCGATGTTCCGGTCGACGAATGACGCCCTGCTCTACTACTCGATCCGCAACCGGATCCACAGGGAGCTACGGACGGGACGGCGTCGCAGCGTGGCGCGAGGGGTGAACGCGGGTCTTTTCTGGGCGCTGTGTCTGCTGTGCACGGTGATCACGCGGCGTCCGTCGAAGCTGCGCGTGCTCCGCGCTGCGGCCGCCGACGCGTGGGCGGGACGGCTCGGACGACGCGTCGAGCTCTCCGGGTGAGAGCCAGGGGCGCGAGGGTGAACCGGCGGGCGATTTCGTCACCATCCTCCGCCCGAGCAGTCGATCGCGCGGCCCGGTCGCTCACAGCTCCAGCGTGATCCGATCGCACGCGGCCCGCGAGACGCACACCATCATCGTGCGGTTCGCCGCCTGCTCCTCGGGCGACAGCACCGAGTCGCGGTGCTCCACCTCGCCGTCGACGATGGCCACCTCGCACGTGCCGCACGTGCCGACCCGGCAGCTGGAGGGCACGATCGCCCCCGCCTCCTCGATCACGTCGAGCACCGAGCGCTCGGGCGGGACGGTGACGGTCACCCCCGACAGCATCAGGTCGACCTCGAACGGCTCCGTCCACACCGGCGGTCCGAGCACCTTCGCCTCGAACCGCTCCACGTGCAGGCTCCCGCCCGGCCAGGCGGCCATGGCATCCTCCAGAGCCTCGAGCAGACGCGCCGGTCCGCACGAATAGACGACGGTGCGCGCGACCGGCGCGGCGAAGCGGGCGGCCAGATCCAGGCGGCGTCCCTCGTCGGCGGCGTACACCTCGACCCGCTCGCCGTACCGCTCGGCGAGGTCGTCGGCGAAGGCCATCGTCCGGCGCGAACGCCCGGCGTACAGCAGCGTCCACGCCGCCCCCGCCGCCTCGGCGGCCTCGATCATCGGCAGGATCGGCGTAATGCCGATGCCCCCCGCGACGAAGACGTACGACCGGCCGGCCGTGGGCGCGAACAGGAAGTGGTTGGCGGGCCCGCGCACGCGCAGCGACGCCCCCTCGACGGCGTTCTCGTGCAGCCAGACCGACCCCTCGCGCTCACGCAGCACGCCGATCCGCCACGTGCCCCGCTCGGCGACGGATCCGCACAGCGAGTACTGCCGCTCGAGACCGCCGGGCAGCACGACGTCGATGTGCGCGCCCGGCGACCAGTGCGGCAGCGTGCCGGCGGTGCGCTCGAGGTCGAGCAGGACGATGCCGTCGGCGGCATCCCGTCGCGCGCGCACGACGACGTCGAACGTCACGCCGCCGCTCACGCCCCGACCCCCGCCTGATCGTCGGCGCCGCCGCCGTTCACCAGGTCTTTCACGATGAGCAGGCGATAGGTCGCGCCGTCGGGCGAGTGCCACCGGTGCGGCGTGCCCGAACGGCAGTAGACCGAGTCGCCGACGTGCAGGGTGCGCTCGCCGTAGACCCCGAACGAGATGACGATCGACCCCTCGAGCACGGTGAGGAACTCGTCTTCCTCGTGCACGTAGTGGTCGCCCGGCGCGGAGTTCGAGCCGGTGAACTCGAGCGGCTCAAAGCGCCGCGCACCGGTGGCGAGCAGGCGCGCCGTGCCCTCGGCGTAGGGGCCGATGACGCCCTCGTCGGCGGCGACGAACGACGGCTGCGCGTCCTGATCGGTGCGCGGGGGTTCGGATGCCGCGATGAGCTCGACGCGACTCGTGCCGAGCGCCCGGGCCAGACGTTCCAGGCTCGCCATGCTGGGGCGCGCGAGGCCCCGCTCGAGCTGGCTCAGGAACGGGTGCGACAGCGTCGCCGCCTCGGCGAGCTGGGTGAGGGTCAGACCGCGCGCCTTGCGGAGGCCCCGCAGGTGCGCGCCGAGCAGTTCGTCGCCGGTGGGAGCGTCGTCGACGTCGATCGCGGGGGCCATGGTGGTCATCGTCGCACTCTCTCGAACAGCTGGGCGACGATGTCATGCTCGTCGGCGGTGGTGAGTCGGCCCTCGTCGACGACGACACGTCCGCCGACGACGACCGTGCGCGGGCGGCGCCCGGGGGAGGCCCACAGGAGCCCCGCGACCGGGTCGGCTACCCCCGCGTCGGCGACCCCCGAGACGTCCCAGACGCACAGGTCGGCGGCCGAACCGGGGGTCAGTCGTCCGAGTTCGGGTCGGCCGAGGCCCTCGGCGGAGCCGGCGGTCGCCGTGCCGAGCACCTCGGATGCCGGCAGCTGCGGCCCGACGAGGGCGGAGACCTGCATCGCGAGGCGCGCATCGGCCAGCAGATGTCCCGCGTCGTTGCTGCCGCCTCCGCTCGTGCCCAGCCCTACGGCGAGTCCCGCGTCGAGGAGGCGCCGGACGGGCGCGACACCCCACCCCATCGGCACGTCGCAGCCGGGGGCGTGGGTCGCGGTGACACCGGATGCCGCGAGGCGGGCGATCTCGTCGTCGGTGACGGCGCACAGGTGGGCGAGGGTGACGTCGGGGGCGAGCCACCCCCACTCGTCGAGCAGGTCGATGGGGCGGGAGCCGTAGCGCTCGAGGGCGATGTCGACATCGACGACCTCGTTCGCCTGTGTGCGTCGGCGCAGGCCGTGCATCGCTGCCACCTCGCCCAGCAGCGCGAACGTCTCGCGGGGATCACTGTGCACCCCCGCGGGCCCGACCGCGACCTGCAGCATCCCGTCGGCGGAGACGCCACCGTGGACTCCGGGCAGGAGCGCGCGCACGATGGCGTCGGCCGAGGCGGCCGCCTCCTGGGGATCGTCGCGTGCGGCGCCGCGCACGAACACCAGGCGCGCACCGAGCCCTGCCGCCGCCCCCGCCGCGGCCCGGGCCATACCGACGGTGTCCGCACCGCTCGGCCAGGTGAGGTGGTGATCGGCGACCGTGGTCACCCCGCTCAACAACGCCTCGGCGAGGCCGGCGCGGGCGGCGAGACCGGTGAGCTCCGGGTCGACACCGGCTGAGGTGTACGCCGAGGCCATCGCGGGCAGCCACTCCCGCATCGGGATGCCGCGGGTGCCCGGAAGAGTGCGGAACGCCGTCTGAAGCAGGTGGTGGTGCGCGTTGACGAGTCCGGCGGTGACGACGCACCCCGTGGCATCCACTTCCGTCGCCCCCGCGCGGTCCACCCCCGCGAGGTCGATGCTCTCGACGATCGTCCCGTCGACGCAGACGACGTCGCCGGTGCGCACGCGGCCGGTGTCTTCGACGACGGCCAGGGCGCCGCGCACGACGAGAACGCTCACGCCGTCCTCACCGCGCACGAGAGCGTCGCGTCGCCCGGGGTGGCGGCGTGCCCCACGGAACCGTGCAGTCGGGGCCCGCGCACCTCGCGGAGCGGGCGGGCGTCGGCGCGGTTGCGGGATGCCACGATCTCGGCGATCACCGACAGGGCCGTCTCCTCGGCGGTCGCACCGCCCAGGTCGAGGCCGAGCGGGGAGTGCAGTCGCGACAGTTCTGCGTCGCTCACCCCTGCCGCTCGCAGCAGTGTCGCGCGGCGCGCGACGGTGGCGCGCGCGCCCATCGCGCCGACGAAACCGACCGGCAGACGCAGGGCCGTGCGCAGCGCGGGCACGTCGAGGCGCTCGTCGTGGGTCAGCACGCATACGGCTGTGCGGGCGTCGGGCGAGGGGAACCGCTCGAGGAACTCGTGCGGGGCGGCGACGACGACCTCGACGGCGTCGGGAAAACGGTCCCGTGTCACCAGGAGGGCCCAGTCGTCGCAGACCGTCACCGCGAACCCGGCCGCGGAGCCCAGGCGGCACAAGGCCGCCGCGTGCTCTCCGGCGCCGAGGATGATCAGACGCGGAGCCGCCGGGCGGTGCAGGTCGAGTCCGTCGCCCTCGAGGTCGAGGTGCAGCGTCGCCTCCGCGCCCGCACGCGCGGCCATCAGCGCCGGAAGCGCCGCGGCGGCGTCGATGCGGTAGGCGACCACGTCGACCGCGCCGCCGCACGCGAGCCCCGCGGAGATCGGCGTCACGGTGCCGTCGTCGGTGAATCCGAAGCGCGCGCGTCGCACCCGGCCGGTACGCAGAGCATCGAGTCCGAGCATGACGGCGTCGCTTTCGACGCACCCGCCCGAGATCGACCCGATCACCCGCGCGTCCCGTGTGACGGCGAGTGTGGCCCCGACGCCGCGCGGAGCGCTGCGCACCACACCGGTCACCGTCACCGCCGCGACGGGTACGCCCGCCTCGAGCAGCGGCACCAGGTCGGCGGCCAGATCGAGCATGTCTACGACCGTAGTCGGGGTGTGTTTCGCGCGCGCTACGCTGTCGTCACCATGCCGGCCGCCCCCTCCGCTCCCCCCGGCGGGCTCGTGCTGGCCGCGGGTGCGGGTCGCCGCTTCGGCGGTCCCAAGGCGCTCGCCCGCACGCCCGCCGGCACCCCGTGGATCGCGCTCGCGGTCCAGACCCTGCGCGCGGGCGGATGCGGGCAGATCCTCGTGACGCTCGGCGCCTCCGCCGATGAAGCGCTGCCCCTCCTCCCCGCAGGAGTGACCGTCGTCCGCGTGGCGGACTGGCAGACGGGCGTCTCGGCCTCCGTGCGCGCGGGCCTCACGGTCGCGGCATCCGGTTCTGCTCCGTCGATCGTGATCCTGCCGGTCGACACCCCGGATGCCACGGGCTCGTCGGTCGCTCGTCTGGTCCGACGGTCCGCTCCGGACGCTCTCGCCTACGCCGCGTACGGGGGGTCTCCCGGGCATCCGGTGCTCGTCGGGCGGGAGCACTGGAGCGCCGTCGCGGCATCGGTGCGCGGCGATGTCGGTGCGCGGCCCTACCTCATCGCCCAGGGGGCGGATGCCGTCGAGTGCGGCGATCTGTGGTCGGGAGCCGATCGCGACGAGAGCTAGTCACGGTCGCGGTGATCCGCGAATGACCCAGCGCGGCGCGTGTCACCCCCGCTCGGAGCGAAGGATGTGGTTCGCCATCACCGCATCCTCGTTCCGGTCGGTCAGCCCCCGATGACGACGTTCAGCGGCTCCTCACCGGAGCGCAGACGGTCGATCTGGCGACGCAGCAGGCGCGCCATACGCGGGTGCATGGCATCCGTCGCCCCTCCGACGTGCGGGGCGATGAGCACGCCGTCGAGGCTCCAGAGCGGATGCCCCGCGGGCAGGGGCTCGGGGTCGGTCACATCCAGCGCCGCCCGGATGCGGCCTCGCCGCACGTGGTCGACGAGGGCGTCGGTGTCGATGAGGGGGCCGCGGCCCACGTTGACGACCAGGGCGCCGTCGGGGAGGGCGGCCAGGGCGGCGTCATCGATCAGGTGGCGCGTCGCATCGCCCCCGGGGAGCGAGGCGATGACGATGTCGGTCTCGGCGAGCACGTCGCCGAGCTGACCGAGCGGGAAGACCTCGACGTCATCCTGCAGACGACCATGCGAGGCGACGGCGCGCAGCTCCACCTCGAACGGCTTGAGGCGCGCGGCGATCGCGCGGCCGACGCCGCCGAAGCCCAGGAGCGTCACGCGCTGATCGGCGAGCCCGGTGGCGGAGCCCCCGGTCCACTCGCCGTGGTCCTGCGCGCGCACGAAGTCGGGCAACCGCCGCTGCGCCGCGAGGGCGAGAGCCACGGCCAGCTCGGCGGTCGCCGTCTCGTGCACGCTCGAGGCGTTCGCGAAGACGAGACCCGCGGGCAGGCGCCCCTCGACGTTGTCGTACCCGATCGACTGGCTCTGGACGAGTCCGACCTCGACGCTCGAGAGGGCCTCGATGACGCCGTCCATCGACATGTACGGCGGCACCACCATGTCGAAGCGCTCGCGCGGCGCGGCATCCGTCATGTCCCACACCACCACCTCTACCCCGTCGGGCAGGGGCTGCAGGTCGTCGCGCAGCTGAGAGGTGGGCACGGAAACGATGAGGGGGATCTCTGTGGTCACCCGCTTCACGCTACCCGCGTGCCCGCCACGCCGCCCTCGATGGACACGAGGCAGGAGATCTGATGCGGTGTCCACGCCCAGGTCACTCGGACCGGGGCCGAGGAGGGAAGACTCTTGCGTCCTGTCCTCAGCCGAGGGCGATCGGCGCGGCCTCAGCCGACGGGTATCGGCGAGGATGCGCGCGGGCCGATGTGGACCCCGACCGGGACGTCGTATGCGAGGTACTCCGTCAGCAATGCCGCCGAGTCGCGCTCGAACAGGCGTCGTGACAGCGCCGCGGCGAGCTTCGTCGCACCGCCGACGAGTCCGGGGATCTGGTGGCTCAGCATCCCCTGCGACAGGCGGGCTCCGTGGTTGAACATGTGGATGCGCGACAGCGCCGAGCGTTCGCCTTCGCGGCGGCTGACGAGCCCGAAGTCGTCGTCGAGGTAGGGGAATGCCGCCAGTCCCGGGTTCTGGGCGGCATCCTCGGGCGACAGTCGGTCGCTCCAGAGGACAGCCTCCGACGCCACCGACGCCAGTTCCGGGCGACGCGCCAGGTCGGCGGCGATCCCGGTCGCGGCGAAGACGACGTCGTAGTGATGGATGCCGTGCGGCGTGGTGACGGCGATGTCGCTGCCGGTCCACTCCACGCGTTCCCACGGCGACCCGGTCAGGAAGCGGAAGCTGTCGAAGGAGTGCGCGCGCCACAGGGCGTTCTGCGTCGCCGGCTGGTCGACGGCGGAGAGGTGAACGTTGAAGGCCCACTTCTGCGCGTCGGTGAACGAGCCGTAGTTCTCGATGAGGCCGGCGAACTCCATCCACCGGTACGGGCTCACCTGCGGCATCGCCGCCCGCCGCATGTGCACGTCGACGGACGCCGCCCCGTGCTCGAGAGCGGTTGCGGCATTGTCGAACGCGCCCGTCCCCGCACCCAGGATGCCGATGCGCAGGCCCGCCAGCGAGGCGAAATCGATGTCGTCGTGCGTGTGGTGCACGCGCCCGGCGGGAAGGCCGTCGAGCAGCGCGGGCAGGTGCCGGCCGCCCGCACCCTCGATGCCGGTCGCGAGGACGACGTGGTGCGCGGGGAGCAACCACTGCCCGTCGGGACCGTCGAGGTGCAGCTCGAGGGGGCCGTCGACGGTGGTCGGCGAGAGGCTCGCTACGCGCGTGGAGGGGACGACGGTGATGTCGGAGACCTCCCGGTACCACTGCAGGAACCCCTGCCACGCCGTCGTCGGGAAGTACTCGATCTCCTCCCAGGCGTCCGCGCCGTAGACCGCTTCGAACCAGGCGCGCGGGCTGACCGCCGGGGTGCCCCAGGTGGGCCACGCGATGTCCTTCGGCGTTCGGAGCGTGTGCATGCGGGCGTAGGTGGTCCAGGGGCCGGCGGAGCCCGCGGGGGCCGAGTCGATCACCACGACGTCGTCGATCCCGCGGCGGCGCAGGCCCCGGGCCAGTACGAGACCGGCCTGCCCCGCACCGACGATGACGACCGGTCGCACGCCGTCGCGCGCGCCGACCCACGACCGTCCGTCGCCCGCGCTCAGGGCGGCGTGGTGCACCGCGTCGCGCTCGAGGGCGGCGAGGCGGGAGCCTGCGTCGGGGAGGGCGGTGAGCATGCTCACTCCGCGTCGATCACGACGCGCACACCGTAGGCGTCGTCGAGTCGGTGGTTGTGGTGATCGGCGACGTTGGTGTCGTCGAGCTCGAGGTTGACGAAGTCCATGCTCGGGTCGGCGAAGAAGGGACCGGCGTGCCAGGTGCCCTTGCGCATCGTGATGGCGGTGCGCGGCGGGATGCGGAAGGCCCGAAGGTCGTCGAGGCCGGGCTCCTCGATGCCGGGCGCGGCGACGGCGATGGTCCACTCGACGTCGCCGACGGCCATCAGGGTCTGCGTGGTCTCGAGGTGGCGGGTGACGCGCACGAATTCGGCGGGCTTGTCGTCGAGGCGCATGAGGTAGAAGCGCGGGATGCCGTTCGACACATCGAGTACGGCCTCCTCGGCGGTGAAGGGGGTGCCGTCCTCCATCGGTGTCAGCACGACGCCGAACGGGTCGAAGCCGTTGGGGGTGACCGTCTCGGCGGTCAGGGTGTGGGTGGTGAGGCTGTCGGACACGGCTGCTCGCTTTCGTCGGGTGAGGCGAGCGTACTCTTGTCCAACAAGTCGAGACGACACTTGTCCGACAAGTTCACTCGGTGGTTACCTCACCGAAATGCGCGGCCGGTCGAGGCGGCCGGTCGCGCCAGCCGGGCGAGGGAGGAGTTTCAGCGGCGGGAGGACGCCGGGAGGTCCCGAGGTCCTCCGCTCGCCGAATCTCCTCCGCCGCCAACGGCGCAGGCGTCAGGACCGAACGCGCCGGATGAGCGCATTGCGCAGCCCGGGCGGCGCCGGCAGCTGCACCTCGCGTGACCAGTACCCGATGGCGTCGTCAGCGCCGTAGCCGCAGTAGGTCATCTCGATCACGGGCGAGCCGGGCTCGGCATCGAGGATCCCGGCGCGCACCTCGTCGAGCGAGGTCGCGTCGATCCACATCGTCTCCCACGCCACCCGGATGCCGTTGGCCGCCTCGGCGAGGTCGAATACCGGTCGGCGGGGATCGAGTTCGGCCGGGCGCGTGAGGGGCACGAGGTCTTCGGCGAGGGCGTAGGGGACGCCGTCGACACGCCACATCTTGCGGGTGCGCAGCACCTCGGTGCCGTCGGGCAGATCGTCGTAACGGTCGTCGCCGGGAACGAGCGTCAAGCGCTCGGCCGCCACGACCTCGAGAGTCGGCTCGTATCCCGCGGCGCGGATCGACAGCGAGTGGTCGAACTGCTCGTCGATGCGGCGTCCCACCCCGGGCAGGCGTCGGTTGAGAGAGGTGCGCGCGCCCTGCGTGCGGTGCACGTAGCCCCGCTCCTCGAGACGGATCAGCGCCTCACGCACCGAATTGCGGCTCGCACCCGTCAGCTCGGCCAGTCGCGGCTCGGAGGGGAGCGTGTCGGCATCCGCCCGCCAGAGATGCAGGATGCGATCGATAAGCGCGTCTTGATCGGGGGCGCGCTTGTCGGTCACGGGCGGGGCGTCAGGCGGCGGCGCCCACCACGGCGGCGATCGCCGAGGTGAAGAAACCGAGGCCGTCGACGCCGGAGCGCATGGCGACACGGGTGCCGGGGCCGAAGCCGGGCTCGACAGCGTGCTCGGGGTGCGGCATCAGGCCCACGACGTTGCCCCGCTCGTTGGTGAGGCCGGCGATGTCGTCGAGCGAGCCGTTGGGGTTCACGCCGACATAGCGGAAGGCCACGAGGCCCTCGCCGTTCACGCGCGCGAGGGTTTCGGCATCTGCGATGTATCCGCCGTCGGCGTTCTTCAGGGGGATGACGATCTCGTCGCCCGCGGTGAAATCGCTCGTCCATGCGGTCGAGGCGTTCTCGACGCGCAGGCGCTGATCGCGTCGGATGAATTGCTGGTGGGCGTTGCGGATGAGGCCGCCGGGCAGCAGGTGCGCCTCGACGAGCATCTGGAAACCGTTGCAGATGCCGAGCACCGGCAGGCCCTTGGCGGCGGCGTCCTTGACCTCGGCCATGATCGGCGCGAAAGCGGCGATGGCTCCGGCGCGCAGATAGTCGCCGTAGCTGAAGCCACCGGGGAGCACGAGGGCGTCGACGCCCTTCAGGTCGTGCTCGCCGTGCCAGAGGGCCACGGGCTCACCGCCCGCGAGACGGATCGCGCGCTGGGCGTCGCGGTCGTCGAGCGAACCCGGAAAGGTGATGACGCCGATGCGAGCGGTCACTCCACGACCTCGATGCTCACCACGTCTTCGATGACGGCGTTCGAGAGCATCTCGTCGGCGAGCTCGCGCACGCGCGCCAGCGTGGCCTCGTCGACCTCGCCGTCGACGGTGAGCTCGAAGCGCTTGCCGATGCGCACGTCGGAGAAGCGGTTCTCGCCGAGCCGCGACAGGGCGCCGGCGACGGCCTTTCCCTGCGGGTCGAGAAGCTCGGCCTTGGGCATGACGTCGACGACGATGGTGGGCACTGCAGCTCCAGGAGTCGGGTGGCGTTGTGAATGCCAGTCTACAAGAGCCGTCGCGCCATCCCGGATGGCGTGGTGCCGACATCACGGACATGGGAGCGCTCCCATCCGCCGTGGCATCATGGGGAGGTCGGTGAGAGGATGACCCTCGCGCCCACGGAAGGAACCCGAACCATGTCCCACACCCGACCGTTTCCCGACGGCTTCCTCTTCGGTGCCGCCACCGCGGCCTACCAGATCGAAGGAGCAGCCTTCGAAGACGGCCGCACGGCATCCATCTGGGACGCGTTCTGCCGCGTTCCCGACGCCGTCATCAACGCCGACAACGGCGATGTCGCGTGCGATCATTACCACCGCTACGCCGACGATGTGCGGCTCATGAAGGAGCTCGGCCTCCAGACCTATCGCTTCTCGACCTCGTGGTCGCGGGTGCGCCCCGACGGCGGTGCGCTGAATCCGAAGGGCATCGACTTCTACAAGCGTCTCGTCGACGAGCTCTTGAGCGCCGGCATCCTGCCTTGGCTGACGCTGTACCACTGGGACCTCCCGCAGGCGCTGCAGGACAAGGGTGGGTGGACCGTCCGCGAGACAAGCGAGCGCTTCACCGAGTACGCCCTCGACATGCACGACGCCCTCGGCGATCGCGTCGACGTCTGGACGACCCTCAACGAGCCGTGGTGCTCGTCGTTCCTCAGCTACACCGCCGGTGCCCACGCTCCGGGGCACTACTCGCAGGCCGAGGGCATGCTCGCCGCGCACCACCTGCTGCTCGGACACGGCCAGACCGTTCGCGAGCTGCGTGCGCGCGACGCCTCGCTCAACCTCGGTCTGACGCTGAACCTGACGGTGGCGGATGCCGCGAACCCGGCGAACCCCGCCGACCTCGACGCCGCGCGCCGGATCGACGGACAGTTCAACCGCTGGTTCCTCGACCCGGTGTTCCGCGGCGCCTACCCGGCCGACATCATCAAGGACTTCCGCGACACCGACGCCGAGGCCGTGGTCCGGTGGCAGGCCGCCGTGCAGCCCGGCGACCTCGACGTCATCTCGACCCCCATCGACTCGCTCGGCGTGAACTACTACCACGGTGAGTTCGTCGGCGGTACGCCGCCCGAGGTCGAGCCGCCCGCCGGCGACGCCCCCACGACGCGGCCGATCGGCAAGCCCTTCCCCGCGCACGAGAACCTGTTCTGGCACGACCGGGGCCTGTCGCGCACCAACATGGGCTGGGAGGTGCAGCCCGAGGGGCTGACCCGCCTCCTCGAGCGGGTGAGCGAGGAGTACTCCGCCCCCGCCGGCACCGCGCTCTACATCACCGAGAACGGTGCGTCGTACGACGACGAGGTCGTGGTCGAAGACGGCGAGACCCGCGTGCACGACACCGAGCGCGTGGAGTTCGTCGAGGTGCACCTGGCGGCGGTTCTGGATGCCGTCGAGAAGGGCGTCGACGTGCGGGGCTACTTCTACTGGTCGCTCCTGGACAACTTCGAATGGGCCTGGGGCTACGCCAAACGCTTCGGCATCGTGTCGGTCGATTACCGGACCCAGGAGCGCACCATCAAGGACTCCGGCCGGCAGTACGCTCACATCATCGCCGAGCGCGCACTGGCCACCCGACCCGCGGTGTGACCCCCGCGCGAGGGCCCCGAGGAGGCACCGCGATGGAACTCGCACCCGTTCGAGGCGCCGCCACCATCGAAGAGGTCGCGGCGCGCGCCGGCGTCTCCCGATCTACGGTGTCCCGCGTGGTCAACGGTTCCCCCGCGGTCTCTCCCACGGCCCTCGAGGCCGTGCGCCGCGCGATCGACGAGCTGCAGTACGTCCCCAACCGCGCGGCGCGCTCGCTGGCCAGCCGTCAGACCCGCGCCATCGCGCTCATCATCCCCGAGCAGACCGATCGCTTCTTCGGCGACCCGTTCTTCGCCTCGATCGTCGCCGGCATCGGCGAGGTGATCGGTGAGAGCGACTACATCATGAACATGCTGATCGCCAGCGACGACGCGGGCGCCAAGGCGGTCGCGTACCTGCGCGGAGGCAGCGTCGACGGGGCGATCGTCGCCTCTCACCACACGAGCGACACCTTCCTCGAGCGCATCGCCGATGTCGTGCCGGTCGTTTACGGCGGACGACCGGTGCGCGTGCGCGCTGACGACTACTACGTCGACGTCGACAACGTGAAGGGCGGTCGGGCGGCCACCGCCTACCTGCTCGCGCGCGGGCACCGGCGGATCGCGACCATCTCGGGTCCGCAGGACATGGCCGCCGGCATCGACCGCCTGCGGGGGTTCCGCGACGAGATGGCCGCGGCGGGACTCGAGCCCGCGGCCGTCGACGACGGCGATTTCACCGAGATGGGCGGGGCGCTGGCGATGAACCGCATCCTCGCCGCGGGGGAGGCGCCCGACGCCGTGTTCGTCGCGAGCGACCTCATGGCGCGCGGGGCCTACGCCGCCCTGCGTGAGAAGGGCATCGAGCCCGGGCGCGACGTCGCGGTCATGGGCTTCGACGATTCGTCGGTGTCGACCTCGATCACGCCCTCGCTCACCACCGTGCGCCAGCCGTCGCTCACGCAGGGGCGTCACATGGCATCCGTGCTCCTCGATGTCCTCGCCGGTCGCCCCGCGGCGCACGCGACGATCCTGCCCACCGAGGTCGTGGAGCGCGCGTCGGCCTGAGGCTGCGTTCGCCGGCCACCGGGCGCTATCGTGAGCGGATCGGGGCGCGCGACGAGCTGCGCCCGTGAGCGGAGGCTTCGCATGCGAGGGAAGATCGTCCTGACGGTGGCGGTGGTGCTCAGCGCGGTGACCGCGCTCGCCGGGTGCAGCGGAGGCGGGTCGACGCCGGATCCGTCGACAACCGTGTCGAGCGCGGCGCCCGCGCCCACCCCGTCACCGAGCGTGACGCCGAGCGCGACGCCGACGCCGAGCACGGCGGCATCCGTCTCGATCCCCGCGTCGTGCGATGATCTGGGCACCGCGGCCACTCGGCAACAGACGGTCGGCGACCTGACCGCCCAGCACGCCGACGGGTTCGCGCGCCCGGCGCCGACGAACGCCACGACAGATCTGTCGTGCAACTGGATCCAGGAGGAAGCCGCTGCGGTGCTGCTCATCATCAGCAGCGCGAGCGCGGCCGACGTCGAATCGGGGCTCGCTTCGCTGCCGGCGCAGGGCCACCAGTGCCAGGCCTCGGACGACTTCGGCGCACAGTATTGCGTGGCACCCGGTGCGTCGACCGATACCGAAGACGTCGTCGTCGCCCGCGACGGTACCTGGATCTACCTCGAGACCGTCAACGTGAACGCCCGCGCGTGGCTGTCGGAGATCGCTTCGCAGGTCTTCGGCTGACGCCCTTCAGCGGTCGCGGTCGACCGGCTGCTGATAGACGTCAGGCACGTCGTCGCCGTCGGCGTCCACGTCCTCCGCGAGCGCGAGCTGCTTGTAGCGCCGGTTGCGCACGAGCAGCACGGCCGAAGCGAGGACGGATGCCAGGAGCGAGGCGACCATGATCGCGATCTTGGCGTCGTCGGTGTGCGGCGAGCCGTCGGGGAAGCTGAGCTCGGCGATCAGCAACGAGACGGTGAAGCCGATCCCGGCGAGCAGACCGACCCCGGCGAGGTCGATCCACTTCAACGCGGGGTCGAGCCTCACCTTCGTCACGAGAGTGAGCAGACGCACTCCGAGCAGGATGCCGAGGGGCTTGCCGAGCACGAGCCCCGCGACGACGCCGAGCGTGACGGGGTCCGAGACGGCGCGGAGCAGTCCCTCGCCCCCTCCGACGGAGACGCCCGCGGCGAAGAAGGCGAACAGGGGCACGGCGATCCCCGCCGAGAGGGGACGGAAGCGGTGCTCGAACTGCTCGGCGAGATCCATGCCGCGGATCTCGGGCCGGCGACGCGAGGCGGCGACCGGGACGGTGAAGGCGAGGGCGACGCCGGCGATCGTGGCGTGTACGCCCGAGGCGTGCAGGAATGCCCACGCGGCGAAGCCGACCGGCAGGAGCACGGCCCACGCGCCCCACGGGGTGCGCGCGAACCAAGCGCGTCCCCGGTGCGCGATGACGGCGTAGACCGCCACGAGCAGGGCGAAGATCGCCAGCGGTAGCAACGAGATGTCGCTGGTGTAGAAGATCGCGATGATCGCGATGGCGATCAGGTCGTCGACGACGGCGAGAGTCAGCAGGAAGATCCGCAGAGGTCCGGGTAGGTGCGAGCCGACGAGGGCGAGCACCGCCACGGCGAACGCGATGTCGGTCGCGGTGGGGATGGCCCATCCGGCCAGCAGGCTCGGCTGGGAGTGAACGATGGCGACGTAGATGAGGGCGGGCGCGGCGACGCCGGCGACGGCAGCCGTCACCGGCACGATGGCGGTGTTCACCCGGCGGAGACTGCCGACGACGATCTCTCGCTTGAGCTCGAGCCCGACCATGAAGAAGAAGACGGCGAGCAGGCCGTCGGCGGCCCACGCGCCCACGCTCAACTCGAGATGCCACGGCGCGTATCCGAACCGGAAGTCGCGCAGCGCGAAGTAGGACTCGGATGCCGGGGAGTTCGCCCAGATGATGGCCGCGAGCGCCGCGACGACCAGCAGCATGCCGCCGACGGATTCGCGGCGGAGGAGGGTGGTGACGCGGCGCACCTCGGCGTAGCCGGGCCAGCTCGGCGCGCGGACGGTGTCGTGGCTCATGAAGCTCCTTCAGGGGTCGATCGACAGAATGTCGACCAGACTTCCCGACGCACCGCAACCCATTCTACGGTGCGCTGCGCCGCGCGACCGTGCCGGCCGCGCGGCGCCCGCTCAGGCCGACTATTCGTCTTCCTCGGCGTTGAAGTGCGAGGCGGTGTCGGAGTGACCCGCGGCGACACCGTTGGGGTTGTCGGGAATGGTGCCGTCGGTGCCGAGGCCGCCGGGCTTGGGCTCGCCCTCGGAGTCGTCGGAGGTTTCCCCCTCCGTCGGGGACACTTCGACGTCAGCGCCCTCGTACGCGTTCTCGTCTGCGGCGGCCTGAGAAGGATCGGAGATGTCGGATGCCATGAGCGTGCCTCTCGTCGGGGGCGGGGCGTCAGCCTCGCCGGGTGCTCGACGCTACCGAGAGGCGGGGTGGTGGCATCCACCCTTGCGGGGTCATTCCTCGTGTGCTGAGAGCGCGGGGCGCCGGTATCTCCCCTCGCGCGGACGGTGTTGCTCCGCCGACCGCCCCGGTCGGGCGCGATCCTGCGGCGCCTCCGAAGCGCCGAGCGCGCACGGCCCCGAATGGACGTGCGCGCTCGAGCAGCGGGTGTCAGACCGAGAGGGCCGGCTGCTTCACGACGAGGCGGTCGCCGTCCCAGCCCACGGGCATGGGATCGGTGATGCCGCCGACGAAACCACCGTCGGGTCCGACGTTGCGGAACGCCAGCAGCTGCCACGCGCCCGCCCGGTCTCGGATGAGGCGTCCGACGTACAGGTCGTCGTCGGTGATCGGCGTCGCGGAACCGATGTCGAACGGGCCGAGCACGCTGTCAGCGGGCACGGCCCACACCGCACCGCGCGGGTGGCGCTCGCGCACGGCATCCATCGCCTGTCCGGTCATGCACGAGAACAGCAGCACGGCCCGGCCGTCGATCTCCTCGACCTGGGTCACCTCGAGCTGGCCGAAACCGTCGGTGCTCGGTTCACTGACCGGCGCCTGAAGCTGCCACGTCTCCAGGTCGGTCGAGGTGGCGTGCGCGACGACACCGCGGCCGTTGAGCTCGCCGTGCGTGGCGCGGGCGGTGACGTACATGTGCCAGCCGCGGCCTGCAGGATCGGCGAAGACCCACGGATCGCGGAAGGCCTCGTCGTGCCAGTCGCTGTTCGCCAGGCGCTCGTAGATCGTGCCGTCCGCTTCGAGCACCGGGTTGGCGGGGTTCTTGTGCCAGGTGAAGAGATCGGTGCTGGTGGCGTAGCCGATGCGCTGCACGTTGCGTCCGTCGTCGTCCAGGCGCGAGCCCGTGTAGAAGAGGAACCACGTGCCGTCGGCGCGGCGGACGGTCGAGCCGGTCCACGTGGCGAGGGCGTCGAAATCATCGGGGCCGCCGCGCACGAGGGCGTCGGCGACGCGCTCCCATGACACGAGATCGGTCGAGACGGCGTGGCCCACCGAGGCGCGGTAGTGACGGTCCTCCGGATCGTGCAGCGCCCGCGAGGCGTAGAGGAAGAACAGGTGGTAGGCGTCGCCGTCATCGGCGAACCAGAAATCCCACACGTAGGAATCGGCGAGGTCGAACACGTCAGGCACTTTCTTTCGGCGCAGCGGCACGCTGCAGGTCTTCTCTGGTCGGGGGGTCCATGCCCTCGCGTCCGACGGTGATCGCGGCGGCGGCCGCCGCGCGACGGAGCAGGGGAGGAAGGGTGGTCTCGTCGAGTGCGTGCACCGCGGCGCGCAGGGTGGCGACGTCGCCGGAGATGTTCAGGATGCCGTCGAGCAGCGTCCCCATGAACGTGTCTCCCGCGCCGACGGTGTCGATCACGCGGGTCGGGACCGCGGGGATCTCGACGGTGGCGTGCGCGGTGACGCCGAGGGATCCGGCATCCCCGTCGGTGATGACGGCGAGACCGGCGCCGAGGGTCACCCACTCGCGGGCGACGTCGACGGCATCGACGCCGGGATACAGCCACTCGGCGTCTTCGGCGCTGGCTTTCACGACGTCGCTCAGGGCCACCAGGGCTTCGACACGTGCGCGGGCGTCGGCCACGCCGCCGGTCAGGGCGGGGCGGATGTTCGGGTCGTAGCTGATGAGTGCCGAAGTGCGGGCGCGCTCGGCGGCAGCGCGCACCTCGTCGGCACCGGGCGCGAGGGTCGTGGCGACCGACCCGGTGTGGAAGATTCGCGCGGCGGGGACCTCGACGGGTGAGGGGAGCGTCCAGTCGATGTCGAAGTCGTAGGTGGCATTCCCGCGCTCGTCGATCATCGCGCGGGCGGTGGCGGTGCGCTCCGGCTTCCCCGCGGTCCGCAGCTCGACCCCGGATGCCGAGAGCCACGCGTTCAGCGCATGACCGCGCTCGTCGTCGGCGACGCGGGCCACGAGGGCGGCGTCGCGACCCAGGCGCCCGAGGGCGACGGTGACGTTGGCCGGGCTTCCGCCGGGGCGCTCGGCCGCCCCGGCGGAAGTGGTGACGATGTCGATGAGTGCTTCGCCGAGCACCACGACATCGAATTCGCGGGTCATCCCTTGACCCCGGAAGCCGCGATGCTGCTGACGAACGCGCGCTGGAACACCAGGAACACGATCAGCACGGGCAGCGTGATCAGCGACGTGTACGCCATGACCTCACCCCACGCGGTGTTGAGTTGGAAGAAGTACTGCATACCGACCATGACGGGTCTCAACTCCTCTTTCTGCACGACCATGAGGGGCCAAAGGTACTGGTTCCACGCGGGCAGGAACGTGAGGATCGCCACCGTCGCGAACGCCGGGCCCGACAGGGGCACGATGATGCGGCGGTAGATGGTGAACCAGCTCGCCCCGTCGATGCGGGCCGCCTCGTCGAGGGAGGTGGGGATGGTCGAGAAGTACTGCGCGAAGAGGAAGATCGAGAAGGCGTTCGCGATGAACGGCACGATCTGCACCTCGTAGGTGTTCAGCCAGCCGAAGTCGTACTTCACGACGCCGCCCTCCATCACGAGGGTGGGCAGCTGATTGACCCAGTAGACCATCGGCACCGCGATCGTCTCGAACGGCACGATGAGGGTCGCGATGATCAGCGCGAGCACGACGACCCGGCCCTTCCAGCGCAGGCGCGACAGGGCGAAGCCGGCGAGGGAGTTGACGATCAGGCCGAGTCCCACCGTGAGCACGGTGACGAGGATCGAGTTGAACAGGAACTGCGCCACCGGCACACGGTCGAAGACGCCGAAATAGTTGTCGAGGCTGATCTCACCGGTGGGCAGGAACGCCGCGGGGGAGTTGATGTCGCGGAGGATCTGCGCGTCGGGCTTGAGGCTCGACACGAACATGAACACCAGCGGGAAGAGGAAGAACACCGCGAGGATCGACATCGACACGTAGGTGAGGATGCGACCGTTAGGGCCCTCCGTGGAGCGGGTGCGCGTGCGGGTGGGCGAGGTCCGACGCGCGGGGCGTGCAGCCCGCGCGGCGCCGTCAGGGCGCTCGAGGGTACTGGTCATGTCAGTTCTTCTCTCGGGTCAACCAGCGCTGGATGAGCGCGATGATGAGCACGGCGACGAAGAACAGTAGCGAGATGGAGGCGGCGTAGCCGATCTCCTGCTGCTCGTAGCCCTTGCGCACGGCGTGGAACACGACGGTCGACGTCGAGTTGAGGGGACCGCCCTGGGTCATCACGTCGACCTGCACGAACAGGCCGAGGGCGGCGATGGTGATCGTGACGAGGACGAACACCATGGTGGGGCGAAGTCCGGGCCAGGTGACGTTGGTGAACTGGCGCCAGCGGCTCGCGCCGTCCATGCGCGCGGCCTCGTAGAGCTCCTCCGGGATGGTCTGCAGCCCCGCGAGCCAGATGATCATGTGGAAGCCGACGGCCTGCCAGATCGACAGCACGATGATCGCGCCGAGTGCTGTGCTCGGGTCGTTCAACCAGTCGGCGCCTTTCAGGGCTCCGAACGTGAGCGTGTCGATCATCGAGTTGATGAGGCCGTCGCTCTGGTACATGAAGCGCCAGAGGATCGACACCACGACGATCGAGGTGACGACGGGGATGAAGAAGACGACCCGGAAGAACGTCGTACCGCGCAGGCGCTGGTTCACCAGCACGGCGAGCAGCAGACCGAGGCCCGCCTGGACGGGGACGACGACCAGCGCGAACAGGAAGGTGTTCAGCGCCGACTGCAGGAACACCGGGTCGGCGGTGAAGGCCCGGAAGAAGTTGTCGAGACCGACGAAGCGCGGGGGGTTGGGCGAGATCAGGCGGGCGTTAGTGAACGACAGGGTGAAGGCCAGCAGCACCGGCACGATGAGGAAGAGCAGGAGCAGGAGGGCGGCGGGGGCCATCATCGCCAGGCCCGCCCACGTCTCGCGACCGCGTGAGGTGCGGAAGCGGCGAAGGGATCGGCGCGGCTGCTTCGCCGCGGCGACCGGAGGAGACACGGTCATCAGGTTCTTCTTTCGCGGGGTGCGGTGGGGGCCCGGAGCGGACCCCCACCGCTGGACGCGGCGTCAGTTCGCGCCGTAGCCGTCGTTGGAGGAGATGTTGGTGTCGATCTCGGTGACCGCGGCATCCAGTGCCGACTGCACGTCGGCGCCGTTCATGATGTCCTTGGCCGCGGTCTCGAACGTGCTCGAGATCACCGCGTACGCGGGGGTCTCGGGGCGCAGCACGGCGTACTCCTTCGAGAACTCCGCGAACGGCCGCAAGGGGCCGTCGGTGGAGTTGAAGTACTTCGACGCCTCGGTGGCCGCCTCGGTGGCGGGGATCACGAGCTGCTCGTCGGCGAACTGAGTGATGTACTCGTCGTTGAAGCTGAACTCCAGATACTCGCGCGCGCCCTCGGGGTCGCTGCACGACGCCGAGATGCCCCACTGCCACGAACCTCCACCGATCTTGGGACCGTTGCCGAGGTCCGGCGGCGGGAGGATCAGCAGGTCGTCGCCCACGGCATCCACCGCGGCGAGACCGTTCCACACACCGGTGTAGCTGAGCGCGACGTCACCGTCGACGAACTCCTGGTTGCCCACGGTGCCGCCGCTGTTGGCGTAGCCGTTGGTGAAGAGCGACTGGAACCATTCGCCCCACTTCACGGCATCCGGTCCGTTCAGGGCGCCGTCGGCCGAGAGCATGGTGTCGCGGTCGATGAGGTCGCCGCCGAAGCTCTGCAGGAACGGGGAGTAGGCGTAGGGCCACCACTCGCCCGTGTCCTCGGCACCGAGGTCGATCGGGGTCTCGTACCCGGCGGCCTTCAGAGTCGCGAGGGCGGCGTCGAACTCGGTGGCCGTCCAGGGCTGGTCCATGGTGGGGATGCGGATGCCGTTGGCGTCGAGCACCGACTTGCGCGCGAAGATGCCGAGGGCGGCATCCCAGTACCCGGCCGAGTAGATCTCGTCGTTGTACTTTCCGACCGCGGTGGGCAGCAGCTTGTCGGTGATGTCGCTCGAGAGGCCGAGCGGCTGCAGGTAGTTCGCCCACGCCCAGTTGGGCATGATGGGGCCGTCGAGGTCGAGCAGGCAGGGCAGGTCGCCCGAGGCCGCCGCCGCGACGATCGCGTCGTTGTACGCGCCCTGCGGGAACGACTCGGTCTTGACCTCGTACTGCTCCTGCGAGGCGTTGAAGTCGCTGATGATCTGCTCGTAGACCGCGAGCTCGGCGGGGTTGCCGGCCGAGTGGGTCCACATGGTCAGGACGGTCCGACCGTCTTCGGTCGTCGCGCCTCCCTGACCTGCCTGGCCGCAGCCGGTCAGCGCGAGCGCTGCGACGACACCTGTCGCGGCGAGCGGGATGAAGGACTTCTTCATCGTGTTCCTTTCGAGTGGCGGCGACATCGCTGTCGCCGGAGAGGGGGCCGCGTGGTGCGGCGTCAATCCGTGGCCCGGGGGTCCCGTGCGCTGCCGAGGTGCGCGGGAGGGCCGACGGAAGCCCGACGAACGATCGGGCAGTCCATGAGGTGGGGGGAATCGATGTCGGCCTCGCGGAGGCCGAGGGCGACCTCCATCGCCCAGCGGCCCATGGCCGCGTGGGGGAGCGAGACGGTGGTCAACGGCGGGTCGAGTTCCGACGCGACCAGCTGCTGATCGTCGTAGCCGACGATCGACAGGTCCTCGGGAATCCGGATGCCGTGGCGGTGCGCCCACGTCACGACCCCGGCCGCGATGCGGTCGTTGTAAGCGAAGACGCCGGTCGGGCGCTGCTCGGGCGCGAGCGCGAACAGCGCGGCGGCCGCCTGCTGCCCGCCCGCCGCCGAGGTCGGCGAGAACACGTGGAGGGCGGGGTCGGGCTCGATGCCGGACTCGGCCAGCACGTCGAGGTAGCCGCGCAGACGGAGTTGTGCGGCCACCGGGCGGTCTTCGTCGTTGTCGATGAAGGCGATGCGGCGGTGTCCGGCGTCGACGAGCTCCTGGGTGGCGACCCGGCCGCCGGCGTAGTCGTCGGGCACGACGGCGGGGTACCCGCCGTCTTCGGGGCGGCAGTCGAGGAACACCGTGCCGGCGGGGAGGCCCGCGGGCGCCGGGATGACCCGGTGGTACATCGAGGCGTAGACCATGCCGTCGACGCGGTGATTGACGAGAGTGGAGATCGCGTCGGATTCGATCTCGGGGTGGCCGTCGGTGTCGACGAGGATGACAAGTCGGCCGTTCTCGCGGGCGACCTCTTGCGCGCCGGCGAGCATGCGGCCGGCGAAGGGAGTCGTGGCGATGCGGTCGGAGACGAGGCCGATGGTGCCGGTGACGCGGGTGCGCAGGCTCCTGGCGATCGGGTTGGGCGAGTAGCCCACCTCGTCGGCGACGCGGCGGACCCGCTCTTTGGTCTCGTCGGAGATGCGCGACTCGGCGTCGTTGAGCACGAGCGAGACCGTCGCGGGGGAGACGCCGGCCGCTTTCGCGACGTCGGTCAGACGCACTCGAGTCATCGCCCCACCCTCCATTGGATAATCGATTTATCTTGCTGATAAACCGATTTATCAGCGACCGAGATCAGTGTGCAGTCTGGGGCGGCGTGGTGTCAAGTAACGGTGGAGTAACGGTGGGTGCGGTGGTGTCGTGGTTCACCCCAGTTGGTGGCCGTGTCCCGATAGGTGCAGACCGCGTCCCGATTTGTGCTGCCTGGGACGCCTCGAGACCGCACAAAGTGGGACATGGTCTGAGCGAGCTGAGCGAGCTGATCCAACGAGCGAGCTGAGCCAGCTGAGCGAGCTGAGCGAGCTGAGCGAACGAGCGAGCTGAGCGAACGAGCGAGCTGAGCGAACGAGCGAGCTGAGCGAACGAGCGAGCTGAGCGAACGAGCGAGCTGAGCCAGCTGAGCGAGCTGAGCGAGCCGCGCCGCGGCCCGGAAACGCCGAACGCACACGCTCCGAAGGTGTGGGAACGTGTGCGTTCGAGCCGATCGTGCGATCTCGGCGCGGGACGCCGCGCCAGCGGCGCCGCGCGGTCAGGCGGGGTCGCCGCCCAGCGGGCCGACCGCGGGGATGGGGCCGCCGTCGTCGGCGCCGGTCCGGCGGGCGCGGGCGATGGCGTTGCCGAGGTGGTAGATGACCAGGGCGGCGACCGACCCGAGCACGATGGCGCCCAGCTGGAACTGCCCGAACTGCAGGGTGAACCCGGCGATCGCCATCACCAGCGACACCGCGCCGGTGTACTGGTTGACCGGGCGTGAGAAGTCGACGCGGTTGTCGACCCAGATCTTGATGCCGATGATGCCGATCAGGCCGTAGAGGGCGGTGGTGACGCCGCCGAGCACCCCGGGCGGGATGGTGTTGAACACCGCGCCGACCTTGGGCGAGAGGCTCAGCACGATCGCGGTGAGACCGGCGACCCAGTACACCGCGGTCGAGTACACGCGGGTCGCGGCCATCACGCCGATGTTCTCGCCGTAGGTGGTGGTGCCCGAGCCGCCGAAGGTGCCGGCGAGGGTCGTGGCGACGCCGTCGGCGATGAGGGCGCGACCGGTGGAGCGGTTGGCCGTGGCATCCGTCATCGCGGCGACTCCGCGCACGTGGCCGACGTTCTCGGCGACCAGCACGAGCACGACGGGCAGGAACATCGCGATGACCGACCAGGTCGCGGGGGTGGTGAAGTCGGCGAACTGGAACGTGGGAAGGCCCACCCAGGGCGCGGCCTCCACGGCTCCGAAGTCGATGAGCATCTCACCCGAGACGGCCTGGATGATCACGGTCGCGACATAGCCGACGATGACCCCGAGGAAGATCGAGATGCGGCCCAGGAAGCCGCGGAACAGCACGCTGAACAGGATCACCGCCACCAGGGTGATGGTGCCGGGCAGGGGCTGCAGCTGGAAGTTCGACCATGCGACGGGGGCGAGGTTGAAGCCGATGAGGGCGACGATCGCGCCGGCGACGACCGGCGGCATGACCTTGTCGACCCAGCCGAGACCGACGAACTGCACGACGAAACCGATGGCCGCGAGCAGGATGCCGACGGCCACGATTCCCGCGAGCGCCGACCCCGTGCCGGCCATGGTGGTGGCGGCGGTGATCGGTGCGATGAACGCGAACGACGACCCCAGGTAGCTGGGGAGGCGGTTGCGCGTGACGAGCAGGAACAGCAGCGTTCCCACGCCCGAGAACAGCAGGGTCGTCGACACCGGGAAGCCCGTGAGCACCGGTACGAGGAAGGTGGCGCCGAACATGGCGATGACGTGCTGGAGCCCGATCGCGATCGTCGCGCCCCAGTTCAGACGTTCGCCGGGGGCGACGACGGCCCCCGGGGCGACGGTGCGGCCGTTGCCGTGCAGTTTCCAGCGGAACATGTGTCTCCTCAGGGGATGAATGGATGCCGAGATCACGCGCCTCTCGCGAGGTCACGCCCCGTTGCGTCGAACCGCGCGTGAGCTCGGCGAAAGCGGGTCGTCTCGGCGACGCGCCGGCGCGGGAAGGCGGGTCAGGACGCCGTAAGCAGGCGCAAGAGCGTCGCGTAGCGCTCGCGCGTACGCTCGACGATCTCAGCGGGGAGTGCGGGCGGTTCGCCCTGCTTGTCCCAGTTCTCCGACAGCCAGTTGCGCACGATCTGCTTGTCGAAGCTCGCCATGCGCTCGGCGGGGGTGGTGCCGGTGCGCCAGGCCTCGGCATCCCAGTACCGGGACGAATCCGACGTCAGCACCTCATCGGCCAGCGTCAGCACGCCGTCCGCGTCGAAGCCGAACTCGAACTTCGTGTCGGCGAGGATCAGCCCGTGCGCCTCGGCGGTCGCGGAGGCGCGGCGATAGATCTCCAGCGACGCATCGCGCAGCGCCGTCGCCGTGTCGGCGCCGACGAGCTCGACCGACCTCTCGAACGTGATGTTCTCGTCGTGCTCGCCCATCGGGGCCTTGAAGGCGGGGGTGTAGAGCGGCTCCGGCAGGCGGTCGCCGTCTTCGAGCCCCTCGGGGAGGGGGATGCCGCACACCGTGCCCTCTGCGCGGTACTCGGCCCAGCCCGATCCGGTCAGGTAGCCCCGCACGACGCACTCGATCGGTTGCATGTCGAGCGAGCGGACGAGCATCGCGCGTCCTTGCACGGCATCCGGGATCAGCTCCACCGTGTCGTCGCCCTCGAGCGCATGGTCGGGAGCGAGGTGATTCGGGATGCCGCGACCCCCGTCGGCGCCGGCGAGCTGGTCGAACCACCACAGGCTCAGTGTCGTCAGGAGCGCGCCCTTGCCGGGGATGCCGGGGGAGAGCACGTGATCGAAGGCGCTGACGCGGTCGCTCGCCACGACGAGCAGGTGCGCAGGAGCCGCCTCGTCGCGGGTGTCGGCGGGGACGTAGAGGTCGCGCACCTTGCCGGAATAGATGTGGCGCCAACCGGGGAGCTCGAGCGGGGGAGCGAAGGTCACCCGCTCATTATTGCGGGTGCGGAGGGTCGGCACCGGCGCGGATTGTGCCACACCGCTCGCTCGGGCGCCTGCCCGCCGGCCGCCGGCGGCCCCTGGCTACCCTGGAAAAATGACCGAGGCAGCCCCCGACACCGCGGCATCCATCGACCCCCACGCGGGGAGCCGCCACTCGACCATCCGCGGCTGGGTCTTTTGGCCCGCTGCGGCCATCGCCCTGGCCTTCATCGCCTTCGCCCTGCTCTTCCCGAACGCCGCGGAGGCGACCTTCGGTGCCGTGCAGACCTCGATCGTCTCGGCGTTCAACTGGTACTACGTGCTGATCGCCGCGTTCTTCGTCGTGTTCGCCCTCGCCATGGGGTTCAGCCGATTCGGCAACATCAAGCTCGGCCAGGACGACGACGAACCGGAGTTCTCAACGATGTCGTGGTTCTCGCTGCTGTTCGCGGCGGGAATGGGCATCGGTCTGGTGTTCTACGGGGTGAGCGAGCCGCTCAGCCACTTCGTCGAGCCGCGCCCGGGCGTCGAGGGCACCCCGAACCAGCTCGCGCAGCAGGCGATGTCGCAGACGTTCCTGCACTGGGGCGTTCACGCGTGGTCGATCTACGTCGTGATCGGTCTCGCGCTCGCCTACGCCTTCCATCGCCGCAAGCGTCCTCGTACGATCCGCTGGGCGCTCGAACCCATCCTCGGCGCGCGCCTCGTGCAGGGAGCATGGGGCAACGCGGTCGACGTCGCGGCTCTCGTGGGCACGCTGTTCGGTGTGGCGACGTCGCTCGGTCTCGGCGTCATCCAGATCAGCGCCGGTCTGGACTACCTGGGCATCGTGTCTCCGTCGGTGATCAGCGAGGCGATCATCGTGGGCATCATCACCGGCTTCGTGCTCTTCTCGGTGCTCTCGGGCGTCGGCAAGGGCATGAAGTGGCTGTCGAACATCAACCTCGTCCTCGCCGGTGTGCTGATGCTGTACCTGCTGTTCACCGGGCCCACCGAGTTCCTCCTGCGCGATGTGGTGCAGTCGATCGGCAACTACATCCAGAACTTCGTCGGACTCTCCTTCACCACGAGCGCGTACTCGGGCGAAGACGGCGTCGCCTGGCAGGGGACGTGGACGTCGTTCTATTGGGGCTGGTGGATCTCGTGGGCCCCCTTCGTCGGCATTTTCATCGCGCGCATCTCGCGCGGTCGCACGGTGCGGGAGTTCGTCACCGGGGTGATCCTGGTGCCCACGCTCGTCGGCATCCTGTGGTTCACCGTGCTCGGCGGCACGGCCATCTACGGCGAGCTGACCGGAACCGTGAGCCTCGTCGGTGCGGACGGCTCGGTCAACGTGTCGACGGCGCTCTTCCAGATGCTGCAGGGGGTGCCCGGCGCAGTGTTCCTGTCGATCGGCTTCCTCGTGCTGATCGGGATCTTCTTCGTCACCTCCGCGGACTCCGGCGCGCTGGTCATGGGCATGATCGCCACGGGCGGCGAGGAGGAGCCCAAGCGCTGGGTGCGCGTCTTCTTCACCCTCGCGACCTCGCTCATCGCGTTCGCGCTGCTCCTGGCGGGCGGTCTCACCGCGCTGCAGGCGGCGGCGATCAGCATCGCCCTGCCGTTCAGTCTCGTCCTGCTCGCCATCTGCTGGGCCACGGTCGTGGCCTTCCGGCGCGAGCTGCGCGCGTACGACAAGGCCGAGCGAGCGCAGCTGCGCGACTCGATCGGCGAGCACTACGGGCTCGAGGTCGAGGAACCCAACCAACGCGGCATCTTCGGCATCCCGGTGCGGTGGGGTCAACGACGGGCGGACCCGAACGCGTCTCCGCCCGTGCGGCCCGAGGCGCCGTCGTCGCCGCAGTCCTGACGCCGTCCCCTCCGCGTACCCCTCCCTCTCCCACGCCCACCCCCCTGTCGAGTGTCCAGAACACGCCGTGTGTGCTTGTGCGACGCGGCGTGTTCCGGACGTTCAACGGGTCTGCGCGGGGGTTCGCGTGCGGTTCGTAATGGGCGTATAGTCCACGTGGACTAGTCGACACGGACCACGAGGAGGACGTATGCCGCAGCCCCTCCGCCTCACCCCGATCGCGGTCATGATCCTCGCGACCCTGCGCCAAGCCGACATGCACACCTATGAGATGGTGCGCCTGCTGAAGGAGCGTCGCGACGACCGCCTGGTCCCCCTGCAGAAGGGCACGATCTACCACACGGTCGCCCGCCTCGAGCGTGACGGCCTGCTCGCCGAGGTCGGCGTCGACCGCGACGGCAACCGCCCCGAGCGCACGACCTACACGCTGCTTCCCGCAGGCCGCCAGGCTGTGGAGGAGTGGGTGCGCGCCGAGCTGCCCCAGATCGACCGCGCGAGCGACTTCCGCGTCGCCCTCTCGGAGGCGCACAACCTCGAGCGCGACGAGGTCGTCGCCCTGCTCGACCAGCGCCGTGCCCTGCTCGTCGCCTCGGTGGGCGAGCACCGCACGGGACTCGCCGGGGCGACCCAGCGCGAGACCCCCGAGCAATTCCTCGTCGAGCTGCAGCGACAATCCGCTCTGCTCGACGCCGAACTCGCGTGGCAGGACTCCCTGCGCGCGCGCCTCGCCGACCGCTCCCTCGCCTGGGGCATCGCCGAGATCCCCGAGCACATCAAGAACAAGCGTCACGTCTCGAAGGAGACCACCCCATGACCGACTCCCGCGCCGCCTCCGCGGCATCCACCCCCACCGGGTCGACCCGCACCGGGTCCACCCGCACCGCCGAACGCAGCCCCTGGCCCGCTCTCTGGGCGCTCGTCATCGGGTTCTTCATGATCCTGGTCGACACCACGATCGTGTCGGTGGCGAACCCCGCCATCAAGGCGGCCCTCGACCCGAACACGGGCAACCTCGACAACGTGGTGTGGGTCACCAGCGCCTACCTGCTGACCTACGCCGTTCCGCTGCTCATCACAGGCCGCCTCGGCGACCGCTTCGGCCCGAAGAACATCTACCTCATCGGCCTCGCGCTCTTCACCATCGCCTCGCTCGCCTGCGGTCTCGCCCCCTCGCTCGAGATGCTGATCGCCGCCCGCGCCGTGCAGGGCCTGGGAGCGGCGATGATGACGCCGCAGACGATGGCCGTCATCACCCGCACCTTCCCGCCGCAGAACCGCGGAGCGGCCATGGGCCTGTGGGGCGCGACCGCGGGTGTCGCCACCCTCGTCGGTCCGCTCGCGGGCGGCCTGCTCGTCGACGGCCTCGGGTGGGAGTGGATCTTCTTCATCAACATCCCCGTCGGCATCATCGGGTTCATCGCCGCCGTCATCCTCGTGCCGCAGCTGCCGCGCACCGCCCACAAGTTCGACATCGTCGGAGTGGTGCTCAGCGCCGTCGGCCTGTTCCTCATCGTGTTCGGTCTGCAGGAGGGCGAGCACTACTCGTGGGCCGCATGGATCTGGGCGATGGTCGCGGCGGGTATCGCCGTGATGGCGCTGTTCATCTGGACGCAGGCACGCAGCAAGGGCGAACCGCTCGTGCCGCTCGACCTTTTCCGCGACCGCAACTTCTCGATCGCGAACCTCGCCATCGCCGCCGTCGGCTTCACCGTGACGAGCATGGCGCTCCCGCAGATGTTCTATCTGCAGCTCGCCCGTGGCCTCACCCCCACCGAGTCGGCGCTGCTGCTCATCCCGCTCGCCATCCTCTCGGGCGTGCTCGCTCCCTTCGCTGGCAAGCTGCTCGACCGCACCGACCCGCGATTCCTGCTCGTGCCGGGTCTGCTGCTCGTCGGCGGAGCGCTGGG
Organism: Microbacterium sp. ABR10; assembly: GCF_057812175.1. Classification (NCBI taxonomy): domain Bacteria; kingdom Bacillati; phylum Actinomycetota; class Actinomycetes; order Micrococcales; family Microbacteriaceae; genus Microbacterium; species Microbacterium sp. ABR10. The sequence continues at coordinate 337,446 of NZ_CM173821.1, forward strand.
CATCTACGTTGCGCTCATCCTGAACGACGCGCCGATCTGGATGTTCCTCATCCCCTCCGTCTTCATGGGCATCGGAAACGCCGGCATGTGGGGTCCCCTCGCGACCACCGCGACGCGCAACCTCCCACCGCGTCAGGCGGGCGCCGGCGCCGGCATCTACAACACCACCCGCACCGTCGGATCGGTGATCGGTTCGGCATCCATCGCCGCTTTCATGCAGGCGCGTCTCGAGGCCAACCTGCCCGGGGCGGGCGATGCCGGGGCGAGCTTCGGAACCGGAACGCTTCCGCCGCAGATCGTCGGCGGATTCTCCGAGGCCATGGGTCAGTCGCTCGTGCTGCCGATCATCGTGATCGGCGTGGGTCTGGTCGCCGTGCTGTTCATGCGTCGCCCCTCGGTGATCCGGCCGCACGGCGCTCCGCGCGTCGCGGCCCCGGCCGCACAGGCGCAGGCCGCACCGGCCGCCGCGGGCGAGTAGCGCTCCGACCCTGAACGCCGTCGTCCCCGCGTGGGGCGGCGGCGTTCGTCGTTTGCGCCCAGTGGCCAGGCGCTCGCGTCGGACGGGTCGCGGCGGTGACGAGGGGAGGAGCTGGGGTGGAGGGAGGGTGGATGCCGGGCCGGCGGTCCTCCGCTCGCCGCATCTCCTCCGCGGGGCACGGTTCAGCGGCGGTGACGCTCGGCGCTGTCGCCGCTCGAGGCTACGGCGTGATCTCGTCGACGAACGCGCGGGCCTCGTCGATGAGGCTCTGCCACCGGTCGGCGCCCGCGTCGAAGGGTACCTCCGCCCACTCGCGCAGTGGCCGCCCGCGCATGATCATGGGCCCGGCCACTCCTTCGTCGACGATCTCGCCGATGCGCTTCTCGGGCAGTTTCACCACCAGCGAGCCGTTGTGCACGACGAACGCGAAGACCTTCTCGCGGATACGAAGGCCCTCGGTGCCGAACATGCGCCCGATGTCGACGCCGGGCAGCTCGCACTGTCGCTCCGCGATCGGATCGAAGATCTCGCGGCCGCGAGCCATGGCATCCCTGTCGACCATGGCCCACACGCTAGCGGCGAGGGGAGGCTCGGGCCAGAGGGCGAAGGTGACGGCGACGGGGTTCGTGCGTATGCGACGGGCGCGGATGGCGCCTTGCCAAGAAAGTAGTATGCGCGCATACTAAATACATGCGCACCCTCGCCTCCGCGGTCCGTGAATCCTCCGCTTCTCCCGCCTCGTTCTTCGCCCGGTGGGTCGACCACGACACGTGGCGGGAATGGTCGCCCGATACCGACCGGGTGCGCATCGCGCACCCGGTCGCGCAGGGCAGTCGCGGCATCCTGAAGCCCGAGGGCGGACCGCGCGTGAGGTTCGTCGTCGCCGAGCTCGAGGCCGACCGTGTTTACACCGATGTCACACGGATGCCGGGAGCCCGACTGACGTTCCGTCACGGCGTCGAGCCCACCGCCGGGGGGTCTCGTGTCACCGCCGAAGTGACGATCGACGGTCCGCTGTCGGGGCTGTGGGCGCGCACCGCGTTCGCCGGCTTCGAGCAGTCGGTTCCCGCCGATCTCGACCGGCTCGTCGCCGTGGTGGAAGGCCGATGACCGCCTGGATCGGCGTTGCGTCCGCGGAGCACGTCGCGCGCGGTGTCGCGCTCGGTATCGCCCAGATCGGCCACGGCAAACGCCCCGGGCTCGCCCGCATGCGGCCGGGCGACACGCTCATCTATTACTCGCCGGTGCACCGCCTCGGCGATACCGCGAAACTGCGGGAGTTCACCGCCATCGGACGCGTGGACGAGGGGGAGATCTGGCAGGCCGACGAGGGGGACTTCCGTCCGTTCCGTCGGGCGGTGACGTATCGAGCGGCGCGACCCGTCGCCGTCGCCGACCTGCGGGGCCGGCTCGCTCTGACCGCCGAGCCGAACTGGGGGTATCAACTCCGGCGCGGTCTTGTCGAGATCGCGCCGGCCGACGCCGACGTCATCGAGCACGCGATGATCGAGAGATGACGAACCCCCTCGACAGCCGCTTCCCGACCGGCGATGTGAGTCCCGGGTTCTTGTTGTGGCAGGTGACGAACCGGTGGCAGGCCGCGATCCGTCGAGCGCTCGCCCCGCATGAGCTGACGCACGTGCAGTTCGTCCTGCTGGCGGTGCTCACCTGGGGCGACACCGCTGAAGGAATGACCCAGGCCGAGTTGAGTCACCGCGCGGGCGCCGACCCGATGATGGTGTCGCAAGTCGTCCGGGCGCTCGCCGAGCGCGGTCTCGTCGAACGGCATCCGGATGCCGCGGACCGCCGCGCCATTCGCGTGCGTGCCACCGCCGAGGGGTGCGAGCGGGCGCGGGCGGCCAACAACGCCGTCGAGGACGTGGATGAGGCGGCGTTCGGGGATCGGGCGGGCGATCCCAGCCCGCTCGCCGGTCATCTTGCCGACGTACTGCGCCGGCTGCAGTCCTGAGGCCGCGACACGATCGTCGGTGAGTCGTGGCGGGCGGTTCCATATTCATTTATACGCCGCTATAGTGAAAACGAGCCGCCGTCCGATCCCGGTCACTCGCAGGAGCATCCATGACCACCTCCGCCCCGCACATCACCACCCCCACCGCCGTCGCGAGCGACGCCGCGACGATCGGCCCCCGCCCGCGGTGGGCCCGAACCGCCGGCATCCTGATCGCCGTCGGCGGGGCTCTGCTCACCGCGGCGACCGCGATCGAGCTCACCGCCGACGTCGCCACCGAGTCCGGGCCGGCGACGGCCTTCTGGGTGCTCTTCCTCGCGAGCACGCTCGCCCACGTCGCGGCGATGGTCCCGCTCGCGCTGGGCCGAGGCGACGGAGAGGGCGCCGTCGGCTCGTCTCTCGTGGGCAAGGTCGCGCTTCTCGGGTTTGGGGCTCTGTTTCTCGCGAACCAGAGCATGTACCTCGTCACGGCCTACCTGCTGCCGTCCGCCGTGTTCACCGATGGGGCGATGGCGTTCCTGGTCGGGATGAGCGCCGCGCAGGGCATCGCCCTGCTGGTCGGCGGCATCGTCATCGTCCGCGCCGCGGTTCTGACGGGCGCGGCACGCGGGGCCGTCTTGGTGCTGGCTCTCGTCGGCTTCGCGCTCGGCGCCGTGCTCAACCTCAGCACCATCGAGGCGCTGTCGAACGCGATGTACTTCGTCTCCACCGGCGCGCAGATCGTCGCGGGGCTCGTGCTCTTCCGGTCGACGGTCGCGGCGGCGAAGTAGCGTTCTCCCGTGCCCCGCAGCTACCACTCTCCCCGACGGCAGGCCGACGCAGCCGAAACCCGCGCGACGATCGTCGAGGCGGCGGCCCGGCTCTTCGTCCGCGACGGGTACGTCGCCACCTCGATCAAGGCGATCGCGGCCGAGGCGGGGGTGTCGGTTCCCACGGTGCACCTGAACGGGCCCAAGCACGCCTTGCTCATCGCGGCCTTCGAGCGCACGTTCGCGGGAGACGAGGGGAGGCACTCGCTCGCCGATCGCCCCGAACTCATCGCGATCATGGGCGAGCCCCACACCGATACCGCGATCACCCGATACGTGGATTTCCTCATCGACGCCAATCAGCGCTCGGCGGCGATCGTGCGCGCGATGGTGGCCGCCGCCGACAGCGACCCGGAGGCGCGCGCCGCCTACCTCGACCTCGAGATGCGCCGCCACCGCGACATGACGATCGCCGCGGGCTGGTTCCAGCAGCGCGAGCGCATCCGCGTCGACCAGCTCGACGTCGCCGCCGACGTCCTGGGGCTCATCACCGGCCCGGATCCGTGGACGCACCTCACCGTGGCCCGCGGGTGGGACGTCGCCGCCTACCGCACCTGGCTGACCGCGCAGCTCGTCCACCTCTCCGACAACCTCGCCTAGACCCCCGCCCCTCGGCGGACAGGGTCATCCTCGAAAGACGCAGACATGACACCCTCCGCCCTGCTGTGCAGCATGCCCGCCACAGGCCACGTGGGCCCGCTCCTCGTCGTCGCGCAAGAACTGCAGCGGCGCGGGTGGCGCGTGCGCCTGCTCACCGGGTCGCGGTACCGGCGGATGGTGGAGCAGGCCGGCATCCTGTTCCTCCCTCTTCCGGCCGAGGCGGACACGCTGGACGGGATCGGCGCCGACGAACGCGATCGCGGGCTCGCGACCATCAACCGCGGCGTCGAGCGCGCCTTCGTCGACCCCGCAGCGCCGGCCGCGGCCGCCCTCGAGCAGATCCTGCGCGACGAACCCGCCGACGTGGTGCTGCACGACATGACCTTCCTCGGCGTGCAGACCCTGTTCGCACGGCCGCGCTCTCAGCGCCCCCTCACGGTGATGTGCGGCATCGGGCCGGCGGGTTTCTCCAGCAGTGACACGGCCCCGTACGGGCTCGGCATCACGCCGCTGCGGCACCCCACGCTCAACCGCCTGCGCAACGGTGTGCTGGGGGTGACGGCCAAGACGGTGCTGCGTCCCGTGCACCGCTCGCTCGACCGCTTCCTCGCGGGGGTCGGCGCGCCGCCCCTGAACGGCGCGTTCTTCATGGACGTCCTCTCGCGCAGCGACCTGCTCGCGCAGTTCACGGTGCAGGAGTTCGAATACGCCCGCCGCGACGCCCCGGCCGCCCTCCGGTTCTACGGCCCCATGGTCTCGGCCACCGCCCATCCCGTTGCGGCGCCGGCGTGGTTCGACGACCTCGACCCGACCCTGCCGCTCGTGCACGTCACGCAGGGAACGGTCGCGAACACCGATTACACCGAGGTGATCGAGCCGACGCTCGCGGCGCTGGCCGACCTGCCCGTGCAGGTGGCCGTAACCACCGGTGGGCGCGACGTGGAGACCCTGCCCGAGCTCCCCGACAACGCCTTCGCCGCGAGCTACCTGCCCTACGACGACCTGCTTGCGCGAACGAGTGTGCTGGTCACCAACGGCGGCTATGGGGGCCTTCACCATGCGATGCGCCACGGCGTACCGATCGTGATCGCCGGCGACTCGGAAGACAAGGTCGAGACCTCCGCGCGCGTGCAGCACGCCCGGGTGGGCGTCAACCTGCGGACGGGACGTCCGACTCCGGATGCCGTCCGCACGGCCGTCCAGCGCATCCTCACCGACGATGGCTATGCAGCCCGCGCCCGCCGTATCGGCGACGCGATCGCGGTCGCTCCCGGCGCCCCCGGGCTCGTCGACGACGTCGAGCAGCTGCTCGCCGCCCGCCGCCGCTGATCTCGCTCCTCGCAGGAGCGCCGAGACCCCCGGTGTCAGGCCTCGACGACGCGCACGGCGATGTCGGTGCGGTACTGCCCGCCCTCGAGGCCGATGCGCTCGAGCCCGGCGTAGGCCGCGGTGCGCGCCTCGGCGAACGTCGTGCCGGTGGCGACCACGCTGAGCACGCGTCCGCCGGTGGCGACGAGCTCGCCGTCGCGGAGCGCCGTGGCGGCGTGGGCGACGTGTACGCCGTCGACCTCTCCGGCCTCGTCGATGCCCGTCAGCACTCGACCGGTGAGCGGCGCCTCGGGGTAGCCCTCGCTCGCGAGCACGACCGTGACCGCGGTCGCCTCGGCGAACGCGGGGCGGGGCTGATCCTCGAGTGTGCCCGAGGCAGCGGCCAGCAGCAGCCGCGACAGCGGGTCGACCAGGCGGGGGAGCACGACCTGCGTCTCGGGATCGCCGAATCGGGCGTTGAACTCGATGACCTTGACGCCCTGCTCGGTGAGGATGAGTCCCGCGTAGAGCAGTCCGATGAAGGGGGTGCCCTCGGCATCCATCTGTCGGATCACCGGTTCGGCGATCGCACGGGTGACGTGGTCGACGAACTCGTCTTCGCCGCCGAAGCGGTCGGTGAGCCACGGCAGCGGCGAGTAGGCGCCCATGCCGCCGGTGTTGGGGCCCTCGTCGCCGTCGCGCAGGCGCTTGAAGTCCTGCGCGGGGCTGAGGGGTGCGACGTGGTCGCCGTCGCTGAGGAAGAAGAGCGACACCTCGGGTCCGGAGAGGAACTCCTCGATCAGCACGGCGCCGGTGGGCAGATAGGTTTCGGCGTGCGCGATGGCGGCGCCGCGATCGGAGGTGACGATGACGCCCTTGCCCGCGGCCAGGCCGTCGGCCTTGACCACGTACGGGGCGCCGTACTCGTCGAGGGCCGCTTCGACCGATGCCAGGTCGCCGGCGCGCGCGGAGCGTCCGGTGGGGACGCCCGCAGCATCCATGATCCGCTTCGCGTACGTCTTCGAGCCTTCGAGCTGGGCTGCAGCCTTGCCGGGACCGAAGACGGGGATGCCGTGGACTCGCAGCGGATCGGCGACACCGGCGACCAGCGGCGCCTCAGGCCCGACGATGACCAGGTCGACGGCCTCGGCCTTGGCGAACTCGAGCACGGCCGTGGGATCGAGCGGATCGAGGTCGACCAGGTGCGCCTCGCGGGCGATGCCGGCGTTGCCGGGCGCGGCGAAGATCGCGTGCGACTCCTCTTCAGAGCGCAGGGCGAGGATGATGGCGTGCTCGCGCGCGCCCGAACCGAGGACCAGGATTCTCACGCGGCCAGCCTATCGAGCCCGCGACGGGCCTCCTCGAGGGTCCAGGACACGCCGCGACCGCTGAAGCAATGCGGCGCGTGGTGGACAGTCACCGCCGGGGACCGCCACGGGTGCAGGCGTCGTCGCGGAACGAGACGAGCGAACGCGTCAGTCCCGCGGGATCGACGAACGGCGACATGTGCGCGCCGTCGCCGACGTGGAGGACGGCTCGTGGCAGACGCCCGGCGAACGCCGCCATGACCTCGGGCGTCGAGACCCCGTCGTGCCTCTGCGCGAGAAGGGTGACGGGGACGTCGAGCGTCGCGGCCTCGGCGGCTCGGTCGAACGTGGAGATGGCGCGCAGTGCGCGTGCCCAGTCCCGCGGCGCGCGGTGAGCGACCGCGAGGTCGGCTGCCGCACGGGCGACCGCGTCGCCGTGAGCCGCCAGCTCCGCGGCGACGAACCAGCGAGCCAGACCCGCCTCGACGGTCGGTCCCTTCCCGGCAGCGACCGCGTCGGCGACCGCCGCGAAGGCGGGGAACGGGGTGTCGCGGCTGCACAGCACCGTCAGCGAGCGGACCCGCTCGGGCTGGGCCAGTGCCAACTCGAGCACGATCTGTCCGCCGAATGAGTGACCGACGAGATCCCAGCGGCCCGGCGGCAGCGAGGGAGCGAGGCGACCGGCCACCGTGGCCTGGACGTCGACGCCGTCGGGCAGGTGCGACACGTCGGGGCAGACGACGGGTTGGTCCGTGAGCCGCGACGACACCCCGTCCCACACCGCGGGGCTCAGCGGGGTGCCGTGCACCAGGACCCAGGTCGTCACGCCCTCAGGGTGGCACCCCGTCGTCCGCGCGCGCGGCGCCGCGCGGCAGGCGCGACGTGGCGGATGCGGGTACGCGACCCGGCGACCCGCGTGCGCCGCGGGTAGCGTGGATGCCATGCCTCCCCGCCGTATCGAGACCGGAGACGGCCGTGCAGCCCTCGCCGCCGTCGCCGCCGGAGACGCCCCGCGCCCGGCGACCGCCACAGCGGTGCGCTACCTGCTGCAACTGCTGGCCGAGAAGGCGCCCGGCAACTCGGTCGAGATGCGTGTGCCGCCCTTCGGCGCCGTCCAGGTGATCGAGGGCCCCCGCCACACGCGAGGCACCCCGCCCAACGTCGTCGAGACCGATGCCGCCACCTGGATCGCCGTCGCCACGGGTCAGGAGCACTGGGCGGATGCCACGACCGCGGGCCGCATCGTCGCCTCCGGCGTTCGCGCCGACATCAGCGCGCTGCTGCCGCTGCGGCCCTAGGCCCGCCCTCCTGCCGCCCCCCCGCTCGCGCCGAGACGCCACCGGTGGGCGCCGAGACCGCATTCGTTCGCCGAGGCCGCACGGTATTGCGAAAGAACACGTGCGGTCTCGACGAACGGATGCGTCCTCGCGGAGCGCCGAGGGGTGCGCCCTCCTCAGCGCTGAACCGGGTCGCCGCCGCCGGCGAGGAACCGCACCAGGTCGCGGCGGGTCGGGGCCGCCTCCCAGTCGCCGGGCACGAGGCACGCCATGGCGCCGCAGGCGTTGGCGCGCACGAGCGTGTCGGCGACGTCGAGTCCCTCGAGGTGGGCGCTGAGGTAGCCGGCGACGAACGCGTCTCCGGCGCCGACGGTGTCGAGGGGGTCGATGACGAAGCCGAGCGCCTCGGTGAGGCCGGTGTCGGTGAAGACCGCCGCCCCCGCGGGACCGCGTTTGACCACGACGTGCGCGACGCCGGCGACGAGCAGCGATTCCGCGGCATCCGGGGTCAGCAGGGCGAACTCCTCCACGCCGCCGAAGACCAGCGTCGCGCGCTCGGCGATCTCGCGCAGGAGGGGCCCGGCGACGTCGGGGGCCGCCAGCGCGGAGCGGTAGTTCACGTCGAAGCTCACCGGCACGCCGGCGTCGCGGGCACGATCGACGGCGGCGAGCACCGCGTCGTGTGCCGTGGTCGACAGCAGCGGGGTGATGCCGGTCACGTGGAGCAGGTCGGCATCCTCGATCCATCCGGCGGGGATGTCGGAGGGCGCGAGGCGCGAGCCGGCCGAGCCGCGCCGGTAGTAGTGGACCGCGGTGGATGCCGCAGACGGACGCTCCTTCAGCATCAGGCCCGTCGCCGCTCCGTCGTCGACGAGCGCGTGCACGTCGAGGCCTTCTCCGCGCAGCTCTCGCGCGATGCGCTCGCCGAGGGGGTCGTCGCCCACGCGGCCGAGCCAGGAGGTGTCGACCCCGAGGCGCCGCAATCCGACGGCGACGTTGCTCTCGGCCCCGCCGATGCCGAGCGCGAGGCCCGCGGCGTGCCGGAGCGACCCGATCTCGGTGGTGCGGGCGAGCGCCATCGTCTCGCCGAGGGTGACGACGCGGGTCATGCGTCGGCCCCCGTGTCGCGGGCCGACCTCGCAGCCGCAGGCGCGACGCCGGGACGGCCGACCGCCGAGGTGGCGGTGCGGGCCCGACCCGCCGGGGAGACCCCGCTCACGCCGAGACCCCCGCGCACACCTCGACGAACCGCTCGGCCCTCGCGCGCAACGCGCCCAGATCGCCGCCCCGGAACGCGTCGCCGAGCAACGGCCCGCCGACGCTGACCGCCACGGCGCCCGCCGCCAGCCACGCGGCCGCGCTGTCGGCATCCACCCCTCCGGAGGGGACGACGGCGATGTCGGGGAAGGGACCGCGCAGATCTTTGAGGTAGCCGGGGCCGACCTGGCCGGCCGGGAACACCTTGACCGCCGAGGCGCCCGCCGACCACGAGGCGAACAGTTCGGTGGGAGTGAGCCCTCCCGGGACGATCGGCATGCCGGCGGCGACCGCGTGCTCGACCAGCGCGGTCGAGGTGATCGGGGTGACGACGTAGTCGGCGCCGACGGCGATCGCGCGCTCGAGCTGGTCGAGGTTCGTGACCGTGCCGATGCCGAGGTCGCCGTCGAACGACCCGCGCAGCTCGGCGAAGGCGTCGAACGTGCCCGGCGTCGTGAGGGTCAGCTCGACGCTCTGCACGCCCGCGTCCGCGAGTGCGGCGAGCACCGGTGCGTAGTGCGACGCCGCGGACGCGCGGGCGACCACGACGAGCTTCGACGAGACGGTGCGGGTGGGGAGCTCACCAGTCATGGACGGTCCCGTCGAGCAGGCGGTTCACGGGCAGGTAGGCCTTGGTGTACTCGAACGCGCCGGCGGCCTCCTCGTCGAGCTCCACGCCGAGACCGGGCTGGTCGCCCGGGTGGAGGAACCCCCTGTCGAAGGTGAAGGAGGTCTGGAACACCTCGAGCGTCTGCTCGTTGTGCGGCATGTACTCCTGGATGCCGAAGTTGTGGATCGCGAGGTCCAGGTGCAGGGCCGCCGCCATGCCGACGGGCGAGATGTCGGTGGGACCGTGGATGCCGGAGCGGATGCCGTAGATCGCGGCGAAGTCGAGCAGCTTCTTCATCGCGGTGATGCCGCCGGTGTGGGTGACGGCCGAGCGGACGTAGTCGATCAGGCGCTCGGTGATCAGCGTCTGGTAGTCGTACACGGTGTTGAACACCTCGCCGATCGCGAGCGGCGTCGTCGAGTGCTGGCGGATGAGGCGCAGCGCCGTCTGGTCCTCGCCGGGGGTGGCGTCCTCGAGCCAGAACAGGTCGTAGGGCTCGACGTCCTTCGCGAAGCGCGCCGCCTCGATCGGCGACATGCGGTGGTGACCGTCGTGGAGGATGCGCAGGTCGGTACCGAACTGCTCGCGGATCTTCGAGAAGATCCCGGGCATGTGGTTGAGGTACTGGCGCGTGTCCCACGTCTCCTCGGCCGGGCGGTCACCGGAGCGCTTCGCGGGCTCGTAGTCGTAGCGCACACCCGGGCCGGCGGCCGAGACGCCGTAGATCTGGCCGAGGCCGGGAACGCCGGTCTGCACGCGCACGGCGGTGAAGCCGAGCTCGCGGTAGCCCGTGATGGCGTTGGCCAGGGCCTCGAAGTCGGTCCCCGAGGCGTGCGCGTACACGCGGACGCCGTCGCGGCTCGCGCCTCCGAGCAGCTGGTACAGCGGCATCCCGGCCTTCTTGGCCTTGATGTCCCACAGCGCCATGTCGACCGCGGCGATCGCGGCCATCGTGACGGGGCCGCGGCGCCAGTAGGCGCCCCGGTAGAGGTACTGCCAGGTGTCTTCGATGCGGTCCTCGTCGCGGCCGATCAGCATCGAGGCGAGGTGGTCGGAGAGGTACGACGCCACCGACAGCTCGCGGCCGTTGAGGGTGGCATCCCCCCATCCGACGACGCCGTCGCTCGTGGTGATCTTGAGGGTGACGAAGTTGCGTCCGGGGCTGGTGACGATGACGTCGACGGAGGCGATGCTCATGAGGGACTTCCTGGTCGAGAGGTGGGGCGGGTCGGCATCCGGCCGTGAGGCGAGTGCAACGACCGTGAGAGGGAGGGATACCGGGCGGGCCCGCCGTCACGAGCCCACCCGGACGCGGGCTGCGCGGCCCGCCTGGTGACGGGGCTCCCCGGAGGAAGCCCCGCCGGATCACATCGCGGGGCGGGGATCCCGCAGGTCGCGGCCGGTCCACTCGGGTGCGACGATCGCGGCGACCAGGGCGGACGCCGTGAAGATGCCCATGAGCACCATGATCGGGATGATGCTGCCGGTCGCGGCGGCCACCCATGCGGCGGCGACGACCGGGCCGATGCCCGTGGCGATGATGGCGGCGACCTCGCGGACGACGGCGGTGAGGGTGTAGCGGTTGCGGGCACCGAAGATCTCGGGGATCGAGATGTTCTCCATGGATGCCAGACCCAGCACCGAGATGTTGTGGATCAGCGCGTAGCCGACGAAGATCCAGCCCACCTCGCGGGAGTTGATCAGCAGCAGGGTCGGGACGATCAGCACGAGCGACAGCGACGACATCACGATGTACATCCGGCGGCGACCGACCTTGTCGCCGAGGAACCCGACGAGGGGGATCGTGATGAAGCCGATCAGCGACGACACGATGACGATCTCGGGGCCGACCTCTTTCGAGATCGCGAGGGTGATCGTGATGAACGAGATGAGGTAGGTCTGCACGATGCCGGAGTTGCCGGCCTGGCCGAAGCGCAGGAAGAACGACACGAGGATGGCCTTCAGAGGCTTCTTCTGCAGCGACTCCAGCGTGCGGACGTCGTTGGTCTCGGTGGCCACGCGCTCCAGCTCGGCGCGCGAGAGCGCCTTGCCGTCGACGACGTCGGTGCGCTCCTCGAAGACCGGGCTCTCCTTGAGGTTGAAGCGCACCCACAGGGCGAAGAGCATGATCACGGCGCTGCCGATGAAGGGGATGCGCCAGCCCCACGCGATGACGTCGCTCTCCATCATCACGGCGAGCAGGATCGCCCAGATGCCCGAGGCGAAGAGGGTTCCGCAGTTGGTGCCGAGGGCGACCAGCGAGGCGACGACGCCGCGACGGTTATCGGGGGCGTACTCGGCGAGCATGACGCCCGCGCCCGAGATCTCGGCCCCCGCACCGAAGCCCTGCGCCAGACGCAGGATCACCAGCAGGATCGGAGCCAGGATGCCGACCTGCTCGTACGTGGGCAGCACGCCGATGAGGGTGGTCGCCGCTCCCATGAGCAGGATCGTGTAGAAGAGCACCTGCTTGCGGCCGATCTTGTCGCCGATGCGGGCGAAGAAGAACGCGCCGACGGGGCGGGCCACGTAACCCACGCCGTAGGTCGCCATCGCGAGGACGACCGCCATGGCGGCATCCCCTCCGGCGAAGAAGATCTGGCTGAAGACCAGGGCGGCGGCCAGCGAGTAGAGCTGGAAGTCCATGAACTCCAGCGCAGTGCCGAGCCAGCCCGAGACGGCGGCGCGGGCGAGGTCGCCGGTCGACCTCTTGGCGACGGGCGGTGACGTCGAGGCGTCGACGCCGGGGGCGGAAGAGCTGCTCATCGGATTACTCCTTTGTAGTGATGACGGGTCTGTGACAGCGGGTGTCGGTGGGTTAGAGGGAGAGGAGGACCTTGGCGGATGCCGAGGAGTCGCGCGCGGTGGCGAACGCGCTGACGGCGTCGGTCGCGGGGACGACGTGCGAGACGACCGCGTCGAGGGTGTCGGTCGACGCCAGCATCGCGATGGCGTCGTCGATCTCGGTCGAGAAGCGGAACGCACCGCGCAATGTGAGCTCCTTCGCGAGCATCGGGGCGAGGTTCACTCCGAGCTGGGTATCGGGGAGCATGCCGACCTGCACGACGGTGCCCGCACGGCGGGCTGCGCGCACGGCCTGCGTGAGGGCGACCCCCACGCCCGAGCACTCGAACACGACGTCGAACGATTCGTTCTCGATCGTGTCGGTGCCGACGAGGAAGGTCTCGGTCGCGCCGAGCGTCCGCGCCCGCTCGAGGGGTTCGGGTCGCACGTCGCTCGCGCCCACGACCTCGGCGCCCGCGTGGACGGCCGCGGCCGCGACGAGCAAGCCGATCGGACCCGCGCCGATGACGAGGGCGCGCCGGCCCGTGAGGTCGCCGGCCAGGCTCACCGCGTGGATGGCGACGGCCAGCGGCTCGGCGAGAGCGGCGCGCTCGAGGGGGAGCCCCTCGGGCAGAACGCGCACCATGTGCTCCTCCACGATGAGCAGCTCGGCGGCGCCGCCCTGACGGTGGGGGAATCCTGCGGCGCTGCCGAGGTAGTCGCCACCCGCGCGCAGGTGCGGGCGGTTTTCGAGACCCGCGACCGAGGGGCCGAATCGTGCCGGGTGCACGGTGACGGGGGTCCCCGGCGCGAGGCGTCCCGAGGGGTCGAGGTCGACCTCGGCGGAGAGTTCGTGACCGGGGGTCAGGGGCTCGCGGACGGCGTACTCGCCGTTCTTGCCGTGGAAGTAGTAGTGCAGGTCGGAGCCGCAGATGCCGACGTAGCGCACGCGCAGGCGCACCTCGCCGTCACCGGGCTCCGGGGTGGGGCGGTCTTCCCAGCGGATGTCCTCCGCGCCGTGGATCGCGAGAAGCTTCATCGCGTCTCCTTCGTGTCGTGTGCGCTTCTGGAGCGCCGGATGGTCAGGGGGTGGTGGTCGCCAGGGCTCGGGATGCCGAGAGGGCGTCGGCGACGGCGCTGTCGATGCCGCGCTGCACGATGGTGTCGAGCAGGTCACCGACCCGGTCGACGAAGGCGGTGCGGTGCGCGAGGTCTTCGCCGAACAGGTGCAGGTCGACGATGGCGCGGGCCGCGAGGTCGCGGCCACCGCGCCCGGCGCCTGCGGTGAGGCGCTCGCGCGCGTTGTCGTTCATCGCCGCGGCGTGCGGACCCGGGTCGAATCCGGCGGGCGGCGCGACGCAGGCGAGGTAGGCGGCGACGGTGAGGGCGATGAGGTGCGGGAACTCCCCGCGGTCCAGCGCCTGCAGGACGGGACCGGGGATGCGCTGGCCGAGCTTGACCGATCCGTCGGAGCCGACCTGGTCGGTGCGGTGTCCCAGTGCGCTGTTGCCCCAGCGCGCGAACAGCTCGCGCTCGTACTGCTCGACGTCGACGCCTGCGGGCGCGGTGACCGAGGGCTCGTACTCGTGACGCAGCACGGCCGCGGCGGAGGCCTCGATCTCGGGGAGGGCGATGGCATCCGGAATCGTCGCCGCGCCCTTCAGCGCGCCGAGGTAGGCGATGAGCGAGTGCGTGCCGTTGAGCAGACGCACCTTGAGCAGCTCGTACGCGCCGACCTCGTCGGTGAACACGGCGCCGCCGGCCTCCCACATCGGTCGTCCCGCGGCGAAGCGGTCTTCGATCGCCCACATCGTGAACGGCTCGGCGGGCACCGGCGCGTCGTCGCGCACGCCGAGCAGGGCGGCGACGCGATCGGCGAACTCCGGGGTCGTCGACGGGACGATGCGGTCGACCATGCTCGAGGGGAAAGTGACGGCGCGGTCGAGGTAGGCGAGGACGTCGGCACCTTCGGCATCCGGGAGCTCCTGCAGGAACGCCCGCACGAGCTTCTCGGTGTGCGAGCCGTTGGACAGCAGGTTGTCGCAGCTGAGGATCGACATCGGCTCGCCGCCGGCCTGGGCCCGACGCTGGAGCCCGCGGGCGAGCTGCCCGATCGTGGACCGGGGAGCGCCGCCGCGGATGTCGGCGGCGACGATCGGGTCGGCCACGTCGAGCCGCTGACTCGAGGGCGAGTAGTTGTAGCCGTTCTCGGTCACGGTGAGCGTGGCGATGCGGATCCGCGGGTCGGCGAGGTCGGCGACCACGCGCGCCGGGTCGTCGGCGGCGACGTAGGAGTCGGTGTGGACGCCCGGAATCTCGAGCGAGGTCCCCGTGGGCGAGACGGTCGCGACGGCGTAGAGGTGATCCTGCGCGTGCAGGGAGTCGACGATGCGCCGCGACCGCGAGGCGACGCCGACGATTCCCCAGTCCCCGCCGTCGGCGCGGAGGGCGGCGGCGGTGTAGACGGCCTGGTGAGCGCGGTGGAAGCTGCCCAGGCCCAGGTGCAGGATCCCGGCGGCGGCGGGCGCCGCGGGGATCGCCACCGTGCCGGACGTGGCGCGGGTCAGGCGAGCGGTCGCAGCGGCTCCGTCGGATGCGGCACGGGTCGCCTCGAGGGGATCGTCGATGATCGGCATGGAAACAGTGTGCAGTTGTTTGTACAAACTTGTCAAGTATTTACATCGAACGATGAAGGATGATGGACACACGGCGACAGGAGGTGGAGATGGCGGCGAACCTCACAGAAGTGGCGCGGCACGCGGGAGTGTCGATCGCCACCGCGTCACGCGCCTTCGGCGAACCCGACCGATTGGCGCCCGCCACGCTCGAGCGCGTGCGCCGATCCGCCGTCGAACTGGGGTACTCCACGCCCCAGGTGGCCACGGGGACGCGCACGATCGCGGTGGTGGTCCCGGATGCCGCGAACCCGGTCTACGCCACCCTGCTCAAGGCGATACAGGGGCAGGCGTGGCACGGTCGGCATCGCATCGTGTTGTTCGACGCCGACGAGGACCTCCGCCGCGAACGCGAATCCATCGAACTCGGATGCCGTACCGACGGCCTGGTGCTGTGCTCTCCGCGCCTTCCCGAGGACGAGGTGCTCGCTCTCGTCCGCGACACCCCGCATGTCGTGATCAACCGCGTCCTCCCCGGCGCGGTGTGCGTGGTGATGGATGCCGAGCGGGGACCGACCCAGGCGGTGGAGCACCTCTCGGCCCTCGGTCACGACCACGTCGCGTATGCGTCCGGACCGCACGGCTCCTGGGCCGACGAGCAGCGCGTGGGTGCCGTGGCCCGCGCGTGCGAGCGCTTCGGCATCCGTTTGACGCGATTGAGCCATCACGCGGCATCCATTCAAGGAGGCCGGGCAGGGGCCGCGGCCGCCGTCGCCAGCGGCGCCACCGCGGTGATCGCCTACAACGACCTCGTCGCCCTGGGCCTCGAGGCGGGAATGGCCGAGCTCGGCCGCGTCTGCCCCGACGACATCAGCATCGTCGGCATCGACGACATCGACCTCGCCGGCGCCGTCACCCCGAGTCTCACCACGGTCCGTATGCCGATCGCCCGCTCCGGCGCCCTGGCCGTCGAGCTGCTGCTTCAGGCGATGGTGGGCGGTGCACCGATCGACGAGACCGTGCTGCCCTCGCAACTCATCGTGCGCAGCTCCACCGCGCCGCCGCGTGGGCCCCGACGCTGACTCGACGCCGAAAGGTCACGGCCCACGGAGACCGCGACGGTGGGAGAATGAGCACATGGCCGAGCAGCCCGCCCCCGAACGACCGGTGTACGTCCGCGACGACATCGAGACCGCGACCGTGCGTCGCGCACCCAAGTACGGCGTGTTCCTGGCGGCGGGGGCGTTCCTCGGCATCCTGGTCGCCCTGATCCTGACGGTCGCGATCGACGGATCCGACATCAGCCCCTATACGCAGGTCGTCTATTCCGAGCTGCAGGTGTTCGGCTTCACCGCTCTCATCTGCGTCGTCGCGGGCGTCGTGCTCGCCGCGATCGTCGCGCTGATCTTCGAGCGGGTCCTCAATGGGCGCACGCGCCGCGTCATGGTCGACCACGAGCAGTACGAGGTCTGATCTTCAGGCCAGCTCCGCGATGATCGGGTGGATCGCGGCGTCGAAGGCCACGACGTCGCTGCGCAGACCGTCGGTGACCGCCACAGTCAACGAGCCGATCCACCACACGCCCCGCTGAGTCAGCGGCAGCACCTGCACGTTCAACTCGAACGAGTGCGCACGCCTCCCCACGGTCCGCTCGTGCGCCGCGATCGCGCTGGCATAGGCGCGGTACGACACACCCGGACGCGCCGCCGATTCCCGCGAGTAGCGATCATGGGCGAGGCGGGCGAAGTCGAGCGCGTCGTCGGCGTGCGCGGTCGCGGCCCGGCGCAGCGTGTCGGCGCCGTCGACGGGCAGGGCGACGAGGCCGCCGAACCCGTCCACCAGCTCCAGCGGTACGGGCGAGGGGTGTGCCTGCGGCTCGACGGTCATCGCCCAGAAGCCCCGCCACTCGCGCTCGAGCTGCGCGTGCGCGGCATCCGTGTCGCTCGTGATCATCGGGGGTGGCACGCGCCGGAGAGCCGGGAGCTCCTCCGGGGAGCGGATGCCGAGCACCTGGCGCAGATACAGCGCGACGAGCACCGACTGCGCCGCGTCCTCGCGGATCACCCACTCCGGTTGACCGCTCGTCATGGCGCCATTGTAAGGACGCCCCCTGCCCGGGGGATGGGTCTTGCGCCTGGTGGGGGTTGGGCGGGGAGAGCGCCGCGTACGGGGCGTCGGGCGCGGGGCGCGTGCGCGACGAGCGGGGGAGGAGTTCCGGGGAGGGGAGGATGCCATGGCCCTGGGGGTCCTCCGGTCGCGGGATGTCCTCCGCTCGCGGTGTGTGCGGGTGGTGCGTGTGCGGGGGAGGAGTTTCTGGGAGGGGAGGATGCCGTGGCCTTACGGGGTCCTCCAGTTGCGGAATGTCCTCCGCTCGCGGGAAAGCGGCCGGTGCTGCACGCCCCTCCTCCCCACCCGGTTGTCCACAGGCGGCGCCCCCGGCTCCCACTCCGATTCGGAGCAGCCGGGCACGCTACCTCGATGAGTTCACCTTTCTCGCAACGCATCGATGCTCTTGTCAGCCGCGTCCGCGCGCTCGACGGGGTCGCCCCTTCGGCGCGAATGCAGCGCGAGGGGACGTCCCCTGACACCATTGCCGCGGCCGTGCGGACCGGTGCTCTTCTCCGGGTTCGTCGACGGTGGGTCGCGCTCCCCGATGCCGACCCCCTTCTCGTCGCGGCTGCGCGGGCGGGGGTGAGCCTCGCCTGCTGTACCGCAGCTGCGCGTCACGGGTTATGGGTCCTCGATCAGCACGTCCTTCACGTGGCGGCACCGGCGCATGCGGGGCGAATCGTCGTCGCGTCCGGGACGCGCGTCCACCGCGCGCGACCGTTGCTTCCGCGGCATCCGGAAAGCCTCGTCGATGGAGTGGTCAACGTGCTCGGGGTCGTGAGCGCGTGCCTTCCGGCGGAGCAAGCGCTGGCCGTGTGGGACTCGGCATTGAACAAACGGCTCGTCACCCTCGACGAGATGCGGCGCTACCCCCTCTCGGCACGCGCGCGAGACCTCGCCGAGGAGGCGACGCCCCTGCCGGACTCCGGTCTCGAGACCTTCCTGATCGTCCGGTTGCGGTGGCTGCGCGAACGACTCACACCGCAGGCGTGGATCCTCGGTCACCGGGTCGACCTGCTGATCGGGGAGAAGCTCGTGCTGCAAGTCGACGGCGGTCATCACGTGGGCGCGCAACGCGAGGCCGACATCCGCCACGACACGCTCCTGACCCTGAACGGGTATCACGTCATCCGCGTCGGTTATCGCCAGATGGTCGAGGACTGGCCGTCTGTTCAGCTCCTCATCGTGCAGGCCATCGCGCAGGGCTTGCATCGAGCCCGCTGACGCAGCGAATTCCGTTGCCGACCCCGGGAGCGGAGGAGATTCCGGGAGGGGAGGATGCCGGGGGCCCGACGCGTCCTCCCGTCGCCGGATCTCCTCCGACGGACGTGCCCCAAGCCCGCGCTCGGCAGGTGCCGCACTCGGGACGGGTGCGCGGCAGCGCGGTCCTGAGAGGCGCTCGCGCGGTGTCGGTTCCGTGTCCGCCCCCGGAGCGGAGGAGATTCCGGGAGGGGAGGATGCCGGGGGCCCGACTTGTCCTCCCGTCGCCGAATCTCCTCCCTCGCCGCACCTGTTCCCACTGCTATCGCGGAAGCGAACCCGGCCGTCGCAGACGCGAACCCGGCCTGCGCCGACGCCGACACCCGCGCCCCCGCCGCCCTGCTTGCGCTTGCGCCTGCGGCCGCGGGCCCGACCCGCGCGGAACGCGCGCGCGTCCACCCCGGGTAGTCTGTTGCGGTGGCTTCCGCTCCCCACGAAAACCCCTATTCCGCCGCCGGCGTCGACACTGCCGCCGGAGACCTCGCCGTCGAACTGATGAAGTCGGCCGTGCGTCGCACCCACGGCCCCGAAGTGCTCGGCGGTGTCGGTGGCTTCGCCGGCCTCTTCGACGCCTCGGCGCTGCGCGACTACGCCAAGCCGCTGCTCGCGACCAGCACCGACGGCGTCGGCACGAAGGTCGCCATCGCGCAGGCCATCGACAAGCACGACACCATCGGCGAAGACCTCGTCGGCATGGTCGTCGACGACATCGTCGTGGTCGGTGCCCGCCCGCTCTTCATGACCGACTACATCGCGTGCGGCAAGGTGGTGCCGCAGCGCATCGCCGACATCGTCGCGGGAATCGCGCGCGGCTGCTCGATGACCGGTACCGCGCTGGTCGGTGGCGAGACCGCCGAGCACCCCGGCCTGCTCGGCGTCGACGACTACGACGTCGCGGGGGCGGCGACCGGCGTGGTCGAGGCCGACCGCATCCTCGGCGCCGACCGCGTGCGCGGCGGCGACGTCGTGCTCGCCCTCGCCTCCAGCGGCCTGCACTCGAACGGTTACTCGCTCGTGCGCCACATCATCGCCGGCGCGGGCATCGCCTACGGTGCTGTGTCCGCCGACCTCGGGGGCACCTGGGGAGAGGCGCTCCTCGAGCCCACGCGCCTGTACACCTCGCCCCTGCTGCGCCTGCTCGACGACGAGGCGGTGGGCTCCGGCATCCATTCGCTCAGCCATGTCACCGGGGGCGGCATCGCGGCCAACCTCGCGCGCGTGCTGCCGCAGGACACGTGGGTCGACGTCGACCGCTCGACGTGGAGCCCGTCGCCGGTGTTCCGCGTGCTCGCCGACATCGGCGGGCTCGAGCTGACCGCGACCGAGGGCACGTGGAACCTCGGCATCGGCTTCCTCGCCGTCGTCGCACCCGAGATCGCGGATGCCGCGACCGCGGCGCTCACGGCCGAGGGCATCGCCACGTGGCAGGTCGGCGTCGTCCGCGACGACCAGCGACCCGAGGGCGAGTACGAACAGGGCGCGAAGGGCGTCGACGGGGGCGCGGTGCGCCTGGTCGGCTCCTACGCGGATGCCGGTGCGCCGGCGAACGGAGCGAAGTAACACGCAATGTGCGGCATCGTCGGCATGGCCGGGCAAGGCCCCGTCAACCAGGAGATCTACGACGCGCTCCTCCTCCTTCAGCACCGCGGACAGGACTCCACGGGCATGGCCACCGCCGAGGCGAGCGGTGTCTTCCACATCCACAAGGCCCGCGGCCAGGTGCGCGAGGCGTTCCGCACGCGCGATATGCGGGCACTCCTCGGCGACATCGGCCTCGGCCATGTGCGCTACGCCACCAAGGGCACCGCGTCGAACGAAGAAGAGGCGCAGCCCTTCTACGTCAACGCCCCGTACGGCATCGTGCTGGTGCACAACGGCAACCTGACGAACACGCGCGAGCTCACCCGTGAGCTGTTCAGCAAGGACCGCCGTCACCTCAACACCAGCAGCGACACCGAGCTGCTGGTGAACATCCTGGGTTCCGAGCTGCAGTCCGAGATCACCGGACCCGATCTCGACCCCGCGCAGGTCTTCCGCGCGGTCGCCCGCGTGCACGAGCGCGTCGAGGGCTCCTACGCCTCCATCGCCCTCATCGCCGGCTACGGACTCCTCGCCTTCCGCGACCCGTTCGGCATCCGTCCCCTCATCCTCGGCAAGCGCCCCGCCGCCGACGTGCCGGGCGGCGAGCCGCGCGACGAGTTCATCGTGGCATCCGAGTCGCTCGTGCTCGAGAACGCCGGCTTCGAGGTCGTGCGCGACATCGAGCCCGGCGAGGCGGTGTTCGTCGCCCTCGACGGCACGCTCCACGCCCAGCAGTGCGCGCCGAACGCGACGCTGGCCCCGTGCTCGTTCGAGTACGTCTACCTGGCTCGCCCCGACTCCGTGATGAACGGCGTCTCGGTGTACGAGACGCGCTTGCGCATGGGCGAGCGTCTCGCCGACACGGTCGCGAAGTACACCCCCGCGGGGTCCATCGACGTGGTCATGCCGATCCCCGACTCCGCCCGCCCGGCGGCGATGCAGGTGGCCCGCAAGCTCGGAATCGAGTACCGCGAGGGCTTCTACAAGAACCGCTACGTCGGCCGGACCTTCATCATGCCCGGGCAGGCAGTGCGCAAGAAGAGCGTGCGCCAGAAGCTCAACGCGATGTCGACCGAGTTCCAGGGCAAGAACGTGCTGCTCGTCGACGACTCGATCGTCCGCGGCACCACGAGCCGCGAGATCATCCAAATGGCACGGGATGCCGGGGCGCTCAGCGTGACGTTCGCGTCGGCCGCGCCGCCCGTGCGGTACCCGCACGTGTACGGCATCAACATGCCCTCGCGTCACGAGCTCGTCGCGCACGACCGCACGATCCCCGAGATCGCCGCGGAGCTCGGGTGCGACTACCTCGTGTACCAGGAGGTCGACGACCTGAAGGCCGCGATCATGGAGGGCACCGATCTGGTCGACCTCGACATGAGCTGCTTCGACGGCCGCTATGTCACGGGAACCGTGTCGGAGGAATACCTCGCCTGGGTCGAGGGCAGCCAGGAGTCTTGACCCGCCGCGCGGCGGGACATGTCGCGCTCGCCGCGGCCGCCGTCGTGCTGCTCGCGTTGACGCTGCGCATCGCGGTGGCGTCGCTGTCACCCCTGCTGACGGTGATCGGCCGCGACTTCGAGGTGCCCGCCGCGGTCGTCGGGCTCATCGGCATGGCGCCGCCCGTCGCGTTCGCCCTGTCGGGCATGGTGACGCCGGCGATCGAGCGACGTCTCGGTCTGGAGCGCACGGTGCTCGTCGCCGCGATCGTCGGCGCCGTGATGCTGGCGCTGCGGGCGGCGGCCGTCGACGCCTGGACGCTGCTGGCGGCGACCGCCGGTGTCTTCGCCGCCGTCGGGGTGGCGAACGTGCTGCTGCCCACCGTGGTGAAGAAGTACTTCCCCGAGCGCATCGGACTCATGACCACCGTGTACTCGACCACGATGGCCGTGGCGACGTTCACGCCGCCGCTCGTGGCCGTGCCCCTCGCTGAGGCGGTCGGCTGGCGGGGGTCGTTCGTGACGTGGGCGGCCGTGGCGGTGGTCGCGGTGGTGCCGTGGATCGCGATGAGCCTGCGCGCCCGTGCCTCGCGCTCCGACATCGTCGCGCAACCCCGGGCGTCGGTGCTGTCGCGCATCGTGCGGGTGCCGCAGACCTGGGCGCTGGTGATCACGTTCGGCGTGAACTCCGCCGTCGCGTACGGGATGTTCGCGTGGCTGCCGCTGATCCTCATCGACGACGCCGGGGTGGATGCCGCCGAGGCGGGCGGTCTGCTCGCCCTCTTCGCGTTCATGGGGCTACCGGTCTCGCTGCTGGTGCCCGTGCTCGTGGCGCGTCTCGGGCGGACGACCCCGTTCTACGTGGTGGCGATCCTCGGAGGACTGACGGGGATCGTCGGTCTTCTCGTGGCGCCTGCGGCGGCGACCGCACTATGGGTGGTGCTCATCGGCATCCCGCCCCTGATGTTCCCGCTCGCCCTCGTGCTGTTCGGTCTGCGCACGCGCTCGCACGAGACCGCCGTCGCGGTCAGCGCCTTCGTGCAGAGCGCGGGCTACGCCTTCGCGGCGTTCATGCCCCTCGCGATCGGGGTGACCCATGAGCTGACCGGCGGATGGACGGCGGGGCTCCTCGTGCTCGGCGTGGCCCTGCTGCTCGTCGTTCCTGCCGCGATCGTCATGGCCAGGCGGGAGTCGGTCGAGGAGGCGTGGGAGAGGCGCACCGGTCACCGCTGGTGACCCTGCTGACGCAGGGGAGCGGCGAAAGGCGTAGTGCGGGTGGAGCTACCTTCCGCATGCCCCTCGACGTGACGTGAGCGGGCCCACCGGAGTCTGTCGTTCTCTGAACTTGCCCGGCCCGCGCCACATGGAGCCGACGTCCTCACGCTTCACCTTAAGGTGAACACGCCACGCCCGTTGGTCTTCACCTTAAGGTGAACTCCCGCCTTTGCATCCCCTGTAGCGGGCGACATCGACGTCGAGGGCGCGCGACCCGGAGAAGTGACCGGCTTACAGTGCACAGCGGTTCGTGCACATCTGCGAACCACTGACTTCGGGAGTGTTCATGCCACAGCTCAGCAACCAGAATCCGACCGCATCATCGTCGGGCATTCCTCGACGGGCGGTCCTCGGGGCGTCGGCCGTCGCCGTTCCCGCCATCGTGATGACCGCGTCGTCGCCCGCGGTGGCGGCGTCGGGCCAGGCGGTGTCCATCGTGCTGTCTCCCTCGTCTGTGGTGGCCGGGGGCACCTCGTCGTTGGTCGTGACGGTCAAGAGCGCGGCGGGCGCTGCGGTGGTCGGACAGGCGGTGACGCTGTCGGCGGCGGCGGGTGTGTCGTTCTCGCCGGCGACCGGCGTGACGCAGTCCGACGGCACTTTCCGCTCGACGCTCACGGTCGCCTCGACGCGTGCGGGCGGGACGGTCACCATATCGGCGGTCGTCAGTGGGGCCAACGCGAGCGCGGCCCTGTTGGTCAAGACCGTGGCGGTGGCTGTGGCGGTCTCACCGTCGTCGTCCGTGCGGGGTGATTCCGCGACGGTGACGGCGACGGTGAAGGATTCCAGCGGCGCCGTTCTGGCGGGTCGCGCGGTGACGTTGTCGACCTCGAGGTCCGGCGTGTCGTTCGCGGCGGCGAGTGGGACGACGAACGCGTCGGGACAGTTCTCAACCACGGTGAGGTCGACCACGGCGACCGCGGCGGGAGTGGCGACGCTCACGGCTTCGTCGTCGGGGGCTTCGGGCAACGCGTCGTGGACGATGCTCGGGGTGAAGGTGGCGGTGGCGGTTTCACCGTCGTCGATCGGCGCGGGCGGGGCTTCCACCGTGACGGCGACGGTGACGGACTCCAACGGTGCCCCGTTGGCGAATCGGACCGTGTCATGGGGGACCACGTACAGCAAAGTGGGTCTCAAAAACGCCAGCGGAACAACGAACGCGGCGGGGCAGGTCCAGACGACGCTGCAGACGCGAGGCAACACGCCGGTCGGCGCAGGAACGGTGTCGGCGTCCAGTCTGGGCGCGTCGGGAAGCGGCGCCTTTACGGTGTCGACACCGACCTTGGCCATTTCCGCACCCCCGGAGATCGGGGCCGGCGGCAACGCCACGATCAGTCTGGCGGGCTGGCCCGGGCGCGATGTCACGGTCACGAACAGCGGATCCGGTATCGGTTACCCCAACGGGCCTACCGCGATTTTCGCCGCCAACGGCTCTGCCAGCGTCGTCGTGAGTGTGAGCAACGCGGCCGTCCCGTCGGTGACCTTCACCGCGACCTCGTGGGGTCTGGTGGCGTCCACCACGGCGCGCGTCGGCCCGGCTGGTTCGGCGGGAGCCGGCGGCACCCGACTCGACCTGGCGACGTTCACTGACGGGATCAAGCCGTCGAGGAACCAGGTCGTCGACGCGCTCCTGTTCGATGTTCTGACCGCCAGCGGGACGATCGTGCCTTCGAACCAATATCAGGTTCTCGTTCCGAACAGCGCACCGAGCGGGTTCGGATGGTTTGCCCTGAATGCCAGAGCCGGTGGAGGTGGGCTCACGGGCGGCTTCCGGGCGGTCTCTGCCGGACAGTGGCTGGTCGGATCCGGGGCGGCCAATGAGTTCTCCGAGACTTTGGCGTTGCGCCGGCTCGACGGCGCAGCCTTCAACAATCGGAGCGTTCCGACCGGATCGGGCTCGGACTACATCACGGCCAAGTCGCGCACGGGGGCAGCCTTCTCGTACAGTCCCGCGATCGGCCTCTTCGCCTTCGCGTCGGGCGGCGCACAGTACGTCCGCTTCGAGTCCCGGGTCGCGTGGGTGTGAGGCGCGCGTCCCGCTGAACAACAGGACACCGCTGGCCGCACTCTTCCCGGAAGGGAGAGTGCGGCCAGCGGTGTTCTGTCGCTCAGCGGTGTTCTGTCGCTCGCGTGATTGTGCGCACGGCCGCGGGAGTGCCGCAACGGCAAGACAGATCGACTACGCCACAAATGTCGACCGTTGCCGAGGTGCCGGGATAACTCACCGGACACCCCCGCGTCGGTGCTCAGGTATGAGGAAAGAGAGCTACGCCTTTTTGTCTTCGTACTCGTCGTTGTACTGGTCGGCCCACTTGTCGACGTACGCGTCTTCACCCGGAGCGGGGGCACCCAGTTCGCGCTCGAGAGCCGAGTAGTTCACCGAATAGGTGTCGTACTTCAGCTCACGGGCGATCTTGGTGTGCTTCGCCTTCTGACGGCCACGCCCCATGCGAGACCCCCTCACGATCGACGTGCAGGGCCGCGCTGTGCCCTGCGTATTGCGGTTCCGGACCGAGCCGGTAAGAGTAACACCCAGGATATCACGGCGCATTCCGGCTGCGCCGTCGTACGGCGTCTGCTGGGCCCGGCCGGCGAGAGGAGCACCCATGACCGACCAGCCCCACCACGCCCCCACGGGACCGGTGATCGCCGGCGTCGTTCCCGGGCAATCGCCCCGGGTTGTGCGGGAAGCCGCTCGGCAGGCGGCACTCGCACACGTCGACCTCGTCGTCGTGCACGTCGACACCACCCGATTCGTCGCCTTCGAAGACCCTGACGGCTACGTGCACCCCTCCTCCGGCGACGTCGCCGGAGCGGCATCCAGAGCCGCCCTCGACGACGTGCGACGATCCACCGCAGAGGTCCTGGGGGGTGACGCGGTCGCGTGGAGCGTCCGACAGGAGATCGGCGATCCGGCGCTCGCGCTGATCAAGCTCGCTGATGAGATCCACGCGTCTGTGCTGGTGGTGGGCACGCGAAAGCGCGGTCTGGGTGAGTCGCTGCGAGAGTTCCTCACCGGGTCTGTCGCCGCCCGGCTGAGTCACCGCCAGCGCCGACCGGTCCTCGTCGTCCCGCAGGACGACCCGGTCGGCGCCGACGATCAGCTCCCGTGGGAGTGACGCCTCAGCCGCGCATCGCGCGGGTCACCGCTTCGGACGCTTGACGCAGCGCCGCCTCGATCTCGTCGACCCCGGATGCCGCGAGCTCGCCGCCGCGGGTGACGTGCGACCGCAGTTCCGACCGCACGCGGCCGCGGAACTCGTTGATGGCGGCGTCAGCGCGCGAGAGCTGTTCGCGGCTGCGGACACGGGGATCGTCGGCCGGCGTGGTGTGCGCCTGTTCCCGTTCCTCGCGGGATGCGGCGGCGAGATCGGCGCGCAGGCTCCGCATGGCATCCCGTACGCTTCCGCGCACCTCGTCGGCGATGAGGCGGACGCTGTCGGCCAGGCCCGCCTGGATGCCCTCGAGATCGCCGGTGCGGTTCGCGACCTCGGCGCGTCCGGCATCCGTGATCTCGTAGACGGTCTTGCGGCCGTCGACGGTCTTGGTGACCAGGCCCTCTTCCTCGAGCTTGGAGAGCCGGGGATAGATCGTGCCGGCCGAGGGCGAATATGTGCCGCCGGTGCGTTCGGTGAGAGCCTGCATCAGGTCGTAACCGTGGCGCGGCGCCTCATCGAGCAGGCTGAGGATGTACAGGCGCAGGTCGCCGTGCGAGAAGACGGGGCTCATCACCACTCCTCCTCTCCGGCGAGTTCCTCGGGGCGCAGGCCCGAGATGCCGCGTCGCAGAACCGTGATCTCGCCCGAGACGGTGTTGGCGCGCACGTCGACGAACGACCCCGCGAGGGCACCGGTCGAGCCGGTGTAGTTGGTGGGGCCTTTGCCCGAGCGCACCTGACCGTCGATCTGCACGCGGCCGCTGACGGAACGCGAGACGTAGTTCGCCGGGAGCGAGCGATCGAGCCGCACGGTGGCCGTGCCGCTGACCGAGTTGAGGCTGATCGACTGGGTGGTTCCACTGGAGTCGACGAGCATCGCGCCCGACACCGTGTCGATCGACGCCTTGGTGATGCGGCCCGTGGCCGCGACGTCGCCCGAGACGCTGTTGGCGCTCAGAGCGCCGTCGAGCTCGCGCACCTGCACGTCGCCCGAGACGGCGTTGAGGTCGACGTCGCCGACGAGGCCGTCGACCATGATGTCGCCCGAGACGGTGTTCAGGCGCACGTCGGTGCGAAGGCCCGCCACGAGCGCGCTCGCGCTGACGACGCCGAGGGTCAGGGCGACGGTACGGGGGACGGCGACGCTGACCTCGGCCTTGGGGCCGCCGGCGCCGAAGTTGCGGAACACCTCGAGGAAGTTATCCCAGCGCAGCTGGGGGTGGTCGATCTCGAGGCGGCCGTCGACGACCTCGATGCGAAGGTCTTTGACGGTGACACCGTGTACTTCGATGCGCGTGTCGGGCTCATCGTGGGCGATGACGTCGACCTGTCCGCCGACGAGGCCGATCTTGAGCTCGCGTACGGCATCGAGGTCGATGACGCGCGTCTCTCCGGGATGGATGATCCATTTCTCCATGGCTGGGGCTCCTCACTCGCGATATATCGCGTTAAGCCGAGTATCGCGATATATCGCGTTCGCGTCAACCTCTCGGAAATGTGAGGTGGCTGTGTCTCCGCCCGGGGCGGACCGATGGCATCGATGGCTCGAACCTCGCCGATCCGGTGCGTTGTCAACCCCGCGCGCCCGCGGTCGTTGCCGCCCGTAGCGTCGTGATTCCGACGGAAGGAGACGGTCATGCCCCGAGGACGTGGATCCGGCAGTCTGAAGGACCCCGAACTCTACGAGGAGCTGCGCAAGCAGGGCGACTCGAAGGAGAAGGCGGCCCGCATCTCGAACGCCGCCGCAGCGGAGGGCCGTGAGGCGATCGGCGAGAAGGGCGGCCACGCCGAGGACTACGAGGACCGCACCGTCGACGAGCTGAAGAAGCGCGCGAGAGAACTGGGCATCACCGGATACTCGGGCAAGAAGAAGGCGGAGCTGATCGACCTGCTCCGAAACCACTGACGCGATGCCTCGCCTCATCCGCGTCCGGCCGTACGAAGACCCGGGCTACCGCCGGGTGCGGTCGGGCTCGGGCTTCCGTTACGTCGACCACACCGGCGCGGCCGTGCCCGAGCGCGACGCCGAGCGTGCGCGCGGGCTGGTCATCCCCCCGGCGTGGCGCGAGGTGTGGATCGCCACGACGGCGAACGCGCACATCCAGGCGGTCGGCACCGACGAGGCGGGGCGGCGGCAGTACACGTACCACGCCGACTGGTCGAAACGGCAGGACAAGGGCAAGTTCGCCCGCGCGTTGCAGCTGGCCGAGGCGCTGCCGCGGGCTCGTGCGCGGGTGACGCAGTCGTTGCGCCGCGCCGAGGCCGACCGGGAGCGGGTGCTGGCCGTGTCTTTCCGCTTCCTCGACCTCGTGGCCCCTCGCGTGGGCAACGCGCGCTATTTCGTCACCAACGGCAGCCGCGGGCTGACGACGCTGCAGAGGCGCGACGCGATCGTCGAGGGTGACCTCGTGCGGTTGTCGTTCCCGGCCAAGAGCGGCAAGCGCGCCGAGCTGTCTCTGCGTGATGCGGAGTTGGCATCCATCATCGAGGAGCTCGCCCTCGGGCGCTCGCGCGCCGCGCTGCTGAGTTACAAGCGGGGTCGCCGCCGCGTGCCGCTGACACCGGGCGACGTCAACGCCTACGTTCGCTCGCTCACGGGCGGGCCGTTCAGCGCGAAAGACTTCCGGACGCTGCGGGGGACGATCCTCGCCGCCGAATCGCTCGCCCGGGTCGGCGCGACAGGGGGCAAGAACGAGCGCAAGAAGGCGGAGGTGGCCGCCGTCCGCGCCACCGCCGAGGCGCTCGGCAACACTCCCGCCGTCGCCCGCGCGAGCTACATCGACCCCCGGGTGTTCGCGTTGTACCGCAAGGGCCGCACGATGGATCTCGGAGGATCGAAGGATGCCGCGATCCGACGCCTGATCCTGGGGGCGTGACCGCGCGCACCAGGTCCTGGCCGGGCGGCCGCCGCGGGTGCAACCTCCGTGATGTGCGCAAACTCTGTTGGCATGCGTGTTCTGGGGCTGAGGTTGTGCGAATCGCCGACTCTGTGCGGGGTGTGGGCGGTACGGGTGCATCCTCCGTGATCTGCGCACCCTCAGTCGGCATCCGAGCTTCGGAACGGACGTCGTGCAGATCGATGACCTCGAGCGGACGCCCGGCTCGCGGGGGTCGACGGCGCGAGGCGGCGTAGGGTGGCGCGGTGAAGATGTGGCGAGACGTCGTTCTCGTCGCCATGGGCGGCGCGATCGGCACCGCCCTGCGCGCGGGCATCACCCTCGCGATCGGTGACGACCTGGGACCCGCTCTCGTGCCGCTCATCAACGTCGTGGGGGCGTTTGCGATCGGCATCCTGTTCGGGTGGAGATCCCGGATGCCGGCATCCTCTCGTGCGCAGCGCGTACAGCTGTTCTTCGGCACCGGCGTGCTCGGCGGGTTCACGACCTACAGTGCGCTGGCCGTCGAGGCCGCCGAGCCGGGCCTGCTGTGGTGGGGCATCGGTTCGGTGGTGCTCGGCACGGGTGCGGCCTGGGGCGGCCTGGTGCTCGGCCGCGGCGGGCGGCGGCAGCGATGACCCCCCTCGTCTTCGTCGTCGTGGCCATCGCCGGGGGTGTGGGCGCAGCGCTGCGGTTCCTGCTCGACACCGCGGTGCGGCGCGCGACCGGCGACCGGTTTCCGTGGGGGATCCTCGTCGTCAACATCACGGGCGCCTTCGCGCTCGGCATCCTGAGCATGCTCCCCGCCGAGGAGGCCTGGCGATGGATCGTCGGCACGGGCCTGCTCGGCGGGTACACGACGTTCAGCGCGGTCGCGGTGACCACGGTGCTTCTCGCCGAGGAGGGGCGGACCGCGACGGCGACGAACTACGCGGCGGTGTCCTTCGCGGGGTCGTTGTTCGCGGCCGCGGCGGGATTGGCGCTCGGGTCGCTGTTCTGACCGGCGCCGGTCCCGCCGACGGGCTCGGCGACTGGGGGTGCGGTGGGCCGGTCATCTCGACGGACTCAGGACCGCGGGCCGCACCCCGCGGTGACGAGCGGCGGAGTCGGAGGAGCCGAAACACGACTGCTATCCGGTCGTCGTCGTGTGGAAACACCCCGTGGTTCTACTGGTCTGCATGGACAACGTCTCAGCGCTTGCACCGGTGGACCGTGACCGGGTGTCGACCCGTGTCAGCCTAGCTCTCCTCGGCGTCCGCAGCGACGCTCCCGTGCGGCGCACGGGTGGGGCGGGTCCCAGCGACGACGGGCACTTCGTCGTCGACGGCGAGGGAGCGGCGATCCCCCTCAACCCGAACAGTCCGTACGTCATCACGGCCGCGGGTCGTCTCACCCGGGACGGTGCCGACCTCGGCTTCGACGTCGCCCCCGTCGTGCGGCCGCGCTTCTACGACCTGAAGACCGCCGAGGGCGTGGCGTACGACCAGATCGCGAAGCTCCACGGCAAGAACGTGCTGGCCACGACAGTCGTGCAGACCTGCGTGCGCTACGACGAGAGCGAGCGGTGCCGATTCTGCGCGATCGAGGCGTCGCTCGACGCCGGCATGACGATCGCGGTGAAGACACCCGCGATGCTGGCCGAGGTGGCCGAGGCCGCCGTGCGGCTCGACGGTGTGACCCACATGGTCATGACGACCGGCACCTCCAACGGCTGGGATCGGGGCGCGAAGCACCTCGCCCGCTGTGTGCGTGCGGTGAAGGCGGCGGTGCCGCAGCTCGAGATCCAGGTGCAATGCGAGCCCCCCGCTGACCTGCAGGCCATCACCGACCTGTACGACGCGGGCTCGCGGTCCATCGGCATCCATGTCGAATCGATGGACGACGAGGTGCGCCGCAGATGGATGCCGGGGAAGTCCCGCGTGAGCATGGATGAGTATCGCGCCGCATGGCGTGAAGCGGTGCGGGTATTCGGCTGGAACCAGGTGTCGACCTATCTCATCGTCGGCATGGGTGAAGACCCCGACGAGGCGGTCGAGGGGGCGCGCGAGCTCATCGAGATGGGGGTCTACCCCTTCGTGGTGCCGTTCCGGCCGCTGAAGGGCACGCTCGCCACCGATGTCGACAAGGTGCCGGCGCCGCACCGTGCGGTCGTCGACGACATCACCTCGCGGGTGGCGGGCCTGCTGCACGCGGCGGGTATGCGCGGCGAAGATCAACGCGCCGGCTGCGCCGCGTGCGGGGCGTGCAGCATCCTCAAGACGGCAGGTGCATGATGTTCGACGTGCCGGTGCTGACCGGTTCGCGCCCGCGGACGGAGCCGCTGGCGTGGGAGATCCGCGTCGCCGACCCGATGCAGGTCGGCGCGTACCGGTTGATCCGCCGCGACGTGTTCGTGCGCGAGCAGGGCCTGTTCGCGGGACGAGACGACGACGACGTCGACGATGATCCGCGCACGGTCGTGCTGGTTGCGGTGGCAGCCTCCGGTGACGTTCTCGGCGGCGTTCGTCTGGCTCCGGCGACGCCCCGCGACATCGGGTGGTGGACCGGCAGTCGGCTCGCGGTGCGTCGCGATGCCCGCAATGCCGGCGGGATCGGTTCCGCTCTCGTGCGCGCCGCGTGCCGCGAGGCCGTCCAGCGGGGTGTGGTGCGGTTCGAAGCCACCGTCCAGGAGCGCAACGAGCCGCTCTTTCGTCACCTGGGGTGGGAACGGTGGGGCGATACGACCGTCGCTGGTGCTCCGCACGTGCGGATGCGGTGGCCCGTCGACAGGTTCGCCGCGCTCGTGGCCGCGACGAAGCAACCACTGGGTGCTCTCCTGTCGGGCATCCGCGACGACCATCCCGAGGGCCTCGGCGGCCCCGGTTGGGTCGGTGACGACGGCGCGCTCATCGCCGGCACCGACATCGTGGTCGCCACCGACGCGATCCTGCCCGCACTCATCGACAGAGACCCCGAGTGGGCAGGGTGGTGCGGCGTACTGGTGAACGTCAACGACCTGTCCGCGATGGGCGCGCGTGCCGTCGGACTGATGGATGCCGTGTCGGCGCCGACCGCCTCGGCCGTTCGCCGGATCGTGTCGGGGTTTCGCAGCGCCGCCGTGGCGTGGGGCGTGCCCATCCTCGGCGGTCACACGCAGTGGGGTGGAGCGTCGTCACTCGCGGTGACCGCCCTCGGGCGCACCGAGCATCCCGTGGCCGGCGGCGGAGGTCGACCGGGGCAGACGCTCGGGCTCACCGTCGACCTGCACGGACGATGGCGGCGCGGCTTCGAGGGCCGCCAGTGGGATTCGACGTCGACCCGCGCCGGCGCCGAGCTGCGCCACCTCGCGGGACTCGTGCCCGAGCAGCGCCCCGCAGCGGCAAAAGACGTGAGCATGGCCGGCATCGTCGGCACCGCCGCGATGCTCGCCGAGGCTTCGGGCGCGGGGGCCCGTATCGACGTGGCCGAGATTCCCGCCCCGCAGGGCGTCGGGTTCGGTGACTGGCTGACCTGCTTCCCCGGCTTCGGCATGGTGACCGCCGGGACCGCGACCCTCGCCTCGCCGCTCGTGAGCTCGGCGACCATCGGAGAGCTCACCACGGGCTCCGGCGTCGTGCTGCGCTGGCCCGACGGCGTCGAGACCTCTGTCGTCGCCGCCGGTGCCACCGGACTCGGCAAGGCGTAACGCAACCTCATTCCGGACGAAACCAATCCGAAACACCCGGACGCGAACCTGGTAACCAGACACGCGCTCCATCCCCGGCTCCACCCGACGCGAAGGACACGAACATGACCACCGACCTCGACGCCCAGATCGCGGAGAACATCGCCGCATCCCTCGGCGAGATCCCGCACCCCTCGCTCCCCAAGGGCAGCAACATCTACGGCTCCACCAAGCTGTTCCCCGACTTCCAGGCCGAGAACGGTGAGTCGTACTTCACGCTCATCCACGGCATCCCGCACGAGTCGTCTGTGAGCTTCGTCGCGATCCTGCAGGCGACCCGAGCCCTCCGTAAGGGCTTCGAGTCGGCCATCTACCTGTACGGCCCCGGCACCCTCGCGGCCGCCGCGAACCGCGGCTTCCCCACCACGGGAGATGCGGGCTTCCCCGGCGAGCTGAACATGAACAACTCCCTCGAGACCTTCATCAAGGAGGGTGGCACGGTCTACTGCTGCCGCTTCGGCCTGGCGCTGCACGGCATCCGCGAAGAGGACATCATCGAGGGCGTCATCCCCGCGCACCCGCTGGATGTGCAGGACGCGATCATCTACTACGCGCGCAAGGGCGCGATCATCAACTCCGTCTACAACCTCTGAGGCTCGCCATGTCGATCACCGTTGCCTCCGTCTCGGCCAACTTCACGCGAGACCTGGAGCAGAATTACGCGCTCATCGCCGATCTGGTGGCCGAGGCGCGGGCCGTGGGGGTGTCGTTCCTGGCGTTCCCCGAAGCCGCGATCGGCGGCTACCTCTCGTCGCTCGGCAACCACGGCGACACCATCAAGACGACCACGCGCTCGATGCCGCCGGCGATCCGCCTCGACGGCCCCGAGATCGCCCGGGTGCAGGAACTCGCGGGCGACATGGTGCTCACCATCGGGTTCTGCGAGCTCGCCGACGACGGGGAGACGCGGTACAACGCCGCGGTCTGCCTGGACGGAGAGAACATCTACGGCTCGTACCGCAAGGTGCACCAGCCGCTGGGCGAGAACATGTCGTACTCGGCGGGGGACACCTACCGCGCGTTCGACACCCCCGTCGGCCGGGTCGGGATGCAGATCTGCTACGACAAGGCGTTCCCCGAGGCCGCGCGCATGCTCGCCCTCGACGGCGCCGAGATCGTCGTGAGCATGTCGGCGTGGCCGGCCGCGCGTACGGCGACCGCCGAGAACCTGCAGGACGACCGGTGGACGTACCGGTTCAACCAATTCGACATCGCGCGCGCCCTCGACAATCAGGTGTTCTGGCTGGCATCCAATCAGTCGGGCACCTTCGGGTCGCTCCGTTATGTCGGCAACGCGAAGGTGGTCGACCCCGGCGGCAACGTCCTTGCGACGACGCTGCTGGGCACCGGCCTGGCGATCGCCGAGATCGACGTCGCCGAGACCTTCCGTGCGATGCGCGGCGGCATGTTCCACCTTCGCGATCGGCGCCCCGACGTGTACGGCCCGGTCGCTGCCTCCACCGGCGCGCACGTCGAGGCGTGGAGGGAGCTCGCTCATGCCTGAGATGCGCTTCGCCGTCCGCTGGCCCGACGGCGCCGAGTCCTCGCACTACTCACCCAGCCTCGTGATGCACGACTACCTCGCCGCGGGCTCCCGCTATGGCATCGCCGAGTTCGTGGCGCGCGCCGGTGAGGCGCTGGATGCCGCGGGCGAACGCGTGCGGGCCGCATACGGCTTCGCGTGCACCTCGGCGATGGCATCCCGGGACGAGATCGTCCGCGCGGCCGCCGCGTATCCCGAGGGAGAGGTCACCGTGCTGCGCATGGAGCCGCCCCTGCCGGTGGGGGCGTCGTGATCCCCGTCGAGGTACGACCAGGTGACCACTACCCGGCCGTGATCGTGGGCGGGGGCCAGGCCGGACTCTCGGTGAGCTGGCATCTCGAGCGCGCGGGTGTGCGGCACGTCGTGATCGAACGCGAATCGGCGGCGCACGAGTGGCGCGACGGACGGTGGGACAACTTCACCCTCGTCACCCCCAACTGGCAGTGCCGACTGCCCGGTTACCCCTACGACGGTCCCGACCCCGACGGGTTCATGACCCGGGACGAGGTGTACGCCTGGGTGCGCGGCTACGCCGACACGTTCGACGCCCCGCTCGCCGAGGGGGTCGAGGTGCACCGGGTCGATCGCCGGGACGACGGGGTGTTCGTCGTGCAGACGAGTGCGGGCACGATCACGGCCGACACCGTGACCTCCGCCACAGGCGGTTACCACCGCCCCATCACGCCGTCGTGGGCCGACGACATCCCCGACCGCATCGTACAGATGCACTCCCACCACTACCGCGACGCCGGGCAGCTGCCCGGGTCGGTGCTGGTCGTGGGTACCGGGCAGTCCGGTACGCAGATCGCCGAAGACCTCCACCTCGAGGGGCGCCGGGTGCACCTCGCCGTCGGGCGGGCGCCGCGCGTGGCCCGGTTCTACCGGGGACGCGACTGCATGACGTGGCTCGCCGACATGGGCGTGTACGACGTGCCCGCCGGGGTGCAGGCCGCGGCCAAGCGCGCCGCGACCAACCACTACGTCACCGGGCGCGATGGCGGCCGCGACATCGACCTGCGGGTGTTCGCGACGCAGGGGATGCGGCTGCACGGGCGTGCGACGGGCATCTCGCAAGGCGTGCTCGCCTTCGACGATACGCTGGCCGCCAACCTCGACCACGCCGATTCGGTCGCCGAGTCGATCAAGAACGACATCGACGCCTACATCGCCCGCGAGGGCATCGACGCACCGTTCGAACCCCGCCGCGCTCCCGTGTGGACGCCCCCGTCCGGCCCCACGCGACTCGACCTCGCCGAGGTGGATGCCGTCGTCTGGGCGATCGGCTTCCGCGCGGACTGGTCGTGGCTGGGCGAACTCGACGTGCTCGACGCGAACGGACACCCGGTGCACGAGCGCGGAGCGACGGCGGTGCCGGGCTTCTCGTTCGTCGGCCTCCCGTGGCTGCACACGTGGGGGTCGGGGCGGTTCCACGCGATCGCCAGGGACGCCGAGCACGTCGCCGAACAGGTCGTCACGGCGTCGCAGGGAGCCCTCGCGGTGGGCTGAGTGGCCACCGCGTACTCTCGAGAAATGGCATCCGTCACGATGGCTGCGGTGGCGGCCCACTTCGGCCGCGACGTCGAGCGAACGCTCGCCAAACTCCCCGGTATCGTCGAGGACGCCCGCGGACGCGGGACCGATCTGCTCGTGCTCCCGGATGCCACCATCGGCGGCTATCTGCTCGACCTGCACCACCCGGTCGAAGAGGGCGACGGCATCCCCCACGCGGTCGAGATCGACGGCCCCGAGGTGGCGGCGATCGTCGCCCTCGCCGGCGACATGACAGTGTGCTTCGGCATTGCCGAGCGAGCGGTCGAGGGCGGCGACGAGCGCCGCTACAACACGGCGCTCTGCGTCACCGGCGACGGTGTGCTGGGCGTGCATCGCAAGGTGCACCTGCCGCTGGGGGAGTCGGAGGTCTACGCCCCCGGCGACGACTTCCGCGCGTTCGACACCCCCGTGGGGCGCATCGGCATGCTCATCGACTTCGACAAGACCTTCCCCGAGGCCGCGCGTTCGGTCGCCCTCGACGGTGCGCAGATCATCGCGTGCCTGAGCGCGTGGCCGGCCAGCGTCACCGACCGATCCGACCGCATCCGCAACGACCGCCAGGCCCACCTCTTCGACCTCTACGATTGCGCGCGCGCCGCCGAGAATCAGGTGTACCTCGTGTCATCGAACCAGACCGGCGTGCTGGGCGGCCTGCGCTTCCTCGGCCAGGCCAAGGTCGTCGATCCGGCAGGCGAGATCGTCGCCAAGACGTGGGCGAAGGGCGGGCTGGCCGTCGCCGAAGCCGACGTCTCGGCCGACATCGTCCGCGCCCGACGCTCCCTCAACCACCTCGCCCAGCGCGCCGAACACGCCTACCGGCTGAGCGCCCCGGCGTAGATCGCGCGGCGAGGGCTCCGCGGAAAGGACGACCATGCGCATCGCGCAGCTGACCTACTCGACGAAGCCCCGCGGCGGGGTCGTGCACACCCTCGCACTCGCCGAGGCGCTCGCGACGCGCGGCCACGAGGTCGAGGTGTGGACCCTGGGGCGCGGCGATGACACCGCCTTCTTCCGCCCCGTCGACCCGCGCGTGCGCGTGCGGGTCGTGCCCTTCCCGTCGCTCGACGGTGAGGGGGTGGGGCAGCGCATCGAGCGCTCCATCGAGCTGATGGCCGCAGCCCTCGACGCGGATGCCGACATCGTCCACGCGCAGGACTGCATCTCGGCGAACGCGGCGCTGCGTCGTGGCATCCCGGTCGTCCGCACGATCCACCACCTCGACACCTTCACAACGCCGCAGCTCGTGGCGTGCCACGACCGAGCCGTCATCGAGCCGGTGGCCCGGCTGTGCGTGTCGCGGGCGGTGTCGCGCGAGGTCGAGCAGGCCTATGGCGTACGACCCGAGGTCATCGCCAACGGGGTGGATGCCGAGCGCTTCGGCCGGGCGTCCGAACCCTCGGCGGCGGGTGCGCGCGAGCGGTGGCGGACGCAGCTGGGCGACTACGTGCTGGCGCTGGGCGGCATCGAACCGCGCAAGGGCTCGATCGATCTGCTCGACGCGTTCGCCCGGGTGCGGGACGCCCACCCGCACGTACGCCTGGTGTTCGGCGGCGGCGAGACGCTGTTCGACTACCGCGAGTACCGCGGGCGGTTCGACGCCCGCGCGCTCGAACTCGGCATCCATCCGACCGTGCTGGGCCCGGTCGACGACGATGCGCTGCCCGCGCTCGTGGCCGCAGCGCGTGTCCTGGCGTTCGTCTCGACCAAAGAGGGTTTCGGGCTCGCCGCCATGGAGGCCCTGGCGGCCTCGACGCCCGTGGTCGCGCGCGACCTGCCGGTGATCCGCGAGGTGTTCGGCGATGCGGTGCTGTACGCGTCGACTCCCGCCGAGATCGCCGCGCGGCTCGACGAAGTGCTGCGCGGCGCCGCCAAGACGGATACGGCCGGCGGGGTCGCCCTCGCCCGGGCGCACACGTGGGATCGCGCCGCCCGCGCGCACGAGGAGTTCTACGCCCACGTGCCGCAGAGGACCGCGCGATGACGGAGCGCACGTTCTCGGCGATCCTCGCGGAACGTGCGGCGGCCGACGCCGGCGAGCCCCTCATCGTCGATGCGGCGGGGGTCATGACAGCGTCCGAACTGGATGCCGCGGCTACGGCGCTCGCGCACGAACTCCTCGCCCAGGGGGTCGATCACGACGACACGGTGGCGGTGTCGCTGCCGAACGGGCGGGATTCCGTCGTCGCGTGCTTCGGTATCTGGCGCGCGGGGGCGACGCCGCAACCGTTGTCGACCGACCTCACCGTGTCCGAGCGGGCGGAGCTCGAGCAGATCGCGCCGCCCGCAGCGGCGATCGGAGCGCCCGCTGTGTCGACCGGCGCCGCGTGGCTATCCGATGTGAACGTCGCGCCCCGCGAGGGGGTGCTGCCCGACACGGCGGCCACGTGCTGGAAAGCTCCGGCCACCTCGGGCTCCACCGGGCGCCCCAAGATCGTGCGGGCGACAGCCCCCGCCACCCTCGACCCCTCGCGGGCCGTCGCCGCCTTCCTGCCGCAGAAGGCCACGCAGATCGTCGCGGGCCCCCTGTGGCACTCCGCGGTGTTCACGTACGCCTTCCGCGGCCTGCTGACCGGCCACCGGCTCGTCATCCTCGACCGGTTCGACCCCGCCCGCTGGGTCGCCGCCGTCGAGGAGCACCGAGCCACCTGGGGGCTGCTCGTTCCGACCATGATGGCGCGGCTCCTGCGTCTTCCTCCGGCGGAACGAGCGGTCGAGCGGATCGCGAGCATCGAGCGGGTCCTGCACATGGGAGCGCCGTGCGCTCCCGCGCTCAAGCGGGCTTTTCTCGACTGGCTCGGGCCGGAGCGCGTCGACGAGGTGTACGCCGGCAGCGAGTCGAACGGCCTCACGCACATCACCGGAACGCAGTGGCTCGCGCGGCCCGGCAGTGTCGGACGACCGATCGGCGGAACCCGCATCCGCATCCGCGATCGCGCCGGCGGCGATCTGCCGGCGGGCGAGAACGGCCTGGTGTGGATGCGGCGTGGCGAAAGCGCCGCGTACGCGTACGTCGGTGCGGCCTCGCGGCGCGACGACGAGGGGTGGGACACGCTCGGCGATATCGGACATGTGGATGCCGAGGGCCACCTGTTCCTGCACGACCGCGCCGACGATCTCATCAACCGCGGCGGCGACAAGATCGCGCCGGCCGTCGTCGAAGCGGTGCTGGAGGCCCATCCGCACGTCGAGGAGGCGGTGGCTTTCGGGATGGCCGACGCCGAGTGGGGCCAGGTGGTGCACGCCGCGGTGCGGCCGGTCGGCGACGAGCTCGACGTGGAGGCACTGCGCGCGTTCGCGCGCGAGCGCCTCGGTCCGCGAGCGCCCGCCGCCGTGCACGTCGTGTCGCGGGCGCTGCGCAACGACGCGGGCAAGGTGCGCCGGGCCGCGCTCGCGCGCCGGTTCGCGCCGCCCGGGGACTGATCCACAGCGGCGGTGCTTCCCGGCCCGCTCACCGACGCGCATGGGATACTTGACCCGATACATCTCTGTATCCAATCTCGACCCCCGAAGGGTGCTCCGTGTCGTATCTGGCCGTGCTGAGCCTGAAGAACCGCGCCCTCATCGCCCTGGTCACGATCGTGGCGGCGATCTTCGGCGGCCTGGCCCTGACGAGTCTCAAGCAAGAGCTCATCCCCTCGATCGAGTTCCCCCAGCTCGCCGTCGTCACCACCTACCCCGGGGCCTCGCCCGAGGTGGTCGAGGCCGACGTGTCCACGCCCATCGAGAACGCCATCCGGGGTGTCGAGGGGCTCGAATCCACGACGGCGACCAGCACGACGAACTCCTCGATCGTGTCGGCGTCGTTCACCTACGGCACCGATCTCGCGGCGGCCCAGCAGAAGATCCTGGCCGCCATCGCCCGCATCGACGACCAGCTCCCCGAGTCGGCCGACACCACCGTCGCCTCCGCCAGCATCGACGACTTCCCCGTCATCCAGCTCGCCGTCACGGGCTTCTCCGACACCCAGGCCACGCAGTCGGTGCTGCAGACGAGCGTCATCCCCGACCTCGAAGACGTCGCGGGCGTCAACGGCGCCCAGATCGTCGGCGGCACCGGTCAGCGCGTGACGATCACCCCCGACTCCTCCCAACTGGGCGAGCGGGGCTTCAGCCAGCAGGCGATCACCGACGCCCTGGATGCCAACGGCATCCTCTTCCCCGGAGGCTCTTTGACCGAGGGCGATCAGACGCTCACGGTGCAGACCGGCGCCAAGATCACGAGCGTCGACGAGATCGCCGCGCTCCCGCTCGTGCCCACCGACCAGGCGCAGTTCCAGGCGGGGCAGACCACGATCGGCGATGTCGCCGCGGTCGAGCTGCAGTCCGACCCCGTCTCGACCCTCTCGCGCGTCGACGGGCAGCCGGCGCTGACCATCGCCGTCACCAAGCTCCCCGCCGCCAACACCGTCGACGTCTCGCGCGGCGTGCTCGCGGTGCTGCCCACGCTCGAATCCGCGCTCGGTCAGGGCGCGACCTTCACCGTCGTCTTCGATCAGGCGCCGTTCGTCCAGCAGTCGATCGACGCCCTCGCGCAGGAGGGCCTGCTCGGTCTCGTCTTCGCGGTCGTGGTCATCTTGGTGTTCCTGATGTCTGTGCGCTCGACGCTGGTCACCGCCATCTCGATCCCGACCAGCGTGCTCATCACCTTCGTCGGGCTCCAGGCCTTCGGCTACTCGCTGAACATCCTCACCCTCGGCGCCCTCACCATCGCGATCGGCCGCGTCGTCGACGACTCCATCGTCGTCATCGAGAACATCAAGCGGCACTACGTCGGCGACGCCGAGAAGATCCCCACCATCATCCGCGCGGTGCGCGAAGTGGCGGCCGCCATCACGGCGTCCACGATCACCTCGGTCGCGGTGTTCCTGCCGATCGCCTTCGTGGGCGACGTCACCGGCGAGCTGTTCCGCCCCTTCTCCCTGACGGTGACGATCGCGATGGCGGCGTCGCTGCTGGTGTCGTTGACCATCGTGCCCGTACTCGCATCGTGGTTCCTCAAGCCCGGAAAGGTGATCCGGGATGCCGAGGGCAACCCGGTCGACCCCGAAGCCGCCGATGCTCCGCCCACGCGCCTGCAGAAGGCGTACGTGCCGGTGCTGAGTTGGACGCTGAAGCACTCGTGGGTGACCCTGACCCTGGCGGTGCTCGTGCTCGGCGGCACGCTGGCGTCGGTTCCGCTGTTGAAGACCGACTTCCTCGGGGATTCCGGCCAGAACACCTTCACCGTCACGCAGAAGATCGGCGCAGCTCCCAGCCTCGGTGCCGAAGACGCGGCGGCACAGCAGGTCGAGGCCGTGCTGCTGGAGACCCCGGGCGTGCAGACGGTGCAGACCTCCATCGGCTCGAGCGGCTCGGCGCTGCGCGATGCCTTCTCGGGTGGGGGCACGGGCATCACGTACTCGATCACCTCGGAGGCCGGCACCGATCAGGTGGAGCTGCGCGAACGCGTGCGCACCGAACTCGAGGGCCTCACCGACGCCGGTGAGATCGAGGTGCGCGCGGCCGGCGGCGGGTTCGGCTCGACCGACATCACCGTCGACGTCACCGCTCCCGACTCCCAATCGTTGCAGCAGGCGAGCGACGCCGTGGTCGCGGGCCTCGAGGGTCAGGACGGCATCGGTCAGGTGACCAGCAGCCTGTCGGCATCCCTGCCCTTCGTCTCGGTGCGCGTCGATCGCGACGCCGCCGCCGAGCGCGGCCTGTCGGAACGCGCCGTGGGCGCACTGGTGTCGGGCGCGCAGCAGCCGCGACAGGCGGGCACGGTCGAGCTCGACGGACGCGGCGTGACCGTGTACCTCGCCACGGCCAACCCTCCCCAGACGATCGACGACCTTCGCGCACTCGAGATCCCCAGCGCCCAGGGTGCTGTGCGCCTCGACGAGATCGCCACGGTCGACGAGAGTCAGACGCCCCCCTCGATCACGACCGCGCGGGGGCTGCGCACGGCATCCATCACCGTCACACCCACCTCCGACGACCTCGGCAGCTCCTCGGGCACCGTCACCGACGCGCTCGCAGGACTGTCGCTGCCCGACGGGGCGACGGCGAAGGTCGGGGGTGTGGTCACCGACCAGCAGGACGCATTCGCGCAACTCGGGTTGGCTCTGCTGGCGGCCATCCTCATCGTCTACGTGGTGATGGTGGCCACCTTCAAGTCGCTGCGTCAGCCGCTCGAACTGCTCGTGTCGGTGCCGTTCGCCGCAACCGGCGCGATCGTGATGCTGCTCATCACGGGCGTTCCGCTGGGTGTCGCCGGCATGATCGGCGCGCTGATGCTCGTCGGCATCGTCGTCACCAACGCCATCGTGCTCATCGACCTCGTGAACCAGTACCGCGCCCGCGGTCTGAGCGTGCACGACGCGACGATCGTGGGAGGCGCCCGTCGTCTGCGGCCCATCCTGATGACCGCCCTCGCGGCGATCTTCGCCCTGGTGCCGATGGCGCTGGGGATCACCGGACACGGAGGCTTCATCTCTCAGCCGCTCGCGGTCGTGGTGATCGGCGGGCTCGTCTCGTCGACGTTCCTGACGCTGCTGGTGCTGCCGACGCTCTACAACCTCATCGAAGGGGCGAGCGAGCGACGTCGGGAGCGTCGGGCCGCGCGCGTCGGAGACGAGGGGCAGCCATCAGACGCCGGCGACCATCCGGTGACCCGTCGCGAGCTCCGCGCGCAGCACTGACGGGGCCTCGTCGGAGGCCGCGGCGCCGTCGAGGGGACGACACCCGAGGTGGGACCTCGCCGAGCGTCGACCTGTGATGCAATACGGACGCGACGCTGCGCGGATCCGTCGGCCGGCTGGGCGCGACGGTGCGAGTGCCCGTCCCGCCTGCGACCGTCCGCCGGGCGGCGCGGTCGCCGTCGAGGGACGGAAGGCGACGGGCGGCGAGGGCGATCGGGGAGGGCGAAACCCGCGGCACGTCGGTGGAGCGACGGTCGCCGCGGTGCCGACGGTCGACCGCCGCGCGAGAGGATGCGGGGGACGCGGTGAGCCGAGGGCGGCGGGCGACCGACCGCGTGATGCTCCCGACGGCCAGCCGGAGGCGTCGACCGGCGAACGGTCGGCGGGGGCGGCGACGCGGGCCGCACGCGATGCCGGGGTGGTCGGCGTCTGCGCGGCTCTCGGCGCGGAGCGCGACGGCGCGGAGCGTGTGGGTGAGCATGCCCGACCACGCGAACATCGCTCCGCACGAGATCGTCTCGAACAGGGCGAGGTTGATCGTGGCGGTGACGAAGAGCGCGATCGAGAGGGCGAGCCACACCAGGGCGATACCGGTGCTGATCGCCATCCGCGCTCCGAGCCGGCGCAGCATGATCGGAGCGCTCACGAGCAGGACCAGGAAACCGAGCACCATCATGGCCGCCACTCGGTCGTGGAGGTCCTTGTCGGTGTTCAGCGGCACGCATCCCACCAGAGCGAGGCTGATGCCGACCACGTTCAGGCAGATGCACGCGAGGGTCGCGGACCCGCGGCGGACGGTTTCTCGACCGAGGCGGCGGACATCCCGTCTGACGAAGAGGGCGAACACGACGACCATGAGTCCGCTGACCTTGAGCGTCGTATTGAACAATGCACTCGAGAAATCACCGAAGATTCCGAGTTGGCTGAAATGCAGTTGCCACCACAGCGGGTCGCTCGTGGTGGCCATGGAAAGCAGTAGTCCGCCCAGCAGGACAGACAGCACTGCCCCGCCGACGTGCAGTGACGGCACGGCTGTGAGGCGGCGGGAGAGGCCGCCGAGGCGCGGCAGGCGGAGGATTTCGGGGTCGACGGACGGGAGCGCGGTGCTCATGTGGGGGAGTCTTTCCTCGGGACGGAACGGGACCCCCAGCACGTGGGATCCTCGGCCCCCGTCGGCTTCAAACGGACTATTGCCGAGAGAGCCGTGGTTCTCGGCCGCCCCGGCCTCGACGATTACCGTCACCGCAAATGGTAGCTTTTGTCCGCGTGAATTGAATCCGCTTGTTCTTTCTTTTTCCCCCAGGTCACAAAACGATTTGCTTGTCCCCCAAATGGGGGACAAGCTGCGGGTTTCAGGAGAAGCGGACGCCCCATTCCCGCGCCAGGACGGACCCCGGCTGCAGGGTGTCGAGATCCGTCCCCGTGGCGAAGGCGTTCGCCGGTGCCGTCATCGGTTCGATCGCCACGGCGAGTGGGTGCCCCGGGTAGCGGTCGGTCGTGAAGACCTGGACCCATCGGAAGCCCTCGTCCTGCCAGAGTTCCAGGCGGCGTCCATCCGGGGCGGTGAGCGTGTGGCGGGCGCGGCCTTCGGCATCCCGGTCGAGGCCGCGATAGCCGTTGTCGAGTGAGGCGTCGCCCAGCCGCCTGCCGCCGCGCAGGTCCGTCGCGTCGTCGACGGCCACTTCGTCGACGGGGATGTTCCGCTCGTCGACCACGAGCGTCGTCGTACCCGTGGAATGCACCACGAGATCCTCGGTCGCGACGCCGCCGATCTGGAAGTAGGGGTGCACGCCCAGTGCGACGGGGGCCGATCTCGCCCCGACGTTCTCGATTTCGTGCGCGACGCGCAGCCCGTCGGACTCGAGCGTGTAGGTGACACGCGTGCGCAGATGGAAGGGGTACCCCGTCTGCGGCACGACGTCGGCGCCGAGCACC
This sequence comes from Microbacterium sp. ABR10, assembly GCF_057812175.1. Classification (NCBI taxonomy): domain Bacteria; kingdom Bacillati; phylum Actinomycetota; class Actinomycetes; order Micrococcales; family Microbacteriaceae; genus Microbacterium; species Microbacterium sp. ABR10. Next base: position 381,566 of record NZ_CM173821.1, read on the forward strand.
ACCCGTTCGTCGGTGTGCTCGATGGGCTGGTACACACCGAATCGAAGGAGGCCGTGGCTGGCGTTGCCGAACTTCGGCTCGCTGATCGCGAGCTGCTGATCGTCACCGGCGAAGGTGTACCGGCCGTCGCGGATACGGTTCGGCCACGGCACCAGAACGACCCCGGAGGCCGCGGGCGTGGGCAGGTCGTCGGGATAGCGCGGCACGAGGTCGACGCCGTCGACGGTGAGGGCGCGAAGCGCCGCACCCACCTGGGTGACCTCGGCGGACGAGCGGGGTCCGCGCAGGTGGAAGCGCTGGCCGGTGGGATCGGCGGTCATGACGAGGCCTTTCTGGAGCGGGGTGGACGCTGCAGCCACGGCCGCAGCAGGCGGGTGACCCACGGGAGCACCGCGTAGGTCATGACGGGGGTGAGCATGAGGGTCGTCGCCAGCACGCGCAGGACGAGCGGGACCTCGGCGAAACCGGGGATGAAGCCCAGCAGCCAGGACGCGAGGAGGTTGGTGGGGAAGAACCCGACCCAGATGGTGACGGCCTGCTTCCACCGCGGGGGCGCGGACGGCACCGGCTGCTGCACGGGCGAGGTCGTGGCATCCGCGGGGGCGAGCACGGAACCGAACGAGGCGTCGAACCAGCCCTCGATGCCCGTGCGGCGCTCGACGCGCTCCTCGCGCGCGAAGGGGCGGCCGGAGTCGAGCCACCACTGCCGCTGCGACGAGGACTCCCATCCCTCGAGCGTGGCGATGTCGCGGAACCGGTACAGCATGTACCAGAGGTCGCTGTCTTCCCCCGCGCGCACCCACCCCGAGCCGAGGAAGCCCGGGAAGGCGGTCGCGAGGTCGGTGCCGGCCTGCATCCAGGAGGTCGCTTCGGCGGTGCGCGTCGGATCGATGCGCCGCTCGATCGCCACCGTGATGGGGTGGGCGTCGGTGTCTGCCATGCGTCCATCTTCCGTCAGGCCGCCGCTCCCGTCGGCGCCGGGCTCTCTTTCGGCGCACCGGGTCCCGCTCGCGGCGCACCTGGTCCCGCTCGCGGCGGACCTGGTCCCGCTCGCGGCGGACCTGGTCCCGCTCGCGGCGGACCTGGTCCCGCTCGCGGCGGACCTGGTCCCGCTCGAGGCCCACCGCGTCCCGCTCGCGGCCGACCTGTTGCCGCTCGCGACCGACCTCGTCCCACTTTCGGGGGGACGGTGTCCCATATATGGCTGTCTGCGGCACACCCAACCAGCCATAAGTGGGACACGGGTCCTCCGAGGGGTGTGGATGCCATTCCCAGGCGCGGGCTGTAACGTGGGGCGGTCGGCTCTGGACACCGTGCGTGATGCGCGGATGGGTTTGTAGTCCAAGGGGCCGATGGACAGGACGCGATCGCGGCCTCGACCATCACTAGTGAATTGGCCCCCGGCCGACGAGAGTCCGGGTCTCGCACCGCCATGAGCGGCGCCGCTGTTTCGCGCGAACAGAACCCAGGAAGTTTCCTCATGCCCAAGAACAAGAAGCCCGCCGGCGGTCGTCCCGCCAAGAACTTCGAGCCGCGCTATGCCGCTCAGACCTCGTTCCAGGACCGCAAGCGTCGTCCCGGTACGGAGGGCCCCGCCAAGCCCGGCAGCAAGAGCCCGAGCCACCGCGGCTACCGCCCCGAGGCGGAGTCGGCCGGTGACAAGGGTCGCTGGAACGCCTCCGATCGCGCCGGCCGCAGCGAGGCCCGCACCATCCGCACCTCGGCTCGCGACGACCGCCCCGCTCGTTCGTTCGAAGACCGTCCGGCGCGTTCGTTCGATCGCAGCGACCGTCCGGCGCGTTCGTTCGATCGCAGCGACCGTCCGGCTCGTTCGTTCGACCGCACCGATCGCCCTGCTCGTTCGTTCGATCGTGACGAGCGTCCTCGTCGTGATGCGGGAGAGCGTCCGGCTCGGTCGTTCGATCGCAGCGACCGTCCGGCGCGTTCGTTCGACCGCACCGATCGCCCTGCTCGTTCGTTCGATCGTGACGAGCGTCCTCGTCGTGATGCCGGTGAGCGTCCGGCTCGGTCGTTCGATCGCAGCGACCGTCCGGCGCGTTCGTTCGACCGCACCGATCGCCCTGCTCGTTCGTTCGAACGTGACGAGCGTCCTCGTCGTGACGCCGGTGAGCGTCCGGCTCGGTCGTTCGACCGCAGCGACCGCCCGGCTCGTTCCTTCGACCGCAGCGACCGCCCGGCTCGTTCCTTCGACCGCACCGATCGCCCCGCGCGTTCGTTCGACGAGCGTCCCGCCCGTTCCTTCGAGCGTCGGGACGACCGTCCGGCCCGCAGCGACGACCGTCCGGCGCGTTCGTTCGACCGCTCCGACCGCCCGGCTCGGTCGTTCGATCGCGCCGAGCGCCCCGCGCGCTCGTTCGATCGTGACGAGCGTCCTCGTCGTGATGCCGGTGAGCGTCCCGCGCGTTCGTTCGATCGCGCCGATCGCCCCGCGCGTTCGTTCGACGACCGGCCGCGTCGCAACGACGGCCCGAGCCGCAGCGACTGGAACAACACGCCGAAGCGCTCCGCCGAGCACGATCAGCGCGTCGACGTCGTGCACGAGCGCCTGCAGGCGCAGGCCGTGGACGCCGCGACCGAAACCGGTGCCGGCTTCGCCGAGCTCGGCCTCGGCGACAACCTGGTGCGCGCCCTGGCAAGCCTCGGAGCGGCGAGCCCCTTCCCCATCCAGGCTGCCACGGTGAAGCCCATCCTCGACGGCCGCGACGTCCTCGCCCGTGGCCGCACCGGCTCCGGCAAGACGATCGCCTTCGGTGCCCCGCTCGTCGAGCGGATCCTCCGCGCCCAGGCCGGGCAGCGTCGTGAGTTCGGACGTTCGCCCAAGGCGCTCATCCTGGCGCCGACCCGCGAGCTTGCCCTGCAGATCGACGGCACCGTCCAGGTGCTCGCGCGCAGCGTCGGTCTCTTCACCACGCAGATCTACGGTGGCGTGCCCCAGGCACGTCAGGTGGGTGCGCTGAAGAAGGGCGTCGACATCGTCATCGGCACCCCCGGTCGCATCGAGGACCTCCTGAACCAGGGCAAGCTCGACCTTTCGCAGGTGCAGGTCACCGTGCTCGACGAGGGCGATCACATGTGCGAGCTCGGGTTCCTCGAGCCCGTCCAGCGCATCCTGCGCGCGACCGCCGACGGCAGCCAGAAGCTGCTGTTCTCGGCCACGCTCGACCGTGAGGTCGCAGCGCTCGTCGACGAGTTCCTCGTGGAGCCCGCGGTCTACGAGGTCGCCGGCGAAGACCAGGACTCCGGCACGATCGAGCACCGCGTGCTCGTGATCGACCACCGCGACAAGGCCGAGATCCTCGGCTCGCTCGTCGATCGTTCGGGTAAGACGCTCGTCTTCGCCCGCACCCGCGCGTACGCCGAGATGCTCGCGGAGCAGTTCGACGATGCCGGTGTCGCCGCGGTCGCCCTGCACGGCGACCTGAACCAGCAGAAGCGCACCCGCAACCTCGAGAAGCTCACCTCGGGACGCGTCAACGTGCTCGTCGCCACCGACGTCGCCGCCCGCGGCATCCACGTCGACGACATCGACCTGGTCATCCAGGCCGACGCGCCCGACGAGTACAAGACGTACCTGCACCGCTCGGGTCGCACCGGTCGCGCCGGTCGGACCGGCACCGTGGTGACCCTCATCACCCGTCAGCGTCAGCGTCGCATGACCGAACTGCTCGACCGGGCCGAGATCCAGGCGCCCTTCGAGCCGGCGCAGCTCGGCGATGACCTGATCGAGGAGATCTCGGGTCGCCAGCTGTCGAACGTCACCGCGTAAGCGCGTGCATCGAAACCCCCGTCGCATACGCGGCGGGGGTTTCGCGCGTCCGGGACCGGGCGGCCCCGTGTGTTCAGAACAGCGTGGGCTCGCTCGCGGGCGCGACCCGTGGTCGGGTGGATGCCGTGACCCCCGTGCTGCGGATCGGTCCCAGGGCGCTGCCCGCGGGCGTGCGGGCGGCGAGTCCCGGCTGCGGACGACCGCGCGGGTGCTCGTCTTCGTCCCAGCCGTCGAGCCGGTGCATGCGCAGCAGCGGGCGCATGCGTTTGCCGAGCCACGCGCGGTAGGCCTTCGGCGCGCTCGTGGACACGCCGGGGTAGAGACCGCGGTACGACGAGACGAGGTGAGGGCGCTCCCGTTCCAGCCACTGCAGGAACCACTCCTTCGCTCCCGGGCGGAGGTGCAGGGCTCCGTAGACGACGCGGGCCGCGCCCGCGGCGCGGATCTGCGCGAGGGAGTCGTCGAGCACGGCGATGGAGTCGGTGAGGTGCGGCAGGATCGGCATGAGGAAGACCGTCACGCGGAAACCCGCGGCCGTCGCCGCGCGCACGGTGTCGAGGCGTGCCTCCGCGCTGGGCGTGCCCGGCTCGATCGACTTCTGCAGGGCGTCGTCGAAGACGGCGATCGACATCGCGAGGGTCACTTTCACCTCGCGCGAGGCGTCGGTCAGCAACGGCAGGTCGCGACGCAGCAGGGTGCCCTTCGTGAGGATCGAGAACGGCGTGCCGTTCTCGGTGAGCGCCCCGACGATGTCGGGCATGAGGCGGTACCGCCCCTCGGCGCGCTGGTAGGGGTCGGTGTTCGTGCCGAGCATGACGGGTTCGCGTGCCCACGACCCGCGACGGAGTTCGGTGCGCAGCACGTCGGCGACATTGATCTTCACCACGATCTGCGAATCGAAGTCGGCGCCGTAGTCGAGGTCGAGGTACTCGTGCGTCTTCCGGGCGAAGCAGTATGTGCATTGATGACCGCAGCCGCGATAGGGATTCACCGTCCAGTCGAACGGCATCGCCGAGGCGCCGGGGACGCGGTTGAGAGCGCTCTTGGCCATCACCTCGTGGAAGGTCATACCCGCGAACTCGGGCGTGGTCACCGACCGCACCAGACCGTCCATACGCTCCATGCCGGGGAGCGCGGCCGAGTCGTCGACGCCCAGTTGCTGACCTTGCCACCTCATCGACACAGTCGAACACATGTTCTAATAAAGCGCAAGCGCGATCGTCCGTGAGGGGAACATCGCGCGGGGTTCGGGGCGGGGTCACGCCGCTTTCAGGATCCGGCGAGAGAATGGGTCGAGTGATACCCCCCGATCCCGAGCGTTCTCCCCGCCGCGCCGCGCGCGCGGAGGCCGAGCGACTCGCGACGGCGGCAGTCGCGGTGACGCCCCCGGTCGAGCCGGCCACGCGTCGTCGGCTCCGCGCGGAGAGCGGAGCCCCCTCCGTACGCGCACCGGTCGGCATCCAGGCCCTTCTCTCCGCCCGAGGCGGCACGCTCGCCGTGCGCCGCCGCCGCGCGGGTGTCCTCGCGGTTGCGGTGGTGATCGTGGCGTCGGGAGCCGTCGCGATCGGCGCCGCAGCCTCCGCGGGCGGGGGCGAAGAGGTGGCGCAGACCGCGACCGTCGACACGGCGTCCGCGTTCCAGGGCCCGCCCGCCGTCCCCGCGGAGGGACTCCCCGTCCCGCAGCTCGCGGCCGTTCCGGCGACCGCCACCCCGTGCGACGATCCCGCCGTCACCGCGGCCCTCGCCTCGGGAGACGACGCCGCCGTCATCTCCGCGATCGGTGGGGGAAGCGCCTTCCGCGAAGCGGTGGCATCCGGAATCGCCCCGTGCGTCTCGCTGTCGGATCCGAACCGCGAGTGGGTCGTCGTCAACAAGCAGCGCCCTCTCGATCCGCTCGACTACCGCGCCGGTGATCTCGTCATGCCGCAGAACGTCCGAGCGCTCGAGGAGTCGGCGCTGCGCTCCGCTCCCGCGAGCGCCCTGACCGAGTTGGTGCGGGCCGCATCCGATGCGGGGGCGGGCGAGATCGGATTCCTCAGCGCGTTCCGCTCGTACTCGACGCAGCAGTCGACCTACGCCGGCCGCGTCGATGTGGGCGGCGTCGAGGAAGCCGATCGCGAGAGCGCTCGCGCGGGCTACAGCGAGCATCAGACGGGGCTGGCCGTCGACATCGTTCCGTGCGACGGCTCCTGCGGGACCCTCGACGACATCGCCTCGTCACCGCAGGGGGCGTGGGTGCGGGATCACGCGTGGGAGTACGGCTTCATCACGCGCTACGCCGAGGGTCGTGAGAGCGTGAGCGGATACCTGCCCGAGGCATGGCACCAGCGCTACATCGGTCGCGAGCTCGCCCGCGCCTACCACGAGGGCGGGTACACCACGCTCGAGGAGTTCTTCGGCCTCCCGGCGGCGCCGACGTATTGATCGATGGATGCCGGGAGCCCCGGCATCCGTCCGCCTGCATCTGAGGTGGCTGAGCGTGTCGAGGCTTCCGGTCGCGCGGGCTCCCGGCCCCTTCGTCAGGCTCGGGGCCCAGGTGGAAGCCTCGGGGTCGGTGGGGCTCGATCGCTTCGACGGGCTCGGCGACCTGGGTTCGACGACGCCCGTCAGTTGACGACGCCGGCGCTGCAGGTCTGCTGCGCCGCGCTCGATCCGCTGATCGACGGCGGCAGCGCGACCGCTCCGGTCGTGGGATCGACGGTGCCCGGCTCGACCTCCTCGACGGGCGGGGTCGCACCCGTCGCCGATTCCTCGGGGGACGGCGTCGGATCGGCGACCACGGTGCCGCCGTTCACGGCGACGTCTCCGGTGACCTCGATCGCCTGGTTCGCCGCGAGGGCATCCCAGAGCACCTGGGCTGCATCCCAGTCGGGCGCGACGCGGTTGGCATCCGAGCTGGCCGTGACCGTGGGGTATTGCACGAAGACGATGTCTTCGAACGGCACGTCCTTGACCGCCTGGGCGACCTGCACGAGCGTCAGGGGATTGGTGAGGCTCTGCGTGGGGGTGACGTTGCGCAGGCCCGTGGATGCCAGACGGAACAGCGTCGCGGGATTCGACAGCACCTCCTCGCTGACGAGCTTGCGGGCGAGCCGCGACATGTACTGCTGCTGATTGCTCACGCGGGCGAGGTCGCTGCCGCCCACGCCGTAGCGGGTGCGGAGGAACTGCAGGGCCTCGACGCCCTGGATCGTGCGTGGCCCCGCGGCCCAGTCGATACCCGTGTTCTCGTCGCGCATGTCGCTGGCGAGGCAGATCTCGACACCGCCGATCGCGTTGGTGATCTCGATCACCCCGCCGAAGGTGACCATCGCGCCGAACTGGATCTGCTGGCCGCTCATGTCGGAGATCGCCGTGATGACGCACGATAGTCCGCCGTAGGTGTAGAGCTCGTTGATCTGCAGGTACCCGCCGTCGAAGCGACCGCCGTCCGAGGTGTCGCACGCGGGTGCCTCGAACACCAGGTCGCGGGGGAACGACACCACCGTGACCTTTCGCGGGGCGTCCGAGATGTGCACGAGGATGTTGACGTCGTTGAGGCGCCCCTCGGAGTCGGGCCCCTCGCAGCGCTCGCCGAAGAGGGCGATGAGGTTCTCTTCGCACGCGTCGATGCCGACGACCATCATGTTGACGCCGCCCTCGAGCCGGCCGAGGTCGGGCGGGACCGGGGGCTGGTTCTCGACGGCGACGGCCTCGTCGACGAACTCCGACGTGAGGTCGTACGCGGTGTACGAGGCGACGCCGATCGCCGACACGACGGCGACGACCGCCGCCACGGCGATGAGGGTGGCGAGTTGCCCGAGTGGATGCGGGGAACGCAGGCGGGCGTGCTGTGCGACGGTGCGACGGCGCCGGGGCATGGCTACTCCTCTTCGGGTTTCGTCGCAGTCTAGGGGTGGCGGGCGCGGGGCTGCGCCCTCGGCGACGGTACGATTCCCGGTTCGACTGACCGTTCGTTTCGGGGCTGTGACGTTTTCGGACGCCGTCCAAACTGACCGTTGGTTATCAAACGTCCCTGCGTTATGTTTGTGCAACGCGCGCCACCGCTGCCGCGCACAACGCTCAATCATCCCCCCGTTTGGAGCGCACTATGGGTCGAACCCTGCGTTCGGTCGCGGCCATCACCCTGGCCGGACTGTTCACCGCCACCGGAGCCACCGCCGTTCAGGCTGCCGACGTGGGCGAGGGGGTGACACCCCCCACGCCCATCGAGTCGACCACCGGCCGCTACATCGTCGTGCTCGACGAAGCCCCCGTCGCCACCTACGGCGGCGGAGAAGCCGGTCTGGAAGCCACCAAGTCCGAGGATGCGAAGCTGGATCCGGACTCCCCGGCGGCGCGCGAGTACTCGGCCTTCCTCGAGCAGCGCCAGCAGGACGTCGCCGACGAGGCAGGCGTCCGCCGGGACACGACCTACACGGTCGCGGTCAACGGCTTCAGCGCGACGATGGATCCGAACCAGGCGGCGAAGCTCGCCGCCACCGAGGGCGTGCAGAAGGTCGTCCCCGATGAGATCCGCCACCCGCACGCCGTCCCCTCCACCGAGTTCCTCGGGCTCGAGGGCGACAACGGCGTCTGGCAGCGCGTCGGCGGTGTCGACGCCGCGGGTGAGGGCACGGTCGTCGGCGTGATCGACACCGGCATTGCGCCGGAGAACCCCTCGTTCGCGGGCGAGCCGCTCGGAACCACCCCGGGAGATGAGCCCTACCTCGACGGCAACGACGTCGTGTACCGCAAGGGCGACGGCTCCGACTTCCGCTCGCCCCGGGTCGCCGAGGGCAACGGCTGGTCGCTGTCGGACTACTCCACCAAGCTCGTCGGCGCGCGGTACTTCGACCAGGGTGCGGCCGCCACCGGTTTCACGTTCGAGGCCGACTACGTCTCGCCCCGTGACGGCGACACCCACGGCTCCCACACGGCCAGCACCGCGGCCGGCAACACGGGCGTGGACGCCGACGTGGAGGGCGTCGACTTCGGCGCCATCTCCGGCGTCGCCCCCGCGGCCAAGGTCGCCGCCTACAAAGCGTGCTGGGCCGGCCCCGACCCGCTCGTGACGACGGATGACGTCTGCGCCCTGAGCGACCTGCTCGGTGCCATCAACGCCGCCGTCGAAGACAACGTCGACGTCATCAACTACTCCATCGGCGGAGGAGCTGCCACCTCCACGTTCGCCCTGGAGGACCAGGCGTTCTTCAACGCCGCCGCGGCCGGCGTCTTCGTCGCCGTCTCGGCGGGCAACTCCGGCCCCGACGCCTCCACGGCAGACCACGCGTCGCCCTGGTACACCACCGTCGCCGCCTCCACGATCCCGACCTACGAGGGCACGGTGACCCTGGGGAACGGCTTCGAGGCCGCCGGTGCCTCCATCTCGGTGCCCGCAGGTCAAACCGTCACGGCTCCCGTGGTCTACGCCGGTGACATCGCGGCATCCGGAATCGATCCGGCGAACGCGGCCCTGTGCCTGCTCGGATCGCTCGACCCCGCTCAGGCCGCGGGCAAGATCGTCGTGTGCGACCGCGGGCAGAACGCCCGCGTCGAGAAGTCGCAGGCCGTCAAGGACGCCGGGGGCGTGGGCATGATCCTCGTCAACGTCACCCCCGCCTCGGTCGACAACGACTTCCACGCGGTACCGACCGTGCACCTCGACGCGCAGTACCGTGACGCTCTGCTGGCCTACGTGCGCGAGACCCCGGATGCCACGGCCACCCTCGTCGGCGAGAACATCACCGACGTGGTGACCCCGACCCCGCAGGTCGCGGGCTTCTCGAGCCGCGGCCCGATGCTGGCGGACGGCAGCGACATCCTCAAGCCCGACATCTCGGCGCCCGGCGTCGCGATCCTCGCCGCGGCCGCCAACGCCCCCGGCGCCGTCCCCGCGTTCGAGTTCCTCTCGGGCACGTCGATGTCGTCGCCGCACGTGGCGGGCCTCGCGGCGCTCTACCTCGGTGAACGACCGCTGGCGACCCCCGCCGAGGTCAAGTCGGCGATGATGACCACCGCCTACGACACCGTGGACGCCGAAGGTGCCGCCGTCGAGGATCCGTTCGCCCAGGGCGCCGGACACGTCGACCCGACGAAGTATTTCGACCCGGGTCTGCTGTACCTCAACGGCTCCGCCGACTGGGCGGCGTTCCTCCAGGGCAAGGGCCTGTACGACTTCGGCGTCGCGCCGATCGACGGCAGCGACCTCAACCTCGCATCGATCTCGATCGGTTCGCTTGCCAAGCCGCAGACGGTCACCCGCACGGTCACCTCGACGCAGGCCGGTTCGTTCTCGGCATCCATCGAGGTGCCCGGAGTGGATGCCGTGGTCGAGCCGTCGACGCTGGAATTCGCCGCAGCGGGCGAGGAGAAGACCTTCACGGTGACCTTCTCGCGCACCACCGCCGAGGCCGAGCAGTGGGCGACCGGCTTCCTCAACTGGACGAGCGGTGACACCCAGGTGCGCTCGCCGATCGCGATCCGTCCGACGACGGCCGAGGCTCCCGCCGAGGTCTCGGGCACGGGCCCGTCGGGCACCACGAATGTCGAGATCCTGCCCGGGATCAGCGGTGAACTGCCGCTCACCCTGGCGGGCCTGACGGCCGAGACGCTGCTGACCGACCCCGACAACCCCGTCGAGGGACACTCCGGCGACCAGGACTCCGGTGACGCCGACGGCTACGTCCGGTGGGTCGTCGAGGTGCCCGAGGGCACGACGCTCTCGCGCTTCGACCTCGACTCGTCCGACGATGCCGGCAGCGACCTCGACCTCTTCGTCTCGCGTGTCGTCAGCCCCGATGACCTGCGGTACTACGAACGGTTCACCTCGGCGACGGCCTCGGCCGACGAGCGGGTCTCGCTGTCGAACCCCACCCCGGGTACCTACCTCGTCGAGGCGAACGTGTACTCGTTCACCGCGCCGTTCACGTGGGACATGACCTATGCGAACGTCGCCCCCGGCGGCGAGGGCCAGCTCACGGCGACGCCGAACCCTCTCCAGGTGGAGCAGGGTGTCACGACCTCGTACGACCTGTCGTGGCAGGGTCTCGCGCCCCAGACGCGATACCTCGGTGTCGTGACCTACGGCGAGTCGGCGGTGCAGACCGTGCTCACGGTGGATTCGGGAGAGGCGGCGCCGGTCGTCGTCGAGGCCCCCACCGTGTCGGGCACGGTCGCGATCAACCGCACTCTGCGGGCGACCCCCGGCACGTGGAACCCCGCCGACGTGACCACGACGTACCAGTGGCTGCGTGACGGCGAACCCATCCAGGGTGCGACATCGCAGACGTACCGCGTGCAGCGCGCCGACCTCGGTCGCGTCCTCAGCGTGCGGGTGACCGCGACGTCGCCGACCACCGGGCTCTCGGGCACGGCCGACAGTGCCGGTGTGGCATCCGTCGTCACCTCGCGCACGGAGGTGACGGTGAGCCCCTGGGTCGGGCGCACCACCGACACGTACAAGGTGAACGTCAAGATCCGTCCCGCCGGCGGCCCCGCGGCGACGGGCGACGTGGTCGTCAGGGTCGCGGGCAAGGATTACCCCGCCACCCTGAAGGACGGTCGCGCGACGGTCACCCTCGACCCGCAGGCGCGCGGCGCCAAGCTGGTCAAGGTCACCTACGGCGGCAGCACCACCGTCCAGCCCTCGAGCGCGAGCAGCGCGTTCATCGTGCTGCGGTAGTCACCGTCGAACCACAGCGGCGCCCGGGCTTCGGCTCGGGCGCCGCTGTGCTGCGTGCGGGGGCCGGGGCGCCGCTGCCGCCGAGGTCCCTGAGCGGTCGTACGGCGACGTCGTCGGGCTCAGCCTCCTGTTCGTAGGGAGGCCCCTGAGCCTCGAAGGGACCGGGGCTGCAGGGGCCCGGAGGCTTCGACGAGGTCAGCCTCCTCCGTGCGTCAGTCCCTGCGCCGCCGGGGCGTCAGCCGCACCGCCGGCAGCGGCGGTGCCGGGATGCGCTCGGGGCCGTGATCGACCACTGCGCCGAAGCGCTCACCCTGCGCCTCCCACGCCTCGCGGGCCTCGACGATCTCGTCGTGCGAACGGCCGACGAAGTTCCACCACATCACGATGTCGGCCTCGAACGGCTCGCCGCCCAGCAGGAACACCCGCGCGCCCTCGTCGCTGCGCAACTCCACATGGTCGCGGCCCTTGCCGAGGTAGATCAGTCGCGTGTGATCGACGGATGCCGTCGTGCCCGGTTCGACCGCGGGCGAGGGGCGCCGCGCGGCGTCGGCGTCGGTGGCATCCATTCCCGTCGTGGCGACGGCGGTGCCGGTCATGCCGTAGACGGCATACTCCCAGTCCTCGCGGAGCGGGACGCGGACGCCGACCCCGGCGGGCAGGCGCAGTTCCGCGCCCACGATCGGGGTGTGCACCGTGGCGGGCGACTCGATCTCGCCCAACGACCCCATGACGACGACGGCGTCCGCCCCGTCGCCGAGGTCGAGCACCGGGAGGTCTTCGTGCCGTTCGAAAGCGGGTCCGCCGTGGCGGCGGGATTCCGGCAGCGCCACCCACAGCTGGAGGGCGTCAAGCGGAATCGGCTGCGCGCCCACCGAATACTCCGAATGGGCGATTCCCGCGCCGCTCGTCATGAGGTTGAGGGCGCCGGGGCGCACCACGACGTCGCTGCCCACGGCATCCCGGTGTCGCACCTCGCCGACGATCGGCCAGGTCACCGTCTGCAGGCCGATGTGCGGGTGCGGCTCGACGCGCATGAGGGTGTCCTGTGGACCGAAGCGGTCGAGGAAGCACCAGGCGCCCACCATGGGCAGCGCCCGGTGGGGGAGGGTGCGGTGAACCTCCATGCCGCGCACGCCGCCGAGCGGCACCTCGCGCGCACGCACCACGAGTGCCCGCGGTCCGTCGCAGTCGACCGGACCCTCGGATGCCGGAGGCGCGACGTCGAGTCGGGTCACGACGGTTCGCCGGGTCCCGCGGAGTCGGCCGCGTCGGCGTCGTTGGGCCATTCGACGACCAGGCCGGGCACGTCGTGCTCCTGCAGGTAGTGGGCCACGAAAGGGCAGGAGGGGATGACGGTGCCGCCGCGACGCGCGAGATCGCTCAGCGCTTCGCTCGCCAACGCCGTTCCGAGACCGCGGCCCTTGAACGCCGGGTCGATCTCGGTGTGGGGGAGGTTGAGGCGATCCTCGCCCGCGGGGCGGAACTGGAGGAATCCGCCGAGCTCGTCGCCCACGTGGATCTCGTAGCGGCGCTCGTCCTCGTTGCGGGTCACGGTCAGTTCATCGGCCATCGGCGTCTCCTGTCGTCGGTGTCCACAGCAACGTACGTCGGGCCCGCGGTGTTCCGCACCCCCTCGACACAGTGGCGTCCGGTCTCCTTCCGCGGGCTCCTCGACCCGGGTGCGGGCGCGGCCGGTGACCGGCGGAGGGGCAGGGACGAGCGGAGGACCCGTTCGCCAGCATCTTCCTCCCTCCATCCCCGGCCCTCCGCCCACCGCGCGAACCTCCGCGCGCACACCGTTCGTCGCACCGTTCGCGCCGCTCATCGCACGACCGACGGATGCCGCTGGCCCGCCGCCGCGGCATCCGCTTAGCCTTCCCGAGTCCGCAGTGCCGCGAGCAGGAGAACCCATGAGCGCTTCCGTCGACGACGACATCGTCACCGATCCGAACCTTCCCCCGGTCGCCGTGGAGCCCGAAAAGCTCCGCAGCAGATGGACCCCCGCGAAGATCGCCCTGTGGATCGGGATCGCCCTGCTGGGCGGCCTCGGCTGGACGATGCTGGCGATCGTGCGCGGCGAGACGGTGAACGCGATCTGGTTCGTGTTCGCCGCCGTCTGCACCTATCTGATCGGCTATCGCTTCTACTCGAAGGTCATCGAGCGCTTCATCGCGCGACCCGACGACCGCCGCGCGACGCCGGCCGAGCGCAAGCAGGACGGCAAGGACTACGTCCCCACCGACCGCCGCGTGCTCTACGGCCACCACTTCGCCGCCATCGCCGGTGCCGGGCCCCTCGTCGGCCCCGTGCTCGCCGCGCAGATGGGCTACCTACCGGGCACGATCTGGATCATCGTCGGCGTCATCCTCGCCGGGGCGGTGCAGGACTACCTCGTGCTGTTCTTCTCGATGCGCCGCGGCGGCCGCACGATCGGGCAGATGGCGCGTGACGAGCTCGGCAAGATCGGCGGTACGGCGGCGATCCTCGCGAGCCTGCTCATCATGCTGATCATCGTCGCGATCCTCGCCCTCGTCGTCGTCAACGCTCTCGGTGAGAGCCCGTGGGGCGTGTTCAGCGTCTCGATGACGATCCCGATCGCCCTGTTCATGGGCCTCTACCTGCGCTTCATCCGCCCGGGCCGCATCACCGAGATCTCGATCATCGGCTTCGTGCTGCTGATCGCCGCGATCGTCGCCGGCGGATGGGTCGCCTCGACCGAGTGGGGCTACGCGGCCTTCCACCTCGACCGCACCGTGATCGCGTGGGGCATCATCGTCTACGGCTTCGTCGCCGCGGTGCTGCCGGTCTGGCTGCTCCTCGCCCCGCGCGACTACCTCTCCACCTTCATGAAGGTCGGCGTGATCGTCATGCTTGCCGGTGCCATCGTGCTCGTGCGTCCCGAGATCTCGGTGCCCGCATTCAGCGAGTTCGCCGGCGGCCAGACGGGCCCGGTGTTCAGCGGACCGATCTTCCCGTTCCTGTTCGTCACCATCGCGTGCGGAGCGTTGAGCGGGTTCCACGCCCTCATCGCCTCGGGCACCACCCCGAAGCTCCTCGAGAAGGAGCGCCAGACGCGCTTCATCGGCTACGGCGGCATGCTCATGGAGTCGTTCGTGGCGATCATGGCGCTGGTCGCCGCACTGTCGATCGACCGAGGCATTTACTTCGCGATGAACTCCTCGCCCGCTGCCACCCTCGGCACTGTCGAGGGCGCGGTGGCATTCGTCAACGGTCTGGGTCTCGCGGGTGTCAACCTCACGCCCGACATGCTCACCTCCACTGCTGCGGCGGTCGGTGAGGAATCGATCGTCTCGCGCACGGGCGGTGCCCCGACCCTGGCGCTCGGTCTCGCGCACATCATGCAGCAGGCCCTCGGCGGTCAGGCGATGATGGCGTTCTGGTACCACTTCGCCATCATGTTCGAGGCACTCTTCATCCTCACGGCGGTCGATGCCGGAACCCGCGTGGCCCGCTTCATGCTCCAGGACTCGATCGGCACCGTCATCCCCAAGTTCAAGGACCTGTCGTGGCGACCGGGTGCCTGGATCTGCACCGCGGTGATGGTGGCCGGGTGGGGCGCGATCCTCATCCTGGGCGTGACCGATCCGCTGGGCGGCATCAACACCTTCTTCCCCCTGTTCGGCATCGCCAATCAGTTGCTCGCCGCGATCGCGCTCGCCGTGGTCCTGGCCATCGTCGCCAAGCGGGGCCGGTCGTACTTCCGGTGGCTGTGGATCGTCGCGCTGCCCCTGGCCTTCGCCGCCGTCGTGACCATCACGGCATCCATGTACAAGATCTTCTCGCCGGTTCCGGCGGTGGGGTATTGGGCCAATCACTTCGCGTTCCGCAACGCCCTCGCCGAGGGCAAGACGGAGTTCGGCACGGCCAAGAGCGTCGCCGCGATGGAGGCGGTGGTGCGCAACACCCTCGTGCAGGGCGTGCTGTCGATCGTCTTCGTCTCCCTCGCGATCATCGTCATCCTCATGGCCGTGATCGTCACCGTCCGGGCGATCCGCGCCGGCGGCGGTGAGAACCTCGAGGACGCACCCGTGCCCTCGCGTCGATTCGCCGCCGCCGGGTTCCTCGCCACCAAGGAGGAGCGCGCGATCGAGAAGCAGTGGGAGGCCCTCCCGGCCGATCACCCCGACCGCCCGTCCGTCTCCTCCCACTGAGCACGCCGACGATGACCGACACGGATGCCACGACCCCCGGCCCTCTGCAGCGCCTCGGCGCCCAGGTGGTGCGGGCGGGTCGTGGCATCCGGTGGTACGTCACGACGCTCATGGGCGACCGGGCGTACGACGTCTACGTCGCGCACCTGCTCTCCCAGCACCCGGAAGCGACACCGCTGACCGAGCGGCAGTTCTGGCGGCAGCGAACCGCGGAGCAGGACCGCAATCCGGGTGCCCGCTGCTGCTGAGTAGGCTTCGACAATGCTCGATGCCCCGCTGCTCGCCGGTGCCGCGGGCGTCGGCGTGGGCGCGGCGCTGACCCTCGTCCTGGTCTTCGCCCGCCGCTTCGCGCTCGCCCCGCGCGACCTCGGCAGCGACGCCGAACGGGCGACCCACCGCACCCTGCATGTGGCGGCGGCTGCGGCGGCGGCCCTCCGCGGCGGACGTGACGAGCCGGATGCCGCGCGCGCGGCGAAGCACCTGCGCGTGCTCCTCGCCGCCGACGCGGTGGCGATCGTCGAATCGGCGGCCGATCGGGTCGCCATCGACGGACCCGACGTCCTCGCCGCTCCCGCCCGCCGCGTCGCCGCCCGCGTGTACGAGTCGGGGCGTCGGCAGGTGTTCACCGAGGCGGGCGAGGCCGCCGTGGGCGCGCCGATCGTCGTCGACGGGCGGGTCTGGGGCGCCGTCGTCGCCTTCGCCGCCGACGTCCGCGCGCCGCTCGTGCGGGCCACGGGCGACGTCGCCGACTGGTGCGCCGCCCAGATCGAGCTCGCCGGTCTCGACGCGTCGCGCGCGGCTCTCGCAGAAGCGGAGCTGAGGGCGCTGCGGGCGCAGATCAGCCCTCACTTCATCTACAACGCCCTCACGGCGATCGCATCCTTCATCTCGACCGACCCGCCCCGTGCGCGCGACCTCGTCCTGGAGTTCGCGGACTTCACGCGCTACTCGTTCCGGCGGCAGGGGGAGTTCACGACGCTGTCGGAGGAGCTGCGCAGCATCCACTCCTACCTCGAACTGGAGCGGGCCCGCTTCGGAGACCGTCTGACCGTGAGGCTGCGCATCGCTCCCGAGACGCTCGCCACCGTCATCCCGTTCCTGTCGGTGCAACCGCTCGTCGAGAACGCGGTGCGCCACGGGCTGGAGCGACGCGAGAACGGAGGCGTGTTGACGGTCACCTCGATCGACGACGGCACGCACACCGAGGTGATCGTCGACGACGACGGTGTGGGGATGGACCCCGACGAACTCGCGACGCTGCTCGATCTCGACGCTTCGTCGTCGCACGTCGGTCTGCGCAACGTCGACGCGCGTCTGCGGCAGCTGTATGGTCCGGCCGGGGGACTGGTCGTCGAGACGAACGTCGGGTCGGGCACCTCGGTGCGCCTGCGCGTGCCCAAGTCGCAGCCGCAGCACGAGACGGCCCGCCCGTGAGCGTCGCGGTGCTGGTGGCCGACGACGAGGCGCCCGCCCTGCACGAACTGGCGACGCTGCTCGCGGCCGACCCGCGGGTGTCGGTCGTTCATACCGCGAGCGGTGGGGCCGAGGCGCTGCGGGTGCTCGAGCGGGGCGAGGTGGCCGTCGCCTTCCTCGACATCCACATGCCGGGGCTGACGGGGTTCGACCTCGCGCGGGCCACCGCGAAGCTGCGGATACGCCCCGCGGTGGTGTTCGTCACGGCCGACGAGTCGGGCGCTGTGCGGGCCTTCGATCTCGAAGCCGTCGACTACGTGCTCAAGCCCGTGCGCGTGGAGCGGCTGTCGCGCGCCCTCGGGCGGGCGCTCGCGGCCGGTTCGGGCGCTGAGACGACCGACGACGAGACCATCCCCGTCACCGTGGGAGCCCACACCCGTCTCGTGCGCCGGGCGGACGTGCGGTGGGTGCAGGCGAACGGCGACTACTCGCGCCTGTACACCGCGGCATCCGATCACCTCGTGCGCGTTCCGCTGTCGGACCTCGCCGATCGGTGGGCCGACGCCGGCTTCGTGCGCGTGCACCGTTCGTACCTCGTCCACCGCGACGCCGTCACCGAGGTGCGCCTGGCGGGGTCCGCGCCGACGGTCGCGCTCGCCGAGATCGAACTGCCGGTGAGCCGACGCCTCGTGCCGGCCGTGCGCGACGCGCTCCTTCGTTGACGCCCTCCTCAGGTCGCTGACTTCGGGGAATGCGCGCGGGACGAGCGCTTCGCCGTATACACGGCCACGCCATCGGTCCGTGCGTCGTCCCGTCGACGCGGACGATCCCGGATGCCACGATGGGATGCCATGACCGACGATCCGCGCCCCCTTCCGCGCGTGCGGGTCACGGCATCCACCGCGGGCCGGGTGTCGCGGCCGGCGACGCGCGGCTTCGCGCTGCCCGGCCGCGTGGCCGACGAGGCGGACGACGTCTTCTCGCGCGGGCTGGTGCGCGCCCAGCTGCGTCTCGCCCTCGGGTGCGTCGCGGCGTTCGTCGTCGTCGCCGCAGCGCTCGCCGGGGTGATCGCGGCGCTGCCGACGCTCGGTGATCCCGCGGTGTGGTCGGTGCCCCTGTCGTGGCTGCTGCACGCCTACGGGTTCTATCCGCTGATCCTCGTCTTCGCCCTCATCTACGCCCGGGCCGCCGCCCGCAACGAGCGCCGGTACCGGCAACTCGCCGAACCCGAGGATCCCGCGTGAACCCGGTGTTCGACCTCGCCGCCGTGGGGCTGCTCGTGGTGACCACCGCGGTGCTCGGATTCGCCGGCATCCGCTCCTCTCGCACCCGTAGCGACTTCTTCGTCGCGTCCCGCAGCGTGGGGAGCGTGTGGAACGCCTCCGCGATCAGCGGGGAGTATCTCTCAGCGGGCACCTTCCTCGGCCTTGCGGGACTCGTGCTGCTGTCGGGGGCGGAGGGGTTCTGGTTCCCCATCGGGTACGCGGCCGGTTATCTGCTGGTGCTGCTGTTCGTGGCCGCTCCGCTCCGCCGGAGCGGGGCGTACACGATCCCCGACTTCGTCGAGGCTCGGCTGGAGTCGCGCGCGGTGCGCGGGGTGACCAGTGTCGTCGTGCTCGTGATCGGCTGGTTGTACATCGTGCCGCAGTTGCACGGGGCATCGCTCGCCCTCGGCGTCGTGGCCGACGTGCCGCGGTGGATGGGCGGTGTGCTCGTGGCGGTGCTGGTCGCCGGCATCGTCGCGGCGGGCGGCATGCGCGCGATCACCGCGGTGCAGGCGTTCCAGTACTGGCTGAAGCTCACCGCACTGCTCGTGCCGGCGGTGTTCCTGCTCGTGGCGCTGTCGGGCGGTGGCGTCGACATCGACCCCGCGCGCGTGTTCCCCGCCGAGAGCGGGCCGGGCGCGATCGACGCCTATGCCACCGTCTCGCTGCTGTTGGCCCTGCTGCTCGGCACGATCGGCCTGCCGCACGTGCTCGTGCGGTTCTACACGAGTCCGAACGGCGCGTCGGCCCGGCGGACCACCGTGGTCGTCATCGTGCTCATCGGCGCCTTCTACGCGGTGTCGTCGACGATGGGACTGATCGCGCGCGTCGTCGCCCCCGATTTCGCCGTCCCCGGCGTCGCCGACACCGTCGTGCTCGCCCTCCCGTCGCGGGTGTTCCCGGGCCTGGTGGGGGAGCTGCTCACGTCGCTGCTGGTGGCGGGAGCCTTCGCCGCGTTCCTCGCGACGTCGTCGGGGATCGTCGTCTCGCTCGCCGGGGTCGTGAGTCAAGACGTCTTCGGGGGCGGGGTGCGCTCCTTCCGGCTCTCGGCGGTGGTGTGCACGGCGGTGCCGCTCGCCGTCGCGCTCCTGACCGAACCCGCGGGGCTCGTCGCGAGCGTCGGCCTGGTGTTCGTGTTCGCGGCGTCGACGCTGTCGCCGGTGCTGCTGCTGGGCGTGTGGTGGCCGCGGCTCACCGCGCGCGGCGCGGTCGCGGGCATGGTGGTCGGAGCCGTGTCGTGCGGCGCCGCGCTCCTGGCCGGTGGCGCGCTGCGCGGCATGGGCGGGTGGGCCGTGATCGTCACTCAGCCGGCGGCGTGGACCATTCCGTTGACGACGATCGTCATCGTCGCGGTGTCGCTGCTCGACCGCGGCGGCGCACCCACGCGGGTCGAGCGGTATCTGGCGCGGTTGCATACGCCGGACGCGTGAGCGGCGGCTGATGGCGCGGCTCTGCGCGTCGATCGCCGGCGCGGGGCGCGGGGCGGCGCGTGCATTGCTGGCGCTGGGGGCGCGGGGGCTGGGGGCGCGGGGCCGCGCATGCATAAACGCGGTGCGTGGTGTGCGCACGCATGAACGCGGGCACGGGCGTGCAGGCATGAACCGCGGTGCGCGTATGCATAAACAGTGTGCGTGCGCATAAATGCGGTGTCGCCGTGTTTATGCGCACGAATCGCGTTTGCGCAGCGGGCTCGGGGAGTCGATGCCCGTCGCCTGCTGACGCCTCGACGACGCGTTTCTTCGCGCGGATGCCGTTTCTCGGCGCGCCGGGACGCCCGGCCCGTCGCGCCGGGGGCCCGGCCGGTCGCGTCAGCCGCGCGCCCGATGCCGGCGGACGGCGGCGCGGTTCGCGCACCGGACCGAGCAGTAGCGCTGCCGGCCATTGCGCGTGACGTCGACGACCACGTTCGTGCAGGGGTCGGCGGCGCAGCGGCCGAGGCGGTCCATGCCGCGAGTGACCAGGTGCAGCGACGTGCCGACCGAAATGACGGCCGCGAGCACGCGCGGAAGTTTCTCGTCGTTGTCGCGATAGTGCAGGTGCCACCCTTCGCCGTCGTGGTCGGTGAGGCGTGGGTAGGCCGTCACCGCGGCCATCTGCGCGTTGAGCAGGAGCGCGCGCTCGTCGGGGTCGGTGGCGTCCACGACTCGGAGCCACTCGTCGATGACGCGTCGGGTTTCGATGTGATCGTCGGATGCCACGGGGAACCGCATCGTCATCCCCTTCTCGATCGTGCGCGCCTCGATGCCCGCGCGGTCGTGCGGCCAGTCGTTGGCGAGGGATGCCGCGAGGAGGGCGGCGTACTCCCCGTAAGGGTTGAGATGCATAACGGCATTACATCACGCTGAGGTCATGACCGCCCCTCGACTGCTCCCGGCCGCTGCTCCCGCCCTCCTCCACGAACACGCCTGGCTCACCGAGTCCGTGCACGCGACGAGCGAGGGGCGAGTCCGCTATGTCCGCTGCGCCGAGTGCGTCGCGCGGCGGGTCGATCTCGATCCGGCCAGCGTGACGCCGGCGTCGGCGATTTCACGCGTGATCGGCTGATCCCCGTCCTCGCGCGGAGTCTGGAGCCCCTCCTCCCCAGCCGGGTGATCGCACCGATGGATGCCACGTCGAGGTCGGTGTCGGCGGCCGGGGTTACCGTGGAGGGGTGACTCATCCCGGCGCTGCACCCGAGCCGTACGCCGACGCGCCGTCCGAGGCGTACGACGTCCTCGACGACCCGTACGCCGGAGCCGACTGGGATCCCGATCAGTTCGCCCCGCCCGAAGACTTCGACGCCCCGCCGCCTCCGGTCGACCCGTCGTCGCCGTTCGCGCGAGCGGTGGTGGCGACCGGCACCGCGCGCGAACTCCCGGCGGTGCGCGACTTCACCGGGCGCGACCCCCGCGAAGTACTGCACGAGGTCTACGGCTACGACGTGTTCCGCGGCGATCAGGCCGACATCGTGCAGCACGTCGTCGACGGCGGCGACGCGGTCGTGCTCATGCCCACCGGCGGCGGCAAGAGCGTCACCTATCAGGTGCCCGCGCTCGTGCGGCCGGGCACCGGCCTGGTCGTGAGCCCGTTGATCGCGCTCATGCACGACCAGGTCGAGGCGCTCATCGCCAACGGCGTGCGAGCGGGCTACCTGAACTCCACGCAGTCGCCGGCCGAACGGCAGGCCGTCGAACAGGCCTACCTCGCGGGCGAACTCGACCTGCTCTACGTCGCCCCCGAGCGCCTGAACGGTGCCCAGACCCTCTCCTTCCTCGCGCGCGGCCGGCTCAGCGTCATCGCGATCGACGAGGCGCACTGCGTATCGCAGTGGGGTCACGACTTCCGCCCCGACTATCTCGCCCTCGGCGACCTCGCCGACCGTTTCCCCGGTGTTCCGCGCATGGCGCTCACCGCGACGGCGACCCCGGCGACCGCGCAAGAGATCGTGGAGCGTCTGCGCCTGCGCGACGCCCGCGGATTCGTCGCGAGCTTCGACCGCCCGAACATCCAGTACCGCATCGACGCGAAGGTCGACCCGCGGCGTCAGCTCGTGCAGTTCATCAAGAGCCAGCCCGAGGGCTCGGCGGGCATCGTCTACGCGCTCAGCCGCAAGAGCGTCGAGCAGATGGCGGCGTACCTCTGCACCCAGGGCCTCGACGCACTGCCGTACCACGCGGGCCTCGACGCATCCGTGCGCGCGGCGAACCAGTCGCGCTTCCTCCGCGACGACGGGGTGATCATGGTCGCCACGATCGCCTTCGGCATGGGCATCGACAAGCCCGACGTGCGCTTCGTCGCCCACATCGACCTGCCCAAGTCGGTCGAGGGGTACTACCAAGAGACCGGGCGTGCCGGCCGAGACGGCGACGCCTCGGTGGTGTGGATGGCGTACGGCCTCGGCGACGTCGTGCAGCAGCGCCGCATGATCGATCAGTCGCCCGGCGACCGCTCCTACAAGCTGCGTCTCGGTCAGCACCTCGACGCCATGCTCGCCCTGTGCGAGACGGTCGGATGCCGTCGGCAGAACCTCCTCGATTATTTCGGGCAGCGGTCCGAGCCGTGCGGCAACTGCGACACCTGCCTCACCCCGCCCGACACGTGGGACGGTCTCGTCGCCGCCCAGAAGCTCCTTTCGACGATCGTGCGGCTGCAGCGCGAGCGCGGGCAGGCCTTCGGTGCCGGACACCTCATCGACATCCTCCGCGGAGCGAAGACCGAGCGCATCGCGCAGCAGGGCCACGACCGTCTCAGCACGTACGGGCTCGGCGCCGACCTGTCCGATCAGGACTGGCGCAGCGTCATCCGTCAGCTGCTCGCCCGGGGCATCATCGTCGCCCAGGGCGACTATGGCACGCTCGCGCTCAGCGAGGCGTCGGCGCCGGTGCTCCGGGGCGAAGCCCCGGTACCCCTCCGGCGCGACGTGCTCGGGCGCGCGGGTTCCAGCGGTGGAGGGAGCCGTCAGCGCAAATCCAGCGCCGACGACGTGGCCCCCGCCGACCGCGACCTGTTCGAGGCCCTTCGCGCCTGGCGCGCCGAGAAGTCCCGCGAGCAGGGCGTGCCGGCCTACATCGTCTTCGGCGACGCCACCCTGCGTGCCATCGCCGCCGCCCGGCCCGCGTCGGTCGGCGACCTCGACGGCATCACCGGCATCGGTGCGAAGAAGCGCGAGGCGTACGGCGACGGCATCCTGACGGTGGTCGCCGCGAACTGACGGTGCTCGCCGCGAACTGACGGGGGAACTCGCGCCGCGACATGGTTGGGCGAGCATGGGTGCGTCGCGCTCCCGCCGGCGTGCCCGACGTTCCCACTGCGCGCGACCCCTCGTCATGACCCTCGCGCCGTACCCGTCGCGGCCCCCCATCGCGGCCGAGCCGCACGAAACCGGCGCCCGCCCGTCGCATCCCGTTCCGCACCGGCGATCACCCGCCCGTCCGGCGCGCTCCCGGGAATGTTGACCATCCACAACGACCCCACGGTCCGCCACCCGGCATGCTTGTCGCGCATCCACACAATGATTGCCGGGACGTTGTCGAACACCTACCGTTATTGGCATCCCTGAGCCCCGTCGAGAGGTGCCGAGAATGACCGACGCCGCCGTCCGTCCCACCACGCCCGCCACGAGCACGCGTACGCCCGTCGGAGGTGCGCCCACCGCGGCGCACACCGCCGCCGAGGCCGCGGAGGCCCGCATCGATACCGAACGGGTCACCGATCTGCTGCTCGGAACGTGGGCCGACACGCGCCGCGCGGCGCGCGAGATGATCAAGGACCCCGCGCTGTGGCGCGACGACAGCCTCGGCATGGACGCCCACCGCGAACGCACCCTGAGCCAACTGCACCTGCTCGTGCAGAACAAGGCCGTGCACCGTGCCTTCCCGAAGCGCTTCGGCGGCGAGGACGACAACGGTGCGAACATCGCCGGCTTCGAGGAGCTCGTCGCGGCCGACCCCAGCCTGCAGATCAAGTCCGGCGTCCAGTGGGGTCTCTTCGGGTCGGCGGTGCTGCAGCTGGGAACGGCCGAACACCACGAGAAGTGGCTGCCCGGCATCATGAGCCTCGAGATCCCCGGCGCGTTCGCCATGACCGAGACCGGACACGGCTCCGACGTCTCGGCCATCGGCACGACCGCCACGTACGACCCCGCCGCCGAGGAGTTCGTCATCCACACGCCTTTCCGCGGCGCGTGGAAGGACTACCTCGGCAACGCCGCCCTGCACGGCAAGGCCGCAACGGTGTTCGCCCAGCTGATCACCGACGGTGTCAATCACGGCGTGCACTGCTTCTACGTGCCGTTGCGCGACGAGAACGGCGACTTCCTGCCCGGCATCGGCGGAGAAGACGACGGCCTCAAAGGCGGGCTCAACGGCATCGACAACGGTCGTCTGCACTTCGATCACGTGCGCGTCCCGCGCACCAATCTGCTGAACCGCTACGGCGACGTCGCCGCCGACGGCACGTACTCCAGCGACATCCCCAGCCCGGGTCGCCGGTTCTTCACGATGCTCGGCACCCTCGTGCAGGGTCGTGTGTCACTCGACGGCGCGGCCGCGTGGGCCTCGGCCATCGGCCTGATCATCGCGATCACCTACGGCAACCAGCGCCGTCAGTT
This sequence comes from Microbacterium sp. ABR10, assembly GCF_057812175.1. NCBI lineage: Bacteria > Bacillati > Actinomycetota > Actinomycetes > Micrococcales > Microbacteriaceae > Microbacterium > Microbacterium sp. ABR10. The sequence continues at coordinate 405,954 of NZ_CM173821.1, forward strand.
CGACTCCGGCAGCGGCACCCCCGAGGTCACCCTGCTCGACTACGGCAAGCACCAGCGTCGCCTGCTGCCGCGCCTGGCCACGACCTACGCCGAGATCTTCGCGCACGACGAGTTCCTGCAGAAGTTCGACGGCGTCTTCAGCGGCACCCTCGACACCGACGCCGATCGTGAAGACCTCGAGACCCTCGCCGCCGCCCTCAAGCCCCTGTCGACCTGGCACGCGCTCGACACGCTGCAGGAGTCGCGCGAGGCGTGCGGCGGGCAGGGCTTCCTGTTCGAGAACCGCCTCGTGGGGCTCCGCGCCGACCTCGACATCTTCGTCACCTTCGAAGGCGACAACAACGTCCTGCTCCAGCTCGTGGGCAAGCGCCTGCTCGCCGATTACGCCCGCCAGTTCAAGGGCAAGGATGCCAAGCAGCTCGCCGCCTTCGCCGTGGGCCAGACCGCCGGCAAGCTCTTCCACGGTGCCGGGATGCGTCAGCTCGGGCAGGCCGTCAGCGATTTCGGGTCCACCGCCCGCTCGGTCGAGAAGGGGCTCCGCGCCGAGCAGCAGCACGACCTGCTGGCGGGCCGCGTGCAGCAGATGGTGGCCGACATCGCGGGGCGCCTGCGTCCGGCATCCCGGCTCTCGCGTGACGACGCCGCGGCACTGTTCAACGAGAACCAGTCGGAGCTCATCGAAGCTGCCCGGGCTCACGGCGAGCTGCTCCAGTGGGAGGCGTTCACCGACGCCATCAATCGCATCGACGACCCCGACACCCTGCGGGTGCTGACCTGGTTGCGCGACCTCTTCGGCCTGCAGCTGATCGAGAAGCACCTCGCGTGGCACCTCATCAACGGGCGACTCTCGATGCAGCGCGGGTCCGCCGTCTCGAGCTACATCGACCGTCTCTGCGCGCGGCTGCGCCCGCACGCCCAGGATCTCGTGGATGCCTTCGGCTACGGCCCCGAGCACGTCCGGGCGTCCATCGCGACCGGCGTCGAGGACGACCGGCAGAACGAGGCCGCGGCCTACTACGCCGAGTTGGCGGCATCCGGGAACGCTCCCGTGCCGGAGAAGAAGCCCGCGCGCTGATCTGCCGTCGCACGAAGTCCGCCCTGCGTCCTCTCGACGCGGGGCGGTCTTCTCGGGCAGCCCTGCGAGAGCAGGAGATCGTTCGAGGACAGGCCCTCAGGGGATGAATCGGCCCTGGTCTCGCGGGATCGCCTGGGGGGAAGTGCTCTTCGCGGGGTGTCGGACGTCCGTCTTACTCTGAGGGCATGAGTGATCTGCTGACCGGGGCCGACGGAGTGATCCGCTGCGCCTGGGCGGGCGCCGACGCCGAGTATCAGCGCTACCACGACGAAGAGTGGGGCACGACGCTGCGCGGTGACCGTCTCCTCTTCGAGAAGCTCAGCCTCGAGGGCTTCCAGGCGGGCTTGGCCTGGATCACGATCTTGCGCAAGCGTCCGCGCTTCCGTCAGGTCTTCCACGGCTTCGAGCCGTCACTCGTGGCGGCTTTCGGTCCCGATGACATCGAGCGGTTGCTCCAGGATGCCGGAATCATCCGCCATCGCGGCAAGATCGAGGCCGTGATCGGCAACGCCGGAATCGTGGCCGACATGGCCGAGGGCGAGTTCGACGAGCTGATGTGGTCCTTCGCGCCCGTCCGGCATGCACCGCCGACGACGTTCGCTGAGGTGCCGGCGGTGACGCCCGAGTCGACCGCGATGAGCAAAGAGCTGCGTCGCCGAGGATTCCGTTTCGTCGGTCCGACCACGATGTACGCCCTCATGCAGTCCTCGGGCATGGTCGACGATCACGTCGCGGGGTGTTGGCGCGCAGTGGGCTGAGCGCGTAGCTCAGTCTTCAGCGCTCGCCTGATGCCGGGCTTCGAGTTCTTTCAGGCGGCGCATCTGCGCGAATGGGTAGAACGCGATCCAGGCGATGGAGGCGATGGATGCGCCCATGATCATCGATGCGATATCCATGATCTCGAGGCTACGAGGGGCGAGATGGCGGCGGATCCTTCGTGCGACGGAGATACGCCGCTCACCCGGTACACTGGTGTGCGGAGCTCTCGCTCCCAGCGTCGTCGAACGCACCGGCCCCCTCTTTTGGGGCCTTTGACCTTCACGGCGAACGGATGCGCCATTTGGCGCCTTCGCCCATTGCAGCCGCAGCATCGCGGCATCCCGAACCGCCGTGCGCGCGTGCGCCGCGGCAGGAGTATTCATGACGTCTCAGACTTTCGCCGACCTCGGCGTTCCCACCCCCCTCGTCGACGTTCTCGCCGCACAGGGCAAGAACGAGCCCTTCCCGATCCAGACCGACACCCTGCCCGACACCCTCGCCGGACGCGACGTGCTCGGCCGCGGAAAGACCGGCTCGGGCAAGACCCTCGCCTTCGCGATCCCGCTGGTCGCGCGGCTCGCCGCGAAGACCGACCGCCGTCGCGGGCGCAAGCCCCGCGCGCTCGTGCTCGCCCCCACCCGTGAGCTGGCGAACCAGATCGACGAGGTCATCAAGCCCCTCGCCGCGGCCTTCCAGCTCACCACGACCACCGTCTACGGCGGCATCAACCAGAAGCGCCAGGTCGACGCGCTCGCCACCGGCGTCGACATCCTCGTCGCCTGCCCGGGCCGCCTCGAAGACCTCATCAGCCAGGGGTTCGCCAACCTCGGCGATATCGAGATCACCGTGCTCGACGAGGCCGACCACATGGCCGACCTCGGCTTCCTCCCCGGCGTTACGCGCCTGCTCGCCCGTACGCCCGCCGACGGTCAGCGTCTGCTGTTCTCGGCCACGCTCGACAACGGTGTGGACAAGCTCGTCAAGCGGTTCCTGCGCAACGAGGTCCTGCACTCCGTCGACGAGGCTCACTCGCACGTCGCCGCGATGACCCACCACGTCTTCGCCCCCGCCGACGCCGACGCGAAGAAGGAGCTCGTGCAGACGCTCGCGTCGGGCACCGCGCGGCGCATCCTCTTCATGCGCACCAAGCACCAGGCCAAGAAGCTGGCGAAGGCGCTGACCGCCGCCGGCATCCCCTCGGTCGATCTGCACGGCAACCTGTCGCAGCCGCAGCGCGACCGCAACCTCGCCGCCTTCGGCGACGGCCGGGCGAAGGTGCTCGTCGCCACCGACGTCGCCGCGCGCGGTGTGCACGTCGACGGCGTCGAGCTCGTCGTGCACGTCGACCCGCCCGTCGAGCACAAGGCGTACCTGCACCGTTCGGGCCGCACCGCCCGCGCGGGCACGGCCGGTGACGTCGTGACGATCATGCTGCCCGAGCAGCGTCGCGACACCCTCGACATCCTGCGTAAAGCCAAGATCTCGGCCGCGCCGCAGCCGGTGACCCCCACCTCGCCCGAGGTCGTGGCTCTCGTCGGCGAGGTCGCGCCCTACGTCAAGCCCGAGCCGATCGTCGAGCAGCCCCAGGGCGGCGGACGCTCGCAGGGCGCCAACGCCCAGCGCAAGCGCGCCGAGCGTGCACAGGGACAGGATGCCGCGTCGGCCGGCGGCGGACGCCGTCGTCGCGGACGCGGTGGTAGCGGCCAGTCGGCCGAGGCTCCCGCCGCAGCCGGTCACGCGCCGCAGGGCGGCCGTGGTCAGGGCCAGCGCTCCGGCGCCGGTCGCGGCCAGGGCGCGGGCGGCACGCAGCGTGCCGGCGCGGGTGCGGGTCGGCCGCAGGGCGCGGGTCGCTCGGCATCCGGCGCTCCGACGACCGGCATGGTCGTGGGTTCACGCAGCCCCCGCACGAACCGTCGCGCTCAGGGCTGATCCCCTTCTCCGATGCCCCCGCGGATTCGTCTGCGGGGGCATCGTCGCGTTCGGCCGGTCCCCTCGCGTAGGCGCAGCGGGGTCCGCGGCCGTGCACGTCGGCGTGACGGCAACGGCCCACCGATACCCGCGCGCGTCGCGGATGTCGGTGGTGTCCGCCACACTGGGTGACGATCCCGAGGAGGCACCCGTGACCGATCCCGATGCCCATGACGTCATCCGCGTGCGCGGTGCTCGCGAGAACAACCTGAAGAACGTCGACCTCGATGTGCCCAAGCGTCGACTGACGGTCTTCACCGGCGTGAGCGGCTCGGGCAAGTCGTCCCTGGTGTTCGGCACGATCGCCGCCGAGTCGCAGCGGCTCATCAACGAGACCTATCCCACGTTCGTGCAGCAGTTCATGGGCGAGCTCTCACGTCCCGACGTCGACGCGCTCGAGAACCTCAGCGCCACCATCCGCGTCGACCAGGAGCGCATGGGCGCGAACGCCCGTTCCACCGTCGGCACGGCCACCGACGTGCACGCGATGCTCCGCGTGCTGTTCAGCCGTCTCGGTCAGCCGCACGTGGGCTCGTCGCAGGCGTTCTCGTTCAACGTCCCCTCGATCTCGGGTGCGGGCGCGGTGACCCTGGCGACGGGTGCGAAGAAGGGGCAGAAGCAGCGCCGTTCCTTCGAGATCACCGGCGGCATGTGTCCCGAGTGCGAGGGTCTCGGCCAGGTGAGCGACATCGACCTCGACCGGCTCGTCGACAAGTCGCTCTCGGTGAACGCCGGGGCGATCCTGGTGCCGGGCTACACCGCCGACGGATGGATGGTGCGCATCTACGGCGAGTCCGGTTTCCTCGACCCCGACAAGCCGGTGCAGGACTTCACCGAGCAGGAGCGCCAAGACTTCTTCTACAAAGAACAGACGAAGGTGCGCATCGCGAACACCAACATGACCTATGAGGGCCTCGTGCCCAAGGTCACCAAGAGCATGCTGCAGAAAGACCGCGACGCGTTGCAGCCGCACGTGCGCGCTTTCGTCGACCGGGCGGTCACATTCATCTCCTGCCCGGCCTGCGAGGGCACCCGACTCAACGAGGGAGCGCGGTCGTCGCGCATCGGCGATGTCAACATCGCGGATGCCGCGGCCATGCAGATCACCGACCTCGCCGCCTGGGTACGCACCGTCGACGACCCCACGGTCGCGCCGCTCATCCAGGGCTTGCGCGACACCCTCGACGCCTTCGTGCATATCGGACTCGGCTACCTCTCCCTCGACCGAGCCAGCGGCACGCTGTCCGGCGGTGAGGCGCAGCGCACGAAGATGATCCGCCACCTCGGCTCGAGCCTCAGCGACATCACCTACGTGTTCGACGAGCCCACCGCGGGTCTGCATCCCCACGACATCCAGCGCATGAACGAAACGCTCCTGCAGCTGCGCGACAAGGGCAACACGGTTCTCGTCGTCGAGCACAAACCCGAGGTGATCGAGATCGCCGACCACGTGGTCGACCTCGGCCCACGTGCCGGGCGCGACGGCGGCACCGTGCAGTACGAGGGCGACGTCCCCGGGCTCCGCAGCTCCGACACCCTGACCGGCCGCTTCCTCGATCACCGGGCCGAGCTGAAGACCGCCGTCCGCAGCGCGGCGGGGGCCATGCCGATCCGGGGCGCGTCGCAGCACAACCTCCGCGACGTCGACGTCGACGTTCCGCGCGGTGTGCTGACCGTGGTGACGGGGGTCGCCGGTTCCGGCAAGTCGTCGCTCATCCACGGCAACCTGCCCGCGTTCGACGACGTGGTGGTCGTCGACCAGACCGCCATCAAGGGGTCTCGGCGCAGCAGTCCCGCCACGTACACCGGCATCCTCGACGCGGTGCGCACCGCGTTCGGCAAGGCCAACGGAGTCAAGCCCGCGCTCTTCAGCGCGAACAGCGAGGGCGCCTGCCCCGCGTGCAAGGGCCTCGGGGTCATCGTCACCCAGCTGGGTTTCCAGTCCACCGTCGAGACGGTGTGCGAGCTCTGCGAGGGCACCGGCTTCTCCGACGACGTGCTCGAGTACACCCTCGACGGTAAGAACATCGCCGAGGTGCTGGCCATGTCGGTCACCGAGGCGGGGGAGTTCCTCGTCAAGGGACCGGCAGTGGCGGTGCTCGGCCGGTTGCGCGACGTCGGACTCGGCTACCTGACGCTCGGGCAATCCCTCAATACCCTCTCGGGCGGGGAGCGTCAGCGCCTCAAGCTCGCGATATCCATGGCCAAGTCGGGCGCGGTCTACGTGCTCGATGAACCGACGACGGGTCTGCATCTCGCCGATGTCGACACGCTGCTGCGTCTGCTCGACCAGCTGGTGGATGCCGGCAACACCGTCGTCGTCATCGAGCACCACCAGGCCGTGATGGCGCACGCCGACTGGATCATCGACCTCGGGCCCGGAGCCGGACGCGACGGCGGCGTCGTCGTGTTCGAGGGCACGCCCGCCGACCTCGTGGCCGCGCGCTCCACCCTCACCGCCGAGCACCTCGCCCGGTACGTCGGCGCCTGACCGTCCGCCTCGCCGACGTTCGAACGTCAGCCGTGTGTGCTGAACGTCGCGTCGTGGAGGTGCCGGTCGCCGTGCGGCAGCACTTTCACCATCACTCCGCGCCGACGCAGGTCGGCGATCGCGCGGGTCTCGTCCTCGCGCGTCGCACCGAGCGCGTGCACGCTCGCGACCACGAGCACGTCACCGCCGGTGAGGGTTCCGAAGAAGCGATCGAGGCGGTTCGCCCAGCCCTCCATCGTCTCGGGTGCGGGGTGACGGAAGCCCTCGATCGGTACCCCGAACCGGGTGAGGTCGTCGCGCTGCTGCACCACGGTCGGCATGTCCGGCCGTGAGACGACGAGGCCGACGAGCCGCGAACCGGCCGGACGCGCCCGCCACCAGTCGCGGTCGCTCTGCAGCTCGGTGAAGCACTTCGGGCACTCTGCCGCGGCGTGCGCGTGGGGCACGGTGCCGGTCCCGGCGGCATCCACGGATGACGGCATCGTCGGGATCGAATCGCTCATGGAGACCTCCGCCTCCATTGTGCCTCACGCCTCCGTGAACGGACCTCTGCGTTCGCCGCCGGTCACTTCCTCGCCCCCTCCGTCGACGGGCCCCGCCCCGGTGCGCATTCCGCGCCCCGTCAGGCTCGCGGCCGCGCCTGCGACCGCTGCCGTGATGGTCGAGCGCGGTGCCGGGGCGCTCTATGTGCACCGGGGCGGGCGCCGGACGCCCCGGTGCACATTCCGCGCCCCGGCACGCCCGCGGCCGCTGCCGCGATGGTCGAGCGCGGTACCGGTGCACATTCCGCGCCCCGGCACGCCCGCGCCAACGCCCGCCCCGCCCCGCCCCGCTCCGCCCCGCCGCGCGACGCTCCACCCGCTGGCGGCTCCGCGATCAGCGCCGGGCGTGCGCCCGCCTTACTCGTCCTCGCCGTCGTCGATGCGCAGTTCGAGGCTCAGCTGGTCGGCGTCGAGCTCGGCGAGGGCGTGACGCAGGGCGGCAGTGCTGTAGCGACCGTCGCGTCCCGCGTCGTGCAGGCGACGGCGCATCTCCTCGATCGAGGCGAGTCGCAGCTCGAGGAAGTCGCGCACGCGGGTCGAGGCATCCTCGTCGGGCGGCTGCACGATCCGAGCACCGGCGCGCTCCAGGAGCTCTGGGGGGAACGCCGCGCCGTCGCGTCGCCGGAGCGTTCCCCCACCGAGAGCGTCGCTGGCGGCTTCGCGCAGCTCTGCGTCGAGGGCGCGCTGCTCCTCCCGCGTCGGTCCTTCGCCGCCGGCACCGGCGAGACCGACCGACCGCACGACGGCCGGCAGCGTGAGCCCCTGCAGCACGAGGCTGAACAGGGCCACCAGGAAGGCGACGAAAATGAGCAGCGGACGCTGCGGGGTGTCCGCCGGCAGAGTCTGCGCGGCAGCGAGCGTGACGACCCCGCGCATGCCCGCCCACACGATGACGGTGCCGTGGCGCGCGCCGAGCGGGGTGTCGCGGTAGTAGTCGAGGTCGGCCATCGTGCGGGCGATGCGGGTGCGCATCCACCCGATCCGCCGCTCGGTGCGTACGGGATCCGCGCCGCGAGCAGTGAACTGCTCCGGCGTCTCGCGATAGGCCGCTTCGAATCTGTCGAGGCGGTCCTGCGCGCCCTCGATGCGGCCCTGCTCCCGCGCGTGGCGGTGGCTGCGACGCCCCTGCACCCAGATCAGCCCGGCCACCCACAGACCGCGCACGATGAGCACGATCCCGAGGGCGCTCAGCGCCAGCCACGTGCCGTGCCACAGCCCCTCGTGCTCGCGGAGGTTCGCACCCACGATGTCTTTCAATTCGAGACCGAAGACGAGGAACACGCCGCCCTCGAGCACGAGTTCGACCGTCCGCCAGTTGAGCCGGTCACTGATGCGTTGTTCGGGGGTGAAGCGCCGAGCGGCCCCCTGGCCGGTGACGATCCCCGCGACCACGGCGGCGACGAGACCGGATCCGCCGAGGTGCTCGGTGGGCAGGTAGGCGATGAAGGGGATCGTGAAGCTGAGCGCGGTATTGGCTGCGGGGTTCGCCAGTCGCTCGCGGACGCGCAGGTTCACCCAGCCGATGACGGCACCGAGGACGAGCGCGACGGCGACCGCCCACGCGAAGTCGGCCACCGCGTCACCGAACGCGAATCCGGATGCCACGGCGGCGACCGCCGTGCGAAGCAGCACCAGCGCGGTGGCGTCGTTGAGCAGGCTCTCGCCCTCCAGCATCGTCACCACGCGCGGCGAGATGCCCAGGCGTTTGGCGATGGAGGTGGCCACGGCATCCGTGGGGCTCAGGATCGCCCCGAGGGCGATTGCGAGAGCGAGGCCGAGACCGGGGATCACGGCCCAGAAGAACAGGCCCAGCAGCACGGAGCTGATGACGACCAGCACGACCGAGAGACCCGCGATCGGCGCGAAATCGCGACGGAACTCGATGGCCGGCAGTTGCACGGCAGCGGAGTACAGCAGGGGCGGCAGCACGCCGACCAGGATGATCTCGGGGTCGACCGCGAACGGCGGCACGAACGGGAGCAGGCTCACCCCCGCGCCCACAGCGAGCAGCACGAGGGGCCCCGCGACGTTGAAGCGCGGCCCGATGACCGTGGCGAGGGCGACCACCACGACGCCGGCGAGGACGACGAGGAGGGGATCGATCATGCTCCGAGGCTAGTCCGGCATGGCGGCCAGTCCGTTCCGGGCCGTGGGCGATCGGCGCCTCGTCGACGCGCGGGCCGCTTCAGCCCTCGGCGCGCACCGCGTCGGCGACGGCGCGGAGGCCCGTGAGGGTCTCGGCGAAGCTCGTCGACAGCGGCGACAGGCCGATGCGGAGGCCGTGCGGATCGCGATAGTCGGGGATGACGTCGCCCTGCCACAGGCGTGCGGTCACGGCCCGCATCGATGGGTGCGAGAGCGTCACGTGGCCGCCTCGTTCGGCGGCGTCGCGCGGCGAGGCGAGGCGCACGCCGAGCGGGCTCAGGATGCCATCGGCGACCCGCACCGCGAACTCGGTCAGCGCGACGGACTTGGCCCGAACCGCGTCGATCCCGGCCTCCTCCAGGAGGTCGAGGGTGTCCTGCATCGCGATCATCGCCAGCACCGGCGGGGTCCCGGAGAGGAAGCGGCGCATCCCGTCGGCAGGCCGGTAGACCGGCCCCATCGAGAACACGTCGGCTGCCCCCATCCAGCCCTGCACGGGCTGCGTCAGGGTGCGCTGGTGGCGCGCGGCGACATAGGCGAAAGCGGGCGAGCCCGGACCGCCGTTGAGGTATTTGTAGGTGCAGCCGACGGCAAGGTCGGCGCCCCACGCATCGAGCTCGATCGGCACGGATCCGGCCGAGTGGCAGAGGTCCCACAGCACGAGCGCCCCGGCATCGTGCGCGATCCGCGTGAGACCGGCACCGTCGGCAAGGTATCCCGAGCGGTACGACACGTGGCTGAGCAGTACCACCGCGGTGCGCTCGCCGACCGCGGCGCGGAGCAGCGCGGCATCCACTCCTCGGGAGGTGTCGACGTCGATCCACACGACGCGGGCGCCGCGCTCGGCCGCGATGCCTTCGACGAGGTAGCGGTCGGTGGGGAAGTCGTCGCGGCCCACGACGATCTCCACCCTCTGCGGGTCGAGGTTCATCTGCGCGTCGAGGGCCGCCCGCAGCAGCTTGTACAGCAGCACGGTGGTCGAGTCGCCGATGACGGTCTGACCGGATGCCGCGCCGAGCGCGAGCGCCGCGATCCGGTCGCCGATCGCGAAGGGGAGCTGCATCCACTGTTCGTCCCACCCGCGGATGAGGCGGCCGCCCCATTCGTCGGTGACGAAGCGTGCGAGGCGATCGGCCGTCGCTCGCGGCGGGCGCCCGAGCGAGTTGCCGTCGAAGTAGACCAGCGGTGTCTCGGCACCGACGAAAGCGGCGCGGTGGTGCGCCAGTGGGTCGTCGGCGTCGAGGGCCGACGCTTCGGCCGCGAGAGAGGCACGCGGCACCTGCAGCGCATCGACGGATCCGAAATCGGGGGTGGGGTCAGTCGACACGCGTCAGCTCCTCGGTGGCGACGACCGTGCCGCGGCTGAGCCAGGTGGGCAGGTCGTCGGGATCGGTGGGCGCCGGACCCGGCACGAAGGTGCAGACCGCGGTCGTCGGCTCGACGTGCGGCCACGCATCGGTCAGCGCGGCTACGAGCGCGTCGCCCCGCACGTCGGCATGGTGCAGGGCCAGAAGCTCGCGGCGGTTCAGCCCGACCGGCAGGGAGCCGTTGCCGAGGTCGGTTCCGTAAAGGACCCTGCCGCCGCGGGCGGCGAAGGCGCGGAGGTTCGTGATCGCCTGCTCGCGGGCGGCTCCCCGGTGGATGTCGAGCGTCGAGATCCATACCTGGCCCGCGTCGATCGCGCGCGAGAGGGTACGGCGGGAGAGGGGTGCGTCGAAGGGCGTGTGGGCAAGCGCGGCCACACCCGCTTCTATTGCGCGCTCGACCTGCCCCGCGCCCTGGGCGTGCGCGACGACCGGCACACCCCGGTCTGCGGCGGCCGCCACGACCGCTGAGAGCACGTCGTCGGACACCACGGGCCCGGCGTCGGCGTGCAGGGCCACCTTGATGACCGACGCCCCGGCATCCGCCTGCGCGTCGACGGCGGTTCGCGCCCCGTCCGTGACACCCGGATGCCGGGACGGATCCGTGACGAGGCGCACCGTGGCATCCGGAGCCCACGACCGCCCTTGCGGGTACCCGCCGGGTGCGGTCAGGAATGCCCCCGCGTACGAGACGCGGGGGAGTCCGCGCGCACGTCGGGCGAGGGCCACGGGGTCGCCACCCAGGTCGACGACCGCAGAGATGCCGCGAGCGGCCAACGTGGAGGCGTCGATCAGGTGCAGGTGAACGTGATGATCGACGAACGCCGGCAGGGCCGTGCCGTGCTCGGAGGTGAGTGCGCGCCGGACGGGCCAGGCGGCGGAGACGGTCATGCCGACCCGATCAGATCAGCGACAACTCGCGGAGCTTGGCCTCGACGTCGGCGTTCGAGGGCTCGACGTGGTGGCTGGAGTCGGGGTAGACGACAACGGGGATGCTGGTGCGACCCGAGATCTCTTTCGCGACGTCGGCCGCGGCGGGGTCGGCGACGAGGTCGACGTACTCGTAGTCGATACCCAGCTCGTCGAGCTGCTTCTTCGTGCGGATGCAATCGCGGCACCAGTCGGCGCCGAACATACGGATGGATGCGTCGGAGGACATGACTCCAGCGTACGCCGGTGCACCGACACCGGTCGCGGCCGGGCGATCGGTCCGTGGGAGCAGGCGCGATGTGCCACCGGTCACACGGACGGGAGCGCTCGCCGGCACGGCAGGCGACGTGGGTCGAGAGAGGGTCAGGCCCGATCCCTGCCGCACGGACGCGTCAGGCGGTGACTTCGTCTTCGAGGGGTTCGATGGCCCGCGCGACCTTGCCGATGCGGCTCTTCTTGGGCGCGTACACGACCAAGGCGTGGAAGACGAAACGCACGACGAAGGCGGCGATGAGGGTGAGCCCTGCGGCGACCACGCTCTGGAAGTGGGCCTGACTCACGAGCACCCAGATGACCGGGATGCGCACGATCGCCTCGACGCCGTTGAAGGTGAACGATTTGACGAAGCGGTGTCGCATGAGCCCGGACTCCGCGCGCATGTCGGCGAAGACCAGGTACTCGAGTGCGAGGAAGTTGGCGACGATGGTGACCACGCTCGCGATCACCGCGGCGATGATGTACTGCACGCCGACCATCTGCAGCGCCCACATGATGGCCAGGTTGGCGACGGCACCGAGGCCGCCCACCAGCGCGAAGGCCGACATGCGCCCGAAGCGCAGCATCGTCAGCTGCAGCAGGAACCGCATGCCCTGGCTGAACGAGGCCTTCGACTCGCCCGCGAAGCGGGGCGCGAACGAGAACGGCACCTCGGCGATGCGCATCTGCTTGCGCGCGAGGATCTCGAGCAGGATCTTGAAGCCCCGCGGCTGCAGCGTCTCGACCTCGAGGGCGCTGCGGTCGACGAGGAAGAACCCCGTCATCGGGTCGGAGCAGTTGTGCAGCTTCTTGGGGAACATCGACTTGGTGAGAAGGGTCGATGCGCGGGACACCGTGGTGCGCACCGCGTTGGCGAGGCCGTCGGAGGTGCCGCCGGCGACGTAGCGGGATGCCACCACCACATCTACGTCGCCCAGCTCGGCGCGCGCGAGCAGGTCGGCGATCACCTCGGGCGGGTGCTGCAGGTCGCCGTCCATGACGACACATCGATCGGACGCCGCCGCCTTGATGCCCTCGACCACGGCGCCACCGAGTCCGCCCACCGGATCGTCGCGGTGGATCAAGCGCACCGGAATGCGCGCGTCCGCCGCGACCGCCCGGATGATGTCGGGGGTGTCGTCGGTGGAGTCGTCGACGAAGATCACCTCGACCGCGCGATCCGCCAGGGCATCCGTCGTGCGGCGCACGAGTTCGGCGACGTTCGGACCCTCGTTGAAGGTCGGAACGATGACGGAAAGATCCATGGGTACTCGCGATTCGTGAAACGTCAGGGGGAGCACAGCGTAATGCGCACGACATGTGCCTCCACAGGATTGTGGCGGACGTACCTGTGAGCTAGCGGATGCTCGCCCGGCGTCGGCGCGCAACGGCGGCGCGGGTGCCGATGGGGCGGAATCAACCGATCTTGGCCTCGAGGTCTTCGACGGTCATGCCGTAGTCGATGCGGACGACGGGCAATGCGAGCTTATCGGTCCCGATGCGCACGTACCCGGGTTCGATGCCGCGACCGAGTTCGAAACCCGCGCGCCGCACGCCCTCCTTGGTCGTGTCATTGAAGTGGCCGAAGGGGTACGCCACGACCTCCTTGGCGCCGAGGATCTGGGCCGACGTCTCGAGGTCGGCGGCGATCGTGTCCGCGTCGTCGTTGACCATGCGGCCCTTGCCGTTGGCGCCGGCTCGATGCATGTCATGCGTGTGGGAGCGCTGCACCACGAAGCGGTTCGGGGTGGGTTCGGTGCGCGCGGAGGTGATGACGAACGAGGTGGTCAGCAGGTTCCGCCCGTCGACGATCGGCGCGGCCATCTCGAGCCAGGTGCTGTCGGCGTCGTCGTCGGTGATGACGACGGAGCGCTTCGGCAGGTAGAGCGCGCCGTCGATGAACGCGCTGACCTCGTCCCAGGTGGGCAGGTAGAACCTCTCGTCCTGGATGTGGGCCATCTGCGCGTCGAAGTCGCCGATGTAGGCGTAGTTGCCCCGGAGCCAGTTGTCCTCGCCCTCGGGGTTCCGCGTGAACTGGTGGTACATCAGGATCGGGAGTTCGGTGCCTTCGGCGCTGTTCGCCTCGGGCGTCGTCCAGGCGGCGTAGAGCGTGCGCTCGCGGTCCGTGCACGTGACGAGGTCGGCGCCGTTGACGCGCTCGGCGGTGTTCAGCGAGGTCGCGTCCGCGACCGTGGGGTACCACCCGGCGAACACGCGCCCGTCGGCACGGGGGAGGGGGAGCTTGTCGTAGCGGACGTCCTCCGCCTGCAGCTGCGGGTCGAAGGCGATGCCGTCGCCCGTGAACGACACGGCGCACGCCTTCGGATCGGTCGTGGTCGCCAGCAGTTCCTGAGCGGCGGTCAGCGGCGTGGGTGTGGGCGTCGGCGTCGGGCTCGGCGACGGCTCGCCCGACGGCACCGTCTCGGCGACGGGGGCGGTGGACGGCCCGCGCGTCAGGGCGAACACGGTGACGCCGCCGGCGATCAGGGCGACGGCGGCGGTGGCGACGAGGGTACGGCGCAGGCGCACGCGTCGTGAGGTGCGGCGACGGTGCTCGGCTCGGGTGACGGTCATGATGCCTCGGATCGGCGGGTGGGTCGCGGAGATCCTATCGGGACCGTTAACGCACTCCGGGGACGCGCCACGCCGAGCCGAGACGACAGGGCAGGATGAGGGGATGATCCGCATCGGCATCGTCGGCACCAGCTCCATCTCCGAGCGCTTCGCGGAAGCGGTCGCCATCGTCGAGGGCATCGGGGTGTCGCGCGTCGCCTCGCGCGACGCGGAGCGCGCCCGCTCGTTCGCCGATCGCGTGGGAGCCCCCGGGGTCGCCGTCGGGCTCGACGATCTGCTCGCCGCTCCCGACGTCGACGCCGTCTACCTCGCCAGCCCGAACGCGGTGCACGCCGCGCAGATCACGTCGGCGGTGGATGCCGGCATCCCGGTGCTGGTCGAGAAGCCGGCGGTGTTGACGACGGGGGAGTGGGAAGCCGCTGTCGCGCACGCCCGCCGTCGCGGTGTCGTGCTGCTCGAGGCCATGCGCACGGCCTACGACCCGGGTCTGTCCGCCGTCCGCGCGGCTCTCCCCGCACTCGGAACCGTCCGGCGCGTCTCGCTGCGGTACGAGAAGCGGTCGGCGCGCTACGACGAGGTGCTCGCCGGTCGACAGACGAACATCTTCGACCCCCGGCTCGGCGGGAGCGCGCTGCGCGACCTCGGCGTGTATCCGCTGCACGCCCTCGTGCGACTCTTCGGAGAGCCCCACGCCGTGCACGGCGTGCGAGTGGGGATCGGCTCGGGAACGGACGGGCTCGGCAGCGCCCTGGCCGTCTACGAGGGCTTCGTCGCCGACATCGCGTGGTCGAAGATCACCGACACGAGCCTGCCGAGCGAGATCCAGGGCGAGGACGCGTCGCTGCTCATCGACGCGATCGACGCGCCGCGACGGCTCGTCCTCACCCCGCGCGGCGGCGTTCCGAGCGTGATCACAGTGCCCGCCGACGACAACCCGATGGTCGGGGAGGTGCGGCGGTTCGTCGACGCCGTCGAAGGGGCCGACATCACGGACGATCAGGACTGCACGGCGACGACGCTGCGGCTCGTCGACGCCCTGCTGGACCGCCCCGTCGTCTGAGGGTTCACCCGGTGTTTCCCCCGCGGAGGGAGGATGCCTGGATGCACACAGCGGCCCGCGTGAGCGAGGTGTTCCTCGCGTTCCTTCGGCTCGGGCTGACCTCGTTCGGCGGGCCCGTCGCGCACCTGGGGTACTTCCGCGCCGACCTCGTCGTGCGGCGGAAGTGGATGGACGACCGCGCGTACGCCGACCTCGTCGCTCTGTGCCAGTTCCTGCCGGGACCGGCGTCGAGCCAGGTGGGCTTCGCGATGGGGCTCCAGCGGGCGGGGGTGCTCGGCGCGCTCGCCGCCTTCGCCGCCTTCACCCTGCCGTCCGCGGTCGTGCTCGTGGCGTTCGCGAGCGGTGCGGCCGCGATCGGCGGCCCGGTGGGCGAGGGGGTCCTGAACGGACTCGAGGTCGTCGCCGTCGCGATCGTCGCGCACGCCGTGTGGGGCATGGCGCAGACACTGACCCCCGATGCGCCGCGCGCGGGGATCGCGGTCGCGGCCCTCGGCCTCGCCCTTCTGCTCCCCGCGGCTCCGGGCCAGCTCGCCGCCCTCGCGGTCGGGGTGGTGGCCGGGCTCGTCCTCCTGCGGGGCAACGACGTCGCCACCGCGGCGACGCTGCCGTCGTTCGGCGTGCGCCGGGGTGTCGCGGTCGCCTGCCTCGTGCTGTTCGTGGGAGGACTGGTGGCCCTGCCGGTGCTCGCGACCCTCACGGGGTCGGGTGCCGTCTCTCTGGTCGACTCCTTCTACCGCGCGGGGGCGCTGGTGTTCGGCGGGGGACACGTCGCCCTTCCTCTGCTGCAGGCCGGTGTCGTGGAGACCGGGTGGGTCTCATCGGGGTCGTTCCTGGCGGGCTACGGAGCCGCGCAAGCGGTTCCCGGACCGCTCTTCACGTTCGCGGCCTACCTCGGCGCCGTCTCGACCGTCGGACCGGGCGGCATCCCGGGTGCGGCCCTCGCCCTCGGGGCGATCTTCCTCCCCGGCTTCCTCGTCCTCGTCGGGGTGCTGCCGTTCTGGGATGCCGTGCGCACGCGTCCGCGCGTGCGGTCGGCGATGCGCGGCGCGAACGCCGCCGTCGTCGGCATCCTGGCTGCGGCGCTGTACGCGCCCGTCTTCACCACGGCGATCACCGGACCTGGACCACTCGTGCTCGCGGCGGTGGGCTTCGTGCTGCTGACCGCGTTCAAGGTTCCGGCGTGGGGGGTCGTGCTCGTGGGCGCCGCGGGCGGGATCGTGCTGAGTCTGGTGTGATCGAGCCCGGTCGTGGAGCCGCGCGGCACCTCCCGGCATCCTGAGACTCGTCTCCACGGTGCGTGACACCGGGTACCGGCGGTGCCAGGATGAGCGCACGGCGACGACGCCGGTGTTTTCGAGGGAGAGAACCGTGTTCCACAGCCCCCACCCGCCCGTCGAGATCCCCGACCAGAGCATCTACGACTATCTGTTCGGCTCCCTCGACGCGAGCGATCTCGATCGGGTTGCCCTAGTGGATCCGGCCAGCGGCGCCGAGACCACCTACCGGGCCCTGCGCGCCCAGGTCGACGCCTTCGCGGGGGCGCTCGCCGCCCGCGGTGTCGGCACCGACACCGTCGTCGCGATGCTGTGCCCGAACGTGCCCGCGTTCGCGACCGTGTTCCACGGCATCCTGAGGCTCGGAGCGGCCATCACCACGATCAACTCCCTCTACACCGCGCACGAGATCGAGAACCAGCTCCGGGATGCCGAAGCCACCTGGCTCGTGACCGTGTCGCCGCTGCTTCCCCCGGCGTTGGAGGCCGCGCGAGCGGTCGGCATCCCCGATGACCGGGTCATCGTGCTCGACGGCGCCGAGGGCCACCCCGATCTGCGCGCGTTGCTGAGCGAGCAGCGGACGCCGCCCGAGGTCACCATCGACCCGGCCACGCACGTCGCCGTGCTGCCCTACTCGTCGGGCACCACGGGAGTGCCCAAGGGTGTGATGCTCTCGCACCGTAACCTCGTCGCGAATGTGCACCAGTGTCGTCCGGTGATCGAGATCGGCCCCGACGATCGTGTGCTCGCCGTGCTGCCGTTCTTCCACATCTACGGCATGACGGTGCTGCTCAACCTGGCACTCCGCCAGCGCGCGACCCTCGTCACGATGCCGCGGTTCGACCTGATGGAGTTCCTGCGCGTCATCCAGGATCACCGCTGTACGTTCCTCTTCATCGCCCCGCCGATCGCCGTCGCCCTCGCCAAACACCCCGCCGTCGAGCAGTTCGACCTCTCGAGCGTGCACAGCGTGTTCTCGGGCGCGGCCCCGCTCGACGGTGAGACGGCCGAGACCGCGGGCCGGCGCATCGGCGCCCGTTTCTTCCAGGGCTACGGCATGAGCGAGCTGAGTCCGGTGTCGCACGCCATCCCCGCCGAGGGAGGGATGCCGGTGAGCTCGGTCGGCGTGCTCATCCCGAACTGCGACGCCAAGCTCATCGACCCCGAGACAGGGGCGGAACTCGAGGAGCACGGCGACGACGGCCTGACCGCGGCGGGTGAGATCTGGGTGCGCGGACCGAACGTCATGCTCGGCTACCTCAACCGCCCCGACGCGACGGCCGAGACCCTCGACGCCGACGGCTTCCTGCACACCGGCGACATCGGCGTGCACCACGTCGACGGCTATTTCACGATCGTCGATCGGCTGAAGGAGCTCATCAAGTACCACGGCTATCAGATCGCCCCGGCCGAGCTCGAGGCCCTGCTGCTGTCGCACCCGAAGATCCAGGATGCCGCGGTCATCGGCATCCGCGGCGACGACGGCGAAGAGATCCCCAAGGCGTTCGTCGTGGCGGGCCCGGACGCGGGCCTGTCGGCGGAGGATGTGATGGCGTTCGTGGCCGGGAACGTCGCCCCGCACAAGAAGGTGCGTCGCGTGGAGTTCATCGACGTCATCCCGAAGTCCACCTCGGGGAAGATCCTGCGGAAGGACCTGCGGGCGCGCGAGACGGTCTGACATGCCGAGGGGCGGGGGCGCTCCGACGCCCCCGCCCCTCGTTCGTGTCACGGTGTTGGTGTCACCGCATCCGCGTCAGGGCGTGAGCAGAGCGCCCGTCTGGGCAGCGGCCTCTTCGGCTCGCTTCTCTTCGTCGTCCTTGCCGCGGCGCTCGTCGGCCGCTTCCTGCAGGGCCGACTTCGCCCGCAGCGGCGGGGTGCGGAAGAACAGCGACAGCACGAAGGCGAGGAGGACGACGCCCATCGCCACCCAGTAGACGCTCGTCGCGGAGGAGTTGAATCCGACGAGGAACGGCTTGGTCAGCCGCGCGTCAGCGCCCACGAGGAACGACGTGTCGTCGAGAGTCGACCCGCCGATGGAGGTGTCCTGGTCGCCCGAGCTGAACTGGTCCGTCAGGGTGGTGGCCACGTCGTCGATGAAGGCGGTGCGATCGGCGGCGTTCGAGAAGTCGAGGCTGACCGACCCGTCCGCGCCGATGCGCGCGACGGGCACCTGCTGCTGGATCTGCGCGGTCGCCGCCGAGATCGCCTGTGCGACGGCGGCCTGCGTGACCTGCGCTTGAGCGGCGGCGGGGATCTGCCCTGCGGCCACCTGCTGCGCCACGGCCTGGGTCGCGGCATCCGTCGCCTGCTGCACACCCTGCTGCACCTGCTGGGTCACGGCATCCGTCGTCTGCTGCACGATCGGGGTGTAGATCGACGACATGATCTTCTCGTTGGCGGGCGCCGACGCCGTCGCCGGGTCGAAGGCGGCGTCCAGCGCGTCGGTCAGGGTCGCGCGGTCACTGAACGAACCGATGATGTTCGAGGGCATGAGCGTGAACAGCAGCGACAGCAGCACCGCGGTGCCGAGGGTTCCACCGATCTGACGGAAGAAGGTCGAGCCGCTGGTGGCCACACCCATGTCGCGCACGCCCACGGAGTTCTGGCTGGCGATCGTGAGCGTCTGCATGAGCTGGCCGAGGCCGAGGCCGATGACGAGCATGGCGATGGCGACGTGCCAGTACGGGCTGTCGTACTTCAGGAACGTCAGCAGGAAGAAGCCGACCGACATCAACAGCGTGCCGAGGATCGGGAACATGCGGTAACGCCCGGTGCGCGCGATGAGCTGACCGCTCGCGATGGAGGCGATCATGAGCCCGAGGATCATCGGGAGCATCTCGAACCCGCTCTGCGTGGGGGACGAACCGAGGACGAGCTGCAGGTACAGCGGCAGGGTGAGCATCGCGCCGAACATGCCGAAGCCGACGAGCACACCGATGACCGTGGCCATCGAGAAGGTGGGGGAGCGGAAGAGCTTGAGCGGGATGAGCGCGTCATCCTTCATCTTCGTCTCGGCGATGACGAAGGCCAGGATGCCGAGGGCTCCCACCACGTAGCAGGCGAGGGAGATGGGCGATCCCCAGCCCCACTCGCGGCCCTGCTCGGCGACGAGGAGCAGCGGGACCAGCGCGACGATCACGGTCGTTGCGCCCCACCAGTCGATGCGCACCGAGTGACGCGGCTGCTTCGGGATGTGCAGGAACCGCCACACGATCGCCAGCGCCACGATGCCGATGGGGACGTTGATAAGGAAGACCCAGCGCCAGCCGGTGATGAACAGGATCTCGTTCGCGCCGGCGAACAGACCGCCCACGAGCGGGCCGATGACGCTGGAGATGCCGAACACGGCGAGGAAGTAGCCCTGGTACTTGGCGCGCTCGCGCGGGGCGAGGATGTCGCCCATGATCGCCAGCGGCATCGACATGAGGCCACCGGCGCCGAGGCCCTGGACGGCGCGGAAGGCGGCGAGCTCGACCATGGACGTCGAGAAGCTGGCCAGCACCGAACCGATGATGAAGATGAGGATCGCGATGAGGAACAACGGGCGCCGACCGAAGATGTCGGAGAGCTTGCCGTAGATGGGCGTCGAGATGGTCGACACGATCAGGTAGGCGGTGGTGACCCACGCCTGCAGGCTGAGGCCCTGCAGGTCGTCGCCGATCGTGCGGATCGAGGTGCCGACCACGGTCTGGTCGAGGGCGGACAGGAACATGCCGGCCATGAGGCCGAAGATCACGAACATGATCATGCGGTGCGTCATGACCGTGTCGGTGGTGCCGGTGCGCGCGCGCCGGTTCTGGGTGATGTCTGACATCGGGTCCTCTTCACGAGAAGGCCTGGCGGACGGCAGGAAGGGCTCGGTCGGGCGCCAGGTGTTTGCTAAAAGTCAAACAAATAGTAGCGCTGTCCGGCGGCGTCGGAAACCACCCCTGCGCCGGGGGTCTCTTGGCGCGTTGCTCGGGAGCAGGGGATCGTTCGAGAACAGGATGAACCCCGCCGTCATCGCCCTGTTCTCGCGCCTTGGCCTGTGCTCACGCGGCGGCCCCGGATTGCGGTCCGTGCGGAGCGCGACGGTCGGCGTCGCCCGGGGAAGTGGGGTCGAGGGCAAGGGGTGCCGCGCGGGCGGGGTGCGGGGTGCGGGGCGCGAGGGGATGCCGACGCAGAACGGCAGGGGTGTCGTGCGCGCGGGGGGCGAGGGGATGCCGACGCAGAACGGCAGGGGTGTCGTGCGCGCGGGGGCGAGGGGATGCCGACGCAGAGCGGCATTCGGAAACGAAAAAAGGCCCCTGTGGAGAGGAGCCTCGCGAATCGACCCTCACCAGGGCAAAGCAAAACCCCCGCGGATAGAAGCTCCGCGAGGGTTTCTGGGATGACGTAATGATCATCCGTGTGGCTCCGACGGGCGTCGATCCCGTGACCTCACGATTTTCAGTCGTGCGCTCTACCAACTGAGCTACAGAGCCGAGCGACATGTCTGCCGCTTCCTAGACGAAGGGCCTTCCCGAAAGAAGGCCCGTCGCTATGGAGCGACCCTGACGGGACTTGAACCCGCGACCTCCGCCGTGACAGGGCGGCACGCTAACCAACTGCGCTACAGGGCCATGCATATTAAGTTATCCACCGGAAAGTGACCCCAACGGGATTCGAACCCGTGCTGCCGCCGTGAAAGGGCGGTGTCCTAGGCCGCTAAACGATGGGGCCCGATGAGGCTGAATCCTTGCGTTTTCAACCTCGCTTGCCGACGACCGAGCCTACTTCACATCTTTCGAGATTGCCAATCGGGGGCGTGGCGCTGCGACGTCCGCGCGTGTCGCGGGCCAGAATCGGGAGTGGACCGGGGAACTCGCCCTGTTGTGCCTGTGACTCGTGTTGCTACTGTGGGCCGAGTTGCGACCGGTGAGATGAGGTATTCCCGTGACGCTCGAGCGCCCCGAACCCCCCGAAGACTGCGGCTGCGCGCCCACGGCGAGTGAGCAGCGGCGCCTGTGGCCCGCGTTCGACCGCCGTAGCGCCCTGAAGATCGGAGCCTTCGGCGCTGTCGCCCTCGGAGCGTTCGGGTCCGTGGCATCCGGATTCGGCTCACCCGCGATGGCCGCCGACTACCCCTCGTGGGCCGACGTCGAGGCCGCGCGCGCCAACGAGGCCGCGAAGGGTGCCGAGATCACCCGCATCCAGGGGCTCATTCAGTCACTGCAGTCCGAGGTCGAGCGCACCCAGGCCGAGGTGCGCGCACGCTCCGATGAGTACTTCGCCGCGCAGCAGGCCTATCAGGACGCCGACTACCGCGCGCAGTTGCTGCGCCAGCAGGCCGACGCCGAGGCGAACCGCGCGACCGACGCCGCCAACAAGGCCGGCAAGGTCGCCGCCCAGCTCTACCGCTCCGGCGGGGACGACACCTCGCTCGACCTCTTCTTCTCGGGCTCCGCCGCCTCGGCCGACGACCTGCTCGCCAAGCTCGGCACGATGGACAAGCTCCTCGAGCGCAACCGCTCGGTGTATGCCGCGGCGGTGGCCGCGCGCGACAACGCAAAGAACCTCAGCGCCCAGGCCGACGACGCCACGGCCGAGCGCGAACGCCTGCGGGTGATCGCCGAAGACAAGATGGCGGCGGCACAGCAGGCCGCCCAGGCGGCGCAGGAGGCCCTCGCCGCCCAGCAGGCCAACCAGTCCGTGCTCGAGGCGCAGCTCGCCGCCCTGCAGGACACCACGGCCAAGACGGTCGCCGACTACCAGGCCGGCGTCGAAGCCGAGCGCAAGGCCCGCGAGGAGCGCGAGCGCCGCGCTCGCGAAGAGGCCGCGGCCCGCGACGCCGAAGAGCGTGCGCGTCGCGAGCGGGAGGCCGCTGCACGCCAGAACAGCGGCGGCGGAAGCAGCAGCGGCGGGGGTGGCAGCAGCAGCGGCGGTGGAAGCAGCAGTGGCGGTGGCGGAGGTGGCGGCGGCGGGAACGTCAGCGGCGGAGGCTGGGCGCGACCCTCGTCGGCCTACACGTCATCGGGATACGGCCCTCGCTCGAGCCAGTGCAACGGCAGCTACTGCGCGAGCTCGTGGCACCTCGGTCTCGACTTCGGCGCGAGCTGCTGGTCGCCCATCTATGCCGCATCCGCTGGTCGCGTGACCTACGCCGGCTACAACGGCGGGTTCGGCAACTACATCCGCATCGCCCACGACGACGGCTCGGGCACCGGCTACGGCCACATCGTCGACGGCGGCATCTACGTCTCGTACGGCCAGCGCGTCGAGGCCGGTCAGCAGATCGCCGCGACCGGGCAGACGGGCAACTCGTTCGGCTGCCACCTGCACTTCGAGGTCTACCCGCCCTGGGGTGGGACCACGGACCCCGCGCCGTGGTTGCGCGACCGCGGCGTCAACGTCTGAGTCGGCGCACGAGAGAACCCCCGGTCGATCGACCGGGGGTTCTCGTCGTACGCACCGCGTCAGAGCGTGTTGGGCGCCTCGCCGGAACCCTGCGTCTTCGTCTGGGCGTCGTGCTCGTCGAAGCGCGTGAACGCCTCGCTCACGAGACGCTCGGCCTCGGCGACACCCGCCCAGTCGTCGACCTTGACCCACTTGTTGGGCTCGAGGTCCTTGTAGTGCTCGAAGAAGTGGGTGATCTCCTTCTTCGTCCACTCGTCGATGTCGCCGACGTCCTGGATGTGGTCCCAGCGCGGGTCCTTCGCGAGCACGGCCACGACCTTGTCGTCGCCGCCGGCCTCGTCGCTCATCTTCAGCACGCCGACGGGGCGCACCTTGGCGAGGATGCCGGGGTGCAGCTCACGGTCGAGCAGCACGAGCACGTCGAGCGGGTCGCCGTCTTCGCCGAGGGTGTTCTCGAAGAACCCGTAGTTGGCGGGGTAGCCGAACACGGTGTACAGGATGCGGTCGAGGTAGACACGGCCGGTGCCGTGGTCGACCTCGTACTTCACGCGGCTGCCGCGAGGGATCTCGATGACGGCGTCGTATGCGCCCATACTCGTGCTCCTTAGAGTCTGTGGATTTCCGCGCTCAGCCTATCCGGGAGCTCGCCGCGCCCAGGAACGGCGGCACCGGGGAGGACATCCGGGGGATGCCGACGGGGCGGCGCGGCGGTAGCGGGGCGCATACCGTGGAGGCATGGATCACCGCCCCGGACTCGACCCGTCCGTCGCCGAGGTACGCCGCGCCGTGCGGGCGGCGCTCGACACCATCGACGGGCCCGTCGTCGTCGCCCTCTCGGGCGGCGCTGATTCGCTCGCTCTCGCGGCGGCGACCGCCTTCGAGGCTGCGAGGCGCGGCATCCACGCCGAGGCGGTCGTCATCGACCACGCACTGCAGGAGGCATCGGATGCCGTCGCCGCGGACGCCGCGGCGAAGGCTGTCGCGTTCGGGCTCACCGCCCGGGTCGTGCGGGTCGAGGTCGGCGCCGCCGACGGACCCGAGGCGGCCGCGCGCGCGGCCCGCTACGACGGACTCGCGCGCGCGGCGGCCGACATCGGCGCCGACACGGTGCTGCTCGGGCACACCCTCGACGACCAGGCCGAGACGGTGCTCCTCGGCCTCGCCCGCGGATCGGGTGGGCTGAGCCTGGCCGGCATGCCCTCCGAGCGACGGGATGCCACCGGGCCGCGGTGGGCGCGCCCGCTGCTCGGCATCCGTCGACGCACGACCGTGTCGGCCTGCCGCGCGGAGGGGCTCGAGCCGTGGTCCGACCCCCACAACGTCGATCCCGCCTACGCCCGCGTGCGCGTGCGCGAGAGCGTGATGCCCGTGCTCGAAGCCGAACTCGGCCCGGGAGTCGCCGAAGCCCTGGCGCGGACGGCGGAGCAGCTGCGGGAGGACGCCGAGGCGTTCCAGGACATGATCGACGAGACGATCGAAGACATCGTCGAGCACGCCGAGGCCGGCATCTCGATCTCGGTCGCCGCCCTCGCGGCCAACCCGGCGGCGCTGCGCAACCGCGTCATCCGCTACGTCGTCGAGAGCGAGTTCGGCGTCTCGCTGACGCGGGGGCAGACCCTCGAGGTCGCCCGGCTCGCCGTCGACTGGCGGGGGCAGGGCCCGATCGACCTGCCCTCGTGCGCGGCCCGTCGGGTGGGCGCCCGCATCGAGATCGTGGCGCGCGCGATCGCCTGAATCCCGCGGCGCCTCCGCCGGCGGCGGGGCGGAGCGGTTCCCCGCCTGCCGCCTGCCGCGGGCCGCGACGCGGAGTGCTTCCCCCGCCTGCCGCGGGCCTTCAGGCGGGGCGCTTCTCCGGCCTGCCGCCGGCCGCTGGCGGAGCGCTTTCCTCCTCTCGGCCCCGTGGACCGCCCTCCGCCACGGGCGAGGGGCGGCTCCTTGACGTGTTCCCGCACCCCTCCTAGACTCCTCGGCATCGCAATATTCATGTATCGAATGAATATGCAAATGTCCGATTCAAAGTCGAAGGCAGGACACCATGGGCGCGTTCGCCGCCATCTCAGACCCCACCGATCTCGACGCCGTGCGTGCGGCGATCGCCCAGGCCGAGCGGCCCGACGACCTCGTGCCGCTGGGGCTGCGCACCCTCGTCATCGAGCCGGGGGCCGCGTCGCAAGCCCCCGCGCGCGTGCGCGAGCTGGTGGCACCCCGGGGCGACCGCGCGACCGTGGCGCTGCTCGTGGACCGCACCGTCATCCGCTCCGGCGCCGACGATCTCAAGGCCGACGTGCGCGCGCTCCTCGAGCGGGAGTTCGAGGTCGTCGAGACCGTCCTCGGCGAGCCCGGTCACCTGCACGTCGACGACGAGGCCCTGGATGCCGCGACCTCGGCGAGCACCGGCGTCGACGCCGTGGTGTCGGTGGGCTCGGGCACGGTCTCTGACATCGCGAAGGTCGCCTCGGCGCGTGCCGGCGGGGTGCCGCTGGTGATCGTGCAGACGGCGGCATCCGTCGACGGCTTCACCGACAACGTCTCGGTCGTCCTGCGCGCCGGGGCCAAGCGCACGATCGACTCCCGCTGGCCCGACGTCGTGCTCGCCGACACGACGGTGATCGCCACCGCGCCGGTCGAACTGAACGCGTCGGGCTTCGGCGAACTGCAGTCGCTGTTCACCGCCCCTGCCGACTGGTGGCTCGCGTCGCAGATCGGCACCGACGCCACCTTCCACACCACGCCCCGCGACCTGCTGCTCGAGTTCGCCGGCGACCCGTCGGAGTGGGGCGCGGGCCTCGGCCGCGGCGAGGCCCGCCCCGTCGAGCAGCTCACCCGCGTGCTCGCGATCCGCGGCATCGGCACCGGCATCTCGGGTTCCACGGCCTGTCTCTCGGGCGTCGAACACCTCGTGAGCCACATGCTCGACATGTACGCCGTCGCCCGCGGCCATGAGGTGGGTCTGCACGGTGCGCAGGTGGGCGTGGCATCCGTCGTCGCGGCCTCCGCGTGGGACCACCTCTTCGCGCAGGCCCGCAGCGGCCGGGCGATCGCACCGTCGAACGACGGCGATGAGGACCGGGTGCGCGAGGCCTTCGCGGCGTGCGACCCCTCGGGCGCGCTGGGCGGCGAGTGCTGGCGGGACTACTCCACCAAGCGCGGCGCCTGGGCCGCCGCCGGCGACCCCCTCGCCCTGCTCGCCGACCCCGACGCCCTCGAGGCGGGCCTGGGGGCGATGCGCCCCGACAGCGAGCGGATCGCCCGCGCGCTGGCCGTCGCCGGGTCCCCCCTCACGCGCGAGGATCTCGGCGCCTGGATCACCGCCGACATCTGGCGGTGGGCCGTGGCGAACTGCCTCTTCATGCGCAACCGGGTCACCGTGGTCGACCTGCTCCACGCCGCCGGGTGGTGGACGGATGCCGACGTCGACGCCGTCCTGCACCGCGCCGATACCGCGGTGCGCTCAGCGCGCGAGGCGGCGGGGGTGACCGCGTGAGCGGCTTGGTGCTCGGCATCGACTGCTCGACCACCGGCGCGAAATGCATCGCGTGGGACCTGCACGGTCGCGCGGTCGCGCAGGGCCGGAGCGACGTCGCCCTGTCGATCCCGCAACCCGGCTGGGGAGAACAGGATCCCGAGCACTGGTGGGCCGCGGTCGTGCACGCCGTGCGGGACTGCCTGCGCACCGTCGACCCGGCGAGCGTGAAGGCGCTGTCGGTCACGCACCAGCGCGAGAGCTTCGCCCTGCTCGACGCGCACGACGACCCGGTGCGCCCCGCGATGCTCTGGCTCGACGCGCGCGCTGGCGAACAGGTCGACCGCGTCGGCACGTCGCGCATCCACGAGCTCACCGGCAAACCGCCGAACCCGACACCGGCGCTGTACAAGCTGCACTGGCTCGCCGAGCACGAGCCGGAGTCGCTGGCCCTCACCGCCCACATCGTCGACGTGCACGCCTACCTCGTGCACCGCATGACGGGCGAGTGGGTCACCTCGATCGCCAGCGCCGATCCCCTCGGCATCCTGGATCTGACGGCATCCGACTATTCCGACGAGATCCTCGCCGGCATCGGGCTGGACCGCTCGGTGCTGCCGCGACTCGTCGAACCGGGAACGCCCATCGCCCCCCTGGCCGCCGCCGTCGCCGTGGAGCTGACGCTCCCCGCCGGCGTGCTCGTGGTCGCCGGGGCCGGCGACGGGCAGTCGGCCGGGCTGGGGGCCGGGGTGTGCGAGGAGGGCGACGCCTACCTCAACCTCGGCACCGGGCTCGTCTCGGGGTGCTTCGGGTCGAGCTTCCGGCCGCACCCGTCGTACCGGGCGATGTCGGGCGCGATCCCGGGGACCGTCAGCAACGAGCTGTTCGTGGGGGCGGGGACCTTCATGGTCACGTGGTTCCTGCAGGAGATCGCCGCGGGAGAACCCGCGGGCGTGGTGCGCGAGGACTGGTGGGAGCAGCAGGCGTCGACCGTGCCGGAGGGCGCCGAGGGTCTCTTCGTCGTGCCCTACTGGAACGGTCAGCTCACGCCCTTCTGGGACCACCGGGCGCGGGGCGCGATGGTCGGCTTCGGGGGTGTGCACACCCGCGCACACATCTATCGGGCTGTGCTGGAGGGCATCGCGTTCGAACTGCGCTGGTGCCTCGAGCAGGCCGAGGCGAACTTCCCCGCCCCGGTCACCGACTTCGTGGCGATGGGCGGAGGGGCGCGCAGCGACCTGTGGTGCCACATCTTCGCCGACGTGCTGCAGCGGCCCGTCGTGCTCGCCGGTCACGACGAGGCCACGGCTCTGGGGGTCGGCGTCCTCGCCGCCGTGGGCGCGGGACTGTACCCCGGCATCCCCGAGGCGGTCGCCGCGATGACCCGGCGCGGTCGGCGCTACGAGCCCGACCCGGCACGCGCGGCGCGCTATGACGAACTCTTCGGCGCCTACCGGGAGATCTACCCGGCGCTGCGCCCCGTCTATCCCGCCATCGCGGAGGTGGCCCATGTCTGACGCGTCCCCCGACACCTGGTTCGACGCCTACCTGTTCGACCTCGACGGCACCGTGTACCTCGGCGACGAGCTGCTGCCCGGCGCCCGCGAGATGCTCGCCGATCTGCGGGCGCGTGGCGCGCGCACGGTGTTCCTCTCGAACAACCCCACGCGCGACCCGGACATGTACGTCGCGAAGCTCGAACGCCTCGGCATCCCCGTCGATCGCAGCGAGATCGTCAACACGGTCGTGAGCACGGTGGCGTGGCTGACGACCGAGCATGCCGGAGCGACGGTATTCCCGATCGCGGAGCCGCCGCTCGTTCGAGCGCTGGAAGAGGCGGGCATCCGCATCAGCGACGATCCGGCCGAGATCGACATCGTGATCGCCAGCTACGACCGCGGCTTCGACTACCGCAAGCTGCAGATCGCTTTCGACGCCCTGTGGCAGCACGGGCGGGCGATGCTCGTCACCACCAACCCCGACCGGTACTGCCCTTTCCCGGGAGGGAGGGGGGAGCCGGATGCCGCGGGCATCGTCGCCGCTCTCGAGGCGACGACCGGGGTGCGGTGCTCCGCGAACATGGGCAAGCCCGACCGCATCATGATCGACGCCGTCATGTCGTTGCTCGGTCCCGATGTGCGCAGTGCCGTCATGGTGGGGGACCGCCTCGAAACCGACGTGCGCATGGCGGTGAACGCCGGGATCTCCTCAGCGCTCGTGCTCACCGGCGACGCCACGCGGGCCGACGTCATCCGGTGCGAACCGCACCTGCGTCCGGACTTCGTGCTCGAGGGCATCGGCGATCTTCGCCCGCGGTCGACCCTTGCGCCGCCGCTGACGGCTGTTTAGAATAGTCACGCACAAGCAGAATAGATATTCCCAACGGGACAGAGAGGTCATCGATGGACGAGGAAACCCTCCTGGAGATGCAGCGCCGCATGCTGCGCATCCGCGCCTTCGACGAGCGGGCGTCGAAGATGGTCAAGCGCGGCCACATCCCCGGAACCGTGCACACCTCGATCGGTCAAGAAGCCCAGGTGGTGGGCGCCACCATGGCGCTGCGCGACGGCGACTTCATGACCGGCAACCACCGCAGCCACGGCCACCCGATCGGCAAGGGCTCGCCGCTCGGGCCGCTCATGGCCGAACTGCAGGGCAAGGCCGGCGGCGTCTGCAAGGGCAAGGGCGGATCGCTCCACCTCGCCGACTTCGCCGTGGGCAGCCTCGGCGAATCCGGCATCGTCGGCTCCTCGATCCCGATCGCGATGGGCGCCGCCCTGTCGTCGCAGGTGCTCGGGCGCGACAGTGTCGCGCTGGCGTTCTTCGGCGACGGTGCGGCCAATCAGGGGGTGCTCTACGAATCGATGAACATGTCGGGCGTCTGGAACCTGCCCGTCATCTTCCTCTGCGAGAACAACCAGTACGCGCTGTCGACCCCGGCCCACACCGTCACGAGCGGCGTCATCGCCGAACGTGCCGCCGGGTTCGGCATCCCCGGCGTCCGCGTCGAGGAGGGGCAGGACGTGCTCGCCGTCTACGACGCGGTGAGCACCGCCGTCGCCCGTGCCCGCGCCGGCGAGGGGCCGACCCTCATCGAGGTCGTGACCTACCGCTACAACGAGCACTCCGAGGGTCTGCGTCTCGGCACCGACTACCGTCCCGTCGACGAACGCGAGGCCTGGCTGAAGAAGGACCCCCTCGTGCTCTTCCGCGAGCGCCTGATCGCCCAGCACGGTCTGACCGCCGAGCGCATGGACGCCCTCGAGCAGGAGATCGTCGACGAGGTCGACGCCGCCGTCGCCTTCGCCGAGAACAGCCCCTTCCCCGACCCCTCGGTCGCCTTCGACGACCTCTACACCGACTCGGAGTACGCAGCATGAGCGTCATGAGCTTCCTCGGCGCGATCGGCGCCGCCCAGCGCGAGGCGATGGACGCCGACGAGCGCGTCATCATCATCGGCGAAGACGTCGAGGCGAACGTCTACGGCACCACCGGAGGTGGGAAGACCCGCGCCCAGACCGGCGACTTCGTGCAGATGTACGGGCGTAACCGCATCCGCAACACCCCGATCTCGGAGGAGGGCATCGTGGGCGCCGCGGCCGGCGCCGCCATGACGGGACTGCGTCCGCTCGTGGACCTGTCGTACTCGAGCTTCCTGTACATGGCGATGGACCAGCTGGTGAACCAGGTGGCCAAGAATCGGTACATGTTCGGCGGTCAGGCCTCCATGCCCGTCGTCTTCCGTTCGGCCATGTTCTACGGGCTCAACACCGGCGCGCACCACTCCGACCGCCCGTACCCGATGTTCATGAACGTCCCCGGGCTGAAGATCATGGTGCCGTCCAGCCCCGCGGATGCCAAGGGCCTGCTGCGCACCGCGATCGACATGGACGACCCGGTGCTCACGTTCGAGGCCTGCCTGCTGTGGGGCTCGAAGGGCGAGGTCCCGGACGAGCCGTTCTGGGTGCCGTTCGGAGTGGCCCGCACCGTGCGCGAAGGCACGGACGTCACGATCGTCGCCGTCTCCAGCTCGGTTCCCGAGGCCGCGGCCGCCGCGGCCGAGCTCGAGGCCGAGGGTGTGTCGGTCGAGGTGATCGACCCGCGCACCCTGGTGCCCCTGGACCGCGACGCGATCTTCCGCTCCGTCGCCAAGACCGGCCGGCTCATCATCGCCGAGCCCGCGCACCGCACCTGCGGCGCGGCGGCGGAGATCAGTGCGCTCGTGAGCGAAGAGGTCTTCGACGCCCTCAAGGCCCCGATCGTGCGCCTCACCGCGCCCGACATGCAGATCCCCTTCAGCCCCTCGCTGGAGAAGCAGATGTACCCCAACAAGGACGGAATCGTCGCCGCCGTGCGACGCGTGACCGGATTGACCGCCCCGACGCTGGCGTCGGTCGGCGCCGAGTAATCGACCAGAGAAGGAGAACGACGTGGCACGTGTAGAGGTTCTGCTCCCGCAGTGGGGCATGGGAATGAGCGAGGGCTCGATCGTCCAGTGGCACAAGAAGGTCGGCGATCAGGTCGCCGAAGACGAGCCCCTGGCCGATGTCGAGGCCGAGAAGGTCGAGGAGACTCTCGAATCCCCCGCGACGGGCACGCTCGTCGAACTGCTCGTCGACGAGGGTGACGCCGTCGAGGTGCGCACCGTCGTCGCCATCATCGAGACGGACTAGCCGCCGCCGTACCCCCGTCCGGGCAAAGGGGCCCGGAAGAAAGAAAGGCACATCATGACCGGAGTCGACCCGCTGGGTCTCGTCACCGCCGCACGAGCGGGCGGCTATGCCGTCGGCGCGTTCAACATGCACAACCCCGAGACCACCCAGGCGCTCATCCAGGCCGCGCAGCGCGCCGATGCGCCCGTGTTCCTGCAGGTGGGGCGAGCGATCGTCCCGCACATGGGCCTGCGTGCCGCGTACGAGATGACGCGCCGCGAGCTCGACGCGTCGGGCCTGATCGCACCCATCCACCTCGACCACGGCACCTACGACGAGGTGTTCGAGGCAATCAAGCTCGGCTTCGACTCGATCATGTTCGACGGCGCGCACCTCGACTTCGAGGAGAACATCCGCGTGACCGCCGAGGTCGTGAGAGTCGCGCACGCCTTCGGCATCCCCGTCGAGGCGGAGCTCGGTCGGATCCCGGATGCCTCCGACGACATCCCGTGGGAGGAGTACTACACCAAGGTCGATGAAGCCGAACGCTTCGTCGCCGAGACGGGTGTGGATCTGCTCGCGATCTCGGCCGGTGTCATGCACGGCGTCACCGGCATCGAGCCGCAACCGCTGGACATCGAGCGCATCCGGCAGATCCGGGATGCCGTCGGCATCCCCCTCGTGCTGCACGGTGCGTCGGGGGTCCCCGCCGATCAGCTGCACGCGGCGATCGAGGCGGGGGTGCACAAGCTCAACGCCGACACCGACCTGCGCCACGCGTTCCGTCGGGGCATCGAAGACGTCTGGTCGCGGGGCGATCGGCAATTCGAGGAGGCGATGGCGGAAGGCCGCGAGCGCATGATCGAGGCGACCGTGCAGAAGATGCGCGAGTACGGCTGCGCGGGGCGTGCCGGACGAGCGGCCCCCGCGCCCGACGAGGCGGTCCTCGTATGACCACCCCGGTGCTCGAGGACGGCGTCGTCGAGCAGCTCACGGGGCTCCGACGCACCGCCGCGCGGCGGATGGTGCAGGCGTGGGCGGCACCCGTGTTCCATGTCACGGTCGAAGTCGACATGACGGCGGCGCTTCGGACGAAACAGATCGAGTCGACGGCGACCGTGACCGATGCCATCCTGCGCGCGAGCGCCCGCGCCCTCGTCGAGGTGCCGCAGGTGAACGTGCACGTGGGTGACGACAGCGTCACCCGCTTCGAGAAGGCCAACGTGGGCGTGGCGGTCGACAGCCCGAAGGGGCTCGTCGTGCCCGTCGTGCACGACATCGGCGCCGCCGACCTCGCCGAGATCTCGCGAATCCGTGCCGACGTCGTCGGGCGAGCCCGCGAGGGCGCGCTGACCCGCAACGACGTCACCGGCGGCACCTTCACCGTCTCCAACCTCGGGATGATGGGCGTGACGCGTTTCGACGCGATCCTCAACGTGCCCCAGGCAGCGATCCTCGCTGTCGGCGCGACGATTCAGCGGTTCGTGCACCGCGAGGATGCGGGGCTGTGGGCTCCCACCGCGGAGTTCACGCTGACGGCCGATCACCGCGCCCTCGACGGCGCCACCGCGGCGCGGTTCCTGGCCGTGCTGCGGCGCGAGCTCGAGAGCCCCTCCCCGTGAGCGACGGCGCCCGCACGGCCCGCTCGACGGCGGATCGTGCGGGCGCCGCGCCGCGGTCCGGCGTAGGGCCCGGCTCTTCCGCGTTCCCGGCGGCGGTGTCGGGCCCTTCCGCGGGCCCGGAGGCCTCGCCCGGTCCCTCCGCGTTCCCCTCGGCGGTGTCGGGCCCTTCCGTAGCCCGTGAGGCTCCGCCCGGCAGCAGGGTCCTCGTCGACGCGGTCCGCGCACCGGGTGGCGCCCGCACCCCCGCCGACGAGGTGCTGTCGAGCCTGGTGCTGCTGCAGCGCGTCGCTGCGGGCGAGGCGCCGGACACGGTGCGCGTCTTCTCCCCGGCCCCCACGGTGGCCTTCAGTCGCCGGGAGAGCCTGCATCCCCGCTTCTCGCGAGCCGCCGACGCGGCCCGGGCCGCGGGATACCTTCCCGTCGTGCGTCCTGCCGGCGGGCGCGCTGTCGTGCTCGACGAGGACTGGCTCGTCGTCGACCTCGTCTCCTCCGAAGCGGAGCGCCGCGACGACGGCGAGGTGTTCCGCGAGCGCGGACGCGACTTCGCGGATCTCGCCCGCGGGTGGGGTGTCGATGCGCGCCTCGGCGGCGTGGCGGGGGAGTACTGCCCCGGCGAATGGTCCGTGAACGCCCGCGGCGCGGTCAAGCTCGTCGGCACGGCGCAGCGCGTGGTCCGCGGTGCGCGACTGTTCACCGCGAGCATCCCGCTGCGCCTCAGCGAGCGCGCGCACCGGCTGCTCGTGGAGGTCAACGGCATCCTGGATCTGGCGTGGGATCCCTCGACCGTGGGATCGCTCGCCGAGGAGGCGACCATCGACGACGACGTCGTCCGCGGCGATGTGGCGGCGCATTTCGCCGGCGGGGACGCGCCACGTCGACACCTGCACGAGGTCGTCCCCGACCTCGACGCGGCACTGACGCGCCTCGTCGGCGACCGTGTCGTGACGGGGTCGGAATCCACCGTTGACACGGGGCCGACGCGGGCTTAGCGTATAGCCAATCGCACGGTGAATAGTTACCACTCCACCGGCACAGACCGAGAACGAGGAGGTTCACGGTGGCTCACGACCACGACGTCCGGCCCTTCCGGATCGAGATCCCGCAGGCCGATCTCGACGACATGATGGACCGCCTGAAGCGCACGCGCTTCGCCGAGGACTTCGCCAACGACGACTGGCGCTACGGCTACAACACCGCCTACCACCGCACACTCGTCGACTACTGGATCAACGAGTACGACTGGCGCGACGTCGAGCGTCGCATGAACGAGCTGCCGCACTACAAGGTCGACCTGATGGGCGTTCCGCTGCACTTCATCCACGTGAAGGGCAAGGGACCGAACCCCATGCCGCTGCTGCTGCACCATGGCTGGCCCTGGACCTTCTGGGACGTGCGCAAGGTCATCGAGCCGCTCACCGACCCCGCGAAGTTCGGCGGCGACCCCGCCGACAGCTTCGACGTCGTCCTCATCTCGCTCCCCGGCTACGGCTTCTCGTCGCCGCTGCGAGAGACCGGGTGGAACTTCTGGCGCACCGCCGATCTCGAGAACACCCTCATGAAGGACGTGCTCGGTTACGAGCGCTACGCCACCGCCGGCGGCGACTGGGGCGCACTCATCGCCCAGCAGCACGGCCACAAGTACGAGGACGACGTCATCGGCGTCTACACCCACTTCCCCGCGCAGCTGTCGCACTACCTACCCGAGCACCCCGACCAGCCCGCGCACATCGCGTACGACCCCGCTCTGGGGCTGCCCGCCGAGAGCGAGTACGGCGAGGGCGAGGAGGGATGGTTCGAACGCGGCAAGCTCTTCGTCGAGCGCGAGAGCGGCTACGGCGAGATCCAACTCACCAAGCCCCAGACCCTCGCCGCCCTCGTCGTGGACTCTCCCGCCGCCCAGCTGGCCTGGATCACCGAGAAGCGTTACTTCTGGGGCCTCGCCGAACGCGGCGAGGGCACCGAGGCCTTCGAGCGGGTATGGCCCAAGGAGGATCTCGTGACCACCGCCGCGGTGTATTTCCTCACCGGCACGGGCGGCACCTCGTCGCGCTACTACTGGGAATGCCGGGGCAACCCCTGGACCCCGTCCCACGACCGCACCCCGGTCGTGGGGGTCCCCACCGCCGTGTCCATCTTCCCGGGGGAGATCTACAAGCCCCCGCGCACCTGGACCGACGCCTACTTCAACCTTCAGCAGTACCGCGTCCACGACGACGGCGGTCACTTCGCGCCCCTCGAGGTCCCCGACGTGTACGTCGACGACGTGCGCACGTTCTTCCGGACGCTGCGTCCCGCGGGCTGATCCCCGCCAGACCCGGCCGGCCTCGCGGCATCCCTCTTCCCCGGGATGCCGCACCCCCTCTCCCCGATCGCTTCGGCGGTCCGTTCGACGAAGGAGTCGAGATGTCATCCACCCGTTCCCCGAAGCGCCTCGCGCGCGGTCTGGCGCTCGCCGCCGCCGCGGCGCTCGTCCTCTCCGGCTGCACCAGCACCGCCGGCGCGACCGGCGGCACCGCGCAGCCTGTCGCGAAGGAGGACCTCGTGCTGGTCGCCTCGGTGATCAACACGACCAACCCCTACATGGCCTCCAACATCGCCGGTGCCGAGGCGCTGTCGAAGAAGCTCGACATCCCGCTCGAGATCGTCGACTCCAACGGGTCGTCGCAGACGGAGATCTCCAAGATCCAGGCCATCCTCGCCAAGGGCAAGAAGGTGGTGCTGTTCGTCAACACCGTCGCCAGCTCCGACGCCCCCACGATCGTCAACGCGGTGAAGCAGGCCGGCGGCTTCGTCACCATCTGGTGGAACAAGCCCGACAACCTCGACCCCGCCCAGGTCGGCGACAACTTCGTCGCGTTCCAGAAGATCCCGGGCGTCGAATCCGGCAAGTGCAACGCCGACGCGCTCGGTGAGGCGCTGGACGGGACCGGCAACGTCGTGATGCTGCCGGGCGTGCAGGACAGCACGACCAGCCAGACGCGAGTGGCGGGCTTCAAGGCCGAGATGGCGGAGAAGTACCCCGGCATCACGATCCTCGAGGAGCGCCCCTCGAACTGGGACCCGCAGCTCGGATACAAGAACTCCCAGGACCTCATCGCGAAGTACGGCGACACGATCGACGGCGTGTGGAGCGCCGACGACGCGATGCAGACGGGGTCGATGAAGGCGTTCAAGGACGCCGGCCTGCTCGACACCACGAAGTTCGCCTCGGACGGCCTCTACCCCGACACGATCGCGTCGATGGAGTCCGGCGAGGGCAACAACGCCATCGTCGGCGAGACGTTCCACCGCGGCTACATGGCCTCGGCGGTCGGTCTCTACACGGCCTACCTGGCGGCGACCGGCGAGATCACCCCGTCGGAGCTTCCGCAGGAAAAGCGCGACAGCCTGTTCGAGCTCAGCTGCGTCACGCCCGACACGCTCGCGGACTTCAGCGGCTACGACGCGGAGGACGGACCCGAGAAGTTCGTCGACGCCCTCGTCGAGAACGGCCCGTGGGACACCGAGCCGATGAAGCTCGTCGGCGGCGGCCCCGAGGTGCTCCCCGGCAGCTGATCCCCTCCCCTCCCGGCCGCACGGCGGCCGGGAGGGGCCCTCCTTCCCTCCCCACGACGACGGAGTCGAACATGACCGACACCACCACACGGCCCCCCGCGGCCGACACCACCACGATCCGCACGAGAGAACACCAGATCGCGCGACGCACGCGCTTCGCCGGATGGGGCGAGCCCGTCGCCCTGGTGGCGGCGATGGTCGTACTGGTCGTCGTCTTCTCGCTGCTGAACCCGCGCTTCGCCACCTTCGGCAACCTGCAGAACATCCTCGATCAGGCCACCGTGCCCCTCATCGTCGGCGTCGGTGCGACGCTCGTCATCCTGCTCGGATCCATCGACCTCTCCGTCGAAGGCGTCATGGGCGCCTCGGGCATGGCGTGGATCCTGTTGTCGGCCAACTCCCGCGGCGGCCTCGACCTGGGCCCGTGGGCCTGGGTGGTCGCCCTCGCCGTGGGCGCGGCGCTCGGCTGGGTGAGCGGGGTCATCTTCACCCGCCTCAAGGTGCCGTCCTTCATCGTCACGCTCGGCATCTGGTACGTCGGGCTGGGCGTGGCGACCATCCTCTTCGGCACCTCCGCGATCCCGACCCTCACCGACGACTCCCTCTCCACCTGGTCGTCGCAGACGGCGCTGGGTCTGCCCAACGGATTCCTCCTCGCGGTGGGCGTCGTGGTGCTGGGCGTGCTGCTGCTGCGCTACACCCGCTTCGGCCGGCTGACCCTCGCGATCGGCGACAACGAGGCGATCGCCCGGTCGGCGGGCATGCCCGTCGCCCGCATCAAGACCGCGGTGTTCATCGTCGCGGGTGTGCTGAGCGGACTCGCCGGCATCATCGCCACGATGAAGCTCGGAGCGGGCTCGGCCACCGTCGGCACGGGGACCCTGTTCCTCGTCATCCCGGCGGTCGTGATCGGCGGAACCTCTCTCGGCGGCGGCCGCGGGGGCATCCTCCGCACCGTCCTCGGCGTGTTCCTGCTGACCGTGCTGAGCAACGGCCTCATCCTCTCGGGTGTCAGCCCGAGCTTCCAGTCCGCCGTGTCGGGGGCCATCCTCGTCGCGGCGATCGTCGCCGCTGCGTGGTCGCAGCGCAACCGCCTGAGGATCGCGAAATGACCGAGCAGACCCCCGTCATCGCCCTGAAGGACATCCGGATCTCGTTCGGCGCCGTCGCCGCGGTCAAGGGCGTGTCGCTCGAGATCGCCCCCGGCCAGGTCGTCGGTCTCATCGGCGAGAACGGCGCCGGCAAGTCCACACTGCTGAAGATCATCACCGGCATCCACCAGCCCGACGCGGGCACGATCGAGGTCAACGGCGCCCCGGTGCGCTTCCGCGGGCCCCGCGATGCGATCGCCGCCGGCGTGGGCGTGGTGCACCAGGAGCAGTCGCTGTTCACCAACCTCTCGGTCGCCGAGAACGTCGAGATGAACACCAAGCCCGGCAAAGGGGGAGTGGGTCGTGCGGGCTTCTACCGCTGGGGGCGTCTGAACAAGGATGCCGCCGAAACCCTGGCCAAGATCGGCTCGAAGCTCGACCCGCGCACCAAGGTGGGCGATCTGTCGTTCGTCGATCGGCAGATGGTGGAGATCGCCCGGGCAATCCGCGTGCAGACCCGCGGCGGGGGCCAGCCCCTCGTCATCCTCGACGAGCCCACCTCGGTGCTCGAGCGCACCGAGACGGCGATCCTCGAGCGCGAGATCGGCAAACTGCGCGACGTGGGCTCCGTGATCTTCGTCTCGCACCGCCTCGACGAGGTCATGCGCATCTGCGATCGCGTGCTCGTCATGCGTGACGGCGAGCTGATCGCGGATCGCCCCGTGAAGGACGTCACCGAGGCCGAGCTGTTCCGCCTCATGGTCGGCCGCGAGGCCCGCGCGGAGTCGCGCGAGCGTCACGCCCCCGCACCTGACGAGCGCCCCGTGCTCGAGGTGCGCGGTCTCAGCCGCCGCGGCGAGTACGACGACGTGTCGTTCCGGGTGTTCGCAGGGCGGCTGACGGCCGTGGTCGGCACGAGCGGTTCGGGGCGCGAGGCGCTGTCGCGGGCCCTGTTCGGGGCCGAGCCGTTCGACCGCGGGGAGATCCTCCTCGACGGCGAGGCCGTCAGCGACTGGTCGATTCCGAAGGCGGTGAAGGCGGGCGTCGGCTACGTGCCGGCCGAGCGTCGCGTCGAGGGGATGGTCGGCGGCCTCACCGCGGCCGAGAACCTCACGCTCACGCACCCGGGCTCGTCATCGACGGGCGGCGTTCTGCGCCCCGGTCGACGCGACAAGACGGCGCGGGAGTGGTTCGATGCGCTGCAGGTGCGGCCCAACGACATCTCGCTCGAGCTCGAGCGTTTCTCGGGCGGCAACCAGCAGAAGGTCGTGCTGGCCAAGTGGCTCACCTCCGACAACCTGCGCCTGCTGGTGCTCGACCACCCTCTGCGCGGACTCGACCCGGGCGCCTCGCAGATCGTCAACGCGCAGATCCGCCGCGCGTGCGAGGACGGCACCGCCGTGGTGCTGCTGGCGGACACCCTCGAAGAAGCGCTGGAGATGGGCGACGACATCGTCGTGATGCGCGACGGCGAGGCTGCGGCTCACTACGACCTCGTCGCCGAGAACCCCTCCACGCTCGACCTGCTGGAAAGGATGCTGTGACCGTGAACGCCGTCGCCGCGGTCGAGGACCGCACCCCCGTCGCCGACGACCCGAGCCGGGTCGCGAAGCGCTCCCGCCCCCGCGCCTCGCGCGTCTGGCAGACCGTCGGGCCGCCCGTCATCTTCGTGGTCATGCTGATCGTCGTCGCGGCGCTCACCCCCGCCTTCCTGGGCGGCGGTGGGCTGACGATCATCGCCGCCTCGGCCGCCCCCATCC
Source organism: Microbacterium sp. ABR10 (assembly GCF_057812175.1). Taxonomy (NCBI): domain Bacteria; kingdom Bacillati; phylum Actinomycetota; class Actinomycetes; order Micrococcales; family Microbacteriaceae; genus Microbacterium; species Microbacterium sp. ABR10. The sequence goes on from NZ_CM173821.1 coordinate 444,909, forward strand.
TGCTCGTCGCGCTCGGCCAGGCCCTCGTGCTGCACATCGGCTCGATCGACCTGTCGAACGCGGCCATCGCGCTGCTCGGGGCGATCCTGTTGGCGATCACCCTGTCGTCGATCGGCCCGGTGGCACCCCTCGTGATCCTCGTGATCGTGACGGTGTGCGGGGCCCTCAATGGTCTGCTCGTCGCCTTCGCGCAGGTGCCGTCGTTCGCACTGACGCTGGGTACGCTCGGCATCTACTCCGCCGCGGCGCTCGTGGCCAGCGGCGCCACCACCGTCTACGTCGCCTCGGGGGGAGAAGCCGTCTCCGCCCTCTACGCGACGGGCATCGTCGGCATCCCTCTCACCTTCTGGTTGGGCGTCGTGGTCGCGGTCCTGCTGTGGGCCATGCTGCGCTTCACGCGCCTCGGCCTCGGCATGACCGCCGTCGGTCGCAACGAGTCGGGTGCGATCTTCTCCGCCGTGCGCACGCGGTGGGTCAAGGTGATCGCGTTCAGCCTGTCGGGCTTCACCGCGGGCCTGGCCGCCATCACGATCATCGCCCAGTCCGGCTCGGCCTCGCCGACCGGTCTCGGAAGCGACCTGCTGCTGCCGGGGATCGCCGCGGCGATCGTCGGCGGGACCTCGATCTCGGGCGGCGCCACCAACCCCGTCAACGTCGTGTTCGGCGCCCTGACCGTCGCCCTCGTGCCCATCGCGACCGCGGCCCTCGGCATCGATGCGCAGGCGCAGAGCCTCGTGTACGGCGTCGTCATCATCGCCGTCGTGGCCCTGACGATGACCCGCTCGCGCGGGTCTATCGTCAAGTGACCGCGCGGGTCGTCCCCGACATCCACCCGCTGTTCTCAGAGAGGAGAACCATGTCCGACCTTCTTTCCGCACCGTCCACCCCGGGCGTCCTCGACGACCTGCAGCCCCGCGAGGTGCTCCAGTGGTTCGAGGCCCTGGCCGGCATCCCGCGCGGCTCGGGCAACGAATCCGCCGTTGCCGACTGGGTCGTGGAGTTCGCCCGGTCGCGCGGCCTCGACGCCTCCAAGGACGAGGTCAGTTGTGTGCTCGTGCGCAAGCCCGGTCAGGGCGGACTCGAGGATGCCGCGCCCCTCATCCTGCACGGACACCTCGACATGGTGTGCGAGAAGGAGGAGGGCGTGGAGTTCGACTTCGCCACCGAACCGATCCGCCTCGTCGTGGACGGCGACTTCATCACCGCCGACGGCACCTCGCTCGGCGCCGACAACGGTATCGGGGTGTCGTACATCCTCGCCCTGCTCGCCGACGAGGAGCTCCCGCACCCGCCCCTTGAAGCCGTGCTCACAGCGATGGAGGAGAAGGGCAAGGTCGGCGCGGGCCAGTTCGACACGAGCCGGCTGAAGGGCCGGCGCATGATCGACTTCAACTGGATCACCGACCGCGAGATCCTCGCCGGCTGCAGCGGCGATGTCACCTTCACCGTCGACATCCCCGGCGAGTTCGAGGCCGTGCCCGAGACGCACTCGACCGCGCTGAAGCTGCAGGTGCGGGGCCTTCGCGGCGGGCACTGCGAGTTCGACATCCAACTCGAGCGCGCCAACGCGCTGCAGATCCTCGCCCGCGCTCTGCAGGTCGTCGCCGACGGGCGCGACGTGCGGGTGTCGTCGCCGTTCGGCGGTGCCCAGAACAACGCCATCCCGGCCGACGCCGAGGCGGTGCTGAGTCTGCGCCCCGACGACGTCGAGGCCGTCCGCGACGCCGTCGCCACCCTCCAGGCGGAGCTCTCGGTCGAGTACGACCTCGCCGACCCCGACGTGAGGGTCGAACTGGTGGATGCCGAGACCCCCGACCGTGCGCTGTCGAACGAGGCCGCGCAGCGTCTGGCGGCGGTCACCCTGCTGATCCCGCACGGGGTCGTGCGCTGGAACCTGCACGTGCCCGACCGCGTCGAGACCTCCAACAACCTCGGCACGATCCGCCCCACCGACGACGGCGTTCGGTTGATGTCGACCATCACCTCGGCGCTCACCTCACGCAAGCACGAGCTCTACGACCGCGTGGCGGCGCTCGTCGCGCTCGCCGGGGGAGGGGCGCGCATCGAGATGTACGGTCTCGACGCCCCCGAGTTCCCCTACCGCCCCGACTCGGAGCTGCTCGCGGTGGCCTCCGAGGCCTTCCGCGAACTGCGGGGGGAGGAGCCGAAGGTCGAGGTGTCGCAGTGCTCGCTCGAGCTGGGCATGTTCAGCAGCCGCGTGCCGGTCGCCGACATCATCTCCATCGGCACCGAGCTGCACGCCCTGCACTCGCCCGCCGAGAAGGTCAACCACCGGTCGGTCGAACGTACGTGGCCCCTGGTGAGAAGCGTCGTGTCGCGGCTCAGCTGACACGGCCCCAGAACGGATGCCGCGGCCTCTCGTAGGTCGCGGCATCCGTGCGTCGTAGCTCCTGGGCGCGACAGAGGGTGCCGAGCTCGCGGGTGCGACGGAGGAGGACGAGCTCGCGGGTGCGACGGAGGAAGACGAGCTCGCGGGCGCGACGGAGGACGACGAGCCGGCGCCCGTTCGGTGGCCGGACGGCGGGCGTCAGCGTGCGGCCGGGCCCTCGGCGAGAAGGTACTGCGCCGACTCCTCGTCGGTCACGAGCACGTTGATCCAGCCTCCGCGCACCGCCGCCAGCAGTGCCTCGTGCTTGTCGGCCCCGCCCGAGACCCCGATGCGCCGTTCCGCGCGACTGAGCTGCTCGAGGCTCACACCGATGACCAGGTCGTCGAGTTCGCTGGCAACGGGCCTGCCGTCGGCATCCATGAAGTTGAGGTTGATCTCACCCACGGCGCCCTTCGCGCGTACGGCGTCGAACTGCTCCTGGGTGAAGAAGTTCTCCCCGCCCACCAGGGGCGGGACGATCGTGGCGTTGCCGATGCCGACGAGGGCGATGTCGAGGTCGTCCATCGCGGCGAGGGCCCGCCGGGCGTGCGGGTCGTTCGAAAGGATGGCCTCGCGCACCTCGGGGGTCGAGACGACGCCGGGGACGCGCAGGAACAGCGGTTCGGCGTCGGTGAGTGACGCCAAGCGCTCGGTGGCGTTGGTCGCCTGGTGCTGGATGGCCGGCTGGCCGACGCCGCCGAGCAGCTCGATCACCGCCCGGGCCGACGAGTGCGGGAAGCTCGTGAGGTTCTCGACGAAGCGCCGCATCGACCGGCTCCACGAGGTGAAGCCGATGGCCTTGTCTCCGACCGGCAGCACCTGGAACACCCCCGCCAGAGCGATACCGAGCGTCTCGGTGCGCTGCTCACCGGTCTCGCCCGAGGCATCGACGACGTGCACCTCCCGCATGCCGAACATCTTCTCGACGCCTTCTTCGAGGTCGGCGTTCAACCCCACCGGCGGCACGACGATGGTGCGGACGATGTTGGCCTCCTCGGCCGCGGACAGGAGTCGCGAGACGCGGGCCTGCGAGATGCCGAGGGTGCGGGCGATCTCCGTCTGCACGATCCCCCGCGTGTGATAGAGGTGCGAGACCTTCGTCATCATGCGCAGGTGTTCGAGCTCTTTGGGGTCGCGCGCCATCGTCTGCCTCCCGTAGCCGGACGGTTCCTGGAGGTCTACTCTGCCAGGCCGCCGGTGCGGGGCGGACACGCGGGAGCGGGGCGGCGTGATCGCCGCCCCGCTCGTGATCGTCGTCATTGGGGCCCGATCAGCGTTCGCCCGATTGCGCTTTGCGCGCCTGACGGTCCGTGAGCACCGCGGCGACGATCACCGCGCCGAGCACGACGGGCTGCAGGTTGGGGGACACTCCGAGCAGCGAGAGGCCGTTGTTGAGCACGCCGATGATGAGCAGACCGACGAAGGTCCCGAGCAGCGACCCGGTGCCGCCGGCGAGACTGGCGCCGCCGATGACGACGACGGCGATGACGTTCAACAGGTCGGCTGCGCCGGCCGTGGGCTGCGCCGAGTCCAGGCGCGAGGTGACGAGCAGTCCACCGAGGGCGGCGAGCAGGCCCGCGAGCGTGTACACGACCAATTTGGTACGTCGTACCGGGATGCCGGAGAGGCGGGCGACCTCCTCGTTGCCGCCGATCGCGTAAAGTGCGCGTCCGCCGGGCCGCAGACGCAGCCAGAAGGCGGCGAGCAGGAAGACCGCGAGCAGGATCAGGCCCTGCACCGGGATGCCGGCGATGCTCAGGCGCGTGAGCGAGACGAACCACTCGGGGAAGCCGTTGACGGTGTTGCCGCCGGTGATGAACACCGCCAGTCCCGTCGCCGCAGACATCGTCGCCAGGGTCGCGATGAACGGCTGCAGCCTGCCGACGGTGACCAGGATGCCGTTGAGCAGGCCGATCAGAGCGCCCACGGCCAGGCCCAGCACGAGGGCGAGCTCGAACGGCATCCCGGAGTAGGAGAAGAGATACCCCATCACCATCGAGCTGAGGGCGAGGGTCGCGCCCACCGACAGGTCGATGCCGCCGATGATGATGACCATCAGTGCGCCGACCGACATGATCCCCACCGCGGAGATCTGCGTGACGATGTTCAACAGGTTGCGTGACGTCAAGAAGTACGGCGACAGGATCGACAGCAGCACGAAGATGACGACCAGCCCCACGAGCGGGCCGGGGACGCGCCCCGCCCACTTCTTCCAGGCGCCGGGCTCACGGGGGCCCACCGGTACGGTGCGCGCGGCAATGGTGGCGGGGCTGGCCGCGGTCGATCCCGCGGCGGTGGTGGACGGGTCGGAAACGGTCATCGTCTCTGCTCCTCGGGTCAGATGTGCGTGGCGTCCGCGTGCTGCGGAAGGGCGAGGCGCATGACGGCCTCGGGGGTGGCGTCGGTCCGGTCGAGGATGCCCTGGGGGCGCCCCTCGGCCATGACCAGGACGCGGTGGGAGAGTCCGAGCACCTCTTCGAGCTCGGAGGAGACGACGATGACGGCGACGCCGTCCTCGGCGAGCCGCCGGATGGCGGCGTAGATCGTCATCTTGGCGCCGACGTCGACGCCGCGCGTGGGCTCGTCGAGGATCAAGACCTTCGGCTTGTGCACGAGCCACTTGGCGAGCAGCACCTTCTGCTGGTTGCCGCCGGAGAGGTGGGCGACGGCCACGTCGGCCTGCCCGCGGATGTCGAGCTCCTCGCGGAAGCGGCGGTAGGTCGCCGCCAGCGCGGAGCGGGTGACGATGCCCCGGCGAGACAGGTGACGCTGCCAGGGCAGGGTCATGTTGTCCATGCTGTCGCGGCTCAAGAGGAGACCCTGCGACTTGCGGTCCTCGGGGACCATCGCGATCCCGGCGCGGATCGCGTCCTGCGGAGAACGGATGACGGTGTCCTCGCCGTCGACGACGATGCGCCCCTCGGTCGCGCGATCGGCGCCGGCGAGCGTGCGTACGACCTCGGTACGGCCGGCGCCCACGAGCCCCGCGACGCCGAAGATCTCGCCCGCGCGCACCGCGAAGTCGATGCCTTCGAAGGCGCCGCTGCGGCCGAGCCCCGACACCTCGATGACCGTGCGGTTGCCCGCCTCGGGCGGCGTGCCGTGTCCGTAGGTGAAGTCGCGGCCGACCATGGCGCGCACGATCGCCTCCCGCGAGACGTCGCCGGTGTCCCATCGGGCGGCGAGGTGTCCGTCGCGCAAGCACACGATGGCATCCGAGAGCCGGGTGATCTCCTCTATGCGGTGGGAGATGTAGACGATGCCGGCGCCGCCGGCCTTGAGTGCCTCGATCTGGTCGAACACGCGGGCCGTCTCGCTCTTGCCGAGCGAGGCGGAGGGCTCATCGAAGATGACGAATCGCGGCTTCCGGCTGAGCGCCCGGGCGATCTCGATCTCCTGCTGGGCGGCGATCGACAGCTCGTCGATGCGCTGGCGCGGATCCACGCGCGAGCCGAGGCGCCCGAGCACGTCGGCGGCCTCTTCGTTCATGCGGGCGCGGTCCACGCGTCCGCCGCGCATCGGCAGGCGTCCGATGAAGATGTTCTCGGCCACCGTGAGCTCGCGCACCATGCGGATCTCCTGGTGGATGAGCACCACGCCGGCCTTGAGCGCGTCGCCGGGCGAGCGCGGTTCGTACGGGTCGCCGTCGATCGTCATGGAGCCGCGGTCGGGCTGGACGAGACCGGCGATCATGCCCGACGTGGTGGACTTGCCGGCTCCGTTCTCGCCGACGAGGCCGACGACGCGACCCGGGACGAGGGCGATGTCGATGTCGTTGACGACGGTGACGCCGCCGTACTGCTTGGTGAGACCGGTGCAGACGAGGCCTGCGCCGGTGCGGGGTGATGCGGCCATGGTGTTCCCTCCGGTCGGGCGGTGCAGCCGCGGCCGCACCGCCCCTCGGCGTGGTCAGTTACGGGCGGCGTCGGGGCCGTAGAACTTGGTGGGGTCGTTCTCGGCGACGTTGTCGCCGGTGACGAGCACCGCGTCCTGGTACTGGTCCTGAGGCAGGTCGGCTCCACCCTCGAGCAGCTGGATGGCGTTCTCGACGGCGAGCTTGCCCATCATGTAGGGCTGCTGCGCCATCGTGGCCTGGGTCAGTCCGTCGGTGATCGCGGTGAACATCGTCGGGAAGCCGTCGATGCCCGCGAAGACCATGCCCGTGCGCCCGGCCTGCTGGGCGGCCTTCGCCGCGCCGAGGGCCATCGCGTCGCTCTCACCGAACACGGCCTTCAGCTCGGGGTGGGCGGTGAGGATGTTCTGCGTGGTGTCGAAGGCCTGGGTCTCGTCCCACCCGGCGCTCTCCCACTGCACGGCGTTGATGCCGGGGTTCTCGGCGAGCGCCTTCTTGCAGCCCTCGGTGCGCTGCAGCTCGGCGGTGGCGCCGAGGGGACCCTGGAGCACCGCGATGTCTCCCTCCCCACCCATCTGCTCGAACATCCAGGTGCACACGTCGTAGGCGGCCTTGACGCTGTCGGTGGCGATGAAGGTGGAGATCTCGACGTCGTCGGTCTCGGGCTTCTGGTCGAGGGCGACGACCGGGACGCCCGCGTCGTTCGCCAGGCGTACGCCGGCGCCGGCGGCCGTGGCGTCCTGCGGGGTGTAGATGAGCACGCCCACCTGCTGGGTCAGCAGGTTCTGCACCTGATTGACCTGACGGGTGGCGTCGTTGTCGGCCGACTCGAGGACGAGGGTGTACCCCGCTTCCTCGGCGGCGGCCTTCATGCCGTCGGCCGCGGCGATGTAGAACAGCGACTTCTGGTCGGCGATCGAGACGCCGATGGTCTTGGACCCGGTCGGAGCGCCGCCGGCGTCGGTGGTGCTGCAGCCGGCGAGTCCGAGGGTTGCGACGACCCCCGCGAGAAGGAGGACGGACGCGCGGCGGATGCGGGAGCTGTGCATGTGTTTCCCCTTTGAAACGAGTGCAAATCAATATTCCGGTACTGAATGGTGATGCAACCTGATGCTAAGAATGCCGCGGGTGGGTGTCAACCCCGTTCGGTCCGCGGGCGACCAGGTGCCGCGCGGTCGTGTCGTCTGTGATCAGGACGTCGATCCATCCTCCGCGCACGGCCGCGAGCACCGCCGCGTGTTTGCGGCGCCCACCTGCGACGGCGATGCGCCGCTTCGCGCGGCGCAGCTGCGACAGCTCCATTCCCAGCACGAGTTCCCCGAGCTCGACGGCCACGGGTTCGCCGGCGGCATCCAGGAACCGCAGGCCGATCTCGCCGACGGCTCCCTGGGCGCGGGCCGACGCGAATTGCGCGTCGGTGAAGAAGTTCTCGCCCGCGGTGAGCGGCTCCGACGCGCGCACCTCTCCGATGCCCACGAGGGCCAGGTCGAGGTCGTCCATCGCCCGCAGCGCGCGGCGTGCATGGGGGTCGCCTTCCAGCAGAGCGGCACGCATCTGACGCGTCGAGACGACGCCCGGCGCGCGGAGGAACACCGGGTCGCCTCCGGTGGCATGGGCGAACCGCTCGGTCGTCAGGGCGGCGCGGTGCTGGAGTGACGGTCGCCCCACATCGCCGAGCAACTCGACGATGTGCCCGGCGTTGGCGCGGGGCAGGTCGGGGAGCGCGTCGACGGCGGCTTGGAGCGCACGCGACCACGACGTCAGTCCGATGGTGCGGCCGTCGATGGGTGCCAATTGCAACACCGGCACGAGCGCGCGCGCGAGCGCAGGCACGAGGTCGTCGCCGGCGCTCGCCCCCGTCTCGACGATGTGCACCTCACGCAGACCGAACTTCTCCTCGACCTCCTGCTCGAGGTCGTTGTGGAAGCCCGACGGCGGGACGACCACCGTTCGGGCGATCCCCTGCTCGCTCGCCGCCGTCAGCAGGCGCGACACTCCCGCCTGCGACAGGCCCAGCTCCTCCGCGATCTCGGTCTGCACGAGGCCGCGCCGGTAGTAGAGATGCGCAACCTTCGTCATCGCGCGGATGGAGCCGGTGTCCTTGATCGTGGATGGCATGAGAGACCTCTCCCGTTCTGTCCGTCACTGCGCTCGCGCGGGCCGACGGGTCGTTCCCGTCCTGTCCGCGGTCTGTCAGAATCGGCGTTCTCGGGTCCCGAAGCCCGATACCCGCTTCCCGTGTCGACGGCTGCGCGCTACGATAATGGAATCACATTCAATGTGCGACTGAATATTCAGAGCACACCACGGTCAAGGGAGACACACGTGGAGAACGTCGACCAGCCCACCTTCGACATCGTCGTGATCGGCGCCGGCATCAACGGTCTCGGCATCGCCCGAGACGCCGCCGAGCGCGGACTCTCCGTCGCGCTCGTCGAGCAGGAGGACGTCTGCGCGGGGGTCTCCGCGTGGTCGGGACGACTCGTCCACGGCGGCCTGCGCTACCTCGAACGCGGCGACGTGCGCCTCGTGCGCGAATCGCTGCGCGAACGCGAACTGCTGTTCAAAGTGGCCCCGCATCTGGTCAAGCCCGTGCGCCTGATCATGCCGTTCTACGCCCGCAACACGCGCCCGTCATGGATGATCCGACTCGGAATGCTCGCCTACGACGTGCTCTCGGTCGACAAGTCGGTCTCGTGGCACCGCATCCTCTCGACCACGGCCGTCCGACGCCGCTTCACCGGTATGTCGCGCGAGGGCCTCAGCGGCGCCGCGCTGTTCACCGACGGACAGGTCGAGTACGCCGAGCGCCTGTGCGTCGAACTCGCCGTCGCGGCCGTCGACGCCGGTGCGCGGCTGTTCCTCCACACCCGCGCGGTCGGGGTGCTGGGCACCGGCAAAGAGGTCACCGGCGTGCGCGTGCGCCACGCCGACGGCACCATCCGCGACATCTCCGCCACACTCACGATCAACGCCGGAGGGCCCTGGGTGGATGCCGTCCTGCGCGGTGAGTCGGCGGCATCCACCCTTCCCTCCGTCCCCTCGCCGCGTCTCATCGGCGGCGCGAAGGGGAGCCACATCATCGTCGACGCGTTCCCCGGCGCACCCGATGACGTCGTCTACTACGAGTCGCAGACCGACGGTCGCCTCGTGCTGGTCATCCCGTGGATGGGGCGCTACCTCATCGGCTGCACCGACACGAAGTTCGAGCTCGACCCCGACGAGGCCCGCGCCGAGTCCGACGAGATCGACTACCTGCTCACCGAGACCAACGCCCTCGTGCCCGAGGCCGACCTCACCGTCGACGACGTCCTGTACACCTACAGCGGCGTGCGCCCCCTGCCCTACGCACCCGACATCCCCGAGTGGAAGGTGCCGCGCAGTCACATCGTGCGCGACCACGTCAAGGACGGCTACCCCGGTCTGCTCTCCATCGTCGGCGGAAAGCTCACCACGTACCGCCAGCTCGCCGAGGACGCCGTCGACAAGGCCGTCAAGATCCTCGGCGCGGGCCTGAAACACCCGGTGAGCAAGTTCCAGCCGTTCCCGGGCGCTCGGACGGCCGACATGGTGGATTTCGAGGCGAGCGTCCTGTCGACGACCCTGGTGCGCCGCGACACCGCCGAACGGCTGTGGGACCTCTACGGCACGCGCGCCGAGCGGGTGCTCGACCTCGTGCGCGAACGCCCCGAGCTCGCTGAGCGCTTCGACCCCGAGTCGCCCGCGATCGCGGCCGAGTTGGTGTTCGCGATGCGTCACGAGTTCGCCGAGACGATCACCGACGTGTTCGCCCGGCGGCTGCTGCTCGCGTTCGAACCGACCCACGGCATCCGTGGCGTCGAGCGCGCCGCCGACATCCTCGCCGGCCTCGGGGGCTGGGACGCCGACCGACGGGATGCCGAGATCGCCGGCTACCGACGCTGGCTCGACCACCTGCGGGTGCCGGCGCGCACCGCGCAGCCCGCGTGAGGAGCCGCAGCATGACGTCCTCCGGATACGTGCTGGCCCTCGACGAGGGCTCGAGCAGCGCCCGCGCCGTTCTCCTCGACTCCCAGGGCACGATCGTCGGGGAGGCGTCGGCGGGCATCGAGGCGTCCTTCCCGCACGAGGGGTGGGTCGAGCTCGACCCCCTCGACCTGTGGGAGGCGCCGCGCTCGGCGATCATCGCCGCCCTCGCCCGCGCCCGGATCGACGCCTCCGAGATCGTCGCGGTGGGGGTCACCTCGCACCGCGAGACGATCGTCATGTGGGACCGGCGGACCGGTCGTCCGGTCTACAACGCGATCATGTGGATGTCCAAACAGACCGACGGCATCGTGCAGGAGTGGTCGGCTCGCGGACTCGACGGCGAATTCCGCACTCGCACGGGCGTGCGCAACGACTCCTTCTTCTCCGCCGCCAAGGTCGCGTGGCTGTTGCGCAACGTCGACGGCGTGCGCGAACGGGCGGATCGCGGCGAGCTGGCGATCGGCACGCCCGAGACGTGGCTGCTGTGGAACCTCACGGGAGGCGCGGTTCACCGCACCGAGCCGGGCGCCGCGTCGCGCACGGGGCTCATGTCGCTGGAGCGCGCGGCCTGGGACGAGGAGTTCTGCGACATCCTCGACATCCCGACGAGCCTGCTGCCCGAGATCGTGCCGTCGGCAGGATGGTTCGGAGACGTCGCCCCGGGGGTCATCCCCGGCGCCGAGGGGCGCACGATCCCCATCCTCGCCGTTCTCGGCGATCAGCAGGCGGGGCTCTTCGGCGAAGCCTGCCTCGAGGCCGGCGGCGCCAAGAACACTTTCGGAACCGCGGGTGTGCTCACCGTCAACGTCGGCGGGGCGCCCCGGACGCTGCCGGGCATGTGCAGCAGCGTCGCGTGGCAGTTCGGCGACACCCTCACCTACGAGGCCGAGGGCGTCGTCTTCCACAGTGGCCAGACCATCCAATGGCTCCGCGACCGTCTCGGCATCCTCCCGGGCGCCGCGGCGAGCGAGCGCCTGGCCGAGAGCGTGCCCGACAGCGGTGGCGTCTACTTGGTCCCCGCCTTCGCGGGGCTGTTCGACCCGCACTGGGACCGTAACGCCCGCGGCGGGATCGTCGGCCTGACCCTGGAATCCACGGCGGCGCACGTCGTCCGCGCCGGTCTCGAGGCCATGGCATTCCAAACCCGCGACAACGTCGACAACCTGCGTCGCAACGGCGTGTCGATCCCGCTGCTCAAAGTCGACGGCGGGGCGACGCGCAACAACCTGCTGTGCCAGTTCCAGGCCGACATCCTCGGCATCCCGGTGGCACGTCCGAAGGGATTGGAGCGGACCGCGCTCGGGATCGGGCACCTGGCCGGCTCCGCCGCAGGTCTGTGGCGACGCGACGAAATCGTCGATCGATGGCACCTCGAGCGCGTCTTCGAGCCCCGGATGCCGCACGACGAACGCGAGGAGCGCTATCAGGGGTGGATGGATGCCGTCGCCTCGGTGCGCAGCCTCCCGCCCCGTCGGACGGGAGGGTACGTCTCGGCCTCGCCGCGGAGCGAAGCGGCGGCGACCCCTCCATCCGCGGTCACGACCGGTGTCGCGGCGCCTGCCGCCCCGCCCCGAACGCCGCCCGTCGCCGTTCCGGCCCCCGTCCCCGGCGAGGCCGCCTTCTCGGCTGCGTAGACTCGACGGATGCGCGCGGCCGACATCTCCGACGACATCAGCGAAGTCCTCCTCACCGAGGAGCAGATCCACGAGAAGCTCGCCGAACTGGCGACGCAGGTGGTGACCGATTACGAGGGCCGCGAGGTGGTGCTCGTGGGCGTCCTCAAGGGCGCCGTCATGGTCATGGCCGACTTCGCGCGGCACCTGCCCGTTCACATCACGATGGACTGGATGGCGGTGTCGTCGTACGGCGCGAGCACCCGTTCCAGCGGCGTGGTGCAGATCCGCAAAGACCTCGACACCGACATCACCGGCAAGCACGTGCTGATCGTCGAAGACATCATCGACTCGGGTCTCACCCTCAGCTGGCTGCTCGAGAACTTCGCCTCGCGCGGCGCCGAGTCGGTGGAGGTGCTCGCGCTGTTGCGCAAGCCGGATGCCATGAAGGTCGAGGTCGACTGCCGGTACGTGGGCTTCGACATCCCCAACGACTTCGTCATCGGCTACGGGCTCGATTACGCCGAGCGCTACCGCAACCTCCGCGACGTCGCGGTGCTCGCGCCCCACGTCTACTCCTGACGAGAGCGTCTCTCAGAGGCGGGGATGCCGCGGCATCCGTGCCCTGTACGCCTGAAACGAACGCACAGGCCCGGCATAGTCGGCGCACGTTACCCTGATGCGACCGCATTTCTGCGGAGGATCACGAAAGGGCTGGGCTCGCCCACCATGAATTTGAAGAAGATCACGCGCAATCCGATCATCTACGTTCTGTTGGTCGTTCTGCTTCTGATCATCGGTTTCTCCCTCATCTCCAACCTCACGGGCGCCCGTCAGGTGTCGACCAAAGAGGGTCTGGAGCTGCTCCAGGGCAACACCGTGACCAAAGTGGTGACGAACGATCCTGATCAGCGCGTCGATCTGACGCTGTCCGAGCCCTTCGAGGGTGCTGACAGCGTGCAGTTCTACTTCGGCCAGGCCCGCGCCGCCGAGGTGGCGAACGCCATCGACGCCGCCGCGCCCTCCGACGGCTTCAACGACGAAGTGCCCCGCCCCAGCTGGTTCGACGGCTTCCTCGGGCTGATGCTCCCGCTCGTGCTCCTCGGCCTGCTCTTCTGGTGGCTGCTCTCCAGCGCCCAGGGCGGCGGTAGCAAGGTCATGCAGTTCGGCAAGTCGCGGGCGAAGCTCGTGACCAAAGAGACGCCGACCGTCACCTTCCAAGACGTCGCGGGTTCCGATGAGGCCATCGAAGAGCTCGAAGAGATCAAAGAATTCCTCAAGGACCCCAAGAAGTTCGAAGAGGTCGGTGCCCGCATCCCGAAGGGCGTGCTGCTGTACGGCCCTCCCGGAACCGGAAAGACCCTGCTGGCCCGTGCGGTCGCCGGTGAGGCGGGCGTGCCCTTCTACTCCATTTCGGGTTCGGACTTCGTCGAGATGTTCGTCGGTGTCGGCGCGAGCCGCGTGCGCGACCTGTTCAACCAGGCCAAAGAGAGCTCCCCGGCCATCATCTTCATCGACGAGATCGATGCCGTCGGTCGCCACCGCGGCGCCGGCATGGGCGGCGGCCACGACGAGCGCGAGCAGACGCTGAACCAGATGCTCGTCGAGATGGACGGCTTCGACCCCAAGGTCAACGTCATCGTGATCGCGGCGACGAACCGCCCCGACATCCTCGACCCCGCCCTGCTGCGCCCGGGCCGCTTCGACCGCCAGATCGGCGTCGACGCCCCTGACCTGAAGGGCCGCCAGCGCATCCTCGAGGTGCACGGCCGCGGCAAGCCCCTGTCCGACTCCGTCGACCTCGAGGTCGTCGCTCGCAAGACCCCCGGCTTCACCGGTGCCGATCTCGCCAACGTCCTCAACGAGGCGGCGCTGTTGACCGCACGCTCGAACGCGCAGCTCATCGACAACCGCGCCCTCGACGAGGCCATCGACCGCGTCATCGCCGGGCCCCAGCGCCGCACCCGTGTGATGAGGGACAAAGAGAAGCTCATCACGGCGTACCACGAGGGCGGCCACGCGCTCGCGGCGGCCGCGATGAACCACACCGACCCCGTCACGAAGGTCACGATCCTTCCGCGCGGCAAGGCGCTGGGTTACACGATGGTGCTGCCGCTCGACGACAAGTACTCCATCACCCGCAACGAGCTGCAGGACCAGCTGACCTACGCCATGGGCGGCCGTGTCGCCGAAGAGATCGTGTTCCACGACCCCACCACCGGGGCCTCGAACGACATCGAGAAGGCCACGAGCATCGCGCGCAAGATGGTCACCGAGTACGGCATGACGAACGAGGTGGGTCCGGTGAAGCTCGGCTCCTCCTCGGGCGAGGTCTTCATGGGTCGCGACATGGGACACGGCCGTGACTTCTCGGAGCGCATCGCCGAGCGCGTCGACGCCCAGGTGCGCGCGCTGATCGAGCAGGCGCACAACGAGGCGTATCAGGTCATCAACGACAACCGCGAGGTGCTCGACCGGCTCGCTCTGGCGCTGCTCGAGAAAGAGACGCTCGATCACAACGAGCTCGCCGAGATCTTCACCGACGTCAAGCGCCTCACCCCGCGCCCGCAGTGGCTGTCGTCGGGCGATCGTCCGGTCTCGACCCAGCCGCCGGTGAACGTCCCCCGTCGCGAGACGGCCGGAATCGCCGCATCCACCGAGGCCGAGGCGCAGACGCAGACGCAGGCGCAGCCCCGTCCGAGCGGACAGACGCGCCCGGCCACCGCCTGAGGCGCCGTGGCCGTCGATCGAGAACGGGTGGCAGCGCTCGTCCGCGAGCTGCTGGAGGCGATCGGGGAGGATCCCGATCGCCCCGGCCTCCGGCAGACCCCGACCCGCGTCGCCGACTCCTGGGCCGAGTTCTTCGGGGGAGTGGGCCAGGATGCCGGCGCGCCGCTCGAGCACACCATCTCGGTGTCGCGCGGACCGGCGCCCGACACGCTGCCCTCCGGGGCCGTCATGGTGCGCGACATCGCGTTCCGCTCGATGTGCGAGCACCACCTGTTGCCCTTCCGCGGACGCGCGCACGTGGCCTACCTCCCCGGCGAGGAGGTCGTCGGGCTCGGTGCGCTGCCGCGCGTCATCGACGTCCTCGCCACCCGCCCGCAGGTGCAGGAGCGGCTCGGTGAGCAGGTCGCGGACGCGATCGATGCGGCCCTCGACGCCCGCGGGGTGCTCGTCGTGCTCGACGCCGTGCACGAGTGCGTCACCATGCGCGGCGGTCGCCAGCCGGATGCCTCCACGGTGACGATCGCGGCACGCGGCGTGTACACCGAGCCCGCCGCCCGTGCCGAGCTCATCGCGCTCATCGGGGCGCGCGCGTGACCCTCGTCATGGGGATCGTCAACGTCACCCCCGACTCCTTCAGCGACGGCGGCCGTTACCTTGACCCCGACGTCGCCATCGCCCACGCGCGCTTCCTCCGCGAGCAGGGCGCCGATCTGCTCGACGTCGGCGGCGAGTCCACACGGCCCGGAGCCGAGCGGGTGGCACCCCGCGTCGAGCAGCAGCGGGTGCTGCCGGTCGTCGAGGCCCTGGCATCCGAGGGGGTGTCCGTCAGCATCGACACGATGAACGCGACGACCGCCGTCGCCGCGGTGTACGCCGGTGCGCGGCTGGTGAACGACGTCTCGGGCGGTCTCGCCGACCCCGACATGCTCGCCGCCGTCGCCGAGACCGGCGCCGACATCGCCCTGGGCCACTGGCGTGGACCGTCGAGCGAGATGTACGCACGCGCCGAGTACGTCGACGTGGGGAGGGAGGTGGCGACCGAGCTCGAGGCTCGCGCGGCCGCCGCCGTCGCCGCGGGGATCGACCCCTCGCGCATCGTCGTCGACCCCGGCATCGGGTTCGGCAAGCGCGGGGAGCAGAATTGGAGGGCGCTGCGCGCACTGCCCGAACTCGGCGGGCTGGGGTATCGCGTGCTCGTGGGGACGAGCCGCAAGCGGTTCCTCGCCGACGCCCTGGGCGACGACGCCGATCTTGCTCGCCGCGACCTCGCCACCGCCGTCACCAGCGCCCTCGCCGCCCGCTCCGGCGCGTGGGCCGTGCGCGTGCACGATGTCGCGACCACCCGCGACGCCCTCGCCGTCGCCCGCGCCTGGGAGGCCTGATGCATGCCGACGACCACATCACCCTGACGGGGGTGCGCGCCTTCGGTCACCACGGTGTGTACGCCGACGAGAAGCGCGAGGGTCAGGAGTTCGTGGTCGATGCGGTGCTCGCCCTGTCGTTGCGGCGTGCGGCCGAGACCGACGACGTGGTCGAGACCGTGCACTACGGCGAGCTCGCCGAACGGCTCGTCGCCGTCGTCGCGGGCGAGCCCGTCGACCTGCTCGAGACCCTCGCCCAGCGCCTCGCCGACGACGTGTTGCGCGATGACCGCGTCGATCGGGTGACCATCACCGTGCACAAGCCGCAGGCGCCCATCCCCGTGCCGTTCGGCGACGTCGCCGTGACCATCACACGGGGTCGATCGTGAGCGTGCGGCTGGCCCACGGAATGGGCGAAGCGCCGCGTTCGACGCCGGTCACGGCGGTCGTCGCCCTGGGCGCCAACCTCGGCCGGCGAGCGGAGACGTTGGCGGACGCGGCTGACGAGTTGAGCCGTCTGACCCTGACGAGCGACGTGCGGGTGTCGGAGCCGATCGAGACCGTCGCGGTGACCCTCGACGGAGAGGACGAAGACGCGCCGCGTTACCTCAACGCCGTCGCCATCCTGCGGACGCGCCTCGCCCCTGCCGAACTGCTCGCGTCACTGCACCGCATCGAGGCGCGACATGGACGCGTGCGACGTGAACGTTGGGGGGATCGCACGCTCGATCTCGACCTCATCACGTACGGTGACGAGAGAATCATCCGCGACGACCTCGTCGTGCCGCACCCCCGGGCCCATGAGCGGGAGTTCGTGCTCGCGCCGTGGGCGCAGCTGGATCCGGATGCCGAGATCCCCGGGCGCGGACGCGTCACCGATTTGCTGGAAGGGCTCCGACGATGAGACGCACGGGTGTCGGCATCCTCGCCGTCGCCGTCGTCGTCGGCGCGGCGGCCGGCTTCATCCTCGACACGATGCTGACCGCGATGGGCCGCGCGACGTTCTCTCCGGCGGCGAGCCTGCCGACGATCCTCGCGCTGCTCGGTGCCGTGATCGTCGTCCTGGCGGTGCCGGTGTGGCGAGCGACCCGGAGTCGTGGCACTCGGCGCATCAATCCCTTCCAGGCTCTGCGCATCGCGATGCTGGCGAAGGCCTCGTCGTTGCTGGGGGCGGTGTCGTTCGGATTCTCGCTCGGTCTGATCGTGTTCCTGACGACCCGACCCGTGACGCCGTCGCTAGGCTCGATGGGAACGATCGTCGCGACGCTCGTGTGCGCCGTCGTCCTCGTCGTCGCGGGACTCGTTGCCGAGCAGCTGTGCACCATCCGGAAGGACGACGATGACGACACCCCCGGAAACACCCCGACCGGACCCGTCCAGGCCTGACGAGCCCGCGCGGCCTCCGCTCGACGAGGGCACGCGGCTGACTCCGCCGGAGCCCGTCGAGGGTGCGCGGCTCGTTCCGCCGGAGCCCGTCGAAGGCGCGCGGCTCTCTGCATCCGAGCCCGTCGATGGCGTTCGGCTCACCCCGTCGGAGCCGGTCGAGGACCTGCGAGCGGCCGAGGACGAGGGCGCGCCCGCACCCTCGGCGAGCGCAGGGTTGCGTCGTGATCGCGCGCCCCGTGGGGCGGAGGTGGACCAGCCCGCCTGGATCGGATCCGAGCTCGGGACGGAAGCGCCGGTCGACGCCGGCGCCCGCGACGGTGGGGCGATGGCCGACGGCGGCTCACCCGACGTCTCCGGCCTGCTCACCCCGCCTCGGGTGCACGACGGCGGACCGACGAGTGGGACGGGCGCTCACGACGACGGTGCCGTCCTGGGCGCACGCACGTACGACCGCGTCCTCGAGCCGCGCTCGCAGCGTCGTCTGCCCCTCGGCGACGGGACGTGGTACCAGCTCGCCCGCGCCTACGTGCGCGTCCAGCTCATCTCCCAGGGCGTCTTCTTCCTGCTGGTGGTCGCCGTCGCCGTCGCGGTGCAGGTGATCACCGGGGTGCTGTGGCAGTGGATCCCGGCGGGGATCGTCCTCGTCGTGACCCTCTTCGGGCTCGTCATCACCCCGCGGCAGGCCCGGTCGTTCGGTTACCAGCTGCGGCGCGACGACCTCGTGTTCCGCCGCGGCATCCTGTGGCAGCGGGTCGTGGCGGTCCCCTACGGGCGCATGCAGCTCGTCGACATCACCCACGGCCCCCTGGACCGCGGTTTCGGCATCGCCCAGCTCAAGCTCGTCACTGCGGCCGCATCGACAGGGGTCACGATCCCGGGGCTCACGCAAGAGGCAGCGGAGCACCTGCGCGACACACTCGTCGCGGTGGCCGAGACCCGGCGGACGGGTCTGTGAGCGACCCGGACGCGTCCGGCGGAGCGCGCGCGGCGAACCCGGCGGACGGTGCGTCTGAGCGCGAGAGTGCTCGGGTTCCCGAGGCGCCCCGCGCCGCGCCGACCGCCCGGCCGGCGGTGCGGTCGCCGTACAGCGACGGAGAATGGCACCGACTGCATCCGCTCACCCCCTTGCTGCGCGGGGGTCTGACGCTCCTCGTCATCATCGGAGTCATCGTCGCGAATCTCCGCGAGCGGCTGGTCGAGCTCCTGTTCCCGGTCTTCACCGACCTTCCACCGGGCGAGCTGCCGCCCGATCCGGTCGACTTCCTGTTCGCCAACAACCTCATCCTCATCGTCGGTGGTGCGACGCTGGCGCTGCTCATCGTGCTGCTGGTGCTGTTCCGGCTGTCATGGCGGTTCCACACCCTGCGGATCGGCGACGACGACGTCGAGGTGCGTTCGGGGGTGCTGTTCCGCACCCACCGCCGCGCACCCCTCGACCGCGTCCAGGGTGTCAACCTGACGCGCCCCATGATCGCCCGGCTCCTGGGGCTGGCGAAGCTGGAGGTCGTCGGGGCGGGCCTGGATGCCAACGTCAAGCTGGAGTACCTGTCGGGGAAGGATGCCGACGCCATCCGCGGCGACATCCTCCGCCTCGCCTCAGGGCGGCGCCGTCTCGCCGCCGGGCAGTCGCCCGAGAGCGGGCGGTCCTCGTTCGCGCGCCAGGCGGCGGCGGCGGTGGGTTCGGGCCTGCAGGGTCTGGTCGACGGCGAGGATCTCTCCGATGCCGAGCCCGAGAGCATCGTGCGCATCCCGGTCGGCCGGCTCGTGGCGTCCCGTGTGCTGAGTGGTTCGACGGTGTTCCTCATCGCGCTCGTGGTCGGCATCGTCGTGGCCGCGTCACTGTCGACGCTCTGGCTGCTGTTCACGGTCGTTCCCATGTTCCTCGCGTTCGGCGCCTACTACGTGCGATCGGTCGCGCGCGGGTTGCGGTACTCGATCGCCCCGACGCCCGACGGCGTCCGGGTGACGTTCGGGCTCTTCACCACCGTCTCCGAGATCGTGCCGCCCGGCCGGGTCCACGCCATCGAGGTGCGACAACCCCTGCTGTGGCGACCCTTCGGGTGGTGGACCGTGTCGGTCAACCGCCTGTCGGGTCGGTCGTCGACCGACTCGAGCACGGACCAGCTGGCTGCGGTGCTGCCCATCGGCACGCGCGACGATGTCGAGCGCGTGCTGGAGATCCTCGCCCCGGCCCTGACCGGCGGCGAGTGGACGAGCGTCTTCCGCGACGGCATCCTGGGTCCCGTGCAGGACGACCCCTACATGACGACCCCGGCGCGCGCCCGCTGGCTGCGGCCCCTGTCCTGGCGGCGCAACGGTGTGCTGCTGACCGATGCTGCCCTGCTCATGCGTCGGGGGTGGGTGTGGCGGTCGCTGAGCATCCTCCCTCTGGCGCGGCTGCAGTCGGTCGGACTGGAGCAGGGCCCGCTGGCGCGGGCGTTCGGCGCGGCGACGCTCACGGGCCACGTGATCGCCGGCACGGTGCAGACCTCGGTCGGCGCCCTCGATCGCGATGAGGCGGTGCGCATGTTCGAACGCACCGCATCCACGACCGTGGCGGCGGCCGCGACAGATCGCAGTCACCGGTGGGCCGGATGAGCGGCCGCGACGGACGCCTCGGCGTGGGGGTCATCGGCGCCGGGCGCGTGGGTCCCGTCCTCGCAGCCGCGCTCGCCGGCGCCGGGCATGCCCTCACCGGCATCACCTCCGGCTCCGATGACGACCGGGTCGAGGCGATCCTGCCCGGTCTTCCCGTCCTCACCGCGGACGAGGTCGTGCGACGCAGCGAGCTGGTCGTGATCGCCGTGCCGCACGACCAGCTGCCGGCGCTCGTCACGGGCCTCGCCGGGGTGGGTGCCTGGCAGCCTGGCCAGCTCGTGCTGCACACCGACGCCGCATTCGGCGCCCGCGTCCTCGACCCGGCCGCGCGGCTCGGTGCCATCCCGCTCGCGATCCACCCCGCCATCTCGTTCACCGGGACGTCGTCGATCGACCTGCGGCAGCTGGCGCAGGCGTACGCCGCGGTGACGGCTCCTGCGCCCGTCCTGCCCATCGCGCAGGCACTCGCCGTCGAACTCGGGTGCGAACCGGTGGTGGTCGCCGAAGACGATCGCGCGGCGTACGCGGAGGCGATCGCCACGGCGACGGAGTTCTCGCGATCGATCGTGCGCCAGTCCTCGGAGATGCTGTCGCGTGTCGGGGTCGACAACCCCGGCGGATACCTGTCAGCACTCGTGCGGTCGAGCGTCGACCAGGCGCTCGTCGAGGGCTCCGGACGTCGCACCCTCGACGACGACGCTACGATCGACGGATGATCCGCACCCTCGAGGATCTGCGCACCCGACTCGGCGAAGTCCGAGGCGCAGATCGGTCGTCCGGCGGCCCCCGTGTCGCACTTGTTTCGACCCTGGGAGCCCTGCACGACGGCCACGTCGACCTCATCCATGAAGCCCGCGAGCGCGCCGACGTCGTGGTGGTGTCGACCTTCGTCAACCCGCTGCGCTTCCGCACCGCCGACGAGACGGCCTCCTATCCGCGTTCGCCCGACGCCGATGAGCGCGTCCTCCGCGACCTGGGTGTCGACGTCGTCTTCGCGCCCTCGGCGGGGGAGTTCCTGCCCGCGGGCACCGCGACGACCCGCGTATCGGCGGGAGACGTCGGGCTGCGGTACGAGGGTCGGGTGCGCCCGTTCTATTTCGACGGCGTGCTGACCGTCGAGGCGAAGCTGTTCAACCTGGTCCGCCCCGACGTCGCCGTCTACGGCGAGCGCGACCTCCAGCGCGCGTTCCTGGTGCAGCGCATGGTGCGCGACCTCGACTTCGGCCTCGAGATCGCCACGGTGCCCACGGTCCGCACCGACGACGGGCTGCCGGTGTCCAGCCGCATCGCCCTTCTGGAGCCCGCGGATCGTCGCGCTGCGGCGAAGCTGCCCCGTGCGCTGGAGGCGGCGGCATCCAACTCCGACCTGGGGGTCGACGCGTGCATCGCGGCCGCTCAGTCGTCGCTCATGGGCGAGCAGCGCATCGCCCTCGAGTACCTCAGCGTGGTCGACCCCGCGACCTTCCTTCCCGTCGACGAGGGGCACCGCGGTCGCGCCCTGGCGCTCATCGCCGCGACGGTGGGTGGACACCGCTTCATCGACAATGCCGAGATCTCGCTGCGCTGACGGGGCCGTCCAGCGCATTCGTCTCTGAGGCGGTCGTTCGCGGGGAGCCGGCAGGGGACCGCTGTCACCGGGATCGGTCGGCCGCCGCATGCGGTGCTCTCCCCGAGAGCGGTGCACGCCGTCGATCTGAGGCTCTCGGTCGCGGCGAATAGACTGGAGACGACCCCGAGGAGCCTCCCGATGACCGACGCGCCCGCGAACGACGCCGCCGAACCCACCGAAGACGAGGTCTTCGAGCAGAAGGCGGTGCGCCTGGCAAAGCGCGAGCGCCTGCTCGCCGAGCGCGCCGACGCCGCGGGCGGGCCGTACCCGGTCGCCGTGCCCGTCACCACCACCATCCCGGCCCTGCGCGCCCGCTTCGGCGCTCTCGAGGCCGGCGCCGAGACCGGCGAGACCGCCGGTGTCGCGGGGCGTGTGGTGTTCAGCCGCAACACCGGCAAACTGTGCTTCGCATCTCTCCAGGCCGGCGACGGGAGCCGCATTCAGGCCATGGTCTCGCTCGCGAGTGTCGGCGACGATTCCCTGCAGGCGTGGAAGGAGCTCGTCGACCTGGGCGACCACGTCTTCGTCTCGGGTGAGGTGATTTCGAGCCGCCGCGGCGAGCTGTCGATCATGGTGGCCGAGTGGAGCATCGCGGCGAAGGCCGTGCTTCCCCTTCCCAACCTCCACGGCGAGTTGAGCGAAGAGAGCCGCGTCCGCAGCCGCTTCCTCGACCTCATCGTGCGCGACCGTGCCCGCGAGACCGTCCTGGCGCGGGCGAAGGTCAACCAGAGCCTGCGCCGCACGTTCACCGAGCGCGAGTTCGTCGAGGTCGAGACGCCCATGCTGCAGGTGCAGCACGGCGGCGCGAGCGCTCGCCCCTTCACCACCCACTCCAACGCGTTCGACACCGAGCTGTACCTGCGCATCGCGCCCGAGCTGTTCCTCAAGCGCGCGGTCGTGGGCGGCATCGACCGGGTGTACGAGATCAACCGCAACTTCCGAAACGAGGGCGCCGACTCCACGCACAGCCCCGAGTTCGCGATGCTCGAGGCCTACCAGGCTTACACCGACTACAACGGCATCGCCGATCTCACGCAGACCTTGATCCAGGATGCCGCGATCGCCGTCGCCGGCTCCACCACGGTCACGTGGGCCGACGGCACCGAGTACGACCTCGGCGGAGAGTGGGACCGCATCTCGATGTACGACTCGCTGTCGGCCGCGGCCGGCCGCGCGATCACGCCCGAGACGACGCTCGAGGCGCTGCGCTCGCTGGGCGCCGAGCACGAGGTGGACGCCCCGCCGCACGAGACCCACGGCAAATGGGTCGAGGAGCTGTGGGAGCACTTCGTCAAGCCGGGCCTGACCCGGCCCACCTTCGTCATGGACTTCCCCGTCGACACCAGTCCTCTCGTGCGCGAGCACCGTTCCATCGCCGGTGTCGTGGAGAAGTGGGACCTGTACGTGCGCGGGTTCGAGCTGGCTACCGGCTACTCGGAACTCGTCGACCCGGTGATCCAGCGTCACCGGTTCACCGAGCAGGCCAAGCTCGCCGCCCGCGGCGACGACGAGGCCATGCCCATCGACGAAGAGTTCCTGCGGGCCCTCGAGCACGGCATGCCCCCCACCGGTGGCATGGGGATGGGAATCGACCGACTGCTCATGGCCATCACCGGACTCGGGATCCGCGAGACGATCCTGTTCCCGCTGGTGAAGTAGACCGCTCGAACACCCACTCGGGCAGCCGGCCGGCGTCGAGCATGGTCCGCATGATCTCGCTGAGCCCGTGCGTCCCATCGATCGCGAGGGCTGCGTCCGCGTAGAACGCGGCGTGGGTGGATCGTCCCGACGCCCACGCGAGCCACGCGCAGGCCGCGAGCGCTCTGGGCCGGCGTTCGGGGGCGACCAGCGAGGCGACGCGCCGGCACAGCTGGAGCCCCGCGCGCAGCCGAGCCGGATCGGGCTTCGCGCCCTCGCCCCACATCGGGCGGGCGAGGTCTTCGGGCACCGGCTCGCCGCCCCGGAAGACGGTCTGCGCGCGGAACACCGCGTCGCCCGTCGCCAGATCACCGGTCCACTGCATCAGCGCGACGTCGCGCAAGGCGGGTCGCTCCAAGCAGAAGGCGAGGGCCGCGATCCGCGTCATGTCCACCTGGTCGGCGGGTCGTCCGATGGCGCGCTCGAACAGTTCGGGCGGATCGGCGATCTCCGCGGCCACGGCGTCGGCTGCTGTGCGCCGCGCGGGCGAGAGGCGGCGCCGGTCGCGCGAACGCCTCAACGCGTGCTCCACGTCGACCAGGAGCTGTTCGAGGAGCCGCGAGTCCACCGCGGACCCGGCGGGTAGGCGGGCGGCGGTGAGGTGGTCGCCGCTGATGTCGTGGTCGAGCCCCTCGAAGGCGGCATCCTGGATCTCGGTGAGTGGATGCGGCCCCGCCGCCGGCTCGAGATAGCTGGCCCAGCCGTCGGATCCCACGACGAGCGCGTCGACGACGCGCAGGCCGCAGATGTCGGCACGGGCGCGAACGGCATCCACGAGCCCGGTGTGCGGTGCGCCGGCCCCGCCGGTCACGGAGTCGTCGGTGTACACCGCGATCGCGACGGCGTCGGTGCGGGTCACCTTGCAGGCCATGCCGACGACGGTTGAGGCGACCCCCTCCTCGGTGGGCTGGTCGCCCTGCGGCGGCAGGTCGACACGCATCGCGCCGAGCGAACGCCCCTCACCGAAGGGGACGATCACGAGGCTGCGATGCGGGGTGCATTCGAGCAGGTGGGGGACGAGGGAGAGGAAAGCGGGAGACGAGGTTGCTCGCAGGACGGTGGTGGTCATGCGTCGAGGGTGGCCGTCGCGGGCGGTTACGTTCCCGGCCGATTCGCTCGATCGTGGACCATTCCGCTCATCGGCCGGGTGGGGAGGAGGCGCGAGCGGGCGTTCGCCCAGCCGCCGCGGGTATTCTCGAAGCATGGATGAGACCTGGACCGCTGTGCTGTGGGCGATCCTGCCGACGATCGTCGTGTCGTTCGTCTTCTTCTTCATCCTTCGCAACGTCATTCGCATGGATCGCACCGAGCGCAAGGTTTACGCGCGCATCGAGGCGCAGGAACGGGCCAAGCGCGGACTTCCGCCGGTGGCGTCCACGGGCGACGGCCCCGCGAACTGAGGTCCGCGAGACCGTTGTCGGCGGTCGTCGCTACGCTGGGTCCACAACCCGCCCAGGAGGACCTGTGATCAACGCCACGTTCGACGCGAGCTGGCTCGTCATCACGCTGTTCGTCGTCGACCTGGTCGTGCGTATCGCCGCGATCATCATCGTGCCCCGAAACCGCCGCCCCACCGCGGCGATGGCGTGGCTCCTGGCGATCTACTTCATCCCGTTCGTCGGGGTGTTCCTGTTCCTGCTCATCGGAAATCCGCGTCTGCCGCGCAAGCGTCGGCGCAAGCAGGCCGCGATCAACGAGTACATCCACGACACGAGTGCGTCGCTCGAGTTCGGAACGCTCCGCCCGAACGCGCCGCACTGGTTCCGCGCCCTCGTTCAGCTCAACCGCAATCTCGGCGCCATGCCCATCGCGGGCGACAACGCCGCCACCCTCATCGCCGATTACCAGCAGAGCCTGGATGCCATGGCCGACGCGATCCGCGGCGCCACGCGGTACGTGCACGTGGAGTTCTACATCCTGCAGTCCGACGACTCCACCGACAACTTCTTCCGCGCGCTCGAAGAGGTCGCGGAGCGGGGGGTCGTGGTGCGCGTACTGCTGGACCACTGGGCGAACCAAGGCAAACCGCGCTACAAGCAGACGGTGCGCCGCCTCGACGCGATGGGCGCCCACTGGCATCTGATGCTCCCCGTCCAGCCGCTGCGCGGCCGCTGGCAGCGCCCCGACCTGCGCAATCACCGAAAGCTCCTCGTCATCGACGGCGACGTCGCCTATATGGGTTCGCAGAACGTCACCGACTCCTCCTACAACCTGCGTAAGAACATCCGCCGGGGCCTCCACTGGGTCGACCTCATGGTGCGCGTCGAGGGCCCCGTCGTCGCCAGCATCAACGCGGTCTTCCTCTCCGACTGGTACAGCGAGACAGACGAGACGCTGGCCGACGAGATCGACCTGTTCAGTGTGACGACCGGCCCAGGAGACCTCGACTGTCAGATCGTTCCCTCGGGGCCGGGCTTCGACTTCCAAAACAACCTCAAGCTGTTCCTCGGTCTGCTCTTCGCCGCGCGCGAACGCATCATCATCGTGAGTCCGTACTTCGTCCCCGACGAGGCGCTGCTCCTCGCCATCACCACCGCGTGCCAGCGTGGCGTGCACGTGGAGCTGTTCGTGTCCGAAGAGGGCGACCAGGCCATGGTCTATCACGCCCAGCGCAGCTACTACGAGGCGCTCCTGCGTGCGGGAGTCGTCATCTGGATGTACCGCAAGCCCTTCATCCTGCACAGCAAGAGCGTCACCATCGACGACGAGGTCGCCGTCATCGGCTCGAGCAACATGGACATGCGCTCGTTCGGTCTGAATCTCGAGGTGTCGATGCTCGTGCGTGGTGAAGAGTTCGCGCGCGACATGCGCGCGGTCGAAGACCGCTATCGGCAGCTCAGCCGCCAGCTCACCATCGAGGAGTGGCGCCAGCAGCCCCTGCGCTCCACCATCCTCGACAACTTGGCCCGCCTCACCTCCGCGCTGCAGTGAGGCGGCGGGGCGTTCGCCGCAGGCATCCAGGAATCTCCGTCATCATGGGGTGAATCCACCCCCCGGAGGTTTTCATGTCCCGCTCACGTCTGACCCTCATCGGCCTGCTGGGAGCGGGCCTGCTCGCCGCCGGCGCCCTGGCCGGGTGCGCGTCGGGTGCCGCGTCATCACCCGAGTCGTCGTCGCCCGCGGATGCCGCGACCGCGTCGCCCGCTGGTGACGTCAGCGCCGCGTGGCTCGACGCGGGCCGTGCGATCGCGGTCGTTACCTCCGGCAGCTCGTCGTGCGTCCCGGCTGTCGGCGGGGAGCCGCAGATCGCCGACGGGGCGCTGACGGTGGACCTCGTCGAGCCGACGCAGGAGCCGTGTACGCGCGACATGGCGCCGCGCGCGACGCTGGTGACCCTTCCGGTGGGTACGGATCCCGGTGCCGCCCTCACCGTGAAGGTGACGGGGGCCGCGGAGGGTGAGACGACGCTCGCCGCGCTGGCCGACGTGCCCACGCCCCCCGACGATTTCGCGCCGAGCGCGGGTTGGGTGAGCCAGTCGCTGGTCGCGATCGTCACTTACGGCAGCTCCAGCTGCGTGCCGACCGTCGAATCGGTGAGCTCCGACGGCGGCCAGGTGGCGGTGCGGTTCGCCACGCCGCCCGCTGATCAGGTGTGCACCATGGACTACGCCCCGCGCGTGACCCTGGCCGACGTGGGCGCGGAGGCCGGCGACGGTCCGGTCTCGCTGGTGCTCTCGGGTGGCAACGTCCAGGCGCCCGATCCGATCCCGGTGCTCGGCGCGCGCTGACGCGGAGACGTCAGCGCTCGACCGATCCCGTCCCGTGGCCGGCAGCCGCCGACGGCGTCAGCGCTCGACCACGAGGAGGTCGCCGACCTCGCACTCCAGCACGCGGCAGATCGCCGCGAGCGTGGAGTAGCGGATCGCGCGGGCGCGGTCGTTCTTCAGTACCGATAGGTTCACCACCGAGACCCCGACCAGTTCGCTGAGACGGGTGAGCGTGAGGCCGCGCGCCTCGAGGAGCTCATCGAGACGGCAGTGGATGCCGCTCGGCCCGTCCTCCGCGGCCGCCGGGGTCATACGAGACCTTCCGTGTCGCGCTGGAGACGGTCGCCGACGGCGAAGACGGTGCTCGACAGGCCCGCGACGAATCCGATCGCGATGAGGACGGGCAGGTCGATCTGCTGCGTGAGTCCGCGGTCGTATGTGCGGTCAGACAGCCAGGCCAGCGCGCCGTTGGCGACCATGTTGTGGAAGAACGGCACGCCGAAGGCTCCGACCAACGCGATCACCCCGACGGACGTGACGAGGACGGTGTGCCGGCGGCTGAAGATGTGCCCGCGCAGGATGCCGACGCACAGCACGAGAAGCAGGACGACCACCGTGACGACCGTTGCGGCGAAGAGCCCCTCGCCCAGGAAGAGTGCCCAGAGCGAGGCGATCGGCAACGACGGGGCGGTGACCACGGCGCCGGTCAATTCGACGGGCACGGCGGCGCCGTCAGGACCGACGGGAGCCTGGGCGACGGTGTCGAGGAACTCGATCGGCACGCGCACGTCGCGGTTTCCGACGGCCGCGACGATGTTGCCGATGCTGCGGATGACCGCCCACGCGGCGATCGCGACTCCCGCGACGATGAAGAGCAGGAAGCTCCAGGTGTCACCACGGGAGAGGGTGCGAGAGGTGGATTGGGGGGATGCCATGATCGCTCCTTATCGATGATCGTTGTTATCGGTGGTCGATAATGTAACGACTATCGATGGGTCCCGCAAGACCGGCCGGGGTCGCGGTATGCCCACGGCGAACATGCGTCCCTGGCCTCCGGCCGCTGGTTACTCTCGATGTACGGCGCGCGGAGGCGTGCCTGTCAGCCCATTTCTGGAGGGACTGAGATGTTCGAGAGATTCACCGACCGTGCCCGTCGTGTGGTCGTCCTCGCCCAAGAAGAGGCGAAGATGCTCAACCACAACTACATCGGCACCGAGCACATCCTGCTGGGACTGATCCACGAGGGCGAAGGTGTCGCGGCCAAGGCGCTCGAGTCCCTCGGCATCTCCCTCGACGCCGTGCGCGAGCAGGTGCAGGACATCATCGGCCAGGGACAGCAGCAGCCGACGGGGCACATCCCCTTCACGCCGCGTGCAAAGAAGGTCCTGGAGCTGTCCCTGCGCGAAGCGCTGCAGCTCGGCCACAACTACATCGGCACCGAGCACATCCTGCTCGGCCTCATCCGTGAGGGCGAGGGTGTGGCGGCCCAGGTGCTCGTCAAGCTGGGCGCCGACCTGAACAAGGTGCGCCAGCAGGTCATCCAGTTGCTCTCGGGCTACCAGGGCAAAGAGCCCGCCGGAGTCGCCACCGGCGCCGGCGAGCAGCAGTCCTCCGCCGCTCAGGGCGGCTCGGCCGTGCTCGACCAGTTCGGCCGCAACCTCACCCAGGCTGCGCGCGACAACAAGCTCGACCCCGTCATCGGGCGCGAGAAAGAGATCGAGCGCGTCATGCAGATCCTGTCGCGCCGCTCCAAGAACAACCCCGTCCTCATCGGCGAGCCCGGTGTCGGAAAGACGGCGGTCGTCGAGGGCCTCGCACAGGCCATCGTCAAGGGCGACGTGCCCGAGACGCTCAAGGACAAGCAGGTCTACTCGCTCGACCTCGGTTCGCTCATCGCCGGTTCCCGCTACCGCGGTGACTTCGAGGAGCGCCTCAAGAAGGTAACGAAAGAGATCCGCACGCGCGGCGACATCATCGTCTTCATCGACGAGATCCACACCCTCGTGGGTGCCGGTGCCGCCGAGGGTGCGATCGACGCCGCGTCGATCCTGAAGCCGCTTCTCGCCCGTGGAGAGCTCCAGACCATCGGTGCCACCACGCTCGACGAGTACCGCAAGCACTTCGAGAAGGATGCCGCGCTCGAGCGCCGCTTCCAGCCGATCCAGGTCGCCGAGCCGAGCCTGCCCCACGCGATCAACATTCTGAAGGGCCTGCGCGACCGCTACGAGGCGCACCACAAGGTGCAGATCACCGACGGTGCGATCGTCGCCGCGGCGAACCTCGCCGACCGCTACATCAGCGACCGGTTCCTGCCCGACAAGGCCATCGACCTGATCGACGAGGCCGGCGCCCGCCTGCGCCTGTCGATCCTGTCGTCGCCGCCGGAGCTGCGCGAATTCGACGAGAAGATCGCCACGGTGCGCGAGCAGAAGGAGCAGGCCTCCGAGGAGCAGGACTTCGAGAAGGCCGCGTCGCTTCGCGATGAGGAGAAGTCGCTCCTCGCCGAGCGTCTGCGCCTCGAGAAGCAGTGGCGCTCGGGTGACGTCGCCTCCCACGCGGTGGTCGACGAGGGCCTGATCGCCGAGGTGCTCGCTCAGGCGACCGGCATCCCGGTGTTCAAGCTCACCGAGGAAGAGTCCAGCCGCCTCATGTTCATGGAGAAGGCGCTGCACCAGCGCGTCATCGGCCAGGAAGAGGCGATTGCGGCCCTCTCGCGCACGATCCGTCGCCAGCGCGCGGGCCTCAAGGACCCCAAGCGCCCCTCGGGCTCGTTCATCTTCGCCGGCCCCACGGGCGTCGGAAAGACCGAGCTCGCCAAGGCGCTCGCCGAGTTCCTCTTCGACGACGAGGGCGCGCTGATCTCCCTCGACATGTCGGAGTTCGGTGAGAAGCACACCGTCTCGCGTCTGTTCGGTGCCCCTCCCGGGTTCGTCGGATTCGAAGAGGGCGGCCAGCTCACCGAGAAGGTGCGCCGCAAGCCGTTCTCGGTCGTGCTCTTCGACGAGATCGAGAAGGCCCACCCCGACATCTTCAACTCGCTCCTGCAGATCCTCGAAGAGGGTCGCCTGACCGACGGTCAGGGTCGCGTCATCGACTTCAAGAACACGGTGATCATCATGACGACGAACCTCGGTTCGTCGGCGATCGCCGGGGGCCCGGTGGGCTTCCAGGTCGAGGGCAATGCCCAGACGTCCTACGAGCGGATGAAGGGCAAGGTCGACGAAGAGCTCAAGCGCCACTTCAAGCCCGAGTTCCTCAACCGCGTCGACGACGTCATCGTCTTCCCGCAGCTCAGCAAGCCGGAGCTCCGCCAGATCGTCGGTCTGTTCGTCAAGCGTCTGGCCGACCGTCTGCTCGACCGCGACATGACGGTGGAGTTGTCGGATGAGGCGAAGGACAAGCTCATCGAGATCGGATTCGACCCCACGCTCGGCGCTCGTCCGCTCCGCCGCGCCATGCAGCGCGAAATCGAGGACCGTCTCAGCGAGAGGATCCTCCACGGCGAGCTCGAGGCCGGCGACCACGTCAAGGTCAGCGTCGAGAACGGACAGTTCGCCTTCGAGACCAGCCCGCGGGGCGAGAAGGTCGCGCTGGGCGTCGGGACGGCGGGCGAAATCGCCGCCACCCCCGACACCCTCGCCGGCAGCTGACGCTGTAGCACGAAGGGGCCCGGATGCCATGGCATCCGGGCCCCTTCGTCGTCGCGGCGTACGCTGGGAGGATGACTTCCCCCGCGTCGTTCGTCGTCCGCTCCGCCGGCACCGCCGACGTCCGACGCATCCACGAACTGCTCGAGCCGTTCGTGCAGAAGCGCATCCTGCTCGGCAAGGACCTGGTCGTGCTCTATGGCTCGGTGCAGCAATTCGTCGTCGCAGAGGTCGACGGGATCGTGGTCGGCTGCGGCGCGTTGCACATCATGTGGGAAGACCTCGGCGAGATCCGCACTCTCATCGTGCACGACGACTGGTTGCACCTGGGAGTCGGACGCGCCCTCGTCGAGACGTTGGAGCAGCGCGCGCGTGAGCTGGGCGTGTCGCGACTGTTCTGCCTCACCTTCGAGGTCGATTTCTTCTCGCGACGCGGGTTCTCCGAGATCGGCGAACAGGTGGTGCCCCCCGACGTGTATTCGCAGCTCGTGCGCAGCCCCGACGAGGGTGTCGCCGAGTTCCTCGACCTCGCGCACGTGAAGCCCAACACGCTCGGCAACACGCGCATGTTGAAGAACCTCTGAGCGCCGTCGGCCTCCCGCGGGGCGGTGACGCACCGGTGATTCCGAGCGTGCCGTGGAGAGGGCTCACGGCCAGGACGCCTACCCTGGAACCATGACCGATGCCCCCCGTAGGCGGAGGCAGTCCCCGGCGGTCTATCGCCGACGTCGTCTCGCGGCAGGGCTTCTGGCCCTGATCGTGATCGGCCTCGTCGTGTGGCTCGTCGCGGCTCCGCCTTGGCGTGTCGCACCGACCGCCGCCCCCTCGTCCGACCCGTCCGCGAGCGCCGCCTCAGCGTCTCCTTCGGCGACCGCCGCCGCGCCCTCGGCCGTAGCCACCCCCACGGCAGGTCCCACGGCGACACCGACGCCGAGCGTGCCGGCGGGGCCCATCGAGTGCACCGCCGCGAACATCACGGTGGAGGCGCTGTCGGACAAGGCGGAGTACGCCCAGGGCGAGAACCCGCAGCTGTCCATCCGGCTGTCGAACGCCTCGGCCACTCCGTGCGTCTTGAACGTGGGCACGAGCGCGCAGTCGTTCACGGTGACGAGCGGCACCGACGTGTGGTGGCGCTCGACCGACTGCCAGTCGGAGCCGAGCGACATGGAGGTGACGCTCGCCGCGGGCCAGGTGGTCACCAGTTCTGCCCCGCTGACCTGGGACCGTACGCGCTCGTCCGTGAGCTCGTGCGACGGGGAACGCCCCTACGCACCGGGCGGAGGCGCGACGTATCACCTGAGCGTCTCGATCGGCGGCATCCCGTCGGCCGGGACGGCGTCGTTCGTGCTGCAGTGACCCGGGCCCGTTCGGGTGCGGCTCGGCTGACGCGGGCATCGGGGTGCGGGTGCCGGTCGGCGCAGCCGCGACCCCGCGCCGAGGCCGGGGAGGATGCGTGGTCAGCGGAGGACGCTTTCGCGTCGGCGGATCCTCCCTTCGTCGCATCTCCTCCGCTGGGCACCGGTCGGCGCGGGTTGCAGGGCGCGGGACGGCGCGGGTTTTGCGTGCCGGTCCCGGCGCAGCTGCGACCCCGCGCCGGGACCGAGGGAGGATGTGTGGTGAGCGGAGGACGTTTTCGCTTCGGCGGATCCTCCCTTCGTCGGATCTCCTCCGCTGAGCACGGGACCGCGCGGGATGCCAGGCCGCTGGGCACGGGACGGCGCGGGGCGCGGGCCGCGAGGCGCTCAGGACTACGCGGGCGGAGGGGAGCACCGGACATCGCGGGGCCGCGGCGCGCAATGGACTACGCGGGCTGCGGGCCCGCGGCGGACTACGCGGGCTGCGGGGCTGCGGGGCGCACCGGACGTCGCGGGGCCGCGGATAGGCTCGGAGGATGGCCGCAGGCAAGAAGCGCAAGGGGAAGAAGCTCGACGTGGACTTCACGAACACTGCACTCTCCGACGCGCTGCAGACCCAGGACATGGCCGCCATCGCCTTCGCGCTGCGTCACGGGCCCACCGTCGTTCCCCTCATGACTCCGGGTGACGCGGACAATCCCCTCAGCGTCGGCGAGGTGTGGACGTACCGCGATCCGAACAACGGCCAGGTCGCGCTGCTGCTGTTCAGCGACGCCGCGCACAAGCCCGAGACGCTGCCCCCGCACGTGGCTCTGCAGTCACCGCAGTGGCTTCGGGCGTTCCTCGGTGCGCACCAGGATGCCATCACCACGGTGTTCATCGATATCGCCGGGCCGCACCCGATCCAGGCGTCGCCCGCCGATCTGATCGCCGCTCTCGACGCCTGACCCGGCGAGGGGCCGGTTGAGGCGGCTTCGGGCGAGAGCTTGTCCGTCCGGCGTGGACGCACGATGGAGCGACGTCGTGTGCGGGATCGCCCGGCGCCTGCGGCCGGGCGGGGTGGCCGCTGCGCGCCGCCTGAGGGCGGGCGGGGAGGCCGCTGCGCATGGGCTCGCCGAGCGGCGCGGCGCTCGCGGGCTATGCCACGGGAGCGTGCGGGCATGCCGGCACTGCGGGCGAGGGGTTCGCTCGGGGTGGTGAAGAACCCGAGTCGCGCGGGTGAGACCGGCGTGCAAGACTCGGGGCCATGGAGTTCCTGATCGCCGGTGCCGTGTGCGCCGCCGGACTTGTCATCCCCGCCGTTCTGGGCATGACATCGCCGCATCGCCGTCGTCGGTCCGCTCCTCCCGGGCGCTGACCCGAGTCAGGTGGCCGTCGGTCCGCTCCTCCCGGGCGCTGACCCGAGCCAGGTGGCCGTCGGTCCGCTCCTCCCGGGCGCTGACCCGAGCCAGGTGGCCGTCGGTCCGCTCCTCCCGGGCGCTGGCCCGAGCTAGGCGGCCGCAGGTCGGAAGCGACGGACGCACCACCGACGCCCACGGCTTCCGCTCCGCGTGATCGACCGTCGCTTCGGGTCGTAGCCGCGGGTCGGCGCCGTCACCCGGCGGCGGTCAGAAACCGGGCTCGCTCTCGTCGCGCGGCATGCCGCGCACCTGCAGTTCGTTGAGCGCCTGAGCGAGCTTGCGCGATGACGAGTCGAGCACCGTGTGATACCCGAGCCGTTTGGCCTCAGATGCCCGCTGAGCAGCTTGCGTGACGTTGCGGATCTCGCCGGTCAGGGTGAGTTCCCCGATCGCGGCGAGTCGTTTCGACACCTTGCGGTTCTTCACGGCGTTGGCCACCGCGATGGCGATGGCGAGGTCGGCCGCGGGTTCGACGAGGCGTACGCCGCCGACGGTCGAGACATAGACGTCGCGGTCGGAGAGGGTGAGGCCCATGCGACTCTCGAGCACGGCGAGCACCATCGCCACGCGCGAGGAGTCGACGCCGTTCACGATGCGCCGCGGGTTGGGCGCGGTCTGCCGCACCGCGAGCGCCTGGATCTCGACGGGTAGGGCCCTGCGCCCCTCCATCGCGATGGTGACGCACGTGCCCGGCTCGGGTTCGCCGTGCCCGAGGAACAGCGCGCTCGGGTCGGCGACCTCGGCGATACCGGTGCCGGTCATGTCGAAGCAGCCGACCTCATCGGTGGGCCCGAAGCGGTTCTTGAGTGCGCGGACGAAGCGCAGCGACGTCTGCCGGTCGCCCTCGAAGTGACAGACCACGTCGACGAGGTGCTCGAGGATGCGGGGTCCGGCGATGGAGCCGTCTTTGGTGACGTGGCCGACGAGGATGATGGGCAGGCCGCGCTCTTTCGCGACGCGGATCAGCGCTGACGCGACCTCGCGCACCTGCGCCGGCTGGCCGGCGGCGCCGTCACTGTGCGCCGATGACACGGTCTGCACGGAGTCGACGATGAGCAGCCCCGGCTCGACCTGGTCGATGTGACCCAGGATCGTGGCGAGGTCGGTCTCGGCCGCGAGGAAGAGTTCGTCGTGCAGAGCCCCCGTGCGCTCGGCACGGAGGCGTACCTGAGCGGCGGACTCCTCACCGCTGGCATACAGCACGCGGCGCCCCGCGCGGGCGCTCTGCGCCGCGACTTCGAGCAAGAGCGTCGATTTGCCGACCCCGGGCTCGCCGCTCAGCAGGATGGCCGCGCCGGGCACGATGCCCCCGCCCAGAACGCGGTCGAACTCGCCGACGCCGCTGGTGCGGCGCGGGGCGTCTTGTGTGTCGATCTCGGTGATGCGGCGGGCGGCGCGCGCGGCTCCGGGTGCGACCGGCGCGATGGAGCGGACGATGCCCGTCTGCTCTGCGGCTTCGACGACGGTGCCCCACGATTGGCACTCACCGCAGCGTCCGACCCACTTCACCGTCGTCCACCCGCACTCGGTGCAGCGGTACGGAGCGGGTGCTGCAGCGGGACGTCGGGATGCCATGGGTTCAGGCTACGCGGGGCCTCCGACATCGCCCGTGCCGTGCCGTGCCGTGCCGTGCCGTGCCGCGCCGTGGCATCTGGCGCCCCGCGCCCGCTGTCGGCCCACGCATAAACGCGATCCGCGCGCAGAAACGCGCTGACTGCGTGTTCATACGCTGCAATAGCGTTTATGCGTCGGAGCCACGCGCGTGTGGGCTCGCCGGTCGTGGGCACCGGTCGGTCGCCCGTTCGGCGCGTGTCCGCGGCCCGACGCGCGTCGGCGGCATGACGCGCGTTCTGCCGGCGCGCCCTCAGCCGCGGAGGGAGTCCGCGACCTCGGTGAGGGCGTCGGCGGAGCGGCGCAGCAGCGCCAACTCATCGTCGGAGAACGGCGTGCCGGCGACGGGCACCGCTCCGGCCGCGCTGACGATCGACGGAACGGAGAGAGCCATGCCGTCGATGCCGTGGAAGCCCTCCAGCACGGTGCTGACGGGGAGGATGGCGTGCTCGTCGCGCAGGATCGCCTCGACGATGCGCGCGCTCGACAGACCGATCGCGTAATTCGTCGCGCCCTTGCCCTTGATCACCTTGTACGCGGCATCACGGACGTCGACGGCGACGGCATCCAATTCGTCCTCATCGAAACGGCCGCCGTCGGGAAGCTCGAACTGCGTGATCGGCACCGAGCCGATCGTGGCGGTGGACCAGAGCGGAAACTCGGTGTCGCCGTGCTCACCCACGATCCAGGCGTGCACGCTCGAGGTGGCCACTCCCGCGCGCTGCGCGATCTTCCACCGCAGCCGTGAGGTGTCGAGCACCGTGCCCGAGGCGAAGATGCGGCGGGTGGGCAGGCCCGTCGCCTCCTGCGCGAGCACCGTCAGCACGTCGCAGGGGTTCGTCACGATCACGTAGACCGCGTTTGGCGCGACCTCGAGCAGGTTCGGCATCATGTCGCGGATGATGCGCGCGTTGGTCGCGGCGAGCTCAATGCGGGTCTGCCCGGGGTTCTGCTTCGCTCCCGCGGTGATCACCACGACGTGGGAGCCTTCGGCGACCGATACGTCACTCCCCCCGGTGATGTCGCTGGAACCGGTGAACTGCGTGCCGTGCGCGAGGTCGAGCACCTCCGCCTCGACCTTCTCGGTCGCGATGTCGTAGAGCGCGACGTGCCGCGCCGAGCCGCGGATCAGGGCCGCGTATGCGACGCTCGCCCCCACGCTTCCCGCGCCCACGACCGTCAGCTTCGAGTTCTCGATCACGCTCATGGCTCGATCCTGGCAGCGGCCGTGAGCGGCTTCCAGCGTGGTGGTTCGACGGTGGACGAATGGATGCCGACACCTCGCTCGGGCACCGATTCGCGGCATCCGCGCATCTGTCGTAAGCTTTCCGGCGGTGACGTGTCCGAGCGGCCGAAGGTGCAACACTCGAAATGTTGTGTAGGTTCACCCCTACCGTGGGTTCAAATCCCACCGTCACCGCCACCACGAAGGCCCCGATCCTCACGGATGCGGGGCCTTCGTCATGTCGGGGCAGCAGCTCCCGCGACACGGGTCCGCGGACATCGACGCCCATCGAGACGCGACTCAGCCGCCCGGCCCCGACGGCTGAATGGGGGCGCCGTCGCCGTTCTCGGGAAGGTCGCCGCGTTCGACGGGTGCCGCCGGCTCGGTGGGCGCGTCGGAGAACAGCGCCTCCAACTCGGCGTCCGAGGGAACACGCACGGCCTCGGCGGCGTGGCGCAGGTCGTCGAGGGGGGTTTCGTTCGGGCCGATCACCCAGATTGTGGCGCCGTCCCGCGCGACGAAGAACTCGTGCGTGCCACCGCCCTCGCGGTGCCACGATCCGGACTCTTCGGTGCAGGTGACCGCCGCGTCGGGCAGGTCCCAGAGCGGCGTCGCCGCGCAGCCGGCGGCATCGGGTTCTCCCGGCGAGGTGCGGATGGTGATCATGGCCGCGGTCTGCTCGTCGACCCACGTCGCCGACAGGCCGTCGTCGTTCGCCGGCCCGACCGACTGCGACGCGAGGTCGTATCCCTCGACCTGAGTCGTGAAGACCAGTGCGGGGTCGATGTCGAGCAGTGCGGCCTTCTCGGCGATCGAGGCGCTGTCGGCCGGGGTCGGCGTTCCCCCGCAGGCGGTGAGGGTGAGGGAGACGACCGCGGCGAGGCCGACGAGGACCGGAGCACGGGAGGCGGGGCGCATGACAGCATCTTCGCTCAGCCGGCCCGTGCGGTCGACGGCTTGCCCACCGCGGCGGGGTCCAGGGGATGTCGAAGCCTCGGCATCCGTCGGCCGGATCGACGCCCGAGGAACCGTCGGCGGACCGGGTGTCGTCCGTCAGAGCCCGTCGATGAACTCCCGCACCGCCGCCGCGGCGCCGGCTGCGGCCGGGTACGTGTGCTCGCTCGCGGGGAAGACGCCCTCCCGCACCTCTCGGGCGTACGTCTCGACGCCCTCGACCATCGCGTCGCCGAGGGCGGCGTACCGCTTCACGAAGACGGGTGCGCGGCCCTCCGTGATCCCGAGCAGGTCGTGTTGCACGAGCACCTGCCCGTCCGCGGCCCCCGCGCCGATGCCGATGACGGGGATACGGAGTGCCCGGCGGATCTCGTCGACGACATCGGCGGGCACGGCCTCGATGACGAGTATGAAGGCTCCGGCCTCCTGCACGGCGAGCGCATCGCGCGCGACCCGGACCGCCTCATCGGACGTGCGTCCCTGGGCGCGGAGGCCGCCGAGCGCGGTCGCGGTCTGCGGTGTCAGTCCCACGTGCCCGACGACCGGGACTCCGGCTTCGACGATCGCCCGCAGGCGGGAGAGGCGTGCCGGGTTCGCGCCCTCGATCTTGACCGCTTCGGCGCCGGCCTCGTGCACGAAACGGATCGACGTCGCGACCGCCTGTTCGTCACTCAGCTCGGTCGACCCGAACGGCAGGTCGCACAGCAGCAGGGGAGTCTGAAGCGCCCTGCGAACGGCTTTCGACAGCGTCAGCATCTCGTCGAGCGTCACCGACGTGGTGTCGGGGTGTCCCAGCACCACCTGCGCCCCGGAGTCGCCGACCAGCACGATGTCGACCCCCGCGCGCTCGGCCACCCGGCCCGAGGCGTAGTCGTACGCCGTCACCATGACCAGCGGCGTGCCGGCCTCGGCGAGCTCACGGAGCCGGCGAAGCGTCACCTTGCGGCGTGTCATGTCAGGTTCCTCTCGAGGGTGATGCGGTCCTCGGTACCGGGATCGAGCACCACGTTGTCGATGAGTCGCACCTGCCCCACCCGTACGGCGAGCGCGAGCAGCGCCGGGCGCGCGATGTCGGTGAGCGGTTCGAGGCTGTCGGCGTCGACGATCTCCACGTACTCGTGATCCGATCCGACTTCGGTGAGTCCCTCGTGCACGAGGGCGATGAGGCGACTCGTGTTCCGGATGCCGGAGGCGAAGGCATCCTGAGCTGCGCGCAGCGACCGCGGGATGACCGCTGCCAGCTTGCGCTCCTCTGTCGACAACCGCGCGTTTCGGCTGGAGCGGGCCAGGCCGTCGGCGTCACGCGACGTCGGCCGGGTCACGATCTCGACGGGGATGCGGAGGTCGGTGACCATGCGCCGGACGACGACGACCTGCTGGGCGTCCTTCGCGCCGAAGTAGGCGCGGTCGGGTTGGACGGCGAGCAGCAGCTTGGCGACGACCGTGGCGACCCCGTCGAAGTGGGAGCGGCCGCGGACGGCGCCCTCGAGCGTTCCGGTGAGGGCGCCGCCGACCGAAACGGTGGTGGCGAAGCCCGCCGGATACATCTCGGCCGCCGACGGCGCGAAGACGACGTGGGTGCCGACGTTCTCGGCCAGGTCGATGTCGGCCTCCTCGGTGCGCGGATACGCGTCGAGGTCGGCGGCCTCGCCGAACTGGGTCGGGTTGACGAAGATCGACAGCACAACGGTGGCGTTGTCGGCCGCTGCGGCGCGCAGGAGCGAGAGGTGCCCCTCGTGGAGGGCGCCCATGGTCGGCACGAACCCGATCCCTCCGGACCGGCGCGGGGCGAGTACTGCGCGCAGTTCGTCGACGGTGCGCACGATGCGGATTGTCACGGGAGGGACTCGATTCCGGGTCGCTGAGCACTGGCGAGGTCGCGCGTCGCGTCGACGAGCGCGTCGAAGAGCGCCACGCGGTCGGGAAGACGCTCGACGACGGCGCGACGCTGCTGCGCCACCGTGGCGTCGTCGCCGCGCGAGACCGGGCCGGTGAGGGCTGCAGCCGCTCCGCGTTCCGCCCAGTTATCGACGGCGGCACGTACCAGGGGGACCAGGGCGTGTCTGCTGATCCCCGCGGTCGCGGCGAGCTCCTCGGCCATCCCCTCGAGCGTCACGAGGAAGTTCGCGGCCACGGACGCGGCCGCGTGGTAGGCCGCGCGGTCGCGGTCCCGCACCTCCACGCCCGTCATCCCGAGGGCCTCCGCGAGCGCCGAGGCGATGGCGGAAGCCGCGGGAGTCGTCGCGGCGAGGGCGGCCGTCACTCCGACGAACGAAGCTCCGGCCGTCGTGACCGTCATGAGCGGGTGGATGCTGAAGGCGTCATGAGGTCGGAGGACCGACAGGTCGAGTGCCCCCGAGAGGTGACCGACGGTGCGGCCGGGGGCGATCGTGCGCGCGGCGGTGGCGATCGCGGCATCCGGGACCGCGAGGAGCACGATCGCAGCGTCTTCGCCCGACTCGCCCCGACCCGCAGGTCCCACGACCGGCACCTCGGCGGCTGTCAATGCGGCCACGAGTGCGCGCCCCATGCGACCGTCGCCGACGACGAGCACGGGGCCCGGAAGCATCGGGGCGGAGGGGAGGGAAGGCGGTGTCATATGCGTGTGGCGCCGGCCCCTGGGGCGGCTTCGCCGCCTTCCACCGTACTCGCTCTCGCTCCCGGGGGAGCGGTACCCACCGCGCCGTGGAGCGAGGTGGTCCCGTCGGCGGCCACCACGTCGGATTCGGCAGCGGGGGTCCGTCGACGAGACGCGGTCGCCTGCGTGATGCAGGAGATGCTGCCGCTGCGTTCGGGGTCGAGCGGGCGGCGACTCCACCGCGTGACGCATGCCGGCGCTCACGGCAAGTGCTGGCCCGCGGCGCCCGCGCCTGGGACGATTCGCGGATGGATGCCACGACAGACGACACCGCCCTGTTCCCCGATCGGCCGCGCATCGACCCGCGCCGCCCGATCGCCCTGGTCGTCGGCGTGGTCGCGGCGGTGCTGTTCGTGGGCTTGCGTTTCGCCGTGGCCCTCAGCGGATCCGCCCCCCTGCCGATCGATCAGGCGTGGGATGACGCGATGGCGGCGCTGGCGGACCCCGTCGGCGTGATCGTGGCGTGGGTGCCGGCGATCGTGGGCGGAACGATCGGCATGATCATCATCGGGGTCGCGACGACCATCGTCTTCCTCATCGTCCGCCGCCCGTGGGATGCTCTGAACATCGCGGCATCCATCGCCCTCGTGGTGCTGATCGGTGCGCCGCTCGCGGCGGTCATCGCCCGCAGCCGTCCGGCCGACTCGCTCGCCGAGACGGTGGCGACCTCGTTCCCCTCGGGGCACACCGCCGTAGCGACCACCATCGCGCTCACGCTCGCGCTCATCCTGCGGCGCCGATGGGTCTGGATCGTCGGGGCGGTGTGGGTGGTGCTGATGATGTGGAGCCGCACGTACCTGCACGCGCACTGGTTGTCGGACGTCGTGGCCGGCTTTCTCGAGGGCGTCGCCGTGGCCACGCTCGTGTGGGCGATGGTCGAGGTGTGGCGTGTACGCCGCGCGCAACGCCTTCACGCGTCCGCGGAGTGAGCGCTAGGGTTCGCGGATGACCTCCGCAACCGCCGCCGCCGACAAGGCACAGGACTCCACCGCGTTCCGGGTGACCGCCCGCGTCGGCTATGTCGTCCTCGGCCTCCTGCATCTGCTGATCGGTGTCATCGCCGTCTCGATCGCCACCGGCTCCGCCGGCGACAGCGCCGACCAGAGTGGAGCGCTGCAGCAGGTGCGCGACGCACCGCTCGGCATCGCGCTGCTGTGGGTGATCGTGGTGGGACTCGCCGCCCTTGCGGTCTGGCAGATCGCCGAGGCGATCGTGGAGCGCGATCCGGATGCCAAGAAGCGGTGGGCGCACCGCGCGAAGTACGTGGGCACCGCGATCGCCTACGTGGCGATCGCCGCCACGGCCTTCACCCTCGCGACGGGCGGGAGCTCGGAGTCGTCGGAGTCGTCCAAGACCCTCAGCGCGCAGATCCTGGCGATGCCCGGCGGCGTGGCCCTGCTCGTCATCGTCGGCCTCGGCGTCGCCGTGATCGGCGTCGCATTCGTTGTGCGCGGCATCACGCGCGCCTTCGAGAAGAGCCTGTCGATCCCCGGAGGCACCGCGGGTCGGGGCATCCGGGTCTTCGGCACCGTCGGCTACGTCGCCAAGGGCATCGCGGTGGGGGTCGCCGGCATCCTCTTCATCGTCGCCGCGGTCACCCACGACCCGAACGCGGCCGGCGGGATCGATGCGGCGCTGCGATCGCTCGCGAGTCTGCCCTTCGGCCAGATCGTGCTGTGGGTCGTGGGTGCCGGGCTCGTCGTCTATGGCGTGTTCTGCTTCGCCCGCGCCCGCTACGCGCGCATGTGAGAACGCGGGCGAGCCGGAGACGACCGGCGGGGTGCGATCCCCAGAGCGCTCGCAGGTGCGACGGGTAGGACGGAACCACCACCGCAGTGCCGAGGAGGCCCCATGATCGACCTCGCATCCGTCGGCTCCGCCCGGCGCCGCCACGCTTCGTCCCCGCATCGACCCTCCGCCCGCTCGGCTTCCGCGATGGCGATCGTGTTCTCGCTGTTCGCGCTCGCCGGGTGCGCGGCGGAACGGGAGTCGGATGCCGTGCCGCCCGCCGCCGCACCGATCTCGACGCCGCCCGCGAGCGCCGCCGCGCCCACCCCCGGAAACGTCGCCCCGGTCGGGGTGCCCGAGGTCGTGGCATCCGGATTGACGACGCCGTGGTCGGTCGTCTTCGTCGATGACACCGCGCTCGTGAGTCAGCGCGACACGGGGGAGATCCTCGAGATCACGGGCGGGGACACGCGCGTCGTGGGGGAGGTGCCCGATCTCTCAGCGCGCGGAGAGGGCGGACTCCTGGGCATCGCGCACGCCGACGGCTACCTCTACACCTACGTGACGATCCCCGGAGGCAACCGGGTGATGCGGTTTCCGCTCGAGGGCACGCCGGGCTCGTTCTCGCTCGGGGCCGCGCAGACCGTGCTCGATGGCATCCCCTCGGCGAACATCCACAACGGCGGACGGATCGCCTTCGGTCCCGACGGCATGCTGTACGTCACCGCGGGAGACGCCGCCGACCCCGACGCGTCGCAGGACAGGGCGTCGCTGGGCGGCAAGATCCTGCGAGTGACCCCCGAGGGAGAGGTGCCCGCCGACAACCCCTTCCCGGAGTCGCCGGTGTGGAGTCTCGGTCACCGGAACCCGCAGGGCATCGGGTGGGATGCCGACGGCACCATGTACGCGTCGGAGTTCGGGCAGGACACCTGGGACGAGCTCAACGTCATCGAACCCGGTTCGAACTACGGCTGGCCCGAGGTGGAGGGCATCGGCGGACGGGCCGGGTTCGTCGACCCGGTTCAGCAGTGGGCGCCCGCGGATGCCAGTCCGAGCGGACTCGCGGTCGTCGAGGGCGCGGTGGTCATCGCGAACCTGCGGGGTGAGCGCCTCCGTATCGTCCCGACCGGCGACCTCGGCGTGTTCGACGATTATTTCGTAGGTGAATACGGGCGCCTTCGCGATGTCGCGGCGGCCCCGGATGGATCGCTGTGGGTGGTCACGAGCAACACCGATCGCGGTGGCGGCGACTCCGACGTGATCCTGCGGGTTCCCCTGTCTCCGGCGTGAGTCTCATGCCGACGCGGTGATGCGCAGCACGCTCTCGCGGGCGAGACCCGGCGGCACCGGTCTCAGATCCAGCGCCCGGTGGATGGTGAGACCCTCGACCACCGCGTCGAGGATGCGGGCGGTGACGGTGTCGAAGTGGCGTTCGAGGGCGGCGCGGCTGCGCGTCATCCAGTCGGTCGTGAGTATGCGGTAGCGCGCGTCGTGCGCGGCGAGCGTGTACAGCTCGTGTGTGAGCACGAGGTCGCGCTGGTCGCCCAGCAGATCCTGTTCGATGTGGGCGATCAGCGCGTCGAGAGCCTCGGCCCGGGTGCGGGTCGCAGCCATCCGCCGATCGATCTGATCGCTGATCGATGTCGCGAAGCGGGTGAATGCCTCGTGGACGAGCTCCTCCATCCCGGCGAAATGGTAGGTCATCGAGCCGAGGGGCACGTCGGCCGCCGCGGCGACCTTGCGGTGCGAGATGCCCGCGACGCCTTCGGCCACGATGACCGCGAGCGCAGCGTCGATGATGCGATCGCGGCGGTCGGGGTCGAGGCGACGGGCGCGGGCCGGCTCGGCGTTGTTCACGTTCCGATCTGACGCACGACGCGGGCGGGGTTGCCGACGGCGACCACCCCCGACGGGAGGTCTCGCGTAACGACGGCGCCGGCCCCGACGACGGTGTCGTCGCCGATGGTGACGCCGGGGCACACGATGACACCGCCGCCGAGCCACACGTTGTCGCCGATCGTGATCGGCTGTGCGGCCTCGAGCTTGTTTCGTCGGGGTTCGGGATCGACCGGATGCGTCGGCGTGAGCAGCTGCACGTTGGGCCCGATCTGGCAGTCCTCGCCGATGCGGATCTCGGCGACATCGAGCGCGGTGAGGTTGTAGTTCACGAATGACCGCGCCCCGATGTGGATGTTCTCGCCGTAGTCGACGAACAGCGGCGGCTTGACGTAGGCATCCTCGCCGAGGGTGCCCAGCAGTTCCTCGAGGTGCGCGCGGGCGGTGTCGGGTGCCGCGGCGGATTCCACCTGATAGGTGTGCGTCAACTCGAGCGCGCGCTGCGCGAGGCGCGCGCTCTCGGGGTCATCGGCGATGTAGAGCTCGCCCGCGAGCATGCGCTCGCGGTTGGTGCGCGGGTCGCCGGCGAAGTGATCCGTTGTCATGAGGCGACACTACGCGATGTGTACGATCGTACGCACAGCTCTCGCCGGCTGCACCGCTCCGGGGCGCGGGGCAGCTCTGATCGCCGTCTACGGCGTGAGCACCGTCACCCCCGCCTCCGCCAGCGCTGCCGCC
Organism: Microbacterium sp. ABR10; assembly: GCF_057812175.1. Lineage (NCBI taxonomy): Bacteria > Bacillati > Actinomycetota > Actinomycetes > Micrococcales > Microbacteriaceae > Microbacterium > Microbacterium sp. ABR10. Next base: position 488,993 of record NZ_CM173821.1, read on the forward strand.
AGGTCGGGGGACGGTGGGGCGTCGGTGACGAGGTAGTCGGCCTTCTCGAGCGGCGTCACCTGGGCGAACAGGCGGCGGTCCAGCTTGCTCGAGTCGGCCAGGATGACGGTGCGATCAGCGCGCTGGATCATCTCGCTCATCATCGTGGCGTCGCCGAGATTGCTCGTGGAGTATCCCGAGGCGTCGACCGCGCCCACAGCGATGATCGCGTAATCGCAGCGGATGTCGACCTCGGTGGTGTTCGAGGTCATCGCGAGGGTGACCGGGCCGGTCGTGGCCTGCGTGATGGTGCGAACGGCGCCGCCGAAGATGAAGAGGTCGCGGAAGACGCTGGGGGAGATCTCCGCGGGGATGCGCAGGTTGTTCGTCGCGATCGTCAGGTTGCGGTGGTTGCGCAGCGCCCGGGCGACGGCGAGCGTCGTCGTGCCCGCGTTGAGCATGAGGACGGAGCCGTCTTCGATGAGCTCGACGGCGAGCGCGGCGATGCGCTCCTTCTCCGATATCTGCATCTGCAGACGGACGTCGAGACCCCGGTCGCGGCCGGGCACCGACATCGCGCTCACCGCTCCGCCGTGGGTGCGCACGACGATACCCTCGCGGTCGAGCTGGTCGAGATCTCGGCGCACGGTGTCGATCGAGACTCCGAAGTGCGAGGCGAGATCGACGACGGTGACCTGGCCGGATTCGGCCACGTAGGCGGCGAGTTCCGCTTTGCGCCCTGCCGGCAGTCGGCGCTTCGTCGTGGCTGTGGCTGCATCCATGCCGTCATCTCTAGCACAGAGCAGCACGTGATCCGCGTGAATTTCCGGGAAAACAGCACGTAACAGCACGTAAGGAGCGGTTTCTGCCGCGTATGGCGCGTGGTCGTGCCGGAATAATCACGAATCTGCATCGGACGCTTGACCGCTCCGGCAGAAGAGCGCATACTCATGCTTAAAGCAGCAAGAACGCGCAGAAGAGCGCGAAACAGTGCAGATCTCAACGAGGAGAAACGATGGACAACAGCGGGCGCCGGCGTCGGAACGCCATCAAGCTCGTCGGTGTCGCGGCAGCGGCCACGACCCTCCTGGCGATGGCGGGGTGCTCGTCGAACAGCACCGGAACCGCCGACGGTGGAGGAGACGTCACGATCGAGTTCGCCCAGTGGTGGGAGCCCGAGCTCGGTGACGGCGAGTTCCGCGGTCTCATGGACCAGTTCGAGCAGGAGAACCCCGGCATCAAGGTCGATCTGGTCAGCGGCCCGTACGCCTCGACCAAGGAGCAGCTCTTCGCGGGCGCGGCCTCCGGCACCATGCCCGACGTCGTCGGTCTCGACGGCGCCTGGGTGAGCGACTTCGCGAAGCAGGGCGTGATCGCCGACCTGACGCAGCTCATGAGCGAGGCAGGGTACGACGACAGCCAGCTCGCCAGCCAGATCAAGGTCGACGACAGCACCTACATGATCCCGGTCGTCAACTTCGTCTACCCGATGTTCACCAACGACGGTCTGCTCGCGCAGGCGGGTGTCACTGCTCCGCCCTCGACCCGCAGCGAGTTCGCGGACGCCGCCAAGAAGATCACGGCTCTCGGCGGCGACGTGTCGGGATGGGTGCTCCCCCTCTCGCTCGAGGCGCCCAACGGCGTGCAGAACGACGTCATGTCGTGGGTCTGGGCCTCCGGCGGCTCCATGCTGAAGGACGGCCAGCCCGACCTGACGAACTCCGACGTCTCCGACGCGACCGACTACATCCAGCAGCTCTGGGCCGACGGGGTCATCGCTCCCGGATCCTTCACCATGAAGGAGCAGGACAAGGTCGAGGAGTTCACCAACGGCCGCGTCGGCATGATGATCGACTCGCTCGCGCACATCAACCTCATCCGCGAGTCCAACCCCGACCTCACCTTCTCCATCTCGGCGATCCCGGCCGAGGACGGCTTCTCGGGTGAACGCGGCATCCCCTACGCCTCGTGGGGCATCGGCGTCGCCGAGAACTCCGAGCACAAGGATGCCGCCTTCAAGCTGGTGCAGTTCCTCATGGGCACGGACGTCAACAGCGAGCTGTCGACGATGGCCAAGGCCTTCCCGGGCAACACCGAGAGTGTGCCGACCTTCGTCGAGGACGACGAGCTGTTCAAGACGGCGTTCGAGATCTACAAGGACGGATACCCCGCGAACGAGTTCACGGGTCTGCCCGTCGCCGAGGAGCTCATGCGCCAGTTCGGCACGCAGTTCCAGTCGGCGCTGGACGGTCAGCAGTCGATGAGCGACGCGCTCACCAAGACGCAGGACGAATGGACGTCGGAGTTCTGATCCGACGCTGATCCGGGATGCCGCATCGCCCCCCGCGGTGCGGCATCCCGCTCATCGAAAGCCGCACACCATGACCATGCGCACCCTCACACCCCCCGACACCGAGGTGATCGTCACCGGACGACCGCTCTCGCGCCGCACCCGCCAGCTCCGCAAGGCCGGCGAGGCCTACGCGTTCCTCTCCCCGACCCTGGTCCTTCTGCTCGTCCTCATGATCGTCCCGATCGTGATGGTGATGGGCTACTCGTTCCAGGACAACGTCATCCTGAACAAGAGCCCCGAGGTCGTGGGCGTCGCCAACTACGTCGCGATCCTCACCGACCCGGGCTTCTGGAAGGCCACCGGCAACACCCTCTTCTTCACTCTCACCAGCGTCGCCGCCCACCTCGTGCTGGGTTTGACGTTCGCCATGCTTCTGAACAGCCGACTGATCGGCGCGATCCCCCGAGCGATCTTCCGCGGCCTCTACGTGCTGCCGTGGCTGTTCACCGTCGCTGTGATCGCGGTGCTGTGGCGCATGCTGCTCGCCCCGAACGGCATCGTGAACTTCCTGCTCAATACCGACATCGAGTGGCTCGCCTCTCCGTCGCTCGCGCTCGGCACCGTGACATTCATCAACATCTGGGCCGGATACCCCTTCTTCATGGTGAGCCTGCTCGCGGGTCTCCAGGGCATCCCGAGCGACCTGTACGAGGCGGCGACCGTCGACGGCGCCAGCCCGGCGCAGCGCTTCTGGAACGTCACCATCCCGCAGCTCCGGCCGATCATCGTCAGCCTCGTGCTGCTCGACCTCATCTGGACGTCACAGCAGTTCGCCCTCATCTGGCTGACCACGGGCGGCGGTCCGATCGACGTCACCGAGATGCTCAGCACCTACACCTACAAGCTCGCATTCGCGAAGTACGACTTCTCGATGGCCTCCACCTCGGCGGTGCTGGTCCTGGCGTTGTCGATGATCATCGCGGTGCTCTACGTCCGCCAGCAGAAGGCGAGGGACTGACATGGCCCTGACCACCCCCGCGCGTCAGCGCGCCACCAGCCCCGCGCGTCAGCGCCCCACCCGCACCGCCACGCGACCCCGCACCGCCACGCGACGCCGCGTCGCCCAGACAGGCGTCTTCCTCGGCCTCGTCCTCGGCGCGGTCTTCGCCGCCGGCCCCGTGCTCTGGATGCTGTCGAGCTCGTTCAAGTCGAACACGCAGATCTTCGAGCTTCCCCCGCGGCTGGTCACCGAGACCTTCTCGTTCGACGCCTACATCTCGATCTTTACCAACCCCGAGACCGTGCGCTTCTTCATCAACAGCTACGTGGTGGCGGGAGCGGTCACGATCCTGACGCTGCTCGTCGCGATCCAGGCCGCGTACGCCTTCAGCCGCTTCGAGTTCCGCGGCAAGCGCATCGTCAACGTCATCATCGTGAGCGTCCAGGCCGTGCCGCCGATCACCCTGCTGATCCCGTACTTCGGCCTGATGGTCGGGCTCGGGCTTTACAACACCTACCCGGGCCTCATCTTCACCTACATGGTGTTCACGCTGCCCTACGCGATCATCATGATGACCGGGTACTTCAACACCCTGCCCAAGGAGCTCGACGAGGCCGTCCGCGTCGACGGCGCCGGCTCCTTCACCGCCCTCTGGCGTGTGCTCGTGCCGATCTCGATCCCCGGGATCGTTTCGGTGGGCATCTACACGTTCATGATCGCGTGGAACGAGTTCCTCTTCGCGCTGACCCTCACGCGCACCATCGACATGCGCACCGTGCCGATCGGCATCCAGTTGCTCATGGGACAGCACTCGTACGAGTGGAACCAGATCATGGCGATGAGCATCCTCGGCTCGATCCCCGTGCTGCTGCTCTTCCTGTTCTTCCAGCGCTTCTTCATCAGCGGCCTCACGGCCGGCTCGGTGAAGAGCTAAGCCACCCGACCCCACCCAACAAGGAGAATCTCCGTGCTCTACACCGGCAAGTCCATCCTCGACGTGGCGAACGCCCACAGCTTCGCCATCCCGGCCTTCAACATCAGCGACTGGTCGATGTTCACCGGGATCATGGACATCAGCGAAGAGAAGTCCGCTCCGGTCATCATTGCCATCCACCCCGACGAGGTCTCGCACATCACGACCGACCTGATCGCGGCGATGCGCTCCCGCGCGCACCGCTCGAGCGTGCCCGTCGCCATCCACTGGGACCACGGCGGAACCTACGAGCAGATGATCGTCGCGATCCAGTCGGGCTTCACCTCGGTGATGATCGACGCCTCGCTCGAGCCGTTCGAGCAGAACGTCGCCCTCACCCGCAAGGTCGTCGAGGCCGCGCACGCCGTGGGCGTGCAGGTCGAGGGTGAGCTCGGCACCATCGGCGCGAACGACAGCTACGGAGAATCCGGCGCTGCCGAGATCATCTACACCAACGTGGATGACGCGGTGCGCTTCGTCGAGCAGACCGGTGTCGACAGCCTCGCGATCGCGATCGGCACCTCGCACGGGCTGTACCCGGCCGAGAAGAGCCCCGAACTGCGTCACGACCTTCTCGAGGAGATCAAGGCCGCGGTCGGCATTCCCCTCGTGCTGCACGGCGGCTCGAGCAACCCGGATGCCGAGCTGCGCCGTGCGGTCGAGCTGGGCGTGAACAAGATCAACATCTCCAGCGACATCAAGGTGGCTTACCACGACCGCATGCGCGAGATCCTCGGCACCGACCGGCGTCTCCGCGAGCCCAATGCGATCCAGCCCGAGCCCATCGCCGCCATGAAGATCACCGCGGCGGAGAAGATCGACCTGTTCGGCGCCGCCGGCAAGGCCGACCTGTACTGAGAGATCGGAGACCGGCACCATGGTGGGAGACCTCGTCCTCGGACTCGGCGGCACCGTCGATTATGAGATCGGATGGGATGCCGATGTGCTCTCGGCACTCGCCCGGAGTCACCGCATCCGTCTCGACGAGCTGACCACCACGACGCCGATCATCGACGAGCGCGCGCTCGTCGTGACGGTGCTCGCCTTCCTCGCCACCGGCGGGGGAGGCGAGCGCTTCGTCCTCTCCAGCGACATCGTCGAACGCTTCGCCGCGCACTTCGACGTCGAGATCACCCTCGGCGGCACGGGCGTGCGCGCGGGTATCGCCCTCGACCGCATCGGCGTGCCCACGGTGCAGCACCTCGTGAGCATCGACGACAACGTGCGGCGCCTGCTCCCGGCCACGATGCGCATCGTGTCGTCGGCGACGCGGGACACCCTCGATCCGCACCTCATCGTGCAGTACCCCGAGGCCACGACAGTCGAGCTGATGGATGCCACGGTGACCGCCCCGGCATCCAACCGCCTCATCTTCGCCAACGACGCCCCCAACCGCGAGATGGCGATCGCCGCCGACCTGGGCGAGGCGCTGACGGGAGCAGAGGCCTTCCTCGTCTCCGGCTTCAACACGATGCAGGATGCCGCCCTGCTCGAGCGTCGTCTCGACGACCTCACCGCGGCGATGCGGCACCTCCCCGCCGACGCACTCGTGTACTACGAGGACGCCGGGTTCTATCGGCGTGAGCTGTCGTCGCTCGTGCGCGCACGCTTGCTCGACCGCATCGACGTCTACGGCATGAACGAGGACGAGTTGCAGGAGTACCTCGGTCGCCCGGTCGACCTGCTCTCACCCGACGACGTCGTCGCCGCCCTCGCCGAGGTGCACGAGGTGATCCCTGCGCGGGCGCTCGTGGTGCACACGAAGTACTGGGCGATCGCCGTCGGTCCCGACTCCGCCCGGCATCGCGTGGGTCTCGAGAGTGCGGTGCGCACGGCCGCCACCCGCTACCGACGGGGCGACGCCTGCACGGTGGACGACCTCGACGACACGGCGCGGCTGCCGCGGCACGCCGGGGGCGCGGCGGTCGTCGCGGCGGCGGAGAGCAGGCGGGGGGCGACCGGCGTTCCCGCTTTCGTGGTCGACACCGCGCATCCCACGACCATCGGACTCGGCGACACGTTCGTCGGCGGCTTCCTCGCCGCGGTTCCCGCCGCCGCTCGTCTCGCGACGGCGGTGGCCCTGGAACGCGCGCTCGACGCGACGTCGCCCGTGCGCTGATCTGGTGACCGGCGGAGGAGGGGGGAGCTGAGGAGGACCAACGTGCCCGCCGGGCGCTCCGCTCCTCCCTGCTCCTCCGCTCGTGACGGCGAGCGAGCCTCGCACGCCCGCGGCGTCAGTCGCGGGAGCCGGGCCGATAGGCGTTCCACAGCACGCGCGAATGCCGGGCCTTCGCCCGCTGCACGCCGTTCTCGTCCTTGCGCGCCGCGCTGATCCACTCCGCCAGTCGGCTCGCGATCGCCCCGAGCACCATACGGATGTCGGCGTGCGCGGCGGGCGGGACCGCGGCCTCGGCCGCCGGCATCCGCCCCTTCGGTGCGAGCTCGTCGCGCACGTGCTGCATCGTCAGCCGGGCGACGCCGACCGCGTGGCTGTTGACGACGCAGTGTGCGGCCCCCTCGATCTCCCACCGTCGGGCGGCGGCTGCACGAGCGACCAGACGCGAGTGGAGGCGCCGGGGAGAGGGGCGGTCGAACTCTCCGCGGACGAGCAGCACGGTGGCTCGGCCCGCACCGATGCGATCGGAGATCCGGTATCGCAGCATGTGCGGGAGCGTCTCGAAGAAGTAGAGGAATCCGCACAGCAGGTAGGCCGAGACCGCCAGGAGGGCGATGTGGATCGACTCCCGCACGGTGGACTGCGCGAAGCGCACGGCCTGCAGCAGCGCGTTCGACTCGGTCTCGTCGACCACCGGGCTCACCAGCACCGCGTGCGTCAGGTGACGGCGTCGAGCGAGGACCTCGGTGACGACCTGCGTGCCCATCGAGTGACCGATGAGCACGGGCGCGGTGAGACCGTAGTGATCGAGCACGCCCTCCACCTGATCGGCGAAGAACTGCGCGGTCGGCTGCTCACCGGATGCCGGGACACCGCCGAAGCCGGGCAGGTCGAGGGCGTACACCTCTCCCTCTTCGGCCAGCAGGGGCGCGAGGAACTCGAAGTACGACGAAGCGACCCCGATGCCGGCGACGAGCACGAACGACCGGCCCGTGTCCGTCCCCGTCGAGACGCGTGTCACCCGCGTGCGCGCGTCACCCCGGCGGTACGTGTCGACCTGCACGTCGGCGGGGCGGGAGTCATCAGCCATCAGACCAGGATGCCGTACACGCCTGAACGCCCTGTCAATCCCGGGTCCCGCGCCACGGAACGCGCCTAGCCTCGGCTCATGAGCGATTCCTCCCGTGAAGAAGAGACCCTGGGTGCCGTCCGCGAGGGTGAGAACCCGGCCGAGAAGGACCCGTCCGACTGGGTCACCGGCGACGAGCCGATGACTGCTCCCCAGCGCAGCTACCTCGACACGCTCGCGCGCGAGGCGGGCGAGGAGATCCCCGCCGATCTCAACAAAGCCGAGGCCTCCGAGCAGATCGAGCGCCTGCAGAACGAGACGGGCCGCGGCAACGCCTGATCGAACGCGCGAAGCGCCCCGACACCTGGGATTCAGGTTGTGCGGGGCGCTTCGTCGTTGGGGCACATCTCGCCCATGTCCTCGGTCTCGCTGCGGGCGATGTCATCGAGGAAGTCGGCGACGATGCGCCGTTCCTCCGGACCCAGTCGCGCGGCCGCGGCGACGGCGGACGCACGTCGGACGGCGAGGATGCGACGCGCGGGCGACGCGGCGTCGATGGTCTCGCGCACGACGATGGAGCGCCGGTCACCGGGATACGGCTCCCGCGTCACCCAGCCCGCGTCCGCGAGGCGGTCGATGAGCGCCGTCGTCGCCGCCGACGAGATGCCGAGCATCGCAGCGAGTATGCGGGGGGTGACGGGTTCGGCGTCGTCCGCGCGTTGCAGCAGGAACCGCAGGACTTTCGCATCGTTGGGACCGATGCCCAGGGATTGCAGCGCCGCACGCTCGGAGGCGATGCCCGAATCGGTGAGGTCGTTGAGTGCCTTCACCACGTCGTCCGCTGTCGCCGGGTCTCGCATCTCACCTCCTCGGATATCTCGATGAGTTAGTGTCTTCGGGACCGATCAAGTAGTCAGCCACTCTAATTGCATGGTACCCGCCCTCCACATGCCTGGGCAGGGGGCTGGACGAGCCGGGCTGTCATAAGATGCCCTGGTGGTAAACGGGTCGGAGTCGTCGCGCTACTGGTACGGCGCGAGCGAAGAGGATCGCCGCCGACGCGCCGTCGACGTGCTCCAGGCCTTCCGCGTGTACCGGGCCGCCGAGGTGGCGATGCGGCGACGCACCCGCGACTCGATGTCGATGGGCGAGAACGAGCTCCTCGTCCTGCGATACCTGCTGAGGGCAGCGGGTCAGGAGCGGCAGGTCTCGCCCAGCGAGTTGACGCGCTACCTGGGGGTGTCGACCGCATCCACCACGGCGATCGTCGACCGCCTCGAGAAGTCCGGCCACGTGGTGCGGGTGCCGCACCCCACCGACCGCCGCAGCATCTTCATCGTCGCCACGTCCGCGAGCGACGACGAGGTGCGCGCCACCCTCGGGTCCATGCACTCGCGCATGATGGCGGCCGTGGTCGACATGAGCCCGCAAGAGAGCGCGGCCGTCATCGCCTGCCTGGGCCGGCTGCAGGATGCCGTCGACCAGGTCGACCCGCACCCCGTCGACGCCGATCTCGCTCACTGACCCCGCCGCGCGACGATGAATCCGTGGCTGAGAAGGTCGCCTAGCTACTTTTCCGCGGAGTATTAGGCCCCGGCCGGGCGGCGTGAAACCATCTACGCATGGACGAACGCGCTGTCGAGAAGCGCCCGACCGCGCGCCCGGCTGAGATCGTCGCCGTCGTCGACGGGGTCCCGGTGGCGTCGTTCCACGACGTGGTCACGCGTCTGCGCGCGCAATACCCCGGTGAAGACCCCGCGCACATCGAGGGCGTCGTCCTCCGTGAGTGGGATGCCTTCTCGGCGGGTCGCCCGCTCGTCGTACCGACCGCAGTCGAAGAGGGCGCGCGCGAGATCCTCGATCAACCGCGCGTCTGATTCACGACCCGGGGTGCGGGGGCTCCTCGACGAGAAGCAGCCCGCCCGAGGAGTTGGCCGAGTTCGCGAGGGCTTCGATCCACGCGCGGCTGAGCAGGGCCGGCTCGGGCTCGTCGAACACGAAGCGCAGCGGGATCGACGGGTGCAACCACACCGTGCTGCGTCCCACCTCCTGATCGGGTCCGTGCGTCCACGACAGCGTGAAGCTCTCGCCCCGACGGAGCTTGGTGGCGATGACGACCTTGACGTGCGCCAACGCACGATCGTCTATCTCGATCGGCGTCGCGGCATCTCCGTAGTAAAGCGTTCCCACACGTGCACGTTAGTCTCGCCGCGCGACACCGGCCCGAGGGCTTGATTCGGGCGAGCCGGCATGGCATCCGAGAATGCGGAGGGCGCTCTGTTTTCCTCGACTAGGCTCGTGAACATGGGCAGATTCATCTACGACACCGTGGCCAATGCGGTCGACATCGATGACCGCACGCTGGCGCACCTGCGCATCGTCGTGATGAACAAACTGCGCCGGTCGGAGTCGTTCATGTTCGACGTCGAGGTCGGCGACGGCAGCGGGCGTCGCAGCTTCTGGATGCACCCCTCGGTGCCGATCCAGTTCCACTTCTACGGCAGCCGCCAGCCGCGCATCAACCGCGTCTGGGTCGAAGACCTGATGCTCGCCGCATCCGGCCCGAACGGCCTCGCGATCACACCCGAGCCCAGCGAAGACGCTCACGTCGAAGAAGGCTGATCCCGCGGTCTCCGCGAGCGCCCGCCGCGCTGCGAGGCGGGCTCAGGCCGTGCCGGAATGCGCGGCCGGACTCATGTCTTCCGGAACGAGCAGAATGCCGCCCGAGGAGTTGGCCGAGTCGGCGAGACGCTCGATCCATTCGCGGCTCAGGGTTGCGGGTTCGGCCTCGTCGAAGACGAAGCGCAGGGGGATCGCGGGGTGCAGCCACAGCGTGCTGCGTCCGCGTTCCTCGTCGTCACGGTGACGCCATGAGAGCGTGAAGCTCTCTCCGCGACGCAGCTTGGTCGAGATCACGACCTTGAGGTGGGCGAGAGCACGGTCCTCGATGTGGACGACCGTGCCGCTTCCGCCGTAGTGAATGGTCCCCATGCCGCCACGATACGCCAGAGCACGCGCGAAGTACGCGCCGGATATCACGGTGTCAAGACCACCCGGGGGTGCGCGGGCCACCTGACAAAGTGGTGGGACGCACGGAAGGAGAGCGCCGTGACACACCCCCCGATCCCTCGGCACTCCGAGCCCGCGGACGACCCCGACCTGCCGGAGGTCTTCCGCAGCCTGATCGGCATCGACGTCATCGATGGCGAGTTGGTCCCGCGAGCATCGGAGCCGCCGCCACGGTGAGGCTCCCAGCGGCCTCGTAGTCATCGTCGGTACCGTCGTGCCCATGTCGGATGCGCTGGACGATCAGCAGATCACCGTCTCCGGTGCAGCGCTCAGGGCACTGCGCGACGAGTTCCAACGCTTCCTGATGGAGTACCGGTTCGGGCTCGCCGAGGTCGAGACGAAGATCTCGATCCTGCGCGAAGAGTTCCAGGAGATGCACGCGTACAACCCGATCGAGCACGTCTCGAGCAGGGTGAAGTCGCCCGACAGCCTCGTCGACAAGGTGCGGCGCAAGGGCATCGAGGCCGACTTCGACTCGATCCGGTCCGCAATCACCGACATCGCCGGCATCCGCATCACGTGCAGTTTCGTCGACGACGCGTACCGCCTGTCCGACCTGCTCACTCGGCAGGACGACATCACCGTGCGCGATGTGAAGGACTACATCGCCCAGCCGAAGGCGAACGGCTACAAGAGCCTGCACGTCATCGTCGAGGTGCCCGTCTACCTGTCGACGGGGCGCGTCGACGTGCCCGTCGAGGTGCAGTTCCGCACCATCGCGATGGACTTCTGGGCCAGCCTGGAGCACAAGATCTACTACAAGTACGACCGCCTCGTGCCGGCCGAGCTGCTGGACGAGTTGAAGAACGCCGCCGACACCGCGTCGGAACTCGATGCGCGCATGGAGCGACTTCATCGCGAGATCCGCGGCCCGCGTCCGGGCATCGTCTCGCTCTGAGCGCGCGGCGAGCGGGTGGTCACGCCCCTCCCGGGTGGGGAGAATAGGAGGATGAGCGACGACGACGCACGCCTCGACGAGGTCGCCGTCGATCTGCTCGCCCTGCCGCCCGCGCGGTTCACCGCAGCCCGCAACGAACGCGCCGCCGAGATCGGCGGAGGTGTCGGCCGCCGGATCGCCAAGCTGCGCAAGCCCACCGTCGCCGCGTGGGCCGTGAACCTGCTCGTGCGCGACGGGCAGCTCGGCGAAGCGGTGGAGCTGTCGCGCGCGCTGCACGAGGCGCAGGACGACCGGGACGCCGCCGAGCTCGCGCGGCTCGGACGTCAACGACGGCAGCTGGTGTCGGCACTCGCCCGCCGCGCAGGTGAACTGGCCGCCGGGGCGGGCACACCGTTGAGCGCGGCGATGGCGGATGCCGTGGAGAAGAGCGTGAATGCCGCGATCGTCGACGAGACGGCCGCCGCCGCGATTCTGACGGGCCGTCTCGTGTCAGCGATCGACCTGGCCGCTCTCGAGGACGACGCCCTCGGCCAGGCGGTCGCCGGCTCGCTCCCCGACGCCCTGCCGACGCCTCCCCCGCGCGACGACCTCGCCGCCCGCCGCGCGCGCAAGGCCGCCGAGCGGGCGGTGCGCGAGGCGGAGCGGGCGCACACCGACGCCGAGCGCGAGCGGACCTCGGTCGAGAAGAAGCTCGCCGCGGCACGCGAGAAAGCCGACCGCGCGTACGAGCGTGTGGACGCTCTTCGCGTCGACCTTGCGCGCGCCGAGAAAGACGCTGCGGATGCCGATACTGCCGTGCAGCGGCGGGAGGGCGAGCACAAAGATGCCACCGACGCGGCGCGCACGGCCCGGCGTGCCGTCGACCGCGCCGAGGCCGAGCGAGACGCCGAGGCGCAGCGAGACGTGGGGGGCGGGGCATGATCGACGGGTCGGTGGACGAGATGCTCGCCGCCGCTCGCGCGCGCCTCGACGACGCGCCGCGCGAACGGCTGGGGGAGTTGCAGGAGGGGCGCCGCCTGCTCGGCATTCCTCGCGCGGCCCGCATCGCCTCGCGTGGGACGGCCTGGCACCTGGGGGTGCTGCTCCTCACCGACGACGGCCTGCTCGCCACCGGCGACATCGTGCGCTCGCGCGCTGAGGTGCGTCGCGGCTTCGCGGCCGAGTCGCAGCGGCGTCGGGCGGAGCTGTCGGCCGCGGCCGCTCGGGGCGGTGTTCCCGAAGGGGAGACCGTGCACATCGGGTGGCATCCGATCGACCTCGCCCACCTCGACGCAGCATCGAGCCCGCTGGCCGTGCGCGGGGGAGAGACGCTCGTGAGATGGAGCGCGGCCGGCGGCTACATGCCCCTCGCGCGCTACCTCGACGAGCGGATCGACCTTCTGCGCCATCCCCCGGAACGGGCATAGGCAGCCGCGCGCATAGTCGGGGCGGGGGGACCTGTCAACAGCGGTGACTGCGGTCCGAGCCCGAAACCGCGCTGGTCTATCGTGAGCGACGTGCAGCAGGTATGGCCAGGATCCAGTTATCCCCTCGGGGCCACTTACGACGGTAATGGGACGAACTTCGCCCTGTTCAGTGAAGGAGCGGAACGCGTAGAGCTCTGCCTCTTCGAAGAGGACGGAACGGAGACGCGCTTCGATCTCGTGGACGCCGATGCGTTCGTGTGGCATGGCTACCTTCCCAACATCCAGCCCGGGCAGCGGTACGGCTACCGCGTGCACGGGGAGTACGAGCCGAAGAGCGGTAAGCGCTACAACGCGAGCAAGCTGCTTCTCGACCCGTACGCCAAGGCCGTCGAGGGGCAGATCGACTGGGGTCAGCCGGTCTTCAGCTACGAGTTCGGCGACCCCGACTCGTTCAACGACGAGGACTCCGCCTCGCACATGATGAAGGGCGTGGTCGTGAACCCGTTCTTCGACTGGGCGGGCGACCGACAGCCGAAGATCCCCTACGCCGAGAGCTTCATCTACGAGGCCCACGTGAAGGGCCTCACCCAGCTGCACCCCGACGTGCCCGAGGAGCTGCGCGGCACCTACGCCGGCATCGCCCACCCCGCCGTCATCGACCACCTGCGCAAGCTCGGCATCACCGCCATCGAGCTCATGCCGGTGCACCAGTTCGTCAACGACTCCACTCTCGAGGAGAAGGGGTTGTCGAACTACTGGGGCTACAACACCATCGCGTTCCTCGCCCCGCAGAACACCTACTCCTCGACCGGTGACCACGGCCAGCAGGTGCAGGAGTTCAAGGCCATGGTGAAGGCGCTCCACGCTGCCGGCATCGAGGTCATCCTCGACGTGGTGTACAACCACACCGCCGAGGGCAACCACATGGGCCCCACGCTCTCCATGCGCGGCATCGACAACGAGGCGTATTACCGCCTCGAGGACGACGACAAGCGTTACTACACCGACTACACCGGTACCGGCAACAGCATGAACGTGGGCAATCCCCACACGCTGCAGCTCATCATGGACTCGCTGCGGTACTGGGTGCTCGAGATGCACGTCGACGGCTTCCGCTTCGACCTGGCATCGACCCTCGCCCGCGAGTTCTACGAGGTGGACAAGCTCGCCACCTTCTTCGAACTCGTGCAGCAGGACCCGATCGTGTCGCAGGTCAAGCTCATCGCGGAGCCGTGGGACGTCGGCCCCGGGGGCTACCAGGTCGGCAACTTCCCGCCCCAGTGGACCGAGTGGAACGGCAAGTACCGCGACACCGTCCGCGACTTCTGGCGCGGCGAGCCCCAGGCTCTGGGCGAGTTCGCCTCGCGCCTGACCGGTTCGGCCGACCTCTACGAGCACTCGGGCCGCTTCCCCGTGGCATCCATCAACTTCGTCACCGCGCACGACGGCTTCACGCTCCGCGACCTCGTGTCGTACAACGACAAGCACAACGACGCCAACGGTGAAGACAACAACGACGGCGAATCGCACAACCGCTCCAGCAATATGGGTGTCGAAGGTCCCACCGACGATGCCGAGGTGCTGAAGCGTCGTGCGCAGCAGCAGCGCAACTTCATCGCGACCCTGCTCCTCAGCCAGGGCGTGCCGATGCTGCTCCACGGCGACGAGCTGGGCCGCACGCAGGGCGGCAACAACAACGGCTACGCGCAGGACAACGAGATCACGTGGGTGGACTGGTCGAACATCGACACCCCGCTCATCGAGTTCACCGCCGCCCTGGCGCGTCTGCGCAAGCAGCACCCCACGTTCCGTCGCAGCCGGTTCTTCGACGGCCGTCCCGTGAAGATGGAGGAGGGCGCTCCCATCCCCGACGTGGTGTGGCTGCGCCCCGACGGCTCGCTCATGCAGCCCGAGGACTGGGACAACGGCTTCGGTCTCGCGGTGGGCGTCTTCCTCAATGGCCAGGGCATTCGCGAACGCGATCGCCGCGGCGAGTCGATCAGCGACGACCACTTCCTCGTGCTCTTCAACGCGGGTGACGACAAGGTCGACTTCCGCCTCCCCGACTTCGAATACGCCCCCAAGTGGGACGCGTACGTCGACACCGCGGGGGAGCGGGCCAACACCGAGCCGCTCGACCCCGGCGAGACGCTCCCGCTGGAGCCGAAGTCGCTGATGGTGCTGCGCGAGCACCACCTGCCCGAGCCGGAGATCGACCACTCGGTGGCGGCTTCGCTGACGGCGCAGATCCAGGTCGTCGGCACCGACGAGATGCCCGGGCAAGCCCCCAAGCCGGAGCTGTGACCGAGATGCGGCATCCGCTCTCGACCTACCGCCTGCAGATCCGCGAATCGTTCACCCTCGACCAGGCCGCCGAGGTCACGGACTACCTCCGTGACCTCGGGGTCTCGTGGGCGTACCTCTCGCCGATCCTCGAGGCCACTCCGGGCTCGGACCACGGCTACGACGTCGTCGACGTCACGCGGGTGGATCCGGCCCGTGGCGGCTCCGAAGGCCTCGATCGCTTCGCCGCCGCGGCGCGCGCCGAGGGACTCGGCATCCTGATCGACATCGTGCCCAATCACATGGGCGTCTCGGAACCGCGCACGAACGCGTGGTGGTGGGACGTGCTGCGTCGGGGTCGCGCCTCGGCGCACGCGACCGCGTTCGACATCGACTGGGAGTTCGGCGGCGGCAAGGTCCGCGTGCCGGTGCTCGGCGATCACCTCGACGCCGTCATCGACGACATCTCCTACGACCCGAAGCCGGCCGCAGACGCCCCCGACGGACTCATCCGCTACTTCGACCACGTCTTCCCGGTCGCGCCGGGAACGGGCTCCGCGGGCGATGACATCCGCGCACTGCTGGACGCGCAGAACTTCGAGCTCCGGTTCTGGCAGGACGAAGCGGCCGACCTGAACTACCGCCGATTCTTCGCCGTCACAACCCTCGCGGGCGTCCGCGTCGAACTGCCGGAGGTGTTCGAGGCCACGCACACCGAGATCCTGCGATGGGTGCGCGAGGGCCTCGCCGACGGCCTGCGGGTCGACCACCCCGACGGGCTCGTCGACCCGGGCGGTTACCTCGACCGACTCGCCGCGTCGCTGACCGAGGCGAGCGGGTCCGAGGTGGGCTACGTACTGGGGGAGAAGATCCTCGAACACGGCGAGGCTCTGCCCTCGTGGTGGAAGACCGCCGGCACCACCGGCTACGACGCGCTGGCCGAGATCGACCGCGTGCTCACCGATCCCGCAGGCGAAGCCGCACTCGACGCCCTCGACGCGCGGCTGCGCATGGACAGCGATCTGCCGGCCCTGACCGGCTGGCACGACCTCATCCACGACACCAAGCGCAAGATCGCCGACTCCATCCAGGTGTCGGAGATCCGCCGGATCGTTCGGGCCCTTCGACAGGCTCAGGGACCGGCCCGGGGGCTCGAGGAGTTCGAGGCCGAGGTGCTGCAGGACGCGCTCGCCGAGATCCTCGCGTGCTTCCCGGTCTACCGCTCCTACCTCCCCGCCGGCCGCGCGCACCTCGACGCCGCCGCGGGCGAGGCCGAGGTGCGCCGACCCGAGTTGGGCGACGTGATCGAGAAGCTCGTGCCGGCCCTTGCCGACACCGGCCTCGAGATCGCCTGGCGCTTCCAGCAGACGACGGGGCCCGTGATGGCGAAGGGCGTCGAAGACACGGCGTTCTACCGGTACACCCGACTCGGCTCGCTCACCGAGGTGGGCGGCGACCCGGGTCAGTTCGCGCTCGATGTCGCCGGCTTCCACGCCGCGCAGGCCGCCCGGCATGCGTCGTGGCCGCTCGCGATGACCACCCTGTCGACGCACGACACCAAGCGCGGTGAGGACACGCGCGCTCGCATCGCGGTGCTGGCCGAGATGCCCGAGCGGTGGGCGGCGCGCCTGGAGCAGTTCCAGAGCATCGCCTCGACCGGTCACGGCCCCTTCGACGCCCTGCTGTGGCAGGCGATCATCGGGGCGTGGCCCGCCTCGGCATCCACTCCCGAGGGGCTGAAGATATACCGCGAGCGTCTGCACGCGTACGCCGAGAAGGCCGCACGCGAGGCGAGCGAGGTCACGGGCTGGTGGGAGCAGGACGAGGCGTTCGAAGAGCGCATGCACGCGGTCGTCGACGCGGCGACCGGTCCCGCCGCCGAGCGCGTCCGTGCGTTCGTCGACGAGATCTCGGCCGCGGGCTGGTCGAACGGCCTCTCGGCGAAGCTTCTGCAGATCCTCGGCGCCGGTGTACCCGACGTCTACCAGGGCTCGGAGCTGTGGGAGCAGTCGCTCGTCGACCCCGACAACCGCCGAGCAGTCGACTTCGCCGAGCGGCGCCGTCTGCTCGCCGAGATCGACGCCCCGGGGGCGACCCCGCCGGTGGTGGATGCCACGGGCGCGGCCAAGCTGCTCGTGACCTCCCGGGCGCTGCGGGTGCGCCGCGATCACCCCCTCGACGTTTACCGGGCCCTCGAGGCGGCGGGAGTGGCATCCGATCACGTGGTCGCCTTCGACCGCGGCGGGGTGTCGGCTGTGTCGACGCGTCTGCCGTGGGGTCTGGCCGAGCGCGGCGGGTGGCGCGACACCGTGCTGCTGCTGCCCGAGACGCCGGTCACCGACGTCCTCACCGGTCGCACGTACCCCGGCGGTCCGACCGCAATGTCCGACCTGCTGGCGACCTACCCTGTGGCCCTGCTGGTCTCGTAACCCTGCGCGCGGCGGGGTGCCCGCCCCGCCGCGCGACGACAACCTCACGCGTGAAGGAAGAACCCACATGAGCATCGACGTCTGGGCGCCCAAGGCGAAGCGGGTGCGGCTGCGCCGACTCGACGACAGCGGTGACACGGTCATCGAGGACGTCGAGATGGCATCCGTGACCGACGGATGGTGGACGGCCCCCGTCGACCTCGCCGACGGGGAGCGCTACGGCTTCGTACTCGGCGACGGCGACGACCTGCGCCCCGACCCGCGCTCGCGGCGTCAGCCCGGTGGCGTGCACGAGGCGTCGGCGTGGTTCGACCCATCGGTGTACTCCTGGAACGACACGGCGTGGACGGGCAAGCAACTCGCGGGCGGGCTGATCTACGAGCTGCACCTCGGAACCTTCACCCCCGAGGGGACCCTGGATGCCGCGGTCGGCCGCCTCGACCACCTCGTCGACCTCGGCGTGACCCACGTCGAACTGCTGCCGGTCAACGGCTTCAACGGCACCTGGAACTGGGGCTACGACGGGGTGCTCTGGTACACCGTGCACGAGGCCTACGGTGGCCCCGAGGCGTACCAGCGGTTCGTCGACGCGGCGCACGCGGCGGGCCTCGCCGTCATCCAGGACGTCGTGTACAACCACCTCGGCCCCTCGGGAAACTACCTGCCGGAGTTCGGCGAGTACCTGCGCGAGGGCAGCCGCAACACCTGGGGCGACTCGGTCAACCTCGACGAGGACGCGGTGCGCGCCTACATCGTCGAGAACGCCCTGATGTGGATGAGCGACTACCACGTCGACGGACTGCGTCTGGATGCCGTGCACGCGCTGCTCGACCACCGTCCGGTGCACGTGCTGCAGGAGCTCGCCGAGCGCACCGATGCCCTGTCGGCCCACCGCGGAGTGCCGCTCACCACCATCGCCGAGAGCGACATGAACGACCCGAAGCTGATCCTCCCGCGCGAGGCCGGCGGGTACGGCCTCACCGCGCAGTGGTCGGATGACTGGCACCACACCGCGCACGTGGCGTTGACCGGCGAGACCATCGGCTACTACGAGGACTTCGCCGACATCGAGGCGTTCCGCAAGGTCAGCGAGGGCGGCTTCTTCCACGACGGGACGTATTCGACGTTCCGCGAGGAGAAGCACGGCAAACCCATTCCGGATGCCGTGCCGAACTGGCGCCTGGTGACCTTCGCGCAGGACCACGACCAGATCGGCAACCGCGCCGCCGGCGACCGGCTCTCGCAGTCGCTCGACTACGACCGTCTCGCCGCAGCCGCGGTCTTGACCCTCACGGCGCCGGGCACGCCGATGCTGTTCATGGGTGAGGAGTGGGGAGCGACCACCCCCTGGCAGTTCTTCACCTCGCACCCCGAGCCCGAGCTCGGAAAGGCCACGGCCGAGGGCCGAATCGCCGAGTTCGAGAAGATGGGCTGGGACGAATCGACCGTTCCCGACCCGCAGGATCCCTCGACGTTCGAGAATTCGAAGCTCGACTGGGACGAGGTGGGCGAGGGCGATCACGCGCAGCTGCTGGGGCTCTACCGCGAGCTCGCGAAGCTCCGCCGCGAGCGCCCCGAGCTCACCGACCCGTCCCGCGAGGGGCTGTCGGCCGAGGCGCGTGAGGCCCGGGGCGGACGCGTCTACGAGCTCCGCCGCCGCGACCTCCTCGTTGTGGTGAACCTGTCGGATGCCGAGGCGACGGCATCTGTCGTCTCCGGCGCCTGGGTGCTGCTGGCGACGGCGGAGGGCGTCGTGCTCGACGCCACATCGCTGACGGTGCCCGCGGGGGCGAGCGCGATCGTCGGTCCGACGCTCTGATACACCTGCGACGGCCCCGTCCCCTTTCGGGCGGGGCCGTCTGCCGTGCGGGCGCGGCGGGGCTGCGGGTTCTCAGACGGAGGATCAGCACGGCCCGGGCGAAGCGGCCCCGCCGATGACCTGCGCCCCCTTCTCCCGAATCGCTCCGTGA
Source organism: Microbacterium sp. ABR10 (assembly GCF_057812175.1). NCBI lineage: Bacteria > Bacillati > Actinomycetota > Actinomycetes > Micrococcales > Microbacteriaceae > Microbacterium > Microbacterium sp. ABR10. Next base: position 508,478 of record NZ_CM173821.1, read on the forward strand.
ACACGTCCTCGTTCCGTGATAGGAATCACGCCATGTCGCACACCGCTGTCGTACCCGAGACCGCCCCGGCGGTGCACCTCCGCGCCGGCGGTACGAGCGTCGTCGTCGACCTCACCGCGCACCCGGCCCCGGCGATCATCCACTGGGGCCCCGACCTCGGCGCGCTCGGGGCCGATGTCCTGTCGTCGATGGTGGTCGCCGCGCGTCCGCAGCGCGTATCCGGGGGCATCGACCAGACCCCCCGACTCACGATCGTCCCGACCGCCGCGGCGGGGTGGCCCGGTGCTCCCGGCTTCGAGGGCGGACGCGGCGGTGTCGTGCAGGGGACGGTGTTCACCCTGGCATCCGTCGATGCCGACGCCGACACCCTCGTGCTGCACCTCGTCGATCGCGAACGTGCACTGCGCCTGCGCGCCGACCTGCGGGTCGCGGCGTCGGGGCTGTTCTCGCAGACGCTCACCGTCGTCAACGACGGCGACGACGACGTCGTGATCGCGGCGCTGCAGCCCACCTTCCCGCTGCCGGGGGAGGCGACCGAGATCCTCGACACGACCGGCCGACACCTGCGCGAGCGTTCCGCTCAGCGTCACGCGTTCACTTTCGGCACCCACCTGCGCGAGAGTCGGCGGGGTCGCCCCGGCGCCGATGCGACACTGCTGCTGGCCGCGGGTCGCCCCGGCTTCGGGTTCGAGGCGGGGCTGGTGCACGGCATCCACGTCGCCTGGAGCGGCAACCAGCGCGTGTTCGCCGAGCGGTTGCCACTGGGGGAGGCGCTGCTGGCGGGCGGTGAGCTCGCCGCGTGGGGCGAGATCGTGCTCGCTCCGGGCGAGGAGACGACGTCGCCGACGGTCTACGGCTCGTGGGGTGACGGCCTCGACGACCTCGCCGCGCGTTTCCACGACACCTGGCGCGCACGTCCGCAGCACCCCACCCGCCCGCGCCCGATCACGCTGAACACATGGGAGGCGGTCTACTTCGACCACCGCCTACCGAAGCTCACCGCGCTCGCCGACGTGGCCGCGGAGATCGGCGTCGAGCGGTTCGTGCTCGACGACGGCTGGTTCCGTCACCGCCGCGACGACACCGCGGGCCTGGGGGACTGGTACGTCGACGAGGACGTGTGGCCCGCAGGGCTGAGCCCGCTCGTCGACCACGTGACGGGTCTCGGCATGGAGTTCGGGCTGTGGTTCGAGCCCGAGATGGTCAACCCCGACAGCGATGTCGCCCGCGCCCACCCCGAGTGGATCCTGCGCGGACGCGAGGAGCTGCCGCCCTCGGCCCGCCAGCAGCAGGTGCTGAACCTCGCGCACCCCGACGCGTACGCGTTCATCCTCGAGCGAATGAGCGACGTGCTGCGGGCGTACCCGATCGCGTACGTGAAGTGGGACCACAATCGCGACCTCGTGGATGCCGCGACCGGGCCCGGCGGCGGCTCGGCCGTGCACGCCCACACGTTCGCGGTGTATCGACTCCTCGACGAGCTCAAGACCGCCTTCCCGGGGCTCGAGATCGAGAGCTGCGCCTCGGGCGGAGCGCGGGTCGACCTCGGCATCCTGGACCGCACCGACCGCATCTGGACGAGCGACTGCCTCGACCCCGTCGAGCGGCTCGAGAACCAGCGTCACACCGCGATGGTCGTGCCGCCCGAGATGATGGGCATGCACCTGACCACCCCGCACGTCCACTCCACCGGTCGCACGATCCCGCTCGCGTTCAGCGGCGCCGTGGCCCTGTTCGGGCATTTCGGCATCGAGTGGGATCTCACCACGCTCGACGAGCGCGACCGCGCCCTCGTGGGCGAGTGGGTCGCCCTCGCCCGCCGCGTGCGGCCCCTGGTGGCGACGGGACGCGTCGTCAACGCCGACGTGATCGACCCCGGTCTCGACGTGCGCGGCGTCGTCGCGGCCGGTCGCGAGCACGCCTTCTTCACCATCGCTCAGACCCAGACCCTCATCTCCTCGCCCGCCGGCCGCGTGCGCCTCCCGGGCCTCGACCCCGATCGCGAGTACCGGGTGCGCCTGATCACCCCGGGCGGGATGGTGCAGGAGCCCGCGCAGTCGCCGCTGGCGTGGGCGCACCAGGACACCGTGCTGACCGGGCGGCAGCTGGCCGTGACGGGCATCCGGCCGCCCGTGCAGAATCCGCAGCGCGCCGTGGTGGTGGAACTGACGACGGCGAGCTGACGCGATCGATCGATGAGGCGGAAATCGCGGAGAGTCCCGCGATGCCCCGCGCGTGCGCACCCGCAGGCGGCACGCCCGCTGCCACGGCATCCGGAGTCTTCACGCCCCGGACGCCGAAGGACGAAGGGCTCCGGCTCCTGCGCCGGGGTCGTCGGGCTGTCAGTCGACGCTGGGGCGGATGAGACGCAACAGGCTCACGATCGCCGGCGGGACCAGCACGACGACGGCGACGATGATCGCCGTGACGCCGATCGGGGTGTTCTGGGGTTCGCCGCCGAAGCGTTCGACGGCCAGCCAGCTCAGGCCCCACGCGAGGGCGAGGGCGGGCGTGACACGCCAGCCGCTCCGCCACGCGATAGCGAGCCCGATGAGTGCGACCACGATCAGCACGGCGATGCCGATAGCGCTCGCCGCGTCTTCCCAACTGGCGGGGACGACGGTGGTTAGGTAGGCCGCGGTGTTCGCCACGGTGGCCAGCGTGACCCACCCGAGGTGAAGGCCGGTGACGCCGTCGATGAGAACGGAGTCGACCACGCCGCCACGCGGCTCGCGGGTGGCCACGGCGACCTTGAAGGTCCAGCCCAGGGCGGCGAGAAGCAGCACGATCACCACGACCGTGAGGAAAAGGGTGCCGAAGCGGGCGGCGACGAGCCAGAGGCCGTTGAGCGTCATCGTGAGCGCGATGAGCCACCCGAGTGCGCGCTGGCGCGGATTCGTCCGCTGGCCGGGGAGCGCCTGCCAGACGCTGTACGCGATGAGGCCGAGGTAGATGACCGACCAGATCGAGAACGCGGGACCGGCGGGGGCGAGGTAGGAGCCGTCCGTGTCGAGGGCGCCACCTTGCTGGTCTTCGACGGCGGAGTTGCCGAAGGCCCCCGCTCCGATGACGGCCGCGATGAGCATGAACGACAGCGCGGACAGGACGACGATCTGGCGCGCGAGGTCGGAACCTCGCCAGGTGCGTGAAGCGTTCATACCGAGAACACTAGAAAAGCTAGGTAAATGTGCGCAGTGGGCTTGACATCCTGCTGCGCGCGAGGGTGACGTGCTCGGTGCGCGCGCCGTCCCGCGGGTTCGGGCGCGACACGCCCCCGCGGGCAGGGGTCGGGGCGGCGCGCCGCACGCGAAATCTGCGCGACGGCGCTCGCCGCGGGATCAGGCGGCGACGGCGCGAGCCGCGAACGAGCGCAGCAGACGGGTCGGCTGCTCGACCGACGCCGTGCGCACGTGCGCCGAGACCTCGTCGAAGGCGTCGGCGTCGAAGTACCCCGCATCGCGGTAGACCCGCATGCGGGCGACGAATGCGTCGGTGGTCGGCTCGGGATGGAACTGCGTGGCCCACAGCCCCGCGCCGGCACGGTAGGCCTGCACCGGGCACGCGTCGTTTTCAGCGAGAAGGGTCGCGCCGGGCGGCACGCTGTCAGTGCCCTCCTTGTGCGCGGTGAGCGCCTCGAAACGCGGACTCAGGATGCCGAACAGCTCATCGCCGCGCCCCGCTTCGGTCAGCACGATGTCGGCGGGGCCGGTGTCTTCGGGGTGCTGCAGCGTCACCGTTCCACCCAGCAGGCGGGTGACGACGCCGATACCGAAGCACGTGAAGAGGACGTTGGTCCGGCCCTCGATGGCCGTCGCCGCGAGGCGCTCGAGGTCGCGTTCGAGCCGGCGCTGCCCGTCGGTCTTGTCGGGGTCGGTGACGTTGAAGGGGCTTCCGCCCACCACGACGGCGGCGAAGCGCTCGAGGTCGGCGGGCAGGGGCTCGCGCACGAGGTCGTGGTGCACCAGGTCGGCGTCGCCAACCCCCAGCCCATCGCGGAATGAGGCCCATTCGGCCACGGCCGCAGCACGCTGCGGACGGGCGCAGACGTAGAGCAGGGAGGCGGTCACCAGGAGATTTTATGCGGCAAGGACCCCGCGCGGGGTGGGGGTGGAAACGCGGCGAAACGTTCGCGCGGCGGTGAGTGGGCAGCGCGGACGCTTACGTATAAACGCGATCCGTGCGCGGAAACACGTTGGGAGAGCGTTTATGCGCACGAATCGCGTTTATGCGTGAGCCGGCCGACGGGGTCTCGCCCTGCGCGGGGCGGCGGGCGGCCCGAGCGCTGAAGCGGCGGGCCGTCCGTCCGTGGAGGCCGCGGTCGGAGGAGCGCCTCAGCGCGACGAGCGGGCGGTGCGGCCGCGCACGATGCCGACGAAGGCCTCGACGTCGGGCGTGGTGCGATCGCGCAGCCAGGCGAGGGCGACGCGGGACACCGGCCCGTCGCGCAGCACGCGGTATTCGACGTCGCGGCGCCGATTGGCCCGCGCCAGAGACATCGGCACGATGACCACGCCCACTCCGGCGGCCACCGTCGCGATCGCCTCTGCGGTGTCGGCCGGCGCCGCGAACGCGGGCGAGACGGCATCCGGGACATTGATGCCCAGCACATCGTCGGCGGGGACGATCACGACCTCCCCGGCGAGGTCGGCGAGCTCGATCTCGTCGCCGGCGGTGAGATCGGCGTCGGCCGACATCACCACCACGGGCTGCTCGTCGTAGAGGGGGATGAGGTGAAGATCGTCGGGTGCATCGATGGGAAGCCGCACGAGGGCGGCGTCGACATCGTCGAACACCGTCCGTTGGTCGGCGACGTCGATTTCGCGGAGGACGAGCGTCACGTGCGGCATCCGCTCGCGCCACAGGCCGATCCACTTGCCGGGGGTCGCGCCCGGGACCGCGCCCAGCACGAAGTCGCGCGGTTCCTCGCGGGGAGGCGGCTCCGGCCTGTCGCGCTTCGGCGTCTTCGCGCGAGCGCGGGCGGGGGAAGGGGGCGTTCCGCCCCCGGTGCGACGGGGTCCCCCGGAGCGCCCTCGAGACCCGCCGCCGTTCGCCATGGTTCCAGGCTAGCCGCGGGGTAGCGTCGAGGCATGATCGGCACTCTCGCGCTCGTTTTCGCGGGGCTCGCGGCCCTGCTGCACGTCTACATCTTCGTGCTCGAGAGCGTGCGGTGGACGAAGCCTGCGACGTGGCGGGTGTTCGGCATCGCCGACCAGCAGACTGCCGACGCCACCAAGCCCATGGCTTACAACCAGGGGTTCTACAACCTGTTCCTCGCGATCGGCGCCGCGGTCGGCGTCGTGCTGTGGATCGTGCAGGGCACGGGCGACGTCACCGGGCGCACGCTGCTGATCTTCTCGCTCGGGTCCATGGTGGCCGCCGCCCTCGTGCTGATCACGTCGGGGCGTGAATACTTGCGGCCCGCGAGCATCCAAGGGACGTTTCCGCTCATCGCACTGGTGCTGACGATCGTCGCCTGACCGCCCCGGGTACGAACAAACCCGCACGCTCCGAAGAGTCGTGCGGGTCGTGATTCGTGTGTCCAGTGGCGTCAGGCTGCCAGGCGCAGCCCCCGCTGGTCGGTGGCGACCGCTTCGCCGTCGTTGATGATCTCGTCGTCGCCGATGAGCGAACCGACCGCGATGCGCGCGTTGTGGCCGACCTGGGTCCGGACGCCGATGTGGGCGCCCGCACCGATGACGGCGCCGGCGCAGATGTGCGCGTGCGGTTCGATGTGGGCCTCCGGTCCGATCACGGCGTCGGATTCGATCCAGGCGCCACGGCCGACCCGAACACCCGCGGCGATCTGCACGCCGGGCTCGACGTAGGCGCCGTTCTCGACCAGCGCCGACGGGTGGACTTTCGCGCCGTGCGCGACGAGACCGCGACCGTTGACGTGCTTGCGGTAACGCAGCGTCTCGCCATGGTCGTTCTCGATGTCGATGTAGTTCTTTCCCACGATCCCCTCCGGTCGGTCATCGGGTCTGCCGACATGTATGACAACTGGTCGGAAGTACCCTTCATTCCCTCGAATGGTTCTTCGTCGCCCCTACCGGTATCGGTTTTCTCGATGTCGAGAGACCTGCCGCTGTGGTGTCGTCCCCCTTGTTCTCGCATGTCGGGCGTGAAGGCGCGGGCGGGTTGACACGCGGGCCTGGAGGAGTCGACCGGGTCGATGCGGGGGCGTCGCGCCGGCGGAGCGGCCGGGCCGGGCGTCGATGCGGGGTGTCGGGCCGGCGGAGCGGCCGGGCTGGGCGTCGATGCCGGGGCGTCGCGCCGGGCGGGCGTGGCCGGGCGCGGCCGGCCGAGCGAAGGGATGCCGTCGCTCCGGCTTGGCGCACTCCCCCATCGGCGCGCCCATGACGTGCGCGTCGCGCCGCTCAACCGGGCTGGCAGGTGGGGCACCAGTAGACGTTGCGCTCGCTCGTCGCCGACGCCCCCAGGCTCGTCGCGCGGATCGGCGTGCCGCAGCGACGGCACGGTGCGCCTTCGCGGCCGTAGACCCAGAAGCGCCGCCCGGGGCGGGTGTCGCCGGTGAAGGTGCGTTCAGGCCGCGGGAGGTTGGCGCGGATCATGCGCTCGCCGAGGGCGATCGTCGCCCGCACATCGATCTCGGTTGCGGGCGTCGTGGGCGCGATCCCGCGCACGAACAGCAGCTCGTTCGCGTAGACGTTGCCGAAGCCCGCGACGTTGCGCTGGTCGAGGAGCGCCACGTGGGCGGCGCGTTCGTCGGCGGCCACGCGGCGGACGGCCTCGGCTTCATCCCAATCGTCGGCGAGGAGATCGGGGCCGAGGTGGCCGATCACCGTGTGCTCATCGACGGTGCGCAGCACCTCCACCATGGCGAGGTCGAACCCGACCGCGTCGGCGCCGGCGACGCCCACGATCGCGCGGGCCTTGAACGCTTGGCGTCGCCAGCGTTCGCCGGGGCGGTACACGTCCCAACGCCCCTCCATCTTCAGGTGCGAGTGCAGCGTGTAGCCGCCGATCCGGTGCAGCAGGTGCTTGCCGCGCGCCGCGACCTCGTGCACCGTCTCGCCGCGCAGGTCGGCGGTGGCGCTGCCGGGGACGCGTATGTCGAAGCGGGTGACGACCTTGCCCGCCAGAGCCGCGGTCAGCTTCGCCGCGGCCCGATAGACGGTGTCGCCCTCAGGCATGCGTGGCCTTCGGGCGCGGCGCGATCCGGAAGTCGGCGCGTCGGTGTGCCGGCCGCGGAGCGGCGACGACGTCGGCGCGTCCACCTCCCTGCCGCGGAGCGTCGGGGACCGGTGCCGTCGTCTCGCTGTTCCGGAACATCGCGTCACGCACGCGCGGCCTCCCGGAGGGTGTCGCCGGCGGTGAGTTTGCGCAGCGTCAGGCCCTTAGGCGATTCGACGAACCCGGCCTCGCGGAGCGCACGGCCGACCGCGGTGCCGTAGACGAACTCTCCGTTGACCTGCTCGACGGTGAGCGTCTCGAGGCGTCGCTTCTTCGCCGTCTCGGCGAGGTGGCGCGCGGCGGCGAGCAGGGGGGCGTCGGCGTCGGTGAAGGCGAGGGCGCTGCGGCCCCCGCGTTCCAGGTACAGCGTCAGCTCGCCGTCGACCAGCACCACCAGCCCGCCGGCCTTGCGGCCCGGACGGTGGGTGACGCCCTCGATGGCGGGCCACCCGAGGGCGGCACCGTACGGGTTCGCGGGATCGGTCGCGGCGAGGGTGACCGTTCGCAGGGGAGGGGGATCGGCCACGGCGGCGAACTCGCGGAGGCGGTCGACGGTGGCGGAGGCGGCGAACTGCGCCGCACCGAGCTTCTCGATGACGTAGCCGCGACGACAGTGCCCCGCCTCTTCGAACCCGGCGAGGATGCGGTACACCTGCGCGAAGCCTCCCGGCACGCCCTCGGATTGCACGGCGCCGCGGGTGACGACGCCGTATCGGTCGAGCAGCAGGCTCGCCGTTGCCGTCGCCCGGGCTGCGGCATCCGGTTCGCGCTCGGGGAGGAGCGACCACCGGCCGCCCAGGGTGGGTGGGCGGGGTGCCGACGTCGCGCGCGGCATGGTGGCGCCCCGATACATGCGGGCGCGGGGGGCGCGACGGGCTACGCGGTGCGATTGTCCACCGCCGCTGAGAAGCGTGCGCACGGGCGCGAACGTGTCGTTCGTGACCCGCCCCGCCCAGGTCAGCGCCCACAGGGCGTCGTTGACCGACTGCTCGTTGTCGGCGCCGGCCAGCTGCTTGAGCTGCGAGGCGAAGTACGCACCTCCCCCGGCCAGCGCGGTGAGCAACCGCGCTTCCACCGAGTCCGGTGCGGGGTCGTCGGCGTCGGAGGGGTCTTGCAGCGTGAAGGGCGCGGCTTCGGCCGGGTGCAGGGCGATCCACCCGTCACGGCCGGGCAGGGTGCCGTGACCCGACCAGACGACCTCGCCCGTCGCGGTTAATTCGTCGAGGAGGGCGGGGGAGTAGTCGGCGACGCGCGACGGCAGGATGAGCGATTCCCACGCGCTCGCCGGGATGGGCACGCCCGCGAGCTGCTCGACCACCGCGAGGACCCCGTCGATTCCCTCGAGCGGGCGGCCGAGATGCTGCCAGACGGGGAGGAAGCGCGCGTAGGCCGCCGGGGGCACCGGCTCGACGCTGCCGCGGATCGCCGCGAGCGAGCGCATGCGCAGGCGCCGGAGCACCTCGACGTCGCACCACTCGGTGTCGTCTCCGCGGCTGCCCCCCGACGCCTCCGGCAGGAAGAAGCCGCTCGCCAGACGCCCCTGCGACTCGAGGCGTTGCAGGGTGAGGCGGGCGACGGCGATGCCGACGCCCAGACGCTCGGCCACCGCGTCGGTCGTGAAGGGGGCATGGGTGCGGGCGAATCGCGCGACGAGATCGCCGAGGGGGTCGGCGAGGGGTTCGAGGAAGGCGTTCGGGATGCCGACCGGCAGGGCCGCGCCGAGGGCGTCGCGAAGGCGCCCGGCGTCTTCGATCCCGGCGACCCGCGGCACGCCGCCGAAGGTGACGCGGATGGCGCGACGGTCGTCGACGAGGGTGGCGAGGTGCTGCTCCGCCTCGCCGAGGGCGTCGGATTCGGCGTCGAGGCGCGCGGCGACCTCGGCGGCATCGAGCGGGCCGAGGATGCGCAGCAGGTCGGCCACACCCTCCACGCCTCGCGCGCGGCGGTCGGGGTCGAGGCGCTGTGCTTCGCGTTCGAACTGGGCGATGACCTCGGGGTCGAGGAGCTCCCGCATCTCGACCTTGCCGAGCAGTTCGCTGAGCAGCGCCGGATCGACCGAGAGGGCCGCGGCCCGGCGCTCGGCGAGGGGGGAGTCGCCCTCGTACATGAACGCGCCGACGTAGCCGAAGAGCAGGTCGCGGGCGTACGGCGAGGGCTGCGACGTCGTTATCTCGACGAGGCGGATGCGACGCTCACCGATCTGGCGCGTCACGCGCAGTAATGCGGGCAGGTCGTAGACGTCTTGCAGCACCTCGCGCAGCGTCTCGAGGATGATCGGGAAGGCGGGATGGCGCTTGGCGACCTCGAGCAGCTGAGCCGATCGTTGGCGCTGTTGCCAGAGGGGTGAGCGACGGTTGGGGTTCAGCCGCGGCAGCAGCAGCGCCCGCGCGGCGCACTCGCGGAACCGGGAGGCGAAAAGCGCCGAACCCCCGACCTCGTCGGTGACGATCTGCTCGAGCTCCTCGGGTTCGAACACGAAGAGGTCGGCCCCGGGCGGCTCGGCCGCGGCATCCGGAACCCGGGCGATGATGCCATCGTCGCTCGCGACGGCGGCGCCCTCGACGCCGAGCCGCTCGCGGATGCGCGCGTTGACCGCCAGTGCCCACGGCGCGTGCACCTGCATGCCGTAGGGCGAGTGCAGGATGATGCGCCAGTCGCCGACCTCGTCGCGGCTGCGTTCGACCGTGAGACTGCGGTCGGTCGGCAGCGTACCGGTGGCCTCGCGCTGCTCGGCGAGGTACGACAGCAGGTTGGTGATGGCGTAGTCGTCGAGACCGGACTCGCGCAGACGCTCCTCGGCCTTCGCCCGTTCGGCGCCGGCGACATCGCGTGAGAACTTGCCGAGGGCCTCGCCCAGTTCGGCGGGGCGCCCGATGCCGTCGCCGTGCCAGAAGGGCAGCTTGCCGGGTTGGCCGAAGGCGGGCAGCACGTTGACCCGATCGTGCGTGATCTCGACGATGCGCCAGCTGGTCGTGCCGAGCGTGAACACGTCGTTGACGCGCGACTCGTAGACCATCTCTTCGTCGAGCTCACCGACCCTCGCGTTCTGCGATTCTCCCGCCACGAACACTCCGAAGAGACCGCGGTCGGGGATGGTGCCACCGCTGGTGACGGCCACGCGCTGTGCGCCCGGGCGCCCGGTGAGCGTTCCCGCGTCACGGTCCCAGACCAGACGCGGTCGCAGCTCGGCGAACTCGTCGGAGGGATACCGCCCGGCGAGCAGGTCGAGGGTGGCCTCGTACGCCGAGCGGGGGAGCGAACGGAAGGGCGCGCTGCGCTTGACCGTCTCGAACCACTCCTCGACGTCGATGGAGCCCAGGGCCGACGCGGCTACCGTCTGCTGCGCGAGGATGTCGAGCGGGTTCTGCGGCACCGAGATGGCCTCGATGCGCCCCGCGAGCATGCGCTCGGTGACGACGGCGGTATGGAGCACGTCGCTGCGGTGCTTGGGGAAGAGGGCCGCACGGCTCACCTCTCCGACCTGGTGGCCGGCGCGGCCGACGCGCTGGAGCCCCGATGCCGCGCTCGGCGGCGCCTCGACCTGGATGACGAGATCGACCGAGCCCATGTCGATGCCGAGCTCGAGGCTGCTCGTCGCCACGACGCAGCGCAGGACCCCCGATTTCAGCTCGTCTTCGACCTGGGCGCGCTGCTCTTTCGACACCGACCCGTGATGGGCCTTGGCGAGGATCGCGGGAACGCCGGCCGAAGACCCTGCCTGTGCCATCTGCGCGGCAGGCACCGTCGGATCGGGCACGTCGATGCCCTGCCGCTCGGCGTAGATCTCGTTCAACCGCCCGGTGAGACGCTCGGCGAGACGGCGCGAGTTGGAGAACACGATCGTGGAGCGTCGCTGGAGGATCCGGTCGACGATCGCCTCTTCGACGTGCGGCCAGACGGAGCCGGCCATCTCGGTGCTTTCCGGACGTTCCGAGAACCATTCGCCATCGGCCGCTTCGTCGGGCGCGGGGGAGCCCGGCGGCGGGGGCGGGTTCAGCATGTCCTCGATCGGCACGACGACCGAGAGGTCGAAGGCCTTCGTCGCTTTGGGGGCCACGATGTCGACGGGCTGCGCGCCACCCAGGAAGCGCGCCACCTCGTCGATGGGTCGCACGGTCGCCGAGAGGCCGATGCGCTGCGCGGGCTTGTCGAGCAGGGCGTCGAGCCGCTCGAGGCTCACCGCCAGGTGGGCGCCCCGCTTGGTCGCGGCGACCGCGTGCACCTCGTCGATGATGACGGTGTGGACGCCGCGGAGGGTCTCGGCTGCCTGGCTGGTCAGCATGAGGTAGAGCGACTCGGGCGTCGTGATGAGGATGTCGGGCGGAGCGGTGACGAGCTTGCGCCGATCGCTCGAACTCGTGTCGCCGGAGCGCACGCCCACCGTCACCCCAGGTACCTCGATGCCGAGGCGCCGAGCCGATTGACCGATGCCGACCAGGGGGGAGCGGAGGTTGCGTTCGACGTCGACACCGAGCGCCTTCAGCGGCGAGATGTAGAGCACGCGCGTGTTCGTGGGAGTTGCTTTCGGTGCTTTCGGCGCCGAGCGCCTCGCACGCCGGACGGGCTCTGCGTCGACGACCTCGGGCGACTTCTCGCGGAAGATGCGGTCGATCGCGAAGAGGAACGCCGAGAGCGTCTTGCCCGAGCCGGTGGGCGCGACGACCAGAGCGTTGCGTCCTGACGACACGGACTCCCACGCGCCCTTCTGCGCATTGGTGGGAGCGGCGAAGGCGCCACGGAACCAGTCCTGCGTCGCAGGACCGAATCTCTCCAACACGTCGGCCATGCCGACATCCTCTCTCGGACCTCCGACATCGGGTCGGGGTTGACGTTCGCCGGTCGCGGAACGGCTCCCCCCGGCGGCGGAGCGCGGGTCCTCCGGTGGGCGGAGGGGGCGACGGGGGCTGCTGAGGTCACCGCCCGCTCTCCCGCAGTCGTCCCTCCTCGAGCTCGAGGCGGAGGTCGAGGTCGAGCCGCGCGAGGAACGCGTCGTCGTGGCTCACCACCACAACGGCTCCCCGGTATGCCCGCACCGCCGCGACGAGCTGGTCGACGGTGTCGAGGTCGAGGTTGTTCGTCGGTTCGTCGAGGACGAGCAGCTGCGGCGGCGGATCCGCCAACAGCACCCGCGCCAGCGCCACGCGGAATCGTTCCCCGCCCGAGAGGGTGCCCACGCGTCGGCTGACGGCGTCACCCCTCACGAGGAACCGCGCGAGCCTGTCGCGCAGCTGCGCCACCGGCACGGTCGGCGCCGCTGCAGCGACGTCGTCGAGCACGGATGCCCCGTCGTCGAGGCCGTCCAGACGCTGCGGCAGATAGCCGATGCGCTCCACGCTCGCCATCGCGCGGACGGATGCCGAGTCCTCACCACCGCCGTGCACGAGCCGCTCGAGCAGCGTCATCTTCCCGCTGCCGTTGCGCCCCTCCAATGCCACGCGCTCGCGTCCGGTCACGATCCACTCCCGGTCCGCATCCCCGATCGAGAAGATGCGGCGGCCGGGGGAGTTCTGCGGATCGGGGAGGTCGATGCGAACCACGTCGTCGTCGCGCACCCGCGCCGCGGCGATGGCGAGCGCCGCCCGAGCGGCATCCTCCTTCCCGCGCATCTCGGTGCGCAGGCGCCCGGCGCTCACCTGTGCCGCGCTCGCGCGGAGGCCCGCGGCGATGCCGGGCACTCGCTTCTCGGCCTGCGCCGTGCGGGCCGTGCGCGAACGGGTGGCGAGCTTGTCCTGCGCCTCGATGCGATCCCGGCGCTCGCGTCGGAGCGCCTGCGTCGCGTCGCGCTCGACGCGCAGCGCGGCATCCTGCTCCCCATCGCGGTGGGCGCGCCACGCGCTGTACGGGCCGCCGACCACGCTCAGGGTGTGGCCGTACAGCTCGGCCGTGGCATCCATCTGCTCGAGAAGCTGCACGTCATGGCTCACCACGACCACGGCGCCGGACCATCGACGCAGAAGGTCGGTGACGCGGGCGCGGGCGTCTCGATCGAGGTCGTTCGTCGGCTCGTCGAGCAGGGTGACCGCCGCTCCGGCTTCTCGGATGCCGAGAAGCGCCACGAGCACGGCCTCGCCTCCCGAGAGCTCGCCGACCGTACGGTCGAGGAACCCGGGAGGGAGGCCCGCCTCGGCGAGCAACGCGTGAGCGCGGGCTTCGACGCCCCAATCGTCGCCGACCGCGTCGAAGTGACGAGGGTCGACGTCGCCCGATTCGATGGCGCGCACGGCGCCGAGGGCCCTCTCGACGCCCAGGAGCGAGACGACGGGGCGGTACGGGTCAGCGGCGAGCCGCTGCGGCAGCATCGCGACCTGGCCGGACGCGGTGACCGTGCCCGAAGTGGGACGGAGGTACCCCGCCGCGACCCGCAGCAGCGTGGACTTTCCGGTGCCGTTACGGCCGACGAGACCGGTGCGACCGGGGCCGAAGGCGCCGGACACATCGTCGAGGGCGACGGTGCCGTCGGGCCACACGAGGCGGACACGGTCGAGGACGAGAGACGGGGAAAGGGATGACACGACGAACTCCGGGGACGCAGGATGCGCGGACACCGGACCCGTCCGCGTCAGCGGAGGGCGGCCGAGAAGACGGCGGGTCGACGGGTCAGCGCGCGGACAGGGGCGCGGAAGCGTCGACGTTCTTCACCGGAGGAGACCTCGTTCTCGGGGACAGGGCTGCCCACGATAATCGAACGGCGGACGTTTCGGTACCCCTCCGGCCCCGCCTCGTCGGTGCAGGGAGGCGCCCCGAGGCACGTCCATGGCCCGCTGGACGACGACTGCTCGTCCGTCCCGGCTCCGTCCCACCCCCGGCTGGATGCCGTCCTCAGCCCGCGGTCGATTCGTCGCTCTCGGCCAGCCGCGCATCGAGGAACGTCCGGACGTCGTCGAGCTCGTCTTGCGAGATCGAGTGCGTCAACCCGGGGTACACCCGCCCGCTCAGTTGGCTGTGCACCGGCAGCCACTGCGCTGTGAGGTCGACCAACGCCTGCGGGATGACGTCGTCGGCGGCTCCGCGCCCCCAGAACACCGGGGGGCGTCGCTCGGCGAGGACGGCGTCGCCCGGCAGCTCGCCGCCCGCGGCGTACCCGGCGAGGACGACCGCGAACGACACCGCGTCGGGTGCCGCGCGCAGGGTCTGCAGCGCCACCGCGCCGCCCTGCGAGAAGCCCAGCAGACCCACGGGCACGTCGCCCACGGCATCGCGGATCCAGGCGAGTACCGCGCGCGCAGCGACGGAAACGGCCGCGGGATCACGGCCGTCGAGTCCCTCGATCGGATACCACGAAGCCCCGGGCATGGGCCAGGGCGGTGCCAGCGGAGCGCGCACGCTCGCCATGACGAAGGTGTCGGGCAGGTACGGCACGAGGCCGAAGAGATCGTGCTCGTCGGAGCCGTAGCCGTGCAAGAGCACCAGCACGGGCCTGTCGCCGCGCTCGTCGACGGGCACCGACCAGCGCACGACGGCGGGATCGAGTGAGGGATGCGCGCTCATGCGGCCATTGTGGCAAAACCCTCCGACATCGCCGCCCGGCGCGGGTGGAGCCGCTCCGGGCGGACGGGAGGAGATTCCGGGAACGAGGATGTTTCGCCGGGTACTCCGCCCTCCGCTGCCCGAATCCCCTCCCGTCCACGGCGACAGCGAAGCCCGCGGGCGCCGAGACAGGCTTCGCTGAACGGGTCTTCGCGCGCGGGACACGCGGCATCCGGCACCGACGGTTGATATACAGGGGGTATGCCCGTGCGAACCCCCGACCCCGAACCCGGTGACAACGGCGACGAGCGCGAACCGCTCGGCGCCTCTTTCTCGGGCGCATCCGCAAGCCCCAACGCCAACCCGGGCTGGCTCAGCGAGGTCGAGTTGGCCGAGGCGCGGCGCCGCCTGCCGATGATCTACGTCGAGGCGCTGCCCGTGCGCACCGACGGGATGGGGGCGGTGACGCAGGTCGGCATCCTGCTGCGCGCGACGCCGCTGGGCGAGATGACCCGCACCCTCGTGTCAGGCCGCGTGCGCTATGGCGAGACCGTCCGCGACGCGCTCTTCCGCCACCTCGAGAACGATCTCGGACCCATGGCTTTCCCGCTCCTGCCGCCGTCTCCGACGCCGCTCACCGTCGCCGAATACTTCCCTCTCCCCGGGATGACCGCGTTCCACGACGATCGTCAGCACGCCGTCTCGCTCGTCTACGTGGTGCCGGTCACCGGCACCTGCGAGCCCCGCCAGGACGCACTCGAGGTCACCTGGCTGTCGCCGCAGGAAGCGGCATCCGACGCCCTCTCCGACGAGATGGAGGGCGGTCGCGGGACGCTCATCCGCCTCGCCCTCGCCTCGGTGGGTGCCCTGCGCTGAAACGGGGGCCATTGCCGGTGTCGGTGGCCCTGCCTAGGGTCGGAGGATGCCGGAATCCCCCCTCGCGCCCCTCACCCTGCCGAGCGACCTCCACGCGTGGCGTACCTTCGCCGACGAGCGTCCGCGTGAACGACTCGACCGGGTCGCCGCGATCGATGCGCGGCTCATCGCCGAGACCGACCTGACGCTCCGTGAGCGCCTCGCGTTGTGGAACGACGCCGACATCGCGCTCGCTGAGGCGGCCGCCCCCTCGCACCTGATCAGCGAGTCGCACCCCGACGCCGCTGTGCGCGACGCCGCCGAGAAGCAGGCGCAGGCCGTCGACGCGGCGCAGTCCCGCCGTCTGCTCGACCGCGACCTGTGGGGCGTCTTCGCCGATGCCGACGCCGACACCGCGGGCCTCGAGCCCGACGAGCAGCGTCTCCTGGACCACGTGCGCCGCGACTTCCGCCGCGGCGGCGTCGACCTCTCCGACGTCGATCGCGATCGAGTGCGCGAGCTCACCGAGCGCGACACGGAGCTGTCGCTGGCCTTCTCGCGCAACATCCGCGAGGGGCGCCGCCAGATCCGTGTGGCGGCCTCGTCGCTGAGCGGACTCCCAGCCGACTTCATCGACGAGCACCCCGTCGATGAGGAGGGCATGGTCACCCTCACCACCGAATACACCGATCTCATGCCCGTGCGCGAGTACGCGCACGATCGGGCGGTGCGCCACGCCCTCGTCGGCGCCTACAACGACCTCGCGTGGCCCGAGAACGAGCCCGTCCTGCGCGAACTGCTCGCGGGGCGGGCCGAGCGCGCGACGCTGCTGGGCTACGGCGACTGGGCCGACTACGAGACCGAGACGCGCATGATCGGCTCGAGCGCCGCGGTGGCGACGTTCCTCGAGCGTGTGGCAGAGGCCGCGGCCCCCGCCGCCGCGGCGGAGTACGAGCGGGTCCTCGAACGCCTCCGTCGTGACGCGCCCGACGCCGACGCGGTCACCATCGCCGACTTCTGGTACCTGCTGGGGGCGCTCAAGCGCGAGGAGTACGACGTCGACGCGCAGGTCGTGCGCTCCTACTTCCGATTCGACCGCGTCCTTGACGGCGTCCTCGCGACCACAGGGCGCCTGCTCGATGTCGAGTACGTGCCCGTCGACGCCCCCTCGTGGCACGGCGACGTGCGCACCTACGACGTCGTCCGGGCGGGGGAGCGACTGGGCCGCATCCACCTCGATCTGCACCCCCGCGAGGGCAAGTACAACCATGCCGCGTGCTTCGGTCTCGCCCCCGGCATCAGCGGGCGGACGCTGCCCGAGTCGGTCCTGCTCTGCAACTTCTCGCGCGGTCTGCTCGAGCACGACGAAGTGGTGACCTTCTTCCACGAGTTCGGGCACCTGGTGCACGACATCCTCGGCGGGCACCAGAAGTGGGGACGGTGGACGGGAGTCGCGACCGAATGGGACTTCGTCGAGGCGCCGAGTCAGTTGCTCGAAGAATGGGCATGGGATGCCGAGGCCCTGGCATCCTTCGCCGTGAACGACGAGGGGCAGCCCATCCCGGCCGATCTGGTCGACCGCATGCGGACGGCCGACGCTTTCGGTCGCGGCCTCGAGGTGACCCGCCAACTCGGCCACGCGACGACGTCATACCGCCTGCACGTCGATCGACCCGCGGATCTGCAGACCGCGGTCGACGGGTACTACCGGGCCGCGAGTCCCGTCACACCCCTCGACGGTTCGCACTCGTACGCCGGATTCGGCCACCTCACCGGCTACGGCGCGTGCTATTACACGTACCAGTGGAGCCTCGTGATCGCGCGCGATCTTCTCTCCACCTTCGGTGACGACCTGTTCGACGTCGAGACGGCGACGCGATACCGCCGGGAGATCCTCGAACCCGGCGGCACCCGCGATGCCCGTGACCTCGTGCGGGCGTTCCTGGGCCGCGACAGCACCTTCGACGCGTATCGCGACTGGCTCGCGGGCTCCTGACGCAGGGGGCCGCGGCATCCTGAATCGGATGCCACGGCTCCCCGGGTGCGCTCACGCGGTGGCGCCTCGTACGACGTCGATGTCGCACGGACGATGACGTGCCCTCGTGCGGGGTCGCCGCGACTACACCAGCTCCGGGTGCGCTCAGGCGGCGGTCTCGCGAGCGATCGCCGCGATGAAGGCGTCGATGTCGTCTTCGGTGGTGTCGAACGAGCACATCCACCGCACCTCGCGGCGCAGCTCGTCCCAATCGTAGAAGCGGAAGCTCTCGCGGAGGCGGTCGGCGACACCGGCCGGCAGGGTCGCGAAGACGCCGTTGGCCTGCGTCGGCTGGGTGAACTCCACGCCCTGGATCGAACCGTCGGCGAGTCCCGCTTCGACGCCGGCCCGCAGACGCTGCGCCATGGCGTTGGAGTGCCGCGCATTGTGCAGCCACAGGCCGTTTTCGAGAAGAGCGACCAACTGCGCCGAGACGAAGCGCATCTTGCTCGAGAGCTGCATGTCGAGCTTGCGCAGATAGGTCAGACCCGTGGACGCCTCGGGATCGAGCACGACGATGGCCTCGCCGATCATCGCGCCGTTCTTCGTTCCCCCGAAGCTCAGCACGTCGACGCCGGCGTCGCGGGTGAAGGCGCGCAGCGGAACGCCGAGCGCGGCGGCCGCGTTGGAGATGCGAGCGCCGTCCATGTGCAGGCGCATGCCGTGGCCGTGCGCGTGCGCGGCGAGCTCGCGGATCTCGTCGACCGTGTACAGGGTGCCGAGCTCGGTCGACTGCGTGATCGACACGACCAGGGGCTGTGCGCGGTGCTCGTCGCCCCAGCCCCAGGCTTCGCGGTCGACGAGCTCGGGGGTGAGCTTGCCGTCGTCGGTGGGGACGGTCAACAGCTTGATGCCGCCCACGCGCTCGGGCGCGCCGCCTTCGTCGACGTTGATGTGGGCGGTGGATGCCGAGATCACGGCGCCCCAGCGGGGGAGCATCGACTGCAGTCCGACCACGTTGGCGCCCGTGCCGTTGAAGACCGGGTAGGCCTCGACGCCGTCGCCGAGCAGGTCCGTGAAGAGCTCCTGCAAGCGCGCGGTGTAGACGTCTTCGCCGTACGCGACCTGGTGGCCCTCGTTCGCCGCGGCGATCGCGGCGAGGACGTCGGGGTGGATTCCGGAATAGTTGTCGGACGCGAAGCCGCGCACGGACGTGTCGTGGAGGGATGTCACCCCTCCAGCGTAACTTTTCCCGGCTCCTCCCCAGGGGGCATCTCTGCACCGTGCCGCCCGTGCGCACCGGGGTGTCGGTGACCCCGACGACAATGGGGGGATGCGGTTGGATCCCGAAGCGCTCAGCATCGCCGGCGAGATGTTCTCGTCGTCGGCGATGATGCGCGCCGACCGCCTCCTCGTCTACGGGTCGGTGGAGGTGGGCGACGCCCGATCCATCGGCGGAGTTCTGGTGGTGTCGGCGCAGTCTTTCGGTGCGGCGGGCTACGAGAACCTCGAGCTCCGGGTTCCCGGCGACTTCTCCCGGCTTTCAGGGTGGTGCTCGTGCGGGCGCGGCCCCGAGTGCGAGCATTCCTGCGCGGCCGCTCTCGTGCTCTTCGACCGCATGATCTCTGCCGGTCGTCCACCCCGCCCCGAGTGGCAGCGTTCGCTCGACGAGCTGTTCTCGGCGGCACCGGCCGTCGACGACGAACCGGCGTTCGACCTCTGCCTGTTCCTCGCGATCCGTCGCGGCGGAGGACACGGCCGCAGCACCGCCCTGACCCTCACCGCCCGCCCGGGGGTCCGCGGCACCCGCGGCACGTGGATCAAGGGCCGCGCCGGGTGGTCGGCTCTCGCGACACTGCCGGCCGACCCACGGGGGCGCGCCGCGCTCGACAGTCTCGGGCGGCTGGGGCGATCGGGCTCCGGAGCGTATCTCTCCGACGAATGGATGCCGCTATCGGCCGTCCCCCCGCACTCGCTGTGGTTGCAACTCGAGGCCGTCGTCGCTGCCGGGGTGCCCCTCGTGTCGGCGGCGGGCGCGCATCACCCGGTGCGCATCGTCGACGAGGTGGCGACGGTCGCCGTCGCCCTGGACCGCCGAGGCTCGACCCTCCAGGTGCGTGGGCTCGTTCAGGGCGTCGACGACGAGACCGCCGGCCTCCCCTCTTGGGTGGTGGGTGACCCGGCGGTCGCGGTGGCCTTCGTCGCCGACCGTGACGGAGAGGGCGAGCGCATCACCCTCGCGCGCCTGTCGACGCCCGCGACGGGGCCGGTGCGCGGGCTGCTCGCGCGGCCCGGTGCACTCACCATCGACCAGGGCGGTTCCGACACGTTCCTGCGCGAGTACCTCCCGCGACTGCAGCTCGACGCGCCGGTGGTGTCGCCCAAGGGCACGGTGGAGGTGCCGGTCGCGCCCCGCCCCGTGCTCGAGGTTCTCGTGGAGCATCGCGACGGGTCGACGAGGCTCGCCACGAGCTGGGATCGCTCGCCCACCCGCGGTCGCCGTCACGACGAACACGAGCGGGCCGTCTGGGCCGCCGTCGCTCGCGTCGCCGACGACCTGCGCATCGATATCCCGGGTCCGTTCGACACGGGAAGGGCGCCGGCGCGCGTTCTGACCCCCGCTGTCGCGGCGGTCTTCGCGGTCGAGGGGCTGCCCCGCCTTCGAGCGATCGCAGACGTCCGGGTGGAGCTGACCGGCGAGGAGTTGGCCTATCGGGCGGCGCCCGAGGCCCCGGTGGTGCAGCTGAGCACCGGCGCCGACGACGGTAGCGACTGGTTCGATCTGAACGCGCGGGTGAGCGTCGGCGACATCGAGGTCGACTTCACCGCCCTCTATACCGCTCTGTCACTCGGCGATCGGGTGCTGTTCCTCGGCGATGGGGAGTTCGTGCGCCTCGACACGGCGGAGTTCGACCGGCTGCGCGCCGTCATCGACGAGGCCCGGACCCTCGCCGATCGGCCCGGCAACCAGTTGAAGCTCAACCGCTACAACGTGGGTCTGTGGGACGACCTCTCCGAACTCGGCCTGCTCGCAGCGCACGAGGCGGAATGGTGGCTGCGCGTACGGGGCCTCACCGATGAGGCCTCCCTCGCGCCCGTCGCGCCGCCGGTGGGGCTTCGGGCGACCCTTCGCGACTATCAACGCACCGGTCTCGACTGGCTGCATTTCCTGCGCGTTCAGGGGCTCGGCGGCATCCTCGCCGACGACATGGGACTCGGCAAGACCGTGCAGACCATCGCCATGATGGAGGTCGCGCGCGACGCAGATCCCGACATGGCACCCTTCCTGATCGTCGCGCCGACGAGCGTCGTCGGCAACTGGGAGCGCGAGTGCGCCGCCTTCGCCCCGGATCTCGACGTCAGGGTGATCTCCGCCACGCGCGCGCGCCGGTCTACCAGCGTCGCCGAAGCCGCCGCCGGCGCGCACGTCGTGGTCACCAGCTACGCCCTCTTCCGTCTCGAGCAAGAGCAGTACGGCGACGTGGAGTGGTCGGGACTCGTGCTCGACGAGGCCCAGCAGATCAAGAACCCGTCCTCGCGGGGCTACCGAGCCGCCCGTGCCCTCGCGGTGCCGTTCACGCTCGTCATCACCGGCACGCCCATGGAGAACAACCTGCTCGAACTGTGGGCGCTGGTCTCACTCGTGGCTCCGGGCCTGCTCGGCACCCGCGAGTCGTTCACCACCCTTTACCGCACCCCGATTGAGAAGCATTCCGACGGGGCGAGGCTCGACCTCCTGCGGCGGCGCATCCGCCCGTTCCTGCTCCGGCGCACGAAAGACCTCGTGGCCTCCGAGCTGCCGCCGAAGCAGGAG
Organism: Microbacterium sp. ABR10; assembly: GCF_057812175.1. NCBI lineage: Bacteria > Bacillati > Actinomycetota > Actinomycetes > Micrococcales > Microbacteriaceae > Microbacterium > Microbacterium sp. ABR10. The sequence goes on from NZ_CM173821.1 coordinate 529,783, forward strand.
ACGATCGTCGAGGTCTCCCTGCATCCCGCGCACCGCAAGCTCTACGACCGCCGCTTCCATCGTGAGCGTCAGCGCCTGCTCGGCCTGCTCGATGACGATGCCGAGGGCAATCGCTTCGCGATCTTCCGCTCGCTCACGATGCTGCGTCAGCTCGCCCTCGACCCCGCGCTCGTCGACGAGGGGGAGGCGCCGTCGGCGAAGCTCGACGCGCTCGAGGAATTGCTGGTGGAAGCGGCGGCCGAGGGACACCGCGTACTCGTGCTCAGCCAATTCACGCGCTTCCTCCGCGCAGCCCGCCAGCGGTGCACCGATGCGGGTGTCCCTTCGGGCTACCTCGACGGCGCCACCACGCACCGTCAGGCCGAGATCGACCGGTTCCGCGACGGCGACGACCCCGCCTTCTTCGTCTCGCTCAAGGCGGGCGGCGTGGGCCTGAACCTCGTCGAGGCCGACTACGTCGTGCTGCTCGATCCCTGGTGGAACCCCGCGGTCGAAGATCAGGCGATCGACCGGGCGCACCGCATCGGCCAGACGCGCCCGGTGATCGTCTACCGACTCGTTTCCTCCGACACCGTGGAGCAGAAGGTCGTCGCGTTGCGCGAGGCCAAGGCCGACCTGTTCTCGCGCGTCCTCGACGGGGGCGTCGACGGCGGTGGCGAGACGTTCGCGGGCGGTCCGCGTCTCACCGCCGACGACATCCGCAGCCTGCTCGACTGACGCGAGTCGGGCGCAGCGGAGGGCGGGGTCTGGCCGATGTCGGAGGTCGGGTCTAGCGTGACTGCCATGTCCGATGCACAGCCCCCGCCCGTCACCGGGGCGTCCGCCGCGCCTGCGGAGGCAAATCGCACCTTTCTCGCGGTGCTCGTCAACACGGCCGCGGCGAACGTCACCACGAGCTTCCTATGGTTCGCCCTGACCTACTGGGTCTACCTCGAGACGCGCTCGGTGCTGGCGACCGGCATCGTCGGCGGCGCGTACATGCTGCTGCTCGCCGTCTTCGCGATGGTATTCGGCTCGATCGTCGACCGGCACCGCAAGCATCGCGTCATGGTGTTCTCCGGGCTCGTCACGCTGACGGCCTTCCTCGTGGCGGGGGCCCTGTGGCTGGCCTTCCCCGAGGCGGCGCTGCTCGATCTGGGCGGGCCGTGGTTCTGGCTGTTCTCCGGCGTCATCCTGGCCGGCGCCGTCGTCGAGAACATGCGCAACATCGCGCTGTCCACCACCGTCACCCTCCTCGTGCCGGTGGATCGCCACGCCAATGCGAACGGTCTCGTCGGCACGGTTCAGGGGCTCGCTTTCGTCGTCACGAGCGTGTTCAGCGGGTTGTCGGTGGGATTCCTCGGCATGGGGTGGACCCTCGCGATCGCCATCGGACTGACCGTCGTCGCGCTCATGCACCTGTTGACCATCCGCATCCCCGAAGAGCGACCGGCCGCAGGCGGCGAGCCCGGCCCGATGGTGGATCTCCGCGGAGCGGTACGGGCCGTCCGCGCCGCGCCCGGACTCTTCGCCCTCATCATCTTCTCGACGTTCAACAACCTCATCGGCGGCGTCTACATGGCCCTGATGGATCCCTACGGCCTCGAGCTCTTCAGCGTGCAGGTGTGGGGCGTGGTGCTGGGTGTCACGGCGACCGGCTTCATCATCGGTGGTGGTCTGGTCGCGAAGTTCGGTCTCGGCAAGAACCCCATCCGCACGATGCTCTGGATCGTGATGGGAATGGGCGTGCTCGGAGCCGTCTTCGTGCTCCGCGACTGGTGGTGGCTCTACGCCGCCGGTATCTGGGTCTACATGGCGCTCATTCCGCCGGTGGAGGCCGCCGAGCAGACGGTGATCCAGAAGGTCGTGCCCTTCGCCACACAGGGGCGGGTGTTCGGTTTCGCCGCCGCCTTCGAGTCGGCCGCGGCTCCCGTGACGTCGTTCCTCATCGCCCCGATCGCCGAGTTCGCGATCATCCCCTACATGGAGGGCTCGGAGGGGCGCGCGACGTGGGGCTGGCTGCTCGGTGACGGCCAGTCGCGCGGGATCGCGCTGGTCTTCGTGTTCGCGGGCCTGGTGATGGTCGTCGCCGCCTCGCTCGCCTTCCTCACCCGGTCGTATCGGATCCTTTCGCAGCAGTACCGGACGGCAGAGGTCAACGCCGACATCGCCGAGCACCCGACCGACCAGGTCGGCGACAGAGCGGACGACGCGTCGCCGGCCGCCGAGATGCCCGAGGCCGCCTCCCGGGGGATGCGCGGGTCGGCACCCGCTCCCGCGTCCGACGAGCCGCGCGCGTAGGCGCTGATCGCACCGGCGGCGAGCGATGCCCGCACGCCCGCATTCGCACGCACCGCGCGATACCGCCCCCGCCCCGGCGTCGGCAGGTCATCGCCACCGACGCCCGCCGCGCCCTGCCGCGCGTCACCACATCGACACCCGCCGCCGCTACCGCGCCCGGCGCGCGGCACCACGTCCACCCCCGCCGCGCGCTACCGCGCCTGCGCGTCATCCACGCCGCGCGCACCACCCCGCCGCCCGCGCCGCCCCGCGCGCACCACCCCGCCGCCCGCGCCGCCCCGCGCGCACCACCCCGCCGCCCGCGCCGCCCCGCGCGCGCCACCCCGCCGCCCGCGCCGCTGCGCTCGACGCTGCTCAAACGGGCGCGGCGATGTCGATCAAGACGTCGTTCCACGCCGCCGCGTCATCGTCCCAGAGCGCGACGAACGAGGCGGCCAGCGCGTCTTCGAGTCCGTCGAGACTCTTCACGCGGAAGACGACGGCCGCGGCCGCCGGATCGTGCCCCGCGTCGCGGGCGTGCTTGGCATACCCCTGCGCGACGGCGCGCACCCAGGCCTCGGATGCCGCCTTCACCGCCGCGTAGTTGGCTCCGCCGGCGAGCGGCCGGGCGACCGCGCTCGACGAGACGATCGCGAGGCGTCCGGCATCGGAGGTGCGGATGTCGTCGTCGAAGGCGCGGCTGACGTGTCGCAGCGCGATCAGCGACCGCAGCAGGAATGCGAAGTCGTCGTCGCTCTGGCCGGCGAGGCCGCCGCCGCCCCGCCACCCGCCGACGAGGTGCAGGATGCCGTCGACTCGGCCGTAGGCGGCGTGGACGCGGTCACGGAGCCCCTCGACGGCGTCCGCGTCGGTCAGATCGCAGCGCTCGACGGCGATCCCGGGGACCTCCGCCGAGACCGCGGCCAGCCGATCATCGTCGCTGCCGACGACAATCACGTGCGCTCCGGCCTCCGCGAGGGCGCGCGCGCACGCCCGCCCCGCCGCGCTCGTCCCGCCTGCGAGCAGCACCCGGCGCCCGTACACGCCTTCGTCCGCCGCTTCCGCATCCGTCATCGTCGGCCCCTTCTCCAGTGTGAGCCCCGGCGCCGCCCACGTCGAGCCCCCTCCGAGGGAGGGTTCATCGAGGGCCGCCGCGTGTCAGTCGGTACCGCGGATGCCCTCGGTCGACGCGATCACGGGCCGCATCTTCTTCTCGAGCGCCTCGAAGAACATCGACAGCGGGAACTCGTCGTCGAGGACCGCGTCGGTGTAGCCCTTCGGCAGTCCCGCGAGCACGTCATCCGAAAGACCGCGGGCCCACACCGATGCCGGGTGGGGCGTCACGACCGAGCGGACGAGGTCGTACGCGGCGAGCCAGTGAGCCGTCTTGGGTCGGTCGATCGAGCGCCAGTACAGCTCGTCGATCGCGTCGGCCAGGGCGACGACCGCCGCGGGCACCTCGTCCCAATCGAACGCGAGCGAGGTGTCGGTCCAGTGCAGTACCCGACGTTGATGCAGCCACGCGAAGAGCAGCTGCCCGCCGAGACCGTCGTAGTTGCGCACGCGCGAGCCGGTGATGGCGAAACGGAAGATGCGGTCGAAGATCACCGCGTACTGCACGAGCTCGGCGTGCTCGAGCATCGCCTGCTCGGCGGCATCCAGGTCGTCGCGGGCCGAGAGACGAGCCTGCAGCGAGACGCTCTCGCGGAAAGCGGTGAGGTCGCAGCGCAGTTCCTCGAGCGAGTACAGGAAGAACGGCATCCGCTGCTTGATCATGAAGGGATCGAAGGGCAGGTCGCCCCGCATGTGGGTGCGGTCGTGGATGAGGTCCCACATGACGAAGGTGCGTTCCGCGAGGTCCTGGTCATCGAGCAGGCGGGCGGCGGCGTCCGGCAGTTCGAGCTTGGTGATCTCGGATGCCGCGCGCGTGACACGGCGGTACCGGGCGGCCTCGCGGTCCTGGAAGATGGCGCCCCAGGTGAACGAGGGGACCTCTCGCATGGCGACCGTCTCGGGGAAGAGCACGGCCGAATTGGTGTCGTAGCCCGAGGTGAAGTCGATCAGGCGCAGTGAGACGAACAGTCTGTTGGTGTATTCCGTCTCGAGCCGCGCGATGAACTCCGGCCAGATCGCCTCGACGAGCACCGCCTCGACGTGCCTCTCACTCGAGCCGTTCTGCGTGTACATGGGGAACACGACGAGGTGACGGATGCCGTCGACCCGGTGCTCCTGCGGGTGGAACGCCACGAGCGAGTCGAGAAAGTCGGGCGCGCCGAGGCCCTCGGCGCGCCAACGGCGGAAGTCGGTGACCGAGGCGGTGAGGTAGTCGGCGTCGTGCGGAAAGAGGGGGGCGAGGGCGTCGAGGGAGGCGATGACGTCGTCGATGAGGGGCTCGGCCGCGGCGGTGTCGTCGATCGACCCGTCCTTCGCCTGCAGCGCCTGCAGCGCGGTCGCAGCGGTCCTCAGCTGCGCCCAGGCGGGGGTGTGCTCGACCGTGTCGACGCCGTGACCGGCGAGCAGATCGTCGGCGGCACGGGTGGGCGTGGTCGTGGTCATGGCATCCTCCGTCCGAAGCAGTAAATATTCCTGCTGAACGTGGATACTAACGGAAAACCTACGGTTCGCACCACTGCCGCCTGCGCAGCTCCTGCTACTGTCGACCCCATGACCGAGGCTCCCGCGCCCCGCGCCCCGCGTCTCGATGACGCCGTCGATGCCGCGATCGTGCGTGAGATTTCGCTCGACGCCCGCGCCACTCTCTCGCACCTGTCCGATCGCGTGGGCCTGTCGGTCTCCGCCGTGCAGTCGCGCCTCCGCCGGCTCGAAGCCCGAGGCATCGTGAAGGGGTATCGCCCCATCCTCGATGCCGAGGCACTTGGCCGGCCCCTGGCCGCCTTCGTCGAGATCACCCCGCTCGATCCGGCGCAGCCCGACAACGCCCCCGACCTTCTCGCCCACCTCGGGGCGATCGAGGCCTGCCACTCCATCGCCGGTGAGGCGGCCTACATGCTGTTCGTGCGCGTCCCCACCCCGCGCGAGCTCGAGTCCCTCATCCGCGACATCCGCTCCGCCGCCCAGGTGAACACGCGCACCACCGTGGTGCTGCAGACGTTCTTCGAGGCGCGTCCGGTCGAGCCGGCCGACTTCCCGGCCTGACCCGCGGCGGGGCGGGATACATCCTGAGACGGATGCCGGAGCATCCACCCCCGCGTAACGTGGCGACGGTGCTCTCCCCGCGCCCGCTTCAGCGATACCAGCTGATCACCGACCTCGGCCTCGCCGCGGTGTTCGGCCTGCTCGTCTTCGCCATCGAGCTCACCTCGACCCCGTGGCGGGTTGATGCGGGGGTGGCCGCGTCGGTCGTGGCCGACAACGTCGGGGCGGTCCTCACAGCCGCCGCGTTCACGGCGGCCGTGGCCGTGCGCCGCCTGCGTCCCGGTGTCGCCCTCTCGCTCGCCTGGGTCGGCGCCGTCCTGCAGATGGCCTTCTCGCGCTCTCCGTCGCCGAGCGATCTCGCCGTGTTCGCGGCGCTGTACACCACCGGCGCCTACGGGTCTCGGCGCGTGTTCTGGGCCGGCTTCGCGTCGGCGATCGCGGGTGCCGTGATCGTCCCGCTCTACCTCCTGCGCGGCGGGATGTCGGTGCCGCTCGGCGCGGAGCAGTGGTTCGCCGTCATCGCGGTCATGTTCGCGGCAGGCTTCGCCCTCCTGCTCTCGTGGGTGTCCGGCGCCCTCGTCCGCACGGCGCAGCGCGCGGCGGCGAACAGCCGGGCGCAGCGCGCGGCCGAAGCCGAGACGATCGCGGAACAGCAACGGGTGCAGATCGCGCGCGACATGCACGACGTCGTCGCGCACTCGCTGGCCGTCGTCATCGCGCAGGCCGACGGCGCGCGGTACGCGGCGGCGTCCGACCCCGGGGCGACCGTCGATGCCCTGACGACGATCTCCTCGACCGCGCGCTCCGCCCTCGGCGACGTGCGGCTGCTGCTGTCGCAGCTCCGCCACAGTCAGGGCGACGGGCCGCAACCGACCCTCGCCGACACCGAGGTCCTCTTCGAGCGGATGCGGGCGGCGGGCATCGATCTGCAGGTCGATGTCGACCCTGAGCCCACGGACCTCCCACCCGCCGCGGTCCAGCTCGCCGTCTACCGCATCCTGCAGGAGGCCCTCACCAACGCCCTGCGTCACGGCGTCGATCCGCGCGTGCGCGTGCACCTCGGGTGGTGGCCGGACCGCGTCGTCGTCTCCGTCCGCAACGCCCGTCCCACCTCGGCGGCCACCGGCACCCCACCCGCCGGTCACGGTCTCATCGGCATGCGCGAGCGCGCTCAGCTCGTGGGCGGCCACCTCACCGCCGGACCGGAGTACGGCGAGTTCGCCGTCCGCGCGACCCTGCCGATCGGGGCGACGGCGTGACCGCCTCTCCCTCGACCCCCGCGGAGACACCGCGAGACGCCGTGGGCGTCTCTCGCGGTCCTCGGCCACACATCGATCCGCTGCGCTCCCGCCCTCGAAAGGACCTGTCGTCATGACCGCCTCCGTCCGCATCGTCCTCGTCGACGATCAGGCGCTCTTCCGCGCCGGCATCAAGATGGTCCTGAACTCGCAGCCCGACCTCGAGGTGGTGGGTGAGGCCTCCGACGGGCGCGAGGGTGTCGAGGTCGTACGGGCGACCCGGCCCGACCTCGTCTTGATGGACGTGCGGATGCCGGTCATGGACGGCCTCGCCGCGACCGCGGAGATTCTGCGGGAACCTCACGCACCGCGCGTGGTCGTGCTCACCACGTTCGACCTCGACGAGGCCGCCGCGCGGGCGATCCAGGGCGGGGCGAGCGGTTTCCTGCTGAAGGACTCCGAGCCGGAGTTCCTCCTCTCCGCGGTACGGACGGTGCACGCGGGATCGGCGGTGATCGCGGCGTCCGCGACGCGAGAGCTGTTCGCGCACATCGCCGAGGGGGGCTCGGCAGAACCCGTTCCCTCGTCGTACGGCGGGCTGACAGACCGTGAGCGGGAGATCTTCGCGCACGCGGCGTCCGGTCTGAGCAACGCCGAGATCGCCGAGCGGGAGTTCCTGTCGGAAGCCACCGTGAAGACGCACATCAGTCGCATCCTCACGAAGCTCGCGCTACGCGACCGCGTGCAGCTGGTGGTGTTCGCGTACCGGCACGGACTCGTCTGACCGGCGTCGCAGGTTGCGCACCGGCCGACGTCCGGCCGCGGGGCGCGCCCGGCCGCCGGCCGCGTTCGGCGTCGCGGGCGCTGCACCCGGAACCTCGGCCGTCGTCCGGCCTCGCGCCTCCGCGGTCGTATGCGTCAGGCCGCGTCGTCGGAACCCGACTCGTCCTCGAGGTCGTACGCCCAGGTCGGAGCGAGCGCGCGGATGCGCGTCGCCCGCCACTGCCAGGTCGCCCACAGTGCCGGCCAGAGGGCGGGGGCGGCGGCACCGCCGATGGTCAGACGCTCCCTCCACAGCGTGCGGGTCGGATCTCCCGGCGCGGCGGAGACGGCCATCTGGTGGTCCCAGACGTCGAGGACCGACAAGGGTCCCGTCAGCGGCACGCCCCAGTCGCGGAACACGCGGACGCCCCCGTTCGCATCGGTCGTCTCGCGGTCGGCGACCGAGATGAGTTGACGGCCGACGGGCACGATCCCCGCGACGCTCATCTGCACCGGCACGTCGTCGCCCGAAGCGAACGAGGTCGGCATCGTCCCGAGGGCGTCGACCTCGAGGAGGGGACCGTAGAGCTCGGCCACGGCGCGGGGCGAGTGCAGAGCGCGCCAGGCGGCATCCGGATCGCAGTCGACGACGAACTTCAGCAGGATGCGCATGACACCGATCCTCCCCGATCCACGCCTCCGTCGTGCAGACCTTGACGTGATCCCGGCCGGGAGTGAAGCGGTCTTAGGCTCGAAGGATGCCGAACACCGCCGCCCACGCACAGTCCGATTACCAGGTTCGTCTGGAATGGGGTGCGGCGGGACTCGCCCGTCTCGCTCCCGCGGACGTCGTGGTGGTCGTGCAGACACTCGGACTGTCGGCCCGCGCCCTGAACGCATGCGAGGAAGGTGGCACGCTCGATCTCGGGATCGACGACGATGCTGCCGCATCCCTCGTCCGTGCCGCGGCGGCGGGCGGCGCCCACGTGGTCGTCGGGGGCCTCCGAAACGCCGCCGCCGTGGCCGCGCACGTGATGGAGGTGCAGCGCACGAGGCGCCTTCGCACGAGCATCTCGATCGTCGCGGCGGGCTACGCCGACGACGGCGACGCCGCGGGTGTGCGCTTCGCCGTGGACGATCTGCTGGGCGCGGGCGCTGTCGTCGCGGCACTCGGCGATCTCGGCATCGACCACGCCTCCCCCGATGCGGCGGTCGCCGGCGAGGGGTTCCGTGCACTCGGCGGAGCCGTTCGGCATCTGCTCAGCGCGAGCGGCACCGGTCGCGCGCTCGCCGCCGACGGCCGACGCGACGCGGTGCTCGCGGCTGCGTCGCGCGACGCGACGACGGTGGTCCCCGTGCTGCGCGCCGGTGTGGTGTCCGCAGGCTGAGCGCTGCGGCATCCCCGACGGTGCGAGGCGTTGCTCCGCGCTTCGCGCCGTGCGGCGACCGTGATCAGCACGTGTGCGGCCGCGGCCCCAGCGCCGGCATCCGGGGCCGATGCCGACCGCCTCGACGGCCCATCACCGTGGTGTCGCGGCTGCGAGGCGACGGCCTGTCACCGTGGCGTCGCGGCCGCGAGCCTCACGGACGGGCTGATGTCGCGGCGCACCCACGACAGCGCGAATCGCGGGTCGAAGGTGGGCGCGCATTTCGCGCACGACGTCGGGCGCGTGGCGCGACGGTGGCGGTAGGCCACGTGGCCTGCGGGGCAGGTGCCCACCCACGGGGCGAGCTCGTTCGCCGTCTCGCCGGCGTGGGTCGTACCCCCGACGTAGCCGAGGTCGCGCGCCGTGCGCTTCCACGTCGCTCCGTGACCGGCGGACGCCCCCGCGATCGCGTGCGCGACCTCGTGCAAGAGGGTCTGGTGGTTGGTGTCGTCGTCGTAGCGGGCGGCGAGGTAGCGCGAGACGCTGATGCGCTTGCGCCCGTAGTCGCACAGGCCGGCGCGCCGCTTGGCGTTGTCGAAGGCGAAGGACCACGACGCATCGAGGTGCAAGGCGATCAACGCCTCGGCCCAGGTGCGCACGCGCTGCAAGTCCGACATGAGGGGAAGACTAAACGGGGCCTACGACATTCAGCTCGCGACGACCTCGCGCGCACGCCGGCGTTCGGCGGCGTCGATGGCGAGCAGCGTCGACTCGAGTTGTGCGTCGGTGGCGCCGGCGTTCTGCCGCAGGAACAGCGCCTGCTTGAAGTCGCGACGCGCGGACTCGTAGTCGCCCTCGTCGTAGTGCACCTTGCCGCGGTGCTGGAGCGCGAAGGCGGCGATGCTCGCCCAGCCCTGTCCGTCGGCCTCTTCGGCGCACATCGTCAGTTCCTGCTCGGCGGCGGCGTAGGCCCCTCGGCACTGCATGATCGTGGCGTGCAGGATGCGGGCGCGCAGCAGGTCGCGACGGGTCCCGGCCATGCGGGCGATGCGCACCGACTGGTCGGAGATGTCCAACGCCTCATCGAAACGGTCGAGCACCTTCAGCAGCCACACCCGTTCGAGCAGGGCGTGCAGACTCCGCTGCGAACCGATCTCCTCGAGACGCTCCGCGCACTCGCGAGAGTCGGTGATCTCGCGCAACGTGTCGGGGTCGTACCCGTGGATATAGCTCACCGTCGCTCCTCTCGGTCGGGCAGGACTTCCAGTGTGCGTGGCGTGCGCGCCCAGAGCGACACCGCCACGCGGTCGGTCGGCGAACACGGGGGCGTCATCGCTCGAAAATGGATGCCGAGGGCTTCGGCGAGGGCGTCGCGTCGGCATCCGTCGCCGCGCGCGCCCCGCGCGTGAACTCGGTGATCTCGGCGCCCTGCGCGACTTTGGCGGGGTGGGGTCCGGCCGCCATGAGCCGCGGGAGCCACTCGACGGGCAGCGGCGCCGCGGAGGCGGCGACGACGAGGTTGCCGAAGCGACGTCCCTTGAGCACCTGCACCTCGGCGAGCACGATGACCTGCGGGAGCACCTCGCGGATGGTCGCGACCTGCCGACGGGCGAAGGCGAGGCCCGGCCCATCGGAGACGTTGACCAGCAGCACCCCATCGGGTGCGAGCAGCCGTGCGGCGTCGCGGTAGAACTCCACGGTCGTCAGGTGCGCGGGCGTCTGGGCGCCCGAGTAGACGTCGCTGATGAGCAGGTCGACCGCGCCGGTGAGCCCGGCGGGAAGGCGCGAGAGACCCGCCCGTGCGTCGCCGATCCGCACGCGCACCGAGGCACCGCGGGGGAGGGGGAGATTCTCGCGCACGAGGTCCCAGAGCGTCGGCTCCAACTCGATCACCTGCTGGCGCGAGCCGGGTCGGGTCGCCTCGACGTAGCGCGGGAGGGTGAGCGCCCCGGCGCCGAGGTGCACCGCGGTGAGGGGCTGCCCCGGCATCCGGAGTCGATCGATCACGGCGCCCATGCGCGCCACGTACTCGAAGTGCAGGTGCGTGGGATCGTCGAGATCGACGTGTGATTGAGGAGTGCCGTCGACGACGAGCTCGAAGCCCGACACGAACCCCGAGGGGGTGACGCGCGCGGTCGTGCCGTCCGACAGGCGCGCCGTCGGGGCGTCGTCGGGTTCGATGCGCATGCGGGCCATGTGTCAACGCTAGTCCGGCTCCCGCTCGGCCCACGCCCACGGGGTGACCGACGCCTCGTCCGCCTTGCGGGCAGGGTGCTGAGCCCACGTGTTGGAGGGCGGGCGGATTGCGTCGTCCGCACCCCGAGGAGCGATCAGGATGCCGGGATGCCGAAACACGATCGATACAAAGGTGCAATGGGCAGCGCGCCACCCGCCCTGTACGGTCGTCAGAACACAGCAAGTGGAGCGCGGCACGACGATGTGACAGCGCCGTCGTCCTCCTCCTTTTCCCCCCGGAAGGTGCATCGAACAATGCTCAGTACTCTTCGACGACGTCTGCTCGTCGGCGGCGCCGCCGTCGCCATCGGCGCCCTCGCTCTCTCGGGCTGCTCGAGTCAGCGCGATGACAACGACGGCGGCAGCGGCGACGCCGGCGGCGACGTCGACTCGACCTTCGTCTTCGGCGCGTCGGGTGACCCGTCGAGCCTCGACCCCGCCTTCGCCAGCGACGGCGAGTCGTTCCGCGTCTCGCGGCAGATCTTCGAGGGCCTCGTGGGCGTTCAGCCCGGTACGGCCGATCCCGCCCCGCTGCTCGCCGAGAGCTGGGAGCAGTCCGACGACGGCCTGACGTACACCTTCCAGCTCAAAGAGGGTGTCACCTTCCACGACGGCAGCGAGTTCAACGCCGAGGCCGTCTGCTTCAACTTCGACCGGCAGAACAACTTCACCGGTATCGCCCAGTCCGAGAGCCTGTCGTATTACTGGGGCAAGCTCATGCGCGGGTACGCCGACACCGGCACCTCCATCTACGGCGGGTGCGAGGCGGTCAGCCCCACCGAGGTGACGATCTCCCTCACCGAGCCGTTCGCGGGGTTCATTCCCGCGCTCTCGCTGCCGGCCTTCGCCATCCAGAGCCCCACCGCTCTGCAGGAGTACGGCGCCGACGACGTGGGAGGCACGTCCGAGGCCCCCACCCTCAGCGAGTACGCGCAGGCGCACCCCACGGGCACCGGCCCCTTCGCCTTCGAGTCCTCGGAACCCGGCGCGCAGACGACGGTCGCCGCGTACGACGGCTACTGGGGCGAGCAGGGTCAGGTGCAGCAGGTCATCTTCCGCGTGATCGGCGACACCACCGCCCGCCGCCAGGCGCTGGAGTCGGGCTCGATCGACGGGTACGACCTCGTCGCCCCGGCCGACCTCGGTGCCCTCGAGGGCGCGGGGTACACGCTCATCAACCGCGACCCGTTCAACATCCTCTACCTCGGTATGAACCAGGCCAACCCGGCGCTCGCCGACATCCGCGTGCGTCAGGCCATCGCCCAGGCCATCGACAAGGAGCAGCTGGTCACCCAGGTGCTGCCCGAGGGCACCACCGTGGCATCGCAGTTCATGCCCGACAGCGTCATCGGCTTCAACTCCGGCGTGACGACCTACGACTTCGATCAGGATGCCGCCCGGGCACTGCTCGCGGAAGCCGGTTTCTCCGAGGCGAACCCGCTGACGATCACGTTCAACTACCCCGTGAACATCTCGCGTCCGTACATGCCGAACCCCGAGCAGATCTTCACCAACCTGCAGTCGCAGCTGCAGGCCGTCGGCATCGTCGTCAACCCGGTGTCCAACGAGTGGGGCGAGTACCTCGACCTGATCCAGGGCGGTGCCGACCACGGCATCCACCTGCTGGGCTGGACCGGCGACTACAACGACCCCGACAACTTCGTGGGCACGTTCTTCGGCGGCACCTCGAACGAATGGGGCTTCGACAACGGTGAACTGTTCTCGGCGCTCACCTCCGCCCGAGGTCTGGCGACCGAGACCGAGCAGGACTCGGCGTACCAGGCGGTCAACGAGCAGATCGCGACGTTCCTGCCCGGTGTTCCGCTCGCGAACCCCGTGCCGACGCTCGCCTTCGCCTCGCGCGTGAAGTCGTACCCCGCCAGCCCCGTGCAGGACGAGGTCTACAACCAGATCGAACTCACCGAGTGATCCGGATGCCGCGGACTCCCCGCCGTCGAGGCGCCGGGGTCCGCGGCATCCTGGTGCCGGGGGTTCCGCTCCGCTCGCGCGGTGGCGGAACCCCCGGCATCCCGCGTCCCCCCGCTCCCGACTCCCTGTGAGAACCCGTGCTCCGCACCATCGGCAGGCGCCTGCTCCTGCTCATCCCGACCCTGTTCGGTCTCTCGATCCTGCTCTTCGCCTGGGTGCGCGCGCTGCCCGGGGGCCCCGCGGTCGCCCTCCTCGGTGAGCGCGCGACCCCCGAGGCCGTGGAGCGCATCAACGAGCTCTACGGCTTCAACGAGCCGTTGTACGTGCAGTACTTCACCTGGCTCGGGCGACTCGTCAGCGGCGACTTCGGTTCATCGATCCAGACCGGCCGGCCCGTGCTGGAAGAATTCGTCCGCCGCTTCCCGGCCACCCTCGAGCTGTCCATCGCCGCCCTCATCGTGGCCGTGGGCATCGGCATCCCGCTCGGCTACTGGGCCGCTCGCCGTCACGGCAAGATCTGGGACCACGGCGCCGTCGTGCTGAGCCTCATCGGCATTACGATCCCGGTGTTCTTCCTGGCGTTCATCCTCAAGTACGTCTTCGCCGTACAGCTGGGTTGGCTGCCGTCGGACGGTCGGCAGAACCCGCGCATCGACGCGACGCACTACACGAACCTGTACGTGTTCGACGGGCTCATCACGGGCGAGTTCGACGCGTCATGGGATGCCATCCTGCACCTGATCCTGCCGGCGATCGCACTGGGCACGATCCCGCTCGCGATCATCGTGCGCATCACCCGCGCCTCGGTCCTCGAGGTGCAGAACGCCGATTACGTGCGCACCGGGCGCGCGAAGGGCATCGGCACCGGGACGCTGCGCAACCGGTTCATCCTGCGCAACGCCATGCTCCCCGTCATCACCACGGTGGGACTTCAGGCCGGGCTCCTCATCTCGGGGGCGGTGCTCACCGAGACGGTGTTCGCCTTCCCGGGCATCGGGCAGTTCCTCGCACGGGCAATCTTCACGCGCGACTTCCCCGTGCTGCAAGGCTTCATCATCTTCATCGCGATCGCGTACGCGCTCATCAACCTGCTCGTCGACCTGTCGTACAGCGTCATCGACCCGAGAGTGAGAGTCCAGTGAGCTCCGGCATCCTTCCTCCCGCTCCCAGCGGCGGTCCCGTCGACGACAACGCGGTGGTCGATTCGCAGCTGCTCGCCGCGCAGACCCGCGGGGGCGGGTTCTGGCAGGACGTGTTCCAGCGACTGCGGCACAGTCCCGTCGCCTGGATCGGCGCGATCATCGTGCTGGCGTTCCTGCTCGTGGCGGCCCTCGCGCCGTTGCTCGCGCCGTACCCGGCCGAGTCCCTGCCCGGACAGCGCTTCATCACGCCGACCGACATCCCGGGGCCGGGCGAGATGGCCGAGTTCCCTCTCGGTCTCGACCGCTTCGGCGGCGACGTGCTGTCCAAGCTCATCTGGGGCGCGCAGGCGTCGCTGCAGATCGGCGTGATCTCGACCGCTCTCGGCCTCCTCGGCGGGATGGCCCTGGGCCTGCTCGCGGGTATGTTCGGCGGGTGGGTCGACGCGGTCGTCATGCGCTTCGTCGACATCCTGCTGTCCGTGCCGAACCTGCTGCTCGCCGTCTCGATCGCGGCCGTCCTCGGACAGAGTCAGCTCGCCATCATGATCGCCATCGGAGCGTCGCAGGTGCCCGTGTTCGCTCGCCTGCTGCGCGCCTCGATGCTGCAGCAGCGCGGCGCCGACTACGTGCTGTCCGCCCAGACGCTGGGCCTCAGCCGGCGCTCGATCACCATGACGCACGTTCTTCCCAACAGCGTCGGACCCGTCATCGTGCAGGGCACCCTGACGCTCGCCACCGCCGTCATCGACGCGGCGGCACTGTCGTTCCTGGGACTGGGCGGCGGCTTGCCGCAGACCGCCGAGTGGGGCCGCATGCTCACCTACGCGCAGGCCGAACTGGCGATCGCGCCGTGGCTGGCGTTCCTGCCGGGCATCTGCATCGCGGTGACCGCGCTGGGCTTCACGCTGCTGGGCGAGTCCCTCCGCGAGTCGATGGACCCCCGCACCCGCGCGCGGTAGCCCACCCCCTTCGGCGGCCCCGTTCCGCTGTCGCGCCCCTGTTCCGCTGTCGCGGGTCAGGGGCGCGGCGGTGGCGGCCGTGGCATCCGTGTCCCACTTATGGCTGCCTGGTGGCTGTTCAGGCGGCCGTTTCTGGGACACGTAGCGTCAGAAGTGGGACGAGGATGGCGGCATGGCTGGCTAGGGCGCCCTCGTCCCACTTGTGGCGGCTTGGTGGCTGTTCAGGCGGCCGTTTCTGGGACATGCGGTGTCAGAACTGGGACGAGGGGGAGCGGCGACGCGCGCGGCGCGCAACAAGACCGCGACTCAGCCGGCCAGACCCAGCTCATTCCCCGGGATCGACGACAGCAGGCGCCGCGTGTACGGGTCGCGGGGGTTGGTGAAGACCTCTTCGCTGGATGCCGCCTCGACGAGACGTCCGTCCTTCATCACGCAGACGTAATCGCTGATCAGGCGCACGACCGCGAGGTCGTGCGAGATGAAGAGGTAGCTCAGGCCGTACTCGCGCTGCAGGTCGCCCAGCAGGTCGAGGATCTGCGCCTGCACCAGCACGTCGAGGGCCGATACCGGCTCGTCGCACACGATGAGCTCGGGTGACAGCGCGAGGGCGCGGGCGATCGCAACGCGTTGGCGCTGGCCGCCCGACAGCTCCGACGGATATCGGCGCAGCATGGATGCCGGCAGAGCCACGTCATCCATCAGCTGGCGCACGCGCTTCGCGCGGTCGGCCTTCGAGCCCCGCTTGTAGACGTTGAGCGGTTCCTCGACGATGCGCTCCACGGTGAACATGGGGTTCAGGCTCGAGTAGGGGTCCTGGAAGATCGGCTGCACCTTCTGCCGGAACTGCCGCAGTGCATCGCCCGTCAGTGAGGAGACGTCCTGGCCGTCGAAGCGGATCGTGCCGCTGGTGGGCTCGACGACCTTCAGCAGCATGCGCGCCGTCGTCGTCTTGCCCGAGCCGGACTCGCCCACGATCGCCACCGTCCGGCCCCGCGGGATCGACAGCGACACATCGTCGACGGCGCGGAAATCGTCGCCGCGTCCGCGCACCGGGTAGACCTTGGTCAGGCCCTCGATCTGGACGATGTCGTCGCGGACCGCCGTCTCGGGCCGCTCGCTGCGGAAGTCCTCCGGGCGCAGACGCACCGCCGCCACCGACGGCGCCGCCGCGACGAGCGACTTCGTATAGCTGTGCTGCGGGTTTTCGAGGATCTGCTTCGCCGGGCCCTGCTCGACCACGCGCCCGCGGTGCATCACGACGACCCTCGAGGCACGCTCGGCCGCGAGGCCGAGATCATGCGTGATGAGCAGCACGGCGGCGCCCAACTCGTCCGTCTGCTTGTCGATCTGGTCGAGGATCGTCTGCTGCACGGTGACGTCGAGGGCGCTGGTCGGCTCGTCGGCGATGAGCAGGCGCGGCCGACACGCCAGTCCGATGGCGATGAGCGCGCGCTGACGCATACCGCCGGAGAACTCGTGGGGGTACTGCCTCGCCCGCTTCTCGGCATCCGGGAGTCCGGCGGCCTCGAGTGCCTCGACGACCTTGCCCTTCACGCTCGAGCGATCGGCGAGGCCGTGCGCGAGCAGCGTCTCGGCGACCTGCGTGCCGATCTTGGCGACGGGGTTCAGGTTCGACATCGGGTCCTGGGGAACCAGGCCGATCTGGCGTCCGCGCACCTGTCGCATCCGGGCCTCACCGAAGGTGGTCAGGTCTTCGCCGTCGAGCAGGATCTGCCCGCGCGCGACGCGTCCACCGGATGCCAGCAGGCCGATGATCGCCATGGCGGTCGTCGACTTGCCGGAGCCGGATTCGCCGACGATGGCGATGGTCTCGCCCGCGTGGATGTCGAGATTCACCCCATCGACGGCCCGTACGGGACCGTCCATGGTGGCGAAGTCGACCGCGAGGTCGCGGACCGAGAGAAGGGGATGGGGGGATGCCGGAGCGGGGGGACCGGCGACATCGGAGGTCATCCCTCCATCCTCGCCCGCCCCGGCGCTCCTGCCCAGCCCTCCCGTCCGATCGTCACACCCCTGTAACGCACTCGGCCGCCCGGTGCATCGGGGTGTGGGGAGCGTTCCGCCGTTCGGGGCGGAAGAATCCCGCCCCGCAGCGAGAACCCGCCCCGCATCGCTACCCGGCCGCCCCCGACACGGCACCCGGAGCGCACGCCCGTGCGGCGCTACCGTGGGGACCATGCGCGTGGACCTCAACGCCGACCTCGGCGAGACCGTCGACGGGATGCCGACCGCCGACGACGAGGCCATGTTCGCCGTCGTCTCCAGCGCCAACGTCGCCTGCGGCGGCCACGCCGGCGATGCCGCATCCATGCGGGAAGCGGTCGACCGCGCCGCACGTTTCGGTGTCGCCGTGGGAGCCCATCCCTCGTACGACGACCGCGAGCACTTCGGACGCATCCGGCGCGATCCTGCTCCGGTGGACCTCCGCGCGAGCGTCGCCGCGCAGTTGGACGCGCTCGCCGCCGCCGGGGCCGACATCCGGTACGTCAAACCCCACGGTGCGCTCTATCACGCCGTGATCGACGACGAAGGGCACGCCCGCGCCGTGGTCGCCGCCGTCGCCGACCTCTCGTCCCGCCTCGGACGCGCCCTCCCCGTCCTCGGCCTCCCCGGCGCGATCGCGGAGGCGGCGGTATCCGCGGGACTGCCGTTCGTGTACGAGGCGTTCCTCGATCGCGGATATACGGCGAAAGGCGCGCTCGTGCCGCGCGGCGAACCCGGCGCCCTCGTCGACGATCCCGCCGCGGTCGCCGCCCGTGCGCTGCGCTTCGTGCGCGATCGCGAGGTCGATACCGTCGACGGCTCGCGCATCGCGGTGGATGCGGCATCGCTGTGCCTTCACGGAGACACCCCGTCGGCGGTCGCGATGGCCCATGCCGTCCGCGCGGCGCTGGACGCCGCGGGCGTCGAGGTGCGCGCGCCGTGGTGACGAGGCCGCACGACGTCGACGAAGCCTGCGTGCGACTGCTCCCGATGGGGGAGCGGGCCGTGCTCGCCGAGGTCGCCGATCTCTCCGCCGTGCTGTCGCTGCACGCCGCGCTCGCCGAGAACCCGCTCGCCGGCGTCGACGACCTCGTTCCCGCAGCGCGTACGGTGCTCGTCGCCTTCGATCCGGCCCGGGTGTCGCGCGAGGTCGTGCGCGCGTGGATCCTCGACGCCGCCCGACGGACTCCGGATGCCGACGCCTCCGGCCCCCTCGTCGAGGTGCCGGTGCGCTACGACGGCGCCGACCTCGCCTCGACGGCCGATCTCCTCGGCATCCCGGTCGCCGAGCTCGTGTCACGACACGCGGGCGTGGAGTGGACGGTCGCCTTCACGGGCTTCGCGCCGGGGTTCGCGTATCTCGTCAGCGCGGGGTGGCCCTACGACGTGCCGCGCCTCGCCGAGCCGCGCACGCGCGTGCCGGCGGGGGCCGTGGGACTCGCGGGCGGCTTCAGTGGCGCCTATCCCCGCGAGACGCCCGGAGGTTGGCGGCTGATCGGCACGACCGACGAGATGCTGTTCGATCCGGATGCCGCCGCCCCCGTGCTGCTGCCCCCGCGCGCCCGCGTGCGCTTCGTGCCCGGGCGCGCTCGCATCGCCGCCGCGGCTGCCTCGGCGGCGAGCGGGGGGCATTCCGGGAAGGGAGGACCGGATGCTACGGACGAGTCCTCCCGTCCCCGAAACCCCTCCGCCCCCACCACCTCAACCCCCGCCAGGACCGCCGCCGCACCCGCCGCCCCCGCACTGCGCGTCATGACCCCCGGCGCCTTCACGACCGTGCAGGACCTCGGCCGCCCCGGCCGGGCCGCGCTCGGGGTCGCGAGGTCGGGGGCGCTCGACCGGGCGGCGTTGCGCATCGCGAACCGTCTGGTCGGCAATGACGAGGGCGCCGCCGGCCTCGAGATCGCGATGGGGGGCTTCGTCGCCCGCGCCGAGACCGCCACCTGGGTATGCGTGACCGGCGCCCTGGTCGACGTCGAGATCGACGGCCGGTCGGGGGACGCCTATGCGCCCGTGCTCGTGCCGGCCGGTGCCGAGCTGCGCATCGGCCTCGCCCGCGCGGGACTCCGCGCCTACCTGGCCGTGCGCGGCGGGGTCGTCGCACCCTCGGCGCTGGGCTCGCGCTCCCGCGACGTGCTGGCGGGTCTCGGACCCGTCCCGTTGGCCGCCGGAGACGCCCTCCGTGTCGGGGTCCCGGCATCCACGATCCCCGTGGTCGACACCTTCCCCTGGTCGGTTCCGCCGTCGCTCCTCGAGGTGCGCGTCACCGTGGGCCCTCGTGCGGACTGGTTCGCCCCCGGTGCCCTGCCGGCGTTGCGAGCCGCGACCTGGACGGTGTCGTCGCACGCCGACCGCGTCGGCATCCGCTTCGACGGTCCCGCTCTCGAGCGCACCCGGCCCGACGAGTTGCCGAGCGAGGGGATGCGCCCCGGGGCGATCCAGGTACCCCCGCACGGGCGTCCGGTGGTGTTGCTGGCAGACGGTCCCGTGACGGGCGGGTATCCCGTGATCGCCGTGGTGACGGATGCCGCACTCGACGCGCTCGCCCAGTCGCGGCCCGGTGATCGCGTGCGGTTCCGGAGCGGCTGATCCGCCCGCCACGCAGGAATGCCCGGCGGGCGCACGCGGTTATACCGCAGGTCCGTAGACGCGTCAAGAATTGGACTGGACACGGCGAGTCCTCCCGCGTATGCTTGGACTTTGCGCTCCTCGATTCCCCCTGCCCTCATATGGTGGTCGGCTGAGTCTGCCCCGTCCCCGCTTCCCAGCGGTGTGCGACGAGCAGATTTTCGGGGCAGGAACGCACTCCACCTGACGACAAGGAATCACGAGCCCCTCGCCCGGGCTTCTGGAGGTTATTCCCTTGGCTGCTGCGAGCAACGCATCCACCACCACCACCCCCAAGAGCGGACGCGGAGCATCCCGCCTCTCGTTCGCGAAGATCTCCGACAAGCTGACCGTTCCCGATCTGCTCGCGCTGCAGACCGAGTCGTTCGACTGGCTGGTCGGTAACGAAGCCTGGAAGGCGCGCGTCGCCGAAGCCCAGGAACAGGGTCGCACCGACGTTCCTGAGATCAGCGGTCTGGAGGAGATCTTCGAGGAGATCTCCCCGATCGAAGACCTCAGCGAGACGATGCAGCTCTCGTTCACGAACCCCTACCTCGAGCCCGAGAAGTACTCGATCGAAGAGTGCAAGGAGCGCGGCAAGACCTACGCCGCCCCTCTGTACGTCGAGGCCGAGTTCATGAACCACCAGACCGGTGAGATCAAGACGCAGACGGTCTTCATGGGCGACTTCCCGCTCCAGACCGACAAGGGCACGTTCATCATCAACGGCACCGAGCGTGTCGTGGTGTCGCAGCTCGTGCGCTCGCCCGGTGTCTACTTCGACAAGACGCCCGACAAGACCTCCGACAAAGACATCGTGTCGGCGCGCGTCATCCCCTCGCGCGGTGCGTGGCTCGAGTTCGAGATCGACAAGCGCGACCAGGTCGGCGTTCGCATCGACCGCAAGCGCAAGCAGTCGGTCACCGTGTTCCTCAAGGCCCTCGGCCTCACCAGCGAGGACATCCTCGCCGAGTTCGCCGGCTTCGACTCCATCGAAGAGACGCTGTCGAAAGACACGATCCTGACGAAGGAAGACGCGCTCCGCGACATCTACCGCAAGCTCCGTCCGGGCGAGCAGGTCGCCGCCGAGGCCGCCCGCGCGCTGCTCGACAACTTCTACTTCAACTCCAAGCGCTACGACCTGGCCAAGGTCGGTCGCTACAAGATCAACCAGAAGCTCGGCCTCGACAAGCCGCTGAGCGACTCGGTCCTCACCACCGACGACATCGTCGCCACGATCAAGTACCTCGTGCGCCTGCACCGCGGCGACGTCACGTTCGACGGTGTCCGCGGGGGCGGCAACGCCGAGATCCGTCTCGACACCGACGACATCGACAACTTCGGCAACCGTCGTATCCGCGCCGTCGGCGAGCTCATCCAGAACCAGGTCCGCACCGGTCTGTCGCGCATGGAGCGCGTCGTCCGCGAGCGCATGACCACGCAGGACATCGAGGCGATCACGCCGCAGACCCTGATCAACGTGCGCCCCGTCGTCGCCGCGATCAAGGAGTT
Organism: Microbacterium sp. ABR10; assembly: GCF_057812175.1. Taxonomy (NCBI): domain Bacteria; kingdom Bacillati; phylum Actinomycetota; class Actinomycetes; order Micrococcales; family Microbacteriaceae; genus Microbacterium; species Microbacterium sp. ABR10. Next base: position 550,953 of record NZ_CM173821.1, read on the forward strand.
CTTCGGAACGAGCCAGCTGTCGCAGTTCATGGACCAGAACAACCCCCTCGCGGGTCTGACCCACAAGCGCCGCCTGTCGGCGCTGGGCCCGGGTGGTCTGTCGCGCGAGCGTGCCGGCGTCGAGGTCCGCGACGTCCACCCCTCGCACTACGGTCGCATGTGCCCCATCGAGACCCCGGAAGGCCCGAACATCGGCCTGATCGGCTCGCTCGCCTCGTTCGCGCGCATCAACGCGTTCGGCTTCATCGAGACGCCGTACCGCCGTGTCGTCGACGGCCGGGTGACCGACCAGATCGACTACCTCACCGCCAGCGAAGAGAGCGACCACATCGTCGCTCAGGCCGGTGTGGCCCTCCAGGCCGACGGTCACTTCGTGGACGACCGCATTCTGGCCCGCCGCGGCCAGGGTGGCGAGGTCGACCTGTTCCCCGTCGACGAGATCGGCTACATGGACGTCTCGCCGCGCCAGATGGTGTCGGTGGCGACCTCGCTCATCCCGTTCCTCGAGCACGACGACGCGAACCGCGCCCTCATGGGTGCGAACATGCAGCGTCAGGCCGTGCCGCTCGTGCGTAGCGAGTCGCCCGTCGTCGGTACCGGTATGGAGGGCTTCGCGGCCATCGACGCCGGTGACGTGGTCACCGCCGACAAGGCCGGTGTGGTCATGGAGGTCTCGGCCGACGTCGTGACCGTCCAGCTCGACGAGGGTGGCACGCAGGACTACTTCCTGCGCAAGTTCGACCGCTCCAACCAGGGCACGTCGTACAACCAGCGGGTCGTCGTCTCGGCCGGTGAGCGCGTCGAGGCCGGCGAGGTCATCGCCGACGGTCCCGCCACCGAGAACGGCGAGCTCGCCCTCGGCAAGAACCTCCTCGTGGCGTTCATGACCTGGGAAGGCCACAACTTCGAGGACGCGATCATCCTCAGCCAGGACCTCGTGAAAGACGACACGCTGTCGTCGATCCACATCGAGGAGTACGAGGTCGACGCGCGCGACACCAAGCTCGGCAAGGAGGAGATCACCCGTGACCTCCCCAACGTCAGCCCCGACCTGCTGAAGGACCTCGACGACCGCGGCATCATCCGCATCGGTGCCGAGGTGCGTCCCGGCGACATCCTCGTCGGCAAGGTCACGCCCAAGGGTGAGACCGAGCTGTCGGCCGAGGAGCGTCTGCTCCGCGCGATCTTCAACGAGAAGAGCCGCGAAGTCCGTGACACCTCGCTGAAGGTGCCCCACGGCGAGCAGGGCACGATCATCGCCGTCAAGGAGTTCAACGCCGAAGACGGTGACGACGAGCTCGGCTCGGGCGTCAACCGCCGCGTCGTGGTCTACATCGCCCAGAAGCGCAAGATCACCGAGGGTGACAAGCTCGCCGGTCGCCACGGGAACAAGGGCGTCATCGCCAAGATCCTCCCGATCGAGGACATGCCCTTCCTCTCCGACGGCACGCCGGTCGACATCATCCTCAACCCGCTCGGCATCCCGGGTCGAATGAACTTCGGTCAGGTCCTCGAGCTCCACCTCGGCTGGATCGCCCAGCAGGGCTGGAAGGTCGAGGGCACGCCCGAGTGGGCGGCGAACCTGCCCGAGGCTGCTCGCGAAGCCGCCCCCGGCACGAAGGTCGCCACCCCGGTGTTCGACGGTGCGTTCGAGGCCGAGATCGCGGGTCTGCTCGACTCGACGATCAAGAACCGCGACGGCGACCGCCTGGTCGACTCCACGGGTAAGACGCTGCTGTTCGACGGCCGCTCCGGCGAGCCGTTCCCGGCGCCCATCTCGGTCGGCTACATGTACATCTTGAAGCTGCACCACCTCGTCGACGACAAGATCCACGCGCGTTCGACGGGCCCGTACTCGATGATCACCCAGCAGCCGCTCGGTGGTAAGGCGCAGTTCGGTGGTCAGCGCTTCGGTGAGATGGAGGTGTGGGCGCTCGAGGCATACGGTGCCGCGTACGCGCTGCAGGAGCTCCTCACGATCAAGTCCGACGACATCCTCGGCCGCGTCAAGGTGTACGAGGCCATCGTCAAGGGCGAGAACATCCAGGAGCCCGGCATCCCCGAGTCGTTCAAGGTGCTCATGAAGGAGATGCAGTCGCTCTGCCTGAACGTCGAGGTCCTCTCGGCCGACGGCACCGCGGTCAACCTCCGCGACACGGATGACGACGCCTTCCGCGCCGCGGAAGAGCTCGGCATCAACATCTCCAGCCGCTTCGAGTCCTCGTCGATCGACGAGATCTGAGCTCACAGCTCAGCGACCCGCTCAGATTTCAGAGAATTCCGACACAGGAGAACCAGTGCTCGAATCAACCACTTTCGATCAGATCCGTATCGGTCTGGCCACCGCCGACGACATCCGTCGTTGGTCCTTCGGTGAGGTCAAGAAGCCCGAGACGATCAACTACCGCACGCTGAAGCCCGAGAAGGACGGCCTCTTCGGCGAGCAGATCTTCGGGCCCTCCCGCGACTGGGAGTGCGCCTGCGGCAAGTACAAGCGCGTGCGCTTCAAGGGCATCGTCTGCGAGCGCTGCGGCGTCGAGGTCACCAAGAGCTCGGTGCGTCGCGAGCGCATGGGCCACATCGAACTCGCCGCGCCCGTCACGCACATCTGGTACTTCAAGGGCGTTCCCTCGCGCCTGGGCTACCTGCTCGACATGGCGCCGAAGGACCTCGAGAAGGTCATCTACTTCGCCGCCTACATGGTGATCTCGGTCGACGAGGATGCTCGTCACCGCGACCTCGCCACGCAGGAGAACAACATCCGTCTCGAGCTGAAGACGCTCGGCGACCGCCGCGATGCCCGCATCGCCGCCCGCCTGGCCAAGCTCGAGGAGGAGCTCGCCGCCCTCGAGGCGGAGGGCGCCAAGGCTGACCAGAAGAAGAAGGTCAAGGACGCCGCCGAGAAGGACATGACGTCGGCTCGCAAGAACGCCGACGAGCAGATCGCCAAGCTCGAGCGCGTGTGGGAGGACTTCCGCACGCTCGAGGTGGGTGCCCTGAAGCCCGAGGACGACGTCTTCCACGAGCTGCAGGACCGCTTCGGTCAGTACTTCGAGGCGCACATGGGTGCCGAGTCGATCAAGCGTCGCCTCGAGGCCTTCGATCTGGCCGCCGAGAGCGAGAACCTGCACCTGCAGATCTCCGAGGGCAAGGGTCAGCGCAAGATCCGTGCGATCAAGCGCCTGAAGGTCGTCAACTCGTTCCTGCAGACCGGCATGTCGCCGGCCTCGATGGTGCTCGACGTCGTTCCGGTCATCCCGCCGGAGCTTCGTCCGATGGTGCAGCTCGACGGTGGCCGTTTCGCCACCAGCGACCTGAACGACCTCTACCGTCGCGTGATCAACCGCAACAACCGCCTCCGTCGCCTGATCGACCTCGGTGCCCCCGAGATCATCGTCAACAACGAGAAGCGCATGCTGCAGGAGGCCGTCGACGCGCTGTTCGACAACGGCCGCCGTGGTCGCCCCGTCACCGGTACCGGCAACCGCGCCCTGAAGTCCCTGAGCGACATGCTCAAGGGAAAGCAGGGTCGCTTCCGCCAGAACCTGCTCGGAAAGCGCGTGGACTACTCGGGTCGTTCCGTCATCATCGTCGGACCCCAGCTCAAGCTCCACCAGTGCGGTCTGCCCAAGCAGATGGCCCTCGAGCTGTTCAAGCCATTCGTGATCAAGCGCCTGATCGATCTCGGTCATTCGCAGAACATCAAGGCCGCCAAGCGCGCCGTCGAGCGCTACCGTCCCGAGGTCTGGGACGTGCTGGAAGAGATCATCCGCGAGCGCCCCGTGCTGCTGAACCGTGCACCCACCCTGCACCGTCTCGGCATCCAGGCGTTCGAGCCCCAGCTCGTCGAGGGCAAGGCGATCCAGCTGCACCCGCTCGTGTGCGCGGCGTTCAACGCCGACTTCGACGGTGACCAGATGGCCGTGCACCTTCCGCTGTCGGTCGAGGCTCAGGCCGAGGCCCGCGTGCTGATGCTCGCCTCGAACAACATCCTGAAGCCGTCGGACGGCCGTCCGGTGACCCTGCCCTCGCAGGACATGATCATCGGTCTGCACCACCTGACCACCCTCAAGGAGGGGGCTGCGGGCGAAGGCCGTGCGTTCGGTTCGGTGGGCGAGGCGATCCTGGCCAAGGACGAGGGCACCCTCGACCTGCAGGCCAAGGCGCGCATCCGCATCCCCGGCCTCACGTTCCTCGAGGGCCAGGCGCCCGAGGGCTACGAGAAGCACGGTCTCGTCGACGCGTCGCTCGGTCAGGCGATCTTCAACGACACCCTCCCCAAGGGCTACCCGTTCGTGCGCGAACAGGCCGACAAGGGCAAGCTGTCGCAGATCGTCAACAAACTGGCCGAGGAGTACCCCAAGGTCGAGGTTGCGGCATCGCTCGACCGCATCAAGGACGCCGGTTTCTACTGGGCCACCCGTTCGGGTGTCACGGTGGCACTGAGCGACATCCTCACGCCGCCGAACAAGGCCGAGATCGTCGCGGGCTACGAGAAGCAGGCCGCGAAGGTCCAGGGCCAGTACGAGAAGGGCCTCACCACCGACGCCGAGCGTCGTCAGGAGCTCATCAAGATCTGGACCGAGGCCACCGACGAGGTCCAGAAGGCGATGCGGGACAACTTCCCCGCCGACAACACCATCAACCGCATGGTCTCGTCGGGCGCCCGTGGTAACTGGCTGCAGATCCGCAACATCGCGGGTATGCGAGGCCTGGTGAACAACCCCAAGGGTGAGATCATCCCGCGTCCGATCATCTCCTCGTACCGCGAGGGTCTGTCGGTCGCCGAGTACTTCATCGCGACGCACGGTGCCCGTAAGGGTCTGGCCGACACGGCCCTCCGTACGGCCGACTCGGGGTACCTCACCCGTCGTCTGGTCGACGTCTCGCAGGATGTCATCATCCGCGAAGAGGACTGCGGCACGTCGAAGGGCCTCGAGCTCCCGATCGCCGCGGCCGACTCGGCCGGTGCGCTGGTCAAGGACGCCAACGTCGAGAACTCGGTGTTCGCTCGCACGCTCGCCACGGCGGTCGTCGACGCGCAGGGCACCGTGCTGGCCGAGGCCGGCGACGACGTGGGCGACGTGCTCATCAACAAGCTGGTCGAGGGCGGTGTGGAGTCGATCAAGGTCCGCTCCGTGCTGACCTGCGACTCGGCCGTCGGTGTGTGCGCGAAGTGCTATGGCCGATCGCTGGCCACCGGCAAGATCGTCGACATCGGCGAGGCCGTCGGCATCATCGCGGCCCAGTCGATCGGTGAGCCCGGTACCCAGCTGACGATGCGTACCTTCCACACCGGTGGTTCCGCCTCGGCAGACGACATCACGCAGGGTCTCCCCCGCGTGCAGGAGCTGTTCGAGGCCCGTACCCCCAAGGGTGCGTCGCCGATCGCCGAGGCCGACGGCCGCATCACGATCGACGAGACCGACAAGGCCAAGAAGGTCATCCTCACGCCTGACAACGGCGACGAGCCGGTGGTCTACCCCGTCCTGAAGCGTGCGACGCTCCTGGTCGAGGACGGACAGCACGTCGTCGTCGGTCAGCCGATCCTCGTCGGAACGCTCGACCCCAAGGAGGTCATGCGCGTGCAGGGTGCCCGCGAGGTGCAGAAGTACCTCGTCAACGGCGTCCAGGGCGTGTACCGCTCGCAGGGTGTGCCGATCCACGACAAGCACATCGAGGTCATCGTCCGACAGATGCTCCGCAAGGTCACCGTCGTCGACCACGCCGACACCGACCTGCTGCCCGGTGAGCTGGTGGACTTCAAGCGCTACCAGGCCATCAACCGCGAGGCGGTCGGCGAGGGCAAGCGTCCCGCGTCGGGTCGTCCCGAGCTGATGGGTATCACGAAGGCGTCGCTCGCGACGGAGTCGTGGCTCTCGGCCGCGTCGTTCCAGGAGACCACCCGCGTCCTGACGCAGGCGGCCATGGAGGGCAAGAGCGACCCGCTCGTCGGCCTCAAGGAGAACGTCATCATCGGAAAGCTCATCCCCGCCGGAACCGGACTTGCGAAGTACCGCAACGTCACGGTCGAGGCGACGGAGGAAGCGAAGAGCGAGCGGTACCCCAACCGCATCTTCGCTTCGGACGGCGCGTACAGCGACGCCGACCTGAGCTACGTCGACTTCGACAGCTTCTCGACGGACGACTTCACGCCCGGCACGTACAACTGATCGAGGCGTGAGGGAGCGAGTTCGCTCGCTCCCTCACGCCGGACGGATGCCACGCCCCGGCGCGGCATCCTGATCCTCGAAGGCCCCCGGCTCGCGCCGGGGGCCTTCGTCGTGTCCGACGATCGGTGCCCGCCGGTGCTTGCGGCGTGTCGGGAAGCGGGTGCGGCGGGGGAGTGCGCCTACCGTTGAAGAGGAGGAACGCATGGCCCGCATCGGTGGACGCAGCCTGTGGCTGGCATGGCCGGCCGGGCTTTTCTGCATGGCGGCGGTCGTGGGGCTGGGTGTGCTCGCGGCCCCCGGGGTGCCGGGTACCGTCGCGTTCGTCGGGGATACCCTCCGCGCCGCCACCGGAACGCCCACCGCGGGAGAGGCCGAGCCCGTGGCTCCCGCCACCGACTGCCGCCATCTGTACGCGCAGCCGATGTGGTCAGCGCTGGTGTGGTCGCCGGAGGCGTTGCTGTCGCAGCGCCGCACGCCACCGTTGTCCACCGTCGAGGCGGTCGCCGCGGCGGGGCCCACGACGGTCGTCACGTGTCATTGGAGGGGTGTCGGCGGTCGCTTCCTCGAGACGACGGTGTCGACCGTGTCGGTGGAGGGCGCCTCCACCGTGGCCGCGACGCTGGCTGCGCAGGGGTTCGCGTGCGAGACGGCGGCCGACGCCACCCAGACTGACGTGACGCATTGCGAGCGCACCTCGGGGGACGTGAAAGAGGTGCACGATCTGAGGGGTGACCGGTGGGTGTCGTCGACCCTCAGCGGATGGGAGCCGGTCGGCTACGCCGCGACCGTGGCATCCCATGCCTTCTTCGGCGAGTGACGCCGCACCACGTCACCCGAAGATCGAGGCGATGATGCTCGCGGTGTACCCCGTGGGGGCGAGGTTGGAGTACTGCGTGTCGATGAGCACGTCGTCGCGCCAGTAGAGCGTGCGCCCGTCGTTGACCGGGTAGGTGGCGTTGATCCACGTCTTCTCGCAGCGGGTACCGCCGTCGGGGGTGTAGCAACTGAACCCCTGCGTGGCGACCAGATCGTTGAGCATGTCGAGCGCGGGCCCCCGGTTCATGCGGGAGATCGTGGTGGAGAGCCCCGTCGTGTCAGCGGCGGGATCGCGCCAGATGCACGTGATCGAGCCGTCGGGCTGCACCCCGGAGGGACCCAGCGCCGGGTCGTTCAGCGGGATGGTACCCAACTGGGCGAGGACGTCGGCCGAGAGCATCGCCTTGCAGTCGGCGGGGAGCCGGACTTCGGTGGGTGCCCGCGAGAAGGTCGGGATGTTCGATGGGGTGGGGGAGGACGAGACGGACGGCGAGGGGGCGGGAGCCGCCTGCTCGGCGGCGGGGGCGCACGCGGTCAGCGCGAGCACGGCAGCACCGACGAGCACCGCGGGAACGGCGGGGCGGAGCGGGCGACGAGACATGGGAACACCCTAAGCCGAGGTTCCGACACGGTCGAGACGCATTCCGTCGGCACGCCTACGCGACGGTCCGCCGCCCGCGGGATAGCCTGACGCCGCAATCACCGCGTGAGGAGACCCCATGAGCGACAACACGTCGGGCAGCGACCGCGTCGCTGGACGGACGGATTCGTACGGCGACCCCGTCGTCGAACCGAAAGACGACGCGCAAGACGTCGTCGGGCGGGCCCACGAGGGACTCGCCGACGCCGAGGCCGCCCGTCGCGACGCCGTCGACCCGCAGACGGCCGAGGCCGCCTGGCACGAGCGGGAACAGCACGAGCACGACGCCGCCGCCGCAGTCTCCGATCGCCGCGATCACACGGCGCCGGTCGTCCACGACGCCTCGCCCGTCGAGCCGCAGACGGCGCCGGCCGCTGTCCCCGCGTCGTCGTCGGTCGACCTCGACGACGAGGACGCGCGCTGGGCCGCCTACGCCGCCTCCGCTGAGCCGGAGCGCCAGGCCGCGCCGTACACGCGCCACGACGACGACGCGCGGACCACGGTCTCGCCGGTCGCCGAGACGGCCGTCACGGCAGGAGCCGGTGCTGCCGTGGCCGGTGCGGGTACCCCCGCGTCGACGCCCGCGTCAGAAGAGCCCACCCGCGCGTTCGGCACACCGCAGCCCATCTTCGTACAGGCCCCCGAGGCTCCCCGGCCGCGCGGCAACCGCGGCGCCGCCGGGGCGATCGGTCTGCTCGCGGCTCTCGCCTTCGCCGTGCTGTACCTCGCCGCGACTCTCGGCCTGCGACTGCTGACCGACGGGCTGCAGATCGCCGAACTCGGGTCGGCTGCCCTGTCGTCGCTCACCACGTGGGGCCTGTGGATGCCGACGGTGGCGTTCTTCTTCGGCTTCTGGTTCCTGGGCGCCCTGATCAATCGGGGCCGTTGGGGTCACTGGGTGGTGTGGGGCCTGGTCGTCGGCGTCGTCGCCTGGGTCGGGCACCTGCTCGGTGTGCTCATCGCCGCGCCGTTCTGGATGATCACCGGGCGCGAGTCGGCCGACCTGCTGCTCGACAACGTGCTCGCTCCGCTGGCGATCGTGGCCTTCGTGCTCGGCCGCGAGCTCACCATCTGGTTCGGGGCGTGGGTGGCCGCCCGCGGTCGCCGCGTGACCGAGCTCAACGCCGAGGCGCAGCGCGAGTACGAGCGCACCCTCGAGGCCGGCCCGCAGCTCTCGCAGCGCTGAAACGGATGCCATGACGAATGAGCCGCGACCGGCGGGGGTGACCCCGCCGGTCGCGGTCGTTTTCGCCTCCGTCGTCTTCATCGCGCTCTCGATCGCCTCGCTGGGGGTGGCGAGCCTCGTCCTCGACGCCGATGTCATTCCGGTGCGCGGGCTCGGTGCGGTGCCGGGCGTGATCGGACAGGTGGCCGCCCTCGGCTCCTTCGCAGGCGCGCTTCTCTGGGGCCTACGGGCCGTCCCGCCGAGCTTCCTCACCGCCGTTCCGTGCGCGATCGCGGCGTACGTGGGCGAGATCGTCGGTGTCGTGATCGGGGCCCTCGTCAGTGGCGCCGATCTCGCGCGCGGCGTCGCGGCCGCGGGCAGCGTCGCCGTGGGCTTCGCCGGTCCGGTCGTTGCGGCGGTGGGTCTTCTGGCGGCGCTGTTCGGGGTGCTCCTCGCACGTGCGCGCACGAGCGGACCGCGGTGGAAGTGGGAGGACGACGACGACGCGCCCTGAGGCACGGCATCCGGGTGTCACACGCCCTCCTGACGCGCGGGGACCGTGGCGTCCGAGAGTTCCCGGGCGTGTCGGGCTAGCGTAGGACCGTGGAGCGGTCGCTCGAGAGCCAGGTCGGTCAGGCGGTGGATGCCTGGCTGCGTTGGCTGCCCCGGTGGGAGCCGGCGAACCACCGTGGGCGCGTCGCTCCGTGTCGCCGTTGCTTCGGCTCGCCCGTGCTCTCGGCCGCCGGGTTGGGCTCGGATGTGCCTCACGGCGTCCAGCACGGGCTCTCCACCCGCGTGAAGGGCATCGTCGATCACGCCGTCGCCGACTACACCGCCCGCAACCTCCCCATGCTCCAGGCCGAGCTCGACCAGCAGTCCGAGCGCAACCGGCGCCGCTCCTACCGCCCCTCCGAGGGTCTCGAGCCCGAGTTCGAAGGCATGCCGCTCGACCCCGATCCCGAGCCCGGCTCGCCGTTCCTGTTCACCCTGACCGGCCTGGCCGCCGAAGAAGATGCCGAGCTCCCGGCTCTTCCCCCGCTCTCGGATGCCGCCAAGGCGGCGCTCCGCCAGGAGGTCGGGCTGGCCGACGATTACGCGAACATGATCGGTCGCGAGGTGTGCTCGATCCTGCTCCACCACCGCCTGCGCATCCAGTCGGCCGTCGCGGAGTACGTAGAGCCGCAGATCGCGGCGCTCCTCGACGACCTCACGCGTTCGCTGGACGCGCCGTTCGATCCCCGGGAGTCCGAGCCCCCCGCATCGTGAACCGCCTGTGTACAGACGGCGGGCGCGATCATGCTGTTTTGTTAGCATCGTCGGGTCGTTCGCCAGTGGTGTCGCGGACGCATCGTCCGGAGGGAGCTCGATGCCGCAGCGGCTCCCCTCGTCGCCGCCCATCCTGCCCGGGCTCGCGTACATCCGTCCCCTCGGCTCCGGTGGCTTCGCCGACGTCTTCCTCTACGGGCAGGATATGCCCCGCCGTGACGTGGCCGTGAAGGTCCTGCCCAGCGACGTGCGAGATGCCGATCTGCTGCGCATGTTCAACGCCGAGGCCGACGTGCTCGCTCATCTGTCGGCCCACCCGTCGATCGTCACCGTCTACCAGGCGGGGATCTCGGCCGACGGTCGGCCCTACATCGTCATGGAGTACTGCCCGGGCTCGCTTGCCCAGCGTTTCCGGGTGGAACGGATGCCGCTGGCAGAGGTGCTGTCCATCGGCGTGCGCATGTCGGGGGCGCTCGAGTCGGCGCATCACGCGGGCCTCATCCATCGCGACGTCAAGCCGAGCAACATCCTCGTCACCACCTTCGGCGCCCCCGTGCTCGCCGACTTCGGCATCTCCTCGTCGCTGGTGCGGCAGGGCGCCGACGAGATGCTGGCGATGTCGGTGCCGTGGAGCGCGCCCGAGGTCGTCGCCGAGCAGACCGCGGGAACCGTCGCGAGCGAGGTGTGGAGCCTCGGGGCGACCGTGTACTCGCTGCTGGCCGGACACAGCCCGTTCGAACGCCGCGAGAAGGGGCAGAACTCGCGGGAGCAGCTGCGCCGACGCATCGCACGGGGGTCGTACACCGACGTCGCCCGTGCCGACGTCCCGGCGGGCCTGCAACGGGTGCTCGCGCGGTCGATGTCGCGCAACCCCTCCGATCGACACGCCAGCGCGCGCGAGTTCGGCGAGGCGTTGCAGACGGTGCAGGCCGAGATGGGCCTGCCCGCGACGCCCCTCGAAGTCCCCGCCGCAGAGTGGGCGCCCGCCGCCCGTGCGGTCGACTTCGCCGACGGAACACTGCGAGGACCGGCCCGCTCGCATATCGAGCGCGAGGGCGCGCGCAAACACCGCGCCTCGTCGGGGGTCGCCGGCTACGCCCGCGACGAAGACACCGACATCGCCGCACCCGCGTCGAAGACGTTCCACCCGCTGCCCTGGGTGCTCGCGGCGGCCACGGCCGTGACGGCGGGCGCCGTCGTCGTGGCGGCCCTTCACGCCACGGGCGTGCTCCGATGAAGCGCAGCACCGTCGCCGGCCTGACCGCCGCCGTGGTGTCGGCGGCGCTGGTGGTGACGGCGAGTGTCGTCTGGCCCGGGCTCGACGCGCAGCAGACGCCCGAGGTCGACACCTCCGTCTGGGCGCTGCAGACGGGCGACGGCCAGCGCTACGCGCGCGTGAACACCGCCGTCGGCGAGCTCGACACCGTCCGCACGGCGGGCAACCCCAGCCAGGTGGCTCAGTCCGGCGACGGCGCGTACCTCTTCACCGACAGCTACAGCAAGCTCACGCGCATCGATGAGGCGTTGCCCGTCGATCTGCAGGAGGAGCAGCTGCAGGCCGCCCCCGACACACCGCCGGGGACCACCTCCGTCGTCACCGCCGGCGACTACGTCGTGTACCGCACCGATGCCGGGGCGCTTTTCGCCGGACGACTGAGCCGCGCCGATCAAGCGGCCGTCGAGCTCGGCCCCTTCGGTGCCGAGGGTGACGACGACGAGACCGCCTACGCGGCCGATGCCGTCACCCTTGATGACCGGGGGATGCTGTTCGCCTACTCATCGGCTGACTCATCGGTCCTGCGCTACGACATCGAGTCCGATGAGGTCCGGGGCCGCGACGACCTCGACGCCGACGTCACGTCGCCCGTCATCTCGGCGGCGGGCGATACCTGGGTGCTCGTCGACGCCGAAGCCGGGCGCGTGTGGGTCCGGGGTGGCGATCCCGTCGACATCGAGACCGGCGACCAGGTCGTGGTGGGTGATGCCGACCCCGACGCCCGTGCCGTCTACGTGGCCGACGATCAATCGTTGTGGACGATTCCCGCCGACGGCTCCGCGCCCCGGCGCGAAATGGGCGGCGGGGGCAATGTGCTGGGGCAACCCGCACGACCGGTCTGGCATCAGGGGATCGCCTACGCCGCGTGGCTGCTCCCGGGCGAAGCGCGCGGCACGCTGTGGCGATCCGACCAGGGCGAGACCGGTCTCGATTACGGCGGGGCGACGATGCCCGACCAGCGCCGACCGGTCTTCGTCGCGACCGCGCACGCGGTCATCCTGAACGAGACGCGCACGGGCTGGGTGTGGACGGTGCCCGACGGCTCGCTCGTCCCCTCGAGCCAGAACTGGTCGCTGGACGACCGGACCGAGCAGACCGCGGTGCAGAGCGAGGAGCAGCTCAGCGTCGTGCTCGACCCGAAGCCGCCCATCGCCGAACCGGATTCGTTCGGGGTGCGTCCGGGGCGCCTCGTCACGCTTCCCGTCCTGCTGAATGACCACGACCCCAACGAAGACGTGCTGAGCATCGTGGGCGAGAGCGTGACGGGCCTGGATCCCGGCTTCGGGTCCCTGTCTCTGACCGACTCCGGACAGCGGCTCGCGGTGCGGGTCTCGCCGACGGCCGTGGGCAGCGCGACCTTCACCTACGCGGTGACCGACGGCACCGCCGCAGAAGGGCTGACGTCCGCGCCCACCACGGTCACGCTCGCCGTGTCACCCGCCGACGGCAACGCGGCGCCGGTGTGGTGCGGTGTCACGGCCTGCCTGCAGCCCTGGCCCACCCCTGAGGTCGCCCGCGGAGGCACCGTCACCGTCCCCGTCCTCTCCGGCTGGGTCGACCCCGACGGCGACCCGCTCCTCCTGCTCTCCGTCGACAACCCGGGCGGCATCGGCACCGTCGCCGCCACGCCCGGCGGCGACATCGTCTACCAGCACGCCGACGACGGATCCGGCGGCGAGCAGAACGTCGAGCTCGACGTCACCGTCGCCGACACCCGTGGGGCGACGACCACGAAGCCCCTCCTCGTTCGCGTGGCGCCCGACCCGGCGCTCTCCGTGCAGTCCTTCGCCGTGGTCGACACCGTCGATTCCTCGATCTCGGTCGACGTCGGCCCCCACGTGACCGGCACCGCGGGTGACATCTCGCTGGCCTCCGTTCGCGTCGTCGACGGCGCGGCGGCGACCGCCACGGTCATCGGCGGCAGCACCGCCTTCGAGCTCACCGCGGCGCAACCTGGTGTCTACCGCGTCGACTTCACCGTCAACGGAGGAGGCCGCGACGCGAACGGGACGGCGCGCATCACCCTGCTGCCCGCCGATGCCCCGGCGCAGTTGTCCACCGCCCCGGTGGTGGCCTTCGTCCGGCCGCAAGAAGATGCGACCCTCGATGTCTTCCGCGCCGTGTCCAATCCGACGGGACGGGTGCTGCTGCTGAGCGAGGTGGACTCCGTCGCCGCAGAGGGCGCGTCGCTCACCGTCGACACGGTGGGCCAGAACGACCTCCGCGTCTCGGGGAGCACGGCCGACGGCGCGGCCGGCCTCCTCGGTACGGTGGGCTACACCGTCAGCGACGGCACCGATGACGAGGGTTCGCAGGTGACGGGGGAGGCGACGGTCTATCTGCTGCCGCCGGCGCCCGAGATCGCGCCCATCGCCGTCAACGACACCGTGACCGTCCGCGCCGGCGCGCAGATCGACATCCCCGTGCTCGACAACGACATCTCGCCCGCCGGCGGGCGTCCCACACTCGATCCCTCGAGCGTCCGGGCCACTCCTGCCGCCGACGGTCTCGCCTTCGCATCCGGCGGTCTGCTCCGTTACCTGGCGCCGACGACGCCGGGCGCCTACGAGGTCTCGTACCGCGTCTCGACGACCGGGACGCCGTCGCTGTGGGACGAAGCGACGGTGCGCATCACCGTCCTCGGCGACGAGGCGAACCGCGCGCCGCTCCCGGGCACGCTCGAGGGGCGTGTGCTCAGCGGCGGGACGACCACGATCGACTTCGACGCCTTCGCGGTCGACCCCGACGGCGACGCCGTGACGCTCGACCGCATCGTGACGCAGCCCGAGCGGGGGACGGCATCCGTGTCGCCCGACGGGGCATCGATCCTGTACTCCTCGCTCCCGGGAGACCGCGGCCAGGTGTCGCTGCGCTACCGCGTGTCCGATTCGGCGGGCGCCACCGGAGAGGGCACCGTCCGCATCGGCGTGCTGGATGCCGAGGCGAACCCGAGCCCCATCACCTTCACCGACTACGTGCAGGTGCAGGCGGGCGCCGACCGCACGGTGCGTGTCAGTCCTCTGGCGAACGACATCGATCCCACGCAGGGCCGTCTGACCCTCAGCGGCGTGCGCCCGGATCTCCCCGAGAGGCTCGTCGACGGCAGCGACAACCCGGAATACGAGCGCCTCGACGGCTTCATCGGCTCCGTATCCGACACCGCCGTCGTCCTCCGTGCGGGTGAGCAGCCGGGCACCCTGTCCTTCCTGTACGACGTCGCGTCGGATTCCGGCAACACCGGCCGCGGCCTGATCGTGGTGAAGGTCGTGCGCGAGAACGTGCCCGACTACCCGGTCGTCACCGACACGGTCTTGACGGTGGAGAATCGCGACGACTTCGCCGCCGGTGTCGACGTGATCTCCGGCAGGGCCACGTGGTCGGGTGGCGAGGTCAGCGACCTCGACGTGGCACTGTGGGGTGATCCGGTCGACGTCCGGCTGGAAGGCCGGCGCATCTCCGGCGCACTCCCGGCGACGCGCCGGGTCGTTCCGTTCGCTGTCACCGGTCGCGTGGGTGACGCCGATGTCACCACGTACGCCTTCCTCCGGGTGCCGGGCGACGACGATCTGAGCCTCTCGCTCCGACCGAACGCGGCACAGCGCGTCGACGAGGTCGCATCCGTTTCGTTCGATATGGCCTCTCTGGTCGCCCTCCCTCGCCGTGCGACGCTCGAGGTCGGCGCCGACGTCACCTCCACGGGCGTTCGAGCCGAGGGGCGATGCACGGTCGCGGGTTCCGTCGTCACGTACGACGCGGGCAGCGGCTCGCCATGGACCGACGCGTGCCGCGTCCCCGTCCGGGTGGCGGGCAGCGAGGAGTGGACGATGTTGTCGGTGCCGATCGGTGTCGTCGCCCGCAACCCTCAGCCCGAACTGCGGCCGGGCGCGCTCACGGTGGGTCCGGGGGAGACGGCCACCTTCGACCTGCGCAACATGACGTCCTGGCAGCTCGGCCGCGAAGACGCGGGGGGCGTGCGCTACGCGCTGGAGTCCTCGGGCTCGGCCTTCTCGGTGTCGCTCGACGGATCCGTCGTGACCGTGACGGGCGACGACCGCTCCCTGCCCGGGACCGAGAACGCCGCCGTCGTGTCGATCACGAGCCACGAGGCGGTGGCGCCGGCGCGTCTCGTGCTGCGCGTGGGCGCCGCGCCCTCGACCCTGCCCCAGGGAGGCACCACGTCGTCGCAGTGCTCCCAGGGCGCGGGAACGAGCTGCACCATCGAGGTCATCGGGATCCCGGGTGAGGTGAACCCCCTTCCGCGAACGCCGCTCGAGGTCGTGGCGGTCAGACCGACGGCCAGCTGCACGGGCGTGAGCTTCTCCGTCGCGTCGCCGACCAGCGTCGCAGCGTCGTGGAACGACGACACACCGGGTGCATCGTGCAGCGCCGGCGTGACCCTCCGCGATGCACAGGGACGAACGACCGCGTCCACCCGCGATGCCCGCGTCACCCTCGACCTGCTGGGCTACCCCCGCACCCCGGCGAGCGTGCGGCAGACCGCCTTCGCCGACGGGTCCCTGACGCTGCGCGTCGATCCGGGCGAGTCGGGACGCGCGTACCCGGGCCTCTCCGGCTTCACGGTGCGCACGGGCGGACAGACCGTGGGCCAGTGCGCGCCCGACGGATCGTGCCCGCCCATCTCGGCCCCGAACGGAGAGCAGCGGGAGTACGTCGTGACCGCGGTCAACGCCGTCGGCGAGTCCCGGGGAGCGGTGCGCACGACCGGGTGGGCTTACCGTCCGCCCGCCCAGCCGCGCGAACTGGCTTTCACCCCGGTGCAGACCGGTGGCGAGGGCAATGTCGCCGACCTGTTGATCAGCGGCGTCGACGGGTCGGAGACCGGCGCGCTCGAGATCTCCAGCCCGGTGGGACAGACCGTCCGCGTCGATGTCGGACGCAACCAAGACGAGGTGCAGGTGCGCCGGTTCGTCGTCGGGTCCAACACCGCCACCAGCATCACGATCCGCCCGATCTCGCGGTTCACCCTGCCGCCGGGACTCGGCGGAGCATCGAACGGGAGCGAGCTCGTCGGCACCGCGCACGGTGTGGGCGTCGCGCAGAACCTCGTTCTGAACCTCACGTCGCGTTCGACGGGCGACCAGCAGTCGACCGTCGTCGCCGAGGGCTCGGCCCAGCCCAACGGCACCGATGTCGAGCTGAAGTACGACATTTCGGAGGGGCGGTCCCGGTGCCAGCCGTCTTCGGATTCCGCGCGCGAGGAGTTCCCGAAACGCAACGACGGCGAGAGCTACGACTACACACTCTGCGTCGAGACGTTCTTCCGGGGCGAGTCCTACGGAGCGGTCGGCGTCAAGCAGAGTCTGAACGTCGCGCAGAACGACGCCGCCCCGGAGGGCTACACGTTCCGCGTCAACCCCGATGCAGAAGTCAAGGACAACACCGCGCGCTGGTTCTTCGATCGCAGGATCGAGGCGGGCACCCCGCCGCCGCGCAACAACAAGGTCGTGTACGACAACTGGGGTCCCGGATCCACCGTCTTCGGTCGCGACCCCAACATCCTCGTGTACTTCCAGCACGATAAGTGGGACACACGGTCTCAGCCCGGTCTGGTGAAGCCGGCCCAGGGCAGCGCTCCGTACCAGGTGCAAGCGTCGTGGAGCATCGCCAGTTGCGAGGGTGGCGGCAGACTCGTCGCAGAGGTCACGACGACCGACGGCGCGGGCATCGTTACCCCTATCTACGGCAACGTGGTGTACCGGGATGCGACTGGGACGCAGCTGCCGACGAACCCGGAAGACCCGACCCTCGTCCCGGTCGGCGCGACGACCGTCGACCGCGTCGGCGTCACGGTGGCCTGGTCCGATCCGGGGTGGAATCTGAACCCGAAGACCGTCGAGTTCGCCGGCACCTGCCGACCCGGCACGTCGAACCCCTGATTCCGAGCCGTCCCGGCATCCCTCCCCTCACAGCCAAGGAAGACGACATGACGATCACCCAGGAGCAGGCCACCTGGTTCTCCCAGACCTTCTCGCAGATCGCCGACAACGTCGAGCGCGCCGTGCTCGGTAAGCGTCACGTCGTCGAGCTCGTGCTGACGGCCATGCTCAGCGACGGTCATGTGCTGCTCGAAGACGTCCCCGGCACGGGCAAGACGTCGCTCGCGCGCGCCGTGGCGCAATCCGTGCAGGGCACGAACACGCGCATCCAGTTCACGCCCGATCTGCTGCCGGGCGACATCACCGGCATCACCGTCTACGACCAGAAGACCGGCTCGTTCGAGTTCCACACCGGCCCGATCTTCGCCAACATCGTGCTCGCCGATGAGATCAACCGCGCGAGTCCCAAGACCCAGTCGGCACTGTTGGAGGTCATGGAGGAGGGCAGCGTCACCATCGACGGTGTCTCGCGTCAGGTGGGGGTGCCGTTCCTCGTACTGGCGACGCAGAACCCCGTCGAGCAGGCCGGTACCTATCGTCTCCCCGAGGCGCAGCTCGATCGGTTCCTCCTGCGCACCTCGCTCGGGTACCCCGACCACGCCGCAACCGTCCGCATCCTCGACGGAGCGGCGGTCGCCACCGCCGAGCTGCGCGCCATCATCACCCCGCAGGCACTCGTCGGCATGGCCGACCTCGCGGCATCCGTGTACGTCGACGCGCTCGTGCTCGACTACATCGCCCGTCTCGTGGATGCGACCCGAACGGCCGACGAGGTGCGGCTCGGCGTCAGCATCCGCGGCGCTCTCGCCCTGACCCGGGCGACGCGTGCCCGAGCGGCCGCGAAGGGCCGCACATACGTGACTCCCGACGACGTCAAAGCCCTCGCCGTCGCGGTGCTCTCGCATCGCCTGATCCTCCACCCCGAGGCCGAATTCGACGGGGTGACCCAGGAGGCCGTGATCGGCCAGGTCCTGCTCGACACGCTTCCGCCCACGCAGCGCGAGAGCGCGTGACGATGGCCCGTACCCCGACGGCCCATCCGGCGACGGGAGGTGACGCGTGCCCGATGCCGATCTCACCGAATCGCGCCTGACACGAACGTCTGCCGGTACGCTGCGGACCGGCTCGCGCACGTCGGTCACCTCGACGTCGGTCCGCCGTCAGCGCCGGATGGTGCGCGCCGTGGTGCGGGCGACGGAGCTGTGGCGGGCCCTCACCGACGCCGTCGTGACGGCCGCGCGGTGGGCTGGTCGAACGGTGCGCCCGGCCGGCGCCGTCGTGGTCGCCGCGGCCACGATCGGGCTGATCCTCGGCGTCGTGTTCGGATGGGTCGAGTGGATGGTCGCGGGGGCCGCCGCGCTCCTGCTGCTGGCCATGAGCGTGCCGTTCCTCTTCGGCGCCCGCGCCTACGACGTCGACCTCACGCTGCAGCACGAGCGCGTGGTCGCCGGCCACGGCGTGACGGGCCAGGTCGTGGTGCGCAACGACGCTGCGCGCGCCGCCCTGCCCGGGCGACTCGACATCCCGGTGGGGCGCGGGCTGGTCGAGTTCGGCGTGCCCTTCCTGCGTCCGGGACACGCCACGACCGAGCCGCTGCAGATCCCTCCGCTGCCCCGCGGCGTCGTCCGGATCGGTCCTGTGACGACCGTGCGGAGCGACCCGGTGGGGTTACTGCGGCGCGAGCACGCTTTCGACGACGTGCACGACCTCTTCGTGCACCCGCGCACCGTCGCCCTCCCCTCGACCAGCGCCGGTCTGATCCGCGACCTCGAGGGGAGCGCGACGCGTCGCCTCGTGGATGCCGACATGTCGTTCCACGCAATCCGCGAGTACGTCCCCGGCGACGCGCGCCGCCAGGTGCATTGGAAATCCACCGCCAAGACCGGGCGTCTCATGGTCCGCCAGTACGAGGAGTCCCGCCGCTCCCGCATGGCGGTCGTGCTCGCCGCGGCGACACCGGAGTATGCGGATGCCGATGAGTACGAGCTCGCCGTCTCCGCGGCCGCCTCCCTGGGCCTCCGCGCCGTTCGCGATGCCCGCGACGTCGACGTCGTCACCGGTTCCGAGATCCCCCGCGTGGTGAAGGGGCGCCTCCGCGCGATCCGCCACCTTCCAGTGGTGTCGCCGCGGGCGATGCTCGACGGCTTCAGCGGCCTCGATCGTCACGACAACACCATGCCCGTAGAAGACGTCTGCCGACTGGCGTCCGAGGCCGGCGAACGTCTGTCGATCGCGTTCGTCGTCGTGGGTTCGGCCGTGCCCCTGGCGCGCCTGCGGCAAGCGGCCCTGGCCTTCCCCGTCGACACCGCCGTGGCGGCCGTGATCTGCGACGAACGCGCGCACCCGCGCATGCAGAGCGTGGCGGGCCTAACCGTGCTGACCATCGGTACGCTCGACGACCTGTCGGGGCTGCTGGTGCGGGGGGCGGCTTCGTGAGCGCGCGCCGTGGTGCGCGCGCAACGGCGGGCGGTCGCGAGCCGTCGGCAACGCCCCGCCTGGCCGCAGGCGCGATCTACACGGTGGTGTGCGTGGTCCTCGCCGCGGTCGCCGCGTGGCCGGTGTACGCGACGGGCGCGTTCCTCCTGCTCGTCGTGGTCTCCGCCGTCGTTGCGGCGGGGGTCGTCGCCCTCGTCTCCCGGCGAGCCGGGGGAGGGTGGGCGCTCACTGCCGCGCTCGCGGCGGCTTTCACCGTGCTCGCCGTCCCTGTGGGAGTGCCTTCGCGGATGACCTCGGTCCCCGAGGGGATCAGGGGCCTCGGCGAGGCCTTCGCCGGCGTGGTCGTCGCATGGAAAGACCTCGTCACCGTCGACCTGCCGGTCGGGGCCTACCGCAACCTGCTCGTCCCGGCGCTCGTCGTCTTCCTCGTGGGCACGGCGGTGACGCTCGCACTCTCGGTCCGCTCCGACCGTCGAGCACTCGCCGCCGTGATCCCGGGCTCGGCCATGACGGGGTTCGGGCTGTTCTTCGGACGCAGCGCGACGAGTGCTGCGCTGTCGCTCGGGCCGGTCGAGGTCGCGGCGCCGGTCGAGACGGCGGTCGGGCTCGGAGCGCTCCTCGCAGCGGTGCTGTGGCTGGTCTGGCGCGCCCGCGATGAGCGTGTTCGCGCGCTGTCGAGGGCGAGCGCCCGGTCGGCCGTGAATGTCGGGCGGGGACCGTCGCCGGCCGACCGCCGACGAGCAGTCCTGGGCGTCGCCATGCTGGCCGTCGCGGTGGTCGTGACCGTGGCCGTCGTCCCCTGGCTGGCGCGCGACGCCGACCGTCGGGTTCTCCGGTCGGTGGCCGGACCCGACCGGCAGATCGCCGAGGCGGTGAGTCCGCTCGCCGCTTACCGCGCCCTGTTCTCCGACGCCCGCTCCGACGACGTCCTGTTCCGCGTCACGAGTCCCGGGGGCGCCGGCGAGCTCCCCGAGCGCATCCGCATCGCAACCCTCGACACGTACGACGGCGAGATCTTCCGCGCGTCCGGCGATTCGGGGGGAGGCTTCGTCAGGCTGCCGTCGTCCCGCGACGCCGGCGAAGGCCGTGCGGTCGACGCCGACGTCGAGATCGTGGACCTCGGTGGATTGTGGATGCCGACGGCCGGGCGGTTGTCGGGGGCGACGTTCGAGGGCGACCGTCGGACGCTGCTCGCCGATCGGTTCTACTACAGCGCCGACGCACAGGCCGGCGTGCAGATCGCCGATGGCGGCTTGCGCCCGGGCGACCGATACCGCCTCGACGCCGTGGAGCCCGCGGGTGCCGACCTGGGGTCGCTCTCGCCCCCCGGTGACTCCGCCGGGACAGCCGGCGGCGACAACCTGCGCCGGTGGGTGGAGCAGAACGCCTCGGGGTCGGGCGGGGCGGCGCTGCAGGGGCTCGTGCAGCTGCTGCGTGAGCGCGGCTATCTCAGCCACAGCCTCGCCCTCGAGGGATCCGCCCCGCCGAATTGGACGGAGGACTTGCCGGGTTATCGACTCCAGCCGAGCGCCTCGGGCCACTCGATCGCCCGTATCGACCGCATGTTCGAGCGGCTTCTGGAGCGCGAAGACGATCCGCGCGCCGCCGCCTCCGACAACTTCGTCGCCGCGGTCGGCGATGACGAGCAGTTCTCGGTGGCGACGGCGCTCATCGCTCACGAACTGGGTTTCCCCGCCCGCGTCGTCGTGGGGGCGCGCGTGAGCTCCACCGACACCTCGCTCTCGACCTGCGACGCAGGGGAGTGCCGCGCGCGCGATGTGACCGCCTGGACCGAGGTGCAGGGCTCCGACGGTCGCTGGACGCCGGTCGACGTGACACCGCAGTGGGAGAAGTCGCCGAGCCTGGAGGTCACCCAGCAGCAGGACCCGGAGAACGTCACCGAGGTCCGGCCCGACACCGCCGAAGAGGTCGTCCCGCCCGAGCCGGTGCAGGAGGACGATGCGCTCGATGACGACGAGCGCGCCGACGACGGTGTCGATCTCGCCTGGCTGTGGGCGCTCGCGCGGATCGGCGGAATCGTGCTGCTCCTGCTCCTCATCGTGTTCGGCCCGTTCCTGACGGTCATCGTCGCCAAGCTGCTGCGCCGGCGCGGTCGTCGACTCGACCCCGACCCGCGCTCGGCCATCGCCGGCGGCTGGGACGAGTACGTCGACTCCGCCCTCGATTCCCGACGTACCCTGCCCCGCGCACCGACCCGTCGCGAAGTCGCCGATGTCCTGGCGACCCCCGGCGGAATCCGTCTGGCCGACGATGCGGATCGGGCGGTGTTCTCGCCGGGTGCGGTGACCGCTGACGAGGCCGCGGCCTTCTGGCGCATCGTCGATGAGGAACGGCGCGCCCTGCGCAGACGCCAGAGCATGTGGCAGCGGGTACGCTCCGCCGTATCGTTGAGATCGTTCCTGGGGTTCCTCGCCCCGGGCCGTCGGCGGCGAAGGCCGCCGCACCGCCACGAGAGGGGGAAGCGTTCCACCGTCCAGGTGGAGCGCGACACGACATGACCGATTCGACGATGGTGATTCTCGGGATGACGTCGCTCGCGCTCGTCGTCGTGCTGTACGTCTGGTTCGCACTCGCCCTGGCGGCGATGTTCCGCAAGATGGATGAGCCGGCGTGGAAGGCGTGGGTGCCGGTCCTGAATGTCGCGACCGTGCTCCAGCGGGGCGACTTCTCGCCATGGCTGGTGCTGTTGAACGTCGTGCCGCTCTTCGGAGCGATCGCCTTCTTCATCGTGTTCGTCGTCGCCGTTCACCGCATCACGACAGCCTTCGGCGGCGGTACCGGGCTCACGGTGGTGGGTGCGCTGTTCCCCGTCGTCTGGGCCAGCATCCTCGGGTGGGGCGCGGCGCGGTGGTCGGGCCACGAGGGCGCCGGTCGCGTCGAGGAGCGCTCCGGTCCGTTCCGGCGCGGTACCGACGACGCGCCCGCCTACGTTCCGCTCGTGGGCGGGTGGACCCCGGATGCCGAGGGCGCATCGGACGCGTCGGGCTCGGCGCTGAGCCGCTGGACTCCGGATGCCGACGGCGCGACGAAGGCGCCGAGCTCGGCACGGAGCCGCTGGACCCCGGATGCCGCGGGTGTCACGGAGGCGCCCGGGCCCGAGCGTGGAGGGGCGCCATTCGTCCCCGTGTCCGAACCGGTCGTGGTGCCCTTCGCCGCGCCGTCCGTCTCGCTGGCCGATGCGGTTCCCTCGCCCGCCGATTGGTCGCGACCCGCCGATCCGGCGCCCGCGCTCTTCGCCGATCGCGACCGCGGCGACGACGATGCCCGCCCCGGACGAGCGGACGCGGCGCCCGACACGTCGGTGTCGGAGGTGCTCGACGCGCTGCGTGACGACCCCCGTCGCGGCTCGGGCGGTCTCCGACGCGGGCTCGCCGTGGATGCGCTCCAGGGCATGTCGGACCCTCGAGGCGAGAAGACACCCCCCGTCGCGGAGGGGGCGCCGAGCACCGCCGCCGGCCCGATCGTCGGGGCCGCGGTCGAGGGCCATGAATCCCTCGCCTCCCCGAGGCGCGAGCAGCCTGACGACCACGAGGGGACGGGCGCGGATGCCGAGCCGCCCGTCGCCCCGTGGGTCAGTCCCTCCCGGCGATCGCAGCGATCCGGCGGCGAGTCCACGGTGCCGATCGCCGACGTCCCCCTCACGCGCCCCTCGCCCGAGCCGGTGGCGGCCCCGCGACCGTCGATCGTCTCGCCCGGGGAGGAATTCCCCGAGCTGTCCGAGGCGGTGTCGGCCGTCGCCGAGCTGCCGGAGGCGGGGTCCCCCCGGTCCGCCCGCACATCGGTCTCGACCCTCTTCACGCAGTCCGAGTTGCCGGCCATCGCCGACGACGACGATGTGGACGCGCTCGATCGCACCGTCGTAACGCGCCGCAAGCGCATCCCGTGGATGCTGGTGCCGCCTGCGGGTGCGCCGGTCGCCCTGACGTCGGGAGTCGTGATCCTCGGGCGACGGCCGGGGCCGGATGCCGAGCACCCGGACGCGCAGCTCATCGCGATCTCGGATGAGACGCGGACGGTCTCCAAGACCCACGCGCGCCTCCAGCTGCGCGGAGAGGTCTGGTACGTCACCGACCTCGATTCGACGAACGGCGTCCTGTTCGCCACGCTCATGGGCACCGAGGTCGAGGCGCCGCCGGGGGAGGAGATCGAGGCCGGAGAACGGTTCTTCCTCGGTGACGCGGAGGTGCGATTGACGCGGAGCGACGCGTGAACGATCCCGACGGACACGACGACGACCCCGACGGCGTCACCCTCTGGTCCGGACGCCTGCGCGCGTGGCCGGCCGCGCCCGAACCCGACGGTAACGAGGACGACACGCTCAGTGCGCGTCGGACGACCTCCGGCGGCGGCGCGCCGCCGTCGCGCGCCGCCGAGAACGATGAGAGGCCGCCGTCGCACGGCGACACCGCGTCGCGCGCGGCCCGGCGCGGTGATGCCCCGCTCCCGCCGCCCGCGCTCGCCGACCAACGGCCCCCGTCCGCGCTCGACGACGTCACGGCGCCGTCGGTGCTCGATTCCGACACGGCGCCGTCGCGCTCACGGACACCGCACGCGGGGGCGGGGTTGTCGCCGCCGGGTGACACGTCGACGATCCCCGCCGCGATCGACGGGAGTCTGCCCGCGTCCGTCGCCGACACCTCGACGGTCCCGCGCGCGGGTGTCGAGCCGCGTCTGTCCGCATCCATCGCCGACACCGAGGAAGACTCCGGCCCCCGCGGCATCCGGCCGGTCGTCCCGGTCGTCGACGGAGAACCGCCGGCGCAGCGCGAGGCCCGATCGCCGGTCGCGCTTCGTCGGGAGTCCTACGCGCCGCGCGTAGACGAGCCCGCACGGGTCGCGCGAGCCTCCACCGGCGGCGCGATCCGATCGAGCGACGCCGCGCTCGTTCACCCCCGGCGGTCGCCGGGCCGGGTACGTCTCGTGGTCCTCGCAGCCGCGGTCGTCGCCGTCGTCGCGCTCGCAGCGGTCGGCGTCGCACTCCTTCTCGGGTAGGGCGCGGGCATCCGGCAGCTCCCGGTGCGATCGCTCTCGCGAATGTTTGCCGCACCCCTGGAGAACGCGTATCATTGAGCGGGTGTGCGTTCACGCGCGCCGTGCGTCATGCCCTCGGGCGTGCCACGCGGATCAACGCTCGCACCATCTCAGGGATCGGCCTGCGAACAGGTCGCCCCCACGGCATATCCACCACGAATCGCGCCAGATCATTCTGTCGCGGGGTGGATCACACGTGAGCCCGACACGTCATGAATCGAAAGATGAGCGACATGTCGGGGGAGACACGACGCTGTCACCGTGCAGCACCCTGGGTGAGACCGAGAGGGACCGCCCAGCCAATCAAGGAGAGAACGTGCCAACCATTCAGCAGTTGGTTCGCAAGGGCCGCTCGCCGAAGGTCTCGAAGACCAAGGCTCCCGCGCTGAAGTCGAACCCCCAGCAGGCCGGCGTGTGCACCCGCGTGTACACGACGACCCCCAAGAAGCCGAACTCGGCGATGCGCAAGGTCGCTCGTGTGAAGCTGCGCAACGGCACCGAGGTCACCGCCTACATCCCCGGCGAGGGCCACAACCTGCAGGAGCACTCGCTCGTGCTCGTCCGCGGTGGTCGCGTCAAGGACCTCCCCGGTGTCCGTTACAAGATCGTCCGCGGTGCACTCGACACCCAGGCTGTCAAGAACCGTAAGCAGGCTCGTAGCCGCTACGGCGCGAAGAAGGGCTGACTCAGATGCCTCGTAAAGGTCCCGTCACCAAGCGCCCGGTCGTCAACGACCCGGTCTACGGTGCTCCGATCGTCAGCCAGCTGGTCAACAAGATCCTCGTCGACGGTAAGAAGTCGATCGCGGAGTCGATCGTCTACACCGCCCTCAAGGGTGTCGAGGCGAAGAACAGCCAGGACGCCGTCGCGACGCTGAAGAAGGCGCTCGACAATGTCCGTCCCACCCTCGAGGTCAAGAGCCGCCGCGTCGGTGGCTCGACCTACCAGGTGCCCGTCGAAGTCAAGCCGCACCGCGCGAACACCCTCGCGCTGCGCTGGCTCGTGAGCTACGCCAAGGGTCGTCGTGAGAAGACGATGACCGAGCGTCTGCAGAACGAGATCCTCGACGCCTCGAACGGCCTCGGTGCCGCGGTCAAGCGCCGCGAAGACACCCACAAGATGGCCGAGTCGAACCGCGCCTTCGCGCACTACCGCTGGTAACAGCTCCCACTTCGACGGGCTCGGGCGGCCGACCCGGCCCGCGAGCCCGTCGAAGTTCCCACGACATCCGCCACCACACGTAAGGACATCCCGTGGCACAAGACGTGCTCACCGACCTCACCAAGGTCCGCAACATCGGCATCATGGCGCACATCGATGCCGGCAAGACGACGACGACCGAGCGCATCCTGTACTACACGGGAACCAACCACAAGATCGGCGAGACGCACGACGGTGCCTCGACGACCGACTGGATGGAGCAGGAGCAGGAACGTGGCATCACGATCACCTCCGCTGCTGTCACGTGCTTCTGGGACAAGAACCAGATCAACATCATCGACACCCCCGGGCACGTCGACTTCACCGTCGAGGTGGAGCGCTCCCTCCGTGTGCTCGATGGCGCTGTGGCCGTCTTCGACGGCAAAGAGGGCGTCGAGCCCCAGTCCGAGACCGTCTGGCGTCAGGCCGACAAGTACAACGTTCCCCGCATCTGCTTCGTCAACAAGATGGACAAGCTCGGCGCGGACTTCTACTTCACGGTCGACACGATCATTAACAAGCTCAAGGCGAAGCCGCTCGTCATCCAGCTGCCCATCGGCGTCGAGAACGACTTCATCGGTGTCGTCGACCTCGTCGAGATGCGCGCGCTGGTCTGGGCGGGTGACGCCAAGGGTGATGTCACCATGGGTGCCAAGTACGACATCCAGGAGATCCCGGCCGACATGGCCGACGTCGTCGCGAAGTACCGCGAAGAGCTCCTCGAGACGGTCGCCGAGACCGATGAGGAGCTTCTCGAGAAGCACTTCGGTGGCGAAGAGCTGACCGTCGCCGAGATCAAGGCCGCCATCCGCAAGCTGACGGTCAACTCCGACATCTACCCCGTGCTCTGCGGCTCGGCGTTCAAGAACCGCGGTGTGCAGCCCATGCTGGACGCCGTCATCGACTACCTGCCGTCGCCCCTCGACGTGCCGGCCATCGAGGCGCATGACCCGAAGAACGAAGAGACGATCATCGAGCGGCACGCCGATCGTGAAGAGCCCTTCACCGCGCTGGCCTTCAAGATCGTCACGCACCCCTTCTTCGGTCGTCTGACCTACATCCGCGTGTACTCCGGTCACCTTGATTCGGGCGCGCAGATCGTCAACTCGACGAAGTCCAAGAAGGAGCGCATCGGGAAGATCTTCCAGATGTACGCCAACAAGGAGAACCCGGTTCCCTCGGTCACGGCCGGCCACATCTACGCGGTCATCGGTCTGAAGGACACCACGACCGGCGACACCCTCTGCGACGCGCAGAACCAGGTCGTCCTCGAGTCGATGACGTTCCCCGAGCCCGTCATCGAGGTCGCGATCGAGCCCAAGACCAAGGCCGACCAGGAGAAGCTGGGTCTGGCGATCCAGAAGCTGGCCGAGGAAGACCCGACGTTCCGCGTCGAGCAGAACAACGACACGGGCCAGACCGTCATCAAGGGCATGGGCGAGCTTCACCTCGACATCCTCGTGGACCGCATGAAGCGCGAGTTCAAGGTCGAGGCCAACGTCGGCAAGCCGCAGGTCGCGTACCGCGAGACGATCAAGAAGACCGTCGAGCGTCACGACTACACGCACAAGAAGCAGACCGGTGGTTCGGGTCAGTTCGCCAAGATTCAGTTCGCGCTCGAGCCCCTCGAGGTCACGGCCGACAAGATCTACGAGTTCGAGAACAAGGTCAGCGGTGGTCGTATCCCCCGCGAGTACATCTCGCCGACCGACCAGGGCTTCCAGGACGCCATGAACGTCGGCGTGCTCGCCGGCTACCCCATGGTGGGCGTCAAGGCGATCCTCCTCGACGGCGCATCGCACGACGTCGACTCCTCGGAGATGGCGTTCAAGATCGCCGGCTCCATGGGCTTCAAGGAAGCGATCCGCAAGGCGAACCCCGTCATCCTCGAGCCGCTCATGTCGGTCGAGGTGCGTACTCCCGAGGAGTACATGGGCGACGTCATCGGCGACCTGAACTCGCGTCGTGGGCAGATCCAGTCGATGGAAGACGCCCAGGGTGTCAAGGTCGTGCGGGCACTCGTCCCGCTGTCCGAGATGTTCGGCTACATCGGCGACCTGCGCTCGAAGACCTCGGGCCGTGCCGTCTACTCCATGGAGTTCGACAGCTACGCCGAGGTTCCTCGTGCCGTGGCCGACGAGATCGTCCAGAAGAACAAGGGCGAGTAACACCGCTCTCATGGATGCCGGGAACCTGGGTTCCCCCGGTTCCCGGCATCCACTCAAACTGAATACCGACTCTCTAGTAATCTGAGAACCATCCCCGCGAAGAACCGGTCGCAATCCAGTGCCCGAGACCTCGCAACCAACGTCCTGAGGAGGACCCAGTGGCTAAGGCCAAGTTCGAGCGGACCAAGCCGCACGTGAACATCGGAACGATCGGTCACGTCGACCACGGCAAGACCACGCTCACCGCTGCCATCTCGAAGGTGCTCGCCGACAAGTTCCCGTCGGCCACCAACGTTCAGCGTGACTTCGCGTCGATCGACTCGGCGCCCGAAGAGCGTCAGCGTGGTATCACGATCAACATCTCGCACGTCGAGTACGAGACCCCCAAGCGTCACTACGCTCACGTCGACGCGCCCGGCCACGCCGACTACATCAAGAACATGATCACCGGTGCCGCGCAGATGGACGGCGCGATCCTCGTGGTCGCCGCCACCGACGGCCCGATGGCTCAGACCCGTGAGCACGTTCTGCTCGCCAAGCAGGTCGGCGTGCCCTACCTGCTCGTCGCGCTGAACAAGAGCGACATGGTCGACGACGAGGAGATCCTGGAGCTCGTCGAGCTCGAGGTCCGCGAGCTGCTCTCGTCGCAGGACTTCGACGGCGACAACGCCCCCGTCGTTCGCGTCTCGGGCCTCAAGGCTCTCGAGGGCGACGAGCAGTGGGTCAACGCCATCGTCGAGCTCATGGAAGCCGTCGACGAGTCGATCCCCGACCCGGTGCGTGACAAGGACAAGCCGTTCCTCATGCCCATCGAGGACGTCTTCACCATCACCGGCCGTGGCACGGTCGTCACGGGCCGCGCCGAGCGCGGTACCCTCGGCATCAACTCCGAGGTCGAGATCGTCGGCATCCGCCCGACGCAGAAGACCACGGTCACCGGTATCGAGATGTTCCACAAGCAGCTCGACGAGGCCTGGGCCGGCGAGAACTGTGGTCTGCTCCTCCGTGGCACCAAGCGTGACGACGTCGAGCGCGGCCAGGTCGTCGTGAAGCCCGGTTCGGTCACCCCGCACACCAACTTCGAGGGCACGGCGTACATCCTGTCCAAGGAAGAGGGCGGCCGTCACAACCCGTTCTTCACGAACTACCGCCCGCAGTTCTACTTCCGCACCACCGACGTGACCGGCGTCATCACGCTGCCCGAGGGCACCGAGATGGTCATGCCCGGTGACACCACCGAAATGTCGGTCGAGCTCATTCAGCCGATCGCCATGGAAGAGGGCCTCGGCTACGCGATCCGTGAGGGTGGCCGCACCGTCGGCGCCGGCACGGTCACGAAGATCGTCAAGTAAGTCTCAGCGACTTCACTCGGCACAGGCCGGGCCTTCGGGCCCGGCCTTTGTCGTTCCCGGACGACGCCGGAGCCGCGGGGCTTCCGCTCGCGGTCGTGCGCACTCCACAATGAACGGGAGGTCGGCACGTTTGTCGATCCGGTCACGAGGGAGACGTAATGAGCGGCGTGGACGACATCATCGCGAAGGGCAAGAAGCTCCTCGACGACAACCGCGACAAGATCGAAGAAGCGCTCAAGAGCGAGAAGGCCGAAGAGGTCAGCGACAAGGTGCTCGATGGTGCGGCGGAGGCGATCAAGAAGATCGTGCCGGCCGAACAGCACGCCAAGGTCAACGAAGTTCGGGCCAACGTGGACAAGAACATCGGCAACGCCTGAGCCCGATGGACGACGGCGCCGTTCCCGAAGGGGAGCGGCGTCGTCGTCGTTCGCGGCCCGGGATTCTGGGGAAACGCCGCACGCGACACGCCCGGGTTTGCGACACGCCCGGCGGGTCCGTAGACTAGTCCAGTTCCACATTCCGGCGTGCGCTCGGCGCGCGCCAGGATCACTGTCTCGGCAGTGCACAGGCGGCGCGTGAGCGCAGGGTCCTGGGCCGCGGGCAGCAGAACACACACCGAACCCCCTCTTCCCAAGCGGGATTCGCACGCGTGCGTGCGAGGGGCGGGCCGGATGCCAAGGTTTCCGGTTTGACAGCTGAACAGCGGTGCAGCATCTCTCGCGTGAGCGAGGGGAAGTGCCAGGGTGCGTCAGCACCACCGTGCGTCCAATGCCCCAGGTCGGGTAAGACGCGAGAAAGAGAGAGAGCAGACAATGGCGGGACAGAAGATCCGCATTCGCCTGAAGTCGTACGACCACGCCGGGCTGGACTCGTCGGCGCGCAAGATCGTCGACACCGTGACCCGTGCCGGCGCCACCGTGGTGGGCCCGGTTCCCCTTCCGACCGAGAAGAACGTCGTGTGCGTCATCCGGTCGCCCCACAAGTACAAGGACAGCCGCGAGCACTTCGAGATGCGCACCCACAAGCGCCTCATCGACATCATCGACCCGACGCCCAAGGCCGTCGACTCGCTGATGCGCCTCGACCTCCCGGCCGATGTCAACATCGAGATCAAGCTCTGAGGTTCGACATGGCTGACATCAACTCCAAGATCTCCAAGGGCCTTCTCGGCACCAAGCTCGGCATGACCCAGGTGTGGGACGAGAACGGCAAGCTCGTTCCCGTCACCGTCATCGAGGTCGCACCGAACGTCGTGACCCAGTTGCGCTCGCTCGAGAAGGACGGCTACAACGCCGTTCAGATCGGCTACGGCCAGATCGACCCCCGCAAGGTGAACAAGCCCCTGACGGCTCACTTCGACGCCGCCGGTGTCACCCCGCGCCGCCACCTCACCGAGGTCCGCACCGCGGATGCCGCCGAGTACGCGCTGGGCCAGGAGCTCACCGTCGACGGCCTCTTCGAAGCCGGTCAGCTGGTCGACGTCGTCGGCACCAGCAAGGGCAAGGGAACCGCCGGTGTCATGAAGCGTCACAACTTCAAGGGTGTCTCCGCTTCGCACGGTTCGCACCGCAACCACCGCAAGCCCGGTTCGATCGGCGCATCGTCGACCCCGAGCCGAGTCTTCAAGGGCATGCGCATGGCCGGCCGTATGGGTGGCGAGCGCGTGACCGTCCTCAACCTCACGGTGCACGCCGTCGACGCCGAGAAGGGACTCATGCTCGTCAAGGGCGCCGTCCCCGGTGCTCGTGGCCGCATCGTCTACGTCCGCAACGCAGTGAAGGGTGCCTGAACATGGCTGACTCGACTCTCGCGCTCGACGTCGTGAAGGCCGACGGCAACAAGGCAGGCTCGGTCGAGCTGCCCGCCGCGCTCTTCGACGTCAAGACGAACATTCCCCTCATCCACCAGGTCGTCGTGGCGCAGCGCGCCGCGGCTCGCCAGGGCACGCACTCGACCAAGCGTCGTGGCGAGGTCTCGGGCGCCGGCCGCAAGCCCTTCAAGCAGAAGGGCACCGGTAACGCCCGTCAGGGCTCGATCCGCGCGCCGCACATGACCGGTGGTGGCATCGTCCACGGGCCCAAGCCCCGCGACTACAGCCAGCGCACCCCCAAGAAGATGATCGCCGCCGCGCTCCTGGGCGCACTGAGCGACCGTGCTCGTGGGCAGCGTCTGCACATCGTCGACAGCTTCGCCATCGAGGGTGCGCCTTCGACCAAGGCCGCTGCCGCCGCGCTCAAGGCTCTCGGTGCCGTCAAGAACGTTCTCGTGGTCATCGACCGCGACGACGAGCTGACGATCAAGAGCGTGCGCAACCTCGCGTACGTCCACGTGCTGACCGTCGGCCAGCTGAACACCTACGACGTGATCGTCTCGGACGACATCGTCTTCACCAAGGCCGCCTACGACACGTTCGTCGCGTCGAAGGCTGCGGCCACTGAGGAGGTCTCGGCATGACCACCGTCAACAAGGACCCGCGCGACATCATCCTGAAGCCGGTCGTCTCCGAGAAGAGCTACTCGCTCATCGACGAGGGCAAGTACACCTTCCTGGTGGACCCCCGCGCCTCGAAGACCGAGATCAAGCTCGCGATCGAGAAGATCTTCAGCGTCAAGGTGGCCTCGGTCAACACGATCAACCGCGTGGGCAAGGCCCGTCGCACCCGCTTCGGCATCGGCAAGCGCAAGGACACCAAGCGCGCCATCGTCTCGCTGAAGTCGGGCACCATCGACATCTTCACGTCTGTCGGCTGACGGTCGGGATAGAGGACAAGAACAATGGCTATTCGCAAGTACAAGCCCACGACCCCCGGTCGCCGCGGCTCGTCGGTGGCCGACTTCGCCGAGATCACCCGATCGACGCCCGAGAAGTCGCTGCTGCGCCCGCTGTCGAAGACCGGTGGCCGCAACAACCAGGGCCGCATCACCACGCGCCACATCGGTGGCGGTCACAAGCGTCAGTACCGTCTGATCGACTTCCGTCGTAACGATAAGGACGGCATCGACGCCAAGGTCGCTCACATCGAGTACGACCCCAACCGCACCGCGCGCATCGCGCTGCTGCACTACGCGGACGGCGAGAAGCGCTACATCCTCGCTCCCGCCAAGCTGTCGCAGGGCGACGTCGTCGAGTCGGGTGCCGGCGCCGACATCAAGCCCGGCAACAACCTGCCGCTGCGCAACATCCCCACCGGTACCGTCATCCACGCGATCGAGCTGCGTCCCGGTGGCGGCGCGAAGATGGCCCGTTCGGCCGGCGCATCCGTGCGTCTGGTCGCCAAGGACGGCCCTTACGCGCAGCTGCGTCTGCCCTCCGGCGAGATCCGCAACGTCGACGTGCGCTGCCGCGCCACGATCGGCGAGGTCGGCAACGCCGAGCAGTCGAACATCAACTGGGGCAAGGCCGGCCGCATGCGCTGGAAGGGCGTCCGCCCGACCGTGCGTGGTGTCGCCATGAACCCGGTCGACCACCCGCACGGTGGTGGTGAGGGTAAGACCTCCGGTGGTCGTCACCCTGTTTCGCCGTGGGGTAAGGCCGAAGGCCGCACCCGCCACGCGAACAAGGAGAGCGACAAGCTCATCGTCCGCCGTCGCACCGCCGGCAAGAAGCGCAAGTAGGAGTAGAGGAAGATGCCTCGCAG
This sequence comes from Microbacterium sp. ABR10, assembly GCF_057812175.1. Taxonomy (NCBI): domain Bacteria; kingdom Bacillati; phylum Actinomycetota; class Actinomycetes; order Micrococcales; family Microbacteriaceae; genus Microbacterium; species Microbacterium sp. ABR10. Next base: position 584,031 of record NZ_CM173821.1, read on the forward strand.
CCTTAAGAAGGGCCCCTTCGTCGACGAGCACCTGCTTCGCAAGGTCGTCTCGCAGAACGAAGCCGGTTCGAAGAACGTCATCAAGACCTGGTCGCGCCGTTCGATGATCATCCCCGCCATGCTGGGACACACCATCGCCGTGCACGACGGTCGCAAGCACATCCCCGTGTTCGTGACCGAGACCATGGTCGGCCACAAACTGGGCGAGTTCTCGCCCACCCGCACCTTCCGCGGCCACGTGAAGGACGACAAGAAGGGCCGTCGCCGTTAAGGCGACCGAGGAGGAGAGAGAAATGGTGGAGTCCATCGCACGTGTGCGACACATCCGCGTGACCCCTCAGAAGGCTCGTCGCGTCGTCGCGCTCATCAAGGGCAAGCAGGCCGAAGAGGCCCTCGCCATCCTGAAGTTCGCGCCGCAGGGCGCGAGCGAGCCGATCTACAAGCTCGTCGCCTCGGCCATCGCGAATGCTCGCGTCACCGCCGACAAGACGAACGAATACCTGGATGACGCCGACCTGTACGTGAAGAACGCGTACGTCGACGAGGGCACGACGCTCAAGCGTTTCCGCCCCCGCGCACAGGGTCGCGCCTTCCAGATCAAGAAGCGCACGAGCCACATCACGGTCGTGCTCGCGACGCCGGAGAACGCTGAGGCGACCCCGGCCCGCGCCAACAAGAAGGCGAGCAAGTAATGGGACAGAAGGTCAACCCGTACGGCTTCCGCCTCGGCATCACCACCGACCACGTGTCGCGGTGGTTCTCGGACTCGACGAAGCCCGGTCAGCGTTACGCCGACTACCTCGCCGAGGACATCAAGATCCGTCGCCTGCTGACCACCTCGCTCGACCGCGCCGGTGTCAGCAACATCGAGATCGAGCGCACGCGTGACCGCGTCCGCGTCGACATTCACACCGCCCGTCCGGGTATCGTGATCGGTCGCCGCGGCGCCGAGGCCGAGCGCATCCGCGCCGACCTCGAGAAGCTCAGCGGCAAGCAGATCCAGCTGAACATCCTCGAGGTCAAGAACCCCGAGGCTGATGCTCAGCTGGTCGCTCAGGGTGTCGCCGAGCAGCTCTCCGCACGCGTGGCGTTCCGTCGCGCGATGCGCAAGGGTCTGCAGGGCGCGCAGCGTGCCGGCGCCAAGGGCGTCCGCATCCAGGTGTCGGGTCGCCTCGGCGGCGCCGAGATGAGCCGCTCGGAGTTCTACCGCGAAGGCCGTGTGCCCCTGCACACCCTGCGCGCGAACATCGACTACGGCTTCTACGAGGCCAAGACCACCTTCGGCCGTATCGGCGTGAAGGTGTGGATCTACAAGGGCGACCTCACCAACAAGGAGCTCGCCCGCGAGCAGGCCAACGCGCCCAAGTCGCGCGGTCGTGACGACCGCGGTGGCGACCGTCGTCGTGGCCCGCGCAACGAGGCCCCCGTGGCAGAAGGAGCGTCGGCGTAATGCTCATCCCCCGCAAGGTCAAGTACCGCAAGCAGCACCACCCCGGCCGTTCCGGCCAGGCCACCGGTGGCACTCAGGTGTCGTTCGGGGAGTACGGGATCCAGGCGCTGACCCCCGCTTACGTGACCAACCGTCAGATCGAGTCCGCTCGTATCGCCATGACGCGTCACATCAAGCGTGGCGGAAAGGTGTGGATCAACATCTACCCCGACCGTCCCCTCACCAAGAAGCCGGCTGAAACCCGCATGGGTTCCGGTAAGGGTTCGCCCGAGTGGTGGGTCGCGAACGTCAAGCCGGGCCGTGTCCTCTTCGAGGTCGCGGGTGTCGACGAGCAGCTCGCTCGTGAAGCACTGACCCGAGCCATTCACAAGCTGCCCCTGAAGGCACGCATCATCAAGCGCGAGGAGGGCGACGCGTAATGGCGATCGGCACCAAGCAGCTCGCTCCGAGCGAGCTCGACACGTTCGAAGACCAGCGCCTCGTCGAGGAGCTGCGCAAGGCCAAGGAAGAGCTGTTCAACCTGCGCTTCCAGTCGGCTACCGGCCAGCTCGAGAGCCACGGTCGCATCCGTGCAGTCAAGCGCGACATCGCGCGTCTGTACACGGTGATCCGTGAGCGCGAGCTCGGCATCCGCGCCACCCCGGCCCCGGTCGAGGCGACGACGAAGGCGAAGAAGAGCAAGGCGAAGAAGACGGATGCCGTCGACGACGCCGCGAAGGAAGAGGCGGAGTAATGGCTACCGCGAAGAAGGCCGAGGCGCAGGTCGCCGGCCACGAGCACGCCGAGAACGATGTCCGTGACGAGGACGCCCGCGGTTACCGCAAGGCGCGTCGCGGCTACGTCGTCAGCGACAAGATGGACAAGACGATCGTCGTCGAGGTCGAGGACCGCGTGAAGCACCCGCTCTACGGCAAGGTCATCCGTCGTACCTCGAAGGTCAAGGCGCACGACGAGACCAACTCGGCGGGCATCGGCGACCTCGTCGTCATCAACGAGACCCGTCCGCTCAGCGCCACCAAGCGCTGGCGTCTGGTCGAGATCCTCGAGAAGGCCAAGTAAGCCTCGCGGCTTACTTGGAACCCAAGGAGTAAAAAGTGATTCAGAACGAATCCCGGCTGAAGGTCGCCGACAACACCGGCGCGAAAGAGCTGCTCACCATCCGAGTGCTCGGCGGCTCCAACCGTCGGTACGCGGGCCTGGGCGACGTCATCGTCGCCACGGTCAAGGACGCGATCCCGGGTGGAAACGTCAAGAAGGGCGACGTGGTCAAGGCCGTCGTCGTCCGCGTCGTCAAGCAGACCCGTCGTTCCGACGGCTCGTACATCAAGTTCGACGAGAATGCCGCCGTCATCCTGAAGAGCGACGGGGAGCCCCGCGGCACCCGCATCTTCGGACCGGTCGGCCGTGAGCTTCGCGACAAGAAGTTCATGAAGATCGTCTCGCTCGCCCCGGAGGTCATCTGATCATGGCGAAAATCAAAAAGGGCGACCTGGTTCAGGTCATCTCGGGTGCTAAGCCCGAGCGTGGCGGCGACCGCGGCAAGCAGGGTAAGGTCCTCGAGGTCCTCACCGAGCAGAACCGCGTGATCGTCGAGGGCGTGAACTACGTCACCAAGCACAACCGCGTGGGCCAGTCCCAGCGCGGAACCAAGACCGGTGGCATCGAGACGTTCGAGGCCCCGATCCACATTTCCAACGTCGCGATCGTCGACCCCTCTACCAAGAAGCCGACCCGTGTCGGCCGCCGGGTCGAGGAGCAGGTGAAGGACGGCGTCAAGCGCACCGTCCGCGTGCGCTTCGCGAAGAAGAGCGGCAAGGACCTCTGAGTATGAGCACCGACACTGCCGCGGTAACTGGCACTTCGTCCGAAGGGCAGCCCTCGAAGGGCGCCGGCCAGCCCCGCCTGAAGCAGAAGTACAACAACGAGATCAAGAAGGCCCTGCAGGAGGAGTTCGGTTACGCGAACGTCATGCAGACGCCCGGCCTGGTCAAGGTCGTCGTCAACACCGGCGTCGGCGAGGCTGCTCGTGACAGCAAGGTGATCGATGGTGCGGTCGACGACCTCACCAAGATCACCGGTCAGAAGCCGATCGTCACGAAGGCCCGCAAGTCCATCGCGCAGTTCAAGCTGCGCGAGGGCCAGGCCATCGGTGCGCACGTCACCCTCCGTGGTGATCGCGCATGGGAGTTCGTGGACCGCCTCGTCAACCTCGCCCTGCCCCGCATCCGCGACTTCCGCGGTCTGTCGGCCAAGCAGTTCGACGGCAACGGCAACTACACCTTCGGCCTCCAGGAGCAGTCCGTGTTCCACGAGATCGACCAGGACCGCATCGACCGCGTGCGTGGTTTCGACATCACCATCGTCACCACCGCCAAGACCGACGACGAGGGCCGTTCGCTGCTGCGCCAGCTCGGCTTCCCGTTCCAGTCGGCCGACGCTCAGGCCTGACCCCATGGGCCCCCGGACACCCGGGGGCCCCTCATCGAAGGTCGACTGTCGTGTAACGGCAGCCGAAACCTCATGAAAGAAAGAAGCAACACATGACGATGACAGACCCGGTCGCAGACATGCTGACCCGTCTGCGCAACGCGAACTCGGCGCACCACGACTCCGTGTCGATGCCGAGCTCGAAGCTCAAGACCAACATCGCCGCCATCCTCAAGCAGGAGGGTTACATCGCCGACTGGAACGTCGAAGACGCCCGTGTCGGCCACACCCTCAACATGACGCTGAAGTACGGCCCGAACCGCGAGCGGTCGATCGCCGGAATCAAGCGCGTCTCCAAGCCCGGCCTCCGCGTGTACGCGAAGTCGACCGAGGTCCCCACGGTCCTCGGCGGGCTCGGCGTGGCCATCCTGTCCACCTCCTCCGGTCTCCTCACGGACCGTCAGGCCGAGCAGAAGGGCGTCGGCGGGGAAGTCCTCGCCTACGTGTGGTGATCTGACATGTCGCGTATTGGACGTCTTCCCATCGACATCCCCGCCGGCGTCACCGTTTCGGTGAACGGCCGGGACGTCTCCGTCAAGGGCCCGAAGGGCGAGCTCGAGCTCACCATCGCACAGCCCCTCGAGGTGTCGGTCGAGGAGAACCAGGTTCTCGTCACCCGCCCCGACGACGAGCGCGAGTCGCGGTCGCTCCACGGCCTGACCCGCACGCTCATCAACAACAACATCATCGGTGTCACCCAGGGCTACACCAAGGGCCTCGAGGTCGTCGGCACGGGTTACCGCGTCGCCCAGAAGGGCAGCGCGATCGAGTTCGCCCTCGGCTTCTCGCACCCCGTCCTCATCGACCCGCCCGCGGGTATCACCCTCACGGTCGAAGGCAACAACAAGGTCACCGTGAGCGGCATCGACAAGCAGGCCGTCGGCGAGGCCGCAGCCAACATCCGCAAGATCCGCAAGCCCGAGCCCTACAAGGGCAAGGGTGTGCGGTACGCGGGCGAGGTCGTCCGCCGCAAGGCCGGAAAGAGTGGTAAGTGACCATGGCTGTCAAGACAAAGTCCGTCGCTCGTGCTCGTCGCCACGCGCGCCTTCGCAAGAAGGTCGTCGGCACCGAGCTGCGTCCCCGTCTCGTCGTGACGCGCTCCGCGCGCCACGTGTTCGTCCAGGTCGTGGACGACAGCAAGGGCCACACCGTGGCCTCCGCTTCCACCCTCGAGACCGACCTGCGCGGCTTCGACGGTGACAAGACCGCCAAGGCCCGCAAGGTCGGCGAACTCGTCGCCGAGCGTGCCAAGGCCGTGGGCGTGTCCGACGTCGTGTTCGACCGTGGCGGTAACCGCTACGCCGGCCGCGTCGCCGCGATCGCCGACGGAGCTCGCGAAGGAGGGCTGAACCTGTGAGTGACAACAAGGAGACCGAAGTGACCGAGCAGACTGCCCCGGCTGAGGGTGCGGCTGCCGCTCAGGCTCCCGCCGAGCGTGAGCGCGAGCCGCGTCGCGGTGGTCGTGAGCGCAACACCAACCAGCGTGACCGTGGTTCGCGCGACCGCAACGAGAGCCAGTTCCTCGAGCGCGTCGTGACCATCAACCGCGTCTCGAAGGTCGTCAAGGGTGGTCGTCGCTTCAGCTTCACCGCACTCGTCGTCGTCGGTGACGGTAACGGCGTGGTCGGTGTCGGCTACGGCAAGGCGCGCGAAGTGCCCCTCGCCATCTCGAAGGGTGTCGAAGAGGCCAAGCGCAACTTCTTCCGCGTTCCCCGTTCGGGCTCGACCATCCCGCACCCCGTGCAGGGTGAGGCCGCTGCCGGTGTGGTGCTCCTGCGCCCCGCCGCCGCCGGTACCGGTGTCATCGCCGGTGGTCCCGTCCGCGCCGTGCTCGAGTGCGCCGGCATCCACGACGTCCTGTCGAAGTCCCTCGGCTCGTCGAACACGATCAACATCGTGCACGCGACCGTCGAGGCGCTCAAGGCGCTCGAGGAGCCCCGCGCCGTGGCTGCCCGCCGTGGCCTGGAGTTCGACCAGGTCGCCCCGGCCCGCCTCGTGCGCGCCGAGGCAGCCGCTCAGAAGGTAGGTGCCTGATGGCCGAGCGTCTGAAGGTCACGCAGATCAAGTCCAAGGTGAGCGAGAAGCAGAACCAGCGTGACACGCTGCGTTCGCTGGGTCTGAAGCGGATCGGCGACTCGGTCGTCCGTCCCGACGACGCGCAGACGCGCGGCTACGTCAAGACCGTCGCCCACCTCGTCAAGGTTGAGGAGATCGACTAATGGCTGCCAAGAAGGACGAGACCGCAACGGTCGACGCCCCCAAGAAGGCATCGGCCGCCAAGGCCGGTAAGAAGGAAGCCCCCGCGGCGCGCCCCGGCGTGCTCAAGGTCCACCACCTGCGTCCCGTCCCGGGCGCCCGCACCGCCAAGACCCGTGTGGGTCGCGGTGAGGGCTCGAAGGGTAAGACGTCCGGTCGCGGTACCAAGGGAACCAAGGCCCGTTACCAGGTCAAGGTCGGCTTCGAGGGTGGGCAGATGCCGCTGCACATGCGCACCCCGAAGCTGCGCGGCTTCAAGAACCCGTTCCGCGTCGAGTACCAGGTCGTGAACCTGGACAAGCTCGGCGAGCTCTACCCGCAGGGTGGCGACGTGACCGTTGCCGGCCTCGTGGCCAAGGGTGCTGTGCGCAAGAACGAGAAGGTCAAGGTGCTCGGCACCGGCGACATCTCGGTCGCACTGACCGTCTCCGTCGACAAGGTCTCCGGCTCCGCCGAGCAGAAGATCGTCGCCGCCGGCGGTACCGTCAACTGACGACCCGACCCGGAAGGGGCCGGCGGCCTTACGGCCGTCGGCCCCTTCTGCATTAGTCTGATTGGGAGTGCGCACTGCCGCGCTCCGAGATCGTTCTGGAGGAATCTCCCTTGTTCAGCGCCATCGCGCGGGTTTTCCGCACGCCCGACCTGAGGCGGAAGATCGCCTTCACGCTGGGCATCATCGCCATTTACCGGCTGGGTGCCCACGTGCCGACGCCCTTCGTCGACTTCCCCAACGTTCAGCAGTGTCTGAACCAGTCGGGTGGCACCGAGGGTCTGCTGTCCCTGGTGAACCTCTTCTCGGGCGGCGCTCTGCTGCAGCTGTCGATCTTCGCTCTCGGGGTCATGCCGTACATCACGGCGACGATCATCGTGCAGCTGCTGCGCGTGGTCATTCCGCACTTCGAGACTCTCTACAAAGAGGGTCAGGCGGGTCAGGCGAAGCTCACGCAGTACACGCGGTACCTCACGATCGCGCTGGCGCTGCTGCAGTCGACCACGCTGGTCACCGTCGCGCGCTCGGGCCAGCTCTTCGGCTCGGCCGGGGTGCCCGAGTGCCAGCAGTTGCTGACCAACGACATCTGGTGGGCCCAGCTGCTCATGATCATCACGATGACCGCCGGTACCGGCCTGGTCATGTGGTTCGCCGAACTCGTCACCGAGCGCGGCGTGGGCAACGGTATGTCCATCCTCATCTTCACCTCGATCGCCGCGACCTTCCCCGGCGCCATGCTGTCGATCCTGAACGCCCGCGGCGTCGAGGTCTTCCTGCTCGTCTTGGCTGTCAGCATCGTCATCGTCGCCCTCGTGGTGTTCGTCGAACAATCGCAGCGGCGTATCCCGGTCCAGTACGCCAAGCGCATGGTCGGCCGTCGTACCTACGGCGGCACGAACACCTACATCCCGATCAAGGTCAACATGGCCGGCGTCGTGCCCGTCATCTTCGCCTCGTCGCTGCTGTACATCCCGGCCCTCATCGCGCAGTTCAACCAGCCGCAGCCGGGCCAGGAGCCGTCGCCGTGGGTGACGTGGATCTCGCAGTACCTCACGCGTGGCGATCACCCGCTGTACATGCTGATCTACTTCCTCCTCATCATCGGGTTCGCCTACTTCTACGTCGCCATCACGTTCAACCCGGTCGACGTCGCCGACAACATGAAGAAGTATGGCGGGTTCATCCCCGGCATCCGCGCGGGGCGTCCGACCGCCGAGTACCTCGACTACGTCCTGACGCGCATCACCCTGCCCGGTTCGATCTACCTCGGTCTCATCGCGTTGCTGCCGCTGGTGGCACTCGCGACGGTGGGGGCCAACCAGAACTTCCCGTTCGGCGGCGCTTCCATCTTGATCATCGTCGGTGTCGGTCTCGAGACCGTGAAACAGATCGATGCGCAGCTTCAGCAGCGTCACTACGAGGGGCTGCTTCGATGAGCGCGCGTCTTCTGATCGTGGGCCCGCAGGGGTCGGGCAAGGGAACGCAGGGCGTCCGCATCGCAGAGGCACTCGGGGTCCCGGTGGTCTCCACCGGCGACGTGTTCCGGGCCAACGTCGCCCAGGGGACCGAGCTGGGCCAGCAGGTCAAGGCGATCATCGACGGCGGGAGCCTCGTCCCCGACGAGCTGACCAGTGCGGTCGTGCGTGACCGACTGTCGCAGGCCGACGCGGCAGAGGGCTTCCTCCTCGACGGCTACCCGCGCAACCTCGCCCAGGTGATGCACCTCGACGAATTCCTCGAGGGTCGCGACGAACCGCTCGACGCGGTCATCGCCCTCGTCGTACCCCGCGAGGAGTCGCTGTCGCGGCTCACCGCCCGTGCGTCCGAGCAGGGGCGCGCCGACGACACCGAAGAGGCCATCGCGACGCGCCTGGGCATCTACGAGCGCGAGACGGCTCCCATCCTCGACGTGTACGGTACGCGCGGGGTGGTCGACGAGATCGACGGCGTCGGTAGTCTCGACGAGGTGACCGCCCGCATCTTCGCGGCCCTCGAAGCGCGTGGTCTCCATGCGTCACCGGCTGCGTGACGTGGGTCTTCGTTCCTCCGTCTACAAGAAGCCGGCCCAACTGCGCTCGATGATCGAGCCCGGCCTCATCACCGCCGACGCTTTGGACGCGGTTCGTGCGCTGGTGGCTCCGGGGGTCACCACGCTCGAGCTCGACGCCGCGGCGTCTGCGCTCATCACCTCGCGCGGCGCCGTGTCGAATTTTCAGATGGTGCGGGGCTATCGGCACACGATCTGCGCCTCGGTCAACGAGCAGGTGGTACACGGCATCCCGAACGATCGCCCTCTGCGGGCCGGCGACATCCTCTCGATCGACGCGGGCGCGGAGCTGCGCGGATGGAACGGCGACTCGGCGTTCACCGTGATCGTCCCGGGCGACGCTCCCGACGACATCGTGGCGCCACGTCGACGTCTCTCCGAGGTCACCGAGGGATCGTTGTGGGCGGGTATCGCCGCGCTGAGCCGCGCGTCGCACCTGGGCGAGGTCGGAGCCGCCATCGAGCAGTACATCCAGGCCCATGCCCCCGATGGGGGATACGGCATCCTGCGCGACTACGTCGGTCACGGCATCGGTCGCAAGATGCACGAGTCGCCGAGCATCTTCAACTACGCGGTGCCCGACCGCGGGGCGGAGGTGCGTCCGGGGCTGGCCGTGGCCATCGAGCCCATGGTCGTCATCGGCGAACAGGAGACCTTCGTCGAAGACGACGGCTGGACGGTGTCGACCCTCGACGGGACGGCCGGCTCTCACTGGGAACATAGCGTCGCCGTGCATGATGGGGGCATCTGGGTGCTGACCGCTCACGACGGGGGTGCCGAGAAGCTGGCGCCGTTCGGCGTGGTGCCGAAGGAGATCGATTCATGATGATGGCTGCTGTGCGAAAGTCCACCAATTGGTTCGCGATCGCGGTGACGGCGGCGGCGCTCGTCGTCGTCCTGATCGTGGCGGGTGTCGTGTGGTTCGCCAACAGCCAGGCGACCTCGCCCGGGACACTCCCGGAGTCGTCGGCGGTCAACACCGAGACGGGTGCGATCGCGGTCGGGTCCGGAGAGAAGACCGTCGACACGTACATCGACTTCATGTGCCCGGTCTGCAACCAGTTCGAGCAGGCCTACGGGCCCACGCTCGACGAGCTCGTGGCCAGCGACGAGATCACGTTGAACATCCACCCGATCTCGATCCTCGACCGCGCCTCCCAGGGCACCGAGTACTCCACGCGTTCCGCCTCCGCGGCCTACTGCGTCGCCGTTGATGACGCCGCCAACGTTCCCGCGTTCGTGAAGGCCCTCTACGCGCAGCAGCCGTCGGAGAACACGGCCGGCCTGGACGACGCCACCCTCGCGTCCGTCGCCACTTCGGTGGGCGCGTCGGACGCCGCCACGTCGTGCATCTCCGACGGGACGTACACGAGGTTCGTGACGGCGATGACCCAGAACACCCCCGTGCAACCCGGGAGCGGCGGTATCGCAACGCCGACGATCGCCGTGGACGGAACCGTCCTCGCGAACCAGACCGACCTGACGGGCGACCCGCAGAAGGACATCGTCGACCGCCTCAACGGTTGACGACACTCCCGGCGAGTTGCCGGAGTGGGCAATACCACGTATGCTTGATCTTTGGTGCGTTGCGCCTTTATTGGCGTGTCGAAGCACCGAATCCCCATCCACCGCAGACCGGCCGGTCTGCAATTGAGCGTGAGCGAGTTTATGGCGAAGAAAGACGGTGTCATCGAGATCGAGGGCACGGTGTCCGAGGCACTGCCCAACGCGATGTTCCGTGTCGAACTGACCAACGGTCACAAGGTGCTCGCCACCATTTCGGGCAAGATGCGGCAGAACTACATCCGCATCATCCCGGAAGACCGGGTCGTCGTCGAACTGAGCCCATACGACCTCACCCGCGGTCGTATCGTCTACCGCTACCGCTGAGCCCGGCCGAGAAGTAACGAGCCGCACCCCGCGCGTTCGAAGACAGCGAAACAGGAACATCATGAAGGTCAACCCCTCCGTCAAGCCCATCTGCGACCACTGCAAGGTGATCCGTCGTCATGGGCGCGTGATGGTGATCTGCAAGAGCAACCCGCGCCACAAGCAGCGCCAGGGCTGAGCTCTTCGCCGTTCGACCCCATTCCAACTGAATACACACCGGCAGGATCAGATCCGTCATCGTCCGGGCGCTTCGACAGGCTCAGCGATCGTATGACGGGGACACCTCGGGGCGGAGGCCCGAGCACCGATCCTGCTCCACACCTCCACGACACTCTGAGGAGAGCCGCATGGCACGTCTCGCCGGCGTCGACATCCCGCGCGACAAGCGCGTGGTGATCGCACTTACTTACATCTACGGCGTGGGTCGCACCCGCTCCGTCGAGATTCTCGCGGCAACGGATATCGATCACGACATCCGCGTGAAGGATCTCACCGACGACCAGTTGGTCGCCCTGCGCGACCACATCGAAGGCACCTACAAGGTGGAGGGTGACCTCCGTCGCGAGGTCGCCGCCGACATCCGCCGCAAGGTCGAGATCGGCTCCTACGAGGGCATCCGCCACCGTCGCGGCCTCCCGGTGCGCGGTCAGCGCACGAAGACGAACGCGCGTACCCGCAAGGGTCCCAAGCGCACCGTCGCCGGCAAGAAGAAGGCGCGCTAAGCCGCGGGCTGAGCGTCAGGATTCAGGAGAACGCACATGGCACAGGCCAAGTCCGCCGCGCGCAAGCCGCGCCGCAAAGAGAAGAAGAACATCGCCGTGGGCCAGGCCCACATCAAGTCGACGTTCAACAACACCATCGTTTCGATCACCGACCCCTCGGGTGCCGTCATCAGCTGGGCTTCGTCCGGCGGTGTCGGGTTCAAGGGCTCGCGCAAGTCGACGCCGTACGCCGCCGGCATGGCCGCCGAGTCGGCCGCTCGCCAGGCGCAGGAGCACGGTGTGAAGAAGGTCGACGTCTTCGTGAAGGGACCGGGTTCGGGTCGTGAGACCGCGATCCGCTCGCTCACGGCCGCCGGCCTCGAGGTCGGTTCCATCCAGGACGTGACGCCGCAGGCCCACAACGGCTGCCGTCCGCCCAAGCGCCGCCGCGTCTGACGCGATCGTTCCCGGGGAGTGTTCGTCGCTCCCCGGGAACGCCGCGCTTGCGCGCGAAACAGACTTCCGGATGCCACGGCTCGCCCTCGGCGCACCGCCCGCGTGACGCGGCATCCCGCGAGTACAACTCAACACCTCACCCCATTACACGTGTCATATAGCGGGCACGTGATCGAAAGGAACACATAGTGCTCATCGCACAGCGTCCCACTCTGACCGAGGAGAAGATCGGGGAGTTCCGCAGCCGTTTCGTCATCGAGCCGCTGGAGCCCGGCTTCGGTTACACGATCGGCAACGCGCTGCGTCGCAGCCTCCTGTCGTCGATCCCCGGCGCGGCCGTCACGAGCATCCGCATCGACGGCGTGCTGCACGAGTTCAGCACCATCCCGGGCGTGAAAGAAGACGTCACCGAGATCATCCTGAACATCAAGCAGCTGGTCGTCTCGAGCGAGCGCGACGAGCCCATCACGGCGTACCTGCGCAAGACCGGCTCCGGTGAGGTCACCGCCGCCGACATCTCCGCTCCCGCGGGTGTCGAGGTGCACAACCCCGAGTTGGTCATCGCGACGCTCAACGACACCGCGAAGTTCGAGCTCGAGCTCACCATCGAGCGTGGCCGTGGCTACGTCTCGGCGACGCAGAACCGCAACGAGTACGCCGAGGCCGGTCAGATCCCGATCGACTCGATCTACTCGCCTGTGCTCAAGGTCAGCTACCGCGTCGACGCCACGCGCGCCGGTGAGCGTACCGACTTCGACAAGCTCGTCCTCGACGTCGAGTCGAAGGCATCCATCGCCCCGCGCGACGCCGTCGCCTCGGCCGGACGCACCCTCACCGAGCTGTTCGGCCTCGCTCGCGAGCTGAACGTCGAGGCCGAGGGCATCGAGATCGGCCCCGCGCCGGTCGAGACCGTCCTCTCGAACGAGCTGTCGATGCCGATCGAAGACCTCGATCTCTCGGTCCGCTCGTACAACTGCCTCAAGCGCGAGGGCATCAACACCGTTTCGGAGTTGGTGGCCCTTTCCGAGACGCAGCTGATGAACATCCGCAACTTCGGTCAGAAGTCGGTCGACGAGGTGCGTGACAAGCTCACCTCCCTCGGCCTGTCGCTCAAGGACTCGGTGCCCGGCTTCGACGGCGCCCAGTTCTACAGCGGCTACGACGAAGAGACCGTCTGACCCCGGTCGGACCCGACCGAACCTCTCACTGGAGTAACACGACATGCCTAAGCCCACGAAGGGTCCCCGCCTCGGAGGCGGCCCGGCCCACGAGCGTCTGCTTCTCGCCAACCTGGCCGCAGCGCTGTACACGCACAAGTCCATCAAGACGACCGAGACCAAGGCGAAGCGCCTGCGTCCGCTCGCCGAGCGCCTCATCACCTTCGCCAAGCGCGGCGACCTGCACGCGCGTCGTCGCGTGCTCGGCGTGATCGGCGACAAGGACGTCGTGCACACGCTGTTCACGGAGATCGCGCCCCTGGTGGCCGAGCGTGACGGCGGATACACCCGCATCACCAAGGTCGGAAACCGCAAGGGCGACAACGCCCCCATGGCCGTGATCGAGCTCGTTCTCGAGCCCGTCGCGAAGAAGGCGTCGAACAAGCCCGCCGCGGCTCCCGCCGCCGCTGCCGCACCGGCCGCCGAGGAGCCCGTCGCCGACGAGGCTTCCGCCGCGGAGAACACCACCGACGAGGCAGCCGAGGCCGGCGCCGAGTCGCCCGAAGAGGGAGCGGCCGCGGAGGCCGCCGCCGCCGACGCCGTCGAAAGCGACGCCAAGGCCTGAGTCTCTCTCACCGCGTACGATGCCCTCACCCCGATTCGGGTGGGGGCATCGTCGTTCCCGGGCTCCGCGGCCACCGTCCGGTGCTCGTAGGCTGGTGGGGTGCGTATCCGCCTCGACATCGCCTACGACGGCACACACTTCCGCGGGTGGGCCCGGCAACCGGGGCTGCGCACGGTGCAGGGCGAACTCGAGTCGGCCTTCACGCGCATCGTCGGCGGCGCCCCGCGGCTGATCGTGGCGGGGCGCACCGATGCCGGCGTGCATGCGTCGGGGCAGGTCGCGCACCTGGATCTCGACGAGGACCAGATCGCGCGCTTGCCACGACGGCGTCGCGACCACGACGAGGCCGACGCCATCGCCGCCCTCCCGGGCCGTGTACGCGGCGTCTTGGGCCAGTATCCCGACGTCTCCGTCCTGCGCGCGTCGCGTGCCCCTGACGGGTTCGACGCGCGGTTCTCCGCCGTGTGGCGGCGGTACGCGTACCGACTGGCGGATGCGAACGCGGGCTACGACCCGCTCGATCGCCTGCGTACGACCACCCTGCGCAGCGCCCTCGACCTGGAGGCGATGGATGCCGCCGCCTCGCGTCTGATCGGCCTGCACGACTTCGCCGCGTACTGCAAGGCGCGCGAAGAGGCGACGACCATTCGCACTCTGCTGGAGTACGACTGGCGGCGCGGTGACGACGGTGTCCTGGTGGCGAACGTCCGGGCGGACGCGTTCTGTCACAGCATGGTGCGTGCCCTCGTGGGGGCGTGCGTCGCCGTGGGGGAGGGGCGTATCGAGGTCGACGATGTCGTGGCCATCCGCGACGCGCGCATGCGCATCCCCGAGACCAAAGTGCTGGCCGCGCGGGGGCTCGTCCTCGCAGAGGTCGGCTACCCGGCGGACGAGTTGCTGGCGGCGCGCGCCGAACAGACACGCAGGCGTCGGGATGCCGACGACCCGGCATCCTGATTCCCCTCCGGGCGCCGATGCAACCCCTCGGGAGGCGCCGTGCAGCCGGACGTATGCTGACATCGCCATGAAGGTCATTTCCTACAACCTCAACAAGCACCGTGCTGCCGGTGAGCTGACCGCGCTCCTCGAGACGCACGGGGTGGATGTGCTGTGCCTGCAGGAGTGCGACACGAACGACATTCCCGAACAGGTCGGAGGGTTGCGTCTCGCCGAGGCCACCCAACGCAACCGCCTCGGTCTCGCCGTGTACTACCGGGAGAACACGTTCCGCGCCGAAGAGGTGCGGGCCATCTCGTTGAAGAAGTCCCTGCACGACTATGTGCTGAAGCCCGCAGAAGAGCGGATGCTGGGGGTTCGGCTGCGTGACATCGACACGGGGCGCGACGTGATCGTCGCCTCCTTCCACGCCGCGCCCCTCACCGCCCTGAACTCGCTGAGACGACACCAGATCCGCACGGCGCTCACCGAACTCCAGAACCTCGGGCCCGGCCTTCCCGCGCTGATGGTGGGGGACTACAACTACCCGGTCTTCAAGGAGAATCTGGGACAGAAGGTCCGTGACCAGGGCTATGAGTTGACCCTGAGCGACGCGCGCACCTACACCCGCTACCGCTTCTTCCGCGGACACTACGACTTCGCGACCTCGGTCGGATTCGACATCGCCCACATCACGACGCTGCCGCAGGGTCTCAGCGACCATCTGCCGATCCTCATCACGGCCGAGGTCACGGCATCCCGCGGCGGAGGGCTGGGCTGATCCTCGACAGGTGAAAGACGAGGAGGGGGTCGTCCGAAGACGACCCCCTCCCGCGTTCGGGCGGTGGGTCAGGATTGCGCGCTGCGACGACGACGGACGACGGTACCGATCGCCACTGCGCCGCCCGCGAGGACGAGCGCCCCGCTTGCGATCCAGAGGCCGGCGGTGTTGCCGGCGTCGAAGCCGGTCACGGCCAGGCCGCCCTTCGCGGGGGACGTGATCGAGCCCGCCGGGGTGACGGTCACACTCGAGTGCAGCACGACACCGCTCGTGGCGCCGGTGAAGGTGAAGTAGTAGACGCCCTTGGCGTTGCTCGGGAAGCGCACCGGCGTCTTGAGGTAGCCGTTGACTGCGCGGGAACGCAGGGAGTCGTTGGTCTCGGTCGCGACCGAGGCGAGCGTGATGCTCTTCGCGGCGCCGCCGGTGACGGAGATGATGATCTCTTCATCGCCCTGGTAGGCCGCGCGGTCGGTGGTGAACGTGGCAACGCCGCCGGGGGCGGCCACCGACGGTGAGACGCTGATGACGGCGGGGTCGGTGTAGGCGTTGGCGGCCGTGGGGGCCATCAGCGCGGCCGCGGCGAGCGAGAGCGCAACGACGGCCCGGACGATCTTGGTCTTCATGGTGTGCCCCATCTGCTTGGCGAAGTCGAGCCGGCACGGGGATACGGGGCGAGGTCCGCCTGCCGCAGTCCGAGTGGCTTCTAGCGGAGAGTCTTGTGGAGGAGGAGTGTGCGACTCGCCCGGTACGAGCTGGTTTCACGCGGTGATGCCGTGGAGTTCACCCCATTGCGGGGCACGTCCGTATGCGGTCACCCGGGGAACCGGCACTCCCCGCCGCGGGGGAGCTCGGAGCTGTCACGGGTGGGTGTGGCCACGGCATCCAATTCGGGGGTGGCTGTCAGTCGCACGAGGAGGTCGAGCCGCGCGGACTCGCCGGGGGCCACGCGCACGGACCACTTCACCACCTCGCGGCCGTCGTGCACCCCGCCGGCGAACCCCGCCGCGTCGTCTTCGCCGGTCGTTCGACGCTCGAGGAGTTCCGCGCCGGGTGGGAGGTAGACGTAGACCCCGGTGAGGGCGTCGCCGACGGGCACGCCGTACTCGCCGCCCCCGGTCACGTATGCCGGGAGCGAGGCGGGGTCGGGGGCGTCGCTGCGCAGCTCGACGTGCACCGAAGCCACGTCGGCGCCGCACCACGCCGTCTCGACGAGGGGATGGAGGTAGTAGTCCATCTTGGAGCCCGTGCCGTCGTTCAGGTAGACGCCGAAAGTGCTGCGCGTACCGTCGGAGACGGGGAGGGCGCCCTGCAGGGTCGACCCCTGGAGCACGGCTTGCTCCGCGGCGTCCGCGTTCCAGACGAGCAACCGCCGCTCGCGTCCGGCCTGGCCGACGGCATCTACCAGGGCCCTGGGATCCACCCGACCTTCGGCGAGGGCCTGGAAGACCGCCGCCGCCGCGCCCTGGAAGAAGGCGTCCTGGTCGCGCGGGTCGGAGTAGCGGCGATAGGTCTCGTCGAGAAGGAGGCGGACGGCGTTGTCGGCGGTCAGGTCATCGCCGGATGCCAGACGCACGGGGCCCGTCGCGCGCAGCAGATACGACAGGGTCACGGGATCCAGGGCGACCACGGCGTCGACGGTCGTGCCGTGCACGCGGCGCCACATCTCCCGCGCGAGGGGTGCGCCGACGGGGAAGTCGGGCACCTGCGTGGTGTTCTGCAGGTATCGGGCGGGACGGGTGTCGTAGATGCTCTGCACATCGGCCGCGAGACCGGCCACCGGCGCCGCGCCCAGGTCGCCGAAGTCGGCGGAGGACGCCTGGGCTGCCAGCGTCATCCGGCCGTCGAGGGTGTCGAGCTGGGCGACCGCGCCGACGACACCGCCGAGCGAGCGCCACTCGGCGTTGTTCTGGAACAGCACGAGCGTCGATCGAGGGCCGTCGGCGCCGAGCATCACCGGCAGGAGACGGGCGGCGCGTTGGAGCGCGTCGGCCCCGTCGGCCGCCGTGTCGAGGAGCTCGCCCGCCTTCGAGACCCCCTCCGCCATACGCCCGATCAGCGGGCCCTGATCGATGGCGGACAGACGGTCGGCCGATTCCCTGAGCGTGGATGCGGCAGCGGTGGCCGCGGGGGCGATGGCGGCGATCCTCGCGACATCGACGGTGCCGTCGACGGGTCGGATCACCTCGACCGACAACTCGGCGGAGGCGTCGGCCAGCGGCTCGAGGGCGCTGACGGCGCTGTCGATCGCACTCGCGGTGTCGGAGACGGCCGACAGCTGCGGTCCGATCCACGGAAGCGCCTCGGCGAGTCTCCAGACGGGGTCGCCGGTCAGTTCGCGTGCCGCGGACGTGTCGTCACCGATGGACGCGAAGACGATCGTCGCGGCCGCGGGATCGTCGAGGGCGCTCGTCGCGTCCGACACCGCCGCCTGCGCCTGCAGCAGGTGCGTCTGCGCGAGAGCGGCTCGCACGCCGATCCACGCGGTGAGCGCGATTCCCGCGAGGGCGATGAGACAGACCGTGCCGGCGAAGGCGCGGCGCGCACGAGACGAGGATCGAGGGCGGGGTTCGGCGATCACGCGATCACCCTAGGCGGATCGTGGGGGGCGGCCGGCGGCACCTCTAGGCTGAAGGGATCTACTCGGGGGAGAAGCTATGGAGCTGACAGCGGGACGTGTCAGGGCGATCACAGCGGTGGCGCTCGCCGCGGCGTGCGTGACGACGATGACCGGGTGCGGCGCCCCGCCCTGGGCGCAGGGTGCGGGGGAACCTTCCGCCCCCTCGGCTGCGCCGACCGCCTCTGTCGCCCCGCAGCCCGTTCCCAACGATCTGTCGAGCGGTTCCACCCAGCGCACCTTGACCGCCGGTGCCGTGACGGCGCAGGTCGATTACTGGTCCACGTTGTCGATGGATCGCTGGACGTCGACGGAACTGAAGCCCGTGAACCTGTCGATGGTGACGACGGTGACGCCCGACGACGGCCAGAAGGTCTACCTCCAGCGCGCAACCATGACGGCCGTGCCCGGCAACTCCTCGGAGTCGCTGTCGCCCCTGACGCCGCAGGTCGACCAAGCAGACGCCCCCGGCTATCTGGTGCTCTCGCCCTACAGCTACTCGCAGACCTTCACCGTCGGCGAGGTTCCACCCGATGCAACCTTTGTCACCCTGCGCTTCACCTTCGAGTACCTCGTTCAGACCACGCCGACCTCGGACGAATTCGCGAAGCAGACCGCGAGCGACTCGCTCACCGTGGCGATCGCCGGCGGCGGGGCGGTGTCGGGCGGGTAGTCGTCGGGAGCGGCAGCCTCGCTCGGTGCGACCGCGTGTTCAGGAGGGGTGATCGTCTGAGAGCGCAGGCAGGATGACCGTCACGGTGGTGCCGACGCCGAGTTCGCTCTCGAGGAAGAGCGATCCGCCCTGATCCTCCACGATGGTGCGGATGATCCCCATGCCCAAGCCGGTACCCGGTGTGGCGCTCTCGCGCGCCGACCGCGCGCGGAAATACGGATCGAACACGCGCGGGAGGTCATCGGAACCGATGCCGATGCCGGAATCGGCGAAGCGCAGGATGACGTCGTCGGGGCTCACCTCGCCGGAGATGCGTATCGTGCCGCCGGATGGCGTGTACTTGATCGCGTTGCTCAGGATGTTGTCGAAGGCCTGGCGAAGGCGGAAACCATCGCACGCCACATCAGCGGTCGGGGGGAGTTCGTCGAGAACGCTGACGCCGCGCGAAGCGGCCGCGGGGCGGAACGACTCCAGCGAAGACGCGATGATCCGACTCGCGTCGGCGGAGGTGGGTGCCGCCATCTCGCGGAACACCCCGCGGGAGGACGCGAGGATCTCCGAGATGAGCTTCTGCATGCGCTCCCCTGCGCCGGCGATGACCTCGAGCTGCTCGCGCACCTTGGGCGCAAGGGTGGGGTCGTCGAGGGCGAGATCGGCGTGTCCGACGATGGCGGTGAGCGGGTTCCGCAGCTCGTGCGACACCGTGGCCGCCAGGCGCTCGCGTGCTCGTTCGGATTCGATGAGCGCGGTCACATCGTGGACGATGAGCAGCGTGCCCTCCGGCTCGTCGGACGAGACCAGCCGTCGCGTCGACACCGACAACGCGCGCCACTCGCCGCGGGTGTCGAACAGCCACACCCTCTCATCGTCGAGCTGCTCACCGCGCGCCGCCCGGGCGAAGGGACGCTCGTTGTCGGGCAGGGGCTCGCCGCGCAGCGTCGCGTACTCCACCGCACCACCGGGGCGTTGCGGTTCGTCGCGTTCGACACCGTAGAGGGAGACGTAGGTGTCGTTGAGGGCCAGGACCTCGCCGTGCGCGGAGAGCCGTGCGATTCCGGTATCGAGACCGTTGAGCATCTGCGATACGCGACGCTCCTGGCCGGAGACGCGCTGCAGCGTGCCCTGCAACCGGCTCGCTTGACGCCGGAGCAGCTGTTTGAACGCGCGGGTCTGTCGGGCGGACAGGTACGCGGTGATCGCGATGAATGTCAGCGACAGCAGGACGACGAGCAGCCGGAGCGCGGAGGACGGCCCTGCCGCGTTGAGCGTCACGTCGACGAGGATGACGACCGTGACCGCACCGAGCGCGGAGACGAGGGGGACGAGCGTGAAGTGCGTGGCGATCCACATGATGGGGAACACCCAGAAGAATCCGAAGCGGAGGTCAGTGCCGACGCTCATGAGTCCGATGGCGATGATGTCACCGAACGGGATGAGGGAGACGGCAGCGCGGGGGACCCGATGCCAGGGCACGACGATGGCTACGGCCGTCAGGGCGATCACGACGCCGACGCCGGCCGAGAACGGCCAGTAGGAGAACAGTGTCGGTTCGATCATCTGGACCAGCAGGACGGTGATCATGACGCTCGCACCGAGCAGGAGCTGCAGGAGCCACACGGACCGCGTGCGTCCGCCGGGACCGGCTGCGTCGTCATCGCCCGCGGCGTCCGGGAGTGCCGCAGACGGGAGGCTCCTCGGCGATGCCATGCCTGCGAGTTTATCGACGCCGAGGGGGGCTGCGGCGGTCGCTCGATCGGGTCCCGTCCCCCGTGAACGTGGGCTCATCGCTTCACCGGAGCGTGCCGGAGCGCGGACGCGGGATGCGGCGCTTCATGAGTGCGGACAGACCGTCGACCGTCGAGACCAGGGAGTACTGGAAGGAAAGGTCGGGAACGTCGTCGGAGCCGAGGAGGTCCATGCGCCGGGCCCACGCGCGACGAATGGCGTCTTCCGTCTCATCGGTGGCCGTCTTCACCGAGGAAACGGCGAACACGGTATCACGCACGGGAATGCCTGCCGCTCCGTCGGGTAGCGCGTCATCCACCGCATCAGCCGCTGCTCTCAGCATCTCGCGCCCGCGGTCGATGCTGTGTGCGGTCCGGATGAGGTCGAGCTCGGGCACGTGCACCACCGTGACCCGCAGGCGACCGTGCGCCGCGATCAGACGCCCGGCCTCGCGCCGGAGGGCTCCACGGTCGTGGGCGCGCGTGCCGGGTGACGGTCGGTCGTCGAGTTGGCGGCCGAGGCGAACCGCGCCCACGGTGACGAAGGCGATGGCGACCGCACTCACGATGGCGGTCGCCTCGGCGGAGAGGGGCCCCGGCTCCACCAGAGGGGCGGTGCCGACCGCCGCGACCACCGCGAGCCGTACGACGTTGTAGGCGGCGAAGACCCCGAGGGTCCACGTCAGCACCCGTGTTCCGCGCAGGTCGCCCAGCGGACGATGCGCGCACTCCACCGCGCCGAGCAGGGCGAAAACGGCGAGCCCGGCGGTTTTGAGCACGGTCGCGTCCTCGAGGGAGACGACGAAGGTCAGTCCCAGGAGGAAGATCCCGGTCGCGACGACACCGATCGCGCCGACGGTGCGGCGGAGATTGAGGCGACGCGCACCCGCCCACAGCAGACCGGCAGCCATCACGTTGGTGGCGTTTCCGCCCGCGGCGGCTGCGGTCCCGGCGCCCGCCGCCTCGAGGACGTTCATCGCCCCGCACAGCAGGGCGGCGAGCGCCGACATCCCGAAGTACCGCACCATCTCGGCGCGGGCCCCGCCGCGATCGTCGTCGCGCCGTCCGTGGGCGAGGAACAGGACGGTGAGGGCGAAGACGGCAGCCGCGATTGTCGACACGAGCGCAAGGACGATCATGCGACGCTCGCTCCTCGAAGACGGACCGGCGAATCTTGCGCGAATCTTGCGGAGGCCGGGCCCCGGCGCAGGCGGGGCGTTGCGGCGGGTGGCCCAGAGTCGGTACCGGCCAACAGGTCACCCGCTGAGAGGAAGGCCCCGTCATGACCGATGTGCGAGAGTTCACACCCCGCTCGCGCACGCTTCGCGTGCACGAGCTCGAGCAGACGCCGGTTCACGACGAGACTCTCGCTGACGAGTTCGCGTCGGTTCTCGAAGACACCAACGTGCACCGCTCGACGATCGGGTGCGTGATCCCCGCCTACAACGAGGAGGAGTCGATCGCGGGCGTCATCGAGGCGCTTCTCGCGCAGACCCGCGTGCCGGATGTCATCCACGTCGTCGTCAACAACACCTCGGATGCGACGGTCAAGATCGCCTCCGCCTACAGCGGTCCCCATGAGCTGCGCACCGATCTCGGAGAGCAGTTCACCGAGGTGTTCGTGCACGACATCGGAAAGAACCCCGACAAGAAGGTCGGGGCGCTCAACTACGGCTACGCCCTCGTCGAGGGATACGACTACCTGCTGGGCGTCGACGGCGACACCGTCGCCGACAGTCGGGCCGTGGAGTACCTCGAGAGCGAGGCCGTCTCGGATTCGCGCATCGGCGGCATCTCGGCGATCTACACGATCGACGACAAGCCCATCACCGGTGCGATGGCCCGCTTCCTCATCGCCGGACAGCGGACCCAGTTCGCCGCCTTCAACCTGCAGAACATGCTGCGCGGGCGCAACATGGCCGTGCTCGGGGGGCAGTTCTCGATCTTCTCCACGAGCGCCCTGCGCGAGGCCATGGCGCAGAACCATCAGTCGACTCCGTGGGTGAAGGACTCCGAGGTCGAGGACTCGCTGCTCTCGCTGCAGATCAAGAGCGCCGGGTACCTCACGAAGATCAGCCCGTTCGCTCGCGCCGACGTGGGCGGCATGACCACCCTCTCGGCGTACGACGCGCAGCAGGTCAAGTGGACCTATGGGGCGATCGAGCTCATGTGGCCCGGTCAGCGGGGCGACACGAAGGGTCAACCCTTCCACCCGAACCTGCGCCTGCGGTGGTTCGAGAACTTCGGCATGCTGACCAACCTCTTCGTCCGAGTGGCGTTTCTGACGCTGCTCGCCGGTTCGCTGTCGATCGATGCCTTCGCGTTCTCGCCGCTGTGGCTCATCCCGCCGGCGGTGGCCATGTTGTTGAACCTGCGTATCGCGCGCACCATGAAGAACGTCAACCGCACCGATATCTTTTTCGCCGTGCTGTTCCTGCCCGCTGAGATCTTCATGTGGGTGCGCATCAGTCACTTCGTGCGCTCGTGGTCTCGCTTCCTGTCGCGCAAGAAGGTGGACAACTGGGCGATGCAGGCGAAGGCGGAGCGCGGCGGGGGGCTGGGGCACTGGGTGCCGCTGCTCGTCCTCGTCGCCGCCGCCGTCGCACTGGCCGTCATCTGGATGCTGGTCGGGCCGACCGTCCAGTCGTCGATCCTGTGGATCGGGTGGCCGATCGTCGGGGTGGTCACCGTGCTGCAGACGCTGATGATGTTCTCCAAGCTCGTTCGTCGCCAGCACGGCTTCAAGGTCTGACGAACGATCGCCTCCGATCGCCCGAACGAGAGGAGGGGCGGATGCCGCGGCCCCGGGAGGGGGCGCGGCATCTGTTTCGTGCGGCGACATCAGGACGCGGAGTGCTCCGACGTCAGGCGATACCCGACGCCCCGGACGGTCTCGATGTAGCGCGGGTTGGCCGGGGTGTCGCCGAGTTTGCGGCGGAGGTTCGTCATGTGCGCCTCGATCGCCCGCTTGTCGGCGTCGCCGACGAAGTAGCTGGTGACGTAGGACTCGCCGCGGAGAACGAGTGTGAGGTCCGCTTTGCTGCGGACGCGTCGCTTGGACTCCATCAGCGTGGCGAGCAGATCGAACTCCGTGCGGGTGAGGTCGAGCTCGTCACCCGCGAGCCGCACGAGTCGACTGTCGGGATCGAGGTGCAGATCGCGATGAACGAGCCAGACGTCTCCGGGGGAGACGATCTCGCCGACGGATGGACGCACGACGACATCGGTCCCCGTGGTCGGGCCCGCCTCGTCGGCCTCCGATCGAGGAGCAGGAAACGACGGGCCGACGCTCTCCTGCCGCGGCGCGGGCGCGGGCGCACCCGCCTCACCGGCGCGCGGTCGGCGCAGCAGCGCCTCGATTCGCGCGCGGAGTTCGCGGGGCCGGAAGGGCTTCACCACGTACTCGTCGGCCCCGGCCCCGAGACCGAGCACGACATCGGCCTCCTCCTCGAGGCCCGTGAGCATGATGATGTACGTGTCACTCTGCTGACGGATACGACGGGCGGCTTCGAAACCGTCGATGCCGGGCATGTTCACGTCGAGCGTGGTGATGAGCGGCTGGTACGCGATGACCGCGCGGACGCCGTCGATGCCGTTCCCCACGGAGACCGTGGAGAACCCCGCCGACTCGAGGACGTCGGCGAGGAGATGCCGGATGTCGGGGTCGTCTTCGACGATGACCGCCGTTTTCGCCAGCGCTGTGGTGTCGCTCATTGCCCAACTCCTCCGCCTTCGCGCGTGACGCGCCCGCGTTCTCCCCCGAGACACGGTGTCGCATTGCGACGAGCGCAATCTTGGCACACTTCGTGTCGTGGACAGCGGCTGCGCCGGTCAGCGACTCTCCCTCGTCAGCTCGACCGCGGCATCCGGCCACCACGTGCCGGCGGCAGGACCGCCGTTGCACCACCCGTCGCTCTCGCCGGGAGGCTTGATCCAGAGGTTCGTGTCGACGACTTCGTCGCCGAACGAACCGCTCGGACTGCCGACGAGGCGGCCGCTCGGGTTGCACCATTGCGCTCCCGCGGGGCCCGCCCCGTTGCGCGAGGTGTCGATGACGGCGTGCGTGCCGCCCAGGCGATCCGACAGGGCGTGCGCGTAGGCGATCTCGGCGGTGGTGTCCTGGTAGTTCGAGACGTTGAGGGCGATTCCGCGCACCTCGGGCAGGAGCTCCGTCGCCTGGAGCAGCGCGGCCATCTCATCTACCGGATGCCAGGCGGAGTGTCCTGCATCGACGTAGATAGAGATGTCGTCGCCCCTGAGGTTGTCGACGGCGCGGCGCAAATGGGCCGTGCGCTCGGCGATCGAGCCGCACGACGAGGCGAGGGCGATGCTGTCGGGCTCGAGGATGACGATCTTGTCGACGCCGGCTACCGCGTGCAGCGCTCGACCGATGCGCGCGGTCCATTCGCCGTAGGCGTCGGGAGCGAGGCCTCCCGCCGACTGATTGCCGCAGTCCCTGTCGGGGAGACCGTACACGGCGAGGGACAGGGCGGCACCCTGGTCGCGTGCCTCGTCGAGGAGGCGGGCCACGCGCTCCTCCACGGCGTCCACGGGGTCGGACTCCGGAGTGAGCCACACGGTGGTCGGCTGCTGCGCCAACCATTCCGCCGCGGCGGTCTGCTCGAGGTCGGCGGCGGGGTCGGATGCGGCGCTCGCCGCCTTGGATGCGGCGGGCACGAGGATACGTGTGCCGACGTGCGGGGGCGTCGGCGACCCGGCGAACAGGGAGGCCACGGCGATACCTCCCGCGGCGATCACTGCCACCGCGCCCAGCGCGACGACGACGCGGCGAGCGACGTGCGGACGCGGTCGTCGTGACCTCGGAGTCAGACGCGGTGTCGGCACGCGAAGCACTCTATCCATCACGATGCGCGTATCCCTCAGATAGTTCATGAGCCGCAGCGATATAGACTCGTCCGGTGGGAAAACTGGTTTACAACACGCTCGGTCACACATTCGACATCGAGGACCGGACGCTCTCACACCTGCGCGTCGTCTTCATGAACAAGCTGCGCCGCAGCGAGCCGTTCATGTTCCACTTCCCGATGGGGGACGGAAGCGGCACGCGGTCCCTGTGGGTCTCGCCGTCGATCCCCCTCGTCTTCCACTTCTACGGCAGCAGGCCCCCGCAGCTGAACCGCCGGTGGATCGAGGACCTGATGAACGAAGCCAGCGCGCCCCAGGGACTCAGCGTCACCCCAGAGCCCGATGCCGACTCGCCGTCCAGCGCGTGATCGCGCTCAGGCGCATTCCGCGTCGACGACCTCTCGCACGCGGTCGAGGAACGCGGCCACGTGGTCTGCCGCGTCGTCGGGCAGCTCGGCGGCGAAGGCACGGATCTGCGCCGTGACCGGATCGATGGCGTCGGGATCGGTCCCGCGGTCGAACGGCACGACGAATTTGCTGCGCCTGTCGGTCGGATTCGCGACGAAGGCGATCAGACCACCGGCGTGCAGCCGGTCGAGCATGCCCGTCACCGATGCCGCGGAGATGCCGAGGTGCTGAGCGAGTTCAGAGGGAGTGACTGTGGCTCCCGCATCGGCACGCTCGAGGATGAAGCGCATCGCGGCGCGCGCGTTCTCGCTCGGTCCGCAATCGGACTGGCGGCGGCGGGCGAGCCGCGCCTCGGCGAGGCGTAGGCGCTCGACCGCCCGTGCAGCGGTGGTCGCGGCGTCGTCTTCGATCTCGATCGTCATACGTCTCCTCGAGGCTCAGCCACCCGTGCCGTCATTCTAGTTCGACAGCCGAGAATCACGGTGGTGGAACGAAATCGGACCACGCGCCCGCGAACCCTATCGACGGCCGGTGGCGTGGCGGTGGGCTATCGCGGACACCCACTGCATCCCCGGGCAGGGCGGGGCGCTGCGCCCGCGCATGCGTTCCCACGCCTCGAGGTAGATGCCCTCCAGCAGCGCGTCGGCTCGGGCGGCGACACCCGTCACCGACAACAGCACCGCGTACACGCGCGACGCCGTCGCATCGTAGAACGCCACGAAGGCCTCGCAGTCGCCCGTGGCGGCGCGCACGAGAAGGGCATCGAGATCGCCGTCGCGGGTCGCGGGGGACGCGGCGTCGGTCATGGTCACGGTGCACCTCCTTGTTCGTGATCCAGTCAACCGGGGCAGGCGGAAGGCGGCCCGGGGTTGCGGAATCCGGACGGGTGCCGTAGAGCCCGTCATGAGCGCCTCGTCAAGCCCGCAGAGCCCGCCCGCAGGGCGAACTAGCGTGTCTGGCATGAGACCTGTCGTGCGTTGGACGCTGGCTGCGGCCATGATGTTCGCCGGTACCGCCCACCTGACCTTCGCGCGTCGTGATTTCCAGGCGCAGGTGCCCGACGTCGTCGTCGAGCGCGGCCCGCTGGACCGGGATGCCGTGGTCGTGGCATCCGGAGTCGTCGAGGCCGCCTTCGGTCTGGCGCTCGTGGCTCTGCCGCGGGAACGGCGCCGGATCGGTGCCGCGCTGGCGGCGTTCTTCGTCGCCATCTTCCCCGGCAACATCGACCAGTGGCGCAAGGGCCGCTCGGCGTTCGGGCTCGACACCGACCGCAAGAGATTCGTCCGCCTGCTCTTCCAGCCGCTGCTGGTGGCAGCGGCGTGGTGGTCGACGCGCTGAGTACCGTGTCCTCCGTCGTCAGCTTGGAACTCGTGTTCGACGAGCCTTCGGATGCCGCGGTGCGCCGGGAGTGGGACGCGCTGCGCGCTGCCGATCTGCCGAGCCAGGCGCGCCACACCGGCGAGAGCAACCGTCCGCACATCACGCTGCTCGTGCGCCCCGAGCTCGCCGACGCCGATCTTTCGCCGCTCGCCGCGGAGCTGCCTCTGAAGCTCACACTGGGCGCGCCGCTGCTCTTCGGGGCCGGCCGGTCGCGAGTGATCGCGCGGTCGGTCATCCCCTCGGTCGAGCTGCTGGATCTCCATGCCCGCGTCCACGCACTGGCGGACCCCGGGGAGGACGCCATCCATACGCGGCCCGGCGCGTGGACGGCGCACGTCACCCTTGCGCGGCGTGTGCCGCTCGAACGCATCGGTGAGGCGTTGGCGGTGCTGGCCGAGACGGGGGAGACGGAGCTCGCCGTCACCGCAACCGGCGTGCGCCGGTGGGATTCCGCCACGCGGACGGTATCGGACCCGGTCGGACGTGGCACGCTGGAGACGTGCTGACCGACGACGCGCGCTCCTTCCTGAGCGAATATCACCTGGCCACCCTCTCGACCGTCGGACGTTCGGGGCGGGTGCACGCCGTCCCCGTCGGCTTCACCTACGAGGACGGCGTCGTGCGCGTCATCGGTTCCCGCGGTACGCAGAAGTTCGTCAACGCCGCACGGAGCGGGCGCGCCTCGATCTGCTCCGTCGACGGCGGGCGCTGGATCAGCTTCGAGGGCACGGCCCGGGTGAGCGACGACGCGGATGCCGTGGCCCACGCCGTCGATCTCTATGCAGCGCGTTACCGCCAACCGCGCGTCAACCCCGACCGCGTCGTGCTCGAGATCGCGGTGGAGCGCACGCTCGGCTCCGCGGCCCTGCGCGCCTGACCGGCGTATCGTAGGGGTATGGTCCCCTCTACCTCGTCGATGCCCTCCGGGCGTGAGGGGGTCGTCGGCGCGCGGAGCGCCGGCGGCAGAGGCGCTCTGCGCGCCGCCTTCCTCGCCGGGTGACCGGTGCCGACGTCCCGCCGTTCGTGCGGGCGTCGCCGACCCGTGGTCGTCTGACGACCGGGTCCCTTCGTTCGCACGCCCTGCGGACGCCCTGCCGCCTGCTGCCCGGGCGGCCCATCGACGGGAACACCATGCACGCCCTCTCCGCAACCGCCCTCCGCGCCTCGTTCGTCAACGTCTCCACCCGTGAGCGCGGCGCGATCGTCCTCCCCACCGACATCGAAACCACCGACTGGGACCGGCGCGACTACGTCGGTTGGCGCGACGCCAAGGCTCCGCTCCTCGGGTTCGTCGTGGCCGAGATCGACGGAGAAGCCGTCGGCCTGCAGCTGCGCCAGGCGGAGCAGCCCACGCGCTCACGGCCGCAGTGCTCGTGGTGCTCTGACATCACGCTGCCCAACGACGTCGTGTTCTTCTCGGCCCGCCGTACGGGCAAGGCCGGGCGCGCCGGGAACACGGTCGGCATCCTGGTGTGCGCGCAGTTCGAATGCTCGCGCAACGTCCGCCGGCTCGATCCACCCGCATACCTCGGGCACGACGCGCCAGCCGCGCGCGACCGCCGGATCGACGGCCTGCGACAGCACGTGGACACCTTCTTCCGCGATCTGCGCGACGGCGTGTAAGGAGGGGCGGTCGTCTCGTCGCCGTGTTCGTGACGGTCCCCGCGCCGATGGCGGCTCAAGGAACTGTGTGCGGACCGGGGGACTGCGGGCCGAGTCGAACAACCCGGCGAGTCCTCTGCGGGGCCCGGCGCCCGGGGACCTCTCCGCGGGACCCCGGGGACCACTGCGTGGTCTTTCCGGGCCCCGCGCGCGGAGGCACCCGGGCGGCAATCAGAGCGCGCGGAGCTTGTCCAGAAGAGGGGCGGCGATCTCGTCCACGAACTGCTGCTGCTTCTCGTCGCCGACCTGGACGATGGCGATGTCGGTGAAGCCGGCGTCGATGAAGGGACGCACGCTCTCGGCGAGCTTGTCGAGGTCAGGGCCGCACGCGATGGACTCCGCTACGTCTTCTGGACGTACGAACTGCGACGCGCCGGCGAACCCGGCCGGAGTCGGCAGATCGGCGTTGACGGCCCACCCTCCCGCGAACCAGCGGAACTGATCGTGTGCGCGCGCGATCGCGGCATCCCTGTCGGGATCCCAGCTGATCGGGATCTGCCCGATCTTGCGCGACTCGCCGTCGTGGTGCTCGTCCCAGCCCTTCACGATCTCGGCGTCGGGTTCCGTGGTGATCAGGTGGTCGCCGAGCGGGGCGAATCGCTTGATGGAATGCTCGCCCGAAACGGCCACGCCGATCGGGACGCCGCCGTCGGGCCCATCCCACACCCGCGCCGAGTCGACGCGGAAGTACTCCCCGTCGTAGGTGACGAGGTCGCCCGTGTGGAGGGCCCGGATGATCTCGATGGCCTCCACGAGCATGTCCTGGCGGGCGTGCACCGCCGGCCAGCCCTCGCCCACGACGTGCTCGTTCAGGTTCTCGCCCGAGCCCAGGCCGAGCGTGAAGCGCCCCTCAGACAGCAGCTGCAGGGTCGCCGCCTTCTGCGCGACCACCGCGGGGTGATACCTCACCGTCGGGCAGGTGACATAGGTCATCAGTTCGACGTCCGACGTCGCCTGCGCGACAGCGCCGAGCACGGTCCAGGCGTAGGGTGCGTGCCCCTGGCTCGTCAGCCAGGGGGAGTAGTGATCGCTGGAGACGAGGAAGTCGTAGCCGGCGCGCTCGGCGCCGACGGCATAGTCGACGAGCGCCCGAGGGCCGCTCTGCTCGGTCATGAGGGTGTAGCCGAATCGCGTCATGCCCGCCACGGTAGGCCGCGGAATCCGCCCGCTCGCCGGGGTTGCGCACCGATGCCGGATACGGCAACGGGCCCGCGGCGTGCGCCAACGGGGACGTGGCGTGCGCTGCGGGCCCGCTGCGGGGCTCGGTTGCCGGGACGTGGCGTGCACCGCGGGCCCGGGCGAGGGATCAGTCCTCGGGAGCGTGGATGACCTTCTCGCCGTCGAAGGTCTCGCGCTCCTTCGCCTGGCGGTCGTTGCGCGTCTTGCGCAGGCTCAGCCACGTCGCCACCGCCACGGTGGCCGCGATGAACAGCAACGAGAACCAGATCGGGATCTCCGGGGCCCACAGCATCGGCTCACCGCCGTTGATGAAGGGGAGCTCGTTGACGTGCATGGCGTGCAGCACCAGCTTCACACCGATGAAGGCGAGGATGACGGCCAGACCCTGTGCGAGGTAGACCAGGCGCTCGAGCAGACCGCCGATGAGGAAGTACAGCTGGCGCAGACCCATCAGGGCGAAGGCGTTGGCGGTGAAGACGATGTACGCCTCGTTCGTCAGGCCGTAGATGGCCGGGATCGAGTCGACCGCGAAAACGAGGTCGATGAAGCCGATCGCGATGATGACGAGAAGCATCGGGGTGACGAAGCGCTTGCCGCCCTTCTTCACGGTCAGCTTGTCGTCGTTGTACTGCTCGCTGACGGGCAGCACTCGGCGCACGAACTGCATGAACTTGCCGTTGGCCGGGTCGCTGTCGCCGTGGGCGAAGGCCTGGCGGTACGCAAGGAACAGCAGGAGGGCGCCGAAGATGTAGAAGATCCAGGAGAAGTTCTCGATGAGCGCCGCGCCCACGGCGATGAACGCGCCGCGCATGATGAGCGCGATCACGATGCCGACCATCAGAACCTTCTGCTGATAGATCTTCGGCACGGCGAACCCGGTCATGATGATCAGGAACACGAAGAGGTTGTCGATCGACAGGGCCTTTTCGGTCAGGTAGCCGGCGAAGTACTCGCCGCCGAAGGTCCATCCCGAGAAGACCCCGATGCCGACGCCGAACAGCAATGCCAGACCGATGTAGAACGCCGACCACCGGGCGGACTCGGCGACCGTGGGCTCGTGAGGCTTTCGCACGTGCGCGAAGAATTCGAAGACGAAGAACGCGATCGTGACCGCGATAGTGATGATCCAGACGAGGGGTGTGACGCCCAAGACGGCCTCCAAGGGAATTCAGGTGTACGACAGAACACCAAGGTCTCCTCCACCCGGCGAATGGGCCGACGTCCCGGGTTCACGATGGCGTGGACCGTACTGACGAGATCGTCGCGGTGGGAGTACTCCCCTTGCTCGCACCGATTCTACGGGATGCCGCCCTGTGAGCAGGCACTGGACCGCGAAGCCGCCGCTGTGCTACCCCGGGGACGCGCCGTGCGCGCCCCCGGGTGTCCCCTCTTCCCCCTACACCGGCACCGCGAACTCGCGGATCGTGATGCCGGAGAACAGGGCCGTGCCCCCGTCGGCGTACAGCGAGATGCCGGTGTCGCCGTCGAGGAAGTGCACCTGCTGAGACAGCACCGTGTGCCCGGCGTTGACGAAGACCTCGACGC
Source organism: Microbacterium sp. ABR10 (assembly GCF_057812175.1). Taxonomy (NCBI): domain Bacteria; kingdom Bacillati; phylum Actinomycetota; class Actinomycetes; order Micrococcales; family Microbacteriaceae; genus Microbacterium; species Microbacterium sp. ABR10. The sequence goes on from NZ_CM173821.1 coordinate 615,358, forward strand.
TCTGCCGGTCGACGAAGATGCGCAGGTGCACCGACCGGGCGGCGGGGTCGATCGGCGCCGCCGCCCGCGTATAGGGCGAGAGAGCGTAGCCGCTGCGTTCGGAGGGCCCCCGGTCGACGTACAGATCGGCGCCGTACTTGCCGATGTTGGTGTGTCGCGAGCCGTCGCCGGAGCGACCGACCGAGACTCCCACGTTGTCGGCATCCGTCCACGAGATGTCGAGCTCCAGCTCGTAGGCGCGACCCGTCCAGGGCAGCACCGCGCCGCCGTTCACCGCGCGATCGGGAAGCGTGACCGTCGATGTGGCGCGGGAGGCCAGAGCGGCGATGGGGGCGCTCAGGAGGCTGTACCACCCGCCGGACTGCCGTGCCAACCGCAGCTCGCGCACGATCGAGTTCTGACCGTTGTACCCGTCGGTGACGTCGGTGGGCACGTCGCGGGCGGCGTATTTCCAATTGTTCATCCACCCGATGGCGAGGCGTTTCGTGTCGGGGGCCTCGATGCTCGGCCAGGTCACCGCGCCGTACCAGTCCCATCCCCAGTCGAGCCACTGGGGGGTGAGGTCGTCGGCGACGAAGTGGGTGCCGTTCCACGTGCCCATCCAGTACGCGTAGGTCATCGGAAGGCCCACCCCGTAGGCATCCATGCTGGCCCCCAGCACCCAGTGGCGGGTGCCGTCGTCGGCGGTCATCTCGAACAGGTCGGGGCACTCGATGCCGCCGAGCTGCGGGTTCGGGTAGTCGAAGTTGCTGCGCCAGGTCCACTGCCGCAGGTTCGGCGAGGTGTAGAAGCCGGCGTAGCGGGCGCGCCCGAGGGCCATGACCCACTCGCCGCGCACGGCGTCCCAGTGCACCTTGGGGTCGCGGCACCACTCGGCGTTGTCGATCTGGGCGGGGGTCTGGGCGGTGCGGCCGTCGGTGTTGACCAGCACGGGATCGGGCAGCATGGTGAAGCTGAACCCGCCGTCGGTCGACCAGTAGAGGTACTGCTCCTGATACTTGCGGATGCCGTCGGTGGGACGGGTCGCGAGCGCGATCACGGTTCCCGCGCCGAAGCCGGCGGTGTTCGCCGCATCGACGACGAGGCATCCCGACCACACCGGCACGCCGCCGGTGAGCGGCATGACCGCGCCGTGATGGGTGAAGCTCACGCCGTCGGTGGTGGCGTGATCCCACCCGCCCGCCCCGTTGTTGACGTCGGAGTGCAAGTAGTAGAGCTGGTACTGCCCGCCGGAGACGATCGGACGCTGCGGGTCGCACAGCCAACCGGTCGGGGGTGTCATGTGGAACAGTGCGCGCTGCGACGCGGCCGCGTAGGCGGACGGGGCGGAGGTGGAGGCCAGGGCGAGGCCGAAGGCCCCGGCCCCGGCGCCCTGCAGGAGGGCGCGTCGGGAGATCTCGAACGGCATGGTGCTACTCACTTCCTCGTGATCGGCGGGCGCGGCGGTGCGCCCGCCGGGTGGGCCGGCGGTTCAGGGGAGACGTCGGTCAGGCGGCCGCCGGAGCCGCGGGACCTTCCTGCGCGGCGTCGCCGGTCGCGCCGACGCGTACCTCTCCGACGCGCACGGTGGGGACGACGGAGGTCTCAGCGCTCGCCGAGACCGTGATGGGTCCGGCGCCGAGGGTGACCAGGTGCGAGAGCACCGTGAGACCGTCGTCGGTGAAGACCTCCAGCAGCGGACCGTCGATCACGAGCGTCAGGGCGCCCGAGGCGGGGTCTGCCAGCGGGGCGGTGCGGACGCCGGCGAAGTCGGGGTGCAGACCATCGGCTGCGCGTCCCGTGCGCGAGACGGAGAGCGTGCGGGCGGCGGGGTCGTGGACGACCTCCACCACGGCATCCCCTTCGCCCTCCAGCCGGAGGCGCACGCTGCCCGCGGCGGCAGGATCCCACCGCACGTCGAGCACGGCGTGCGGCTCGAATCGCAGCGAAGAGGCGTCGAGCTCGCCGGACGGAGGCAGCACGGGGTGCTGGACGAGGTGGAGCGCGTCGTCGATGCGGCGCAGCCCGAGCGTCCGCGGCGACGACATGGCCCCGCGCCACGGCGAGGACGGGACGACGTGGGCGTAGCGCCAGTTGCCCATCCACGCCAGCATCACCGCGGAGCCACCGGGGGCGCTGTCGAAGGTGACTCCGGCGTAGCAGTCGCGGCCGTGGTCGAGCGGACGCAGATCGCCGTCGAGGGAGTGGAAGACGCCGTCGACGAGGTCGCCGACGACGTAGTGCATCGCCGAGCCTGCGGGGTCGGCGTCGTCGCCCACCGGGTTGGTGCTGAGGAGCAGCACCCAGACGCGTTCCGTGGTTCCCTCCACCGGCAGCCGCACGAGGTCGGGGCATTCCCACACGACGCCCTCGGAGCCGAGCGGGCCGAACGATCCCGTCTCGCGCCAGGTGGACAGGTCGTCGGAGGCGTAGAACACCACACGGCGCTCCACCGCTTCGACTGCGAGCATCAGCCAGCCGCCGCCGGGCACGCGCACCACCTTGGGGTCGCGGAAGTCCGAGCTTCCTCGATCGAGCACCGGGTTCGCGGCATCCATCGTCCAGGTCGTGCCGCCGTCGACGCTGGTCGCGCGCGATTGGGCCTGGATGCCGCGGTCGTACGCGCTCGTGTAGAACGCGCTGAGCGTGCCGTCGTCTCCCGCCACGATCGAGCCCGAGTAGATCTGCTCGCCGGGTCGGTGGCGAAGCGCCACGGGATGCTCGTCCCAGTGCAGGAGGTCGGCGCTCGAGGCGTGGCCCCAGCTCATGTTGCCCCAGTCGTTGCCCTCGGGGTTGAACTGGAAGAAGGCGTGCCATCGGTCCCCGGTGAAGACGAGCCCGTTGGGATCGTTCATCCAATTGCGGGCGGGGGCGAGGTGGAATCGGGGGCGGGGAAGGCTCATACGGATTCCCGGGGGACGGAGGGGCACGCGATCAGCTGCCGCGCGCCGGTGGCGGGGGACTCGAGGCCGAGCAGTGTCCGCACCCCTGCGGCTCCGAGCTCGTAGTGGGGGAGCGCGACGGTCGACAGCGGCGGTCGGAGGTGCGCGGCGATGACGTCCTGGTTGTCGAAGCCGATCACGGCGACGTCGTCGGGGATGCGCAGGCCGCGCTCGCGCAGGCCGTCGTACAGTCCCATCGCAACGCGGTCGTTGTGGCAGAACACCGCCGTCGCGCCCGAGGCGACGACGGCGGCGGTCGCGTCGTAGCCGCCCTCCTGCTGGGGTGCGGCCTCCAAAACCAGCGCGTCGTCGCGGGCGATGCCCGCCGCCCCCAGCGCCGAGCGATACCCGGCCAGTCGGCCGCTGCGCGCCGGCGAGGGCGACGTGGTGTTCACGAACGCGATGCGGCGATGCCCCGCGGCCAGCAGGTGCTCGGTCGCGGTGCGTCCGCCCTGCTCTTCGTCGGGGACCACCGCGGCGAACGAGTCGTCGCCCGCGAAGCAGTTCACCAGCACCGTCTCGGTGTGCTGCAACGGCGGCGGCACCTCGATCTCGCGGTGATACCAGGTGGAGTACAGGATGCCGCGCACCTGGTGCTCCAGCATCATCGCGATCGCGTCGTTCTCGGCGGCGGCGTTGCCCTCGGTGTTGGCCACGAGCAGGACGAAGCCGTGACGCCAGGCCTCGTCCTGGGCGCCGTGGATGATCTGACCGGCGAAGGGCGTGGTGGCGATGGCATCCGCCACCAGCCCGATGAAGCGAGAGCTGCCCTCCGACAGCGTCTTGGCCAGGGCGTTCGGGCGGTATCCGAGCGCCACGATCGCCTCCTGCACGCGGCGTCGCGCATCTTCGCCGATGCGGGCGCCCGGCTTGTCGTTGACGACGTGCGACACGGTCGCGACTGAGACGCCGGCGGCCTTGGCGACATCGCGCATGGTCGTGGTCATGAGGGGGTCCTCGCGTTCATCCCTTGGTGGCTCCGCTCTCCAGGCCCGCGATCATCGCTTTGTTGAGCACGAGGAACACCAGCAGCAGTGGCGTCACCGTGACGCACACCGCCGCGAACGTCGCCGTCCAGTCGGTGTTGCCCATCGCTCCGATGTAGTTTTGCAGGCCCAGCGGGATGGTCTTGAGCCCGTCGGAGAGCACGAAGGTGTTCGCGAAGATGAAGTCGTTCCAGATGAAGATGCTGTTCACGAGCACGACGGTGATGATCGTGTTGACCGAGAGGGGCGCGGTGATCTGCAGGAAGATGCGGTACGGGCCCGCTCCGTCGAGCGAGGCGGCCTCGTAGAGCTCGCGCGGGATGTACTCGTAGAACGAGGAGAACAGGTACACGCCCATCGGCAACGAGAACGCGGCCAGTGGCAGGATCATCGACAGGTGGGTGTCGAGCAGCCCGACCTGCGAGTAGTCGATGAACAGCGGCACGAGCGCGATCTGCACCGGCACGATGATCCCGAGCAGGAACAGCGCCCGCACGAACCCGCTCAGGCGGAAACCGAGCACCTGCAGTGCGTAGGCCGCCATCATGCCGGCGACGACGATCAGCAGGCTCGCCCCGAGCGTCACGATGAGGGAGTTGCCGATGTTCAGCAGCAGGTTGCCGGTGCCGAAGGCGCGGGCGTAGTTGTCGAGCGTCCACTCCCGCGGCAGGGCGAACGGATCGCCGCCGGCGAAGTCCGCGGCGCTTCGGAAACTCGTGAGGAACAGCCACAGCAGGGGATACACCTGCACGATCACGATCAGCACGACGGTGACGGTCAGCAGGGTGCGCTGCACCCGCAGGCGCGGCGAGCGCTGGACCCGGCGGTTCTCGGGCTCGGGAGCCCGGGGGGCGGATGCCACGGGGGCGGGGGTGAGGGTGATGCTCATCACGCGTCCTTCCGACGCAACAGCAGGAAGATGAGGCCGACGGCGACCAGGCACTCCACGACGATGAAGACCGAGATGGCACTGGCGTAGCCGTAGTCGGTGTGGACGAAGGCCGTCTTGTACATGTAGGTGGTCAGGAGCTCCGACGCCTGTCCCGGGCCGCCGTTGGTCAGCAGGTACGGGATGTCGAAGCCGCGCAGGGCGAAGGTGGTGGCCATGACGGTGGTGGTGATCCACACGGGGCGGATATAGGGGAAGCGGATGCGCCAGAACGTCTGCCACCACGAGGCGCCGTCCAGGCGCGCGGCCTCTTCGAGCTCCTTGGGCACGGCGATGAGCGCTGCGTAGATGATGAGCATGTACAGGCCCGTGAAGCGCCATCCCTCGGGGATCGACACCGCCGCCAGCACGGTCTGCACATTCGACAGCCACGCCGTCTGCAGGCCCTCCAGGCCCACCCAGGCGAGCAGCTGGTTGACCAGGCCGACCGGCTCCAGCGAGTACACGCGCAGGAAGAGGAAGGCGATGGCGACGGTGGAGATGACCGCCGGCAGGAGGTAGAGCGTCTTGACGAGCTCGCGAGCCCGGGGGAGGGCCGTCAGCAGACCCGCCACAGCGAGTGCGCCACCGAGCTGCAGTACCAGGCAGATGGCGAGGTATCCGAGGGCGTTGCCGAACGCCGTCCAGAACACGTCGTCGCGGGTGAACATCTTGACGTAGTTGTCGAGCCCGACGAACTGCAGGTCGGTGATGCCGTCCCACTCGAACAGGCTCAGCACGAGCGACTGACCGATGGGCAGCAGCACGGCGGCGCTGTACAGCGCCAGGGGCGGGAGGAGGAAGACGGCGACCGCCCACCCCGATCGCCTCGGAAGCATCGAGGTTCGCATCGGCGCGCGGCGCGGGATGGGCCGGCCGGCCCCGGTCACCCGGGGCCGGCGAGGTGCGAGCGTGTCAGCCACCGACGTTCTCCGTCAGGGCGGCATCCATGGTGCTCACGAACTCATCGGGCGTGATGTCGCCCTGCACGAGAAGGGTCAGCTCCTGCTGCAGGCGGGTGTTGGTGGCGGGATCGAGCTGGGTGTCCCACGGCATGGCGATGTTCTCGCCGACCTCGCCCGCCTGGGCGATCGCCCGGCTGTAGAGCGGGGTGGCGGCCGCCGGGATCTCGGTCTCGACGCCGGTGGTCGGCGACAGGGCGCCGGAGGCGGCGACCTCGGCGGGGTAGCGCTCGAGGGCGAAGGCGAGGAAGTCGCGTACGAGCGGGTCGAAGGTGGCGGAGTTGACGGCCATGCCGATGCCCGACGGGGTCACGTACTCGTCGTCGGCGGTGACGGCGTCAGGGAGTGTGGGGAGGGTGAAGTAGTCGACGCTGTCGCGGACGCCCGCGTCGAGCTTGTCGGTGGCGAGGTTGCCGAGCTCCCACGTGCCGATGTTGTAGACGGCGGCCTTGCCCGAAGTGAATTGCGCCTGCGCGTCGGCGTAACCGGTGGAGGAGAACCCCTCCTGGAAGCAGCCGGCCCGGCCGAGGCCCGAGAGCCACTCGGCGGCGGCGCGCCCGGGGGCGTCGGAGAACTTCGCCTCCCCGGTCTTGAGCTTCTGCACGTACTCGGGGCCGGCCTGACGGAAGGGGTAGTACGCCATGTAACGCTCGAGGGGCCAGCCGTCGGCGCCGTCGAGGGCGATGGGGGTGATGCCCTGTGCGCGAAGCGCCTCGCACATCGGTGCGAAGTCGTCGAGCGTCGCGGGCACCTCGACGCCGGCCTGCGCCAGCAGGTCGCGGTTGTACCAGAAGAACTCCAGCTGGAACTCGAACGGCACCATGTACAGCGAGCCGTCGTCGAAGCGCTGGTAGTTCAGCGCCGCTTCGCGGTAGTCGTCGGCCATGCCCAGGTCCTCGAGCAGCAGGTCGACGTCGACCATGCGCCCCTGGCCCGCGAGCTTCTGCGCGAAGGGGGTGGCATCCGTGTCGAAGAGCTCGGGCAGCTTGTTCGCGGCGGCGAGTGTCTCGTACTTCTGGATGTAGCTCGGCCGATCGGGCGTGGTGATGAGGGTCAGCGCGAAGCCGGGGTGGCTGGCTGCGTACTCGTCGGCGATCTTCTGCATCGCGGTGATGACCCCGCCGTCGGCGGGGCGCGAGAGCAGCCAGGAGATCTCGCGGGGCTTCACCTCGCCCTCGGGGTCGATGTTCGTCGGGTCGCCGCCGCCACCGGTGCCGGCGCAGCCGGAGAGGACGAGGGCGGTGGCGGCGGCCAGGGCGACCCAGGAGGCCGTGCGTGCGTGGTGGACCATGTGAATCTCCGTTGATGTGTGGTTCGGGTGCGGGTGGAGTCAGGAAGAGGTGACGAGCAGGGTGTCGCGCCGGGCCGTGGGGACTCCGCCGTCGGTTTCGCGAGTGGTCACCTCGAGCGCGACAACGCTCACCGCGCCCTCGCCGACGAACGCGCGGATACCGCCGGTCGTGCGGTCGTAGAGGCGGGTGCTGAGGGTGACGGCCCCGTCGACGGTGGCGACGCACAGGTCGCCGTCGACGATCACCTCGAGCCGGTGCGGGCCGGCGTCGAGCGTGACGGCGCGTTCGAGCTCGACCGCGAAGGGCACGTCGCCCGAGATCTGCCACTGCTCACCGCCGGTGCGACGACGCGGCCAGCGGTCGAAGACCAATCGGTTGCGGCGCGGCTCCAGACGCAGGATGTAGCCCTCGTCGCCGTCGTCGCTCGCGCGCAGCACGAGGCCGCACTCGGTCGTGCCCCCGGCGATGTCGAACACCGCATCGATGCGGAAGGCCGCCGGGGCGGTTTCGGCGACGACGAGGTCGGCGTAGCCGTCGGGGGCGGAAAGAACGGCTCCGGATGCCACGGCGGCGACGCCCTGATCGAAGCTCTCGCCCAGTTCGACCGGGGGGTGGAACCGCAGTGTGCCGTCGGGGTCCTGCTCGGCCTCCAGCACCGAGAGGGTGCCCGCCCACTGCCAGGCGCCGTCGTCGACGCCGCCCTCGCGCGAGGCGATCCAGCCGAAGAAGAAGCGCCGGTCGCCCCGGGCGGCGGACTTCGCCGCATAGTAGGCGCGGCCGTCGAGGCTGTCGTCGGCGGGGACCGTCCAGGGGCCGTGGACGCTGCGCGAGACGCGGTAGCGGGTGGTGAAGGACTCGCTGAACTCGGAGTAGACCAGGTACCACCAGCCGTTCCACTCGAACACCTCGGGGCACTCGTGCGCGATGTAGCGCCGCGGGTCCCAGAACGGCTCGGCGGGTTCCCACGTGCGGAGGTCGCGCGAGACGCACTGCGCGATGACACCGCGGCGGCGCTCGGGTCCCTCGGCGTGCCGGGCGGTGACGAGCATGCGCCACAGGCCCGCGTCCTCGTCGCGGAAGACGAACGGATCGCGCCAGTCGGCCGTCTCGTAGCCCGTGGTCGCGCCGAACGTGTGCGCCGGGTGACGCTGCCAGGTGCGCATGCCGTCGGTGCTGGTCGCGTGCAGCACGAGCTGCAACGGCAGTCCGTCGGCGCCGCGGCGTTCGGGGTTCTGACCGGTGTAGAAGAGGTGATGGATGCCGTCGGCCACGGCGACACTGCCGGTGTAGACGTTGAAGTCGTCGGCATCCGGACCGCCGGAGGGCAACGCCGCGCCGGTTTCGGTGAAGGTGACGAGGTCGTCGGTGACGACGCGGTGCCACGGCATGCCGACCTTCGGCGTCCGGCGCGACTCGTGCAGGTAGAAGAGGTGGAAGCGGCCGTCCTCCTGCCACGGGATGACGTCGCCGACCCAGGCGTGGGGCGGGCGGAAGAACCCTCGTTCGTGCATTCGGATGACTCCTCGTCGAGACTCACTGCGCCGATGAAACCCGTGTGGTTAATCGGTTACGCAGAAGCTAGCAAGCTCTCCGAGTAATGGTCAAGCGGTTAATCAGATTTCGTTCGCGGAGGTCCGCCGGCGCAGCACGGGTGTGCCCGCGCTCACGTCGTCGGGTCCGTCGACGGCGCTGAACGCGCGTTCGTCGGCGTTCGTGACGATCGTGAGCACCACCGGATCCAACCCCGCCGCTGTAACGGCCGCGAGGTCGACGTGCACGAGCGCGTCACCGGGCGACACCCGGTCGCCGACGCGCACGAGCGGGCGGAACCCGCGGCCGCCCAGCCGTACCGTGTCGATACCCACGTGCACGAGCAGTTCCGTCCCGTCATCGGTGGTGACGCCGTAGGCGTGTGCAGCCGCAGCGATCGCGCTGATCGTTCCCTCCGCGGGAGAGGAGACGAGACCGGAGGCGGGGGCGATCGCGGAGGTCGGGCCCAGCGCACTCGCGGCGAAGGCCGGGTCGCCGAGGGTCGAGACCTCGACCCGGGTGCCCGAGACGGGGGAGCGCACCACGGAGTCGTCGCGCGGCTCGGCCGACCCGTCCTGATCGAGTGGACGCCCGCGTCGTCGCCGCCACCGCGCCCACACCAGCGTTCCGGTGAACGACAGCGCGATCGAGACGCCGAGGCACAGCAGGAACGGTCCCACCCGGCCGGGGGCGATCGAGAGGAAGCCGAAGACACCCGCCGCCCCCAGGGTCACGGCCTCCACGCGGAAGGCTGCGAGCAGGGTCGCGGAGACCGCCGTCGCCCCCACCGCGATGGCGAAGGGCGCCCGGAGGCGCAGAGTCACGCCGAACATCGCGGGCTCGGCGATACCGAGCGCGGCCGGAGCGGTCGCGGTCGCCGCCAGCGCCCGCAACCGGGAGCCCCGGCGCGCCGACACCCACACGGCGAGCGTCGCTGCGGCCTGGGCGACGTTGGCGGCGGCGGCGACGGGGAAGATGAACGAGCCGCCGGTCGAGAGCAGTCCCAGCTCGATGGCGATGAGACCCTGGTGCAGCCCGGTCACGACGAGGGGGGAGTACACCGCGCCCACGACGGTACCGCCGAGGAGTCCGGCGCTGCTGTACAACCACTCCATGCCGACCGCGGCGGCGTCCGCGGTGACACGCAACGCCGGTCCGAGGGCCAGGAAGGCGAGCAGGCCCGTCGTCAGCAGGGTCAGCAGGGGAACGAGCAGCAGGCGAGCCGAGCCGCGCAGCCGGCGGCCGAAGAAGCGCTCGAGACGGGCCAGCACGAAGCAGATCGCGATGATCGGCAGGACCGTTCCCCGGTAGTCGATGGCGAGCACGTCGACTCCCGCGATCACCCACCCCGTGTCCGGGGTGAGGTGGATCGCGGGAAGGGCGGAGTCCGTCGAGAGACCGGGGGCGGCGACGAGCGCTGCCCCCATGGCCGCCCCGAGATACGGGCTGCCGCCGAAGCGCCCCGCGGCGGAGAAACCCAGGAGTACGGGCAGAAGGGCGAAGACGGCCGCCCCCAGCAGACCCACCAGTGCTACCGGTCCACGCAGCCAGGTCACGGCATCCACCACCGCGAGGTCGCCGAAGGCCCCGGGGCCGGCGAGGACGTTGTGGAGCGCGGTGAGCAGTCCGCCCGCGACGAATGCGGGGAGCAACGGCGTGAAGACATCGACGAGCACGCTGATCGCCCGCGTCGGGAGGGGACGGACGGATGACGCGGCCGGCGGTGCGAGCCGACGATCCACCGCGTCTGCGACGTCGTCGACGCGCCCCGGGCCCACCACGATCTGCACCTGCGCGCCGACCACCTGCGCGGCCAACACGCCGGGAAGGGCGTCGAGGGCTGCTGTGTCCACCCGTGAGAGCTCGCGGGGATCGATCCGCAGGCGCGTGGCGCAGTGCGTCGCGGCCACCACGTTCTCCACGCCGCCGAGGGCACGGAGGATCGCGTCCGCCATCGACATGGCATCCATCGGCACCCGGACCCCTCACCACTCCTCCCCAGGGGTGGTGAAAGCCAGCGTACGCGTCCGGGCTCCTCGCGCCGTCGACGCCGGCACCCGTCTCGGAAAGGCGAAACGGGGCCCCGCCGCAGCGGAGCCCCGTTCCTGGGGTGGGGTATCCCGTCATTCGAGGTGGGGTGCCTCGCTCAACGGGGTGGGGATCCCCGTTCGCCGGGTGCAGCACCCGCTCACGGGCGGTGGGTCAGCCGATCGGCCGCGGGTCGGACGTGCCGGCGATCTCGTGCGCATAGCCCGAGGGGATGTCGGCCCACTCGCCGAGCCCATTCGTGCCGTACGAGCGATCAACCGTGACGGCCTCGCCCTCGATGTCGAGGCGCACCGTCGGGGCGAGGGTGCCGCCGCGGACGAAGTCGTCGCTCGTGCCGATCGTGTCGATGAACGACTGCACGAGGCCGTCGGGCATGACGTAGTGCGAGTAAGCCTGGAACTGCCCCGGGTGCTGATCGGGGTTCGGGGCGAAGGGGGTGCCCGCGGGGAAGTTCAGGTTGGCCGGGCTGCCGAGCGCGAGTCCCGAGCCGCGGTTCACGGGCTCGAAGTCGCTGCGGATGCCGTCGCCGACGAAGCCGTAGACGCCCTCGGGGCCGTCGATGCCGGCGGCGTACGTGCCGCGGTGGGTGATGGTGAACAGGTAGTACTTGCCGTCTTTGATGTAGATCTGGGGACGCTCGGTCTGATCGTTGACGCAGTTGGCGGACAGGATCGGCGGCAGGAAGCGCCACTCGGTGAGAGCGGCGTTCTCGGCGACCGCGAGACCGACGTTCGCCATCTGGAAGTGCGCACCCTTGTCCATCGCCTCATCGGCGGTCTCGGCGTGCGGATCGCCGGGGGCGTAGCCCATGTCTTCCTCCGTGCACGCGCGCTCGCCGCGGGCGAACGCCGAGTTGCCCTCGAACACCATGTAGGTCTTGCCGGGGTGGGCGGGGTCTTCGAAGGTGAACGGGTCGCGGAAGTTGAAGAACTCGTTCTGCTCGCCGGTCTGGTAGTACTCGCCGTCGGCCTGCAGCATGTCGTGCTGATCGCGGAAACCGGTCATCCAGACGCCGTTCTCATCGGCGAACAGGCGTCCCTCGCTCTGAACCAGGCGCGGATCGTACGGCTTGCGGTTGGAGCCGTCGTCATTGCGGTAGAAGGCCACCGCGGTGTAGAAGATGCGCAGCTTGTTGCCGTCGAAGATGCGCGTAGACCCCGACCACTCGGTCTGGTGGCTGAAGGACTGATCCTCGAAGATCGCGCCGGACGCGCCGTCGGGGAACACCAGTCCGCCGTAGGTCCAGCCGCCGTCCTCGGGGCGCTCGGCGACGTCGGCCTTGCGGAAGAAGTAGCCGAGCTTGGCGTAGGTGTGCCGGTCGTCGAAGCCGAGTTTGCGGTCGGCCACGAGCGAGAAGACGACCTCCCATCCCTTGAAGCTGGGCTGGGCGGAGGTGCCGTCGGTGAGGGTCCAGCTGTCCCAGACCCACACCTCCTCGTTACTCATGTCGGGGAAGTCCTGAGGCACCGTCGGCATCGTGTACTCCTCGGGCATCGAGTTCTCCCGCGATGCGGCAGCGGGATCACTCATGGCCTGGAGCTGGCGCGCGTCGGCCCGGGTCCACTTGGCGGTGAAGTCGGCCTCCGGGTCGTAGGCCTTCTGGGTGTGCTCCGTCGGTGCGGGAAAGCCCGCGACGGCCTGGGGGGCGGGCTGCGCCTGCGCGGGGGCGCCCGCCGCCAGGACCGCCGTGGTGGCGATCACCGCGGCGATCGCTGCGAGTCGAAGGCGCGTACGCCCCGCTCGATTCTGCAATGTGGTCACGTCGTTCTGCTTTCTGAATCGCAAGACGTGGATCCTTCTCCTCGCCCTCAGCGTACGAAATGCCGTCACGTATGTCAAACGATTGACATAATTTGCATTCACCCTGAATGTCTGGCACTCTCGACCCCGAGTCGCCGCATGGCGTGCTCCGTGGCATCCCTCCTCTCGCGGACATCTGAGCCCGCACCAGCCACCCTCTTCGCGACGACGTGAACCCGGTCGGAAAGACCCGCATTCGTCGCGCCCACCCGTCATCCACAGGAGTGTCATGATCCAGCTCGTCCCCACCGCCCGCAGGTCTCCTGCGCGGCGCGTCCCCTTCGCGGTGGCGGCCGCCGCCGCCTCGTCGGCGGCGATCGTCCTGCTGGCCGCCGCGCCCGCGCACGCCGCCGCCACCGTCGCCACACTCGAGGGACAGGATGCCGCGAACGCGGCGAATTCCCTGGTTGGCGACCATGTTTCGCTGGCGTCCGCATCGCTCGCGCTCGGCCGCGCCGTGCAGGCCGGAACCGTCGCCGGCCTGGACCTGGCCCTGCCGGCCGGTCCCTTCGCGGGCGTCGCGCTGAGCACCGGCTCGCTGCGTGCGGCCGACCCCGCCGCCTCCGCCGACGTCGACTTCACGTCATCGTCGCTGGTCGGCCCCAACGCGAAGCTCACGACCACGGGCGATTTGGGCGGGCCGGGCTCGGCCCTGCTCGAATCATCGTTCGCCACGACGACCTACGACGCGGCGGAGCTCCGTCTGAGTGTCGTGCCCGAGGGCGACAGTCTGACAATCGTTTATCACATCGGCAGCGAGGAATACGCCGGCTGGGCCGAGCGGGACTACACCGACGCGTTCGGCGTGTACGTCGACGGGCGCCTGTGCTCGACGGTCGGCGACGTGCCGGCGGGTGTAACGAGCATCAACGCCGACACACGCGCTCAGCTGTACGTCTCGAACCTGACGGCCGCCGGTGCGCCCGGTACGACCGACACCGAGATGAACGGCTACTCCGTCGCACTGACGTGCACGGCCGATGTCGCCCCCGGCCAGCCGGTCGAGGTGGTCGCCGCGGTCGCCGACACGGTCGACGGCCAGCTCGACTCGACGCTGCTGCTCGCCGCGAGCGGCATCACCTCGGTGCCCGGGCCCGCGCAGCCCTCGCCGTCGCCGTCGCCGTCGTCGACCGAGACGGTGCCCACGGCGGCTCCCGCTCCCGTCCCCGCGTCGGTGAACGGCCCGGTCGCCACGGGGACCACGAAGCCCGGCTCGCCTCTCGCGGTGACCGGCGTGGACTCGGCGGCGCTGGTCACCGGCGCAGGCCTGGCCGTGGCCGCGATCGGTGTCGGTGCCGCGGCCCTCGTCATCTCGCGTCGTCGCCGCACCGCCCGTGAGGTGAGCGAGCAGTGATCCGCGTCGGCTCCCGTCTCCTCGCCCGCTTGCTCGCCGTCACCGGCGGTGCGGTCCTCGGCGCGATCCTCTTCACCGCGCCCGCCCACGCCGCCACCGACGTGCCGCTCACGGCCGACGTCGCGGTGACGCGCGACGGCGCCGAAACGGTCTCGGACGTGCGGTGGGAACTGCCCGCCGACGCGATGCCGGGTGACGTGGTGACGTTGTCGCTGCCCGAGCACGCGGGGGCTGAGGCGGGAGCCGACTGGATCGCCTCGACCGGAGTCTCCGTCGGCGTCGTCCGCATCGACGGCGACGGGTTCGCGACGATCGAGCTGACCGCCGCCGCCGCCGACCCCGCCAACCGGCGCGGCGAGGTCGCGGTGCGTTCCCAGCTCGACACGTCGCCCCCGACGATCGACACCTCGGCGTCCACCGCCGACGCGACGCTTCACCCCGACCAGGAGCCCGGGCCGTTCTACGGCGCTCCCGACCGTTCGCGCGGCAACAAGTACGGCGCGTGGACCGATGAGTCCGAGACGCGCGCCCGCTGGGTGCTCGAGTCGCCGCGGGGGCCGTGGGACTCGCTCGACATCGTCGACCGCCCCGGCTCCGGCCAGCGCGTCGACTGCGCGGCGGGCGTCCGCGTCCGTGCGGCGGCCGAAACCGACCCCGTCACGGGCTATCTGCTGAACCCGGTCGACGTTGCCGCTGAACGCGTGAGCGTCGTATGCGGCGACGCCGAGGTGAGCGTCCGGGTCGAGCCCGTGGGTGCCGAGATCATCGAGATCACCCTGGAGACGATCCTCGACGTCGCGTCGACCGAGGTGTCGAACGCCGCGGACTTCACCGCGGAACGCTCGCTCCCCGGAGAGACGACCCGCACGATCTCGTTCGAGCCGCGCCTGACGGTCGCGCCGTCGCCGACCCCGGCCGTGCCCCCGGTGGTCGAGACGCCGGAGCCCGGTCCGGACCTCCCGGACCACCTGGCGGTGACCGGAACGGATGCCACCGTGCCCGTCGGTACCGGCGTGGCGCTTCTGCTGGCCGGTGCGGCACTGGCGGCCCACCGACGACTGACCCGGAGGCGCGCATGATGGAGATCGACCCCCACCCGGTCCGCCGCCGCCCGCGAGGTGGCCGCATCGGCATCCTGATCGCTTCGATCGTCGCGGTCGTCACCGCGGTCGTGCTCGTGATCGTGCTGTTGCCGCGGCCCGAGGAGTCGACGCCGCAGCCCACGCCCACGCCCACGCGGACCCTGACGCCGGATGCCTTCGCCACCCCCGAGGGGTGGGAGAGGTTCCGCCCGTCGTTTCACCTGACCCCGGAGCAGCACTGGATCAACGATCCCCAACGCCCCGTCTTCGTCGACGGCGAGTGGCGCCTCTACTACCTCTACAACGCCGATTACCCCGAGGGGAACGGTACCGAGTGGCACCTGGCCACCTCCACCGACATGGTGACGTGGAAGAACCGCGGTGTCGCGATCGAGAAGTATCGCAACGGTCTGGGGGACATCCTCACCGGCAGCGCCGTCATCGACGAGCGCAACACGGCCGGGTTCGGTGCGGGCGCGATCATCGCGCTCACCACCCAGCAGGACGACGGCGTGCAGCGCCAGTCGTTGTTCTCCTCGACCGACGGCGGCGTGACGTTCCAGAACTACGAGGGGAACCCGGTCATGGACAATCCCGGTACGACCGATTGGCGCGATCCGAAGATCGTGTGGGACGACGCACGCGAACAGTGGGTGATGGTGCTCGCCGAGGGGGAGCGCCTGGGGTTCTACACCTCGCCCAACCTCCGCGAATGGACGTACGTCTCCGACTTCGTGCGCACGGAGTACGGTCTGCTCGAGTGCCCCGACCTGTTCGAGATGGTCGACCCCGACTCGGGTCGGCGCACGTGGGTACTGGGCGCGAGCGCAGATGCCTCCCGCGAGGGCGGGACGACGGGCTTCGCGTACTGGACGGGCGCATGGGACGGGGAGCGCTTCACCGCTGACGCCGACGAGCCGCAGTGGCTCGACGGGGGTGCCGACTTCTACGCCGCCGTGACCTGGGACGACCCGCGCGACGGTGACGAGGGCCGTCTGGAGCGCCGGTTCGCACTCGGGTGGATCAACAACTGGGCCTACGCCCGCGACCTGCCCGGGGGCAGCTGGCAGGGCGGATCGCTCTCGACCACCCGCGAGATCGTCCTCCGCGAAATCGACGGGCGCCTCCGTCTGCTGTCGCAGCCCCTCGCCGCCCTGGACGCGCGGCAGGGCGAGTCCGTGACGGCGCCGGACCTCACGGTCGCCCCCGGCGAGATCGTCCATCTGCCCGCGCAACCGCGCACGGGCGCCTACCGCCTGCGAGCCCAGGTCGACGCGCCGGACGGAGGCGAGCTGCGCCTGCGATTCGGTTCCGCCGATGCGGAGGTGACCGTCGGTTACGACTCCGAGGCGGGGGTGATCTTCCTCGACCGACGACAGGACGCCGTGGCGGATGCCATGCCCGAGACATACCGCGAGATCCGCACCGCGCCGGTGGATGCCGACGGCTCGCTCGTCCTCGACATCCTCGTCGACGCCTCTTCCGTCGAGGTGTTCACCGGCGACGGGCGCGCCTCGCTGACCTCGGCGGCGTACGCCGATGCCCGCGCCGGCGTCACCGCGGAGGCGTCGGGCGGGGCGATCGGCATCCGGGACCTCTCGGTCGCCCCGCTCGCCGTCAACGATCCGAACGCCCCGTAGGCTCGCGGCCGCACCGCAACCCCCACCCGGTGCGGCCGCGACCACCCCTCAGCGTTGTGGGGGGACTCAGGACGTCCAGCCGTGGCGCAGCGCCACCGGGAGCGGTTCTTCCGCGGCGGCGCTCGCCGTGGCATCCGTCATCCGCTCCAGGAGCAGGTCGACCGCCCGTGTCGCCATCCGCTCGATGGGCTGTCGGATGGTGGTGAGGCCCGGTACGGCCAGCTGCAGCGCCGCCGCTCCGTCGTATCCGACGATCCGCAGGTCGTCGGGGACACGGCGCCCGGTCTTGCGCGCCCATTCCAGCGCCATCAGGGCGGTGAGGTCGTCGCTGGCGAAGACGCCGTCGCAGGCGTTCACCGTCAGCCAGGTCTCGATCGCGGCCCGACGCTCATCGAGTGAGGTGTCGTAGCCGTAGGCCATGACGCGCGGTTCGAGGTCGTGTGCGCGCATGCGTTCGCGGTATGCCGCTGCGCGCTGGTTGCCCGGGTGATCGGTGGCCGTGAGATGCACGGCGGTGCGCGATCCCCGGGCGATGAGGTGCTCGGTGGCGAGCACTCCGCCGGTGCGATTGTCGCTGTGGACGGTGGGGATGCCCTCGCCCAGGCGGCGGTCGATCGCCACGATGGGCAGGTCGGCACGCCCGTAGCCCGCGACATCGCGATTGTGCGTGGAACTGATGATCCCGTCGACCCGGTTGCCCTGCAGTAGATCGAGATACTTCTCCTCGCGCTCGGGGGTGTCATGGCAGTCGCACAGCAGCATCTTGTAGCCGCGCGTGGCGAGAGCCCCCTCGACGTGGGACGCCAGCTCGCCGAAGAACGGATCGGCGACCGTGGGCACGATCAGGCCCACGAGGGTCGAGCGCTGACCGATGAGCGATCGCGCGATCTCGTTCGGGCGGTAGCCGAGCTCGGACACCGCGTCGTCGACGCGACGTTTGATGTCGTCGCTGAGGTAGCCCCGGTTGTTGAGCACGCGCGAGACGGTGGTGACCGAGACGCCGGCGCGCGCGGCGACGTCCTGCAGCTTGGGTCGGCTCATCGGATGCTCATCGGGTCGAGGGATGGATGACGCTTCGACGCTATCCCACTGCGTGCGGCCGGCTGTCAGCGTGGGGGAGCGCCGTCGCCCACGATCGCGTCGACGAGCACGAGCATGTCGTCGGCGTCGAAGTCCTCGCGGCTGAGGGCGCGGAGGATGACGGCCCCCACCAGCGCGTCGGCGGCGGCGTCGAGCCGCGCGCCGCCGACACCGCCCATGGCCTGCGACAGTCGGTCGATGAGGGGCGCGGCGAGGATCTCGGTGCGAAGGCGCCGGCCGGTCTCGGCACTTCCGGCCGCCGCGGCGACCAGCGAGCGCAGCAGTCCCTCGCCGTCCGGACTCGCGCGCAGGGTGAACAGATCGGTCAGCCAGACGGCGAGATCGGTGCGGGCGTCGCCGGTGTCGGGGAGGTCGCGGCGCCCGCTGAGCAGGCGCCCCTCGAGGATCGCCTCGGCGATCACGTCGCCCTTGGTCGGCCACCACCGGTAGATGGTCTGCTTGCCCACGCCCGCTCGACGCGCGATGCCCTC
The DNA here is from genome assembly GCF_057812175.1 of Microbacterium sp. ABR10. Lineage (NCBI taxonomy): Bacteria > Bacillati > Actinomycetota > Actinomycetes > Micrococcales > Microbacteriaceae > Microbacterium > Microbacterium sp. ABR10. The sequence goes on from NZ_CM173821.1 coordinate 633,473, forward strand.
CATCGTGAGGTGCTCGTATCCGCCCTCGGTGAACAGGGAGGCCGCCGCCTCCAGGATGGCCAGGCGCGCAGCCTCGCTGCGGATGGGACCACTGCGGGGAAGAGCCATGTCACACATTGTGCGCGATGTCGACCGGGATCAAGACGAGACGGTGCGTGTTATCTTTGCCCGGACTGGTCGGAGCCGACGGTGCTCCCTCGCGCGCACCGCACGAGAGGAACCCCGCATGGCCGAACTGCTGCACCGTCTCGGAACCCTCGCCGCTCGCCGTGCGTGGACCGTGATCGTCGCGTGGGTGGTGATCCTCGGCGTCGTAGGGGGCGGTTTCGCGATCGGTTTCACGGGCCTGAGCTCCAGTTTCGACATCCCGGGCACGGCATCCGGAGACGTCATCGCCGAACTGCAGGACGAACTCCCCGACTTCAGCGGTGCGTCCGGCGCGGTCGTCTTCCGCACCTCCGACGGCTCGGCCCTCACCGACGCACAGAAGAGCGACATCACCGCCCTCGTCGATTCGGCGGGAGACCTTCCCGACGTCGCGCGCGTGACCGATCCCTTCGAGGCGCAGACCCAGCTCGACACGCAGCGTCAGCAGGTCGTCGATGGTCGTCAGCAGCTCGCCGACGCCCGAGCACAGGCCGAATCGGGCCAGGCGCAGCTCGATGCCGGCGTCGCACAGCTCGACCAGGGTCAGCAGCAGCTCGACACCGGTCGCGCACAGCTCGACGCGGCGCCCCTGCCCGACGCCCAGAAGCAGGCTCAGCTCGACGAGCTCGACCAGCAGCAGGCCCAGCTCGATCAGCAGCGCGCCGCCCTCGCGCAGCAGCAGACGCAGCTCACCGACGGCCTCGCCGAGATCTCCGCGCAGGAGACGCAGCTCGCCGAGGGAGCCGAACTCCTCTCGTTCGCGGACGCCATCCGGCTCGTCTCCGACGACGGGTCGACCGCGATCGTCAACGTCTCGTTCGGCGAGCCGCGCCTGGAACTCTCGGAGACCTCGAAGGAGGCCGTGGTCGAGCACTTCACCGCCGACCCGGTCGACGGGGTCGACGTCGCCTTCAACACCGAGATCTCGCAGGGCGTGCCCGAGATCCTCGGCGTGGGGGAGGCGATCGGCGTCGCCGTCGCCGCGATCGTCCTGATCGTGGTGCTCGGATCGCTCCTGGCGGCCTCCTTCCCGATCATCACGGCGCTCGTCGGTGTCGCCATCGGGGCCATGGCCACGCTGTCGTTCTCGGGGCTCGTGCAGATGGCATCCGTCACCCCGATCCTCGGTGTGATGCTGGGCCTCGCGGTGGGTATCGACTACGCGCTGTTCATCCTCTACCGACACCGTCGACAGCTGCTGCAGGGCGCCGACGTGGTCGAGTCGATCGGCCTCGCCAACGGCACCGCGGGCAACGCCGTCGTCTTCGCCGGCATGACGGTCATCGTCGCCCTGCTCGCCCTGAACATCACCGGCATCCCGTTCCTCGGGCTGATGGGTACCGCGGGTGCGGTGAGCGTCTTCGTCGCCGTCCTCATCGCGGTGTCGCTGACACCGGCGCTGCTGGGGCTCGCGGGCTCTCGGATCCTCAGCCGCCGTGCCCGGTCGCGCATCGCCGCGGCGGGCGAGGCGACGCACCCGCGCCGCGCAGCGCGGGCGGGCGCCCCGGTCGCGGATGCTGCGCAGCATCCCCGCCGCGCCGCGCGCACGGGTGCCGTGGCCACCGTGCCGACGGCGAAGCCGATGTCCACACTGCGTGCCGTCGTGACCATGGTGGTGGCCATCGCTGCGCTGCTGATCGTGGCCATCCCCGCGCTGTCGATGCGTCTGGGGCTCCCCGACGGTGGGTCCGAGGCCGAGGACTCGACCGCCTACCAGGCGTTCACCAGGACCGAGGACGCGTTCGGCGCCGGTGCCAACGCGCCGCTGCTCATCACCGCGGCGCTCCCCGCCGGCACCGCCGATGCCGACGTGCAGGGACTGCAGCTTGAGGTCGCCCGGGAGCTGTTCGCGCTGGACGACGTGGCGGCGGTCGCCCCGGTCGCCGTCTCCGACGACCGCGCGCTCGCGGCCTTCCAGGTGATCCCGCAGGAGGGGCCGAACGCGGTGTCGACCGAGCAGCTCGTGCGGGACCTCCGGGCACTGCCTCCCGTTGACGGCGACATCGAGCTCGGCGTCGCGGGGGCCGCCGCCATCAACATCGACATCTCCGAGGGGTTGGCGGACGTCCTGCCGATCTACCTCGTCGTCGTCGTCGGGTTGTCGTTCCTCATCATGGTGATGGTGTTCCGCTCGCTCCTGGTGCCCCTCATCGCCACCGCCGGGTTCGTCCTCTCCCTCTTCGCCACCTACGGCGCGGTGACGGCGGTGTTCCAATGGGGCTGGCTGGGGGAGGTACTGGGTGTGCACAATCCCGGCCCCATCCTCAGCTTCCTGCCGGTGATCCTCGTCGGCATCCTGTTCGGCCTCGCGATGGACTACCAGCTGTTCCTCGCCACCGGGATGCGAGAGGCCTGGGCGCACGGAGCCTCACCGCGCCTGGCGGTGGCGCAGGGCTTCCGTGCCGGCCGCACGGTGGTCTCCGCGGCCGCGATCATCATGATCGCGGTGTTCTCAGGATTCATCGCCTCCGACTCCGTGATCATCAAGTCGATGGGTCTCGGTCTCGCGCTGGGCGTCCTGTTCGACGCCTTCGTCGTGCGCATGCTGCTCGTGCCCGCCGTCATGCACGTGCTCGGCGGGTCGGCCTGGTGGCTGCCGCGGTGGCTCGACCGCGTCGTCCCCAACGTCGATGTCGAGGGGTCGGCGCTCGAGCGGCGGCATCCCGCGCACCACTGATCGGCGATGGTGTTCAGCGGTGGATCGCTGTCCGCCCCGCCACCACTGCGCAACCCCTCCCTCGGTCACGAGCCGCTGCGCGAGGATTCCGATCACACCTGTTCCGAGGAGGACGATGATGACTGACCGTGAAGAGACCCAGGACGCCCCCGTCATGGACGGCGCCACCGACGCCGGCGTGGAGGAGAAGAAGGACGGTGCACGCGAGCAGCGTGCCGCCGACGCCGCGGTCGCCGACGAGGGTCTGCCCACCGAAGACCTGAAGGACGACCTCCGCAGCATCCGCGGCTACGGAGAAGATCGCTGAGGAAGCTCGTACGCCCGGAGGGCGGACGACGACCCTCGTCCGGAGCCAAGTGGCGGAAAGGCTCGACGGGCGAGGGCCATCGGGGACGCCAGGGGGGCGTCATCCGCGCCGACGATGGCGGCGGGGGTATTCGCAGAGTACGCCGCCGTCCCGCCATGCCGGCCGGATCTCAGCCAATCCGAAGGCGCGAGCGCATCGCCCCCGGGCGCACGGCGCGGCGCCCGGGGAGGGGACTCAATCGGCGTCGGTGGGCACCTCGCCGGCGGCGATCGCGTCGGCGTAGGTGCGGATGTCGGGGCCGGGCTCGTAGTCGATGAAGCGGTCCTTGATGCGCGCGTTGATCTGAGCGAAGGCCTCATCCGACGAGATGCCGTCGCTCTCGCGGGCGATCGCGACGACCGCTTCGCGCAGCACGTTGTCGGCGTCGTCGAGGATCTTCTGGCGGGCGGGTTCGTTCCAGCGGATGTCTGAGATGTCCATGGGCGACACGATAGGGCGGGCCCGTGGGCACCTTTCCGGGGTTGCGCCCGGGGCGTGCGTGTGCGGAGTCGGCGACGCAACCCGGCCTCACCGCGGCACCGCCGCGGTGAGGATGGACACATGTCGACGGATGCGGGGAGAGGCATGGGAACGGGGCTTCACACGGCGCTGCGCGACCTGCGGTGGTGGGTGCGCGACTACGCGTACGCGCTCCGCGGCCAGTGGCGAGCCCTCGTCGGCCGGGAGGGCGCCGATTCTCTGGAAGAGGGGACGGGTACTCCGATCGTGCTGCTCCCGGGTATCTACGAGACCTGGCGCTTCCTCGAACCCCTCGCGCGCGCACTGCACGAACGCGGTCATCCGGTGTACGTCGTCGATGAACTCGGCGACAACCGTCGTCCGATCGCCGAGCAGGCCTCTCGCGTCGCCGTTTTCCTCCTCGCTCGCGGACTGGACGACGTCGTGCTCGTCGCGCACAGCAAGGGCGGCCTGATCGGCAAACACGTCATGGCCCTCGACCCCGCCGGTGCGAGGGTGCGGGCCATGATCGCCGTCGCGACGCCCTTCGGCGGTTCGCGCTACAGCCGGCTGATGCCGACCCCCTCGCTGCGGGCCTTCGCGTCGGGTGACGCCACGATGCGCGCGCTCGCTGCGGCGGCCGACGCCAACGCGCGGATCGTGTCGGTCTACGGGGCCTTCGATCCGCACATCCCCGAGGGCAGCGAACTCGCCGGAGCACGCAATGTGCGTTTGGCCGAGGGTGGGCACTTCCGCATCCTCGCCGACCCCCGGGTCATCGCCGAGGTCGCACGGGTCGCGGAATAGGGCTCGTGACGCGGCCCCGCCGTCGATGCGGAGGTCAGGGCGGACCGCGCCCGTCAGGGCAACAGCACGGATCGGGCGTGGTCGTCGGCGACGACATCGCCCGCCGCGACGGCCGTGACCTCGACGGACTCCAGGGTGAGGGCTCCCGACAGGGTCGTCAGAAATGCCGTGTCGGCCGCATCCCTGCCGGTGGCGATGCGCACGAGGTGGTCGCGGGGCGCCAGCCGGGTGGCATCCACAACCTCCCACCGGCCGTCGACGAAAGCCTCCACCACCGCATGGAAGTCCATGGGGTCGAGCCCCGGCGCGAACGCGGAGACCAGACGAGCCGGCGTGCCACTTGCGCGAAGGAGGGCGACGGTCAGATGGGCGTAGTCGCGGCAGACGCCTTCCCGTGCCTGGAGGGTGTCGGCGGCGGTATCGGTCGGTCCGCTCGAGCCGGGGACGTAGGACAGGTGCTCCCATACCCACGCCGGCACCTGCGCCACCGTTTCGCGGGGGCTGAGATCGGAGAAGACGGATGCCGCATCGCCCAGCTCGTCGGAGGGGACGTACCGACTCGGCCGAAGGTAACGGACGGGGTCGACGTCGTCGGACTCGGCCGGCGCGGTGGGCGGCGAGACCTCGGCGCGGTACACGATCATCGCGGTCCCTGCGGGCAGAGTGGCGCGATGCAGACGAGTGCCGTGAGCGTCGTGCTGCTCCCGGTACGGCACCGCGCGGCCCTCGGCGGTGATCTGCAGATGCTCCTCGACGACCCAGCCGGCGGCGGGGGCGATCGACAGGACCACTTCTGCCTCGTCGTCGACACGGAGTACCACTCGGGCTGCGACCGACGCATTCATGCGGCCGCGTCCGGTACCGCATCGGTGTCGGGGAGGAGGGTGGGACGGACCATCGAACGCACCGCGCAGCATCCGTCGCCCGCGACGTCGCATCCGTCGGCGACCGCGCAGCGCATGCGGTGCAGGAAAGACGTCACGACGGCGGCCTCGCCCTCGCTCATGCCGCGGGTGGCCTGCATCATGCGTGCGTGCATGGAAGCAAGGGTGTCATGCATCTCGACGTCGGCGTGCCCGGTCGCGGAGACCAGCACCTTCCGTCGATCGGTGGGGTGTGGTCGCCGCTGAAGGTGGCCGGAGCGTTCCAGCCTGTCCAGGAGCGCGGTGACCGACGCGGTCGACACACCCAGGTGCCGGGCGAGGTCGATCGGGGTCACTTCGAGCGCGGACGCCGACGCACGCGTGAGCACGCGAAGGACGAGCAGTTCGTTCTCGCTCATCGACATCGATGCCTGCGTGCGGCGGCGCATGGCCATCTCAGCGGTGCGGTACGAGCGCATGGCCTCCATGATCCGCGCTCCGCGGTCGTCGTCCGCGCTTTCGCTATACCAGTACGACGGAGGTGATGGGGTGTCGTTCGTCATCATCTCTCCTAATATCTCGCTTGCCTATTCGCTAGTCTAACTAGTAAGTTGAAACGTAAGCAACGAGCAGAGGGGTACATCATGGCAAAGCTCTACTACGGCACGACCACCGAGCCGATCACCGTCGACGACCGCGTCCTGGCGCACGTCAAGGTGGTCGTGGCGACCAAGCTGCGCCGTGGCGAGAGCTTCACGCTCTCGTGGGTACACGGACCCGACGAGCCTGCGGGCCGCTCCACCATCTGGCTGCAGCCGTCCATCCCGCTGCGCTTCGTCTTCGAGTCTGAGCAGCCCGAGTCGCTCGACCAGAACCTTCTGAAGCGCATGGCGAACGACGCGAACTCCTCGCGAGGCCTCAGCCTCGACGTCGCGATCGACGAGCTCGCCGCGGCGCCGGCTCCCGCGGCCCCGGCTCGCACCAAGGCCTCGCGCACGCTCGCTCGCGCCGCGTGATGTCACGGCACGCACGCCTCGTCGGTGCGTGCCGCGTCGTCGGCTCGCCCGCGGGGACGGTGTAGGCCGCTCCGACCGAGCCGATCGCCACCGTCGGCGCCGACAGCCTCGACACCGCGAACCGCCGATTCCCGGGGGCGTCGCTGGCGCCTCATGCGCGGGGTTCGTCTCCCAGGGGCCCGTGCGTCTGATCGACCTCCGAAGCCGCGTGCGGGCGAGTTCCCTCTTCGCTGCGAACGCGCGTGACGCCGACCATGAAAACGACGGCGGCCACCGCGAGGAGAGCGACCTTCGGCGCGTTGGGCGAATCCGCCGGCAGTATCAGGGTGGGCACCGCGCAGATCACAGCGGATATCGCACTCAGGATGGCGCCCAGGGGTAGTCGCGTCAGCATCCTCATCCGGTTCTCCCTCCCGTGGCTGCGGCCAGCTTAGGGGAGTGCGCGAACCGCCTCTCATACCGTGCGGGTGCGCGCCCGTCCATGGTCGGGCGCGCAGGCTCGGGCGTCATTAGCGTTGCCCGGACCGACGAAGGGATTCCCGTGCGAATCAGAACATCTCCGCTGGCCGTTGCCGTCCTGCTCGCCGCCCTGTCGAGCGTCCCGTCGCCCGCCTCAGCGGCCGCCGCGCCCACCGTGGTAGCGGCACCGTCGTCTCTTTCCGTCGGTGAGGTGACGACGATCACCGCGTCGGGCCTCGGCGGTCTCGAATCGGCGACGTTCGGTATCGACGACGCGAGCGCCGGGGCGTTCTCGGGCGACGGCGCCGAGACCGGCACCACCACCGCCGCTGTGCCGGTCTCCGAGGGGTCCGCCGTCGTCGAGTTCACCGCCACGCGTTCCGGCGATGTCGCCATCGCGGTCGGCACCGGCGAGTCCGTTCTCGCCGAGGTCACGATCTCCGTCACGGCGGCGACGGCGGAACCCGCACCGTCCACCATCAGCCCGACGCCCGCGCCCCCTACGGCGACGTCGGCGGCGGACGATTCGGCTCAGGCCGAACCCGACTCGGAGGCCGAGGCCGGACGCTTCGCCTTCGTGCTGATCCCGCTGATCGCGGCTGCGATCATCGTCATCGGAGGCATCATCGTGATCAGCCGGGGACGCCGGAAGCGCCGCGGCGACTGAGACCGTACTCCCGCCGGTGGCGCGTCGTGCACCCGGTCAGGGGACGACGTAGCCCGCGGCCCGCACCAGCCCGTACCACTCCGCCCGCGTCAGCCGGAGGTCGGACCCCGCGGCCGCTTCGGTGACGCGGCCCGGGCTCGTCGTGCCGAGCACGACCTGCATGTCCGCCGGATGCCGGGTGATCCAGGCGACCGCGATGGCGAGAGGCGGGACGCCGTACTTCTCCGACAGTCGGTCGATGACGGCGTTCAACTCGGCGTATTCGGGGTGCCCGAGGAAGACGCCGCCGCCTCCGCGGGTTCCCTGCAGCGGCGACCACGCCTGAAGCGTGATGCCCTCGATCCGGCAGTACTCGACCAGCCCACCGCCGTCTCGCACAGACGACTGGGGGGCGCTCTCCATGTTCGCGGCGAGTCCCTGCACCACGACGGGCGCGTGAGCGATCGAAAGCTGCACCTGGTTGGCCACGAGCGGCTGACGCACGGCCGTCCGCAGCAGATCGATCTGGCGGGGCGTGTGATTCGACACACCGAATGCGCGCACCATGCCCGAGTTCTCGAGGTAATCGAAAGCGCGCGCCACCTCGTCCGGCTCGACGAGCGCGTCGGGGCGGTGCAGCAGCAGGACGTCGACGTAGTCGGTCCGCAGGGCGCGCAGTGACGCCTCCACGGAAGATACGAGGTGGTCGTAGGAGAAGTCGAAGTAGGGCCCCTCCCGCACGATGCCGGCCTTGGTCTGCAGGCGGATCTCACCGCGCTCGGCGGGGCTCAATCGCAGTGCCCCGGCGAATCGTTCCTCGGCGGAGTGCAGGGAGCGCGCGTAGATATCGGCGTGATCGAAGAAATCGATACCGGCGTCACGCGCGGCGCGGTAGAGCTCACGCACGTCGCTGTCGCTCTTGTCGTCGATGCGCATCATGCCGGCGATGACGTTGGGGACGGTCAGGCCGGAGGTACCGAGGGGAACGTTTCGCATCACCCCACGCTAATGCGCGGCATGACGCACCGGCTCACTCCTCCCGATCGGTGGCCGGCGCGTCAGCTTCTATCGCCGGGGTGTCGCTCGTGCCGGCATCCGATGCCTCTTCGTGCACCGGATCGACGGGGATGCGCGAGCCCCGAGGTGCGGCGCGTAGCAACTCGTTCATGTCGGCAAGGAAACTGCCGAGTTGCTGCTGCTGCCAGCGCAGGTCGCGCGCGCGGTCCTCGGCGTCGCGCAGCACGCTGACGCTGTACGAACTGATCGTGTCGGCGATCCGCTGCGCCTTCTCGCCGGCGTCGTCGAGGATCTCGCGGGCTCGCAGTTGCGCATCGGCTCCGACTTGCTGGGCCTGGGCGCGCGCCAGCCGTTCGAAGTCGTCGGCACGCGCGCTGATACGCCGCGCGTGTTCGAGGGCGGCGGACACTTGCTCATTGGCATCTTCGGTGATGCGCTCGGCGTGCGCCACGGCCTGATTGTGCAGGACCAGGAACTCCTGCTGCGCTTCGTCCTGGCGGCGGCTGAGCGACTCTTCGAACTCGAGCACGCGCGCGGTCATCTCGCGCACGTCGCGTTCCGCCGCGGATCGCAGCTCGCTCGTCTCGCGCGACACCATCGACCGCAGCGCCGCGGCACCCCTCTCCGATTCGGTGCGCACGGCGACGGCCTCGCGCTCGGCCTGAGCAACGCGTTCGGTCGCGTGCGCGCTCTCGCGGTCGAGGCGTGCCGCGTGTGCCGTCGCCTCCGTCTCGATCCGCAGGCGCACCTGATCCGCGTCGTGGTGCGCCTCGGCGCGCAGGCGCGTCTGCTCGGCGACGGCCTCTTCGCGGAGGGATGCGGCTTCATCGCGCGCGCTCGCGAGAAGTCGCTCGGCCTGGCCGACGGCGTTCTGGACCAGGACGGATGCCTGTTCCTCGGCCACGCGCAGGATCGCATCGAACTGCTGGCGTTCCTGCTGCGGGTCGGAGTGCTCGTCGCGGCCGGAGGCGAACCCGGCCGACAACGCCGCCACCCGCATCTCGGCTTCCGCTGCGCGTGCCGAGGCTTCGCGCGCCTGTTCGTGCAGGGCGGCGGTCTCTTCTTCGCGGAGACGCGCGGCTTCTTCGAGTTCCCGATCGTGCTCGGCCCGCTGCTGGGCGAAGACCGTCTCCGCGTGCAGCCTCGCCTCGCGTGCCTCCGCGGTGGCCCGTCGCACCCGCTCATCGAGCTCGCGGACGGCATCGTCGACGGCTTCACGGTCGTATCCGCGGAAGCCGACGGGGAACGCCGGTGCCGACCGGTCATGCGACCCGGTCGGATCGAGCAGCGCGTGCAGCGATGTGACGTCCTCGTCGGCGACGACCGGAGCGGACGCGCGGTCACGCCGCCTGCCGTCGGATTCGGCGCTCTCGGTCACGTGTCCTCCTGGGTTCGTGCGTCTGTCACGAACGGCGTCCACGCCACGCGGACGAGGCGGGTCGGTGCGGCGGTCGGTTCGTGAGGAATGCGCGGTCCCGGGCTCGGGTGCCGGAGCCGCGGGACCGCGCATCGGGGAGAGCGATCGCTTTCGCAGAGGCGGGTCTTGGGGGAGAACCACGTGACGACCGCTCGGTGTCGAGGTTGGCACACTCGCGGGTGGTCGATGCGGGGCGAGGCTCTTTTCTCACCCGGGGATTCGCCCCTGGCGGGTGCCCGCGTCGACGGTGGGACGGGTCTGCCCGGGGGAGGACGGACAGGTCTGGCAGGGGGAGAAGGTGCGGGCAGGGCGAGGGCGTCCAGCGGTGCGGCCCCCCGGCTCGCAGGCGACGCGCTCGCTCTGCCCGCTCCTCCAGCTTGGTGCCGCGCGTCGGCGCACGCGGACGCTCCGGCACGAAATCACCCGCCCCGTCAGACAGATCACCTCGCACCACCGAGGGCGCGCGGGAGGAGACGATAGGGTGGCCGAGCCCGACCAGGAGGAGCCGATGACCGACACTCTCGAACGGCCCGTCGACGCGGACCCCGGGCGCGCCAGCGTCCGCCCGGCGCGGCTGGCCCTGATCGGCGCGATCGCCGCGTTCGCCAGCGCTGCGCTCATCTGGATCTGCCGAGCGGGCGACCCCAGCGTGCACTACGTCAGCCAGCTCGGGGCGACGGGGATGCCGACGGCACCGCTGTTCAATCTCGCGTTGCTGCTGCTGGCGGTGGCAGCGGTCCTCGTCGATCGTGCCACGATCGCCCGCGGGGCCGGCTACGTGGTGGGGTGGCCGGTGGCGACGACCCTGCTGGTGTGCGGCCTCTGCTTCGGGGTGGCATCCGTGATCACCTGTTCTCCGGGCTGCCCCGTTCCGTTCACGCCCGGCGCCCTGGTGCAGGATTTCGTGCACATCTCGTTCGCGGTTCTGGGTTTCGTGCTGGCGATCGTGGCCATGGGCCAGGTTGCCGCCCTCCGCCGACGTCCGTGGATGCGGGCAGCCAGCATCATCACCCTGGTGGCGGTGGGGGCCACCTCCCTCACCGGTGCCATGATCGCCCTGTTCAAGGGCGACACCGTCCTCGGGGGCAACCTGGAGTTCACCGCCGCCACGCTCGCCATCACCTGGTTCGGGGTCTTCGGCCTGCAGGTCGCCGCCGATCACCGCACGTCGCGCCGGCCCGCCGATCGATCCCATGAGTGACGGTCGCCCCGCGAGGACCGCGCCCGTCCGTCTCCGCCGCCTGCGTCAGGTGCTGTCGTGGGTCCTTCCGTTGGCATCGTTCGTCGTCATCCTGCTCGTGCTCCGCGGGGCCGGCGTCCCACTGTCCGTCCCGGGGGTCGTCGTCGTCCTGGTCGTGCTGGCGGTCGCTCGCGTGGTCGGAGCCCGGTCGCGACGTCGCCGCCGCCGCGACCGAGCGCTCACACCTCCGGATCGGTCTCGATGAGACCCCAGGCGTGGGCCGCCCTGATCGCACTCGACCGGTCGGAGACCCCGAGCTTGCGGTAGAGACTCTGCAACTGCGTCTTGACCGTGTTGGGCGAGACCACGAGGGCCCTTGCGATGTCCGCGATGGTCGACGTCGGGGTGAGATGCACGAGGACCACTTGCTCGCGCTTCGTCAGATGAGGGACGCTGACCGATGAGGCGAAGAACGAACATCTGCGGGTGATCTCGTCCCTCGAGTTGGGCGAGAGCATCTGCAGCACGAGAGCCCTGTCTTCTGGCGCGACGGCACTCCACGGACTCCACAGGTCGTGACTCGCGCTCAGCGCCTCGGCCCGCTGCGCTGCCGTGCGGTGCGCGGCGACACCGTTCAAGCGCACGTCCGCCACGACGCTCACCACGAGACTCTCGAGTGCGGCCCTCGGGGCAGGCTCGTGGTGCAGACCCCACTTGACGCTCATCACGAAGGCTTCGTGCGCCCGTCCGGCGTACAGCTGCGACAGGGCGATGGCGGGTGCCGTCGTCGACGCGAGCGCGAACGGTCCCTCGAACAGGGAGAGGGCCTTGCGGGCCTGGCGGAGGGCGATGAGAACTTTCGCCCGCGCGGTGAGGATCTGGGTGGACTGGTAGTGGGAGGGCGGCGTGCTCCGCGCCCGCCCCATCCAGGTGCGAAGGAGCCCGAGTGCGTCCGACGCCGACCCTGACAGGAGGAAAGACAGAGCGTGGACGGCTGCCGCGAACGGCCACAGCTCGCGTGCTCCCGCCGTCGCAGGGATGTCGTCGAGCAGTGCGCGCGCACCCGTTGCGTCACCCGCTTCCAGCTGTAACCACGCGTCCGCGAGCCGGATGCCCTCCCCCCAGGGGGAGCTGCGCCAATTGTCGTCACGGTCGGGCGTCAGCACTACCTGACGCGCGCTGCGGACGTCACCCTCGAGCAGGTCGATGATCGCGATGACGCCACGAGCACGCATCCGGCGGGCCGGGGGTGCGGCCCCTTCGACGTGGTTGAGCGCCGCACGCGCGTCGCGCAGTTTGCCCATCGCGAACGAGGTCATCCCGATCTGGTACCAGGCCTCGCAGGTCACCTCGGGGCGCAGGTCGCGCGACCTGCGGACGACGTCGCTGAGCAGGGCCGCCGCCTCCGTGGAGAGCGCGAAGCGCCCGGCCGCCCGCAGGAGGCTCACGCGGAGGATGAGGGCGTCGAGATTGCCCGACGCAGCGCTCTTGGCATCCGGAAGTTGACCGAGTGCGGCGACGACGTGCCCGGGAGTGTCAAGCGATGTCGCCGTCACGGGATCGAGCGTCAGCAGCACGTCGACCACCGCCGGCGTCATGGACGCGTGTGTCCGCAGATGCGCGACCAGGCGTTCGAAGCCCTCCGGATCGCGTGCCCAGATCTCGGGGCCCGACGAGCGCAGCACGCCGGCGAGGGTGGTCCACTGCGCGGCGTCGGCCGCCAACTGCGCGGCGAGGAGGGGTTCGCCCCCGTCGACGAGGTGGGCGAGCAGGCGCAAGCGGGCGCGACCCACGTCTTCGGGCCGACGCTCGGTGATCTCGCGCAGCCACTGCTGCCGGATAGGCTCGGCGAGGGTCAGACGCGTCGAACTCGGCCACATGAAACCCGCGTCCCGCAGATGGGCGACCATCTCGCCCGTCGATCCCGACATCGGATCCACCCCCATCGCATCGGCGATCGCCACAGTCACGTGGGGGGCGACCGCCAGGAGTCGAACGTCATCGGACACGGGCATGTCCAGACGCTGCTCGAGGTCGGCGGTCAGCGCGGCGGTGGCGTACTCGGCCACCGCCATCGCCTCGTCACGCGTGCGCAGCGGCATACCCTCGAGTCGCAGGCGGGCGCTCGCGAGCTGCACGAGGGCGGGCCACCCGTGGGTGCGCTCCGCGAGCGCGTCGATCCCCACCTCCGTGGTCGCGACCCCGTTCAGTTCCAAGACCTCCGCGAGTTCGTCCCTCGTCATGAGCAGGTGCTCGGCGGGGATCACCTGCACGTCGAACTCGAGGGCGACCAGCGGGCTCTCCAATCCCGTCGCCTGCCGGGTGGCGACGACGATCTGCAGATTCGAGTCGGAGCGGAGGAGGTGCAGCAGGTGGTCGGTCGACAGCCCCGCCCCCTCGACGTGGTTGTCGATCAGCAGAATGTGCGCGCTCGGCCCCTCGGCGAAGGCCGCGAGGATCTGCGGAATGCTCTCGGGGGTGGTGAGGCTGCCGTCGATGACCTGGACACCGCGCTGGGTGTCGTCGTCGAGCGAGGCCGCGAACTGCCGGAGCAGAGACGTCTTGCCCACACCGGCCGGTCCCCGCAGCAGCACGACGTCGCTCGTGAGGGCGTCGCGCAGGAGTGCGAGGGAATGGGTGCGTGAGGCCCAGAACCGGCTGATGCGCCGGACTGCACGAACGGCGGTCGGAACGGTGTCCACGTCGATGAGCATCGATACCTCCAGGTGGTCGGGACGACCTCTTCCTCGGGCGGGCGAAGAGGTTCGTCGTCGCGGCGAGACCTCCGCCGCGTGTAGATGATCCTGAGGGTGAAGACGTGTCGGATCGGGCGAAAAACGTATCTTTCATCCCCCTCGTCATCCTCTTCTCACCCCTATGACGTCACCCCTTTCGTTCGCCGTGACACCTCTCCGACGCCGCCTTCGCCCGCGGTGCGCGGATCGCGGGCGCACCGTGACCGGTTCGCGCCTGTGTCTAAGCTTCGGGCGACCCGACGGTGCCGCCGTCGCGTCGCGAAAGGCGGACGTTGTGGACATTCAACGGATGGTGCGCGTCGTGCGCGCCTATTGGAAGGCGATCGTCGCCCTGATCGTCGTGGGCGGGTTGGCGGGGCTCGGATGGAGCTCGCTGCAGCCGCGGGTGTACACCGCGGACGCGAGCGGCTATGTGGCCGCCGTGGCGTCCGACGGTTCCACGGGCGCCGCCCTCGCCGGGGATCAGCTCGCCCTGTCGAAGGTGAAGTCGTTCATCGACATGGGCTACTGGCGCAGCGTCGCCGAGACCGCGCGCGGCGATCTCGGGCTCTCCGACAGCCCCGAGTCACTCGTGCAGCGCGTCCGGGTGTCGAACCCCATCGAGACCGTCAACGTGAGAGTGGATGCCACGGGGCCGACCCCGGAGTCCGCGCGCGACCTCGCGGAGGCGTGGATCCGCGGAATGACGGAAGAGGTCGACCAGCTCGAGACGGGTGGGGGCGGGCAGAGCGCTGTGCGGCTGGTCGCCGGTGACTCGGCGCGCCTGCCGACCGCCCCCTCGTCACCGAACGTGCGGCTCGACGTCACCCTCGGGGCGCTCGCCGGTGGCGTGGCCGGGCTCATCTTCGCCTTCGTCCGGCGAGCCTTCGACCGGCGGGTGCGCTCGGCGCACGACATCACCGACGCCGTCGACGCCTCCGTCGTCGGCGTCCTCCCCGTCGACAAGGAACTCGCCGGGGGCCGCGCGGTGTTCTCCTTCGACGACATCAAGGACGGTCGCGGGTCGTTCGCCCACAAGGAGGCGATGCGCGAGCTGCGGACCAACCTGCAGTACGTCGACGTCGACCGTCCGGCCCGCGTCCTGGTGGTCACGAGCCCGCTGCCCGGCGACGGCAAGTCGACGATCGCCGCGAACCTCGCCGTGAGCATCGCGGCGACGGGACAGTCCGTCGTCCTCATCGACGCGGACATGCGGCGCCCGGTCGTGGGTGGCATGTTCGGGTTCTCCGACGACGTGGGCCTGTCGGACGTGCTGGCAGGTCGCGCGCAGATCGAGCAGGTCGCCCATCAGGTGGACGAACACGGTCGTCTGTTCGTGGTCGCGGCGGGGCGGACGCCGCCGAACCCGAGCGAGATGGTGGGTTCGCAGCGCATGCAGTCGCTCGCCCGCAAGCTCGCTGACGACATGGTCGTCATCATCGACTCGCCGCCGACGCTCGCCGTCGCCGACGCCGCCGTCATCGCGAGCTGGGCCGATGGCGCCGTGCTCGTCGTGACCGCCGGGCGCACGACAGACGACATGCTGACCCGCGCGACCGACAACATCGCGAAGACCCGTGGGCACCTCCTGGGGGTCGTCCTGAACCGGATGCCGTTGCGCGGTGCCGATTCCGGCTACTACGGATCGCAATACGGCGCGTACTACGGGTACGGCGTGCCGAGCTCCTCGCCGAATGGTCGGTGGCGTCTGGGTCTGCGCCGACGGGGGAAGAAGGCGGAAGTGGTCGACGCCGAGCGGGAGGCGACACCGCGTCGACGGTCTGGCGGGCTGCCACCGGAGAACGTCAGCGGGTTGCGTACGCTGTCGCAGCGGAGGATGTCCGCCACGGCTGAGGGTGAAGCCACGAGTGAAATCGCGGTCGCATCCACCGCGGAACCCGACTCCGTCGACACGATGAGCCGCCGTCGCGCCCGTCGAGGTTGATCACCTGCACGGAACACGACGAAGGCGCCGGCTCGCAGGAGCCGGCGCCTTCGTCGTGTTCAGTGCGCGGTACCGCCCGGTGCCAGCACCGCTTTGAAGGTGCGGAGCAGAATGACGATGTCGCCGACGAGCGACCAGTTCTCGACGTAGAAGAGGTCGAGGCGGATGGCGTCGTCCCAGGCCAGAGCCGACCGACCGCTGACCTGCCACAGTCCGCTCATCCCCGGACGAACGATGAGGCGGCGGTGGGCGTCGTCGTCGTAGAACTTCATCTCGGCTTCACGCTGCGGACGGGGACCGACGAGGCTCATCTGACCTCCCAAGACGTTGAACAGCTGCGGCAGCTCGTCGAGCGAGAACTTGCGGAGCCATCGCCCGACCGGCGTGATGCGGGGGTCGTTCTCCACTTTGAACAGGGGGGTGCCGTCCCGCCCCTGCTCGCTGAGCAGCTGTTGCAGCCGGGAATCGGCGCCGTCCACCATGGAGCGGAACTTCAGCATGCCGAACCGACGGCCGCCCTGACCGACGCGCTCTTGGCGATAGAGGATCGGCCCGGGGCCGGATGCGCGCACGAGGACGGCCAACGCGGCGAAGATCGGCGCCAGGAGGATCACGAGCACGCCCGCCCCCGCGATGTCGAATGCGCGCTTCAGGACGCGTTGCGTCATCGAGTACTGCGGGGTCTCGATGTGCACCAGCGGGAGTCCCGCGACGGGACGGGTGTGCAGTCGGGGTCCGGCCACGTCGGTGAGGTTGACGGCGACGATGAGGTGGTGCCGGCCCGGGTCGAGGCTCCAGCCGATCCGGCGGATGTCGTGTGCATCGACCACGGCGCCGCCGGAGACGAGGACGCTGTCGGCGTCGAGGTCGTCGAGCCGCCGGCGCAGGTCGAGGGCCTGCTCCTCCGACCACGTCGATCCGAACTCGGCGCGGTCGAGGGTGTGGACACCGACGACCTGGAGCCCGGCCGACGGCTGACGGGCGAGCTCGGTGGCCACCCGCGCACTCTCTTCCGCGCTGCCGATGAGCACGACCCGCGCACTCATCGAGCCGTCCCGCCTCCTGCGAGCGAGCGCGCTGCGACACAGGAGCCTGCCGACGAGCAGCGCGACGGAGCCCAGCGGGAGCCCGATGAGGAAGTACCCGCGGGACAGCTCCGCCCCCGTCAGGTACGCGACGATGGCCACCAACCCGAACAACTGCACGGACGCACCGACGACGAGCCGGTACTCGGCGACGCCGTACCCGACCACGCGGGCTTGGCGGGTGCCCCAGAGCGACAGCGCGGACATCCACGCGATGGTGAGTACGACCGAGACGGTCGAGTACGTGAACGGCGCAGAGGCGACGGCGACGGGATGCGGGCCGAGCCACAGGACCTGGGTGCCGAGAGTGACCGCCGTCACGACGACGGCGTCCACCATGGTCACCCATCGCGCGTACCGACGCTGCCAGGGAGATGAGCGGGCGCGGGGGTGGGGGGTGACGCTTCGCGACTGCTCAGGTGAGTCGATGAGTGAGACGTATGTGCTCATGTGCGCTCCGTGGTCCATGCCCGTCGGATGTTCACGAGACCGGCGTCCGGGGTTGGACGCAGCGGTGGGCGCGGGCACTCTCTCACCGCTCCGCTCGGACCCGTCGGGTCGGAATGACCGCGGGGAGGGGGTGAAACGTCGCGCGACGACTTTTCGTCGTCAGGTGACCGGCCTGTCGGAACCCACTCGTGGACCGCGGGGGAGCGGCGTGCGAACACGATCGCCCCTGCCCTCACCCGACCGGGACGACCCCTCACCTCGGGCGGGGACGAGGCACGACAGGGCGGTGGCGCGGGCATGAAATGTTTACATGTTCATGTGAGAGTGGGTGGGCCTGCAAGCTGGACCGATGAGCGACGAGCCCGACCCCTGGAACGACTTCGCGCGCGAGCTCGGCGCCCGGATGCTGCGCGCCCGAGCCGAGAAGCGGATGTCGCAGGAGCAGGTGGCCCACGCCGCGGGCCTCGCGACATTCACCTATCGGAAACTGGAGAAGGGCGAGTCGAACCCCGGAACGGCGGCGAACCCGAGACTGCGCACGCTCGTGGCACTCGCCGACGTGTTGGGCGTGCCGCTGCGCGAGCTGATCCCGACTCCTCCGCAGGGGCTTCCCCCCGCGCACTGACCGCGATGTCGGAGGTTGGCGGTTCACTTCGTTCGTGCCCACCGATGTTCGGGTCGTCGTCGCGTACGACGGCCCCGCGAGAAAGGTGTCAGGCATGAACGAGGGACTCTCCACCGACGGCGTCGACCGCGTGCGGTGCATTCACCCGTGGTGCGTCACCGAGCACGGTGCCACGGTGCACCCCGACGACGAAGATCACCGCAGCACAGGCGTCGCCCTGACGGTGAGGGGCCGCAGGGCAGAGGCGCGTGGCCCCGGAGAAGAAACTGAGCTCGAGCTCGGCGCGCTTCGCCGCGCGGGGGAGTTCGAGACGTGGATCGTCATCGAGACGGGCATCGGCGCATCGCTGGCGCTGACGCGTGACGGCGCGCAGCTCCTGCTGCGCCGACTGCGCGACCTGATCGCGCCCGACGGGATCCTCGGTCGCGACGGCGACGAAAGCTGAGCCGGCGCCGCGCCGCGCAGCTCAGCTCGACGAACGGGAGCGGCGCGCTGCTCGCCGGTCGTGCACCCACGTCCACGCCGCCGCGCCGACATAGAGCACGCACAGCGGCAGCGCGATGATCCCCATGCTCATCAGGTCGGCCGGGGGCGTCACAGCCGCAGAGAAGACGACGATCACGACGAGCGCGACCCGCCAGCCCCGCACGACGCTGCGGGCGCTCAGAACGCCCACCGCGTTGAGGGCGATGATCGCCAACGGCGAGACGAAGGCCAGACCGACACCGACCACGAGCTTGAGAAGGAAATCGAAGTACTGGCTCGCGGTGAGCATGGTCGTCGAGCCAGACGGTGCGAACCCGGCGAGCAGTTCGACGATCTGCGGCACGACCATCCAGCCGAAACAGGCACCCCCGAGGAACAACGGCACGGCCAGGCCGACGAAAATGACGCCGGTGCGTCGTTCGCGCGACGTGAGCCCGGGCACGAGGAATGCCCAGGTCTGAGCGATCCATACCGGGGACGCGAGCACGATACCGACGGTCACGGCGATCTTGAACCGCAGATCGAATGCTTCGCCGATGCGGGTGAAGTTGAGCCCCGTCATCGACGGACCGTGCACATGGGAGAGCGGTTCTGCGGCGGCCGCGATGAGGGCGTCCGACAGCGCGAAGCCGACCATCCCGCCGATCACGATGGCGATCGCGGCGATCGACAGGCGATTCCTCAACTCAGACAGATGGGACAGGAGGGGCATCGCCCCTCCTGTCCCATCTGCGGGACGCCGCTCGCGCGGACGGCGAGTCCTCTGCGCCCGCGTCACGTCGTGGTCGACGACCCGGGCCGGGTGCGGTCCGGGTCTGCGGGCGCGGTGGGCTCTTCTTCACCCGTGGAGGCGGCGTCCTTGCTCTCGGAGCGGAGGATACGCACCGACTCGCCGACGCTCTTGGCCAGCCCGGGAAGCTTCGCAGCGCCGAAGAGGAGCAGGACGACGGCGAGGATGAGGAGGAGGTGCCAGCCGGAGAATGCGTTCCCGAAGATGCCCATGACGACCTTTCGTGTGGGGGTCAAGTTCCCATGTTCGGCCGGACGCACGGGTATCCGTCGGAGACGACCGCAACCTCGCCCGTCGGCCTCCGGCATATCACCCCGTGGAGCATGGAGCGGGCGTCGACCACCCACGGACGAGGGTCGATGGGGCATCGGTTTGACTGAGCGCTGAGGCGACCGTCGCACGGGTGGGGTCGCGCTGTCGGGAGAGGGAACCCTGGTGGGGAATCGCATCGTCGTCGTCTGTACGGCCAACATGATCCGTTCGCCCTTCGTCGCCGGGCTCATCTCGTCACGGCTGGCGGCGATGACGGACGACCATCTGAGCGTCGAGAGCGCCGGTACGGCGGCCCGGCCGGGCGACGAGGCGGCGCCTGAGATCGTCGACCTCGGGCGCACCTACGGGCTCGACCTCTCCCCTCATCGCACGCGTCGACTCGACGATGGCGTCCTCGCGACCGGCGACACGGTGTTGTGCGCGGAACGCGCCCACCGCAGGGTGGTGCTCGATCTGCGCCCAGACCTCCTCCCGAGCGTGTTCACTGTTCGGGAGTTCGCGCGTCTCGTCGATGACGGGGCCGTGCAAGATGCCGCGTCCGATTGGGCCGGACTCGTCCGGGCGGCGTCGCGGGCGCGTCTGGCCGGGCGGTCGGCTGCGGACGAGGTCGACGACGTCATCGATCCCGTCGGCCGGCCGCAGCACGTGTGGACGGAGTTCGAGCGCCAGGCAACCCGGGCCGTGTCGACGATCCTGGGGGCGATGAAGGGATTGCCCGCGCTCGCATCTCCGATCGAGGCACCGCAGAGCGTTGCCGGGACACGCCGCGAGTACCGGATCAGCCATGGTGTGCCGTCGACTCGCCGCGCGGCGCGGAGGGCGTGAGATGTTCGGCATCGAACTCGACAAGCTCATCTTCGTCGGCGTCCTGATAGGGCTGATCATGGGACCCGCGCGCCTCGTCGAATGGCGCCGGAAGCTACCGCAGATGGTCGGACGCATGCACGCGCTCTACCAGCAGGGCAGAGCCCAGGTCACTCGCGACCTCGACGACATGGCCCCCGATTGGCGCGAGTACGACCCGCGGCAGCTGCATCCCCGACGCATCCTGCGCGAGCTCGGAGCCGACGTGCGGAAGGCGACCGAGAGTGATGGTGAGCAGGTGGGGTCAGACTTGCCGGCGGGTGAGTCACCGGTTGAGCCGCTGGCGCACGCTCGCGACGAGCAGAGCCGCCGTGAGGCTGCCCGCGGCGTTGGCGACGACGTCGAAGATGCTGCTGACGCGGGCCGGCAGGAGGAGTCCCTGGGCGATCTCCACGAGCATCGGAACGACCCAGGCGATGACCAGCACCGCCCAGGCGTGTCGCGGGACGAGGGGCGCGAGGAGGCTGCCGAACGGCAGGAAGAGCAGCACGTTCAGGCCGAAATCCACCTCCCGCCCATTGGCGGACGGGAACAGACGGAACGCGAGGCGGAAGGCCAGGTCCGCATGACGGTCGAGATGGTCGGGCCACAGAAGGATGACCGCGAGGACGACGAGGTAGATCGCCGCGGCGACGATCCCGAGCCGAGCGACCGTCGTGACGGTTCGACGGTCTTCGGAGGGGGAGGCGACGGAAGGCACGACACACCGTAAGCGGCGCCCGCGCCGTCACCCCACCGCGCGCGGTTCAGTCGCGACGGGTGAAACCGCGGCGCACGATTCTGAGCAACCCGAGGAAGCCGAAGAGCCCGACGACGGCGCCCAGAACGGCGAAGAGGGTGATCGACCCGCCCAGGACGGGACCCCCGCCCGCGATGACGAGGACGACGGCGATGACCACCGCCGCGATGGAGACGAGTGTCGACGCGATCTCGCCTGTCGCGCGCGCCAGGATGCCGCTGATGTCGGAGCCGTCCTGTCCGCGCAGGGTGATGCCGATGGAGCCCTTCTCCGCTCCGGTCAGGAGGGCGTCGAGGCGACGGGGGACCTGCTCGAGACGCGCGAGGGCGATCACGGATTGCGCCTGGAGGTCCGTTGCCATCCGCGAGAGCGACAGGGTGCGCCGCAGCAACGTGGGCATCAGCGGCAGGGCACGACCGGCCATGTCGAAGTCGTCGACGAGTACCCGCAGGCATCCCTCGAGGGTGGCGAAGCTGCGGAAGGCCGACGCCAGCTCGCCCGGAAGGGCGATGCGGTGCTGCCGGATCACGTCGACCATCCGCGTGAAGATCGATCCATGTCCGGTCGTGCGCAAGTGCTCGGTCGTGAGGACGACGCCCACGTCGTGGCGGAAGGCATCGAAGTCGAGATCGTCGGGGACGTCGACGATGAGCAGCAGCGCATCGGCGGCGGCGACGTCGTTCTCGCTGAGCGCCGCCAGCAGCAGGGCGGTCAATTGCTGGCGCCGACTGCGTTCGATGATCCCGACGGCGCCGAAGTCGATCATCCCAAGGGTCCCGTCGGCGCGCAGGAGCACGTTACCCGGGTGCAGATCGGCGTGGAAGACGCCATAGACGAGAATTTGTTCGATCACCGTCGACATCAGTACCTGCGCGAGACGGTCGCGTTGCGTGGCGTCCATCGCCGACAGTCGGTCGGCGGAGTCGCTCAGCGCCGCGCCGTCGACGAGCTCCATCGTCAGCACCCGCTGATGCGACGCGGCCGGGAAGACACGGGGCGCGGTGACCACGCCGCGACGGCCGGGTTCTGCGCGGTCGATCTCGTCGAGGGTCGCTCCGATCATCGATGTGTTGCGCGCTTCGATGCGGTAGTCGAGCTCCTCGAGCAGGGTGGCGGTGAAGCCGCGCGCGACGGCCTCCAGACGCAGGTCGCGTCCGACACGGGTGCGCGCCTCGGCGCGGTGCGCCAGGCGGCCGATGATGTCGGCATCCGCTTCGACCTGGGAGCGCGCCGCGGGGCGTTGCACTTTCACGACCACGCGAGTGCCGTCCAGAAGACGCGCTCGGTGAACCTGGGCGACGGAGGCCGCGGCGAGGGGAGTGGGGTCCACATCGGCGAAGACCTCGTCGATCGACGCTCCGAGGTCCGCCTCGATGACCTGGCGCACCGTGGACCACGGCAGCGTCGTGGCGTTCGTCTGCAGGGTCGCCAACGCGCTGAGGTACGGCTCGGGCACGAGGTCGCGGCGGGTGGAGAGTACCTGGCCCAGTTTGACGAAGCTGACCCCCGCGTCGTTGATCGTCGCCACGATGGCGTTCGCGCGCTCCTCGGACGTGCTCAGCTGCTCTTCGACCCGGGAGCGGCCACCGTGGAAGAGCCAGCCCACGCCGTGTCGCGAGGCGATGGTGAGGATCTCGAGGTAGCGACGCGTGCGCTTGCGCTGACGCAGCGCCGCACGGACGAGATCGATGGGGTTGGGCAGCGCACGCGTGGGGAAGATCGCCTCGCTCGCGACGAGCGCCGCGACGCCGAGGGCGAAGACCCAGGCGAGTGAGAGGGCGACGAGCCCCACCCACAGCCAGACGTCTTGGGCGGGAATCGTGTCTCCCGCCGCAGTCAGGCCCGTCTGTCTCAGGGTCCACGCCGCCGAGGGCACCCCCAGCACGAACACGAGAAGGCCGACCACGATACTCCGCGGCCACCCCACCGCCGTGCCGATGATGCGGCGCGCGACGAAGCCGACGAGCACGGCCGAGACGACGGCGGAGATCGAGATGAGGATGCTGGCGACCACGGGGTCAGCGTAGCCGCCGCGGTCAGCCGATCAGGGCGAGTGCGCAGTCGGGACACCGCCACGTGAGGGCGCGGCCCGCCTGCCAGGGCTCGCAGGTGCGCAGGCATCGAGGGCAGTGCGGGGCGAAGCCGGCGGCATCGTCGACGAGGTCGTCGACGCCGCCGGCTCCGCGGACGGGAAAGGGAAGCGGGGTGATGTCCATGGGTCTCCTCGGTGTGACATGCACATCTTGACATGCGCATGCGTAAGCCCTCGGATGTTGTCCACAGAGGCGCGCAGCGCGCGCACGCCCTCGCAGACCCGCCTCAGTGGCGCAGGCCGCGGAACGTCTTCTTCGCGCGCTTCTCCGCCGCCGCCGCGGCCTTCTTCGCAGCCTTGTGGCGGCGCTTGCGCGCACGAGGGTCGTTCCACAGGCGGACCACCTGATGTCCCACCGACTCCCGGTTCTTCACCTGGACCCTCGAGGTGCGGGTGCCCACCACATAAGCGATCAGCGCGACGGCGCCGACCAGGATGATCTTGTTGCGCATGGCATCCTCCGTTCGGACGAGGCGGTCCCGCTCGCCGTCTCCACCCCGATCGGGGTGGCGGAGGGGGCTCGTCACCTAGGAGACGTGTCGAGACCGCGATTCGTCACGCCGCTCGGCGTCATCCTTTCGCCGAGCGGGGGAGCGGTCGCCCGGCCTCGAGATGCGGCCACTCCACACGGGTCGGCCGGCCACGGAGTGCGGCCACGGGCTGTCGATGCAGCCCGCTCGCCACAGGCGAAACGCCCCGACCGAACGGTCGGGGCGTTTCATCCACGGCGCATCGGTCAGGGGCGACCCATGCCGAAGTAGGTCCAGCCCGCTGCCCGCCATGCGGCCGGGTCGAGGCAGTTGCGGCCGTCCACCACGACGAGCCCGCGAGCGAGCGACGCGGCGTGCTCGGGCGAGAGTTCGCGACGGTATTCGTCCCACTCCGTGACGACGATGACGGCGTCGGCATCGCGCAGGGTCGCGTCGAGGTCTTCCTCGTACGTCAGCTGCGGGTGGATGCGACGCGCGTTCTCGATCGCGGCGGGGTCGGTCAGCGTGACGCGGGCGCCCAGACCGTGCAGACGCACGGCGACGTCGAGCGCGGGAGAGTCGCGGATGTCGTCGCTGTGGGGCTTGAAGGCCGCGCCGAGCACGGCGATCTTCTTCTCGAACACGCTGCCGCCGAGCGCGTCGGTGGTGAGCTCGACGGCACGATCGCGCCGGCGTAGGTTGATGGCGTCGACCTCGCGCAGGAAGGCGACGGACTCGCCGCGGCCGAGCTCCTCGGCGCGGGCCGAGAACGCGCGGATGTCCTTGGGCAGGCACCCGCCGCCGAAGCCGATTCCCGCGCCCAGGAAGCGTCGTCCGATGCGGGCGTCGTGGCCGATGGCATCGGCCAGCGTCGTCACGTCGGCGCCGGTGACCTCGGCGATCTCGGCGATGGCGTTGATGAAGCTGATCTTGGTCGCCAGGAACGCGTTCGCCGAGACTTTCACCAGCTCGGCCGTGGCGTAGTCGGTGACGATGAAGGGCGTGCCCTTGGCGATGGAGGGGTGGTAGACCTCGCGCAGCACCTGCGCCGTCCGCTCGCCCTCGGCGGTCGGAGCGCCGTCCTCGGTGGGCACGCCCGCCACGAGGCGGTCGGGGTCGATGGTGTCCTGCACGGCCCAGCCCTCGCGAAGGAATTCGGGGTTCCACACCAGGGTGGCGCCGCGCTCGGCCACGCGGGGAGCGAGGCGAGCGGCTGTGCCGACGGGGACCGTGGACTTGCCGGCGACGATGTCGCCCTCGCTGAGGTAGGGCAGCAGGCCGTCGATGGCGGCATCCACATAGGTGAGGTCGGCGGCGTGCCCGCCGGCCTGCTGCGGGGTGCCGACGCCTACGAAGTGGACTTTCGCGCCCTGCGCGGCAGCCATGTCGGTGGTGAAGGACAGGCGACCCGACGCGATGCCTTCGGTGAGGATCTCCTGCAGGCCGGGCTCGAAGAAGGGGGCTTGGCCCTTGGACAGGACGGCGATCTTTCGCTCATCGACGTCGATGCCGACGACCTCGTGACCGATGGATGCCATGGCCGCGGCGTGCACGGCCCCCAGGTAGCCGCAACCAACTACAGACAGACGCACGATGGAAGCCTTTCGGAGGGGTGTCGCCCCGCACCGGCGATGCCGGCGCGGGGGAGGGGAAGGGACGGAAGTATCACGCAGCGGTCTCGCCCGGCGCCAGAGCGGCGCGGGCGGTCCTACCCAGGATGACGAAGTCGCCGAGCAGGGTCCAATTCTCGACGTAGGACAGGTCGAGTCGGACCGATTCCTCCCAGGACAGCGACGAGCGTCCGCTGACCTGCCACAGACCGGTGATGCCGGGCTTGGCCAGGAAGCGCCGGTGCACGTGATCGGCGTAGACGGCGACCTCAGAGGGAAGCGGAGGACGCGGGCCGACCAATGACATCGAGCCCCCGATCACGTTGAACAGCTGAGGGAGCTCATCGAGGCTGTACTTGCGCATGACGCGACCGATCGGCGTCACTCGCGGGTCGTTCTTCATCTTGAAGAGGACCTCGTTGCCCGAGTCGCGCTGCTGCTCGGCGAGCTGGGCGAGCAGTTCCTCGGCGTTGACGACCATCGATCGGAACTTGATCATCGTGAACTCGCGACCCCGGAAGCCCACACGCGTCTGCCGGAAGAAGATCGGACCGTCGCTGGAAAGACGGACCGAGAGCATGAGGAAGGCCAGGATCGGGCTCAACAGGGCCACCCCCACCAGCGCGGCGGTGAGGTCGACCGTGCGCTTGAGGAAGCTCTGGCCGCGGGAGAACTTCGGGGTCTCCACGTGGATGAGGGGGAGACCGGCGACGGGACGCGTGTGCAGGCGGGGCCCAGCGATGTCGACGATGCTCGGGGCGAGAACGAGGTGCTGGCGCCCGGCTTCGAGGCTCCACGAGATCTGCTTGACCTTGTCGGCGGGCAGCTCGTCGGCGCTCGTGACGGCGACCGTGTCGGCCCCGGTGACCTCGAGGGCGCGGGAGACGTCTCCCACGTGACCCATGACCGGGATCTCCGTGCCGGGGATGACGTCGGCGATCTTGCCGTTCGGTACGCAGGCGCCGACCACGCGATAACCCGCGCTGGGAGTGCGGGCGAACTCGCGTGCCAAATGTGTGACCGAGGGCAGTGACCCGACGAGCAAGACGTTCGCCGAATAGCGCCCCTTGGAGCGCTGCACGATCAGCCACTTACGCCACACCCATCGGGTGAACAGAAGGACGGCGATGCCCAGCGGCAGGCTGATGAGGAGGTACCCGCGGGCGATGTCGATCTGCGTGAGGAAGGCGATGATGGCGACGGTGCCGAAGAGGCGGAAGCTCGCATCGGCGATCCGGACGTACTCGGCGGAGCCGGTGCCGATCACGCGGTCGCTCCGCGACTCGACGAAGGCCAGGGCCCACATCCAGGTCACGACGAGGATGGCGGAGAACGCCCAGTACGACAGGTCGGTGATCCGCCCGTCGTTTCGTGCGGCCAGTTGCGCATTGCCGAGACCGAACCAGAGCAGCTGAGTGCCGTAGACGACCCAGGCGAGCGACAGGAGGTCGGTGATGACCAGGGCGCGGCGGTAGGTGCGGCGCCACGGATCGCGGCGGTACATCGGGGCGGGACGATCCGCCGTGAGCGGCGCTGTCGTCGTCTCGGCGACCGGCGGGTGCGACCCCGCTGCCGATGCGCTTCCCCGAAGGTCCACTGTCACGGCCTGTACCTCCCCCCGATCGACCTGCGTCGATCCCACCTCGCGAACACTAACAGGCCGAAGTCACCCGCAGATTCACCCTTCGGATGTCTTCATACGCCCGAAACGTGAACGGGAAGCACGTGGTGCGCGGTCGGGAGCGACGCATTCGCTCCCCCCTGCGGACTTCCCCTACACTCGGGCGCGCGTCGGCTCGGCTCGACCGGCGCGGAGTCCCCTCCTGCGGGGAGTAGCAGCGTCCGCCGTCCGTGAAAGGGGCATCCATGTCGCGCGCCTCCGTCCGGACGAGACGCGCCCGCCGTCGACGCCGGTCAGCCGCCCTCATCGCGGCCGTCGTCCTCGCCGTGGTCGTCATCGCGGCGGTCGCCGGCATCTTCTCCTTCGCCGTCCTGCGGCCGGACCCGTCATCGGTGTCGGCACCGGCGACGCCCTCGCCGTCCTCTTCGGTCGCGCCCACCCCGACGGCATCCCCGACGCCCTCTCCAGTAACGAGCGCGGTGACCGCACCGGCACCTGAGCCGCCCGTCTTGCCGGCGGCTCAGGGATGCGACGGCGCGACCACGGTGATGAGTGTCTGGGCACACCCCGACGACGACATCATCTTCGCGAACCCGACCATCTCCGACGCGATCGACGCCGGCGACTGCGTCCGGACGGTGTTCGTGACCGCCGGTGACGCGGGAAAGGGGATGCGTTACGTCGAAGCCCGCGAACTCGGCATCCTCCGCGCCTACAACGACATGCGGGGGACGCAGGGACTCTGGGACACCACAGATCTCACACTGACCAGTGGCGCCCACGTGCGACGACTGACCCCGACGGGCGACCCGCGCGTCTCGGTGATCTTCCTCCGTCTGCCCGACGGCAACATCACGGGCGCGGGGTTCGCGGACACGGGCTTCGCAACGCTCGGCCACCTGTTCGACGGTGGCATCCCCGCCCTCTCGCCGGTCTCGGGCGGCGCACACGTTTCGCGGGATCAGCTGCTGGCCACCGTGCGCGAACTCTCGACGGGGTTCGCACCCGGACGCGTTCTCACCCACATCCCGCGGGGGAGCGCCTTCGCCCCTGGGGACCACCCCGACCATTCGGTCGTCGGCAGCGCCGTGCGCGAGGCCCTGGCTTCAGACCCGGCGGTGAGCCCTGGCATCCGCTACTTCGTGGGCTACCCATCGGCCGATCTGCCGCGCAACCTCGACGGGGCGGTGTTGGACGCCAAAGTCGACACTTACCGGATCTACACGCAGCAGGACGAGGTGATCCGTTGCGCCGATCGCGCCGCGTGCCTCGGGACACGCAAATTCGGTGAGTGGTTGCGACGCTGGTACCCCAAGACCGAGGCGGAGCTGCAACTACGCTGAGCGCCGTCAGCCCTGATCGAGTGTCTCCTCGACGGCTGCGCGCGCGTCGCGCTCGGCGATGATCTCGACGAAGTCCTTCACGGGCGCGTCCGCGTAACGGTCCACGGCGACGACGGCCTCGCCGTGGACCACGTCGGGTGATGCCCCCGGGAACCTCGCGGCTACGCGCTCCTCGACGCCGGCGACGGTCTGCTCCTTGTCGAAGCCGTCCGTGCGTTGTGTCATGACTGCTCCTCAGTGCCGATAGGTGCCGTGCACGATGGCTCGGCCCAGGGTGGTGAAAGCGAGGGCGAACGACGCCGCTGCGGGGGTGGCATCCGCGTCGATGCCCAGGGTGTCCTCGCCGACCGCGTGCACGACGAAGAAGTAGCGGTGGGGCTGGTCGCCCTGGGGAGGAGCTGCGCCGAGGAAGCCGGCCCGGCCGCCGTCGTTGCGCACGTGGAAGGCGCCCTCGGGAAGCGGTGCCGAGGCGGCACCGGTGGGCAGCTCTCGGGTGTTGGCGGGAAGGTCGACCAGCACCCAGTGCCAGAAGCCGCTCGGCGTCGGGGCATCGGGGTCGAAGCACGTCACCGTGAAGGACTTCGTGCCGTCGGGGACGTTCGACCAGCGCAGGTGCGGCGAGGTGTCGCCCTTGTCGGCGACCTGCGCGTCGTCGAGCGGACGACCGTCGACGAGGTCGTCGCTCGTCACGTCGAACGCGGCCACGGCGGGCAGGAGGGGGTACGGATCGGGAGTCTGCGGGCGGGTGAGATCGACCATGCATCGCACATTAGGACGGTCCGAGGGACCTCGGCAGGGCTTGCTCCGCCCGTCACCGCCGGGTAGGACGGGCGCTCAGTCGACGAGCGCGAGGAGCGAGCGCGCGGCGTCGTGCGACCCGGTGGGCGTCGGGAGCCCGTAATCGCGTTCGACGACCTCGCGGAGGTCGGCCGCCAGATGGTCGACCGAGGGGTGGACGTCGAGGGCATCGAGGACGGGGAGGATCAGGTCGTCGTACTCGTCGTCGGGCCAACCAGGACCGATGTGGTGGACGCCGATGGGGTCCCACTCGTTGAGCACCGCGCGAACGCGGAGCGCTACGGGCGTCAGTGACCGCGGCGGTGAGGAGGTCTGCATACGGCGAGTGTCACGACTGACCTTAGGTGCCCGCTGAGGATCACCGATGCGTGGGGTGCGGGCACCCGCGTCGGCCCCCGCACCCGTCGCATGATCGGTTCACCCCGACCCCTGCGGCGCGCGGCGTCGCGTCCGGAGAGGCGCGTCGAGCGCGATAGCGTCGAAGGGCGCCCACGGGCGCGACGTACCCGAAATCCGTCGCCGGGGGGCGCATCACAGGACGGAGTCGCCGTGAGTGACATCGACGAGCCTTCGCATGGCGACGGTGCCGATGCGGAGGGTGCTGAACGGCGGCGTCGCGTCATCAGTCGCCGCGCCCTGGTCTTCGGGGGGATCGCCGTGGGAGGACTCGCCGCACTGGGCGGGGGCGCGCTGGTGTACCGCGACATCCGCCGGTCCGCCGGTCCGGAGGGCGCGTGGGTGAAGCTCGCCCCGATCGTCCCGTCGCCGGGCGCACCGCCGCGCGAGACGTCACCCGCGTTCGAGGAACCGGGAGAGGACACCACCGTCGCCGTGTGGGCGCACGCCGACGACGACATCATCTTCGCGAACCCCCACCTCGCGGGAGTGATCGCATCGGGGGCCACCCTGCGCACCATCTTCGTCACAGCCGGGGACGCGGGGCGCGGGCTCGCGTACGCGCGGCAGCGGGAGGCCGGCATCCGCGCGGCCTACGACCTCATGCGCGGCAGCACGGCGGCGTGGGACACACGGGAGATCACCCTGCTGAGCGGGGCCCGTGCGACCCGGTTCGTTCCCGTCGACGACGCCCGTCTGTCCATCACCATGCTGCGTCTGCCCGACGGCAACCTCAGCGCCAAAGGATTCCCCAGTACGGGTGATGCGGGCCTGACGCAGCTCATCAACGGCACCGTGCCGGTGCTCCGTCCGATCGATGACGGTCCGGCTGTCGACGCGAGCCGCTTGGCCGACACCGTCGCCGAGCTGATCCGAGCAGGACGCCCCGATCACGTGACGACCAACATCCCGCACGAGAGCGTGTTCGCCCGCGGAGACCACCCCGATCATTCCTGCGTGGGCTCGCTGGTGCGAGCGGTCGCACCCGCCGTCGAGGTGCCGGCCGATGCCATCACCTACTACATCGGATATCCGTCTCAGCACCAGCCGGTGAATGTCGAAGGCGATGTGCTGGCCGCCAAGGTGGACGTGTACCAGACGTACGCCGCGGAGGACTCCGTCGTCACGTGCGAGAACGCGTCCGCGTGCCTGTCGCAGCCCGGTTTCGGCCAGTGGCTGCGTCGCTCGTACGGCAAGGCCGAGGGCGAGTTGCAGCTGCGCTGATCGGGGGCGGACGCAGCGACGCCGCCCGCAGAGCGGACGGCGTCGGGGTGATGCGACCGGGACGGGATGCGATACGTGGGCTCAGCACCCCGCCCCGGTGTCGAGGGGAGGTCAGTCCTCGGAGACCGTGACGGTGACCTCGATGTTGCCGCGTGTGGCGTTGGAGTAGGGGCAGACCTGGTGGGCTTCATCGGCGAGCTGCTGGGCGAGCTCGGCGTCGATGCCCGGGAGGACCACCTCGAGCAGCACGGCGAGCTGGTAGCCGCCCTGACCGTTGGAACCGATCTGCACGCGTCCGCCGACCGAGGAGTCCTCGAGCGTGACCTTGTGGCCGCGGGCCACCGCGTGCAGAGCACCGTGGAAGCACGCGGCGTATCCGGCGGCGAAGAGCTGCTCGGGATTGGTGCCCTGACCCGAGCCGCCCATCTCCTTCGGGGGAGCGACCTCGAGGTCGATGTAGCTGCCGGCGGTGACGTGGCCGGTGCGGCCGTGGCCCGTCGAGACGGCTTCGGCGGTGTAGAGGGCTTCCATGGGGTGTCCTTTCGAAGGGTGGTTGGGGGAGGGGCGCTCACGCCGGGGGGCGCGGAGCGCCCACGGAGGCGAGCACCGCGTCAGGGTGATCGCGGAGATCTTTCATCGCATCGGTGAGACGGTGCAACGCATCGATGAGTTCGCTCGCGTCGTCGGCGTCGGTGAAGCCGGCGCCGACAGCGATACACCGCGGCACGTGCGCGAGTTCGTCACGCAGCGCTGCACCGCGTTCGGTGAGGGTGACGGTGACGACGCGCTCGTCGCGGGAACCACGGGTGCGCGTGACGTAGCCCGCGGCTTCCATGCGCGCGAGCATCGGCGACAGGGTGCCGGAGTCCAGCTGCAGGGCTTCACCCAAGCTCTTCACCGTCTGCTCGCCGTCGGCCCACAGGGTCACCAGGGCGATGTACTGCGGGTAGGTGAGATCGAAGGGCTCCAGAAGCACGCGATACGCCTGGGTCGTCGAGCGGTTGGCGGCGTACAGCGCGAAACACACGAGGGCGTCGACGGCGGGCATAGACAGAGCATTGCACACAATCTAGTTGTGCACAATCTTTCTCGAACCGCGCTCATCGTCCGCTGTCAAGCCCTGCCGCGTCGTTGCGGCGCGCGTGAGCATGGGTCGCATGATCAGCAGCCGTGATGCGGATGCCGCGCCGTCCCCGGGTCTTCCCGCCGCCGCGGACGCCGATCTCCTCGCCATCAACGGACGTCATTTCGCGATCGGCGACACCGCGCCGCTCGGACGAGGCAACGCCTGATCGCACGCTCCACCTGGCTGCCGCGACCGGGTCCGCGTCAGTCGCGCTCCGCACGCTCGTCGGCGGCGTCGGATTCGTCGAGGGGATGCCGCGTGACCAGCAACTCCGCGACGCGTCTGCGCTCCACGCCGCTCACCTGCAACGTCGCACCGTCGACCTCGACGGTGTCGCCGGCCCGAGCGAGGCGCCCCAGCCGCTCCACGACGAACCCCCCGACCGTATCTGCCGCGCCGCGCGGCAGGCTCACCCCCGTCGCCTCCTCGAAGTCCTGCAGGTTGAGGCGACCTTCGACGACGCCGTGCTCGCCCTCGGCGAGAGGCTGTTCGGCGTCGGTGTCGTACTCGTCGAAGATCTCGCCCACCACTTCCTCGACCAGATCCTCGAGCGTGACGATGCCGTCGGTGCCGCCGTACTCGTCGACGACCACCGCGATGTGGCTCCCGTCGGCGCGCATCGCCGTGAGCGTCGGCAGGACCCGGGCGGTCGACGGGATGTAGCGGATCTCGCGCATGACAGCGCTGAGCGGACGCTCGGTGTCGTCGGAGAGATCGCGCACGTGGACGAACCCCACGACATCGTCGATGGACTGCTCCGCGACCGGGTAACGCGAATACGGCAGATCCCGCACCGTCTCCCGGGCTTCGGCGATGGTGCCTCCGGCATCCAGGGTCACCACCTCGGGCCGTGGACGCATGACCTCGCTCACGTGACGGTCGCGCAGCGACAGCACGTCGTCGAGGATGCGGCGCTCGTCGGCCGGCAGACCCTCGTGGCTGGAGACGATGTCACGGAGCTCCTCCTCGGTGAGCTCCTCGCCGGTCTTGTTCGGGTCTCCGCCGAGCAGGCGCACGAGCACGTTGGTCGAGAGCGACAGCAACCAGATCACCGGCCGCATGAGCTTCGCGAACCCGTTCAGCACCGGGGCGACCGTGTATGCGAAGGCCGCGTTGCGCTGGATGGCCAGGCGCTTGGGCACGAGTTCGCCGAGCACGAGCGACAGGTAGGCGATCACGAGGGTGAGGGCGATCGTCGACACCGTCGCCGCCATGCCCGGCTCCAGACCCAGGTTCTCGAACAGCGGTGCGACCGAGGGGGCGAGGGATGACGCCCCGTATGCGGCCGAGGCGAACCCCGCCACCGTCACGCCGATCTGCACCGCAGACAGGAACGTATTGGGGTTGCGCGCCAGATCGGCGACCTTCTGCCCCCGTTTCCCACGGGCGGCGAGGGCGTTCACCTGGCTCTCGCGCAGGGTCACCAGTGCCATCTCGGTCGCGGCGAACACGCCGCCGATGAGCACGAACACGATGACGAGCACGATGTTGAGGGCGAGGTCGCTCATGGGTGGATCGCCCCCGCTCGGGGGGAGGCTGCGCCCGGGGTCACCCGGGCGCGCGGACTATGACCGACGGAGTCGCAGGCGTGGCGCATGGCGCGAGTGTAGTGAGACGGGGGGCGTCGCGGTCCGGTCGGACCGGAGGGGTTGCGTCCCCGCGGCGCCTCTGCCTCAGAGGACTGCCCCGTCGGATGCCGAGATGCGCACCGTCGCCCCGTCGCGCATCTCCACCTTCCAGACCCACGCACCCCCGTCGTCGTCGAGCTGGACCTCGTCGAGGCGTTCGCCGCCCGGGTTCTGCGTCGCGGCGATCCGCACCGCGTCGGCGAGCGTCGTCACGGCCGCGTCCAGCGCGGCACGTTCCTCGGCGTCGATGTCGTCGTCGTCCCGCGAGGACTGCACGCTCGTCCCCTCGGATGCCACGCGCACCTCGACCTCGCGCTCGCCCACGGCGACGTGCACCTCCCAGGTGTCGTCGTCGCCGCGTTCCAGCTCGAACGCGCGACCGCCCGCGCTCGACTCGGCGGTGGTGATGGCGGTCACAGCGGTCCTGCCATCGTCGTCGACGGAGGTCGCACCGGATGCCCCGCTCCCGGGCGCGCCCGATGCTGCGGGGACGGGGTCGCCCCCGGATGCGGGGGCGCAGGCGCTGAGGGTCAGCGCGCCGGCGACGATGAGCAGGGCGATACCGGGGATGCGGGTCGGAGCCATGCCGGAAGGCTAACGACGCCGAGCGGGTGGCCCCGAGCCGTTGCATCCGCGCTCGCCCTGTGCGAGAGGCGGGTCGTTACCAATCCGAAACATCCCCGTCAAGCAGGGGCCCGTGTTCAGGTACGAGCCGAAGCATTGCGGCCATGAGCGAGATCACCGCACACCACGGACTTCTGACCGACATCGACCTTCACGTCGACGACACCGGCGGCACCGGCCGACCGATCGTCCTCATCCATGGCTGGCCCCTCTCGGGCGAGTCCTGGGCCCACCAGGTCCCCGCGATCGAGGCGGCCGGGTACCGCGTCGTCACCTACGACCGCCGAGGATTCGGTCGCAGCGACAAGCCCCGCACCGGATACGACTACGACACCTTCTCCGACGACCTGCAGGCCGTGATCGAGACCCTCGATCTGCGCGACGTCACCCTCGTGGGCTTCTCGATGGGCGGCGGCGAAGTGGCCCGCTACATCACGCGCCACGGTGCCGACCGCATCCACAGCGTCGTGTTCGCCTCCGCCGTGCCCCCCTACCTGGCCAAGACGGACGACAACCCCGAGGGTCCGCTCGACGATGAGACCGCCGATGGCATGAAGCAGGGCCTCAAGGACGACGAGAAGGCGTTCTACCACCAGTTCACGACCGACTTCTTCTCGGTCGACGGCACCCTCGTCGTCTCCGAGGCCGATCGTGCCGAGGCCGAGCGCCTCGCGAACCAGGCCGACCATCACGCTGCGCTGAAGTCGATGGAGGCGTTCGCCACCACCGATTTCCGCGACGACCTGCCGAACGTCACCGTCCCCACCCTCGTCATCCACGGCGACAGCGATGCGACCGTCCCCTTCGAGGGCTCGGGTAAGCGCACGCACGAGGCGATCGCCGGCAGCGAACTGCACGTCGTCACCGGCGCGCCCCACGGCGTGAATGTCAGCCACGTCGACGAATTCAACCGGGTCGTCATCGACTTCCTTCAGCGCTGATCCGCGGCGCGCGCGTTCGCACTCTCGCCCGCATCCGCGGTGAACGCGTTCGCTCCGGTCCTGCCCCGTCGCCTTCGGGCGGCGGGGCATCGTCGTGCCGGGCCAAGACCGTGAGCGGTCGGGGTGAAAACGGTGGTGAAGCCTGCGGTGCGCGCGCCGTACGACGCCCCATCAGGGCGTACCGGCGTCCTACCCTGACCCGCATGTCCTCGCTCGACGCCTCCGCCGTTCGTCATCGGGGGCGCCGCCGACGTCGCCGGTGGGGGGAGGGCGGCTCGAGCATCGCCCGGTGGGATGTCGAGATGCTCGGGTGGGCCGTCTGCGCGGTCGGGGTGGCGGCGATCGGGGCCCACGCGGCGCCCCTGCTGTTCCCGGTCGAAACGGCCGTCGGCGGGACGCAGGGGATCATCTGGACCGCGATGGCCGTGCCCGTCGCCCTGGCCTTCGCGCGTTCG
Source organism: Microbacterium sp. ABR10 (assembly GCF_057812175.1). Taxonomy (NCBI): domain Bacteria; kingdom Bacillati; phylum Actinomycetota; class Actinomycetes; order Micrococcales; family Microbacteriaceae; genus Microbacterium; species Microbacterium sp. ABR10. Next base: position 668,827 of record NZ_CM173821.1, read on the forward strand.
CGCCCGAGGGGTCTGCTGCGCTTCCGGGCCATCGACCTCGTGTACGGCGTCGTCTTCGGCATCCTGCTCCGACTCGTACAGGGCGCCGTCGCCGGCATCGGGGGCGGCGCCCCCGGTTGGCCGTCGACGTTCTCGACCGATAGAGGGCTTCCGCCGGGGTTCACCCTCGACGCGATCGCCGGATCGCTGGTGACCCCGACGATCGAGGAGTCGCTCTTCCGAGCGGTCGTCCTGGTCAGCACCTTCGCTGTTCTCCGGCGCCGCGCCGGCGGCGTCGCCGCGGGCATCGCCGCAGTGGCGGTGTCGACGGCTCTCTTCGTCGCCGCGCACGAACTGACGGCGCCGCGCGGGCCGTCGGATCTCGCTGCCCTGACGCTGCTCGGCGTCGTCGCGGGAGCGTTCATGATCGGGACGGGGCGCATCTGGCCGGCGGTGGCCGTGCACGTCGTCTTCAACGCGTCCGGCTTCGCCCTGGTCGCCGCGGGCACGCTCCTCGCCTGACGGCGGCGGCATTTGGTCGTGGCATCCGGATGCCGTAGTCTTGCTCTTTGGTGCCCGCCTCTCTGCGAGCGGGTTGCCCGAACGTGAGCCCTCCACCGGCCCTGGTTGCGTCGTCATCGACGAGGCAACGGACCACCGGAGCGGGATTCACGAACTCCTCCGTTCGAACAAGAAAGCAGCACTACTGTGACGCGCACTTTCACCCCCAAGGCCGCTGAGGTCACGCGCGAGTGGGTCGTTATCGACGCCGCCGACGTCGTCCTCGGCCGTCTCGCCTCGCACGCGGCGGTCCTCCTCCGCGGCAAGCACAAGGCGACCTTCGCCAACCACATCGACTCCGGCGACTTCGTCATCGTGATCAACGCCGAAAAGGTGGCGCTCACGGGTCAGAAGCTCCAGAAGAAGAAGGCCTACCGCCACTCGGGTTACCCGGGCGGCCTCAAGTCGGTCACGTACGAGGAACTCCTCGACAAGAACCCCGTCCGCGCGGTCGAGAAGGCCATCCGCGGCATGCTGCCCAAGAACAGCCTCGGCGCGGCGCAGCTCAAGAAGCTCAAGGTGTACCGCGGCGCCGAGCACCCCCACGGTGCCCAGCAGCCCACGGCATACACCTTCGACCAGGTCGCCCAGTAAGCGCCGCCGGATAAGGACGAAACAGTGTCGAACATCGACCCCAGCAACTACAGCACCGAAACGCCGGCCGAGCAGTCGACCGTCGCCGCCGAGCGCCCCGTGCTCTCGGTCCCCGGCGCAGCCGTCGGCCGTCGCAAGCAGGCCATCGCCCGCGTGCGCCTCATCCCCGGTTCGGGCACGATCACGGTCAACGGCCGCACGATCGAGGACTACTTCCCGAACAAGCTGCACCAGCAGCTGATCAACGATCCGTTCACGGTTCTCGAGCTCGCGGGCTCGTACGACGTGATCGCGCGCATCTCCGGTGGAGGCCCCTCGGGTCAGGCCGGCGCGCTGCGTCTCGGAATCGCCCGTTCGCTGAACGGCATCGACGAAGAGAACAACCGCCCCACCCTGAAGAAGGCCGGCTTCCTCTCGCGTGACGCTCGCGTCAAGGAGCGCAAGAAGGCCGGTCTCAAGAAGGCCCGCAAGGCGCCCCAGTACTCCAAGCGCTGAGTTCGACGATCCGGATGCCTCTTTTCGGCACGGACGGGGTGCGGGGGCTGGCCAACGGCCTGCTCACCGCCGAACTCGCGCTGCACCTGGCCCAGGCGACTGCTGTCGTCCTGGGCCAGGGCCGTTCTGCGGAGGCGCGCAAGGCCGAAGGCCGCCGCCTCACCGCCGTCGTCGCGCGCGACCCGCGCGTCTCGGGGGAGTTCCTCGCGGCGGCGGTCTCGGCGGGACTCGCGTCGTCGGGCGTCGACGTGCTCGATGCGGGGGTCATCCCCACGCCCGCCCTGGCCTTCCTCATCGCCGACCACGACGCCGACTTCGGTGTGATGGTGTCGGCGTCGCACAACCCCGCTCCCGACAACGGCATCAAGATCTTCGCCCGAGGCGGTAAGAAGCTGCCCGACATCGTCGAGCAGCGCATCGAGCTCGCCCTCGAGTGGGACCGCCTGCAGCCCACGGGCGCGGGTGTCGGTCGCATCCGGCGTTTCGCCGACGCCGAAGACCGGTACGTGCTTCACCTGCTGGCCTCGCTGCCGCACCGCCTCGACGGCATCCACGTCGTGCTCGACTGTGCGCACGGTGCCGCCGCCGGCGTGTCGCCCGAGACCTTCAAGGACGCGGGCGCGATCGTCACCGTCATCGGCGCCGAGCCCGACGGGCTCAACATCAACGACGGCGTGGGCTCGACGCACCTCGACGTGCTCGCCGAAGCCGTCGTGCGTCTCGGAGCAGATGTCGGCATCGCCCACGACGGTGACGCCGACCGCTGCCTCGCCGTCGACGCGCAGGGCAACGTGGTCGACGGCGATCAGATCATGGCGATCCTCGCGGTGGCGATGAAGGAGCGCGGCGCGCTCGTCGACGACACCCTCGTCGCCACGGTCATGAGCAATCTCGGGCTGCACCGCGCGATGGCCGACCACGGCATCCGCGTCCTGCAGACCGGCGTCGGCGACCGCTACGTGCTCGAGGCCATGAACGAGGGGGGCTACTCCCTGGGCGGGGAGCAGTCGGGCCACGTCATCATGAGCGACTTCGCCACCACCGGCGACGGTCTGCTGACGGGGTTGCATATCGTGGCCGAGATGGCCCGGCAGGGCAAGACCCTCGCCGAACTCGCGTCGCTGATGACGGTGTACCCGCAGGTACTCGTCAATGTTCGCGGCGTCGACCGCGACGGCGTGACCGACGAGGGCGTTCAGGAGGCGGTGGCCGCCTCGATCGCCGACCTCGGCGACTCCGGCCGTGTGCTGCTGCGCGCGTCCGGCACCGAGCCGCTCGTGCGCGTGATGGTGGAGGCGGCGAGCGAAGAGGTAGCCCGCGCCCACGCGGATCGTCTGGCCGACGTCGTTCGGGAGCGTCTCGCGCTCTGACGCGACACCTGCTCGCCCAGGTCGGGCGGATGCTCGGCTCGCTGACCTCGGGCGACTCCTCGCGCGCCCCGCGCCGGGCGAGCATACGACCGGAGGCAGCGGGGAGGGGTCAGTACTCCAGCGACTCGATGTAGCGCAGGAGGACTCCCTCGCGCAGTGCCCAGGGGGAGACCTCGAGCTCCTCGACGTCGAGCGCTTTCATCGCCCGCTCCACGACCACGGCCGCGGCGACGATCTGGAACGTGCGGTCGGCGGTGATTCCGGGGAGCGCTTCACGCGCCTCGGCGGGGATGCGGGCCAGTCGCGGGATCCAGTCCTTCAGTTCCCGGCGCGGCAGCACCATGCGGTCGATGCCCGACCATCCCGGCACCGGGTAGCCCGCGAGCTTGGCGAGCGAGCGGATCGCCTTCGACGACCCCACCACGTGGTCTGGCCGGGGGAGCGCGGCGAAGCGCGCGGCCACCGGCGCGAGGACGGCCATCGCGTGCTGGCGCAGCGCGTCGATCTCGTCGGCGCTGGGCGGATCGTGCGGCAGGAATTGCACCGTCGAGCGTCCGGCGCCCAGCGGCACCGATTCGGCGAGGTCGGGCAGCTCGTCTCCGCCGCCGGCGATCTCGAGGGAGCCGCCGCCGATGTCGAACAGCAGGATCTGCCCCGCCGACCAGCCGAACCACCGCCGCACCGCCAGGTAGGTGAAACGCGCTTCCGTCTCGCCGCCGAGGACCTGGAGCGGTTGGCCGAGGACGTCTTCGATCTGCGCGATGACCGCCTCGCCGTTGGTCGCCTCGCGCACGGCCGAGGTCGCCGTCGCGAGGAGTTCATCCACCCCCTCGGCGCGCGCGTGCGCGCACGCCGCGGCCACGGCATCCACGAGTCCGGTCACGCCCTCGGGCGAGATGGAGCCGTCCGGCTGCAGGTAGCGCATGAGGCGCAGCACCGAGCGGTGGGAGGTGGTGGCCGTCGGCCGGCCCCCCGCGCGGGCGTTGGCGACGAGCAGGTGGACGGTGTTCGAACCGATGTCGAGGACTCCCAGGCGCACGCTCCGAGCGTAGTGGCGCCGACCCCGCCTCCCGGTGCCCGTAGTGGGGCCGCGCGGGAGCCAGCCGGGAGAGCGCGATCGCGCCGGTAGCATGGGGCGGGTGTCCGCCGCCGAGACCGACGCTCCCGCGCCGTCGCTGAGCCCCTACCGTCAGATCGACCGCGACGACTGGTCGCGCTTGGCCGGCGGACTCCCGCAGCCGCTGACCGAGAACGAGATCGTGCAGCTGCGCGGGATCGGTGACCGCCTCGACCCTCGCGAGGTCGCCGAGGTGTACCTGCCCCTCAGCCGGCTGCTGAGCCTCTACGCACGCGCGACGCGCCGACTGGGTGCCGACACGAGCGAGTTCCTCGGCGAACCGGATGCCACGACCCCGTTCGTCATCGGCGTCGCCGGGTCCGTGGCGGTCGGCAAATCGACCATCGCCCGCCTGCTGCGCGAACTCATGAGCCGCTGGCCCGACACCCCCCGGGTGGAGCTGGTCACCACGGACGGCTTCCTCTATCCGAACGCCGAGCTCGAACGCCGCGGACTCATGGATCGCAAGGGTTTCCCCGAGTCGTACGACCGGCGGGCGCTGGTGCAGTTCCTCAGCGAGGTGAAGTCGGGCGCCGAAGAGGCACGTGCACCCTTCTACTCGCACGTGCGGTACGACATCATGCCCGACGCCCACGTCACCGTGCACCGACCCGATGTCGTCATCGTCGAGGGGCTGAACGTGCTGCAGCCACCGCCATCGCCGAACGAGGTCGCCGTGAGCGACCTGTTCGACTTCTCGATCTACGTCGACGCCGACGCCGCCCACATCGAGAAGTGGTACGTCGAGCGGTTCCTCGCGTTGCGCGACAACGCGTTCACGAACCCCACGTCGTTCTTCCGCGTGTTCGCCGACATCAGCGACGAGGAGGCCGTGGAACGCGCCCTCGGTTACTGGCGCGAGATCAACCTCCCCAACCTCGAAGAGAACGTTCTACCGACGAGACACCGTGCGGGGCTCGTGCTGCAGAAGGGCGCCGACCACACGGTCGAGTCGGTGCTGTTGCGAAAGCTCTAGGGCCGCCTCTCGCCGCGCTGCGCGGCGCCGGGTGCGGTCGCAGGGGGCGCTCGGCATCGCCCCGTAGGATGGGGGCTCATGTGCGGAATCATCGGTTACGTGGGTCCTCGGCAGAGCCAGGACATCCTTCTCGCCGGACTGTCTCGGCTGGAATACCGGGGCTACGACTCCGCCGGCATCGCCGTGATCGACGGTGATGGCACCCTCGACATGCGCAAGCGCGCGGGAAAGCTCGCGGTGCTCCGTGACGACCTCGTGGCCACGCCCATGCCGAACGGCACCACCGGCATCGGCCACACGCGCTGGGCGACGCACGGCGGACCGACGGATGCCAATGCGCACCCGCACCTCGCCGACGACGACAAGCTCGCCGTCATCCACAACGGCATCATCGAGAACTTCGCCGAGCTCAAGAGCGAGATGGTCGGCGAGGGCTTCGCGTTCCGCAGCGAGACCGACACCGAGGTCGCCGCCGTCATGATCGGCCGCGAGTACGCCCGCACCAAGGACCTGGTGCAGGCGTTCCGTGCGGTCGTCTCGCGCCTCGAGGGCGCCTACACGCTCCTCGCCATGCATCAGGACCACCCGGGTCTCGTCGTGGGCGCGCGCCGCAACTCTCCGCTGGTCATCGGCCTCGGCGAGGGCGAGAACTTCCTCGGCTCCGACGTCGCCGCCTTCGTCGAGCACACCCGCAACGCCCTCGCGATCGGCCAGGACGAGATCGTGGCCATCACCCCCGAGGGTGTCGAGGTGACCGATTTCTCGGGCGCGCCGGTCGAGGTCGAGGCGTTCGAGGTCACGTGGGACGCCTCGGCGGCCGAGAAGGGCGGCTGGTCCTCGTTCATGGCGAAAGAGGTCTCGGAAGAGCCCGAAGCCGTCGCCAACACCCTGCGCGGCCGGATTCACGAGGGCCGGGTCGAGATCCCCGAGCTCGAGGGACTCGATGACTTCCTCGCCGACATCGACCGCATCCTCATCATCGCGTGCGGCACCGCCGCGTACGCCGGCATGGTCGGCAAGTACGCGCTCGAGACATGGACGCGCGTGCCCGTCGACGTCGAGCTCGCCCACGAGTTCCGTTACCGCGACCCGGTGCTCTCGGATCGCACGCTGGTCGTCTCGATCAGCCAGTCGGGCGAGACCATGGACACGCTCATGGCGGTGAAGTACGCCCGTTCGCGCGGGGCCAAGACGCTGTCGATCTGCAACACGCAGGGCGCGACCATTCCGCGCGAGTCGGACGCCATCGTCTACACCCACGCCGGTCCCGAAGTCGCCGTGGCCTCCACGAAGGCCTTCGTCGCGCAGATCACCGCGCTCTACCTGCTCGCGCTGCACGTGGGCCGCATCCGCGGCGCCGTCGACCCCGTCGCAGCCGTCGAGGCCGTCGCCGAGCTCGAGGCCGTACCGGGCAAGATCGCCCGCGTGCTCGAGAGCGAGCAGGCGCGCATCGAACAGCTCGCCCACTGGATGGCCGACACGCGCTCAGTCCTCTTCCTCGGCCGCAACGTCGGATACCCGATCGCGCTCGAGGGGGCGCTCAAGCTGAAAGAACTGGCGTACATCCACGCCGAAGGCTTCGCAGCCGGCGAACTCAAGCACGGGCCCATCGCCCTCATCGAGCCGGGCCAGCCCGTGTTCGTCGTGGTGCCGTCGCCGCGTGGCTCGGGCGAGATGCACAAGAAGGTCGTCTCGAACATCGAGGAGATCCGCGCGCGCGGTGCCCGCGTGATCGCGATCGCCGAAGAGGGCGACGTCGCCGTGCTCCCCGCCGCCGACGAGGTGCTGCGCATCCCCCTCGCCGCCCCCCTGTTCGAGCCGTTGCTGGCCGTCGTGCCCCTGCACATCTTCGCGATGGGCCTGGCCGAGGCCAAGGGTCTCGATGTCGACCAGCCGCGCAACCTGGCGAAGTCGGTGACGGTGGAATAAGCCGTCGTCTTCGGGGCCGGATGCCGTGGCATCCGGCCCCTTCGTCGTTTCCGGGGAGCGGGTGCGTGGGGCTCGGCGCTGGCGTCGGCGGCCTGGAGCTGGGGCGGGTCCCGGGTGCTGAGCCCGCGAGCGTGGGGCGGGATCCCGACCGGGGCGACACGACGCGGGAGATCTGCGCACGAGGGAGCTCGGCGGGGCGCCTTCACGACGGATGACGGGCAATTGTCCCGCGTTGTGCTCGGGCGGTGGCTCGAGGCCCCGCAGCCTGCGTCGGGCGGCAGGAGCGGCGGCCCGACGTCGGCCTGCACCGGCAGAATGGAGAGGATGCCACGAGGGGAGGGCACATGATCGTCGGAATCGGCGTCGACGTGGTCGACGTGCCGCGGTTCGCCGCGACCCTGGCGCGGACCCCACGACTTCTTCCGCGGCTGTTCGCCCCCGCCGAGCGCGTGCTCAAGCCCCGCTCGCTCGCCGCGCGGTACGCCGCGAAAGAGGCGCTGATCAAAGCGCTCGGCGGATCGGACGGGGTGCACTGGACCGACATCGAGGTCGCCTCCGAACCGTCGGGGCGCCCCATCTTCGCGCTGACCGGAGAGACCGCCGCCACCGTCGCCGGTCGGGGGATCACCGCCCTGCACCTGTCGATGTCGCACGACGCGGGACTCGCAACGGCGTACGTCATCGCCGAGGCAGCGTCCGGTGTACCCGCGCCGATGCGGGAGAACGCGGCGTCCGCCGTACCCGACACGGCGGCGGAGCCCTCGGCATCCGCCCCCGACACCGCCAGAGAGGACACCGCATGAGACTTCCGCGGGGAGTGCTGCGCGAAGCGCTCATCGACGTCGAAGCGATCACCGAGAACGTGCGGCACCTGCGCACGCTGACGGGCTCGCAGATCATCGCGGTGGTGAAGGCCGACGGCTACGGTCACGGTGCCCTCCGCACGGCCCTCGCAGCGCTCGAGGGCGGCGCGACGCGCATCGGCGTCTCCGACATCGACGAGGCGCTCGCGCTGCGACGAGCGGGCCTGCGCGCGCCGCTCTTCGCGTGGCTGCACGCGCCGGGGGCGTCGTTCGCCGAGGCCGCGCGGCACGACATCGAACTCGGCGTCTCCGATCTCGACCAGCTGCAGCGCGCCGGAGAGGCGTTCGCGGGTGGACGACCGGCGAGCGTCCACCTCAAGATCGAGACGGGACTGTCGCGCAACGGCATCGCCCCCGACCAGTGGCGGACCGTGTTCTCCGAGGCGGCGCGACTCGAACGCATCGGGCGCGTGCGGGTGATCGGGATCTTCTCGCACCTGTCCAACACCAGCCTCGACGACGATCGCGCGGCGCTCGCCCGCTTCGAAGAGGGCGTGGCGCTCGCCGCAGCCGCGGGACTGAACCCGCCGTTGCGGCACATCGCGGCGACGAACGCGGCGATCACCCTCCCCGAAGCACGGCTGGGGTGCGTGCGGATCGGAATCGGTCTGTACGGCGTCTCGCCCCTGGCCGACCGTACGGCCGCCGACCTGGGCCTGCGGCCGGCCATGACACTGCGCGGAGCAGTGGCCGCGGTGCGGCGCGTTCCCGCCGGCACCGGGGTGTCGTACGGCTACGACTACCGCACAGAGCGCGACACGACTCTCGTGCTCGTACCGCTGGGCTACGCCGACGGCGTTCCCCGTCAGGCGTCGGGACGCGGACCGGTGTCGATCGGCGGTCGCCGCTTCACGGTCGCCGGTCGCATCGCGATGGACCAGTTCGTCGTCGACGTCGGCGATCACCCGGTCGCGCTGGGCGACGAGGTCGTGCTCTTCGGCGATCCGACCCTGGGGGCGCCCTCGGCTCGTGACTGGGCGGATGCCGCCGGCACCATCGACTACGAGATCGTCACGCGCGTGGGTGCTCGCGTCCCCCGGCGGGAGGTCGACGCGTGAGCGTACCCGACGAGCTGCTGGGCACGCGCGAGATCGCAGAGCCCGCCGACATGCACGAACTGGGCCGCGCGATCGGCCGCGCTCTGGAGCCCGGTGACGTCGTCGTGCTCACCGGGCCCCTCGGCGCCGGCAAGACGACCCTGACGCGCGGGATCGGCGAGGGACTCGGCATCCGCGGTCCCGTTCAGAGCCCCACGTTCGTCATCGCCCGCACGCACCCCTCGCTGGTGGGCGGCACATCGCTGGTGCACGTGGACGCCTACCGGCTGGGAGCGGCGGTCGAGCTCGACGACCTCGACATCGACGTGGCGCATTCGGCCGTGATCGTGGAGTGGGGGCGAGGCGTCGCCGAACATCTGTCGGATGCGTGGTGGGAGATCGAGATCGACCGGCACCTCGGCGGTCGCGGCGTCGACAATGCGTGCGGTGAGATCGCCGTGCACACCGTCGAGCTCGACGTCGACGCGCCACGGACGGTGACGATCTCGCGTCGGCCCTGACCTGCCGACGGAACGATCAGCGCGTTCCGGTGCCCGCCGACTGCGACTGCGCCCGGGTGGATCGCCCCGGCGGACGGTCGACCGCCCAGACGTCTCGGAGTGCCCGTAGCGTCTCGGCGGGCTGCTCCACGTGGGCGAAGTGGCCGCTGTCGTCGAGCACGACGTCGTCGTAGTCGCGCAGCAACCGCCTCCAGGCGCGAGGGTCGCTCGCGGCGACGAAGACGTCGTGGCTGCCCCGCACCGACCGCACGGGGCACACGATGCGGCGCCAGACGCCATCGTCGTGCGTGCGCGAGACCCTCGCGGCCGCGAGGAACGCCGCCGGGCGGATCTCCGAGGCGAGGGCGTCGGTCAGGGAGCGGTCCACGCGGTCGGGATGCCGGAACAGCGGTCGTGCGAGGACGCGGAGCAGCCCGGTGCGCCGCAGCCCCCGCAGCAACGGACCCGAGACCGGCCCGATTGCGCGCAGCACCCGCATCGCCGCCACCATGCCGGCCAGCCACGGGAGGCGCACGGCACCCGAGAGCGGACGGCGGGTGACGGCCCGAGCGCCCGCTCCGCTCGGCGACACGACGCCGACGGCGACGGTCTCGCGGGGGAAGCGGGCGGCGATGTCGAGTGCGATGACTCCGCCGAGCGAGTGTCCGACCACCCGCCATCGCGGGTAGCCGAGGGCCCGCGCGACGGCCGCGATCGCGACGGCGAGCTCCGCCGGGTCGGGAACGGGGCCGGGCGTCTCGCCCCACCCCGGAAGGTCGACCGCGATCACATCGGATACACGTTTCGTGGACGCCGAGAGCATCGGCATCCACGTCGTCCAGGACCCTGCCGCCCCATGGAGCAGGACCGTCGCGACCGGACTACCCGAACCGCGACCCGCGTGGACGACGATGGGCCCTACGCCGGTGGGCACGACCACACGACGGAGGCCGAACTGGGGGGCATCCATGGTCCTTCTTCGGAGCGGACGGCGCGAACGGATGCCGCCACGGGGCGGTGTCGGAGGGGCCGGATACCCTGGAACCGTGATCATCGGCATCGACACCTCGCTCGGCACCGCCGTCGCGGCGATCGCCCGCGACGGGGAGGTGCTCGCCGACGAGCAGAGCGCGAATCCCCTCGGCCACGCGGAGGTGATCGGCGACCTGTTGCGGCGGGCGACGGCGGTCGTTCCCGCTCCGACGCACGTTGCGATCGGCATGGGACCGGGGCCGTTCACCGGACTGCGCGTCGGCATCGCCGCCGCGCGGGTGTACGCGCTCGGACGCGGCGTTCCGGTGGTCCCCGTGCCCAGCCACGACGCCGTCGCCCTCGGCGTGCTGTTGGCCGATGCCCTGACCGGCGTCGACACCCCCCGCTTCGCCGTCGTCACCGACGCCCGCCGTCGCGAGTTCGCGTACAGCGTCTACGACGGGATCGACGACGACGGACTCCCCGTGCGCATCATGGATGCCGCGCTCAGCCCCCGTGACGACCTCGACGAACGGTTGGCCGATCTCGGAGCCGTGCGGATCGAGACCACGAGGGTCTCGGCCGCGATGATCGCGCTCGCCGCCGCGCGCGCCCTCGACGCCGGCCGCACCCTCGCCGACGGGGAACCGCTGTACCTGCGCAGCCCCGACGTGGTCGCCGCACACGCACCGAAGCGGGTCAGCTGATGGTCACGCGTACCGCCACGGTCTCCGACCTCGACGCGATCATGGCGCTCGAGAACGCCTCGTTCCCGACCGACGCGTGGAGCGCGGCCATGATGCGAGAGGAGCTCGCCTCGCCGCACGGCTGGTACGTCGTCGTCGAAGAGGGGGAGCGCCTGGTCGGCTACGCGGGACTGCGCGCCGTGCGCGGGGCGCGAGATGCCGACGTGCAGACCATCGCCGTCTCAGCGAGGGCGCGAGGCCGCGGTCGCGGCCGGGCGCTGCTGGGTGAACTGCTCGGCGAGGCCGTGCGCCGCGATGTGCATCAGGTGTTCCTCGAGGTGCGGGCGGACAACCCCGTCGCGCAGGCGCTGTACGCCTCGGAGGGCTTCATCGAGGTGGGTCGCCGCCCGCGGTATTACCAGCCCGACGACGTCGACGCGATCGTCATGCAGCTCGATCTTCGGGGGTGGGCGGCCACCCGCTCCACCGCCACCACGACCGGAAAGGGGTGGTGCTGATGAACGCGCCCCTCGTGCTCGGCATCGAGACCAGCTGCGACGAGACCGGCATCGGCATCGTCCGCGGTCGGCAGCTGCTCAGCAACACCATCGCTTCGAGCATGGACGAACACGCCCGGTACGGCGGTGTGGTTCCCGAGGTCGCCGCCCGCGCGCACCTCGAGGCCCTGCAGCCCTCCATCGACGCCGCCCTCGCCGAGGCCGGGGTGACCCTCGGAGACCTCGATGCCGTCGCCGTCACCAGTGGGCCCGGGCTCGCCGGCGCCCTGATGGTCGGTGTCGGGGCGGCGAAGGGGCTCGCCGTCGCGCTCGACAAGCCGCTCTACGCCGTGAATCATCTCGTCGGGCACATCGCGGCCGACATCCTCGACGCCGATGCCGGCGAGCTCGAGTACCCCACGGTCGCTCTGCTGGTCAGCGGTGGACACACCTCGCTGCTGCTGGTGCGCGACCTCACGAGCGATGTCGAACTGCTCGGCGAGACGATGGACGATGCCGCCGGAGAGGCCTTCGACAAGGTCGCGCGGCTGCTGAAGCTGCCGTACCCCGGCGGACCCGAGATCGATCGCGCCGCAGCGACCGGGGATCCCACCGCGATCCGATTCCCCCGCGGGCTGTCGCGGGCCTCCGACATGGCATCCCACCGCTACGACTTCTCGTTCTCGGGGCTGAAGACGGCCGTCGCGCGCTGGGTGGAGCAGCACGAGGCCGCGGGCCGGCCCGTGCCGGTGGCCGATGTCGCGGCCTCCTTCCGCGAGGCCGTCGTCGACGTGCTCGTCACCAAGGCCCTCGACGCGTGCGCGCGCCACGGTGTTCCCCGTCTGCTCCTCGGCGGAGGCGTCATCGCCAACAGACGTCTGCGCGACGTCGCCCTCGAGCGTGCCGGCGCCGCCGGCGTCGCCGTGCGCATCCCGCCCCTGCGCCTGTGCACCGACAATGGTGCGATGATCGCCGCGCTCGCCGCCGAGCTCATCGCCTCGGGTCGGCGCCCCTCGACCCTCGCGTTCGGCGCGGACTCGACCTTGCCGGTGACCGAGATCCAGGTCGACGAGGATCCGGATGCCGAGTCCCCGGCGCCTCGGTTCGAGCGGGCGCGGCAGTCCGGAGCCGCGTCGTGACCGAGGTGCCGCCGCCGACGCGGCGCGGGCGCAAAGACACCCCGGCATCCGGTGATGACACGGCGGCGGGCGGGAGGGCCGAGGACTCCGCTCCGGCGGCGCCGGGGGCGGCATCGACCGCCGGCACGATCGCGGCCCCGGCCGGGGGCAGGGCGGTGCCGGCCACCGCGGCATCCGGGACGGCGGTGTCCGGCTCGTCGGTGCCACTGTTCGACGACGACCCCGAACGCCTGCCGACGGCCCAGCTCGAGATGGCCGCGTTCGGCGATCACCTCATCCCCTACGTGCCCCCGGTGCCGCCCGCGCCACCGTCCCTGGCGCCGTGGGCGCTCGCGCTGGCAACCCTCGCGCTGCTGGGATCCCTGTTCACGGGGTGGCTCCTGCCGCTGGGAGTGACCGGCGTCGTCCTCGCGATGCTGTCGCTCCGGCGGCCGCACGACAGTCGTCGGGCCGCCGTGTGGGCGTTGTGCCTCGCGGTGCTGTCGCTCGTCTTCAGTGTCGGCTGGCTCGTCTGGGGCTTCTCGCAGCTCGCCGTCGTCTGAGCGAGGGTCGTGGCGGTGCGTCGCCGGGCTCTGCCGCACGCCGCGGTGCCGGGGGGGAGACGCACTCTCACACGCGGTCGGCGAGTACAGCGAGGCGCTTGGACCCCACGCGCGTCACGATGAGCGTCGCCGATTCGTCTCCGCGCAGCGAGAGCTTCTTGCGCAGGATGGCGGGGTCGATGTCGACGCCGCGCTTCTTGATCTCCAGCGTCCCGATGCCCCGTGCGCGCAGGGCCTGCGCGAGCTTCTTCGCGTCCACCGGGAGCTGCTCGCGGACGCGGAACGTCGAGACGAACGGGCTGGTGAGCGCCGCATCCGAGGTCAGATAGGCGATGCCGTCCGAGACCATCCCCGCGTCGAGGGCGCGGGCGACCTCGCCGATGAGCCGGGCGCGGATCACCGCCCCATCCGGTTCGTGCACGAAGGCACCGAGGTCGCGCGCCTCGACGTCGGGACTGTCGGCGGGGGCGGTGAGCTCCCAGGCGTCATCGCCGCGCACCACGAGCGCCGCCCGCCGCACCCGCTCGCGTGACAGGGCGTCCGCCCACAGCACCAACTCGATCGTCGAGCCGTCGGCGCTGATCCACTGCGCTTCGACGTCGTCGGGGATCTGCGCGCGGTCGAAGCCCGGGCCGAGCTTCACGCCGCCCGGGGTGCGCCGCAGCACATCGAAGACCCATTCGAGCGACGGCGACCACTCCGCGGACGCCACCTGTCGCGTCTCCGCGTGGCCGGCGGTACGTCGTGCGGGGTCGAGCCACACGGCATCCGTTTCCGACAGATCGACGTCCTCCGCGCGTGCGTGGGCCACGGTCGCGGCCTCGCCGAAGGGCGCGAGGTTGTACGCGGCGATCGCTGCCGTCACCTCATCGGCGTCGACGGCGTGGACCCGGATGCCGAGACCGGCGAGGCCGAGCGCGTCGCCGCCGATTCCGCAGCCCAGGTCGGCGACGCTCGTCATCCCGGCGTCGCGGAACCGCCCCGCGTGACGTGCGGCGATCGACAGGCGCGTCGCCTGCTCGAGCCCCGCGCGGGTGAACAGCATCCGGTCGGCGAAAGGACCGAACTTCGCCGCCGCCCGCACCCGGAGACGGGCCTGCCCCACGACGGCGGCAACCAGGTCGGGGGAGTGACCGGCCGCCCTGAGCCGCGAGACGGCGCGCGCCGCGTCGTCGGTCGACGCGAGGGGTCCGGTGCCGTCGAGCAGGCGGAGGCCCTCGGGGGTGAGCAGGGCGGTGAGCTCGGCGGTGTCCACCGAACCAGCCTAGGCGCGCCGATCCACGCGCGCGGGGCGGCCGTGGTGGGGCCGGACCCTTCCACGGGGCTCGGGGTCGTGGCTCCTCGGAGGTGGCCGAGGCTCGCGCGGGCTCCGCGTCATGTTCCCCGGGGAGGTGGCCGGGCCCGTCGAGACCACGGGCCCGAGAAGCGGACACCCCTACGGTCCCCCTCCCCCTCCCCAGAAACCCCGGGGTCCCCCGTACCCGATACCGGGGAGGCCCCCGATGCCGGATACGCGGGCCGTTCTTACTCTCGAAGAACGAACAGTACTGCGGGCCGCGGCCCGAGAATGGGATGGAAGAAATGCCTACCACCGGCGATATCAACAACTCGCTCAACACGGCCGTCGCGGACTCGCTCAACGACACGAGCACCGTCAACGAAGACAACTCGGTGAACATCGACGCCGGTGCCACCGACTCGTTCAACACCGACAACTCGGTCACCGACGCCAGCGACACCACCATCGGCCTGGACGGCTCGTTCAACGAGGGCTCCTACAACGAGTCCAACGAGTGGACCGACTCGCTGAACACCGACAACTCCACCAACGACTCGGGCAACAGCCTCGAGTGGGCCGACGGCTCGTACAACACCGACAACTCCCACACCGACAACTCCGTCAACGCGGGTGTCCGCGAGTACAACACGGGCTTCGGCGCGTGGGGCGGCGCGTCGGCGGCCGACTCCGGCGCTGCGGGCGGCGGCCACACCGAGATCTGGAGCAGCTCCACGATCGTCGACCAGTCGGTCAACCAGAACGTCGCGGCCGACGGTGACGTCGACCAGTCGTTCGACAACTCCTCGGTCACCGCATCGGGTGAAGGCTCGATCGCAGCCGGCGGCAACGTCGACTGGGACTACTCGGTCGACGAGTCCAGCAACTTCAGCGCCGGCGGCGACATCAACATCGGCAACGAGACCACGATCACCACGATCACGGACTCGATGAACGAGTACAACCTGGACTACTCGTACACCGACAGCTCCACCGTCATCGACGTCACCGACTCGTTCAACGACTTCTCGGAGAACTACTCGGCCGACGGCTCGTTCAACACCTCTGAGGTGTTCGAGAGCGACACCGCGATCGACGTCGACATCACGGCGGTCGTGGACAGCTTCAACTCCGCCGACCTCAACCTGCCCCTGGCCTGAGCCACTTCGTAAAGTAAGGAACCAACATCATGGTGTGGAACATCGGTGACGTGAGCGACTCCGGCAACGCGGACTGGTCGAACGTCGGCAACAGCAACAGCACGACCAACACGAACAACAGCCAGAACCTGGCCGTCGACCTCGACACCGTCGGCAACGTCGACAACTCGGTGACCGACGAGTCGACCCAGGACTGGTCGTTCGTCGACTCCGGTAACGTCGACTCCAACAACCTCGACAACTCGTGGGACAACTCCGGCAACACGGACAACTCGACCAACAACTCGGGTAATTCCTACGAGATCGCGGTCGACTCGTACAACACGGACAACTCGGTGGAGGACAACTCCACCAACGCGGGTGTCCGCGAGTACAACACGGGCTTCTCCGGCTGGAGCGGTGCGGGTGGCGGCGGCAACGCCTCGATCTACAGCCAGTCGACCATCGTCGACCAGTCGGTCAACCAGAACGTCCTTGGTGGCGGAATCACCCAGGACTTCAGCAGCAGCGCCGTGACCGCCTCGGGTGAGGGCGCCGTGGCCGCCGGCGGCGACGTCTCGATCTCGCGCTCGCTGGACGCGTCGACCAACTTCGACGCCGAGGGCGACATCAACATCGACAACACCACCGAGATCACCACGTGGGACAACGTGGGCAACACGACCGACATCTCGGTCGAGCTCACGGACAACTCGCAGGACTGGTCAATCGACAACTCGTACAACGACGAGTCCGTCAACGTCGACCTGACCGACTCGTTCAACGACGACTTCAGCTCGACCGAGTCGCAGGACTGGACGATCAACGCCGACGTCATCTGGGGCTCCGGCAACTCCGAGGTCGTGGACGTGCAGCTCCCCGACGCCGATCTCGACGCCTGAGTCGCCATCCGTACCCACGGAAGCGTCTGAACGGTAGCCCTGGGCGGGTTCTCCCGCCCGGGGCTATCGTCGTTCCCAGATCCTTCGACGTCGAAGAGGCGTCGGCCCGACCGAGAGGTTCCCCGCGTGTCCGCACCGGCCCAGCCCACCACGTCTCCCGCGCCGAACGGTGCCGCCGAGGACGGGAGGAAGAGCCCGGCGCCGGCAGCCGAACTGGCAGCCCTCGTCGAACGGGCGCGCAAGTACTCCGGAGTCCTCGGGCGTGAGGACCTGGTCGAGAAGCTGACGAGCACCCGTGCCCGGCTGCAGGACCCGCACGTGCGCGTGGTCATCGTCGGGCAGTTCAAGCAGGGCAAGAGCAAGTTGGTCAACGCCCTCATCAACGCCCCCGCCTGCGCCGTCGACGACGACATCGCCACCAGCGTGCCGACCTCCGTGGGCTACGCCGAGGAGCCATCCGCGACCGTGCTCGTGAAACGCGAGAGCGGAGAGTCGCACGAGGTCCGCCGCGTCGACATCCCCTTCGAGCGTCTCTCCGATTACGTCACCTCCCGCGCCGATGACGAGCAGGACGGTGACGTGGTGGGCGCCGAGGTGCTGCTGCCGCGCGAGATCCTCAAAGGGGGTCTGCGCATCGTGGACTCGCCCGGAGTCGGCGGGCTCGAATCGACCCGCTCCCTCGCCACCCTCGCCGCCCTCACGACCGCGCACGCCGTGCTTCTGGTCTCCGACGCGTCGCAGGAGTACACCGAGCCCGAGATCCAGTTCCTGCGCCACGCGATGCGCATCTCGCCGAACGTCGCGGCCGTGCTGTCGAAGACCGATCTCTACCCCGAGTGGCGCGAGATCCAGCGCGTCGACGAGAAGCATCTGAACGAGCTGGGCGTCGACATCGACGACGTCCCCGTCTTCGCCGTCTCGAGCGACCTGCGGTTGCTGGCTGCGGAGCAGCAGGACCGCGAACTGAACGACGAGTCCGGCTTCCCCGAGCTCGTGGCGCATCTGCGCCGCGACGTGCTGGGCAAGGCGGAGAACCTGAACCGCCGCGCCGCCGTTCACGACCTGCTGACCGTGTCGGACCAGCTCTCCCTGGCCGTGAAGACGGAGCTCAACGCCCTGCTGCACCCCGAGGACACGCCGGGCATGATCGCCCGGCTCGAGGATGCCAAGGCCAAGGCCGACGATTTCCGCAGCCGCACGTCCCGCTGGCAGGTCACGCTCTCCGACGGTATCGCCGACCTGATCTCCGACACCGAGCACGACTTGCGCGATCGCCTCCGCAAGGTGCAGCGCGAGGGCGAGACCGCCATCGACGAGGGCGACCCGGGCCCCATCTGGGAGCAGATCGCCGAGTGGGTCGACCAGCGGGTGAATGCCGCGGTCTCCGAGACGTTCGTCTGGACCAACGAGCGGTCCCAGTGGTTGGCCGAGCAGGTGGCCGACGAGTTCCGCATGGGCGAGGGCTCGATCCCCCTGATCGACGTCGCCGGCACCGACGGCCTGCTCGACCCGGTCGAGGAGCTGCAGCATCTCGACGACGGCAAGATGGGCGCCGCCGAGAAGATCTACATCGGCGTGCGCGGCTCCTACGGCGGCGTGCTGATGGTGGGACTCGCCACCAGCATCGTCGGCCTCTCGCTCATCAACCCGCTGTCGCTGCTCGCCGGCGTCCTGGTGGGTCGCCGCGCCTTCCGCGAAGACATGTCCTCGCGACTGCTGCGTCGGCAGAACGAGGCGAAGAACCTCCTGCGTCGTCACATCGAAGACACCGTCTTCCAGGTGGGCAAGCAGCTGAAGGACCGTCTGCGCGTCGTCCAGCGCACCGCCCGCGACCACTTCGGCTCGATCGCCGAAGAACTGCACCGCTCGCTCAGCGACTCGGTGCTGGTGGCCAAGCAGGCCGCGGCCACCTACACCGCCGACCGTGACAAGCGCATCACCACACTGCAGGCGCAGCTGCGCGACATCGAGGCCCTGCGCGGCCGCATCCCCACGGCCGAGCTTGAGGCGGCACGCCCCGCCCGCGCGGCGGTCGGGCGGTGAGCGCCGGGCTGCCCGAGGTCGCCCGCATCGTCGACGACGCCCTGAGCGCGTACGCCGATGACGCGGCCGCGGTCGAGGTGCTGGAGTCGTTCCGCGCGCGGCTGCGTGAGCCCCTGCGCCTGGCCGTGGCCGGCATCGTCAAGGCGGGCAAGTCGACCCTGCTGAACGCCCTCATCGGCGAGCGGATCGCCCCGACCGACGCGGGGGAGTGCACGCGCACGATCACCTGGTACCGCTACGGATCGACCGCGCGCGTGGATCTCCGCCTGCACGACGGCCGTCGGATCTCGCGTCCGGTGCGCCGGCACGAGGGGCGCCTGGTGCTGGACATGGGCGGGTTCACCGCCGAAGAGGTCGCCTGGATCGATGTGGCGTGGCCGAGCGAGAGCCTCCGTTCCACGGTCCTCATCGACACGCCGGGAATCGCCTCGCTGACCGTCGAGAACTCGGCGCGATCGACTGACTTCTTCATCCCGAAAGACACCCCGACGGCGGCGGATGCCATCATCTATCTGCTCCGCCACGTGCACGCCGAAGACCTCAAGTTCCTCGAGGCCTTCCGCGACACCGCCGCGGGGGAATCGCAGACCGTCAACGCCCTGGCCGTCCTCTCCCGCGCCGACGAGATCGGCTCGGGCCGCATCGACTCGCTGCTGTCGGCGGCCAAGATCGCCGACCGGTACCGTCGCGACGGCGAATTGCGGTCCCTGGCGCTCGACGTGGTGCCGGTGGCCGGACTCCTCGCCGAGGGCGGACGCACACTCCGCGAGAGCGAGTTCATCGCCCTCCGCCATATCGCGTTGATGGACCGCGGGACGCGCGACAAGCTGCTGCTGACCGTCGACCGCTTCACCCGCGCCACCGACGACACCGCCCTGAGCGTGGAGATACGCCGCGGCCTGTTGCGTCGCTTCGGCCTGTTCGGGGTGCGGCTGGCGGCGGCGCTCATCCGCGGCGGCGCGACGACATCGTCGGCTCTGTCCGACCGGCTCGTGCAGCAGAGCGGCCTGGTCGAGGTGCAGCGCTTCGTCGAGGACCAGTTCCGCGGTCGCGCCTTCGCGCTGAAGGCGCGCGGCATCCTGCACAGTGTCGAACGTCTCGTTCGCGAGCGCCCGCGCCCGCACACCGCCGGGCTGCTGGCTTCCATCGAGCGCCTCACGGCGCAGAGTCACGATCTGCGCGAGCTGTCGCTGCTGGCGGAGCTGCGCACGGCCCCGCCCGAACTCGACGCCGAGGCGCTCGCCGAGGCGGAGCGGATCGTGGGCGGGTCGGGACTCGCGCCCGCGCGCCGGTTGGGTCTCGGCGACGATGCGGCGCCTCCCGCGCAGCGCGAGCGCATCGACGGCCTGCTCGCGCACTGGCACTCCCTCGCGGAGTCGCCCCTCACCGATCGCCACACCGCCGACCTGTGCCGCGGCGTGGTCCGCAGCGTCGAGGGCGCGGCATCCGATCTGCTCGGGCCTGACGCGACCGGTGACGCCGACCGCGGTGTCGCGTCGGACGCGGTGCTCTCGCGCGGACCTGCCTGACGCGAAACAGAAGCGGCATCCGTCCGTCGAGGATCGGATGCCGCTTCGTCAGAACTCGGCTGAGGGGCTGCTGCCGGGACTGCCCCGCCGGATGTCGTGCTTGCGTCGGGTCCAGCGCAGAGCCGCCGGGATTACCGAGAACAGCAGACCGAGCGCCGACAGGCCGAGTTGGATCAGCAGCAGCCGATCCAGCGGCACACCCCGGTCGCCGACGGCCACGAACTGCCGCGCCGCCAGGACCGTCACGGCCAGGAACAGCAGGATTCCGAGCATCCACCACCGCGCGTTGTTGCGGCGGTTGTTGAACGACACGAGCGAGGTGATCTGCACCAGCAGCACCGTGACCAGCGCGCCGAAGACGCACCAGAAGACGATGTCGGCGGCGGTGCTGACCGTCTCGGACGGCCGCGAGGAATCGACCCCACGCACGATCGCCTCGATGTCGGGATCGATCGTCTGGCGGATGATGAAGAGGTACCCCACGGTGATGGCGCCGACGACCAGGCTGAGCACCCAGCTGATCTGCGCGAGGCGCACCGCGGCGGGCGGCGGCATCTTGACCATGACGGGGGCTGCGGCCTTGTCGTGCAGCGCGGGACGCTCGGGCTTGACGGCCTTGGGGGGCGGTTCGTACGGCGGCGGTGCCGGCGAGCGGCGCACCTGCGCTTGAGGCGCGGGCGCACCGGAACGGCGGGTGAGCTCGTGAGAGCCCACCCGCCGTTCCGAAGGCGTGTCAGAGGGTGTCATCCGAGGTGTCTTCGATGATGACATCGTTGCCCGAGTCGAACACGACGGTGGTGTCCTCGTCGACCGAGGTGTCGACCGTCGTGTCGGTGGTGTCGTTGAACGAGTCGTCGACCACGACGTCCGTCGAGGAGTCGTTGGCCGAATCGGTCAGGTCGACGTCGGTGGAGTTGTCGGTCGTCTCGGTGGTCTCGTCGGTGTCGTTGTACGAGCCGTCGATGTCGGTGTTCGTCTCGTCGTTGCCGATGTTGACGTCGTTGCCGGCGTTGATATCGGTGGAGTTGTCGAGAGTGGTGTCCTGATCGACGTCGTTGCCGGCGGCGATCGCGTCGTCACCCGAGGCGACGACGGCTTCGTTGCCGAAGGTCTGGTTGACGTCGCCGTTGGCCCAGATGTTCTGGTTCACCGACTGGTCGACGATCGTGTCACGGTCGTCGATGTGGGTGTAAGACAGCTGGGTGGTGATCGACTTGATCTCCTTGACCACCGGGTTCCACTCCGGCTTGGGACCCACCGGAACCGGCGCGGGCTGGGGGTTCACGATCACGTGGGGCTTCTCGGCGATGACCGGGGCGACCGAGCACACGTCCGCGTACGAGACGTTGTTCAACCCCCGTGCCGCCATCGCGCCTTCCGGGTCTTCTTCGAACTCGGCTGCGGCCTCCGGATCGCGTAGGAGGCTCAGGATGAATTCGATCAGCGCATCTGCCATGGTCGCCAGCGTGACGCTCATTGGGGTCTCCTCACGGTTGTTCCTTGGGATCGACGTTAGGTCGAGGGGGTGTAGGTGCGCGTCGGGGGGAACCCCCATAGCGCGGGGTGGGTCATAGGGGTTTGGCGGACGCGAGCACCCTGGCGGATCGCGCGTCGTCGCCGGTGGCCTCCGCCGTCGGTTCCGGGGCATGCGAACCGTCGTCGAGAGCCATGCGCAGACGGCTCATGAGGTCCGAGCGCGAGGTGGCGCCCAGGCGCCTGCGGATGCGGGCGATGTGGTGCTCGGCGGTGCGCGGCGAGATGAAGATCGTCTCGCCGATCTCGGCGTAGGTCTTGCCCTGCAGCACCAGTGCGGCGACCTCTCGCTCGCGTTCGCTCAGGATGCCGGAACCCTCGGCCGCGCGCGTGGGCACCGGAACCGGGCCGGTGTCGCTCACCGGGGTCACGGGCGTCTCCGCGCGCTCTCGCGGGTGGAGCTGGCGGGCGCACGCGAGGAGGCGCGCGATGATACGTCGATCGGTCGACTTGCTCGCGCCGTGACTGGCCAGGCGCGCACCGTCCCAGGCGAACCCGCTCGCCGCGAGGCCGGCGGCGGACTCTTCGATGGCATCCACGTCGACGACGCCGGTGAGGACGTCCGTCCACACCCGTCCGGCGCGTGCCAGGCGGGCCGCCAGGGGCGAGTGCTCGGCCGCGGCCCGCAGGGCCCGCGCGTGCACCGTGAGCTCCTCGGGACTGCCCAGCAGGATGCTGGCGTGCAGGCCCGACCACTGCAGGCTCGTCTCCCACAGGGCCGGCCGTCCGAGAGCGGTCAGAAGCTGCTCGGCCCGTTCGAGCGACGAGCGCACGGCGCTGAATTCGCCGACACGGGCCGCCGACACGGCGAACTCGCCGAGGGGGACGAGGGTGAACAGGTCGATCTGAACGCGCAGCAGGGACTCCTGTGCGCGCTGCCAGACCGGCGGGAGCTCGGAGGGCTGGCCGTTGCGGCGCACGAGCCCGAGCTCGACGGCATCGGCGAGCAGACGATCGCGCGCGCCGAGAGGGCGTCCGCCGGTCGCCGCACGCAGGGCGTTCTCGGCCTCCGACGCGTGCTCGCGCTGCAGGGCGACCCACGCGCGCCAGAGCAGCAGTCGCGGAGCGGCCCACGCGCCGCCCTGCGCGCCGGCGATCGCGGCATCCAGCACCCGTTGGGCGACGGCCGCCTCGCCCCCGTGCAGGGCGACGAGCGCGGCGATCACGGCCGGCAGTTCGGGGAGAGGCGCGTCGCTCCCGGACGCGGTGTACATCTCGCTGGCACGCACGAGATCCTGCAGACCGTCGTGGCCGCCGGTGTCGAGCGAGGCCCGGAGGCCTCGCGAGAGGAGCTCGAGCGAGACACCGTGGGCGGTCGGAATGGTGCGCACGGGTGCGGAGACGGGCGTTGCGGCCGGATCGGTGTGACCGGCGCCCGCGGCGGCGATCGTCCACTTCGCGCGGCTCTCGGATGTCGTCGGCACACCGCCGCGGTAGACCTGGGCCCCGAGATCCATGTCGCCGCGCATCGCCCAGACGGCGGCGGCCATGTCGAGAGCGGCGTCGCCGGGAGCGTCGGAGCCCGCGAGCAGACGGTCGACGAAGGTCCCGGCGGCATCCACGTCGCCCAGTGCCCACGCGGCCCGTGCGCGTCGCACGTCGAGGGTGGCCGAGGGGGCTCCCGCACGGTCGGCCGCTTCGTAGAGTGCGGCCGCCTTCGCCGGATCGCGCGACAGTTCGCGGTCACCGTCGGCGACCAGGGCGGATGCCACCCGTTCGTCCGTCGTGCCGCCCAGGAGCGCCTGCACCGAGGCGGCGTCGCGAACGAGCCGCGCGGAGTACAACTCGAGCAGGCGGTCGGCGGTCAGTCGGGCGCGCACGGCGTCTCGCACGAGCGGAACGGTGCGTCCGCCGCGCTGCAGCAGACCGGCGTCGTATCCGGCGGCGCAGGCGGGGCCGGCGCCGGCGTCCAGCGCGGAGCGTTCGTCGAGGCACAGCGCTTCGACGGCGAGCCGCAGCGACGGGTCGAGGGAATCGATGCGGTGCGAGACGAGGTCGTCCAGCGACCGGGCGATCTCGTCGTGGTCGCACCGGCCGTCGCAGATCGCGTCACCGTGCAGCACGAGCGCCTCGGCGGTCAGCCAGGCCAGACCTCCGGTGGCCTCGAGCAGGCGCGTGAGGCACTCTCGCGACGAGTCCGTCGCCTCGGCGCCCAGGTGCGCGGTGACGTCGGACATCGTGATGTGTCCGAGCAGCATGGGCGGCTGGTGGCGTTCGATGTCGTCGATCAGCGCGCGAAGGGCGGGGGAGTCGGGGTCGGGACGGGTGGCGAGCAGCACCGTCGCGGTTCCCGTGCGCAGCCGCTCCGCCAGCGCGGACAGCGTCTCATCGTCGAGGAGGTGCGCGTCGTCGACGACGACGACCGCGTCCCGCGCGGCGGGGAGGTCGGAGAGGTGCGTCAGTGCGACGGGGGAGACTCCGGCCGCGCGCAATGCCGTGAAGAGGTGGCGCAGCACGCGGGATTTCCCGGAGCCGGCCGTTCCCACGACCGCGAGCGGTGCGGGCTCCACTGCCGCGACGGAGGCATCGAGGAGGGCGCGTGCGACGCGCGGCAGCAACAGCGACTCGAGGTCGCCGTGGGCAGCATCGGAGGACGTGTTCGAGATCGACATCGGTGGTGATCTTCCGACGACGCGCGTCAGGGCGTGGGCTCGGCGGAGGCGGGCGGCGTCTCGGGGGCCGGAGAGCTGGTCTCGGCCGGTTGCTCCGCCGGCGGCGAGGTCTCGGTCGGCGGCGGGTTCTCCGTCGACGGAGACGGAGCCGGCTCCTCGGTGGTGGGCGGGTCGGTGACCGGAGTCTCGGTGACCGGCGTTTCGGTCGGCGAGGTGGTGGGGGCCGGGTCGGAGGGCGAGGGGGCGGTCGTCGTCGGGTCGGTCGACGGAGTTCCGGTCGACGGCTCCGACGGCGTCGACGACGAGGGCTCGGTGGCCGGGGCGGGGTTACCGCCCCCGCCGCCGCCGCCGCCCGAGGCCTGCTGCTGCGCGGGTGGTGCCGCGGAGGGGCTGCGCTGCTCGGCGGCCTGGGGCGTCAGTCGCTGGGGGGTGCGCTGACGCTCCTCGGTACGGTTCGTCGCCCGGGTCTCCTCGGGGGCGGCAGCCTCCTGCGATGCGGCGGGCTGGTCGGCGACGGGCTGCACCGCGGGGGCCGCGATGCTCGGCGGGGGCGACGAGGGCGTGTCGAGGGGATCGAAAAGCCGCACCTCGAGATCGGCGGCGAGGGGCTGGGAGGTGACGGCCATCCCCGTGCGGGCGAGGATGCCGACGCCCAGGGCGGGCACGCTCACGACGCCCACGGTCACGGTCAGAACGGCCACTCCCGCCGCGACGTACGCCGTGGCGGGAACGCGACGGAACCACGGAGCACGCTTCCCGGTCCGATCGGCGGTGAAGCCGTCTTCCGCGGACGTGTCATCGAGATCGTCATCGTCCGGGACGTCGTCGTCATCGACGTCCGCGATCGCGACGGAATGCAGACCTCCTCCGGCGGCGGTGCGAGCGGCGCCCAAGGCGATGATCGCTTTGGGATCGGCGTCGACGGCGATGGGGCGGTCGAAGCGCTCCGAAAGCAGCTGCGCCACGCGGGGGATGCGGGAGGTACCGCCCGTGAGCAGGATCGCGTCGAGGTCGTCGGCGGTCAGCCCGGACTGCTCCAGCGCGATCTCGAGCACCTCGACGGTGCGCTCGATCTCGGGTTCGATCATGTCCTCGAACTCGGCGCGGGTCAGACGGACGGCGCCGTGCCCGTCGCCGATGAGCACCGGCACGACGGCCTCGCCGTCGAACGACAGCGATTCCTTGGCGTCGACGCACTCGCGTCGGAGCGACGCCAGCGCCATGCGGAGGCCCGCATCGGACTCCACGCCCGCGAGGGCGGATGCCGGGATGCCGGCGGCACGGACGGTGTGACGCAGCACGATGTCGTCGAAGTCGGCGCCGCCCAGGTCGGGGATTCCGATGGGGCTGCCGACGAAGTCAACGGTGCCGTCGGGCATCTTCTGGAGGATGACGGTGTCGAAGGTGCCGCCGCCGAAGTCGTAGACCGCCAGCGCGCGGCCGCTGTCGAGGGGGTGCGTCGATTCGTAGTGGCGTGCGGCGGCCTCGGGCTCGGTGATGACCTGCACGTCGCTCCAGCCGAGGCGGCCGATGGCGTCGCGCACCAGTTGCGTGCGGTACTCGCCCCAGGTGACGGGGACCGAGACGGCGATGCCGGCGGGGTGCTGTCCTTCACGCTCGACCGCGGTGCCGATCACCCACCCCACGACGAGGGCGTAGAGGTCCTGCGGCGAGAAGCGCCGGTCTCCGGCCACGATGGGCACGTCATCGCCGATACGGCGCTTGAACTCGCGCACCAGACGCTCCGGCTGGGCAGTGCCCCGACGCTCCGCGGCGTCACCGAACAGCAGTCCGCTGTCCGAGACGAAGACGGTCGTCGGAGTGCTGTCGGCGTTGCGCCCTAGCGGCAGCGATGCTGCCAGCAGCGCCCCGTCCGGCGCGGAGCGCGCAGTCGCTGCCGCAGTCCTGCTCGTCCCGACATCAATCGCCAAGAAGTACGGCGTAGCCATGTGTTCGACCCCCCGGGGGCGCACAGAAGCGCCGCATGGCACCCCTGAATCCCCCGACTCTCCGAGCTCGACGACGAGCCCGCTTGTGTTCCACCGACCCATGCCCCCTGCATGTGTCGACGCTGTGCCTGAAGTGTTGCACACCCGTAAACAGGATGAAAGGGCAGGTGAGATGGGTATGACTCATGGCGTAAAGGTGCAATACTTCGCGCCGCTCCGGCGCACGCTCGCCGCAGTCTGCGCGTTGGGGCCGATCAGATCGTCTCGCGTCTCGAACGCCCCAATCGGCGACACGTTGGCACTCGCATTGCACGAGTGCCAACCCTTCTCTAGACTCTGGTTAGCACTCTCCCCGCGTGAGTGCTGACAAGTCTTCTGTAACGAGAAAGAGGTAGACCGTGTCGGTTTCCATCAAGCCGCTCGAGGACCGGATCGTCATCAAGCAGGTCGAGGCTGAGCAGACCACCGCGAGTGGTCTCGTCATCCCCGATACCGCCAAAGAGAAGCCGCAGGAGGGCGAAGTCGTCGCCGTCGGCCCCGGCCGCATCGACGACAACGGCAACCGTGTCCCCCTCGACGTCGCCGTCGGTGACCGCGTGCTCTACAGCAAGTACGGCGGCACCGAGGTCAAGTTCGGCGCCGACGAGTACCTGGTGCTCTCGGCTCGCGACGTCCTGGCGGTCGTCGTCCGCTGATCGCGTGACCCTGACGAAGACCCCGGATGCCATGGCATCCGGGGTCTTCGTCGTTCGATCGGCCCGCGCGGCTCGTCGTTCGCCTGCGGGGATGGCAGGAAAGCGGGGCTCGACGGCGGCCCCCGCCTCGACGCCGCGCATAGGCTGAGAAAGTGACCGCCGCCCCTCCCGCTCCCGCCGGCGGGAGCACCCGCGGTGCGCTGTACGCGCTGAGTGCCTACCTGCTCTGGGGCGTCCTGCCGATCTACTTCCTGCAGCTCCAGCCGACCGACCCCTTCGAGGTCGTGGCGTGGCGCATCATCCTGGCCTTCGCGTTCTGCCTGCTGCTGCTCACCGTGTTGCGCGCGTGGCGGCCCTTCCTGGCGATCGTGCGGCAGCCCCGACTGATGGCGCTCACCGCCCTCGCCGGCGTGCTCATCTACGTCAACTGGCAGACCTACCTGATCGGGGCGCTGACCGGGCACGTCATCGAGACGAGCCTCGGCTACTTCACCAACCCGATCGTCACGGTCCTGCTCGGTGTCATCGTGCTGCGCGAGCGGCTGCGCGTCCTCCCGTGGATCGCGGTGGGCATCGCGGTCGTCGCGGTCGTCGTCATCGTCGTCGGCTACGGCTCCTTCCCGTGGATCGCCCTGACGCTGGCGTTCTCGTTCGGGTTCTACGGTCTGGTGAAGAAGCAGATCGGCCCGTCGGTGGATGCCGTGAGCGGTCTGACCCTCGAGTCGCTGTGGCTCCTGCCGGTTGCCGCGATCCAGCTGGTGTTCGTCGCGAACATCTCGGGGATCACGCTGGGCACCGTCGGAGTGCTCCACACGGTGCTCCTCCTCTCGGCCGGCGTCGTGACGGCCATTCCGCTGCTGCTGTTCGCGTCGGGCGCCCGGCGGGTGCCGCTGACGGTGATCGGGCTGCTGCAATTCGTGGCGCCCGTCATCCAGTTCGTCATCGGGGTCTGGGTGCTCCACGAGCCGATGACCCTCGAGCGCTGGCTCGGCTTCGCCCTGGTCTGGGTGGCGCTGGTGCTCTTGAGTGCCGATTCGATCGTGGCCTCGCGGCGTCACCGTCGCGCGGTGGCCGATGTCGCCGAGCCGGTGTGAGTCCCGCGATTTCTGCGTTTACCGGCTGTATCCGTCCGTTCTCGTTGCGGCGCGGCCGACCGTTATGCGCCCGTGACCGCGGGGACGCACATCGTTAACGAACGGCAACATGCGGAAAACGTGCATCCGATTAGGTTGGGGGAATCAGGTGACCCCATGGGTCTTCCCCCACGTTCATCCACAGCAAGGAGCACTATGAACGTCTTCCCGCGCACGCGCAGCGCCCGACTCCTCGGCGGTCTCGCCCTGGTCGGCGCCAGCGCGCTCGTCCTCGCCGGTTGTGCCGGTGGTGGCGGCGATGCCGCCGCACCCAGCGCGTCCTCCGACGGTGGCAGCGGTGCCGTCTCGACGGCCGACGGTGCGTTCCACGTCGGCACGATCCTCCCCGCCACGGGTAACCTCGCCTTCCTCGGCCCGCCCGAGGTCGCCGGTGTGAAGCTCGCCGTGCAAGACATCGAGGCCGCGGGCGATGCGTTCCCGTTCTCAGTCGAACTGACCGAGCGCGACTCGGGTGACACCACCACCGACATCGCCACGCAGTCGGCCACCGAGCTCGTCGATGCCGGTGCCGACGTCGTCATCGGTGCGGCTTCGTCGGGTGTGTCCTTCACCTTCGTCGACCAGCTGGTCAACGCCGGTGTCGTCCAGATCTCGCCGGCCAACACCTCGCCCGACTTCACGACCTACGCCGACGACGGGTACTACTGGCGCACCGCGCCGTCCGACGTTCTGCAGGGCCGCGTGCTCGGCAACCTGATGGTCGGTGACGGTGCCGCCAACGTCGGCATCATCTACATCAACGACCCCTATGGCATCGGCCTGAAGGACAACGCGACGACGGCCATCGAGGCCGCCGGTGGCGAGGTCTCCGTCGCGGTCCCGTACAACCCGGGTGACACGGTCTTCACGTCGCAGGTCGACGAGCTGCTCGCGGCTCAGCCCGACGCCGTCGCGGTCATCGCGTTCGAAGAGACGTCGTCGATCATCCCGCAGCTCGTGAGCACGCAGGGTTACGCCGCGTCGAAGGTCTACTTCGTCGACGGCAACCTGTCGAACTCGTACGAGTTCCCCGCCGGTACCCTGCAGGGCGCCAAGGGCACGCTGCCCGGCAACCCGGCCGACACGACGTTCCAGTCGCGTCTGAAGGAGATCGACCCCGCGCTGACCGACTTCAGCTACGCACCGGAGTCCTACGACGCGGTCATCGTCGCAGCTCTCGCCGCGGCGCAGGCCAAGGACGACTCGGGCACCGCGATCCGCGACAACCTTCAGTCGGTTTCGGAAGAGGGCGAGAAGTGCACGACCTTCGCCGACTGCCTCGCGCTGATCAACGAGGGCACCGACATCGACTACGACGGTGTCTCCGGCCCGATCACCTTCGACGAGAACGGTGACCCGACCGAGGCGTACATCGGCATCTACCAGTACGGTGCCGACAACAAGTACACCCTGCTGAACACGGAGTTCGGCTCGCTCAACGAGTGACCTGATCACCACGCGAGGGGCCCGGATCTCAGGATCCGGGCCCCTTGGCGTTGCGTCGGCGGGGTGTCCTGTCGATCGTCGGAGGCCACGCTCCGCGAAGGTAAACCCGCCGACGGAGCGAGTTCCCTCCGCTGAATCGACCGTGCGATCACGGTGCGGGGAGATCCCGCTGGGGCAGTTCGCCGGGCTCAGCCCGCCGGGGTCAGTCCGCAGGCGCGTGCGGTGAGCACCAGAAGTTCATCGGCGACGTCCTTCGACCGTTGCAAGGGGACCACCACCTCGCGATCGTCGACGCGAGCGACCAGGTCGAAGAGCGTTCCCACCTTGTCCTCCGCGATGGCGTGGGCGTCGCAGCGCTGGGGTACCACGGTGACGTCGATGCTCGACGGCGCGTCACCCGCGGCGACCGCCACTCTCAGCGGCGCGGCGGAACCGGCCTCGAACCGCAGCAGGACGGTTCCCTGCAGAGCGACGAGTTCGGCGGAACCCTCGCCGCTGCGAGTCGGCTCGACGGCGAGGTGCAAGACGATCGATCCGTCTGGACCGGCATCCGCCCCCGACGCCGTCACCCGGACGACTGAGGCCAGATCCTCCCGGTCACACGCCGTGGCGCTCGTCCGCTCCAGCACGTCGAGGGCATCGGCCAGAGACACGGTCGTCGGCACGCCATCGACCGTAAGAGTCGCCTCGGGGGCCGCGGGGCCGTCGGTGCAGCGGATGGCCGGCAGGAATACCGGAAGATCGACGGTGCGTCCCGGGTCGAGCGTCGTCGGCCGCTCGGCATCCCAGTCCGCGGGGCCGTCCAGGACGGGGGAGGAGAAGGAAGCCGCCGTGAGGGTCGCGGGGGAGGACGACGTGTTGGTCACGCGTAGTTGTATCCGGTCGACGGCGATGTCACCGCGCTGCTGCACCAGGGCGACGTCGAACGATAGGGCGGGTGGGGTCGTGGCCGAACATGCCGCGAGTGCGGCGCTCATCAGTGTGAGCGCCGCACCCGCGGCCATCCGGCGCCGGATCAGGCTTCAGGCTCCTTGTGATCGCGCTTGGCGTCCTCGTCGGCGGCCAGTGTGCCGAGGTACAGCTCGATGACGCGGGGGTCGGTGAGAAGCTCCCGACCGGTTCCCGTGTACGCGTCCTTGCCCTGGTCGAGCACGTAGGCGCGGTGGCAGATCTGCAGGCATCGTCGCGCATTCTGCTCGACCATGATGATGGTCACGCCCGCGCGGTTGATCTCGGCCACGCGCAGGAACGTCTCGTCCTGGCGGACGGGGGAGAGCCCGGCCGACGGCTCGTCGAGCAACAGCACCGAGGGGTCCATCATGAGCGCGCGGCCCATGGCGACCATCTGACGCTCGCCGCCCGACAGTGACCCCGCGCGTTGACGGCGCCGCTTGGCCAACTCGGGGAACAGCCCGCTGACGAACTCGAAGCGCTCGGCGAAGGCCTTGGGACGCTGGAAGAGCCCCATTTGCAGGTTCTCTTCGATCGACAGGCTCGGGAACACGTTGTTGTTCTGCGGGACCATGCCGACGCCCTTGCCGACGAGCTTGTCGGCTTTCAGCGTGGTGATGTCTTCCCCGTTGAGCAGCACGGAGCCGCTGCGGATCTTGACCTGGCCGAAGATGGCTTTCAGCAGCGTCGACTTGCCGGCGCCGTTCGGGCCGATGATGCCGATCAGGTCGCCCTGGTAGGCGTCCACCGTGCAGCCGTTGAGGATGTTGACCCCGGGCAGGT
This sequence comes from Microbacterium sp. ABR10, assembly GCF_057812175.1. Lineage (NCBI taxonomy): Bacteria > Bacillati > Actinomycetota > Actinomycetes > Micrococcales > Microbacteriaceae > Microbacterium > Microbacterium sp. ABR10. The sequence continues at coordinate 700,075 of NZ_CM173821.1, forward strand.
ACCCCGCGACCAGGTCGTCGGTGCGCAGCACCGCGGTGCGGGTGGCGGTCGAGGTGTCGGACATCAGAGCTTCCCGTCCTTTTCGTCGGCGATGAGCTCCGCCTCCGCCTCGGCGGCGGCCTCGGCCTGGATGGTCTCGAGCTGCGACGTGGTCATGTCGCCGAGATCGGTGTCGTGGTGCGCGCCCAGGTAGGCGTCGATCACCGCCTGGTCGGTCATGACGGTCTCGGGCGGACCCTCGGCCACCACGCGGCCCTCGGCCATGACGATGACCCAGTCCGAGATGTGGCGCACCATGTGCATGTCGTGCTCGACGAACAGGACGCTCATCCCCTCGCTCTTGAGGTTGAGGATGTGGCCCAGGAGGCTCTGGGTCAGCGCGGGGTTCACGCCGGCCATCGGCTCGTCGAGCATGACGAGCTTCGGGTCGCTCATCAGCGCACGCGCCATCTCGAGGAGCTTGCGCTGGCCGCCCGACAGCGACGCGGCGAAGTCCTCGCGCTTGGCATCCAATTTGAACCGGCGCAGCAGGTCGTCGGCCCGATCGGTGTTCGCCTGCTCCTGCGAGCGCCAGGTCGAGGGGATCAGGGCGCGGAAGATGTTCTCGCCCTTCTGCCCGCGGGCGCCGAGCAGCATGTTCTGCAGGACCGAGAGGCGCCCCAGCGACTTGGTGAGCTGGAAGGTGCGCACCATTCCCTTGCGCGAGACCTTGAATGCGGGTACCCCGGCGAGGTTCGACCCCTCGAAGCTCCAGCGACCCGTGTTCGGCTTGTCGAAGCCGGTCAGCAGATTGAACAACGTCGTCTTGCCGGCACCGTTCGGGCCGATCAGAGCGGTGATCTGTCCACGCGGGATCTCGAGGTGCTCGACATCGACGGCCTTGAGCCCGCCGAACTGCCGGGTGACGCCGTCGGCGACGACGATCGGGTCGACCTTGGCGCAGCCGGGGCCGACATCGCCCTTGACGAGCGGGTGGGTGAGGGTCGTGTCAGACATTGAACGACAGCTCCTTCTTGTTGCCGAAGATGCCCTGTGGTCGGAAGATCACCAGGAGCATCAGTCCGAGGCCGACGAGGATGAAGCGCACCTGCCCCGTCTGCGTGCTGGACATGAAGCCCAGGATGCCGACGTCGCGCAGCCCCACGATGATGCCGTTCGACAGCGACAGGAGCACCCAGAACAGCATCGATCCGACGATCGGGCCGAGCAGGGTCGCGGCGCCGCCGAGCAGCAGCGCCGTCCAGATGAAGAACGTCAGTGCCGTTCCGTAGTTACCGGGCTGCACCGCGCGGGGGAGGATGAACACCACACCCGCGAGGCCGCCCATGACACCGCCGAGCACGAGAGCCTGCATCTTGTAGGAGTAGACGTTCTTGCCGAGGCTGCGCACGGCGTCCTCGTCCTCGCGGATGCCCTTCACGACGCGGCCCCACGGGCTGCGCATCAGCAGGTAGACGAGGATCGTCGCGATGATGACGAGGCCCCAGCCGAAGACGCGGACCCACCAGTCGTTCGCGGAGTAGGTCCATGGCCCGATGCCGTAGGTGCCGGCCGGCAGGGGGTTGAGCGCCTGGAACTCGCGGTTGTAGCCGTTCAGTCCCTGCGAGCCGCCGGTGATGTCGGTCAGGCCCACCGTCGACACGACGTAGCGCACGATCTCGGCCGCCGCGATGGTGACGATCGCGAGGTAGTCGGCGCGCAGACGCAGGGTCGGGATGCCGAGCAGGAAGGCGAAGAGCACGGACGCGCCGATGGCGATGAGGATGGCCAGCCACACCGGTGCCGAGAGCGAGAGCGTCGCGATGGCGAAGGCGTAGGCGCCGACGGCCATGAAGCCCGCCTGACCGAAGTTGAGGAGCCCCGCGTAGCCGAAGTGCACGCTGAGTCCGATGGCGGCGAGGGCGTAGGCCGCGGTGGTCGGGCTGATGAGCTCGCCCGCGGCGTTGTTGAAGATCGAAAACCAGTCCATGTCGTCTTTCCTCAACCGATCCGCTCTTTACGACCGAGCACACCTTGCGGCCGGAACAGCAGCACGCCGATGAGCACGATCAGGGCCACCGCGTACCGCAGGTCGGGTGGGATGACGATGGTCGACAGCTCCGTGATGATGCCGATGATGAGCGAACCCACGAGTGCGCCGAACGCGCTCCCGAGTCCACCCAGCGTGACCGCGGCGAACAGCAGCAGAAGGATGGCGAAGCCCATGTCCCACGTGACGCCGCGGTAGAGGCCGTAGAGAACGCCCGAGAGGCCCGTGAGGGCACCGGCGAGCACCCAGACGATGCGGATCACCCGGTCGACGTTGATACCGGACGCGGCGGCGAGCGAGGCGTTGTCGCTGACAGCGCGCGTCGCCTTGCCGATGCGCGTGCGGGTGAGGAAGTACCCGACGAGGCCGAGCATCACGATGCTGATGCCCATGCTGATGATCGAGGTGAGCGTCACCGTGACGGGGCCGATGGTGACGTTGTCGGTGATGCCGGTCGCGATGTTGCGCGTTCCGCCGTCGAAGAAGTACAGGTACAGGTAGCGCAGCACGATCGACAGACCGATCGTGACGATCAGCACTTGGACCAAGCCCACCCCGCGTTTGCGCAGGGGTTTGAACAGCACGGCATCCTGGGTCCATCCGAGCGCGGCCGACAGCACCACCGTCAGCAGGATCGCCAGCAGCAGGTTCCAGCCCATCGCCGTGAAGATGTAGAAGATGATCGCGCCGAACGTGAGCATCTCGCCGTGGGCGAAGTTGTTCACGCCGGTCGTCCCGAAGATCAGTGAGATGCCGATCGCGGCCAGCGCCAGCAGCAGACCGAAGTTGAGGCCGTAGAAGAAGCGCGAGAACAGCGTGTCCCAGATGGTTCCGCTGGCCGCCGTCCCCTCGCCCGTCGGGAACAGCACGTTGACCGTGTTGGTCGTGCCGATCGTGACATCGCGGGTGACGTTGTCGGGATCGCGCGGGGCGACGCCGTCGGGCAGCGTGTCCACCTGCAGCTCGGCCGTGTACGCGCCCGGTCCGGGGACGGCGACCGACCAGCGCCCATCGGCGCCCGTCGTCCCGGTCTCGGAGAAGCCCGAACCGGAGACGAGCACCTCGACGCCCTCGACCGGATCCTCGCCCGCGCGGATGATGCCGCCGATCGAGTATTGGGTCGAGACGTCACCGGTGCCCGCCGAAGCGGCGGGGGTGGGCGCCTGCGTGGCCTGCGCCATCGCGGGTGTCGCGAAGAACAGGCTCAGGACGGCGACCGCGCTCGCGAAGAGCGACACGATCACAGCCATGCGGGACAAAGTTCGCGATCGTATCGCGGTGGGGGAGGGGTGACCCACGGAATCTCCAGTTCGGCAGCGCTGACGAAGTCGTCCCGTCAGCTTCGACGGTCGACGCTACGAGCGTAATGTGTCCAGGGTGTTTCGCCAGCCGGGTCGTTAGCGAACCGTGTCATCGTGCATGCGCATCGTGGCCAGCCGTTGCGGGAACAATTCATGGCTCCCCGACGCTTAGAATCGCAGGCGGAGCGCGCAGTGCGCGCCCCGGCCGACGACGTCCCCTTTCAACAGGCGCCGCGTGCGCAGGAGGATCCATGGAGCAGCACGACCCCTTCGGTTTCATCGGACTGACCTACGACGACGTCCTGCTCCTGCCGGGGCACACCGACGTCATCCCCAGCGAGGCCGACACGTCCTCGCGGCTCACGCGTCGCATCACCGTGGCGACACCCCTGCTCTCCAGCGCCATGGACACCGTGACCGAGGCCCGCATGGCGATCGCGATCGCGCGCCAGGGCGGGATTGGCATTGTGCACCGCAACCTGTCGATCGAAGATCAGGCGGGCATCGTCGATCAGGTCAAGCGCAGCGAGTCCGGTATGGTCTCCAACCCCATCACGACGACCCCGGATGCCACGGTGGCCGAGGTCGACGCCATGTGCGCGCAGTACCGCATCTCGGGTCTTCCCGTCATCGACCCCGACGGCGTGCTGGTGGGCATCATCACCAACCGCGACATGCGGTTCGTCTCGGGCTTCGAGCGTCAGACCACTCTCGTCAAAGACGTGATGACCAAGGACGGCTTGATCACGGGGCACGTCGGCATCCACGCCAACGACGTCATCGCGACCTTCGCCAAGCACCGCGTCGAGAAGCTCCCGCTCGTCGACGACGACGGCAAGCTCGCCGGTCTCATCACCATCAAGGACTTCGACAAGAGCGAGAAGTACCCCCTCGCCACGAAGGACGATCAGGGCCGGCTCCGCGTGGGCGCGGCGATCGGTTTCTTCGGTGACGCGTGGCAGCGCGCCGAGGCCCTGCGCGACGCGGGCGTCGACGTGCTCGTCGTCGACACCGCCAACGGGCAGTCGGCGGGCGTCATCGACATCGTCACGCGCCTCAAGGCCGATGCGTCCTTCGCACACATCGACGTCATCGGCGGCAACGTCGCCACCCGCGAGGGGGCACAGGCCCTCATCGACGCGGGAGTGGATGCCGTCAAGGTCGGCGTCGGACCGGGCTCCATCTGCACCACGCGCGTGGTCGCCGGCGTCGGCGTGCCCCAGGTCACCGCGATCTACGAGGCCGCGCAGGCCGCGATCCCCGCGGGCGTCCCCGTGATCGCCGACGGCGGGTTGCAGTACTCGGGAGACATCGCCAAGGCGCTCGTCGCCGGCGCCGACACCGTCATGCTCGGTTCACTCCTCGCCGGCACCGACGAGTCGCCGGGCGAGATCGTCTTCCAGGGCGGAAAGCAGTTCAAGCAGTACCGCGGCATGGGCTCGCTCGGGGCCCTCCAGACGCGCGGCAAGAAGACGTCCTACTCGAAGGACCGCTACTTCCAGGCCGACGTGCCCAGCGACGACAAGCTGATCCCCGAGGGGATCGAGGGTCAGGTGCCTTATCGCGGACCGGTCGCGGCCGTCGCCTACCAGCTCATCGGTGGCCTGCGTCAGTCGATGTTCTACGTGGGCGCCCGCACCGTCGAAGAGCTCAAGAGCAAGGGCCGTTTCGTGCGCATCACCTCGGCGGGCCTCAAGGAGTCGCACCCCCACGACGTGCAGATCGTCGTCGAGGCGCCCAACTACAAGAAGTAGACGCTCTTCTGAAGGGCCGGACGGGCGACCGTCCGGCCCTTCGTCGTCGCCGTCCGACGGCTACGCTGAGCGCATGATCCGGCGGAGGAGCCACCCCGACGCATTGGTGTCGGCGCGGCGTACAGAGGCGTTCACCGACGGGGTCTTCGCGATCGCGGCGACGCTGCTCGTGCTCGGTCTCACCGATCAGTCGCTGGGGACCGTGGGCTCTGATGCTGCGCTCGCCGCGGCGCTCGTCGAGTTGGCGCACCCGCTGTTCTCGTTCGTCGTCAGCTTCCTGATCCTGTGCCTCATGTGGATGACGCACGTGCGGCAGTTCGAATACATCGCGCGCATCGACGCCCTCGGCATGTGGATCAACGGCTTGCGTCTGCTGTTCGTTGTGCTGGTGCCCTTCACCTCCTCTCTCAACACCACGTACGACGACCTGTTGCTCGGGCGGGTGCTGTTGCCGGTGAACTTCTTCCTCGCGATCCTGCTCGGGTGGGTGCAGTGGGTGTGGGCGGTCCGCTCGGGGGCGATTCCCGACCTCACCCGCTCGGACGCCCGTCGGATCGGGCGCGCGGGTCTCAGCGCGGTCCTCATCAGTGCGGTGGTCGTCGCCGTCAGCCCTCTCCTCGGATCGATCGCGTTCCTGCTCTTCGCCTTCGACGGTCTGGTCACGCGGATGCTGCGCGGTGGCAACGACCCGGCGGAGGCACCGTCCGCCCCCGCCGACGGCGATGTCGGAGGGCGCGGGTAGGCTGGGCGGGTGACCATGGAGATCGACCTCGGCCGCGCCAAGCGCGCCCGCCGCGCCTACACCTTCGACGACATCGCCGTCGTGCCGTCGCGGCGCACGCGCAATCCCGAAGACGTCTCGACCGCGTGGACCATCGACGCGTTCTCTTTCGAGATCCCCGTGCTCGGCGCCCCGATGGACTCCGTCGTCAGCCCCCGCACCGCGATCGAGCTCGGGCGCCTCGGCGGCCTCGGTGTGCTCGACCTCGAGGGCCTGTGGACGCGCTACGACGACCCCGAGCCGCTCCTCGCCGAGATCGCGACGCTCCCCGAGGCCGATGCGACCCGCCGCATGCAGCAGCTCTACTCCGAGCCCATCAAGCCCGAGCTCGTGCGCGATCGCCTCGCCGAGGTGCGCGACGCGGGCGTCCCCGTCGCCGGAGCCCTGACCCCGCAGCGCACGCACGACCTCTACGAGACCGTCGTCGCCGCCGGCGTCGACCTCTTCGTCATCCGTGGCACCACGGTGTCGGCGGAGCACGTCTCGAAGGTCGCCGAGCCGCTGAACCTCAAAAAGTTCATCTACGACCTCGACGTGCCCGTCATCGTCGGCGGCGCCGCCACGTACACGGCGGCCCTGCACCTCATGCGCACGGGAGCCGCCGGCGTGCTCGTCGGCTTCGGCGGGGGAGCGGCCTCCACCACGCGCGCCACCCTCGGACTGCACGCGCCGATGGCCACGGCCGTCGCCGACGTCGCCGGCGCGCGCCGTGATTACCTCGACGAGTCGGGAGGCCGCTACGTGCACGTCATCGCCGACGGCGGCGTGGGCACCTCGGGCGACATCGTGAAGGCCCTCGCCATGGGAGCGGATGCCGTCATGCTGGGCGTCGCACTGGCTCGGGCGACCGACGCGCCCGGGCGCGGGTTCCACTGGGGCCCCGAAGCTCACCACGCGAAGCTGCCGCGCGGCCGTCGGGTCGCCGTCGACCGCGTCGGCCCGCTCGAGCAGATCCTCTACGGCCCGGCGCCCGTCGCCGACGGCACCGCCAACCTCATCGGGGCGCTGAAGAAGTCGATGGCCACCACCGGCTACTCCGACCTCAAGGAGTTCCAGCGCGTCGAGGTCGTCGTCGCCCCCTACGGTCACTGACCGGAACCGCATGACCTCCGCCCCCGCGACCGACCCGGCGCCGCCGCAGATCTTCCCGCCCACCCTGCGGGAGGTGATGCTGCGGCCCCGCTGGATCGCGCTGCTGGCGTTCTCGCTGATCGTGGCGGGCGTGCTCGCGTGGCTGGGGCAGTGGCAGCTGGGCCGCGCGGTCGACACCTCGCCGCCGGAGCCGGGCATGACCGAAGTCGTCCGTCCCCTCGCCGACGTCGTGAAGCCGGGCGACTACCTGCCCGAACCCCTCGTGGGTCAGCGGGTCACGGTGACGGGCACGTGGGTGGCATCCGACTTCATCGTCGTCTCCTCGCGCTTCAACGACGACGCCGAGGGGTACTGGGTCACCGGTCAGCTCCGCGTCGCCGGTGCCGCGGAACGCACCTCGGTCGCCGTCGCGACCGGCTGGACCCCGAGCCTCGAGCAGGCGGACGCCGCCGCCGCCGAACTCGAGCGGCAGGTCGAGGCCGATCCGACGGCCGTGGTCGAGGTCACCGGACGCCTGATCTCCGACGAGGGGCCGTCCCTGCCGCCGTCGGACGCCGACCCGTACACCCTCACACGCATGTCGCCCGCCATGCTGCTCGGCCGGTGGCACGACATCACCGATGTGAGCGTCTACCGGCAATACATCGCGTCGCAGACCGCCATCGGTCCGCTCGTCGACATCTCCTCGCCGGCTCCCGACGAGCGCTCGCGGGTCAACTGGCTGAACATCTTCTACGCCGCCGAGTGGGCCGTCTTCGCCGGTTTCGCGCTCTACCTCTGGTATCGCCTCGCTCGCGACGCGTGGGAGAAAGAGGTCGAAGACCTCGAAGACGAACAAGCCGAAGCTCTCGCGGCGGGGCCCCCAGCGTCTCGCGAGTAGACTGGCATCCATGCCCCGCGCCCCCAAGCTCGCCTCGTTCCCGGCGATCCGCGGAGCCCTGAAGTTCTACCAGATCTGCTCGATCATCACCGGTGTCGGCCTGCTGCTGCTGGTCGCCGAGATGATCCTGAAGTACACGCCCATTCACGTGGAGCTGTTCCTCGGTGGTTCCGGTGGCTTCCTGTGGTTCGCGGATGCCGTGCCCGGTCCCGACTGCCAGTGGTTCTCGCTCTTCGTGCCCGGCGGCAGCGGCTGCGAGATCCTGTCGACCGGAGACGGCGTCAACGTCTCGCTCGCGATCCTCGTCGCTCACGGCTGGTTCTACGTGGTCTACCTCTTCTCGTGCTTCCGCGTGTGGAGCCTCATGCGGTGGCCGTTCCGCCGCTTCGTGTTCCTCGCCCTCGGCGGCGTGGTGCCCTTCCTCTCCTTCATCCTCGAGGTGCGCACCGCCCGGAGCGTGCGCGCCTACCTCGCCGAGCGCGAAGCCGCCCAGGCCAGCGCTCCCGTTCCCACCCCGGAAGGCAACCGGTGACCGAACAGACCGAAACGTCCCAGCGCCCCGTCCTCGTCGTCGACTTCGGCGCCCAGTACGCGCAGCTCATCGCCCGCCGAGTGCGCGAAGCCGGCGTGTACAGCGAGATCGTGCCCCACACCGCCACGGCGGACGAGATCGCGGCGAAGAACCCCGTCGGCATCATCCTTTCGGGCGGCCCGTCGTCGGTGTACGAAGACGGCGCTCCCAGCCTCGACAGCGGCGTGTTCGATCTCGACGTGCCGACCCTGGGCATCTGCTACGGCTTCCAGGTCATGGCGAAGGCGCTCGGCGGCGAGGTCGCGAACACCGGCCTGCGCGAGTACGGAGCCACCGACGCCACGATCGTGACCGAGGGCACGCTGCTGCAGGGTCAGCCGGTCGATCAGAACGTGTGGATGAGCCACGGTGACCAGGTATCGCGCGCCCCCGACGGTTTCGAGGTCCTCGCGCGCACCGCGCACACGCCCGTCGCCGCCTTCGCGAGTGACGCACGCCGCATGTACGGCGTGCAGTGGCATCCCGAAGTGAAGCACTCCGACCACGGTCAGCACGTGATCGAGAACTTCCTGCACAAGGCCGCGGGCCTCCCCGCCGACTGGAACAGCGGCAACGTCATCGCCGAGCAGGTCGAGCGCATTCGCCAGCAGGTCGGCACTGGCCGTGTCATCTCGGCACTGTCGGGCGGTGTCGACTCCGCCGTCTCGACCGCTCTCGTCCACGAGGCCGTCGGCGACCAGCTGATCGCCGTCTTCGTCGATCATGGGCTCCTCCGCCAGGGCGAACGCGAGCAGGTCGAGAACGACTACGTCGCGTCCACCGGTGTGAAGCTCATCACCGTCGACGCGCGCGAGACGTTCCTGGACGCCCTCGCCGGTGTGAGCGACCCCGAGCAGAAGCGCAAGATCATCGGCCGCGAGTTCATCCGCGCGTTCGAGAAGGTGCAGGCCGACCTCGTCGCCGAAGCCGAGGCCGAGGGAGAGCAGGTGCGCTTCCTCGTGCAGGGCACCCTGTACCCCGACGTCGTGGAGTCCGGCGGCGGTGCCGGTACCGCGAACATCAAGAGCCATCACAACGTCGGGGGGCTCCCCGAAGACCTGCAGTTCGAGCTCGTCGAGCCGCTTCGCACCCTCTTCAAAGACGAGGTGCGCGCCATCGGCCGCGAGCTCGGCCTGCCCGAAGCGATCGTCGGCCGCCAGCCCTTTCCGGGGCCCGGCCTTGGCATCCGCATCGTGGGCGAGGTCACCGCTGACCGCCTCGAGATCCTGCGTGAGGCCGACGCCATCGCCCGCGCCGAGTTGACCAAGGCCGGCCTCGACAACGAGATCTGGCAGTGCCCCGTCGTGCTGCTCGCCGACGTGCGCTCCGTCGGCGTCCAGGGCGACGGCCGCACCTACGGCCACCCCATCGTGCTGCGCCCCGTCTCGAGCGAAGACGCGATGACCGCCGACTGGACGCGCCTGCCCTACGACGTGCTGTCGAAGATCTCGAACCGCATCACCAACGAGGTGCGCGACGTCAACCGCGTGGTGCTCGACGTGACGTCGAAGCCGCCGGGGACGATCGAATGGGAGTGAGCCGGGCTGTCGGTCGCGTCGTACGTCGCTGCTGACTCCCGGCTACGTGACACGCCCTCCTGAGTCGAGAGCGGGGCCCCTACCCCGATCGACTCAGGAGGGCGTGTCACTTCGCCTCGCGTCCGTGGCGGCGTGCGCGCTCCGCTTGCCCGGCCAGAGGTATGGGGTCGGGAGCGGGGCCCTACCCCGATCGACCCGGAGGCGATGCCCCTTCGCCGTCCGGTGTCATCGGCGCTCTGTCGTTGCGCTGAGGGCGGTCGGCGGGTTTGGGGTGGGATCGGCGCTCTGGGGCGGGCGAGACGCGCCCCGGACGGCGATATGCGCCCCGAACCGAGGCGGAGCTCATTCGCGGAGTGAGCGAGGGAGTGGGGGCGTGTGAGAGAGGATGGGGGCGTGAGCGACGCTGAGTTCCCCGACGCCTGGTATCTCATCCTCTCGAGCCGGCTCATCCCCGACCTCGACGGTGGGTACACGATCTCCGCGCTCGCGCGTGCGCGGCAAATGGCCGAGGCGGGTGCGCAGCCCCTCCTCCTGACGGTCGATCCGGGAGCCGTCGCCGCTCACGCCGCGCACCGGGCGACCTTCGTCGAGCGGGGGGCCGCAACGGCATCCGGGATCTTCCGCAACCTGTTCGACGAGGCCGTCGCGTCCGCGGGGGGAGCGGCCGACTGGCTGCGGGAAGCGGCCCATGACGGTCATGCGGATCCGTCGCTGGAGTACCGCGACGTCGCGGGCGGGGCGGTCTCGCTTCCCGTCGTCGTCGATCCCGACTGGCATCTCACGCGTGCACCGATCGTCATCCGCGACACCACGGGCGCGACCGTGGGCGTGGTCGACGGCTTCGGGGCGCTGTATCGTGCGTGGCTTTCGCGCATCGCGTCGGATCTCCGCGCCGAGAACGCCCGCCCGGTCGTGCTGATCTGCGAATCGCGGCAGCTCGGCGAGCTCCTCGTCGGGTGGGGTGACGACGACGTGCGCATCCTGCACACCGTGCACACGATCCACCTCGAACCGCCCTACCGGGCCGATTCCCCCCTCAACAGCCTGTGGTCGAGGTGGTTCGAGATCGCCTCTCGCTTCGACGCGGTGCTCTGGCCGACCGCCCACCAGCGCGACGATGTGCGCGAACGTTTCGGAACCGCGGCGAACGATCTCGTCGTCCCGCACGCCGTCGGTGCACCCGCCACGACGCAACCCGCAGCAGATCGCGACCCGGGCCGTGTGGTCGTGCTGGGGCGTCTCGCACCCGGCAAACGACTCGCCCAGGCCGTCCGTGCGTTCGGCCGCGTCCTCGCCGACGTTCCCGAGGCACGGCTCGAGCTCTGGGGGGAGGGTGCCCAGCGTGCCGAACTCGAGACGCTGATCGACGAGCTCGGGCTGAGCGAGGTGGTGTCGCTCCCCGGCCTCACGACCGAGCCGGGCGCTGTCCTCGACGGTGCGGCGGTCTACCTCACGACCTCGGCGTTCGAGGGGCAGGGTCTGGCGATGGCCGAGGCCCTCGCGCACGGCACGCCGGTCGTCGCCTGGGATATCCGCTACGGCCCGCGCGACATGCTCGCCCGAGGCGGTGGCATCCTGGTTCCCGACGGAGACGAAGACGCGCTGGCGGCAGCGCTGGTCACGATCCTCACCGCCTCCGACCTGCGCGAGCGCCTTTCGACCGAGGCGCTCGGGGCGGCGACGATCACGAGCCCCGCCCGAACGATGCAGGCCCTCGCCGCGGCCGCCGGCGAGGCCCTGTCTCGACCCCGTCGCCGCTGAGACCAGGGTGCGCTGTCAGCGGGCGGCGGCCCGCACGGCGTCGACCGCGGCGGCCGGTGAGCCGTGAAACGCCGGACCGTGCCCGGGGAGGACCCAGTCGGCATCCAGATGCGCCATGCGAGACAGTGACACCAGCGCTTCGGCGGGGTCATCGGTGAAGGGTGCGGGGCCCGGGCCCGTGCGGCCGGTCAACACGTGGCGCGTCGTCAGGGCGTCGCCGACGAACACGGCGCGTGAGATGGGCGAATGCACCGCGATGCTCCCGGGGGAGTGCCCGGGCATGCCGATCACGCGCGGGTGCCCGGGAAGGTCGAGAGTGTCGCCGTCGGTGACCTCGCGGACCTCGGTCAGCCATTGCGGACGCATTCCCTTGCGGACGCCGTAGGCCGCGAAGCTCAGCAGCGGACCGATACGCATCGGCCCCATCGCCGTCTTCGGTTTGTCGCCGCCCTGCGCCCGGCCGGCGTCGGCGGCGTGCACGAAGACGGGGATGCCGCGCTCTCGCCGGAGGCGCTCGGCGAAGCCGATGTGGTCGCTGTCGCCGTGGGTCAGGATCACGCCCCGGATGTCAGCGAGCGGTCGGCCGATGGCATCCAATTCCTGCGCGAGGTCGGCGTACATGCCCGGGAGGCCGGCGTCGACCAGGGTGATGCCGTCGGAGGTGACGATGAGGTAGGCGGCGACGATGTCGTTGCCGATGCGGTGGAGAGTGGGGGTGAGTCTCATGACGGACCTCTCGTGCTGATGGCTACGGGCTATAGCCATGATAGCTTAGAAACGTAGCCATGGAGGAATGATCATGCCGACTCCGGAGAGGACCTCGCTCGACGAGATCGTCGACGCCGCCGCTCGTCTGCTCGAGACGGGGGGCGCTCCCGCCGTGACGATGCAGGCTGTCGCCCAGGCGGTGGGGGTCAAGGCGCCCTCGCTCTACAAGCGCGTGCGCGATCGCGACGCGTTGCTGCGGCTCGTGGGTGCGGCCGCGGCAGATGACCTCGCTCGGCGGCTCGGGGCGGCATCCGACCGACTCGACGACCTCCTGCTCGTCTTTCGGCGGTTCGGCCGCGAGCGTCCCGAGGCGTTCCGGATGCTCTTCACGGCGGCCGTGGATGCCGATCGGCTCGCCGCGACGAGCGAGCCGGTGCTCCGCGCCACCGCAGCGGCGGTCGGCGAGGAGCACGCCCTCGACGCGGCACGATTGCTCACGGCGTGGGCGACGGGGTTCGTCACGATGGAGCTCGCCGGCGCCTTCCGTCTCGGAGGCGACCTCGACGATGCGTACCGGTACGGCATCGCCCACCTCGTCGGCTCCCTCTCTCCGGGTCAGGAACCGGAGCGGCCCGCCCAGGGGTCGTAGTCAGCGATCAGATCTTCCTGCGGTGGGCGTTCGGCATCCGGGACGTGCTGCAGGTTCACGCGCACGCGGTACCAGAGCGAACTCGAGCCGCGCATGCCGTCGACGAGCACGTCGGCCGGGTGCAGGGCGGCGGTGGCATCCGGATGCCGTTGCTTCCACGTCTCGAGAGCGTCGAGGGCCTCGGGCTTGGTCTTGGTGCGCGCGACCTCGATCAGGGGCATGGTCGAGGTGCGGCGACCGGATCCGTCGGAGCCGCGCGGAGGCTTCTCGGCGGGTCCGAGCTCCTTCGAGAGGGCGATGAGGGCGTCGAGGGAGCCGGCGGCGTCGTCGATGCCGGCGTGCGGGTCGCCGATGCTGCGGAAGCGCTCGGGCACGGTGAGTACGGTGAACTCCTCGGGGCGACGGTCGCGCACTTCGTCCCACGAGAGCGGTGTCGACACGCGGGCATCGGGGAGCGGACGGATCGAGTAGGCCGAGGCGACGGTGCGGTCCTTGGCGTTCTGGTTGAAGTCGACGAAGACGCTCTCGCCGCGCTCCTCCTTCCACCACCGGGCCGTCGCGAGTCCCGGCGCGCGGTTCTCGACCTCGCGGGCGAGAGTCTCGGCAGCCAGGCGCACGTCGGTGTAGTCCCATTCGGGGCGGATACGCACCAGGATGTGGAGCCCGCGAGACCCGGAGGTCTTCGGCCAGCCGACGAGACCGTGATCCTCGAGCACCTCGCGCGCGATGAACGCGACGTCGACGATCTGCGCCCAATCGACGCCGGGCATCGGGTCGAGGTCGACCCGCAACTCGTCGGGGTGGTCGAGGTCTTCGGCGCGCACGGGGTGCGGGTTGAGGTCGAGGCAGCCGAGGTTGACGACCCAGGCCAGGCCCGCGGCATCCCGGATCACCGCCTCTTCGGCGGAGGTGCCGGAGGCGTAGCGCAGGGTCGCGGTATCGATGAACGCGGGGTGATTGTCGGGGACGCGCTTTTGGAAGAACGGCTCCTGATCGAGTCCTTTTGAGAAGCGCTTCAGGACCATGGGCCGCCCGCCCGCCCCGCGCAGAGCCCCCTCGGCGACCGAGAGGTAGTACCGCACGAGGTCGAGCTTGGTCAGGCCCGGCTCGGGGAAGACGACGCGGTCGGGGCTGGTGACGCGCACCTCGTGGCCGTCGACGTCGAGGATCTCGGGGGGAGTCTTCGCGGGGCTCATGTCGCGAGGCTAGCGCCGTGGCATCCGGTGTCGCGCACCCCTTGCGGTGGGCGGGGCGGGGGTTCCCGGGGGTGGGTGCCCAGGACGCGCCGTCGTACGGGGGCGCGGTGTGCTGTTGATTGTCCAGGACACGCCGTTGCGTGCGGGGCAGTGCGGAGTGTTGTGGACGCTCAATTCTTTTCGAGGAGGCGCGGAGGCGGGCACACGGGAGCCGCGGCGGCATTGTGGCGACAACGAAGGGCCGCCCCGAAACGGGACGGCCCTTCGAGCGGATCGGTGCGTCAGTTGTTGCCGCGGATGATCGCGATCATGCGCAGGATCTCGACGTACAGCCAGACGACGGTGACCATGATGCCGAAGGCTCCGACCCAGCCGTAGACGCGGGGGGCGCCGTTGCGCACTCCGCGCTGGATCTGGTCGAAGTCGAGCACCAGCGAGTAGGCGGCCATGATCACGACGAGCACGCCGAGGATCAGACCGATCGGGATGCCGGCGATCGTGGCGCTGCGCAGACCGAAGGCCATCCCGTCGGGAAGCACGCCGAACAGCATCAGACCGACGTTCAACAGGCTGAAGACGAGGTAGCCGACCATCGCGATCATGAAGATCTTGGTCGCGCGCTTCGAGGCGCGGATCTTGCCGCTGGCGAAGAGAGCGAGGGTCACACCGACGACCGACAGCGTCGCGAGAGTGGCCTGCACGACGATGCCGGGGAGCTGGAACTCGAAGAACGCCGAGATGCCGCCGATGAACAGACCCTCGAACGCCGCGTAGGCGATGAAGACGGGGACCGAGGGCTTCTTCTTGAACGTCGCGACCATCGCGAGCACGAAGCCGACCAGGCCACCGATGAGCATCGGGGCGACGCTGGGACGCGGGTTGGCGGCGGTGACGCCGCTCATCGTCCAGATCCAGCCGACGACGGCGGTCACGACGAGGATGCCGAAGAGGCCCAGCGTCTTCATGACGGTGTCTTCGACCGTCATGCGGCCGGTGTCGACGGCGCTCGCAGACGGAGCCGCGTATGCGCCTTCGATCGTTGCGGCGGCGGCGGGATCGACGGCCGGGGGCGGGCTGTAGCGCGTGTTGACGCCACCGGCTCGAGGGTCCTGGAACGCCGGGTTGTTGAATGCCGGGTTGTTGAGGGCCACGGGAACTCACACTCCAAAGATGGTGATCACAGCACCGTGCTGTCAGACAACACTAGCTGAGGTGCGTGTCTGATTCCTTGGGGTGACTGGGATTCTGCTATGAGCGACACGGCCGTTCACCGGCGACTCGTACGCTGCCCGAGTGCCCCTCATCATCGGTCATCGCGGCGCTCCGGGGTATCTGCCGGAGCATTCTCGCGGCTCGTATCAGCGCGCGATCTCGATCGGAGTGGATGCCATCGAGCCCGACGTCGTCCCCTCGCGCGACGGCGTCCTCGTCGTGCGCCATGAGAACGAGATCGGGTCGACGACCGATGTCGCCACGCGACCCGAGTTCGCCGACCGGCGCGCGTCGAAGGTCGTCGACGGCGAGCGTCTGACCGGGTGGTTCACCGAGGATTTCACCTGGGATGAACTGCGGACGCTCCGGTGTCGCGAGCGCATCCCCGTACTACGGCCCGACAGCGCCGCCCACGACGACACCGAGCCCGTCCTCCGGCTGCGCGACGTGCTCGACCTTGCGCGCGCGGGCGGTGTGGGGGTCGTCCTCGAGATCAAGCATGCGGCGTCGTTCGCCCGGTTGGGCTTCGACATGGCGGAGCTCGTGGACGCGGAGCTTCGCGAGGCGGGATGGGCGGATGCCGCGGACGACCTCGTCATCGAGTCCTTCGAGCCGCTGGTGCTCTCTCGGCTGCGGGGTCGCGGCATCCGGGTCCCTCTCGTGCAGCTCATCGACAGCGAGGGAGCGGCGTGGGACCTACGCGAGCGAGACGGCGGGGAGGCGGCGACCTACGCCTCGATGCTCACGCCGTTCGGGCTCGACGCGCTCGCCGCGCAGGTCGACGGGATCAGCCCCGACAAGCGACTCGTGCTGGCGCCCGACGGTGAGGGACGCGTTCGCGGACCCGCGCGATTCGTCGCCGAGGCGAAGGACCGCGGCCTGACGGTCTTCACCTGGACGTGTCGGCCCGAGAACATCTTCCTGCTCCCGGGGTACCGCCTCCCCGGCGGTGACGGTGCATTCGGCGACTACCGCCGCGAGTGGTCCGTGCTGCGCGACGCGGAGCTCGACGGGGTGTTCGTGGATCATCCCGATCTGGGGGTCGATTTCTTCGGGTCTGGTCGAGGCTGACCGGCGGTTCGCAGCAGCCCGGGCCGAACTCCGGAGTGTCGGGCGTTAGCGGAGCGCCTCGAGGCACGGGGCGGGGGCTGGGTGTTCGGAGCGATCGGCGGGGTTCGGTGACCGCGGCGCAACCCCGACGCTCGCCGGGGACGACCGCGCGAAGATGACCCCATGACGGTGGACGTGACGGTGGTCGGCGGGGGAATCTCGGGACTCGCGTGCGCGCGGGCGGTGCAGGATGCCGGGCGCTCGGTGCGAGTGCTCGATCGCGGTCGGCGTGTGGGCGGCCGCCTGTCGAGCCGCACGATCGACGGCCGGCCGGTCGACCTCGGGGCGTCGTACTTCGTGGTGGGCGAGGCCGCGGACTTCGGACATGTCGTCGCCGACTGGGAGGAGCGGGAGCTCGCCCGCCCCTGGACGGACACGTTCCAGGTGATCGACGCCGAAGGCGGGCGGACGCCCAAACCCGGACCGATGCGATGGGCGGCCCCCCTCGGTCTGCGTACGCTCGCCCTGGATCTTGCCGAGGGTCTCGACGTCGAATCCGAGCGGACCGTCGAGCAGGTGAGACCGTACCGGATCGACGGTGAGGAGGCAGGCGAGGTCGTGCTCGCGATGCCCGCCCCGCAGGCCGCCCGCCTGACCGGCGAGGTCCCCGGCGGTCCGCAGGAGTGGGAGCCGGTCATCGCGGTCGTGCTGCGGTGGGACGAGCGGCAGTGGGATGCCGACCTGCACGGTGCCTTCGCCGACGGCGACGCCGACGTGTCGTTCATCGCCGACGACGGCGACCGCCGTGGAGACGGAGCCCCCGTGCTCGTCGTGCACACCACGGCCGACCGCGCGCGTCGGCATCTCGACGACCCGGATGCCGCGATCGCGCCGGTGCTGGCAGCGACCCGTCGCCTGCTGCGAATCGACGCTGATCCCATCAGCACGCACGCTCATCGCTGGACCTTCGCGCGGCCGACGCAGGCGACGGGACGGCCGTTCTTCCGGTCGCCCGGGCTGTCCGCCTGCGGGGACGCGTGGGGCGAGAGCGCGGCCGTCCGCACGGCGTGGACGTCGGGCGACGCGCTGGGGCGGGCGCTCGCGGCATCCTGAGATCCGGCGCCCGCTCCGACCTCGATCGCCTACGGCCGGCCGCCGCGTACGCCCGGCGTCGGCTCTCGGACGAGGATGTCGTCGCGCGTCTCTCGGACGAGGATGTCGTCGCGCGTCGACGACCGCCGACACGCGCGGGCGTCAGCGCCGACCGATAGGTGATCGAGCCGCGGAACCGCCTGCGGATCCCGCATTGCCGACCGGGGCGGGGCCGGATGCCGTGTCGGAGGCCCCCTCTAGGGTGGGGCGCATGGATGCCGGTATCGATGTCGCGGGAGTCAAACGGTCCTTCGGTGCGGTCCACGCCGTGCGCGAGGTCACCTTCACCGCGGCACCCGGACGGGTGACGGGGCTGGTCGGCCCGAACGGCTCGGGCAAGACGACGCTCATGCTCATGCTCGCGTCGCTGCTGCAGCCCGACGCGGGGCGTCTGAGTCTTGGCGGCGTCGATCCCGTGGCCGACCCGGCCGGGGTGAGGCGGCTCCTCGGATGGATGCCGGACTCCCTCGGCGCCTGGCCCAGCCTCACCGCGCGCGAGGTGTTGGTGGCCACCGCGCAGCTCTACGATCTCTCGCGCGATGCGGCGCGTGCGCGCGCCGACGAGCTGCTCGCGCTCGTCGACCTGAGCGCGCTTGCCGGGTCGCCGGCCCGCGTGCTGTCCCGCGGGCAGAAGCAGCGCCTCGCCCTCGCGCGAGCGCTCGTCCACGACCCCCGCGTACTGCTTCTCGACGAGCCGGCGTCGGGTCTCGATCCTCAGGCGCGCATCGCCCTGCGCGTGCTGCTGAGACGTCTCGCGGCCGAGGGGCGCACCATCCTCATCTCCAGCCATGTGCTCTCGGAACTCGAGGAGGTCGTCGACGACGCGGTCTTCCTCGTCGACGGACGCACGGTGGGTGGCGACCGCGTCGCTGCAGCGGCCCGCCGCGTGCGGGCATGGCGCGTACGCGTGCCCGTCGATGTCTCCCGACCGACGGATGCGGTGCGTCTCGACGTCGCGGCCGCGCTCGGGCGCACGGGCGATGAGGTGCGTATCGACCGGCGCGACGTCCTCGTGCCGTTCTCCGACGAGGCCGGTGCGGTTGCCGGGCTCCGGGCGCTGATCAGCGCGGGGCTCCCCGTCGTCGAGTTCGCCCCCGCGGTCGGTGACCTCGAGCACGCCTTCCTCGACCTGGGGTCGACGCCGGCGGGCCCGGCGTCGCCCGGGGCTGCCACGCAGCCGCTGCCCCCGTCTTCCGATGTGCCACCAGGGATGACGTCGCCACCGGAGCCGGCGCCCCCGTCGTCCGAGGTCCCACCGCGACCTACGTCGCCGCCCGCGAACCGTCCCGGCGACGGGAGCGTCGCATGAACCTTCACCGCCTTCGCACGATCATCGGGATCGAGCTGCGCCAGCGCGCGAGATCCGTCGCGTGGTACGTCTTGCTCGGCGTCTTCGCCGTCATCCTGATCGGTCTGCTCGTGCTTTCGTTCGCGTCGTTCGCGCTGTGGACGGGCGGCAACGAGTGGTTCTTCTCGATCGTCATCATGCTGGTGCTGCTGCTCGTCCTGCTGGTGTCGCCGACGCTGAGCGGCAGCGCCGTCAACGGCGATCGGGATGCCGCCACCCTCGCGCCCGTGCAGGTCACTCTTGCGACCACCACCGAGATCGTCGTCGGCAAATTCCTCGCAGCCTGGATCTCAGGCCTGGCGTTCCTGGTGGTCGCGCTGCCCTTCTTGCTCGTGGCGACGTTCGCCGGCGAGTTGAACCCCCTCGTGATCATCAGCTCGTTGGCGATTCTGGTGATCGAGGTGGGTATCGTCGCGGCGATCGGCGTCGGGCTGAGTGCCATCGTCGCCCGCTCGCTCTTCTCGGTCGCGAGCACGTACCTCATCATCTCCGCCCTGACGATCGGCACCCTCCTGGCGTTCGGGCTGGGGGCGACGGCTCTGCGCACGACGCAGGAGACGGTGACGCGCGACTACGACGTCAGCACCGTCCCGCCAGGGTGCGACCCGTACGGTCCGGTCGGCGCGGAAGGATGCCCACCGATCAATGAGCTCGGGTGCACGGAGTCGAGCTCTCTCGGCGACGTGCCGCGGTTCGACCGGGTGTGGTGGCTGCTCGCGGCGAATCCGTTCGTCATCCTGGCTGACGCGACACCGCCGACGTACGACGACGGCTACGGTGCGCCGAGCGACCTGTTCTCGCAGATCGCCTACGGGGTTCGAATGGCCCAGATTCCTCCCGAGCCTCAGCGCGTGTACGACTATTGCGCGCAGTACTACCAGGAGGAGCAGCCGCCGTATGAGACGCCCGAGCAGCAGATCGAGGGGACGACCCCGAGCTGGTTCGTCGGTCTGCTCGCGCAGGCGGTGCTCGCCGTCGGGCTGATGGTCTGGGGAATCGCCCGCACCCGCACCCCCGCGAAGCGTTTGCCGCCGGGCACGCGCATCGCGTAGCAACGGTCGCTCGCGGTGTTGCGCTACCCCGCTCGGCGGCGCTCGGTCAGCGCGAGAAGGCGCGAATCGGGCGCCGTTCCGCGCAGACCGGGGTTCGGAGCGGTCAGGCGTGTCCCTCGGCGGCGGGGAAGCCGGGGTCGGGTTCGAGCACGTCACCGGTGTGGTCGTCGAGGGTCGTGTGCTCTTCGGCCTGGGCGGCGTCTTCGCGGACCTCGTCCGTCACGGCATCGGTGGGGGCGGCGGAATCGGCGCGGGCGTCATCGGAGTGGCGGGTCGGGATGTCAGGAGTGCTCATGCGCCTACCGTGCCGCCTCGGCCGCGCGCGGTCGACCCGCTTGACATCGCGCCGGGTCGCGGCGCCCTCGGCGTGGGTCGTGGTCCGCGTCGTGCGCGGTCGCCGCGCGGTGCGGGGTGCGTTCGGCGCTTCGGGGCGCGATTCGTCCGCCCCAAACCGCGATACCCGCCCCAAAACCGCGCCGCCGACCGCCGCGGTCAGTCGGTGGCATCCGGGATCGACGAGTCCACCGCGGGCCAGGCCGGGAGCGGGTCGGCGAAAGCCACCCACGCCGCGGGTCCTGCGGCCAGCTCGTCATCGGTCAGCGCGGCCAGATCGAGCAGGTGCGCGAGCTTCGGAGCCGACAGGTCGAGGCCGGTGAAGACGAGCTCCTGGCCCATACCCATGCGTCCGTCGTCCGTTCCGAGCGGCTCGATCCATATGGCCGATCCGACGTGTTCCCACCGGGCGAGGATGCCGGGACGCGACGCCAGCCGACAGAATCCGGCCGAGCGCACGAGGCGTCCGGCGGCGCCGTCGTCGAGACGGTCGAGCGTGGCCGACAGGCGTGCGGGGTGGAAGGGGCGCAACTGCTCGTAGTGCAACGTCATGACGCGGTTGTCGCGCATGTACGGGTCATGCTGGCCGTTCAGCGCGTGCACCCAGCCGGCGCGCTCGAGGATCTCTCCGGAGTGCACGGCTTCCGACCGCAGGTCGCTGACCGGGTCGCGCGAGAGCCTCACGACGGCGGTCGGGTTGAGGTGAGACGCGAGGGCCATCTGGACGGCGAGCGCCGCGGTCGGCACCTGTTCCCAGTTGATCCAGACGATCCGTGTCGCCAGCTCCAGCGCGAGCGCGGCCTGCCGTGCCCGCGCTCCCACGTCTCCGCGCGGATCGCCAGAGCGAACGGATGCCACGAGCGGGGCATCGTCGAGAAGGTCGCCGATCATGTGACGGGCGTCCACCACGCAGACCGCTTCGACCTCGATGCCGCCGCGCGCACCGATCGCGTGGACGAGGTCGACATCGCTCCCCAGGTCGACGACGGCGGTCTCCGTCTCGGCGCGCGTGCGGGGGTGGGGGAGCGCGTGCGGGGAGCGAAGGTCGGCCAACCGCAAGAGGTGCAGGGGGCGGTCGAGCGCGACGGCGGTGCGCTCGGCGTAGGCACGGCGTTCGGGGGCGCAGACGCCCAGGACGGCGATGGTGCGACTCATGGCATCCACCTCTCGTTTGTCAGGGAGCTTCCGACACCCTACCGTGTTGATGAGAACGATTATCAACAAGGAGGATGTCATGAAGGTTCGCGCATCGATCGCGTCGCTGAAGAAGCAACCGGGAGCGCAGGTGGTGCGCCGCCGCGGCAAGGTGTTCGTCATCAACAAACTCAATCCGCGGTTCAAGGGGCGGCAAGGGTGACTGCCGCGCGGTCTCGATAACGCGAACGAGAACCGTTCCCGGTTGCGTGAACACATTGCAATCTCTGCATGTGTGTGGTCTCGTGGATGCCGTGGACAAGATCGCCGGGCTCGACGAGGCCGCCGAGTTGTTCAAGGTTCTCGGCAACGAGTCGCGTCTCGCGCTCGTGTGGCTGCTGAGCCGTGAACCGCTCACCGTCGGCGCGCTCGCCGACCGGGCCGGATTGTCGCAACCGCTGGTGTCGCAACACCTGCGCACCCTGCGGCAGGCGGGTCTGGTGAGCTCGGAACGCGAGGGGAAAGAGATCCGTTACGCCCTCGCCGACCAGCACGTCGCGCACGTCGTGCTCGACGCGATCGCCCACGTCCAGGAACCGAACGACCAGGGGAACGAACAATGAGCACCGCTGAGACCCACGCCGAGCACTCCGTCGACGAGCACGCCCACGGCGACGACTGCGGCCACCAGAAGATCGAGCACGGCGACCACATCGACTACGTGCACGGCACCCACCACCACGCCCTGCACGGCGACCACTACGACGAGCACGAGTCCAAGGCCGAGCACGGGGTCGACGAGCATCGCCACGGCGACGACTGCGGGCACGAGAAGGTCGTGCACGACGACCACGCCGACTACGTGCACGACGGCCACCGCCACGCGCTGCACACCGATCACTACGACGAGCACTGAGGCGTCACGGCATCGGCGCGTCACGAGCGCGGGGTGCCGGGTCGGGGGTCCGCTTCTCTTTCAGGGAGGCGGGCCCTTCGTCATGCGGGGGTATCGGCGCGCGCGTGAGGCGACCGACCGGTGCGGACGCGCGGGACTAGACCTGCACGCGGAAGGAACGCCCCTCGAACGTCACGACGTCGCCGACCTGCAGCTGCCGCCCACGTCGGCGGTCGATCTCACCGTTGACCTGGACGTAGCCGTCGATGATCGCCTCCTTGACATCTCCTCCGGAGTCAAGGACTCCGGCGAACTTCAGGAACGCACCGAGGCGAATGCCCTCGGTCCCGATGAGGACATCCTGGGGCGTGGGGGAGGTCATGCCTCCAGCATGGCAGCAGTCAGGCGACCGGCGAGGGGCCGGATGGCTACCCGCACCAGGCCGGTCGACCTCGAGGCCGGTCCTGCCGCACACCTATCCGGTGGAGCGCCGCGCGACGTGCGTAAGAGCGTCTGGCTGAGCGTGGTTGAGAAGTCGCGAACGAGCCGTGGCCGGACCGACGGGGTGTACCCGAGAAGTGGACGCGACGGCGGGAGTCGAACCCGCCACGCCTTCGGTTATGAGCCGAGGCCCGGGACCGCCCGGATCGCCGCGATGTGCCCCCACGCTAACCCCGGTCGCGAGAGCGGTGCGCGGCCGTTGCGAGAAGTGACGCGATGTGTCGTCGTGTGGCGCTCAGCGCCCTCGCCGACCGTCGATGATCGCCCGAGTCGAGTGCTCGAGATGCGCCCGCACGGCGTGTTCGGGGTCGGCCAGCGCCTCGTCCACATACGCGCGATGCTCAGCCGTCAGCGCACCGCTGGCGTAGGCGGGTCGCACGTGCGTCAACAGCAGGTGCATCTCGGAGTCGAGGCGCCGGTACTCCTCCGCGATCCGCGGAGACCCCGCCGCGGCGACGAGCGCAAGGTGCACGCGTGCGTGCGCGGCGAGCGTGGCGGGCCAGTCGCCCGAGGCTTCGGCGGTGGCGAGGTCGTCGAGCGCCTCATCGACGTCGGAGGGTCGGATGCCGCGGTCGCGAACGATCCGCAGCGCTTCGGTCTCGAGCGCACACCGCAGTTGCTGCAGGGCGACGAGCGCATCGTCGTCGAGCAGCGAGACCCGCACGCCGCGATAGGGCTCGGCGGTCACGAGGCGCTCGGCTGCGAGACGCGTCAACGCCGTGCGGGCGGTGTGACGGGAGACGCCGTGGGCGGCGCTGAGTTCCTCCTCGCGCAGCGGGGTGCCGGGGGCGAGGTCTCCGGAGAGGATGCCGGCGCGCACGGCGTCGGCGACGAGATCGGCCGCCCGGGGGCCGGGGGAGTCCGCGGTGGCGCGGCCGGGCGTCGCCGCGGCGCGGGCGGAGGTGTCACGCGCGGGCAGTGGCATCCGGAACCTCCTCGCGACGACGTGACGGAACGGACACCACGGCGAGGCCGACCGCGATGAGCGCGAGGCCGACGGCTCCCATCGGGGTGAGCTGCTCGTGCAGCACGAACAGCCCGAGCAGCGTCGCCGCGAGGGGCTCGGCGAGCGTCAGGGTCGAGACCGTGACGGCGGTCAGCCGTGCGAGCCCCCAGCCGAACAGCAAGTAGGCAATCGTCGTCGTGACCACTCCGAGCCAGAGCGCGAGCGCGAGGCCGTTGGGGGTGAGCAGCCAAGAGGACCCGGCTACCAGCAGCACCGGTAGGCTCGCCACCGCGGCGACACCGAAGACCGTGCCCATGACGCGGGTGGAGTCCCACCCCCTTTCGATCAGCGCCTTGCCGCACACCGTATAGAGGGCGTACGACATTCCCGCGCCCGCCGAGGCGAGGAGGCCGCCCGGAGCGAGCGCGATCGAGCCGCCAGTGACTCCTGACACCAGCACGACACCGGCGAGGGCGATGGCGGTGGCGAGCATCCAGCGCGGCGAGGGGACGCGACGCAGGCGGACGGCATCCACGATTCCGGTGGCGATCGGCGCGGAACCGAGCGCGACGACCGTGCCGATGGCCACGCCGTTCTCGCGCGTGCCGAGGAAGAACAGGGGTTGGTACGCGAGCACGCCGATCGCTCCGAGGGCGACGAGTCCGCTGACGGATCCGCGCATCACCTGCAGCGGGGGAGTCGGCGCGCGACGCAGAAGGGCGACGAGACCCAGGATGCCGCCGCCCACGACGATCCGCGCGGCACCGACGGCGACGGGGGAGGCGTCGACGCCCGCCAGCGCCTGCGCCGTCCCGGTGGTCGAGAAGCACAGGGCCGCGGCGAGGACGGCGAGGGCGGGGAACATGAGTGGATTGTTACACAATCGGACGCCGAGGTGCCGGTGGACGCCGTGCACAACGGCGGCGGCGAGGAGGACGCGCCGAGCCGGGGCGGGCTGTACCGGCGTGTCGGTGAATCGCCCCGCCGTTGTGCGCGGCGGCACCCGAGTCGGGCCAGGATCAGCCGCGGAGCGCCTGCACCATCGAACGCAGGGCGTGCAGGGCGGCGGCCTGCTCGGCATCCGTCATTCCGTTGAGCATGCGCTTCTCCACCGAACGGACGGCGGCGCTCGCCGCCTCGAGCGACTGCCGCCCCTTCGCGGTCAGGCGGGTCGGGAGAGCCTTGCCGACGGGCGCCGCGTCGGGCCGCTCGACGATGCCGTCGCGTTCGAGCGACTGGAGCAGCACGTTCATCGACTGGCGCGTGACGAAGGCGCCGCGCGCCAGGTCGGAGTTCGACAGGCCGGGACGCTGAGCGAGGAGTTCCAGACAGGAGTAGTGCGTGATCGTCATGCCCAGCGGTCGCAGGACGTCTTCCATCGCCGCGCGCAGAGCGCTCGCCGCCTCTTTCAGGAGGTAGCCGAGCGACGTGTCCAGATCGATTGCCTCTTGCGCCATGTCAGTATTCTGACATATCCTATGTGTCAGATAACTGACACAGAGGAGCATGACATGCCCGTCACCGGACCCGACTTCATCTCGCTGCAGGTGCGCGACCTCGCCGCCTCCCACGCGTTCTACGCGCAGTACCTCGGCCTGCGACGGTCGCCCGCCGGTCCGCCCCACGCCGTCGTCTTCGACACCGCTCCGATCGCCTTCGCGCTGCGCGACCTCGCCCCGGGGACCGACCTCACGGGCGTCGATCAGCCCGGTATCGGTGCGGCCGTCTGGCTCCATGCCACCGACGTGCAGCAGATCCACGACGCGCTCGTCGCCGACGGGCACCGCATCGTCGTGGCGCCCATCGACGGGCCCTTCGGCCGGACCTTCACCTTCGCCGACCCCGACGGCTACCACGTGACCCTTCACGACAAGGCCTGAGCGCACTCGTTCGAGACCCGCCGTCGCGCCGAGCGCACGTGCACGCCGCGCGGTCGGGGGCGCGAGGTGCGACGGGTAACGTAGGTGCATGGCGACGGCGGCGGGGCGAGGCATCCTGGCCCTGGTCGTCGCCGCCGTGCTTCTTCTCTCCGGTGCGGTCATCGCGGTCGCCATCGACCCGTTCGCCCGAGAGCCGATGGCGGTCGGCCCGACGACGGAGTGGGTCGCCCGCCTCCTGCTGCTGCTGGGGGTCGTCTGGGTCGGCATCGGCATGATCTCGGCCCGCACCCGGCTCGTGCGTCGTCCGGGAGCCGCTGCCGCTCGCGCCACCTGGGTCGCTTCGACGAGACCGTGGCGGGCGCGCGAGTCCAGCCTCGGTCTGCTTCCGCTCGACCGGTGTCTCATGATTGTCGTTCCGGGAGGCATCCTCGTCGCCACGCGCGTGGTGCAGACTCCACGCGACGGTCTCTGGAGCGTGGCGCTGGCCGTCGCGAGCTGGCTGGTGTTCGCCGTCGCCGTGCGGCTCCTGCTCGGGCGCCGCTCTCCGTGGCCGATCATCGCCGCGGTCGGGGGTGCCATCGTGCTGCGGTGCGTCGTGGCGCTGCTCGCGGTGTCATTCTCGGGACCCGCAGGCATCTGGCCGGAGGTGTGGTCGTCACCCGTCCTCCGCGTGCTCTATCTGACCGTGGCTTTCGCCCTGGTGGCGTGGATCTTCGTCGTCGCCGGGTGGTCTCTCTCCGCGCAGATCGGCCCACGCCGAGCGGTGGGGATCGCGCTCGCCGGGGTCGGGGTGGCATCCGCGCTTCCCGCGGCGACCATCGCGGTGGTGGGGGCGCGCGACGCTGTACGTTCCTGGAACGACCAGATCGGCATCCTGCCGTGGGATCTCGCGCGTCTGGCCGGCGCCCGCGACGGATCGTTCCCGGTCGAGATCGTCACGGCGACGACGGTGGCCGGGCTGATGGCCGCGGTCGTCGGGATCGTGCTCGCCCTGCCTACGCGCAGCTCCAGCCGGGCGCGCTGAGGGTCGGGGTTCGGCGCTTGATCGTCTGGTTGCAGGTGTGGGCGGGGCTCGGTGCTCGGGGGTCTGGTCGCGCTTGTGGGCGGAGCTCCGTGCCCGAAGGCCTGGTCGTGCTCAGACGCGACGCTCGGCGCCCTGGCGCGGCGCCCGCGATCAGCGCCCGAGCGTGTTGTCGAACGGTCCGCCGCGGCGGATCTCGCGTACCTCGGTGCCCAACGGCATCAGCGACACGGGCACGAGCTTGAAATTGGCGATGCCCAGCGGGATGCCGATGATCGTCACGCACAGCAGCAGCCCCGTGAAGATGTGACCGAGCGCCAGCCACCACCCGGCGAGGACGACCCACACGATGTTGCCGAGCAGGGAGCCGAGGCCCGAGGTCGACTTCGACACGGTCTCGCGTCCGAACGGCCACAGCGCGTAGAACCCGATCCGGAACGAGGCGATGCCCCACGGGATCGTGACGATGAGGATGCACAGCACGACGCCCGCGGCGAGATAGCCGAGGAAGAGCCAGAAGCCCGACAGGACCAGCCACAGGATGTTGAGGATCAAGCGCATGGGTCCATCTTCGCGGCCGCGGCTGGGTGGCATCCATGGTTTGACAGGGGGTCACCTATCCGGGTGTCGTACCGCGCGCAAGCGCCATCTACGCATCACCCGCCGCGTCTAGCGTGGAATTCACCGAGGGAAGGAACCCATCATGTCTGACGTCACCCGCGCCACGCCGGAACGCCGTGTCCTGTCGAGCTTCAGCGACTACACGGGGGCGCAGGCCGCCGTCGATCGTCTCTCCGACGCCGGTTTCCCCGTCGAGCACACCGCGATCGTCGGACACGACGTGCGCATCGTCGAGCAGATCACGGGGCGGATGACGCGGGGACGCGCGGCAGGTCTCGGTGCGGCGTCGGGCGCTTGGTTCGGCCTGATGATCGGCGTGCTCATCGGACTGCTCAGCCCGGGCGGCTTCCTCGGCCTGCTGCTGATGGGCCTCGTGCTCGGTGCGGTGTGGGGCGCCGTGTTCGGCTTCGCCGGCCACGCGTTCACCGGCGGTCGCCGGGACTTCTCGTCGGTGCAGGGCTTCGAGGCCGAGCGGTGGGACGTGTCGGTGGATGCCGAGCACTTCTCCCGCGCGCAGTCGCTGCTGTCGTCGGGTGCGGCGGGCGAGACGCGCCCGTAGGTCAGGCTGCGAGGCGACCGGGGCCGATGTCGGAGGCCCCGCTTAGACTTGAACCCGCCATGACCGACGCCTCCACGCCCCTCATCGTCGACGGCCCGCTGCCGTCGTCGGCCCGACCCGACGCCGACCTCCTCGAGGGGTTGAACGGCCCTCAGCGCGAGGCCGTGACGTACCGCGGCCAGGCGTTGCTCATCGTTGCGGGCGCCGGCTCGGGAAAGACGAGCGTGCTGACGCGGCGGATTGCATCGCTGCTGCGCACGCGCGAGGCGTATCCGAGCCAGATCCTCGCGATCACCTTCACCAACAAGGCCGCGGGGGAGATGCGCGAGCGCGTGCATCAGCTGATCGGGCAGAAGGCCGACGGCATGTGGATCTCGACGTTCCACTCCGCGTGCGTGCGCATTCTGCGCCGCGAGGCCGAGCAGTTCGGTTTCACCAAAGCGTTCACCATCTACGACTCCGGCGACTCGCGCGCGCTCATCAAGCGGCTCGTGAAGGAGCACGAGGGTGACTCGTTCGGTCTCACGCCCGCCGGCACGCAGAGTCGCATCTCGAAGCTCAAGAACGAGTTGGCCGATGCCGAGTCGTACGCGCGGTCCGCCAACATGAGCGACCCGGCCGAACGCGTCTTCGTCGAGATCTTCTCGTCCTACCAGCGCGAGCTGCAGCGGGCCAACGCCTTCGACTTCGACGACCTCATCGCGCAGACGGTCTATCTGTTCCGCGCGTTCCCGCAGGTCGCCGACGTCTATCGCAAGCGGTTCCGCCACATCCTGGTCGACGAATATCAGGACACGAACCACGCGCAGTACGCGCTCATCCACGAGCTCACGCGGCCCCCTGGTTCGGATGCCGAACCGTTCTCCTCCGGCGGCATGATGATCTTCGACGCGGAGCCCGCGGGCGACGACGCCGGCTCCCTCACCGTCGTCGGCGACTCCGACCAGTCGATCTATGCCTTCCGCGGCGCCGACATCCGCAACATCAGCGAGTTCGAGCGCGACTACCCGGGTGCGAAGGTCGTGCTGCTCGAGCAGAACTATCGATCGACGCAGAACATCCTGTCGGCGGCCAACGCGGTCATCTCGAACAACTTCGATCGCAAAGACAAGAAGCTCTGGACCGACGTCGGCGCGGGCGACCCGATCATCGGCTTCACCGGCTACTCGCAACACGACGAGGCGCAGTTCGTCGCCGACGAGATCGAGGCGCTGCACAAGAAGGGCGTCGACTACTCGGGAGTCGCGGTTTTCTACCGCACCAACTCGCAGTCCCGCGCGCTGGAGGAGATCTTCATCCGCTCGGCGGTGCCCTACAAGATCATGGGCGGCACCAAGTTCTACGAGCGCGCCGAGATCAAAGACGCCCTCGCCTACCTGGTCGCGGTCGCCAATCCGGCCGATGGCATGGCAGTTCGTCGCATCCTGAACCGCCCGCGCCGCGGTATCGGCGACGTCACCGAGACCGCCATCGCCCGCTACGCCGCTGAGCACGGCATCACCTTCAGAGACGCCCTGGCCAATTCGGCCCAGATCGGCGTCGGCCCGAAGCTGCAGAAGGCCATCGACCAGCTCGACGCGGTGCTCACCGAGGCGACGGCGATCATGCTCCCGGCATCCGGAGAGCTCGCCCCCTCCACCTCGGTCAGCGAGGGACTCACCCTGCTGCTCAACAAGAGCGGCTATTTCGACGCCCTGCGCGCCAGCAAAGACCCGCAAGACGAGGCGCGCCTCGAGAACCTCGACGAACTCGTCGCGGTGACCCGCGAGTTCGCCCGGAACAACCCCGAGGGCACCATCATCGACTTCCTCACCGAGGTCACCCTCGTGGCAGATGCCGACGACCTCGACGACGCGTCGGGCTCGGTGTCGCTCATGACGCTGCACACCGCCAAGGGCCTGGAGTACGACGCCGTGTTCCTCACCGGCGTCGAAGAAGACCTGCTGCCGCACCGTATCTCGGCGAACGAACCCGGCGGCCCGCAGGAAGAGCGGCGCCTGTTCTACGTCGGCATCACCCGCGCCCGCAAGCGTCTGCACGTGTCGCTGGCGATGACCCGCGCCCAGTTCGGCGAGGTGACCGTGGCGATGCCGAGCCGGTTCCTGCAAGAGATCCCCGCCGACCTCATCGACTGGCGCCAGTCGCCCGGCGACGTCAACGGCCGGGGCGGCTCGCAGTCGCGCGCGCTGAACGCTCGCGGGCGTCGCCCCGGCCAGCCCGGAGGCGGCAACCGCTACGGAGACGACCTCGTGCCGCTGCCCAAGCGCGCGCCGGCCGACCCGAGCAAGTTCCCCAACCGCATCCCCGCGAAGGTCCGCGACAACGGCGACCTGGAGCTGGCATCCGGAGACCGCATCCGTCACGACGACTTCGGCGAAGGACGCGTGGATGCCGTGACCGGCGAGGGCGCGAAGCGCGTGGCGCACGTGCGCTTCGACACGGTCGGGCCGAAGAAGCTTCTGGTTAAGATCGCGCCGATCGCGAAGCTGTAGCGCGGTCTCTCGGCACCGGCGTGCGTCGGTGACCGGGCGTCGGCGTGGTGGGGCGGTGCGGCGCGGTGGGGTGGTGCCGCGCGCTGGGTGCTGCGCAGTGAGCTGTGCGGTGGGGTGGTGTGCTGCGGTGGGCGGTCGGTTGGGCGGTGCGCTGTGCGTCGCGCGTGGGTGCCGTGCGGAGGGGTTCGACGCCGCGGACCGTTTTTGGGGCGTCTTTCGGGCATTGGGGCGGGCCATGCTCGCCCCGATGCGCAATTCGCGCCCCGAAACCGATGGCCGGGGCGGCGCGGGGCCGTGCGGCGGTGACGGCTTTGCCGCTGGTGGCCGGTTGTGGAGCGGGTTACGGGGGCGGGTTCGGGGCGTGTTTGGTGCATCGGGGCGGGCCACGCTCGCCCCAATGCACGATTCGCGCCCCAAAGCTGTGGCGGGGCGGCGGCGGGCCGCTCGCAGACGTGCGCCCGGTGCTCCCGCCCACCGCGGCCCGGGTGCCCTGGCCCGCCCCGGCTGGCCGCCTCGACCCGCTGCCGCGCGGGCGCCCCGGCTGGCCGCCTCGGCCCGCTGCCGCGCGGGCGCCCCGGCTGGCCGCCTCGACCCGCTGCCGCGCGGGCGCGCCGGCTGGCCGCCTCGACCCGCCGCCGCGCGGGCGCCGCGGCTAGGCTTGCCCAATGGCTCTTTTCTCGCGCCGCAAGAAGTCCGATTCCGACGACGCATCGACCGACCGGCCCGAAACCGTGATCGAACCGGGTGAGCAGCCCGTCGACCCCGCCGGTCCGAGTGACGCTGCTCCGGCCGGGGAGGCGAACGCCACCGACGGCGGCGCATCTCCCGCGCCGGCGCAGGCTCCCGCGCAGGCCCAGGCGGAGACGACCCCGACGGTCGGCATCTCGATGTCGTCGTTCCGCGGCGTCGGTGCGGGGCCCGAGACCCCCGCCGAGGCGTCAGCTGCGCCGACCGCCGCGCGCCCCTCTGCGCGCCAGCCCGGCGAGATGGTGGCACCGGAGGCCCCCGAGACCATGCCCGGCCTCCGCGACAACGTGCTGCTCAGCAACGCCCTCGCCGAGATCGTCGGTCAGGCCGAGCCCGCCCAGCTGCTCAACGTCGCTCGCCAGTTGCTGCAGGGACACGTCTTCCTCCGCGTGAAGGGCGACGCGCGCGCCCTCATGGCCGAGGGCAAGGACCTGCCCCTCGCGGTGGCGAACAACGGCACCGAGCAGCTCGTGCTCGGCTACAGCGGTGGCATGGCCCTGCGGGCCAGCGTCGAGGCCGACCAAGACCGCGATACGTCGGCGATGGCGCAGCCCGTGCTGACGCTGCTGCGCCACATCATCGACGGCCCGTACGGCGGCATGGTGCTCAACCCCGCCGCGGCCGACGGGCGTGCGGTGCTGCCGAAGCCGCTGCTCGAGCGGATGATCGCCGAGGTAGACCCGCAGCTGCGCATCAAGACGGCCCTGTCCGACGCGCGGACGGAGTCCACGGCATCCACCGTCGTCGAAGCGATCGTGGCCGACGCGCCCATGTGGATCGCCGTCAATCAGACCGAAGAGGGCGGTCCCATGGGGGTCGCCGAGTCGCGGGCCGCCACGGGCGAGCGCTTCCTCGAGGTGTTCTCGCACCCGCTCGAACTGCTCGCCCTCGGCCGCGGCGACCAGCCCCTGCCGATCCGCACGATGCAGCTCGCCAAGGCGCTGTCACAGGATGCCGGGCTCACCGGCATCCTGATCGACCCGGCCGGTCCGTGGATCCGCCTCGGACGCGAAGAGCTCGGTCCGGTCATCGCCCTCGCCGCCGAGGACGACGCGCCGACCGCCTGACATTTCGACGTGGACGGGTCGCCTCCCTCGGGGCGGCCCGTCCGTCGTCGGGTCGAATCCGGATGCCGGCAGTGGACCGGACGGCTCGGGTAGGCGGCTCCGAACGCGGCGTCTTCCGCCGGAGAGGTGCCGTCGCCATACCGGATACCATGCCGTGACCGGACGACCCGGGCGAGACGGCTCCGAGCGCAGTGTCCGTCGCCGGAGGGGTGCCATTGCCACCGTGGTGCGCGGAGCAGGCCGCCGACCTCAGACCCCGTACATCTCCCCGACCGGCACGGCGACCGACAGCACGTTGCCCGCGGGGGCGAGCGGGCACGCCCACATCGGGTCGTAGGCGCACGAGGGGTTGTAGGCGAAGTTGAAGTCGATCACGAGACTGTCGGGCGCCGCACCTCGGCCGAGATCGGCGCCCTTGATGGTGTCGAGCAGGTAGCGCCCGCCGCCGTAGGTGCCGCCGGGGCGGCCGGCTGTGGCATCCCGAACCGGAACGAACAGGCCGCCACCGTACGACGACAGCCGCCACACGTCCAGCGAGCCCGTGTCGGGCAGTTCCACGCGGCCGATGCGCTCGAAGCCGACCTCGCCGTCGGTGCCGGTGGTGGCGACGAACGACGCCTCGTCGGCGTCGAGCAGGGGGACTTCGAAGCGCCAGGCCGCGTCGTACGGGGCCAGGGGCAGTCCGACAAAACCCTCTCGCTGCGCCGGGAGCAGGGGAGTGGCGGGGTGGTCCGCGAACAGCGCGTCGCGCTCGATGCGCCAGAGTTCGTGCGCGTCTTCGGGATCGTCGGCTTCGCGCACCGCGTCGTACAGCGCGAAGACGCGCAGACGCCAGTCGGCGATGTCGAGGGCGGCGCGGGCGGCGGCGGTGGTCATGCTTCGAGCGTAGGGGGAGGGCGCATGCCGGCGGTCCGGGCTGGACGCGACCTGGTCCGGCCGTCTCCCGGTCCCTGCCCCCCGGCGCGCACCCCGGGCCCCGCGCATCACGGGAATGCCGCGCCCGGGCTGAACCCGAACGGCCGGCCCGACCCCGGCGCCGTCTCGCAGTGCCCGGCCAGGATCAGCCGCGCATGCCCCCAGCAACAGGCTGACACCAGGACGCAACGGGGCAGACACGACGTCGACGCGCGCACTAGCGTCGGGACATGGCATCCCCCCGCATCACGCTGACCGTGCCGGGCCCCGAGGGCGATCGCGAGGTCGGCATCTCCAACCCCGATCGGGTGCTCTGGCCCGAGGTCGGCATCACCAAGCGCGAACTCGCCGAGTACCTCATCGCCGTCGCCGAGCCCTTCATCGCCGCGAACGGGCATCGGCCGGTGTCGCTCGAGCGTTTCCCCGAGGGTGTGGGCGGCGAGGCGTTCTTCTCGAAGAACCCGCCGAAGGGGGCGCCGGCCTTCGTCGAGGCCGTGACCGTGACGTACAACAGTGGGCGTCGGCATCCGCAGCTCTTCCTCGGCGAGATCGCGTCGGCCGTGTGGGCGGCGCAGATGAACACGATCGTGTTCCACCCGTGGGCCTCGCTCGCGAGCGACGCCGACCACCCAGTCGAGCTACGCATCGATCTCGACCCGCAGCCGGGTACGGGCATCGCCGAGGCCGTCGTCGCCGCGCACGAATTGCGGGCCGTGCTGCGGGAGGCGGGTCTGGAGGCCTGGATCAAAACCAGCGGCAACCGCGGCCTGCACGTGTTCTGTCCCATCGAGCCGACGCACGAGTTCCTCGACGTGCGGCACGCCGTCATCGCCGCAGCCCGCGAGCTGGAGCGACGGATGCCGGATGCCGTGACCACCAACTGGTGGAAAGAGGAGCGCGGCGAGCGCATCTTCGTCGATTTCAACCAGGCGAACCGCGACCGCACGATGGCGGGGGCGTATTCGCCGCGCGCGCTGCCGACCGCGACCGTGTCGACGCCGGTGTCCTGGGATGAACTCGACGATCTCGACCCCCTCGCGTTCACGGTGCGGTCTATCCCGGAGCGGCTGGCATCCGTCGGTGACCCGTGGGCGGGGTTCTCCGAGAAGCCCGCGCGCATCGACACCCTGCTGCAGTGGTGGCAGCGCGACCTGGACAACGGCCTCGGCGAGCTGCCCTTCCCTCCCGAGTTCCCGAAGATGCCCGGCGAGCCGCCGCGCGTGCAGCCGTCACGGGCGAAGAGTCCCGCGTCGGACTGAGGCGACACGCTCTCGCGCTACGACGACAGGGGATGAGAACAGCGCAGGGCGTTTGAGGCGCAGTCGGCCTGTTCCGCGGCATCCCACTTCTTGATGACGAGGGCGTGCGTTGCCTCCGACGGCGTCGCGAGTGGGGAGAGCCGGGTCGAGCCGGCATCGTCGCATTTTCGCGAAAGGGATGCCAGCGCACACCCGAGAGTTCACCGAACAGTGAGGACGCCGGGTGAACGTTCACCTCCGGGTGTCCTGAGATTCGTTCTCACGAGAGGACCTTCCGTCACCGTGGATTCCGACCGGCCCCCCGGCGGTCGGTGAATCCCATACGAAACGGAAGCGAACACATGAACAAGCGCACGACCGGACGTACGCGTCGTCTGATCGTCATGAGCACCGTCGCGGGCGTCGCCCTCGGTGCCACCCCCGGCGTCGCCGCCTCGGCGGAGACCACGGAGACCCCCGCCCCCCAGAACGTCATCGTCCTCATCTCGGACGGTGCGGGCTACAACCAGTTCGACGCCGCTCGCCTGTACGAGAACGGCACGAGCTACCAGCAGGTCGAGGTCGCTCCGAACTCCGGTGCGGCCACGAAGATCCCCGGCACCCCGAGCGAGGTCTACGACGGCTTCCCCGTGCAGCTCGCCCAGTCGCACTACTCAGCGGGCGGTCGCGCCGCGTACGCCCCCGAGCAGGCGTGGGGAGACTTCTCGTGGGTCGCATCGGGTGCCACCGACTCCGCCGCCGCCGGCACCGCACTCGGCACCGGCGTGAAGACCACCAACGGCACTCTCGGTTTCGCCCCCGACGGCACGCGCCTGCTGACCGTCGGCGAGCAGGCGATGGAGGTCGGCAAGAAGGTGGGCCTGGTCACCAGCGTTCCCTTCAACCACGCCACCCCCGCCGGCTTCATCGCGCACAACACGAGCCGAAACGACTACCACGGCCTCGCCACCGAGATGATCGATTCGGGCGTCGACGTGCTCATCGGCGGCGGACACCCGAACTACACGGATGCCGGGACCGCCCGCGCGTCGCACTTCGGCGCGGGGTCGTGGATCTCGCAGACCGACTTCGACCGTGTCACGCAGGGAAAGACGCCCTTCTCGTACGTCGAGAGCAAGGCCGACTTCGAGCGCGTCGCCGACGGGCAGAACGTCCCCGACAAGCTCTTCGGCCTCGCCCGCGTCGCCGAGACGTTCCAGTACAACCGTCCCGGGGTGCAGAACAAGAACGTGCTGCCCTTCACCGACGCGGCCAACGCCGACGTGCCGTCTCTCGCCACCTCCGCTCGGGCAGCGCTCAACGTGCTCGAGAAGGACGAGGACGGCTTCTTCCTCATGGTCGAGGGCGGTGCGGTCGACTGGGCCGGTCACGCCAACCAGACCACGCGCATCGTCGAGGAGCAGGTGTCGTTCAACGACTCCGTCGACGCCGTCACCGACTGGGTCGAGAAGAACTCGAGCTGGGACGAGACACTCGTTATCGTCACCGCCGACCACGAGACCGGCTACCTCGCCGGCCCCGGCGCCGGCGCAGAGAAGGGCTGGACCGCCCTCACCGGAACCGAGGGTCAGCTGCCGAACGTGTCGTGGCACTCCGGTGGTCACACCAACGCGCTCGTCCCGCTGTACGCGAAGGGCGCCGGCTCCGAGGCGCTCACGGCTCGCGCCACCCAGTGGGACTTCGTCCGCGGCGCCTACCTCGACAACACCGACCTGGGCAAGACGATCTTCGACGCCCTCGGGCACGCGGATGCCGAGGGTGACGCGGTCGGCGTGGAGGCCTCCGTGCCCCTGCCCGCCCAGGCCGGTCAGCTGAGCCTCGCCCTCCCCGCCACCGACGGCCCCGTCACCTTCGCCGGTGATGCCGCGTCGCAGCAGGCCGAGCTGCCGGAGGTCGTCGTGAACGACTCCCGCAACGAGGCGCAGGCGCAGGGACGCGGGTGGACGCTGTCGGGCTCGGCCTCGGCGTTCGTCGCCGGTAACCGCTCGTTCGGCGCTGACAACCTCAGCTGGACGCCGAAGGTCGTGCGCACGGCCGCCGGTGCCGCCGCCGGGGGCACCGCGACGCTGGACAAGCCCGCCACCCTGGCCGACGCCGGTCGCGTCGAGCGTGTCGGCGAGACCGTCGTCGCTGCCGACCTGGCGCTGACCATCCCCGCGACCGCCGAGAGCGGCCGCTACGGCAGCGAGATCACCCTCACGCTCTTCGCGAAGGACTGATCCCCTCCCGCCGGTGCGCTCCCTCACGGGGGCGCACCGGCTCCGTCCGTTCCCCCGACCCGAGGATTCCCGTGTTCCCCCGCACCTCTGCTTCCGCTGCGGCCGTCGCCGCCATCCTGCTTTTCTCCGCCGCGCCCGCTGCCGCCGTCCCTCTTTTCTCCGCCGCGCCCGCTGCCGCCGTCCCGTTTTTCTCCGCCGCGCCCGCGGCCGCCGTCACCGTCGATCCGGCAGCAGCCTCCCCGTCCGCTGCGCAATGGTCGGTCTCGCCGGCGAGTTCCGCCGGCCCCGACGGGCGCATCTCGCTCCGTCACACCATCGACCCCGGTGCCGGTGTCGATGACGCCATCGCCGTGTCCAACCTCGGCACCGACTCCGTGACCTATGTCGTCGCGCCGGGTGACGGCGTCGTCGGCGACAGCGGTGCTTTCGACATCGCCGCGGGTGACCCGCAGGACTCCGGTGCCTGGATCACGGTCGGCGGACTGGATGCCGGCGCGGTGACCGTCGCGCCGGGGGAGACCCGGGTGCTCCCCGTCCGTATCGACGTGCCCGACGGGGTCACCCCCGGCGACCACCCCGCGGGAATCGTCGTCGGGGTCACCCGCTCGAGCGACGGGGTCTCCGTGACCAATCGGGTGGGCGTACGCGTGCACCTGCAGGTGGCCGGCGACATCGTCCCCGCGCTGCGGGTCGACGACATCGCGGCGACCTTCACGCCGTCGTGGATCCCGTTCGCTCCCGGCGTGCTTCGCGTCGAGACGCGGGTCGAGAACAGTGGCAACGTGCGGCTCGGCGCGCTCGCCGCTGTCTCGGGGACGGGCGTCGACGCCGCGTCTCTCGCGGGCGATCCCGCCGAGCTGCTGCCGGGCGACACGGCGACCCTCGTGACCGAGACGAGCGCCTGGCCCATCTTCGCTCTCGTCGGCACGACGACCGTGCGCCCCGTCGTTCTGGGCGACGACCCGATCAGCGCCCCCGCCCTCGTCGAGCAGGGGTTCACGACCGCGGCTGTGTCGTGGTCGGGGCTCGCGGTGCTGATGGTGGCCGCGGGCGCGATCGTGGCGGTGGTCATCGGGCGTCGGCGCGGGGGTCGGGCGGGGCGTCGCGGCGCGGATGCCGCGGCGTCGGCTGGCGCGGGAGCGGCGACGTCGGAGTCGGCTGAGCGGGTGGAGGCCGGGGCGCGGTAGCGGGTGCGGGTGGCTGAGCGGGTGGAGGCCGGGGCGCGGTAGCGGGTGCGGGTGGCTCAGCGGGTGGAGGCCGGGGCGCGGTTGCGGGCGCGGACGTTGGGAACGGCCAGGGCGTCGGCGCTGGTACGAAGCGGTGTGTGCTCCCGGGCAGCAGGGTGCAGCAGGGCTTGGCTGGTCGCGGCTGCGGGGCGCAGAATGTGCACCGGGGCGTCCGCTGCCCGCCCCGGTGCACATCTTGCGCCCCGTACGTGGTGGCTGCATGGGCTGTGCGGTGGCGCGAGCGGATGCCGAGCGCGCCGGGGTCGGCGGCGGCGGGCGGGTCGGCGGCGCCTGGCGGGTTGGCGCGGAAGCGGGGCATCGGCGGCAGTCCGGGCGGCTGCGGGGCGTCGGAGCGATTGCGGGGCGCAGAATGTGCACCGGGGTGTCCGCTGCCCGCCCCGGTGCACATCACACGCCCCGAACCCAGGTTGCCTCGAGCGGGCTCCCGGATCCGCGCGACTCCCGCTCCGACAGGCGACGGCCGCGCGGCCCGGACGCGGGTCGCTACGAGGGGGCGGCTACGGCGAGGCGACTCTCAGTCGAGCACGCCGCCGAGGTCGTACGAACTCACCGTCTCGAGCTGCGCGAAGGTGCACGAGCGGGCGTCGCGGTCGGGACGCCACCGGTCGAACTGCACCGTGTGGCGGAAGCGCATGCCCTCGAGCTGGTCGTAGCGCACCTCGAGGACGAGCTCCGGGCGCAAGCGCACGAAAGACACGTCTTTCGACGCCGAGAAGCGCGAACGGTCGGTCTCGCCGACGACGGCTCCGCCATCGGCATCCCGTTCCACGAAAGGGGCGAGCTCGTCGATCAGCTCGCGACGCTTCTTGTCGGTCCATGCCGACACGCCGCCGACGCCATGCAGGCGGCCCTCGTCGTCGTAGAGCCCGACGAGCAGAGAGCCGACGCCCTCGCCCGATTTGTGGATGCGGTACCCCAGGGCCACCACGTCGGCGGTGCGCGCGTGCTTGATCTTGAACATCGTGCGCTTGTTCGGCGCGTACGGCTGGGCGAGCGGCTTGGCGACGACTCCGTCGAGGCCCGCTCCCTCGAACTCGGCCAGCCAGCGGCGAGCGAGGTCGGGATCATCGGTCGTGCGTGTGACGTGCACGGGATGGGGGACGGCGCCGAGGAGGTCTTCGAGCTGGGCGCGGCGCTCCGAGAACGGCTCCGCTTGAAGGTCGCGATCGCCGCGCGCGAGCAGGTCGAAGGCGATGAACATCGCCGGGGTCTCTTCCGAGAGCATGTTCACCCGGGAGGCCGCGGGGTGGATGCGCTGAGACAGCGCTTCCCAATCGAGGCGCTGTGCGCCCGGCTCACCGCGCGCGACGACGACCTCGCCGTCGATCAGGCACGGCTCGGGCAGGATTTCGGCGAAGGCGGCGACGAGCTCGGGGAAGTAGCGGGTGAGGGGTTTGGCCCCGCGGCTGCCGATCTCGACGTCGGCGCCGTCCCACGACACGAGCGCCCGGAAGCCGTCCCACTTGGGCTCGTAGCTGAAGCCGCCCGCGACCTTCTCGTGCTCGGGCACGGCGGGCACGGACTTCGCCAGCATCGGTGCGGGGATGTCGTAGGCCACGGCGGTCAGCTCTCCTTGCCCTCGCGGTCCGCGTCACCCTCGTTGCCCGAGAGGGGCACGGGGTTCGAGCGCTTCTTGCGCTGCGCCCATTCAGCCGGCTTGTCGTCGCCGTTCCACACGGTGATGATGCCCCAGACGACCGCCGTGAGGGGGACGGCAAGGAGGGTGCCGAGGATGCCGCCGATCGCCGTCCCACCGGCCAACACCACCAGCACCACGAACGAGTGCAGCTTCATCGAGCGGCCCATGAGCACGGGCTGCAGGAAGTTGCCCTCGAGCTGGTTCACGAGGACGACGATGCCGACCACGATGAGGGCGACCACCCAGCCGTTGGTGACGAGTGCGACGAGAGCGGCGAGGATGCCGGCCGTCACGGCGCCGACGATGGGGATGAAAGCGAGCAGGAACACCAGCACCGCGAGCGGCAGTGCGAGGGGCACCTGCAGGATCGCCAGCCCGACGCCGATGCCGATGGCGTCGACGGCGGCGACGGATGCCGTGCCGCGCACGTAGGAGCCGAGCACGGTCACGGTCTTGTCGCCGATGCGGCGGGCGCGGTCGTAATCGCGTCCGTGGAAGGGACGCAGGACGAACTCCCACATGCGGGGGCCGTCTTTGAGGAAGAAGAACAGGATGACGACCATGAGCACGAAGCCGGTGACGAACGAGGCGACCGCACTCACCCCGGCGAGGGCGCCGGTGCCGAACTGGGCGCTCGTGACGAAGTCGCCGATGCCCTGGAGGGCGGCGTTCACCTGGTCGGGCGAGATCGCGAACGGCAGCGTGTGGTACCAGTCCTGGGCTTTCTCGAAGCCCTCGACGGCCTGCGAGCTCAGCGAGTCCCACTGGTTGATGACGGCATTGACGACCAGCCAGCCCAGCGCGGCCAGCACGACGACCACGGCGAGCAGCGTCAGGAGCGTCGCGACGACGGAGGGCACGCCCTTGCGCCGCATCCACATGGTGACGGGGCCGAAGGCCGAGGCGAAGATGAGGGCCAGGATCAGCGGGATGATCACGAGCGTCACCTGGCGGATACCCCAGATGAGGCCGGCCACGAGGATCACCACGATGAGGATCTGCAGCGCCCGGACAGCGAGGCGGCCGAAGCCGTCGGCCCACAGGCTCTTCGGTGGTGCCTGTACCGCCTTGGCGACGGATGCGACCGCGTCGCGAGGCGCGGGATGACGAGAGAACAGGCCCATGCTCACAAGGTAGTGGGGGCCTCCGACATCGAGTGCGCGGTTGCGCCGCGCCGTGCCGCGGATTAGGGCCGCGGGTACGCGGCATCCGGAATCAGACGAACGCACTCATTCCGGTGATGTCGCGGCCCAGCAGGAGCGCCTGGACGCTTTCGGTGCCCTCGTACGTGTGGATCGCCTCGATGTCGGCCATGTGCTGCATGACGCCGTTCTCGAGCAGGATGCCGTTGCCGCCGAGCAGGTCGCGGGCGATCGCCGCCACGCGTCGTGCGGCGCGGGTGTTGTGGTACTTCGCGAGCGACGCCTGCGTGGGGCGGAGTCCGCCGGTGGTCTCGAGGTCTGCGAGGCGCCGGCAGTACAGCTGCATGGCGGTGAGCTCGTCGAGCATCTGCGCGAGGCGTTCCTGCACCATCTGGAACGCGGCGAGCGGCTTTCCGAACTGCATGCGCTCGGTGGCATACGTTCGAGCGATCTCGTAGCAGGCGGTCGCGTGCCCGAGCGCCGACCACGCGACGCCGGAGCGAGTGGCATAGAGCACGCGCGAGGCATCCTTGAACGTGTGCGACCCGGGGAGCACGGCATCCGCGGGGAGACGAAGGTCGTCCATCGCGATGTGCGCCTGATGGATGCCGCGCAGCGACACCTTGCCGGTGATGACGGTGCCGGTGTACCCCGGCGTGTCCTGCTCGACGAGGAAGCAGCGCACTTTGCCGTGATCCTCGGCGCCGTCGTCATCGACCCGGGCCCAGACGAAGGTGATGCCGCCGGAGGCGCCGTTGCCGATCCACTTCTTCGTACCGCTGAGCGACCAGCCGTCGGCCGTCCGCGTCGCGGTCGTCTCGAGCGACACGGAGTCGGAGCCGTGGTCGGGCTCGGTCAGGGCGAACGCGCCGAGCACCGTGCCGTCGGCGAGGGGCTTCAGCCACCGCCGCTGCTGCTCGGGAGAGCCGAAGAGCGCGAGGGTGCGGAGTGCGAGCCCTCCTTGAACGGCGAGGGCGGTGGCGAGCGAGCCGTCGTGCCGCGAGACCTCCATGTTGACGAGGCCCGCGGCCAGCGGCGACGTGTGCGGGAGCTCGGGGTGCTCGATGCCGTCGGTGAACAGTTCGAGTTCGCCCATGCGTCCCACGAGCTCGACGGGGTAGGTCGCGGCATCCCATTCGCCCTGCATGCGGGTGCCGACCTCGTCGGCGAACGCTTTGGCGCGGTCCCAGACCGCACGGTCGGCGTCGGGGATATCGGCGAACACCGCGTAGTAGTCGGTGTCGCGACGGCTCAGCAGGTCGTAGTGGGCGACGCGCTCCCCGGGGAGCGTGCGGGCATCGGCGTCGATGGTCATGGTTCCCAGTATCGCGCATGTTGGGACTGGGTGTCACTGTCTGCGCGTCGTCGGTTTCGGCGGAGTCGGGTCTCGCGCCGAGTGTCCGAATCGCCCGGACGTTTTCGTCGGGCGTTCGGGTGTTGTGGCCACTCGGCGGGCGACCGCCGGCGGCAGCGAGATCCCGAGCGGGTAGGGTCGCGGCGTGAGCGCGCTGACCTTCCTCCCCGCCCTCGACCACCCCGAGCTC
This sequence comes from Microbacterium sp. ABR10, assembly GCF_057812175.1. Classification (NCBI taxonomy): domain Bacteria; kingdom Bacillati; phylum Actinomycetota; class Actinomycetes; order Micrococcales; family Microbacteriaceae; genus Microbacterium; species Microbacterium sp. ABR10. The sequence continues at coordinate 742,310 of NZ_CM173821.1, forward strand.
CTCGCCGCGCCCGTCGCCGCAGCGATGGAACGCCTGCCCGCCGATGTCGCCGCGCGCATCGAGGTCGCCGCGGTCGACCCCGCGCTCGCCGACACCGCGGCGTTCTGCGAGGCATACGGCCAGAGCCTCGACATCTCGGCGAACTGCCTCGTGGTGCAGGGAACGCGCGGCACCGACACCCGCACCGCCGCCTGCCTCTCCCTGGCCACCACCCGGCTCGACGTCAACGGCGCCGTGCGCAAGCTCCTCGACGCGCGGAAGGCGACGTTCGCCCCGATGGATGCCGCGGTGTCGGAAACGCGGATGGAGTACGGGGGGATCACGCCGCTCGGCATCCCGTCCGACTGGCGTCTACTGCTGGATGCCCGGGTCGCCGCACTACCGCGGGCCGTCGTCGGCGCGGGGATTCGCGGCGCGAAGCTGTTCCTCCCGGGCGAGGTGCTGGCATCGCTGCCCTCGGCCGAGGTCGTCGATGGGCTCGCCAAACCGGTTGCGTGAGCAGTGTCTCCGCGAGACTGCGCGGCGCTGGCAATCCGGTTGCGGGCTGCAGCGTGGATGTCAGCGGGATGCGGTTTCGCGGCGGTCCCGCCTGACGAGCGTCGACACCCGGCCGTGCGTCGGCACCCGGCCGTGCGTCGGCAGCGTGCCGTCGACGGACGTCCGCGCGTCAGTCGGGGAGGCTCGCCCGCAGGCGCCGCGTGACCTCGGCCGCCGGCATCCGCCGCGGGAACACCGCGACGACGAGGTCGTCGCCCGCGGCATCCGCACCGTCGGGGTGCACGCCGTAGCGGCGGAGGGCGTCGTCGAGGGCGCGACGCAGAACGGATGCCGGCACCCGGGCGCCGCGCATCAGCCGACGCAGCACGTGGTTGTGAACGGCCGTGACGAGGGCGGCGAAGCCCACGGCATCCAGGGGGTCGATGCCGGGGAGCGCGTCGCGCAGGTACTGGTCGAAGAGTCGCTCGTAGCGGAAGACCGTGACGATCTCGCGGTCGCGCAGGCCCGAGACCTCGCGCACGATCTTGTAGCGACGGCGGGCGAGCTCGGGGTCGGCGGCGAAGTGGCGGAACACCCGCACCGACGCTTCGCACACCGCCGCCCACGGGTCGTCGTGCTGCTGCGACAGATACGCGCGCGTCTCGGCGAGGAGCACCTCGTGGTCGGCGAAGACCACGTCTTCTTTGCCTCCGAACTGCCGGAAGAACGTCGAGCGCGACACCCCCGCGGCCTGGGCGATCTGTTCCACCGAGGTCTGGTCGTAACCGTGCGCCACGAAGAGGTCGATCGCGGCGGCCACCACCGCCGTGCGGCTCGAGGGGGCGGCGCTGTCGGTCACGTGCCGAGCATATCGGCGGCCCGCGCGCGGGGGCGGTTCGGGCGCGCGGTCCCGATGCAGCGGTCGGGGGAGGGCACGGTGGGAGAGGGCGCGGTCGCCCGTCGCGCGCGTCGGCGGCGCGGGGGTGCGGGGGCGGCGCGGGGGTGGCGCGGTGGCGCGGGGGTGGCGCGGCGGCGGTGGCGGGGGTGGCGCGGCGGCGGTGGCGGGGGCGGCGCGGCAGTCAAGCCGCGGCCGAGAAACGCGGTTCGTGCGCAGAAACACGTTGTCGTCGTGTTTATCGCCGCGGATCGCGTTTATGGACGGGGGTGCGACGCGGGGTGGCCGCTCGGGGCAGCGGCGCGGGGCGACCGCGTGGAGCTGGGTGAGCGGGTGGGGCGTTGCGAGCGGTGACCACGTGAGAAACGCGATTCGTGCGCAGAAACACGTTCACGTCGTGTTTATCGCCGCGAATCGCGTTCATGTACAGGGGCGCGACGCGGGGTGGCCGCTCGGGGCAGCGGCGTAGGGCGACCGCGTGGAGCTGGGTGAGCGGGTGGGGCGTTGCGAGCGGTGACCACGTGAGAAACGCGATTCGTGCGCAGAAACACGTTGACGTCGTGTTTATCGCCGCGAATCGCGTTCATGGACAGGGGCGCGACGCGGGGTGGCCGCTCGGGGCAGCGGCGTAGGGCGACCGCGCGGAGCTGGGTGAGCGGGTGGGGCGTTGCGAGCCGTGACCACGTGAGAAACGCGATTCGTGCGCAGAAACACGTTGACGTCGTGTTTATCGCCGCGGATCGCGTTTATGGACGGGGGCGCAACCACGCAGCGCAAGCGCGCAGCGCAACCGCACAGCGCGACCGCGCAGCGCGGCCGCCGCTAGACGATCCCTCCGAACGAGGCAACCGGATGCCGCGCCGACGGCGCCCGCGATGGGATGGACGCATGACCTCTCCCCTGTGGACCCGAGACCGAACCTCCGTCGCAACCCCGTTCGAGGCGGATGCGCGGCACGACGTCGTCATCGTCGGCGCCGGGATCACCGGCCTGTCGACCGCGGTGATGCTCGCCGAAGCGGGCGTCGATGTCGCCGTCGTCGACGCGGGCGAGGTGGGTCAGGGGGCGACCGCGGCGTCGGTGGGAATGGCATCCCTTTTGCAGGGGACGACGCTCGCGGCCCTGCGGCGGCATCACCCGGCGAGTCTCGTCCGCGCGTACGTCGACGCGAATCGCGCGGGCCAGGAGTGGCTCGCCGAGCGGGCCGGAGGCGCGGCTGACCGCCGCACGGCGTTCACCTTCGGGCGGGGGCTCGCTACCGACGTCGCTCTCGACGCGGTGCGCGACGCGGCCCGCGAGGCCGGGCTGCCCATTCGCGAGGACGCACCCGGTGACCTCGGCGGGCAGACCCCCGTACGCGCGCTCGCCCTCGACGATCAGCTCGCGCTCGATCCCGTGCTGCTCGCGACCACTCTCGCGCGCGCGGCGGTCGACGCCGGCGCGGTCATCCACACGGGCGTTCGCGTGGGCGACGTCCGGGCGCTGCCGAGCGGTCGGATCGACACCGACCACGGCACCCTCTTCGGCGACACGGTCGTGCTCGCCACCGGCACGCCGCTCACACGACGCGGACTGTACGACCTGAAGACGCGCGCCCTGCGCTCCTGGGCGATCGCCTTCGAGATGGAGGGGGATGCCGAGGCCCCGGGCGGCATGTGGAGCGAGGTCGGCGTCGACGGACGCAGCGTCATGGCGGCGCCGTCGTCGTTCGGGCGCCCCGTGCTCATCGTCACCGGGGCGCGGCATCCGGTGGGCTCGGCCCGGTCGGAGGTCGCGCTCGCCGAGGAACTGGCTGCGTGGGCGCAGCGGACGCTCCCCGTCGCCGCCGAGATCGCGCGCTGGTCGGGCCAGGACTATCAGTCGCACAACCTCGTGCCGTTCGTCGGAGGGATGCCGCGCGGCCTCGGCCGCCTGCGCTTCGCCACCGGATACGCGGGGTGGGGGCTGACCAACGGCCCGGCGGCGGCGATGCGACTGACCGATGAGATCCGCGGCGTCTCGCGCGGCGATCGGCCGCAGTGGATGCGCACGATCGGAACGCGCATGACCGTGCCCGCCGACCTCGGCCGCGGGATCGGCGAGGCGGGCCGGCGGATCGGAGTGGCTGCGGGGGCGCTGACCGCGGCCGTGCCGGCCCCGGCGAAGCGTCCGGCGGAGGGGGCGGGCGTCGTCGCTCGCCAGGGGGTGCGCACCGCCGCCGTGTCGACCATCGACGGCCGGACCCGTGTCGTCGTCGCCCCGGCTCCGCTCACCTGGAACGACGCCGAACGCTCCTGGGACAGCCCGGTCGACGGCTCGCGCTACGCGCCCGACGGCACGCGGCTCGAGGGCGCGGCCTCGGCGGACCTCCCGTCAGCGGGCTGAGGCGTGGGATGCCGCGGCGCGCTGCGGTGGCGTCGCCGGTGGCCTGCTCAGGAGCGGGATGCCGCGGCGCGCTGAGGTGGCGTCGGCGGTGGCGGGCTGAGACGCGGGATGCCGCGGCGCGCTGCTGCGGCAGGCGGGGACCACGAGAGGGTTCTCGGCTGACGAGACGGTTGCAGCCTGCAGCCGGGACGTCATCTCGGGGCGGGTGCGGTCCCGCCGGTGGAATGCCGCAGCCCGCCTCAGCTCTTCGCGCCGGTGAACGCCAGCGCGCCGCCGAGGCCGATCATCATGACGCCGCCCGTTCCCGACAGCGTCGAGATGCGCTTCGGCGACCGTGCGAACCACGTGCGCGCGGTGCCGGCGGCGACGGCCCAGACGCTGTCGCAGGTCAGCGCGAGCACCTGGAAGATGAGGCCGAGCACGAGAAGTTGCAGCCAGACGGCTCCGGCGTGCGGGTCGACGAACTGCGGCAGCACGGCGACGAAGAACGCGATGGTCTTCGGGTTGGTGAGCCCCACGATGAAGCCCTGGCGCAGCAGCGTCATCGACGAAGTGGGGGCGAGCGCGGCGCCGGTGACGTGTGCGTTGCGGTGGCGGATCGCCTGGATGCCGAGCCACACGAGGTAGATCGCGCCGACGATCTTCAGCACGGTGAAGGCGACGATCGAGGATGCCACGATCGCGCCGACCCCGAATGCGACGGCGAGGACCGCAGGCACGGTGCCGAGGGCGTTGCCGACGACGCTGAGCACACCCGCGCGCCGACCGAGGGCGATCGACCGACCGATCACGAACAGCACGCTCGGACCCGGGATGACGATGATGACGACCGACGCGGCGACGAAGGCCGCAAGGGACTCGATCGGAGGCATGCGTGCAGCGTACTGCCCGTGCGTTTCGCGGTGGTGTCGGGCGGGCGCCCGGCTGCGGGTCGCATTGTCGCCACCAGATCACACGTTCCGCGCGAGATCACACGTTCGGTAGCGGTCGCCACATGTCACCTGGCGCGGATCGCGTGATCTCGGCCCGTCCTCGCTGCCCGTCCTCAGGCCGGCACGGCCTCCCGCGTGAGCAGTTCGTTGATGCGACCGACACAGCCTCCGCAGCCGGTACCGGCGCGGGTCGACGCCTTCACGCACGCCACGGTGGGTTCCCCGGCGGCGACGGCCTCGCGGATCGCCCCCGCACTCACGCCGTTGCACCAGCACACCGTGGCATCCGCGGCGAACGGGTCGGCGACGACGGCCATCCCGGTGTCGGGGGCGTCGAGCCGCAGCAGCGACGAGCGGTCGGCGGGCAGCTCGGATCCCCGCTCGAACAGCAGGGTGAGTTCGGCGCCGGTGCGCGGCATCCCGACCGCGACGAAACCGGTCAGCACGCCATCGACCGTGACGAGCTTGACGTACGCCCCGCGGGCGGGGTCGGCCCAGAGGGTGACCTGGGGTCCGTGGCATCCGGGGGCGTGGGAGAAGGGATCGGCGTCGACCGCGCCTCCGGCGACGACGTCGATGCCCTCGGCCTTCAGCATCACGACGCCGGGGCGTTCGACGGGCGCCGGGGTCGACCCGACAGATATCAGGTCGGCGGGCGCCGCGCCCGGGGCAGGCGCTGACGACAACAGCTCCGCCAGCCGGTCGGCCTGCCGCCAGCCCGGGCCGATGAGTCCGCTCGGTCCTCCCGGCACGCGGCCGTCGGCTCCGGCGTCGGCGGGATCGGCGACGTGGGCGCAGTCGCCGATAGCGAAGACGTCCGGGTCGGTCCACGAGCGCGATGCCCCGTCGACCAGCACCCCGCTCGAGATGGCGAGACCGGCGAGGGATGCCACCTCGGTGCGCGCCGCGACCCCGCACGACAGCACGAGCAGGTCGCCCGCGAGCACCTTGCCGTCGGCGCAGACGAGGCCGTCGAACCACGCCTGACCGTGGTCGTCGTAGCGCTGCACGATGCTCTCGGCGCGGGCGTGATGCATCATCTCGACGCCGACGGCGGTGGCTGCGGCGGCGAGTACGCGTCCGCCGTTCTCGTCGAGCGTGCGGTTCATCGGGGCGGCGGAGTGGTACGCCACCACCACCTCGGCACCGGCTTCGGCGGCGGCCAGCGCCAGCTCCATGCCGAGCACCCCCGCGCCGAGTACGACGATCCGCTGACCGGCCGACACCGCCGCACGCACGTGCTCCGCGTCGGCGAGGTCGCGCAGGGCCACGACCCCGCGGGGGAGCGGTGCGGTCCCGCGGTCGAGTTCGGCGGGGACCCCCGGCCGTGCCGCACGGTGCCGCTGCGCCCGCTCGAGCCCCGCGAGCGTGGGAACGTTCGCGCGCGCCCCGGTGGCCAGCACGAGCCGGTCGTACGGGATCCGGATGCCATCGTGCAGCCGCACCACCCGACGATCGCGGTCGCCGCCGACCACCGTCATCCCGAGCACGAACCGCACGCCGGCCTCTTCGGCGACGAGACGGTCGCCCATGTCGAGGCCGTCGCGGTCGGCCCGGCCGACGGCGTACTCGGCGAGCAGCACGCGGTTGTAGACGTCGTGCGTCTCGGCACCGATGACCGTCAGGTCGATGCGCCCGTCGCGCACCGCGGGCAGGAGTCCCTCGACCAGTCGTGCCCCGACGGGGCCGTAGCCCACCAGCACCACACGTTCAGACATGGATCTTCTCCTCGGTGGTGCCTGCCTGGTCGAACGTCTCACTCGCTCGGACGGAACCGGCGGACGTGGATGCCGCGGGCGCGGCGCCCGCCAGCGCGAAGGCCGCGACACCGGATGCCGCAGGCCCCACCCCCGGATGCTCCGACACCACCACGGGTCCGTGCTCCGTGGCCGCGGCGGCGGGGACAGCGGCATCCGGAGCCACCCGCACACGCGTGCGCTTGAACTCCGGCATCGCCGACGTCGGGTCGACGATCGCCTCGGTAAGACGGTTCGCGCACTCCTCGCCGACGTAGTGGAACGGCAGGAAGACCGTGTCGTGGCGGATGTCGGTCGTTACGCTCGCCCGCGCCCGCACGGTGCCGCGTTCGTTCGACACCGCGACGAGCGCACCCTCCCGGATGCCGAGCCTCGACGCCGTAGAAGGGTGGATCTCGAGCCGCGCCTCGGGCCGGGCGTCGTTCAGCTCGGCGACGCGACGGGTCTGCGTGCCCGACTGGTACTGCTGCAGGTAGCGGCCGGTGACGAGGGTCAGGTCGCCGCCGCGGTCGGTGGGCGTCGGGGGAGTGGCCTCGACCGGTACGAGCTTCGCGCGCCCGTCGGCGTGGGCGAAACGTCGGGTGAAGGGACGCGGGGTGCTTTCGGTGCGGTACGGCCAGTACGCCTCGATGCCGGTGTCGAGCAGGGCGTGCGAGAGGCCGGAGTAGTCGGCGATGCCGCCCTCCGAAGCGCGGGTGAGCTCGTCGAACACCTCTGAAGGATCGATCGACCAGGTGGATGCCGCGCCCAGGCGCCGCGCGATCTCGGCCATGATCCACAGCTCGCTGCGGGCACCGTCGGGTCCGGGCAGAGCCTGGCGGCGACGGATCACCCGGCCCTCGAGCGAGGTCATGGTGCCCTCCTCCTCGGCCCACTGCAGCACGGGCAGCACGATGTCGGCCAGGGCGGCGGTCTCGGAGAGGAAGAAGTCGCAGACGATCAGGGTGTCGAGGGCTTCCAACCCCGCGCGCACGGCCTCGACGTCGGGCGCCGAGACGACGACGTTGGATCCGGCGACCAGCAGGGTCTTCACCGGCCCGCCGAGTTCGGCGAGCAGTGCGGTGGCCGGGATGCCGGCATCCGGGATCTCGTCGGGATCGACGCCCCAGACGCCCGCGACGTGGCGACGCGCTTCGGGGTCGCGGATCGAGCGGTAGCCGGGCAGCTGGTCGGCCTTCTGGCCGTGCTCGCGTCCGCCCTGGCCGTTGCCCTGTCCGGTGAGGGTGCCGTAGCCCGAGCCCTCGCGGCCGACGAGGCCGAGCACGAGGGCGAGGTTGATCGCGGCGGTCGCGGTGGCGGTGCCGTCGACGTGCTGTTCGACGCCGCGTCCGGTGAGGATGTACGCGCGCCCCGCGGCGAGGCGGCGGGCCGTCGCTTTCAGGTCGGCAACCGGGACGCCGGTGGTCGCAGAAGTCCGCTCCGGCCACCACTGCGCGACGCTGCGTCGGACCGCGTCGAACCCCGAGGTGCGCTCCTCTATATATGCCTGGTCGGCGAGGCCCTCGGCGAGGGCGATGTGCGTGAGACCGAGGAGGAGGGGCAGGTCGGTGCCGGGGGCGGCCTGCAGGTGGGTGCCGGCGCCGTCTTCGGTGAGGCGCGCGGTGGCCGAGCGGCGCGGGTCGACGACGATGAGTCCGCCGGCGGCGCGGGCTCCGGCGAGGTGCGCGAGGAACGGCGGCATGGTCGCGGCGACGTTCGATCCGAGCAGCAGGATGGTCGACGCGTCGTCGAGGTCGGTGACGGGAAAGGGCAGGCCGCGGTCCATGCCGAAGGCGCGATTGGATGCCGCGGCGGCCGACGACATGCAGAATCGGCCGTTGTAGTCGATGCGCGAGGTGCCGAGGGCGACGCGGGCGAACTTGCCGAGTTGGTACGCCTTCTCGTTGGTGAGTCCGCCGCCGCCGAAGATGGCGTTGGCGTCGGGTCCGTGGGTGGCCTTCGTGTCGCGGAACGCCGCGGCGACGGCATCCAATGCGTCGTTCCAGGTGGTCTCGACGAGGGTGCCGTCGGAGCGCCGCATCAGCGGCATCCGGAGTCGGTGGGGGGATGCCAGGAGCTCCGCCGACGTCCAGCCCTTGGCGCAGAGCCCTCCCCGGTTGGTGGGGAAGTCGCGGCCGGCGACCGTGGTGGACCCCTCGTGGGTCACGGTCATGGCGCACTGCAGCGCGCAGTAGGGGCAGTGGGTGTCGGCGGAGCTCATGGTCATCAGATCCGGGTGCCGGTCTTCTTCGCCATCCGCAGGTAGACGCCGGCGGTGAGGGCGAGGAAGGCGACGTAGGCGAGGGCGAACCAGCCGAGGGCGGGGGTGTACGAGCCGAACGTCGTCTTCGAGAAGCCGAGCAGCTGCGGGATGAAGAATCCGCCGTACGCGCCGATCGCCGAGACGAGGCCGAGGGCGGCGGCGGCCTTGCGCTGCGCACCGATGCCGTTGTTCGAGCGGAGGGCGAAGATCGTCGGGATCATGCGGTAGGTCGCGCCGTTGCCCATGCCGGCGGCGGCGAACAGCACCAGGAAGCAGAGCAGGAAGATCGCGAAGTTCTGCATCGGCAGGGTCAGGATGACGCCCAGGATGCCGAGACCCATCACCGTGAACGCGCCCATCGTGATGACGGTACCGCCGAAGCGGTCGGCGAGCTTGCCGCCGTAGGGGCGGGCGAGCGAGCCGACGAGGGCACCCAGGAAGGCGAGGGTGACGGTGGCGGTGCCGATCGCGATCCCCTTGAAGTCGGGGAACGTGTCGGCGAGGAGCTTGGGGAACACGCCGGCGAAGCCGATGAACGAGCCGAAGGTGCCGATGTAGAGGACGGCCATGATCCAGAGGTGCGGCTCTTTCAGAGCGGCGAGGGATGCCGTGATGTCGGCCTTGGCGCTGGAGAGGTTGTCCATGCGGAAGTACGCGCCGACCATGGCGACGATGATGAGCGGCACCCAGATGAGACCCGCGAGCGGCAGGTTGAGGGTGGTGGCGGCGCCGACGGTGATGACGATCGGCACGACGAACTGCGCGACCGAGGCGCCGAGGTTGCCGCCGGCGGCGTTGAGTCCGAGCGCGTACCCCTTCTGGGCCGCGGGGTAGAAGAACGTGATGTTCGCCATCGAGCTGGCGAAGTTGCCGCCACCGAAGCCGGCGAACGCGGCGATCAGGAGCAGGATGCCGAACGGGGTCGCGGGGTTCGATACGGCGATGGCGAGGCCGATGCTCGGGATGAGCAGCAGGCCGGCCGAGACGATCGTCCAGTTACGGCCGCCGAAGCGCGGAACCATGAACGTGTAGGGGATGCGCAGCGTCGCGCCCACCAGGCTCGGCATGGAGATGAGCCAGAAGATCTCACCGGTGGAGAGCTGGAAGCCCGCGGCCGGCAGCGAGACGACGACGACCGACCACAGCTGCCAGACGACGAACCCGAGGAACTCGGCGAAGATCGACCACCGCAGGTTGCGGGAGGCGATGGCCTTGCCCTCTTTGGCCCACTGGGTGGCGTTCTCGGGGTTCCAGTTGTCAATCCAGCGGCCAGGACGGTGGATGAGCTCGGCGCTCGCGGTGGTCGGGGTAGCGCTCGGCGCGGTCGTTGCGGCGGGCGGCGCCGTTGCGGCGTCGGGGCGCGGGTCGGTGACGGTCACGGGTTCCTCCGGAAGGCGATGTGGGGAGGTGCAGCGCCCCGCATGGGTGGGGCGTGGTCGCCAGCGTAGGGAGGAGGGGTTTCCCGGGACCGCGCCGCCGGGGGCGGGGAGGTAACGGTTGTTTCACCCAGGGCGGGGCGGTGGGAGAGGGGGAGTTTACGTGGGCGTTACACGGGCCGCCATCGGTGGGTATTGCCCGGGACTGTCGCCGTCGCATTCACAGTCGTTCACGTCAGCACCTTTGGCCCGAAGGCCCGTAGGAACTGCCGTGTATGGGCAGAATCGACGCGGCGGGCGATAACGCCGCGATGGGGAGTTTCTTCTCGCTCCTGCAGAAGAACGTCGTCAACCGGCGCTCCTGGACCACCCGAGACCAACTGCGCATCGCGATCGTGACCTGGATCGACAGGACCTACCTTCGCCGCCGATGCCAAACCCGCCTCAGACGTTTGACGCCCGTCGAATTCGAGACCACGAGCACCAAAATCCTAGCCTTCGCGCCCTGACTAAAGCAGGAGCGCCCGTCCCCACCGTTCCGAGCGCCACCGCAACGATGAGCACTCCGCCAGCGAGCGTTGTCCTGATCTTGTGATTGAACATGTTTCCTCCGGTCATCAACTTTGCTGTGCTCTCACCAGCCACCCCGAAGCGAAGAAGTCCGTCCCCTCTTCGGGGGTGGGGGCAAGCAATCACACCGCCGCACGTCAGCCCGGTGATGCCTCCAGAGATAGCGCCGAGTCCTCAAGATTCACCCGTCGATTCGTCCTCAGTACTCAGCCGCCGGCGACAGAGGTAGCCAGGCAACCGTCGTCGCAGCGGGGGGCTATCCCGCGTACCAACACCGCGCTTAGCGTGGAATCTCGCGCTATTTCTGTCGCGACCCCATCTTCAAGGTGTCCAATCGCTCGGCGAGTCGATCTGCGGCGGTTCGGACATCCAGCTCGGCCTCGCCGTAGCTCGTTCGGTACGCACCGACGGACGTGCGGACGACGCAATGAGGTGGCGCCGCGTCAAAAGCCAGGGGCGTCATTGTGCCATTGTGTCGACGTCGCGAGCAGCAGCTGTCGTGTCAACGACGGTGGCGCGTGATCCCGGTGGCCCACCCGCGGTGTTACGCCCCACTACGCCCGAGATCGCCCGCCCCCGCGGCATCCCGTAGCTTCATCTCACCAACCCCTCCGAAGGCAGGTGAAGCCATGTCCCGCACGATCTCGTCGACAGTCCACTCGATCCAGCGCTGCATGGCAGCCTCGAACCCTTCCGCGTGGTGGGACGGCCTCGTCGTCGACGCCGATGGCGCAACGGTGACCGTCGCGCTGCTCAACGGCGCGACGGTGGAGCTACGGGTCGTCGGACCGGCCGTCGACATCACGCTCGGGGAGCCGATTGCTTTCCATCCGGTCGCGGAACTGCTCAGCGCGTCGGCGATCCTCACGACCGCGCGCACCGCGTAGCGCGCTGAGGGCCCTCAGCGCGGGGACGTCGTTGACCGCTCGCGCCGCGTAGCCGTGCGGCCGCCGACGAACGTCAGCGGCCGCGCGTGGAGGAACTCAGGCAGACATCGAGGCCATCATGGCCTCGCACTTCATGACCATGTCGTCGCAGGCCATCGCGCAGTAGCGGCACATCTCATCCATGTCGGCGTGCGCGCGGCATTCGGCGGCGCAGGCCTTGCCCATGGTCATGCAGGCGGTCATCATGGCGTTCATCACGTCCATGTTCATTCCGGCCGGACGCATCATCATGTGCATCGTCGCCTGAGCCATCTCGACCATGTTCGAGCACATCGCGCAGCACGTGGCCATCTCGGGGCCGTGCATCATGTCGCTGCCGGCGCACATCGCCGCGGCCATCGCGCAGGCGTTCAGCGACTGCATGCATTCCTGCATGGCATCCATGTCCATGGTCATCTCGCCCATGTCCATCGACTTCATCATTGCCATCGTGTCCATTGCTTCTCCCGTGTGCTCGTCGTGACGGAGGGACCGGATGCCGCGGAGGGACTCCGGCGTACCGGCGATGCTACGCCCGCGACGACGTCCGCCGGCAGTGCTCAAAGGAGGTTGATCAGTCGATCGAGGACGTGCGACGATGCCCGGGCTTCGTCAGCGGATGGCGTCGGCGATGACGTCGCGGGCGACGTCGGCGAGCTTTCGCTGAGTGCTGCGAGCCTGTTCTCGAAGAAGGCGGAACGCCTCCTCCATGTCGACGCCATGAGAGTGAGACAGGACGCCTTTCGCCTGCTCGATCACGACACGGCTGTCGAGAGCGTGCTGCAACTGCGTGCGAGCGATGTCTGATTCTCGGAACGCTCGTTCATGAAGGATGCCGATCGTGGCGATATCTGCGAGACCTCGCGCCGCGAGGGCGTCCTCCGCGGAGAGCGGGTCGGGGGTGTCGCCGAACAGGTTCAGCGAACCGATGACCTCGTCGCGGAGTCGAAGGGGGATCGCGTGCATCCATTGATAGCCCAACTCACCGACGGCATCCGCGAACCGCGGCCACCGGTCGTGAATCGCGGCGAAGTCGTCGACGGTGACCGGTTGGCCGGAGTGGTACGCATCCAGGCACGGACCTTGGTCCGCGTTGAGTTGAAGCAGGGAGATGAGCTGGCTCCGTTCGCTCGTCGACGCGACCACCTCCAGGGATCCCCGGGCGTCGGGAAGAAGGATGCCGGCGTCGGCCGCACCGAAGGTCTTCGCGCACCGGCTGACCAACCGGTAGAGAAGGTCGACGACGTCGTAACCGCTGACCAGGGTGTCGGCGAGATCGACGAAAGTGTCGACCAGCTCTTTCTCCCGCGATGTGCTCGTCATGGGTGCAACCTACTTCCGTTCGTTCGCGATCACGTCGAAAAATCGATGTCGCGCGAGATAATCGCCTCCGCCACCTCGCGGACCGGCCGGCCCGAGGCGAAGGCGTGTGCGCGGATGATGAGCAACGCGTCGTCGGGTGCGACGCGCAACTGGGCGACCACCATCCCGGTCGCTTGATGGACGAATCGTCGGGGTGAGGCGTTCGCGGAAATGTCGTCGTCGAGGGAGTCGAGAGCGGACCTCAGGATCCGCTGACCCGCGGAGTTCGCCAGCACGGCAGCCTCATCGACCTGCTCGACCGACAATGCGTGGGCTCGGGTGGCGTAAAGATTCACGACGCCCACCTCCACCAGGCCCACCACCATCGGAAACGCGTATACCGACGAGATGCCGTGTCGTGTGGCTGTCGTCAGGAACATCGGCCACGCGGCGCTCGCGTCGCGGTGCAGGTCCGGGAGCAGCACGGGTGCGGCGGTGGCTCGAGCTCGCCAGCACGGCCCCACACCGGAGTCGAGCTGCGTCTCGTCGAGCTCCGCGGCGACAGCGTCGCTCGCACAGATCGTCTCGACCTCGAAGGGTGCACCCAGCGACGAAATAGCGACGTGTTGCACCGGGAGCGAATGGACGAATCCCGCACACAATGAGCGCGCAAACGCATGATCGGATGCCATGGAACTCCTGACCTAGTCGAACACAGCGGCCTAGGTCCAGGGGACGCCTGCTTCTACTCTAGGTCCACAGCCTCGAAAGAGCAGTCGCCTGGTGGCGCGTTCGAACATTGCTTTCGACGGTGTGCGCCTTTATCGTATGAATAGTTGCCCCAGACCATGGTGACCTGTCGTATCGGCATGTCAAACGGGGTGAAAATGGGCAGCTTGTTCTACGGCTCCATGGCGGAGCCGATTCGTCTTCCTGACATCGTTCTCGCGCATCTGCAAGCAGTGACGACCGCGAGATTGCGCCGAGGCGAGAGCTTCATCGTGTCGTGCCGGCTGCCTGACGCAGCTGCGGGCCACCGATCCACGCTCTGGATGCATGCCGCCATCCCGTTGCGATTCGTCTTCGACGTCGACGCCGAAATCACCCTGAACGGGGAAACCCTGCGTCACTTCGCGCAGGCCGCGCAATCCACGGCCGGCATCCTCATCGACGTCACCGAGCCCGACAGGCGAGACGGCTCGGCGCTGCCTGCCGCGGCTCGATCAGTGGCATGACCGCCCGAGGATTGCACCCCACGCCAAGCCGGGTTCACGCCGTGTGGATTCTGCAGGAGGAGGGTCACCTCACCGCGAAGATCGGGGACTCGACACTCGGACACGTCGTGATGGTCCCCGATGGATCGTTCATCGCCTTCGATGGACAGTCGACGCCCTTGGATCGCCACCAGACCCTTCGCGCCGCCCAGCTCTCCACGCTTCGCGCTGCCGAAGGAAGCGGCGCGCCGACCCTCGATCGCCTGAGTCCCGTCCTGGCACTCGTCGCCGGTGCGGTCGCGGCAGGGCTTCTGACCGTGGGGGTCGTCGTCCTGTCCGTCGCTCCGTGAAGGCCGACCCCGTTCGCACATAACACTCGCGCCGTGGGAGGCGCGCTTTTCATGGAGAAACTTCATTCGTTCTCCTGAGACTGACAAACGCCCGTGTAAAAGCGTCCAGCGAATCAGGCAAATCGCGGATTCACGCTCTTCAGGCCATCCAAATATGCGTATGCGCGAATACGCGAAGCGTAACTTGGAGAAAACAGTCCCTGGCATCCGCCTTCGGCTTCGGGCCCATCTGGTCACCCAACCGAGGAGCATGCAATGGCTGCACCCGTCATCGAGTCCCGGCTGGGACCGATCCGTCAGACCTACAGGGGAACGACCGACTTCCCGCCGATGGCGAAGGCCTACACCGAGTTGTCGCAGGTCGTGCGCGAGACGGGACTGCTCGCGCGAGCCCGCCGCTTCTACGCCGTCGTCGGCATCGTTCTCGCTCTCGGCTTCGGCGGAGCGATCACCGGCTTCGTGCTGCTGGGCGACAGCTGGTTCCAGCTGCTGATCGCCGCCGCCCTCGGCATCCTGTTCACGCAGGTTGCGTTCCTCGCGCACGAAGCGGCGCACAAGCAGATCTTCGCGTCGGGCAAGGCCAACGAGCGTCTCGCCCTGTGGCTCGCCGCAGGCGTCGTGGGCATGAGCGTGTCGTGGTGGAGTGCGAAGCACACCCGCCACCACGCCAACCCGAACCGCGTGGGCAAAGACCCCGACATCGAGATCGACACGATCTCGTTCCTGGACGAGGATGCCGCCAAGGCGCGCGGCATCCAGCGCTGGATCACCCAGCGCCAGGGATGGGCGTTCTTCCCGCTGCTCACCCTCGAGGGTGCCAACCTGCACGTCATCGGCCTGCGTCACCTGCTCTCGCGTGAGCCCGTCAGGGGCCGCTGGACCGAACTGTCGCTGATCGCCCTGCGCTTCGCGATCTTCGTCGCCCCGGTGTTCGTCTTCCTGCCGCTCGGTATGGCCCTCGCCTTCCTCGGCGTGCAGCTCGCCGTCTTCGGCGTCTACATGGGGGCGTCGTTCGCGCCGAACCACAAGGGCATGGCCGTCATCGCCCCGGACGCGAAACTCGACTTCTTCAGCAAGCAGGTGCGCACCTCGCGCAACATCACCGGCGGCTGGTGGGCCACCTGGCTGATGGGCGGTCTGAACTACCAGATCGAGCACCACCTGTTCCCGAACATGCCCCGCCCGCACCTCAGCAAGGCTCGCGCCATCGTCAAGGAGCAGAGCGCCTCACTGAACGTCCCCTATGTCGAGACGACGCTGTTGCAGTCGTACGGCATCGTGATCGCCTACCTGAACCGCGTGGGCCTGGCCGCCCGCGACCCGTTCGAGTGCCCGATGACATCCACGGCAGCACGAAGCCTCCGGTAAGGCGAACGAGATTGCTGGACGCCGTCTCGTCTTCGGCGACGGGACGCGTCTTGAGGGCTACCCCCTAGCCCGTCGCAACCTCCACCTCGGCGAGTAGCGAGGGCAGCGCAGGCGCTGCCAACGCATCGGCAGGATCGCGCTGGTCGCTGATCCGTGCCCGCGATCGGCCGCGCGATCGCCGTTCTATCCCACAGCTTCACAACGGAGGTAGCAGAGTTGAATCCTGATGAGACCCTCGAAGGACGTCTGGCGAGCATCTTGACTCCTCGCCTTCTGTTACAGGACCCCGCGCCGGTGATCCTGCGGGTTAAAGAAGCTGCCGGCACGGACACGCGCACGCTCGCTCGGTTCTGCGGGGTGACCGCAGGGTTCTTCATGAACGCTCAGACCTCGACCATGTGCATGGCACTGCTCACTGACATCGAGGGCGCGGAGGAATGGGCGGACCTCGGACGCGAACGGCGCAGGAGGGCCACCGCTCACCCCGACGGCGACTAGCGGCGAAGTCTCCGGATCCTCGCTGCGGCAGTGGCGGGGACTTCAGGCTTGCGACGGTGGAGGCGGGTCGTGCGGTGTCCGCCTGGGGCTCCGCCGTGCGGTCTACGCGATGCGCCGGAACCTGGGCCCCGAGTATCCGTCGCGATCGACGGTCTCGGTGAACATCTCCGCCGGGCGAACCCAGAACGAGTAGTCGTCGTAGAGCTTGCGGTAGGAGACGAAGAGCTCCTCGGTCTCGGAGTGCCTCGCCGTTCCGAAGACTTCGTAGCGCTGACCCTTGAAGTGTTCGTAGATGCCGGGTTCGATGCTCACTCGGACCGTCCCTTCGTGCAGAAGCCGGATCGTCGCGCACCGCGCCGACGCAATCAGGTGCCGAGTATGCCACGGGGGTTTCGGTACGGGACGGGGCGGGCGGCGGTAAGTAGAAGCGATCGGTCGTCTGATCGCCCGGCCGGCGGTGGCTGCAGCCAGGCCAGGCGAGCCGCGCCTCTTCCTCGTCGTTGCAGCAGGTGTCCACATCTGTCGAATAACGGTAGATTATGATCGTTTCTCGACGAACGGATGCACCATGAGCCCTCTCCTCGCCCGCTTGGCGCAGGCCGCGATCGCCCTCGCGCTCGTGGGATCGATCATCGTGCAGGCGATGATCCTGCCGGCGATCTACCGGGATCTCGCTGAGGCGCCCCCGGCTGCGAGAGCGACTTTCGTCGGGCTACTGGGGCTCGGCATCCTGGCTCTTCAGGTATTCGCGGTGTGCGTATGGCGGCTGCTGTCGACGATACGCACGGGGACGGTGGTCGCCGAGGGAGCGTTTCGCGATGTCGACGCCATCACGTGGGCGCTCGTAGCTCTCGCCCTCCTGCTCGTGGCGATCGGTCTGCTCCTTGCGCCGGGAGAGGTCGCGCCCGGTGTCGTCGGGTTGATCGGCGGTGCCGCGGTGGTGATCGGGGGTGTGGCGTTGCTCGTGCGCGTGATGAAGGGGCTCTTGCAGCAGGCCGTCGCCCGCGAGCGCGAGGTCCTGGGGCTGCGCGCCGAACTCGGCGAGGTGATCTGAGGTGTCGATCGTCATCGACATCGACGTGATGATCGCGCGCCGCAAGATGGGCGTCGGCGAACTCGCCGACCGAATCGGCATCACGCCCGCCAACCTCGCCGTTCTGAAGAACGGGCGCGCCAAGGCCGTGCGGTTCTCGACCCTCAGTGCGCTGTGCGAGGTGCTCGACTGCCAGCCCGGCGATCTGCTGCGTTGGGAGCCGGAGGGACGAGACGTCGAGCCCTCGACGCTCATCGATCAGCGCACCTAACGCTTCGCGCTTCGCGCTGCTCGACCGGGTTTCGGGCAACCTGACTGATGCGCCAGAGCGCTCGGAGGAGCGCAGCGTGTGCGCGGTCCCCCCGGTGTCCTCGGCCATCTGTGCGACCGTCAGGTGCGTTTCATCGTGCGTCACCCGGTCAGACGAGGAACCGCTTGCCGTTCCTGCCGACGCTCATGAACGCGGTACTGTGCGGAAGCAACGACTCTCGGAGGAACCACGATGAGCATTGCCTTCTTGCTGACCACCCTCATCGTGGTCGCCACACCCGGTACCGGGGCCGTCTACTCCATCGCCGCCGGGCTGTCACGCGGCACGAAGGCCGGCATCATCGCCGCCTTCGGGTGCACCCTCGGCGTCATCCCCCACATGATCGCGGCGATCACCGGTCTCGCCGCAATCCTGAATGCGTCCGCGATCGCATTCCAAACGATCAAATGGCTGGGCGTCGCGTACCTGCTCTACCTCGCCTGGCAGACAATCCGGGACAAGTCGCTGATCGATGTCGATGCGAGCTCGGCCCCCGTCTCGTTCTGGCGTGTCATTCGCACCGCCGTTCTCATCAACCTGCTCAACCCGAAGCTCACCATCTTCTTCTTCGCATTCCTCCCGCAGTTCGTTCCCGCGGGCGAGGCGAACGGCATGTGGCACATGGTCTGGCTCAGCCTCGTGTTCATGGCGCTGACGTTCGTCGTTTTCGCCATCTACGGCGTATTCGCGGCCACGATGCGCAACTACGTCATCACGCGCCCGAGGGTCATGGCCTGGCTGCGTCGCACGTTCGCCGCCACTTATGTTCTGCTCGCCGGGCGTCTTGCCCTGGAGACCCGGTAGTGAGCTACGCGATGCGACGGAATCTCGGCCGCGACGAGCTGTCGCGCCCGACGGTTCGGGCGAACATATTTGCGGGCGGAGCAGGGGAGTGTGTCGTCCTACCGTGGGCGGATGCCGACGGACCTCAACTCCAGCCCCGCGAGACGCCGCACGACATCGGGGTCGCCGCGACGCCAGGCGCCGAGGGCGTCGGGGTCGACCTTCGCGATCGCGGCGACCTTCTGGTTGGTGAGGGCCCGGAGCGCGAGCAGGTCGGTGTCGAGCCCGGCGCGCAATTGTGCGCGGGTGCGCGTTGCGCGCGAGATGAAGCGGAGGCGCGGGAGCAGCCAGACGAGCAGAGTGAGAAGGATCGGCAGGGCGGCCACGCCGATGCCGAGCGCGATGGCCGCCTGCAGCACGAGGTCCTGCTGCGTCTGACCGGCGGACGCGAGGGTGTCGCCCGCGGAGCTCGCCGTATCGAACGGGGCGCTGATACCGGAACCGAGGAGAGGAACGCCGCCCAGCCGGTCGCCGACGTCGGTCATCGACGTCCGGAAGTCCGCGCCCGCGGTCTGCATCTGGTGTCCGAACTGAGCGAGCTGGTTGACGGTCGAGAAGACGATGACCCCCGTCGCCACGCTCACCGCGATGATCACGAGGGCGACGATGTCGGCCGTCGTCTGGCGGGCACGGTGCGCGGCGAAGTCGGAATACAGTTTCACGTCGTCACTCTCCCATGCGGCTCGGGGAGGGTACGATCCGGGGCCGGTCTCGTCGCCCACCGCACGTCCGCTCGGACTGAGAAAGACCGGCGTTACGAGAAGTCGGGGAGGTCCGGACGGGGCCGCGGGTCGGAGGACCCCGCCTCGAGTATTCGCTGCACTCGTTCGAATGTTCGGGGGGTCAGATCCTCGGCGGGGAAGAATTCGTTCAACAGGTCCTCGGCTTCATCTGCCGTCTGTATTTCCAGCACTGCCAGCAGCACGGCCACGTCGTCGGCTTCACGCAGCCCTCGCCTCTCGAATGCGCGCAGCTTCATCGCGAGAAGCATCGCAGGGGACGCCGCTTGGATCAGAATCCTGTCCTGGTCGTAAAGCGTCACCCATTCAGCGCCACGCCCCATCCCGTCAGGCAGAAAGATCTTCGCCTTGTCGTTGACCCAATCAGGGGGCCAGCCCTTCTTTCGAGCGATCTCGGCGGCGGCAACCGCAACGGCTTCGGGCGGCGTGATCGGCCCGTCAATATCCACGGTCGCGGGGCGATCGCCATCGATCGTGAGGGCTATGGCAGCCCCGCCGACAATCTGGATGGTGGCAGCGCTGCCAGCTTCTCTGAGGCGAAGGATGAGGTCGCGGATGCCGTCGATGATGTCATTGCGAGTCAGCGTGCCGGACATGGGAATCTCCAGATATGGCGCGGTTCGCCCCTACGCGCTGATCAACTCGCCGGACTCTATTGCGACGCCTCGCCGGAGGAATTCGGCGGGCACCTGCGTTCGATCCGCGCTCAGTGGCAGGGCGCGCGAGCTGCGCTGAGGCTCCCAGATGGCATCCGAATGTCCCGAATGTTCGGTGACCCATACGGGGATCGGCGCGGAGGCTTCCCGCAAGCGCACTTCGACGAGCGCGGCAACAGCGTCGACCCAGCGCGAGGGAGAGTCATCTGGTTCCTCTGCGGAGAGAAGCACCCTCGTCACGGGGTCGGAGGCGGCGAGATCGTCGGAGAGCTGGAGGAAGCGGCGGTAGGCCTGCGCGTGACGACCCTGCGCCTCGGCATGCGTGATCTCCTCTGCGGCAACCGCCGCGGGTGTGCGACCTCGCGCCGAGAAGGGAACCCATTCGACCCCGATTGTGGAGGCGAGTCGATCGAGAGTGGATGAGGTCGGGTCGCGGTGGCCGTTCTCGATGGCGCTGAGGTTACCGGCGCCCACGCCTGACCGTGAGGCCACCTTCCGAAGGCTCTCACCGGAGCGTATGCGTGCCCGGCGGAGAGATTTCACGATGCTCATGTCGACCCCCTGTTATCTATAACGATAACACTGAAGCTTGCTTGTCGGAGGAAGGGATCGGAGGGCCGGGGCGAACGCCTCGGCCCTCCGATCTCGCCCGCGATCGTCAGGGCCGACCGCCGCCCATGCCTCCTCCTCCCATTCCCATCCCGCCGGCCGCCGCGACACCGGCCGTGACCGAGGTGGCCGCGCCGTCCACGGTCACCGTGTACGACTGCCCGTCGGTGATCGCCGACGACGTGAACACGACCGACCCGAAGGTCTTCGTGGCGGTGTACTCCGCGATGACCGTGCCCGTGGCATCCGTGATCTGAACGGTCGACCCGGCGGACCCCGACGCGGTGGCGGCGAGCCAGCCCTGCGCCGACGACTCATCGGGCGACTCGGCCATACCGGTGCTGCCGATGGCGACGAGCGTGCCGCCTGAGACGTCGATGCCGCCGTTCGAGTCGAGCGCGCCGTTGCCCTGCTGGGTGGGGCCGTAGACGGTGACGTCTCCGCCGGTCATGGTGATGCTGCCGTTGGAGTCGAGGCCGTCGCCGGCGGCGTCGACCACGAGGGTGCCGCCCGAGATGGTGAGGGTCTCGCCGGTGTCCTGCATGCCACCGCCCATGCCGCCGCTCGAACTCGAGTCCGTGCTGGTGCCGCCCGAGGCGTTGACGCCGTCGTCCGACGAGGTGACGTGCGTGGTGCCACCGGCGATGCGGATGTCGCCCGACTCGAGACCCTCGTTCGACTGGCTGACCGTCACGTCGCCGCCGGAGATGGCCAGCGCGATCTCGGAATGGATGCCGTCGTCCTCGGTCGCGAGCAAAACGGTGCCGCCGGTGAGGAGGGCGTCGGTCCACGCGTCGATGCCGTCGTCGACCGCCGTCGCCGTGATGGTGCCGCCGGCGATCCAGACGTAGCCCTGGGTGGCGTCATCCGTCTGGTCGCTCTTCAGCGCGTCGCCGCCGGCCGTGAGGGTGAGTGTGCCGTCCTTCACGACGAGGGAGTCCTTGCCGCGGAGGGCGTCGTCGGCGGCATCCACCGTGATCGTGCCGCCGATGATCGCGAGGTCGTCGGTGGCCGAGATGCCGTCGTTGCCGGTGTCGGTGACGGTGAGCGCGCCCGAGCCCGAGACGGTGAGGTCGCTGTCGGCATAGATGGCGGCGCTCGCGTCGGCGTCGGCGGAGCTCGCGGCGGTCACCGCGTTGGTGGAGCCCGAGGCGAGGTTGATGGCGACGTCATCGGCGGTCACGACCTGGATCGCCGCGCCCGAGGTGCTCGCGATCGTCGCGTCGTCGAGCACCAGGATCACCTGCGCGTCGTCGGGGGCGGCGACGACCACGTTCCCGTCGAGCGTGCCGCTCAGCTGGTAGACGCCGGCGGCGGTGATGGTCACGGTCGACCCGTCGATGCTCACTCCCGCCGAGTCACTGGATGCCGTGGAGCCCGCGAGCGTGATCGTCTCGGCATCCGCGATGCTCCACTCGTCGTCGTTCACGACCGTGCCGTCGGCGTTGGCCGCGAGCAGCTCGGCGGCGGCCTCGGGAATGGTGGAGTCGATGTCGGAGGTGGTCTGCACACTGGATTCGACAACGGATGAGGGCGCGGCGGAGGAGGTGGTCGACGCGACGGGCTGCGCGGTGACGGCGCAGCCGGCGAGCACGAGGCCGGCGAGGGCGAGGGGCAGGGCGAGGGGGATCAGGCGGCGCATGATGCGTCCTTTCGGGTGGGGTGGGAGGAGGCGAAGGGGCCCGCGAGCACGCGGGTCCAGCGATTGGAGGGGAGGTCGGAGCGCAGGGCCGCCATGCCGGTGGCGTACTTGCTGATGCGCTGCGGGCGGTGGCCGGCTCTCCAGAGGGCGCGGTCGAAGGCGCCGGCCTGGCCGGGAGATTTCGTCTCGACGATGGCGAAGCGGGGGAGGGTGAAGCCCCCGCCGTCGGCGTCGGCCCAGCGCAGGTCGAGGTCGATCGTCGCGCGGGACGGGATCGCGCCCGGCAGCAGCAGCGTCGTGCGGCGGTACAGCGTCTGCAGGCGCGCGTCGAGGTCGTCGGCGCGGGTGGGCTCGACCCCGATCGCGTCGAGAGCCTCGGCCACCTCGTCGCGCGCCTCGGCGGTGAGCCGGTCGGCGGCGTCGAGGTCGTAGGCATCCCGGTCCTTGCGGGTGAGGCCCCGCGCCCCGCGGGTCTTCATCTCGAGGAACGCCGCCCCCGTGTCGACGTAGGTGCGGGTGCGCAGCTTGAAGCGGCGGCGGCGTCCGTGTGCGGCGAGGCGGTAGCTCAGCAGATCGGGGGTGTCGAAGTACACCGAGCGGTAGGCCAGCTCGCGCTCGCCGCCGATCTCGAGGGCGGCCGGAGCATCGGTGGAGCGCTGGAGGGCTTCGAGCAGGGATGCCGTGGCATCCATCGGCACGACGTACTTGCGGTCCACACGGGTGAGGAGGGCGGCGTCGGCGGTGAGGGCGTCGAGGCCGATCGCGGGCAGGGCCGCGATGGCGGTGGCGGCGCGGGCGCGGGCGGTCATCGGGTGCCGCCGATCAGGTCGGCGAAGGTGGGCTCGGCGCTTCGGCGCGGGCCGGGGGCCGCGTCGGCGATGTCGCGAACGCCACCCGGGGCGGCGTCGGGGCGCGCGCCACTCACCCGGTACCGCACGTCGACCAGCGTCGTGTCGTCGACCAGGTCGAGCTGCTGCACGGTGACGCCGGTGACCTCGCCGCCGAGCAGTCGCTCGAGTTCGGCGCGCAGTTCGGTCTCGTCGGCGATCGCGCGGTCGAGGTGCACGGTCTGATGACGGGCTCGCGACAGCACGCGCGGGTGATCGGCGACGGCGAGCACGGCCACGATGAGTCCGACCAGCAGGAGGGGGATGGAGAGGTCGACGGGCGGCAGGCCGCAGATCAGGCCGATCGCCAGAGCCGCGAAGTAGTACGCCACCTCGCGCTGGGTGATCTCGCTCGAGCGGAGGCGGATGATCGACAGCACCCCGAACAGGCCGAGTCCAAGACCCAGCGCCACCTCGGCGGTGCCGAGCACGGTCGCGACGGCCAGCACACCGACGTTGACGCCGAGGAAGGCGACCACGAGATCGCGGCGGCGATGGCGCTGGAAGTAGATGGCGCTGAGCAGGACGGCGGCGACGAGGTCGGTCGCGGCGAGGATCAGGGCGGTGGTGGTCATGAGGTGCTCCTTGCGGGGGTCGGGGTGGCGGGGTGGAGGGGGCTGAGCCCGTCGAAGCCTCCGGGCGTGCCGTGGGTGCCGGTCCCTTCGACGGGCTCAGGGACCTGGGTGAAAGGTGGGTCCGGCCGCGAGATCGGCCGGCGCGCCGGGGCCCCGGCATCCGTCCGCGGGAAGACGAGCGAGCGCTGCACGCCGTAGCTGAGGACGAACAGCACGCCCTCGGTGACGACCTTCGCGGGAAGGAGGGCCAGGCCGTTGTCGGTGAGGAACGACATCCACGCGATGTTGGATGCCAGCAGAGCCAGCGCCAGCACGCCGTAGCGCACCGCCTGCCCGAGCATCGGGCCCCCGCGTGCGCGGAACACCACCCGGCGGTTCACGACGAAATTCGCCGTGGCCGACAGCACGCGGGCGGCGATGATCGACGGCACGAGCCACCCGGTGAGTGCCTGCAGCACGAGCAGCGCGACGGTGTCGACGACGAACGCGGCGAGCGACGACGACGCGAAGAGCAGCACCGGCAGAAGTACGCGCAGCGAATCGCGCACGGGGCGGAAGTGGCTCGAGGCATTGCGGTCGAGATACACCGTGTCGATGGGCACCTCGTGGGCGGCGAGCTGGTCGGGGCCGAGGCGCAGTAGCATCCGCTGCTCGTACTCGAATCCTTCGCCCGGGATGCCGAGCGCCCAGTCCAGGCGATCAGAGGGGATGCCACGCAGCCCCGTCTGCGTATCGGTGACCTGTCGACCGGTGGCGAGACGGAAGAGCCCGCGTGCGGCCGCGTTGCCGACCCGGCTGCGCAGTGGCACCGCGCCGCCGAACCCGCGGACGCCCAGCACGAGCGCACTCCGGCCGTCGGCCGCATCGCGGCGGAGGGCATCGGCCACGCGGCACACGTCGGCGGGCGTGTGCTGGCCGTCGGCGTCGGCGGTGACGACGTCGGCATCCGGATCGTGAACGGCGATGTGGGCGAAGCCCGTCTTTAGTGCCGCTCCCTTGCCGTGGTTGCTCGGGTGCGTGATGACGTGGGCGCCCGCCTCGCGGGCGGCGGCGAACACCGACGCGAACGCGGGACCACTGCCGTCGTCCACGATCAGGACGTCGAGGTCGGGATCGGCGCGCATCAGTTCGGCAACGAGGGCCGGCATCCGCGGGTCGGGCTCGAAGGCGGGGATGAGAACGAACACCGCTCAGCCCGCCACGTAGAGGATGTCGCTGGTGCCGCGCTCGCCGCCGTTCGAGGGCGAGTTGATCACCTGTCCGTTGAAGTACATCGTCGACGAGCCGCCGCCGTCGAGGTTGTAGGCGGTCGTCGCGCCGAGCGAGAGCATGATGTCGGCGAGCCCCGGCAGCGTCACGCCCTCGCTGTAGCCCTCCTGGCGGCCGTCGACCACGACGAAGACGAGGTGGTTGTCGTCGATCACGCCGACGGCGGTGCGCGGCTGGTCGCCCTGGATCGAGTGGTTGCCGACGTTCGTGTCGATCTCGACGCCGTCGATGCCGTCGACCTCCTGGCCGTCCTCGACGATCGCGGGGCCGAAGCTGAGGGTGTTCCAGACTCCGGATGCCAGCAGCTCGGCCGCCGTGGTCGCGGTCTCGTCGTACACCTCGACGTGGCCGTCGGTGTAGAAGGCGAGTCCCTGACGGGCGCCCTCGTCGCGGTAGACGACGCCGTTGCGGATCTCGATGCCCGTCGAGCGGAAGCCGTAATAGTCGCCGTTGATGGCGAAGACCGCGTCGTTGGCGGCGGCGATCTCGCTCGTGGTCTGCGTGATGTTCTCGCCGAATTGATTGTTGGCGAAGGCGGAACGCAGGTCGGTGGCGTCTCCGAGCACGACGTCGGCGACGAAGTAGGTGAGCGTGTCGGTCGTCACGGTCGAGACGGTGACCGAGGTGGAGCCGTCGCTGAAGCTGGTGTCGGTGAGGGTCGTCGTCGCCGCGGTGGCCGTGGCTGAGGTCGTCTCGGGTGTCGCGGTGGTGGCCGCCGTGGAGTGCTCGGCCTCGTAGGCGGCGACGTCGGTGACCTCGACGTGGGGAATGAGGAAACGGTTGGCCGCCCATGCCGCGGAGCCGCCCGCCGTGAGCAGCACGACGAGACCGCCGGCGAGGAGGGCCCGGCGGGCGGTGCGAGACGTCTTGCGCCGAGGGGCGGCGGCCGGCGTCGCCCGACCGCGGCGGGAGGCCGGGGCCGGTGCACCGTCGGGAGCGGTGTCGGGGGTGGGGTCTGCGGGGTCCATGGCACCAGGAAAGGTGCCGCGCCCTTCCCGTGGCCTAAGCCCGCCCTACCCGGAGCCAAGAGGAGCTATGAAAACGCTATGCGTGGGAGTGCCGGACGATGATCGAGCCGGGCCGCCGGTGCCCGGGGTGCCGGGCCGTGTCGGGTGTGCCCGATCGCACCCCGACGGTACCGGTCAGACCGCGAACCGGATGACGCCGACGATGATCAACGTGATGACGGTCGTCCACAGCGCGATCGCCGCGGCCTGCCACGCGATCACGCGAACCGGCGGCACGCCGGTCGAGGTGAGGGCGGCAGCGGTGAACTGGGTGGGCAGCAGCAGGGGGCCGAGCAGGCTCACGCCGGGGGTGCCGTAACGGTGGTAGGCCTTCTCGAACTTCTGGCGGCGGGCCGTGACGGGCTTCTCGACGGCTCCACGGCGGGTGGTCACGGCGGTGCGCACGCGCGAGGCGACCAGCACGACGACGGCGACGCAGATGAGGTTGCCGATCGCGCCGGCGATGGCTGCGACGACGGGGTTGATACCGCCGATGATGCCGATCGCGGCGGCACCCTCGCCCTCGATGAAGGGCACGGCGCCGGCGAGGGCGACGATGACCGGCTGCACGAGGTCGGGCACGTCGGCGACGAGGCCCTGGAAGCCGAGGACGAGATCGCTGATGGGGTTCGACA
Organism: Microbacterium sp. ABR10; assembly: GCF_057812175.1. Taxonomy (NCBI): domain Bacteria; kingdom Bacillati; phylum Actinomycetota; class Actinomycetes; order Micrococcales; family Microbacteriaceae; genus Microbacterium; species Microbacterium sp. ABR10. The sequence continues at coordinate 768,787 of NZ_CM173821.1, forward strand.
TGGCTGCTCCTGGGGGTGAAGTGCGGCGTGTTCCGCGGTGATTCCATCCCATCGGCTCCGGTCGCGCGGCGGCAGTGTCGCGGTGTCACGACCGCGCGGGAGGATACGGCGGGTCACCCGTGACGAATGTCACGGCGGGCACGGCGGTCACGGCGGGGGAGGAGGGGAGGAGATCTGTCGACGGGAGGAACGGGAAGGGCGGATACGTCCTCCGCTCCCCGACCCTCCTCCCGCCATCACCTCCCGCCAGCACCGGACCCACGGGCGCCGGAGCGGGATGTGGAGCTGCGCTTTCGCCCGAGTGGCATGCCGGGTAGCGTCGATCACCCGCAACGGTTGCGGCGCAAGGAGGACACGTCATGCCCCCTCTCTTCGCCGCGTTGCAGTACTTCTTCTTCGCCGTGCTCGGCATCGGCATCCTGGTCCGTCTGTCGATCGCGCTGTTCCGCCGCCATGCCGGTCGGCGCACGGACGCCGTGCGTTCCGCCCTGGCGCCGGTCATGGGTGCGGGCGCGGCGCAGTCCGCGGCCGACGGGTGGACGCCGCCACGGCCGATGGATGCCGCACCGCTCGACCGCTCGACCGAAACGAGTGAGTTCTGGGATCGCGCGCTGACCGACCTGTCTGACGATCACCGCGACGTCGATCGGAGAGACTGACCCGCGGCGCGGGCAGGATGGACCCATGCCGCCGATGCCTCTTCCGCCCTGGCCTGCCACGCCGCCCGCGTACGGCGGCATCCTGCTGCGCGAGGTGACCGACGGCGACGTCGACATGGTGCGTGAGCTGGCGACCGACCCGTACATCGCGCAGACGGGCACCCTCCCCGCCGACGCGACCGAGCAGCACGCGCGCGCGTGGATCGCTCAGCAACGCGGCCGTCACGGCGAGGGGGCCGGCTTCTCGTTCACCATCGAGGACGCCGCGACCGGGGAGGCCGTCGGACACTGCGGCCTCTGGACCGCCGAGCTCTCCGCAGGCCGTTCCACCGCGGGCTACGTCGTCGCTCCCTCCTCCCGCGGCCGAGGGCTCGCGGCCGATGCGCTCCGCGCCCTGACGGCCTTCGGCGCGACGGTTCCGGGCCTGTTCCGCGTCGGGCTGTACATCGAGCCGTGGAACGTGCCGTCCATCCGCACCGCCGAACGCGCCGGATACGAGCGCGAGGGGCTGCTGCACAGTTATCACCGCATCGGCGACCGGCGCCGCGACATGCTCCTCTACGCCCGCGTTCTGCACAGCGATTGACTCCGCCACCCGTGACGAATGTCACGGCCGTACAGTGGCCGGGATGAGCACCTCCTCCGCGACCTATGCCCGCGATGTGCGCGCAACATGGTGGTACACGGCGTTGTCGATCGTGTTCCTCCACGTCTTCGCCGTCTTCATCTGGTCGTTCGTGGTCGTGCTCGAAGGCACGTCGCTCGAGATCGTCCTCAACCTCGTCGGTGCCGTGGGCTCGGTGGCATCCGCGGTCCTGCTGCTGGTGCACTACCGCCGCGAGCCCCTCGACGACGGAGATGACACCGCCCGTCGCCCCGTCTGGCCGCTCGTCCTGCTCGGTCTCGTCTCGGCGGCGCTGATGGGGGTCTCGACGGGCTCGCTGCTGGTGGGCGTCGGGTTCGCCGCGCAGACCCTGTGCCTCGTGCGGTGGCGGCACGGAATCCGGCTCCGGCTGGTCGTTCTGCTGCTCGTCGTGATCGCCGCGGTGTGGTGGGTGGATGCCGCCCGCCTCCACCCCGACGGGTACGCCGTCAGCGGGTTCGCCCTGCCGCTCTTCGTCGCGATGCTTCCGCCGCTGTCCGCGACGTCGTTGTGGTGGTGGGACATCGTGCGCGAACTCGACCGCGCGCGCCGTGCCGAGGGGCGGCTCGCCGCGGCGCAGGAACGACTGCGCCTGGCGGGCGACCTGCACGACCTCCAGGGCCACCACCTGCAGGTGATCGCCCTGCAACTCGAACTCGCCGAGAAGATGATGGCCCGCGACCCCGAGGCCGCCATCGAACAGGTGCGCGCGGCGCGCACGAGCGTCGACGAGGCGCGCCGCGGCACTCGCGACCTCGCGGCGAGGTTCCGAGGCGTGCCCCTCCCCGACGAACTCGCCAACGCCGCCGACCTGCTGCGCGCCGCGGGTCTCACCGTCGACCTGCTCGTCGACAGTGCGGCGGGCGGCGCACCGGCCGACGTGCTCGGCCCGGTCGTACGGGAGTCCACGACGAACGTGCTCAAGCACGGCGTCGGGGGCTCGGCATCCCTCTCGCTCGCCCGTCACGGAGGAGCCTGGGTGCTCACGGTCGAGAACGACGCCCGCGGGGCAGCCTCGCCGGTGGGCGACGGGGCCGGCCTCTCGGGCATCGCCGACCGCGTCGGCGCCGTCGGAGGGACGATGGATGCCACCCGCCTCGGCGACCGATTCCGCCTCACCGTCCACGTGCCCGAGGGGGTAACGGCATGATCCGCGTGCTCATCGCCGACGACGAAGACATGATCCGCACGGCGCTCGCCGCGTTGCTGCGACTCGAGGACGACCTGGAGGTCGTCGCCGAGTGCCGTGACGGCGAGAGCGCTCTCGCCGAAGCCGAGCGGCTGCGGCCCGACGTGTGCCTGCTCGATCTCGAGATGCCCGGCCTCGACGGCGTCGACACGGCCGCGCGGATACTACGAAGCGTTCCCTCGCGCTGCGTCATCGTCACGCGGCACGCGCGGCCCGGCGTTCTCCGGCGGGCACTCGGTGCGGGCGTCGACGGGTTCCTGCCCAAGTCACGGCCCGCGGATGACGTCGCCGCGGTGATCCGCGAGGTCGCCGCCGGGCGTCGCTACGTCGACCCCGAGATCGCCGCCGACGCGCTGAGCGACGAGCGCAGCCCCCTCACCGACCGCGAACTCGACGTGCTGCGCGCCGGCGCTCGCGGTGAGACGGTGGCCGAGATCGCGGCGGCACTGCACTTGTCGGCGGGGACGGTGCGCAACCACGTGTCGTCGGTGCTGGGCAAGCTCGGATTGGCGAGCCGGCAGCAGGCCACGATCCACGCGCGGGAGCGGGGGTGGATCTAGTCGACGACCGCGGCGACCGCCTCGATCTCGACGAGCTGATCGTCGTAGCCGAGGACGGTCACGCCCATCAGTGTGCTGGGCACGTCGTGTTCGCCGAACGCGTCGCGCACGACCTCCCACGCGGCGACGAGATCGGCCTGACGTGACGAAGCGACGAGCACACGGGTGCTGATGACGTCGGTGAGCTCGGCGCCGGCCGCGTGCAGGGCGATCGTCATGGTCTCGATGCACCTCGCCGCCTGTGCGGCGTAGTCGCCCACACCGGCGGTCGACCCGTCGTCGTTCAGCGGGCACGATCCCGCCAGGAAGACGAGGCGGGAGTCGGCGGGCGCGGTGGCGGCGTAGGCGTACTCGGCGGCGCTCGACAGCGCGGAGGAACGGATGAGGGTCACGGCTGAGGGCACGATACGACTTCCAGGGAGAGAGGTGGGGGATCGAGCCTAGCGAGCGGCCCGCCACCCCCGTCGCCTATCAATGCTCCGCGACTCGCCCGTCGGATCCGGTGACGCGAACGGTGCCGTCTGCGCCCGGGATGCGCCCCGCGGATGCCGTCAAGGACTGTCCCCGGGGTTTCGAGGGCCGTTACAGTCGCCGCATGGCGGAGAAGGCAGCAGCAGACGCGGGACTGACTCGGTACATCATCATCGGAGTCATCGTCGGCATGATCGCGGGTCCGGTATTCGGGATGCTCGTGCCCTCGATCGGGGTGGGCTTCGGCATCTCGATCGGACTGGTCGTCGGCATCCTCGGCGCGGTCATCGCGTGGTTCGTGGTGCGCCCCAAGAAGTAGCGTCCGGCACGAGCACGAGGCGTCCGACGAAGCCGTCGGCCGTGCGGGGCAGGTCGCCCGCCTCCATGCGCCGGTGCGCATCAACGGCATCCGCGAATCCGAGAACCTCGCCGACGTGGGCTGTCAGGGGACGTCCCGCGGCCCAGCGGGCGTTCACCCGCCCCGCGACCTCTTGCAGCTCTGAGACGTCGAGCGCGCTGAGGATGAACCCCTCGACGCGAAGTTCGCGTACCTGCAGCGCCCACAGGTCGATCTCGGCCGAGGTGCGCCCGGCCAGCACGATCACCCGTCCCCGCGGGACCAGGTGCGCGACCGCGGACGCCGTGTCGGCGCGACCGGTGGTGTCGATGAAGACGTGGATGCCGTCCGGCCGGCGCTCCGCCACAGCCTCGGCCGCAGAGCCGGCATCGGCGACGACGACCTCGGCACCCCATTGGCCGAGGACGTCCGCCGCGCGGCGGTCGCGGACGACGGCGACGACGTCGGCGCCGGATGCCACGCCCTCCTGCACGAGCGCCGCGCCGACCGCGCCGTTCGCCCCGACCACGACGAGCGTTTCCCCGGGCTGCACTCCCGCGCGCAGGTGCAGCGCGGCGACGGCGGTGGTCGCCGGATGCAGCGAGGCGACGAAGGCGACGGGGTCGGCGGCATCCGGAACGTCGTACAGCCGGTCGCGGTCGACGACGACGAGCTCGGCGGTTGCACCGGGGCGTCCGGCGTAGCCCGCGGAGCTCGTCCAGACGCGGTCGCCCTCACGCAGTCCGCTCACGCCCGGGCCGATGGCGTCGACCACACCGACGAGATCACGGCCCACCGCCACGGGGAACGCCAGCGGAGTGGTCCACCGTCCGGACCGCACCAGCGTGTCCACGGCATCCACGGCCACCGCCTGCGGACGCACCCGCACCTGCCCGGGGCCCGGCGAGGGGTCGGGCAGCTCGCCCCATTCGATGACCGACGGGTCGCCCGTGCGCGAGAAGAAGGCAGCGTGCACGGGGGCTCCCATCTCGGATGGGGAGAGACTAGTGCGCCGACGAGAAGGGCGCACGTCCTGGTGCTCTGTCGCATGAGGGTGGGCAGACTGGACGCATGCCGCTCTTCGATCATCTCAGTGTCAGCGTGTCGGATGTCGATCGCGCGATCGCGCAGTTCGATCCGATCCTGCGGGCTCTCGGCATGGAGCGAACCGACGGAAGCAACGGCGCCTCGTGGTACACGGAGGGCGAGACGGAGTTCATCGTCCTCCCCGCCCGCGACCCGGTGTCCGGTCCGCATCAGCACGGACGCGTCGGGTGGCAGCACCTGGCCTTCGCGGTGGGCTCCCGTGCGGAGGTCGACCGCTTGCACAGCGTCGCCCGGGATGCCGGATGGGCGGTGGTCCGCGAGCCCAAGACCTACCCCCGGTTCACTCCCACCTACTACGCGAGCTTCCTCGAGGACGCCGACGGGATCCGCATCGAACTCGTGCACAATCCGGGATGACCGGCCTCGGCTCCCTCCGTTCGAAGGGGTGAGGGTCGGGGGATTTCAGCCCGGTCGGGTAGGGTTGTCGCTTGGTGAATATCTCTTGATATCGAGAGAGTTCGCCTCCTCCCACCACCGATCGCCCAGCGAAGGATTGTCCGTGGATCTCTACGAGTACCAGGCACGAGACCTGTTCGAAAAGTACGAGGTGCCGGTACTCGCCGGCATCATCGCCGACACCCCTGAGGAGGCGAAGGCGGCCGCCGAGAAGATCGGCGGCGTGGTCGTCGTCAAGGCTCAGGTCAAGACCGGAGGCCGCGGCAAGGCCGGCGGTGTGAAGGTCGCGAAGACGCCCGACGAGGCCTTCGAGGCGGCTCAGGCCATCCTCGGCCTCGACATCAAGGGCCACGTCGTCAAGCGCGTTATGGTCGCCGCCGGCGCCCGCATCGCCAAGGAGTTCTACTTCTCGGTGCTGCTCGACCGCGCCAACCGCTCCTACCTCTCGCTCTCGAGCGTCGAGGGCGGCATGGAGATCGAGGAGCTCGCCGTCGAGCGTCCCGAGGCGCTCGCGCGCATCGAGGTCGACCCGATCGAGGGCATCACTCCCGAGAAGGCGCTCGAGATCGCTCGCGCCGCCAAGTTCGACGAGGAGCTCGCGCCCAAGGTCGCCGACGTCTTCGTCAAGCTCTTCAACGTCTACAAGGGCGAAGACGCAACGCTCGTCGAGGTGAACCCCCTCATCCAGAGCGAAGACGGCGACATCATCGCCCTCGACGGCAAGGTCTCGATCGACGAGAACGCCGGCTTCCGCCACCCCGACCACGAGGCGCTGGAAGACAAGGACGCGGCCGACCCGCTTGAGGCCAAGGCCAAGCAGCACGACCTCAACTACGTCAAGCTCGACGGCCAGGTCGGCATCATCGGCAACGGCGCGGGTCTGGTCATGTCGACCCTCGACGTCGTCGCCTACGCGGGCGAGAAGCACAACGGCGTCAAGCCCGCCAACTTCCTCGACATCGGTGGCGGCGCCTCGGCGACCGTCATGGCCGCCGGTCTCGACGTCATCCTCGGTGACGAGCAGGTCAAGAGCGTCTTCGTCAACGTCTTCGGTGGCATCACCTCTTGCGTCGCCGTGGCCGAGGGCATCGTGAAGGCCCTCGAGATCCTCGGTGACACCGCGACGAAGCCCCTCGTCGTGCGCCTCGACGGCAACCAGGTCGAGGAGGGCCGCGAGATCCTCGCCGCCGCCAACCACCCGCTCGTCACCCTCGCCGCCGGTATGGACGAGGGCGCCGACAAGGCCGCCGAACTGGCCAACGCGTAAGGGACAGGGATACAGAGAACATGTCGATCTACCTCAACAAGGACTCCAAGGTCATCGTCCAGGGCATCACCGGCGGCGAAGGCACCAAGCACACCGCCCTCATGCTCAAGGCCGGCACCCAGGTCGTCGGTGGCGTGAACGCCCGCAAGGCCGGCACCACCGTCTCGCACAAGGACGCGTCGGGCAACGACGTCGAGCTGCCCGTCTACGCCTCGGTCGAAGAGGCCATCCGCGAGACCGGCGCCGACGTGTCGATCGCGTTCGTGCCCCCGGCCTTCACGAAGGACGCGATGGTCGAGGCCATCGACGCCGAGATCCCCCTCCTCGTCGTGATCACCGAGGGCGTGCCCGTCGGCGACACCGCCGAGGCGTGGGCCTACGCGAAGAGCAAGGGCGAGAAGACCCGCATCATCGGTCCGAACTGCCCCGGCATCATCACGCCCGGTGAGGCGCTCGTCGGCATCACGCCCGCGAACATCACCGGCAAGGGTCCGATCGGCCTCGTGTCGAAGTCGGGCACCCTGACCTACCAGATGATGTTCGAGCTGCGCGACCTCGGCTTCTCGACCGCCATCGGCATCGGCGGCGACCCGGTCATCGGCACCACACACATCGATGCGCTCGCCGCGTTCGAGGCCGACCCCGAGACCAAGGCCATCGTCATGATCGGCGAGATCGGCGGCGACGCCGAAGAGCGCGCCGCTGCCTACATCGCCGAGAACGTCACCAAGCCCGTCGTCGGCTACGTCGCCGGCTTCACCGCCCCCGAGGGCAAGACCATGGGCCACGCCGGCGCCATCGTCTCCGGCTCGGCCGGTACCGCCCAGGCGAAGAAGGAGGCCCTCGAGGCCGCCGGTGTCAAGGTCGGCAAGACGCCGTCCGAGACCGCGTCGCTGATGCGCGAGATCATCGAAGCCCTCTGACGCTTCCTGACGAAAGGGCCCGGATGCCATGGCATCCGGGCCCTTTCGCGTTCCCGGGGGAGTGAGCGAGCGGTGGTGGGCCGGTGTGCGTTCGGTGGGTGCGGCTTCGGGTTCCGCGAGGCCGCGCGCGATTACCGAAGACGTATCCGTTGGGAGGCGAAGGGGTGCGTCCTCGACGAACGAATGCGGCCTCGGCGCGGCCCCCGTCGCTCCGCCGCGCCGCGGCAGCGACTCAGACCGGGCCCGGATGTGATGGCATCCAGGCCTCTTCGAGGCGTGCGACGATCAGCCGAGCAGCGCCTCGACCGGCCCGCGGGCGAAGAAGACGACGAAGCCGGCGGCGACGATCCACAGCAGCGGGCTCACCCGGCGGGCGCGTCCGGACAGCGCCTGGATGAGCACCCAGCTGACGAAGCCCGCGCCGATGCCGTTGGCGATCGAGTACGTCAGGGGCATGATCGTGACGGTCAGGAAGACCGGGATCAGCACCGACAGGTCGCTGAGGTCGACGTGGCGGATCTGTCCCATCATCAGCGCTCCGACGATGACCAGGGCGGCGGCCGCGATCTCGGTGGGCACGATGCTCGTCAGCGGCGTGAAGAACATCGCCAGCAGGAACAGGGCTCCGGTCACGACGTTCGCGAGGCCCGTGCGGGCGCCCTCGCCGATACCCGATCCCGACTCGATGAACACCGTGTTGGACGACGACGAGGTGGCGCCGCCCGCGACGGCGCCGATGCCCTCGATCACCAGCGCCGAACGCAGACGCGGGAAGGTGCCGTCGGGGGCGGCGAGCCCCGCCTCGCGAGAGAGGCCGGTCATCGTGCCCATCGCGTCGAAGAAGTTCGTGAACACCAGCGTGAAGACGAGCATGAGCGCGGCCAGCACGCCGATGCGGCCGAACGATCCGACGAGGTCGACCTGGCCGACCAATGACAGGTCGGGCAGGCTCACGAGCTGCGACGGCAGGGTGGGCACGCTCAGCCCCCACCCGCCGGCGTTGCCGTCGGCCTTGGCGCCGAGGCCCACGAACGCCTCGACGATCACGGCGATCACCGTGCCGGAGACCAGTCCGATCAGCAGCGCGGCTTTGACCTTGCGCACCATCAGCACGGCGGTGATGACGAGGGTCAGCACGAACAGCGCCGTCGGGATCGTCGTGATCGAGCCGCCGACACCGAGACCGACCGGCGGTGAGTTGAGCCCGGTCGCGGTGACCAGCCCGCTGTCGACGAAGCCGATGAACGCGATGAACAGGCCGATGCCGACGGTGATGGCGGTCTTTAGTGCGAGCGGCACGGCCTCGAAGATCATGCGGCGGAGGCCGGTGACCGCCAGCAGCACGATGATGAGGCCGTTGATGACGACGAGACCCATCGCCTCGGGCCAGGTGACCCCGCCGACGATGCCGACGGCCAGGAACGAGTTGATGCCCAGGCCCGCCGCAAACGCGAATGGCAGGCGGGTGACGAGGCCGAACAGCATCGTCATGACGCCCGCGGTGAGAGCGGTGACGGCGGCGACCTGGGGGAAGCCGAGGGCGTTGCCCGCGACGTCGGGGGTTCCCGACAGGATGATCGGGTTCAGGATGACGATGTACGCCATCGTGACGAAGGTGACGACGCCGCCGCGCACCTCGGCGCCGACGGTCGAGCCGCGGGCGGTGATCTCGAAGAACCTGTCGAGACGGTTCTTCGGGGCGGGAACGGTCGTGGTCTCGGGAGCGGAAGCGCTCATGAAGGCTCCAGAAAAAGGGGGAAGGGTTAGACCGGAGGGGAAGACGCCGACGTATCGTGTGAGCTATGTCACTCTCAGGAGAGTATCTACCCAGCACCAGCGAATGGGCCCGCCAGCAGGCGGAGACGTTCGAAGCCACGGGGGGCCAGGAGTCCGCCGACATGCGGGGCGTACCCATCATCGTCCTCACCACCGTCGGCGCCAAAACCGGGGGTCTGCGCAAGACCGCCCTCATGCGCGTCGAGCACGACGGCAAGTACGCGGTCGTGGCATCCAAGGGTGGGGCGCCCGAGCACCCGGCCTGGTTCTACAACCTCGTGAAGAACCCCCGCGTCGCCCTGCAGGACGGCGACGTGAAGAAGGAGTACGACGCGCACCAGGCCGAGGGGGCCGAGCGCGACGAGTGGTGGGGCTACGCGACCGAGGTCTGGCCCGACTACGACGAGTACCAGAAGAAGACCGACCGCCGCATCGAGCTGTTCGTACTCGAGCCGGTGGCCTAGAGCCCGCCCCGGCCCCCCGCCCCCGCGGGCGCCCCCCTCGTTGAGTGTCCAAGACATGCCGCTGCGCCTTCGCGAAGGCGGCGTGTTCCGGACACTCAAGGGGCCCGCGGCCGCGCTCCGCGGCGTGGAGGCGGGCGCCGCCGGTCGAGCTGTCGAGTGTCCGAGACACGCCGCTGCTCGCCGGGGGATGCGGCGTGTTCTGGACACTCAACGGGGGTGGGTCGCCGCGGCGGGCCGAGGGGGGCGCTTCCGCCCGCCTCTTGAGTGTCCGAGACACGCCGCTGCTCGCCGGGGGATGCGGCGTGTTCTGGACACTCGACGGGTCAGGGGGCCGGGTGATGGATGCCGGGGGGCGCAAACCTCACACGAACACCGCGGCCCCGTGAGAGAAACGTTCGCCGGGGGTAACGCCGGGGCGAGGGCGGGGAAACCTCCGTTGCTTAGCGTCGGGGCATGGCCCGCACGAACCCCGCAACCGGTACGAAACACGCCGCTGACCGCCGCGCAAAGTCCGCCGCGTACGGTGACGACGTGCTCCACCCTGCGTCATCCGGCTCCGTCGTCGTCGTCGGCGCGGGAATGGTGGCGCATCGCTTCGTCGAGAGCCTCACCAGCCGCGACACCGTCGGACGCTGGGCGGTCACGGTGCTCGGCGACGAGGCCCGTGGCCCCTACGATCGCGTCGGATTGACCGGCTACTTCAACGGCAAGACACCCGACGACCTCGCCCTCGATCCCGCCGTGCTCGATCACGAGCGGGTGCGGGTCGAGACTGATGCGCGCGTGACGAGCATCGACCGCGAGAACCGCACCGTCACAACGGCCGGCGGCTCCACGCACTCCTACGACCGCCTCGTGCTCGCCACGGGCTCGTACGCGGCCCGCCTCGCGCTCGACGGCTTCGATCACCAGGGCTGCTTCGTGTACCGCACGCTCGACGACGTCGCCGGGATGCGCGCCTGGGTCGCCCAGCGCTCGGCGCAGCTGGGTCGTCCCCTGCGCGGAGCGGTGGTGGGCGGAGGCCTCCTCGGTCTCGAAGCGGCGGGTGCCCTGCAGGCCGAGGGCGTCTCGCCGTTCGTGCTGCAGTCGAACGAGCGGCTCATGTCGGCCCAGCTCGACCTGGGCGGCGCGAAGGCGCTGCAGCGGCTCATCGAGGCGCGCGGTATCGAGGTGCGCACGTCGTCGGTGACCACCCGGGTGGATGCCGACATCTCCGGCGCCGTGTGCGGTATCGAGCTGCGCGACGGCACGTGGGAGGCCGTCGACATCGTCGTCTTCACGGTCGGCGTGCGGCCCCGCGACGAACTCGCCCGCACCGCGGACCTCGCCGTCGACGCCCGCGGCGGCGTGGTGATCGACGGAGGGTGCGACACCTCCGACCCCTCCATCCTCGCGATCGGCGAGGTCGCCAGCTTCGACGGCCAGTGCATCGGTCTCGTCGCCCCCGGCTACGCGATGGCCGAGGTCGCCGCCACCCGCCTGCTGGGAGGCGAGGCGTCGTTCCCCGGCTTCGACACCTCGGCCAAGCTCAAGCTCTCGGGCGTCGAGGTCGCCAGCTTCGGCGACGCGTTCGCCGAGACGCCGAATGCGCTCGACGTCACCTACGCCGATCCGGTGTCGGGCGTCTACAAGAAGCTCGTGCTGAGCGACGATGCGCAGACCCTGCTCGGCGGCATCCTCGTCGGCGACGCCTCGGCGTACACCTCCCTCCGCCCCCTCGTCGGTCGCGCCCTCGGCGGCGACCCGGCGGCGTACCTCATGCCCTCGGACCTCGCGCCGGCCCCGCAGGGCGACCTGCCGGCCGACGCCATCGTGTGCTCGTGCAACGGCGTGACCGCGGGCACGGTTCGGGATGCCGTGACCGAGCACGACTGCGCGGATGCCGCCGAGGTCAAGGCGTGCACGAAGGCGGGAGCGGCGTGCGGCTCGTGCTTCACGCTCGTGAAGAAGCTCGTCGCGACCGAGCTGGCGGCATCCGGAAAAGAAGTGTTGAACGGCCTCTGCGAGCACTTCGCGTTCACCCGCGCGCAGCTCTTCGACGCCGTCCGGGTGTCGGGCCTGAAGACCTTCACCTCGATCGTCGAGCGCTTCGGCACCGGCCGCGGCTGCGACATCTGCAAGCCGGCGCTCGCCAGCATTCTGGCGAGCCTGTACTCGGGGCATGTGCTCGACGGCGAGCTCGCGACGATGCAGGACACCAACGACCACGTGATGGCCAACATCCAGCGCGACGGCACCTACAGCGTCGTCCCGCGCATCGCGGGTGGCGAGATCACGCCCGAGGGGCTCGTCGTGATCGGCGAGGTCGCCCGCGACTTCGGGCTCTACACGAAGATCACCGGCGGCCAGCGGATCGACATGTTCGGTGCCCGTCTCGAGCAGTTGCCTGAGATCTGGAAGCGCCTCGTCGACGCCGGCTTCGAGTCGGGGCAGGCGTACGGCAAGTCCCTGCGCACTGTGAAGTCGTGCGTCGGTCAGACCTGGTGCCGCTACGGCGTGCAGGACTCCGTCGGCATGGCCGTGCAGCTCGAACTGCGCTACCGCGGTCTGCGCTCGCCGCACAAGATCAAGTTCGGCGTCTCGGGTTGCGCGCGCGAGTGCGCCGAGGCCCGCGGCAAGGATGTCGGGGTCATCGCCACCGAGGCCGGCTGGAACATGTACGTCGGCGGCAACGGCGGCTTCACCCCGCGTCACGCGGTGCTCTTCGCTGAGGGGCTCGACGACGACGGGCTGCTGCGGGCGATCGACCGGTTCTTGATGTTCTACATTCGCACCGCCGACCGGCTTCAGCGGACGGCCCCGTGGATGGAGGACTACGAGGGCGGCCTCGACGCGCTGAAGGGCGTCGTTTTCGACGACACCCTGGGCGTTGCGGAAGACCTCGACCGCGCCATGGCCGCGCACATCGACAACTACGAGGACGAGTGGGCCGCGACTCTCGCCGACCCCGAGAAGCTCAAGCGGTTCCAGAGTTTCGTGAACGCCCCCGACAAGGCCGACCCCACGCTTGCGTACGTCTCCGAGCGCGGACAGCCCCGCCCCGCCACCGACGAGGAGCGCACCTCGGGTGCCGTGTTCATCGGCGGCACGACGCTGGCGGTGCGCTCGTGACGATCGTGGATGCCACGACCCCGGATGCCACGGAAACGGATGCCATGACCCCGGATGCCGCTGCCCCCGCCGCCCCGCCGCTCGCTGCTTCGCCGTCGGTCACGGCGGCCGCGGCCGCGCCGCCGTCGCCCGCCTCCTCTCCGTCGGCAGCTTCCGTCCTCGCCTCCGCCGCGTCCGGCGCCGCGGAGCCGGCCCCCGCGCCCGCTGCCGGCGCAACGGCCCCCGCGGCTCCGCCCGCCCCCGCCGCGGGCTGGGTGCGCGTCTGCCGCGTCGACGACCTGCTCGTCGAGCGCGGGGCCGCCGCCCTCATCGGCGACCGGCAGATCGCGCTGTTCCGCACCTTCGACGGTCGGCTCTACGCCACCGACCAGATCGATCCGTTCAGCGGCGCGGCCATCATGTCGCGCGGCATCGTCGGCGATCGAGCGGGCGTTCCCACCGTGGCATCCCCGATGTACAAGCAGGTGTTCGACCTGCGCACGGGTGGCTGCCTCGACACGCAGGGCAAGGATCCGCAGTCGCTCGCCGTCTACCCGGTGGCCGTCGCCGAAGGCGATGTGCACGTGAAGATCCCAGGAGACCCCCGATGATCGCCCTCGCAGGCCTCGACCTCACCGACCGTCTCGTCGTCTGCGTGGGCGCGGGCCGCGTCGCCGAACGCCGTATCGACCGCCTTCGTGCCGCGGGTGCCCGCGTGCGCGTCATCGCGCCCCAGGCCACCGTCGCTCTCGCGGCACTCGCCGCGGCCGGCGACATCGAGTGGCTCGCCCGCCCGTTCGAGGCGTCCGATCTGGACGACGCCTGGTTCTGCCACACCGCGACCGGGTTGGCATCCATCGACGCCCTCGTGGTCGACGCGGCCGAGGCGCGGCGCGTGTGGTGCGTGAACGCCGGGCACGGGGGCAAGGGCACCGCGCGCTTGGCCGCCGAGACCACCAGCGGCGACGTGATGGTCGGCGTCGTCTCAACGGCCGGCGCCGACCCGCGCCGCAGCGTCGCCGTGCGCGACGCCATCGCCGCGCGCCTCGCCGAAGGCGCCCTTCCGCTCCGCCGCCGACGGCGCACACCCGTGGGGGGTGTCGCGCTCGTCGGCGGCGGCCCAGGTCCGGTGGACCTGCTGACCGTGCGCGCTCGCGCCCTGCTCGCCGAGGCCGACGTCGTCGTGCACGACCGCCTCGGACCCACCGGCGTGCTCGCCGAACTCGGCGACGACGTCGAGCTGATCGACGTCGGCAAGCGGCCTCAGCACCACCCCGTGCCGCAGGACGAGATCAACGCGATCATCGTCGACCGCGCCGCGAAGGGCCTGCGGGTCGTGCGTCTGAAGGGCGGCGACCCCTTCGTCTACGGCCGCGGCGGCGAAGAGGTCCTCGCGTGCCGGGCCGCCGGCATCCCCGTCGAGGTCGTCCCCGGCATCTCGAGTGCCATCGCAGTGCCGTCGGCCGCGGGTGTCCCCGTCACACACCGGGGTGTGGCCGGTACTCTGCACGTTGTGAACGGTCAGGAGACGCCGAGCGAGGCCACCCTCGCCGCCCTTCGCGACGACACCGCCACGGTGGTCGCGCTGATGGGTGTGAGCGCTCTGCCCCGCTTCGTCGCGGCCGCCCGCGCCGCGGGTGCGCCCGACACGCGCCCCGTCGCCTTCGTCGAGAACGGCCACACGCCCGCTCAGCGCACGATCCGCACGACCCTCGGCACGGCGATCCAGGATGCCGAGACCCACCGCCTGGCCAACCCGGCGGTGCTCGTGTTCGGCGAGGTCGCCCGCGCCGACCTGCTGATGCCGGTGCCCGCGCTGCGGGGCGAGGGGGCCGGGTGACCGCTCCCGTCCGGACGATCAGCACGGTGCTCCAGGGGTGCACCATGCTGCTTCCCGTCGACCGGCGCTCGGGGGAGCTGTCGGCGGCCCTCGAGCGTCACGGTGCGCGCGTGCGCGTCGCTCCGGCGCTGACGATCATCCCGCACGTCGACGACGACGAGCTCATCGCCCATACCCGCCAACTCGTCGCGGATCCGCCCGACGTGGTGGTCGCGACCACCGGCGTCGGATTCCGCGGCTGGATGGAGACCGCCGACGAGGCGGGCCTGCACGACGACCTGAGCTCCGTGCTCGAGCGGGCGCGCATCGTCGCGCGCGGCCCCAAGGCGCGCGGAGCGATCCAGCAGGCGGGGTTCGAGGCCGATTGGGTGGCCGAGAGCGAGACGGCGGCGGAGCTGCGCGACTTCCTCGTCGCCGAAGGGATCGAGGGGCTCCACGTCGCGGTGCAGCACCACGGCTCGGGTGCCGACGGCCTCGACGAGGCGTTCGAGGCGGCGGGCGCCCGCGTGACGAGCCTCACCATCTACCGCTGGGGTCCGCCGCCCGACCCCGAGGTCGTCGCAGCATCGACCCGCCAGGTCGCCCGGGGCGAGGTCGACGCCGTACTGTTCACCTCCGCCCCCGCGGCGCGCGAGTGGATTCTCGCAGCCGGCCGCGCCCACGCCCTCGAGGGGGTGGCATCCCGAGCTCGAGACGGCCGGGTGCTGGTGGCTGCGGTCGGTCCGATCACCGCCGGCCCCCTGCTCGACGCCGGGATCGATCCGCTCGTGCCCGACCGGGGGCGCCTCGGCGCGCTCGTCCGCGCGGTCGTGACGCACTACGGCGGCCCCGAGGCCCCCGCGATCCCCACGACGGTCGGTCGCCTCGGCATCCGATCGGCCGGTATCGTGCTCGACGGCGTCTTCACGGCCCTGCCGCGCACGGGGGTGGAGATCCTGCGGGCCCTCGCACGCCACCCCGGCGCGGTCGTCTCGCGTACCGACCTGGTGGCCGCACTCTCGAGCGCCGAGGCGAGCGGGCACGCGGTCGAGGTGGCCGTCGCCCGCACGCGCGAGGCGCTCGGCGGCATCGACCTGATCCGCACGGTCTACAAACGCGGCTACCGTCTCGACCTGGTCGACGAGGAGGACTCATGACCGCCGTACTCATCGCCAGCGCCCATGGCACCCGGTTCGAAGAAGGGCGCGTGGTCATCCGCGCGCTGCTCGACGTGCTGCGCGAGACCGCGCCCGAGGGCGTCGAGGTGCACGAGGCCTACGTCGACGTCCACGGGCCCTTCGTCACCGACGTGGTGGCCGCCGCGCGCGAGCGCACGGACGACATCGTCATCGTGCCGCTGCTGCTCTCGACCGGTTACCACACCGAGGTCGACCTCGTGGAGGCCGCCGGAGGCCTGCCCATCGCCCGCGCCCTCGGGCCGCACCCGGTGCTCGCCGAGATCCTCGCCGACCGCGTGCGCGCCACCGGTGCCGGCGCCACCGACACGGTCGTGCTCGCCGCCGCCGGTTCCACGCGCCCGGGCGCGGTCGTCGACGTCGAGCGGATGGCAGAGCTCATGGCGGATGCCGGCGTGGCCGGCCCCATCGTGACGGCGTACGCCGCGGCATCCGAACCTCGCATTCCGGATGCCGTGGGCGCGGCGCGCTCCGCAGGCGAGCGGACGGTGGCGGCGAGCTACGTGCTCGCCCCCGGGCATTTCTCGCGCGTGATCGAAAAGGCGGAGGCCGACCTGACGTCGGAGCCGATCGGCGCCGACCCGCGGCTGGCTGACATCGTGTGGGAGCGCTGGCGCGAGGCGCGTGAGGCTGCGGCGGCGGACGCTGCTGCGGGGGAGGTGGCTCAGCCCGTCGACGCGTCCGGGTGTGCTGCGGCGGAGAGGGCTGTGCCTGTCGAAGCCTCCGGGCGCGGGCGGGGTCCGGTCCCTTCGACGAGCTCGGGGACCTCTCGGCGACGACGCGTCGTGAAGCGGGTCGCGCGGGTGACGGGCCGTGCCGTGCTGGTGGCGCTGCTCGTGCTCCTGGCCGGGGTCGTCGTCCTCGCTGCAGCGGGCCTCTCCGACGATCGGGGAGTGCGGCGACGCCGCCGCGCCTGAGAGGCGGGCTCCGGCTGCCCGGGTAGGGTTCCTCTCGCCCATGCATCGCCTTCTCGTCGCCCTCCTCGCCGCCCTCGACGCCGTGCTGGCCGCCGCGGGCGGCATCGCGGTGATCCTCGCGCCCCTCGCGCTGCTGTGGGTCTTCGGCGTCGGCGACCCCGACTGGGGAGCGCTGTGGCCGGCCTCGGCCTCCATCTGGCACCTCGGTCATCTCGTGCCGGTCACGGTCACCCTGCCCGACGCGTACCTCGCGGCGACCGGCATCGATCCCACGTTCGCATCGTTCACGTTGTCGCTCGCGCCGCTCGCCCTCGCGGCTTTCACCGCCCTGTTCGCCGCTCGCTCCGGAGCTCGCGCGGCCGCGGCCGGGGCGGCGATCACCGGGTGGCTCTCGGGCTCGGTGGTCTTCGCCGGGATCGCGGCGCTCGTGGGGGTGAGCGCCAACGCCGAGCTGGTGGCATCCGAGGTGTGGCTGGCCATCCTGCTCCCGTCGCTCCTGTTCTTCGTGCCGTCGTTCCTGGGCGCGTTCATCGGCGCCTGGCGCGTCGGCGACGACGGCCCGGTCGATGCCCTGCGGACGCGCATCCGACGGCTCCCGCACGCCTGGGCCGAGGTGCCCGCGCTCGTCGTGAGGGGACTCGCCTTCACCACCCTCGGACTCGTCGCCGTCGGCGGCGTCGTGGTCGTCGTGGGCCTCATCGCGCGCTCCGCTCAGGTCATCGGCCTGTATCAGGCGAGCAACGCGGATGCGATCGGTGCGACCGTCATCGCCCTCGGCCAGCTCATGTACCTGCCCACCCTCGTCGTGTGGGCGGTGGCCTTCACGGCCGGCCCCGGCTTCGCCCTGGGCACCGACACCGCCGTCACCCCGGCCGGGACGCAGGTCGGCGCGCTCCCCGGCATCCCGGTGCTCGGCGCCGTGCCGGACTCGACCTCGTCGTGGCTGCTCCTCCTCGCGTTGCTGCCCGTGGCCGTGGGTGTGATGACCGGATGGATGCTGCGATCCCGGATGCCGCGTACCGCCGGCCCCGAACCGTTCGGCCCGCGCCTGGTGGTGACGCTCGCCGTCGCCGCGCTCACGGGCGGTGTCGGTGCGCTCGCCGCCCTCGCCTCATCGGGCTCGATCGGTCCCGGACGCCTCGCCGACACGGGACCCGAGCCCGGCCCGCTCGCCCTCGTGCTCGGACTCGAGGTGCTCGTCGGGCTCGCGATCCTGCTGCTGAGCCCGCGCGGGGGCGGGGACGACGTCGACGACGACCGCCACGACATCGCCGCTCGTTCCGGCGGGAACTCCGCGTTCGTGTCGTCCGGTGCTCGTTCGGACCTCCCGTCGTGGCCCTCCACCGATCGGTACCCCGACGCACCGCCGGCCACGGCGCCGTCGGGGTGGGGTCATCTGCCGGGGTGGGCCGGAGGCGACACGGACGAGCCCGCGGATGCCGTGCCGGCGGGTGCGACCCCGACCGGGGCGCCGTCGACCGGCAGCGATTCGAGCGGCGTCTCCCTCGGGGGTTCGCTCACGGGGACGACCCCGGCCGGCGCGGGAGCGTCGACGAAGAAGACGAAGGCTCCGACGAGCACCTCCGACGTGCCGCCGAGCGACCCGTCGACGACGGACGCGCCGTCCTCGACCCCGGATGCCGTGCCGGACGACGACGTGCGCGCGCGTATCCGCGCAGCCTGGGCGGCGGCCGACGGCGACAGCGCGGGGGACGACACCGACCACCGGCGCTGAGGGGGTCGGCGGACCGCACCTCGGGCGCGACCTCGCCCGACCCTATGAGCGTCGACGCACCTGCGTAGACTGGGCGCGTGCTCACGGTCGCCGTTCTCATCTCCGGCACCGGCTCCAACCTCCGCGCCCTGCTCGAGGCGGCATCCGCCCACGACTTCCCGGCGCGCGTGGTCGCGGTCGGTGCGGATCGCGAGGCCGACGGCTTCGCCCACGCCGAGCACTTCGGCATCCCGACCTTCCTCGTGCCCTACGGGGCGTTCGCGTCTCGCGAGGAGTGGGGCGCCGAACTCGGGGCGCAGCTCGCCGTGTGGCAGCCCGACCTCGTCGTGCTGAGCGGCCTCATGCGCCTGCTGCCCGCCGACCTCGTCGCCGCATGGCAACCCCGCATGATCAACACGCACCCCGCGTTCCTGCCGGAGTTCCCCGGCGCGCACGGTGTGCGCGACGCGCTCGCCGCCGGGGTCGAGCAGACCGGCGCGAGCGTCATCGTCGTCGACTCGGGCGTCGACACCGGGCCGATCCTGGCGCAGGAGCGGATCCCCGTGCTGCCCGGCGATGATGAAGACGCCCTGCACGAGCGCATCAAACCCGTCGAGCGACGACTGCTGATCGACGTCGTCCGACGCATCGCCGAAGGTGAGCTCGACCTCGCCGCCACGGCATCCCGAACCGCCTGACCCGCCGGCGGGCGTCGGCCCGTCGCGCATACGAATCCGACTCGAGACACAGGAGCCGAAAGCCATGGCCGGACCCCGCCACGACCCCGCCGACTACCGTCCCCGCGACGTCGTCCCGATCCGCCGCGCGCTGGTGTCGGTGAGCGACAAGACCGGTCTCCTGCAGCTTGGTGAAGCGCTCGCCGCCGCCGGTGTCGAGATCGTCTCGACCGGCGGCTCGGCCACGCTGCTGCGCGACGCCGGCTACGACGTCAGCGACGTCTCGGCCGTGACCGGCTTCCCCGAATCGCTCGACGGACGCGTGAAGACGCTGCACCCGAACGTGCACGCGGGCCTCCTCGCCGACCTGCGGCTGGCCTCGCACGAGGCGCAGCTCGACGAGCTCGGCATCCGTCCCTTCGAGCTCGTCGTGGTGAACCTGTACCCGTTCGTGGAGACCGTGGCATCCGGTGCCGAGGGCGACGACGTCGTGGAGCAGATCGACATCGGCGGCCCCGCAATGGTGCGCGCGTCGGCGAAGAACCACGCCAACGTCGCCATCGTCGTCTCGCCCGAGTCGTACCCGGCGATCATCGACGCCCTGCAGACGCAGGGCGGCACCAACCTCGTGCAGCGGCGCGAGCTGGCCGCCCGCGCCTTCTCGCACACCGCCGCCTACGACACCGCCGTGTCGACGTGGTTCGCCGAGGGCACGCTCGGCGACGACATCGACCTGCCCGCTCACCTCACCATCCAGGCCGAGCGCCTGTCGACGCTGCGCTACGGCGAGAACTCGCACCAGCGTGCCGCGATCTACTCGCGCGTCGGCGGCCACGGCATCGCCCAAGCAGCGCAGCTGCAGGGCAAGGAGATGTCGTACAACAACTACGTCGACGCCGATGCCGCCCTCCGCGCCGCCTTCGACATGGTCAAGCCCGCGGTGGCGATCATCAAGCACGCGAACCCCTGCGGTATCGCCGTCGCCGCTCCCAACGCGCTCGACCCGATCGCCTCGGCGCACTTGCGCGCCCACGAGTGCGACCCGGTGTCGGCTTTCGGTGGCGTCATCGCCGCCAACCGCACGGTGACGTTGAAGATGGCCGAGAACCTTCGCGACATCTTCACCGAGGTCATCATCGCGCCCGACTTCGAGCCCGAGGCGCTCGAGGTGTTCAAGTTGAAGAAGAATCTTCGCGTGCTGCGCCTGCCCGTCGACTGGCAGCAGGAGCGCATGGACGTGCGCCTGGTGTCGGGCGGCCTGCTGCTGCAGGACGCCGACCGGTTCCCCGACGACATCGAATCCGTCGCGAAGGACTGGGAGCTCGTCTCCGGCGATCGTCCCGCCGATGCCGACATGGAGAGCCTCATCTTCGCCTGGAAGTCGTGCCGCGCGGTGAAGTCGAACGCCATCGTGCTCGCCCAGGGCTCGGCCACGGTCGGCATCGGCATGGGCCAGGTCAACCGCGTCGACTCGTGCCGCCTCGCCGTCGAGCGCGCCGGCGATCGCGCAGCCGGCTCGATTGCGGCATCCGATGCCTTCTTCCCCTTCGCCGACGGTCCGCAGGTGCTCATCGACGCCGGGATCTCGGCGATCATCCAGCCCGGCGGGTCGGTGCGGGATGCCGAGGTGATCGACGCCGCGCGCGCGGCCGGCGTGACCATGTTCTTCACGGGCGAGCGCCACTTCTTCCACTGACGCGTCGCTCCACGCCGCCCCCGTGACTTCGGTCGCGGGGGCGGCGGTGCGTGTGCGGGGTGGGGGTGCGGTGGCGTCGGGTGCGGATGGGTGCGGTGGGGTCGGGTGCGGGCGTGTGCGGTGCGGGCGGGTGCGGTGCGGTGCGGCGGGTGCCGTGCGGTGTGGACGCATAAACGCGGTTCGTGCTCGTAAACAGGCTGAGTGAGTGTTTACGCGCAGGAATGGCGTTTATGCGTGTGGAGTTCGAGGCGTTGTGCGCTGGGAGATGGGCGGCGGTGTCGCAGGCGGTGACGCCGGGGCGGGTGATGTGTGCGGTGGCCGGGCGGCGCCTCGAACGCGCGCCGTCGTGGTGGGCGAGCGCCGCGTGTGGAGGAGTAGAGCGCGTGTGGGAGGAGTAGAGCGCGTGTGGGAGGAGTAGAGAGCGCGTCAGGCGCTCATCGCGATGAGCTTCGCGATCGTGTTGGCGTTGCGGGCGGTGCCGACGACACCGAGCCGCTTCTCGAACCAGCCGGCCTGCAGCTTCGAGCCGCCGATGCCTTCGGGATACCGCACGAAGACCTCGCGGCCGTCGAGAACGGCCTCTTCGGGGATGCCGTCGGGCAGCGCGAGGGCTACTGAGGCCGGTCGGCCGTCGAGGAAGACGGTCTGCACCCACCGCCCCTCCGCGCCATCCGCCCACGGGTTCCGGATCACGGTGTCGACGAGCTGTGCGTGCGTGCGCACGACGACGGGCAGATCGAAGCCGAACGCACCGCGCACGGCGTCGCGGATCGCCTGCGCGATGTCGTCGGAGGCGCGCCCGGCGGCATCGAGCACGACGTTGCCCGCCACTTGCAGCGTCTCGACCTCGCCGACACCTGCGGATGCCAGAACCTCACGCAGCGCAGGCATCTTCAGCGCCGTGGGACCTCCGACTCCGCGGATGAGGGCGACGGTGCGAGGCATGCTGCGACCCTACGCCGAGCGGACGACCCGCCGGAGAACGCGTCACGCGGAGCCCCTGAGCCTCGACGAGAAAGACCTCGGCGAGTGAGGAACGCCGGGAGAAGTCGTTTCTCGCGCGTCAGAGCGTTTCTCCACGCAAGCCGAACGCCGCCGCCGCGGCTGTGCGCTCCCGCGAGTCGCCTGGGCCGTTCCGAGCGGCGCCGCGCCCCGCCGCCCCGGGCGCGCGCCGCCGCGAGTGAGCGCAGCGGCGCAACGTATCGCCGCTCCGCGCCGCCCGGGCCGCACGGCCGCGGTCAAGCGGAGTCGCGACCGAGCGTCTCCAGCAGACGCAGCCAGACCTCGCTCACCGTGGGGTACGACGGCACGGCGTGCCAGAGGCGTTTGACGGGCACCTCTCCGACGATTGCGATGGTGGCGGAGTGCAGCAGCTCCGCGATGTCGGGGCCGACGAAGGTGGCTCCGACGAGCACACCGCGATCGAGGTCGACGATCACGCGAGCCTTGCCGACGTACGCGTCGGACTGCTCGCTCGATCCGGCGATGCTCGCCAGGTCGTAGTCGAGGACCTTCGCGTTCAGCCCCTTCTCGTCCGCCTTCTCGGCGGTGAGACCGACGGATGCCACCTCGGGATCGGTGAACGTGACCTGGGGGACCGCGTCGTGATCGGCGGTGGCGACGTGCGCACCCCACGGTGCATCGTCGACATCGGCACCCTGCGCACGGGCGGCGATCACCTCGCCGGCTGCGCGGGCCTGGTACTTGCCCTGGTGGGTGAGCAGCGCGCGGTGATTGACGTCGCCCACCGCGTAGAGCCAGTCGAAGCCGCGCACGAGCAGTGTGTCGTCGACGTCGAGCCAGGAGCCGGCTTCGAGGCCCACGGCATCCAGTCCGAGATCTTGCGTGCGGGGCGTGCGACCCACCGCGACGAGAACCTCGTCGGCGGTGACGGTGGTGCCGTCGGAGAGTTCGAGGACCACGCGGCCGTCGTCGTCGCGGCGGGCGGCGGTGGTGTCGGCCCCCGTCTTGACGGTGACGCCGCGGTCGCGCAGTGAGGTGGCCACGAGTTCGCCCGCGAACGGCTCGTTGCCCCCGAGCAGGCCCGAGCGCGCGATGATCGTGACGCGCGATCCGAGACTCTCGAACGCCGTCGCCATCTCGGCTCCCACAACGCCGCCGCCGATGATGGCGAGCGAGCCGGGGATCTGTTCGACCGCAGTGGCCTCGCGGCTCGTCCAGGGGGAGACGTCGACGAGGCCCGGGATGTCGGGCAGCAGAGCGGCGGAGCCCGTGCACACGGCCACGGCGTGCCGGGCGACGAGGTCGGTGACGCTGCCGTCGGCGGCCGTGACGCGCACGGTCTTCTCGCCGGTGAGGGTGCCGAGGCCGCGCACGAGGTCGATACCCGCACCCTGGAGCCACTCGACCTGGCCGGAGTCGTCGTAGTTGCTGGTCATCGTGTCGCGGCGCCGCAGGACGGCCTCGACGTCGAGATCGCCGGTGACGGCCTGCTTCGCTCCATCGACATCCCGCGCAGCGCGCAGGGCGGCGGCACTGCGCAGCAGAGCCTTGGACGGCATGCACGCCCAGTACGAGCACTCACCGCCGACGAGCTCGGACTCGACGATGACAGTGGTGAGCCCGGCCCGTGTGGCGTAGTCGGCCACGTTCTCGCCGACGGGGCCGGCGCCGATGACGATGAGGTCGTATTCGCGTTCGCTCATGCCGCTCACGCTACCGACGCCCTCCGACATCGTGCGGGGGTTGCGGCGGCGGCGGTGACACCCCACGCGACCAACAGCTTCGGGGCGCGTAAGGCCGTCGGGGGCAGAGAATGCGCGCCTCGAACGAGGGATCACGCCGCGAACTTTGAATCGCCCCCCGAACAGGGGATGCCGCCCCGGACCGACGGTCGCGCCTGGATCCGGGGATCGCACCGAACCGCGGGCGGCTTCGCGATCGCCCAGGACTGAGCGCGAACGCGAAGGCGGCCGGTTCCATCGGGCCCGGCCGCCGTGTCGTGCGGGTATGGGGCGTTGGTGCGCCGCCGTGTGTGGCGCGCGGAGGCGGGGACGCGTGGGGGAGAGGAGGGGATCGGGCCGAGGGAGGATGCCGGGGCGCGGGGCGATCCTCCGATCGCTGAATCTCCTCCCGTGGCGGCCGCCGGTCGGGGCCCCTCACCGTACGCCGGCGTGATCCCGCCGGAACGGCCGTGTCCGATTTCCGCCGATCGATGTCGGGGGTCGGTGGCAGAGTGGATGCCATGACCCCCACCACCGTCGACGCACCGGGCTTCCCCGAGCGCTATCGCGCCATCCAGTCGCGCGATCGCCGCTTCGACGGGCAGTTCGTCACGGCGGTGCGCTCCACGCGCATCTATTGCCGTCCCAGTTGCCCCGCCCGCACGCCCAAAGAAGAGAACGTCACGTTCTTCGCCACCTCCGCCGCCGCGCACGAGGCCGGCTACCGCGCCTGCAAGAGATGCCTTCCCGAGGCCGCACCCGGCTCGCCCCTGTGGGACGTGCGGGGAGACGTGGTGGCGCGGGCGATGCGTCTCATCGCCGACGGCGTGGTCGATCGCGAGGGCGTGCCCGGTCTCGAGCGACGACTCGGCTACTCCTCGCGGCACCTCACGCGGCTGCTCGCAACCGAGCTGGGCGCCGGGCCCCTGGCCCTCGCCCGTGCCCACCGGGCTCACACCGCGCGCGCCCTGCTCGTGGGCACCGATATGTCGTCGGCCGACATCGCCTTCTCCGCCGGTTTCTCGAGCATCCGGCAGTTCACCGAGACGATCGGCGAGGTGTTCGGCATGCCGCCGCGCGAGCTGCGGGCGCGCCGACCGGCGGGCAACGGCGCCGACGCCGCGGGGGCTGCGGCGGGCGAGATCGATCTCGCCCTGCCGGTGCGCGGACCGATCGACACGATCGGCCTGTTCGGATGGATGCGCGCCCACGCCGTCCCGGGCGCCGAGGTGGGCGACGACCGGTCGTTCGCTCGCGTCGTGCGCCTTCCCGGCGGGCCGGCGTGGTTCGAGGTGCGCCTGGCCGACGACGGTCGGCTCCGCCTGCGTGCGCGGCTGAGCGCCCTGGCCGATCTCGGCACCCTCATCGCCCGCGTCCGTCGGCTGTTCGACCTCGACGCCGACCCGCTCGCGGTCGACGAGGCCTTGTCCCGGCATCCCGAGCTGGCATCCGCGGTCGCGGCTATCCCGGGGGTGCGCGTGCCCGGGGCGATCGACGCCGACGAGATGCTTCTGCGCGCCATGATCGGTCAGCAGATCAGTGTCGCCTCGGCCCGCACGATGCAGGGGCGTCTCACCGCCGAACTCGGCGAGCCCGTCACCATCGGACCGGAGCCGCTGTCGCTCTTCCCCGACCCGGCGGTGATCGCCGAACGAGGTCACGAGGTCCTGCGTGGCCCCGCCGCCCGAATGAGGGCGATCGTCGAGACGGCCGCGGCGCTCGCCGACGGAACGCTCACCCTCGGACCGGGCGACGACGGCGTCGAGCAGCGACAGCGCCTCCTCGCGATGCGGGGGATCGGCCCGTGGACGGCCGACTACGTGCGCATGAGGGTCCTGGGCGACCCCGACGTCCTCCTCCCGGGCGACGTCGCCGCCCGAGCCGGGGCGGCCGCCCTGGGGGTGCCCTCCGACCCGGCCGGGTTCACCGCCTGGTCCGAGCGCCTCGCTCCCTGGCGCAGTTACGCGATGGCGCACTACTGGTATGCCGCCCCCGTCACCCAGGCGTGGCGATCGCCGGCCGAGACCGCGGCCGCCGCCGTCGTCTCGCGACCGCGTCGGTCGTCGCGGACCGCGCCGACCGATGTGGCCGCCGCCGTCGTCTCCCGACCGCGTCGATCGTCGCGGACCGTGCCGACAGATGTCGTGGTGAACGACGTGGCGATCGACCTGCCCGCTGCCGCCGCAACCACGGCTTCCCCTCCCCGACCCGAGAGCGAGATCCCCTCATGACCACCGCGACCCTGCAGTTCGTCGAGACGCCCGACGGCCCCTTCGCGATCCTGGCCGACGAAGACGATCGAGTGATCGTGTCCGGCTGGACCAACGACCCCGACGCGGTGGCGGCACGCCTCCGACCGGATCGCCGCCCCGCCACCGTCGTCGCCGGTGAGACGCCGGCAGCCGAGGCCGTCCGTGCCTACTACGCGGGCGACCTCGCGGCCATCGACGGCGTCGCCGTCGCGCAGTGGGGCACCACCCTGCAGCTCGCGGGCTGGGAGGCCCTGCGGCGCATCACCCCCGGCGACCCGCTCACCTACACGGGCTTCGCCGCGGCGCTCGGATCGCCCGCGGCGGTGCGGGCCGCGGCATCCATCTGCGCCCGCAACGCGGTCGCGCTCTTCGTCCCCTGCCACCGCGTGCTGCGCGGCGACGGCACGATGGGAGGCTTCGCCTGGGGCACCGACGTGAAGCGGGCGCTCCTCACGCGGGAGGTCGCGGACTGACCCGTTTGCAGATGGAACTGGTCGCGGGGGGCGACCCGTTTGCGGATGCGAGGCACCTCCGTCTGACCCCGGTGGCGGAAGCGAGAGGTCGCGGGGATGAACCGGTCGCGGATGCGAGGCGCCGCTGCCTGAAGCCGCGTGTGACCGCGGCTCAACCCGGGTGCGGCAATACACCCTTGCCCCTGGCGGCCTCGCGGAGATAATCTGGAGGGCTGCCGTCCCCCCGCGGGAGCTTCATTCGACCAAGGAGGATGCCATGGAACCGATCGACGCCCCCGTCGCCCCGGCAGTCGCCTCCTCCGTCGCTGTGCGCCTCGCCCGACGCTCCTAGGGCCACGTCTGCGCTCCGGCGCCGCCGCTCCGCCCGGCCGACGATCCTCGTCGCGCCCCCGACTTCCTGTCCGCGCCCGATCCCGGCGCCCGCTTCGACCCCACGAGGATCATGACCACCTCAACGCCTCCTCCCCGTCTCTCCACGCCGCGTGCCCTCGCGCGGTTGCTGCCCATCGCCCGGCCGGTGCTTCCGCGCCTCATCGCGGGTGCCGCCACCGCCCTCGTCGCGAGCCTGCTCGCGCTGGCCATCCCGCTGGTGCTCGAGCAGATCGTCGCCGGCCCGATCGCCTCGCTCGATCCGGGCGCCCTCGTCTGGGGCTCGCTCGCCGTGCTCGGCCTCGGTCTCGCCGAAGCCGCGATGGTGTGGCTTCGCCGCTGGTTCGTGCTCGCGCCCGCCACCAAGGTGGAGTACGACCTGCGTCAGTCGTTCTACTCGCGCCTGCAGAGTCTCCCTGTCGCGTTCCACGACCGGTGGCAGTCGGGTCAGCTGCTCTCGCGCATGATGCAGGACATCAGCATGCTGCGCCGTTGGTTGGCCTTCGGCGTCATCCTGCTCGTGGTCAACATGCTGACCATCGGCATCGGCGCCGTTCTGCTGTTCCGCTGGCACTGGTTGCTGGGCGCGCTGTTCTTGGTGACCTCCGCCCCGGTGATCTACGTCGGCTTCCGCTTCGAGAAGCGTTACGGCGCACTGACCCGCCAGAGCCAGGACCAGGCCGGCGACCTCGCCACCTCGGTGGAGGAGAGCGTCCACGGCATCCGCGTGCTCAAGGCCTTCGGCCGCGGCAAGCACGCCCTCCAGAAGTTCACCCGACAAGCGGAGTCGCTGCGCGAGACCGAGATCGACAAGGCCCGTGCCGTCGGCTGGATCTGGTTCTGGCTCGTGCTGCTGCCCGACATCGCCTTCGCGGTGTGCCTGGGCGCGGGCATCGTGCTGACCCAGCTCGGACAGCTTCAGGTGGCCGAGCTCGTAGCCTTCTTCGCCATGGCCACCGTGCTGCGTTGGCCCATGGAGTCCATCGGCTTCCTGTTCTCGTTCCTGCTCGACGCGCGCACGGCGACCGATCGCATCTTCGAGGTGTTCGACGAGCAGAACACCATCGTCGACCCCGAGACCCCGCGCACGATTACGGAGCCGCGAGGAGAACTCACGTTCGAGAACGCCCACTTCCGGTATCAGGATGCCGACACCACCGAGCGCGACCTGCTCGACGGCGTCGACCTCGTGCTGCGTCCGGGCGAGACGATGGCGCTCGTGGGGCTCACCGGCTCCGGCAAGACGACGCTCACGACACTTCCCGGTCGCCTCTACGACGTCACCGGCGGTCGTGTGCTGATCGACGGCGTCGATGTGCGCGACCTCACGCTCGCCGAACTGCGCCGCCACGTCGGCATGGCCTTCGAAGACGCCACGCTGTTCTCGCAGTCGGTGCGCGACAACGTCCTGCTCGGCCGTGAAGAGCTCACGCCCGGCTCCGAACGTGCCGAGGAGATCCTCCGCGAAGCGCTCCAGGTCGCTCAGGCGCACTTCGTCTACGACCTGCCCGACGGTCTCGACACGGTCATCGGCGAGGAGGGGCTCAGCCTCTCCGGGGGTCAGCGTCAGCGTCTCGCGCTCGCGCGAGCCGTCGCCGCGCGTCCCGCCGTGCTCGTGCTCGACGACCCGCTGTCGGCGCTCGACGTCGACACCGAGGCGCTCGTCGAAGATGCGCTGCGCGAGGTACTGAGCGAGACGACCGCCCTGGTCGTCGCGCACCGCCCCTCGACCGTCACCCTCGCCGATCGCGTGGCCCTCCTCGAGGACGGACGCGTCACCGCCGTGGGCACCCACTCCGACCTGCTCCGCGAGAGCGACCACTACCGCTACGTCATCTCGAGCCTCGAGGAGGCCGAGCGCGAGGCGCGCACGGGGGCGATCCCGGTGATCACCGCCGACGACGACGCCCGGACCGAGAAGGAGGCGACCCGATGACCACCGCGACCGTCTCCGGAACCAGCGGCGAAGACCGCTCCGACTACACGCGTGACGAGAGCCGCGCCATCCGTCAGCGCTCTCTCCGCCTGCTCGGCTCGCTCGTGTCGCCCCTGCGCAGGCAGCTCGTGCTCGCCGCCGCGGTGCTGGTCGTGTCGACGGCTCTGCGCGTCGCAGGCCCGGCGCTGATCGCCTTCGGCATCGACAACGCCCTGCCCGCCGTGATCGAGCGCAGCGACTGGATGCCGACCATCGGCGTCGTCGGGGTGTACCTGCTCGCGGGAATCGGCGGGGCGGTGCTCATCGGCTGGTACGTCGTCGTGGCCGCGCGCCTGACGCAGGCCGTCATGCTCGACCTCCGCAAGCGCATCTTCCTGCACACCCAGCGCTTGAGCCTGGAGTTCCACGAGTCCTACACCTCGGGGCGCATCATCTCTCGCCAGACCAGCGACCTCGACACCATCCGCGAGCTCCTCGACGGCGGTCTCAACGAGCTGGTGTCGGGCGTGCTGTACGGCCTGTTCACGCTGGTCGCCTTGTTCCTCATCGACTGGCAGTCGGGCCTGATCCTGACAGTCATGGGCCTGCCGATGTACCTGCTCATGCGGTGGTTCTACACGCGCTCGCAGGTCATCTACCGCGAGTCGCGCGTCATCAGCGCCCAGGTCATCGTGAAGTTCGTCGAGACCATGACCGGCATCCGCGCCGTCAAGGCGTTCCGCAAGGAGCCGCGCAACGACGAGGAGTTCGGCAAGCTCGCCGGCGACTACCGCGACGTCAACATGCGCTCGATCAAGCTGTTCGGAACGTTCGAGCCGGGCATCATGGCCGTCGCCGCCGTCTCGGTGGCGGTGGTGCTGCTGTGGGGCGGCGGCCGGGTGATCGCGGGTCCGCTCGAGATCGGCGTGCTGACGGCCGCCGTGCTGTACGTGCGCAACTTCTTCTCGCCGCTACAGGAGGTGGCGTTCTTCCTGAACTCGTACCAGTCGGCCACCGCGGCGCTCGAGAAGGTGTCGGGCGTGCTCGAGGAGCGGCCGACGGTTCCCGACCCGAGCGACCCGGTAGACCTGTGGACGGCGAAGGGACACGTGCGCTTCGACGAGGTCACCTTCGGGTACTCCGACGATCGCGTCATCCTTCCGCACTTCTCCCTCGACATCCCCGCCGGGCAGACGATCGCGCTCGTGGGCACGACCGGCGCCGGCAAGTCGACCCTGGCGAAGCTCGTGTCGCGGTTCTACGACCCCACCCGCGGAGCAGTGACGCTCGACGACGTCGACCTGCGCCGGCTGCACCCGAAGGATCTGCGCCGCGCGATCGTCATGGTCACGCAGGAGGCCTACCTGTTCAGCGGGACCGTCGCCGACAACATCGCCCTCGGCAAGCCCGAGGCCTCGATGGACGAGATCCGCGCGGCCGCTCGTGCCGTGGGCGCCGACGGGTTCATCCAGAAGCTGCCCGACGGTTACGACACCGACGTGAACAAGCGCGGCGGACGTGTGTCGGCGGGTCAGCGCCAGCTCATCTCGTTCGCGCGGGCGTTCCTCGCCGACCCTGCGGTGCTGATCCTCGACGAGGCGACGGCGTCACTCGACATCCCCAGCGAACGCCAGATCCAGGACGCGCTGCAGACCCTTCTCGCCGACCGCACGGCGATCATCATCGCCCACCGGCTGTCGACGGTGGCGATCGCCGACCGGGTGCTCGTCATGGAGCACGGCCGCATCATCGAGGACGACACCCCCGCCGCCCTCATCGCGGGCACGGGCAAGTTCGCGCAGCTGCACGCCGCCTGGCGGGAGTCGCTCGTCTGACCGACGGAAGAGGGATGCCACGGTCCTCCGGCCTTGGCATCCCCCTCCTGTGCTGTCGAGTTGTCGCGGGCCCCGCTGTCGCGTCATCTCCCGACCGTGACATCCTGTCGTCGCTGGGCGTGATGTCCTGACGTTCCCTGACGGTGACGTCCTGTCGTCGCTGGGCGTGTGTCCTGACGTTCCTTGACCGTGACGGCGTGGCGTTCCCGGCCGTGATGTCGCCGCGCTCGCTCGCCGTCGATCGGCCCGTCCGTCTGGTGAGGTGATCGCCTCTGGACCACCGGGTGAATCGGAACTCTCCCCCCTCGCGCGGCAAGCAAGGCATGTATACATTCCTTCTCAGTCCCCGGTCTCAACGGGGACCTCCGCACTCCGGACGAGCGCGGAGCTGCGGCGAGGGGAGGTGTCCGGTGGCCGGAGGAACCGTCGACGAGCGCGACGCCCGCGTCGTCGTGGAATGGATCACGGGGCGGCCCCGGTCGTTCCGGCGTGCGGTGTTCTGCGCTCCGGGCGCATCCGCCGGCCGGGTCGCGGTCACGCTCGGCGCGGACGACGTCCTTCTCGTCCCCGACGCCCTCCCGGTGGAGACGGCGGCGCGGGTCATCGGCTACCGGGGTGCGTTCGACGACATCGGCGACATGCTCCACGTCGCCGGTCACGCGATCGAGCTGCAGCACTACGCGTCGGCGGCCTACGTCGAGCTCGTGGGTCCGACCGCCATGCGCTTCTTCGACCTCGACGGATGGCGTGCTTTCCTCGACGACGCCGATCTCGCCCGAGACGCGGGAGTCTTCGCCGGTCCGCTCGTCGACCCGAGACTGCGGCTCGCCGATGCCGGGACGGTCGACGCGCCGTTCGACGTCGCCCCGCCGAAAGCGCTTCACGTCCACGCCGATGGCCGCATCACCGCGGGCGCCCAGGGCGAGCGACTGGGAGCCGTCGACACCGCCGTCGACGACCTGTGGGCCTCCCGCCCGCGGTGGACGGCGCTGACGGGAGTCGTCGCCGAGACCGTCGTCGTCGACGGACTCGGCTCCCGGTCGTGGCTCGCGCGTTACCTGCGTGCCGCACAGGTCTGGGGCGTGCTCGGGATCCGACCCGGCGAGGGGCGGATCGACGGGTTCGGCTGGTCGGCGGACGCGGCGTCGGAGGGTGACGCGCAGCCGGGACCCGACGACGCCTTCCTCGTGGAGACGGCGGGCGGCGTGCTCCTCGCCGACCTGCGCACGCGTCGCCGGCAGCGCCTCTCCGACCTGACGGCCAGGGTCGTGGCGACCCTGCAGACCTCCAGCGATCCGAACCGTGCCACGGAGCGTCTCGCGCGGATGGAGCGGATCCCCGAGACGACCGCCGCGCAGTTGTGCGCCGAGGCCGCGGGGCGTCTCGGAGTCCGTGCCGGCGTGCCCCTGGCATCCCAGCCCGCCCGCTCCGCGCGCGCGGTCTCGGCGTCGCCGGTTCCCGGGCCGGGGGCATCGGGCGCCGGTCCCTCGGCGACGGTGGTTCTCGGAGGAGGCGCGTGAGCCCCGTCTGGCCGGCCCTGGTGCGCGCCGACGCGACCTTCGGCGCCGATCGGATCGCGATCTCGGCGCGCGGCCACCGCATCCGCTATGCCGACGGGTCGGAGCGCCTGTGCGCGACGAGCGGCCTGTGGAACGTGCCGCTCGGCTACGGCCACGAGGGTGTCGCCGACGCGGTCGCGAAAGCCCTGCAGGACGCGTCGTATCTCACGCTGTTCCGCGCCGTCCACGGCCCCGCGCTCGAGGCTGCGGACGCCCTGCTCGACCTGGCGGGTCGCGAGTCGTATCGCCGCGTGATCTTCTCCACCTCGGGCGGCGCGGCCAACGACGCGGTGATGAAGCTCGTGCGGCAGTACCAGGGGGAGCGCGGCGAGGGTGCGCGCACGCTCGTCGTCGGTCTGCGCGGCAGCTACCACGGCACGATGTACGGCAGCCACGCGCTGAGCGGCGACGCGCTCGGCCAGGGCGCGTACGCACTCGACCGCCGCGCGGTGCGTCACGTCGAGTATCGCGACGGGGGTGAGGATCTCGGAGCGCTCCTGCGACGCGAAGGGCCCCGCGTAGCCGCCGTCGTCGTCGAGCCGGTGCTCGGCACCGGCGCTCACCCGCTTCCGACAGCGTTCGTCGAGACGGTTCTCGACCTCCGCGACGAGCACGGCTTCCTGCTCGTCGCGGACGAGGTCGCGACGGGATTCGGTCGCACCGGGCCGCTCTTCGCCTCGGAGGAGTGGTCGCGCTCGCCTGACCTGCTGGTGCTGTCCAAGGCCCTCACCAACGGAGCGGTCGGAGCCGCGGCCGTACTCGTCGGTGCGCGTGTCGCGGCGGAGTTCGCCGACCGCGGTGCCGTGTTCGTGCACGGCGAGACCCAGGCCGGGACTCCGACGTGCGCCGCTGCGGTGAGCGCCGTCGCGGAGGAGTTCCGCGGACGCGGGACGCGGGATGCCGTCGCGCGTGTGAGCGCAGGCGTCCGGGCACTCGCCGACGGCCTCGTCCGCGACGGTCTCGCCGTCGAGGTCCGGGGTCGCGGTGCCTTCCTCGGCCTGGCGCTCGCAGACCCCGTCGAGCCCCGCCTGCCCCCTGCGCGCGTCGCCGAGCTGGTGGACGCGATCCACACGGCCGGGGCGATCGTGCATCCGGGGGCCGACGGCATCCAGCTCCTCCCCGCCTACGGTTACACCGACGCCGATTTCGCGGAACTCGACGCGGCCATCCGGGTGGGCATCGCCCGGATGACGGAGCGGTGGTCGTGAGTGCGATCGTGCACCGGCGACGATCGACGCTCGTCGCCGGGTTCTCCGTCGCCCGTTCGGTGTGCGCGGCGGCGACGGCGGGGCGTCGGACGGCTGTCGTGGTCGACGCGCGGCTCGCGCATCTGGCCGACGTCGTCGCGCATCCCGCGGTCGTCGTCGCCCTCGACACCGCCCGCGTCGACGCCTCGGCCGTCGATGCCGTCGCCGCGCGACTCCGGGACGCCCGGGTCGAGACGGTCGTCGCGGTGGGAGGGGGCACGACGATCGACACGGCGGCGGTCGCCGCGGTCGGCGTCGCGTCGCCCCGCACGCTGACGTGGGCGCTCGATCGGTCGGCGCGTGTCGCGGTCGTGCCGCTCCCGCCCCCCGACGTCGCGGCGGTCGACGTCATCGCCGTCCCCACCACCCTCGGCACGTCCGCCGAGACGAACTCCGTCGCGATCGTCCGGACGGATCACGGGCAGCGACTGATCGTCGGCGAGGGGCTTCGCCCGCGCTACGCCGTCCTGGACGCCGATCACTACATCACGCTCCCGGGCGTGCAGGCCCGGACCGGATGCCTCGAAGCGATCCTGCGTCTGGCCGGTGCCAGTACGGCGGAACGTGCGCACCCCCGGGCGCACGCACACGCCGTCGCGATCGGCCGCGCCCTCGTCGGGCTCGGCGACGGGTCCTTGTCGCCCGCGGCGCGGCTGATGATCGCGCGCTGGAGCGCAGCCACGCAGCGCACGGCGGCCTTACGCGGACGCGTGTCCTTCAGCCCCCGTCACTGGTACCTCGCCAATGAGGTGTCCTTCGTCGCCCGCACGACGAAGATGCGCGCGACGGCGTCGATCGTCGCCGGCGTGTGGCGATGCATCGAGGATGGCGACTCCCGCTGGGGATCGCCGCGGCCGTTGGAGGCCTTCTGGCGCGAGGTGGTTCGCGGGACGCGGCTCCCGATCGCTCCCTCGGCGGGCATCGATGCTCTGGTCGCGCGATGGGCGCTCCCTCTCGCGACCCGACCCGACCCGGACGCCCTGACGTCGATGGCGGTCCGCGTGGAGCGGTGGTGGGGCGGGCGGACACCCGCTCTGCCCGGGATCACGGCGTCCGACGTGCGCTCGGTGCTCGAGGGGGCCCGGTGGGCTCCGACCTCCGCACGCGCCGACGCGTCACGACTCGCCCCGGAGACCATCCCGATGAGATCGAGAGGAGGTGACCACACATGACGTCTCTCGCTCTTTCGCCGCAGCTGCAGTTCGAGGAGCTCGACGCCCTGGAGACCCCGAGCTGGGAGAGCTTCTATCAGGGCGTCCTGGGCGGACTCGCCGTCGTCGGTATCGGCATCGCCATCGCCACGTGAGGGCGAACCGATCGACCCCGTGACCATCAAGGAGGTGACATGCACATGACTTCCACCCTGGAGTTCGTCGAGCTCGACTCGATGGACGCCCCTGACGACGGATGGGATTGGTTCCGCGGCTTCAGCTACGGGGTGGCCCTCGGGCTCATCGCCCTGTCCGCCACCTGAGGACTCTCGACGGATGCCGCGACCGTGGCATCCCTTCCTCTGCCGCACTGAGGAGGTGACACATGCCGAACGATCTCGCTCTGGGCTTCGAGGAACTCGACGCCCTCGACGCGCCGATGGAGTGGTGGGAGCACGCCAGCTACCTCATCGCCATCGCCGCCGCGACGGTCGCCATCGCGACCTGAACGCCATCGAGGGGGAGACGCCGCCGGCGTGTCCCCCTCGACGGTCCACCACCACACCTCCAGGAGGAGCCATGACCGCACCGCTCACCGACTCCGTGCGCCACCGCCTGGCGGAAGCCGGATGCGTCGCCGACCCGAGCGACGTGTACGCCGGTGACGGCGCACGGTTCTACGACGACCTCGTCGGGCCGGACCGATCCGAGATCCTCGAGGTGCTCGCCGTCGCGCGCCGCAGCGGTCCCGAGGTGCTCGACCTCGCCGCCGGGACCGGCCGGCTCACCGTCCCGCTGCTGCGTTCCGGCGCGCGTGTCACCGCCCTCGACCTCTCGCCCGACATGCTCGCGCGACTTCGCGACGCCGTCCCGCCGCAGTCGCCGTGCACGTTCGTCGTCGCCGACATGTGCGCGTTCGATCTCGAGCGAGCCTTCGATCTCATCGTGCTCGGCGCGACCTCCATTACGCTGCTCGGCGGCGCGGACCGTCGACGCCTTTACGGTGCCGTCCGTCGGCACCTCGCTCCTACCGGGAGCCTGCTGCTCTCGGTCGCGGGGTCTGGCGCGGTCGCCCAGCTACGCGTTTCCTCCGATCGGGAGATCGCCGTCGAGACGGCACACGGACACACGGACTACCTGCAATCCCAGCAGGTCGAGGCGGGCGGCGCCACGCGCATCGTGAATTGGATGCCGTTCCCGCTGCCCACGTCGCCGGGTCCCGTGCGCGTGTTGACCACACGGCTGCAGCTCCTCGACGCGGCGACGGTGACCGCCGAACTGCGGGACGCCGGGTTCGCCCCGCCCGCGACGATCCCGGTGCGCACGAACGGGGCCGTGCCGGGTGAGGGCATGGTGCTGCTGCACACCCGCGCCGACGACGGAGGCGCCGATGTCGCGTGATGCGCTCCGCCCGCCCGCCCGTGCACCGCACGCCGCGGTACCGCCGCGGCTCGCCGACACCGTTCGCATCGAGCCCGCGGCCAACGGCGGGCACTGGCTCGTCAGCATCGACGGCGTGCCGGTGTCGCGGGCGTCCTCGACCGTCGCGGCGACCCTGAGTGCGATGGACGGCACTGCCGCCGTCGACGACCTGCGCCGGCGCTTCGCCCCCGACCAGGAGCCGGAAGCGTTCGCCGCACTCGTGGAGCGTTTCCGCCGGGCCGGTCTGCTCGAGGGCTCACCGAGGCGCCCCGCCGGGCGCGTGACCTATCGGCCGCCGCTGACGATCCAGCTCGCGACGCTGCGCGCCCCTCTCCTCTTCGATCGTCTGCATCGGCTGCTGCGGCCGCTCCTGCGTCGGTGGCTGGTGTGGCCGCTCGCGGCGATCGTCGTCCTGGGTGGCGTCGCTCTGGTGTGGCAGGCCGAGACGGCCGCCCGCGCGCTCACCTCTCCGCTCCCGCTGGCCGACCTGGGCCTCGTCGCGGCGGTGATGATCGCCGCAACCCTGGCCCACGAGGCCGCGCACGGCCTGACGCTCTCTCACGCGGGTGCGCAGCCGCGTCGCGCCGGGGTGATGCTGTTGTACCTCGGCCCGGCGTTCTTCGTCGACGTCACCGACGCGTGGCGCCTTCCCTCGCGCGCCTCCCGCGTCGTGGTGGCCCTGGCGGGTCCGGCGGTCCACGCCGTCCTCGGCGGGGCCGCGGCCCTGGGGGCGCTCGCCGTTCCCGACTCCGACCTGCGCCGGGCGCTGCTCGTCGTGGCGTGCACGTGCGTCACGGTGGTCGTGGTCAACCTGGTCCCGTTCGTCCGCTTCGACGGCTACCTGGCGCTCATGAGCGCGCTGGACGAGCCCCGTCTGCGCGCCCGCACGATGAGCGACGCCGCGGACGCCCTCCGTCGCGTCCTCTTCGGCGGCCCGGCGGGACCGCGGTCGTTTCCGCGTCGATGGAGCGTGCCCTTCGGGGTGCTGAGCGCCCTCGTACCCACCGTCATCGTGGGGTTCGCCGTCGAACGGGCGGTGCGCGCCCTCGCCGGCACGGGGCCGGTGGGCGCGTTCCTCGTCCTCGCCCTTCAATCGTTCGTCGTGGTCGCCGTCGGCGTACGCGTCGCGCGATGGCTGGTGGCGTGTTGGCGGCGGGGCACAGGACGCCTCCGATTCGTCCTGCTGGCGGCGTTCCTGACGGCCGCCGCCTTCGGCGCGGCGGCCTCCGTCCCGGTCGACGACGTCCGCACGACCGGCTTCGTCGTGGCCGACGACCGGGTGCTCCTCGTGTCGACGGATGATTCGCCCGCGTCGCTCCCCGTGGCCGACGGCAGCCCGGTCGACCTGTCGACGAGCGGGATCCTCTCCGCGCACGTCGCGGCCGGGACCGCGTGGGCGACGGCGCCGCACCCCCGGGCCGTGCCCCTCTCGGCGTTCTCGCCCCTCGAGGTGACCGGAGTCGACGTGGACGCCGTCGTGATCGGCGCCGTTGATGTCGCCGAGAGCTCCGAACTGCCCGTCGCCGGCCGCGCGAGCCTCCGCCTCGGCTCCCGTTCCGTGCTCGAGGCGGCGTGGACGACCCACGTCGTCGAGCCGGCGTCTGTCCTCCTCTCGTTCCTGAGCCCGCCGGACACCGATACGAAAGAGACCCGACGATGATCGACCCCGCTATCGAGGTGCGCCACCTCACCAAGAGATACGGTTCCCGCACGGCCGTCGAAGACGTTTCGTTCGCCGTGCGTCGCGGCAGCGTCGTGGGGCTGCTCGGCCCGAACGGAGCGGGGAAGTCCACGACGCTGCGCACCGTCGTCGGTCTGTCCGCCCCGACCGACGGCGAGTCACTCGTCGACGGCCTGCCGTTCCGCCGTCTCGTGCAGCCGTCGGCCCACATCGGTGTGCAGATGGACGGATTCGGCTTCGAGCCCGGCATCACGGCGCGACGACACCTCGATATCGCACGCCTCGCTGTCGGTGCCCCCCGCCGGCGTGTCGACGAGGTGCTCGACGAGGTCGGGCTCGCCGGCGACGCCCGGCGGCGAGTGAAGTCCTTCTCGACGGGCATGGTGCAGAGGCTCGGGCTCGCGGCCGCGCTCATCGGCTCGCCCCGCACGCTCGTGCTCGACGAACCCTCCAACGGCCTCGACCCGGACGGCATCCGGTGGTTGCGTCGCTACCTCCGGTCCTTCGCGCAGGCCGGGGGATCGGTGCTCGTATCGAGCCATCAGCTCGCCGAACTCGAGCACACCGTCGACGAAGTCGTCATCCTCCAGCGCCGGGTGCTGTATTCCGGCGCGCTCGACGACCTGGTGCGCGGCCCCGGGGACTCCCTCGAGGATCGCTACTTCGACCTCGTCGAGGGGAGCCGCGCGTGATCGGGGCGATGCGTGCCGAGATCCTGCGCGCGCGCAGCGGGTTCAACACCCTCGCGGTCCTGCTGCTGGCGGGGTTCGTCCCCGTCATCGTCCTCACCAGCGACGACACCCTCGGGCGGATGACGGGCCTGGATGCCGAGACCGCCGCGGGTCTGCTCTTCGCCCCGGTCGCGTGGACCTTCGTGGTGGCGGCGTTCGCGGGGGCGTTCGGCGTGACCCGCGAGTTCTATTACGGATCGATGGGCCGGACGGTCGTCCAGGTCGGGTTCGCGCGCGCATTCGTCGGCAAGGTCCTCGCGGCGATGGTCGTCGGACTGGTCCTCGCCGCCGGCCTGATCCTCCTCTGGTGCGGTGTCGTCGCCGTGGTGCTGAGCGTGAACGGGCTCGCTTTCGCTCCGTCCCCGGCGGTGTTCCGGACGGCGCTCGGCGCGCTTCCCGCGACGGCGCTGGGGTCCGTCTTCGGCGCCGCGGTCGGCTGGATCGTGGGCAACTACTACGCCGCGGCCGCCCTGGTACTGGCAGGTCCGATCGCCCTCGAGCTCGCTCTGCTCGGCACCGCACCCGACATGGCCCGCTTCCTGCCGGGGCTGTCGCTCGCTGCACTGGCGTCGCCGCAGAACCATCCCGTGCTGCTCTCGCCGGGCGGTGGTCTGGCCGTGGCCCTCGCCTGGGCTCTCGCCCTGACGACGGGTGCGTGGATCGTCGGACGGCGGCGGTTCGCGTGACGGCCGCTCCCGTGGTGGCCGCTCCCTCCCTGCCGCGGCGCGTGGGTCGCGCTCTCGCCGCTCAGGGGCGGAGCTTCGGGGCCGACCTGACCCTCGGCGGGATCGGTGCGGCCACGTTCGTGCTCTCCGCGTCCATCGCCGCGAGCATCCCCCCTGACGTCGCCGGGGCGCCCGAGGACGTGAAGATGCTGGTGGTCGGGCCGCTGTCGGCGGTGATCGGCGTCTATGCCGCTGTCATGGCCGCGATCTACGGCTCGTTCCGGTACACGGTGGACCGTCGCTCCGGGGTCGTCGCGCAGCGGGCGACGCTGCAGTCGCGCCCCTGGGCGCTCGTCGGTCGGGTGCCGTTCGCGGCGCTGGGCGGAGCGACGGTCGCTGCCGCGGCGGTGCTCGGCGGGCGTCTCGCGCTGGTGCCGACTTTCGGTCTCGCCGGCGTGGATCTCGGCGATGTCCTGGCGATCCTCGCCGTGGGCGCGGCCGCCGCGGTCTGGGGACTCGGCGTCGGGCTCGTCGTCCAGGCGCATCTGCCGGCGCTTTTCATGGCACCGTTCTCGATCAGCGCCGCGTTGATGGCGGCTTCCCTGTGGCCGGACATCTCGGCCTGGATGCCGCTACCCACGATGCTCCGCGGCGCCGGCCTCGATCTCGCGGCGCTCGGCATCGGCGAGACCGTCGGACCGGGACAGGGGCTCGCGTGCGCTCTGGCGACCGCATGGGTAGCCATCGCGCTCGCCGCGGGCGCGTGGTCGTTCCTGCGGCGAGACGTGCGGTGACCAGAGCGTCGTCGGCGCTCTCCGGGGACGACGGAGAAGTGGATCGCCCCGTCGGTCGCCTCAGACGCGCACGCGCGCGATGATCTCGCCGTACTCGGTCTCGCCGACCGCCTCGAAGCCGACGCGCTCGAAGAACGCCTCGGGGCCGCCGACGCCGGGTTCGTAGATCACGTCGACGTGGTCCATGCCGCGGCCGCGTGCCTCTTCGAGGACGGCGGCGAGGGCGTAGCTGCCGACGCCGCGGCCCTGCTCGTCTGCGTCGACGTTGATGCGCCAGAGCACCGAGCGGAAGTGCTCCTCGTGCGCGTCGGGGTCGAAGTTGGCGCTGACGAACCCGACGACCTCGTCGGCGTCGAGCACGACCCGCTGCCACGACGTCTGCGGATTGCTCACGGTCGCAGCGATGCCGTAGCTGACCGGAGCGAGGAACTGCTCCTGGCCGGGCTTGAGCGACAGGGTGTTCACCGCCACGATCGTGGCGGCGGACAGTTCGACGAGACGCAGGTCAGCCATGCGCCCAGGTTAGCGGCACGGCCACCGAGTCCCAAGGTCGCCCGCGCTTCCCGGCCCCGCCCGTCACCCGCGCGTGGTCGATCCGCGTCTCGACGTTCACCCGTGCCGGTGCGGCGACCCCGGCGCGCGAAGTGGCGCGGCGAACGGTTCCGAGGGAGAAGTATCTCGATATCAAGAGACTTTGCCCACGTGCGATAGGCTGAAACGCAACCCTGGCCGCCTCTACGGAGAGATCTGACGTGCCCGATTCCACCATCATTTACACGTACACCGACGAGGCGCCGGCTCTTGCCACCGCGTCGTTCCTGCCCATCGTGCAGGCCGTCACGAAGCAGGCGGGGGTCGACGTCGAAACCCGCGACATCTCGCTCGCCGGCCGCATCCTGGCGGCCTTCCCCGAGCGGCTCACCGCCGAGCAGCGGGTCGGCGACGCGCTCGCCGAGCTCGGCGGCCTCGCGACGCTGCCCGAGGCGAACATCATCAAGCTGCCGAACATCTCGGCATCCATTCCTCAGCTGAAGGCCGCGATCGCCGAGCTGCGGGCGCAGGGCTACGACATCCCCGATTACCCCGATGAGGCATCGAGCGACGCCGACAAAGATGTGCGCGCCCGCTACGACCGCATCAAGGGGTCGGCTGTGAACCCGGTGCTGCGCGAGGGCAACAGCGATCGCCGCGCGCCCCTCGCGGTGAAGAATTACGCCAAGAAGCACCCGCACCGCAACAAGGCCTTCGGTGAGGGTTCGAAGACCCGGGTCGCCACCCTCGGCCACGACGACTTCCGCTCGAACGAGAAGTCGGTCGTGATCGCCGCCGACGACGTGCTCTCGATCCAGCACGTCGGCGCCGACGGCACCGTCACCACGCTGAAGCAGGGCCTGAAGGTGCTACAGGACGAAATCGTGGATGCCACGTTCCTTTCGGCCGCCGCTCTCGACGCGTTCCTCGCCGACACGTTGGCCGAGGCGAAGGCCGACGACGTGCTGTACTCGGTGCACCTCAAGGCCACCATGATGAAGGTCAGCGACCCGATCATCTTCGGCCACGTCGTCAAGGCGTTCTTCGCCGACGTGTTCGACCGCTACGGCGACGCCCTCGCCGCCGCCGGCCTGACCCCCAACGACGGCCTCGGCTCGATCCTGGCGGGTCTGTCGAGCGTCGAGGGCGGCGACGCCATCGCGACCGACATCCGCGACGCGCTGGCATCCGGTCCCCGCCTGTCATACGTCAACAGTGACAAGGGCACCACCAATCTGCACGTGCCCTCCGACGTGATCGTGGATGCCTCCATGCCCGCGCTCATCCGCAACGGCGGCAAGCTGTGGGGGGTCGACGGGGGAGAAGACGACACCCTCGCCGTCATCCCCGACTCGTCCTACGCCGGCGTGTACCAGGC
Organism: Microbacterium sp. ABR10; assembly: GCF_057812175.1. Taxonomy (NCBI): domain Bacteria; kingdom Bacillati; phylum Actinomycetota; class Actinomycetes; order Micrococcales; family Microbacteriaceae; genus Microbacterium; species Microbacterium sp. ABR10. Next base: position 810,375 of record NZ_CM173821.1, read on the forward strand.
GACCATCGACGACGTCATCGCGAACGGTCCGCTGGATCCCGCCACCATCGGCTCGGTGCCGAACGTCGGGCTCATGGCCCAAGCCGCCGAGGAATACGGCAGCCACGACAAGACTTTCGAGATCCCCGCGGCCGGCCGCGTACAGGTCGTCGCCTCGAATGGTGATGTGCTGCTCGAGCACGAGGTGAACGCGGGCGACATCTGGCGCGCGACGCAGACGAAAGACGTCGCTGTGCGCGACTGGGTGAAGCTCGCCGTCACGCGCGCCCGGGCGGCCGGTGTGCCCGCGGTATTCTGGCTCGACGAGAGCCGCGCGCACGACCGCAACCTGATCGCCAAGGTCAACGAGTACCTCGCCGACCACGACACCGAGGGCCTCACGATCGAGATCCTCGCCCCGGCGGACGCGACGAAGTACTCCCTCGACCGCATCCGCCGCGGCGAGGACACCATCTCGGTCACCGGCAATGTGCTGCGCGACTACCTCACCGACCTGTTCCCGATCCTCGAGGTGGGTACGAGCGCCAAGATGCTCTCGATCGTCCCGCTTCTCGCGGGTGGCGGCCTGTTCGAGACCGGCGCCGGCGGTTCCGCGCCGAAGCACGTGCAGCAGCTCGTCGAGCAGGACTATTTGCGCTGGGACTCGCTGGGGGAGTTCTTCGCCCTCGCGGCCTCGCTCGAGCACCTCGCCGACACCACCGGCAACGACCGCGCTCGCGTCCTCGCGCAGACCCTCGATGCCGCGACCGGCACGTTCCTCGAGAACGACAAGTCGCCCGGTCGCGCCCTCGGCACCATCGACAACCGCGGGAGCCACTTCTACCTCGCCCTCTACTGGGCGCAGGAGCTGGCGAAGCAGTCGACGGATGCCGACCTCGCGGCGATCTTCGCGCCGGTCGCCGAGCAGCTCGCCGCGGAGGAGCAGACCATCGTCTCCGAGCTGAACGCGGTGCAGGGCCACGCGGCCGAGATCGGCGGCTATTACCGCCCCGATACGGCCCTCGTCGAAAAGATCATGCGCCCCTCGACCACGCTGAACGCCGTGATCGACGGACTCCGCTGAGTCTCTGACACGCAGATCCCGGGAGGGGCGGATGCCGCACGGCATCCGCCCCTCCTTCGGGTCCGGCCGCGAAACGCGTGTTCGAGCCGGCACAGCTCCTGCTTGCGCGAGCTCACGACGCCGCTCGAGCGCCTCCCACAGACGCAGCGCAGGAGTCGTGCGCGAGGCGGCACGGCAACGCGGTGGTCAGCGAGGCGGCGGGAGCGGATTCCCTGCGTTGTTTCTCGAGGCGGAACGCCCCACGCGGCCCCCGCGAACGAGAACGCCGGCGACAAGCGGACGCGATCGACGCGATGCGGCAGGTGCCGGAATCTGCGCCGGCGACGAGAAAGGGGCGGATGCCGTTCGGCGTCCGCCCCTTTCTTGGTCCGGGCTCAGTAGTGAACCGAGACCTCGGTGCCCTTGTACGCCCAGTCGTAGAGCTCTTTGGCGTTGTTGACCGTGAGGTTGATGCAGCCATGACTCATCGGGGTGCCGAAGTTGTTGTGCCAGTAGGTCCCGTGGAACCCCTCGTCGCCGTTGAAGTACGCGACCCACGGGACGTCTTTGGTGCAGTAGTCGTAGCCGTCGACGCACCCCATGTCTTGCATCGTCGTCTTCCAGCCGATGCGGAATTCGCCGGTGTGGGTCTCCCAGCCGCTCTTGCCCGACGACATCGACCAGTTGCGGTAGACCTGGCCGTTCTCGTACAGGGTGACGGACTGGGCGCTGAGGTTGACCTCGATGCGACGCTCGGTCTTCTTGGTGTCGAAGGGCGTCTCGGCGACGGTGAGGGCGTAACGTGCGTTGCCCTCGGCGAGCTGCGACGCGAAGGCCGCGGCGATGCCGCTCGTGTCGCCGAGCGAGCGACCGGTCTGGCCCTCGGTGAAGGCCTTGATGACCTCGCCGCCGCTGTCGACGATGACGTCGGCGTCGACGGCGGCACGGTCGACGGTGCCGGCGAGACCCGCGACGGCGTTCTGGATGGCGGCTTCGTCGGCCGAGATGGCGAACGCGCCCTTGCCGTCGGGCGTGACGGTGATCCAGGATGCCGCGGTGGCACGGTCGACGGGCACCGTGCGCTCGTCGCCGACGTAGAAGCCCGCCGAGTCGAGGATGCCGTTGAGCTTCGCCACGGCGGCGTCGGCCTCTTCGGTCGAGACGGGGGCGTCGACGGCGACCAGGCCCGCTTCGACCGTGGTCGAGGGGGTGCCGGCGTCGAACGCAGACTGCAGTGCGGCGGTGACGGTGGAGACGTCGATGCCCTCGCCGGCCTCGGCGGGGGTGGTCACGTAGGTCTGGGAACCGGCGTCGTACGCGAGCGAGGCGTCGACCGGCGCACGGAAGGCTCCGGGCGCGCGGTCGCGCAGGGCGGCGGCCGCATCGGCGGCGTCGACGTCGACAGCGACGCCGGTGCCCTGCGGGAACCACGACGCGGGCTTCCACATGGGGTTGTCGGCGAACGCCTTGTCGGCGACGGCGGCCGCGTCGACCGTGGCGCCGAGGTCGGCACCGGTGACGGTGACCTCACCGGCGGGGCTCTCGACGGTGACGGTCGTCTGCGCCAGGCGAGCCTCGATGGCCTGCGCTGCGGCTCCCGCGGTCAGGCCGCCGATCTGCACACCGGCGACGGACGCACCGGGCGCGATCAGCACCAGGGACGCGGCGATGAGGGCCACGGCCGTGGCGCCGGCGGGGATGCCGATCCACAGGCCGGAGCGGTTCTTACGCGCCTTGGGCTCGGCCGGAGCCCAGGCGTACGTGGCGCCGTCGGTACCGTCGGTCATTGGTCGAACCCCCCACAAGTCAGTCTTCCCATGCTATGGGAGACCGCTGCGCGTTCGCCGGGTGCCACGTCACGTTCTCATCACGCCCGTGTCGTCGCGACCCTCACGGCGCGAAGACCTTGCCCGGATTCAGGATGCCGAGCGGGTCGAACACCCGGGCGATGTCGCGCTGCAGTCGCCACTGGTCGTCGCCCAGCTCGTCGGCCAGCCAGCGCCGCTTGAGAACGCCGATCCCGTGCTCGCCGGTCAGCGTGCCACCCAGTGCGAGGGCCGCGCGGAAGAGCTCCTCGGCGGCATCCCACACCACCGGCGGGACCTCGGGGCCCTCGAACACGAAGTTCGGGTGCAGATTGCCGTCGCCCGCGTGAGCGACCGCCGGGATCGCGAGTCCGAACTGCCGCTCGATGCGCGCGATCTCGTCGAACATGTCGGGTAGCGCGCTGCGGGGAACGGAGACGTCCTCGATGAGCGTCGTGCCCAGCGTCTCCATCGCCGGATGCATGGCGCGGCGGATCGCCAGCAGCGCCTCGCCCTCGGCGGCGTCGGCTGCGACGGTGACGGTGCCGCCGGCCGCGCGGAGGACGTCGGCGATCGCGCGGGCTTCCGTGGCGGCGACGGGCCCGTCCGTCTGCACCGTCAGCTGCGCCGCGCCCGGGGCAGGAGTCGGCAGCGACAGCAACCGGTGCACGGCCGCGAGGCTCGTGGCATCCATGAGCTCCATGATCGCGGGCTGCGCACCGGATGCCGTGACCGCGGCCGAGGCCACGGCGGCGGCGCGCACGCCGTCGAACAGCGCGGTCAGCGTGACGCGCTCGCCCTCGACGAGACGGCGGAGCTTCAGGGTGGCGCCCACCACCACGCCGAGCGTTCCCTCGGAGCCGATGACCAGCGACGTGAGGTCGAGACCGGTGACGCCCTTGACGCTGCGATGGCCGAGGCGCAGCAGGCGGCCGTCTGCGAGGACGAGGTCGACGCCGAGCACCGCGTCGCGCACCACGCCGTACTTCGCGCAGAGCAACCCGCCGGCACCGGTGGCGATGTTGCCACCGACCGTCGAGATGGCGCGGCTGGCCGGGTCGGGCGCCCACCAGACGCCGTGTGGCTCGAGCAGCGCGTTCAGATCGGCATTGAGGATGCCGGGCTCGACCACGGCGAGGAGGTCGTCGGGCCGCACCTCGAGCACCCGGTCCATGCCGCGCACCGAGAGGCTGATCTCGCCGCCGCCGGTGTTGGCGCCGCCCGCGAGTCCCGTGCCGGCGCCGCGCGGGACGACCGGGGTACGGGTGGCCGAGGCGATGCGCAACGTCGCCTGCACATCGGCGACGGATGCCGCGTGCACGACGGCGAGGGGGAGGCCCGGGGCCGAGTGACCCGACTTGTCGGCACGCACGGCCTCGAGGGTGGAGGGACGGACGTCGACCCGCTCGCCGAGTTCCGCGCGCAGCAGGGCGACGACGTCGGTGCTCACGCCAAGCGCCGGCGGCCGTTCACCGCGCCCACGGTCACCGCGACGACGGCGAAGCCGAGTCCGATCCACGCCTGGCCCATGCTCCACCAGGCGATGGTGGCGGCGGCGTAGACGAAGAGCTCGACGATGGCGCGGATGAAGGGGTGCACGGCGAGCACCGCACGGGGAGAGACGAACAGCGCCCACACCACGATGGCGAGGGCGGGTGCACCGAGCCCCGCGACGATGTTCCAGGGCAGTGGCCAGGCCGTGAAGCCCCAGATGGCCAGCGTGACGAACGCGACGAGACCGCAGGCCACGCTGATGATCTCGATCGCGGTCGGGCGGGGACGCATGCCCGGATCGAGGGGCGCAGCGGCACGGACGCGGGGAGTGTCGGACACGTCTTCGATGGTACGTCGTCTGCGATGGTGCGGTGCCGGCCGGCTCGGCGCGGGCGATCCCTTGCGGGGGTCCGTCGCTCGGGGGCGGTGGCTCCTGCGCGACGGGGTCTTCCGCGCGGGCCGAGGTACGCCCTCGGCACCGTCCGTTCCCCGGGAAACCCGCAGGATGCGCTCTGCGTGCCGCGGGGGAAACCGGTAATGTGGCAGCGTCGCGACTGGCGTTGAGGTGGGACACCACCGGGGAGCGACCGCTTGACGGTATTCGACCGTACGCCTGGGTCGATGCGGTATCTCCGCGGATTCGCCGAGTCCGTGGCATCCCGAACCATCGTCAAGGAGATCGCATGACCGATCCGTACTTCAACGCCCCTCTCTCCGAGGTCGACCCCGAGATCGCCGAGGTTCTGCAGCGCGAGCTCGACCGTCAGCGCGGCTTCCTCGAGATGATCGCGTCCGAGAACTTCGTCCCCGTCTCGGTGCTGCAGTCGCAGGGCTCGGTGCTCACCAACAAGTACGCCGAGGGCTACCCGGGTCGTCGTTACTACGGCGGCTGCGAAGAGGTCGACGTGGCCGAGTCCCTCGCGATCGAGCGTGCCAAGACGCTGTTCGGTGCCGGGTACGCCAACGTCCAGCCGCACTCGGGTGCGTCGGCGAACGCGGCGGTGCTGCACGCCATCGCCCGCCCCGGCGACACGCTGCTCGGCCTCGCCCTCGACCAGGGCGGTCACCTCACTCACGGCATGAAGATCAACTTCTCGGGCCGCCTCTACGACATCGTCGCCTACGGCGTCGACCCCGAGACCTCGATCATCGACATGGACGAGGTGCGCCGTCTCGCCCTCGAGCACAAGCCGAAGGTCATCATCGCCGGTTGGTCGGCCTACCCCCGACAGCTCGACTTCGAGGCCTTCCGCGCGATCGCCGACGAGGTGGGCGCCCTGCTGTGGGTCGACATGGCTCACTTCGCCGGTCTGGTCGCCGCGGGCGTGCACCCCTCGCCGATCCCGCACGCGCACGTCGTGTCGACCACCGTGCACAAGACGATCGGCGGCCCCCGCTCGGGTCTCATCCTCACCAACGACGAAGCCCTCGCCAAGAAGATCAACACCGCGGTCTTCCCCGGTCAGCAGGGCGGCCCGCTCATGCACGTCATCGCCGCGAAGGCGACGGCGTTCAAGCTCGCGCTGACGCCGGAGTTCAAGGAGCGCCAGGAGCGCACCCTGCGGGGCGCGTCGATCCTCGCCGACCGTCTCACCCAGGACGACGTCAAGAATGCCGGCATCGCCGTGCGCTCGGGTGGCACCGACGTGCACCTCGTGCTCGTCGACCTCCGCGAGGCCGAGATCGACGGCAAACAGGCCGAAGACCTGCTGCACGAGATCCACATCACGGTCAACCGCAACGCCGTGCCCAACGACCCGCGCCCGCCGATGGTGACCTCGGGTCTGCGCATCGGCACCCCGGCGCTCGCGACCCGCGGCTTCGGCGACGCGGAGTTCACCGAGGTGGCCGACATCATCGCCCTCGCGCTGATCCCGGGCGCCGACGTCGAGGCGCTGCGCGCGCGCGTCGCGAAGCTGGCCGACGCCTTCCCGCTGTACCCCGACCTGCAGCAGTGAGCCCCGCCGGGGCGGGGTGCGTGCTGCGGCCCCGTCTCGGCGGGTGACCCGCCGTCTGCACGGCGGCGGGTGCCGGCATCCGGTCCCGCTGTGGCGCACACGGCATCCGACCCGCTTCGCATAAACGCGATCCGCTTCGCATAAACACGATCCGCGCGCATAAACGCGAGCAGAGCGTGTTTATCCCCGTCGTGGGCGTTTATGCGCGCGGTGGTGGCCGGTCCGCAGCCGACGGCCTCGCGGCATCCAAAGGGCGCCGGCGTCACCGCTCAGCACGCACAAACGCAATCCGCTCGCACAAACGCGATCCGCTCGCATAACGCGAGCCGCTCGCATAAACGCGAGGACAGTGCGTTTACGCGAGCAGGAAGCGTTTATGCGTGGGGTGGACACCCCCGCGCAACGCGATCGACACTCCGTACGACCCCGATCAATACCCCGCACGACCCCGATCGACACCCCGCACGACCCCCATCGACACTCAGGAAGAGGGATGCCATGACGGCGACGATTCTCGACGGCAAGGCCGCGTCCGCGGCCATCAAAGACGAATTGGCCGAGCGGGTCGCCGCTCTGCGCGAGCGCGGCATCGTGCCCGGTATCGCCACCGTGCTCGTGGGCGCCGACCCGGCGTCGCAGCTGTACGTCGGGATGAAGCACAAGCAATCCGAGGCGATCGGCATGAACTCGATCCAGGTCGAGCTGCCCGCGGAGGCGACTCAGGAAGAGGTCGAGGCCGTCATCGACCGGCTCAATGCCGACCCCGCGTGTCACGGCTACATCGTCCAGCTGCCGCTGCCGAAGCACATCGACACGGATCGGGTGCTCGAGCGCATCGATCCGGCGAAGGATGCCGACGGCCTGCATCCCACCAACCTCGGCCGCCTGGTGCTCAACGTCAACGCACCCATCCTCACTCCGCTGCCCTGCACGCCACGGGGAGTGATCGAGCTGCTGCTGCGCAACGATTACGACCTGAAGGGCAAAGAGGTCGTCGTCGTCGGGCGCGGCGTGACCATCGGCCGCTCGATCGGCCTGCTGTTGACCCGCCGCGAGATCAACGCGACCGTGACGCTGACGCACACCGGCACGGCCGACCTGTCGAAGCACCTGCGGGATGCCGACGTGATCGTGGCCGCCGCGGGCGTGAAGCACATCGTGCGCGCCGAGGACGTCAAGCCCGGAGCCGCCGTGCTCGACGTGGGTGTCACCCGCGAGACCGACCCCGAGACCGGCAAGTCGCGCGTGTACGGCGACGTGCACCCGGACGTCGCCGAGGTGGCGGGCTTCGTGTCGCCCAACCCCGGGGGCGTCGGACCGATGACGGTGGCCCTGCTGATGACGAACGTCGTCGAGGCCGCCGAGCGCGCGGCATCCGCCTGATCTCCGCGTGCACGTCGCATCTGCGGAGCACAGGACGCGAGCCATCGCGTCTCACCACCGCACGCCGGTGAACCACGCCGTGCCGTCGACTGAACAGACGGATTCGCGCGCGCAATGGGGGAGGCGCGCACCCGCCCGACGTGGCAAGGTTTTCTCATGACTGAGTCAGTACTGAACGACCTCCTCCGCCGCGTGACCGAGAGCGGCCTTCTCGACGACGCCCAGATCGACGAAGACAGCGTCATCGGTGCGGCGCAGCTGGAGGCCGCGGGCGTCGAGGTCGAGGTCGACCTCGATCCCGAGCTCGACGACGAGGACGCCCCCGATCTCGACGCCATCATGTCGGGCCTGAAAGACATCCTCACGGTGAGCGAGGACCGCTGGCGCGCCATCGTCGAAGAGGTCGCGAGCGACATCGAGGACGCCCTCGACGACGGTGAGCTCGACGCCGATGTCGACCTCCGCACCGATCTCGAAGCGATCGGTGTGGGCGTGTTCGCCGACGCGATCATCGTGGTCTTCGCGGGTGAGACGTCGTTCCCCGACGCGCTCGTGCACGTGCAGCTGACGCCCGACCTCGAGGTCGAAGACATCGAGATCATCGGCGACGACGATGAGGACGACGAAGAGGCCACCGAGGGCTGATCCTCGACACGAGAAGAGGGACCGAGCCGCGCGGCTCGGTCCCTCTTCTTTCGTTCGGCTCGGGCTGCGGTCAGACGATCGCGGCGCGGAGCGCGGCCGCGGCGGCGCCCACGTCGGGGGCGCTGTAGATGGCGCTGCCGGCGACGGCGACCCGCGCGCCCGACTTCTGCACGTCGGCGATGCTCGCGACGGTGACACCGCCGGCGACCGAGAAGGGCACACCGGCCGCTTCGCCGTCGCGCAGCAGGGTGCCGAAGGTGAAGCCCTCTTCGGCCTGCTCGTCGAGGCCGGCGTGCATCTCGACGAACTCGGCGCCGAGGGCGATGACCTCGCGGGCGCGGGCGGGCTTGTCGGCCACCCCGATCAGGTCGACGACGACGCCCTTGCCGTGCTTCTTGGCCGCGGTGACCGCGCCGACGATCGTGCTGTCACCGGCCGAGCCGAGCACGGTGACGAGGTCGGCACCGGCGCCGAAGGCGATGTCGGCTTCGAGCTCACCGGCATCCATCGTCTTCAGGTCGGCGAAGACGATCTTGTCGGGGTGCGCCTTCTTGATCGCGGTGATGGCCGAGAGGCCTTCGCTCTTGATGAGCGGCGTGCCCAGCTCGAGGATGTCGACGTGGGGCGCCGCGGCGGCGGCGAGATCGAGGGCGGCCTCGGTCGTGAGGGTGTCCATGGCGAACTGCAGCTTCATGCGGGTGTCCTTACTTTCTGCGGTGGGGAGGGAGGAATCATTCGAGGTTCGCGTGGCGCGGCCAGAGGTCGTCGGCCGAGAGCCCCGAGCGCTGCCACAGCGCGTCGAAGATCGCGTCGCCCACGAGCACGACGGCCTGCTCGAAGAGACCGCCCGCGTACTGCGTCGAGGAGGCTCCCGAGCGGTCGAGCTTCGCCGCGGCGGGCACCACGACGAGGGCGTCGGCAGTGCGGCCCAGCGGGGAATCGGCTGCCGTGGTGATCGCGACGATGCGCGCGCCGACCTCGGTCGCCGTGTCGGCCGCGCGGACGATTCCCGCCGTCGTGCCCGAGCCGCTCGCGGTCAGGAGCGCGTCGCCGGGGCCGATGGCCGGGGTGGTGGTCTCGCCGACGACGTGTACGTCGAGGCCGAGGTGCATGAGGCGCATCGCGGTCATGCGCAGCGCCAGGCCCGAGCGACCGGCACCGAGGACGAAGACGCGGTCGGCGTCGGTCAGCACGTCGAGGACGACGTCGAGACCGGTTGGCTCGGCGACGAGATGGTCGACGACCGCGGTCAGCTCCCCGGAGATCCGGGCGAGGGAGTCCGCTATGCGGGCGTCGGAAGAAGACATGCCTCCATGCTCCGCCTCACCGGGCGTGACCGTCGCCGGTCGATGGCACGGGCCTACCTACCCGAACGGGTAGGTGCCTGCCGGTGGGCTAGGTTTGGCGCGTGAACGAGTCGCCCGAACCGTCCCCGACCGCGTCTCGCGATTCCGCCATCGAGCACGAACGCATCGTCGCCGAGCAGGCCGACCGTCATGCCGTGACGCTCGAATCGGTGTTGGCGATCCTGCGGTCGACGAGGCTCGACGACCGGGCCGCGCGCGCCCTGGCCGTCGAGACCGCGGCTGCCGCCCTCGTCGATCTGCGGACGTCCACCGATCAGCAGCGCAGCGCCCTGCTGGAACCCGTGACCGGTGCGTTCGCTCGCCTGCGCACCGACCTCCGCCCGCTCGTCCGGCACGGCGACCTCGACGTGCAGTTCGTCGAGCCGCCGGCGACCGGACGTGCCCTGCCGGGCGAAGTCGCCCACGAGGCGCGGGCCATCGTCCGCAGCGCCGTGCTCGCCCTGCTCGACCGAGGCACCCCCCACCGCGTGCGCATCCAGTGGGACTGCGACGGGCTGAACCTGCTGGTCGGCATCCGCGACGACGGAGAGGGCACCCTCACCGCCCACGACGACTCGTTGGGGCCGATCGTGGAGCGGGTCAGCGCACTCAACGGCTCGTTCGACGTCGCTTCGACGCCCGGGTGGGGCTCTGAGCTGTCGGTCGTGCTGCCGCTGGATCCGCCGCCGCGGCCCGATTTCCTCGACGAGGCGGTCGACCTCAGCCCGCGCGAGAGCGAGGTGCTCAGCCTGGTCGTCGCGGGTTCGCGCAACCGCGCCATCGCGGAACGTCTGGGGATCAGCGAGAACACGGCGAAGTTCCACGTGTCGAACCTGCTGCGGAAGGCCGGCGTCTCCACGCGCGCGGAGCTGGCGGCGCTGGGGACCGCGCGCGGTCAGTAGCTCTCGCGCTCGCTGCTCCGCGGGGCGACGAAGCGCGCCGCGAGCGCCTCCGATGCGCGGGCGAGAAGGGCGACGTCGGCACCGACCGCGACGAAGTCGGCGCCCGCATCGAGGTACGCATCAGCGACGGCGGGATCGAAGGCGTTCACGCCGACCGGGGTCCCGGCATCCTGTGCTGCGGCGAATACCGCGTGCACCGCCGCGACGACGTCGGGGTGCGACTGCTGCCCCAGGAGCCCCATGGATGCCGAGAGGTCGGAGGGGCCGACGAAGACGGCATCCACCCCCTCGACGGCCGCGATCTCGGCGGCGTTGGCGACGCCCGCGGTCGTCTCGATCTGCACCGTCAGCGAGACGTGCTCGGCGGCCCCCGCGAGGTAGCCGTCGATGCGGTTCCAGCGGGCGCTGCGGGCGAGGGCGCTGCCGACCCCGCGGATGCCCGCCGGCGGGTACCGCGTCGCCGCGACCGCCGCGCGCGCCTCGTCGGCGGTGGAGATCATGGGGACGATGAGGTTCTGCGCCCCCACGTCGAGCACGCGTTTGATGATCACGGGGTCGTTCCACGGCACCCGGACGACCGGGGTCACCGGGTAGGCGGCGGCGACCTGCAGCTGGGTCAGCACCGACTCCAGCGAGGTCGCGGAATGCTCCATGTCGATGAGCAGCCAGTCGAGGCCGGAGCCGGCGGCGACCTCCGCGACCACCGCGCTGCCCGAGCACACCCACATTCCGGCGAGCGGGCGATCGGATGCCGCGAGGACGGCGCGGAAGGTGGGGCTCAGACGAAGCGGCACGAGATCGTTCCCATCGGTCCGTAGTCGCACAGCACGTCGTCGCCCCGCGACACCCACATCGGGCGTGTGAACGATCCTGCCAGGATGATCTCGCCCGCCTCCAGGCGCGCGCCGTGCTGGTGGAATTTGTTCGCGAGCCACGCGACGCCGGTGGCGGGGTGGCCGAGGACACCGGCGGCGACCCCCGTCTCTTCGATCTCGCCGTTGCGGCTGAGGACGCCCGGAACCCAGCGCAGGTCGATCTCGTCGGGGCGTTTGTGCACGTCGCCGAGCACCATCGCGCCGTAGGCGGCGTTGTCGCTGATGGTGTCGACGATGGTGCGGCCCTCGAGCTCGATGTGCGAATTGAGCACCTCGAGCGCGGGGACGGCGTAGTCGATCGCGGCGAGGGCGTCGTCGAGCATGCAGTCGGGGCCTTCGAGCGGCGCCTTCAGCACGAAGGCGAGCTCGACCTCGATGCGCACGTTCGAGAAGTGATCGACGGGGATCTGCGCGCCGGAGCGGTAGACGGTGTCGTCGAACATCACGCCGTAGTCGGGCTCGGTGATCCCCGTCGCCTGCTGCATCGCCTTGGACGTCAGCCCGATCTTGCGCCCCACGAGCGCGCGCCCCGCGGCGATCTGCGTGTCGCGCCAGCGGCCCTGGATCCGATACGAATCGTCGACCGTGGCATCCGGGTACCTCGTCGTGATGCGCGGGATGACCGCGTGGGCGCGGTCGGCCTCGGCGAGCTCGGCCGCGATGGCGTCGATCTGTGCGTCGGTGAGCATGCTGTCCTTCTTGCGTCGTGCGGACGTCGTCCCGATTGTGGTCAGGCGTTGTCCCCGGTCGTGCAGGCGGTGTCCCAGGTTCGGCGGCCTGGCGAGGGTGTGGGCAGCCGTTTGTGGGACGCGGTTGGTCGAGCGGGGTCGTGTCCCACTTTGTGCGGGAGGTGTCCCAGATTCGGCGGTGTGGCGAGGGCGTGGGCAGCCATAAGTGGGACGCGGTTCGCGGGGCGCCTGCTACAGCTGGTTGCCGAGCTTGAACTCGCCGGTGGGAGCGGAGACGGAGGAACCGGATGCCGAAGCCCCGGCGCCGACCTGCTCGGGCGGGCGCGTGTAGCTGAAGCCGTCGGCGCCGATCGTCACGGCCATCTCGCTCGAATCCGTGCGGGCGCGTACGGGCTGGGGTCTGCCGTCGAGGTCGAGCACGAGAGAGCCCTCGGTGTACCACGACGGAACGACCGGGTTGCCCCACCAGTCGCGGCGCTGGTTGTCGTGCACGTCCCACGTGATGACGGGGTTGTCGGGGTCGCCGGTGTAGTAGTCCTGCGTGTAGACCTCGACGCGGTGGCCGTCGGGGTCACGCAGGTACAGGTAGAACGCGTTCGAAACGCCGTGGCGGCCGGGGCCGCGCTCGATGGCGTCCGATCGGCGGAGCGCGCCGAGCTTGTCGCAGATGGCGAGGATGTTGTGCTTCTCGTGCGTGGCGAAGCACACGTGGTGCATGCGGGGCCCGTCGCCGCCGGTCATGGCGGTGTCGTGCACGGTGGGCTTGCGGCGCATCCACGCGGCGTAGACGACGCCGTCTTCGTCCTGGATGTCCTCGGTGACGCGGAAGCCGAGCGACTGCATGAAGTTCACCGCCCGGGGCACGTCGGGGGTGATCTGGTTGAAGTGGTCGAGGCGGACGAGCTCGCCGGGGGAGTACAGGTCGTAGCGCCACGACAGGCGCTCCTGGTGCTCGGTGTCGAAGAAGAACTCGTACGGGAAACCGAGGGGATCGACGACGCGCACCGAGTCGCCGATGCCCTTCGTGAACCCGTTCGGCTCGCGGCGCACCTCGCAGCCGAGCTCGCCGTAGAACGCGACGGCCTTGTCGAGGTCTTCCGCGCTGCGGACGCGATACGAGAACGCGGCCACCGCGGCGATCGGGCCCTGGCGCAGGACCAGGTTGTGGTGGATGAACTCCTCGGTCGAGCGGAGGTAGATCGCTTCGTCATCCTCCTCGGTGATGTGCAGTCCCAGGATGTCGACGTAGAAGACACGGGATGCCGCGAGGTCGGTGACCACGAGCTCCATGTAGGCGCAGCGCAGGATGTCGGGCGCGGGGGCTTTCGGCGTGGGGATCGGGTCGTCGGAGTGGATCGGTGCCTCCTGGGTCACCCAGAACCCCGAGGAGGTCTTCTGTTCTTCGGTGTGCTTTGCCATGGTTCGCGTCCTTGCGTGTGTGTCGGCGTCTGTGGGTCTGGGTGGCTTCGACGGGCTCAGCCACCGCGGGGCGGAGGTCCCTGAGCCTGTCGGGGGGACCGTGGTCAGTGTGCCTGTGAAGGGGCGGAGGTCCCTGAGCCTGTCGACGGGGCGGCGTCAGTGCGCCTTACCGAACGTGGGGTTGTGGGCGCCGCCGAGCGAGATGTGCACGGCCTGCTGATCGGTGTAGAAGTCGATCGAGCGGTAGCCGCCCTCGTGCCCGAGTCCCGAGGCCTTCACGCCGCCGAAGGGGGTGCGGAGGTCGCGCACGTTGTTGCTGTTCAGCCACACCATGCCGGCCTCGACGTTCTGGGCGAACAGGTGCGCGCGCTTCAGGTCGTTCGTCCAGACGTAGGCCGCGAGGCCGTAGCGCGTGTTGTTCGCGAGCGCGAGAGCCTCGGCGTCCGTGTCGAAGGGGGTGATCGCGACGACGGGACCGAAGATCTCCTCCTGGAAGATGCGCGCGTCGGGGGCGACGTCGGCGAACACCGTGGGGCGCACGAAATTGCCCTCGTCGAAGCCCTCGGGGCGGCCGCCTCCGGCGACCAGGCGCCCCTCGGTCTTGCCGATCTCGACGTACGACATGACCTTCGCGTAGTGCTCGGGGTGCACCAGCGCCCCGACCTCGGTCGCGGGATCGTCGGGGAAGCCGACGACCACGCGATCGGCTTGTGCTGCGTAACGCTCGACGAAGGCGTCGTACACCGAGCGCTCGACCAGGATGCGGCTGCCCGCGGTGCAGCGCTCGCCGTTGAGCGAGAAGACGCCGAAGATGGTGGCGTCGATCGCGGCATCCAGGTCGGCGTCGGCGAAGACGATCGCCGGGCTCTTGCCGCCGAGCTCCATCGACAGCCCCTTGAGGAAGGGCGCGGCGTTGCCGAAGATCAACTGGCCGGTGCTGCTCTCGCCGGTGAACGAGATGAGCGGAACGTCGGGGTGTTTCACCAGCGCGTCACCGGCGTCTTCGCCGAGGCCGTTGACGAGGTTGAACACGCCCTCGGGAAGACCCGCCTCCTCGAAGATGCCCGCCCAGAGCGAAGCCGAGAGGGGCGTGAACTCGGCGGGCTTCAGCACCACGGTGTTGCCGGTCGCAAGCGCCGGGCCCAGCTTCCACGACTCAAGCATGAACGGCGTGTTCCACGGGGTGATGAGTCCGGCGACCCCGATGGGCTTGCGGTTGACGTAGTTGAGCTGCCGGCCGGGCACCTTGAACGCGTCGTCGGTCTGGGCGACGATCAGGTCGGCGAAGAAGCGGAAGTTCTCGGCGGCGCGGCGGGCCTGGCCCAGCGCCTGGGTGATGGGGAGCCCGGAGTCGAAACTCTCGAGTTCGGCGAGGCGCTGGTCGCGTGACTCGACGATGTCGGCGATGCGGTGCAGCACGCGGGATCTCTCGCGGGGGAGCATGCGCGGCCATGGTCCCTCGGTGAAGGCCGTGCGGGCAGCGGCGACGGCGAGATCGACGTCGGCCTTCTTGCCTGCGGCGGCGGTCAGGTAGGTCTGGTTGGTCACCGGGTCGAGCACGTCGAACGTGTCCCCGTCGACCGAGTCGACGAAGGCGCCCCCGATGTAGTGCTGGATGCGCTCGGGCAGGTCGGCCGGGACGCGGCGGGTGGTGGTGAGGGGGGTGGTCATGCGGACTCCTTCGGTGGAGGGGTGGATGCCGGTGACGCAGGGCCCGTGGCGACGGTGCCGTCGGGGCGTGGGGTGTGCGGCATCCGGAGATCAGAAGGCGGGCAGGCCGAGCACCTGGTCGGGGTGCTCGTGGATCATGTAGGCGTCGAGGGTGGCCGAGCGGTGGCGTCGCGAGGCTTTCTCGATCTCGGCGAGTGGGGCGCCGGTCTCGATGAGCGCGAGGATGTTCTCGTGCTCACGCACCGACTCCGCAGCGCGGCCCGGCACGAAGCTGAAGGTGGAGTCGCGCAGGTGCCCGAGGCGAGCCCACTCGGCCTGCACCAGCTCGAGCATGCGCGGGTTGGCGCACTTGGCGAACAGGATGGCGTGGAACTCCTGGTTCAGCGCGGTGAACGCGCGCGGGTCGAAGTGCTCGAGGGTCTCGACCATCAGCTCGTTGATCTCGCGCGCGCGGCGCACGTCGTTCGCGGTGAGGGCCCGCGCGGAGAGCGCCGTCGCCGCCCCCTCGAGCAGGCTGAGCGCCTGCATGCTGAAGCGGTACGCGGTGTCGTCGACCATCGAGACGCGCGCGCCGACGTTGCGCTCGAACATCACCAGGCCCTCGGCCTCGAGCTGTCGGATCGCCTCGCGCACCGGCACGACGCTCATGTCGAGCTCGCCCGCGATCGTCCCCAGCACGAGGCGGTAGCCGGGGGTGAACTCCTGCGAGGCGATACGTTCCTTGACCCAGTGATAGGCCTGCTGCGATTTGCTGCGGGAGGTCGCGGGGGTCGTGGCATCCATCAGGCGTTCCTTTCGCTCTCGTAGCGGGCGCGACAGTCGGCGTTCATCGGGAAGAGTCCGTCGAGGGGATGACCGGATGCCACCTGGCGGGCGATCCAGGCGTCCTCCTCTTCCTGCGCGAGGGCGGCGTCGGCCACCTCTCCGGCAATGGCGGGAGGGATGACGATGACGCCGTCGCCGTCGCCGACGAGGATGTCGCCGGGTTCGACGGTCGTGCCGCCGCAGCCGACGGCCACGTCGGTCTCCCAGGGGACGTGCCGGCGACCGAGCACGGCCGGGTGCGGGCCGGCGGTGAAGACGGGGATGCCGACCGCGGCCACGGCTTCGGCGTCGCGAACGCCTCCGTCGGTGACGATGGCCGCGGCTCCGCGCGCGTGGGCGCGAAGGGCGAGGATGTCGCCGAGCGTGCCCGATCCGGTCTCGCCGCGGGCCTCGATGACGATGACCTCACCCTCTTCGACCGCGTCGAACGCGCGCTTCTGCGCGTTCTGTCCGCCACCGCGCGCGGCGAAGAGGTCTTCACGGTGGGGGAGGAAGCGCAGGGTCCGGGCCGTGCCGACGAAGCGGCTGCCGGGGGTGAGGGCGTGCACGCCGTCGATCGTCACGTCGTCGAGGCCGCGCTTGCGGAGCTGTCCGCTGAGGGCGGCGACGGGCACGCGCGACAACTTGTCGCGGAGCTCAGCGGTGAGCACCGGGTGGGCGGCATCCCCCGCGAGAACAGGGGATCCGGCGAGAACAGGACGATCCGTGTCGGAGTGTTCTGTTCCGGCGTGATCCCCTGTTCTCGCGAGGGCTCTTGCGGCCGCGGCCTCGGACGAGCCCCACGCCTCGGTGCGCTGGGTGTCGTCGACGCTCGGGAGCGACCCGATCTCGGCGTCGAAGGAGCGCCCGCCCTGCACCACCGTGGTGCGGAGCCGGCCGGTCGAATGGGAGCCGGCGTCCACCTGTACCTCGACGACCTGACCCGGCGTGACCACCGACGAGCCGGCGGGGGTGCCGGTGAGGATGACGTCGCCGGTTTCGAGGGTGAAGTGCTGCGACAGGTCGGCGATGATCTGGGCGAGCGGGAAGATGAGGCCCGCGGTGCTGTCGTCTTGGACGAGGTCGCCGTCGACCCAGGTGCGCAGGCGCAGCGCCGTGGGGTCGACCGCGCGGGCGTCGATGAGTTCCGGACCGAGCGGCGTGTAACCGTCGCCACCCTTGGACCGCACGTTGGAGCCCTTGTCGTTCGCGCGCAGGTCGTACAGACCGAAGTCGTTCGCGGCGGTGACGGATGCCACGTGCGACCACGCGGCATCCGGGGTCACCCACCGAGCGGGCTCGCCGATGATCAGCGCGATCTCGCCTTCGAACGCCAGGAGTTCGGTGCCGGCGGGGCGGACGATCTCGGCACCCGAGGAGGCGAGCGAGCTCGACGGCTTGAAGAAGTAGGACGGGGCCGCGGGGCGGCGGCCCCTCTGGTCGGCGCGCGAGACGTAGGAGAGGTGGACGGCAACGATCTTGCCCGGGCGCCCGTCGAGGACGGTGAACCGGGGGTCGGTGCGGTCGATCATGGAAGCTCCCTTGCGTCGTATCCGAAATCGTATACGATGACCAACGCCCCCGCAAACCGCGCCTCGTCACCGACGACGACGCCGGGGGGCCCATGACGACGACGTCTCGAAGGAGTCCCCATGTCTCGCTCGCAACCGCCGGGATTCACGCCCACCGGCACCATCTCCACGTCGACGGACCGCCGCCGCGTGGTCTTCGCCACCGTTGTCGGCACCACCGTCGAGTGGTACGACTTCTTCCTCTACGCGTCGGCTGCGGGGCTGGTGTTCGGTCAGCTCTTCTTCGCACCCGCCGGCCCCGGCATCGCGCAGATCCTGGCGTTCCTCACCGTGGGGTTGAGCTTCCTCTTCCGCCCGCTCGGCGCCTTCCTCGCCGGCCACCTCGGTGACAAGTACGGCCGCCGGGTCGTGCTGATGCTGACGCTCATCCTCATGGGAGCCTCGACCACCCTCATCGGCGTCCTTCCGACGTACGACGTCATCGGCGTCGCCGCCCCCGCGCTGCTGATCCTGCTGCGCGTGCTGCAAGGCATCTCGGCCGGTGGTGAATGGGGCGGCGCGGTGCTCATGGCCGTCGAACACGCCCCCAAGGCCAAGCGCAGCCTGTTCGGCGCGTCGCCGCAGCTCGGTGTGCCCCTCGGCCTGCTGCTCGCGAGCGGCATGCTGGCGCTCATGGCGCTCATCGCCCCCGGCGACGCGTTCCTCGCGTGGGGCTGGCGTGTGCCGTTCCTGCTGTCGTTCGTGCTCATCCTCATCGGCTACTACGTGCGCCGGAAGGTCGAGGAGAGCCCGGTGTTCGTCGAGATCGCCGAACGCAAGGAGCAGACCCGGATGCCGATCGTGCAGCTGTTCCGCAAGCACGCGCTGCTCGTGATCATCGCCGCGTTCGTGTTCGCCGGCAACAACGCCGTGGGCTACATGACCACCGGCGGCTACATCCAGCGGTATGCGACCAATCCCGACGGTCCGTTGGGCCTGGCGACGGCCGAGGTGCTCGGCGCCGTGACCCTGTCGGCGGTGTCGTGGTTCGTCTTCACCTGGATCGGCGGTTGGCTGGGCGACAAGATCGGGCGCCGCAACACCTACGTCATCGGATGGATCGCGCTGCTCGTGGCGATCGTGGCGCTGTTCCCGCTCGTCAACTCCGGCAGCGTGGGGATGCTCGCGCTGGGTCTCGTGCTGCTGACGGTCGGTCTGGGCCTGACGTACGGTCCCCAAGCGGCGCTGTATGCCGAGCTGTTCCCGGCATCCATCCGCTTCTCGGGCGTCTCGATCTCCTACGCGATCGGCGCCATCTGCGGTGGCGCGTTCGCCCCGACCATCGCGACCGCGCTCGTCGACGCGACCGGAACGACCGTGTCGGTGACGGTGTATCTCGCGATCATGGCGGTGCTCGGACTCGTCGCGACCCTGCTGCTGCGCGACCGCAGCGGCATCCCCCTCGGCCCCGACCACGAGGCCGAGCAAGAGGTCAGCCCGATCCGCGGGTTGTCGCGGGTTTGAGGACGATCCCGGCACCCGAGGCGTCCCGCGTGAGACGGGGACGCGCTCGGGGCCGGGATCGGCCTGCCGTAGGGGTGATTACATGCCGTCGGTCAGCATGGATTGCACCAGCTTCACGTGCCTGTCGAAGTTCTGCCCGCTGAACTCGTTGTTGTAGTTCAGGCCGTAGGGGTAGATGTGCACCCCGCTGCAGTTGAGGTTCGCGCCGGAGCCGTCCCACGTCCGCAGCAGCGGCAGGGCGGAGTCCCAGCCGCCGTACTGGCACTTGTTGAAGAACGCGTTCGACTGCCCGACGCCGAAGGTGTGAGACATCTCGTGCAGCGCGGTGCCCTCTTGCATGTAGCCGCGGTTCCATCCGAAGCGGATGTAGCCGGAGAGGTTCGCATCGGCGGTCTCGACCCAGGGCGCGTACGCCACGGTCAGGTGCCGGTGGATGTTGTCGAGGCGGTTGTAGCGCTCGACCGCGCGGTCCATGGCGTAGGTGATCTTGTCATAGGCGTCCAGCTCATCGGCCGAGGGGTTCGAGGAGCGCTCGAGCGACCACGTGATCTTCTGCCAGGTCGGGTCCGAAGACACCCAGCGCTGGTTCTTCCCGCCGTTGCACGTCCACTGGCTGGCTGCGGTGCCATCGATCTGGTCGTACCCCGGGATCTCGAGGCACAGTTCGTTCTGCCGGTTGACGATATTCGCGCCGCCGCCGACGTCGGTGATCCTCCACTGCTGGTTGGTTCCCCCGTTGCACGTCCACAGCGCCACCGGTGAGCCCGGTGCCGTGGCGGCGTTCAGATTGTCGAGGCACAGGCCGCTGAGGACATTCTTGATCTCCGCGTAACCCGTGCCGAGGTCGGTGACCGCCCAGCGTTGGACGTCGCCCTCGCCGCACGTGTACTGTCGCACCTCGGTACCGGGCTGTGTGCCGGAATCCCAGTTGTCCAGGCACATGCTGCTGTGCTGGTTGCGGATCTCCTGGGCACTTCCGGTGCCGACGGGGGCCGTGACGGCCTGGGCCGGGGCGCCGCCCGCCAGGGTCGTCGTACCCGCGATCAGGATGGCCGTGAGAGCTCCGAGGAGTCTCTTCTTCGTTGTGGACTTCGTTGTCCGGGACATTGTCGCCTTTCGTTGTCCTCACGCATCCTTGCGACACCTGAGGGGTCCGGGGAGCCGGTGGCCGACGTGGCCGGCCGGATCCGTATCGGGGACGGCTCCGTGGCGGTGTGACTCCGGAGCGCCCGCGAATGTCGGTGTTTTCTTGCCCGGCTTCACATAGTGAGGCAGGCGAGAACATCCTACGAATCCGGCGAGAAGAAGACCACCCCTTCGGGCGAAATGTCGATTCTCTCCCTTCCTGAACGCTCTTTTTACCGAAATCGCTGGGACAATGGGGTCGAGTCTTCGACGGGCGTCGAAACACCCCGGCGTCGGAAAATGCGTGCCGCAGTCCCATTCCTGGGATGTCTTCCCTGAATCAGAAGGCGACGAGGGCGAGACGACACCTCCGGGATTCCGCGTTGGTGCTCCCCGTGGACCCCCGGAGTGTGGTCAGGTGCAGGATGCGCGCGCAGGACACCGTGCCGGAGTGTGCGGGACGGACGCCGTCATGCCGTGACTCCGACCGGCGGGCTCTCCGCGTCCGCGGGAAGCTCCAGTGCGGCGTCCACGAAGGGCAGAAGCCAGTCGTCGACCATCAGGATGCCGCAGAGGTCGATGCTGTGCAGAAGGCGTGTGCCGTCGCGGCGGGCGCGAACGAACCCGGCGTCTCGGAGCGCTGCGAGCTGTCGTGACGCCGTGAAGCGGTTGGTCTCGGTAGCAGCGGCCAGGGCCGTGATCGTCATCCCCTCGCCGCCGTCGCGGTGCGCGCTCAGCAGCACCTCGAGCAGCGCGCGGCGCTCGATGAAGGACAGGGCCGCCAGCTTGCGTCCGAGCTCGTCCTCAGACGCGACCGTGCTCGGCATGCCCGCTCACCCGAGCGCGCGGAGCACGGTGGACACGACGGCATCGGTCGAGAGACCGTACCGGTCGTGCAGGGTCGGCAGTGCGCCGGCATCGAGGAACCGGTCGGGGAGACCGATGGGGACGACCCGCCGACCGACCCCGCGGCGAGCCAATGCCGATGCCACGGTCTCGAACAGCCCGCCGATCACGGTGTGATTCTCCAACGTCACCGCGAGGCGGGGAGTGTCGATCTCGGCCACGACGGTGTCCTCGTCGAAGGGCTTCAGCGTCGGGGCGTGCACGACTGCCACATCCACGTGGTGCGCGGCCAGTGCCTCGGCGGCCTGCAGAGCGCGCATCGTCATGAGACCGCTCGAGACGAAGACCACGTCAGCGCCGGGACGCAGGACCGCCGCCTTCCCGAGCTCGAAGGTGTAGTCGTACTCGTCCAGAACCGTGGGGACTTTGCCGCGCAGAAGGCGCAGGTAGGTGGGTCCGTCGGAGGCGGCGAGCTGCGGGACGGCCTGCTCGATGTCGACGGAGTCGCACGGATCGACGATGGTCAGGTTGGGCATTCCGCGGAAGATCGCGACGTCCTCGGTGGCCTGGTGGCTGGGGCCGTATCCGGTGGTGAGGCCGGGCAGGCCGCCGACGATGTTGACGTTCAGAGAGGGCTCGGCGATGTCGAGGCAGATGAAGTCGTAGGCGCGGCGGGCGGCGAACACCGAGTAGGTCGAGGCGAACGGCACCAGACCGATCTCGGCCATGCCGGCCGCGGCGCCGAAGAGGAGCTGCTCTGCCATCCCCATCTGGAAGAAGCGTCCCGGGTGGGCATCGCGGAAGATGTGCATGTCGGTGTACTTGGCGAGATCGGCGCTGAGTCCGACGATGCGCTCGTCCGACTCTGCGAGCTCGGCGAGGGCGCGGCCGAACGGTGCGTTCGCGGTCTTCTGGCCGGGGTCCGCGAACGACGCGATCATCGCCGACGTCTTCAGCTTCGGCGGGGTCGTCGCGCTCATCGTCGTGCTCCTTCGTATCCGGCGATCAGCTGCTCTCGGCAGATGGCCCATTCGTGCTCTTCGATCCTCATGAAGTGGTTCTTCTCCCGGTCTTCGAGAAGAGGGACGCCGCGTCCGACCTTCGTGTCGCAGATGATCACGTGCGGTCGACCGACCGGGTTGCGGTCGCCGATCGCATCGAAGGCCCGTAGGAGCGCGCCGACGTCGTTCCCGTCGACGCGGTGCGCCTCCCATCCGAAGGACTCCCACTTGGCCTCGACGGGCTCGATGCTCAGCACGGATGCCGTCGGACCGTCGGCCTGCAGGGCGTTCATGTCGACGAGGGCGATCAGGTTCCCCAGGCGGTGGGATGCCGCGCCCATCGCCGCCTCCCACGTCGAGCCTTCGTTGAGCTCGCCGTCGGAGAGGAAGTTGATGATCCGCGAGTCGGAGCCCAGGTGGCGAAGGCCCAGCGCCATTCCCACGGCGACGGTGAGACCGTGCCCGAGCGATCCGCCGGAGATCTCCATCCCGGGCGTGTAGCTGGCCATGCCGGACATCGGCAGACGCGAGTCGTCCGACCCGTACGTCTCGATCTCCTCCCGGGGGATGATGCCGGCCTCGGCCAGCGCCGCGTAGAGCCCGATGGCGTAGTGGCCCGTGGACAGGAGGAAGCGGTCGCGTTCCTTCCATTCCGGCTCTTCGGGGCGGTGCCGCAGCTGGTCGGTGTACACAGCGGCCAGGATGTCGGCGGCGCCGAGTGCTTGGCCGATGTATCCCTGCCCTTGCACCTCACCCATCCGCAGGGCATTCAACCGCACCCGCTGCGCCGCATCTCGGGTCGCTCGAACGCGTTCGGTCAGATCGGTGGCGATCGTCGAGGCTGTGCTCACGATGCAACTCCTTCGTCAGTCGTGTGCGGGGCGGTCAGTGCAGGTGCGAGCCGCCGTTGATGTCGATCGTGGTCCCCTGCAGGTAGGAGGCCGCGTCGCTGGAGAGGAAGACGAAGACGGCGGCGACCTCTTCGGGTGTCGCGGTGCGTCCGAGGGGGATGCCGCTCACGATCGCCGCCTCCTGTTCGTCCGTGCTGCCCACCCGGATGTTCGTGTCGACGGCGCCCGGGGTGACGGCATTGACCGTGACGCCCGTGCTTCCTAGCTCGCGCGCCAGCGCTTTGGTGAAGCCGAGGATGGCGGCCTTCGCGGCCGAGTACGGGACCTTGCCGAAGACGCCGCCGCCCCGCTGTGCGGACACGGACGACATGTTGACGATGCGTCCGAATCCCCGCTCGATCATGTCGGGGAGGAAGGCCTTCGTGACCAGGTAGGTACCCGTGGCGTTGACGGCCATCACCGTGTTCCACAGCTTCAGCGTCGTCTCCAAGAACGGAACGGGAGACGTGATGCCGGCGACGTTGGCGAGGGCGCCGACGGGAGGGAGGGTGCCGGCCCGCACGGCTTCGGCGATGCGCTCATGCGCGGTGGAAACGCTCTCCTCGTCGGCGACGTCGACGACCCCGCCGTGGGTGGGCACGCCGACCTCGTCGGCGATCCGACGGGCGACTCGCTCGGCGGCTGCGCCGTCGAGGTCGAGGATCACGACGGCCCAGCCCGCCTCGGCATAAGCGTGGGCTACGGCCTGGCCGATACCCCGGTCGGCGGCTGCGCCGGTGACAACTGCGGTGCGTGTGATGGTCATGGTTACCGTCTTCCTCCGCTCCTTCGCGGTGGGACCATGAAACCACGGGGTTGTTGACAATACAAGTGTTTGATTGTTGACAATGGTGGGTGAACCATTTCATACTCTCGGCATAGCCCCGTTTCGGGGTCACAATGACGTGAGGATGACTGAAATGAGCGCAGAGGCCGTTCAGATGCGGGGCCCGGTGAACGGGACTTCGTCCGTGAAGAGGGTCGCCGTCGGCTCCGGAGTAGGGGCGGTGATCGAGACCTACGACTTCATCGGCTTCGGCACCGCCGCGGCCCTGTACTTCGGCACCGCGTTCTTCCCCGGCAGCGACCCCCTGACGGGGACGCTGCTCTCCTTCGCCACGCTGGGTGTCGGGTTCGCCGCCCGCCCTCTCGGGGGCATCATCGGCGGCCATCTGGGCGACCGCGTCGGCCGCAAACCTGTGCTCGTCGCCTCCCTCATCGTGATGGGACTGGCGACGTTCGTCATCGGTCTCCTGCCGACGTATGCGGCGGCCGGCATCGTCGCGCCGATCCTGCTCGTCATCGTTCGCATCGTGCAGGGGTTGGCGTTCGGAGCCGAGTGGGGCGGTGCCATCCTGATGACCTACGAGCACGCTCCGTGGCGACGCAAGGGCAGCTTCACCGGCATCGTGCAGGCCGGCTTCCCCGTCGGCTTGCTGCTGGCCAACCTCGTCTTCCTCGTCAGCGTGCACCTTCCCGGCGACTGGGCCTGGCGCGTACCGTTCCTCGCCAGCATCCTGCTGGTCGCCGTCGGCCTCGTCATCCGATCGAAGGTTCCCGAGTCGCCCGTCTTCGAAGACGTCAAGACGCAGGGAATCGTTCTCAAATCCCCGCTCATCTCCGTCATCAAATCCGACTGGGGAAACATCCTGCGCGGTATCGGATTGCGCATCGCGGAAACGGCCGGTTACGCCGTGTCGATCACGTACCTGATCTCGTACCTCAACACCAACAAGATCACGGAGAGCTGGCAGACCCTGACCGCCCTGTGCATCGCGGCCGGCGTGGGGGTCTTCGCAACCTGGGGCTGGGCGAAACTGACGGACCGCATCGGCCGCCGACCGCTGTACATCGTCGTCACGGCCTTGGGGATCGTCTGGGGATACCTCATGTTCCTCGGCGTCAACACGGCGGTATACCCCCTGGTCGTGGTCGTGATCGTGCTGTCGTACGCCGTGTTCCAGAATGCCCTCGCCGGGGCGCAGGGGGCGTGGTTCCCGGAGCTCTTCACCGCGAACACGCGCACATCCGGTGCCTCGCTCGCCTACCAGATCTCGGCCATGGTGTCGGGGTTCACGCCGTTCATCACGACGCTGCTGTTCGGTGCCTTCGGCTGGGTGGGGCCGGCATCGTTGTTCTCCTTCTACGCCCTGATCGGGCTGCTGGCGGCGCTGTCGACGAAGGAGACGTGGACGAAGGAGCAGCGGGCGTACGCCGAGCGAGCGGCGCTCGCGGACTAGATGCCGCTGGCCAGCGGGAGCGGGCGAAGTCTGTGCGGGGGCGCGGTCAGACTTCGCCCGTAGACTGGCCTCCCACGGGAGGAGGAGCAGATGACGGACGCTCCCTCGATCCTCGGCTTGCAGCGGACGACCCTCCGCCAGCAGGCCGTCGAGGCTCTTCGCCGAGCCATCACCACGGGTGAGCTCGAGCCCGGGTCTCACGTCTCCGAGATCGAGATGGCCGGGCGCCTCGGCATCAGCCGCGGGACGTTACGCGAAGCCATGCGGACGCTCCAGATCGAGGGGCTGCTCACTGCAGGCACCCGCGGGCGACTGATGGTCCGACACATGAGCGAACGGGAGCTGCGGGACCTCTTCCAGGTGCGCGCCGCGCTCGAAGCGCTCGCCGCGGCGACCCTCGCGCAGCGACCCGACTGCGGCGCCGTCGCAGAACAGCTCGAGACTCTCGCGCGACGCATGACAATGCCCGATGCGTCTCTGGGGGAGCGGATGCGGGCGGACCTCGACTTCCACCTCGGCATGTGCCGCCTCACCGGCAACGAGACGCTCGTTCAGGCGTGGTCGGCGCTGGAGGGGTCCATCGAGATGTCGATCACGCACTCCGGACTCGATCGTGCGCTCAAGAACATGGATGCGGAGCGCCACCTCGCAATCGTGCGCGCGATCGCCGCGGGCGAACCCCACGAAGCCGCGGCGACCGTTCGGGCCCACATGGACGCCGCCGCCGAGGTCCTTATCCGATAGCGCGCACGTGCTCGCGCCCTCGCGTCGTCGGATTCCCGAAACGGGCCACCGCGGCCGTGATCGTGCTGCCGCCGACTCCGCCTCATGCTGCTCGCGGTCGGCCTCGGCCCGACCGACGGTCCGCAGGCGGCGCTGTACGCCGGTCCGCCTAGCGATCGAGGGCGGCGTCGATCACCGTTTCGAGGTCGTTCCATCGCTCGATGACGAGCGGTCGCCCGTCGACGAAGAACGTGGGGGTGCTGCCGACGCCGAGGGCCCGTCCCTCTTCGAAGTCGGCCCGCACGCGTTGTTCGGTGTCCGGATCCGAGACGGCGGCGTCGTAAGCCGTCATGTCGAGCCCGAGGTCGTCGGCATATTCGCGGAAGAGATCGGCGCGGGACTCCTGCGCTTCTCCCCACTCGGCCTGCGTATCGAAAAGGCGGCGGTACATGTCCTCGAAGCGGCCCTGCTGTGCGGCGGCTTCGGCGGCGACGGCGGAGGTCATCGAGTTGACGTGTCCGGGGAGTGGGAAGTAGCGGACGACGTAGGTGATCTGTCCGGCGTATTTCTGCCGCGCTTCTTCGACGACCGGGTAGTAGGCACCGCACGCCTCGCACTCGAAGTCGAGGAACTCGACGACGGTGACCGCACCGTCGCCCGCGTCGTCGAGAACATGGGAGTCGGCTCTCACCACGGCGGCGGCCGCCGGATCGGGGGCCTGCACACGGGCGACGAGGAACGCGACGAGGCCGACGACCACGACGACGATCAGGGCGGCGAGCGTGATCACAAGGGGCTTGGTCTGCGTCTTCACGGGTCAGTCCTTGTTCTCGTGCGCGTGGTGGTTGTCGTGCTCCTGCTCGAGAAGCATGCCCACCGAGGTCGCGCACGCGTCACCGCGCCACGCCTCGATGCCCTCCCGGATGGCGAAGGCGGCGATGACGAGTCCCGCGACCGCATCGGCCCACCACCACCCGAGCAGACTGTTGAGGACGAGTCCGATGAGCACCGCAGCGGACAGATAGGTGCACAGAAGGGTCTGCCGGGAGTCCGCGACAGCGGTGGCCGATCCCAGCTCTCGACCCGCGCGACGCTCCGCCAGCGACAGGAACGGCATGATGATCACGCTCAGAGCCGTGAGGACGATGCCGATCGTCGAGTGCTGCACGTCGATCCGCCCGACGAGCGCCAGCACGGACGTCGCTGTGACGTACGCCGCGAGGGCGAAGAACGCGACGGCGATCACGCGCAGCGTGCCCTTCTCCCATCGTTCCGGGTCGCGGCGGGTGAACTGCCACGCGACCGCAGCAGCGGAGAGGACCTCGATCGTCGAGTCCAGGCCGAATCCGACGAGCGCAGCCGACGAGGCGACCGTGCCGGCGGTGATCGCGACGATCGCCTCGATCAGGTTGTACGCGATCGTCGCTGCGACGATCCATCTGATGCGGCGTTGGAGGACAGGCCGTCGGTCAGCGGCGTGATGAGCAGTGGCGGCGGTCATGCGGCGCAGGTGCAGCGTCCCCCGGCGCAGCAGCCCGGCTCGACGTAGAGGACCACGCGCAGCAGCTCGTCCAGAGCGGGTGCGAGATGCTCGTCAGCGAGCCGGTATCGGGTACGTCGCCCTTCCGGCACGGCCTCCACCAGCCCGCACCCTCGCAGGCACGCGAGCTGGTTCGACATGACCTGCCTCGAGACGCCGAGCGCATCAGCCAGATCGGAGGGGTACGCCGGCGCCTCTCGCAGGGCCAGCAGAACCCCCGCTCGGGTCGTGTCGGAGAGCGCGTGCCCGAGGCGGGCGAGTGCCGCGGTGTGCGTCAGCGTGGCCGTGAGGGTCGCGGTGGACATGCGCTGATAGTACACGAATCAGTGAATTAAGGATGCTGTGTACTAGTTGCCGGGACACCGGACCACCGTGCGCGGTTCCCTCACTCGGGCGCCCGATGCATCAGCAGGCCCGCCGCGAGAACGACGATCCCCACGACGAAGACCAACGCCGCGACACCCATCGCGGCGGCGTCCTGGGGCAGCATCGAGCAGCCCGCCGAGGTGTCTTCGTACTCGCAACTCCGCCACGGCTGGAAGAAGTACAGCACCACGACGGCGCCGCTGATCATCGCGACCGCGGTGCCCGAGCCGATCAGACGCCTTCTCGTCCCCATGCGTCACCACCGTAGCGGCGGCTCGCAGAGCCGGCGGGTCGGACCTTTGCGACGCACGGTTCGGCGGGGCCTTGAGTCCCGGGCAGGCTATGGGATCGGAGGCCTCGGCGGCGGCGGGCGTTCGCGGCGACCACCTCGGCTGTCGCGGTGGCGGTGAGCCCGACCCCGCTTACGAGTTCACCTTGATGATCTCGCGCTGGTACGGCGCGATGACGTCGCCGCTGATACGCAGGTCGAGCAGCAGAAAAGCTCGGTCTTCGGGATCGCGCCGCGTCCACTCCGCCAGGGCGTCGAGGTCGGCCACCTCGCGCACGACGACGCCCTCGGCGCCGAAGCCGCGCGCGACGGCCGCGAAGTCGACCTCCGGAATCAGCATGGGCTCGCGGGCGAGGCCCTTCAGGCCGTAGAGGTTGATCTCGGCGCCGTAGGCGGCGTCGTTCCACACCACCGCGATGCCGTGGCCCCGCGCCGAGCGCACGGCGCTCTCGAGGTCGGCGATCGCCATGAGCCCCCCGCCGTCACCGGTCGTGAGCACGACGGTCGATTCGGGGCGGGCGGCGATGGCTCCCGCGACCGAGGGGAAACCGAGGCCGATCGACTGATAGGCGGTGCCGACCATCATGACGCGATCGGGTGAGGCGACCGGCCAGTACATGTTCGACCAGCCGAGGAAGTGGCCGCCGTCGGAGACGACGACGCGGTCCTCGGGCAGCAATTCGGCGATGCGCGCGGCGGCCGAGCGGGGGTCGAGGCGGCCATCGGGGGCGAGGCCCTCGCCGGGCTCCTGCTCGCGAAGGGGAGCCACGTCCACGCGGTCACGCCAGCCGGACGACACGGCGCCGTGGGAGAGAAGACGCTCCACGAGCGCCTCGGCCGCCAGCGCGGCATCCGCCCGGACGAACCCGCCCACCTGCGCGTGCGTGGCGGTGGGGGCCACGTCGATCTGGAAGACCTGCGTGCGCGGGGCGAAGAGTTCACCGAAGCGCATCGTGAACTGGTTGAGCCCCGCACCGAAGACCACCGCGACGTCTGCCTCGCGCACGAGCTCCATCGCGCCCGCGGCGCCGAAGCCCCCCGTGACGCCGAGGTCGTGGGCGGTGTCGGGGAAGATGCCGCGACCGAGGGCGGTGGATGCCGTGATCGCACCGGTCACCTCGGCGAGACGCCCGAGCGCAGCGCCCGCGTCGGCGAGCCACGCGCCGCGGCCGGCGAGCAGGAACGGCCGCTCGGCGCCGGCGAGGGCGTCGGCGATGCGGTCGAGGGTCGCCTCCGCCGCGGGTCCCCGCGGTGCAAGAGGCGCGGGCAGTGTCACCGTACCGGCGTCCGTCAGCGGGCCGGCCTCACGCGACACGACGTCATAGGGGATGGCCAGCACCACCGGCACGCGGTAGGTCAGCGCGTGTTCGAGGGCGATGAGGACGGTGGCCGTGGCATCCCGATCTCCCACCGTGTACGTGCGCACGCCGACCGCCGAGGCCAGGGCGACCTGGTCGACGCCCCACGGGCGGGGGCCGGAGGTGGGCTCGTCGCCCACGACCAGAAGCAGGGGGATGCGGGCCTGAGCTGCTTCGGCGAGCGCAGTGAGGGTGTTGGTGAAGCCCGCGCCGTACGTGGCGGTCGCCGCGGCGATGCGGCCGGACGCGCGATAGTGGGCATCGGCGGCGACGACGCCGCCCGCCTCGTGCCGCATCGCGGTGAAGGCGACGTCGGTCTGGCGATGCAGGGCGTCGAGGAAGTGGGCGTTGCCGTTGCCCATCACCCCGAAGACGTGGTCGATGTGGCGACCGAGGGTGTGGGCGACGTGCGCGGAGACGATGGGCATGACGAGCCTTTCGCGAAACAGGAACGGGAATGAGCCGTATGTGTCTCGCGCGGGTCTTGCGCTACGTGCCCTTTTTTCGAGCAGCGACGCACGACATCGGGCGCCTGACGGGAGTGATCATATACGATCCCGCGCCTCGAGGCGAAGGGAGATCGGTAACGGTGTGCCGAACTCCGGACTGCCTCGCGGCACGCTGCGGTCAGAGAGCACCGAGGATCGCGGATGCCGCAGCCTCGAGCCGCGCCGCGATCGCCGCGTCGTCGAGGTCGGTGGCCACGTGCACGGCGGCGACGGCGGCGGGCTCGCGCCCCCGCACGGCGAGGGGCACCGCCACGGCACGGAACGTGGGGATCACCTCGTCATGACTCGTCGCCCACCCGCGCTCCGCGGCGTCCGCCACGTCAGACGCGAGACGCGCATCGACTCCGTCGGGCCAGCGCCGCGGGGGTAGCTGCGCGAGGATCGCGCGCCCGGGGGCACCCCGGGTGACCGGATGCCGCGACCCGGGCCGCTGCGCCACGGCGGTGACCGTGTGCCGGGGCTCGACGCTGACGAGCGTCACGCATTCGTCGTGATCGAGCACGACGAGGAAGCACGTCATGCCGAGGTCGTTCGCCGCCGCGGTGAGCTCGGGCAGCGCCTCGGCCTGCAGGTCGGCGGCGACGCCCGCGGCCAGTGCTGCCAGCCCCGTTCCCAGGCGCACCGCGCCCGCGGCGTCTCGAGTGACGAGACCGTGGTCTTCGAGTGTGCGGAGGAGTCGGTAGGCGACCGAGCGGTGTAGCTCGACCCGGGCCGCGAGGTCGTCGATCGAGAGCGGGGCGCGGGCGTCGGCGAGCTCTTCGAGCAGGCGGATGCCGCGACTCAGCGTCTGCGAGGCGGGGGAGGCGTCTTGCCGTGCGGGCATGGCTCGGGCTACTCTCTCGTTCGGTAGCAGAACATTGCGTTCGAATATAGAACGCGCCGTGCTGGACCGCAACCCGACATCGACGTCAGGAGAAACGATGCAGTTCCATCACCACGGCTACGTCTCGGGCGACCCGCGCGTGCAGAACGCGGCCGGCACAGGTCTCGAGCGCCCCGACAGACTCCCCGACGAGGTCGACGTGCTCATCGTCGGCTCCGGCCCCGCCGGCATGCTTCTCGCTGCGCAGATGTCGCAGTTCCCCCAGCTCACGACGCGTCTCATCGAGAAGCGTGAGGGGCGTCTCGCCCTCGGCCAGGCCGACGGCATCCAACCCCGAAGCGTCGAGACCTTCCAGGCGTTCGGTTTCGCCGACCGCATCACGGCCGAGGCGTACAACATCGGCTGGATGAACTTCTGGGCCCCCGATCCCGAGAATCCCGAGCGGATCGTCCGCACGACCCGCACCGAGGACTACGGCTACAAGATCAGCGAGTTCCCCCACCTCATCGTCAACCAGGCGCGGGTGCTCGACTATTTCGCCGAGGCTGCGGCCCACGGCCCCGCACGCATCGTGCCCGACCACGGCGTGGAGTTCCTGGGTCTCGAGGTGCACGCCGACGACGTCGAGGTGCGTGTGCGCACCGCCGAGGGTGAACGCACCGTTCGCGCGCGCTACGTCGCCGGGTGCGACGGCGCGCGCAGCGGTGTGCGTCAGGCGATCGGCCGGACGCACGTCGGAGCCGCCGCGCGCCACGCGTGGGGCGTCATGGACGTGCTGGTGGAGACCGACTTCCCCGACTGGCGCATCAAGTGCGCGATCAACGCCGCCGCCGGGAACATCCTGCACATCCCGCGCGAGGGCGGCTACCTCAGCCGCATGTACATCGACCTCGGCGAGGTCGCCGAAGGCGACAACCACCGCGTGCGGCAGACCCCGATCGACGAGGTCATCCGTCGGGCGAACGAGATCCTTCACCCGTACTCCATCGACGTGAAACAGGTCGCGTGGCACAGCGTCTACGAGGTGGGTCACCGGGTGACCGACCAGTTCGTCGACGATCTCGATCACCCGCGCGTCTTCCTCACCGGTGACGCCTGCCACACGCACAGCGCCAAAGCGGGGCAGGGGATGAACGTCTCGATGCAGGACGGCTTCAACCTCGGCTGGAAGCTGGGCCACGTGCTCACCGGGCTCGCGCCGGCGGACCTGCTGCGCACGTACGACCAGGAGCGCCGGCCCGTCGCCCAGCAGCTCATCGACTTCGACCGCGAGTGGTCGTCGCTCATGGCGCGCAAGCCCGGCGAGATCACCGACCCCGCGGAGCTGTCGACCTACTACCTGGCCACGGCCGAGTTCCCCTCGGGCTTCATGACGCACTACGCCCCCTCGACGATCACCGCCGAGGCGCCGGCGCAGGAGCTGGCATCCGGATTCCCCGTAGGAAGGCGCTTCAAGAGTGTCGAGGTCGTGCGGGTGTGCGACGGCAACGCCGTGCACCTCGGCCATCACGCGAAGGCCGATGGGCGCTGGCGGATCTACGCGTTCGCGGATGCGGACGGCTCGGCGCTGCGCGAGTGGGCGGGCGCCGCGCAAGACATCGTGGAGCGCTTCACGCCCGACGGCGCCGATCTCGACGCCGTGTTCGATGTGAAGACGGTGTTCCCTGGCCGGTGGGAGGACGTGGTCGAGGTGCCGGCGCTGTTCCGTCCGCGCTCGGGGCCGCTCGGCCTGACCGACCTCGAGAAGGTGTTCGCCGCCGCCCCCTCGGCCTGGACGAGCGCCGACATCTTCGCCGAACGCGGCATCGGTGCCGCCGGCGCGGTCGTGCTCGTGCGCCCCGACCAGTACGTCGCGCACGTGCTGCCCCTCTCGGCCCCGGAGGAGCTCCAGCGCTTCCTCGTCGGGGTGATGGCCTCGCCAGTTGCGGCATCCGCCCCGTCCCGCGCATAAACGCGATCGGCGCGCATAAACGCGGGCGCAGCGCGTTTATGCGCACGGAAAGCGTTTATGCCTGATGGTCGCCCCGGCGCCGAGCTGGGCGCGATTCGGACGGACGAGGGCCGCGGCATCCGCCCCGTCCCACGCATAAACGCGGTCGGCGCGCATAAACGCGGGCGCAGCGCGTTTATGCGCACGGAAAGCGTTTATGCCTGCGGAGGCGGCGAACCCCGGTCGCGCGTGAGAGGCCCGAGGGCGATCCGCACCCCACCGGCCACGACGGCCAGCACGACGACCCGTTTGTACACCACGTATATCGGCTCCGCTACGCGGGCTGACGAGAATTGGCGGGAACCCCGCCCCGATCCAGGAGGACCCATGACCGATTCGCGCGAGAGCGAGCTGCTGGCATCCGTACCCACCGGCCTCTTGATCAACGGCGAGTGGCGAGAGGCGACCGGCGGCAAGACCGTCGCCGTGAACGACCCCGCCACCGGTGACGTCATCCACGAGATCGCCGACGCCACGGTCGACGACGGCGTCGCGGCGATGGATGCCGCTGCCGAGGCGTTCCCGTCATGGGCGGCGACCCCGGCTCGGGAGCGTGCCGAGATCCTCCGCCGCGCCTTCGACCTGCTGCAGGAGCGCAAGGAGGACGTCGCGCTGCTCATGACGCTCGAGATGGGCAAGCCCCTCGCCGAAGCGCGCGGCGAGGTCGCGTACGGCGGGGAGTTCCTGCGCTGGTTCAGCGAGGTCACCGCGCACACCCAGGGCCGCTACGGCGCGAACCCCGAGGGCACGGGTCGCATGATCGTCTCGCATCACCCCGTGGGCCCCTGCTACCTCATCACCCCGTGGAACTTCCCCCTCGCCATGGCCACCCGCAAGATCGCCCCCGCGCTCGCCGCGGGCTGCACGGTGGTGATCAAGCCCGCGACCCTCACGCCCCTCACGACGCTCTTCTTCGCGCAGATCCTGCAGGACGCCGGTGTCCCCGCCGGTGTCGTCAACGTCGTCACCACGACCAGCACCGGGCCGGTGTCGGAGCGCATCATCTCCGACCCGCGCCTGCGCAAGCTGTCGTTCACCGGCTCCACCCCGGTCGGTGTGAAGCTGCTGCAGCAGGCGGCGCCCGGCGTGCTCCGCACGTCGATGGAGCTCGGCGGCAACGCCCCGTTCGTCGTGTTCGAGGATGCCGACCTCGACAAGGCCGTCGAGGGTGCGATGCTCGCGAAGTTCCGCAACATCGGCCAGGCCTGCACCGCCGCCAACCGCTTCCTCGTGCAGCGCAGCGTCGTCGAGGACTTCACCGCGCGTGTCACCGAGCGCGTGAAGGCGATGAAGGTCGGCCGCGGTACCGAGGAGGGCGTGCAGATCGGGCCCCTCATCGACGACCGGGCGGTCGACAAGGCGAAGACCCTGGTGGGGGATGCCGTCGACCGCGGCGCCACCGTCACCACCGGTGGCTCGCCCGTCGACGGTCCCGGCACCTTCTTCGAGCCGACGGTCGTCGCAGACGTCAAACCGGGCAGCGACATCCTGCGCGAGGAGATCTTCGGACCCGTGCTCGCCATCGTCCCCTTCGATGATGAGGACGACGCGGTCCGCCTGGCCAACGACACCGAGTACGGCCTCGTCTCCTACGTCTTCACCGAGTCGTTCGCGCGCGGCCAGCGCATGATCGACAAGCTCGAGACCGGCATGATGGGCCTCAACGTCGGCGTGGTCTCCAACGCCGCGGCGCCCTTCGGCGGCTGGAAGCAGTCCGGCCTGGGACGCGAAGGCGGCGACGAGGGCATCCACGAGTACCTGCAGACGAAATACACCCTCACGGCCAACCCCTACGCCTGAGACACCGGATGCCACGACCCCATCCTCTTCGGAGGGGCGGGGTCGTGGCATCCGTCGTTCCCCCGGCCTCTGTGGACACAAGGCAGGAGGTTCGGCGATGGGACGTCGATAAGTCGGGCCACGGGAGCGCAGGGACCGCAGAAGTCCTGCGTGGTGTCCGCCGCCGGCCGAGCACGCGACGCGTGGCATCCGTCGTCAGCGCTGCGTCGACTCGCCCGGGACGAGTTCGACGGGGATCACTGCGCGGTCTCCGTCGCCGCCCGCCATGAGGGTGTCGAGCATGTCCATCGCGCGTGCGGCGATCTTGCCCCAGTCCTGACGCACCGTGGTGATCGTGGGCGAGATCTGTCGCGTCCAGGCCACTCCGTCGAAACCGCACAGCAGCAGATCGCCCGGGACGGACCGCCCCTCTTGCAGGGCACGGAAGAACGCGCCGACGGCGTGCAGGTCGCTCACCGCGAAGACGGCGTCGACCTCGGCGTCGGTCTCGAGGAGTTCCGCCATGGCGCTCTGACCGCCGTCCATGCCGTAGTTCTCGCCGACGATCAGCACCTCGGCCGCGGGGACGCCGCGGTCGGCGAGTCCGGTGAGGAACCCCTCGCGCCGTTCTTTCGTCGACGGCAGATAGCCCTCGCCGCCCAGCATGGCGAAGCGGGTGCCGCCGGCATCCACCAGGTGATGCGCGGCGACACGTCCGCCGCCGAAGTTGTCGGAGCGCACCCACCCGCCGATGAGGGCGGAGTCCGCGGGTTCGTCGCAGGCGACGATCGGCACGGGGCTCGCCCGCAGCCGATGCACCCCAGAGCGCGGGGGGCGCGAGGGCGACAGCAGCACGCCGTCCGTGCTGCGCACGAGGTTCTCGAGCGCTTCGAGCTCGTTGTCGGGCTCGTAATCGGACCCGGCGAGCACGAGCGCCCAGTCGCGCTGCGCGCCCTCGCGCTCGAACGCGTGCGCGAGTTCGGCGTACGCCGGATGCCGCACGTCGGGCAGGACGATCCCGACGGTCGTGCGGTCGGTGCGCCGGCGCCCGGAGGCCCGGGGGTACCCGACCCGCTGAGCGGCGTCCAGCACCCGGTCGCGCAGCTTCGGGCTCACCCCTCGGTTGCCGGTGAGGGCGTTGCTGGCGGTGGCGAGGCTGACTTTCGCCTCCGTCGCCACCTCTTGGAGGGTCGGTGTCCGTCCCGGACCGTCGGTCATTCGGCATCCCCCCGCCGCGAGTGTACCCACTCGGGCGGAAGGGGGTGCGCAGCGACGGCGCGGACGATGTCGGCGAGGGCGGCGGCCTGCGTGGCGAACGCGCGTTCGCCCCACTCGGCGTCGGCCGTGGTCGGATCTCCGATCACGCCCGACGCAGACAGATCGTCGACGTGCCAGGGCACACTGACGGCGCCGAACGGCCGGGTGGGGGAGGCCGCGCGGGCCCTGACCCGCTCGAGACCGTCGGCGCGGGCGGCATCCATGTCGACGGCGCCCGGGTCCAGCGCGAGCAACAGGCTCGTCTCGTAGTGGCCGGCGTGCGCGTCGAGATCGCCCGTGGTCACGCCCTCGGCCAGTTCGGGAGGCAGTGCCAGCCCGGGCACGTGCACCGCGAACGCCGCGAGCCCCCGCCGCTCGCGCAACTGCCGGCACGCGACGTGCAGCAGTTCGGGATTGCCACCGTGTCCGTTGACGAACAGCAGACGACGGATGCCGCTGGCGGCGACGCCGCGGCCGATGTCGTCGATGAGGGCGAGCAGCGTCTCCGCCGACAGGCCGATCGTGCCGGCGCGTCCCGCGTGCTCGGGCGAGAAGCCGAACGGCAGCGCCGGAAGCACCCACGTTGCCACCTCGCCGGTCACCCGAGCGCCGGCCTCCGCGGCGAAAGCGGCCGCGATGGCCGTGTCGGTGGTCACGGGCAGGTGCGCACCGTGTTGCTCGGTGGCCCCGATCGGGACCAGGGCCACCCCGGCCCGCGCGGCGACCTCCGTCACCTCGATGGAGCTCGTCATCTCAGTGCAGTCCGAGCAGCACTCGCGCCTCTGCTCGCGCCGCCGGATCGGTCTCGTACACGCCGCGCCCCGCGAGGGAGAACGCCGTCGAGCCGACGGTCCGCTCCCCGCGCGCCCACATGCAGGCGTGCTGTGCGGTGAGGCGCACCAGCACGCCCTTCGCGTCGAGTGTCTCGGAGACGACCTCGGCGATCTGGTCGGCCAGGCGCTCCTGCATCTGCGGTCGGGCCGCGAGCACCCGCAGCATCGCGTCGAAGTCGCCGATGCCGGCGAGCGCCCGATCGGGCAGGTACACCACCGACACCAATCCCTGGAAGGGCAGCAGGTGGTGCTCGCACATCGAGGAGTAGGGGATGTCCTGCACCGCGACCGCCCCGGGGTACACGCCCTCGATGGGCTCACCGCCGCCCAGCGCGCGATGCGGGTCGCCTCCCATTCCCGAGAAGAGGTCGAGACCGGCGTGCGCGACGCGCCGGGGGGTGTCGATGAGGGTGGGGTGCTCGGTGTCGAGGCCGATCGCTCGCATGTACATGCGGATCCCCTCCTCCGCGGCATCCAGATCGGGAGCGGTGTGCGTGGCGGCGACGGCAGTGAGTTCGGTCATGAGGGTGGGCCTTTCGGGGGATCAGTGGAACAGGAGCGCGCTGGCGCGGTCGACGTAGGCGTGGAATTCGGGCGACGTCGTCATTTCGAGGGTGCGCGGCCGCGGGAGGTCGACGTCGATGACTTCTTTGATGCGCCCCGGACGAGGGCTCATCACGGCGACCTTGTCGCTGAGGAAGATGGCCTCCTGGACGCCGTGCGTGACCATGACGGTCGTCGCCTGCTGCTCGCTCCACAAGCGCTGGAGCTCGACGTTCAGACGTTGGCGGGTGACGTCGTCGAGCGCTCCGAACGGTTCGTCGAGGAAGAGCACGTTGGGCCGGAGGGCCAGCGCGCGGGCGATGGCCACGCGTTGGCGCATGCCGCCCGACAACTGCCACGGTCGGGCCTTGGCGAACTGTTCCAGGCGCACGAGGCGCAG
Source organism: Microbacterium sp. ABR10 (assembly GCF_057812175.1). Classification (NCBI taxonomy): domain Bacteria; kingdom Bacillati; phylum Actinomycetota; class Actinomycetes; order Micrococcales; family Microbacteriaceae; genus Microbacterium; species Microbacterium sp. ABR10. The sequence goes on from NZ_CM173821.1 coordinate 847,955, forward strand.
CAGTTCGCCCACCCAGTCGTGGTCGACGGGGAGCCCCGCGATCTCGAACGGGAACGCGATGTTGCGCTCGACCGTCCGCCACGGCAGCAGTGCGTGGTCTTGGAAGGCGATGCCGTACGCGTGCTTCCCGCGGAGGGCGGCGGGGGCGAGATCGTTGACCGTCGCTGTGCCCGAGGTGGGGGTGTCCAGGCCGGCGAGCATGCGCAGCACGGTGGATTTGCCGCAGCCGGAGGGGCCGAGGAGCGACAGGAACGACCCGCGCGGAGTGTCGAGGTCGACCCCGTCGACGGCGACGACCGTCTCGCCGCGGGTGGCGAAATGGCGCGTGAGAGCACGGACGTGGACGCCGGACGCGGTCATGCGGGGCCTTTCTGAGCGAGGGTCGAATCGCGCGGCGGGAAACGACCGGCGAGCAGAAGCGTTTCGGCCGCGACGACGAGTCCGTAGGCGGCGAGCGAGAGGAGCACCGTGACGACGACGAGCGTCCACAGCAGCCCGTAGTCGGAGTACGACTTGCTGGTGAGCAGGTTCGCCCCGAGCCCTTCGAACGAGAACAGGAACTCATACAGGGTGGCCGCCGACACGGTCGCGGGGGCGGCCAGCTTGAGACCGGCGAACAACGACGGAAGGGATGCCGGCAGCTGCACGAACCGCAGCAGGGTCCATCGGCCGCCGCCATAGGCACGCACGAGGTCGGCCGTCTCCGGCGTCGACGAGGTGAGGCCTGCCCCGATGTTCATCAGCAGGGGGAAGAAGGTCACGACCGCGGCCACGACGGCGGCGGTGAGGATGCCGGAACCGAAGACGGCGTAGATGACGGGGGCCATGGCGATGAGGGGCACGGTCTGCAGCAGCAGGGCCAGCGGCAGGAAGATCGAGCGCAACGCCCGCGACACGGTCAGCGCGACCGCCCCGACGAACCCGGTGCTGACGCCGAGGAGGAGCCCGACGGCACTGTGCATCAGGGTGACGCCGATCATCGGGGCGAGGGCTGCGCGGCGTTCAGCGGCGCCGGCCGGATTGCCGGCCCCGTCGACGAAGAGGTACCCCCACACGTCCAGCGGCGTCTTCGCGAGGTAGGGCGAGAGCCCCGAGAGGGTGATCGCCAGCTGCCAGCCGATCAGCAGCACGGCCGCCGTGGCGAGCGTGCACAGGGTCGTCGTGAGCCGGGAGGACATGCGCGTCATCGGGTGCCCCCCGTGTGAGTGGTCCACGGCGCGAGAATGCGTCCGAGCAGCGCGATCGCGCCGTACCCGAGGGCCGAGACGACCGTCGCGAGCAGGGCGATCGCCCACATGCCGGTGTAGTCGCCGACGTACTGCTGCGAGATGAGGAGTCGGCCGGCCCCTTCGTCGACGCCGACGGTGAAGAATTCGCCGGTCATGGCGCCGAGGAAGGCGGCGGGGGCGGCGAGCTTGAGGGCGGCGAGCAGCGCGGGGATCGCGGAGATCACCCGCACCTTGCGGATGGCCGTCCACGCGGTGCCTCCGTAGGCGTGCACGAGATCGAGCTGCGCCGGGGCGGCCGAGCGCAGTCCCAGAAGCACCCCGACCACGAGGGGGAACAGCACGGCGAGCATCGCCAGCACGACACTCACGGCACGGCTGCCCGACGGACTGAGCAGCACCACGATGGGCGCGATGGCGGCTGCGGGAGCGCACGCGGCCACCACTCCCAGTTGGGAGGCGAAGGGGCCCAGGGGCGGGGCCATCATGACCAGGATGCCGAGCCCCAGCGCGATCACGACGGCAACGCCGTAGCCGATCAGGGCGGCTCCCGCGGTCGCGGCCACGCCTTCTGCATAGGCTCCGTCACCCAATCCGGTGGCCGCGCGCACGAGGACCGGGAGAGGGGGCGGCACCGGACCGGGACTGCCGTTGGGGCGCTGGTAGACGGTCACGGCGACGATGTGCCAGGCCATCACCAGCACGGCGAGACCGGCGGCGCCGAAGAGGACGCCACGTGCGGGTATCGACGTCATGTCGTGGCGTCCTCTCGTGTCGGGGCGGTGGAGGAAGGGATCAGGATGCCGGGACGGTGAACCCGGGGATGAGTTCGGGGTTCTCGGCGTACACCTCGTCGAGCAGCGACGTGTCGAACATGTCCGGGTCGGCCGTGATGCCCGCCGCGGCGAGCGAGGACACGGCCTGGTCGACGAGGTCGGGCGTGAGCGTGAAGATGCCGTTGGTCACCGTGTCGGGGGTGAGCATGAAGGAGGGCAGCACGCTCGCGGAGTCGACCTGCAGCTGTCGGTCGAGCCCGTTGTCCGCGCCGCCGTAGGTCATGGCGATGTCGGCGATCGAGTCGGCGCCCTCGGTGAGGGCGGTGTTCCAGCCGATGATGCTGGCCTTCATGATCGCCTTCAGCGCGTCGCGGTTCTCGGCCAGCGCTTTCTCACTGACCACCACGGCGTCGCCGAACTGGGCGTAATTGGCGTCGGCGAACGACATGGTCACCACGTTGCCGCCGGCGTTCTTGACGGCGATCGGGTAGTTGGTCAGGAAGCCGATGAGAGCGTCGACCTCGCCGTTCATCAGCGGGTCGACGCCGCTGGGCACCGAGACGAACTGGACCGTGTCGGCGGGCAGGTCGTTCGCCTTCAGGACGGCTTCGACGGCGAGCTTTCCGCCGGCGTCGACGCCGATGCGCTTGCCCTTCAGGTCGGCGACCGTGCGGATGGGGTTGCCCGCGAGCGAGACGAAGCCGACGGGGTTCTTCACGAACTGCGCGCCGATGATCTTCAGTCCGGCGCCGTCGTTGATGGCGCCGGTGATGCCGGTGAGGTCGGACGCCAGGCCGATCTGCGCCTGGCCCGAGAGGACGAGGTCCCAGGAGTTCGTGTTGCCGCCGCCGGCGATGAGGTCGACCTCGTCGAACCCGGCGTCGGTGTAGGCCCCGTTCTCCTCCGCGAAGTAGTACCCCGCGAATTCGTAGTTCTTGATCCAGCTGAGGGCGACGCTGGCGGTGCCGAGCGAGGTGGGACCGTCACTTGGCGACGAGGCGGCGGGGGAGGCGCAGCCGGTGACGGTGAGGGCGAGGAGCAGAGCGCCGACGGCGGCAGCGGCAGCGGTGGTGCGCCGGCGGCGGCGGCGCGCGGCGGGAGCCGTGACGGGGTGCATTGCTGCGGGAGGGGCGGTGATCAGGTCGGTGCGAAGGTGTGACATTCGGGAGCCTCCGTGTGGGTGGGTGTCCCGTAAACGTAAATGTTTTACTTTTCGTGAATTGTCCCGTCGTGTGTCGTTTTCGTTTCGTCGTCCCGGGAGAACGGGTGGCCGTGGCATCACCTTGTCCGGCGGGCCCCGGGCACGACGATCCTCTGACGGCACGGTCCGTGGCATCCGGTGGCCGTCCCGCAGCCCCGCGGCGCGACCGCTCCGTCTCGCGCGGCGACGTCTCGCGTGAGCGAGGCGGCTGGTCGGGCGCTTGCGCCCCTCAGCCGTCGGCGTGCCGGTCGAGGAACGCGAAGACCTCCGCGTCGTCGACACCCGGGAACATCCCGCGCGGAAGAGGCGAGAACATGTACCGGTGCACGCGGGCACTCGGCCATGCCTTGCCCTGCCAGCGTTCCGCGGCCTCGGTGTCGGGGCGCCGGCAGCACGACTCGTCGGGGCAGTGCGAGATCCCGCGCTTCGAGGTCTCGCGACCGCGGAACCACCGCGCGTCGTCGAAGGGCACGCCCACGGTGATCGAGAAGTCGCCGTCGCTGGTGGTGCCCGTCTGCGAGGAGCACCAGAAGGTGCCGGCGGGGGTGTCGGTGTACTGGTAGTGCTCGGTCGTGCGGTTGTGCTCGGCGAAGGCGGCGCGCGCCGAGAACTTCTTGCACACGACCTGCCCCTCCACCGACCCCGTGACATCGGTCGGCAGCGGTAGTCCGTCGTTCTCGTACACGCGCGAGATGGCGCCGTCGCCGTCGACGCGGAGGAAGTGCAGATGCACGCCGAGGTGGGTCGTCATGAGATTGGTCATGCGCATCGCCGCGGCTTCGTGGGTCACGCCGAACGCATCGCGGAAATCCTCGACGGCGAGGTTGCGGTCTTTCTTCGCCTGCGTCAGGAACGCGACGGAGCTGGTCTCCGGCATCAGGCAGCACGCGGCGTAGTAGTTGATCTCCAGGCGCTGTTGCAGGAAGTCGGCGTAGTCGGTGGGCGGGCGGTGCCCGAGCAGGCGGTGGGCCATCGCCTGCAGGGCCATCGAGCGCAGGCCGTGCCCGCCGGGGATGGATGCCGGGGGCAGATAGATGCGACCGTGCTCGAGGTCGGTGACCGAGCGCGCCGAATGCGGCAGGTCGTTGACGTAGATGAGCTCGAACCCGAGCTGCTCGGCCATGATGCTGACCGTGCGGTGGGTGAGGGCGCCGGTCGCGTGCCCCGCCGCTTTGAGCTGCTTCTCGGCGAGGCTTTCGATCTCGGGCAGATGATTCGCCGTCTCGCGCATTCGCAGGCGCAGTTCGGTGTTGGCGCGGCGCGCCTCTTCGGGGCTCGCGATGGTCGCGCGCTCGCGCCGCTGCAGCTCTCGGTGCAGGCCCAGCACGGCTTCGATCGTGTCGTCGCTGGTGCCTTTGCTCACCTTGACCGGGGGGATGCCGAGCTGTCGGAAGAACGGGCTGCCCTGTGCCCGGTCGAGCTCGATCTCCAGGGCGGCGCGGCGGTTCGGCGGCTCGTTCGAGAGCAGCTCGGTGACCTCGGTCTCGGTCGCGCGCGCGATCTCCTGCAGGAGCGAGAGCTTGGGCTCGCGCTTGCCGTTCTCGATGAGGCTCAGTTGGCTGCCCGCCACGCCGACGAGCGCTCCCAGTTCATCGAGCGTCAGGCCACGGGCCAGACGATGATGACGGATGCGGTGACCCAGGGTGGTGAGTTCGAAGGACGACGCCATTCCTTGACCATATCGAAAGAATGCGGATTCTTACACTGGTCGATCATCGAAAGTCGGGTTGCAAGGGCCTCAACATGGAGGAACGACACCGAGTTTGCTCTCAACCGAGGAGAACGACATGGCTCTCGCCGACATCTTCAGCTCCAGCTCCCGCACTGCCGCGCCCGCTGCCGCCCGCGCCACCCGTCCCGGTCACGGCGTGCGTCCGGCCGTCGAGGGCCCGGGTCTTGCCGCGCTGAGCGCGTGGGTCGACCAGGTCGCCGCCCTCACGCAGCCCGACCGCATCCACTGGGTCGACGGCTCGCCCGCCGAGAACGACGCGCTGCTGCGCGACATGGTCGACGAGGGCAAGCTCATCAAGCTCAACCCCGAGTGGCGGCCCGGTTCGTACCTGGCCCGCTCGCACCCCGGCGATGTCGCTCGCCTCGAGTCGCGCACCTACATCGCCTCCGAGAGCGAAGAGGACGCCGGCCCCACGAACAACTGGATCGCCCCGGCCGAGATCCGCGAGACGCTCGACGGCGTCTTCGAGGACTCGATGCGCGGGCGCACGATGTACGTCGTCCCCTTCTCGATGGGCGCGGTGGGCGGCCCCCTCAGCCACATCGGCGTGCAGATCACCGACAGCGCCTACGCCGTGGCATCCATCGGTGTCATGACCCGCGTCGGCACGGCAGTGCTCGAGCAGGTCGCGAAGGGCGCCCCGTGGGTCAAGACCGTCCACTCCGTCGGTGCTCCGCTCGCCCCCGGCGAGGCCGACGTCACGTGGCCGTGCAACGACGAGAAGTACATCGTGCACTTCCCCGACACCCTCGAGGTGTGGTCGTTCGGCTCGGGCTACGGCGGCAACGCCATCCTGGCCAAGAAGTGCTTCGCGCTGCGCATCGCCTCGGTCATCGGCCGCGACGAGGGCTGGCTCGCCGAACACATGCTGCTCATCCGCGTGATCGACCCCAAGGGCAAGGCCTACCACGTGGCCGCCGCGTTCCCCTCGGCCTGCGGCAAGACCAACCTCGCGATGCTGCGCCCCACCATCCCCGGCTGGCGCGTCGAGACCCTCGGTGACGACATCACCTGGATCCGCCCCGGTGAGGATGGACGCCTGTGGGCGATCAACCCCGAGGCCGGCTTCTTCGGTGTGGCGCCGGGCACGGGCGAATCGACCAACGTCACCGCGATCGAGACGCTGTGGGGCAACACGATCTTCACGAACGTGGCGCTGCGCCCCGACGGCGACGTGTGGTGGGAGGGACTGACCGACGAGGCGCCCCCGCACCTCACCGACTGGGAGGGCAACGCCTGGACGCCCGCGTCGGGTCGTCCCGCCGCCCACCCCAACTCGCGGTTCACCGTCGGCGCCGCCCAGTGCCCGCAGATCGCCGAGGACTGGGAGGCCCCCCAGGGCGTGCCCCTCGACGTCATCCTGTTCGGCGGTCGTCGCGCGACCAATGTGCCGCTGGTGGTCGAGGCCACCGACTGGTCGCACGGCGTGTTCATCGGCTCGACGGTGTCGTCCGAGAAGACCGCCGCCCAGGAGGGAACCGTCGGCGAACTGCGCCGCGACCCCTTCGCGATGCTGCCCTTCTGCGGCTACAACATGGGCGACTACTTCGCGCACTGGCTGAAGGTCGGCCAGAAGCTCCGCTTCGATCGAGCCCCGCGCATCTTCCAGGTCAACTGGTTCCGCAAGGGTGACGACGGCCGCTTCCTCTGGCCCGGGTTCGGCGACAACGCCCGCGTCATCGACTGGATCATCCGCCGTGTCGACGGTCAGGTCGACGCGGTGGAGAGCCCCATCGGGCGCCTGCCGAAGATCGAGGACCTCGACCTCACGGGTCTCGACCTCCCGGATGCCGATCTCGCCGAGCTCTTCTCCGTCGACGCCCGCTCATGGCTGGCCGAGGCCGACATGACCGAGGAGTTCTACGACACGTTCGGCTCGCACCTGCCGGCCGCTCTGCGCGCCGAGCTGGCGGCGCTGCGGTACCGCCTCCAGCGGTCCTGAGCCGGCCCCCTGCTCTCGCCCCGCCCGCCGTTTCGCGCGGTGGGGCGAGTGTCGGACGCGATGCCCCTCCCGTTCTTGGCGCGCGGGAGGGGCATCGTCCTGCCTGCGCTCGGCCGGGCCGGTCCGCCGGCGCGCGGCGCCCCTGTCCGGCGCCCCGTCGACCCGCGTGAGAAACGCTTCTCGCCGGCAGAAACGCGCTGTGCAAGCATTATTTCCCGCGGATCGTGTTTCTCGCCGCGCCCCACCACCACCCTGCGTGAGCGTGACGGCCGCGCCGGGTAGCGCTGCCGCCGTCCCGACGTCACACCAGCAGCTGGTGCTTCGCCAGGTCGCGGTAAAGGGGAGTGGATGCCACGAGCTCGCTGTGCGTGCCCTGACCGACGACCCGGCCGTCCTGCAGCACGACGATGAGGTCGCTGTCGACGACAGTGGACAGGCGATGGGCGATGACGAGGAGCGTGCGGTCGGTCGCGACGGCGTCGATGGCCTCGCGCATGCGCTGCTCGTTCACACCGTCCAGTGACGATGTCGACTCGTCGAGCAACAGCACCGGGGGAGCGGCCAGCAACGCCCGCGCGATCGCAAGACGCTGACGCTCACCGCCCGAGAGCATGACCCCGTCTTCACCGACGGGCGCATCGACGCCCAGCGAGTTGCGCTCCAGGACGTCGCCGAGATTCACCGCTCGCAGCACGCGCTCGCAGTCGGCATCGGATGCCGCGGGCGAGGCGAGGCGCAGATTGTCGGCGATCGTGCCGGCGAGAGTGGGCGCGTCCTGCTCGACGTACCCGAAGCGGGCGCGCAGTTCGTCGCGGGACAGCTCGCGCGCGTCGACGCCGTCGATGAGGATCGCCCCCTCGGTGGGGTCGTAGAAGCGCTCGATGAGCGAGAGGATCGTGCTCTTCCCCGCCCCCGACGGTCCCACGAGCGCGACGCGCGACCCTCGCGGAACGGCGAACGACACTCCGCGCAGTACCTCGCGATCGGTCTCGGCGGGTGGCTCGGCGGAGTCCAGGTGCACGTCCGCCAACACCGACCGCGCCTCCGCGGCGGCGGCTTCGCGCGCCTTGACGACGTGGTCGGGATAGCGGAACCGCACCTCGCGGAAGGCGATCGCCGCGGCATCCGGAACCGCCGCAGACATGCCCGGCCGGTCTCCCTCGTCTTCGAGGGGCAGGTCGAGCACCTCCTGGATGCGTCCGAGCGCACCCAGTGCCTGGTTGACCGAAGTGATCGCGCCGATCGCCGACGCCAGCGGCTGCACCAGCAGGAACAAGAAGATGACGAACGTGACGAGGGAGGCGACGTCGATGGCTCCGGATGCCACGCGGAACCCGCCGACGCCCAGCACCACGAGCAGTGACACCTGCAGCGCGATACCCGCGACGGGGACGATGAGCGCCGACACTTTGGCGATGCGCACGCCCGCGTCGTAGGCCTCGGTCGCGGTCTCGGTCACCGCCGCCGTCTCGCGCGAGGTCGCTCCCGCGGCGCGGATGGTGCGGATGGAACCGACGGCGCGCTCGACGCCGGCCGACAGCTCGCCGACCTTCTCCTGCTGAGCGGCGGAGGCGACGCGGATCCTCGTGCTGAGGACGACGACGGTCGCGAGCGACGCGCCGATGACGACGATGATCAGGCCGAGCAGCAGGGGGTCGATAAACGCCATCGCGATGATCGCGCCGACGAGGATGAGCGCGCTGCCCACGGCATCCGCGAGTCCCTGCGTCAGCACGGCGTACAGCAGCGTGGTGTCGGTGCCCACTCGCGAGACGAGGTCGCCGGTGCGGCGCGCGTCGAATTCGCTGATGGGCAGGCGCAGGATCCGCGCGATGAGCCGTCGGCGGCTGGAGTAGACGACGGCGGTACCGGTGCGCTGGAGCAGGTAGTGCTGATAGCCCGAGATCAGCGACGACAGCACGACGAAACCGACGAGCAGCCACACCAGTGCGCCGAGCGGTACGGACTGCTGCACGCGCGTGATCACCTGGCCGACGAGAAGCGGCTGCACGAGCGTCGCACCCGCACCGAGGATGCTCAGGACCGCGACGACGACGAGCGTGCGCTTGTGCTCGAGCAGGAAGGGCAGCAGCTGCCGGAACGACGCGCGCGGGCCCTCGGGCACGCGGCGGCCGCGCCGACCGCGCGCGGGAGCGGGAACGGACATGCTCACCTCGGGAAAGGAAATGGGGGTCCTTCGACCGTACCTCTCGCGGCTGTGCACAGGACGGCAGAACGACGGATGCCACGAGGCCGGGGCCCCGTGGCATCCATCGTTCACAGGCAACGCGTTACGGCGCGGTCGCTCCGGCGGCGATGTTGTCGTCGTAGTCGACGTCCTTCGTCTCGGGCGAGAGCACGACGGCGATCAGCGTCAGCACGCCCATCCCTGACAGGTACAGGCCGACCAGCCACGGGTTGCCGTCTCCGGCGGCCCAGAGCGCGACGGCGACGATCGGGGCGAGGGCGGCTCCGAGGATCGACGAGACGTTGTACGAGATGGCCGAGCCGGTGTAGCGGGTGTTGGTGGGGAAGAGCTCGGGCAGCACCGCGCCCATCGGTCCGAAGGTCGTGCCCATCAGCAGGAACCCGAATACGAGGAAGGCCTGCACGAGCGCGCCGGTGAACTTCGGGTCGGCGTGCGGCAGCAGGAACACCGAGAAGGTCAGGCCGAACACGATGATCGCGATGGTCACCCCGATCAGCAGACGCTTGCGCCCGATGGCGTCGGCCACGGGGCCCGACAGCATCGTGAAGACGCCGAAGAACACCACGCCGATGATCTGCATGATCACGAAGTCGGTGTAGCCGAAGCCCAGGCCCGGCACGTAGGCGGCCGCGTCGAACGGGGTGCCGGCCTTCTCGGCGGCCGCGGCGGCGCCTTCGACGGTGGGCTTGGTGCCGTACGACAGCGTGAAGCTGGTCATCAGGTAGAACAGCACGTAGGTCGCCAGCATGATGAACGTTCCGAGCACCAGCTGCTTGCCGTTGCGGCGAACGACCTCGCCGAGCGGGAACTTGCGGATCGCGCCGCTCTTCTCGGCCTTCGAGAACGACGTGCTCTCGACGAGTTTGAGGCGCACGTACAGGCCGACGATGACCATGACGGCCGAGAACAGGAACGGGACGCGCCAGCCCCAGGTGAGGAACTCCTCGGAGCGCTGGGCCGTGCCGTCGGGGTGCGGCAGCGCGAAGTTGATGACGAGGAACACCGTGTTGGCGATGATGAAGCCGATCGGGGCACCGAGCTGCGGGAACGTGCCGAACAGCGCGCGCTTGCCCTTCGGGGCGTTCTCGGTCGCGACGAGCGCCGCGCCGGACCATTCGCCGCCGAGGGCGAAGCCCTGCGCCAGGCGCATGACGAGCAGCAGCACCGACGCCCAGACGCCGATCTCGTTGAAGGTCGGGAGGCACCCGATGAGGAAGGTCGCGACACCCATCACGAGAAGGGATGCCACGAGCGTGGCCTTGCGGCCGAATCGGTCGCCGAAGTGGCCGAACACGATCGCGCCGAGGGGGCGCGCGACCATCGCGGCGCCGAAGACGCTGAACGACAGCAGCAGCGAGGTCGTCTCGTTGCCGGTGGGGAAGAAGAGCACCGGGAAGACGAGGACTGCGGCGGTGGCGTACGCGTAGAAGTCGTAGAACTCGATCGTCGTTCCGACGAGGCTCGCGGTGATGACGCGCGAGCGCGGGTTGGCCGGTGCGACGGTGGAGCGGGTGGAGGGGGATGACGTGGTCATGACTGCCTGACGGGAAGGTTCTTCGTTCGCGTCCGGGATGGGGCGCAGCGGTGGGGCGCAGCGATCACAGGGGTGGGAGTGAGGGAGCGCACGGCGGGAGCACCGGCGACGTCCCCGGGTGAGGGCCGTCTAGACCCTCCAGTCTATGTGTACGCTGAGCGCGCCCTGGTGTTCCCCCGGGAGAGCGCCCCGAGCCGTCTCGCGTGAGCGGCGATCAGCGCCAGATGACCGCGAGGCCGGCGTTCACCAGCGCAAGGATGCCGACCGGCCAGAACAGCCCCGGCGGGAGCGAGCCCGTGCGCTTCTGGCGCGCCGACCCGATGCCGATCAGCGCGCCGATCACGAGCAGGACGACGAGCTTCACGCCGATCTTGACGTAATTGAGATCGTGGTCGAGGCCCCACGGCGCCGAGAGGATGAGGCCCGTGAGCAGTGAGATGCCCAGGGCGTTGTTCATGAGTGAGGTCACGCGCACGCGGCGGGCGACGACCTCGACCACCCACGCCCCGAACAGCACCGCGAAGCCGACGAGGTGCACGAGGACGACGACGTCACGCAAGATCTCCATGCCGTCAGGCTAGGGATGCCGCGGCCTCCGTCGCCAGCAAGGCGGGCCTCAGTCTCGCGTCGCGCTGCCCGCGTGCCGCCGAAGTCCGGACCGAGCTCGGTGTGTGCAGCGGGGCGTCCGCCCCAGCGGGGGCGCACCCGGACCGGGGCGCGAAACGTGCACCGGGGCGATCGCCGACCGCCCCGCTGCACATTTCACGCCCCGAAGTAGCGGTCCTGTGCAGGCGCCCCTCGCGCCCCGAAGGAGCGGTCCCGGCGCGCGTCTTTCGCGCACCGAAGCGGCGCGCCCGGAGCAGCGACGCCCCGCAGCAGCAGCGAGCCGGTGCGCGTCAGCCGCGCAGCTCCCGCAGGACCAGGGCGGTGCGGATCGCGGCGTCCGCGGCCTCCTCGCCCTTGTCCTCCTTCGACCCCTCGAGTCCGGCGCGGTCGAGGCCCTGCTTCTCGTCGTCGAGCGTCAGCACGCCGAAGCCGACGGGCTTGCCGGCGTCCAGCGCCACGCGGGTCAGACCGTCGGTCGCCGCCGACGAGACGAACTCGAAGTGCGGTGTCCCGCCCCGGATGATCACGCCGAGGGCGACCACGGCATCCGCCCCGCCGTCGAACGCAGCGCGGGCGGCGACGGGCAGTTCGAACGAGCCGGGGACCCGGACGACCCGGTAGGTGGCTCCCGTGCCATCCAGGATCCGCTTCGCCCCGGCGATGAGGCCGTTCGTGATGACCTCGTGCCAGGTGCCGGCGACGACGACGATGTTCAAGCCGGACGCGTCGACGCCGCCGGTCTCGGGTGCTCCACTGCCGGCCATCAGGCGCTCTCTTCCTTCGTGTGCGCGAGGGCTTCGCGCAGATCGTCCTCGCCGATGATGTGACCCATACGGTCACGCTTGGTCTCGAGGTACTGGTGGTTGTTGGGTCCGACGCCCACGAGCAGGGGCACCTGCTCGACCACGTCGAGGCCGAAGCTGCGCAACTGCGCGACCTTGTCGGTGTTGTTCGTCAGCAACCGCACCTTGTCGACTCCCAGGTCGGCAAGAATGCCGGCGGCGGCGGCGTAGTCGCGCGCGTCGGCGGGAAGACCCAGGGCGAGGTTGGCATCCACGGTGTCCAGGCCCCGCTCCTGCAGGTTGTACGCGCGCAGCTTGTTGATGAGGCCGATGCCGCGACCCTCGTGTCCGCGCATGTAGATGACGATGCCGCCGTCGCGATCGATCGTGTCGAGCGCGGCATCCAACTGGGGTCCGCACTCGCATTTGAGCGAACCGAAGGCCTCGCCCGTCAGGCACTCGGAGTGCACGCGCACCAACGGCGCCGCCTCGGTCAGGTCGCCCGAGACCACGGCGAGGTGGTCGGTGCCGGTGACGCGGTCCTTGTACGCGAGGAAGCGGAAGGTGCCGTGCGAGGTCGGCACGTTCGACTCGGCGCGCAGGCTGACCCGACGTCGTGCCGGGACCGCCGCCGGAAGCGGATCGGTCTCGTTCAGGTAGCCGATGAGCTGCTCGATCGTGATGACCGGGATGCCGTCGCGCTCGCCGAGCTCGAACAGTCCGGGCAGGCGCATCATGCTGCCGTCTTCGGCGACGACCTCGGCGATCGCGCCGACCGGCTCGAGTCCGGCGAGCCGCATGAGGTCGACCGCGGCCTCGGTGTGACCCGCGCGCTCGCGCACGCCCCCGTCGACGGCGCGGAGGGGAAGGACGTGCCCCGGCCGGATGAGGTTGGTCGGCACCGATTCGGGGTCGGCCAGCACGTTCAGCGTGCGGGAGCGGTCGGCCGCGCTGATGCCCGTGGTGACGCCGGTGGCGGCGTCGACGCTCACCGTGTAGGCGGTGCCGCGGGCGTCCTGGTTCACCTCGACCATCGGGGGGAGGTCGAGGCGGTCGGCCCACTCGCCGGGCATGGGCGCGCAGACGTAGCCGCTCGACCAGCGGACCGTCCAGGCGAGCCACTCGGGGGTGGCGAGCTGCGCCGAGATGATGACGTCGCCCTCGTTCTCGCGGTTCTCGTCGTCGGCGACCAGGATGGGCCGCCCCAGACGCAGGGCCTCCAGGGCTTCGGGGATGGTGGACAGGCTCATGCGGAGCCCCTCTCGGTCGTAGCGGCCGCGGCCGCGGGATTCTCTTCGTTGTCGCCGGACCCGCCGGCGGTCGTGCGGAAGGCGAGCATGCGTTGCACGTGCCGCGCAAGGATGTCGGTTTCGAGGTTGACGGAGGTTCCGGCCTCGGCGCGGCCGAGCGTGGTCGCCGCGAGGGTCTCGGGGATCAACGACACCTCGAGCCACGGCTGCGGGTCGGTGGCCTCGCTGACAGAGCTGACGGTGAGCGAGACTCCGTCGATCGCGATCGAGCCCTTGTCCACCACGAGCGGGGCGAGGTGCGCCGGGATGCCGACCCGCACGACGCTCCACTGCGCACCCGGCCGCACCTCGCGCACGACACCCGTGCCGTCGATGTGGCCCTGCACGATGTGCCCGCCGAGGCGACCGTGCGCGGCGGTGGCTCGCTCGAGATTGACGGTGCGTCCCGGGGCGACATCGGCCAGGGTCGACATGTCGAGGGTCTGCTTCATCACGTCGGCGGTGAACCAGTCGTCGCCCTGGTCGACGACGGTGAGGCACACGCCACTGACCGAGATGGAGTCGCCGTGCCCGGCATCCGATACCGAGAGGGGGGCGCGCAGCGTCAGCCGCACGCCGTCGCCCTCGGGCTCGACGGCGGTGACGGCGCCGATCTCTTCGACGATTCCGGTGAACATCAGGCGTCTCCTCTGTTGTCTCTGCTGTGGGGGAAGGGTGAGGCGGAGGCGGGGGCCGCGGCACCCGGCTCGTTCGTCGCACGCGGTGGCGCGTTGCCGTAAGACTCCGCCGGGTGGGCGACGATCAGCAGATCGTCACCGAGATTCCGAGTGGATGCCACGGCCAGCCGCCGTGCATCCGCGATGCTCGCGACGCCGATGTCGGCGAGGGCCAGCCGCGAGCCGCCCAGCAGCACGGGGGCGACGTAGACGAGCAGTTCGTCGGCGAGCCCCTCGCGCACGAAGGCGCTCGCGAGGGTCGGTCCGCCCTCGACGAACACCCGTTGCACGCCCTGCTCGGCGAGGTCGGCGACCACGGCGTGGAGGTCGTGGGTGGCGTAGAAGAGTGGCGCGCGCGGATGGCGGCGCACGGCGGCATCCGGGGCCGTCTCGCTCTCGCCGATGATGACCGGCATCGGCTGGGCGTCGCGCAGCGAACCGTCGTCGGCCCGCGCGGTCAGGGCGGGGTCGTCGGCCCGCACGGTGCCCGTGCCCGCGACGATCGCGTCGGCCTGCGCGCGACGGTCGTGCACGTCGCGGCGGGCGGCGGGGCCGGTGATCCACTGGCTCGTGCCGTCGTCAGCGGCGGCACGGCCGTCGAGGCTCTGCGCCCATTTGACCGTGACGTGCGGGCGGCCGGTGCGCTGCAGCGCGATCCAGTCGTGGATCAACGCCTCGGCGGCATCCCGTTCCGGTCCGGTCTCCACATCGACTCCCGCGGCGCGGAGTCGGTCGGCACCACCGGCGGCGGCGTCCGTGGGGTCGTCGAGGGCGTAGACGACGCGCGCGATGCCGGCGTCGATCAGGGCGAGGGCGCACGGGCCGGTGCGACCCGTGTGGTTGCACGGCTCGAGTGTCACCACGGCGGTGGCGCCGCGCGCGGCATCGGGCGCCAGTTGCGAGAGCGCATCGACCTCCGCGTGCGGGGTGCCGGCGCCGCGATGGAATCCCTCGGCCAGCACGTCGCCGTCGGGGGAGAGGATGACCGCGCCCACCTGCGGGTTCAGCCCGCGCGGGCCGCGCCGGGCAAGCTGCAGCGCTCGCCCCATGGCGTCGATCTCGACGGCGGATGCCATTTCCCTGTCCTTCCCGCGGTGTCCGGGGGCAGGGTCAGCGGGATAGGCGCAGCGCGCCATCCGTGCTGCCTCCTATCCGGACTAGCGACGGATACCCGTCGCATCACCGTCGGTCCCGGAATTCCACCGGATCGGCCCCACCGCCGGGGCGGAGGGGTTCGCGGACTGTCACCGCCGGTTCGGATTCTCACCGACCCCGGAGCACGTTGTTGCTCTTCTGAGTCTAGTGAACGCGAAGCGGGCGGATTCATTCCCCGGAATGAACGGACACATGCCGAGCATGCGCGGGAGGGCGGGGCGATGACGGCCTCCGTGGATGCGGAGGTGGGAGCTCCGGAGGCGCGGACGGGCGATGCATCCGACGAGAATGCAGGGATCGGAACCCTTCTCGCGCACAACAAGGCCCGAAGCTATACCAAAGAATCTGCGCCCCGTCACCTGGTTGAAACGTTCTGGCCCTATTCTGTCTGTCGGCGGGCTTTCCTATCACTCCGCCCTGAGTTCTTCGCGAGGGTAGAGGGAATGGCATTGAAGATTTATCGTCCCGCGGGCGCGATGGTGGCTGTCGCCGCGGTCCTGCTCGCCGGTGTGGTCGGCGCAGCGCCGGCGTCGGCGGCCACGCGTCCCGCCGGTGACTACGTCATCGGACTCGCTGACGGCGTCGACGCGGCCGCTCTCGCGGCCCGTTACGGCGTCGACATCGACGACCGTTACACCGCTGCCCTGAACGGTTTCGCGGCGTCGCTCACGGCCGCCGAGGCGACCGCGCTGGCGAACGACCGCCGCGTCAGTGCCGTCACGGCCGACGTCGAGGTCGAGGGCTTCGCGCAGGCCGATACTCCCACGCCCAAGACCGTGCAGGCGGACAAGCCGCCGGTCAACGCGGGCGATGGCGTGCAGACCGCCTGGACCGGACCCGCGGTGGCGGTGATCGACTCGGGCGTCAACCCGCACATCGACTACAACCTCGTCAAAGCGGTGAACTGCCTCGGCACCAGCGACGAGCGCGACGGCAACGGTCACGGCACCGGCGTCTCGGGATACATCGCCGCGTACGACAACGACTTCGGCACGGTCGGGGTCGCCCCCGGCGCACCGATCTATTCGGTTCGCGTGATGGATGCCAAGAACAAGGGCACGCTTTCCTCGGTGCTTTGTGGTGTCGACTGGGTCGTCGCGAATGCAGCGACCTACAACATCAAGGTCGCCAACATGAGCCTCGGCTTCGAAGGCGTCGATGACGGGAACTGCGGCTACTCCAACAGCGACGCGCTCCACCAGTCGATCTGCAAGCTGACGTCGCAGGGCGTCGTGGTGGTCTCGGGAGCCGGCAACGGCAACACCGACCTCGGGCGCGTCCTCCCGGGCTCGTACGACGAGGTGCTGGTGGCCACCAACATGGCCGACTACGACGGCAAGCCCGGCGGACTGGCCGCGAGCACCTGCGGCCTCTCCACCAAGGACGACTCGCCGTGGTTGAACACGAACTACGCCGTCTCCGCCGCCGACAAGGCCCACACGCTGGCAGCCCCCGGCACGTGCCCGTACACCACCCTCAAGGGCGACCGCTTCGGATACATCCAGTCGGGCACGTCGATGGCTACCGCGGCTCTCAGCGGCGTGGTCTTGAACTGCTTCGCCACGGGCAGCTGCCCCGGATTGTCCACTCCTCAGGTCATCCGACAGGTCATGGCGCAGGCGTCCGCAGCCGACGCCAAGGGCCACACGTGGTTCGGCAGCCCCTCGGCCGCCGGCTCCTCGCCGAGCAAGTACTACGGCTACCTGGCCACGGTCGCACCGACCGGCTCTGTCCCGACGCCGACGCCCACCCCGACGCCGACCGCTTCGCCGACGCCCACGGCCTCGCCGACGCCCACCGCATCCCCGACGCCGACCGCGTCCCCGACGCCGTCGCCGACCCCGACGCGCACGCCGACCCCCACGGCCACGCCGACCCCGTCGAAGGACACGACCGCGCCCACGACCGCGATCACCAGCCCGACCACGGGCACGACGATCTCCGGACGCGGTGACCTCGTCGCTTCGGCGAACGACAACGTCGCAGTGACCGGTGTCAGCTTCTGGGCGGGTTCGACCAAGCTCGGCGATGCCGTGCGCGGCAGCGACGGACTCTGGCGTACGAGCCTCGACTCCGGACAGTACCCCAAGGGTCGCTACCAGATCCGCTCGCGTGCTGTCGACGCAGCGGGCAACATCGGGTGGAGCCCGATCGTGACGATCGCGATCTCCTGATCCATTGACGACGGCGGCGGGCGGCACTTCGGTGTCGCCCGCCGCTGTCGTTCGTCGAGGCGGCGGGACGACTCCGGCCGCGGCGGCGGAGGGCGCGCGTTGCGGCCCCGAACCGGGACCCGACCCGGCGGCGGCGAGCTACTTGAGCAGGCGCGACAGCCGCCGATCGGCGAGCAGCTTGCCGCCGGTCTGGCAAGTGGGGCAGTACTCGAGGGAGTTGTCGGCGAAGAAGACGCTGCGCACCTCGTCGCCGCAGACCGGACACGCCTCGCCGCGTCGCCCGTGCACGCGCATGCCGCGTCGCTTGGCATCCTTCAGCTCCGCCGGGGGTTTGCCGCGGGCTGCGTCGATGGCCTCGGTGAGCGTCGTCGTCATGGCAGTGAAGAGGCGGTCCACTTCGTCGTCGGTGAGGGTGGCGGCGAGGGCGTAGGGCGACATCTTCGCCGCGTGCAGGATCTCGTCGGAGTAGGCGTTTCCGACGCCGGCGATGATCGACTGGTCGCGCAGCACGCCCTTGATCTGCGTGCGGCGACCGGTGAGCAGGGCACCGAACTCCGCGCGGCCGAAGTCGTCGTCGAGCGGGTCGGGGCCCAGGCGTGCGATACCGGGTACCTCGTCGGGCGTGGTCACGGCGTACACGGCGAGCGACTTCTTCGTGCCCGCCTCGGTGAGATCGAAGCCCGAGCCGTCGTCGAAGCCGACCCGCAGAGCGATCGGAGTCTTGCCCGGCTTGATCAGCGTCGTCGGTAGGGCGTCGTACCAGCGCAGCCACCCGGCTTTCGCCAGGTGGAACACGAGGTGGATGCCGCCATCGGTGGCGATGTCGACGAACTTGCCGTGGCGCTCGACCCCCGTCACCTGCGCACCGACGAGGTCGGCGAGGGGCGGCGCGTACGTCTTGAGGGCGTTGATCGCCGACACGGTGGCCCGCTCGAAACGCACACCCGCGAGGCGCATCCGCAGGAACTCGACGAGTCCCTCGACCTCTGGCATCTCCGGCATGCGCCCATGCTCCCACGCAACGGCGGCGCCGAGAACGGCCTTGCGCCCGAACGGCGCAGGCTCGGATACGCGCTGCCGTCATCGACGCGGGCCGGGAGGGGCGCGTGTCGGCCGCGGCGTGTATCGGCATGGGCACAACTCCGGCGTCAGCCACCCCGTTGGCCGATCGGCGGGGCCGTTCTTGCAAAGACGCAGGAGTCGTGCGCCGATCCCCCCGGCGGGACGGCCGGCAGCCGGCAGCCGGCCGATGATCAGCTGAACGCCGACGCCCGCGGCATCTCGAGATGCGCGGGCGTCGGGGAGCCGGGGATCAGCCCCGCCGCAGCAGCCCGATGCGGTCGTATACGTCGGCGAGGGTCTTCTCGGCGACGGATGCCGCGCGGCCGGCGTTGGTCGCCAGCACCCGGTCGAGTTCGGCGGGGTCGTCCAGCAGCTCGAGGGCGCGCTCGCGAACCGGCTCGAATTCGTTCACGACGACCTCGGCCAGCCCCTTCTTGAAGTCGCCGTAGCCGCGACCGGCGTACTCGTCTTCGATCGCGGTGATCTCGCGGCCGGTGAGGGCCGAGTAGATGACGAGCAGGTTGGAGACGCCCGGCTTCTCGTCTCTGTCGAATCGCACGACCCCCTCGGAGTCGGTGACCGCGCGCATGATCTTCTTGGCGCTGACCTTCGACTCATCGAGCATCCAGAGCACGCCCGCGTCGGATTCGGCCGACTTCGACATCTTCGACGTCGGGTTCTGCAGGTCGTAGATGCGGGCCGTTTCGCGCTGGATCATGGGCTTGGGCACCGTGAACGTCTCGCCGAAGCGCTGGTTGAAACGCTCTGCGAGGTCGCGCGTGAGCTCGATGTGCTGCTTCTGATCGTCTCCGACCGGCACGACGTCGGTCTGGTACAGCAGGATGTCGGCCGCCATCAGCACCGGGTAGGTGAACAGCCCGACGTTGGTGGCGTCCGCGCCGTAGCGGGCCGACTTGTCTTTGAACTGGGTCATGCGGCCGGCCTCGCCGAAACCGGTGAGGGTCGACAAGACCCACTGCAACTCGGCGTGCGCCGGCACATGCGACTGCACGTAGAGCGTGGAGCGCGAAGGCTCGATGCCCGCGGCGATGTACTGCGCGGCGGTACGGCGGGTCTTCTCGCGACGCTCGGCGGGGTCGCCGGGCTGGGTGAGGGCGTGCAGGTCGACGACCGAGAAGAAGGCGTCGTACTGGTCTTGCAACTCGCGCCACTGCAGCAGGGCCCCGATGTAGTTGCCGATCTGGAGGCTGTCGGCCGAGGGCTGCATTCCGGAGTAGAGGCGCTGCTGAGTCACCTCTCGATCCTAGGCGTCGCCGCGTGCGGCGCCGGCGCGGGAGGTGAGGGCGAGCTTCGAACCGACGGGCGATCCTGCGCGCGCCCGGAAAGCGACCAGGTGGATCGCATTGCGGGCTCGTGCCGGAGCTCCTCGCCGTGCCTACGCCGAGGTTCTGACGACGGGTTGGCGGAGGATGGTGCGGAGTTTGTCGGGGGTGACTTTGCGGGGGTCGCTGAGGTAGACCTCATGATGCGTTCCGCGCAGGTGGAGGCCCCGACCGGGGATGAACTCCCGGTGCATCTCTTCCAGCACGTCTGCCTCATCGTCGTAGGAGCCGAGGTGGAGCGTTTGCACGCACAACCCCTCGGCGAGGGTCTCGATCCGCACGTCGTCCAGCCGTCCGGCCGACCCTTTCGCTCCGACGACGTCGATGGCTGCGCGGACCATGGCCTCGTCGATCCACTCGGGGATCATGAGCATCATCGTCCAGTCCCACCGCGATTTGTCTCTCGCCGTGGTGAACGCCTCCATGTCGTCCGCCCACCACAAGCCCTCCAGCGGTGGCACCACATAGTCGCGGCCGAGTTCACGTCTGCTGGCGAACTTCAGCGTGTAGGCAACGGGGTAAAGAGCTTGCAGTGCCTGCGTGTAGGCCGGTGAGGTGTTCGGGTCGCCGTGTCCGTCGATCATGAGATACCGCATCTCGGGCACCTGTACGACCCTGAACTGCCCGCGCACCGCCTGATAACCGTCGAGGGTCTTCTTGAAGTCGACTTTCTCCGTCACGTCGCTCCTCCACTCGCCTCGAAGCTCTGCTCTCTCCGTCTGCGGCGGGACGAGCGAGGAGGAGACGAGCTCGTTCGCCGCACCCAGGATTTCGTCCGGAGACCGTCGATTATGCCCTTGGACGCTCGGTCACCGCCCGAGGGTGTAGTCGACGACAACGGGGGAGTGGTCGCTCCAGCGGGTGTCGTACGACGGCGCACGGTCGACGCGGTAGTCGGTCACGCGTTCCGCGAGGGCGGGGGTGGCGACGTGATAGTCGATGCGCCAGCCGCTGTCGGTGTCGAACGCCTTGCCGCGCATCGACCAGAACGTATAGGGACCCTCGGCTTCGCCCACCGCGCGGCGGCCCACATCGACCCAGCCGAGACCTGTGCCGATCGACCCGTCCACGCCCTCGACCCGTTCTCCGGCGGGGCCGAAGAAGCGGTCGAAGTAGGCACGCTCGCGCGGGAGGAACCCGGCGTTCTTACGGTTGCCGCGCCAGTTCTTGATGTCGAGTTCGCGGTGCCCTACATTGAGGTCTCCCACCACCAGCGCGAGCTCGCGCTCGGCGCTGAGCTCGGCGAGCCGACGCTCCATGGCATCCAGAAACAGCCACTTGGCGTCTTGCTTGGGGGTGTCGACCTCGCCGCTGTGCACGTAGGCGCTGACGATCGTGACGGTCTCGCCGTCGATGTCGAAATCGGTCTCGATCCATCGCCCTGACGCATCGAGCGGCTCGGGGCCGAGATGAGTGCGCGTCTCGACGCCGGGAAGGCGGCTGATGATCGCCACGCCGGCACGCCCCTTCTGCAGGGCCTCGTCGTTGACGATCTGCCACCCGGGGAGAGCCTCGGCCAGCTGCTCGGCGGTCGCCCGGACCTCTTGGAGGGCGACGATGTCGGCCCCCGAGGCGTCGAGCCACTCGGTCATGCCCTTGCGGACGGCGGCACGGATGCCATTGACGTTGACGGAGACGATACGCACGGAACGAGGCACTCCACGAGCCTAACGGCGACCTCCGACATCGTTCCCTCGGGGAAACCGAGGCCCCCGGGCGGCGTCCGAGCGTCAGTCCGGGAGGAGAGAGACCCGCCGCGGCGCGGGCACGTCGGCCTCCGCGCGCACGAGCTGCTTCTCGGCCACTCTGAGTCGCCGCTTCGCCCGCCAGCGAAGGGGCCACCGCGACAGGGCAACCTCTTTCTCGGCCTGGCGCACGCCGACCTGTGCCGCGATGACGAGGGCCGCCTGTTCCATGGCCAGGCGATCCTCGGGGGAGCGCAGGGGAACGTCGCGGTCGCGAGCCGCCACCGCGATCCACGCCGCCGAGACGAGGATCACGATGCCGATGAACCGGAACCACAGCAAGAACCCGATGAGCACGGTGAACGTGGCCAGCAGGGGGTTGGACGGCGTGTAGA
The DNA here is from genome assembly GCF_057812175.1 of Microbacterium sp. ABR10. Classification (NCBI taxonomy): domain Bacteria; kingdom Bacillati; phylum Actinomycetota; class Actinomycetes; order Micrococcales; family Microbacteriaceae; genus Microbacterium; species Microbacterium sp. ABR10. Next base: position 869,743 of record NZ_CM173821.1, read on the forward strand.
CGAAGAGGAAGCCCGCGGCGACCTGCAGCACGACCATGCCCGTCGCCCCGACGATCGCGCCCGGCCACGCGCGTCGCCAGGTGAGGGTCGTGCCCGTGAGGAAGCGGAAAAGGGAGGCCAGGGCGACGGTGTTCACACCGAACGCGACGACGAGCGAGATGATCCGAGCGCCCACCGACCAGCCGAGGGTCTCGCGGTCCCAGCCGATGAGCCCGAACACCAGATCGACCGCACCGGTGGTGATCGAGCCGAGCAGAGCACCGACCAGCAGGGCGATGCCGAACAGGAGCGAGGCGACGAAGTCACGCGCCTTGAGCAGCACGTAGTTGCGCAGGTCGAAGGGCAGTCCGAAGGTGTCGCGCACGGCGCGGCGGGTGAATGTGACGAACCCAATGGCGGTCCACACCACCACCACGACGGCGACGATGCCGGTGATGGTGAGGAGGCGCCCGCTCTCCTGCGCGACGGCCTCGACCTGCTCGCGGTCGACGAGGCCGTTCTCGCTGATGATGCCGGGAATGTAGCTGTTGACGATGTGGATCAGACCGTCGATCGCGGTCTTGCTTCCGCCCAGCCAGATCCCCACGCCGGCGAACGCCAGGTACAGCGCCGAGAACACCGCGAACAGCCCCTGGTAGCTCATGCCCGCGGCGAGCAAGAAGCCGTTGTGCTGCAAAAAGTGCCGCCACACGCGGATCGGGAACCACTGCGCGATCTTCGCCGCCCGGGCGATGGGCTGATCCAGGCGCTCCCGCACGGCGGTCTGCGCGGCCTCGAGCCGGTCACGAAGCGAAGCGTCGTCATCACGCACAGAGGCGCTGTCGTCGCGCACCGCGGGCAACGGCCGCGGGTCGTGGCGGTTCTCAGTCACCCGACGAGCCTAATGAATGGATGCCGCCCCCTCGTCGTGGGGCGGTGCGCCTCGGCCCCACCGGGTGGGCGTTCGCTGCCGCGGCATCCGTCGTCCGGGCGCTCGCCGTTCGGCGCGATTTCCGCCTCCGTCGTTCGGGAATCCGCGAGGAGGTCGCGTTCTCACGAGGAAGCATAGGGATGCCGGGGCGGCAATGGGGTGTCGTGCCACATGACCCGCGAGCAAACGCCGAACGGCGGGGCGCCGAAGCGCACCCGCCGTTCGAGGGCGACGGTCAGCGACCGCCGCGGAGGACGGCCTGCTTGACCTCGGCGATGGCCTTGGTGACCTCGATGCCACGGGGGCACGCCTCGGTGCAGTTGAAGGTGGTGCGGCAGCGCCACACGCCCTCTTTGTCGTTGAGGATGTCGAGGCGCACGTCGCCCGCGTCGTCGCGCGAGTCGAAGATGAAGCGGTGCGCGTTCACGATCGCGGCGGGGCCGAAGTACTGCCCGTCGGTCCAGAACACGGGACACGACGAGGTGCACGCGGCGCACAGGATGCACTTGGTCGTGTCGTCGAAGACCTCCCGGTCGACGATCGACTGCACGCGCTCCTTGCCCGGCTCGGGCTTCGAGTTCGAGATGAGGAAGGGCTGCACCTCGCGGTACGAGGCGAAGAACGGCTCCATGTCGACGATCAGGTCCTTCTCGAGCGGAAGGCCCTTGATCGCCTCGACGTAGATCGGCTGCGAGATGTCGAGGTCTTTGATCAGCGTCTTGCAGGCCAGGCGGTTGCGGCCGTTGATGCGCATGGCATCCGATCCGCAGATGCCGTGCGCGCACGAGCGGCGGAACGACAATGAGCCGTCGGTCTCCCACTTGATCTTGTGCAGCGCGTCGAGCACCCGGTCGGTGGAGTACAGCTCCACGTCGTAATCGACCCATCGCGGCTCGTCGTCGACCTCGGGGTCGAAACGACGGATGTTGAAGGTGACGAGGAACGACTGGATCCCGGTGTCTTCCGGCGTCTGCTCGACCTCGTCCGAGGTGTCGACGTTCTCGAGGACGGTGGATGCCATCTCAGTACTTCCTCTCCAGCGGCGGGTAGCGCAACTCGCCCGCCTCGTTCTTGGTGAACACCACGGGCTTCCAGCCGAGTTCGATGTGATCGGCGGGGTGCGACGAGTGGGGGTCTCCCGACAGGTACGCCATGGTGTGCTGCATGTACTTCTCGTCGTCGCGCGTGGGGAAGTCGTCGCGCATGTGACCGCCACGGCTCTCTTCACGGTTCTGCGCCGAGTAGACGACGACCTCGGCCAGGTCGAGCAGGAAGCCGAGCTCGACGGCCTCGAGCAGGTCGGTGTTGAAGCGCTTGCCCTTGTCGTCGACGTGGATGTTCTTGTAGCGCTCGCGGAGGTCCGCGATGACATCCATCACGTGGGCGAGGGACTCGTGCGTGCGGAACACCTGCGCGCCCTTGTCCATCTCGTCCTGGAGCGTCTTGCGCAGGACCGCGATGCGCTCGGTGCCGCTGTTGTTGCGCAGGCTCTCGATGAGTCCGCGCACCTCGGCGGCGGGGTCCTCGGGTAGCGGCACGAAGTCGGCGGTCTTGACGTACTCGACAGCGTTGCGGCCGGCGCGCTTGCCGAAGACGTTGATGTCGAGCAGCGAGTTGGTGCCGAGGCGGTTGGAGCCGTGCACCGAGACGCAGGCGCACTCGCCCGCGGCGTACAGACCGGGGACCACGGTGTCGTTGTCGGCGAGCACCTCGGCCTTGATGTTGGTGGGGATGCCGCCCATCGCGTAATGCGCGGTGGGCATGACCGGTACGGGCTCGACGACCGGATCGACACCGAGGTAGGTGCGGGCGAACTCGGTGATGTCAGGGAGCTTCGTCTCGAGCACCTCGGCACCCAGGTGCGTGCAGTCCAGCAGGACGTAGTCGCGGTGGGGTCCCGCGCCGCGACCCTCGGAAACCTCTTGCACCATGCAGCGGGCGACGATGTCGCGCGGCGCCAGGTCTTTGATGGTGGGGGCGTAGCGCTCCATGAAGCGCTCACCGCTGGCGTTGCGCAGGATCGCGCCCTCGCCTCGGGCGCCTTCGGTGAGAAGGATGCCGAGACCGGCGAGGCCGGTCGGGTGGAACTGGAAGAACTCCATGTCCTCCAGGGGGAGGCCCTTGCGCCACACGATGCCGACGCCGTCACCGGTGAGGGTGTGGGCGTTGGAGGTGGTCTTGAAGATCTTGCCGAAGCCACCCGTGGCGAAGATGACGGCTTTCGACTGGAAGACGTGCAACTCGCCCGTGGCGAGGTCGTAGGCGACGACACCGGAGACCTGGGTCTTGCCCGCCGCGTCCTTCACCGTGATGAGGTCGAGCACGTAGAACTCGTTGAAGAAGTTGATGCCGAGCTTGACGCAGTTCTGGAACAGCGTCTGCAGGATCATGTGGCCGGTGCGGTCGGCGGCGTAGCACGCACGGCGCACGGGGGTCTTGCCGTGGTCGGCGGTGTGACCGCCGAAACGGCGCTGGTCGATCTTGCCCTCGGGCGTGCGGTTGAACGGCAGGCCCATGTTCTCGAGGTCGATGACGGCGTCGATGGCCTCTTTGGCGAGGATCTCGGCGGCATCCTGATCCACGAGGTAGTCGCCACCCTTGATGGTGTCGAACGTGTGCCACTCCCACGAGTCCTCTTCGACGTTGGCGAGCGCCGCCGCCATGCCGCCCTGCGCTGCGCCCGTGTGCGAGCGGGTCGGGTAGAGCTTCGAGATGACGGCGGTCTTCGCGCCGGGGCCGGCCTCGATGGCCGCGCGCATGCCCGCGCCGCCGGCGCCGACGATGACGACGTCGAACTGGTGGTAGTGGACGCCGTCTTTGACGATCGAGTCCGAGGAAGTCTGGGTGCTCACGTGTGCGATGCCTCTGCTGTCAGGGGAAAGAAGGGATGCCGTCGGCTCACGCCGCCTGGCACGCGTCCCAGAGGGAGCTGCTCTCGGTCACACCGAGGCAGGGGTCGAAGGTGAACACGACGAGCGTGCCGAGCAGGATCAGGAACCCCGCGGAGATCCACAGCGATCCGACGAGGATCTTGCGGATCGTGGCGTTCGTGACGTAGTCGTTCACGATCGTGCGCATGCCGTTGGCGCCGTGGATGAGGGCGAGCCAGAGCATCAGCACGTCCCACCACTGCCAGAACGGCGAGGCCAGCTTGCCCGCGACGAACGCGAAGTCGATCTGGTGGATGCCGTCGTTCGTCATCAGGTTGACGAACAGGTGGCCGAAGATGAGGACGATCAGCAGCACGCCGGAGGCGCGCATGTAGATCCATCCCCACTTCTCGAGGTTGGAGCCCTTCTTGCGGACGGCGGGCGTGCGCGGGGCGGGGATCGTGGCGGCTTCTTGGGCGACGGACATCAGTGGCTCCCGGTGACGGCGCTGAAGACGTTGATCAGGTGGCGGGGGGTGAAACCGAGCATGGTGACGACCCAGAGGCCCAGCACGCCCCACCACAGCTGGCGCTGGTGGCGCGTGGCCCACGGCCAGAAGTCGACCAGAATGATGCGCAGCCCGTTGAACGCGTGATACGCGATCGCACCGACAAGGGCCACCTCGCCGAGACCCATGATCGGGTTCTTGTACGTGCCGATGACGGCGTCGTACGCCTCGGGCGACACGCGGATGAGCGCCGTGTCGAGGATGTGCACGAGGAGGAAGAAGAAGATCGCCACACCGGTGATGCGGTGCAGGACCCAGGACCACATGCCTTCTCGGCCGCGGTAGAGAGTGCCCCGGGGCCTCTTCGAAGTGGTCGTTTTCACCGACGGCGTGGCACGTGCTGGTGCTGACACGGTCGTCCTCCCTGATCGAACACGATGTGGGGGCCGACACCGGCCCCGAGCGTCACACGGGCGCCCCTGAATACTACGTCCGGCCTATGAATGCGGAGGATAAGGGGTGCCTAACTGTCTCTCGACATCGAGATAAATGGAGCGCACCGAGGGCCCGGTCTCACCCGGTTCGGGGCCGTCGGAGGGGAGGAGTCCGGACCGCTAGGGTCGGAGCCATGTCAGATCGCGCTATCGACGACTTCTACGCCGTGATCCCCGCCGGAGGCATCGGCAGCCGCCTCTGGCCGCTCTCGCGGGCGGACGCCCCCAAGTTCCTCCATGACCTGACCGGCTCGGGCCAGACCCTGCTGCGCGACACCTGGGACCGCCTCGCGCCGCTGTCGGGGGAGGATCGCATCGCCGTCGTCACCGGACGCGCTCACCGCGCCGCGGTCGAGCGGGAGCTTCCCGGCGTGCTCGACCACAACGTCTTCCTCGAGTCGGAGCCGCGCGACTCCTCCGCCGCGATCGGTCTCGCCGCCGCGATCCTCGTGCGTCGCGAGCCCGACGTGATCATCGGCTCCTTCGCGGCCGACCACGTGATCCGCCAGACCCGGCAGTTCGACTTCGCGGTGCGCCAGGCGGTCGCCGTGGCTCGGGCCGGTTACATCTGCACGATCGGCATCCAGCCCAGCGAGGCCTCGGTCGGCTTCGGCTACATCAAGCAGGCCGGCGAGTTGATCGTCGACGGGGCGCCCGAGGCCTACATGGTCGAGCGTTTCGTAGAGAAGCCGGATCTCGAGACGGCGAAGGAATACTTCACCGACCGCGCCTACCTCTGGAACGCGGGCATGTTCATCACCCGCGCCGATGTCCTCCTCGCCGAGCTCGCCGTGAACGAGCCCGAGCTGCACGCGGGCCTGCTCGAGCTCGCCGAGTCGTGGGATGACCGCGACCGCCGCGGCCCCGCCGTCGACCGCATCTGGCCCGGGCTGAAGAAGATCGCCATCGATTACTCCGTCGCGGAGCCGGCGGCCGAGAAGGGGCGCCTCGCCGTCATCCCCGGTCACTTCGACTGGGACGACGTGGGAGATTTCGCGAGCCTGTCCAAGCTCAACTCCTCGGGTGGGCGCAACGAGCTCGCGATCCTCGGTGAGGACGCCCGTGTGCTCTCCGACTCCTCCAGCGGCATCGTCGTCTCGCAGACCAAGCGCGTGATCAGCCTGATCGGCGTGCGCGACATCGTCGTGGTGGACACCCCCGACGCCCTGCTCGTCACGACGACCGAGAACGCCCAGCGCGTCAAGGGCGTCGTCGACGCCCTGAAGCTCACGGGTCGCGGCGACGTTCTCTGAGACCGGATGCCGCCCGGCGTGGCATCCGGTTCCGCCCCGTGTCGCAGCGTGTGGCGGTCGCGTGACGCGAGATTGCGTCTTTGTAACCATTGCCGCGCACGGCGGCTCCTGGCTCACGAGCGCGGCGACACACTGGGTAACGTGACGGGATCGTCCCCCGAACCCGTTGGGGGCATCCGTCTTGGAGGACCCCTCGTGAAGACCACGAAGAAGGCCGTCGTCAGCGGCTTCGCCATGATCGGCGCCGCCGTACTGCTCGCCGGCTGCGGCGCAGCGCCCGAGAGCAACGGCGCGTCGGGCGGTGCCGGATCCGGCGCCAGCGACTACCTGCCCTGCATGGTGTCGGACGCCGGCGGATTCGACGACAAGTCGTTCAACCAGCTCGGTAAAGAGGGCGTCGACGCCGCCGCCACCGAACTCGGCTCGCAGACCCCCATCGAGGTCGAGTCGCAGGCCGAGACCGACTACGCCTCCAACCTGCAGAACCTCGTCGACCAGGGCTGCAACACCATCGTCACGGTCGGCTTCCTCCTCGCCCCCGCGGCGCTCGAGTCGGCCACGGCCAACCCCGACCTGCAGTACGTCTCGATCGACGACACCGTCGACAGCGACTTCGACGGCCAGACCGACGCGCCCAACATCAAGCCGATCATCTTCGACACCGCGCAGGCGGCCTACCTCGCCGGCTACCTCGCCGCGGGTACGTCGAAGACCGGCGTCGTCGGCACCTTCGGTGGCCTGAACATCCCGACCGTGAGCATCTTCATGGACGGCTTCGCGCAGGGCGTCGAGAAGTACAACACCGACAACGGCACGAGCGTGCGCGTCGTCGGCTGGGACCGCGCCGCGCAGGACGGCTCCTTCACCGGTGGATTCGAGGCGAACGACACCGCGCGCCAGACCGCGCAGGCGATCATCGACCAGAACGTCGACGTGCTCCTGCCCGTCGGTGGCCCGATCTACCAGTCGGCCGCCGTCGCGATCCGTGACGCCGGGCGCGAGATCGCCCTCGTCGGTGTCGACGCCGACGTGTTCGAGACCGACCCGACCGTCGGCGACCTGCTGCTGACCTCGATCCTCAAGGGCATCGACGTGGGCACCAAGGACGCCATCGTCGCCGCCGGCAACGGCTCGTTCGACGCGGCGCCCTTCGTGGGAACGCTCGAGAACGAGGGCGTCGGCATCGCCGACTACCACGACTGGTCGGACCGCGTTCCCGCCGACCTGACGAGCAAGATCGAAGACCTCAAGGCTCAGATCATCGACGGCTCGATCACCGTCGACTCGTACCTCGCGGGCTGAGGTAACGAACTCTCTCGGGGAGGCCGGCGTTCGCCGGCCTCCCCTCCCTTTGGCCGGGGCGCTGTCCCTCGGTCGGCCCCAGCCCGGGTCCGCTCACGAGGCGGCCCTTCCCGTCGGACGCCTGCCGCGTTCGGCGTCGAGAACTTAGGATCGGGAACATGAAGCTCGAACTCCGCGGGATCACGAAAACCTTCGGGTCCCTGGTGGCGAACGACCACATCGACCTCACGGTGCACGCCGGTGAGATCCACTGCCTGCTCGGCGAGAACGGTGCCGGCAAGTCCACCCTGATGAACGTCCTCTACGGTCTCTACCAGGCCGACGGGGGAGAGATCCTGCTCGACGACGTCGTCCAGCACTTCTCGGGTCCCGGCGACGCGATGCGTTCCGGCATCGGCATGGTGCACCAGCACTTCATGCTCATTCCCGTCTTCACCGTCGCCGAGAACGTCATGCTCGGGCACGAGCCGACGAAAGCCGGTGGCCGCCTCGACATCGCCGCCGCACGCGCCAAGGTCACAGAGATCTCCGACCGCTTCGGGTTCGACGTCGATCCCGACGCCCTCGTCGACGACCTGCCCGTCGGTGTGCAGCAGCGCGTCGAGATCATCAAGGCGCTGTCGCGCGACGCGAAAGTCCTCGTCTTCGATGAGCCGACCGCCGTGCTCACTCCCCAGGAGACCGACGAGCTCATGGCGATCATGCGCCAGCTGAAGGCGGCGGGCACGTCGATCGTCTTCATCACCCACAAGCTGCGCGAGGTTCGCGAGGTCGCGGACCGCATCACCGTCATCCGGCTCGGCAAGGTGGTCGGCGAGGCCGAGCCCACCGCCTCCAACGCCGAGCTCGCCTCGCTCATGGTGGGTCGCGCGGTCGAGCTCACCGTGCAGAAAGACGCGCCGACGCTCGGCGATGTCGCTCTGTCGGTGAAGGGTCTGACCGTGGTCGACGCGATCGGTCAGGTCGTGGTCAACGACGTCAGCTTCGAGGTACGCCGCGGCGAGGTCCTCGCCATCGCCGGCGTTCAGGGCAACGGCCAGACCGAGCTCACCGAGGCTCTCGTGGGCCTGCAAGAGCGCGTCGAGGGGTCCATCACCCTCGACGGCAAGGAACTCGGTGGATCGACCGTGCGCACGGTGCTCGACGCGGGCGTCGGCTTCGTGCCCGAGGATCGCAAAGAAGACGGCCTCGTGGGCGAGTTCTCGATCGCCGAGAACCTCATGCTCGATCGCGCCGACGGCGCTCCCTTCGTCAAGGGTGGTGCGCTGCAGCTGTCGACGCTGGCCGATTTCGCGCGCGACAAGGTCGCCGAATTCGACGTGCGCACGCCGTCGATCGAGACGCCTGTCGGACGCCTGTCCGGCGGCAACCAGCAGAAGGTCGTGCTGGCCCGCGAGCTCAGCCGCGAGCTCCGACTCTTCGTCGCCGCGCAGCCCACCCGCGGAGTCGACGTGGGCTCGATCGAGTTCATCCACAAGCGCGTCATTGAGACCCGCGATGCGGGCGTACCGGTGATCGTCGTCTCGACCGAGCTCGACGAGGTCACCGCGCTCGCCGACCGCATCATGGTGATGTACCGCGGCCGCGTCGTCGGCATCGTTCCCGGCGACACCACGCGCGACGTGCTCGGCTTGATGATGGCCGGCGAGACGCCCCACACCGAAGGAGTCGCCGCGTGAGCGATCCGCACAGCCCTCACGACCCGAGTGCCGCGCGCGCGGACCGCGCCGCCGAGGTGTCCGACCCGACATCCGCCGACGCCGCTCTCGCGGGGGCGTCGACGGTCGACCCCACCGCGGGTGCCCGCGTGGTGGCCCCCGAGCCGGCGACGGAAGAGAACCGCTGGCGCCGCGCATTGCGCGAGGTCGCCACCGGCAACGCCATCATCTCGGTTCTCGCCGTGATCCTCGCCCTTCTCGTGGGAGCCGTGATGATCGCGGCGACCGACGAGAACGTCCAGGCATCCGCGGGATACTTCTTCGCCCGCCCGGGCGACACCCTCGTCGCGATCTGGCAGTCCGTGTCGGGCGCCTACGCCTCGTTCTTCCAGGGCGCGATCTACAACTTCCGCCGCCCCGAGTTCGCCACCGGCATCCGCCCCCTCACCGAGACGTTGACGTTCGCGACCCCGCTGATCGCCGCGGGTCTCGGCGTCGCGCTCGCATTCCGCGTCGGCATGTTCAACATCGGTGGTCGTGGGCAGATGCTCGTCGCCGCGGCGGCCGGCGGCTATGTCGCCTTCGCCTTCGATCTCCCCTGGGGTCTGCACGCGCTCGTCGCGCTCGTCGCCGGGGTCGTGGCGGGTGCCCTGTGGGCGGGGATCGCGGGGCTCCTCAAGGCGCGCACCGGAGCACACGAGGTGATCGTCACGATCATGCTCAACTACGTCGCGTTCTACCTCGTCTACTACCTGCTGCGCACCCCCGGCCTGCTGCAGGCGCCGGGGTCGAGCAACCCGACCACACCGGCGATGAAGGAGACCGCGGTCTTCCCCGACCTGTTCGGTCCCGCCTACAACCTGCACTTCGGGTTCGTCCTGTCGCTCGCGGCCGTCGCGCTGGTGTGGTGGATCCTGGAGCGGTCGTCGCTGGGCTTCCGCTTCCGCGCGGTCGGTCTCAACCCGAACGCCGCCCGCGTGGCGGGCATCAACGTCAAGTCGATGTACGTCGTCGCCATGCTCATCTCGGGTGGACTCATCGGTCTCGCCGGGGTGGACCAGGTGCTCGGCACCGTGACCACCGGATTCTCCAGCGGCATCGACGCCGGAATCGGGTTCGACGCCATCACGGTGGCGCTGCTGGGTCGTTCGACCCCCGTCGGCGTGCTGGTGGCCGGCATCCTGTTCGGGGCGTTCAAAGCCGGCGGCTTCGCCATGCAGGCCGCGAACGGCGTGCCGATCGACATCGTGCTCGTCGTGCAGTCGCTCATCGTGCTGTTCATCGCCGCACCCCCGCTCGTGCGCGCGATCTTCCGTCTGCCCGCGCCCGGTGCGCGTGCGTCGAAGACGCGCGCCGCCAAGAAGAAGGAGGTGGTCAAGTGAGTACCACCGCTCAGCACCCCGGGGTGTCGCCGCAGCCGGATGCCCTCGACAAGACCATCGTCATCAGCTGGAAAGCGCCGGTCGTCTACGGCGTCATCACGGTGCTCGCCGCGGTGCTCTTCGTGGTCGCGCGCCAGGACGGCGACGCGGTGTTCCGCATCTCGAGCCCGGGGGAGTTCCTGCAGCTGCCCGAGGTGGTTCTCGGGGGAGTGGTCACCGGTGCCGTCTGCACCGTCCTGCTCGCGCTCATCACCGCCGCCAGCTTCCTGCTGGTTCGCGCGCACCGCCGCCCGCCGCTGTGGCTGGCCGTCCTCTTCGCGCTGATCTTCATGATCGGCTTCCTGACGTGGGCCGCGGCCGGTGCGACCACGTCGGTCATCCCGCTGACGGGCCTGCTCGCCGGTGGCCTGAGCCTGTCGGTCCCGCTGATCTTCGGGGCGATGGCCGGCGTGCTGAGCGAACGCGTGGGCGTGGTGAACATCGCGATCGAGGGCCAGCTCCTCGCGGGCGCTTTCACCTCGGCGATCGTCGCCACCGCGACCGGCAACCCCTTCATCGGACTCCTCGCAGCCGGTGTCTCGGGCGTGCTGGTGTCGTTCGTCCTCGCGGCGTTCGCGATCAAGTACTTCGTCGATCAGGTCATCGTCGGCGTCGTGTTGAACGTGCTCGTGGTGGGGCTGACGAGCTTCCTGTTCTCGCAGTTGCTCGCACCGAACGCGGCGACGCTGAACGCCCCGCCGCGCTTCCCGCGCTTGCCGATCCCGTTCCTCGCCGACATCCCCATCATCGGGCCGATGCTCTTCAACCAGACGATCATCGTGTATCTGATGTACGTCACGGTGGCGCTGGTGTACGTGGGCCTGTTCCACACCCGCTGGGGTCTGCGCCTGCGCGCGGTCGGCGAGCACCCGCAGGCCGCCGACACGGTCGGTATCAACATCGCCAAGACCCGGTTCTGGAACGTGTCGCTCGGCGGCGCCATCGCCGGCCTCGGCGGCGCGTTCTTCACGCTCGGTTCCGTCGGCGCGTTCAACAAAGAGATGACCGCCGGCGCGGGGTACATCGCCCTCGCCGCTGTGATCTTCGGCCAGTGGGACCCGATCCGCGCCACCCTCGCGGCGTTGCTGTTCGGCTTCGCCTCCAACCTCCAGAACACCCTCGGCGTCATCGGCTCCCCGGTGCCCAGCGAGTTCATGCTGATGCTGCCGTACGTGGTGACGATCTTCGCGGTCGCCGGTCTCGTCGGGAAGGTGCGCGGCCCCGCGGCCGCCGGCAAACCGTACATAAAAGGCTGACCAGGCCCGTCACCCCCCCATGAGAGGACCCCTCACACCACGATGACCGACATCGACTGGGACGAACTCCGTTCCGCCGCGACGGATGCCATGCACCGCGCATACGCGCCCTACTCCCGCTTCAAGGTGGGCGCCGCGGCGCTCGTCGCCGACGGCCGCATCGTCTCGGGGTGCAACGTCGAGAACGCCTCCTACGGGGTGACGCTGTGCGCCGAGTGCGGCCTGGTGTCCGAGCTGCACATGTCGGGCGGCGGCCAGCTGGTCGCGTTCGTCTGCGTCGACGGCGAGGGTCGCACCCTCATGCCGTGCGGACGGTGCCGACAGCTGCTGTTCGAGCACGCCATCCCCGGGATGCTGCTCGAGACCGTCAGCGGCATCCGCACCATCGACGAGGTGCTGCCCGACGCGTTCGGTCCGCGCGAGCTCGAGGAGGCCGCACGATGACCCTTCGACAGGCTCAGGGACCGGTGATTCATCCGCACGACGCGGTCGAGGTCATCCGCACGAAGCGCGACGGGGGCGCCATCTCGGAGTCGGCGCTGCGCTGGCTCATCGAGCACTACACGAAGGGCTACGTCTCGGACGCCCAGATGGCGTCGTTCGCGATGGCCGTGCTGCTGCGCGGCATGGAGCGCGACGAGATCCGGGTGATGACGGATGCCATGATCGCCTCGGGCGAGCGCATGGACTTCTCGTCCCTCGGCAAACCGACGGTCGACAAGCACTCCACCGGCGGGGTGGGCGACAAGATCACGCTTCCACTGGCGCCGCTCGTTGCCGCCTTCGGCGTCGCCGTGCCGCAACTCTCGGGCCGCGGCCTCGGGCACACCGGCGGAACGCTCGACAAGCTCGAGTCGATCCCCGGTTGGCGCGCAGCGCTGTCGAACGACGAGATCATGGCGCAGCTCGCCGACGTCGGAGCGGTCATCTGCGCCGCGGGCACCGGGCTCGCCCCGGCCGACAAGAAGCTGTACGCACTCCGTGACGTCACCGGGACGGTGGAGGCGATCCCGCTCATCGCCTCGAGCATCATGTCGAAGAAGATCGCCGAGGGCACCGACTCGCTCGTGCTCGACGTGAAGTTCGGCTCGGGCGCGTTCATGCAGGACATCGATCGCGCCCGCGAACTGGCCCGCACGATGGTCGCACTGGGCACCGATTCGGGCGTGAACACCACCGCCCTGCTCACCGACATGAACACCCCGCTGGGCCAGGCCATCGGCAACGCCAACGAGGTGCGCGAGTCGGTCGAGGTGCTCGCGGGCGGCGGCCCCGCCGACGTGGTCGAGCTGACCGTCGCGCTCGCCCGCGAGATGCTCACCCTCGCGGGTCGCCCTGACGCCGACGTCGAGGCGGCGCTGAAGGACGGCCGCGCGATGGACGTGTGGAAGCGCATGATCCGCGCCCAGGACGGGGATCCGGACGCCGCCCTCCCGACGGCCCGCGAGACCCACACCGTGGTCGCTGAGCGTTCGGGCGTGCTCACCCGCATCGAGGCCCTGCCGTTCGGTATCGGTGCCTGGCGTCTGGGTGCCGGTCGTGCGCGTGCCGAGGACGCCGTGGTGCACGCCGCGGGCATCGATCTGCACGTCACGGTGGGCCAGTCGGTCACCGCCGGTCAGCCGCTGTTCACCCTGTCGGCCGACGACGGCGCCCGCTTCGACCGCGCCCTCGGTGCGGTCGAGGGTGCCTGGGAGATCGGCGACGCCGCCCCCGCGGCATCCCCCCTCGTCCGCGAACGCATCACGGCGTGATGGCCGCTCAGCAAAGGAACACGATGGCATCCGACGACGTCCGCATCGGCGACCGCACGGTGCGGGACCTCCCCAAGGTGTCGCTGCACGATCATCTCGACGGGGGGCTGCGCCCGCAGACCGTGCTGGAGCTGGCCGACGAGGTCGGCCTCGACCTGCCGGCCCGCGACGCGAAGGGACTCGGCGCGTGGTTCTCGGACCACATCGACGGAGGGTCGCTCGAGGACTACCTCGAGAAGTTCTCGGTCACCGTCGGCGTGATGCAGACGCGCGAGGGGCTCGTGCGCACCGCGAAGGAGTTCGTCGAGGACCTCGCATCCGACGGGGTCGTCTACGGCGAGGTGCGGTGGGCGCCCGAGCAGCACCTCACGCGCGGCCTCACGCTCGACGAGGTCGTGGATGCCGTGCAGGAGGGCATCGAAGAGGGCGAGGACGCCGCCGACGCGCGCGGCCACGACATCCGAGTCGGGCAGCTGCTCACGGCGCTCCGCCACAACGACAACGCCCGCGACATCGCCGAGCTCGCCGTGGCCTGGCGCGGCCGCGGGGTGGTCGGCTTCGACCTCGCCGGTCCCGAGGACGGATTCCTGCCGTCGGGCCACCGCGCGGCGTTCGACTACCTCGCCGAGCAGTTCTTCCCCACGACGGTGCACGCCGGCGAGGGGGCGGGACTCGCATCCATCCGGTCCGCCCTCATCGACGGTCGCGCCCTGCGCCTCGGTCACGGGGTGCGCATCGCAAACGACCTCGACGTCGTCTCGCGCGAGGGTGAAGAGGTGCAGGTGACCTTCGGCGACCTGGCTCGCTGGGTGCGCGATCGCGAGATCACGCTCGAGCTGTCGCCGACGTCGAACCTGCAGTCGGGGGCCGTCACGGCGTGGGGCGACACGATGGACGCCCACCCGTTCGACCTGCTCTACCAGCTCGACTTCTCGGTCACCGTGAACGTCGACAACCGCCTGATGAGCGCGACCTCGCTCACCCGCGAGCTGGGTCTGCTGGCGCAGGCGTTCGACTACGACCTCGACGACCTCGAAGCGTTCCAGCTGAACGCCGCGGCGGGGGCGTTCCTGCCGGTCGAGGAGCGCGAGGAGCTCATCGCGATCATCTCGGACGGTTTCCAGCGCTAGCGGGTCGCGCGCGGCGCGCACGAGTTGAGTGTCCAAGAAACGCCGCCGGCGTGGCCGGCATCCGGCGTGTCTTGGACACTCAACCAGGGTGGCGGGGCGCTCAGGCGACGGCGACCGTGTAGCGCGTGCTCGGTCGCCCGGCGGTGGTGTAGTCGAGACTGCGCACGCACTCGCCGTCGTCGGCGAGGTGCTCGAGGTAGCGGCGGCAGCTCACCCGTGACAGGCCGAGGTGGTCGGCGACCTCGGCCGCACTCGCCGATCCCAGTTCGGCCAGGGCGGTGCGCACCAGATCGAGCGTCGGGCGCGACAGCCCCTTCGGCAGGGGGCGCTTCGTCACGGGCCGCAGCACCGCGTCGACGCCCTGCTGGTCGAGAGAGCCCGCGACCGCGGCGGAGGCTCGCCGCTCGGCCAGGACGTCGTCGATCCGCGCGTGCAGCTCACCGGCCGTGAACGGCTTCACCAGGTAGTGCTGCACGCCCATCAGCCGCGCCGTGCGCACGGTGTCGACATCGCGTGCCGCCGTCACGGCGATCACCTCCGGCTGCACGAGCGAGCCGTCGGCGCGCACGGAGCGCAGGGCGTCGAGGCCCGAGAAGCCCGGGAGGTGCACGTCGAGCAGCACGAGGTCGGGGTGGAGCTCGGCCACCGCCGACACGGCATCCGGTCCGGTGCCCGCCGTGCCGACGAGTTCGCACCCCGGGTGCGCCGACACGAACCGGCCGTGCAGTGACGCCACGGCGGGGATGTCGTCGACGACGAGGACGCGCAGCATCACGACACCCTCTCGGCCACGGGGAGCACCACCTCGAACCGCGCGCCCCCGAGCGGGGAACGCTCGACCCGGGCGTCGCCGCCCCGGCGGCGGGCGACCCGTCGGACGAGGGCCAGTCCGATGCCGCGGGCGCGGGCGTTGGTGCCCTTCGTGCTCACGCCCTCGTCGAAGACGTGCGCGCGGAGCGCGTCGGGAACACCGGTACCGCTGTCGTCGACCCGCACGCGCACCGAGGAGTCGGTGGCATCCACCGTCACCCGCAACCGATCGCCGGGGCGGCAGGCCTCGAGGGCGTTGTCGACGAGGTTGCCGACCACGGTGATGAGATCGCCGATCGATTCGGCGGGGGGAGCGCCGTGCGCCACGACCTCGAGGGCGACGTCGAGCTCGCGGGAGCGGGCGATCTTGACCGACAGCAGCGCGGTCAGCTCGCTTCCGAGGGCTGCGGCATCCGGTCCCGGATCCAACGGGCCGCCCGGTCGCACCTGCGCGATGAACTCCCGCGCGTCGTCCCACGCGCCGAGTTCGAGCAGGCCCGACACGACGTGCAGCGAGTTGGCGAACTCGTGCGCCTGCGCGCGCAGCCCCTCGGTGAGCGACTGCTGCCCGTCCATGCTGCGGAGGGCCTCGTGGAGTTCGGTGTGATCGCGCAGCAGCAGGGTGCCGCCCACCATGCGGCCGCGGTCGTCGCGGAGTCCCGTGGAGCGGGCGATGACGGGACGCTCGCCCGCCAGCACGAGCCGCCCCTCGGGCTCGCCGTCCTCCATCACCTGCAGGAGGGGCCCGTCGAGCGTCTCGTCGGCGCGACGCCCGCTGAGCGTCCCCCGCCCGATGAGGCGCTCGGCGGCGTCGTTGGCGCTGGTGACGATGCCGCGGTGGTCGACGCGGATCACACCCTCGCTGAGGCGGTGCAGCATCGTCTCGCGCTCGCCCACCAGCTCGGCGATCTCATCCGGTTCGAGCCCCAGGATGCGGCGGCGGATGAGGGCGGCGACCCACGCGGCGCCGAAGACCCCGGCCACCGCGGCGCCGCCGAAGGCGAGGAACAGGCCCGGCAGGCGCGCCTGCAGATCGGCGGCGAGCTCTGACTCGAGCACTCCCACCGACACCGAGCCGATCACGGGGGCGCTCTCGTCGTCGCCGTCGGCGTAGACCGGCACCTTCACCCGGTAGGACTCACCGAGCGTCCCCGTCTCGGTGCCCGACCACACCTGTCCCGACAGGGGGATCGACGGGTCGGTCGACACGCTCTCGCCGATGCGGTCGGGGTTGGGGTGCGACAGACGGATGCCGTCGAGGTCGGTCACCACGACGTAGGTCAACGCCGACGCCTCGCGGATGACCTCGGCCACGGGCTGGATCGCCACCGAGGGATCGGGATCATCGAACGCCTCCACGATGACGGGTAGGCGTGCGATCGACAGCGCCACCCCGACCATGCGCTCGCGGTAGGAGTCGCGGATCGCGCTCTCTTGGATCCAGACGGTGACGATGCCCGCGCCGAGGGTCACGACGCACACGATCAGCGCCTGCAGCAGCAACAGCTGCAGTCTCAGCGACAGTGCTCGGACCACGGTTCATTCTCCCTCGCCGCACGCGTCGGGTGCAGGCCGGCGCGCGACCAATAGTTGCCGAAGTCGTCGTTAGTTGCACAAGCGCGACGGCCGACTTCGGTGCTGTCTACGGTGAGCCATCAGCGGGGAGGCGACGGCGCCTCCTCGAACTCGAAGAGGAGTACCGCGCATGCGTCGCACCACCATCGCCCTCGTCCCCCTGGCTGCGCTGTCGCTCGCGGCGCTCACCGGCTGCAACCCGCAGGGTGCGGGTGCCGGGGGAGCGGCCGCCTCCGACGACGCCGCCTCGATCGACTCCGTGAACATCGTCGTCCCCGCCGACCCGGGCGGCGGCTGGGACCAGACCGGTCGCGCCGTCTCGGATGTGCTCACCGGCGACGGCCTGGTCGGCACCGCGGCGGTCAGCAACGTCGGTGGCGCCGGCGGCACCGTCGGCCTCGCCTCGCTCGCGAACGAGCGCGACCCGTACACCCTCATGGTCACGGGTCTGGTGATGGTCGGCGCCGTCGAGACGAACGCCGCCGAGAACCGCATCGAGGACACCACCCCCATCGCCCGCCTGACCGAGGAGCCGCTCGTCGTCGTCGTGCCCGCCGCGAGCGAGTTCCAGACGCTGAAGGACCTCATCGACGCGGTCGTGGCCGACGGTCAGGGTGTCACCATCACCGGTGGCTCCGCCGGCGGTGCCGACCACATCCTCGCGGGTCTCCTGCTCGAGGAAGCCGGACTCACGGGCGCCGACATCACCGAGAAGCTCAACTACGTGCCCAACGCCGGTGGCGGCGAGGCCGTGTCGCTGCTGCTCGGCAACAACGCCGCGGCCGGCATCTCGGGCGTGGGGGAGTTCGCCGAATACGTCGAGTCGGGTGACCTGCGCGCCCTCGCCGTGTCGAGCGAGGAGGCGGCGACGCTGCTGCCCGACGTTCCCACCATGACCTCCGAGGGCTTCGACGTCGTCTACACCAACTGGCGCGGCCTGCTCGCCCCCGGCGGGATCAGCGAAGCGGATGCCGCGGGCCTCACCGCCCTGGTCACCGAGATGCACGAGTCGGGTGCGTGGAAGACCGTGCTCGAGGAGCGCGGCTGGACCGACGCCTTCCTGACGGGTGAGGACTTCACCTCGTTCGTCGACGAGAACATCGTCGACGTGTCGGGGACGCTGAAGAACATCGGGTTGGTCTCGTGACGACCACCGAGACACCGGGGGCGGACACCGTCCGCCCCCGGTGGGGCGCCGAGCGCATCGGCAACGCGATCTTCGCGGCCGTCGTGTTCGGTCTCGGCGTCTTCGCGCTGGTCGGGGCCTTCGCCATCCGCGTCCCCGCAGGTCAGGCCATCGGCCCGCAGGTGTTCCCCTTCGCCGTGGCGGTGATCCTGCTCGGCTCCGGTGCAGCGCTGGTGATCTCGGCCCTCCGGGGCCAGGTGGCGCCGCGCGAAGAAGGCGAAGACATCGACCCGGATGCCAAGACCGACTGGTGGACGATCCTCAAGCTCGTCGCGCTCCTCGTCGCCGTCCTGCTGCTGCTCGAACTGCTCGGCTGGTGGATGGTCGCGGCCCTCCTGTTCGGCGGCGTCGCCTGGACGCTCGGGGCGAAGCGCCCCTGGGTGGCCTTCCTCGTCGGGCTCGTCATCGGCATCGGCACCCAGCTCCTCTTCGGAGAGGGCCTGGGCCTCTTCCTTCCTCGCGGGGCCGCCTTCGACTGGTGGTACGGCCCCGGACCCCTGTTCGGCTAGGAGACCGTCGACATGGATTCTGTGAACTCCCTCCTGGAGGGCTTCGCCACCGCGCTGCAGCCGGAGTACCTGCTGTTCGCGCTGCTGGGCGTGGTCATCGGGACCGCGGTCGGGGTGCTCCCGGGTATCGGCCCGGCCATGACCGTGGCACTGCTGCTGCCTCTGACCTATACGCTGTCGCCGACGGCGGCGATCATCACCTTCGCGGGCATCTACTACGGCGGGATGTACGGTGGCTCGACCACCAGCATCCTGCTCAACACCCCGGGTGAATCGGCATCCGTCATCACCGCCATCGAGGGCAACAAGATGGCCAAGCTCGGTCGCGGGGCTGCGGCCCTGGCGACGGCGGCGATCGGCTCGTTCGTGGCCGGCACCATCGCCACGGTGCTGCTGACCCTCTTCGCCCCCCTGCTCGCGCAATTCGCGGTCAACCTCTCACCGGCCGACTTCGTCGCCCTCATCGTGGTGGCCTTCATCACCGTCGGTGCGTTGCTCGGTTCCTCGCCCGCCCGCGGACTGGCCTCGCTCGGCATCGGCCTGCTCGTCGGCCTCATCGGCACCGAGGCGACCACCGGCCAGGCGCGGTACACGATGGGCGTGCTCGCGCTGTCGGACGGGGTGAGCGTCGTGCTCGTGGCCGTCGGGCTGTTCGCGGTGGGCGAGACCCTCTACGTCGCCGCGCGCCTGCGGCACGGACCGATCCCGGTGATCCCGGTCACGCGGGGCTGGCGCAACTGGATGACGCGCGAGGACTGGCGGCGCTCGTGGAAGCCGTGGCTGCGCGGCACCTTCATCGGCTTCCCCGTGGGCACCATCCCCGCCGGTGGCGCGGACGTGGCGACCTTCCTGTCGTACGCGAGCGAGAAGAAGCTGTCGAAGAACAAGGGACAGTTCGGGCGCGGAGCGATCGAGGGCGTCGCCGGACCCGAGGCGGCCAACAACGCCGCCGCGGCGGGCGTTCTCGTGCCGCTACTCACCCTGGGCCTGCCGACGACGGCCACCGCGGCCATCATCATCACGGCCTTCCAGTCGTACGGCATCCAGCCCGGGCCGCAGCTGTTCCAGAACCAGGGCGACCTGGTGTGGGCGCTGATCGCGAGCCTGTACATCGGCAACGTGCTGCTCATCGTGCTGAACCTGCCGCTGGCGGGACTGTGGGTGAAGGTGCTGCAGATCCCGCGGCCCTACCTCTACGCCGGCATCCTCACCTTCGCGGTGCTGGGCGCGTACGCGGTGAGCTTCTCGACGCTCGACATCGTCATCCTGCTGATCGTCGGCGCGCTGGGGTACTTCATGCGGCGCTTCGGCTTCCCGATCGCCCCCCTCATCGTGGGGTTGATCCTCGGGCCCATGGGCGAACAGCAGTTGCGCAAGGCGCTGCAGTTGAGCCAGGGCAACGTCGCCGATCTCGTGCTGCACCCCTTCGCCGCGTCGGCGTACGTGCTGCTGGCGGTGTTCCTGGTCGTGGGTCTCTGGCTCAAGCGCCGGCAGAGCCGTTTCGAGCGGGCGCTCGAGGCGTCGCTCGCCGCCACCGAGGGGCACCCGCAGGCCGGGGTCGACCATCTGTGGGAGTCGGGTGAGCGCCCGACCGATGTGCGCACCGAGTCGATCCGCGCGGAGCTGGCCGCCGAGAAGGCCCGCGCTGCCCGGGAGGAGCCGCCCCGCGAGTAATCGCGCGACCCGCCGCGACGTGCCCAGGACACGCGGATGCCGAGCCACGGCATCCGGGGTGTCCTGGGCATTCGTGCGTTCAAGGACGAGCAGGGATCACGGAGTGGGCGCGGGGCGCGCGGGGGCTCAGGTACGCCGGACCATGCGGCGCGGGGGCCGACCCGCCCACCAGACGTAGACGCCCGCCGCCAGGACCGAGGCCGCGAGGACGAAGATCCACCACGGGAACGTGGGAATGTCGGGGTGGGCGCCCGCTCCGTCGATCTCGGACTGCGGAGTCGGGATGACGCGCTCGCCGGTCACGAGGATGCGATGGCTGTTCACACCGAGCGGCGTGCAGGTCACGAGGGTGACGAGGTCGCGACCGACGACCGGGGCGAGAGACTCGGTGTCCTCCGGCTCGACGACGCGCGTGTCGACGACGCGATAGACGAGAACCTCGCCGAAGACCTCGATGGTGAAGGTGTCGTCGAGGCCCACGCGGTCGAGGTGGGTGAACAACTCGGCGGTCGCGAGTCCCCGGTGCGCGGTCAGCACCGAGTGCGTGGTCTCCCCGCCCACCGGGAGAGCGGTCCCCTCGAGGTGACCGACTCCCTCGTACAGCACCTGCTCGCTCGTGCCGTGATAGATGGGCAGGTCGACCTCGATGGCGGGGATCTTCAGCCGGGCCATGAGGCCCGCGGCATCCGATCGCAGTCGCTCGGCGTAGTCGCTGGTCTGGTCGGGGGAGTTCGCCAGGGGGAGGCGCTCGTTCGCGGCGATCTCGGCTCCGCCGTCGATGAGGCCGGAGTTGTACGCCCGGGCGGCGTCGAGCTGGTCGGCGAGCGTGTCGGCGCCGAGGTCGCGGATCTGGTTCGAGTACCCGTCGATGACCTGCGACTGCACGTACTGGGCGAACCAGGCGGCCACCGTCGGGTACATCAGCAGGCCCACCCCGGCGAGGGCGCCGACCGCGAGCACCAGCGAGATCAGCGAGAGCTTCCATCTCGGACGCCGCAGGTCGCGCCGCAGCGGAGCCGACGAAGGGGACGACGATGCGGCGTCCTGCCGCACCGTCGCCCCCCTCTTCACAGCGCTATCGCTCAGGCCGGGGCCTGCACCGCGCGGGTGCGGCGACGCGACACGACGAACGCCGCGCCGACCATTGCGGTCAGCAGAGCAGCGCCGCCGACGCCGAACCACAGGCCGCCGTCGCCACCGGTGATGGGCAGGGCGAACGCGGGCACCTGGTTGTGGGCGAACTCGACGTAGTTGCGCACGGGCGCCGTGGTCGAGGTCGGGCCGGGCACGACCGCGGTCAGGATGCGGTCGGGCGAGGGCAGCTGGTACCCGGTCGGGGGCACCGTCTCGCGCACCCAGTAGTTGCCGGGCGTGATGATCGGCACGATGACGTTGCCGTTCGCGCCGGTCGTCCAGGTGGTCTCGCCGTTGATGACGATCGGGTTGGCGCCGTTGATGGCATCCTGCTCCGTGAGGAACACCTGGTAGACCGCCCCCGCGAGCGGCACGCGGGCGCCGTTCGAGGTGGTGTAGGCCGACACGGTGAGCTGACCGATCGGCGTGCTGCCGGTGACCTCCTCGGTCGAACCGTTGACGTTCGCGCGCGCGGTGTTGACGATCACGCCGCTGGCCGGGATGGCCGTCGCGCGCGTCAGCACATTGAACGTCACGGTTCCGCCCTGGAAGCCCGCGAGACGCGTGCGGCCGGCGGCGGTGAAGTCCAGGGTCAGGGTGCCCCCGGTGTTGGTGATCGTGTAGTCGGTTCCCTCGGTGAACGTCTGCGCGGCGCCGGCGGCATTCGTGACCACGACGTTCGAGGGGGCGACTCCCGCGGGAACGGTGGCAGCCGTCAGGTACGTCAGCTCCGACGGCAGGACGTCGGTGAGGGTGAACACGTCGATGGCGTCACCGGTCGCGAGGGTCGGGATCGACGAAGCGATGGCCCAACGGATGAGGTCGGGGTTGCGCTGCTCGACGGATCCGGCCGGGGCGGGAACGCGCGTCTTGGTGAGCTGGGTGACGGCGTTCTTCGGATAGACGTGCACGTCGTAGATCCACTGGTTGGCGGGCGAGCCCGCACTGCCGGTGGGCGTCGGCAACGTCACCAGGAACGGCGCCGCCGGGTTGGTGGCGGTGGCCGGCAGCTGGGTCTCGGTGATCAGGTACACGCCGATGGGCAGGCCGGTCGGGTACAGCGCCGGGTCGGGCGAGAACGTCGCGACACCGGCGGTGTTGGACACCGACGACACGAAGCTCACCGTGTTGGGACGCTGGGCAGCCTGGGCCGGTGTCAGCGAGGCCGCCTGCGTCCACCCGGCGGCCGTGGTCAGGTCGACGCCCGACACGAGCGTCGCGGTGAACTGCGCTCCCGCCAGCGGGTCGGCCGGCGGCGTGGCCAGCTGCTGGCCCGTCGAGGTCGGGTTCAGCGGCGTCGTGGGTCCGAGCGCGTGCTTGTGCAGCGTGAGGGTGCGGTTGACTGTCGAGTCGATGTTGCCCGGCAGCGTCACGGCCGATGCGGGAGCGACGGCCCCGACGGCGGTGAGGGCCCCGAGCGCGAGGACGCTCAGGACGGTTGCCGCTTTCTTGCGGATGGACATGGTGGTTCCTCTCGGAAGGTGGAGTGTGATGCGGAAGGAGTGCGGTCGGCGGTATCGCGCGACGGGAGGGCTCACGTCGGAAGGCTCCCTCCCCTGCGTCTGCGATGGATCACGGCGCCCACGACGGTGAGGGCGAGCAGGAGGCCTCCGGCGATGACGAACGTGTCTGCGCCGACACCGCCCGTGAGGGGCAGGACGGGGCCCACGACGGGGGCGTTGACGAAGCGGTAGATCGCGCTCTGGCCGGCAGCGGGAGCGGTGATGCTGCGACCGGTGACCGTGGTCCACGTGGAACCGTCGAGGCGCTCGAGGCGAAGCGTCAGATAGGCCAGCCGTGTGCCCGCGACGGTGGGCGCCTCCGACAGGGTGTAGCCGTGGCCCGGGCGCACCTCGAACGTGCTCGCCGCGTTGCCGGCGACGGGGTCGTACGCGGCGCCCACGCGGCTCTGCGTCGGCAACAACGCGCCGGCGAGGGCGGCGGGTGCGGCCGTGACGGTCCAGGTGGAGGGGACGAAGCCGGCGCTGGGAGCGGTGACGTCCTTGAGTACCGTCATGGTCGCGGTGGCATTGGTGACGGTGCAGGTGACCGCGGCGCCCGTGCGCAGCGTCACGTCGTTCGCCGCCGTGACGGCCACGGCCGCCCCCGTCGACTCCACGCAGCGCCACGTACCGACCTGGACGTAGGCGGCGTTCGTCCCGGTCTCGGCCAACCGGTAGGCGCGGGCGGGCGAGACGGGGACGTTCGTCGCCGCGGCGCTGCCCGTGCGGCCGGAGGGTCCCGCGAGCGCGCCGGTGGGGGCGGTTGCGGACAGCGTCCAGTCGGTCGCGGGAGCCGAGCCCGACGAGACCGTCTTCACCAGGGTGAGAGAGGTGATCGACTGATTGACGAGGGTGCACGCGACGACCGCCGAGGGCCCGACTCCGGCGATCGAGCCGCTGACTACGCCGCCCGCGGTCGTGAAGGTGACCGCGGTGGCGGCGCCGTTGACCGTGCATGTACCGCTGACGAAGGTGAAGCGCGTCTGCTGCACCTCCGAGATCGTGAGGGTGGCGCGGGATGCCGCGGAGCCGAACAGGACGCTCCACACGGCGTTGCCCGCGGCGTCGCTGGTCTGGCGCGGCGCCTCGCTGGGGAGCACGGTGGCGGTGCCGACGGTGGCGACGGCGGCCGCCCCCAGGCTCCAGCCGGCCGCGGGTGTCGACTGGCCGGTGGCCGGGTCGAGGACGCGTTTGGTCACCGTGACGGTGGCGACGGGTGCGGGGGCGTTGAAGAAGGTGCAGACGACGTTCGCGCCGAAGCGGTCGGGCATCGTGATGGTCGTGCTGGTGGCGCTGGCGGTAGCGATCCGGATGCCGTCCGTCCAGCACTCCAGACGGACCGTGTAGGCGCCGATGGCCGACGTGGATCCTGTCGCCATCGTCTCCGATACCGTCAGCGTCGAGCCGATGGTCGCGGGGAAGGGGCCGACCTGTGCGGCCTGGCGGCCGGTGGTCGTCCCCGTGGTGGTCGCTGTGCCGAGGGCACCGCTGGCGTCGGCGAGGGTGAGCTGGAACTGGTCGGCGGTCGCCGCCCTCCCGACGACGTTCTTCTGCACGGTGACCGTGCCGGGGCTGTTGCAACTGGCCAGGTCGGTCGAGGCGAAGTCGATGCGAGGGCTGCCCGAGACGCGCGTCCACGTGGTCGGGTCGAACTCGTAGGTGCTGGTGTTGCTCGACAGGTAGACCGTGCCGCGGGGGGAGAAGGCGATGCCGTTGACGCTGCCGAAGACCGGTGTGGCATCCAGTCCGACCAGGGTGCGCGTCGTCGAGGTGCTGACGACGAGGGTGCCGCCGGTGGCACCGGCCAGGACGTCGGCGGTGACGGTGAAGATGGCGGCGCTGCTGGCGTTGTTGACCGTGGCGGCCCCCAGGATGTACAGGTTGCCCCGGTTGTCGAATGCCATATCGCCGTTGCCATTGGGCGCGGAGCCGGCGCTGAACGAGCCGAGGTAGACGAAGCGGGATGCCGCGGGGGCGGACTCCGTGAAGCTCCACAGGTAGAAGGACCCGTTGTTGTACTTGCCGAAGAGATAGCGGCCGGTCGCGAGGTCGATGGCTCCGGCGACGATGCTGCCGCCGATCGCCGTGCCGGCGCGGTCCGCCGTGGTGTAGGCCGTGTTCGCGAGCGTCTCGAAACCGCCGGTCGGCGACCACTTCAGCACGGATGAGACGTTCGCGGCGTCGGTCGATCGATTGAGGGCGTAAGCGCCGGTGCCGCCGGCGGCGACACCGAGCGAGTTCGCTCCGGTGACGTTTGTCCAGGTGCCGACGGTGGCCTGTCCGCCGCCTGCACCGTCGGCCTGGATGAGCGCACCGTTCGTCGTGACGCCGTAGAACAGGCCGCTGTCGCAGAACAGGCGCGGCTGCTGCACCGTGTTGGTGAACGTGCACACGACTTCGGCGCCGTCGTCCGCCGGCATGGTGAGCGGACCCGAGCGCGAGCTGCCGGCCGCAACCACCGTTCCTTCACGGGTGCACTCGTACGAGCTCGCGTATCCGAGCGCGGCACCGGCGGTGGGCACCTCGGCGATCGTGTACGTGGCGCCGGACTCGACGATCTGACGTGACACCTGCGCCGACTGCAGCCCGGTCGCGGTGCCGGTGGTCGTCGCCGACGCGACGACGGTGGTGCCACTGCGCAGAGACAGCGTGAACTGATCGGTGGAGGCGAGGCGCGCGGGCAAGTTCTTGCGGATGGTGAGACGCGAGGCGGGCGTGACGGTCAGGGTCGCGGCATCCGGAGCGAGGAGAGGGGTGACGACGTTGCCGGGCACGTTGGTGTAGGTGCCCTCGGTGGATGCCACGACGTTCACCGTGATCGTGCAGGAGGACGCGCCGGTGGCCAGGTCCCCGCCGACGACGGAGATGCCGGAGGATCCGGCGAGAGCGGTGACGGCGAACGTTGTTCCGGTGACCTGGGCGCAGGTGCCGCCGACCGCGGGGGCGGGAGCGACGGTGAGGCCGGTGGGGAGCGTGTTCGAGAACGTCCAGTCGCTCTTGGCGATGGCGTCGGATGTGTTGGTGATCGTGTAGGTCAGCGTCGAGGCGGTTCCGACGGGGACACTCGCGGGGCCGAACGACCAGTCGAGGCTCGGGGTGACATCGAGCACGCGCAGGTTGTCGACGCCGAACCCGCTGCCGGTGCCGGTGGTGGTGTTGGTCACGCGCACCTGGGCAGCGGCGATCTGCGCGGGCGTGAGGAGGGCGGCCGAGGTACCCGTGAAGGTGGCGGCACGCGCCGAGGTGGTGACGGCGGGATCCAGGAGTCCGCCGGATGCCGTTTGCGTGGGGGATGTGTAGAAGACGTTGCCCGTGATCGCGCACGGGTTGACGGCGGTGGCGAAGGGAGCCAGCAGCGTCGTGGTGCCCGAGAACAGGGAGATCGACAGCGCGGGTGCCGCCGTGGTGCTGCACGGTGCGGCTG
This sequence comes from Microbacterium sp. ABR10, assembly GCF_057812175.1. Taxonomy (NCBI): domain Bacteria; kingdom Bacillati; phylum Actinomycetota; class Actinomycetes; order Micrococcales; family Microbacteriaceae; genus Microbacterium; species Microbacterium sp. ABR10. The sequence goes on from NZ_CM173821.1 coordinate 896,113, forward strand.
CTGCGTCGAAGCGCAGTGTGTAGTACCGCGATCCGGCGGCGCTGATTCCGATTCCGCTCGCGGTCTGCGCCACGGTCGTGCTCGTGACCGCCGCGTAGGGGAGATTGACGAGCGCGTGGTTCGCGCGTGTCGTGGCGGTCGAGCCGTTGGCGGGCGCCGTTGCGGTGGTCGAGCCCGTCGTGCCGGTAGCGACCTGGCCGAGGACGTCGGCGAGACGGCGGACCTCTCGCGCTGAGGCCGTGGACACGGGGATGTTCAACAAGGACTGGCTCGGGCAGAACTGCGCGTTGGGGTAGACCGCCGAGTAGTTCACCAGCACGCCGGTGCAGGTGGTGCCCGTCGCCCACCCGGTCGAGACGGTGTACCGCCCGCTCGCGTAGGCGGTGATCGAGGACGGGGTCGTGGTGTTCAGGCCCTGCTCGAAGGTTTCGAGCCACGCCTCCGCGGGTGCCTCGGGAATCCCCGCCGCGAGGATGCCGACGCTCGAGCGGGTGACGCGCGCGTTCGCGGCGGGGGGAGCGCGTTCTCCGGCGTCGGTTGTCGCCCGGCCGGACGGCGGAACGGATTCCGTCGTCCTCGTGCTCGCGCTGGGCGACGGGGTCGGAGTCGTCCCGGCCGAGGGAGCGGCGGGTGCGGGCGTGTCGTCACCGGGATCGGACGTCGTCGGGACGTGATCGACAGGCTCGGTGCCGGGAGTCGGTGACGGCGTCGCGGTGCCGGAGGCCGAGGGTGACGACGACGCGGTCGGTGCGGAGGTCGGCGCGACCGGGTCGGAGACGGCCGCCGGAGCGGACTCCGCGGGGGACGGCGTCGGGGTGATGGTCGCCGCAGCGCTGGCCGTCGTGGCGCCGGAACCGAGCAGCAACGCCAGCACGGCCACCGCGGCGGCGGTGGATGCGGCGCGCAGGCGTCGGGGACGCGTGACGAAGCGACGGGACGAGAACATGGGCCTCTCGCGCGACGGACGGTGTCGCGTGGGGTGTCGGATCTGGACGGGGCAACTCGATGAGGAGCTCGCGGCGAGCAATTAAATATCCAGCATCCATTGATTCATTGAGAGCCTCAGGACCGGTACGTCCCAAACTATAGAGCAAGGAATCGGCCGTTACGCAACCTTTTCGGACAGTGTCCGAAGCTTTCTTTTTGTGTCGCAAAGATGTCCAGAATGCCCCTCGAATCATCGCCTGAAAAGCAAGGGAGGACAGGGATCTGCCTCGCGCATCCCGAATCATAAGAGTCTGGAGATGGTTCACCCGGTGAACGGAACCCGTCGGTATTTGACGGTCATCGTGTGATCTCTCACCGTCGTCGTGCCCGCTGAGGAATGGACGACGGCGGCCTTGACTCCGGCGTGGAAGACCGCGTCGGGAATGAGCGGAGAACTCACCCTGACGTCTCCGTGTCATCGCGGCGGCGATGTCGCGCCCGGAGAGAGAGCACGCTCTCGGCGCCGGCCCCGTTCAGCTGCGTGGCAGAAACCCGCCCAGCTCTTCCGCGATGACGCGGTCCACCTCTGCAGGCTCGGCAGTCGGCGTGCCGTCGCCGGGCTGCGGGCCGTACGCGCCGAAGGAGGCGTGCGAGGCGCCGGGGATCTCGACGAACGTGGCCGACGCCGGCAGCTGTGCCTTGGCATCCGCGATCTTCTGCGGGGTGCTGAGGCCGTCCTCGGAGCCGGAGAGGCTCAGGACCGGCAGCTCGGATGCCGACAGGTCGTTCGCGCAATACGAGGCGAAGAGCACGAGTGCGTCGGCGTCGGAGGCCAACTGGCACGCGCGGACTCCGCCGAGGGAGTGGCCGCCGACCGCCCACGTGGTGACGTCGGGGGCGAGGTCGGTGAACGTCGACAGCGGCCGCGGATCGAAGAACGCGAGGTTCAGCCACGGGCGGGTGATGACGACCGTGATGCCGTCGTCGACGACGGTGTCGGCGAGGGTCGCGATGTAGCCCTCGGCCTCGACCTTCGCGCCCGGGATGAACACCAGACCCTGGCCGGTCGCCCCGGTGGTGGGGGAGAGGACGATGCCGGCGCCGTCGTCGCTGATCGTCAGCCCCGGGTCTTGTTCCGCCTGGGCGAGGGGGCCGGGCTCGGCGCCCATGACGCCCACTTGGGTGTAGATCAGGATGCCGCCGACCAGGAGTACCACGAGAGCCCCGATACCGCCGAGGACCCACCGCACCCACCGACGACGACGGGGGCGGGTCGCGGACGGGAGCTCACGGTCGGTCACGTCCCGAGCGTAAACCCCGGGACCGCCGCGGTGACGGGCTTGCGGGCGGGGCTCCGCACCCACCCGACGGCGGTGGGGCCGGGCCGAACGACAGCCGCCCGATGCGGCGCACTCGGCGACGCATCGGGCGGCGGTGTCCCAGCGGGACGGTTCAGTCGGCCAGCACGGCCTGGCGGGCCGCGACGACCTCGACGATCCGGGCCGACAACGGGTGCGTCGCGTCGAGACCGGTCACCTCGGCCGTGAACGCCTCGGCGTCGAGCTCGCGCAGCAGGCGCTGCAGCTCGACGGCCTGGGCGTCCTCGGCATCCGAGAACTCGAGGGCGGCGGCCATCGCGGCGACGAGCGCGTCGACGGGCAGACCCCGCTCGACGGCCTCGGCCGCGGGACCGACGAACCGCTCGTGGCGCGAGAGCTTGCGCAGGGGCTGACGGCCCACGCGCCACACCGTGTCGGGAAGGGCGGCGTTGCGGAAGCGCCGCAGGATCGTCGCGCGGTACTCGCCCTGCACGCCCGCATCCAACTCGTGCTTCTCGACCAGCAGAGCGCTGGTCTCCTCGAGCGCCGCCTCGACCTTCGCCGCGATGGCGGGGTCGGCGAGGGCGTCGGAGATGCGATCGATGCCCGCCTGCGCGCCGAAGTACGCCGTGGTGGCGTGCCCGGTGTTGACGGTGAAGAGCTTGCGCTCGATGTAGGGCTCGAGGTCGTCGACGAAGTGCGCACCGGGGATGTGCGGCGGGCTGTCGCCGAACGGGGGACGCTCGATGGCCCACTCGTAGAACGGCTCGACGGTGACGTCGACGCCGCCCTGCGCCTGCGCCGGCACGATGCGGTCCACCGCAGTGTTGGCGAACACGGCGCGGGATGCCAGGGCGTCCCACGACTCGCCCGCCAACGCGACCACGTGCTCGCGCAGCTGGTCGGTGGCGCCGATCGCGTTCTCGCACGCCATGATCTGCAGCGGCGCGAGCGAGGGGTCCCGAAGCGCCAGGCCCGCGACGATGTGCGGGGCGACGAACTTCAGGATCGTCGGGCCGACCGCGGTGGTGACCACGTCGGCCGTGGCGATCTCGTCGACGAGTGCCTCGGCATCCACGGAGCTGTCGATCGCGCGGAAGCCCGTCACCTGCTTGTCGACGCCGCCGTCCCCCACCTCGTGCACGGTGTACGACGACGCGTCGTTGATGGCCTGGACGAGGGCCGCCGAAACGTCGGAGAAGACGAGGTCGTACCCGCCCTCGTGCAGCAGGAGGCCGACGAAGCCGCGACCGATGTTGCCGGCGCCGAAGTGGACGGCCTTCATGCGTTGACGGACCCGGAGAGGGCTTCGTAGAGCTCGTCGGGGGAGGAGGCGGCCTTGAGGCGCGCGACATCGTCCTCCTCGGAGAAGAGGATGGCGATCTGCGACAGGATCTCGAGGTGCTCGTCGCCCTTGCCGGCGATGCCGACGACGAAGGTCACCGGCTCGCCGCCCCAGTCGACGCCGCCGTCGTAGCGGACGACCGACAGACCCGAGGTGAGGATGGCCTGCTTGGTCTCATTGGTGCCGTGGGGGATCGCGAGCTCGTTGCCCATGTACGTCGACACGGTCTCTTCGCGCTGCTGCATGGCGGAGAAGTACTCGGCGGTGACGGAGCCCGCGGCCTGCAGCAGGTCGGCGGCCTCTTTCATCGCCTCCTCGCGGCTGGCGCTCCCGGGGTGGATGCGGACGGATTCGATGCGGAGGACGTCTGACATGGTTCTCGCCTTTCTCGTCGTGCTGTCCAGCCTTGCAAATGACGGGCCGGACGGGAAGGCGGAGGGGCCGGGCTTGCGCGCCGGCCCCTCCGTGGTAGGTGTTACTTCGCGTCGTGCTGCGCGCGCACCATCTCCACGACCTCGTCGTACTTCGGCGAGTTCATGAAGTTGTCGACCGACACGTGCACCGAGTCGGGCGACTGCGCCTTCGCGCGGTCGGTGAGCTGGTTCTGCGTGATGACCAGGTCGGCCGAGCCGTCGAGGTTCGCGATCGCCTGGTTGGTGACCGTGACCCCGTCGAGGCCCGCCTTCTTGATCTTGTTGCGCAGGACGCTCGCGCCCATCGCCGACGAGCCCATACCGGCGTCGCAGGCGAACACGATGTTGTTCAACTGCTTCGTGGCGACACCGCCGCCGAGTCCGCCGAGAGCACCGTCGACGTCGCGGTCGGCCGCCTCGGTGGTGCCGGCGCCGGTCGTACCGGCAGCCCGCGTGCGGAGGGCGCCGAGGGTCGACGACTCCTTGCCCTTGTTGGCGGCGGTCTGGTCGATGGCTGCCGCGAAGCTGTCGCCCTCGGCCTCCTGGTCGCGCTTGCGCGAGGCGCGCAGGATGACGCCCGCCACGAGGAAGGTGACGACGGCTGCGACGACCACCGACAGGTAGACCACCAGGAGGTTCGCGGGTCCGGCGCCGATGGCGGCGACGGTGACGGCGATGATGCTGCCGGGTGCAGCCGGGAAGGCCAGGCCACCCTGGAAGATCATGTTCGTGGCGACACCCGAGGCGCCACCGGCGATCAGGGCGAGGATCGTCATGGGCTTGGCGAGGGCGTACGGGAAGTAGATCTCGTGGATGCCACCGAGGAACTGGATGATGATCGCGCCGGGAGCCGAGGCCTTCGCCGCACCCACACCGAAGAAGGTGAAGGCGAGGAGGAGACCCAGGCCGGGGCCGGGGTTGGCCTCGATGAGGAACAGGATCGACTTGCCGCTCTCCGCGGCCTGCTCGATGCCGAGCGGGGTGAATACGCCGTGGTTGATGGCGTTGTTGAGGAACAGCACCTTGGCCGGCTCGACGATGATCGACAGTACCGGCAGCAGGTTGAACTGCACGAGGAACGCCACGATGCTGCCGAGGACGGCGCTGATGCCGAGGAACACCGGACCGAAGGCGAAGAAGCCGACGATCGCGAGGACCATGCCGAGGATGCCGGCGGAGAAGTTGTTCACGAGCATCTCGAAGCCGGGGCGGATCTTGCCGTCCCACAGCCGGTCCATCTGCTTGGTGATCCAGGCCGCGAGCGGGCCCATGATCATCGCGCCGAGGAACATCGGGATGTTGGTGCCGACGATGACACCCATCACGGCGATCGTCGCCACGACGCCACCGCGCGCACCGTAGACGATGCGTCCACCGGTGTTGGCGATGAGCAGCGGCAGCAGGTACGTGATCATGACGCTGACGAGGCCCACGTAGCCCTGGTAGGTGGTGCCGTCTTCGGTCGCGGTGAGCGCGGTCATGGCGCCGGGCCAGTTGATGACTGCGGCGTCACCGCCGCCGCCGAGGATCTCGGCGACCGGCGACCAGTGCCAGCCGAAGGGGCTGTTCGCGCCGAAGAATCCGGCGGGGATGAAGAGCATGGTGATGAAACCCCATGCGATGAATGCCGCGATGTTCGGCATGATCATGCCGGAGAGGAACGTACCGAATCGCTGTACGGCGATCCGTGCTCCTCCCGGCTTCTTGGTGGCTGACGTCGTCGTCATTGCTGTGTCTCCTTGACTAGCGATGCGGCAGAGCCGCGGTTGGGGTGAGCGGCTTACACCGCGACGGGGGTCGAGGAGGCGGCCTGGGCCGCCTCACGGGCTGAGGCCGCGTCATCGGCGGTCAGGGCTGCCTCGGCGATGCGGCGGGCATCGTCGAGAGTGTGGGTGAGCAGGCTCGCGCGCACGTCGGCGAGGGCCGTGGGGGCCATCGACAGCGTGGTGGCGCCGAGTCCGACGAGGACGACGGCGAGCAGCGGATCGGCCGCGGCCTCACCGCAGATGCCGACGGGCTTGTCGTTCGCGCGGCCCGCAGCCCCGACCTCGCGGATGAGGCGGAGGACGGCCGGATGCCACGGGTCCTGGAACGACGCGACCGAACCGAGCAGACGGTCGGCGGCGAGGGTGTACTGCGTCAGGTCGTTGGTGCCGATCGAGGCGAAGTCCGCGATCTGCAGGATGCGGTCGGCCAGCAGCGCCGAGGACGGCACCTCGACCATCACGCCGGTGGTCTTCAGGCCGTAGTCCTTCGCCAGATCCGTGAAGTAGCGGGTCTCCTCGACCGTCGACACCATGGGCGCCATGACCCACAGGTCGGCGGGGCCGGCCTCGGACGCCCGCGTCGCGGCATCCGCCTCGGCGAGAGCCGTCAGCTGCTCGCGCAGGATGTCCTCGCTCGCACGCAGGGCGCGGAGGCCGCGAAGGCCTAACGCGGGGTTCTCTTCGTGCGCGTCGTTGAGGAAGGGGAGGGGCTTGTCGGCGCCGGCGTCGAGCACGCGCACGACGACCTTCTTGCCGGGGAAGGCGGCGAGCAGCTCGGTGTACGCCGCGCGCTGCTCCTCGACCGTGGGGGCGGAGCTCGAGCTCAGGAACAGGAACTCGGTGCGGAAGAGGCCCACGCCCTCGGCGCCCAGCTCGACGGCCTCCGACGCGCCACCCGGCTTACCGAGGTTCGCCAGCAGCGGGACCTTCGTGCCGTCGGCGAGGGCGCCGTCGGTGATCGGGGCGGATGCCGCGGCGGCCCGCGAGGCGGCACGGGTGAGCGCGCGCGCCTTCTCGTCGTCGGTCGGGTCGACGGTGACCACGCCCGCGGCGGCGTCCACGATGACGGACTGCCCGTCGACGAGGTCTTTGGCGCCGCTCGCGCCCACGACGGCGACGATCGACTTCTCGCGGGCGAGGATCGCGGTGTGCGAGGTGGGTCCGCCCTCGGTGGTGACCAGGGCCAGCACCTTGTCGAGGTCGAGCAGCGCGGTGTCGGCGGGGGCGAGGTCTTTCGCGACCAGCACGAACGGGTGGCCGGGATCGGGGATGCCGGGGGCGGCGACGCCGCGGAGGCGTGCGATCACACGCTGGGCGACATCGTCGAGGTCGGCGGCGCGCTCGCCGAGGTAACCGCCCAGGGCGACCAACTGCTCGCGGAAGGAGGCGAAGGCGTCGTGCACGGCGAACTCGCCGGTCTTGCCACTCGCGAGGCGGCTGTCGACCTCGGCTTCGAGGGTCGGGTCCTCGGCGATCATCGCCTGCGCTTCGAGCACGTCGCGCGCGGCACCGCCGGCCTGGGCCCCGCGGGCCTCGAGCTCACGGGCGACGGCGGCGACGGCCTCGCGCACGCGCGCCGTCTCGGCCTCGACCGGGAGGTCGCTCTTGGCGTCCTTCGGCGCGGGCAGGGGCTCCGCCATGCGCGCGATAGGTCCCTGGGCGACGCCCAGTCCGATTCCGACTCCACGGAGTTCCGTCATGTTCCTGTGCTTCCTTTACTCGGCGTCGTGGTCGGTGGTCAGCAGTTCGCTGAGGCGGTCGATCGTGGCTTCGGCGTTCGCGCCGTCGGCGGTGAGGGTGACGTAGTCGCCGTACTCTAGGCCCAGGGCGATGATGCCGAGGATGCTGGCCGCGTTGATCGGCTTACCCGCGTCCTTCGCGATGGTCACGGGGATGCCGGACTGCTTGGCCGCCTGCGCGAAGAGCTTCGCCGGACGGGCGTGCAGGCCGTGCGACGATCCGATGCGGACGGTGCGGGTCAGGTGCGGCATGGGGTCCTTTCCGTCGATCTCAGATCGTGTCCGCGGGCTGGCGGACGCGCAGCGCCTCTTCGACCAGGGCGAGGGTTCGGGTGCCGGTGACGTCGGCGAAGACGTCGTCGGGGAGCAGGACGACGGTGACGCTCCGAGCCGCGGCGGCGTCTCGGATGCGGTCGATGTCGGCGGCGAGGTGGGGCCCCACGAGCACGATGTCGGCGGTGTCGAGGTCGATCGGCAGAGAACGCGACGTTCCCGCCGACGCGGAGTGGTCGAGTCCGCGTTCGAGTGCAGCACGGCGCACGCGCTGCGCGACGAACGTGCTTGACGCACCCGCTCCACACACCACGAGGATCCTCATCGACCGGCCTTTCTCCCTCACGATTGTCCGCACCTCGTTCCCAGCCGACAACCAGGTTCGTTTCCCACCCCCCGGAACATGGATGCCGCGCCTTTCCGCGCGAGGTGCGGGAGGTGCTCCTATTCGGTGTTGCTAAGTAGCGGTAGTCAGCGTTACTCTGTAGCGGTAGTCAGTGACAGGGGGTAGCAGATGGGTAAGCAGGACACCGAGATGCTCAAGGGCGTCCTGGAGGGCGTCGTCCTCGCCGTCCTCGCGGCGCGACCCGCCTACGGGTACGAGATCACGGCAGATCTGCGTGAGCGCGGGTTCGCCGATCTCGCCGAGGGGACGATCTACGCCATCCTCGTGCGCATCGAGCAGCGCGGTCTCGTCGACGTCGAGAAGGTGCCGTCCGAGAAGGGCCCGCCCCGCAAGGTCTTCACGCTCAATGACGACGGGCGGGCACAGCTCGCCGATTTCTGGTCAACCTGGAGCACGCTCGCCGACAGGCTCGAAGCGCTCCGCGAGAAGGAGAAGTGACATGGCCTGGTACGAGAAGATCATCGGCGACCTGAGCGCCAAGAAGCAGTGGCGCGAGTACCGGCAGCGTGTGCACGCCCTGCCCGAGCCGTACCGGCGGACGGCCGCGGCGCTCGAGCGCTACCTGCTCAACCTCGGGCCCACCGAGAACACCGAGGGCCTCATCCGCATGGTGAGCGACCTCGCCGACCTGCTCGAGCAGGGGGCAGCGGATCGGACGCCCGTCCGCGACCTCGTCGGGGAAGACCCCGTCGTCTTCGCCGACGAGTTCATGGCCAACTACGGCGACGGCAGCTGGATCGGCCGCGAACGGGCACGTCTCACGCGTGCCATCGACGAGGCGGCCCGCCAGCAGGGCTGACCCGCCACGCCCGCACGTGCTCCGACACCCGGTCGGTCGGAGGCGATGGTCTCGTGCGCCCTTCGGCCGGTCGAATCGGAAGGAACATCCATGCCTGTCATCGAGACGACCCCCGCCATCCGCGTGCGGGGACTCGCGAAATCGTACGGCGACGTGCCCGTGCTGAGAGGCGTCGACCTCGACGTCGCGCGCGGCACGATCGTCGCCCTGCTCGGCTCCAACGGCGCCGGCAAGACCACCGCGGTCCGCATCCTGTCGACCCTCCTGGCCGCCGATGGGGGAACGGCCGAGGTCGACGGCATCGATGTCGCGACCGACGGGGCGCGGGTGCGCGCCGCGATCAGCCTGACGGGGCAGTTCGCCGCCGTCGACGAGGTGCTCACCGGACGCGAGAACCTCGCGCTCGTCGCCCGCCTCCGACACGTCATCCACCCGCGCCGCGTCGCCGACGAGATGCTCGCACGGTTCTCGTTGACGGATGCCGGTGGCCGCACGGCATCCACGTACTCCGGCGGCATGCGGCGTCGGCTCGACATCGCGATGAGCCTCGTCGGGAATCCGTCGGTCGTCTTCCTCGACGAGCCCACCACCGGACTCGACCCGCACGCGCGCATCGAGGTGTGGGATGCCGTCCGCGCGCTCGCCGCGGCCGGCACCACCGTCCTGCTGACCACGCAGTACCTCGAAGAGGCCGAGCACCTCGCCGATCGCATCGCGATCCTGCACGAGGGGCGCATCATCGCCGAGGGCACCCTCGCCGAACTCCGCTCGCTGTTCCCCGCCCCCACGCGCGAGTTCGTCGAGAAGCAGCCCAGCCTCGAGGAGATCTTCCTCGCCATCGTCGGTCCGACCGGCGCCACCGAAGCTGCGGCATCATGACCACCCACGCCCTCGCCGACACGGCGGTGCTCACCGGCCGGTCGCTGCGGCACATCCTGCGCAGCCCCGACACCATCGTGACCACGGCGATCATGCCGATCGCGATGATGCTGCTCTTCGTCTTCGTCTTCGGCGGCGCGATCGACACCGGCGGCACCGCCTACGTCGATTACCTGCTGCCCGGCATCCTGCTGGTGACCGTGGCATCCGGGATCGCCTACACCGCGTACCGACTGTTCCTCGACCTGAAGGGCGGCATCGTCGACCGGTTCCGCTCGATGCCGATCGCGTCCTCGAGCGTGCTGTGGGGCCATGTGCTCACCTCGCTCATCGCGAACGCGGCATCCCTGTCGCTCGTCGTGGGAGTCGCGCTGCTGCTCGGGTTCCGCTCGGGGGCATCGGTTGCCGCGTGGCTCGGGGTGGCCGGCATCCTGATGCTCTTCACCCTGGCCCTGACGTGGATCGCGGTCATCGCGGGACTCGCGGCGAAGACGATCGACGGTGCCAGTGCCTTCAGCTACCCGCTGATCTTCCTGCCCTTCGTCAGCTCGGCGTTCGTGCCCACCGACACCATGCCCGGGCCCGTGCGGTGGTTCGCCGAGAACCAGCCCGTCACCTCGATCGTCGACACCATTCGCGCACTGCTGTCGCAGCAGCCCGTCGGGGGCGGGATCTGGATCGCGTCGGCGTGGTGCGTCGCGATCCTCGTCGTCGCAATGGCCGTCGCGATCGCTCTGTTCCGGCGCACCGCGCGGTGAGGTGCTGCGCACGCGCGCGCGACGGTCTCGTTCCGCGCCGCGGGCGCGCGTGCGGTGGCGACGACGGTCGCGTCCCGCGGCGCGGGCGCGCGCGATGGCGATGGTCTCGTCCCGCGGCGCGGGCGCGCAGACGACGGTCTCGTCCCGCGCCGCGGGCGCGCACGCGCGGTCGTGACGGGCGGGCGGGGCCCGCCCCGCTGCGGCGCACGCGTGGTTGGATGGAGGGGACGCGGCCCGCCGGGGCGGTGCGGAGGACGGATCGTGACGACGAAGACTCGCCAAGACCGCCTCGTGGCACTTCTGCTGCGCGATGCGGAGTGGTCGACGGCGGCGTCGCTCGCCGACGCTCTCGGGGTGACCCCGCGCAGCGTCCGCTCCTACGTCACGGCCGTCAACGCCCGCGTCCCCGGGGGCGCGGCGATCGAATCGGGTCCGCAGGGGTATCGCGCGGGAAGCAACGCGGCCGCCGCCCTGCGCACCATCACCGGGTCCGACGCGGGCACCCCGCGCGACCGCCTGCACACGCTCGTGCGCCGTCTGCTCGATGCCGCCGACGGTATCGACGTCTTCGACACCGCCGACTCGCTGCATGTCAGCCCCGCCACCCTCGAGGCCGACCTGTCGCGCGTGCGGGGACTGCTCGGCGGGACCGAGCTGACGCTCGAGCGTTCGGCATCCACCGCCCGCCTGCGGGGGACCGAGGTCGCACAACGGCGTCTGCTGTCGAAGCTCGCGCACGACGAGATGGATGCCGGCCTGTTCGACCTCGACGCGTTGCGGCGGACGCTCGGGGAGCGCTCGGTCGGCGCACGCGCCTTCGGGCCGTTCAAGGCCGAGCTGGTGGCCGAACTCGGGGCCCTGGGCTACTACGTCAACGAGATCGGCATCGGCGACGTGGTCATGCACATCGCCATCGCCGCCGACCGCACCACCCGCGACCGCGCCCTCGGCTCTCCGGGCGGCGACTCCTCCGACGCCGCGGCGGCCGTCGTGACGCTGCTCGACCGCCTCACCCTCAAACACATCGGCGTGCAGCTCGGCTCCGGTGACCTGCGCCACCTCGCCACCCTCGTGCTCACCCGCATCGTCGCCCCCGGCTCCCCGGGCGGCGACGACGTGCGCGCGCGCCTCGACCCGACGGTGGAGGTCGCCGTGCGCCGGGTCGTCGAGAACGCGGCATCCGAGTTCCTCGTCGACATCGCCCACGACGACTTCATCCTGCGCCTGGCGTTGCACGTGCAGAACCTCCTCGCGCGGGCGCGGGAGCAGGCGTGGTCGCGCAATCCGCTCACGCGGTCACTCAAGTCGACGTATCCGATGATCTTCGAGGTCGCCGTCTACATCGCCAAGGGGCTGCAGGACGGCCTCGGCATCCCGATCCTCGACGACGAGATCGCCTACATCGCCATGCACGTCGGCGGGCGGCTCGAACGCAGTCGTCGGGCCGACCAGCTGCTGACGGCGACCATCGTGTGCCCCGGGTACTACGAGATGCAGGAGTTGCTGCGCTCGAGCGTCGACCGCTCCCTCGGGCAGGCGATCGAGGTCGTGGGCGTCGAGACGCGCATCGATCCGGCCTGGGATGCCATCGACACCGACCTCGTCCTCACCACGATCGACCCGCCGCGCCCGGGCGACCGCTTCGTGCGGATCCAGCCGTTCCTCACCGACGCCGACGTCGAGCGCGTGCAGTCCGCCGCCGGACGCATCCGCCGCGGGCGACGCCTGGCGCGTCTGCGGGCCGAACTCGAGCGCTACTTCGCGCCCGAGGCGTTCGTGCGGGGCCTGGATGCCACCGACGGCGAGGCCGGCGTCATCCGGCGTCTGGGCGGGCTGCTGGTCGAGCAGGGCGTCATCGACGAGGCCTACGTGGCGCGAGCGGTGGAGCGCGAGTCGATCTCGTCCACGGCGTTCACCGACGCGCTCGCGGTGCCGCACGCGATGGGGATGACCGCGACCAAGACGCGCATCGCGATCGGCATCGCCGACCCCTCGATCACGTGGGGCGAGGGACGCGTGCAGGTGGTGGCGCTCGTGGCGTTCAGCGAGACCGACCGCGAGGCCTTCCAGACGGTGTTCGAACAGTTCGTCGAGGTGTTCAGCGAGCGCGACAGCGTGCAGCGGATCGTCCGCCGGGCGACGTCGTTCCCGGCGTTCCTGGATGAGCTGGTCGCGGTGATCGACGGCTGACGCCGGCTGCGCGGGTGTTCGCCCCCGCTGTCGCCGGATGGGCGGGGCGGGGGCTTGCTTCGCGGGCGGGGCTTGCTTCGCAGGCGGGGCTTGCTGCGCGGGGCGTGAAATGTGCAGCGGGGCGGGTTCTGGACGCCCCAGTGCACATTCGGCGCCCCGGTGTGGGGTCGTCGGCGGATGCGGAGGATTGAGGCTCCGGCGCGGGGTGGTGTCGAGCGGGCGCGGCGTCGAGCGGGCGGGGCGTCGAGCGGGCGCGGTTGACGCCGGCGCGGCGTCGGGGCGGAGATTGCGCTTCGGGGCGTGAAATGTGCGACGGGGCGGGTTCTGGACGCCCCGGTGCGCATTTGGTGCCCCGGTGGGGGGTCGTTGGCGCATGTCGCGGATCGCGGCGCGGCGCGGGGGGTAGCGCCGGGCGGGCGCGGTTGACGCGGGCGGGGCGTCGGGGCGGAGATTGCGCTTCGGGGCGTGAAATGTGCAGCGTGGCGAGTTCTGGACGCCCCGGTGCACATTTGGCGCCCCGGTGGGGGTCGTTGGCGAATGCCGCGGATCGCGGCGCCGAGTGGGCGCGATGGACGCGGGTGTGGCGCGCCCCGGCGCGGCGTCGGCCCAACCCGGCCCGGCACTGCCCGGCACGGCCCGGGGCGGGCGCGGTCCGGCGTGCATTGGGGCCGGCGCCGTTCCGGGCGTTGGGATGCGGGGATTGCGCTTCGGGGCGTGAAATGTGCAGCGGGGCGGGTTCTGGACGCCCCGGTGCACATTCGGCGCCCCGGTGTGGGGTCGTCGGCGGATGCCGTGATTGGCGGCTCCGGCACGGGGAGCCCGGGTGTGGGGTCGTCGGCGGAGGCCGCGGATCGCGGCGCTGGCGCGGCGGTGGCGTCGAGCGGGCGCGGCGTTGAGCGGACGCCGTCGATGCGGGCGTGGGGGCGGCGCGGAGTGGGCGCGATCAGCGCGGGGGCTCGATCCCGAACGCGCGGAGGCGCCGGCCGAGGGTGGCGGCGTCGCGGAGGTCGTCCCAGCCCCATCGGGCGAAGCGCCTGTTCGTCGTGCCGCGAATCCAGTCCTCCCGCTGCTTCTCGCGATCGACGACCTCGAACGCCGATCGGCCCGCCGCCTCGGCGAGATCCTGGTACTTCGCCTTCCCGTCGAATTCTCCCCACGCTCCCACGTCGTCCAACCCGAAGTCGATCCAGAACGTCCCGCCGTGCGGCGCGGCCACGGGAACCTGAAGAGACGGTGAGGCGAAGCCGAGATCGAGCAGTCGCATGCGGCTGACGCTCTCGCCCGGAAGCTGGGCGCGACCGTCTGCGAGGTGGAGGATCCGCTCCGCCGTGCGTCGGTTCCGGGTCGCCCCCGCCGTCCAGTCGAGGGCGTCCTGGCGAAACCGCGACGCGGCCTCCACGTCGTAGGCTCCTGGCGGCTCGAACGCGAATCGCCTGAGCGCTGCGTCGGCGACGCTGAGCGCGGCGTCCCGAGTATCGTTCCTCGCGACATCGGCGACCGTCCGGGCAAGGGGAGTGCACAGCAGGCCGTTCACTTCTTCCGCGCTCCGCTCGTGGAGGTCGCGATGCCGCACGACGTCCGCGGCCGCGCCGGGGCGATCCTCTGCGGTGAGCACGTGGAGCCTTCCGTCGTCCCGCACGCAGGGGAGTCCCTGTATCGCAGCAGCGGTCATGCCGCAGAATGTGGGCTGCGAACGACTGACGAGCGCGAGCGCACGAGCACGCAGCACGATCTTCTGCTCCGTGCTGGTGAGCCGCACGAGGTCGGCTGCGCGGGCGTACACGCCACGCCGGACGACGGCGAGGTGCCCCGCGTCGAGTTCGCGGCGCACGCGTCGGGAACCCCACCCGAGATCATCGAGCTGGGTGCGGCGGATGAGCGGCAGCGTGAGTTCCGTCGGCATCCGTCCACGATGACGCCAACCTCCTCCGGTCATTGCGCCTCACACGGTCCCCGTGGACGAATCGGGCTCGATCGGTGCGGGGGAGGAAGGATGCCGCGAGCGTCACTGGGGTCAAGAATGTGCAGTGGGGCGGTTCTCGGACGCCCCGTTGCACATTACGTGCCCCGTCGAGACGCTGCTTTCGGTTTCGACGTGACCGCACGACGCCCGGTGACCGCACGACGCCCGGTGACCGCACGACGCCCCGCACCCCGCACGACGCCCCGCGCCCGCACGACGCCCCGCGCCGCACGACGCCCCGCGCCCGCACGACGCACCGCCGCGCACCGCTGCAACGACGCCCCGGACTACGAGCCGACGCCGGCGAGTTGCGGCGCGACCCGCGACGACACCCCCAGCAGCCTTTCGATCGCGTCGACCGCCCGCGGCGCGGCGCGACCGTCGCCGTAGAGGTTCTGCGCTCGCGACATCCGGGTGTGCAGGGACGGGTCGTCGAGCAGGCCGGAGAGTTCAGCCACCACCGCCTCGCGGCGCGTGCCGATGAGACGCGCCGCACCCGCGGCGACGCCCTCGCCGCGCTCGGTGGTCTCGCGGACCACGAGGGCCGGGACGCCGAGCGCCGGCGCCTCCTCCTGTACCCCGCCCGAATCGGTCACGGTGCAGTAGGCCCGCGCCAGCATCCGCCCGAACTGCGCGTAGGGGAGGGGCTCGCACAGCACGACCCGCTCCGTCCCGCCGACGGCCGCGCGCACCTCGGCGCGCACCTGCGGATTGGGGTGCAGGGGGAGCACCGCCACGACGTCGGGACGCGCGGAGACGACCTCGGCGACGCCCGAGGCGATACGCGCGAGCGGCCCGCCCCACGACTCGCGGCGGTGCACCGTGACCAGCACGACGCGTTCCGCGCCCACGGCGATCTCCTCCATCGCGGGGTCGTCGAAGCGCTGCGGGTGCGTCTTCTGGCGGTGCAGGGCATCGATGCCGGTGTTGCCCGTGACGACGATGTCGTCGGGGCGGATGCCCTCGGACAGCAGGTTCCGCTGCGCGGCCCCCGTCGGTGCCAGATGGAGCGATGCCAGCGGGGCGATCAGGCGGCGGTTGCCCTCCTCCGGGAAGGGGGAGTGCAGATCGCCCGAGCGAAGGCCCGCCTCGAGATGGATGACGCGGGCGCCGGCGTAGTAGGCCGCGACCGCCGCGAGCGCGGCGCTGGCGGTGTCGCCCTGCACCACCACGGCATCCGGTGCCCCATTCGCCCAGCGAGCCGAGAGGGCGGCGAAGATCGTCGATGTCGTCTCGGCGAGGGCGGCGCCGCGGCGGAACACGTCGAGGTCGGCGTCGGGGCGGATGCCGAACGACGCGTTGATCTCGGCGACCATCTCGCGGTGCTGGCCGGTCACGGTGACGGTCGTGCGGATGCCGTCGCGTCGCTGCAGTTCGGCGACGAGCGGTGCGCACTTGATCGCCTCGGGCCGCGTGCCGTAGACGACGTCGATCCAGGGAGGGGTCATCAGCTGCTCTCCTCGTTCGGGCGGGAATCGTCTGTGCGGGATGCGTCCGCCGGGGACGGCGTCGGGCGGGATGCCGCTGGCGGGGTCGCGTCGGTGCGGGACGCGTCCGGCTCGGATGCCGTCGGGAGGGGCGCCGCCGCGCGGGATGTCGTCGCGCGGGACGCCGTCGGGAGGGGAGCGGTCGCGCCGGACGCGTGCAAGTGGGATGCCGCCGGAGCTGGTGCGGGCGAGCGGGGTACGCCCGATCGGGCCGGGGCTCGACGCGGGCCCGACTCGCGCAGCGAGATGCGCAGCAGCAGCACGATCGCCACGACGAACCCGACGATGACGAACAACGATCCGACATATCGGTGCACGAGGTCGAACCCCTCACGGCCGTATGCGCCGTACGCCCAGGCGGCGGAGGCGAAACGGACCATGTTGCAGAACACCGCGATGCCGAGTCCGACGAGAAGCCCGATCCCGACGCGGCCGGTCGGAGCGCGGGTGATGCCCGTGATCGCCACGGCGAGCAGCAGCAGCGGAACCGCGAGCACGGTGGTCGAGCACATGGTGGTGATCACCAGGCCCGTGACCTCCGGGGTGCCGATGCCGAACCACACGATGGGACCGGCGGCGACCGCGCGGCCGGGGGCGACGAGGCCGATGAACTCCCGCGCGAGGATCGCCTCGGCGGCGCGTGTCGTCGCCTCCGTCGCGATGAGGGCAGCCGCGGCGATCGCCAGCGCTCCCGCGGTGGCCAGGCGGGCGATCCGGACGCGTCGATCACGGGCGCTCGCCCGACCGCCGCGGGCGCGAAGCGGCGTGACGGCGACGCTCACGATTCCACCGCCAGCAGCAGGCGCCCGGCCTCGGCGTTGCGGCGGGTCTTGGTCCAGCCACGGCGTCCGGTCATCATGCGGCCGAAGGCCCGCACGACGCAGATGTAGCTCTGGTACATGTACAGCCAGTACCCCAGGCCCCAGAGCCCCGCACGCCAGAGGGGATGCCGTTCCTCACGCGTGACGTAGACGAGCGGCCAGAGGGCGAAGGGGAGGATGCCGGTGAGGATCCACAGCGGGATGATCCAGGTGGCGCCGGCCAGCCAGCCGAACAGACCGCCCGGCGACAGGGCGCCGGACACGATCATGGCGATGGTGACGGTGGGCCAGAGCACGAACCCGATCAGCTGGATGTAGGGGATGGCAAGGAAGTACGCCGCCTCCAACGCCCCCGCGTTGGTGAAGGTGCGGGACGCGTAGATCTTGGGCAGGTAGCGCGCGCACTGCAGGCCGCCCTGGCACCAGCGGGTGCGCTGGGTGAGCAGGCGTCGTGCCGAGGGCAGCGCCTCCTGCGACACCCACGTGTCGTGGGCGTACACGGTGCGGTAACCGGCGAGCATGATGCGAAGGCCCACCTCGTAGTCCTCCAGCAGAGCGTCGCCCCACGGCACGCCCTGGTCGGCGGAGGCGGCGCGCAGGGCGCTGAGTCGGGTGAACTGCCCGTTGCCGCCGAGCCCCACCGACACCGTCCGCATGCGGAGCACCTGCATCGCCGCGATGGTCGTGCGGAACTCGATGTCCTGCATGCGGATGAGATACCGCGCCCAGGCCTGGCCGAACCCGCTCTTCCCCGGGGCCGGGGCGGGGTCGTCCCGGTTGCTCATGCGCACAGCCACCTGGGTCGCGCCCACGTCGGGTGAGCCGAACGCCGCGGGGCCGGCCGCCTGACGGAGGGCGTTCTCGGCGAGCGACCCGTCGGCGTCGAGGACGATCACGATCGTGTGATCGTCCTCGACGCCGCGGTCACCGCGCAGTTCCCGCCACTCCGCTAACCGGGCGTACGCGGCGTTCAGGGCGGCCCCCTTGCCCGTGCGGGCGTCGGGGAGCCGTCGGATCACGGCGTGCACCAGCGGATCCGTGTCGGCGAAGCCCGCGACGATGTCGCCGGTGCCGTCGGTGCTGGCGTCGTCGATGATCCACAGATGAACCGTCGGGAAGCGCTCGCGAGTCCTCCTGATCGTCTCGGCGATCACCGCCGCCTCGTCTCGACAGGGGATGAACGCGTGCCACTCGAACGCCGCGGGATCGCCCTCGACGGCGCCACGACGGCGCACGAAGGGGACGACGATCAGCGCCGTGTAGGTGAGGAACATCACCAGGAAGACGAAGGAGAGCGAGAAGAGGAACTCGAGCGCGTTCACGAGCGGGGGGTGTCCTCTCCGGATGCCACGTCGACGGCATCCTGTGACCGAAGACGCCGCGAGCGCCAGGCGAGCAGTCCGCCGATCACTGCTGCGCCGACCCCGACGACGGCGAGTGTCGCCGTCGGGGCCGCGTAGCCGGTGACCGCGAGGATGCCGACGGCGCCGCCGCCCATCGCACCGTTGCGGTACACGTGATCAGCCCTGGGCCGGTGCGGCCACGTGCTGGCTGCGACGTCGCAGCAGCACGGCGGCGACGATGACGGCTGCGAGACCGAGTCCTCCTCCGGCGAGAGCCAGCGATTCGGGACCTGCCACGGGCACGGCCAGCTGACCGGCGTTGGGGCCGACCGACGCGGTGGCCAGGTCGACGATCGCGATAGCGCCCGCCGTGCCGAGGCCGACCCGCAGCGCCGTCTGGGTGAAGGTTCCGCCGTCCGTCGACTGCACGTTGACCTGCAGCTGCGCGAGCGCGGTGATCGCCGCGCCGAGCGGGCCCTGGAGGCTGTCGACCAGGCCGTCGAGCACCGGGTTGATGACGGCTTCCGCGGCACCGAGTGCGGTGCCGAGGACGAGACCGGCCAGACCCAGCTCGTCGACGCGGTCCTGGACGGCATCCAGGATCCCGTTGACACCGTCGGAGATCTGCGTCACCACGGCTGCGGGCACGAACGAGAGCAGGTCGGTGCCGGGCGGGAGAGCATTGATGTCGGCGACCCCCGCCGCCGCCAGCAGGTCGTCTTCGGTCAGCGTGATGGTGCCGGAGGCGAACGGGTTGTCCAGGTCGAGACCGGCGACGGCGGCCGCGGTCAGCAGCGTGTTGATCGCGGGGTTGAGGGTGTTCAGCACGCCCGAGACGAGGGTGCCGTTGACGACGACGCCGACATCGGCGACGACGTATTGCCCGCTCTGCGTGCCGTCGGTCGTCTGCGTGGCGGATGCCGCGAGCGTTCCGATGTTCACCTGCAGCCCCGCGAGGGCGTCGGCGCCTCCGACCGTGATGCTGGCCGTGTTCTCCGCCGATGGGTCGCCGACGCTGGAGGGCGTGACGGTGCCGACGCCGATGAGGCTCGGTGCCGCCGAGACCGCGCCCGAGAACGCCGACGAGCTGCCGTCGTCGTTCGCGCGAGCGTACTGACCCACCGCGCCGAGCTGGATGATGCCGTTGTCGCCGAAGAGGTTCGTCGAACCCGCCTGCAGTGCGACGAGAGCCGCGAGGGCCTCGGCGTCGAGGGGCTGGTCGACGATGACGTCGCCCGAGGCGTCAGTGTTGACGGCGTTCGCGCCGCGGAGGGCGACGACGGTGTCGAGGATGTCGGTGCCGAGGAGGGACGTCTGAACGAGACGGCCCGTGCCCTGCGATACGACGTCCACCGGGGCGGCGTGCGCCGCCGTGGCGGGGAGGAGGAGGGCTGCGACGGCGACGGTGGCCCCGACGGCTCGCACGGCCCTCCCCGTTCGAGCAGAGGTGTGTGGACGAATGGTCATGGATGCCTGCTTCCTGGATGGCCGCACACCTTCGGGCCCACCGCGGGCCGGATGGTGCGGTGCAAGGTGAAAGTAGGCGCGCGATCGAGCGGAAGCATCCGTGCCCCGTACGGAATCGGACTACTTAGGGTTCTTCTTTCGGCTCCGTATGTCTCATTGACTACTGATTCCCCGTCGAAAGCTCGGAACCGACACCGAGTTCGGTGTAGGAACGATTCGGGGCCGCGTCCGTGGGCGCGGGGGAGTGCAGGGAGACACCGCATGGGTGCAGGTCGACCATTGATGGGGCGCGCGCGGGAGAAATCCATCGCGGCGGAGGCGTTGCGCGCGAAACGCGGCGTTCTGCTGACGGGGCCGGCGCGGAGCGGTCGCTCACGCCTGCTGGCGGCGATCGCCGAGGCGCAGTCGCGGCCGACGTTCGTCATCGAGACACGGGCGGGCGTCGTGACGGTGCGCTCGGGGACGTCCGATCGGCGCGCCCTCATCGGTGCGGATGATGTCGCCGACGTGGTCGCGGAGGTCGAGTTTCGCGCCGGAGTCCTCGTCGTCGATGACATCGACTTGCTTCCGGATGCCGGGGCGGCGGCGCTCATCGACGCCCTGGGCGCATCGAGTGCCGTGCTCCTGGCGGCCCTCGCTCCCCGGCACGAGGTCGCCCGCGGCTCGATCGACCGCTGGGAGCTGCTGCGACCGCTGGTGGAGGACGCCGACCGATTGAACATCGCCGTGGGGCCGCTCGCTCTCGCTGAGACGGCCGCCCTGGCGAACGCGCTGAGGGAGAGCCGGCACGGGGTCGGACCCGCGGACGACGCGTGGATGATGGCGCTGCACCACCTCAGTGGGGGAAGCCCCGGGCTCGTCGGCGAACTGATCGAGGTCGCCGCGGCCCGCGGGCGGATGCACGCGGTGTGCCCGATCGAGCCGTTCGCCGATCTGCTGCCCGGTGGCCTCGTGGCATCCCTGACGCGGATGCTGGCACCGCTGGACGCGCGCGACCGCCGTCTGCTGGGCATCGTCTTCGAGCTCGGCGCCATTCCACTGCGTCACATCGGATCGGTCGTGCCCGCCGACGTGCTCGCGCGCCTCCACGACGGGAACCTCGTCGTGGCCTCGGTCGAGGCGGGGTCGGCCGCCGTGAGTCCGCTGCTGGCCCGGGTCGTCCACGACTCCGCGCCGCGCGAAGAGCACCTCGACGAGCGTCGCGACATCGCCCACCGCCTCCTCGATCTCCTCCGGCACGGCGATGTGCTGACCCCCGCCGAAGAGGTGTTCTGCGCGCGTTTCGCCGGGTCGGTCGAGGTGGTCGGACCCCTCGCCGAGCCTTTGGCGGCGGTGCTGCCGCGCGCGGCGCTCACACTCGCGCGATCGGGCGTGCCGCGCGACTCCCTGGCGGTGATCGCCCGCGTCCTCGACAACGGCCCCGACCTGCGCGCATCGGCGGCGCTGATTCTCACGCGGATCGCCCTCGAGGACTACGCCGAGGCCGAGCTCCTGCTGCGCACTCTTCCCGAGCCCGCGTCGGCGGCCGAGCGCGAGTTGGCCCTGCACGTGTACGTCCGGACGCTGTGCGCGACGTGCGCGGGGTCCGAAGCGGCCCGCGACCGCCTTCGGGCGCTGGCGAGTTGGGCGCCCGACGATGGCGACTGGCGCATCCGCGTCGAGCAGGCGGTGGCGATGCTGTCGCTGCCCAACGGTGCCTCGTTCGCTGAGAGGGCGCCGTCGCCGCAGCCCGTCGATGCGGGACGGCCCGACGCGGCCGTCGTCGACGACGCGCTCCAGGCGGCGCTCGCCGCGGCGCGCGGTGAGGCCGCCCGCGCGCGGGCCCTGCTGCGCGGTCGGCAGGAGACGCACGGGTGGGAGGTCGAGTCCGACCTCACGCTGTTCCTGCTGCACGCCTACACGATGGTGATGATCGGTGAAGATCTCGTCGTCATCGAAGGTGCGACCAGGCGCCGCCTCCTGTCGGCGCGGTGGGCCGACCGCCAGGACGAGGTCGCCGTCCTCACCCTTCTGGACGCGTCGGTGCAGCTTCTGCGGATGCGGCCCGACGTCGCCTTCGCCAGCCTGCAGATCCCGCGCATCGCCCCGCCGGAGTCGTTCCGCATCTGGTTCGACGCCATCCGCGCCGTCGCCTTCATCACCCGGGGCGATCTCGTACACGCGGCCGAAGCGCTCGAGCGCATCGACGCTGCCTCGACGGGACGGGCGTGCGGCGCGTTCCCGGTACTGCGCGAAACGGTGTGCGCGCGGTTCGAGGTGGCCAACGGCCGGCCGGATGCCGCTGCGGCGCGGGCGTCCCGCGCGATCTCTCTGGCCGAACGGCGGATGCCGGTCCTCCTGCCCGCGCTCCTGCAGATCATGGTGGACGCCGGTGTTCCCCTGTCGGAGGTCCGGGAGCGCGCGGTGGCGCTGGCCGAGAGGTTCGATCTCGCACCCGTGCGCGCGTTCGTCGCCGACCTGCACGAGGCCGCCCGCGTCGACGCTCAGCCCACGCTCGATCTGCTGACCTCGCGCGAACGGCAGGTGGTCGATCTCGCCGTGACGGGCGCGTCGAACGCGCAGATCGCCCGTCGTCTCGGTCTGTCGGTGCGTACGGTCGAATCGCACCTGCATCACGCCCGCACGCGCCTGGGCATGAGTCGCCAGGAGAGGTTCGGACAGGCCGTCGGCGCGCCCCGCCCGCTCGCGCAGCGCTGACGGGATCGAGACCCGGCGAGTCCGCTTCGCCACGACGAAGGCGGCGACGCCGACTCGGACGCTCCCGCGCTCCGACGACGGCGCCGGCGCCCCGCCGCCGTCTCGGACACGGCCGCGCTGTGACGGCGCAGGAGCCTCGCCGCGGTCTCGGAGGCTCCCGCGCTCCGACAACGCCGCCGGAGCCCCGCCGCAGACTCGCACGCCCCCGCGCTACGACGTCGAAGGAGCCTCGCCGCCGCGACGTCGCCCGCCCCTGTCAGCGCACCGCGGCCAGCAACTCCTCCGCGCCCGCGCGCAGCGCCTCGAGGCGGCGGCGGGCCTTCTTGGCCGAGGAGCCGCGCACGTCCAGGTACAGCTTGAGCTTCGGTTCCGTGCCGCTCGGGCGCACGATGAGGCGCGATCCGCCGTCGAGCCAGAGGCGCAGCACATCTCCCGGGGGCAGATCGTCGACACCGGCGAGCAGGTCGTCGATCCGCTCGACCGCGACACCGCCGACGGTCGTGGGCGGGTGAGCGCGCAGGGATGCCATGATCCCGGCGATCTCGCCCACGTCGCTGACCCGGATCGAGATCTGGTCGCTCGCGAACGCGCCGAAGGTGTCGCGGAACTCCTGCAGCAGGTCGGCGACCGTGCGCCCCTGCCCCCGTGCCTCCGCCGCCATGCCGAGCATCGCCACGGCGGCGGAGATGCCGTCTTTGTCGCGGACGGTGCGGGGGTTCACGAGGTAGCCGAGGGCCTCCTCGAAGCCGAAGACGATGCCCGGCGCCCGCGAGATCCACTTGAAGCCCGTGAGGGTGGAGTGGAAGGCGAGACCGTAGTGCTCGGCGACCGCCTGGAGCCCGGGCGACGACACGAGCGAGCAGGCGAGGGATGCCGGGGAGCCGGCATCCGCGTCGGGGGCGCCGTGCGACGAGCCGTCCGACGCGTCGTGGCCGTCTGCGTCGTGGCCGGCTGCGCCGTCGTCCGCTGAGCCGTCGCGGGCGGCGGCTGCTTCCCGGGCGGCCCGCCACCCGAGCAGCAGCCCGATCTCGTTGCCGGTGAGCCGGCGCCAGCCGCCCTCCGCGTCGGCGTCGGGGATGGCGACGGCGAGGCGGTCGGCATCCGGATCGTTGGCGATGACGAGCTCGGCGTCCGAGGTGCGCGCGGTCTCGAAGGCGAGGTCCATCGCGCCCGGCTCCTCCGGGTTGGGGAAGGCGACGGTGGGGAAGCGGCCGTCAGGCTCGATCTGCGCCTCCACGAGCGTGGGCGCGGGGTACCCGGCCATGGCGAGCACCCGCGAGACGGTCTCCCATCCCACGCCGTGCATCGCGGTGTAGGCCCAGCGCAGTCCCCGGGCGCCCGCGGGGGCCGGGGCGATGGCGGCGGTGGCGGCGACGTAGGCGTCGACGAGCGACTCGGGGGCGTTGGCGTATCCGACCGAGCGGGGGAGCACGCTCACGTTGCCCGCGTCGGCGATGCGCTGGATGTGGGCGGCGATCTCGGCGTCGGCGGGGGAGACGATCTGCGCGCCCTCGTCCGCTCCGCCGAGATAGACCTTGTAGCCGTTGTCGTCGGGCGGGTTGTGGCTGGCGGTGACCATGACGCCCGCATCGGCGCCGAGGTGGCGCACGGCGAAGGCGAGCACGGGAGTCGGCAGCATCCGCGGGAGCAGCACCGCGTTCAGCCCCGCCCCCGCGAAGATCTCGGCCGAGTCGCGTGCGAACACGTCGGAGTTGCGCCGACCGTCGTACCCGATGACGACGGTCGGGGTCGTCGAACCGGCACGCTCGCCGAGGAACGCGGCGAAGCCGGCCGCGGCCTGGGCGACGAGTACCCGGTTCATGCGGTTGGGGCCGGCGCCGAGAGCGCCGCGGAGTCCCGCGGTGCCGAACGCCAGGCGGGTGCGGAAGCGATCGGCGAGGTCCTCGGCCGCCTCGGCATCCCCGCCCTCCACGCGCGCGAGCAGAGCGGACAGCTCGTCGCGGGTCACGGCATCCGGGTCCTGCGCCATCCAGGCGCGGGCCGCGTCGACGAACGTGTCGGCATCGCCGGAAGGGTTCTCGCTCACAGCGCGCCGATCACGCGCGCCAGCAGCGCCGAGATGACGGGCTCGGCCTCGCGGCCGGCCTCGAGCACCTCTTCATGGCTGAGCGGGGTCTTCTGGATGCCGGCGGCCAGGTTCGTGATGAGCGAGAAGCCGAGGATCTCCATGCCCGCCTGGCGTGCGGCGATCGCCTCGAGGGCGGTCGACATGCCGACGATGTGCCCGCCGATGGTCTTGGCCATCTGCACCTCGGCCGGGGTCTCGTAGTGCGGCCCGCGGAACTGGCAGTAGACGCCCTCGTCGAGCGACGGGTCGATGCCCCGGGCGATGTCGCGCAGGCGCGTCGAGTACAGGTCGGTGAGGTCGATGAAGGTGGCGCCCTCGAGGGGCGAGTCGGCGGTGAGGTTGATGTGGTCGCTGATGAGCACGGGCTGCCCGGGCTTCCACGTCTCGCGGATACCGCCGGCGCCGTTCGTCAGGATCATCGTCTGGGCGCCCGTCGCAGCGGCGGTGCGCACACTGTGCACGACCCGGCGCACGCCGTGGTTCTCGTAGTAGTGCGTGCGCGCGCCGATGACGAGCACGTTCTTCCCGCCCGGGGTGCGGACGCTGCGGAGCGTGCCGACGTGCCCCTCGAGGGCGGGCTTGGAGAAGCCGACGACCTCGGTGGCGGGGAACGACGCCGTCTCCTCGCCGATGAGACCGGCTGCGCGCCCCCAGCCCGACCCCAGGGTGACGGCGATGTCGTGGTGCGCGACGCCCGAGAGGCGCGCGATGTCGGCCGCTGCGGCCGCGGCGACCTCGAAGGGGTCGACCGCGGGGTCGTCGAGCGGGTGAGAGATGCTGTTGGACATCCCCCCACTCTAGAAAGCACGGCGCGTGCGGGCCAGATGCCGGGCTCCGCCGGAGGGCGTGTCGGTCCCCGGCGGGTGGGCGTCGGGGATCCCCGCGCCCTCGTTCGCGGGCCGGCCCCCGGTGCGTTTCACCGCGGCAGCGGATCGGCGGTGGCCGCCACGCTGACAGAATGGATGCCATGGTGCAGAGCTTCGAGCGCAAGCAGTCCGTCGCGATCGTCGGCGGCGGCCCCGGCGGCTACGAGGCGGCCCTGTCGGCCGCGCAGCTCGGCGCCGACGTCACCCTCGTGGAGCGTGCGGGCGTGGGCGGCTCCGCCGTCATCACCGACGTGGTGCCCTCGAAGACCCTCATCGCCACGGCCGACGCCGCCGTCGCCATCCGCAATGCCAGCAGCCTCGGCGTGCAGCTGTTCGCCAAGGACGACCGCGGCAAGCCGCTGACCCCCGAGGTCGCGATCAACCTCGCCGCCGTCAACCAGCGCCTCCTTTCGCTCGCTCGTCAGCAGTCCGACGACATGCGCTCCTCCCTGCTCGAGGCCGGGGTGCGCATCATCTCCGGTCACGGCCGTCTCGATGGCAACGGCGCTGTCGTCGTCTCGACCGAGGCGGGAGGCACCGACTTCGACCGCGTCGAGGCCGAGACCCTCGTCGTCTCGGTCGGCGCGTCCCCGCGCGAACTCCCGTCGGCCAAGCCCGACGGGCAGCGCATCCTCACCTGGACGCAGCTCTACAACATGAAGTCCGTGCCGTCGCACCTCATCGTGGTGGGCTCCGGGGTCACGGGCGCGGAGTTCGCGTCGGCCTACATGAACCTCGGTGCGAAGGTCACGCTCGTCTCCAGCCGCGATCAGGTGCTCCCCGGCGAGGATCAGGATGCGGCTGCCGTGCTCGAACGCGTGTTCCAGCGCGGCGGCATGACGCTGCTCGCCAAGGCCCGTGCTGAGTCGGTCGTCAACACCGGAGACGGCGTCCTCGTCACCCTCGCCGACGGTCGCACGATCGAGGGCAGTCACTGCCTGATGGCGGTCGGCTCGATCCCCAACACGGCCGGCATCGGTCTCGAGCAGGCCGGGGTGCAGATGACGGCGGGCGGCAACATCCGCGTCAACCGCGTCGCGCGCACCTCGGTCCCCAACATCTACGCGGCCGGCGACTGCACGAACTTCGTGCCCCTGGCATCCGTCGCCTCGATGCAGGGACGTCAGGCGATCTTCCACGCCCTGGGCGACATCGTCATCCCGCTCGAGACCCGCCGCATCACGGCCAACATCTTCACCGCCCCCGAGATCGCCACCGTCGGCTTCAGCGAGCAGGACGTCACCGAGGGCCGCATCGCGGGCGTCGTCCGCAAGCTCCCGCTGTCGGCGAACCCCCGCGCGAAGATGCAGGGGATCACCGACGGCTTCGTCAAGCTCATCGCCCGCAAGGGCAGCGGCACGATGATGGGCGGCGTCATCGTCGGCCCCAAGGCGTCGGAGTTGATCTACCCGATCGCGATCGCCGTCGAACGCCGCCTCACCGTCGATCAGGTCGCCCGCGTCTTCGCCGTCTACCCGTCGCTGACGTCGAGCATCACCGACGCCGCCCGTGCGATGCACATCGTCGACCACGACGATCCCGGCGAGGACTGAGCCATTCCGGATGCCGGCATCCCCGGCATCCTCTCCCTCCGACGTCGTGCCCGACCCCGGCGGCGACCGGTGGCTCGCTCGCCCGCGCGACCGGGCATCCTGCGCCCGTTGAAGGGGCCGGGAACCGCGGCCTCTGGGCCACGCATAAACGCTCTCTGTGCGCGTAAACACGCTGTCGGTGTGTTTATGCGCACGAATCGCGTTTATGCGTGGGAGTCGGGCCCGCTCGACGGTCGCGCGGCGCGCCGCGCCGCTCGACGGTGACGCGGGAGCCGCGCCGGAACCGACGACGGCGCCGCACTCCCGAGGGAGCGCGGCGCCGGACGAACGAGTG
Source organism: Microbacterium sp. ABR10 (assembly GCF_057812175.1). NCBI lineage: Bacteria > Bacillati > Actinomycetota > Actinomycetes > Micrococcales > Microbacteriaceae > Microbacterium > Microbacterium sp. ABR10. The sequence goes on from NZ_CM173821.1 coordinate 923,547, forward strand.
AGACGTCAGTTGATCAGCAGCAGCTGGTGACCGGCCGAGACCGTGGTGCCGGCGGTGGCGTCGATGCCGGCGATCGTGCCGTCTTTGTGCGCCTGGATCGGCTGCTCCATCTTCATCGCCTCGAGCACGACCACGAGGTCGCCCTTGACGACCTGCTGGCCCTCTTCGACGGCGACCTTGACGATCGTGGCCTGCATGGGCGACTTCACCGCGTCTCCGGTGGCACCGGCCGCGGGCGAGGCCGCGTGCGAGCGGCGCGACGGGGGAGCGGCGACCGGGCGGCCGACCGCGGGAGCCGCGGCCGTGATGCGATCGGGCAGGCTGACCTCGAGGCGCTTGCCGCCGACCTCGACGACCACCGTGTGACGTCCGGGGACCGCCGCGGGGGCCTCGGGCTCGCCGTCCCACGCGGGGATGTCGTTGACGAACTCCGTCTCGATCCAGCGCGTGAAGACGCCGAAGTCGCCGTCCTCGGCGGTGAAGGCGGGGTCGCGCACGACCTTCCGGTGGAAGGGGAGCACGGTCGGCATGCCCGACACCTCGAACTCGTCGAGCGCGCGGCGCGAGCGCTCGAGCGCCTCGGCGCGGTCGCGGCCGGTGACGATGATCTTGGCCAGCAGCGAGTCGAACGCGCCCGAGACGCTGTCGCCCGCGGTCACGCCGGAGTCGAGGCGGATGCCGGGACCGCCGAACGTCTTGAAGACGTGGATGGGTCCGGGCTGGGGCAGGAAGCCTCGGCCCGGGTCCTCGCCGTTGATGCGGAACTCGATCGAGTGGCCCACGGGGGCGGGGTCGTCGTACCCGAGCTCTTCGCCCTCGGCGAGACGGAACTGCTCGCGCACCAGGTCGAGGCCTGTCACCTCTTCGGAGACGGGATGCTCTACCTGCAGGCGCGTGTTCACTTCGAGGAACGAGATGGTGCCGTCGGCGCCGATGAGGAACTCGCAGGTGCCCGCACCGACGTAGCCGACCTCCTTGAGGATGGCCTTGGATGCCGAGTACAGCACCGCGTTCTGCTCGTCGCTGAGGAAGGGCGCCGGCGCCTCTTCGACCAGCTTCTGGTGGCGGCGCTGCAGCGAGCAGTCGCGGGTCGAGACAACGACGACGTTGCCCGCGGCATCCGCGAGGCACTGCGTCTCGACGTGGCGGGGCTTGTCGAGGTACTTCTCGACGAAGCACTCGCCGCGGCCGAAGGCGGCCACGGCCTCGCGTGTGGCGGACTCGAACATCTCGGCGACCTCACCGAGTTCGCGGGCGACCTTGAGGCCTCGTCCGCCGCCGCCGTACGCGGCCTTGATGGCGATGGGGAGGCCCACCTGCTCGGCGAAGGCGATGACCTCGTCGGCGCCGGACACGGGGCCGGGAGTGCCGGGGGCGAGCGGTGCTCCGACCTTCTCGGCGACGTGGCGGGCGGTGACCTTGTCACCGAGGGCCTCGATGGCATCGGGCGAGGGGCCGATCCACACCAGCCCCGCGGCGATCACGGCACGGGCGAAGTCGGCGTTCTCGGCGAGGAAGCCGTAGCCGGGGTGCACCGCGTCGGCACCGGCGCGGCGGGCGATCGAGAGGATCTTCTCGATCGAGAGGTAGGTGTCGGCGCTGGTGGTGCCGTCGAGGGCGTACGCCTCGTCGGCCAGGCGCGCGTGGAGGGCGTCGCGGTCCTGATCGGCGTAGACGGCGACGGAGGCCTTACCCGAGTCGCGGGCGGCGCGGATGACACGGACGGCGATCTCGCCGCGGTTGGCGACAAGGACCTTGGCGATCTTCGGCATCCTCCCAGCCTATCGAGGGGCCACCCCCGCCTTTTGACCCCTCTCGACAAGAAACGTCGAAAAACGTGTGCGGGAGTCTACGAACGATCCCACAGGTCGGTCCACGAGCCCCCGAGCTCGCGTACGAGCCGGCGCACGGTCGACAGCGACATCCCGACCACCGTGGACGGATCGCCCTCGACGCGTTCGATGAACGCCCCGCCGAGGCTGTCGACGGTGAAAGCACCCGCCACCAGCAGCGGCTCACCGCTCGCGACGTACGCGGCGATCTCGTCGTCGTCCACGTCGGCGGCGAAGGTCACCGATGCCTCGGCGACCGCGTGCGCCTCGATGGGCTCGGCGCCGGGGGAGAGACGGAACACGCTGTGACCGGAGTGCAGGATGCCGGTGCGCCCGCGCATCTGCCGCCACCGCTCGGTGGCAGCCTCGGGCGTGTACGGCTTGCCGAGGATCTCGTCGCCGAGCTCGAACATCGAATCGCCCCCGATGACGAAGCCGTCGAATCCGGGGTCCTCGGCGTGCAGGCGCCGCGCCACGTCTTCTGCCTTGCGCCTCGCCAGTAGCAGCACGTGCTCGGCCGCGGGGAGCCGCCGCCCCTCGGCCGCTTCGACCTCGTCGATCACGGCCTCCTCGTCGACCTGCGGGGCACGCGATTCGGGCTCGATGCCCGCCTGCCGCAGCAGCATGAGACGAGCGGGAGAAGTGGATGCCAAGCACACGCGCATGCGACAACGCTACCCACGCCGCGGGTTGGGGGGCGCACGGGGGGGCGCACGGGGGGGGGGGGGGGGGGGGGGGGGGGGGGGGGGGGGGGGGGGGGGGGGGGGGGGGGCGTCTGCGGCCGAGCCTGTCGAGGCCCCGGCGTCGACGCGGCGTCGGATCAGACGACGGACTCGGGGTCCTCGGTATCCGCCCCGGCCGTCTCCCGGCCGGATGTGTCAGGCTCGGGGGATGCACGACGGCGACCTCATCGAACTCGACATCACCGGCATCGCCCACGGCGGTGTCTTCGTCGGGCGCCACGAGGGACGCGTGGTGTTCGTGCCCGACACCCTGCCGGGGGAGCGCATCCGCGCCCGGTTGACCGACACCCGCAAGAAGGCGTTCTGGCGCGCCGACGCCGTCGAGGTGCTCCAGGCAGCGCCCGAGCGGCGACCGCACGTCTGGGCCGCCGCGGGCATCGACGTCGACCCCGGTCAGCGCGTCGGCGGGGCCGAGTTCGGCCACATCGACCTCGCCCACCAGCGGGTGCTGAAGGAGCGGGTCGTCCGCGAGGCGATCGAGCGGGTGGGCCGACTGGAGCTGCCGGTCGACGTGGGTGCCGCGGGCACCCCCGAGCAGGGCGAATCCGTCGACGGCACCGGTTGGCGCACCCGCGTCAGCCTGCACGTCGACGCCGACGGTCGCATCGGCGCGTACGCCGCCCGCACGCACCACGTCGTCGAGACGCCCGACCTGCCCCTGGCGACCGACGCCGTCGCGCGAGCCGCCGCCGAGCTGGGCTCCGGCGCGCAACCCGGTCGCATCGACCTCGTGCAACCGGGCGACGGACGCGTGCGCGTGCTGCCGCGCCCGGACGGATCGCGCCCGAGCGGAACGCCCGAGGTCGTGGAAGAACGTGTCGGCGATCGGGTGTTCCGCGTCGATGCGGGCGGGTTCTGGCAGGTGCATCGGCTCGCCGCGCGCACGTTGACCTCCGTCGTATCGAGCGAGCTCACGGCATCCATCGGCGGACTCGACCCCGAGGCCACGCATCTCGACCTCTACGGTGGCGTCGGCCTGTTCGCTGCGACCCTCGGTGAACTGGGTGGGACAGGTACGCGGGTGGTCAGCGTGGAGTCCGATCCCCGAGCGACCGAGCACGCCGGCGAGAACCTCGTCGAGTGGGTCGGTGCCCGTGCCGAGACCGCGCGCGTCGACCGTTACATCGGGCGCCTGGCGGCCGACGCGTCCGATCGCGAGCGCGAGCGGCTGGCCCGCGGCGTCATCCTGCTCGATCCGCCCCGCGCCGGAGCCGGAGCGCAGGTCGTCGAGGGAATCGCTGCGCTGTCGCCGGCGGCGGTGGTGTACGTCGCCTGCGACCCGGTCGCCCTCGCGCGCGACCTCGCCACCTTCGCCGAGCTCGGATACCGGGCGCACGACGGCATCCGCGGGATCGATCTGTTCCCAAACTCGCACCACGTCGAGGGTGTCGCGGTCCTGCGTCGCTGAGCCTCGCAGCCCGAGTTCTCCCACATCGGCGAGGGCGGCGTGGATACGATGTGGCAATGACCAAAGTCGCCCTCATCGATGATCACGAGTCGGTTCGGCTCGGACTGGAGGCGGCCCTCGCGCGCACCGCGTCGACCGAGGTCGTCTTCTCGGGCGCCAACGTCGCCGCTTATCTCACCTGGCGGCACGCGGCCGTGGTGTCGCCGGCCGATGTCGTCGTTCTCGATCTGACCCTCGGTGACGGCACGACCGTGTCGGAGAACGTCGACCGCGTCGTCCGCGACGGGTCGAGCGTCATCATCCACAGCGTCGCCGACCGTCCGGCGGCCGTGCGCGAAGCGCTCGCCGCGGGGGCGGCGGGCATCGTCAGCAAATCGTCGCCGACGCACGAGGTGCTCGGCGCCATCGTCGCCGTCGCGCGCGGCGAGCTCATCGACAACGTCGAGTGGGCCAGCGCCGTGGAGGGCGATCGCGAGTTCGCCGATGCCCAGCTCTCGGCCCGCGAGCGCGAGGTGCTGCGGCTGTACGCCGCGGGTCTTCCGCTGAAGGCCGTGGCCGAGCGGCTCGGCGTGGCCTACTCCACCGCCAAAGAGAACATCACGCGGGTGAGGGTGAAATACGTCGAGGTGGGAAGGCCCGCCCCCACGAAGGTCGATCTGCTTCGACGCGCGATGGAAGACGGCATCCTGCGCGACGCTCCCGACGGCGCCGCGCCGCATGCCTGAGTTCCAGAGGGCGGTTCTCGACGAGGCGTGGGGGCGCATCCCCCACACGCGTGAGACGCAGGCAGACCAGGGCTCCTTCACACAGACGCGCATCGAGCGGGTCATCACGCTGATCGTCGGATCCGGGTCGCTCGTCCTCGGGGCGCAGGCACTGGCTGCGGCTCTGGGGTCGCCCGACGAGGCGGCCGACTGGCACGTGCCGCTCGTCGTCGCCGTCTTCGTGCCACTGACGGCGATGATCCTGGCGTGTCTTCTCGGCCGGTTCACGAGGGTCTTCGCGGGAATCTTCGCGGTCGTGTTCGTCGTGGTCCTCGCGGTCTGGCCGTGGGCGACGGCTGGCGGGCCCGCTCCGGCGCCCACCCAGGATCCGTGGGTGTTCTTCCTCGTGAACGTGGCGACCGTCGCCAGCATCGTCGCGTTCCCGATCGGCCTTCAGGTCGCGTGGACGGTCGCGACTCCCGTCCTTTACGGTGTCGTCCGGCTGCTGCAGGCGGGGGACGATGCGGATTTCGTCGTGCCGGTGGCGCTCGACGCCTCTTTCGCGCTCATCCTCGGCAGCGTCCTGCTCACGCTCGGCTGGATGTACCGTTCCGTCGCCGCGAACGTCGACCAGGCGCGCGCGGCCGCCGTCTCCAGCTACGCCTCCGCCGCGGCGACGGCGGCGACGGAGTCCGAGCGGGTGGCGGTGGCCGCCCTCATGCACGACAGCGTGCTGGGCGCGCTGCTCGCGGCCGAACGTGCGTCGACCCCCCGCGAGCGCACGCTCGCCGTCAGCATGGCGCGCGAGGCGCTCACCCGTCTGGCCAACGCCGAGAAGGACGCCCTGGAGGGAAGCGACGAGCCCGTCCCCGCCTCGCGCCTCGCCGACGACATCGAGGCGGCCGCCCGCGAGCTGGGGGTGCAGCTGAGCGTCATCCGTCAGCTCGACGACGACACCCCGCGCGTGCCCGGACGCGTGGCGCGCGCGCTCGTGCTCGCCGCGCTCCAGGCCGTCGCCAACGCCGTCCAGCACGCCGACGCGCAGGGCCTGACGGTGCAGGTGACCGGCTCGGCATCGCCGGGCGGGGTGGTTCTACGAGTGCGCGACACCGGACCGGGTTTCGACGTCACCTCGGTCGCGCCCGACCGCCTCGGCATCCGCGGGTCGATCCACGCCCGCCTCGCCGCGGTGGGTGGGCGCAGCGACATCGACTCGCACGCGGGAGGCACCACGGTGACCCTCGAATGGGAGAGCGGGGACCGCTGGTGACCGTCCGCGCCATCCTGTCGTGCCTCGGCGTCGCCCTCACCGCGTATCTCGCCGCCCGTGGGCTCATCTGGACCTCCCCCGAGACGGTGGTGCACGGCTGGCTGATCGTCGCCGCCCTCGTGGTCTATCTGCCGGTGACGCTGTTGTGGATCTTCGCCCTCGGTGTCCGTGACCGCCCGAGGTCGGCTCCGGCCGCAGCCCCCCCGCGCGCGCCGGCGTGGCAGGTCGGGCTGGCACTGGTCGTCGCGGTCTTCGTCTCGAACGCGACGTTCCTCGCCGTCACCGAAGAAGGGCGCACCGAGCCCTTCGTGACGTGGGTCATCGGAGCGATCGGCGCCCTCATGATGATCGTCATGGCGCGCCGACGGCCCGTCGCCGCCTGGACCGGCATCGCTGTGCTCACGCTGTCGACATCGGTGTGGCTCGGACCCCTGCAGGCGATGAGTCTCGGCCTCATCGGTTCGATCGTGTGGGTGGCCGCGGCGCAGTTGGTGGTCTTCGCACTGGATCGGGCGGCGAGGGATGCCGAGCGCCTCGCCGAACTCCAGCAGGCGGCCTCCGCGTGGCAGGCGTCGCAGAGCGGGCGGCAGCGCGAGCGTCGCCTGCATGTGCAGCGGGCTCTGCAGACGGCGGGCCCGGTCCTGTCGCGCACCATCGAGACCGGCGGCAATCTGCGTCCCTCCGACAAGGAGGCGGCGCGCCGAGCCGAGGCCCGTCTACGCGACGAGTTGCGTGGCAACCGCCTGCTCGACGACGAGGTGCGCGCCGAGATCGATGCCGCGCGGTGCCGCGGCGCGGCCATCAGCCTGTTCGACGAGGGCGGTCTGGACGGCCTCGGTGCGCGCGAGCTCGCCGAGGTCCGGCGGGAACTCGCCAGCATCCTGCGTGAGTCGGTGTCCGAGCGCGTGATCATCCGCACGTCTCCCGACGAGCAGATCGTGGTCACCGTCGTGGGGCGCTCCCGCGGCGAGGCCGCGACCGACGACGACGACAACGTCGATCTCTGGCGCGAGATCAGCCGTCCGCGCTGACCCGCGGCGATGGCCGCGGCCGTGCCTACCACCCGCGGCGGTGGCCGTGCCTGCCACCCGCGACCGTGCCTGCCACCCGCGACCGTGCCTGCAACCCGCACCCGCGGCCATACCCGCGGCCCTGCCTGTCGGCCCACCCGGCTCACGCCTCGAAGAAGATGAGGGGTGAGGGGCGGCGATACGCCGGCCCCTCACCCCTAGCGAACGGCTACCCGAAAACCGCCCGCAAGGCCGGATCCGGCTCGAAGAGCGGACCGACCGAACGCATGATGCGTTCCAGCTCCTCCAGTATTCGCGTCGCGCGTCCCGTCGTCTGTAGGTATTTCGGGGGACACGATGCGGGGGCCTCAGCCGGTGAAGCCGTTCCAGCCCGCCGCACGGTTCAGCGGCTCCCGCAGACCGCGGGCGTGGAGTTCCCACCGCGAACGGACGACGTCGTCGGTGACGGTCGCGCTCGCGGCCTCGCGGGCGTACTCCTCGCTGACCACGACGATCGCGGCGGCCAGCTCCTCTTCGGTGGGCGCGCCGCGCACCACTTCCACCACGACCGGCGCGTTCTCCCGGGCGTCATCGGCGACGGTCACAGCGGGATGTTCCCGTGCTTCTTGGCGGGCATGCTCGCGCGCTTGTTGCGCAGAGCCCGCAGGGCCTTCGCGATCGACACCCGCGTCTGCGCCGGCTCGATGATCCCGTCGAGTTCGCCGCGCTCGGCCGCCAGGAACGGGGATGCCACGTTGTACGTGTACTCGTTGGCGAGGCGCGTGCGCACGGCCGCAACGTCTTCGCCGGCCTCTTCGGCGCGCTTGATCTCGCCACGGTAGAGGATGTTCACCGCACCCTGACCGCCCATGACGGCGATCTCGGCGGTGGGCCAGGCGAGGTTGATGTCTGCGCCGAGCTGCTTGGAGCCCATGACGATGTACGCCCCGCCGTAGGCCTTCCGAAGGATCACGGTGACCAGGGGCACGGTGGCCTCGGCGTACGCGTAGAGCAGCTTCGCACCGCGGCGGATGACGCCGGTCCACTCCTGGTCGGTGCCGGGCAGGTAGCCGGGCACGTCGACGAGGGTGACGATGGGGATCGAGAACGCGTCGCAGAACCGCACGAAGCGGCTGGCCTTCTCGCCCGCGTCGATGTTGAGTGTTCCGGCCATCTGCGAGGGCTGGTTGGCGATGACGCCGACGGTGCGCCCCTCGATGCGGCCGAAGCCGATCACGATGTTCGGCGCGAAGAGCGGCTGCACCTCGAGGAACTCCCCGGCATCCACGATCCCGTCGATGACGGTGTGGATGTCGTAGGGCTGGTTCGGGGAGTCCGGGATGACGGTGTTCAGCGAACGGTCCGCGTCGGTCGTCTCGAACTCGAAGGGGGTGTCGTAGACGGGGATCTCGGCGAGGTTGTTGTCGGGAAGGTACCCGATGAGTCCGCGCGCGTAGTCGATCGCGTCGTCCTCGTCGTCGGCGAGGTAGTGCGCCACGCCCGAGCGGGTGTTGTGCGTGTGCGCGCCGCCGAGCTCTTCCATGCCGACGTCCTCGCCGGTGACGGTCTTGATCACGTCGGGACCGGTGACGAACATCTGACTGGTCTTGTCGACCATGATGACGAAGTCGGTCAGGGCGGGGGAGTACACCGCACCACCCGCGGCCGGGCCCATGATGATCGAGATCTGCGGGATGACGCCCGATGCGGCGGTGTTCAGACGGAAGATCTCGCCGTACTTGCCGAGGGCGACCACGCCCTCCTGGATGCGCGCGCCACCGGAGTCGAGGATGCCGATGATCGGGATGCCACTGCGCAGCGCCAGCTCCATCACCTTGATGATCTTGTCGCCGGCGACCTCGCCGAGCGAGCCGCCGAAGGTCGAGAAGTCCTGCGCGTACACCGCGACGGTGCGGCCGTGGATGGTGCCGGTGCCCGTGACGACGGAGTCGCCGTAGGGGCGCGACTTGTCCATGCCGAAAGCCGTGGTGCGATGGCGCACGTACTCGTCGAGTTCGACGAACGAGCCCGGGTCGACCAGCATCTCGAGCCGCTCACGGGCGGTGAGCTTGCCCTTCGCGTGCTGCTTGGTGCGGGCGGCGGTTTCGGCGTCGACGACCGCCTCCTGGAACCTGTTGCGCAGGTCCGCGATCTTGCCGGCGGTCGTGTAGAGATCGGGCTGGTCGGTCACCCTTCCCACCCTAGCGACCGCGCCGTCACCCACGTTGGAGGGTGCCCACAAGTCAAAGCTGCAGAGGCTGTGGCATCCGGCCAGCGTCACCGGTATGCGTTGGAGACGATCCGGGCAAGTGGATGCCACGGCCCCCGACCGTTCCTTAGGGTGTGGACATGCCGATCCCCGCCGCCGGATACCCGCGCACCGCCGCCCACAGCCCCCGTGTCCAGGTGGTCGAGACCACCGACTCCACCAACGCCGACGTCGTCGCGGCGGTCGTCACCGACCCCGCCGGGTGGCCGCACCTTTCGCTGCTGGTCACCGACGACCAGCGCGCCGGCCGCGGACGCCTCGACCGCACGTGGACCGCCCCGGCCGGTACGGCGCTCGCCGTCTCGGTCGTCGTCGACGCCGCGATGATCCCGCCCGCCCAGCGCGGGTGGATCCCGCTCGCCGCGGGCGCCGCGATGACCCGCGCGGTGCGGCACCAGCTGACCGGCCACGGCGCGACGGCGGAGCTGAAGTGGCCGAACGACGTGCTCGTCGACGGTGGCAAGATCTGCGGCATCCTCGCCGAGGTCGTGCCCGGCGACGTGGACATCGTGGTGGTGGGGGCGGGGGTGAACACCCGCATGAGCCGCGCCGACCTGCCGGTGACCACGGCGACGTCGTTCGCCGCGATCGGTGTCGAGTGCGACGACGACCGGCTGCTCGCCGACTTCGTCGACGACTTCGGCAAGACCCTCGCCCGCCTGGCCCACGACGACGTGGAGCGCGTGCACCGCGAGATCGAGAAGCTCTGCGCCACCGTCGGCCGCGAGGTCTCGGTGTCGCTTCCCGACGGGTCGACGCTGCAGGGCACGGCCGCCCGACTCGATGCCGACGGCCGCCTCGTGGTGGGGGTGGGCACGATCGAATCGGTGGTGTCGGCCGGAGACGTGGTGCACGTGCGCTGAGGCGCCGCACCTCGACCTCCGCGTGGCACCGGGCCTCGGCCCGCATCACGCCGCACAATGGAGGCGTGAGTCAGCCCTCGACCCCGCTCGGACGCCCGCGCATGCCGGCGCCGGGAGCGGCCGCGCCGGAGCTGCGCATCGTGCGGCTGCGGTCGCACGCGCGGCGCCTGTTCTGGTCGGCGCTCGTGCTGATCGGTGCGGCGGGGGCGACGGCCTATTTCTACGACAATCTCCCGACACCGTACGAGAATTGGATGCTGCTGACGACGGCGGGCGTGCTCGTGCTGCTGCTCGTCGTGGTCCCCTTCTTCCTCTGGCTGTCGCGCACATGGACGATTACCACGAGGCGCGTGATCGAGCGCTCAGGGCCCTTCGGCGCGAACCGCCGTGAGATCTCGCACGTGCGCGGCTACGCGATCCAGTTGCGTCGCGGCATCCTGCAGCGGATGTGGGGCGCGGGAACGCTGACGCTGTCCAACGGCGTGGAGCCGGCGCTGCGACTGAAGAACGTCCCGAACGCGGTCCTCGTGCACGAGACCCTCGTCGATCAGGTCGAGGTGAACCAGATCCTGGCCCATCGCGACTCGCAGACCTTCGGCTCGGGGTCCGTCGGCCCCTGACCCACGGGTCGCGGTCCCTTCGCCGGCCGCAGGGGAGCGCGCCGGGGGGCTCGGGCGGACGTGGCTGAGCCCGTCGTCGACGCCGCCGGGGCTCACGGCATCCGGAGACCCGGCTCGCGTGCCCGAGGGAGGCCCGACAGAATGGATGCCGACGGAAGGAGCGGCATGGCGCTGCGAGTCGGAGTGGTCGGTGGCGGACAGCTGGCGCGGATGATGATCGCGCCCGCCGTCGAGTTGGGCATCGAGATCCGCGTCCTCGCGGAAGACGAGGGGATGTCGGCAGCGCTCGCCGCCACCGCCGTCGGCGACTACCGCGATGCCGACACCGTGCTGGCCTTCGCCCGTGACGTCGACGTGATCACCTTCGACCACGAGCACGTGCCGCAGGACGTGCTGACCGCCCTCATCGACGCGGGCGTCGCCGTGCACCCCGGTCCTGCCCCCCTCGGGGTCGCACAGGACAAGCTCGTCATGCGTGCGCGGATGGCCGAGCTCGGCCTGCCGCAACCCGACTGGGCGGCCGTGACCGACGCCGCCGAGCTGCAGGACTTCCTCGCGGCCCACGGCGGTCGCGCCGTGGTGAAGACCCCGCGCGGCGGCTACGACGGCAAGGGCGTGCGCGTCGTGTCGGCGGCGACCGAGGCCGACGACTGGTTCGCCGCCCTCGCCGAAGACGCAGGCGGCGGGGCGCTGCTGGCGGAGGAGCTCGTGGACTTCAGCCGTGAGCTCGCGCAGCAGGTGGCGCGCCGCACGTCGGGAGACGTGCGGGCTTACCCGGTGGTCGAGACCGTGCAGCGCGGGGGAGTGTGCGCCGAGGTCATCGCCCCGGCTCCTCGCGCCGACGAGCGCGTGCAACGCGTCGCCGCCGAGATCGGGGTGGCCGTGGCAGAAGGACTCGGTGTCACCGGCATGCTCGCGGTGGAGCTGTTCGAGACGACCGACCAGCGCATCCTCATCAACGAGCTCGCCATGCGTCCGCACAACAGCGGTCATTGGACGCAGGACGGGGCCGTCACCAGCCAGTTCGAGCAGCACCTGCGCGCCGTCCTCGACCTACCCCTCGGCTCGACGGATGCCGTCGCCCCGTGGGCGGTCATGATCAACGTGCTGGGCGGTCCCGCCGAGGGCGGTCTCGAGGAGCGATTCGCCGCGGCGATGGCCGCTCACCCGTCGGCCAAGGTCCACACCTACGGCAAGGCGCCGCGTCCCGGGCGCAAGGTGGGGCACGTCAACGTCGTCGGCGACGATCTCGACCAGATCGTCTACGAGGCGCGGGGCGCGGCTTCGTTCTTCGACTGATCGTGTCGCGTGCCGTTCCGCGATCTTCCAGCGAGCGCGCCTAGCCTGGACCGGTGACCCGGCCGCTGCATTCTTCCGAGACGCCCGTGGTCGGCGTCGTCATGGGCTCCGACTCCGATTGGCGCGTGATGAGCGACGCCTCCCAGGTCCTGACGGAGTTCGGCATCCCCCACGAGGTCGAGGTGGTCTCCGCACATCGCACCCCCGACAAGCTCGTGCGCTACGGCCGTGAAGCACGCGCCCGAGGGCTACGCGCGATCATCGCCGGCGCCGGCGGTGCAGCGCACCTGCCGGGCATGCTCGCATCCGTCACCGCCCTCCCGGTGATCGGCGTACCCGTCCAGCTGGCGACACTCGACGGTCTGGACTCGCTGTTGAGCATCGTGCAGATGCCCGCCGGCATCCCGGTCGCCACGGTCTCGATCAACGGCGCGAAGAACGCGGGGCTCCTCGCCGCTCGCATCCTGGGCAGCGCCGACCCCGAGCTCGCCGACAGCGTGGAGACGTACGCGAAAGACCTGGAGTCGCAGGTCGAGGAGAAGAACCGACGACTCAAGGACTCCCTGTGACGCTCACCGCCGCTCGGCCCGGCGCGCCGGCCCGAGCCATCGAGTCGCGGCCGCTGCGCAACCCCGACGCCGCCTCGTCCGAGGTCATGACGCGTCGCGGCTGGTGGCTCGTCGCGCTCAACTTCCTGATACCCGGGTCGGCGCAGGTGCTGGCCGGCAGTCGACGGCTCGGACGCATCGGCCTGGGTGCCACGTTGGCGATGTGGACCCTTCTCGCCCTCGGCGCCCTGGGGGCGCTGCTGTGGCCGACGGTGCTCTTCACGGTGGTGACCGGGTCGTTCTTCCCCGACTTCCTGTCGGCGCTCCGGCCACTCCCGTTGACGCTCGTGCAGATCGCGCTGTTCGCCTACATCGTGTTGTGGATCGTGCTCACCATCGACACGCTTCGGCTCGTGCGTCTGGTGCGCGTCGGGCCGCTGGCGAGGGTCGCCATGGCGATCGTGGCCGTGGGTCTGCTGGTGCTCTCCGGCTCCGGGGCCGCCTATGCCGCGCAGATCGCAGGGAGCACGCGCGACGCCCTGTCGTCGCTCTTCACCCAGTCGGGGCCGATCGTGCCGCCGTCCGACGGGTACTACAACATCCTCCTCCTCGGCGCTGACTCCGGTGAGGGACGCGATTCGATGCGCTTCGACAGCATCTCGGTCGTGTCGGTCAACGCCGACACCGGCGCGACGACCATCACTGGCATCCCGCGCGACATGCCCCACTTCCCGTTCGCGCCCGGGCCGATGCAAGACAGGTATCCCGACGGTCACCAGGGGTACGCCGATCCCACCTGCGGGTGGGGGAGCGGCGTCAATCAGCTCCGCACCGAGGTCGAGGTCTGCCAGGACGGCAACGCGCTCTACCCCGACGCCGAAGCGAACGGCTCCGAGCCGGGTATCGAGGCGACGAAGGATGCCGCGGAGGGCATCCTCGGCATCCAGATCCCGTACTACGTGCTCATCGACATGAAGGGCTTCGCCGACGTGATCGACGCCCTCGGCGGCGTGGACATCACGGTGCAGGAGCGTCTGCCCAAGGGCGGGCCCGCCTACGACGGGCAGCCCGTCGACGACTGGGCGTTCGGGTGGATCGAGCCCGGCGCGCAGAAGATGGACGGCGACACCGCCCAGTGGTACGCCCGGTCGCGCTACACCACGAGCGACTTCGACCGCATGCGCCGCCAGCGAGAGCTGCAGGAGGCGATCCTCGCCCAGTTCACGCCGCAGAACGTGCTGACGCGGTTCCAGCAGGTCGCAGAGTCCAGCACGAACATCGTCCAGACCGACCTGCCGCAGGGCCTGATCGCGCCCACGCTGGTCGATCTCGCTCTGAAGGCGAAGGATCAGCCCATCAACACCCTCGAGCTCACCCCCGAGGGTGGCGTCGACGAGTACGACCCGGACTACGCCCAGGTGCAGCAGATGGTGCGCGACGCCCTGCACCCGGCGACCGAGGAGCCGGCACCGTGACCGTGACCCTGCGCGTGGTGCTCGACCAGCTCGTCTCACCGACCTCCCCCGATCTCGCCGAGGCATCGGCCTCGCTCACCGAGGCCCTCATCGCCACAGCTCCCCGCGGGTGCGACGTCTCGGCGATCGTCCCCGCCCCGGGCATCCCCGACGGCGCCGCCCTGGCCGGGCTCAGCTCCGAGACGCGGCTGGCCGTGCGCCGCCGCGAGCTCGCGGCATCCTGGCAGCTCGGCGTCACCCCCGGCATCGGCAAGGGCCTGATCCACTCGCCGACGGCGCTCGCCCCGCTCGTGCGCCATGACCGCGTCAACGAGACGCATCAGATCGTGGTCACCCTGTGGGAGCTGCGGGCGTGGGAGACGCCCGAAGAGTTGCCGAAGGCTGAGATCCTCGCGTGCCGCGCCCTGCTCGCCCGCATCACCAAGCACGCCGACGCGGTCATCGTGCCCACGCACGCCATGGCCGAGCGTCTGGCGGAGCTGGCCAAGAGCAAGCTGTCGAAGAAGGTGCGCGTGATCGGGGGCGCTCCCGCCGCCGGGATGCGCGTGCCCTCGGACGCCGTGGGGCGTTTGCGCGCGCTCGACCTGCCGTCGTCGTTCGTCGCGCTCGCCGGCGGGTCGGCGGCATCCGACGCTCTCGCCGCGGCTTTCGCCGCGGTCGTCGCCGCGGGCTGGGACGGCGACGTGGTCGTTCTCGACGTGCCCGAGGGGGAAGAGCCCGCCGTCGCCGACATCGCCGCCGCGGCCGGCCTCGCCGAGGCGCGCGTGCACAGCCGCGGCTTCCTCGACCGGTGGGATCGAGCCGCCGTGCTCTCTCACGCCGCTGCGTTCATCGCGGCGTGCGGGCGCACCGACTGGCCGTGGCGCGCTGTAGACGCCCTCGCCGTCGGGGTGCCGATCGTCGCGGTCGACACCCCCGTGCATCGGGAGGTCCTCGCGGATGCCGCAGCCTACGCCGAGCCTGCCGAACTCGGCGGGGCGCTGTCGCGTGCGCTCGGAGAGGATGCCGACCGACTCAGGGTGCTGGCCGGCGATCGGGCAAAGGGCTTCGCCTGGAATGCCGCCGCCGAGCGGGTGTGGGCGTTGCACGCGGAGCTGTGACGGCTGCCGCGGCGGGTCAGGACCATCACACGGAGCTGAGGCTCGATCGCCTTCCGACGGCGCAACGACCTCTCACCACGGGCGCGGCTTTGTCAGCCGCGCATGAGTTCGACCGCGCGAACGCTGTCGCCGTCGAAGGCCACGTTCCCGTCGCGCAACAGGATTCCCCGCCCGCACAGACGCGACACCATGTCGAGGTCGTGGCTCACGACGACGAGGGTCTTGCCGGCATCGTGCAACTGGCGGATTCGAGCCAGACACTTCTGCTGGAACGGCTCGTCGCCGACAGAAAGAATCTCATCGATCAACAACACGTCCACCTCGGTGTGAATGGCGACCGAGAATGCCAGACGGAGGAACATCCCTGAGGAGTAGTGCTTCACCTCGGTGTCAATGAACTTCTCGATCTCGCTGAATGCGACGATGTCGTCGAAGCGCTCCTCGGTCTCTTTTTTCGTCATACCGAGAATGGCCGCGTTGAGGAAGATGTTCTCTCGGCCCGACAGGTCGGGGTGAAAGCCCGCTCCCACCTCGATCAGTCCGGCTACCCGCCCCCGTGTGCGTACGGCTCCGCTGTCAGGGCTGAGGACGCCCGAGATGAGCTTGAGCATCGTAGATTTACCGGACCCGTTGAAGCCGAGTAGGGCGACGGCTTCGCCCCGCGCGATGGAGAATGACACACCGTCGAGCGCGTGGAAATCCGTGGTGAGAGGCTTGCGGCGGATGGCCGCGAGAAATGTCTCTTTGATGCTGTGAGTGTGACGGAGTTTGAAGTCTTTGTGGACGTCGTCTACCACGACACTCGGCTCCGTCGCGATGTGATCAGAGGTCCTGGGCAAAGCGCCCCTCCAGTCGGCGGAAGACGAGCTGTCCTACGAAAAGGAAGGACAGCGAGATCGCCACGGCGATCGCGGAGAATTCCAACAGGCCTGGAAGTAGCTGACCGCCCTCAGGGTTCAGTGGATACCAGATGCCGTAGTGGAACAGTTCGACGGCGACCGTCAGCGGGTTCAGCCGGTAGAGCACGAAGAGCCAGTCAGGAACCTTCTCGGCCACCATCTCCCACTGGTACATCACCGGCGACGCCCAGACGGCGCACATCACGATGATCTCGACGAAACTCTGCGCGTCGCGGAAGGTGACATTGACTGCGCCGAACAAAAGGCCCAGGCCCGTCGCCAGCAGGGCGATGATGGCGAGGGCGAGGAGAAGAGCACCGATCTGCAGCAGCGACGGGGCCCATCCGAAGAACACGGCGATGATGACGACGACGATGATCTGCGGCAGGGTGTTGACAGCCGCGATGAGCATGCTCGACACGGGGAACATCTCACGCGGCAGGTAGATCTTCTTGATGAGCGCCGCGTTGTCGATGAGTGAGCGGGTGCCGTTCGAGAACGCTTCGTTGAAGAAGGTGATGATCGTGTTGCCAGCGAGGAGGTAGATGGGGAAGAACTCCACGCGGGCGTTCATGCCGAGGAAGACACCGATGGCGAGGAAGAAGACGACGAACTGAACGAGCGGCTTCACGTAGGACCACAGCCACCCAAGGACCGAACCGCGGTAACGGATCTGTACTTCCTTGCGGACGATGAGCGACAACAGGTAGCGCCGGCGGAAGACATCCAGAAGACCGACGCTTCCACCCGGCTGCGTCAGGGCAGCGGGATCGGGTGACAGGCGGGGCATTGCCCTCCTTGAGGCAGTGGGTGGGAGCCGGCGCGGCGAGAGCCCGATCGCGGGTGCGCGGCGAGGCCGACATCGATCCTAACCGGTCGCCCCTCAGGGAGTCCCCCATGAAGATTGCTAGGATCACCGGGTAACCCTCCCGCACTCAGGAAGAGCTCTCCTCGCCGTGAAACTTGAAAGCGTCTTGGGCCAGAACGCCCTGTTCACGTTGACGGATGACTCTCATATTCCCCCCGGGCTGACGGAGCGCGAGAGACGACTCCTCGTGGGTGCTCTGAATTTTCATGCGCTCACCGCTCCCGGGCGCGAGCTCGAAGCCCACCTCTACGACGGCACGTGGGAGCTCGAACCACGCACCACCGATGATGCGACCTTCGACGGGTTGTCGCGCATCTTCCGTCGACGTAACTACAGTCTGCGGTTCCGCAGCACGGTTCCCGAGGAGGACCGCCGGCACATCGCCGCCGAGGCCGACGCGGACGCCCTCATCGACCTGCCGCAGCGTCACCTCTACGTGTCGAGCGACGCTGTGCTCGATTACGACCCCCCTCGTCATCTAGCCCGCGACCCGTTGCGTCGAGTCCTCCGTGCCGTGCGCGCACGCACGCCCCTGTTGTACGACGAGTTGCGCGACCTCGAACTGTTGCGCCATCGCCGCAGTTACACGCGCAGGGCGGAACGTCGTCGTTACGACGAAGAATTCACGGCCTCGGGCGCGCACCAGAAGAGCGAGATCGTGCCCGTGGGACCGGCAGTCGACGGAGCCATCCCGGCCGTGCTCATCGGCATTCACTGGTTCGAGCTGGGTGGCGCGGAGCGGTGGGCTTTTGAGACCATCCGGCTCGTTCGTGAAGCAGGATTCCTCCCCATCGTCATGAGCAATCGCGACTCTCATCAGCCGTGGATCACGCGTGCCGAGGCCGACGGGGCGCTCATCATCCCCTTCTCCGAGCACATCTCCCGCTCCCAGACGCCCGGCGTCGAGCAGTTGCTCCGCGCTCTGTTCCGCAACTTCGACGTCCGAGGCGTGGTGGTGCACCACAACCAATGGCTGTACGACCGTCTTCACTGGATCCGCCGGTCGCGTCCCGAAATCCCGATCGTCGACTCCACCCACGTGATCGAGTACCGCGGAGGCGGTTTCCCGATCTCCAGCGTCATGGTCGAAGACGTGATCACCACGCATCACGTCATCTCGCCCTCGTTGAAAGATTGGATGACGAAGGTGCAGCGCGTCGCCGCGTCGAAGGTTGTCATGGCTCCACTGGGCGGGCTCACGGTCGTGCCGCGTGATTCGGCCTTCCGCCCGCTCACGTCTGACCGCAGATTCACCGTGACCTTCGTGGGCCGCACAGCCCGCCAGAAAGCGCCGGAAGTGTTCGTCGAGATGGTCAACCGTCTCGGCGCAGACGGCAACGCAATGCGATTCATCCTCCACGGAGACGGCGATATGTCTACCTGGATCGACGACATCATCCGCAACGAGGGACTCGTCGAACGCATCGAGCGTCGAAGCTCGCGTGTGCCGGTCGACGACACCTTGGCCGAGACTGACCTACTCGTCGTGACCTCGCACAATGAAGGTCTAACCCTCACGACGCTGGAGGCGATCTCACATGGCGTTCCGGTCATCTCGACCGATGTGGGTGCACAGTCCGACATCATCCCCTCGCGGGGGCTCGTTCCGCGGAACGTCCACCTCGCGGTCGCGGGACTAGCCGACAAGGTGAGGTGGCTCGCCAGCGATGAAACTGCTCGTGAGCATCTATGGCGCGACGAGCGAGAAGCAGAGCGGCGGCTCCTTGCCGCACAGACAGCGAGCAGCTGGTTCGCACAGGAGGTGGGCTCATGGTGACGGTCGCCGCAGTCGTGGTCACGTTCAATAGGCTCGAGAAACTGAAGACCGTTCTGCAATCTCTCGAGGCGCAGACGTACCCGCTCCAGAAGATCTTCGTCATCGACAATGCGTCGACAGACGGCACCGCGGCTTACCTCCTCGAGCGCGAGTGGCAGGTTCCGTTCGAAGTCGTTTCCATGACGAAAAATTCGGGCGGCGCCGGAGGGTTCGCGGAGGGGATGCTCCGCGGATACGCGTCGGGTGCGGATCATGTGTGGATCATGGACGACGACTGCTACCCCCAGCCGGACGCGCTCGGTGCGCTTGTGCGCGGCTTCGAAGCGTCAGTCTCCGAGCTTGGCGGCGACGTACCGTTCGCGTGCTCCGTCGTGGAGTTCGTAGATGGCAGCATTTGCGAGATGAACAACCCGGTACCCACGTGGGATTGGGGACGGTTGCTTGTCAAGGGGCAGGACAACGTGATGGTCACCGCCTGCTCGTTCGTCAGCGTGCTCATCCCCCGCTGGGCCATTGCCGAGTACGGCCTGCCGTATCGCGACTACTTCATCTGGTTCGATGACCGTGAGTACACCCTCCGTCTGACACGCCGCTGCCCTGGCGTGCAGGTGATGGACAGCGTCGTCGTCCACGACATGGGGGAGAACCGTGGCGTCAATTTCGGCATGGTCGATGCGAAGAGCATCTGGAAGTTCGCCTACGGCGTTCGCAACGAGGCGTCCTACCAGCTTCACCACAAGGGACTGCTGTACTTCCTCGAGTTCGGAGCCCGCCTCTTCGTGAGCCTGCACCGCGGCCGGGTTGCACTCCCGCTCCGAGCAAAGCTGATGGGGCGCCTGTTCGCGGGGATCGGCTTCAACCCCAAGATCGAGTTCCCCGAGCCGCGCCGGGAGGGTGCCGCGGTCTGACGACACTCTGCCGGCGAACCGGTTTCAGACCGGAGGGGGTGAACTCGCCACCCGGTCTGAAACCGGTTCACGACTGCAGATAGGACCGAAGTGCGACTGCTCCGTCGACGGGTGTGAACCCGGTGGCCCGGATCTTGCGCAGATCCAGGCCACTGTTCTCAGGACGCGGGGAGATGACCCGGCTCGTGTCGCGGAAGTATTCAGCGGTGGATGTGTCGCGGACGAGCGACGGGTCGGCACCCACCGTCTCGAAAACGACACGCGCGACGTCAGCCCAGGTCATAACCGCACCCTCGCTGGAGAGGTTGTACGTGCCGAACGGAGCCCGCACCTCGAGGAGATGCGAGATCGCCGCGGCAATATCGTGCGCGAAGGTGAGGCGACCGCGCTGGTCATCGACCACGCGCGGGGCGACCCCGCGTCCGGCCAGTTCCGCCATCGTCCTGACGAAGTTACGGCCGCTACCCACGACCCAGCTCGCGCGCACGATGTAATGACGCGGCGCCGTTGCGGCAGCAATATCGCCCGCCGCCTTGGACTGCCCGTAGACGCCCAGCGGGCTGAATGTCGCGTCTTCGGCGTAGAGGCCGGGGGCGGTGCCGTCGAAAACGTAGTCGCTGGAAATGTGGACGAGGGTAATGCCGTTCTGCGCAGCTATCGCGGCGAGACGAGCGACGCCCGTTGCATTCGCGTCCCACGCCAGCGCGCGTCCTTCCGTCGTTTCGGCGTCGTCGACGGCGGTGTAAGCCGCTGCGTTCACGATCACTGTGTATTCGCGCCAAGGGCGTGCCGTAGCCAGGCCCGGATCGGCGAGGTCGATGTCTTGTCGCGTCGCATACTCGATGGTCGGGCCGTCGCCCCACTCCGCGTGTAGCGCCTGACCGACCTGGCCGTTCGCGCCCAGCACGAGGGTGCGCCGAGGGGGCATCGGCGTGACATCTGCAAGCCGCGGATGATCCAGGTCTTTCGCGCTTATCTCCGCCTCAGATAGGGCGATGGGCCAGTCGATCGCCGCTGTTTCATCCGCCAGGTTCAGGAAGGTGTAGGCGGCCTCCGGCGACCAGTGGTCAGTGACGAGGTAGGTATAGGCGGTGTCGGGGTCGAGGGTCTGGTAGGAGTTGCCGACCCCCCGTGGGACGAAGACCGCACGGGCCGCGTCGATGACCGTTGTGAAGGTCGCGCCGAACGTCGGCCCTTCTCTCAGATCGACCCAGGCGGCGAAGACCCGGCCCGTCGCGACCGAGACGAACTTATCCCACGGCTCAGCGTGGATGCCGCGAGTGGTGCCAACCGCGTCGTTGAAGGAGATGTTGTTCTGGACGGGACGGAAGTCGTCGACCCCGAGGGCCGTCATCTTGGCGCGCTGCCAGTTCTCTTTGAACCAACCGCGAGCATCGCCGTGGACGGGAAGGTCCACTACGACGAGGCCTGGGATGCCAGTACGTGAGACCTGCAACTCTGTTGCGAACTCGACCACGGTGTCACTGGCCCCGGGCGGCGTAGAACGCCTCGACGCCGTCCTTGTCAGCTGCCCACCAGGCTTCATTGTCGCGGTACCACTGAATGGTCTCGCGCAAGCCTGACTCGAAGTCACCGTAGCGCGGCATCCACCCCAGCTCGGTGCGCAGCTTTGAGCTGTCGATCGCGTAGCGAAGGTCGTGGCCCGCTCGATCGGTGACGTGGTCGTAGGCGTCAGCGGCCTCTCCCATCAGAGACAGGATGAGCTCGACGACGTCCTTGTTGTTCTTCTCGCCGTCGGCGCCGATGAGGTAAGTCTCACCGGTACGACCCGACTCCAGGATTCGCAGGACTGCGCTGGAGTGGTCGTCGGCATGGATCCAGTCGCGAACGTTTTGGCCCGCCCCGTAAAGCTTGGGACGGATGCCGCGGATGACGTTCGTTATCTGGCGCGGGATGAACTTCTCCACGTGCTGGTACGGACCGTAGTTGTTGGAGCAGTTAGAAAGGGTGGCCTCGAGCCCGAACGAACGCACCCACGCGCGCACGAGGAGGTCGGACCCGGCCTTCGTCGACGAGTACGGCGACGAGGGGTTGTACGGTGTCGACTCGGTGAACCGCTCCGGGTCATCGAGCTCGAGGTCACCGTAGACCTCATCGGTCGAGATGTGATGGAACCGCACCTTCCGGCGCCGCGCCGCCTCGATGAGCGTGTACGTGCCGATGATGTTCGTGTGGAGGAAGGGCGAAGGGTCGTGAAGGCTGTTGTCGTTGTGCGACTCGGCGGCGTAGTGCACCACTGCATCCGCTTCGGAGAGAACGCCGTCGACGACGTCCGGATCGGCGATGTCGCCTTCGACGAGGGTGACGCGATCACTCGGGAGGTCTGCGAGAGAAGCACGGTTTCCTGCGTAGGTGAGCTTGTCGAGCACAACGACCGTGTGGTCGGTGTGCTCGACCAAGTAGTGCACGAAATTGGAGCCGATGAAACCGGCGCCTCCGGTGACGACGATGCGAGACATCAGCGACCCCTTCCTAGGATCTCCAGCAGATAGGACCCGTAGCCCGACTTCGTGAGCTTCTCGGCTCGCGCTCGCAGCTCTTCGTCGTTCAGGAAACCCTGACGCCATGCGACCTCTTCGGGCACTCCGATGCGGAGGCCCGTGCGACGCTCGATGGTGCGCACGTAGTCGGCGGCATCGGTCATCTGATCAAACGTCCCGGTGTCGAGCCACGCAGTCCCGCGGGGGAGCACCTCAACCTGGAGCGATCCGCGCGACAAGTACTCCTTGTTGACGTCGGTGATCTCGTACTCACCGCGAGGCGAAGGAGCGAGGTTCCGCGCGATCTCCACCACGTCGTTGTCGTAGAAGTACAGACCCGGAACCGCGTAGTTGCTCTTCGGGGCTGCAGGCTTCTCTTCTAGCGAAATGGCGCGACCGTCACGGTCGAACTCCACGACCCCATAGGCGGAGGGTTCGGCCACCCAATAGGCGAAGACCGCGCCACCGTCCACATCGGCGTAGCGCTTGAGCTGCGTGCCGAGGCCGGGCCCATAGAGCAGGTTGTCGCCCAAGACGAGGGCGACCTTGTCGTCGCCGATGAAGTCCGCGCCCAGGGTGAAAGCCTGCGCTAGCCCGTCGGGTGACGGCTGCTGCGCGAACGTGAGCGAGACGCCGAATTGCGATCCGTCGCCGAGCAGTCGTTCGAAGAACGGCGCATCGTGAGGGGTGGTGATGATGAGGATGTCCCGGATGCCAGCGAGCATGAGCGTGGACAATGGGTAGTACACCATCGGCTTGTCGTATACCGGTATGAGCTGTTTGGAAACGCCGAGAGTAATCGGGTGCAGACGCGTCCCGGATCCACCGGCCAAAATGATGCCCTTCACGTCACCATTGTGTCAGGGATGTTCTCCTGTGCCGAACCGCCCGGGCGGCGATCGCACGCATCCGGAAGCGGGTGAAGCTCGCAGACGCTCGCATCGCTGGTCAACGGCGACGGCTTCCGGCACACTGGTGGCCTCATGCATATCCACCGCGGGTTCACGAAAGCGTCCGTGCGGGCCGTCTCACTCGGTCTCACCCTTGTCACGCTCATTGCCACTGCGCTCGTCGTGCCTCCGCCGCAGACCGCCTCTGCCGCTGTGGGCAACACCATGCTGTCGGCCGACCTCTCGTTCTTCCGACCCGGAAACATCATCTCCAACGAAGTCTTCTTCGACAGTGCGACGATGACGACGCAGCAGGTCGACACATTCTTCAGGTCCAAGGTCGGATCGTGTCAGGACGGGTCGACGTGCCTCAAGGACTTCCGCCAAAGCACAACGGATCGCGCCGCCGATGACTACTGTTCCGCTTATCGCGGCGCCGTCAACGAAAGCGCGTCAGAGATCGTGACGAAGGTGGCAGGTTCGTGCGCGATCAACCCGCAGGTGCTGATCGTGATGCTCCAGAAGGAGCAGGGCCTGGTCACCGACCGGGCGCCCGGAACGAGTCAGTTCCTGAAGGCGATGGGGCAGGGATGCCCCGACACCGCAGCCTGCGATAGCAAGTATCTGGGCTTCTTCAACCAGGTGTACGGCGCTGCCCGCCAGATGCAGATCTATTCGGAGAACCGCTACTTCACCTACTATCAGCCCGGCAAGACCTGGAACGTCCGGTACGACACCGAGGTGTCGTGCGGCACCAGCCCCGTCTACATCGAGAACCAGGCGACGGCGAATCTGTACTATTACACCCCGTATCAGCCGAACGCCGCGTCGTTGCGCGCCGGATACGGTGAGGGCGACGGGTGCTCGAGCTACGGCAATCGGAATTTCTACAATTACTTCACGGACTGGTTCGGCAGCACGCAGGTAGCCCGCCTCACATTGGTGAAGCTTGCGACGGATGCCACCGTCTGGATGATCAACAATGGGCGCCGATGGCATGTCGCGAACGGTGAGGACTACGGCGAGTTGGCGCGCATCTTCGGCGCGGCGTCGATCGTGCCGGGCTCCTACATCACCGCTGCTCAGTACTCCGGCGACACCGGAGCGATCCTGCGGGACGCCATCAGCGGGGAGATCTCGCTTCTGCAGGAGGGACAACGTCACCGTCTTGTCAGCTGCGAGACGGTGGCCGACATGGGGGGCTCGTGCGCTGCGCCCGTCGACGTGGCACCCGCTCTCATCAATCGCGCCCCAGCTGGCCCGGCGGTCGGCGACTTCTTCCGTGTACGCGGTGGAGACGCCTGGGGCCGTTTCGAAGGCGGGCGCGAGGTGACGCCGCTGTACAACGTGGCGGCTGCTCGGGCGATGGTCGGGGACGTACGCAGCACTCCCTACGCCCCCTACTTGAACAGCGATGTCTACGCCGCTTCACCCAAGAGGTCGCTGCGATTCGCCCCCGCCCAACTCGTGCGTTCCTCCGACAACCCGCAGGTGTACCTGACCTTGGACTTCGACAAGATCGTCCGGGTTCCAAGCTGGGACAGCGTCGCCGACTACAACCGCGGTCCTGGCGATCTCGCCGTGGTGCCGGCATCCGGTCTATCCGGGTACACGGCGGTCGGGACGGTCTCGCCGCTCCTCGCCTGCGCTCAGACGACCTACCTGCCGTCCGAGGGCTGGTTGACCCGCATCTCCGATCCGTCGCGCACGGGGGTGACCCCGATGACCGGCTCGAACGACACGTGCGCTCAATTCTCCGTCCGCCCTGGTGCGATCGTGGGAGATGTGGCAGTGAAAACCGCCGACGACGCCGAAGTGGCCGTCATGGAGGGTGGGGCGCTGCGACCTGCGCTCACGTGGTCGGCTTTGCTGGCGCACAACGGGGGCGCAGCCCCTACGGTCACCACGCTGGCTGGCGGCATTCGCAAGTCGCTGCCGGCGGGTGCGCCGATCGTAACCGGCTTGGTCGTGAAGTCCACCTCGTCGCCGGAGCTGTTCTGGGGCGGCGACAAACTTCGATCATGGATCCCGACCGTCGGACTCGCCCAAGACCTCGGCATCGTCCTGGACTACCGCACTCTCCCCGACGCTCAGGCGGCGTCCCTGTCGAAGGGCGCACCCATGACCTCGTGGATCCGCTGCGCGGACATGCTCTACTTCGGCGCGGAGAAACGTTTGTGGCCGGTCTCCGCTGACGCCGCACGAGGTTTCGTCCCGACTGACCTCGAGGCGGGTGCGTGTGGTGCGTTGGGTCGTGAGTCGACGCCCGCGCTCGGCCTGGTCGCTATGAAGGTCGCGGGAACCCCGGACGTGTTCATCGCCCGCGACGGCGCCCTTCGGCGCGTCACATCATGGAGTGCCCTCGTCGCGCTCAACGGCGGCACGGCACCGCGCGTCTTCACGATCTCGCGCGAGGCTGCAGCGGCGATGCCCAGCGGTGCCCCGATATCCGGTTAGCGTGCCACTCCGACGCTTTACTGGCCGCGCACGCGCCACAGGGTAAGGGTGCCGTCCGCTGACGTTCCGGCGCTGATGGTCTCGCCGGGAGCCAATTGATAGGACCGAGCGTCGACGCGCTCGAGGCGGTCGAGGTACCGCCCCTCCCAGTCGGACGTGCAGTTCGAGTCCGTCAGTACCCACTCCGTGTCGCTGCGGCGCATCGCGTCGAAGTCCAGTTGGTCTGCGTCTCTTGCTGCGATGATGTCGTCGATCGCATCGCGGTGGTCTGGCCACGCCATTCCGAGGTGGTAGTTGGCGATGGGAGCACCAGAGTTGGCCTTGACCGTGCGATTGTCGATGCACCGCTCAGTCGTCACCAGCCCGGTCGAGGGGTCGCTCGAGCCCATCCGGGCAAGGTCGGACGCCGCGTTCTCGCGCTCGCTATAGGGATTCCACGCCGCCTGCATCTCGTCGTCTCGAAGCGAATTGACCCAGTCGGGGACGGCAGCGATCCATAGCACCGCGGTGACGGACAGCGCGGCCACGAGAGCGAGCGCCGTGGACCTGTCTTGTGGGTGATCGATGTCGACTATGTCGTCGTGGTGGGCTCGCTTATCAGCCCGTTGATCGCTCCGCGTCCACACGAGCCCGACGAGGCGTGCGAACCCGGCGACCACGATGATACCGCCGAGAAGAATGCCTTCGATCCAGAATCGGTATGGCTCCGCGTTGGCTCCCCACAGGTCGTTGACGGCGAGCAGCGGCAGCACCACCAGCGCCGTGATCGCGATAATGGACGCGAAGCGATCGCGCGCGCGGAGCGCGACGACGAGAACGCCGAGCAGGCCGACGAGCACAACCGACGAACCGACTAGGGCCTGCCATGAGAAGACGCCGAGGAGACGATTCGAAGCGACACGATAGGTGAGGAAGGGGTCTTTGGCGAGCGCGCCGAGCATGGTGTAAAGCACCTGGGGCAGAGCAGCTCCGACCGCGACCACGCCTGCGAGGGCGACGAGTCCTCGGGTGCGCATGATGGCGACAACGAGGCCGGGCAGTGCGGGGATCATGCCGAACACCAGGGTCGGCAGCTGGCCGACGCGGTCGGCGACGATGGGTCCGAGCGCGAAGACCGCGACGACCAGGACGACGGAGGCGATCACCACGAGCATCTTCCGCCGCGCGGCGAAGATCCCCGCAATCGCTGCGGCGAAGACCCCGACGTAGGTGAAGGCGAGGAAGGAGTACGTCTGGAAGCTCGACAAGGCACCAATCAACGCGGCCGCGACCAGCGTCACCACAACGCGCGCGCGGGGGCCGCCCTGCGGACGCCACACCCAGAGAAGCCCCGAAACGGCGATGATGCCGACGCAGAGTCCTGCCGTTTCTGCATTGTTGGAGAACAGGACACCGTACGGACCCCACATCACTGCGTGGCCGTCCAACAGCGTGTACCACGCGCCGTCGCGACCCGCGATCGCGTACGCGAACGTCCCGGTGAAGAAAGGAAGACCGCCGGCGAAGGCGAGCCACCAGCGGCGAGAGAAGGCGGCGACGACGAGGGCGACAGCGAGGATGGCGAGGAACTGAAGAGCGAAGGAGGTCAGATTCCAGGACACGATGGTGGGAAGGCCCGTGATCCGAGCCAAGAAGCCCACCGCGCTGTAGTAGAAGCGTGGGTAGTAACTGATCCCCGTCATTGTGACAGGCTCGGTGTTGTCGAAGTGACCGTGGGCGACGTCAGCAGCGATGGCCAGGTAACCGAGTTGGTCGTGCCAGAACTCCGTACGAAGGTGCTGAAGGGGGTTCCGACCCGCCAGGACCTGCCCGATCTGTTGCAGAACGACGGCGGCGAGGGCGGTTACTGTGGCGGCGATGAGCGCGAGCCAGTGTGTCGATCTTCGAGGGAGCGGCATTCGGATGAGTCTAGGAGCATTTCCTGAGCGATCTTCGGCAGCGGGTACCCTCGAACGGTGCAGAGCCAACCGTCGCCCGTGATCGACTCTTCCGCCGATCAGCCCCCCCTATCGCGACGCGCATCCCGGCCGGGCCTGTGGCTCACCGCGAGCATCGTTTCGGTGGTGGCGATGATGACCCTCCGTTTGATTCAGGAGCCGCGCTTCCTCTTCTGGGATGACACGCAGCTCGGGGCCTTCGGGCAGTGGTACGGCCTCGGCTCGTATCTCTTGAGGGGCGAGCTCCCTCTGCTGTCGCCGGGATCGTGGCAGGGAGGCAATTACCTCGCCGAAGGCCAATGGGGCGTGTGGAACCCTCTGACGTGGATGATCGCACTGGGGATGCACGCGACGGACGGCGCGACCGCGGCGGTCACCGCGGTGAAGATCGCCTTTCTCATCGGACTGTGCGTCGGCGCCTTCCTCCTGGCGCGGGCATACGGCGCGGCGGCCCACTGGGCCGCGTTGTCCGGTTTCACTGCCACCGCTGGTGGCCAGACGATCTTCATGGATGCGCCGTCCTGGGTGACCGGGTTGCAGACGGTGACGCTTTTCGCCTTCCTTTGGTGGGCTCTCAAGCGCCATCTGGACGACGGGATGAGTGTCATCCCGTACTTCGTGTTCGCGTACCTGCTTGTCACCATCGGTTACGTCTTCGCGGTTCTGGAGATCGCGACGGTGCTTCTCGCTTTCCTTGCGTTCGCGCTGGTCGCCCGCGACGGGAAGCGAGCCTTCCGCATCGTGGTGCTGGGGGCGTTCCCGGCACTCCTTGCCGTCTTCGTCTACCTCCCCGGAATCCTGACAGCGCCGGTCACGCAGCGCGGCGGGGCCGACATTCTCAATGACCAGTTCCTCAACATGGATCTCGGTGATCTCGTAACGTCGCCCATCGCGACCGCCGTCAGCTCGGTGCGCGGATATTGGGGTGATCTCCTGCCCGTGCCGCTCGCGTACGTCACCTGGCTTCTTCCCCTCCTCCTCCTCGTGAACAGAGGATGGCGTCGTTCGCTGGTGACTCTCCGCGTGCCCCTCGCGGTGCTGTTGGTCACAGTCGCCCTCGTCGTCGGCCCGAGTGTCATCGGTCCGTTGCGGTACCCGGCCCGGATGATGCCCTACGCGGTTCTGGCTCTTGCGGTATGCGTCGCGGTCATCTTCTCCCGCGGCTGGCCGCAGGTGGTGTCGACGCGACGGGTGGTGGCGGCCGCAGCGACGACGGCTCTGTCGGCATGGCTGGCGTGGGCGGCCCAGCCGGGCTCATGGCCGATCGTCGCGATAAGCGCCATCGTGCAAGTCGTGATGATCGCCGCCCTGTTGTGGCCACGGGTGGGTGCCCGCGGGGCACGTGTCGCCGCGTCATGGTTGCTTGTCGCTTCGCTCGTCGTCCTCGTACCTCAGATTGCGCGCTATCCGTCGAGCCCGCTCGGAAACTTCAACGTTCCTTCGTCGGTTTCTGCGATGAAGCAGGTCACGACGGAGATGTCCGATGGCATCTTCGTCGTCGGTGACGTCTACTCGCTTCAGCGCGATCCTCGTGCATACCAGGAGTCCCTCATCGCCAACCTCTGGTACGCCACCGGCCGCGACGTGGCCTCGGTGTACACCGTCTTGCCCTTCACACGCTATGCCCAGGAGCTCTGTGTCGATCTGCGAGGGTGGACTTGCCCTCAAGCGGCGGAGACGCTCTTCGACGCCGACGGCGAGGGCGCCACGATCGCTGACGATATGGCCCTGAACACCGTCATCGTCATCAAGGGCCCCGACCTGACGGAGGTGTCCGTCCCGGCGGGCTGGCGAGTTGATGAAGGTGAATTCACATGGACGCTCCACCGAGTCAACCCCGTGGAACGAGCCGGAGGGGTTGCGCGCACAGACGCCGGTGTGTCGGTGTCGTCAGTGACATGGGATGCCACGGGCGCCACGTTCCGCGTCGATTCCGCCCCTGCGGACGGAGGCGACGTCGTGCTCAGTCGTCTCGCGTGGCCCGGGTACACGGTGTCGGGAGCCGAACTAACTGACCCTGCGCGAGGCTTCCTGCTCACTGCACGCGTCGACCAGGCTGACGTCGGCGAATTGGTCACAGTTCGCTTCCGGCCGCCCGGATGGTCGATCGAATTGACCGCCGTCGGCCTGGCCGTCGGGTTGGCCGCGGTCTACGTGGGTTGGAGCGTGGTGGATCGCCGCCGAAGGACTAGTGCCCGTTGACCATATGCGCGCGCATCTGCGCCTGATAGATGATGCCGAGTCCCTCAGGGAGGGTGGTCGACACCAGGGCATCGAGGTCCGTCCAGACCGTCGATCGCACGCGCAAGTCGAGTGACTGGCCGCGCGCGTCGCCCTGCCCGAGGATGAGTGCCGCCGGACGCCGTCGAAGGCGCGCGATCTCCCCGAGCAGTGCGCCGATAGAGAGCGCCCGCATCGATCCGACGATCTTCGTGACAACAGTTCCGGGGTGCTCTTGGCGCACCCGCAACATCGCAGCGGAGATCACCTTGCCGCAGTCGTCGACGTAGATGTAGTCGCGAAGCGTGTCGAGCGACACGTAGACCGAGATTGGCCGTCCGGTCACGTACCCTCCGACGATTGCGGAGATGAGACCCTGGCCCTTGGCCATGTCTTGACCCGGACCATAAAGGTTCGTCACCCGGGCGATGAAAGCTCGGCGACCGGTCCGCCCGACGGAGGAAATGAGGGCCGCCTCCATGCGAAGCTTCGCCTCACCGTAAGCGGAGATGGGTGCCGTAGGGGTGTGCTCGGTGAAGGGCGGTGACGGGTTACCCGCGTACGCACCGCCCACACTCGAACCGAGGAAGAACGCGCCGCGCCCGTCGCGTGGGAGGCGTCGCTCGGTGAGAGCGAGGAACTGCTCGAACACCTCGGCCTCGCGCATCATGACGTCGCGCGGGGTGGAGGTCACGCCGCGGCCCGCGCTCCAATAGATCTCCCAGTCCAGACCGGCCGCGACGGACATGAAGGACTCGAGACCCGCAGTGAGACTCGCGAGGGTGGCTTTGGGCGTGGACCAATCGATCGGCGCCGAGAATGCGGCATCCGGCCGACTGCGTTCGATGGCCGAGCCCAGCAGGCCCCGGCCGACAATCCACCTAATGGGAGTCGGCACGCTGCTGACCGAGAGGGCCGACATTCGGATCGCGCACGATGAGATAGGAGGGTTTCCCCATGGCCATATTCACCGCGACTCCGAGGTACTCAGCGATCGTGCCGAGAGCGACGAGGATCAGGCCCGTCCCCAGCGCGGTGAGGACCATCTGAGAGGTCCAGCCCTCGGGGATGTCGCCGCTTGTGAACCGCATGATCACCAGGTACAGGGCGAACACCACGCCGGCGACCGCGAAAAGGACGCCGGCACCCGTGACGAGTCGCAGTCCGCGCGTGCCCGAGGTCAAGATCATCCGCCAGAAATGAGCCATGAGGCGCCGGTAGGAGTATCCGGAACGCCGATCGCCCTCCTCACGCAGAAGCACCGGCGACGTCACGATCCTGGCGGCCACCCATGACAGCGCGACGTCGAGGTATACCCCGGTGCCGGAGTACGCGGCGACACTGCGACCGACCTCGCCGAGAAGAAGCCGGTAGCTGTTGAAATGAGACGCCTTCCCGCCCGCGAAGACCGTCTCGAGCAGGCGCTTGGATACGCGGGATGCCGTGTTGCGGACGTAACCGTGAGGGGGCTTGTTCGTTGGATCGGCATAAACGACGTCGGCTTGCTCGCGCATGGCCGTGTCTAGCATCGAGCCCATGGCGGCCGGATCGTGTTGTCCGTCTTCATCGAGCGTGACGATCCAGTCTCCGCCGGACGAGGCGATGCCCGCGAGGGTCGCGGCGTGCTGACCGAAGTTGCGACTCAGCCAGACGGGCTTGACGTATGAGTAGGTCTCGGCAAGGCGTCGAATCGCGGCGTCAGAACGATCCGGCCCGTGATCGTAGGCCAGCACGACTTCGACCACGGCGGCGGAATGGCCTTCCGGTGTGAAGAAGCCCCTGGTCAGGTGATCGAGCTCCGCAATCACCGAGTCCAGGGTCTTCTCGCCCTGGTACACCGGAATGACAACGGACAGTCGGTGTACGAAGGGCGTGGCGCCGGTCATCGCATCCTCCGTTCAAGAATTTTGTAGCTCACACGCCGCGCGCGGGCCATCGCCCAGGCGCGGCTGTCGCCGATGGCGAGGTCGAGTGGGCTCAGGACCTCCGGATGGTGCTGGCGCACCCAGTGATGAAAACCACGAGCCTGCGCGGACTGCGCCTTCGTAAGCGCGACGCTCCACTGCGACGCGCTCATCCGGAAGGTCGCTCCTACCTCGGTGTCGGGCACGAAGTCGCCTGCGAGCAGCACCTGGGAGTACGTCGCCTGATCGATCAGATACGGAAAGTCTCCAAACCATCCGCCGACCTCGCGCAGAGCCGAGGTTCGCATCATTACCGAGGCAGGTTCGCCGAAGAGGTTCGACCCGGCTCGTACAGCGGCACGGACGGCGACGGCGCCGGGCATGCGCCGCTGAATCCCGCGCAGACCCCACCCGGCCATCAGGGTGCGTCCGTTCGCGTCGACGATGTCCCGCCGACATGCGGTGAGCACCGCCTTCGGGTCGTTGAGAAGAGCAGCCTGGCGGGCCAGAGTTCCGGGGCGGAGGATGTCGTCGCCGCAGACGAGTTTGATGAGTTCGCCGCGGGCCAGCTCGGTGACGCGGTTCCAGTTGCGGGGCGCCCCTCCACCCGAGGGTGTACCGGTCAGTTGCACGCGCGGGTCGTCCGCGAATCGCTCCATCTCGGCCCGGGTTCCGTCGGGCGATGAGTGATCGGCCACGATCAATTCAAACTCGACACCGTCTTGATCGAGTACAGAGGTCATCGTCTCGGCGATGGTCTTCGCGTTGTTGTAGGCCGGAATCACGACGGAAACGAGGGGCGCGGCGCTGCTCATACCCATCCTCTCGGGATACTGATCGGCGGTCGGGGCAGCGGTCTCGGCGGAAGAGTACTCCCGGACCCGATGCTCGCGCTTGCGGTACCGGCTGCGATAAACGAGCATAGCCCAGGACCCGCGGCGCGCTGTGAGAGCGGAGAGCCGTGCACTGTAGAATGATCGGGTGCGGACGTTCTTCGCCGCTGTAGCGGCACGCCCCGAGGTGCGGTATCTGTTCTTCGGTGGTGTGAACACAGCGTTCTCATATGGGCTCTACACGGTGTTCTTGCTTGCGCTGCACTCATTGGCGGTGCCGGGGGACTTTCTTTGGGCCACGAGTCTCAGCTGGCTGATCTCGAACGCGACATCTTTCGTCCTCCAGCGGAAGTTCGTGTTTCGAAGCACGCGAGGAGTGACCCGAGAGTTCGTCAAGTTCTCATCGGTGACGTTTGGGTCGTTCCTGGCGAACATCGCGCTCGGTGCTTTCGCCGTGGGGGTCCTCGGGTTGGCGACCGCCTCCGAGAAACTGGTGAGCCAGCTGGTCATCACCGTCGTTCTGGTGCTGGCGACGTACGTCTTGCACAAGTTCTTCTCGTTCGGGTCGCCGTCGGTGGACGCCGAAGTCCTCGGGACGTCCGCTGTCGAGCGGGGTCCCGACGATACATTCGCGTCGCAGACCGACGAGACCGACACGACTAAATAGGAGGAGTAAGCAACGTGGATCTGCTTATCGTTGGGTCAGGTTTCTTCGGACTGACGATCGCCGAGCGTGCGGCCGCCGCCGGCCGCAAGGTGACCGTCATCGATCGCCGCCACCACATCGGTGGCAACGCCTACTCGGCCGACGAGCCCGAGACCGGCATCGAGGTGCACAAGTACGGTGCTCACCTTTTTCACACCTCTAACCCGACGGTGTGGGAGTACGTCAACCGCTTCACGCAGTTCACGGACTACGTGCACCGTGTCTACACGACCCACAAGAACGTGGTGTTCCCGCTGCCCATCAACCTCGGCACGATCAATCAGTTCTTCCAGGCGGCCTACACGCCCGACCAAGCGAAAGCTCTCGTGCACGAGCTCGCGGGGGAGTTCGACACGAAGGATGCCGCGAACCTCGAGGAGAAGGGCATCGCCCTCATCGGCCGCCCGCTGTACGAGGCGTTCATCCGCGACTACACCGCGAAGCAGTGGCAGACCGACCCGAAGGACCTGCCGGCCGAGGTCATCTCCCGTCTGCCCGTGCGGTACACGTACGACAACCGCTACTTCAACGACACGTGGGAGGGCCTGCCCGTCGACGGGTACACCGCGTGGCTGGAGCGGATGGCCGACCACCCGAACATTGAGGTCAAGCTGTCGACGGACTACTTCGACGAGTCGCAGCCGCTGAACAAGAAGGCGACCGTCGGCCAGGTGCCCGTGGTCTACACCGGGGCGGTCGACCGGTACTTCGATTACGCCGAGGGCGAGCTGTCGTGGCGCACGCTCGACTTCGAGCAGGAGGTGCTGCCGATCGGCGACTTTCAGGGCACGAGCGTGATGAATTACGCCGATGCCGACGTCCCGTACACCCGTATCCACGAGTTCAAGCACTTCCACCCCGAGCGGGCTGACCGCTATCCGACCGACAAAACGGTCGTCGTCCGAGAGTACTCGCGCTTCGCCACGCGCGCCGATGAGCCCTACTACCCGGTCAACACCGCCGACGATCGCACCGGGCTGCTCGCCTACCGCGAGCTCGCCAAGGGTGAGCGGGACGTGTACTTCGGCGGGCGCCTGGGCACCTACCAATACCTCGACATGCACATGGCGATCGGCGCGGCCCTGTCGATGTGGAACAACCAGCTCGCGTGATGCTTCCGTGCATCTGACCCTCGGGTCGAACACCCGGTCGGCGAGAGCTGACGGGGCGAGCGAGGGGCGCTGGGCCTATCGGCCCGACGTCGACGGCCTTCGTGCCGTGGCCATCCTCTTGGTCGTTTCGTACCACGTGTGGTTCGGGAGGGTGTCGGGCGGGGTCGACGTCTTCCTGATGCTGTCGGCGTTCTTTTTGACGCGAGGTTTCGTCAGCCGGATGACGGGACCGTCGCCCGTTCGCCCTGCGACGCACCTGCTGGGGCTCTTCCGCAGGCTGCTCCCCGCGGCATGCGTCACACTCGTCGGCGTTCTGGTCGTCGTCTGGGCCCTGTATCCCGAGACGTCGTGGCGCGGCGTATGGGAGCAGACGTGGGCTTCTCTCACGTACACGCAGAACTGGCTGCTCGCTGCGGATGCCGTGAACTACTACGCCCGCACCGAAGTGCCGAGTCCGCTCCAGCACTTCTGGTCGATGTCCGTGCAGGGACAGGCCTTCGTCCTATGGATCGCGTTGCTGGGCCTGTGTCAGCTCGTCGTCCGGCGGCGGGGCCTGTCGCCGGACCGGGTCGTCGGCGCGGTGTTCGGAGCCGTCTTCACCCTTTCGTTCATCTACTCGGTGGTGCGCACCGCGACCGCGCAGCAGGTGGCCTACTTCGACACCGGTGCGCGCCTCTGGGAGTTCGCGGCCGGTTCCTTGCTCGTCGTGGCACTTCCCCACCTGCGTCTGGGTGCAATCTCTCGCGGCATCCTCGGCTGGGCGGGGATGGCGGGTCTCCTGGTCCTCGGGATACTGCTGGACGTTCGCGGGGGGTTCCCCGGGTTCCTCGCTCTATGGCCGGTGCTGTGCGCGGCCGCCATCGTCGCCTCCGGCACGGGGGAGAGCCGCCACGGTCCGGCGCGGCTGCTGGCGTCCCGTCCCCTCCGCGCCGTGGGACGCGACGCCTACGCGCTCTACCTCGTGCACTGGCCGATCCTCGTGACGTTCCTCATGGTGAACGACCGCACCGAGGTCGGACTCGTCGGTGGCCTCGGCATCGTCGGGCTCTCCCTTCTTTTCGCCCGCGCCTTGACGTGCGCCGTCGACCAACCGGTGCGGGCCTGGCGTCGCGGGGACGCCTCGCCCCTTGTGCCAATCGCCGTACTGACGGCCGCTGTCGTTTCGGTCGCTCTGCCGGTCGGCGCCTGGCAGACGACGAGTCGGGTGCACGAACGGGCCGTCGAAGCGCGGGCCCAGCTTGCGAATCCGGGGGCCGCCGTGCTGCGCGACCCCGCCCTTGCGGAGATCCCGGCCGATGCGACGCTCCTGCCGTTGCCGACGCTGCTCGAAGCCGAGTGGACGCAGCTCGAGCGCGAATGTACGGGGGAGTGGGCCACCGACGTTGAGCAACTGCGCGGTACCTGCCACGAGACCGCGCATACCGCGCGGGCTCGTCACACCGTGGTGGTCATCGGTGATTCACATGCCCAGCAGATTACGGCAGCCCTGCTTCCGTCGGCGGAGGCGAACGGCTGGGGCCTCGTCTTCCTCATCAAGGGTGGGTGCTCGATGGGCCTCGACGAGCCCGGCATGGACGAGCTGTGCGACCCATGGCGCGAGGCGGCGATCCGTCTCGTTGAGCAGGTTAAACCTGACGCTGTGATGACCGTGGTGACCCGCTCTGACGCGGGGGAGGACGACGAGAAAGTGCGCCCCGGCGTCGAGCGCTTCGTCGACCGGATGGAGACGGCGGGGATCGACGTGTTCGCGATGCGCGACAACCCGCGCTTCGCCTTCGACATGTTCAGGTGCGTTGTGCATGCCGCGGACCCGCTCGATTGCGCCGTGCCTCGCTCATCATCTCTCGCCGACAAGAACCCGGCCGAAGCTCTCGCTCGACCCGGGGTGAGCCTGCTCGATCTCACCCCGTGGATCTGTCCCGACGACTTGTGCGTGGGCGTCGTCGGAAATGTCGCGGTATACCGCGACGACAACCACCTCACCCGAATCTACGCCCGCTCGCTCAATCGATCACTGGCGGAGCAGCTCCCCGAACGGCTCGGCTGAAAATACAGAGTCGCATCCTCAGAGACTGAGTCGTTGACGAAGCTCGGGAAGCAGGCTCAAGGCGAACGAACGAGTGAGGTGGTTATCGTCGGAGTAGACGACGACGCCGCCGATGCGAGACATGCACTGCGTGTCGCTGCAGAGCAGATCGTCGAGCGAGACGACGTCCGCGCCTGCGGCGGTGCCGCCTTCCCTCATGGGATCCGCGAATTCGGCTGCAGCTCGGGGGAGGGCGCAGTCGGACGGTGCATCCGAACGAGACAGGCAATCCGCGGCGCCCTCTCCTCCTTGCGGCGGGACGGCGAACCGCTCCGGAGGGTCCCGTAGTACTATGACGCGCTTACCCGCATCTTTGAACTCCCGAACAGTGTCGCGAACCATATCGGACGTAAGCGGGTGTCGCTCAACGTCATCAGACACGTACAGTCGCGACCGGTTGGTCATCACCACCACATCGATCGATGCGTCGCGGGCGATCTCTTCGATCATGTCCTGCGAGACGGAGCGACACGTTTCGGCGTATTCCGCGTCGAATCCCCAGGCGCTTCCGGTGGTCTCCCGCGTCATCGAGGCGCAGCCCGACAGGAGGAAGGTGCTGAGGCGCCCCTGCTTCTCGGCGACGAGGTCTCGTATGGGCTCCGCCATACGGGTGGCGTGCGAGTCGCCCAACAGAGCCACATGAGGGCCGGGCGCACCCCGCTCCCCGAAGTCGCATCGCTGGAACTCTCCGTTGTTCGTGCTCAGCTCACATTGGAGAAACTCGGCAGGAGGCAGATCTGCCGAGAACGACGACAGGTCGGCGAGGAGGGGCACCTCGTCGGCTGGGCCGCAGTCCGCGTCCACCATGGCCGAGGCTCCGTAGCACGCACCCACCCGGTCGGCGGTCTCGGGA
Source organism: Microbacterium sp. ABR10 (assembly GCF_057812175.1). NCBI lineage: Bacteria > Bacillati > Actinomycetota > Actinomycetes > Micrococcales > Microbacteriaceae > Microbacterium > Microbacterium sp. ABR10. Next base: position 960,639 of record NZ_CM173821.1, read on the forward strand.
GCCGCGATCGCGTGCGTCACGAGCGGGAGGGTCGCGATCGAAATCGCCGCGGTCGTGACCGCGACTGCGGCGAATGACCACCGTGGGCGTGCCCGGGCGAGGAATGACCGCGTGCGTATCGGGTCCTCAAGGAGTGTTTTCGACAACCAACCGAGAGCGATGGACGCAAACAAGATGGCGACGGACTCGAGGTTACCGTTGGGGGCGCCGCGAACGAACGGAAGCAAGATGATCAGTGGCCAGTGCCACAAGTAGGTTCCGTACGACACATCCCCGACGAACTGGACGGTTCGAAGCTCGTACAGTCGGCGAGGACCCCAGCCGCTCAGCGGCCTGCCCGATGCGATCACGAGCAGCGTTCCCGCGACGGGAAGTGCAGCGGTGAAGGAAGGGAAGGGCGTATCCCCTCTAAAGAGCGTCATCGACGCAACGATCATCCCCAGCCCTAACCAGGACGTCAACGCCGCGAGGCGAGTTGGGATGCGGAGCCCTCCGCGAGCAGCAATCGCGGCGAAGGTAGCACCCGCACCGAACTCCCATGCGCGGGTGAAGGTCGAGAAGTACGCCACCGTCGGCGCCAGCGCAGTGAGCGTGACTGAGTAGATCAGGCTGGTGATCGTCAGGATTGCAAGGGCGACGACGACCGCTCGCATCGTTCGTCCTCCACGCCGGCGGAAAAAGAGCCAGATGGCTCCCAGCAGGACGGGCCATACGAGGTAGAACTGCTCTTCGACCCCAAGACTCCAGAAGTGTTGGACGGGCGACTTGACGTTCGAGAGCGCCATATAGTCCACCGACTGGGCGGCAAGCGCCCAATTCTCCACGTAGAAGGCCGAGGCGACGATCTCGCCGCCGAACTGGGTCCACCGTGTGTCGGGAACCCAGATGAGCGTTGCCAGCGAGACGAAGAAGAGGACGAGCATCGCGGCGGGGAGCAGACGGCGTGCCCGGCGAGCCCAGAACTGGGCAAGGGAGATCCGCCCGCGGCTGGCGAGCTCTCGAACGAGGTGATCGGTGATGAGGAAGCCGGAAAGGACGAAGAACACATCGACGCCGACGAATCCGCCGGGAAGTTTCTCTGGCCACAGGTGGAAGACGAGAACGCCCAGGACGGCGAGTGCTCGCAACGCTTGAATCTCGGATCGGAATGACCGGGCGTTCGAACGGTCACGCGCGCGACGCAGTGGGGTGAGAGTCGAGGCGGACACGAATTCCTTGCGAGTTAGTCCCGCTGGCCGATTCGGATGCGGCTTCCGAAGCGCGGGACGCCAGCGAGGAGGTCGGCGCGGTTAGACGGACCCGCGACGGATTATACGCGGGGTGAGAACATCTTGCGGGGAGGCATCTACAACCGCAGGCATCACGCCACTGGAGGAGGGCGACTCCATCGACTCGCGATCCTTGCACCGGTGCACGTTTCCGCGATCATGCTCCACCTCTCCCTGCGCGTCTGCGGGAGCACTGCTTTCCCGAGGACGCAGACCGTGCGATATCCTCGGGCCGCGATCCGAGGACGGATTGCGACATCGCGGAGCGAGACTCTCCCTCCGTGCGTCGATGCCAATATCCCGCAGTTTCACGCGGACATCACCAAAGGATTCCTGTCATGACACGAGCGTTCACGGCCGCTGCGACCGCCGCGGTACTCGTCGGCACGCTTCTTTCGTCGACGCAGGCGCAAGCCGCGCCTCTCGAACCCGAGTACGTGCGCACGTCATACGACGGCACCATCTACGAGGTCACCGATGACGATGTCGTTCCGCTGAGTTTTGAAGAATGGTCGGAACTCGGATTCCCGAAGTTCACGGCTGCGCCGACCGTGTTCCAGAAGGTGCTGACCTTTCCGACTGTTACCGCGACCACCGAGTTCGCTCGAGCGGAAGTCACGATCTCCGACGCCATCACGTGGCAGGAGTATCAGGCCGCCGGGTCCCCCGCGGTCGGCACCCTCGCGTGGGGGCCGTCGATCTCCGTCTACAAGTGGGGTACCTCGCCGCAGCTCTTCGCTCAGGACGACGCGGGCGACATCATCACCCTCACCTTCTCGCAGTGGAGCGGTGCGGGGTTCCCGGCATTCGCAGCTCGGGAGGGCCGCGGATTCGTTCGGCTGTCGTGGGACGCGACGGGGGGAATCGCCTACCTGTGCGACACGACTACGGGTCATGGCGGTCGACTGACGTACGAACAATGGACACGACTCGGATCCCCCACGCCGTACACCGTCACCCGCACCGCTAATGACACGGTGTGGCGGATCTTCGGTGGTGCGCAACTGTCTTACGTCGGTGCAATGAATCTTGTCTATGACCCCAACGCAGGGTTGCAGCCGGGGATCTCGAACCGCGCCATCACCTTCGATGAGTGGCGTGCAATGGGTTCACCCGCGCCGGAGAACCAGATCCCCGCCGCGTCGTCAGACCTGCGGTGTCAGCCGGGAGCCCCGACTCCTTGGGAGTGACTTATCGGTCCCCCGCCGACATCCGGTTGGTGGACGGGAGCGTGTCCGCCTCCTCCTTCGTGATTGCGCGAAGGAGGGGCTCGAGTGCGCAAGAGCCGGAGAGCTGTCGACGATACGCCCGCCTCGGTTCGGGAGGGGAACCCGCTCAGTTCGCCCGCTGAGGGTCTTTCAGCGAAGGCATCGGCTTCCACGACGCGTCGCGGGAGATCTTCCGCCCGTCACGCAGTCCGCGGAAGAGGTGGCTCGTGCCGCTCATCTTGCGCTCCACGACGACCAGGCGGATCAGCTCCTTGACGAACGTCAGGGCCGTTCCCGCGGCGAAGGGGAGGGTTCGGTATACGCCCAGCGCCCGGTAGTATTTCTGCAGGTAGGCCCGGTTCCGCATGATGTAGTAGCGGTACGCGTCGCTCGAGGCGTTCATGTGGCGGATGCCCATGTCCCACTGCTTGATCTCGCGCGTGCGGCGCAGGACGAATTCGTCGACGATGACCGACGGCGTCTCGCGCGAGGCGAGCCAGCCGTAGAGCTGGTCGTCCCAGTAGATGAAGAAGCGGGGGTCGGGCAGACCGATCTTCGCCACGATGTCGCGGTGGATGAACATGCCCTCGAAGCAGCCCGAGTTCATGGGCTTGAAGCCCGAATCGTCGAAGTCGGCCGGGGCGTAGGGGATGGGGATCGCCATCGACTCGGCGACGCGGTACTGCCAGTAGAACTCGCTGCCGTCGAAGTCGTAGCGGCGTCCCTGGATGCTGCGGAACCGGGGGGCCCATCTCCCCATACGCGCGAGGCCATCGGAGACGACCTCGACGTCGTCATCCATCAGCCACATCCACTCGGAACCGAGGTCGTAGGCGACGCGCATTCCCTCGCTGAACCCGCCCGAGCCGCCGGTGTTGGTCTCGAGGCGGCGGTAGACGAGCTCGGTGGGCAGACGGTCGCGGAACGACTCCACGACGTCGGTCGTGTCGTCGGTCGAGGCGTTGTCGATGATGACGAGGTGCCCGGGTGCCGGAGACATCCGCTCGATGCTCTCGAGCAAGCGTGTCAGCAGTGGCGTGCGGTTGTAGGTGACGACGACTATCGTCGCGGTCTTCGGGTCGAAGGCGGTATCCCGCGAGGGGGACGAGGCGTCGGCGTGCGCGGTCATAGCCCGACGATCATAACCGTCCGTTCTCCGCGCGAACCTCACGGCTGGCCCCGCCGCGCCGATCGTCGAGCGGCCGGTCGGTCGCGCCGCTCAGGCGGACGGCCGCACCAGCTCACCGCGCTCGATCGAGATGCTCTGCTCGCTGGGGCCGACGCCGACCAGCGGTGTCTGCTTGATCTTGGCGCCGAACAGCACGACGAACATCCATCCCCACAGCAGCAGCGGACCCGATTCGGTGAGTCCCTGCACCACGAGCAGGGCGCCGATGAGGGTGGGCAGCAGTGTCAGGGGGGAGTGCGGGCGGTCGTCGCGCAGGTCCCAGCGGGGGCGGTCGACGGCGAAGAACCACGACCGCCAGACGTACGCGAAGAAGACCAGGGCGAGCAACGCGACACCGACGACGCCGAGCTGCAGGTAGGCGTCGAGCCACATGCTGTGCGCCTGCACAACGGTCTGGTCGTGGTCGACGATCCAGCCGCCGATGAGCGGCTCCGTGGGGATCCACGGCGTCGAGAACCCCCAGCCGACGATGGGGCGTTGATCGGCGCGCGCCAGCACGTCGGCCCAGATGCCCTCGCGCCCCAGCAGATCGGCTTCCCGGCCGAGCACGCCGAACACCGTCTCGCGTCCGAGCCACAGGGCGCCGCCGAAGCCCAGGCCGATCGCGGCGTAGAGCAGGTACCAGCGCGTGCGCTCGCCGGGGCGGCGGGCGGTGCGCATGACGAGGACCGTGCCGAGGACCAGCGCCACGAAGGCGGCGGCGATGAACGCGGTCGCGGAGCCCGCGCGCACGAACAGGAAGGCGGCGAGGGCGGTCCACAGCATCAGCAGCACGCGCCGGGGCGCGCCGGCGGCGATGCGCACGCTGAACACGATGATGGCGACGAGCATGGCCGCGGCGAGCAGGTCGGCGTTGCCGAAGAGGCCCTGGATGCGCCCGCCGTCGAAGAGGTTGTCGCGCGACCAGTACAGGATCGGGTCCATGCGCGCGGACGGCACGACGAAACCGGGGAGGAGGGGTCCGCGCACGAGCAGCGACACCGCGACCTCGAAGAGCAGCGAGAGTCCCACGACCCACTTCGCCGCCGATGCGACGGCGCGGACGACGTCGCGCCAGGTGAGCACCGCCCCGACGAACAGGCCCTGGAAGGTCGTGATCACGAGGAGGAGCCAGGTGAGGACGGATGCCGCGGGCCAGGCGCTCCACGCGATCGACGCCGTCGCCCAGGCCAGGTACGCGAAAGCCAGCCAGGGCAGACGCCGGACGGCCATCGGCGGGCGGGTCACGACCCAGATCACGGCGGAGACGATGGCCGAGGCCACCGCGACCACGGCTGCCACGACGGGACCGGCGGCGTTGACGAGCCCCACGCCGCCGAGGGCGAGCAGGATGACGAAAACGCACCACGCCCGCAGCAGCAGGTGCCCCGTCGTCTCGCGCGGAGGCGCCGTCGGCAGCGCCGACACGGGGTGGTTCGTGTACATCGCCATGATGGGTTCAGGCTACCCGTCGGCATCCGGGGCGTGTTCGGTGCTCGCACTATGCTGACGCCCGTGCTTGTTGCGATCTCGAACACGCCCCGCGACTACGCCTGGGGCAGCCCGACGCTCATCGCCGACCTGGAGGGACGCGAGCCCCGTGGCGCCCCCGAAGCCGAGGTCTGGTTCGGCGATCACCCGGGCTCGCCGGCCGTGGTGCACGACGGCACCGACCGCACGCTCGACGCGTGGCTGCCCGCCGTCGCGGAGCAGCAGCACCTGCCCGCGAAGCTGCCGTACCTGCTGAAGCTCCTCGCCGCAGGGGCCCCCCTGTCGATCCAGGTGCACCCCTCCAAGGAGCAGGCCGTCGAGGGGTTCGCCCGCGAAGAGGCTGCGGGTGTCCCGCGCGACGCGGGGTCGCGCAACTACAAGGACGACAACCACAAGCCCGAGGTGATCGTCGCCCTGAGCGACACCTTCACCGCGCTCGCGGGCCTGCGCGACATCTCACGCACCCGCGCCCTGGTCGATGCCCTCGGCGACGCGCCCGCCGTCGCGACGCTCCGCGCCCACCTGTCGGGGGGAGACGCCGCCGACGCGCTGCGCTCGACCATCGGCTGGCTGCTCGGCGAGGCCGATCCGGCCGAGATCGCACAGATCGTGGATGCCGCGGCATCCACCGAATCCTCCCCCTTCGCCGCGGAGCTGGAGCTGACCCGTTCGCTGCACTCGGCGTACCCGGCGGATCCCGGGATCGTCGTCGCGCTGCTGATGAACCTCGTGGAGCTGCGCCGGGGCGAGGCGATCTTCGTGCCGGCCGGCGTCCTGCACGCCTACGTCGCGGGGTTGGGCGTGGAGATCATGGCGGCGAGCGACAACGTGCTGCGCGGCGGCCTGACGCCCAAGCACATCGACGTGGCCGAATTGCTCGCGCTCGTCGACTTCCGTCCGGCCGAGCCGCCCTTCCTGCGTCCGACGCCGGCCGGGGAGGCGGAGGTCTTCGCCCCCGGCATCGCCGACTTCGCGCTGGGGCACCTCGCCGAGGGTGCGGAGGCGCGTCTCGACCTGCGCGGCGTCGCGATCGCCCTCGGCGTGGCGGGGTCGACGACGTTGACCGGTGCGTCGGGCGCCGTGATCACCCTCGCTGCCGGCGAGGCGGCGCTGGTGACCCCCGACGAGTCGCCGCTGGCGAGCGACGGCGCCGGCGAGGTCTTCGTCGCCATGCCGGGGGCGTGACCGCGACACGCCGTGGCGTGTCCTGAAGGTTCAGGTCGCCCTTGAGGGTTTACCATCCGCGACTTGACCAATCCGAATCACACGGGTGTAATTATCCCTACGTGCAGGCCGCGTCATGGGGGCTCGAACGAGGGGGAGGATGATATGGCGACGTCGCAGTACCGGTCCGGTGTTCCGGACAACTGGTTCGTAGACCCGGTCGACCTCGGTGTTCCCGGCGTTCGCCGCGACATCGGCACGACCGAGGAGAACACCCTCGCGTGGCAGACCGATGCGCTCTGCTCGCAGACCGACCCCGAGGCGTTCTTCCCCGAGAAGGGCGGATCGACCCGCGATGCCAAGCGCATCTGCACCTCGTGCGATGTCAAGAGCGAGTGCCTCGAGTACGCCCTGCAGAACGACGAGCGCTTCGGCATCTGGGGCGGACTCAGCGAGCGCGAGCGCCGCAAGCTCAAGCGTCGCGCCTGAGTCGCACGCCCCCGCCCCCGCTGCACGCGTGAGCGATCCGGTGGCCGACGGCGCGGCGTCCGCGATCGTGCCGAGGCGGACTTAGGCTGATCCGCGTCATGCCCGACCGTGTACACGCCATCCTCGTCGTGCGTCCCGAAGGACGCACTCCCGCGGCGAACCATCTCCAGCGCACGCTCTCCGCCCTCGCGGCCCAGACCCGTCGCGTCGATGCCCTCACCATCGTGCTGTGCGGCACCGACGCCGAGCTCACTCGCCTGGCCGCCGGGTCAGGAGCCGAGGGTGTGATCACGGCATCCGCCGGGACGTCGTTCGCCGCGGCGACGGCGCTGGCGACACCCCGCCTGACGGGGGATGCGGTCTGGCTCCTGGCGCAGGACACCGCCCCCGATCCCGAGGCGCTCGAGCGTCTCGCGGGTGCCCTCGAACTCTCGCCGCCGCTGGTGGTGGCGGCCCCCAAGCTCGTCGACTGGGACGATCGCGACGTCATCCGGTCCCTGGGCGTGAGCATGAATCGTTACGGCGCCACCGTCGACCTCGTCGCGGGCGAGCTCGACCAGGGTCAGCGTGATCGCTCCTCCGACGTGCTCGGTGCCGACGTGCGCGGGCTCCTCGTGCGGCGCGACGCCTGGACCGCGCTCGGAGGCCTCGATCCCGCCCTCGGCGGTGCCGACGAGGGACTCGACCTGGGGGTCCGCGCGCGATTGGGCGCGCGCCTCGTCGCCGTGGTCCCCGCCGCCCGGGTCGCCGTCGCCGGTGACGGCGTCGCGGCCATGGCCCGCGGTCGTCGCCGCGCGCGCCGCCGCGCGTTCGCGACCCGCACGGCGCAACTGCACCGCCGACTCGTGTACGCGCCGGCCCCCGCGGTCCCGCTGCACTGGCTGTCGTTCCTGCCCCTCGCCCTGTGGCGCACGTTCGTCCACCTGGTGACGAAGGTGCCGCACCGCGTGCTGCCCGAATGGGGGGCGACGCTGCTCGTGATGGCGCGGCCGGCCGCTGTCGCCCGCGCGCGGCGGCGGATCCGCGCGGTCCGGAGCGTCGGATGGTCTCGGATCGCCCCATTGCGCGTCTCGCGCGCCGAGATGCGCGTGCGCTGGCAGGGCGACGTGGGCGACCCCGACGCCCCCGTCCGCAGTGAACTGAAGTTCTTCGTGGGGGGCGGCGCGTGGACCGTGCTCGGCGCGCTCGCCGTCTCGGTGGTGCTGTTCGCCCCCCTGCTGGCCTGGCCGGTGCTCGGCGGCGGCGCACTGGCGCCTCTGCGGGCGAATGTCGCACAGTTGTGGCAGGACGCGGCCTGGGGACAGCGCCCACTCGGACTGGATGCCATCGGCCCCGCCGACCCGTTCGCAGCTCTCGTGGCGATGGTCGGGACCCTGTCTCCGGGCGATCCGTCGCGCGCGTTCGTCGTGCTGTGGGTCCTCGCGCTCCCGCTCGCCGTGCTCGGCGGATGGTTCGCCGCCACGCGTGTGACGGAGTCGTCGCTGCTGCGCATCGTCGCGGCGATCTCGTGGGCGCTCGCACCGACCTTCCTCGCCGCGCTCGTCGAGGGCCGTCCCGCCGGGGTGCTGGCGCACCTGCTGCTGCCGTGGCTGTTCTCCGCCGCCAGCGTCGCGCATCGCTCCTGGGCACCGGCCGGGGCGGCATCCGTGCTGCTCGTCGCGGTACTCGCCTGCGCGCCGTCCCTCGCACCCGCGGTGGTGGTGCTGTGGTGCGCCGCCCTCGTGGTCGTCGCCCTCGTCGCCGGCCGCGGCATCGCCCGCGTGGTGTGGCTGGTGATCCCCTCGGCGGTGATCTTCGCCCCGCTCGTATGGACCCAGGTGCGAGCGGGCAACGCGTGGGGTCTGCTCGCCGACCCCGGCGTGCCGTTCGCGGGAGCCGAGGTCTCGCCCGATCCGATCGGCCGTGCGCTGCTGGCCGCGGGGTTCCCCACCTCCGACCCGGGCGGGTGGGCGAGTCTGCTCGGTCACCCGGTGTGGTGGGTGGGCCTGCTCGTGGCACCGCTCGCGTTCCTCGCCGTGCTGTCGGTGCTCACGGCGCGCTGGATCACGGCATCCGGGCTCATCGTCATCGCCGTAGCGGGGCTCGCCACGGCGTTCGCCGCCGTCGGTGTCGCCGTGTCGTTCGACGACTCCGCCGCCGCGGTGCCGCTCTGGGCCGGTTCCGGCCTCAGCCTGGCGTGGGTGGGTCTGGTCGGCGCCGCCGTCGTCGCCCTGGACGCCGGCATCCCCGACCGTGTCCGGGCCCTGCGCCCGATCGGCGCGCTCGCGGCGGTGTTGGCGCTCGCCGTGGCCGTCGCTCCGGCGCTCACCGCGCAACTCGCCGACGGTGCCACCCAGCGCTCGGTGCTGACGAACGGACCCGTCTCGACTCTTCCCGCCTTCGTCGCCGCCGAGGGGCGCGGCTCGCTCGCCATCGGGACGCTCGTGCTCGACCCCCGCGACGACGGACTGCGCGTCGAGGTGGTCTGGGGCGGAAGCGCCACGCTGTCGGGCCAGAGTACGGTCGACGCCACGCGCACCTCCGCCGACGACCAGCAACGCGAACTCGCCGCCCTTGCCGCCGATCTGGTGTCACCGTCGACCGACGACGTCGTATCGCGGCTGGCCGAGCGGGGGATCGGCTTCGTCCTGCTGTCTTCGGCGCCGTCGACACAGAACGACGTCGTGCTCGGCGACCGGCTGGGAGCCGCCACCTCTCTCGACCAGCGCGACCTGCTCGATCCCGTGGGAACCACGTCGCGTGGAGACCTCTGGCGCGTGAACACCGAGGTCATCCCTCGCGCGCCGTTGGACGAGCACGGGACGACCCTTCAGCGGCTCGTCGCGCTGGGCTCGCTCGGCGTGCTGGTGATCGCGCTGCTGCTGGCCGTTCCCACCGCCGCCTCGCGTCGCGTCGCGCGTCGCACCCCGCGCATCGTCGGACCGACATCGGGAGGTTCGCGATGAGTGAGCGCCGTCTCGCCCGTTACGCCGCCACGAGCGCTCGGCTGGTCGCCGGGGCGGCCATCGCGGCGGCAGCCGTCGTCGGCACCGTCGCCGCGATTGCGGTGCCCTGGCCCCAGTACGCGGCGCAACCGGTTCGTCTGCAGGCGACCCCGGCGCCCAGCGACACGGTGCTCGCCTGCGATGGTCCGCTGCTGGCGCTCGGGCGCAGCGCCGACGCCGCGGGCAGCCTCAGCGCCGCTGCCCCGTCGGAGATCGTGAGCGGACCCGCCGACGCCGGTGCGACCACGAGCGCGCTCGGCGGGGCGACGGGAGCCTCCGACGGCGACGCCCCGGTCCTTCGAGCGGCGCCGCGCGAGGGGGTCCTGACCTCGATCGCTGCGGCGACGTCGGCCACCGCCGCCTCCGACGACCTCGTCGGCTTCGCGGCCTCCGCGTGCCGTCCGCCGCTGGCGGAGTCGTGGCTCGTGGGCGGCGCGAGCACCACGGGCGCGAACGACCTCATCGAGCTGGCCAACCCCGGCAGCGTGCCGGCGACGGTGCAGCTGTCGGTGTACGGCTCGCAGGGGGTGTCGACGCCGCCCAGCGGACAGAACATCGTCGTCGCGGCCGGCGAGCGCCGCATCGTGCCCCTGGCGGGACTGCTGCTGGGGGAGGAGAGTCCCGTCGTGCGGGTCGTCTCGTCCGGTGCCCCCGTACACGCGGCGCTGCAGTCGAGTGTGACCCGGGTGCTGCTGCCCGGCGGTGTCGAGCAGGTGGCCCCGACGGCGCAGGCCGACACACGCCTGGTGATGCCGGGTGTGCAGGTCATCGCGACCGCGGCGGGGCAGGCCGGCACCGTCCTGCGCCTTCTGGCGCCGGGTGGAGACGCCACCGCCACCATCACCCTGGTCCCGGTGGGTGCCGCGACCCCCGCGCCCGCCGCCTTCGACATCCCGCTGAGCGCCGGACTCCCCACCGCCGTCGACCTGTCGGGCACAGCCGAGGGCATGTACACGGTCGAGGTGACGGCCACGGCCCCCGTCGTGGGCGCGACGTGGTCGACGACGGGCTTCGGTCAGGGCTCCGACTTCGCCTGGTACGCCGCGGCCCCCGAGATCGCCGATCCCAGCGTCGTCGCCGTGGCCCCCGGCTCGGGGGCGGCGGTGGTGCTCGCGACGGGCACGAGCGACGCGAGCGTCACGCTCACTCCCGTCGAGGGCGGCGACCCCGTTGCGACCTCTATCGCTGCGGGTTCGAGCGCGGCACTGTCGGTCGCGGCCGGCGTGTACCGCCTCGAGACGACTGCGCCCGTGCGCGCCGCCGTCACGTACGCCGGTACGTCGGCGCTGGCGTCGTACCCGCTCTGGCCCGCCGATGCGGCGGCGTCGGCGGTCACCGTCCTGCCCTGAGGGGCTGACTCGGCGGCACGCGCCGGGGCCGCGCCACGGTAGCGGCGAGAGGCGCGGGGTCGCGTCATCCCTGAGGCGGTGGCTCAGAAGAAGCGGAAGCGCTCCGGCCCGAGGTCCCAGGGATCGCGATCGAGGTACTCGGCGGCCGCGCGGAACACGGCCCCCTCGATCACCATGCGACGGTGCAGATCGTCGTCGTGGTGCGGGTGTCCCAGGCGTTCGATGGGCACGCGGTACAAGATGATGCGCTTCTGTTCCCGCAGAACCGTCCAGCGCGGGATGCCGTCGGCTGAGGCGGGGGGCATGATGCCGATCTCGAACGACACCTCGCGCAGATCGGTCCAGGCCGAGCGCAGGAACTCCGCCGCGGTGCTCACCGCGATGTCGAACCTCTCGACGCGCGTGTCGATCGGGGGCAGCGGCGGTCGCACCACCGGGCTGCGGTTCTCGCGCCCGTGCCGCCCGTGACGCGAGGGGCGGGCGACCGGCCGCGCTTCGCGGGATCGGCGACGCATCATGCGCCCATCCTACGTTCGCGCGTGCGCCCGGGTGGGCAGACCCGGGTGCACCGGCCGGCAGACCCTGCATGCGCCGGCGGTGAGGGAGCGGATGCCGGGCATCGGCGCGGCGCGAAGGCTGCGAGGGAGGTGCTGACTAGGCTGACCGGCGATGCGCGACAGACTCTGCTCGAAGGTGGGATGTGCCCGCGAGGCGATGAGCACCCTCACCTACGACTACGGCGACCAGATGGCAGCCCTGGGCCCCATGGGTCCCGCCGGCGACCCTCATGCGCACGACCTGTGCGCGATCCACGCCGATCGGCTGTCGGTTCCCAAGGGCTGGGTGGTCGTGCGTCACGAGACGCTGCGCACCTGATCCTCTCGCGCCGGAAGGGCGTGCGCGGAAGGTCGGGTTTCGCACTCCTCCATCGGGATGTTGGGGGAGTGCTTCACCTTTCGGGGCAAAGGAATCCCGCCCCGAACGGCCATATCCGCCCCGAATCGAAGCCGTGCGGGTCAGGGCTGCTCGGTGAGCGCCGCGGCCCGCGAACTCTCCAGGACCAGCGCGCGGTACTCGCGGTCGCGCCGCACGGCCGACACCGCGCGGACGAAAGTCTCGGCATCCACGGACGGGTGGGGTGAGACGAAGGGGCGCACGGCCTCGGCCAGGGATGCCGCGACGCGGGCTCGTGCGGCAGGCTCCAGTGCCTCGGCTCCGCGCACGAACTGCGACATGCGCGCGGCGAGACGATCGGGCAGCCGCGTGACGTCGGCGATCTCGGCCCAGGGCTCGAGACCCGGTGGCACCCCGGGGGCAGCGGGCGGCAAGGGGCGCGTACGGGTGCGTTCGCTGGCCGTACCCGCCAGCAGGTCGCCGAGGCGTTGCGCGCGCGGCGTGAAGATGCCGACGACGGCCGCGATCGCGCCCAGGGTGAACCACAGCTCGAGCACCCCCACCAACGCGCGGATGAAGGCCTGCCGGAAGCCCGCGGCGCCGCCGTCGGTGCGCACGATGCGGGCCCCCACAGCCAGCCGGCCGAGACTGCGCCCGCGAGACAGCGTCTCGACCGTGGTGGGCAGCACCACCATGACGACCACGAGCAACGAGATGACGCCGATGCCGATCGCCGACTCCGGCAGGGTGCCCGCCCCGATCATCCAGAGCAGGAGCAGAGCACAGCCCACCAGCACGGCGATACCGACGACGAAGTCGATGACGACTCCGACGGCGCGAAGGAAGAAGCCGACCGGCTGAACGTCGAGGGCGACGGCTTCGCCGGTGAGGGTTTCGTCCGCGTTCATGTGCACCACGGAGACCGCGGGAGCGGGGGTCGGAGGCAGAGCCATGCGTACAGTTGACCACATGGACCTCGACGCCCTCACGGCTGCTCGGCGGGACGAGTGGGCCCGTCTCGACGAGCTCGGGCGCACGCGGCATCTGAGCGGCCCCGAGGTCGACGAACTCGTCACCCGCTACCGTGCGGCGTCGGCCGATCTCGCCGACATCAAGACGTCGGCCGGCCGCACCCCGCAGGGCGACTACGTCTCGATCCTGCTGGCTCGCACCCGGCTCCGCCTGACCGGCGTCCGCGAGAACGTGCTCAAGCAGCTGCCTCGCTTCTTCCTGCTGCAGCTGCCGGCGGCCCTGTACCGCGTGCGATGGATGACGCTGGCGGTGACGGTGTTCTTCCTCCTGGTGTCGACGCTGGTCGCCCTGTGGATCTCGGGCGATCCCGCCGCGATCGCCGCGCTCGGCGCGCAGAGCGATCTGCAGAACTACGCCGACGAGCAGTTCGTCGACTACTACCGCGATAATCCGAACGCGATCTTCGCGGGGACGGTCTGGACCAACAACGCCTGGATCGCGGCGCAGTGCGTGATGTTCGGGGTGACCGGGGTATGGCCGGCGATGGTGATCATGCAGAACGCCGTGGGCGTGGGTCAGTCGGCCGCGATCATGATCGCCTTCGACCGCGCCGACGTATTCTTCCAGTTCATCCTCCCGCACGGTCTTCTCGAGCTCACGTGCATCTTCGTCGCGGGGGCGGCGGGGCTCCAGATCTTCTGGGCGTGGGTCGCGCCCGGCCCACGCACGCGCGGAGAGGCCCTCGCCGCTGCAGGGCGGTCGCTCGCGACGGTGGCGGTGGGACTCGTCTTCGCCCTCGCACTGTCGGGCGTCGTCGAGGGGTTCGTGACCCCGCGCGACTGGCCGTGGCCGATCAAGATCGCCATCGGCGCTGCGGCGTTGGGCGTCTTCCTCTTCTACATGCTGTGGGTGGGCCGCCGAGCCGCGAGCGTCGGTGAGACAGGTGACCTTACGGAGTACGAGGCGGGAACGCCGACGCTGACGGCCGGGTGAACGGCATCCGGAATCCCGATCGTTTCCCGGCGTGTCATTTTTGATTCACTCAAAAGTAGGTAGGCTCGTCGCATGCTCGACAGTCGACCGGATGCCGCCGCGGATGCCCTCATCCGCGGCGCGGGTCTGCGGGTGACGGCGACGCGTGTCGCCGTGCTCGAGGCTCTGCGCGTTCATCCGCACGCGACGGCGGACGCCGTGTACGACGGAATCCGCGGCATCCTTCCGGGCACCAGCAAGCAGTCGGTGTACAACGCGCTCGGCGACTTCGCCGACGCGGGTCTCGCCCGCCGCATCGAACCCGCCGGTCACGCCGGCACGTTCGAACTGCGCGTGGGCGACAACCACCATCACGTGGTGTGCACCTCATGCGGACGCATCGACGATGTGGACTGCGTGGTGGGGTCCGCCCCCTGCCTGCACGTGCCCGAGGGAAGCGGCTACGTCATAGAGACCGCCGAGGTGACGTTCTGGGGCGTGTGCTCCGATTGTCGAGCGAAGTCCGAAGCCGAAAAACCGAGAGGATCCCGATGAGCGACACTCTGAACGGATGCCCCGTCTTCCACGACGGCGCCGCCCCCGACGACAACCGACTGCCGGTGGGCGAGGCCCCCGCCGACAGCGAGCCCGCCGGTGCCCTGCCGCACCCGACCCAGGGTTCGGCCAACCGCGTGTGGTGGCCCGAGGCCCTGAACGTGAAGATCCTCGCGAAGAACAACACCCTGCGCGACCCCCTCGACGAGGGCTTCGACTACCGCGCGGCGTTCGAAGCGCTCGATCTGGATGCCGTGAAGAGCGACATCCAGCACGTCATGACGACCTCGCAGGACTGGTGGCCCGCCGACTTCGGTCACTACGGCCCGCTGATGATCCGCATGGCCTGGCACAGCGCCGGCACCTACCGGGTGACCGACGGCCGTGGTGGCTCCGGTGCCGGCATGCAGCGCTTCGCCCCGCTCAACAGCTGGCCCGACAACGTCAACCTCGACAAGGCCCGCCGTCTGCTGTGGCCCATCAAGAAGAAGTACGGCCAGTCGATCTCGTGGGCAGACCTCATGATCCTCGCCGGAAACGTCGCGCTCGAAGACATGGGTTTCCCGACCTTCGGCTTCGCCGGTGGCCGCACCGACGTGTGGGAGCCCGACGACGACGTGTACTGGGGCCCGGAGACCACGTGGCTCGGTGACGAGCGCTACACGGGCAACCGCGAGCTCGAGCGCCCGCTGGCGGCGGTGCAGATGGGTCTCATCTACGTCAACCCGGAGGGCCCCAACGGCACGCCCGACCCGCAGCTGTCGGCGCACGACATCCGCGAGACGTTCGGCCGCATGGCCATGAACGACGAGGAGACCGTCGCCCTGATCGCCGGTGGCCACACCTTCGGCAAGACGCACGGCGCCGCGAGCGATTCGCACGTGGGTGTGAACCCCGAAGCCGCCGACATCAACGACCAGGGCCTGGGCTGGACGAACAGTCACGGCACCGGCAAGGGCGACGACACCATCACCAGCGGTCTCGAGGTCACGTGGACCTACCACCCGACCCGCTGGGACAACGAGTTCTTCCACATCCTCTTCGCCTACGAGTGGGAGCTCTTCCAGAGCCCCGCGGGTGCGCACCAGTGGCGTCCCGTCAACGGCGGCGGCGCGGGCCTCGTGCCGGAGGCGCACTCCGACGGACGCCGGGAGCCCCGCATGCTCACCAGCGACCTGGCCCTCCGCGTCGACCCGGCATACGAGAAGATCTCGCGTCGCTTCGCTGAGGACCCCGCTGCGTTCCAGGACGCCTTCGCCCGCGCCTGGTTCAAGCTGACCCACCGCGACATGGGCCCGCGCGAGCGCTACCTCGGCTCCGAGGTGCCCGCCGAGGTGCTCGTGTGGCAGGACCCCGTGCCCGCCGTCGACCACGCGCTGATCGACGCCTCCGACGCAGCGGCGCTCAAGCGGCAGATCCTCGACAGCGGCCTCACGGTGCAGCAGCTGGTCACCACGACCTGGGCCGCGGCATCCACGTTCCGCGGCTCCGACAAGCGCGGTGGCGTGAACGGTGCACGCATCCGCCTCGAGCCGCAGAAGAGCTGGGCGGTCAACAACCCCGAGCAGCTGGCATCCGTGCTCGAGGTGCTCGAGAACGTCAAGGCCGGGTTCGACGCGCAGGCCGCGGACGGCAAAAAGGTCTCGATCGCCGACCTGCTCGTGCTCGCGGGCAACGCCGGTGTCGAGCAGGCCGCCCTCGCCGGCGGCGTCGAGGTCGAGGTGCCCTTCACCCCCGGCCGCACCGACGCCTCGCAGGAGCAGACCGAGGTCGCCTCGTTCCGCTGGCTCGAGCCGATCGCCGACGGCTTCCGCAACTACGCCTCGCGCGAGACGCGGCTTCCGGCGGAGTTCCTGCTGCTCGACAAGGCCAACCTGCTCACGCTCACCGCGCCCGAGATGACCGTGCTGGTCGGCGGGCTCCGCGCGATCGGGGCGAACTGGGACGGCAGCGACTGGGGTGTGTTCACCGACACCCCCGGCGCGCTGACCAACGACGTGTTCGCGAACCTGCTCGACCTGGGCACGACGTGGAAGCCGCTCGACAGCGGCAAGCACGCGTTCGACGGCACCCGCGACGGCTCGGGGGAGCGCATCGGGATCGGCACGCGCGTCGACCTGGTGTTCTCGTCGAACTCCGAGCTGCGGGCGCTCGCCGAGGTCTATGCCTCGGACGACGCGAAGGAGAAGTTCGTGCGGGACTTCGTCGCCGCCTGGCGCAAGGTCACCGAGCTCGACCGCTTCGACCTGGTCTGAGTTCCTTCGCCGCGGCTCTGTGGTCGCGGCATCCGGAAGGCTCGTCCCCCGCGTGGGGCGGGCCTTCCGTGGTGTGAGGCGGGCTCTGCGCCGTGCGGGGCGGGCGGTGGTCGCTGGTGGCCTCGTGAGAAACGCGTCTCGCGGCGAGAAACGACGCGACGGGGCGTTCCTTCGCGCGGATCGCGTTTCTCGCGGAGGGGTAGGGCGCGGTGCGGGCGCGCTGCCCGGGACGTCAGGCGAGCGAGAGCCGGCGCAGGCCCTCGTCGAGCGACACCGAAGGGGTCCAGCGCAGGTCGCGGCGGATCTCGGTCTGGTCGAACCAGTGCGCCGTCGACAGCTGCTCGGCGAGGAAGCGGGTCATCGGCGGCTCGTCCTCGCCCGGACGCACGGCCCACACGCGTTCGACCAGGGCGCCGGCCGCGCGAGCCAGCCCCGCGGGCACGCTGAATCTCGGCGGTGCGACACCTGAGGCACGGCAGATCCCGGCAAGCAGGTCGCCGACCGGACGCGGCTCGCCGTTGGTCAGCACGTACGCGCGTCCGCTGACGTCGTCGACGCGGGCGAGGGCGGCGGCGATCCCGGATGCCGCATTGTCGACGTAGGTGGAATCGATGAGCGCCGTACCGCCGTTCAGCAGGGGCAGACGGCCCCGGCGCGCGCGGTCGACGATGCGCGCGATGAGTTGCGTGTCACCCGGACCCCAGACCAGGTGCGGGCGGATCGCGACGAGCGCGGTACCCGCCTGCGCGCGTGAGAGCGCCAGCAGCTCGGCTTCGGCCTTGGTGCGCGCGTATTCGCCGTGCGCGGCATCCGGATCGGCGGGCTCGGCGCCGACGCCCGCGAGCGCGTGGCCGGCGTGTGCGACCGACGGCGAGGACACGTGCACGATGCGCGAGACACCGGCGGCGGCAGCAGCGTCGAGGAGCGTGCGCGTGCCCTCGACGTTGACCGCGCGGAACTGGGCGGGGTCGCCCGCGAGCGACACCTTGGCCGCCAGGTGCACCACGCCGTCGATACCGTCGAGGGCGGATGCCACGGCATCCGGATCCGTCACGGAACCGAGACGGTCCTCGGCGCCGTCGACGCGCGAGGAGCGGCGCTGAAGGGTGCGGACGGAGTGGCCGGCGTCCTGCAGGGCACGCACGACCGCCCCGCCGAGGAAACCGGACGCACCGGTGGCGAGCACCCTCACGGCGCCGTCGGCTTCTCGCCGGCCAGAAGGCGCTCGGCCCACGCGGCGACCCGGGCGCGATCGATCTTGGAGTTGTGACGGATGTCGGTTGGAAGGGTGGGCACCACCAGGACGGCCGCCAGCCGCTGCGGGGTCGCGGCGCGGATGGCTTCGGTCAGGGCGGGGGATGCGAGCCCGGGGCGTCTTGCGCCGGCCTCGACGACGGCGACGACGACCTGACGGCCGACGGGTCCGATTCCTACGGCCGCCGCGCGCGCGACGGCGTCGACGGTCTCGGCATCCTGCTCGATGCCGACCGGGGTTACGGGGCCCTCGGCGGTGGTGATGACGTGGGGGAGTCGCCCCTCGACCCAGAGGCGTCCGTCGGCGTCGAGGTGACCGACGTCGCCCGTGCGGTGCCACCGGTCGGGGAGACCCCGACGCGCCTCGCGGTCGGTGAGGTAGAGGCGGAAGTATCCCCGCTTGAGATGGGGGGCCGAGATGACGATCTCGCCGGTCACCCCGGCATCCGTCGTCGGCTCTCCGCTGGCGCGGCCGCCGGCGTCGATCGCCGAGATGCGCACCTGACCCGTGCCGAGCGGGCGGCCGACGCAGACACCGCGGTCACCCGCAGCCTGCTCGATCTCGGGCAGAGTCACGTCGGCGACGAGCAGGCACTCCGTCATGCCGTAGGGCGTGTGGGCGACGGCGTTCGGCATCAGTCGCTGCGCGCGGCGGAGCAGGTCGATGCCGACCGGGGCGCCGGTGGACAGGAACGTCTCGACCCCCTCGAGCGCCGCCCGGTCGTCTCCGCCCAGGTCGGACGCCGTCGCGACGACGTTGGCGACGGCGGCGGGCGAGAGGAACACCATGCGCGCGTCGGAGGCCCGCACGGCTGCCGCCACGGCGGCGGCGGTGAGGGTGCGGGGAGCGGACACGTCCATGGCGGGGGTGGCGGAGCGGGTACCCAGCGCCGGGCCGAGCAGCGCGAACGGCGCGAAACCGGTCACGAGACCCGTGTCGGCGGTGACGCCGAAGTGCGCGGCGAGGGTGTCGCGCAGGGCCGTGAGCTGCGCGTGCGTGTAGACGACGCCCTTGGCCGGCCCGGTCGAGCCGGACGTGAACAGCACGGCGGCATCGGCGTCGGGCGCGGGCGATGCGGGCAGGGCGCGACCCCGCCCGGCGCGGGCGAGGTCGGACAGACTCGCCTCGACGCCCAGAGCGCGCGAACCCGCCGCGGGGAGGGAGGCGGCCGAGATGCGGCGGCCGGGCCAGCCGAGCGCGCGCGCGGCCGCGAGCCCCGCGACCTCGCCGATGACGACGTCGGGCACGGCACCGCGGACGGCGCGCGACAGACCCCGGATGCCGAGACCCCGGTCGGCCACGACGACGACGGCGCCGATGCGCAGGCACGCGTACAGCGCGGCGGTGAGGGTCGG
Organism: Microbacterium sp. ABR10; assembly: GCF_057812175.1. Classification (NCBI taxonomy): domain Bacteria; kingdom Bacillati; phylum Actinomycetota; class Actinomycetes; order Micrococcales; family Microbacteriaceae; genus Microbacterium; species Microbacterium sp. ABR10. Next base: position 980,018 of record NZ_CM173821.1, read on the forward strand.
GCCGGGCTGCACCAGCAGGGAAACGCGGTCTCCCGCGCGGACGCCGAACGCGTCGAGGCCCGCGGCGATCTCATCGACGCGGGTGGCGAGCTGACGCCAGCTCACGCGAAGCGGCTCGCCGTCGCGGGAGGTGCTCATGTCGATGACGGCGGTGTCGTCATCGTCGCGGCGGGCGTCGAGGGCGTCCCAGAGGGAGCCGGTGACCGCCTCCGCCGCGGGGGCGGTGGGTGCGGGCTCGGCGGCGCCGTCGTCCGTGGCGAGGGTAGAGCCGGCGTCGCCGGGCGGAATCGCGCCGGAATCCTGCGTCGGGCGGCGGATCTCGGCATCCACGACCTTCTCGTCGAGCCAGTCGAGCACGACGTCGGCGTAGGGTCGCTCTTCGGCGATGAGGTGCCCGGCGCCCTCGAAGCGATGCACATCGGCGTGGGGCAGGCGATCGATGAGGTCGTCGAGGTGTCCCTCGCCGAACACCGGGTCTTTGGGTCCCCGGAGCAAAAGCGCCGGCACGTCGAGTTGCCGCAGCCCCGCCGACATGCGGCGCAGGGCCGGGGTGCTCTCGTCGGCCGACGTGGCGGGGATGTCGGCGACGAACCCGCCGATACCCCGGCGGCGGGCGACGGTGGCGTAGGGCGCGCGGAAGGCGGCGCGCACGGCCGGATCCAGATCGGCGAGCGCGAGCGTGGTGTCGAGGAACGCGGTGGTCCCCGTCGTCCCGGCGGCGAGCATGCCCCGGGCGGTCGCCACGCGCAACGCGAACGGCAGGGGCGCGCCGTCGGGGTGGTGCACGGCGGTGTTCAGGGCGACGACCGCGGCGAGACTGTCGCGGTTCTCGACGGCCCACCCGAGCGAGACGGGCCCTCCCCAATCGTGCCCGATCGTCACGACCGGACCCGGGATGCCGAGCTCGTCGATGAGCGCGCCGAGATCGGCGATGCGCTGGGCGAGCGTTCGCCGCAGACCGGAGCGCTCCGAGAAGCCCATCTCCAACTGGTCGACCGCGACGACCCGCCACGCCGTGCGGCCGGCTTCGGCGCGCTGCAGCGAGGTGCTCACCAGTGCACGCCAGAGATACGACCAGGTGGGGTTCCCGTGGACGGCGACGATCGTGCCGACGGGGACGATGCCGTGTTCGGCGAGAGCGTCGCCGGTGTCGAGCACGTGCCAGGTGCGGGTGGTGCGCGCATCGGCGGCGACACCGTCGACCGCGACGAGGCGGGACAGGGCCGGGTCGAGGCCGGGCAGACCCACCGGGGGCAGGGTCGCGCCGGGGGCGGTGACCTTCACCAGGCCAGCTCCAGCATGCCGGTGTTCAGCCCGGAGCCCACTCCCATCAGCAGGACGCGGTCGCCCCGGCGCAGCGTCTTCTGCTCGGCGGCAAGGGTGATGGGGATGGATGCCGGTCCCACGTTGCCCAGGGTGGGGTAGGTGACCGGCACACGAGTGCGTTCGAGCTTGGCGGCGCGGACGATCGCGGAGGTGTGCACGGAGGAGACCTGGTGCGTGATGTAGCGGTCCATGCCCGTCCACGAGAATTCGTCCTTCGCCTCCTTCCACGCCGACACGACGAGGTCGAGGCCTCCCTTGAGCAGCGCCTTCGCGTCGGTGAACATGCCGTCGACGCTGCCGACGCACAGGTCGTAGAACTGCGTGGCGGCGCGCGTCACGCCGCCGACGATGCGGTGGCCCTCGGGATGATCGCTCGCGCGGCCGAGTACGGCGGCGGCGGCGCCCGAGCCCAGGGTCAGCGAGGCGAACTCCTGCATGAAGGCGTCGCGGTCGAGGTCTTCGCGCACGAGACGGTTGATGGTGTTGACCTGGATCTCGTCGGCATCCTCGCCGTTGACGATCAGGGCGTACTTCACCTGGCCCGACTGGATCATGCCGGCGGCCAGGCTCATGCCGTTGATGAAGCCGAGGCATGCGTTGGCGACATCGAAGTTGATGGCCGAGCTCGGCAGGCCGAGACCGTGGTGGAGGCGCACGGCCACCGACGGCTCGAGGTGCTTGCGGGTGACCGAGGTGTTGATGATCAGGCCGACTTCGCTGGGGTCGACTCCGGCCTCGGCGAGCGCCTGCTTGCCCGCGGCGATCGTCGCCTCGTCGGAGGACTCGCCCTCGGCCCAGTTGCGACGCTCGTCGACACCCGCGACGCGGCGCAGAAGACCGGGCTTGAGCTTGAGACGCTCCAGCGCCGGGGCCAGCCTCGCCTCGATGTCGTCGGACGTCGTCACGCGGCTGGGCAGGACGCTCGCCACCGAAACAAGAGCCACATCATCGAAGTGCGTGGTGGCATTACCTGGCAAGAGAGCTCCCGCATCCTGTGCGTAGACGGCGCAGCCGGGCGCGGAGGGGACGCGCAGACGGCTCGAAGATTACCCCTCAGGATAAGCCGCGTCGTATGTCTCGGGCTGCATGGGGGCTGAACGTGCTAAAGGCGGCCCGCCGCCTTGAGCGCGAGGTAGCGGTCGGCGACGAGGGGCGGCAGGTCGTCGGCCGATGCCGACACCGCGTCGCCGCCCGCGCGCACCACCGCGTCGCGCACGCGCTCGGCGTCGTGCCGGGCACGCTCGACGGCCGCGGCGGCGTACACATCGGCGGCATCCCGGTGCGGCGGCGCCTCGCCCGGACCGTCCGTCGCCGTCGCCACCAGCAGCCGCGACCGTGACGCGACGGCGGGCAGCGACGCGAGGAACGCCCGCGCGGCCTCGGGATCGTCGGCCGCGGTCAGCAGCACGACCAGGGCGGGGCGCACAGACAGGCCGCGCATCTGCGCGAAGGCGGCATCCCAGTCGGTGTCGATCAGCTGGGGGTCGACCGGGCACATGGCATCCACCAGGGCGGGAAGCAGCTGCGTGCCCTCGATGCGCGTGACGCGCGCGCGGGTGACGCGGTCGAACATGAGCAGGTGCACGTGGTCGCCGGCGCGTGTCGCGAGCACCGAGAGCAGCAACGCGGCCTCCATCGCGGCGTCCAGGCGCACTCCGTCGCCGACCCGGGCGGCGGCCGTCCGCCCCGTGTCGATGACGATGACGACGTGCCGATCGCGCTCCGGTCGCCACGTGCGCAGCATCGTCGTTCCCGCGCGGGCGGTGGCCCGCCAGTCGATCGAGCGCACGTCGTCTCCGCGGACGTACTCGCGCAAGCTATCGAACTCGGTGCCCTGTCCGCGCACCTGCAGCGTGGTGTTGCCGTCCAGCTCCCGCAGCCGAGCGAGCCGTGAGGGCAGGTGCCGTCGAGAGGTGAACGGGGGCAGCACCCGCAGGCGCGCGGGAGCGTCGATCACCGCCTGCCGTCCGGCGAGGCCGAGCGGACCCCCCGAACGCACGACGACGAACGCGCTGCGCAGTTCGCCCCGGCGGCGCGGGAGCAGCGACAGGGGAGCCCCCCGTCGCTCACCCGGGGGGACGGTAACGCTTTGCCGCGCCGTGGGCGCCCCCGCTGTCGGTTGCCATGCGTCGCGCACCCGCGCTCTCAACAGGCGGCTGCCGAGATTGCGCACCCGCAGTTCCCCCGCGACGGGTTCGTCGCGCAGCGCCCGTTCCGGCAGCGTCCGCGTGATCTCCACGCGTCGCGCGTCGGCGGCCACGGTCGTGTCGACGGCGGCCAGCACGGCGCAGAGCACGACCCAGCCGCCCGCGGCGGTCCACGCCGGCACCCCCGCGCTGCTCAGCAGCACGAGGGGAACGACGCCGAGGGCGACGAGCAGGGCGAGGCGGCCGGTGACGAACATCAGATGGGGACGCGGGTCTGCTGCAGGACGGAGGTGAGGATGGCATCCACCGAGACGCCCTCGATCTCGGCTTCGGGACGCAGGCGGATACGGTGCCGCCAGACGGGCACGAGCATCGTCTGCACGTGATCGGGCGTGATCGCGGGATACCCGCCGAGCCACGCCCAGGCCTTGGCGGCGGCCAGCAGTCCCGTGGTCGCGCGGGGGCTGACACCCAGGAGAACCGATGGGCTCTGCCGGGTGGCGCGGGCGAGGTCGACGACGTACCCGAGCAGGTCGTCGTCGACGGCGACGGATGCCGCGGCGCGCTGCGCCGCCAGGATCTCGTCGGCCGTGACGACGGCGTGCACCCCGGCGTCATCGAGGCGACGGGGGTCGAAGCCGCTCGCGTGGCGACGCAGCACATCGACCTCGGCGTCGCGCCCGGGCAGGTCAACGACGAGCTTGAGGAGGAAGCGGTCGAGCTGCGCCTCGGGGAGCGTGTAGGTGCCCTCGTGCTCGATGGGGTTCTGGGTCGCCGCGACCAGGAAGGGGTCGGGGAGGGTGCGGCTCTCGCCGTCGGACGACACCTGCCGCTCCTCCATGGCCTCCAGGAGGGCCGCCTGGGTCTTGGGCGGCGTGCGGTTGATCTCGTCGGCCAGCAGCACGTGGGTGAAGACGGGGCCGGGGCGGAAATCGAACCCGCCGGCGCGGGGGTCGTACACGAGCGACCCCGTGACGTCTCCCGGCATGAGGTCGGGGGTGAACTGCACGCGACGCGTATCGAGACCCAGGGCGCGGCTGAAGGAGCGCACGAGCAGCGTCTTGGCCACGCCGGGGACGCCTTCGAGCAGGACATGGCCGCGCGAGAGCAGGGCGATGAGGAGTCCGGTGACCGTGCCGTCCTGTCCGACGACGGCTTTGCCCACCTCGAGTCGCACGCGGTGCATGGACTCGCGGAGGGCGGCGTGGTCGTCGGCGGCCCGGGCCTGAGCCCGTGTGGTGGCGGGGGCGGCGCCGGGCGCGGGCGCTGAGCCGGCGGCGTCGGAGCCGGTCGCGGACGCTGTGCCGGCGGAGCGCGGGCGTTCCGCTTCGACGCCGGGCGCGGACGCTGTGCCGGCGGCCCGCGGGTCGCTCGACGCAGGAGCGTCGGGACCGGGGACCGCCGCCGGGTGCGAGGGGGCGGGCCAGGCCGGGTTCTCGGGGCTGTCGGTCATCGTGTGGTCCCTTCGGTTCGGACGGCGGCGCGCACGCTCGCCTCGAGATCGCGGAGTCGGTCGGCGGCTGCGACGAGATCGCGGTCGGTGCGGGGCTGATCGTCGACGAGGATGCCGTGCACCCGGGCTCGATCGGCGCCCAGGCGTGCGGCGACCGCGTCGGCGATCCGACCGGGGTCGCTCCGCGCGGAGAGGCCGAGCAGACGCTCCAGACGTCCCCGTGTCGCCCGCCGCAACTCGTCGAGGGCGTGCGGCGCATCGCGCGCCGTGGCGTAGAGACGGGCGCGTCCCTCGGTGGTCTCGTTCGCCCGTACGGTCACCGGGAGTCGCTCCGTCACGAGGGGGCCGAAGCGGCGTCCGCGCCAGACCGCGGCGACGAGGGCGGCGACGATGAGCAACAGGATGCCGGGGGTGACCCAGGGCGGGGTGAGATCGCTGAGCGTCGGGGCGTCGGCCGCGCGGTCGGCGTCGGCGGGGGAGGGCATATACCAGACGAGCGTGTCGGTCTGGCCGAGCACCGCGAGGGCGAGGGCTGCGTTGCCGTCGAGGGGGAGGGTCGCGTTCGTCAGCGTCGCGAGCCCGTCAAGCGCGGTAACCGTGCGGCCCGCCGTCTCGAGGGTGAGGAGGGCGAACTCGCCGTCGACGGGGAAGCAGCTGACGACGCCCTCGCCCGGTGTCATCAGTTCGCCGACCCGCGCGGTGCCGGCGTTCGCCGACGCGGGCTCGGAGCAGTCCGCGGGCACTGCCTCGTCGTCGGCGAAGCCACCGAGTCGGGAGCCGTTCAGCAGGATGTCGAGTGCGCGCGTGCGCGGCTCGAGCAGGACGACATTGCGCGCTCGATCGGTCAGGTCCCGCAGCGCGTCGTCCGACAGCATGGGGGCGTCGCGCATCGCGAGGGTCGCCTCGCCGTCGGCCAACGCCCGCTCGGCGGCCGAGCGATCACGCGCGACGATGACGCGGACGCCCTGCTGTTCGAGGATCCGCACGACGGCGCGCGTGCCGTCGGCTCCGGCGGACTCGGGGTCGAGGGCGGCGCGCTGGACGTACCCGCCGTAGATGAGGGTGCCCCCGACGAGTGCAACCACGAGCAGTCCCACGGCCAGCGCCACCCAGCCGAGGGCTCCGCGCCGCCGGGATCGGACGGGGGCCACCGTGACGCTCACGGTGCGGCCGCCGGGGTCGGACGCGTGCGCACGGCTTGGTCGTCGAGGTCGGTGATCGCCCGGTAACGCTCGGCGGAGCCGGGTCGGCGCAGGTACCGCACGTCGTCGAAGATCTCGGCCGCCTCGTCGAGGGGTGATGCGAGGGCCGGGAGAGCGCCGGCCGCTTCGCGGCAGAACGCGCGAACCGTCGCGCCGGGCGGCGGGTCGACGAGACCGCGCTCGGTGAGTCCGCGGGCGAAGGCGCGGAAGCGCAGCACGATCGCCTCATCCCAGTCGGCGCGGGCGGCGGCCCGGGCGGCGTCGGCACGCAGATCGTCGGCCGACCGGGCGTCGTCCTCGTCGAACAGGGCGTGAGCGGGCCGCGTTGCACGCGACAGCGGTCGGGGTCGTCCCCAGATGAGGATGGCGACCACGATCAGGGCGGCGATGACGATCGCGAGAACGATGAGCGCGGACGGGCCCCACCCGGAGGTGTCGGGCACACGCAGCAGGTCGGCGAGGAAACGACCCACCGCCTGGGCGATGCGGTCGACGACGCTGGGCTCCGCTGCCTGGTATGCCGGATCGGCCAGCTCCCGTTCCGCCCACTCCCGTGCCTCGTCGGGGTCGGGCAGCAGCGGGACGGCTGTCGCGAGCGTGGCGGGAAATCTCACGCGTCGCCGTTCGACCCGGGTGCGGCCCAGGTGGTCGGGGACGCTTTGGTGGTGTCGGATCGCGAGGGCGGCGCTTCGGGCCGAGCGGGGTGATCGGTCGCGGTCGAGGGGGCAGAATCGCCCGCGGCCGACGCGTCGTCGCGCGATCGCTCGTCATACCCCGGAGGACTAGCCGGCGCCGCGTATCCCGGCCAGGCGGCCGGCTGCGCGTGTCCCGGCTGCGGGTACCCCGGCTGCCCCACCGGCCCGCCGTATCCCGGCTGTCCGCCTGGCGCCGCGTACCCCGGCTGCCCGCCGTACCCGGCCGGCCCACCGGGCGCGATGTACTCCTGCTGCCCGCCGACCGCCCCGTACGGCATCGGCGCGGGACGAGCGACGAGACGCCCGACGCCGACCAGGTAGGGGTCGTCGAGCTCGGTCGCTCCCGCGTCGCGCGCTTCGACGTAGGTCTGCAGGTCGTGGTCGAGTGCTTCCAGGCGCATGCGGGCGTTGACGTAGACGAGCGCCGCCGACGTCGACTGCACGACGAGCGCGATGCACTGCACGAGCAGGATGCCGAACTGGCCGATGACCTGCACGACGATCAGGCCGACCACCGCGCCGGTGTCGCTCTCGCCGGTCGGGGCGACGATGACCGGCAGGAGGCTCCCGACGAGGCTGAAGGGGATCGAGATGATCTGGGCGACGATGCTGAACGCCACCGAGATCACGATGAACACGCCGAGCGTGGACCAGAACCGCCCGCGCGTCAGCCGCCACGACCGACCGATGGCGCGGAACACCGGCGCGCGCTCGAGGATGATCGCCGACGGCACCAGGTAGAGCTTGGCGGCGAGCCAGAGCGACACCACGACGAGTCCGAGCACGGCCAGGACGCCGAAGAGGATGCCGAGCCACAGCACCGACATCACCAGCAGCGCGACGATGCCGGCGAGCGCACCGATCGCGACGACGGTGGCGAGGACGGTGAGGGCGCTGTAACCGATCAAACGCCAGACGACGGGCTTCACACGCGCCCACACGGCCTTGAGCGACGGCTTCTCGGCGACCACGGCGTGCGCGACCTCGGCGACGACGACGCCCTGCACGACGACGCTCAGTGCGCCGGTCGCCACCCCCAGAACGAGGGCGGTGGCACCGGTGAGCACCACCGAGCCGGCGAGGATGGCGTCGAAGTCGTCGCTGCCCGGGGCGACGGTGTCGAGGCGCGTGAAGCTCGCGACCGCCGCGGCGGCCACGGCGGCGGTCAGCACGATGTAGGCCACGGCCTGGGTGATGAGGGCGAAGCCGAGCAGGACCTTCGGGTTGTGGCGCAGGGCGACGAAGGAGCGGCCGAGGATCGTGCCGAACCCGTACGGGTGCAGCGGCACGATGCCGGGGCGGGATGCCGGAGTCCAGGCCGGGTACGCGGTCACGGTTGCGCCTCCTCGTCACATGGCGGTCTGTTCATCGTGTCACACACCCCCGACACGCTCGCCTCTCGTGCAGGCAGGTCGACTACTCTCGATGGGACATGCCCCCACCGGGCGTCCTGCCCGTTTCCGAGCGGGTCCGAGCTGGAAGACGTACACCCGAATGACTTCACGGATCCTCGTTGTCGACGACGACACCGCGCTGGCCGAGATGATCGGCATCGTGCTGCGCACCGAGGGATTCGACACCGTCTTCTGCGCCGACGGTGCGCAGGCCGTGGACGCCTGGCGCACCGAGCGCCCCGACCTCATCCTCCTCGACCTCATGCTCCCCGGTGTCGACGGCATCGAGATCTGCACGCGGGTGCGCGCAGAATCCGGCGTCCCGATCATCATGCTCACCGCACGCACCGACACCGCCGACGTGGTGAAGGGGCTCGAGTCGGGCGCCGACGACTACATCATGAAGCCCTTCAATCCGAAGGAGCTCGTCGCGCGTATCCGTACGCGCCTGCGGCCGGTGCAGGCGGCGGCCGACGAGACCCTTCGCATCGGTGATCTGACCGTCGACGTCGCCGCCCACGAGGTGCGTCGAGGCGATGCCCCCATCGCGCTGACGCCGTTGGAGTTCGAACTGCTCGTCGCGCTCGCCGAGAAGCCGCAGCAGGTGTTCTCGCGAGAGATGTTGCTCGAGCAGGTGTGGGGCTACCACTACAAGGCCGATACGCGTCTGGTGAACGTGCACGTGCAGCGTCTGCGCGCCAAGATCGAGGCCGACCCCGACAACCCGCGGATCGTGACCACCGTGCGCGGCGTGGGGTACCGCGCCGGCGCGGTGGCCTGAGCACCTCATGACGGGGGCGGTCCGCACCCTCCCGCCTCGGCCGCGCGGCCTCCGCGACTGGCGTCTCGCCCGTGACCGCCTGCGCTCGCTGTGGCGCCGATCGCTGCGCTTCCGCACCATCGTCATCGCCGTCACGCTGACGGCGGTGACGATCCTCGCGACGTGTCTCGCGATGGCGCTCGTCATCCAGAACGAGCTCTTCACCGCGCGAAAAGACCAGGTGCTCCTCGAGGCGCAGCGCGCCACCGCCGCGGCGCAGGCGACGCTCGACGCCGCGGTGGACTCCACCGACCCGGCCGCGGCGCAGACCCTCATGAACGGCATCGCGACCCGCCTGTCGCAGCAGTCGTCCAGCGATCTGATCGCGCTGTACCGCATCGGCCCGCCCTCACCGCTGGCTCCTCAGCCCTTCATCTCCCCCGCGTTCGAGTCGGGCTTGGTCACCGAGGCGCTCAGCACGCAGGTGCAGTCGAGCCCCGACCTGCAGTGGTGGCAGTCGGTGGCGTTGCCCTCCGACGGCGGCCGCGAGGTCCCCGGCATCCTGGTCGGACACCAACTCCGTTTCCCCGCCTCGGACGGCGTCGATTCGTACGAGCTCTACATGGGGTACGACCTCGTCAGCGCCTCGCAGACGCTCTCCTTCGTGCAGGTGCTGCTGTGGGTGGTGGGACTCGTCCTGGTCGTGCTCATCGGGGCGATCGCCTGGTTCGTCCTGCGGTCGGTGACCACCCCGATCGCGGATGCCGCCGAGACCAGCGCGAAGCTTGCGGCGGGCGACCTGGGTGTGCGGTTGCCGGTGCGCGGCGAAGACGAGCTGGCGACGTTGAACCGCTCGTTCAATGCCATGGCCGACAGCATCGAATCGCAGATCAAGGAGCTCGCCGATCTCTCGCTCGTGCAACAGCGTTTCGTCTCCGACGTCTCGCACGAACTTCGCACGCCCCTGACCACCATCAAGCTCGCCGCCGACATGATCAACGACCAGCGCGAGGAGTTCGACCCGGTGACGGGCCGCGCTGCCGAGCTGCTGCACGCGCAGGTGCAGCGATTCGAGGTGCTGCTCACCGATCTGCTCGAGATCAGCCGGTACGACGCGGGGTCGGTGCAGCTCGAGCTCGAGCCGACCAGTCTCGCCCACCTCGCCGAAGACGTCATCCTCTCGATGGAGCAACTGGCCGAGGGGCACGGCTCCGATGTGCGGCTGGTCGCCCCCGGCGGCTACACCCCGGTCGACATGGACGCCCGTCGCGTGCGCCGCATCGTGCGAAACCTCCTCGGCAACGCCATCGAGCACGGCGAGGGGCGCCCGATCGTCGTCTCGGTCGACAGTGATCGGGATGCCATCGCCCTCGGTGTGCGCGACTTCGGTCTCGGCATGCGCGCCGACGACGTCGAGCGCGTCTTCGACCGCTTCTGGCGCGCAGACCCGTCGCGCGTGCGCACCATCGGCGGCACGGGCCTGGGGCTGTCGATCGCCCTCGGTGACGCGCGCTTGCACGGCGGCACCCTCGCGGTGTGGTCCGAGCTCGGCCGGGGGTCGAACTTCGTGCTGACCCTGCCGCGCACCGGCAGGCCGGTGACCGGCTCGCCCCTGCCGCTCGAACCCGATGACGAGCAGGGGGGCGCCCTCGAGGCGCTCGGCCTCACGCAGCCCATCTCGACCCGTCCCGGAGTCAGGAGGCCGTCATGAGGCGCGCCCTCGCCCTCGTCGGCCTCGCACTCGTGCTCGCCCTCACCGCGTGCACGGGTCTGCCCACCACCGGCTACGTCAACCCGGGCCGCGGCCCGCAGACCGACGACACCCAGGCCTTCGCGTTCGTCCCCGACGGCCCGCAGGACGATGCCACGCCCAGCGAGATCGTCGAGGGGTTCCTCCGCGCCGGTTCCGGTCCCGCCGACGACTGGGCCACCGCGAAGCTGTTCCTGGCGGCGGGCACCCAGTGGGACCCGCGGGCACGCGTGACGATCGACCGTCTGGCCGACCGTCGCGCCACGGCCGCAGCCGACGGCACGTCGGTCGCGGTGTCGGTGGTGGCGACGGCCGGGGTGGATGCCGACGGTGCCTACGCCCCCGCTGCGTCCGCCACGGCCGAGACGCTGTCGTTCACCCTTACACGGGTGGAGGATCAGTGGCGCATCACCGCCGCCCCCGACGGGGTCGTGCTGTACGAAGAGGTGTTCCCGACCGTCTACCAACCGGCATCCATCGCGTACTTCGATCCCACGTACAGCTTCATCGTGCCCGACGTGCGCTGGTTCCCCCGCGCCCTGGTCGCCAGCCGTGTGGCGACCGCGCTCGTCGACGGGCAGCCCAGCACGTGGCTCGCGGGTGCCGTGGAGTCGGCGTTCCCCGACGAACTGTCGCTCGTGGGGCGCTCGGTGACCCTGTCGCAGAACGGCGTGGCTCAGGTGCAGTTGCCGCGGGCGGCGCTGAGCCTCGACCGCACGCGGCTCGACCGCATGCAGACCCAGCTCGCCCGGAGCCTCGCGACGGCCGGGATCAGCGACGTGCAGATGACCGTCGAGGGCACCCCCATCACGGCTACCGAGGTGCCGGTCCGCGTCACACGCGTCGATCCCTCGCCGGCGGTGCTGACCTCGATCGGTCTTTTCGGTTCGCTCGCGGGCGATGCGGTCGAGCCGATCGACGGTCTCTCCGACGCCGTCGAGTCGCTGGCGCCGTCCGCGATCGAGCTCGAAGCCGATCGCAGCCTCGCCGCGATCCGCACGCAGCAGGGGACTGTCGCGAGCGCGCTCGCCGACGGGCGCACGTTCCTCCTCGATGACCGTCCCGGCCTCATCGCCCCCTCGATCGACGCGGAGGGCGCGATCTGGAGCGTCCCCGCGGCGGCACCCACGCAGATGCGAGCCACCACCGCCGAGGGCGTTCCGCGCGACGTCGGCAACGCCTGGCCGGATGCCGCGGAGATCACCGCCATGCAGATCTCGCGTGACGGCACGCGTATCGCCGCGATCGTGACCGTCTCGGGCACGCGCGAGGTGTGGGTGGCCGGCATCCAGCGCACCAACGGCGACATCGACCTGGGCCCGCCCCACGTTCTCTCGTTCGCGCAGCCGGGGGCGTTCGATCTCGCCTGGCTCGACGACACCACCGTCGGCGTGCTCTCGAGCGTCGACGGCGTGAGCACCCTGCACGAACTGGGCGTGGGCGGCCGCGGCACCGACTCGGTCGCACCCGAGGGCACCCGCACGGTGGCGGCGGGCAGCACGAGCGTCCGTGTGCTCGACGACCAGGGGCGTCTGTTCAGCCGCCGCGGGAGTTCGTGGACGCTCGTGGCCTCGGGCATCCGTGTTCTGGCGGCGCAGCAGGGCACCACCTCCTGACGCTCCTCCCCAGGCGGCGGGCGTCCACCGACCCCGCGTCCGGTCGATCGCGTCGGTGCCCGACGCGGGAGGCTGGCCGCATGGCCCTTTCCGTTCTGGTCGCCTCCGCGCTGCGCGACGCCCTGACGTTCTGGCTGCCGCTCGCCTGCGCGGGGTGCGGCGATCCCGACGTGTCGTTGTGCGACGCGTGCCGTGGCCACCTGGCTCCGCAGCCGTCACGCCATGAGCGCGAGTCCGATCTCGCCGTCGTTTGCGGCCTGCCCTTCGAGGGCGTCGCGGCGCGGGTCATCCGGGCCTTCAAGGAGGAGGGGCGCACGACGCTGGCGCGCGACCTCGCCCCCGCGCTGGCCGCGGCGCTCGCGGCATCCGGTCCGTCGGGGGCGCGGATCACGACGGTGCCCTCGTCGCGCGCAGCGTTCCGACGGCGCGGCTATCGCCCGGTCGAGGTGCTGGTGCGGCGGGCGGGTCGACGCCCCGAGCGGCTGCTACGGCTGCGTCGGGCGCCCGCCGATCAGCGCGGACTCGGAGATCGCGCCCGTCGCGAGAACGTCCGCGAAGTCTTCGCGGCCCGCGCCGTCTTGAGCGGGCCGGTGGTGGTGGTCGACGATGTGGTCACAACGGGTGCGACCTTGGCCGAGGCGGTTCGCGCCCTGCGCGCGGCGGGCGCTACCGACGTGCGGGCGGTCGCACTCGCGCACACGCCGCGTCGCAGCACATCGAAAGGTGAATGGGAGGTGATTGCCACGTGACATGGCGGTGGCCTCCCACTAGCGTGGGGATGACTGAAGGCGACGGATGTTCCGCCCTTAGACCGGGCGGAACCCGGAACAAGGAGGTCACTGATGGATACCAACATCGTCGGCGTGGGAGTCGGTATCACCGATCGATTCCGCACCGTGGTTGAAGAGAAGGTCAGTCGCATCGAGCACCTGGCGCCCCGCGCCGGCGCGCTCGAGGTCAAGGTGACTCATCGGGCCTATCGCAATGGCCGCATGGAAGACGACACGGTCGAACTCACGCTCGACGGCAAGGGCCCCGTCGTCCGCGCAGAGGCGACCGATGTCGACAAGTTCGCCGCACTCGACCTCGCGGTAGACAAGATCTCGGAGCAGGTGCGCCGCGCGAAAGACAAGCGCATCGACGCCCGCAACCACCCTCGCGGTGCCAAGTTCGAAAAGGGCACCGGCGAACTCTCGGGCATCGACGTCGAGCCGGCCTCCGTCGAGGTGCTGCGCGCCGTCGCCACCGGATCCATCCCGGTGCAGGCCGAGGGCGCCGCCGACGACGAGGACTACTCGCCCGTCGTCATCCGCCAGAAGGAATTCGGCGCCGAGTGGATGACGGTCGAAGACGCCGTCGACCGCATGGAACTCGTCGGCCACGACTTCTTCCTCTTCATCGACGCCCGCACCGATCACCCCAGCGTCGTCTACCGCCGCAAGGGGTGGGACTACGGCGTGATCGCCCTCGCCACGCAGGCTCCGCCCGTGGCGCAGGTCGCGTCCTGATCTGATGCACGACGAGGCCCCCGGCTCCAGAGCCGGGGGCCTTGTCGTGTCCGTCGCATCCGCGCGATGAGGACGGTTCAGCCGTCGAAGATGTCGCCGAGCAGCGACCCGATGACCAGACCACCGAGCATTCCGCCGACCATGTTGCCGCCGCCCATGCCCCCGCCGCGGCCGCCCATGCCACCGCGGCCGTAGCCGTTGCCGCCCCACTCGTCGGGCCGGGACTGCTCGATGTCGCGCTGTGCGATCTGCAGCGATTCGGATGCCAGCGACCCGGCCCGGCGCGCCGTGGCGAGCACCGTCTCCCGATCGTCCTCGGCGACGGGACCGAGGGGCAGACCGGCGCGCAGACGCTCCGCTTCGACGAAGCGTGTGCGCGCGTCGGCGCCGATCCAGCCCCGATGTCCTGTGATGAGGCCGCGGGCGACCGCGAGCTGACGATCGGCGTCATCGATGGCGTGGTCCACCTGCTGCTGCGTGAGAACAGGGCGCGCCGCGCGTTCCCGGGCGTGGTCCAGATCGGCGTTCGTCTGGCGCAGGGACGACAGTGCGGCGAAGGGGTCGCTGCGGGTACCGGATGCCGGCAGCGCGCTGAGCGCGCCCTGAAGCGCCGTCATGGCGGCGATCACGGCGGGCGTCTGCGCCTCGCGGCGGGCCTCGACGAGGTCGTTGCGGGAGTCGTCGACGACGGCGGCCAGGGTGGACTCGGCGCGCAGCGCCTCGATCTCGAAGGTGTCCACGGCATCCAGGAGGGATTCCGCGCGACGGACCGCTTCGGTGGCCGCCTCGAGCGCGACCGACGCCTGCTCGCGCTGGCCGGCCTCGCGGCGTCGCTCGGAGACGGATGCGGTGTGCACGGCGAAGTCGAGGAGCTGCTCGATCTCTTCGGGATTGCCGCCGATCTGCGCGAGCGCCGAATCGCTGTATCGGCGGGAGAGCCGTTCGACCACGTCGCGGGCGTTCGGGATGCGCTCCTGGAGCCGTTCGCGGTCGGCGCGTACGCGGGCGAGCGTCTCGGGTGCGCGGCGCACAGCGTCGATCTTGGGCTGCAGAACCTGCGTGCGTTCCTCGAGGAGGTCTTCCGCCCACTGGGAGAGCTGGATGACGCGCGCGTTGCGCGTGCGCAGCTCCTCCTTGGTGTCGGGGATCTCGTCGTGGTTGAGCTGGTGCAGCCGGAAGGCCTCGGCGAGATGGGTGCGCACGGAGTCGAGGGCGGCGGCGAGGTCTTCGGTCGCCTTGTCGCCGAGCTCGGCCCGCGCGAAATCGAGCTCGTCGGAGGTGAGACGCACCCGCTCGTCGGCGGCGACGATCGCCAGCTCGGCCCGCCGAGCCAGATCCGCGTCGGCCGCGTCTTGCTCTTCGCGCTTCCTCTTGCCCCAGAAACCCGCCATGGCTCGATCCTAAGCGGCGGGTTCGTACCCGTCGCCGTGTGTTCGCTGCGGGCGCGCAACCCGGCCTGAGGATTGCGGCTCCTTCGCAGGTCACGAACCGGTAACACGGATACCATGGGCCACGTATGCCTGTTCGCAGGCCGGCGTCCGTACGGGCGTCGCACCCGACAGATGGAGATTCTTCGTGGCAAATCCGCTCGAGAGACTGCTGCGCGCCGGCGAAGGCCGCGTCCTGCGTCGCCTACAGGGCGTCGTCAAGGCGACCGGGGCGCTCGAAGAGGACTACGAGCAGCTCACCGACGACGAGCTGCGTAACGAGACCGTCGAGCTCCGCGCCCGTTTCGAGGCCGGCGAGACGCTCGACCAGCTCATGCCCGAGGCGTTCGCCGCCGTCCGCGAGGCGGCCAAGCGCACCCTCGGTCAGCGCCCGTACGACGTGCAGATCATGGGCGGCGCCGCCCTGCATCTGGGCAACATCGCCGAGATGAAGACCGGTGAAGGAAAGACGCTGACCGCGGCCCTCCCGGCCTACCTGAACGCCATCGCCGGCAAGGGCGTGCACGTCATCACCGTGAACGACTTCCTCGCCAGCTACCAGTCGGAGCTCATGGGCCGCGTCTACCGTGCACTCGGGATGACGACAGGCACCGTCGTCTCGGGCCAGACGCCCGAGGTGCGCCGTGAGCAGTACGAGGCCGACATCAGCTACGGCACGAACAACGAGTTCGGCTTCGACTACCTGCGCGACAACATGGCGTGGCGCAAGGAAGACCTCGTGCAACGCGGCCATTTCTACGCCATCGTCGACGAGGTCGACTCGATCCTCATCGACGAGGCGCGTACTCCGCTGATCATCTCCGGGCCGGCATCCGGTGAGGCCAACCGCTGGTTCGCCGAGTTCGCGAAGCTCGCCCGCACCCTCGAGGCGGGCGTCGACTACGAGGTCGACGAGAAGAAGCGCACGATCGGTGTGCTCGAGCCCGGCATCGAGAAGGTCGAAGACTACCTCGGCATCGACAACCTCTACGAGTCGGCCAACACCCCGCTCATCTCGTTCCTCAACAACTCGATCAAGTCGATCGCGTTGTTCAAGCGCGACACCGACTACGTCGTCATGAACGACGAGGTCATGATCGTCGACGAGCACACCGGTCGCATCCTGGTCGGGCGCCGCTACAACGAGGGCATCCACCAGGCCATCGAGGCGAAGGAGGGCGTGCCGGTCAAGGCCGAGAACCAGACCCTCGCCACCGTCACCCTGCAGAACTACTTCCGTCTCTACGACAAGCTCTCGGGCATGACCGGTACCGCCGAGACCGAGGCGGCCGAGTTCATGTCGACGTACAAGCTCGGTGTGGTCCCCATCCCCACCAACCGGCCCATGGTCCGCAAAGACCAGTCGGATCTCGTCTACAAGAACGAGACGGCCAAGTTCGCGCAGGTCGTCGAAGACATCGTCGAGCGCCACGCGAAGGGCCAGCCCGTCCTGGTCGGCACGACGAGCGTCGAGAAGAGCGAGTACCTCTCACGTCTGCTGGCGAAGAAGGGCGTGCGTCACGAGGTGCTGAACGCCAAGAACCACGCGCGCGAGGCGGAGATCGTCGCCCGCGCCGGTCGCCTCGGCGCCGTGACGGTGGCCACCAACATGGCCGGCCGTGGAACCGACATCATGCTCGGCGGTAACGCCGAGTTCCTCGCCGTGCAGGAGATGAAGGCGCGCAATCTCGACCCCGTCGAGACGCCCGACGCCTACGAGTCCGAGTGGGACACGGTGTACCAGTCCATGCGCGACACCGTCGCCGAGGAGGCCGCGAAGGTCACCGAGGCCGGTGGCCTCTACGTGCTGGGCACCGAGCGCCACGAGTCGCGTCGCATCGACAACCAGCTACGCGGTCGTTCGGGACGTCAGGGTGACCCGGGCGAGAGCCGGTTCTACCTGTCGCTCACCGACGACCTGATGCGTCTGTTCCAGTCGGGGGCCGCGGAGGCGATCCTCGCGCGCACCAACTTCCCCGACGACGTCGCGATCGAGTCGGGCCTGGTGTCGCGAGCGATCAAGAGCGCCCAGTCGCAGGTGGAAGCGCGCAACGCCGAGATGCGGAAGAACGTCCTGAAGTACGACGACGTGCTGAACCGTCAGCGCGAGGCCATCTACGCCGACCGCCGGCACATGCTCCAGGGCGATGACATCGCCGACCGCGTGCAGCACTTCATCGAAGACGCCATCACCGCCGTGATCGACGACCACACCGGCTCGGGCCACACCGAGTCATGGGACTTCGACGCGCTCTGGACCGAGCTGAAGACCATGTACCCGGTGAGCGTCACGATCGACGAGGTCGTCGCCGAGGCCGGCGGCACCAAGGGGCGCATCACGCCCGAGGGGCTCAAGCGCGAGATCATCTCCGACGCGCGGATCGCGTACGAGAACCGCGAGCAGCAGCTCGGTGAGCAGGCGCTGCGCGAACTCGAACGCCGCGTGGTGCTGCAGGTGCTCGACCGCCGCTGGCGCGAGCACCTCTACGAGATGGACTACCTCAAAGACGGCATCGGACTCCGTGCCATGGCCCAGCGAGACCCGCTGATCGAGTACCAGCGCGAGGGCTACCAGATGTTCCAGTCGATGATGGGGCAGATCAAGGAGGAGTCCGTCGGCTTCCTCTACAACCTCGAGGTCGAGGTCCGCAAGGTCGAGGGTGACGAGGCGCAGGTCGAGGCCAAGGGCCTCACGCCGACCCCGGTCGAAACGCAGCGCCTCGAGTACTCGGCCGCGAACGACGCGGGTGAGGTCGAGGTGCGCAACGACCGCGGCCAGGTGCAGCAGGCGGCGACCAACCGACTGCGTCAGGCGGCGCAGCCCGCGGCACCTGCGGCGGAGCCGGTGCCCACCGGCGCCCGCGGTGCTTTCGGCCAGCGCACCGACGCCGCCGACGAGTCCGCGGCGTCGAACCGCGCCGACCGTCGCGCCGCGAAGAAGAAGTAACGAACGAACGAAGGATGCCGTGCCCCGATCACCGGGGCGCGGCATTCGTCGTCCGCGGCGACCGATGCGTGGTCCACTCGGTGTCGATTGGCCCGCTGAGGCCGGGGATATCCTGAACCGATGAGCCCGCTACGCCCTCTCGATCAGTCGTCGAAACTGAAAGACGTCCTCTACGAGATCCGGGGGGAGGCCCTCGTCGAGGCCGACCGACTCGAGGCCGAGGGGCACTCCATCCTCAAGCTGAACACCGGCAACCCGGCGATCTTCGGTTTCGAGGCACCGCATCAGATCGTCCGCGACATGATCGCGTCGGTGCCCAACGCCCACGGCTACAGCGACAGCCGCGGCATCCTGTCCGCCCGTCGTGCGGTGGTATCGCGCTACGAGCAGGAGCCCGGGTTCCCCGCGCTCGATACCGATCACGTGTTCCTCGGCAACGGTGTGTCCGAGTTGATCACGATGACCATGCAGGCGCTCCTCGACGAGGGCGACGAGGTGCTGATCCCCGCCCCCGATTACCCGCTGTGGACGGCGATGACGAGCCTCGGCGGGGGTACGCCCGTCCACTACCTTTGCGACGAGTCGCGCGAGTGGCAGCCCGATCTGGACGACATCCGCTCGAAGGTCACGCCCCGCACCAAGGCCATCGTCGTCATCAACCCCAACAACCCGACGGGAGCGGTGTACTCGCGCGAGATCCTCGACGGCATCGCCGACATCGCCCGCGAGAATTCGCTGCTGCTGCTCGCCGACGAGATCTACGACCGCATCCTGTTCGACGACGCTGTGCACATCCCCATGGCCACCGTTGCGCCCGACCTGCTCTGCCTGACCTTCAACGGTCTGTCGAAGACCTACCGCGTCGCCGGTTACCGCTCCGGCTGGCTCGCCATCACCGGCCCCAAGGATCACGCGCAGGGGTTTCTGCACGGTATCAACCTGTTGGCATCCACTCGTCTCTGCCCGAACGTGCCGGCGCAGTTCGCGGTGCAGGCGGCGCTGTCGGGGGTGCAGTCGATCGACGCGCTCATCGCTCCGTCCGGCCGTCTCCACGAGCAGAGGGATGCCGCGTGGCAGGGCCTCGAGGCCATTCCGGGCGTCTCGTGCGTGATGCCCCGCGGTGCGCTCTACGCCTTCCCGCGATTCGATCCCGAGGTGTACGAGATCCCCGACGACGGCAAGTTCGTGCACGACTTCCTGCTCGCCGAGCACGTGCTTCTCGTGCAGGGGTCGGGGTTCAACTGGCCCGCAACCGATCATGTGCGCATCGTGACGTTGCCCGAGGCCCGCGTCATCTCGGATGCCATCGAGCGGCTCGGCAACTTCCTGTCGTCCTGGCGTCCCTGACCTCTCTGCGCCTCCGCGGTTTCGGCCGCTGACCCCGTGGCGGGTGCACGCGGCGTTCGGCGGTCTGCTCCTCGTGCGGTCACGGCTGCTCATGCGGCGGGGCCTCGAAGAGACGCGCCCGCCGCGTCGTGCGACGTTCGTCGTCGCTGGACGGTGTCTGCGACCCGCCTGACGCTCACAGCAGGCCCAGCGACGTGACCCGCCAGCGACCGTCCAGCCCCTCGAGGCGGAGAGCGACGGCGCGGGTGCGCAGTCGCGTCGCCGCGGTCACGGTGGCCTCGACGACGTGATCCGCCGGGGACGAGAGGTGCACGCTCTGGATGATGTGCGTCGCCCGGGGCGCGGGCATGCCGCGGGCGCTGCGCGCGCGGGCCGCGAGGCCGGCTCGAACGACCACCGTGCGGTACACATCTTCCGATAGCCATCGGGCGAGCTGGTCGACCTCGCGTACTCCGGCGAGCACCTCGAGGACACCGCGGACGATGTTGAGCGTGAAGGTCTCTGCGGACGGCAGCTCGTGGGTCGAGGTCTTCTGCCGGCCGAAGAACTCCTCCGACCGGGAGGCGGCTGCGAGCGAGCGCCGCGTCGGGCTCGAGGTGGTGTGGACGTGCGGCTGTGACATGGTTCCCTCCGATGATCTGGTGCGTGAAGCGAGCGGGGGGTGACGCCGAGAGTAGGGCAGCGGTGGCCCGCGAGCCGAAGCGTTCGGGGCGTCTGTGGAGGAATGCGAGATGAGGTCAGGGTGGTGAGAAGCTGCCGCCGTGGGAGCGACGAGCGCGACGTCGGCTCGCGACCCCGGCGCGCCGCCGGGCCGGCGGTGGGGGTCGACGATCCGCGTGACGACGGGCTTCGCGTGCGGTCGTCGGCGCCGCGTTGCGGGCGTGTCAGGACCGCGTGATGGGCGCGGGCTTCAGCGTGGGGGTGCCAGCCCGGCGTTCGACTCGAGGTCGTCGGGAAGGCGCTACGGGCCGTGGACGAGAAGGCGAACGGGACCAGAAATCAACACAGAAGGGCCTCCCGCTCACGATGTCCGCCGTTCGGGGGAGGAGGCGCCCTCACCCGCTGGCGGAAGCAGTGGACGATCGGTTCCCCGGGCGTCGTCCGCGGGTCCGTCCCCCGGGTCGCCCCGCCCTGGTTCCGGCTGGACGGCCGGCTCACCCGACGGCTCACGAGCGCTCTTTCCTGCAGCTGTCGGAAGCAGCGGCCTCCACCGTCTCCCCTAGGGTGGGAGGGTGTCGACACTCAGTGAACTCGTCTTCGCCCAGGGCCGCTCCAGCGAGGCCGACGTCGAGTGGCTGCACCGCCTGGCCGGCGACGGACAACTGCTCGCCGACCTGGCCTTCGCCGACATCGTGATCTGGGTTCCCACCCCCGACGATTCGTTCGTCGCTGTCGCGCACACGCGCCCCGGGGGAGCTGCGACCCTGTTCTACCGCGATATCGTCGGCGACCGTGTGCGGCCGCAGTGGCGCACGCAGGTGCGAGACGCCTTCCAGAGTGGGCGGATCGTCGACTCGGCTTCCCCCGACTGGTTCGAGGAGACGCCGACGCGTGTGCGCGCGGTGCCGATCGTGCGGGAGCTCTCGCGCGAGGGCGCGGCGGTCACCACCGTCGGCGTGCTGACCCGCCACACCAACCTCGGCGAGACGCGGACGCCGTCGCGTCAGCAGATCACCTTCAACGACTGCGCCGACGACGTGTTCCGCATGATCTCGTCGGCCGAGTTCCCCGATCTCGCCGCCCCGACGGCCCCTCGCCGCGGCGCCCCTCGCGCCTCCGACGGGCTCATCCGCCTCGACGTCGACGGAATCACGACGTTCGCGAGCCCCAACGCGCTCTCAGCGTTCAACCGCATGGGCTTCGACGACGAGCTCGAAGGCGAGTCGCTGGCCGAGGTGACGGCGCGCATCCTCCCCGCCAAGCGTCAGGACGTCGACGAGTCGCTCCCCGTCGTCGTCAGCGGCCGTGCACCGTGGCGCGCCGACATGGAGGCGCGGGGTGTGCAGGTCTCTCTGCGCACGATTCCCCTGCGCGATCGCGGAAACCGTATCGGTGCCATCGTGCTCAGCCGCGACGTGACCGAGATCCGCCATCAGGAACAGGAGCTCATCACCAAGGACGCGACGATCCGCGAGATCCACCACCGCGTCAAGAACAACCTCCAGACGGTCGCTTCGCTGCTGCGCATCCAGGCCCGCCGCACGCACTCCGACGAGGCGCGGGACGCCCTCACGCAGGCCATGCGCCGCGTGTCGGCAATCGCGGTGGTCCACGACACCCTGTCGGAGGGTCTCGCGCAGAACGTCGACTTCGACGACGTCTTCGCTCGCGTGCTGAAGCTCGTCGCCGAGGTGGCGGCGGCGCCGAACACCCGCGCGCGCACCCGCTCGACGGGTCAATTCGGCATCCTGCCGAGCCAGTTCGCGACCCCGCTCGCCCTCGCGCTCACCGAGCTGGTCACCAATGCCGTCGAGCACGGACTCGCCGGGCAAGAGGGAGACGTGGAGATCGCGGCGGAGCGTACGGGCGAGATGCTCGAGGTCAGCGTCCGCGACACCGGCGTGGGCCTACCAGAGGGGCAGGTCGGCCGCGGGCTCGGCACGCAGATCGTGCGCACCCTGATCCAGGGCGAACTCGGCGGCACGATCGACTGGCACACCCTCATGGGCAGCGGGACCGAGGTCACCATCGAGATCCCGTTGCGTTACATCGGCGGCACGTCGACCTGAGCCGGAGCTCTTCGGGCCGGCGCGCGGGCGCGAGAAACGGCCCGCAGGCAAGAACGTGACGTCGAGCCGTTCCGCCCGCCGATCGCGTTCCTCGCTTCATGACCGGGCAGACCGCGGTCCGCGCGGCATGACCCCGCCGACCGCGTTTCTCGCCGGGCGCCCCCGCTGACCGCATTCGGTCGCGGCGCACCAAGCTCCTCGGGTCCGCGCGGTCGCCGGGCCTGACGGTCGCGGCACGCGAAGAAGCCCACCCCCGCGGGGATGGGCTTCTTCGAACGACGGATGCCGTGGGTCAGGAGGCGCGGCGTGCGCGGGCGGCGCGGCGCTTCAGGGCGCGACGCTCATCTTCGCTCAGACCGCCCCACACGCCCGAATCCTGCCCGGATTCGAGGGCGTACTGCAGGCAGACCTCGGTGACGGTGCAGCGTGCGCAGACCGACTTGGCCTTTTCGATCTGGTCGACCGCGGGGCCGGTGTTGCCGACGGGGAAGAACAGCTCGGGGTCGACTGTCAGGCAGGCTGCTTTGTCGCGCCAATCCATAGGGGTGCTCCTTGTAACAGAAATTTTGGTCGATTCGGCACCGGCTATCGGGTCCGGTACCCTGGTGGGAACGCGAGCGATTGCTCGCCCCACTTCGCTGTGGGAGCACACGGCTTGTTCCATGCTCCCATAGCGTTTCGGCCTGATCAAGAGGTAACCGGCAGGTTTCCGGATCGTAACGCGCCAGCGGCGCCCGTCGGAGGGTTTCGGATGCCGATTCGACTCGCGGCCTCCGCGCTCCTCGGACTCGAGGCCCTCGGCATCCTGGCTCTCGCCGGATGGCAGGTCGTCGCGCTCATCGGCGGTGACACCGACTCGGTGGTGAGCTCGATCGCCCTCATCGTCCTGACCCTCATCGGCGCGGCCATCGTCGGCGCGTTCGGCGTCGGGACAGCGCGCGACGCCTCCGCGGCACGCTCGGGCGGCATCGTGACGCAGCTGCTGATCCTGTCGGTCGCCATCGGCGCCGTCACCGGCGAGTGGGCCGCCCCCACCGCCGCCGCGCTCATCGCCCTCCCCGCGGTCATCGGGCTGGTTGTGCTCGTGCTGGCAGTGCGGCGTGCCGCACCGCGGCGTCGCGACGACGACTGAGACCTCTTCGAAGCCCCGCGAGCGCAGCTCCCCTCGGCCCGGGATTCACGTCGTCTGTCGCCCGTCGCGGCACGCCGTCGCCGCCGTTCGCAGTGCCCGTCCCCGGTGGTCCCGTGCCGTTGCCAGAACCCCGCCGATCGCGAGGGCGATGGCGGGGTTCGAGGCGGAAGGGGCTCAGGCGGCGGCGAGGCCGAGCGTCTTGCGCAGACGTGCGACGTGGCCGGTGGCCTTGACGTTGTAGAGCGCCTCGACGATCTTGCCGTCTTCGTCGACGACGAAGGTCGAGCGCAGCACGCCGGTCACGGTCTTGCCGTAGTTCTGCTTCTCGCCCCACGCGCCGTACGCCTCGTGCACCGTGTGCTCGGGATCGCTGAGCAGGGGGAAGGTGAGTCCGTCGCTGTCGCGGAACGCCCGGAGCTTCTCAGGGGTGTCACGAGAGAGACCGAGAACCGTGTACCCGGCTCCCTGCAGGGAGGCCAGGCTGTCGCGGAAGTCGCACGCCTGGGTCGTGCAGCCGGGGGTCTGGGCGGCCGGGTAGAAGTACAGGATCACGCGGCGGCCACGGAAGTCGCTCAGCGAGACGGGGTGCTCGTCTTGGTCGAGCAGGGTGAAGTCGGGGGCGGTGTCGCCCTTGTCGAGGTTCGTCACCCCTCCAGCCTAGAACGCTCGATCGCTTGGAACGTCGTCAGCAGCCGGTGCAGGGAGTCCAGGCGCGCCTCGGCTCCGGGGCCCAGGCGACCGGATGCCACGGCCTCGGCGATCGCGCAGTCCGGCGCGTCGGGAAGGTGGGTGCAGCCTCGCGGGCAGTCTTCGGCCGCCTCGGCGAGGTCGGTGAAGGCGCCGAGCACGTGGGCGGGATCGACGTGGCCGAGACCGAACGAGCGTACGCCCGGGGTGTCGATGACCCAGCCTGATCCGGCAGGTCCCCGATAGCGCAGGGAGACGGCCGACGACGACGTGTGCCGCCCCCGACCGGTGACCACGTTCACATGCCCGATGGCACGCTCCGAGCCGGTCAGCGCGTTGACGAGCGTGGACTTTCCGACGCCGGAGTGTCCCACGAAGACGGTGGAGTGCCCGGCGATCGCTTGGCCGATCTCGTCCAGCGGCATGGCGCCCTGTGCGCTGGTGAAGACGCGCAGATCGATGCCGGTGAAGTGCGCGAGGAACTCGGTCGGGTCGGCCAGGTCGGTCTTGGTCACCACGAGGAGGGGACGGATACCGGCGTCGAGGGCGGCGACGAGGTAGCGGTCGACGAGCCTTTCGCGGGGCTCCGGGTCAGCTGCGGCGACCACGATCAACATCTGGTCCGCGTTGGCGACGATCACCCGCTCGACCTGGTCGGTGTCGTCGGCGCTGCGGCGGAGGAGCGACGTTCGCTCCTCGATGCCGACGATGCGGCCGAGCGTGCCCTCGCCGCCCGTCAGGTCGCCGACGACCCGTGCGCGGTCGCCGTTGACGATCGGCTGCTTGCGGAGTTCGCGGGCGCGGGTCGCGAGCATGCGGCGCTCGTCGGGGCCGTCCTCGTCGACGAGCACGGTGTAACGGCCGCGGTCGACGCCCAGGACCCGGGCGATCTGCGCGTCGGCGTGGGCCGGGCGACGCTTGGTGCGCGGCCGGTTCGCCTTGGGGTTCGGTCGCGACCGGATCGACGACTCGTCGTAGGCGAGATCGTCGTCGTCGTCGTCGTCGGCGAGCCAGCTCACGCGTCTGTCTTACTCACGCGTCGACCGAGGCGTCGGTGCCGAGCATGGCATGCCAGAGCGCGGCGAACTGGGGGAGGGTCTTGGCCGTCGTTCTGATGTCGTCGACCTGCACGCCGGGGACGCGGAGCCCGATCAGGGCGCCCGTCGTGGCCAGGCGATGGTCGTGGTGGGCCTTCCACTCGCCGCCGACCAGGGCGCGCGGGACGATGCGGATGCCGTCTTCGAGCTCGTGGGCCTCGCCGCCGAGCGCACGCAGGTTGCCGACGAGGGCGGCGATGCGATCGGTCTCGTGCCCGCGGATGTGACCGATGCCGTGCAGGGTCGTGGGGCCGTCGGCGAAAGCTGCAAGACCGAAGAGCGTGGGGGCGAGTTCGCCCGCGGCGGAGAGGTCGAGTTCGACACCCAGGATGCCTTCGTCTCCCGCGGCGACGGTGAGGGCACCGCCGCGGCGGCTGACGCGCGCACCCATCTCGGCGAGGATGTCGACGAGGAGCGCGCCGGGTTGAGTGCTGTGGAGAGGCCAGCCCGTGACCGTGACCGAGCCGCCGGCGACCATCGCCGCGGCCAGGAAGGGCGAGGCATTGGAGAGATCGGGCTCGATCGCGACGTCCTTGGCCCGGACCGGACCCGCGGGCACGATCCACTCGCCCGGAGCCGGTCGCTCCACGTGGACGGCGCGGTGGGCGAGTGCCTCGACGGTCATGTCGATGTGCGGGACGCTCGGAAGCCGCGAGCCGACGTGGCGCAGCCGTAGGCCCACGTCGAAGCGGGGAGCTGCCAGGAGGAGACCCGAGACGAACTGACTCGACTGACTCGCATCGATCTCGACCTCGCCGCCGCGCACGTGACCGTGTCCCCGGACGGAGAAGGGCAGAGCCCAGTGGCCGCCGTCGTCGATGTCGACACCGACATCGCGCAGCGCCCGGATCATCGCGCCCATCGGGCGGTGCAGGGCGCTCTCGTGCGCGGTGACATGCACGTCGCCTCGTGCGAAGCCCGCCAGGGGGGTGACGAAGCGCATGACGGTGCCGGCTTGACCGCAGTCCACCGTGGTGCCGCCGAGGAACGACGACGGGGGAGTGATCAGCAGGTCGGGACCGAAGGGGGATTCGGTGTCGATCTCGTCGATGCCCACGCCGAGCGCCCGGAGGGAGTCGATCATGCGTGCGGAGTCGTCGGAGTGCAAAGGGGCATGCAGCGTGCCCGGGCCGTCGGCGATCGCGGCGAGCACGAGCTCGCGATTCGTCAGCGACTTCGAACCCGGCACGGTCACCGTGGCATCCATGGGACCGGCGGCGACAGGCGCGTCCCACGCGCCGCGGGGCGTGGCGGCGGAGAGGGAATATCCGAGCGGAGTCATCGGTTCCTAGCCTACTGAAAGGGGGACGACACGTGACCGCACTTCTCGAGCGCGACAGCCCGCCGGCGAGCACCCCGGCGGCCTTCGACATGCCCGACGTAGACTGGCGCGCGATGGACGACACCGCAGAAGCGGGCTCGCAGGTCGAGCCGCGCGCACAGTTCGAAGAGCAGGCTCTGCCCTTCATGGACCAGCTCTATGCCGCGGCGATGCGGATGACCCGCAATCCCGCCGATGCGGCGGACCTCGTGCAGGAGACCTTCGTGAAGGCCTTCGGATCGTGGGCGTCGTTCGCACAGGGGACGAACCTGAAGGCGTGGCTGTACCGCATCCTGACGAACACGTACATCAACACGTACCGCAAGAAGCAGCGCGAGCCGTACCAGAGCGCCATCGACGACCTCGAGGACTGGCAGCTCGGCGGTGCCGAGTCGACCACCGCGAGCAGCGCACGTTCGGCCGAGGCCGAAGCGATCGACCACATGCCGGCATCCGTCGTGAAAGACGCCCTGCAGTCGATCCCCGAAGATTTCCGGATGGCGGTGTACCTCGCGGACGTCGAGGGCTTCGCCTACCAGGAGATCGCCGACATCATGAAGACTCCGATCGGCACGGTCATGAGCCGTCTGCACCGCGGCCGGCGGCTGCTGCGCGACCTGCTGTCGGACTACGCCAAGGAGCGCGGCATCAAGGCCGCGACGGGAGAGACGAAATGAGCGACTGCGGCTGCGACAAGGCACGGCGCGATCTGGAGGAATACCTCCGCAACGAGGTCTGCAAGACCGAGGCGAGCGACATCCGTCAGCACCTCGAGAACTGCCCCGGATGCCAGGACGAGGCCCTCGTGGCGCGCACCCTGACCGACGTGGTGGCGCGGGCGTGCAAAGAGACCGCTCCCGACGAGCTGCGCGATCAGGTGCTGACGCGTCTGCGGGCGATCCAAGCCACCCACTGACCCCTCCCGCGGTGCCCTCGGGTGGGTGTCGGAAGGTGTACGTAGGCTGGGATCATGGCATCCATCGACCCCTTGACGCTGCCCCTCGACCAGACCTCCGCCGCTGACCTCGCGGCCTCCGGGCTCGACTACGCCCGGGTGGATGCCGACGGCGATGCGTATCGCCCGTTCCAACGGGCCGT
Organism: Microbacterium sp. ABR10; assembly: GCF_057812175.1. Lineage (NCBI taxonomy): Bacteria > Bacillati > Actinomycetota > Actinomycetes > Micrococcales > Microbacteriaceae > Microbacterium > Microbacterium sp. ABR10. The sequence continues at coordinate 1,007,654 of NZ_CM173821.1, forward strand.
GGCGCGAGGTTTCCTCGGCGGGGAGTCCACCGACGACGAAGCCGAGAACGCCCGCCTGACGCTGCGCACCCGCCGGCTCACCGCGGTCTACGACCGCGACGGGGTGGAGCCCGGAGTGCCCGTGGGTACGGTCGACTCGTGGGCCACCGAGCTCACCACGTCGCCGGGGCGGCAGACCGACCTCTGGGCCATCAGCGCCGTGACGGTGGCGCCGACCCATCGGCGTCGCGGGATCGCCCGGGCGATGCTGGGTGGCGAACTGCGCACCGCCGCGGCTGCCGGGTTCGCCCTCGCGGGCCTGACCGTGACCGAGGCGACCATCTACGGCCGCTGGGGCTTCTCACCGGCTACCTGGGCCTCCGATGTCGAGGTCGACACCACCCGTGCCCGCTGGACGGGTCCGACCCCCACCGGACGGCTCGACTTCGTCCCGCGTGACGGCCTCGCCGATCGGGTGAGCGCCGTTCACGAGCGCGTGCGGCGGCAGCGCCCCGGGTCGGTTCCCGGGTGGGACGGCCGTTGGCGGGGGATCGCGGGTGTCGCGCCCGGCGATAAAGAGGGCGAGAAGGTGCGCGCCGTGGCATACCGCGACACCGACGGGGTGGAACGCGGCATCGTCGTTTACGCGATCGCCGACCGCGATGATTTCGCCGCACACGACCTCTCCGTGCGCGCGCTCTTCGCGGAGTCGCCCGATGCCTATGCCGCCCTGTGGCGGTTCGTCCTCGAGCACGACCTGGTGGGCACGGTGAAGGCCTGGCTGCAGGCGCCCGTGCCGCCCGTGCAGTGGATGGTGACCGACCGCCGCGCGGTCACGGCGACACTCACCGACCACCAGTGGCTGCGGGTCCTCGACGTGCCGCACGCCCTCGCCTCGCGCGCCTACGCCGCGCCGCTGCGAGTCGCTGTGCGCGTCACCGATCCGCTCGGGTTCGCCGACGGCGCGTGGCGCCTGGTCATCGGCGACGACGGCGAGGCCGTGGTCGAACCCGTCGCCGACGGCGACCCGGTCGACGTCGAGATGACCGTCAACGCCCTCGGATCCCTCCTGCTCGGCGGTGCGCGCGCCACCGAGCTGGCCGCGGCGGGGATCGTCTCGGGGCACACCGGGGTCCTTGCGGCGATCGACCGTTCCTTTGCGCCGTCTATGACTCCGCTTCTCGACATCTGGTACTGATGCCCTCCGCCCAGCTTTGCTCGTAGGCTTTCGCCGATGTCCCAAACAGCACCAGCCGCGCCCGGCGCGCGTACGCCCTCGCGGCTGCGAGCGGCGGGTCCCTACCTCCGCCGGTACCTCGCCCGCAATCCCGTCGCCGTCAGCGCGGCCGTCATCGTCATCGCCGCGGCTGCGGTGACCGGGTCGCTGTGGAATGACGGGGGAGCTCTCGTCTGGGGTGCGGGGCCGTTGGCCACGTTCGCGAGCGGCCGGTGGTGGACGATCCTCACCGCGCTCGTCGTGCCGGACTCGGCTATCGATGCCGCGGCATCCGTGCTGCTCGCCCTCACGGTGCTCGCCTACGGTGAGCGTCTGCTGGGATCCCGCCGCACGGCGCTGCTGCTGGCCGTGACGGGCGTGGCGGGGCTCCTCGTGGGCATCGGCCTGCACGCCGCGGCCTGGACGGTGACCGACCTCCGACCCGTCGTGGCGGCGGAAGTCCCCGTGCTCGACCCGACGACACCCATCGCGGGAGCGGTCATGGCGGCCTCGGCGTTCGCGACCACGCTCTGGCGACGCCGACTGCGCTTGGTGGGCTTCGCGCTGCTCGCTCTCTTCGCCCTGTACGCGGGCGACGCCGACTCCTGGTACCGTCTCACGGCCGCGGCGATCGGCCTCGCGCTCGGCGCCGTCCTCGCGCGGGGACGCGAGCGGCGGTCGTGGCACCGCAGCTCGACGAGGGAGAGCCGCACGCTGCTGGCACTGCTGGTCGCCGTGGTCGGCAGCGGGCCGATCGTCGCGTTGGTCAGCGGCGGCGGTCGTGGCCCGCTCTCCCTCGTCGTCGACGCCTACACCCAGTACGACGACGAGGTGCTCGCCCAGTGCGGAACGGTCGCGGCGTCGGTGTGCGACGAACAGGTGGCCCTCCTGATGACGCGCGGCGCCGGGCCGGCCCTGTTGGCCATCACCCCGCTCGTCCTGCTGCTGGTGGCGGCGTGGGGGCTGCGACAGGGCCGTCGCGCGGCGTGGGTCGTCGCGGTGTTCGTGCTCGTGGCATCCGCCGTCCTTCCCCTCGTCTCCCTCGCCGACGGTCGCCTGCGCATCGACCCCTGGGTCGACGGCAGCGGCGCGGAGTACGTCCTGTGGGCGATCGCGAGCGTGGTCATCCCGCTCGTGCTCGCGGCGGCGCTGGTCGTCGCCCGCGCGCGGTTCTCGGTGCGTGCGACGCCGAAGGCCGCGAAGTGCGTGGCCGTCGTGCTCGCTCTGGCGTTCTTCGCCTGCGCGACGACGCTCTTCCTCGTCGAGGCCATCGGCAAACGCGCGTTCGACCGCGACGTCTCCTTCTTCGACCTTCTCTCGGTGACGTTGCGACGTTTCCTGCCGCCCGCGTTCACCCATCCGGGCGGCTCGACAGCGTTCCCCCACAGCGGCCCCGCCCTCTTCGCGTACCAGTGGATCGGCGTGTTGTTCTGGATCATCGTTGTGGCGTCGATCCTGTGGCTCTACCGCCGTGTGCAGCGCCCCGACGCGGGCGACGAGGGCCGGTACCGCGAGCTGCTCCGTCGCGGCAGCGACACTCTCGGTTTCCTGGGCACCTGGGCGGGCAACCGTCACTGGTACTCCGAGGACGGAGAGTGCGCCGTCGCCTATCGGCTCTCCGGCGACGTCGCTCTCGCGGTCGCCGATCCCCTCGCGCCGGTCGGCCGGCGCCCCGAGGCCCTGCGAGGCTTCAGCGACTACTGCGTCGAGCACGGGTGGATCCCCGCGTTCTACAGCGTGCACGCGGACACCCTGCACGACCTCGTCGACCTGGGGTGGCGGCACGTGCCGGTCGGCGTCGAGACCGTGATGGATCTACCGGGGCTCACCTTCGCGGGCAAGACCTGGCAGAAGGTGCGTCAGCCCCTCACCCGCGCCGAGCGGGAGGGCTACACGGCCGTCTGGTCGCGGTGGCACGAGCTCTCCGTGTCGCAGGCGTCGCAGGTCGTCGCCATCGACGAGGAGTGGGTCGCCGATCGGGCGCTGCCCGAGATGGGCTTCACGCTCGGCTCCCTCGACGAGCTGCGCGACCGAGACGTGCGGCTTCTGCTCGCCGTCGGTCCCGATGAGCGCATCGAGGCGGTCACGAGCTGGATGCCGAGCTGGATCGACGGCGAGATCACGGGGTGGACCCTCGACTTCATGCGACGCCGCACCGACGGTCCGAACGGGATGATGGAGTTCCTCATCGCCAAGGCCGCTCTGCAGCTGCAGGAAGAGGGGGCCATGGTGCTGAGCCTGTCGGGTGCCCCGCTCGCAGACGACCCGGACGAAGCGGTGGAGGGCGATCCCGCGCCGCTGCGTGCGCTGCTGCGCTGGCTCGCCGAGGTACTGGAGCCGGCGTACGGCTTCGCGTCGCTGTTCCGTTTCAAGGGCAAGTTCCGCCCGCGGTACCGCCCGCTCGCCCTGGCCTACCGCGACCCGCTGGAGCTGCCGGGCATCGGGGCCGCCGTCGGTCGCGCCTACCTGCCCGACGCCTCGCGACGGGAGATGGTCGCGTTGGCGCGGACAGCGTGGGAGGGGCGTCGGTGAACAGATTCATCCTGTCGCTCGAACTGATCGACTCACCGCTCCTGCTCGTCAGCGCTGCCGTCGCCGTTCTCGGAGTGATCGTCGTGATCGTACGGCCGCACCGACGCGTCGTCCTCACGCTCTCGATCGCGGCCGCGGCGGGGGTCGTGATGTTCGTCGTCGCGAAGATCCTCGAGGCGATGGACACTTTCCAGGGCCCGCTGCCGGGCGCGGCGATCTGGTGGGCGTCCGGAGCGGTCGCCGCCATCGCCGTCGGCATCGTCGGGATCTTCCGCAGCCCCTGGGTGCGCCGGGTCGCGGGCGTCGTGACGGTCGTCTCGGCGCTTCTGGCCGGCATCCTCGGTGTCAACGCGGCGTACGGAGTGACGCACAACCTCGCCGCGATCCTCGGCGTACAGGCGCTCGACCCGGCGTCGCTGCCGCAGCAGAGCGCCGCCGCCGGTGATCCCGCGACTCTGTACCAGACGTGGCAGCCGCCCGCCGACATGCCCGCGAAGGGATCGGTCAGCGCGCTGACCGGCGGCACCAAGATCCCCACCGGGCAATACGCCGCACGTGACGCGTCGCTGTACCTTCCCCCCGCGGCGCAGGTCGCGAACCCGCCGGCCCTGCCCCTGCTGGTGTTCATGATGGGTCAGCCCGGCTCGCCCGACCCCACTACTTTGGCGAAGGCGCTCGACGCGTTCGCCGCCGCGAACAAGGGGCTCGCCCCGATCGCCATCGTGGTCGACCAGCTCACCGCGCCCGACCTCGACCCCACGTGCGTCGACTCCGCGAAGTACGGGGCGGTGGCGACGTACATCAACCAGCTCGTGCCGCAGTGGGCCGAACAGAACCTGAACATCATCACGGACCGCCACTACTGGACCATCGGCGGCTTCTCGAACGGGGGGTCGTGTGCGGCCATGTACGGCTCGCGCTACCCCGACACCTGGGGACAGATACTCGACGTGATGGGTAACGAGTTCCCGGGTTCGGAGCACGTCGCCCAGACCGTCGCCGACGTGTACAACGGCGATGCGGCCGCGTTCCAGGCTGGCAAGCCGTCGGTCATCATGGGCGCCGCTCCCGCCGGGACCTATGCCGGGCACACGGCGATCTTCACCTGGGGCAGTGCCGACACCACATACGGCCCCGGGCAGCTATCGAACTCTCAGGCGGCCGACGCCGCGGGCTTCACGACCCTGACCTACATCGTGGAGGGGGGCGGGCACACGGGCGAGACGCTCGATGCGAGCCTCGCCTGGGCGATCCCGGCGCTCGCGCCCACGCTCGGGCTGGCCGCGCCGCCATCCTGAATCGGTTCGTTCTGCGGAGGCGGACGCAGTGTCGTCCTACCCGCGGGCGGTGTCTGCCTCACATCCCGACGCCATGACGAAAGGCCCGGCCGACATCGACCGGGCCTTTCGCGGTGGGTATCAGCTCCCGAGCGCTTCTTTCATGATCGCCGCGTGCTCGTTGGCGTGCACCTTCGGCGAGCCGGTCGCCGTGGAGGCGGCGGACGCACGCGAGATGCGGCGGACCGGGCGACCACCGAGCTGGTCGGCGACTTCGAGAGCGATGAACGGCCACGCACCCTGGTTCTCGGGCTCGTCCTGCACCCACGCCAGTTCGGCGTTCGGGTACTGCGCGAGCACCTGGTTGAGCTCGTCGATCGGGGCGGGGTAGTACTGCTCGACCCGCACGAGGGCGATCTCGGGGTTGGGGTTCTTGTCGAGCTCGGCGCGCAGATCCCAGTGGATCTTGCCGGCGTGCAGGAGCACACGCTTCACGGCACCGCGGTCGATGCCGCGATCGTCGTCGAGCACGGGCTCGAACCGGCCCTCGAGGAAGTTCTCGACCGGGCTCGTCGCTCCGCGCAGACGCAGCATGGCCTTCGGCGTGAACACCACGAGTGGGCGGCGCGGACGCTGGTAGGCCTGGCGTCGCAGCAGGTGGAAGTACGACGCGGGGGTCGACGGACGCGCGACGATCATGTTGTCTTGCGCGCACATCTGAAGGTAACGCTCGATGCGTGCCGACGAGTGGTCGGGGCCCTGGCCCTCGTAGCCGTGGGGGAGCAGCAGCACGACGCTCGACTGCTGCGCCCACTTCTGGTCGGCTGACGAGATGAATTCGTCGATGACCGACTGGGCGCCGTTGGCGAAGTCGCCGAACTGGGCCTCCCACAGCACGAGCGCGTCGGGGCGCTCGACCGAGTAGCCGTACTCGAACGCCATGGCCGCGTACTCGCTGAGCAGCGAGTCGTACACCCAGAAGCGTCCCTGGTTCTCGCTGAGGTTCGCCAGCGGCAGCCACTCCTGCCCGTTGCTGCGGTCGTGCAGTACCGAGTGGCGCTGCACGAAGGTGCCGCGCCGCGAGTCCTGCCCGGCGAGACGCACCGGGGTGCCCTCCATCAGCACGGAGCCGAAGGCGAGCAGCTCGCCGAACGCCCAGTCGATGTTGCCGTTGCGGCTCATGTCGAATCGCTTGTCGAGCAGCTGCTGCAGCTTGGTGTGCACCGTGAAGCCGTCGGGCTTGTTCACGAAGGCGTCACCGATGTGCTGCACGACCTCGCGCGACACTCCGGTCGTCTCGGGCGCACCCACGGCGGGCTCGTCGGCCGCATCTATCGTGACGACGGGGTTGACGCCCGTCTCGGCCTCGTGCGTATCGGCGAAGGCCACCTCGAGGCGGTTCTGGAAGTCCTGCTTCGCCTGCTCGTACTCGTCTTCCGTGATGTCGCCACGGCCGACGAGAGACTCGGTGTACAACCGGCGGACGGAGCGCTTCGCCTCGATGAGGTTCGTCATCAGCGGCTGCGTCATCGAGGGGTCGTCGCCCTCGTTGTGGCCGCGTCGGCGGTAGCAGACCAGGTCGATGACGATGTCGCGGTGGAATTCTTCGCGGTACTGGAACGCGAGCTCGGCCGCGCGGACGACGGCCTCGGGGTCGTCTCCGTTCACGTGCAGGATCGGGGCCTGGATCGTCTTCGCCACGTCGGTGGCGTACACCGAGGTCCGCGCATCGTTCGGCGTGGTGGTGAAGCCGACCTGGTTGTTGACCACGACGTGGATCGTGCCGCCGGTGCGGTAACCGCGCAGCTGCGACATCTGCAGCGTCTCGACCACGACACCCTGGCCCGCGAACGCGGCGTCACCGTGCACGAGGATGGGCAGCCACGAGAAGGTGCCGATGGGCTTGCGGTCCTGCTTGGCGCGGACGATCCCCTCGAGCACGCCGTCGACGGTCTCGAGGTGCGAGGGGTTGGCGGCGAGGTACACGGGCAACTCGTCACCGGCGTCGCCCACGAACGTGCCCTCGGTGCCGAGGTGGTACTTCACGTCGCCCGAGCCGCGCTTGCTGCCGATGGCGACCGCGCCCTCGAATTCGCGGAAGACGTGACCATAGGTCTTTCCCGCGATGTTGGTGAGGACGTTCAGGCGACCGCGGTGGGCCATACCGATCGCCGCCCCGTCGAGGCCGACCGTGGCCGCGCCCTGCAGGATCTGGTCGAGCAGTGGGATGAGCGACTCGCCGCCCTCGAGGCTGAAACGCTTCTGACCGACGTACTTGGTTTGCAGGAACGTCTCGAACGCCTCGGCCTGGTTGAGCTTGGACAGGATCCGCAGCTGCTCGTCGTGACCGGGCTTGGTGTACTTGACCTCGACGTTGCGCTGGAACCACTGGCGCTGCACGGGGTCTTGGATGTGCATGTACTCCACACCCATGGTGCGGCAGTACGAGTCGCGCAGCACGCCGAGGATGTCACGCAGCTTGGCGACGCGCTTGCCGCCGAGACCGCCGGTGACGAACTCCCGGTCGAGGTCCCAGAACGTGAGGCCGTGTTGCTCGATCTCGAGGTCGGGGTGCGTGCGCTGGACGTACTCGAGCGGGTCGATATCGGCCATGAGGTGGCCGCGCACGCGGAAGGAGTTGATGAGCTCCTGCACGCGAGCGCTCTTGTCGATGCGCTCGGAGATGTCGACGCTGATGTCGGCGGCCCAGTGGATGGGGGCGTAGGGGATGCGCAGCGCCGAGAAGATGTCGTCGTAGAAGCCCCGCTGCCCGATGAGCAGCTCGTGCACCTTCTTGAGGAACTCGCCCGAGCCCGCACCCTGGATGACGCGGTGGTCGTAGGTGCTCGTCAGGGTGATCGTCTTGCCGATCGCCAGTTCGTTGAGCGTCTTCTCGCTCGCACCCTGGAACTCGGCGGGGTAGTCGAGCGCACCGGCGCCGATGATGGCGCCCTGGCCGCGCATGAGACGCGGAACGGAATGGACCGTGCCGATGCCGCCGGGGTTGGTCAGCGAGACCGTCGTGCCCTGGAAGTCGCCGGGGGTGAGCTTGTTGCCGCGGGCTCGGCGCACGAGGTCTTCATACGAGGCGAGGAACTCGCCGAACGTGAGCGTGTCGGCGCGCTTGACGCTCGGCACCAGCAGCGCGCGCGAGCCGTCGGGCTTGGGCATGTCGATCGCGATGCCGAGGTTGACGTGCGCGGGCGCCACCACCGACGGCTTGCCGTCGATCTCGGCGTAGTACACGTTCTGGCTCGGGAACTCCTTCAGCGCCTGGATCAATGCCCAGCCGATGAGGTGCGTGAAGCTGACCTTGCCGCCGCGCGTGCGGGACATGTGGTTGTTGATGACGATGCGGTTGTCGATCATCAGCTTCGCGGGGATGGTGCGCACGCTCGTGGCGGTGGGCACCGTCAGGGAGTCGTCCATGTTGGACGCCAGCGCCTTCGGCATGCCCTTCAGGACCGTCACACGATCTTCTTCGGTGCTCTCGGAGCTGGCCGAGGGGACGGCGTTCGGCGCCTGTGCGGGGATCGGCTGCGGCTTGGCGGGCTTCGCGGTGGTGCGCGCCACCGGTGCCTGGCCGACGATCGGGATCGGGGCAGTCACGGGCTTGGGCTCGGAGACCGCCTGCGCCGGCGGCGCCGAGGGCGGGGGAGCGGCGGCGGATGACCCGTCGACGACCGGGTGGTACGCCTCCAGAATCGGCCACCAGGCCTTGTCTACGGAGTGCTTGTCGACTTTGAACTGTTCGTAGAGTTCGTCTACGAGCCACTCGTTCGCGCCGAACTCGCCCTCGCTCGAAGTACCGACGCCCGTCACCTGGCTCGACACAGTCGATCGCCTGCTTTCCTCGATGAAGATTCCTGTGGATGCACAGACGTCGCCGTCTGCGCTCGGGCCAGCCTAGCCGAGGTTGCCGAGGGCGACCCGGGCCTTTACGGGGCCTTTACTTTCGAATCGCCATCGGGTCGTTCATCCGGCTGGTGTGATGAGGTGGACACCATGGAGTTCTCCGGTGCCCAGCCCGATGTCGACCTGACGTACTCGGACGTGTTCCTCGTCCCGCGTCATTCCGAGGTGCGCAGCCGCCTCGATGTGGATCTCGCCCCCGCCGACGGGAGCGGGGCGACGCTGCCGCTGGTCTCGGCCAACATGAACTCGGTGACGGGAACGCGGCTCGCCGCGGCCCTCGCGCGTCGGGGCGGGCTCGGCGTCCTCCCGCAGGACCTCGCCCTGCCCGACCTGCTCGACGCGGTCGAGTGGGTCAAGTCGCGGCCGGTGGCCTGGGACGCACCCCTCGTGCTGCCTCCCGGCGCGACGGTGGCCGACGCGCGTCTCCTTCTGCCGCCGGTACCCGGTCACGGCATCATCGTCGCCGAGACCCGAGAGGGCGGCGTCGTCGACCTCGCAGACTTCCGCGGCATCGTGCCTGCTCCCCGCCTGGCGACGGCGCTTCTGGATGCCACGCTCGGCGACATCACGCGCGGCGAGACCCCCGTGATCGAGGCGCACCGCGTGGGCGACCCACGGACGGTGTTCGCGCTCATCGAGGAATCCGGCACCGACGTCGTCGCGGTCGTCGACGGGGACCGCGTGGTGGGGACCCTCTCCCTGCGCAGCGCCTTGCGCGACTCCGTCTACCGTCCGGGCATCGACGCCGACGGACGTCTCATCGTGGCCGCGGCCGTCGGCATCAACGGCGACGTCGCCGGCAAGGCGCGCGCGCTCGCGGCCGCCGGCGTCGACGTCCTCGTCGTCGACACCGCACACGGGCACCAGGCGCAGATGCTCCGCGCACTCCGCGAGGTCGCGGCTCTCGACCTGGGCATCCCGATCGCCGCCGGCAACGTCGTGACCGCCGAGGGGGTACGAGACCTCACCGACGCCGGCGCGACGATCCTGAAGGTCGGCGTGGGGCCCGGCGCCATGTGCACGACGCGCATGATGACCGCGGTGGGACGCCCGCAGTTCTCCGCGGTGCTCGAGACGGCGGAGGCTGCGCGCAGCGTCGGCGCGCACGTCTGGGCCGACGGCGGCGTGCGCTACCCCCGGGACGTCGCGCTGGCGCTGGCCGCGGGCGCGGCATCCGTCATGATCGGGTCGTGGTTCGCCGGCACCATCGAGTCTCCCGGCCGGCTCCGGACCGACGATGCGGGCCTGCTCTACAAGGAGTCATGGGGTATGGCATCCACCAAGGCCGTGCAGGGCCGATTCGAGCGCCTCGATCCGTTCGAGCGGGCCCGCAAGGAACTGTTCGCCGAGGGGATCTCGTCGTCGCGCATCTACCTCGACCCGCAGCGCCCGGGTCTCGAAGACCTTCTCGACATGATCACGTCGGGGGTGCGCTCCTCGTTCACGTACGCCGGCGCGTCGACCGTCGCGCAGTTCCACGAGCGCGCCCGGGTGGGCCTGCAGTCCGCGGCCGGGTACGAAGAGGGAAAGGCGCTCCCCGTCAGCTGGTGACGAGGCCCGACACGGTGACGTCCGCTTCGAGGGTGATCCACGCGCCCAGCTGCACCGAGAAGTCGAGGTCTTCCCCGGCCGCGCGTGCTGCGCGTCGGGGGTCCGCGGCGAACAACCCCGCACGTCGTCCGTTCCACAGCGCGTCGGCGTTGCGGCGGACGAGATCGCGCGCGGCGCGGGACGTGGCGCGGTGTTCGTCATTCGCCCCGTCGTCGGCGAACCACACCGCCGCCTCCGCGAGATAGCGGGCCAGGATGCCGGCGAACAGCCCCCCGTCTCCGCCACCGGCAGAGGGGAAGAGTCCTCCCTCGGCCGCGCACCAGCGCGCGACGGCGTGGACCAGCGATGCCGCTCGCGCCTCGTGCGCCTCCCGGGCGTCGGCGTCGGGGGCGCCCTCTGCGAGGGCGAGCGCGGAGCCGATCGCGACACCCTGGTTGTAGGTCCACAGCTCGGGGCGGACGATGCCGTCTTCCACGCCGTCGCGCACCAATCCCGTGATCGGGTCGTCGAGGGTCGCTGCGACCCATGCGTCGAGATCGATCGCCGATCCGCGGTGCGCGGACCGCGCCAGCGCGATCGCCGCGGGGCCGTTGGCGGGGGCGTTGTAGAGCGCACTGCCGACCGCCCAGGGCAGCGCTCCGACCGCGGGATCGACGGCCTCGTCGAGCCGCCGGACGAGACGGTCGATGCGCCGGTCGTTCAGGTCCTCGTGCTGCAGCGCCAGGGTCATCCAGGCGACGTCGTCGTAGAACGGCGTGGTCCAGCGCCCCAGCGTCCGCAACGTGACACCCCGGTGCAGCGCGCGCAGGAGCCGCCTGCGCCGGGGATCGGGTCGGTGCTGCTCGGCGTCGTGGAAGACGTGGATCAGGTGGGCGTGCCACCAGTAGTGCCAGGTGCGCGAACCCTCGACGCCCGGCGTCGCGGCGTGCGCCCACGCGAACGGCCCGTAACGGTGGACGTAGCGGCGGACGACGGCCGATTCGGCGGAAAGCGCGCGTGCCTGCGCCGGAGATGTCGCATCCATTCCCCCATCCTCCACAGGCCGTCGGGCGCGGGGGAAACGGGTGCCGGTCGCCCGTGGCTGCCATAGAATCATCCGCACGATGGACGACCCTCCCAGTTGTAGACCCGAGCCCCGAAACCCTCCTTCCGCCGAGCGATCGAGCGGGGGTGACGATTGATGGAATTCGTCATGCTGGGCGTGGGGCTCCTGCTCACGGTAGGCACAGGACTCTTCGTCGCGAGCGAGTTCGCCCTGGTCAACCTCGACCGCGCCGATCTCGAGGCGCGCCGCGACGCGGGCGAGACGCGGCTCTCGCTGACGATCGACGCGCTGCGCATCACCTCGACCCACCTCTCGAGCGCGCAACTGGGCATCACGCTGACCACGCTGCTCACCGGTTACACCATGGAACCGGCGATCTCCAGCCTGCTGCGTCCGGTCTTCCAGACGTGGGGACTGCCCGAGGCGCTGATCGTTTCGCTCGCCGCGGTCATCGGCGTCGCTTTCGCCACGGTGCTGTCGATGATCCTGGGCGAGCTGGTGCCCAAGAACTTCGCGCTCGCCATTCCGCGGCAGACCGCGAAGCTCGTCATTCCGTTCCAGGTTGCGTTCACCGCCGTGTTCAAGCCCGCGATCATCGTGCTCAACGGAAGCGCCAACGGGGTGCTGCGCGCCATGGGCGTCGAGCCCAAGGAGGAACTGTCGGGCGCGCGCTCGGCCGAGGAGCTGTCGAGCCTGGTCCGACGCTCGGCGAACGCCGGGATGCTCGAGAAGGACACCGCATCGCTCTTGGATCGCAGCCTGACCTTCGCGCGGCTCAGCGCGGCCGACGTCATGACCCCCCGCCCGAGCGTGCATGCGCTCGCCGCGGGCGATCCCGCCGACGACGTCGTGCAGCTCGCGCGTCGCACCGGCCACAGCCGCTTCCCCGTGTACGACGAGTCGATGGACGACATCGTCGGCGTCGTCCACCTCAAGGCGGCCATCGGGGTGCCGCGCGAGAAGCGGGGTGACGTGCCGGTCGCGGCGCTGGCGACCGAGCCGCTGCGCGTTCCCGAGACCGTCCACCTCGACACGCTCGTCTCGGAACTGCGCTCGCGGGGTTACCAGATGGCGATCGTGGTCGACGAGTACGGCGGCACCGCCGGAGTCGTCACCCTCGAGGACCTCGTCGAGGAGATCGTCGGCGAGGTGCTCGACGAGCACGACCGCTCCCGCGCCGGCGTGGTGCGCTCGGCTGCATCGCTCACCTTCCCCGGCGACCTGCGACCCGACGAGGTGCTCGACCGAGCCGGCGTCCGGGTGCCCGAGGGCGAGGTCTACGACACCGTGGGCGGGTTCATCATGGCCGCGCTCGAGCGCATCCCCGTCGTGGGCGACACCGTCGACCTCGACGACGGCATCCTCGCCGTTCAGCGCATGGACGGCCGCCGCGTCGACCGGGTGCAGTTCACCCCCACCCCGCGGGAGCAGAACGTCGACGACCTCGTCCGCGCGGCGAAGGGCGGTGATCAGTGATGAGCGACTGGGCCGGAATCGCCTGGCTGGTGGTGCTCCTCATCGCCAACGCCTTCTTCGTCGGAGCGGAGTTCGCCGTCATCTCCGCGCGCCGCTCGCAGATCGAGCCGCACGCCGACCGCGGGTCGCGCGCCGCCAAGACCGCGCTGTACGCGATGGAGCACGCCACCCTCATGCTGGCGACGTGTCAGCTCGGCATCACGATCTGCTCGCTGCTGATCCTGAACGTGTCGGAGCCGGCCATCCACCACCTGCTGGCAGGTCCCCTCGGGCTCACCGGGCTCCCCGAGGCCGCGGTCGACGTCGCATCCTTCGTCGTCGCGCTGCTGATCGTGTCGTACCTGCACGTCGTGTTCGGCGAGATGGTGCCCAAGAACCTGGCATTCACGCTGCCCGACCGCGCGGTGCTGATGCTGGCGCCGCCCCTGGTGGCGGTGTCGAAGGCGTTCTACCCGATCATCGTCGCGTTGAACTGGACGGCGAACCACGTGCTGCGCCTGTTCCGTGTGGAGCCGAAAGACGAGGCCGCCTCGACCTACACGCTCGACGAGGTCGCGACGATCGTGACGCAGTCGCGTCGCGAGGGCGTGCTCGACGACTCCGCCGGCACCGTCCGCGCGGTGGTCGAGTTCACCGAGAAGAAGGCCGCCGACATCGCGGTGCCGATGGGCGCGCTGGTCACGCTCCCGGAGACGACGACCCCGGCCGAGATCGAGCGTGCTGTCGCGCAGCACGGCTACTCGCGGTATGTGATCGTCGACGAGACCGGTAGCCCGACCGGTTACGTGCACCTCAAAGACGTGCTGCGTGCGGCGGAGGGGTCGGATGCCGACATGGTCCGACCCATCCCGGCGAAGCGCATCCACCACATGGTGTCGGTGCTGGAGACGACGGATCTCGAAGATGCACTCGCCCTCATGCGCCGCTCGGGTCGCCACCTTGCACAGGTGCGCGACGAGCGCGGCGACGTCAAGGCGGTGCTGTTCCTCGAGGACGTCATCGAAGAGCTCGTCGGCGAAGTGCAGGACGCCACCGAGCGTCGTCGTTTCGTCTAGCCGCAGAACACCGGATGCCGCGGGGCTCGGGCCTCGCGGCATCCGGTGTTCTGCGTCTCGGAGCCGCGTGGAGATGGTGCGCAGTACGCGAAGAGTCCGCGCGGGCACGCGGGATCCCGCGCTGGGCGGCGGGATCACACGTCAGTACGCCCGAAGGTACTGCGCGGGGGCGGGCGAGTCGGCACCCAGGACAGCGGCCGCGCGGAGGGCGTAGTGGGGGTCGCGGAGCCATTCGCGAGCCGACATGATCGCATCGGCGCGGCCGTCGGCGACGATCTGCTCGCCGAAGGTCGGGTCGTCGATCATGCCGACGGCGCTCACGAGCAGGCCCGTCTCGCGGCGGACCGTCTCGGCGTACGCGACCTGATAGCCCGGGCCCGGGACGATCCTCTGATGGGGCACGAGACCGCCGCTGGAGACGTCGATGAGGTCGGCGCCCGCCTCGGCTACCACCGTGGACGCGGCGACGGTGTCGGCGACGTCCCATCCGCCCTCCGCTGCGTCGGTCGCGGAGAAGCGCACGAACAGCGCAGCGTCGGGAGCGGCCGCGCGAACGGCCTCGGTCACCCGCACGAGCAGGCGGACCCGGTTCTCGAACGATCCACCGTAGGCGTCGGTGCGGTGGTTCGTCAGCGGCGACAGGAACTGATGCAGCAGGTAACCGTGGGCGGCGTGCACCTCGACCACCTCGAACCCGGCCCCAACGGCGCGGCGGGCGGCATCCGCGAAGTCGTTCACCACGTCGTCGATCGCCGCGGCATCCAGAGCCACCGGCTCGGCGAAGGAGCCGTACGCGATCGCAGACGGGCCGACGGTGGTCCATCCGCCCGCGTCGCGGGCGACGGATCCGCGCTCGCCGGAGAGCGGCGAGGTGGTCGACGCTTTGCGGCCGGCGTGGCTCAGCTGCACGCCCGCGACGGCGCCGCGGGAGCGGACCGCCGCGACGATCGGTGCCCAGGCCTCGGCCTGCGCGTCATTCCACAGGCCCGCATCGTCGGGCGAGATACGACCCTCGGGCGAGACCGCGCTCGCCTCGGCGATCACCAGGCCCGCCCCTCCCGCGGCGAACTGCGCGAGGTGCACGTGGTGCCAGTCGTTCGGGATCCCCTCGACCGCGCTGTACTGGCACATCGGCGACACCCACAGTCGGTTGCGGAACGCGATACCGCGGATGGACAGGGGTGTGAAGAGGGCGCTCACGGGGGACCTTTGCGTTCTAGGGTGACGCCATGACGGCGAAGGACTGGAGCGGGCTGGATGCCGCCCGCACACTGCGGAGGCCAACCGCGGACGACGACAAGTATTCCCGCGGCGTCGTGGGGATGCGAACCGGGTCCACGCGGTATCCGGGGGCCGCCGTGCTGGGCGTCGAAGCGGCGTGGCGAGCGGGCACGGGGATGGTCCGCTACCTCGGTCCCGCGCGCGCGCAGGATCTCGTGCTGCAGCGTCGCCCCGAGACGGTCACCTCCGACGGGCGCGTGCAGGCTTGGGTGATCGGGTCGGGAACGGATGCCACCGAGCGCGAGCCTTGCGAGGCCGCGGCGCTCCGCGGCATCCTGAGCGGCGAGGTTCCGGTCGTCGTGGACGCCGGATCGCTGGACCTCGTGCCGCAGGCTGCCGCGCCGGTCATCGTCACGCCGCATGCGCGGGAGATGGCCCGTCTGCGGGACGCACTGGGATTGTCCGCGGTCGCGACGACGGACGTCGACGCACGGGAGCGTGCGGCATGCGAGACGGCGGACGCGTTCGGCGGCGTCGTGCTCTTGAAGGGGGCGGTGACCATCGTGGCCGCGGCGGGTGGATGGGTGCGCCGTGTGTCGGCGGGCACGCCCTGGCTCGCCACCGCGGGCACCGGAGACGTGCTGGGAGGCGTCCTCGGGGCGGTCACGGCCGGAGCCGTCGCCGCCGGACGAAGCGGCGTCGAAGAACTGGGGGCGTGCGCGGCGACCGCGGCGTGGCTGCACGGCCGCGCCGGTACGGCGGCATCCCTCGCCCACGGGGGTGGGGGCGGTCCGATCACCGCTCTCGACGTCGCCGACGCGCTGCCCGGCGTCGTCTCCGCCCTGCTCGGGGACTCGATCGCATAACGTTCGTGTCGTACTCGCCCGTTGTGGCGCGAGAGCGTCCGGCCGTCGGTGGGGGCGCTCAGACAGCCCCGTTTAGGATTACCCGGTGCTGAGGCGTGTCGTTCCCCTGTTGATCGCGTTCGTCGCCGTGCACGTCGTCGTAGCGGTGTTGGGCTATCAGCAGCCCAATGAGCCGATGGGCGACGTGTACCTGGTGTACGAGCCCTGGTCGCGGTGCGCCCTTTTCGGCGGCGTCGACGTGACCTCCTGCACGCGAAGCGACACCTGGCAGTGGCCCGGCATCACCGAGAAGTGGATTTATCCTCAGCTCGCGTTCCTTCCGATGACCTTCGCGTGGGTGTTCGCGTGGGCCATCAGCTACACCCCGGCGTGGGCGCTGACGGTGTCGCTGTTCAACCTCGTCGCCTTCCTGATCCTTGTGGGCGACGCTCGCTCGCGCGGACGCGTGATCGCGGCGTGGTTCTGGCTCGCGGCGATTCTGCTGATCGGTCCAGTCGGGCTCTACCGCATCGACGGCATCACCGTGCCGCTGGCCCTCCTCGGCGGCATCTGGATGCTGCGTCGTCCGTTCCTGGCATCCGCTCTCCTTTCGATCGCCGTGTGGATGAAGGTGTGGCCGGCGGCCATCCTCGCTGCGGGTCTCGTGGTCATCCGTCGCCGCCTGGCGCTCGTGTGGGGCGCGGTGGCGGTTTCGCTGGCGACGATCATCCCCGTCGTCGCTCTGGGCGGTGCCCCTTTCGTCTTCGGATTCGTCGGTGATCAGACCTCGCGCGGCATTCAGATGGAGGCGCCCGTGGGCGGCCTCTACATGTTCCTCGCCGCCTTCTACGTGCCCGGCAGCGAGGTGTACTACGACGGCGACGTCCTCACCTTCCAGGTGACCGGACCGGGAGCCGAGCCGCTCATCGCGGCGATGACGCCGATCATGCTGCTCGTGATGGCTGGCGTGGCGGGTGTCGGAGTGTGGAAACTGCGCCACGGCGCGACCTTCCTGAGTCTCTTCCCGCCGTTGTCGCTCGCGCTGGTCACCGCCTTCATCGCCCTGAACAAGGTGGGATCGCCCCAGTACTACGTGTGGCTGTTCGCACCCGTCGCGCTCGGCCTGATGCTCGACCGTCGTCGCTGGTACGCCTTCGCCGGGATGACGCTGGTGATCGCCGGTCTCACGCAGTGGATGTACCCGCTCCTGTACGACGGCCTCATGGCGACGCACCCCAACCCGTTCCCGGTGGTCGTGCTCGAGGTGCGCAACCTCCTCGCCCTGGTGCTGCTGGTGTGGGCGGTCGTGCGTGTCGTGAAAGCCCCCGTCGCACGCGTGCGCCCGCCCGCGGGGCTCCGCGAGATCGTCACGGGACGACGGCCGGTGCCGCGCCTGCCTGCCGGACGGTGATCCCGCACGCGCGCTGAGCGTGGCGTCGCCCGGGTTCGGGCGTTCTGAGCGCCTGCCGCCGGAAGGCGGCCTTGCGAACCGCCCGCCGGCGATGGGCGGCTCGCGTGCCGACCATGCGCTGCGATGGGCGGCTCGCGTGCGGATCGCCGGCCCGGGGGGAGCGGCTCGGGTGCGACCACGTGCCGTGGGCGCGTCGTTCGCTCGCAGCCTGTCGCCCGCGCGCGGCCCGTAGTCTCGAGACATGCTCATCGCCTTCTCTGTCGCTCCCTCCGGCATCGGTTCCGCTTCGGCGGAGAACCCCGACGGGTCGGTGCACGACGCCGTCGCCGCGGCGGTCGCGGTCGTGCGCGCGTCGGGGCTGCCGCACCGCACCAGCTCGATGTTCACCGAGATCGAGGGGGAGTGGGACGAGGTGTTCGCCGTCGTCAAGGCGGCGACGGATGCCGTGATGCCATACGGATCGCGCGTGTCGCTGGTGCTGAAGGCCGACATCCGACCGGGCCGCACGGGCGAGATGGACGGCAAGGTCGAGCGCCTCGAGGAGGCCTTGGGGCGCCGGGCCGGCTGAGGCTCCCTCCCACCTCGGCCGAGCGCTGATCGGGGACGCTCGGCGTCATGTCGCACGTCGGCGATCGCTCGGGCGTTCGCGCGTTGGCCGGCCCGTCACGGCCCCATCGATCTCACGCGGCGGACCGGCCCGTCACGGTCCCGTCGGTCTCATGCAGCGGACCGGCCTGTCACCGCCCCGTCGATCTCACGCGGCGGGCGGGTCGTTCCAGGCGCGCTTCGCGATGGCGGTCACGTCTGAGTCGATGCGGGCCATATCGCCGCGGAGTCGACTCTCGACGCTCTCGATCTGGGAGCTGAGGCGCGCCTCGGCGCTGTCGATCTTGGCGTTGAGTCCCGCCTCGACGCTATCGATCTTGGCGTTGAGTCCCGCCTCGACGCTGTCGATTCTGAATCTTGTGACCTGGATCTCCGACACCGTCTCGTGACGCAGCGCGTCGATCCGCGCTTCGAGCCGATCCGTGTTCGCCGTGATGACCTTCGTCAGCGATCCCATGATGAGGTTCGTGCTGAACGTCATGCCGCCGAGCACGGCCGCGGCGAAGGTCCCGATCATCACCCAGACCTGTGGCTCCGTCATCTCCGGCATCCCTTCATTGTGCGGTGAGGTGTGAGAGAGTGCCACGTCCTGACCGGGTGAAAAACGGCGCATCCGCGCGATGGGGGAGAGCCCGCCGATCGAGCGCCCTGTGCAGGAGGGGCGAGGGATGCGGGACAACGGGGCGGGCCCACGCGCCGCTCTCGAAACGATTCGACCAGACGGCAGTGAGCCCCCTACACTCGTCGGGTGACCTCTTCGACGACCTCGAGAGGTGCGGCGATGCGGGCGCTCCTTTCTCTCGCCATCGGCAGTTTCGGTATCGGCATGACCGAGTTCGTGGTGATGGGCCTGCTGCCCAACATCGCCCGCGAGCTCGTCCCCGGCGCGTGGGCGGCCTCGCCCGACGACGCCATCGCCCAGGCGGGCTGGCTCATCTCTCTCTACGCCCTCGGTGTGGTCGTCGGCGCGCCCACGATCGCCGGGTCCGTCGCGCGCTTCCCGCGCCATCGCGTGATGATCGTGCTGGCCGCCGCGCTGGCGTTCTTCACGCTGCTGACCGTCATCGCCCCCACCTTCGAGCTCGTTGCGGCATCCCGATTCCTCGCCGGACTCCCGCACGGCGCCTACTTCGGCATCGGAGCCCTCGTGGCCGCGGACGCGCTCGGCCCCGGAAACCGCGCCAAGGGCGTCGCCTTCGTGCTCACCGGTCTCACGATCGCCAACGTCGTCGGCGTGCCGCTCGGCACCCTGCTCGGACAGCAGGTCGGCTGGCGCGCGGCGTTCGCGGTCGTCACCGGCATCTTCCTGCTGGCGACCATCTGCATCGCGCTGTTCGTGCCGAAGCACCCCGGCTCACCGGGTCGCCGATTGCGTGACGAGCTGCGGGTGTTCCGCATCGGCCAGGTGTGGTTCGCGCTCGGGATCGGCGCGGTGGGCTTCGGCGGATTCTTCGCCATGTACAGCTACATCGCTCCCATGATCACCGACGTCGCCGGGCAGCCGGAGTGGAGCGTCTCCCTCGTCCTCGTGCTGGTCGGCATCGGCATGACGATCGGCAACGTCGTGGGGGGCGCGCTGGCCGACAAGAACCTGCGGTTCTGGCTCTCCGTCGGTCTGATCGCCCTCGCCGCGGCATCCGTCGGTCTCGCCCTGACCGCCGGCTGGATCGTCAGTCTCGTGCTGTTCGCATTCCTGGTCGCCTTCTGCGGGGCGGCGTTGAGCCCGGCCATCCAGACCCGCCTGATGGACGTCGCCGAAGACAATCAGTCCATCGCCGCCGCCCTGAACCATTCGGCGCTCAACATCGGCAACAGCCTCGGAGCGTTCCTGGGTGGCCTCGCGATCGCGGCCGGCCTCGGACTCGTCGCCCCCGCCTGGGTCGGCGCCGTGCTCGCCCTGGGCGGGCTCGTCGTCGCCGTCGTGTCGTACCGCATCGAGGATCGCAGCGGCCGTCATCCCGAACACCGGATGCCGGCTGCCGAGGCCGCGCAGACAGCGATCACAGGGTCGATTCCCACGCAGTGCTGACGCAGTGCTGACGCAGTGCTGACGCAGTGCTGACGCAGTGCTGACGCAGCGCTGACGCGTCGCGGGCACGGACCGATCGCACGCTGCTTCCGGTCGGCGCCGGAGTTGGCCGAGTGTCCAGGACACGCCGCAAGTCCTCGCCGCGCGCGGCGTGTCGTGGACACTCGACGGTGCCCGCGCGAGGCGGAGGGGCGACGGCACTTCCGTGATGAGGGAGTGGCACGGCGTGGATGCCAGGGCCCAGGCATCCGGGATCGTCAGGTCGCCAGCAGGCGACGCAGGTGCGTGGCGACGGCGGCGGTCTCGATGAGGAAGCCGTCGTGGCCGAAGTCGCTCGAGAGCACGACGGCGTCGTCACCGTCGAGGGTCTGCGGGATGCCGCGCGCGATGCGGTGCTGGCCGTCGATGGGGAAGAGACGGTCGCTGTCGATCCCGAGCACGAGGGTCGTGGCGGTGACGCGCGCCAGGGCGTCTTCGACCCCATCGCGATCGCGGCCGACGTCGTGAGAATTCATGGCCTCGACCAGGGCCAGGTAGCTGTTGGCGTCGAATCGACGGGTGAACTTGTTGCCGTGGAAGTCGAGGTATGACTCCACCGCGAAGCGCCCGCCGCGGCCCAGGGGGCTCACACCCGACTGCCACGAGCGCTGGAAGCGCTGGTTCAGCTCGGTGGGGCTGCGGTAGTTGAGCAGCGCCATGCGACGGGCGAGGGCCAGCCCGCGGTGCGGCCCGTCGCCGTCACCGGCGTCGTAGTATTCGCCACCGGCGAAGCGCGGGTCGACGCGGATGGCGTCCAGTTGTACCGAGTTCAGCGCGATCTGGTCGGCCGTCGTGATCGGCGGGGCCGACAGGATCGCGGCACGCGCGACCCGGTCGGGGTGACCGACCGCCCATTCGATCGCGTGCATGCCGCCCATCGACCCGCCGACGACGGCGAACCACCGCTCGACGCCGAGCTCGTCGGCGAGCAGCGCCTGCGCGGTGACCTGGTCGCGGATGGTCAGGTACGGAAAACGCGACGCCCACTCGTACCCGTCGGGCGCGATGCTCGCCGGGCCGGTGGATCCCTGGCATCCGCCCAGCATGTTGGGGGCGATGACGAAGAAGCGGTCGGTGTCGATCGCGGCTCCGGGTCCGACGAGGTCGCTCCACCACCCGGCGGTGGGGTGCCCGGGGCCGGCGGCACCGCGGACGTGACTGTCACCGGTGAGGGCGTGCAGGATGAGCACCGCGTTGTCGCGAGCGGGAGAGAGCTCCCCCCAGGTCTCGTAGGCGAGGCGCACGTGCGGCAGGGACTCGCCGTTCTCGGTGCGGAAGGACCCGAACGATGCGAAGCGGCGATCACCCGCGGGGTCGCCGTCGCGCCACGCGCCGGTTGCCGGGGGACGGCCGAGGAGCGAACGGGCGTCGGCCTCCGTCACCGGGGCCGAGGGCACCGTGTCTTCGGAGATCTGCCAGTCCATGGCATCCATTCTCTCCGGGCGGGGCGGGGAGGTTCGTTCTGTTACGGCGATGTCGGAGGTCGTCGACTCGCGCACAGCGCACGGATGATCGCGACGTGGGATGCGGGAGAGCCGGTCGGACGACGGGAGGGCGACGCCGACCGGCTGAGCGAGAACGAGCGCCCTCGCGCCGCGCTGACCACGGGGTGACCGCTTGTCCAGCCCCCGATCACGGTCGTCGGGTGTGGTCAGACTCGCCGCATGGCGAACTTCCTTCTCATCGCGGCCTCGAGCGACATCGGCGGGGCGACGGCGACACGACTGCGCGACGCGGGCCACCGCGTCCTCACAACCGCTCGCGATTCATCCGTCATCGAGCCGGATTTCACCCTGGATGCCACCGACTTCGACGCCGTCGATCAGGTTGTCGGTGAGGCGGGCGATCTCGACGGCATCGCGGTGTTCGCGGGATCCATGCTGCTCAAACCCGCGCACCTCACCTCGCGCGAGCAGTACGACGGCCTGATCGCCGCGTCATTGACGACGTCGTTCGCGGCGGTGCGCGCGGCGGGGGCGCACATGCGCGACGGTGGATCGGTGGTGCTGGTGTCGTCGGCTGCCGCCCTGGCGGGCCTGCCGAACCATGATGGCATCTCGGCGGCCAAAGCCGGCGTGATCGGCCTGACCTTGTCGGCGGCCGCGAGTTACGCCGCTCATGGACTTCGCGTGAACGCGGTGGCCCCGGGCCTGGTGCAGACGCGTCTGACCGAGAAACTGACGTCGACCGACATGTCGAGGAAGGTCTCGGAGGCGATGCATCCGCTCGGTCGGCTCGGCGAACCCGACGATGTCGCGCGCGCCGTGGAGTTCCTCCTCTCGCCGGAGAACGCGTGGATGACCGGACAGATCATCGGCGTCGACGGCGGGCTGGGGAGTCTCCGGCCGCGGCAGAAGGTCTGACGCGCGGCGCGGGCTCGGCACAGAGGAGGAGATCCGGCGGGCGGAGGGGCTTTCTCGTGCCGAGTCCTCCTTCGTGGGATGTCCTCGTTCGCAGGGCGGCGGTGTCGGGGCGGCGATGCCGCGGCGGCGATGCCGCGGCGGAGGAGATTCGGCGAGCGGAGGATCTTTCTCTTGCGGTGGGTCCTCCCTTCGCGGGATGTCCTCCGTTCGCGGGGCGGGGCGGTGTCGGGGCGGCGATGCCGCGGCGGAGGAGATTCGGCTAGCGGAGGATCTTTCTCTCGCGGTGGGTCCTCCCTTCGCGGGATGCCCTCCGGTTTCGGCGCGGGGCGTGCGCCCCGCGACAGGCCGCGCGCGGCGCGGTGCGCGAGACCTCCGCTGATCACCGCGTCGCCGTTTCCCGTGAGGCCGAACCCACAGGCTAGACGCCCGTGAACGACGAACGCCCCGAACCGGATGGCCGGATCGGGGCGTTCGGTGACATGAGGATCAGACGCGAGACGCCTCGGACAGTCGACGCGCGGCGGCGAGGGCCTGATCGAGGTCGGCCTTCAGGTCGTCGATGTTCTCGAGGCCCACGGACAGGCGCACGAGACCCGGGGTCACGCCGGCCGTGAGCTGCTGCTCGGGCGTGAGCTGGGAGTGCGTCGTGGATGCCGGGTGGATGACGAGCGAGCGCACGTCGCCGATGTTGGCGAGGTGGCTGAACAGGCTGAGCGAGTTGACGAACTCGCGACCCGCCTGGACACCACCCTTGAGCTCGAACGACAGCACCGCGCCGACACCCTTGGGGGCGTAGTTGTTGGCGGCGGCATACCAGGGCGACGTGGGGAGGCCCGAGTAGTTCACGGTCGCGACGTCGGGGTGCGACTCGAGCCACTCCGCGATCTCCTGCGCGTTCTGCACGTGGCGCTCGATGCGCAGCGACAGGGTCTCGATGCCCTGGATGAGCTGCCACGCGCTCTGCGGGGCGATCGAGGCGCCGAGGTCGCGGAGGAGCTGCACGCGCGCCTTGATGATGTACGCGAGTCCGTCGCCCACCGCCTGCGTGTAGACGGCGCCGTGGTACGAGGGGTCGGGCGTGGTGAGACCGCGGAAGCGGTCGGAACGCTCCGACCACGGGAAGGTGCCGCCGTCGACGATGACGCCGCCGATCGTGGTGCCGTGCCCGCCGAGGAACTTGGTGGCGGAGTGCACGATGATGTCGGCGCCGTGCTCGAAGGGCCGGATGAGGTAGGGCGTCGCGATCGTGTTGTCGACGATCAGCGGCACGCCCGCCTCGTGGGCGACGTCGGCGACGGAGCGGATGTCGAGCACGTTGATCTTGGGGTTGCCGATGGTCTCGGCGAAGAACAGCTTCGTGTTCGGGCGGACCGCTGCGCGCCACTCCTCGGGGTCGTCCTGGTTCTCCACGAACGTCGTCTCGATGCCGAGCTTGGCGAGGGTGTACTTGAAGAGGTTGTAGGTGCCGCCGTAGATCGAGCTCGACGAGACGATGTGGTCGCCGGCCTGGGCGATGTTCAGCACCGCGAACGTCTCGGCAGCCTGGCCGCTGGCGACGAGGAGGGCGCCGGTGCCGCCCTCGAGGCCCGCTACGCGCTGCTCGACGACGTCTTGAGTGGGGTTCTGGATGCGCGTGTAGATGTTGCCGAACTCGGCCAGCGCGAAGAGGTTCGCGGCGTGGTCGGCGTTGTCGAACACGTACGAGGTGGTCTGGTAGATCGGGGTGGCACGAGCCTTGGTCACCGGGTCGGGCTGTGCGCCCGTGTGGATCTGCTTGGTCTCGAAACGCCAGTTCTCGGGTGCCGACATGGCTGCTCCTCCGGTCGGGTGGGCCGTGGCGGACGCCGTGGCCTGCTGCGAGCGTAGACACCGCCCCCGACGCCGACAAGCGCCCCGGACACGGGCCGTAACACCGCTCACCGGGCCGTCGACCGCGCCGGCATTGCGAGGCGTGCTCCGTTTCATCGCCGGGCGCTGTGCGCGGCCCGCAGCCCCTCGGCGCCTCGCACGCGGCGGCGACGCGGTGCCCGCGCGGCGGGGGAGCGGGGCCGACCGGCGGCACGCGGCATCCGGTGTCGGAGGGGCGCAGTAGCGTGGATGTCATGACGCGACGCGCAGTGGTGACCGGGGCCAGTTCTGGTATCGGAGAGGCGGCCGCGCGGGCGCTGCGGGCCCGCGGATGGGACGTCGTGGGTGTCGCACGCCGGGCCGACCGACTCGCGGCGCTCGAGGGCGAGACGGGCGTGGTGGCCCATGCCGCCGACCTGACCGACGGCGACGCCGTGGCGGCGCTGGCCACGTGGCTCGATGAGACCGGCGGCGTCGACGCGCTCGTGCATGTGGCCGGAGGTGCCCGCGGCAGCGATCGCATCGAAGCCGGTGATCCGGAGGACTGGCGCTGGATGTTCGAAGCGAACGTTCTGTCGGCGCAGCGCCTGGTGGCTTCCCTTCTTCCGGCCCTTCGGCGCGCGGCCGACGACTCGGGCCACGCCGACCTGCTCTTCGTCACCTCGACCGCCGCGCAGACGGCCTACCCGGGTGGAGGCGGGTACAACGCGGCCAAGGCCGGAGAGTCGATGCTCGTGCACGCGTTGCGTCAGGAGCTGAACGGCGAGCCGTTGCGCGTGATCGAAATAGCCCCGGGCATGGTGCGCACCGAGGAGTTCAGCCTGAACCGTCTCGGTGGCGACCGCGACGCGGCAGACAAGCTCTACGAGGGCGTCGAGGCGCCTCTCGTGGCAGCCGACGTCGCCGATGTCATCGCCTACGCGCTCGACGCCCCCGGGCATGTGAACCTCGACCTCGTGACGATGCGCCCCGTGGCGCAGTCCGCACAGCACCTGCTGGCGCGCGGGCCGCTGACGACGCGCTGACCCCGCGTCGCCGTGTCCGTGCCCCGGACGGGGGGACCCCTCGAGCGCCTAGGGTGAGAGCAGTCGAGGAGAGGATCCGGTGTGACGGACGAGCGCGAACGGTTGAGCTGGGACGATTTCGGGGTCGCGACGCGCGACATCTCGCGCGCGATCGTCGCCGACGGGTTCCGTCCGGAGGTGGTCGTCGCCATCGCGCGGGGCGGGCTGCTGCCGGGAGGGGCGATCGCCTACGGCCTCGGTGTGAAGAACTGCGGCGCGCTCAACGTCGAGTTCTACACGGGTGTGGGCACCGTACTCGATGCGCCGGAGGTGCTGCCCCCGGCGCTGGACCTGTCGTACCTCGAGGGACGCCGCGTGCTGCTCGTCGACGATGTCGCCGACAGCGGTCGCACGCTCGACCTCGCCGTCAAACTGCTCGACCGGCATGGTGCCGAAGCGCGGTCCGCCGTGATCTACACCAAGCCGACGACGGTCGTGACGCCCGACTACTCATGGAAGAACACGACCCTCTGGATCGAGTTCCCCTGGTCGCACCTCGGGTCGGTGCACGAAGAAGACGCGGCGTGACCGCGAAGTCCCTCGCCCAACTCGCCGACGCCGGCCTGATCGACTCCACCTGGGTGGAGCCCCTCGCCCCGGTCGCCGACGACGTCGCCGCGCTCGGCGAGCGTCTGCGGCAGGAGGGGAAGCCGTATCTGCCGGCCGGCGAACTCGTGCTCCGCGCCTTTCGCACGCCGCTGGACGCCGTCCGGGTCCTCATCGTCGGACAAGACCCCTACCCGACGCCGGGTCACCCGATCGGGCTGTCGTTCGCGGTCGACCCGCACGTGCGGCCCCTGCCGCGAAGCCTCGCGAACATCTACCGGGAGCTCTCCGACGATCTCGGGATCACTCCCGCCCCGCACGGAGATCTCTCGGCATGGGCGGCCCAGGGGGTCATGCTGCTGAACAGGGTTCTCACAGTGGCGCCGGGGTCGCCGGCATCCCATCGCGGCTGGGGATGGGAACGCGTCACCGAGCACGCCATCCGGTGTCTCGTCGAACGAGATGCGCCGCTGGTCGCGGTGCTCTGGGGGCGGGATGCCATCAACCTCACGCCCCTGCTGGGGAGCACAGCCATCGTCTCCTCGCCGCACCCCTCGCCGCTGTCGGCCAGTCGGGGCTTCTTCGGCTCGAAACCGTTCTCGCGGGTCAACGCTCTGCTGGCCGAGCAGGGCGCGGATGCCGTGGACTGGCGCCTCCCGGCCTGACGGCGTCGTCATCCGACCCGACGTCGCGGCTCGGTGACACACGCGGGAAACGGGGTCGCCCGTAGAGTTACGACGTGCTGGAAGAGGAGTACGAGAAGAGCCGTCGGCGACCACCCGCGCATCTGCGCCGTGCCCCCGAACCCGAGCGCCCGTTCTCGTTCGAGATCCGCGCGGCAACCGAGGCCGACATCCCCGACATCCGGGAGATCTACAACTACTACGTGCGCAACTCCGTCGTCACCTTCGACGAGAAGGCATGGACCATCGCCAAATGGCGTGACAAGTTCGCCACGCTCCAGAAGTTGAAGCTGCCCTTCCTCGTGGCGCAGTCGCCCAGCGGGCAGATCCTCGGCTACGCCCTCGTGCAGCCCTGGCAGTCGAAGTCCGCCTATCGGTACACGGTCGAGAACTCGATCTACCTCGGTCAGGCGGCGGCGGGCAAGGGTCTCGGACGTGCTCTGCTCGAAGCGCTCATCGCCGCCTGCCAGGATCTCGGCATTCGTGAGATGGTCGCCGCGATCAGCGACAAGGGCGCCGATGCGTCGATCGCGCTCCACGAGAAGCTCGGTTTCACCGAGGTCGGCCGTATGGGCCGCGTCGGTTTCAAATTCGGCCGATGGCTCGGCGTTGTCTACCTGCAGAAGAGCATCCCGTCGAAGAAGAAGCGGCGGAAGCTCTTCGGCTGACGGTTGCCGTCACACAGAGGGGCAGCGCGATCTTCGTCAGGATGTCGACGTGCCTGTCTCGGCAGCGGTTGAGCGCCCGCGCTGCTGCGGGTGAGCCGCCTGACGCACTTCGTCCACGAGCGTGCGCCACGCGCCCTCGATCTGCCCGTCGCCCAGGCGCGCCTGGTGCACGGGTGCCCCGCCGTGATGCACCTCGATGCGCCATTGGTAACGGTCTGCCCCGGCCGTCGGCGGGGGTGTCGCGTCCCAGGGGCAGCTCTCGACGAGTTCCCTCCAGCGCGGCGCATGTTCGGCATCGGCATCGGCCCGCCACTGTCTCGAGAGCCCGGCGATGCCGCCCGAGCGCACGACGACGATCGTCAGACGCTCGTCGCTGACGGCTTCAGGCTGCGGCATCCTCCACGACGCCGACCCCGGCCCAAGCGGCGCGGACGGCGGCGACCTCCTCCGACTCCTCACCGTACTCCGCAGCGGCCGCCGCCAGGGTGGCGGCCGCGAAGGAGGTGAAGTCGGCGGTGGGGGAGAGGGTGCCCGCGGTGAGCGTGCGGTACCAGATCAGACCCGCGCGGTCCCAGGCCTTGCCGCCCAGGGCGGTCGCGGCGAGGTAGAACGCCCGGTTCGGGATACCGGAGTTGATGTGCACGCCGCCGTTGTCGTCGTCGGTCTCGACGTAGTCACGCATGTGCCCCGGCTGCGGGTCTTTGCCGAGCACGTCGTCGTCGTACGCCGTGCCGGGCGCCTTCATCGATCGCAGGGCCTCGCCCTGCACGTCAGGCGCGAAGATGCCCGCCCCGATGAGCCAGGTCGCCTCATCGGCCTGCTGGCCGAGGTGGTGCTGCTCGGCGAGGGCTCCGAAGACGTCGGACAACGATTCGTTCAGAGCGCCGGACTGCCCCTGGTATTCGAGGCCGCCGGCGGCCTCGGTCACCCCGTGGCCGAGCTCGTGCGCGATGACGCTGAGGGAGCGCGTGAATCCGACGAACACCTCGCCGTCGCCGTCGCCGAAGACCATGCGCTCGCCGTTCCAGAACGCGTTGTCGTAGTCGTCACCGAAGTGCACGGTGGCCAGGAGCGACCCGCCCGCGGCGTCGATCCCGTCGCGTGAGAAGGCGTCCCAGAAGAAATCGTAGGTCGCACCCAGACCGTCGTAGGCCTCGTCGACGGCGACGTCGCCGCTGGGGGCGTCGTCTTCGCTGCGCACCCGGCGCCCGGGCAGGTTCTCTGTGTTGCCGGCGTCGGAGATGATCCGATCGGGGGCGGGCGCGGTCTCGGCGACGAGCGCGTCGCCGTCGATCGACAGGCGCAGTCGTGTGCGGGTGGGCCGCGGAGGACGCGGCATGGCCAGTGTCTTGCGGGCGGCGGCGGCGGCCCGTGCGAGACGGGGGTCGTCGCTCTGGGCGAGACGGTCGAGCAGGAAGGGGGGAACGATGCCGGCGATCATGCGCCCGAGGCTAGCGCGCACCTCCGACATCGCGGCATCCCTTGCTCTCGATCTGAGGGCGGATTCCCGCCCGCACGCGTGGGGGAGGAGCCCCGCGCGTCGCTCTGACCGGCGACCCGGCGAATCCGCCGCCGGAAGAGGGGCGCGTCAGCGGGGCAGAGTCGGAATGGATGCCAGCAGCTGGCGGGTGTACGCGGCCTGCGGCTGCAGCAGGACCTTCTCGGTGGGCCCCTGCTCGACGATGCGACCGTCCTTCATCACGACGACCTGATCGCAGACGCTCTGGACGACGCCGATGTCGTGCGACACCAGCACGAGGGTCAACTGCTCTTCGACCCGCAGCCGCGCCAGCAGACGCAGGATCTGCGCCCGCACCGTCACGTCGAGCGCCGACAGCGGCTCGTCGCCGACGAGGATGCGCGGCCGGTGCACGATGGCACGGGCGAGCGCGATGCGCTGTCGCTGTCCGCCCGAGAACTCGTGGGGGAAGCGGGCGGCCA
Source organism: Microbacterium sp. ABR10 (assembly GCF_057812175.1). Taxonomy (NCBI): domain Bacteria; kingdom Bacillati; phylum Actinomycetota; class Actinomycetes; order Micrococcales; family Microbacteriaceae; genus Microbacterium; species Microbacterium sp. ABR10. Next base: position 1,036,964 of record NZ_CM173821.1, read on the forward strand.
TGTCGGCCTCGAGTCCGACCTGTTCGAGGACCTCCCGCACGCGGGCGCGACGATCGCCCTCGATGCCCAGCGCCCACAGGGGCTCGCCGACGATGCGCCCGACGTTCATGCGCGGATCGAGAGAGGCGTACGGATCCTGGAAGACGACGCCGGTCGTGCGGCGGAGCCAGTGCAGCGAACGCGCCGAGCCGCGGGCGTCCACCGCGCGTCCCTCGACGTCGACCGTTCCCGCGGTCGCGACGTCGAGTCCGAGCAGCAGGCGCACGAGCGTTGACTTGCCCGAGCCAGACTCGCCGATGATGCCGACCGCGGAACCCGCGAGCACCGAGAGGTCGACGTCGACAAGACCCGGGGTGCGCTCGGCGCGTCCGAATCCGCGGGTGCGGGGGGTCGGGTAGTCGCGGGAGAGTCCGCGGGCCCGCATGATCGTCTCGGTCATGGGGTTTTCCCCGTCTCCGAGGCGCCGGGTTCCGTGGGGGCGGTCGGTGGGGTGGCGCCATCCTCGCCCGCCACGGAGGCATCGATCGCCCCGCCGCTCGGCGCGGTGAGGGCGGGTCCGTCTTGGACGGCCGCCGCCGCGGCATCCGAGACCGATGGATGCGCACGCTCGGGATGCCACAGTGTCGCCGTCGCGTCGCGCAGCAGGGCCTGCGTGACCGGCGACGACGGCGCGTGCAGCAGGTCGGCGACACCGCCCTGCTCGACCACCCGGCCGTGCTCGAGGACGACAGCGTGGGTGGCGACCTGCGCGAGCACCGCGAGGTCGTGCGTGATGAAGACGAGGGACATGCCGGCATCCTGGACCAGGGTGCGCAGCAGCGTGAGGACACCCGCTTGGATCGTCACATCGAGCGCGGTCGTCGGCTCGTCGGCGATGAGCAGCCGCGGGCGGCAGGCGAGGGCCATGGCGATCGCGACGCGCTGGCGCTGGCCCCCGGACAGCTGATGCGGGTACCGCGAGACGATGCGCTCGGGGTCGGGCAGCGCGACGCGCTCCGCCTCTGCGACCGCCCTGCGCAGCGCCTCGCGGCGCGAGATGCGCTCGTGGATGCGCACGGACTCGCCGATCTGCCGGCCGACCGTGCGGATGGGGTTCAGCGCGGTGCGGGGCTCCTGGAACACCATGCCGATGTCGTCGCCGCGCAGGCGCGCGAGCTCCCGGTCGGGGAGCCCCAGGATCTCGCGCCCGTTCCACCGCACACTGCCGCGCGCCCGCGCCCCGTCGGGCAGGAGTCCGAGGATCGCCAGGGCGGTGAGCGACTTGCCCGAGCCGGATTCGCCGATGATGCCCACTCGTGCGCCGTCGGGCACGGCGAACGAGACCCCGTCGACGACCGGGCGTCCGCCGATCTCGACGCGAAGGTCGGTCACCTCGAGGCTCACGCGACCACCCCCGGCACGTGCAGGCGGGCGGAGGGCGCGCGCTCGGAGAGGGTGGGATCGGCGGCCTCGCGCAGGGCGTCGCCCAGCAGGTTCAGCCCCAGTACGGTGACCGTGATGGCCATGCCCGGCCACACCACCGTCAGCGGATGCACGGCGATGTACGCCTGCAGGTCGCTCAGCAGCACGCCCCACGAGGGCTGAGTGACCGGGGCGCCGAAGCCGAGGTACGACAGTCCCGCCTCGGCGAGCACCGCCACCGCCATGCCCCACGACAGCTGCACGATGAACACCGGTGCGACGTTGGGCAGGAGATGCCGGGTGAGGTTCTGCCAAGTCGTCAGACCGCTCGCGCGTCCGGCGAGCACGTAATCGCTGTGCAGGACACGGCGTAGCTCCGGCCGTGTCACGCGGGCGACGTTCACACCGAAGCCGATGCCCACGGCCCAGATGACGACCGCCAGCGAGCCGCCCCACACCGCCGAGATCATCATCGCGATGATGAGCACCGGGAAGGCGATCAGGATGTCGACGAGAACCGCGACGCTCTCGCGGACCCACCGCGTCGTCAGCGAGCCGAGGGCCGCGAGGGCGACTCCGAGCACCGAGGCGACCACCCCCGCCCCGACGGCGACGATCACCGTCGTGCGCGCGCCCGCCATGAGCAGGCTCGCGATGTCGCGACCGCTGTTGTCGGTGCCCAGCACGTGCGGCCACGACGGGTCGCTCCAGCGCTCCCGCGCATCGACGGCCGCCGGATCGAACGGCGTCCACACGAGAGACACCAGCGCCGTGACCAGCACGAGAAGGACGATGAGGATGCCGAATCGGCCGGTTCCGAGCCCCCAGAGACGTCGCAGGGTGGTCATGCGGCCTCCCGTTGGCGAGGGTCGACGAGACGGTGGACGAGATCGACGAGGAATCCCACGAAAAGGACGAAACCGGTCAGCGCGAGAAGTTCCCCCTGCACCTTCGGGAGGTCTCTCGAGGCGACGTCGCCGACGAGCATGCGGCCGATGCCCGGAAGCGTGAACAGTTGCTCGATGATCACCGCTCCCACGATGACGCCGGCGATCTGCAGCCCCAGCACGGTGATGACCGAGAGCCCGACATTGGGGAGACCGTGGCTGAGGAGCGCGCGCGTGCGGGTGAGACCTTTCGCCGCGGCGGTGCGCACGTAGTCCTGGCCGAGCGCCTGGAGTGTGGCGCTGCGCACGAAGCGCAGGAGCATGGCTCCCTCGACGACGCCGATGGTCACGGCAGGCAGCACGAGCGCGCGGAAGGCGGCTGCGGGGTCGTCCCATCCGGCCCGGGGGAAGCCCTGCGGCGGCAACCAGCCCAGCCACACCGAGAAGACCACCACCAGCATGAGACCCGCCCAGACCACCGGTACGGCCGCCAGCGCCTGCGCGACGACACTCACCGCGGTGCCGCTCGCGCGGCGACGTCCCAGAGCAGACAGCACCCCGAACGGGATGCCGACGAGCATCGCGACCGTGAGGGACATGGCCGCGAGCGGAACGGTGACCCGCGCCTTGTCGGCCAGCTCCGCGGCGACCGAGGTGCCCGTGACGAGGGAGGTGCCGAGGTCGCCGCGCAGCAATCCGCCGATCCAGTCGCCGTACTGCGACCACAGCGGCACGTCGAGGCCGAGACTCGCGCGCACGGCGGCGATCTGCGCGGGTGTCGCTTCGCCGCCGGCGATGAGTTGCGCGACGTCGCCCGGGAGAACGCGTAGCGAGAGGAAGATCAGCACGCTGGCCACGGCCAGGCCCAGCACGAGCAGGCCCAGCCGTGTCAGCGCGTAGCGGATCACTCCGACGAGACCGTCACACCGGCCAGCGGCAGGCGCACGTTGAGGGAGTTCTTCGGGAAGTTCGCGACGTTCGTGCCCACCGCGGTGAGCGGTGTCGACAGGAACAGCCAGTCGGCCGCATCCTCGTCGCTCACGATCCGCGCGGCCTCGGCCAAGAAGTCGGACGACTGCTGCTCGTCCGTGGTGGCGAGTGCCTGGGCGTAGAGGCCCTGCACCTCGGCGTTGTCGTAGCCGAAGTAGTACGACGGATCGGCCCAGTTGCCGAAGTCGCGCGCCTCGACGTGGCGGACGAAGCTGAGGTCGTAATCCTTGTTCGTGTAGACGTCCTGCAACCAGGCGGTGAAGTCGACCTGCTCGACCTGCAGAGTGACGCCCACGTCGGCGAACGAGGACACCAAGAACGTGGCGATCGTGCCGGGATAGACGTTGGGGATGGTCAGCGTCAGGTTCAGGTTCTGCGCGCCGGCCTCGGCGAGCAACTCACGGGCCCGGTCCGGATCGAAGGCGAGCGAGCCCGCGAGGTCTTCGTAGCCGGGGTCGAGCGGCGGGATGGGGCCGTAGAGGGTGTCGCCGTAGCCGAGGGTCTCGACGAGGGCGTCATGGTCGATCGCCAGGCGCAGGGCCTCGCGCACCCGCTGGTCGTTCAGGGGAGCCCGCTGGTTGTTGAACGCCAGGGTGCCCTTGTCGGTCGTCAGGCCCGACTCGATCGTGAAGTCACCGCCGTCCTCGAGCTGTCCCCGCAGCTCGGGGTCGATCTCAAGAGCGACGTCGAGGTCGCCGCTGACGGCGGCGTTGATGGCGGCGCTGTTGTCGGGGATGTAGTCGAGCACGACCTCGGCGACGCCGGCCTTCTCTCCCCAGTACCCGTCGAAGCGCGCGAGCGTGAGGCTCTGACCCGTGTTCCAGCTCGCGACCGTGAACGGTCCGGTGCCGTTGGCGGCGGTTTGGAGGTTCGTGGTGTCGCCGCTGTTGAAGATGAGACCGACCCGGCCGGTGAGGGTGAAGAGGAAGTCGATGTTGGGTTGTGCGAGCGTCAGCACGACGGTCGACGTGTCGGGGGAGGCGATCGAGGTCACACCGGCGAGGCCGGAACTGTCGGCGATGGTCGCATCGTCTTTCGCTGTCTGCAAGGAGGCGACGACGTCGTCGGCGGCGAGTTCGCTGCCGTCGTGGAAGGTCACCCCCTGGCGCAGGGCGAAGGTGTAGGTGAGGCCATCGGCCGACACGTTCCATTCCGTCGCCAGGGCCGGGGTGATGGCGTTGTCGTCGTCGGCGTTGCGGGTCACGAGTCCCTGATAGACGTTGTCGACCAGTGCCTGCTCGAGGGCGGCACCACCGGTACGGCGGATGTCGAGGTTCGACGGCTCGAGCGACAGGCGCACCGTGAGAGTGGCATCCGGATTCGCCTCGCCCGTCGGGTTCTGTGCGGTGTTCGAACCGGTGCAGGAGGTGAGGAGCAGGGCTCCGACGAGAAGCGCACTCGTGGCGAGGGTGGTGCGGCGCAGCATTGCGGGGTTGTCCTTTCGCAGGCCGAAGGCATCGAGGGTGCGGTGGATGCCGTGCAGGGGTGGGAACAGCCTACTTTCACCCGTATTCCCTCCCCTCCGCGTGTGACGGTGCGCGACGGCCTGTGACCCGGGGGGACTCCTCGGTCGACCGCTCGCGCTCAGTCGTTCGACAGGGCGTCGGCGAGCAGCGCGGCGAGAGCGCCGGGGTTCTCCTCCTGCGCGTTGTGGCCGGTGGGGAGGGTGCGCACCTCGGCGCCGGGGACGCGACGCGTGAACTCCCCGGCATCCGAGGATGTGACGAAACCGCGCTCGCCGCGAACCAGGGTGATCGGACGCGCCACGTCGGCGATGTCGTCCCACCCCGTGGTGGCCAGCACCTCTCGAACCGCGTCGGGGGTCGTCGCATCGGCGCCCGCGTTCGCGGCAGCGGCCGCGAGGTGGGCGAAGTGGTGCTTCCACTCCACCCGTCCGTCGGGTCGAACCCGCGAGTTGAGGAAGACGCCGCGGGTTGCCGCCTCGCGCGTGCCGCCGAGACCGAAGGAGAGCGCGCGGTCGACGAGCTCGTCGCGCGATGCCCAGTCGGTCGGGCCGGCGAAGAAGGCACGGATCTGCGCGGGGCCCGCGCTGGGATCGACGCCGGGGGTGATGTCGACGATCACGAGCTGCGACACGAGATCGGGCCGGGATGCCGCGACCGCGGCCGCCGTGAGCCCGCCGAGCGAGTGGCCAACGAGCGTCTGCGGCCGGTCGCTCCAGGCCTCGATCGCCGCCACGACATCGGGCGCGAGGATGCGGGCGACGTAGGCGGCGTCGTCGCGCCACGACGAATCGCCGTGGCCGGGCAGATCGAGCGCCAGGGCCGGCGCACCCAGATGCAGCAGCGTCGTGTCCCAGGTGTGGGCATTGAGTCCGGCGCCGTGCAGCAGCGTCACGCGCGGAGGTGCGTCGCCCCACGCCAAACCGCTGAGGGAACGACCGTCGGAGAGCGTCAGGCGCACGCGGTGCACCGTCGGCTCCGCACGTCCCAGGGAGGCGGCTTGCGCGGGCAGGAAGGAGAACTCGTCGAGCTCGGGCATGGCACCCAGCCTGTCACCGCTGTCGACGCCGACGCCACCGCCGTGCCGCGGGGCGTCACGGCCCGGTCGTTCGGGCGACGGGGGTGTTCGCCGGGTGCCGAAGCCGCGACCCTCGGCATCCCGACCCGTGCGCGCACGGCGGCCCATAGGCTGTGGCCATGGCCGAGGAACGCGTGCACCTGTCGAAGAAGGCCCCCGAGGCGTACGCGGCATTGCGGTCGTTCTCGACCACGGTCGGCCGGCTCGCAGCCGACGCCGGGCTCGACGCTCGCCTGCGCGAGATCGTGCAGATCCACGCCTCGCAGCTGAACGGCTGCGCCTTCTGCGTGCGCGTTCACGTCGAGGCGGCGGTGAAAGCCGGACTCGACGCCGATGTCATCGCGCAGATCGCCACGTGGCGCGAGTCGGGCGTCTTCGACCAACGCGAGCGGGCCGCGCTCGAGCTGACCGAATCTTTCACCTTCATCCACGAGGACGGCATCCCCGACGACGTCTACGATCAGGCCGGCGGCATCCTGAGCGAGCGGGAGTACGTCGCCCTCAGCTGGGTCCTGGTGGCCATCAACGCGTTCAATCGCGTGGCCATCGCCGGCCGCTACCCGGTACCGCCGCGCACAGACGCGCCCGCGAAAGCGTCCCGCGGGCACGACGTATGACGGCGTCGTTGGTCTCGGGTGCGACGAACTTCCGCGACGTCGGCGGTCTGCGCGCCGGCGACGGACGCACGCGCGACGGGGTGCTGTTCCGGTCGGGCAACCTCGTCGCCGTCGATGACGCCGGTGTCCGCACACTCCGTCAGCTCGGCATCCGACGCGTCATCGATCTGCGCGACGACGCCGAGGTGGCCCACGCTCCGAGCCGTCTGGACGATCTCGCCGTCGACGTGCAGCACGAACCGCTCTTCCTCGGCTCCGTCGCGTCCTTCTTCGCGAAAGACCTGAGCCTCGACGCCCTGTACGCCGCGATCGTCGACGATTCCGCCGACCGCGTCGTCGCGGTGGTGCGCGGCATCCTGAGCGCGCAGCCCGTGCTCGTGCACTGCACCGTCGGCAAGGATCGCACGGGCGTCACCGTCGCCATCGCACTCGACGCCGCCGGGGTGGACCGTGAGGCCGTGATCGCCGACTACGCCCGCACAGAGGAACTTCTCCCGGCCGAACGCAACGCCGCCGTGCTGCGGGCCATCCGTGCCCTGCACCCGCGCGCCGTGCACGCGGAGGCGTTGGCGACGCGGTCCCCGGCGCCGGTCATGCGCACGCTGCTCGAACGCCTCGACCGCGAGCACGGCTCCCCGGCCGGCTACCTGCGCGCGCACGGTGTGACCGACGACGAGCTGCGCCGACTGCGAGAGATGCTGGTCGTCTGACCTGTCACGCACGCCGCGCCCGGGGATGGCAGCGGGATCGTAGGACGCGAGGTGGCGGTCTCGCCTCGGCGGACGACCCGCGGCCGCGGCTCCTGCTCGGCGACCGCCTCGATGTCGAGATACAGGGTGCGAAGTCAGGTAAGGCAACCCTTCGCCGGGGGTATAGTGGATGCCATCATGACCACGTCCACCGAGCACAACGCCGCCGCCTGCCGGGCGTCGCGGCACACGCGCGTGCAGCATCTCGTGACGGCCGACGAGACCTCTCTCGTCGAGCTCGAGACGCTGTTGGCCACGCTGCCCATCTGCTCGACCGGACGCGTGTTCATCGAGGTCCCCGACGAGTCGTGGATGGGTTCCGTCGCCGCCCCGGCGCGCATGACGCTCACCTGGCTCGACCGCTCCCGCCGGGCCGGCGCCCCCGGGACCGGCCGTGGCTGCGCCCCCGGAGAGGCTCTCGCGCGCGCTGTCTCGGGCTGGGCCGGCGAGATGCTCTGTGCAGACGACGACGCGACCCGCGTGGTGCTGCTGGGTGGCTACCTCGGGACGGCCGAGATCGTCGACGACCTGATGAGCCGTCACGGCGTCGCCGCGCTGGCCATCCACACTCCCGAGCGCTTCGGTCTCGCGACCGCGCGTTGACGTCGACGCGCTCCGGCGCCTGTCCGCCCTGCGAGAGCCTCGCGGTGCATCCTTTTCGCGGACGACCTCTCGCGGCGCACGTAAGTGAATCGACCGGGCGCGGACGCCGAGGCACCCCACCGTGCTTCGCCCACGGACGTCGTCTCGTCGCGAGCTGTCCCGGTGCCGGTCGAGGCCCGCGCGTCAGCTGCCGCGCGGCACGTAGTTGCCCTCGATCAGGCCCGCCTCGATCTCGAAGCGGTTGCGGAGTGGATCACGCCCGGCCAGCGCGTAGAGCACCGGCATGAGGAATCCGTAGCGGCGCCACTGGCGTCGGTGCACGGCCTCGTGTCTGAGCACCGTGTCGGTCGGACGGTCGTCGCCGGTCAGGAAGCAGGCGCCCACACACACGCCGCCGCGGGGGAACGCCCACGACGGAAGCCCCCGGAAGACCCACAGACCCGCCCGCTTCTCGATGCGGCCGGTACTCCACACGGATCCCCAGGTCCACCCGAGGGCGCAGCCGTACCAGTAGCCGATCCGGCTGACGGGCGTGTCGAGCAGCACGGCCGGGATGAAGCGATCGAACCGTCGCCCGCGAGCGACCGCGCTGTCTGTGCGCTCGCGCCACCCGGCCGGAGGTCGGGGGATGGGGCTCACGCGAGGGCTCCCACGAGCCGCAGGATCGTGCCGAGGTCATCGACGGCAGCCACCGGCGACGACGGCGAGAATTCCGTCAGCGTCGCGCCGACGAGGGGGAGTCGTTCCCGCAATCGTCGGATGGATGCCACGACGTCGACGGTGCGGGCACCGAAGGGCTCGGGCAGGGCGACGCCCGCCACCTCGGCGGGGTCGAGCACGTCGAGGTCGACGTGGACGTACACGCGAGTCGCTCCGGTCGCGACCACGGCGTCGGCCAGCACGTCGGGGTCGGCCATCTCGCTCGGGGCGACGACCCGCACGCCGTGATGCTCGATGAAGCGCTGCTCCTCGGCATCCAGTGACCGCGTGCCCGCGAGCACGAGGCGCGCGGGAGGGATTCCGGGCTCGAGGCGCAGGAGACTCTCGCCCTCGCCGGCGATCGCGCGCAGCACCATGCCGTGGAAGGCGCCGCTGGGGGAGCTCGCGGGGGTGTTGAGGTCGGCGTGCGCGTCGATCCACACCACCGCGAGATCGTCTCCGGCGACGGGCGTGAGCGAGCCCAGGGCGACTCCGCAGTCGCCGCCCACGACGATCGCGGGCTCGGCGGACCCGCGGACGGCGTCTTCGATGCGCTCGCGCATGCGCACCAGCGCGCTGAGGCGGTGAACCCCCGTCCCCTGGGCGTCGCCGGCCTCGGTGGGCACGTCGAGCACGGTGGTCGAGCTGCGCGGCAGGTCTCCGGCGATGGCCTCGGCGCCGTCGATGAGCTGCATGGCGCGTGACGACGACGACCCCTGCCATTGCGGGGCGACGATGAATCGGGTCACGGGTGCTCCTCGCCGCAAGACGTGAGTGCGCCGCCCGGACGAGCGGGCGGTGCACTCACGAGCATGTCAGACCTGGTCGGGGCTGGGTGCGTCGATCGCGGCACGCTGAGGTCCGCCGACCTTGAGGGCGGCCAGTCGCGCCTCGACCTCGGTGAGCTCGCCCACGTCGTCGAGCGCGTTGAACTGGGCGTCGATGCTGGAGGCGGCGAGCTCCTGCTTGCCCGCTGCCAGGGCCTCTTCGCGCCGGATCTTGTCTTCGAAGCGACCGAGCTCGCTGGTGGGGTCGAGCACGTCGATCGACTTGACGGCGTCGTGCACCTTGTTCTGCGCCTCGGCGACCTTGGCGCGAGCGGTGAGCTCGTTGCGCTTGGCGCGGAGCTGCTCGAGCTTGCCCTTCATGCCGTTCAGGCCGTCTTTGAGCTTGTCGACGACCTCGGTCTGCGCCGCGATGGTGGGAGCGGCCGACTTCGCCTCGCCCTCGGCCGAGATCTGCCGCTGCAGGGCGATCTTGGCGAGGTTGTCGAACTTGTCGGCTTCGCCGGCATTGCCGGAGGCGCGGAGCTCGTCACCCTTGCGGCTGGCGGCGAGGGCCTTGTTGCCCCACTCCGCCGCGGCCTGCATGTCTTCCTGGTGGTCGCGCTCGAGCAGGCGGAGGTTGCCGATCGTCTCGGCGATCGCCGACTCGGCGTCGGCGATCGAGTTCGAGTAATCGCGGACGAGCTGGTCGAGCATCTTCTGCGGGTCCTCGGCCTGGTCGAGGAGCGAATTGATGTTCGCGCGGACGAGGGTCGAGATGCGACCGAAGATGGACTGCTTGGCCATGCGGGGTGTTCCTTCCTGAGGGCGACGATGTCGAGTCTGGTGTCGGATGCTACGAATTCTCTGTGATCGGACGGGGTGCCCGCGAGGGGTGGACTAGCGGCGTCTGCCGCTCCCCCCGCCGGCGCGGCCGCGTCCGCCGCCGGAGAAGCCGCCGCCCCCACCGGCACGGCTGCGTCCCCCTCCGGAGAAGCCGCCGCCGAAGCCTCCGCCGCGTGAGCGCCCGCCGCCGGTGCCACCGAAGCCGCCGCCAAGGCCGCCCAGGGCCCCGCCACCGAAGCCGCCACGGCGCTGCCCGCCGCCGAGCAGGGCGTCGACCGCGATGCCGCCGAGGATGGCCCCCATCATGCCGCCTCCGCCGCCCGTGCCGCCGAAGCCGCCCGCGCCTCCGAAGGCGCCGACGTCGTTCTGGGCGAGCGAGGCCGCCTCGCCGGCCAGCTGGGCCGCGCGCTGGGCGGTCGCGAGGGCGGCGACGGGGTCGGTCGCGCGCAGTTGCTGCGCCTGCACGACGGCGGCGCCGGCCTCGGCGAGGCGCGTGCGCGGGGTCGGCCCGACGGCTCCCCGCCGCGCGGAGATGAAGTCTTCGGTCGCGGAGACCTGCGCACGCGCCTGCGCGAGCGTGGCGTCGAGCTGGCTTTCGGCGCGCCGACGCCTCTCTGTCTCGTCACGGACCGCGTCGAGGACGGTGTCGATCGTGGTGTTCGCCTGCTGCAGCATGTCGACCGCCCGCAGCGGGCTGGTGCGGGCGCCGCCCAGGGCGCCGCGGGCGGCGTCGAGCTGGCTGCGTGCCGACGTCGTCGCGGCGGCGACACGTCCGTCGGAATCGGGTAGGCGCGCGGCCGCGGCCAGATCGCCCTCGATCTCGGCGACGAGCGCCGCTGCGCGCTGCTGCGCATCGGTGAGGTCATCGCCCCGCGTTGCGATGGCGCGCTCGAGGGTCTCGGCCTGGGCGACGGCAGCTTGAGCTGCGCGGATCGCCACGGCGGCCTCACCAGTGCGGCCCTCGCCCAGCGCGGTCTCCGCCGCACGGGACTGCGCGATGCCGAAGTCGAGACGCTCTCGGGCCTGCGCGGGGTTGTCGGCGACGGCCTCGAGGGCGTCGTCGGCGAAGCGTTCGCGCAACCGCACGAGGTCGGCCTCGGCCGTCGTCAATGCGGCGTCGGCCGCTGCCTGCCGCTCCCGCGTGGCCGCGAGGGCCGCCGGGGCGTCGGCCTCGAGGGCGCGGAGCTCGTCGAAGGCCGCGGCCTTGGCATCCAGGGCCTCGTCTGCACTGGTGCACAGGCGGATGATCTCGGCGTACGCGGCGCGCTGCTGCTCGGCGGTCTCGGGCACATCGTCATCGAGCTGCTGCTGAAGCGAGAACGCCCGGTCGAGGTCGGCCTTCGCCTGCGTCAGCACCTCGGTGAACGGCACCGCCGCCTCGTCGCCGAACTGGGCGCGGGCGAAACCGAGCTCCTGCTCGCTGGTCTTGACGGCGTCGTCGGTCGCGACCAGCGCCGAGCCCGCCCGCCGCGACAGATCGTCGATGCTCTCGGTGGGGGCGTTCGTGGTGCCGGCGGCGGCTTGCTTCCGGCGTCGCAGCGCGAACCACACGAGACCGATCGCGATGGCCAGGAGCAGGAGTCCGACGAGCACGATGGGGCCGAGCGCGGGTCCGCCGGAGCCGGCGGGCGAGGGGGGAGGGGCGGGCTCGCCCCCACCGGCCTCGATGTGCGCGGCGCGGATCCCGTCGGCGGCCGAGATGGCGGCTCCCGCGTCGTCGCCCGCCTCGAGAGCCGGCTGCACGCGGTTCTGCTCGATCTCACCGAGCTGCGCGGCAGACAGGTCGCCGTCTTCGGCGTCTCCGGAGAGGTAGTACGCGAAGGTGTCGCCGCTGAGGGCGATGGCGAGCACGTACTGATCGGGGCCCAACTGATTGCGGTTCGCCGTCTCGTTCGCCCAGTCGGCGGCCCCCGGCGGGTCGGTGAACTCCGGAACGTACACGACCCACAGATCGAGCCCGGTCTGCTCGCGCAGCGACACCATGCGGCTCTGGACGGAGGCCTCTTCGCCGTCGGTGAGCGCGTCGGCTCGGTCGATCACGTAACTGGAGCCCAGCGACGGCGGGGGAACCGCGGAGGCACTCAGTGGGGCGACGAGAACGCCGACGGACACGATCAACAGCGTGGCCAGCATGTGTGCCGCCCTGGGCGTTCGCATGCTTCCCCCTTCGGTCGCCGGACTGTCCCACCCTACAAACGACCTCCGACATCCGGGCGTCGCCACGGGACCGGATCGGCGCGTCCGCTGTCAGCGCACAGCACCGCCGCCTAGGCTCGGACCCTCGGAGGTACAGATGGACGACCGCTACGGCACCGATGTGCTCGCCCGCGGCTGGCGCGACGCCGGACGGAAGAAGCCGGCGCAGATCGCGGCATCCACCGACCTCGTCGTCGAGGTCGCCGGCGACGGCTACGTCGGTGCGGTGACCCGCGTCGACGGGATGAACGTCGAGCTGGAGGACCGATTCGGCAAGCGCCGCCTGTTCCCCCTCGGAGGGGGCTTCCTCGTCGACGGTGCGCCGGCGGTGCTCACGGCTCCGGCACCCGCCGCGAAGGGCCGCACCCGCACGGCATCCGGATCCTTCGCCGCCGCCGACCAGCGCGCCCGTACCGCGCGGGCCAGCCGCATCTTCGTCGAGGGCAAGCACGACGCCGAACTCGTCGAGAAGGTCTGGGGCGCAGACCTGCGCGCTGAGGGCGTCGTCGTGGAGTTCCTCGAGGGCGTCGACCTGCTGGAGCAGACCTTGGATGCCGAGCCTCCCACCGCCGAGCGCCGCTACGGCGTGCTGGTCGACCACCTCGTGCCGAACTCCAAGGAGTCGCGCATCGCCGAGAAGATCGCCCGCGGCCGTCATGGCGCGCACGTGCGCATCGTCGGGCACCCCTTCGTCGACGTCTGGCAGTGCGTCACCCCGCGCGCCCTCGGGATCGTCGCGTGGCCCGAAGTGCCCCGGGGCATCGAATGGAAGGTCGGGGTGTGCCGCGCACTCGGCTGGCCCGCCGAGGAGCAGGCCGACACCGCCCGCGCGTGGCAGCACATCCTGTCGCGCGTCACCACCTTCCGCGACCTCGAGCCGGCCCTTCTCGGCCGCGTCGAGGAGCTCATCGACTTCGTGACCGTCCCGTGAGCGGCCGCAAGCGTTCCCTCTCGCGTGAGGGGGCCGAATCCGCCGCCTCCGCGTCGGCTGAGCGACACGAAGCGGCCCCTCACGCGGCGGATAGCGTGGGCGACATGGATGCCGCGCCCGTCTTCCGTGACAAGCCGGTGTCGTTCGTGCGTCGCAGCGGCCGCATGTCGGAGGCCCAGGACCGCGCATGGGCCGAGCTGTCGCCGTTCTACCTGCTGCCCGTGGTGCGCGCAGCCGCCACGACCAGCGTCAAGGCCGGTACGGCTGTCGACGTCGAAGAGGTCTACGGTCGCCGCGCGCGACTGGTCGTGGAGATCGGCTCCGGCCAGGGCCACCAGATCGTCTCGGCCGCAGCCGGCGATCCCGACAGCGACTTCCTGGCCGTCGAGGTGTTCACGGCCGGACTCGCCCGGACGATGCTCGACGCCGACCGCGACGGCGTGAAGAACCTCCGCCTCGTCGAGGCCAACGCGCCCGAGGCCCTCGAACACCTGCTGCCCGCGGCATCCGTCGACGAGCTCTGGGTGTTCTTCCCCGATCCGTGGCACAAGAACAAGCACACGAAGCGCCGTCTCGTCGCCCCCGACTTCGCCCGCGTCGCAGCCCAGGCCGTACGCCCCGGTGGCACCCTGCGCCTGGCCACCGACTGGCAGGACTACGCCGACCAGATGCGCGACGTGCTGGACGCGGCTCCCGGTTTCGAGCGGGCGTTCGCGGGGGAGTGGGCAGAGCGCTTCGCGGGGCGCGTGCTCACCGCCTTCGAGAACAAGGGCCTGCGCGTCGGGCGCGACATCCGCGACCTCACGTACACGCGGGTCTCGCCGTGACCGCGCACACCGCGGTACCCGTGCGCGAGCGCTCCACGTGGACGCCCAAGCTCATCCCGGCGCTGTTGGTGTGCCTGGCCGCCCCCGCGCTCTTCGTCGTGCAGGTCGTCTGGCTCGGGTGGGTGCTCCTCGCACTGGCCGTGGCATCCGGGGTGCTCATCGACCGTCGCACCGGAGTGCCGCTCGCGCGTGGCGAAGAACCGAGCATCGCCCGCGACGTCTCCCTGATCGCGATCGGCCAGTTCATCGTCAGCCTCATTCCCCTGCAGGCTGAGCTCGACAACGCCGCCTTCGTCCGCTTCACGCTCGCCCTCGGCGGTGCGGTGGTGGTGCCCTACGTCATCTCGCGCTTCGTCTACCGCGATTACGCGATCCGCTTCCCCTGGCGCGGCGGTGGGCGGTGGACGGGGTGGCAGTGGGCGTGGCTGGCCGGCGTCATCGTGCTCGGTTACCTGATCCTGCCGTTCTACTTCATCACCTCGGGCGTCTACATGAACTGGCCCGTCGTGAACACCCCTGATCTCATCGCGCGACTGTTCGTCGGCGTCGGCGCGGTCGGCATCTGGGACGAACTGTTCTTCATCTGCACGGTCTTCGTGCTGCTGCGCCGTCACTTCCCCGATCTCACCGCCAACCTGCTCCAGGCGATCGTGTTCGTGTCGTTCCTGTGGGAGCTGGGCTACCAGGCGTGGGGGCCCCTGCTGACCGTCCCCTTCGCCATCGTGCAGGGGTTCCTCTTCCTCAAGACGCGGTCGCTCTGGTACGTCGTGACGGTGCACCTGCTGTTCGACGCCGTCGTCTTCGGCGTGCTCGTGCACGCCCACAATCCCGGCGCGGCATCCATCTTCCTCATCTGACCCCGGATGCCGTGAGCCCGGCCGCTCTGTCCGGTCGATTTCGCGTCGCCCCACTTCCCCCCCCACGCATAAACGCGATCGGCGCCCACAAACGCGAGCACAGCGTGTTTCTGCGCGTGGGGAGCGTTAATGCGTGGTCGTGGAGAGGGCGGATGCCGGACTGCACGGGCACTGCCCAGGTGCGCTCGGTATCGTGGCCACCGGACGCCTACCGCGTCACCGGACGAGGGATCAGTACCCGGACAGCGACAAGACTGGCCAAGGAGCACAGTCATGTCGTGGATCATCCTCATCCTCTCCGGTGTCCTCGAGGCCGTGTGGGCCACGGCCCTCGGCCGGTCGGAGGGGTTCACGAAGCTCTGGCCGAGCGTGATCTTCGGTGCGGCACTGGTGGTGTCCATGGGGGGCCTCGCCTTCGCGATGCGCGACATCCCCACCGGTACCGCCTACGCGGTGTGGGTGGGAATCGGCGCGGCGCTGACCGTGGTGGTGGCCATGGTCACGGGCGCGGAGGCGATCTCGGTGGTGAAAGTTCTGCTCGTGCTGGGCCTCGTCGGCTGCGTCATCGGCCTCAAGCTCGTCGGAGACACCCACTGATCAGGGGGTTTCCCTGGAAGTCAACGGGATGGAACGCACATTTCCATCCGGTACCATCTGGTTTCCTGCACTTATCCGGGCCCGACACCGTCGTCACTCGCCCACATCTTCCCTTGTGAAAGGTTCCGAGTGAGCGCACCGCCGAGCGAGCTTGTCTCCCCGACGCGTCCTTCGCGTGTCATCGCACCACCGCGTCGCCTCGACCGCCTGCGCGATTCGCGCATCGGTCGGGCACTGCGTCAGTACGGGCACGATGTCCTGCGCAAGCCCGAGGGCATCGTCCCCATCGAGCGTGGCGCCTTCACGCGCATCCTGCTGCTGTGGGCCGTGGCGCGCGTGGTCAACTTCGGGATGCTGTGGGGCTATTACTCGATCGCGAAGGCCGCGCGCTGGGGTTTCGGTCCTGACGGCGAGCGCCTCGGCACCTTCTTCGACTACCTGACCGGGTGGGACGCCGACCGCTACGGACAGATCGCGGCCGAGGGCTACCCGATGTCGCTCCCGATGAACGTCTCGGGCGACATCCTGCCGAACAACTGGGCGTTCCTCCCCGTCTTCCCCAGCCTGATACGCGCCATCTCGGGTGCGACCGGTCTCGGATGGCAGCCGGTGTCGGTGCTGCTCAGCCTGGGTGCGAGCCTCGGCGCCACCTGGTTGCTGTTCGTGCTCATGCGCACCGTCACCAAGCCCCAGCCGGCCTGGTGGGCGGTGGTGTTCTTCTCCTTCGCGCCCATGTCGTTCCTCTTCGTGATCGGCTACAGCGAGGGCCTGTTCATGCTGCTGATGTTCGCCGGCATGCTGCTGGCCATCAAACGTCGCTACCTGTGGATCCTGCCGATCGGTGTCCTCACCGCGTACACGCGACCCGGCGTGCTCGCTCTCGGCCTTGCCCTGGGCATCGTGTTCCTCGTGCGTTTCTTCCGCCGCAGGGTTGACCCGTTCCCGATGAAGGAATGGGCGCCGCTGATGGCCTCCGGTCTCGCGATCGCGGTGACGGGGCTGTCGTGGAACCACATCGCCCAGTACGTCACCGGCACCCACAACGCGTACATCCGCACCGAGCTCGGCTGGTGGCTCGACTACGTCGGCAACGACGAGTTCACCCCGTTCACCCCGTGGTTCCGGCAGGCCGGGACGCACCTGGGCGTCGTGGGCATCATCCTCGTCATCGCGCTCATCGTCGGCTTCCTCGCCCTGATGTGGTCGCGACCGGTACGAAAGCTCGGCCTGATGGTCGTCGCCTACGGCTTCAGCTACGGCGTGTACATCCTCGCGGTGTTCCTGCCGCAGCAGAGCACGTTCCGTCTGCTCATGCCCATGGCACCCCTGCTCGGCGATGAGCGGTGGTCGTCGACCCCGCGTCGACGGGTGGCGATCCTCGCCGGCTGCCTCGTGCTCCAGGCCGTGGCGATCCTGCTGCTGTGGACCCGCGGCAACCCGTGATCCCCACCTGACGAAGAAGAGGGCGGAGCCGTTCGGCTCCGCCCTCTTCTTCGTCGCGGGGTCGTCAGTCGGGACTTCCGCCGGGGTCGACGGCGTCGATCATGTCCTGTTCGACCGCGTTGTCGGCATCCATCTCGGCGGAGCCGACGCCGGAGGTGTCGTCGTCCTGCGCGAAAGCGCCGCCGGACGAGGGCGCGGGCGCGGTCTCGGGCGGAAGGGGGATCGTGGGCTCCGCCGGGGTGGGCGCCGTCGGCTCGGTGGGGGTGGGCGCGACGGGCTCCCCGGGGGCGGGGGCGCCGGGCTCGGACGGTGTCTGGGGGAACGCGGGGGTGCTCATGTTCCGACTCTTCGTGATCCGGCCGGCGCGCGCGAGCCCCTTCCTGATCCGCCCGGGACGGTGTACCGGGACCGTTAGGCTCACGAGGAGGACGACCGCGAGGGGATGACGTGTCGACGGCGCAGGATGTGACCCGGCGGGAGGCGATCGCGCAGTACCGCGTGGTCGGCGAACCCACCGAGCCCGACCTGCAGGGCCTCGTGGAGCTCGCCGCGACGGTGTGCCGCGTGCCGACGGCGGTGATCAACATCATCGACGACCGGATGCAGCACCAGATCGCCGCGGTCGGCGTACAGGCGGCGTCGTGCGCGCGTGAGGATTCGATGTGCGCGGTCGTGATCTCCGACCCTCGCCGCGTCGTCGTGGCCGACGCCCGCCTCGACGTCCGCTTCGCCACGAACGCGTTCGTCACGGGGGAGATCGCCCTGACGCGCTTCTACGCGTCGAGTCCGCTCATCACCCCGGCGGGCGTCTCCATCGGCACGCTGTGCGTCTTCGACACGGAGGTCGGTGAGTTGTCGGATGCCGCGGCCCACGGTCTCGACCTTCTCGCGGGGCAGGTGATCGACGTCCTCGAACTGCGCCGCGTACAGCGGGATCTGCTGCAATCGAACGCCCTGCTCGAGGATTTCGCGACACAGGTCAGCCACGACCTGCGTAATCCGCTCACCGCGCTGGCCGGCTTCCTCGAGCTCGCCGCGGACAGCCCCGAGATGGGCCAGGCTCCGCGCGCTGCGCAGTCCCTCGCCCGCGCGGAAGCCGCCGCCTCGCGCATGACGACGATGGTGAGCGACCTGTTGGATTTCGCGCGGATCGGCGGCACGCGGCCGCACCTCACCGACGTCGACATCGCCGACACGGTGGATGCCGTCCTGGAAGACCTCGACGGCGTGGTCGTTCGTGCGGGAGCCCGGGTGTCGGTCCACGCTTCCACCTTCGTCCGCGGCGATGACACCCTGCTGCGCGTGCTGCTGCAGAACCTCATCGCCAACGCGGTGAAGTTCACCGTGGCGGCCGAGAGAGTCCCCGTGATCCGTGTGAGCGTGGAGACGCTGCCCGACGGGTGGCGCGTCAGCGTCGACGACAACGGCGACGCCGTCGCCCCGGAGCTGCGCGATCGATTGTTCGAACCGATGCAGCGAGGACACGGGTCCGAGGTGCAGGGCATCGGCATCGGTCTGGCGACCTGCCGACGCATCGTCGATGCGCACGGGGGATCGATCGGACTCGATGCCTCACCGACCGGCGGTACGCGTGCGTGGTTCGTCCTGCCGGCGACGGGGTGAGGACTCCCGTGAGGCGGTACCCGGCCGCGCGTCGCGGCGCAACCTCGGCGACCGCCGACGTCGGCGGGCCGTAGCGTGGGCGATGTCGGGACGGCTGCGTCGCGGCATCCGTCCATCGCATCGACGAGGAGGAACAATCCATGGCACGCAACGTCCGCCTGATGCACTGCACCCCTGACGACGTGTTCCGCGTCCTCGCCAACGGGTGGCTGTACCCCCTCTGGGTCGTCGGCACCTCGCGCATGCGCGACGTCGGCGATACCTGGCCCGCCGAGGGGGCGAGATTGCACCACTCGTTCGGCTCGTGGCCCCTGGTGGTCGATGACACGACGGTCATGCGCGTGTGGGACCCGCCGTACCGCGCGGTGATGGAGCCGCACGGCGGACCCATCGGCGTCGCCCGTGTCGCGATCGACGTCAAGCCGCGCGGCGACGCGTGCGTCGTGCGGATCCAGGAGGAACCGGTCACCGGCCCCACCCGGATCCTCCCCGACACGGTTTTCGATGCGGTCACACGGTGGCGCAACGCCGAGACGTTGCACCGCCTCGCCTATCTTGCCGAGGGAGGCGCCCCCGGCACCGACGGCGGTGCCGCCGCCATCGGACACGAGTCCACCGCCCAGAAGGAGCCGATCGACCGATGAGCGAGAGCTACGACGCGATCATCGTCGGTTCGGGCCCGAACGGCCTTGCCGCGGCCGTCACGCTCGCACGGTCGGGGTTGTCGGTCGCCGTCTACGAAAGGTCGGCGACGTTCGGGGGAGCGGCCTCGACGGCGGAGCTCACGCTCCCGGGTTTCCGCCATGACGTGGGGTCGGCCGTTCATCCGCTGGCTCTGGAGTCGTGGTTTTTCCGCGAGTTCGGCCTCGATCGCCGCATCCGCCTGACCGTCCCCGAGATCTCCTACGCCCATCCGCTCGACGGGGCGCGGGCGGGCCTCGCATTCCGCGACCTCGCTCGAGCGTCGGAGGGGCTCGGGGTCGATGGGCCGGCTTACGAGCGACTCATGCGCCCGCTCGTCGACCACCTTCGTGGGGTCGCCGACTTCACGGGCAACGCGCTGCTGCGCATACCGGGTGACCCGCTCGCGGCGTTCTTGTTCGGCATCCGGGCTCTCGAGCAGGGGGGACCCTGGTGGAACGCGCGCTTCCGCGAAGAGGTCGCACCGAGCTTGATCACGGGCGTGTCAGCCCACACGATCCTGCATCAGCCGAGCCTCGCCGCCGGGGGCGCGGGACTCGTGCTCGCCACCTACGGGCACGGGCGCGGGTGGCCGATACCGGTGGGCGGCAGCCAAGCGATCGCCGATGCCATGATCGCCGACATTCGGGCACACGGCGGAGTGCTGCGCGCCGGTGTCGAGGTCACCTCGCTCGACGAGCTCCCGCCCGCTCGCGCGGTGCTGCTCGACACCACGCCGCGCGCCCTGATCGCCCTGGCGGGAGAGCGGATGCCCGCGGCCTACCGTCGGGCCCTCGAACGCTTCCGCTATGGGGGCGGTGTCGCGAAGGTCGACTTCGCGCTGTCGGAGCCCGTGCCTTGGACGAACGCGGACGTCTCGCGGGCGGGGACCGTGCACCTGGGCGGAACCCGAGCCGAGATCGCCGCGGCCGAGAACGCCGTCGCCCGCGGGGACCTGCCCGATGCGCCGTATGTGCTGTCTGCGCAGCCGACGCTGTTCGACCCGACGCGCGCGCCCGCCGGCAAGCACGTGTTCTGGGCCTACACGCACGTGCCGGCGGGCAGCCCCGCCGACCGCGAGGCCGCCGTCGTGGCGCAGATCGAACGCTTCGCTCCCGGGTTCCGCGACACGATCCTCGCCTCCGCGTCACGCACGGCGGTCGACGTCGAGGCGTGGAACCCGAACTTCCCCGGCGGAGACATCTCCGCGGGCGCGCCGACCCTGACGCAGCTCCTCGGTCGGCCGGTCTACAGCCCCGATCCGTGGCGCACGCCCATGAAGGGCGTCTATCTGTGCTCGTCATCGACGAGTCCCGGTCCCGGCGTACACGGTCTTGCGGGGTGGCAGGCGGCGCTCAGTGCCCTGCGGCACGAATTCGGCACGCGCCTCCGCCCCGATCTGGCGCCGCGCGCGGACCAGCTCTCGCCGACGGCTCCCTGACGGTGCCCGAGGGGGACAGCGTCTACCGTCTGCGACAGCGCCTGGATGCCGCGACCTGCGGCACCCGCGTGATCGACGGCGAACTGCGGTCCGGCAACGGTGCGGGGGTCTCGCTCGCGGGACGATCGATCATCGCGCACGACACCCACGGCAAGCACCTGCTCACGCGCTTCGACGACCTTTCGACCCTCCACACCCATCTGCGCATGCAGGGCAGCTGGACGATCATACGGGCGGGTCGGGCGCTGCCCTCCGCGGCGCGTGAGAAGGCGCGCGTACGCCTCCGCCTCGAAGACGGGCGGGAGGTGTGGGGCCTCGACCTCCCGGTGGTCGACCTCCTCCCCACCGCCCGGGAGCACGATGTTGTCGGGCATCTCGGTCCCGACCCCCTTCGGGAGGACTGGGACGCGGCTGAAGCAGTCCGCCGGTTGTCCGCGCGTCCCGACCGTCCGTTCGTGGCGGCGCTGCTGGACCAGACGCGCATCGCAGGACTCGGCAACCTGTGGGTGAACGAGCTGGCCTTCCTGCGCGGTGTCCATCCCTTCGCCCCGATCGGGGCCACCGATCTCGGTGCGCTCATCGCGCTCGCCGCGCGATGCCTACGGATTTCGGCGACGGTGCCGGGCATGTACCAGGTGACCACCGGCGATCGTCGCAAGGGATCGTCGCACTGGGTCGCCGGCCGGGCGGGGCGACCGTGCCTCCGCTGCGGGACGCGGGTGCGCGTGCGCGACGAGGTGGCGAACGACCCCGAGCGGCGTCGCACCTGGTGGTGCCCACGGTGTCAGCCGGCGCCGTCGGGCGACGGGGCGGGAACTCGGGAGCAGGCGTAGACCGATGCTGCCGGCGCCCACGGTGCCTGACATGCGTCACACGGGTGACGTGTCCGAGCGTCCTGTACCCATCGACGGGTGAACTACGGCTCGGAAGTCCTCGCCCCCGGGCGAAGAGGCGGGCGGCGACGGGGAAAGCTGCCACGCTCGGCGAGACGGGAAGAGTCCGCGAACGAAGGGACGGAGACATGACGAAAGAGGCTTACGCCGACGAGCGTGTGAGCGAGGTCGACTCCCACGCGATGTCTCGACGTGCTGTCGTCGGCGCCGCCGCGTGGGCGGTGCCGGCGATCATCGTCACCACCGCCTCACCCGCCTCGGCGGCGAGTACGTCCGCTCTGACCCTGACCTTCTCGCAGGTGTCCGACGTGCCCGTCGGCGGCAGCGTGAGTGTCACGGGAAAGTACGAGGGTGCGGTGCGCGGTCAGAGGCTGACCTTGTCGAGCTCCGACGCCAACGTCACGCTGGCTCGGACGAGCTTCTCCCTGACGACCGCGGGGACGTTCTCGACGACGGCGTCGGTCGCCCGCGTGAAGACATCGCAGACCGCCAGCGTCACCGCCCTCTCGAACGGTCTCGCCACCACGGCGTCCTTCTCCTACGTCTTCGTCCCCGTGGCTTCCATCACGGTGAACCTCTCGAGGTCGTTCTCCGGCGACACCAACCAGTACTACATCAACGTGTCCGGAACGCTGAAAAGCGCGAGCGGCAGCGGTGTCCCCTATCGCACGGTGTCCGTCGTTGCGAGCGAAGGGGGCACGTGGCGCGATCAGCTCGGGGGGAGCACCCCCGACAGCTCAGACCGCGGGAGCTACACGACGCAGTTGTTCCTCAATCCCGGGGGCGCACGAACGATCACCTTCACCGTGTCGTGCGAGGGCGTTTCGACCACCGCGTCCATCTCTATCGCGGGCTCGTAGACGGCGTCTGCAACCCGCGCTCCAGGCCGCGCACCTCCGGGACGGAGGGAGCGAGACCTGACCGCGTGGAGGATGTTCAGCCGATGTCGCCGGTGGGGGAACCATCCGTCGTCGCTGCGTCGTCTGCATCCTGCTGAGCGGCAGCACCCTCTTCCGGGGATTCACTGCCCGCGCCGTTCGACTGCGAGTCGGGGGCGTCATCGGGGTGTGCGTGGCGGTCGGCCATGAAGGACTCCGTTCGTCGGTGGAGTGACGACCGTGACACGCGTTGCGTGCCCTGTACAGGGGGTCGACATCGCTCGCGGTGACGGCGAGCGGGAAACCGTTCTCAGAGGTAGGGCGCCATCGCCCCGGCGGTCAGCGCGAACACGAGGGCGGTTGAGCCGAGAGCCGTGGCGGCAACCAAGGACGTACGCTCCATTCTCCGACGTCGCACCGTATTCGTCGGGTGCGTCGTCGAACGCAGCGATGCCTTGGCCTCGGCGAGCACGTCGTATCGGCCGATGGGGACGCCGTGGGCGTCACGCGCGACGAAGCCGCCGGCGACGGCGTCGACGCAGCCGAAGTACTCACCGCCACGATGGGCGACCCAGAAGCCGGCGTCGACCTTGACCCAGAGGATACGGACCGCCGACAGGGGAGCGGCGGAAGGAGCGGAGGTGACGGCCATGTCAGGCCGCCGCAGAAAGTGCAGCGCGACGGCCGGAGCGCTCAGTCGAGCGGGCAGGCGCGGGACGCGGGCCGACCTCGGCCGTGGGGATGTCCGCGTCGAGGTCGACGATGAGACCCGCGGAGGAGCCCGCCATGTCGGCCATGGACTTCAGCGTCGCGGCGTCGAGGGATTCGGGCTCCGCGGAGTCGAAGACGAAGCGCAGCGGGATCGCCGGCTGCAGCCAGAGGGTGGAACGACCGGGGGTGCCGTCGACATGGGCCCAGCTGAGGGTGAAGCTCTCGCTGCGGCGGAGCTTGGTGGTTGTGACCACCTTGAGGTGTGAGAGCAGGCGGTCGGGAATCTGGATCGATTCGGTCGACGTTCCGTAATACAGGTGGCCCATGGGGTGCTCCCTTCGAAAGCGATTAGCTGTGTTGAGAACATACTCGCTTAGTAACTAGTTTGCCTAACTATTATTTGCGCTGTATAGTCGCGATACGAGCGGAGGTGTGACATGACGGATGTCGAAACCACGCCCCGCGCACCCTCGACACCGGACGCTGGCAGCCACGTCACCTACTGGTACGGCGACGAGCCGGCGGACCGTCGGCAGCGCAGCAAGGCCGTGCTCGAATCCCTGCGGGTCTACCGTGCCGCCGAGGTGGCAATGCGACGACGCACGCGCGACTCGATGTCGATGGGTGAGAATGAGCTGCTGGTGTTGCGTTACCTGCTTCGCGACCAGAAGAGGCAGGTCCGTCCGGGGGAGCTGACTCGGTACCTGGGACTGTCGACGGCGTCTACGACGGCGATCCTCGATCGGCTGGAACGCTCCGGCCACATCACGCGCTCCGCCAACCCCGACGACCGCCGCAGCATCTTCATCGCGGTCACGCCGCGGGCTGACGAAGAAGTCCGGCAGACGCTGGGGAACATGCACGACCGGATGCTGGCTGCAGTCATCGATATGACGCCCGACGAGTCGGCGGCCGTCGTCGCCTTCCTTCGGCGCATGAGCGATGCCGTCGACGGCGTGGCCGCCGAGGCGCCCGCGGTCGATTCGCCGTGATCTACGTGCTCGTCGGCGGACCGCGCGACGGACAACACGTGGACGACCTGCCTCGTGGCTACCGCTTGTCGCTCGACGACCCGCAGCCCGAACCTTTCGGCGACTTCGACACCGTGCGCGCGGTGTGGTTCGAGCTCGACGAAGCGATGTTCCGGTCCACCCAGCGCAGGGGTTGAGGCGTACCCCACCGGTCGCATCCCGGCAACCCACCCCCTCGCCGTCCGATCGGACCCCAGGGTGGGGGAATGCGATGCGTGACCTATGCCGGCGAGACCGTGATGACCACCGACGACGTCGCCGCGTCGCTGATTGAGCTGACCGCGGCGGTGGCGAAAGAGGGGCAGGCCGAAGCGGTCAGCATCCCCATCGTCACGGACGCGAAGAAGGTCGCTCAGGCGGACTTGGTGATCGGCGTCGGCAACGACGTGCTCTCGGCTCCCCTCGAGTGGGACGGCGAGGAGCCGGACTTCGCCGCCGCAGTTGAGGAGTTACGCGCCCACCGTCTCTTCCCCCGAGCGCGCCTCCGCGCCGTCGAGCCCGACCCCGGTGGAAACGACGAACTGATCGACTGGGACTTCGACCAGCCCACCCAGGGCTGATCCCACGCCGGTGAACCGCCGGGCGATGTGTGGAGCGGAAGCCTTGCGATGGGCGTGCGGCATCCACTAAGTTCGCAAGTCCGTGCCGGTTGGCGCGACGAGTCGAGAAAGGACGAGGCGATGACCGCTAAGCGCGATCTGCGTCCGGAGCAGCAGCAGTACCTGCCGTTTCTCCCCTCGTCGTACCCTCCGGCGCCGGTCGTCTAGACACTGTCTTCTCACGCCCCGCACCGTCAGGTCGGGGCGTTTCTCTTTCCCTTCGAGTGGGGGAGTGCGCTCAGGTCTGTGGCTCACTCACCGCGCAGCAGCGCATCACCGAAGGAAAGGATCCATGCAGAAGCTCAACGAACGACTCGTGTCGTGGGCGAGCCTGATCGATGACAAGACCATCGAACAGGCCCGCACCTCATCGCGCATGCCGTTCATCTATCCCCACCTGGCCCTCATGCCCGACGCCCACCTCGGGCTCGGCGCGACGGTCGGCTCGGTCATCCCGACGCGTGGGGCCATCATGCCCGCGGCTGTCGGCGTCGACATCGGCTGCGGCATGATCGCCGTCAAGACGCAGTTCGCGGCCCACGATCTCGCCGGTCGGGATCTTGCAGAGCTCCGTCAGCAGATCGAACGGGCCATCCCGCTCTCGGCCGGGCGCGACAACCGCAAGATCGTCGCCACCGCCGAGCCGCGGATCGCCGAGCTCGAAGCTCTCGCCGAGACGGCCGAGTTCGACCCGACGTCGTACGCCGGTCACTGGCGCAACCAGCTGGGTTCGCTGGGCAGCGGCAACCACTTCATCGAAATCTCGCTGGACGAGAACGACGACGTGTGGATGTTCCTGCACTCGGGGTCGCGGGGCGTCGGCAACCGCATCGCGCAGCATCACATCAAGGTGGCGCAGCGCCTCGCGCAGCAATGGTGGATCGAGCTCCCGCATCCCGATCTGGCTTACCTCGTCGAAGGCACGCCCGAGTTCGCCCGGTACATCCGGGAGCTGCGATGGGCTCAGCACTTCGCCCTGCTGAATCGGGAGGAGATGATGGACCGTGTCTCGAATCAGCTCGGTCGCTTCCTCGACACCCCCGTCGAAGAGCGCGAGCGGATCAATTGCCACCACAACTTCACCGAGTCCGAGCGGCACTTCGGTAAGCAGGTGTGGGTGTCGCGCAAGGGCGCGATCATGGCCGATGCCGGGCGTCCTGGTCTCATCCCCGGGTCGATGGGCACGGCCTCGTACGTGGTCGAGGGTCGAGGCAACCCGGTCGCGTTGAACTCGTCACCGCACGGAGCGGGTCGGGAATACTCCCGGTCGGCGGCCCGGAAGACCTTCACACACGAGCAGTTGCGCGAGGCGATGACGGGGATCGAATACCGCGACACCGAGGCGTTCATCGACGAGATACCGCAGGCCTACAAGCCGATCGATCAGGTGATGGCGGATGCTGCCGACCTGGTGACGATCCGTCACACGCTGCGGCAGATCGTCAACGTCAAGGGGGATTGAGAAAGACCGGATGCCACGGGGCGACCCCGTGGCATCCGTCTTCTTCATATGGCGTGGCGGCCGCCTCGCCCTCAGATGCGCTCGGGACGGTACTTGTCGTCGCTGAAGCCGATGATGAGGTAGCCGACGACGTAGAGGAACACGAGCAGGAAGAGCGAGAACACCCAACCGTGTCCGAAGGCTCGTCCGACTCGCAGTTGGACGATGATGTGGAAAACGACACCCACGATCGGGACGATGTAGAGCAGGGCGAACCACCCGGAGAACCCGGCGATCTTGGTCAGGAAGACGATGTTGACGATCGGGATGATCGCCAGCCAGCCGGGGTGCCCGGCCTTGGTGAAGACCTTCCACAATGCCACGACCGTGAGGACGTAGAGGGCGACGGCGAGGAACGACGTGGTGCCGCTCAGGGCGAAGATGGAGGTCTGATCGGTGATCGATGACGGCGACGAGGTCAGCATGCGCTCATCGTAGAGCCCCGCTGTCGCGTGCGAAGTCTTCTGCGCGCGGAGCCGGCACGCGAACCCGGGGTTACCCTCTGGGGAGGACGAGGGCACGGGCGGTGACGGGATGAGCGAGCGCAGGTTCGAGTGGGGCGGGTTGGGCGCCGACCGCGGTGATTACGTCACCGCGGCAGAAGCCCTCGCCATGCTCGAGGTGCTCTGCATCGCCCAGGCCGATCTAGAGGTGACCACGGCCCTCAGGAGTGGCGCGGCGTGGGCGCGGTTCGAGCGGAACGAGCGCTGGGCGCTCGTATCGACGCCCGGATCCCGGTGGTTCTCGGTCGAGACCGACACGGGACACCGGCTGCAGCTGGTCGACGCGAACTCGTCGAAGGACCAGAGCGCGCAGTTGCTCGCCGCCTACGTCGACATCGCCGAGGCGTATGTTCGCGGCGACGCGCGGCCGGCGCGCGGGCGGGGATGGGGAGGCTCGATCCTCGCCCTCGATGTGAACGGACGACAGGTGATCCTGACCCAGCCGCTCTCGCGGCGCCTGCGTACGATGCTCGGTCGCTAAGCCCGTGAGCCTCCCCGGTCAAGCCGCTGCGTCCGGTTGCTCGACCTTGCCAGGCTGGAGGTCCACGCGACGAAGGGACACCCCATGAGCGACCCCCAGCACTCCGCCCCCGAAGAAGAGCCGGCCGACGGCGCCGCCGATCTCGGTGACGACCCCACGGTCCGCCCGAGTCAGGAGACCGATCCCGAAGAGGCGTCGAAAGCTCCCACGAAGGACGACCCGAATGCCGACCACCAGGCGACCGGCATCGGCGTCGTCGGCGACGAGTGATCCGGATGCCGCGGGGCGGCCGTCGGCGCGTCCGGCGCCACCCCGCGGCGTCGGGGTCTGCGGCGCCACGGTGATAACCTGAAGACGTCCGCCTCCGTAGCTCAGGGGATAGAGCGTTGGTTTCCGGTACCAAAGGTCGCTGGTTCGATTCCAGTCGGGGGCACCACCACGAAAGAGGCCGCGATCCACGATCGCGGCCTCTTTCGTCGTTTCTCTGCGGTCACTCCTCGTCGGTGACCGCCCCGGTCGGCTCGGCATCCTCGACGATGTGCTCGGAACCGAGCTCGTCCGCCGTGGCGCGCCCCTGATCGACCGCCTCCTGCTTGCCCGAGAAGCTGGCCGACAGCTCGGGGCGGCCCTCGACCGCGTTCTCCCACTGGCCGCGGTTGGATCGGGTGGTCACGTCGTTCTCGCTCATGGCATCCATGTCACACCCGACCCCGGCTCGTCGCCCCCGTCTTGACAGGCGTTGTCAAGAGCGTGTCGGGTCGGGGTCGTCCTTGCCATGCTGGGAACTCCTTCGAAAGGGGTCTGACATGAGCATCGGAGCCGGCATCGCCCTGTTCGTCATCGGGGCCATCCTCGCCTTCGCGGTGAACCTTCCCAACGACTACGTCAGCCTGAGCATGATCGGCTACATCATGATGGGCGCTGGCGTCGTCGTCTTCCTGATCGGCATCGTGCTCTTGGCGAAGCGCCGTCAGACCGACACGGTCACGCGCACCGAGGGCGTCGGCGGCGCCCAGGTCACCCGTTCAACGACGCGATCCTCGAACGACGACCTCGTCTGATGCGCTCGGGGCCGCACCCCGGGACGAGATCATGAGCGAGCAGACGCACACGGCCGCCGACCCGGTCGACGGTGAGTTGCTCGACGGACGCTACCGCGTGGGCCGCCTCCTCGGTCGCGGTGGCTACGCGCGCGTGCATGAAGCCGTCGACACGGCGCTGGAGCGGAGCGTCGCCCTCAAGATCATCGACGGCGACGGCGCCGATCCCTCGGATGTCGCGCGCGTCCGGTCGGAGATACGGTTGCTGGCGTCGGTGTCGCATCCGTCCCTGGTGACCCTCTACGACGCCAGACTCGCGGGGAGCCCGGCCTATCTCGTCATGGAGCTGATCTCAGGGCCCACGCTGTCGGACCGCGTCGCGCGCGGTCCGCTGCCCGCACCCGAGGTCGCTCTCGTCGGCCGCGAGATCGCCGAGGCCTTCGCCGTCATCCACGCGCGGGGGATCGTGCACCGCGACGTGAAGCCGTCTAACATCCTCATCCGCCCCGCCGCCCATGTGGGTGAGACGCCACGTGCGACGCTCGCCGACTTCGGCATCGCGGCCCTGGTGGGCGCCACCCGTGTCACCCGGGCCGACACCGTCATCGGCACCGCCGCCTACCTCAGTCCCGAGCAGGCGCGCGGCCTTCCCGCCGCCCCCACGAGCGACGTGTACGCGCTCGGACTCGTGCTGCTCGAGGCGCTGACCGGATCGCGCCCGTTCGGGTCGCGCACGCCCCACGAAGCGCTCGCGGCACGGCTCGTCTCGACGCCCGAGATTCCCGCGCACGTTCCGCCGGCGTGGCGCGAGGTGCTCCAGCGCATGACCGCCCTCGAACCCGCGGAGAGACCGGATGCCGCGGGAGTGGTCACGGCGCTGCGCGCTGTCGCGGGCGCCTCGGCGGCCTCGGTCGATGCGCGAACGGCGGTCCTGCCGCACGCGACGGCTCCGACGCGCGCGTTCGACGGGAACGACCACCGCACGCGAGTGCTCCCGCAGCCCGACAGTCACCCCTCGCCGCCGAGCGCGGACCGCACGCAGGTGCTCTCGCCGACGGGCGGCGACCCGTCGCAGGGTTCGTCTGTGGGCGGCGGTCCGCGCTCCGTGGCGCCGGCGTCCCGCCGCGGGTCCAAGAAGAACGTCGTGGTGGCATCCGTCGTGGCCGTCATCCTCGCCGTGGGAGCGGTGGTCGCCGCCGTCTCGCTCTCGAATTCGGGTGCCCCCGGCCAACCCGACCTGCCGGCGCTCCCGCAGCCGCTCGACCAGCACATGGACGAGCTGTGGACGGAGGTCGGCCCGTGATCCGTCGCGCCGCACCGGCGGCCGCGCTCCTGCTCGCCGCCGGCATCGCGCTCGCCGCGTGCACGCCGCCGGACGCTGCTCCCACTGCGTGGCAGCAGTCGGTGCAGACCGTCGCCGAGCAGGCCTCCGCCGGCGACTACGCCTCAGCGCTGACGAGCCTCGACGCCCTCGAGGCCGACGTCGTCGCGCGGGGTGACGCGGGGGAGATCACCTCGGCGGAGGCCGACGGCATCCTGGCTCGCATCGCCACCGTGCGGGCGGACCTCACTTCACTCACACCGGCGCCATCGTCGTCGCCGGCGCCGGAGGAGATCAGCGAGCCCCAACCGAGCGAGACGACGGCGCCGGAACCGACCGAGACCACCGAACCGGAACCGGCCGAGACCGCCGAACCGGGGCCGACCGAGACCGCCGAACCGACGGCGGAACCGACGCCCGAGGAGCCGGAGAACGGCGTCGGCGACGAGGACCGATCCCCGCCGAACGGCGGCGACGAGAAGGGCCCCGGAAACGGCGGCCCCGGTGGCGACGACGACAAGAAGCCGAGTCAGGGAGCGTCTCCCGGAGCGGGCAAGAAAGACGGGTGACCCGATTCGTCCGCGGTGGTCCGAGGGCCTTCGACCGCGTGCGAGGATTGCCCGGTGCCGCGCCGTGTGACCGCCGAACTCGACCTCGATCTGGGGGCGTCCGTCGACCTCATCTTCCAGATCACCGCGGCCCAGGGCGTACCGGTCGCCGACGAGACACTGACCTTCTCTCAGGGCGATCGCGTGTACACCCCGACCGAGATCGTCGACCAGTCGGGCAGTCGTCTGCACCGTCTCACGGGGGAGCAGGGGCCGCTGTCGGTGCGCTACGACGCCGTGGTCTCGGGACCGGCGCAGGGTCCTCGATCGAGCGACCTCGAGACCATCACCTACCTGCGCCCGAGTCGGTACTGCCAGTCCGATGAGGTGTTCGCTCAGGCGCGGCGGCAGTTCCGCGGCCTCGGCGGAGAGGAACTGCTGGCCGCGGTGTCGGGTTTCGTCGCCTCCACCGTCACCTACACCCCCGGACTCAGCTTCGGCACCGACAGTGCGGTGACCACCTTGATGACCGGGCAGGGCGTCTGCCGCGACTACGCGCACGTGGTCATCGCCCTGCTCCGTGCGATGGACATGCCCGCCCGTTACGCCGCGTGTTACGCGCCGGGCCTCGAGCCCATGGACTTCCACGCCGTGGCCGAGGCCTACATCGACGGGGCCTGGTACGTCGTCGACGCCACGCGACTCGCCGACCGCCGTTCGCTGGTGCGCATCGCGACGGGTCGCGACGCCGCCGACTGCGCCTTCCTCAGCTACCACGGCGGCTACGTCGGGCTCGAGCGCATGCATGTCGACGCGGTGCTCGATGGCGACACCCCGGATGCCACGACCCCCGACGACCACGAGGCCCTGGTGCAGATCGGCTGACGCGGTCACCCAGGCGTCGCGCCCTAGACTTGTCGGGCTATGGATCCTGCTGCCCTCTCCGCCGCCCTGCTCACCGTCATCGCCCCGCTCGCGGAGGCGCGACGAGAGGGGTCCTCGGCGGGGATCACAGCCGCCGACCTGCCGCTCGAGCGGCCGAAGAACCGCGACCACGGCGACTGGGCGTCCAACGCCGCGTTGAAGCTGTCGAAGGTCGTCGGCGCGAATCCGCGCGAGTTCGCCGGCGAGATCGCCGCGGGGCTCGAGGCCATCGACGGCATCGCCAGCGTCGAGGTCGCCGGACCCGGCTTCATCAACATCCGCCTCGACGCGGCGGCCGCCGGCGCCCTGGCCAAGACGATCGTCGACGAGGGGGCGGCGTTCGGCACGAACGAGTCCCGTGCCGACGAGATCATCAACCTCGAATTCGTCAGCGCGAACCCCACCGGCCCGATCCACCTCGGCGGAACCCGGTGGGCCGCGGCGGGTGACGCGCTCGCGCGCATCCTCTCGTCTCAGGGCGCGAAGGTCACCCGCGAGTACTACTTCAACGACCACGGCGCCCAGATCGACCGCTTCGCCCGCAGCCTCGTGGCCGCCCATCAGGGCGACCCGACCCCGGACGACGGCTACGGCGGCGCGTACATCCACGACATCGCCGCGCGCGTCACCGAGAAGTACGACGGCGACATCGACGCCCTCGATCCGGATGCCAAACAAGAGGCCTTCCGCGAGCTCGGCGTGACCCTCATGTTCGGCGAGATCAAGCAGTCGCTGCACGAGTTCGGCGTGGACTTCGACGTGTACTTCCACGAGAACGACCTGCACGATTCGGGCGCCGTCGACCGGGCCGTCGCGCGCCTGCGCGAGCTCGGCCACATCTTCGAGGCGGACGGGGCGACGTGGCTGCGCTCGACCGAGTTCGGTGACGACAAGGATCGCGTCATCATCAAGTCCGACGGGCAGCCCGCCTACATCTCGGGCGACCTCGCGTACTACCTCGACAAGCGCGAGCGCGGTTTCAACCGCTGCATCATCATGCTCGGCGCCGACCACCACGGGTACGTGCAGCGCCTCATGGCGATGTGCGCCGCCTTCGGCGACGTACCGAACGTCAACCTCCAGGTGCTCATCGGTCAGATGGTCAACCTCGTGCGTGACGGGCAGCCGATGCGCATGTCCAAGCGCGCCGGCACCGTGGTGACCCTCGAAGACCTCGTCGAGATCGTCGGGGTGGATGCCGCCCGCTACGCCTTGACGCGCAGTTCGGCCGACTCCAATCTCGACATCGACCTCGACGTGCTGCAGAAGCGCACGAACGACAACCCCGTGTTCTACGTGCAGTACGCCCACGCCCGCACGCACAACGTCGCGCGCAATGCCGCGGCATCCGGGGTCGACCGCTCGGAGTTCGCCCCCGAGCGGCTCGACCACGAGACCGAGTCGGCCCTGCTGGGTGCCCTCCAGGAGTTCCCGCGCATCGTGGCCTTCGCCGCCGAGGTGCGCGAGCCGCACCGCGTCGCGCGCTACCTCGAAGAGCTTGCCGGTCTGTACCACCGCTGGTACGACAACTGTCGCGTCATCCCGCTCGGTGACGCGCCGGTCGAGTCGGTGCACCGCACACGCCTCTGGCTCAATGACGCGACCGGTCAGGTGCTGCGCAACGGTCTGACGCTGCTCGGCGTGAGCGCTCCGGAACGGATGTGACGATGACGGATGCCACGACGCCCCGCTCCCCGTCGGGCCGGAAGACCGGTCGCTGGATCGCGGTGATCGTCGTGGTCGTCGTGCTGCTGGCGGCCGCGGTCGTCGCCGCGGAGTTCATTGCACGCTCGGTCGTGACCAGCACGGTGCGCTCCCTCGTCGTGTCCAACGTCGGGCTGCCCGACGACCAGGACGTCGACGTGCAGGTGGCCGGCCTCGTTCTGCCGCAGGTGATCGGGGGGCGCCTCGACGAGGTCGCCGTGGCCTCCGACGACGTCACCCTGGGGCCGATCACCGGCGATGTGCGGGTGGACCTCCGCGGGGTGCCGGTGTCGGCCGGATCGGCCGCCGAGGGGGGAACCGCCTCGGTCCGCCTCGATCAGGAGCAGATGCGGGCGCTGCTCGCAGAACTCCCGGACCTCCCGGCCGGCACGATCGACGTCGCCGCGCCGGACGTGACGTTCGAGACCTCGCTGTCGCTGTTCGGCATCGGCATCCCGGTCGGTGTCGCCGTGACCCCCGGCGCGGCCGAGGGCGATCTCACCTTGACGCCGTCGTCGTTCCAGGTCGCGGGCAACGTACTCGACGCCGACACCCTCCGCGGCCAATTCGGTGGTGTCGCCGACGGCATCCTGCAGACGTCGCGCCTGTGCATCGCCGACCGGTTGCCGGCGGGGCTGACGTTGACGTCCGCGACCGTGCAAGGTCAGGACCTGGTGGCCACGTTCGACATCGCCGGCGCCATCGTCAGTGATCCGGCTCTGCAGGTCGACGGCACCTGCGGCTGATCACGGCGTCGCTGTCGTCTATTCGGTGACGGTGAGCAGTCCCGCCTCGACGAGCTGACCCAGGACGTCGTCCACTGCGCGGGCCGCCTCGTCGTGGGGCGCGCCACCGGTCGCCGCGTTCAGCAGGTCGTTGCGGGTGGAATCATCTGCGGCGAGCCACAGCGCGGGGGCGGCGCCGGCGAGGATGCGGAGCGTGCCCCGGCCGTCGGACTCCGCCGACAGAAGCGCGAGTCGGTCGTCGGGCAGTGCGCAGGAGTCGACGACCGCGCCGCGACGGTAGCGTCTGGCCACCCCGTCCGCCGACCCGGGGGCGGTCGCTGCGACGGCAGCGTGGGACGGAGGCTCGGCGGCCGCGGGGGAGTAGTCGAGTGTCTCGGACATGAGTTCGTCCACCAGGGCGACGAGCTGCTCCGCCTCGGCGTACTGGGCTCGGAGTGCGCCGCCCGTTCGGGCGAGCACGCTCATCATGGTGCCCAAGGGGTGCCGCATCGAGGCGAGAGCGCTCGAGTGCGGCGCGAGGAGGACGAGGGCCTCCGACGCGGGAACGGGGACGAGGCGCGCTCGTGTGTGGGCGCTGTCGCGGTCGAGGAGTACGACGCGGCGTGCGCGTAGCGGTGCCGCTGGGAGGGGCAGGAGCCCCAGGTCGCGAGGAGCGTGCTGGACCTTGTAGCCCTGTCCCTCCGTGATGACCGAGAGCGGCTTGCGGTAACGGGAGATGCGCGCGTCGGACTCGATCCCGATGGTCTCGTCGGAGACGTAGCCCCACGACCGCGCGAGTACCCGTGTGGCGGTGGTCTTGCCGGCGCCTGACGGCCCGACGAGCACGACCACGCCGCCGTCGGGGGCGGCGAGCCCGGCCGCGTGCAGCATCCACGCGTCGCCTCGTCGGGCCTCGATCGCCGCCTGGGTGACCATGCTCGACAAGTCCGACAGCATCTGCCCCTCGCCGTCGCTGGAGACCGGGACGACCGTGACGTCCGCCGGAGCTGGATCGTCGACGCGGGCGTCCGCCCAGGCGCGCGCGACCGACTCGCGGTCGGCGGACGTCAAACCCGAGAGATCGATGCGGACACGCACGCCGACGGCGTCGACGGCGAGCGGAGAGGAGAGGGGCGACGTCACGTCGACACCGTATGGTGCCGCCTCGCAGTCGTCGGCCCGCGTTGAGCGCCACGCGCCGCGGTCGGCCCCGCCATCACCCGATTCGTCATCCGTCGAGACTGTCGCCCTCACCTTTTCGGAGGGGGTGGCGCCCGTAGCCGAGACGGAACCACCCGCGTCGTCGTCCACCGACGCATCGTCGCGCGCCGATGACGCGTCGGGGTGGGGCGCCGGGCACGGCCGCCGCCGCGGACGCCGCACGGGAGGGGAGGGGCATATGCCGTGCCCTAGACTGCAAGCAACACCCTCGCGTGACTCTCCGCGGGGGTGGAGCCGTGATCCGCGGCCGTCGCGTCGCCGCAAACCCGATTGGTCCCCCTGTGTCCGCCTCGCACTCCGCGCTCGTGCCCGAGTGGCTCGTCGCCCCGGCCGAAGCGAATGAGCTGGTCGCCCCTGTCTGGCCGTCGTCCGCGCGCCGTATCGATGACGGTTCCGTCGAGATCGGCGGGGTCTCGGTGTTCGACCTCCGCGACCGCTTCGGCACCCCGCTCTACGTCCTGGACGAAGACGAGGTGCGCGCCCACGCGCGTCGCGCCCGCGCGGCGTTCGAGTCCGCGGCCGCACGCCACGGCATCCGGGCCCGCGTGTATTACGCGGGCAAGGCGTTCCTCTCGACGGAGGTCGTGAGGTGGGTCGTCGACGAGGGACTCGCCGTCGACGTCTGCACCCGCGGTGAGCTCGAGGTGGCCCTGGCCGGCGGTGCCGATCCCGCGCGTCTCGGCTTCCACGGCAACAACAAGAGCGTGGGCGAGCTCGAGCGCGCGGTCGAGGTCGGCATCGGTTCGGTGGTCATCGACAGCCCCATCGAGATCGAGCGGCTCGCCGCCATCTCCGACCGCCGCGGTGTGGTGCAGCCCGTGCTCGTGCGGGTGCGGACCGGCGTCCACGCCGAGACCCACGCGTTCCTGGCCACGGCGCATGAGGATCAGAAGTTCGGCTTCTCGCTCGAGGGGGCGGCCGAGGCCGTCGCCCGCATCCGCGAGCTGCCGAGCCTGCGCTTCGTGGGCCTGCACGCGCACATCGGGTCGCAGATCTTCGACTCCTCCGGGTTCCGCGAGTCGGCAGCTCGTCTGGTCGACCTGCACGCCGACCTGCTCGCCGGGGGAGAGATCCCGGTGCTCAACGTCGGCGGCGGGTTCGGCATCTCCTACACCTCGGTCGACGACCCCCGACCCATCGAAGAGATCGCCGACGGCATCCTGGATGCCATCGCTGACGAGTGCGCGGTGCGCGGCATCCCGATGCCCGACATCGCCACCGAACCCGGACGCATCATCGTCGCTCAGGCGGGCGTGACGCTGTACGAGGTGGGCACCGTCAAGACCGTCACGGCGGCCGAGGGTCTCGATCGCACGTACGTCAGCGTCGACGGCGGCATGAGCGACAACGCACGACCGGCGCTGTACGGGGCCGACTTCTCAGCGCGCATCGTCTCGCGCACGAGTCGCGTCGCCCCGGCGCTGTCGCGGGTCGTCGGTCGGCACTGCGAGTCGGGTGACATCGTGGTGGATGCCGAGTACCTCCCCGCCGACGTCACGCCCGGGGATCTGCTGGGCGTCCCCGCGACCGGCGCCTACTGCTTCTCGCTCGCGAGCAACTACAACTACACCCCGCGCCCGCCCGTCGTGGCGGTGCGAGGGGGCGAGGCGCGCGTGATCGTCCGCGGCGAGACCGTCGACGATCTGCTCGCCCGCGACGCCGGAGTCCCGGCATCCGATACCGACACACCCCACGGAGAAACCGCATGACCGACTACCGCACGTTGCGCGTGGCGCTCCTCGGCGCCGGCGCCGTCGGCTCCCAGGTCGCCGACCTGCTGCTCAGACACGGCGACGAACTCGCCGACCGCGCGGGCGCGAAGCTCGAGCTCGCCGGCATCGCGGTGCGAAACCTCGACGCGAAGCGCGACGTGGAGCTGCCCCGCGAACTCTTCACCACGGATGCCGAGACGCTCATCGTCGGCAGCGACATCGTCATCGAGCTGATGGGCGGCATCGAGCCCGCGCGGACGCAGGTGCTGCACGCGATCGCCTCGGGCGCCGACGTCGTCACCGCGAACAAGGCGCTGCTCGCCACTCACGGCTCCGAGGTCTTCGAGGCCGCCGACCAGGTCGGGGCCGAGGTCTACTACGAGGCCGCTGCCGCCGGCGCCATCCCCATCATCCGGCCCCTGCGCGACTCCCTCGCCGGCGATCGCGTCGTGCGGATCATGGGCATCGTCAACGGCACCACCAACTACATCCTCGATCGCATGGACACCGAGGGCGCCGACTTCGCCGACGTGCTGGCCCAGGCGCAGGCGCTCGGCTACGCCGAAGCCGACCCGACCGCCGACGTCGAGGGTTACGACGCCGCGCAGAAGGCGGCCATCCTCGCGAGCCTCGCGTTCCACACCGCGGTTCCCCTGGATGCCGTGCACCGCGAGGGAATCACCTCGGTCGACGCCGCGATGATCGAGTCCGCTCGTCACGCCGGCTACGTCATCAAGCTCCTCGCCGTGTGCGAGCGCCTCGCCGCCGAAGACGGTGGCACGGAATCGATCTCGGTGCGCGTATACCCGGCCCTCGTCGACCGTGCGCACCCGCTCGCGAGCGTCCACGGCGCGAATAACGCCGTATTCGTCCAGGCCGAGGCCGCGGGCGACCTGATGTTCTACGGCGCCGGCGCCGGCGGCGTACAGACGGCGTCCGCCGTACTCGGCGACGTCGTCTCGGCTGCGCGTCGGCACATCGCGGGTGGCGTGGGCGTGGGGGAGTCGACCCGCGCGAACCTCCCCGCCGTGCCGATCGGGCGAGTCATCACGCGGTACCAGATCACCCTCGAGGTCGACGACAAGCCGGGCGTGCTCGCCACGGTCGCCGGCATCCTGAGCGAGGGTCGCGTGTCGATCGCGACCGTCGAGCAGACCGTGATCGAGGCTTCTCCGGATGCCGGAGAAACGGGCGCTGCGACAGGCTCATCGACCGCAGCGGGCTCGGCCCGTCTGGTCATCGGAACACACAAGGCCCGTGAGCAGGACCTGAGCGAGACCGTCGAGCGTCTCGCCGCGAGCGGCGTCGTCGAGCGCGTGGTCTCCGTGCTGCGCGTGGAAGGGAACTGAACATGGCTCATCTCTGGCGCGGAGTCCTCCGCGAATACGCCGACCGTCTGGGCGTCACCGACGCCTCCACCGTCGTCACCCTCGGCGAGGGCGGTACGCCCCTCATCCCGGCCCCGGCCCTGTCGCGCCGTACCGGCGCCGACGTGTGGGTGAAGTTCGAGGGAATGAACCCGACGGGCTCCTTCAAGGACCGCGGCATGACGGTCGCCCTCTCGCGCGCCGTCGAGCACGGCGCGAAGGCCGTCATCTGCGCCTCGACCGGCAACACCTCGGCCTCGGCCGCGGCCTACGCCGCCCACGCCGGCATCACCGCCGCCGTGCTCGTGCCCGAGGGCAAGATCGCGATGGGCAAGCTGAGCCAGGCGGTCGCCCACAACGGTCGTCTGATCCAGATCCGCGGCAACTTCGACGACTGCCTCGAGATCGCGCGCGAGCTCGCCGACCACTACCCGGTGCACCTGGTCAACTCGGTCAACCCCGACCGCATCGAGGGGCAGAAGACCGCCGCGTACGAGGTCGTGGAGCAGCTGGGCGACGCACCCGACTTCCACTTCATCCCCGTGGGCAACGCCGGCAACTACACCGCGTACTCGCGCGGCTACCGGGAAGAGGCCGCCCGCGGCGTCGCCACCCGCGTGCCCCGCATGTTCGGGTTCCAGGCCGCAGGTTCCGCGCCGCTCGTGCGCGGCGAGGTCGTGAAGAACCCCGAGACGATCGCCAGTGCCATCCGCATCGGCAACCCCGCGTCGTGGGACCTCGCGCTCGAGGCGCGCGACGCCACCGACGGCTGGTTCGGCGCGATCGACGACGACGGCATCCTCGAGGCGCAGAAGATCCTCGCGGGCGAGGTCGGCGTCTTCGTCGAGCCCGCTTCGGCGATCAGCGTCGCGGGCCTGCTCGACCGCGCGGAGGCGGGGATCGTCCCGGCCGGCGCGAAGGTCGTGCTGACCGTCACCGGTCACGGTCTCAAGGACCCGCAGTGGGCGCTTCGCAAGGCCGACGGCACCGACGTGAAGCCCACCGTCGTCGACGCGACCACCTCGGAGGTCGCCTCGGTGCTCGACCTGCAGCCGGTGACCGCGTGAGCTCAGGCCCCGGTCGCCGAGTCGCGGTCCGCGTTCCCGCTACGAGCGCGAACCTCGGGCCCGGCTTCGACACCCTCGGTTTGGCGCTGAGCGTGTACGACGATCTCACCGTCGAGCAGATCGAGGGCGACGGCCTCGAGATCGAGGTCGCGGGCGAGGGCACGGCCGACGTGCCGCGCGACGCGTCGCACCTCGTGGTGCGCGCGATGGCGCACACGTACGCGTCGGTCGGCCGCACCCTCCCGGGGCTGCGGCTGACCGCGCACAACGTCATCCCGCACGGGCGCGGCATGGGCTCGTCGGGAGCCGCCGTGGTCGCCGGCATCCTCGCCGCGAAGGGTCTGCTCGAGGGCGAGGTCGCCTTCAGCGACGTCGACCTGCTGCGCCTGGCCACCGAGCTGGAGGGGCACCCCGACAACGTCGCACCGGGCCTCTTCGGCGGTCTGACGATCGCGTGGATGGATGCCGCCGGCCCGCAGCACAAGCAGCTGATCGTCCACCGTGGCGTGTCGCCGCTGGTGTTCGTGCCGGGCTTCACGATGTCGACGGCCGTCGCCCGAAGCCTGCAGCCCCTGCAGGTCCCGCGCGAGGACGCGGTGTTCAACGTCTCGCGCTCGGCCCTGCTGATCGCCGCGATGACGCAGAGCCCCGAACTGCTCATGGCGGCCACCGAAGACAAGCTGCACCAGAACTACCGCGCGCAGGCCATGCCCGAGACCGACCGGCTCGTTCGAGCGCTCCGTGCCGAGGGATACGCGGCCGTGGTCTCTGGGGCGGGCCCCAGCGTTCTGGTCCTCGCCGACGGACCCGGGCAGCGACTCGAAGCCGCTGATCTCATGGCATCCGTGGTCGACACCCCGTGGCAGGCGCTCATGCTCGCCGTCGACGTCAAGGGTGGTACAGTGAAAAACGCAGAGGGTTCCGCGTAAGTTCGCGAATCTGAGCCTCTGCACCACCTGCGAAATCCGCAACACATCGCGAACCCGGTATCGGCTGCAATCTCCCGAACCGCTGGTGTCTCTTCGTCTGCGATCTGCACGGCGAAGCGCGATCTGACACGTTTCATTCTGAGGAGCACTCGTGGAGTCCATCTCCGAGACCCATTCCGTCGACGCGCCCGAGGGCGCCGAGATCCCCGCCGAAGAGCAGCCCACGGCTGACGCGCAGGGCACCGCAACGCCGGACACCGACACCGAGCCGAGCACGGTCGACACCGCGACGACCAAGGGCACGGACGCCCCGGACACCGCGGCCGCCGACGCGCAACCTGAGGCATTGTTCGCCGACGACACTCTCGTCGCCGACGGCCCTGCTGCAGAGGCCGACGTTGCGGAAGCCGACACCGCGGCCGCCGACGCTGCCACCCCGGCGGACGAGACGGCATCCGCCGCCGCCTCCGCGGCGGAGCCGACTGCCGAGGCCGCCGCCGAGCCCGCCGTCGAGTCTGCACCCGAGGAGGCCGCCCCG
This sequence comes from Microbacterium sp. ABR10, assembly GCF_057812175.1. NCBI lineage: Bacteria > Bacillati > Actinomycetota > Actinomycetes > Micrococcales > Microbacteriaceae > Microbacterium > Microbacterium sp. ABR10. The sequence goes on from NZ_CM173821.1 coordinate 1,077,350, forward strand.
GCGGAGAAGCCCGCACGCGCCCCGCGCAAGCGAGCCCCCCGTCGCGCGACGACCGCCACCGCCAAGGAGAAGGCGGCCGCCGAAGCCGCTGCCGCCGCTGCCGAGGCTGCCGCCGCCGAGGCCGTCACCGACGTCGAGGCTTCGGCCGACGCCGCGTCGGACGAGACGTCGACCACCCCCGTCACGACCGCGGCCGACGTGGCCGAGGATGCAGCGACCTCCGAGGAGACCCCGGTCATCGCCGAGGCAGTCGACGCACCGAGCGACGACGCGCCGGTCGCGGACGTCGCCGTCGAAGAATCCGATGCACCGGAGCCCGTGGCAGAGGCCGACGCGAACGACGGCGAGAACGCCGCCTCCGACAACGCCGAGCAGGCCGATGAGACCCCGGCTCGTGGTCGTGGCCGAAGCCGCTCGCGCAACCGCAACCGCAACAAGCCCGACGCCGCCGAGAAGGCCGAAGCCGGCTCCGACGACGCCGAGGCGCCCACGCAGGGTGGCCAGCGCGAGGGCGGCCAGCAGGGCGCGTCGCAGCGTGACAACGCGCAGCAGGGCGGCCAGCGCGACAACGGCCAGCGCGAGAACGGTCAGCGCGACAACGGCCAGCGCGACAACGGCCAGCGCGACAACGGTCAGCGCGACAACGGCCAGCGCGACAACGGTCAGCGCGACAACGCACAGCGCGAGAACGGTCAGCGCGAGAACGGTCAGCAGGGCGGCGCTTCGCAGCGCGACAATGCGCAGCAGAGCGGTCAGCAGGCCCAGCAGCAGCAGGGCGCGGCGAACAGCCGCAACCGTCAGCGCAACAAGCGCCGCGGCCAGAGCACCACGGGCGACGAGTTCGAGACCGAGATCGGCGAGGACGACGTGCTCGTCCCCATCGCCGGCGTGCTCGATGTGCTCGACAACTACGCGTTCGTGCGCACCACCGGCTACCTGCCCGGTCCGAGCGATGTCTACGTCTCGCTCGGCCAGGTCAAGAAGTACAACCTGCGCAAGGGTGACGCCGTCGTCGGCGCCATCAAGCAGCCGCGCGAGGGCGAGCAGCAGGGGCGCCAGAAGTACAACGCGCTCGTGCAGGTCGATTCGATCAACGGCCTGTCGGTCGATGACGCCGCCGCCCGTGTGGAGTTCAACAACCTCACCCCCCTCTACCCCCAGGAGCGTCTGCGCCTGGAGACCGGTCCTGAGAAGCTCACGCAGCGCATCATCGACCTGGTCGCCCCGGTGGGCAAGGGCCAGCGCGGGCTGATCGTCGCGCCTCCGAAGGCCGGCAAGACCATCGTTCTGCAGCAGATCGCCAACGCGATCGCCACGAACAACCCCGAGGTCCACCTCATGGTCGTGCTCGTCGACGAGCGCCCCGAAGAGGTCACCGACATGCAGCGGACCGTCCGCGGCGAGGTCATCGCCTCGACGTTCGACCGGCCGGCCGAAGACCACACCACGGTCGCCGAGCTCGCCATCGAGCGTGCGAAGCGCCTGGTCGAGCTCGGCCGCGACGTCGTCGTGCTGCTCGACTCGATCACCCGTCTGGGTCGCGCCTACAACCTGGCCGCGCCGACCTCTGGCCGCGTGCTCTCCGGTGGCGTCGATGCCTCGGCGCTGTACCCGCCCAAGCGGTTCTTCGGCGCCGCGCGCAACATCGAGAACGGCGGATCGCTCACGATCCTCGCCACCGCGCTGGTGGAGACCGGCTCGAAGATGGACGACGTGATCTTCGAGGAGTTCAAGGGCACCGGCAACAGCGAGCTGCGCCTGAACCGCCAGCTCGCCGACAAGCGCATCTTCCCGGCTGTCGACGTCAACGCGTCGAGCACCCGCCGCGAAGAGATGCTGTTGTCGAACGACGAGGTCAAGATCACCTGGAAGCTCCGCCGTGCCCTGGCCGGTCTCGAGCCCCAGCAGGCCCTGGAGGTCGTGCTCGGCAAGCTCAAAGAGACCCAGTCGAACGTCGAGTTCCTCGTGCAGATGCAGAAGTCGATCCCGGCGCCCGCGCGCGGCGGGGATGACAACAGCATCCGCTGACCCGGATCGCGAACGCCATGTCGGTGCCCGCGATGTTCGAGTCGGTGCGGAGCCTCCTCGACGAGCACAAGGCCGTCCAGGAGGAGCTCTCCGACCCGGCCGTGCACGCCGACGCCGCGCGCGCCAAACGCGTCAACCGGCGGTACGCGGAGCTGTCGCGCATCGTCTCGGCCCATGAGACGTGGGTCTCGGCATCCGATGATCTGGACGCCGCGCGTGAACTTGCTCGCGAGGACGCCGCGTTCGCCGACGAGGTGCCGGGGCTGGAGCAGCGGGTCGCAGAGACGCAGGAGCGTCTGCGGCGCCTGCTCATCCCGCGCGACCCCGACGATGCGCGTGACGTGATCATGGAGATCAAGGGCGGCGAGGGCGGGGCCGAGAGCGCCCTGTTCGCGGCAGACCTCCTGCGCATGTACCTGCAGTACGCGGCGTCCATGGGGTGGAAGACCGAACTGCTCGAGCGCACCGAGAGCGATCTGGGCGGATACAAAGACGTCCAGGTCGCGATCAAGGGCTCGTCGAGCGATCCGGCGCAGGGCGTATGGGCGCACCTGAAGTACGAGGGCGGCGTGCACCGCGTACAGCGTGTGCCGGCGACGGAGTCGCAGGGCCGCATCCACACCTCGACGACCGGTGTGCTCGTCTTCCCCGAGGTCGACGAGCCCGAAGAGGTCGGCATCGACCCCAACGATCTCAAGATCGACGTCTTCCGCTCGTCGGGTCCCGGAGGGCAGTCGGTCAACACGACCGACTCTGCGGTGCGCATCACACACGTGCCCACGGGCATCGTCGTATCGATGCAGAACGAGAAGTCGCAGCTGCAGAACCGCGAGGCCGGTATGCGTGTGCTGCGCGCGCGCCTGCTCGCGAAGCAGCAGGAGGAGCGCGACGCGGTCGCCGCCGACGCGCGAAAATCGCAGATCCGCGGTATGGACCGCTCCGAGCGCATCCGCACCTACAACTTCCCCGAGAACCGGATCGCCGACCACCGCACCGGCTACAAGGCGTACAACCTCGACCAGGTGATGGACGGTGCCCTCGGCCCGATCATCGAGTCGGCCATCACTGCCGACGAAGAGGCGCGGCTCGCGGCCCTCGCCGACGGCTGACCGACCGGCCCCCTCCGTGGGCGACCCAGGAGTCAGACGTGCGTCCCGCACCTCGGCGCGGTTCCCCGCTGCAGAGCCCGGCCCGGCCGGCGAGGGCGAGCGAAGGGGGGAGGGCCCGCGGGCCCTCCCCCCTCATGCACCGTGTCGGCGCGTGCTCGTCAGCGGCAGCTGATCGCAGCGTAGGCGGCGGTGATCGTGCGCGAGCCCGACGCGCCCGCGGCCGTCACCTCGACCGAACCGGCCGCGACCGTCGAGGTGCGCACGGTGGTGGCCGTGGAGACCGAGGCCCCGGGGGCGACGGCGGTATGCGTCTTGTCGCCCCACGCCGTGCTCACGGTGAGGTCGGCGACGGCGTCGCTGTCATTGGTCGCTCGCGTGGTGATGAAGACCTTGCCCGCAACGCACCGGGTGGATGCGACGGCGCTCACGGCGGGTCCCGGGGGAGCCGTGGCGGTGATGGTCGCGATCGCCGGTGTGCCGGCCGAGGTGGCGAGCTGTCCGCGTACCTGGACGGTGTCGCCGGCCTTCTTCAACGACGACAGGTCGGCCTTGTCCCACGTGACCGCGACGGTCTCGCGGTGCCCGTCCTTGAAGGTGGCCTGCACTGTTCCGGGGAGCGCGACGTCGGCGGATCCGGCCTGCACGGTGGCGGCGACCGGGTCGATCGAGGTCACGAGCAGCGACGGATTCCACTTCGCGGCGAGGGCGTCGCGCTCCTTCGCCGTGATGGCGAGGATCGAGCCGTGGCGGGGTGAGGCCGGCAGCGAGAAGCTGCTCGGGATCGTCCACTGGATGTCACCCTCGAGCGAGTTCGTCCCGAGGGGGATGTACCCGCGTCCGCCGTAGTTGTCGACCCAGAGGAAGTACTTGTACCCGGCGCGGTCGCCCTCGTTGGCCTTGAAGATCTCGGGACCTTCGACCTCGGGGGTGCCGGCGGTGCGGCCGATGCAGGTGTCGATGAGCGACCAGGCGCCGGATGCCGTCGTGGCGCGGAAGTCGGTCGACTTCTGCGCGATGATGTCGGGTGAGGCGCAGCCGCTGGTCTGGGTCGCCTTGGTGAAGCGGTACCAGGTGTCACCCTCCTTCAGCACGGTGGAGTCGATTAGTCCGCTGCCGCCGTTCAGCCCGGGCACGTCGGCGGCCTTGAACCACGGCTGGGGGGTGGTGAAGTCGCGGAAGTCGCGCGTGGTCGAGATGAGGATCTGCGGGCCGTTGCCGTCGGCGACGTTGCGGGCGGTGCCGTCGGTGAAGAGCGACGACGTCCAGTAGACGGTGTAGGCCTCGATGCTCTCGTCGTAGATCGCTTCGGGGGCCCAGGTCATGCCCGCATTGGGCAGGTTGACCTCGACGTGACGCTGCTCGCCCCAGTTGACCAGGTCGGTGGACTCCCAGATCTCGAGGTGATGGCTGCCGCGGTCCGTCGAGCCACCCCAGCCGGAGGTGCCGACCGACAGGTCGGTGGCCAGCAGGAAGAACCGGTCGCCCTCTTTCGATCGCAGGATGAAGGGGTCGCGCAGGCCCGTCGTGCCCTTGGTCGAGCTGAGGACGGGCTGTGCGTCGTTGAGCGTCTTCCAGCGCAGCGAGTCGTTGCCGTCAGAGGTCGCGAAGCGGATCTTCTCGCCCTGGATGTTGTCGCCGGTGAAGTACGCGAAGAGGTACGCGTCCAGGTCGCCGGCCGCGACGGGGGCCGCGGCGGGAACGGTACGCACGAGTGTACGAACGAGCGGCGCGGTGCCGTTGACGGTGACCGTCGCCGTCAGCGTGACCTGTGTGTCGGCGGCGGGGCGCGTGACGGCGCCCTTGGCGACGACGTTCGGGGCGGTGCCCTTGTCGGTCGTGGAGATGACCGCTTCGTTCGACGAGGACCACGTGATGGCGGCGTTCGCCGCTCCCGAGCGTGTAGCGGTGGCGGCCACGTCGGCGCCGGTCGTCGGCAGCGTGACGCTGCCGCGGATCGGCCCAGCCAGAGCGGCATCGTCGGCGACGCCGTCGGCGACGGCGCGGGCCAGTTCGGCCTGTGCACTGTCACCCTGGGCGTACGCAGGAACTTTCACGGTGATGGTCGATCCGGCGACAGCGGTGCCGCCGTGGGTGGCGGTGGGCGTCAGGATGACGGTGGCATCGCCGGCACCGGCGGCCGGGCGGACGACCGCTCCGGTGGTGCTGACGACCCCGGGGTTGCTGGAGGCCCACGTGATGGCCGAGCCGCCCGCACCGGTGGTCGGCAGCGTGAGGGCGGAGGTGACGTTGGAGGTGTCGCCGAGCGAGACGGCCGCGTCGCCGCGCGCGATGCCCGCGTGCACATCGCCCTCGGTCTGCTGCAGCTGACGCGCGGACAGAGCCGAGGTCCACACCTTCACGTCGTCGATGGCACCGGCCCAGTACGCGTCAGGCCCATAGAACGACTTCCCGAGATAGCCGGAGAACGTCGAGCTGCCGATCGCCGCCGATGCGGTGTACGTGGTCGCGGCCTCACCCACCAGGGCGCCGTCGAGGAAGGTCTGGACGGTCTTGCCACCGGTGACGACGACTGCCATGTGCACCCAGCGCGAGGCGGCGACCGGGGCGGCGCCCGAGGCGCGCACCTCGGAGCCGTTCTTGATGGCGCCATAGCCGGAGGTGCCGCACTGCGTGGTGGCGAGGATGTGAGTGTTGACGCTGGCGCCGAGCGTGAACGGCCAGGTGCACTGCGGCGCCCCGCTCCACCGGATCCACGCCGACATCGTCACGTCGGACGTACCCGCGGGGATGAGGCCGGGGGCGATGCGCACGTGCGGCGCCGCGGCGGTGCTGGCCCCGCCGGGCAGCGACAGCGCCAGGTCGCCCGCGGCACCGCTCGGCCCTGCGACGCTCGTCGCGCCGCCGTTCACGATCGAGCCGGCGTGGTTGCCGGGGGCGGTGTCAGCGATCGTCGCGCCGTTGGCCGGGCGCGCGTCGATCTGATCGAAGGTGTACTCGAGGGCCGGTGCCGGCACCGTCTCGGCCGCGATCGCGGCCGACGCGGGCGTCAGCATCGCTCCCAGGCTCGCGACGGCGAGCGAGACGGCGAGGATCCGGCGCGACGAGCGCGTCTTCTCAGCTCGAATGGGCGGGTGATCAGACAGCATGGGTGTCCCTTCGGGAAACGGTCGGCATCGACTCGTGCTCCGCGGGTTCGGCGTCGAACCCGGTTCGGAGGCTGTGGCGCTGCTCAGGCTAGCGCGAAATGTTTCCGCTAACAACAGGTCACCACCGCAGGCGACGACCTCGCGGCATCCCCACTCCGCATCAACCGCCGTGAAACGTGGTCACGCACCGGTCGGTTCGTTCGATGCGGGCTCAACCGTTCCGCGCGCCAGCACGGCACGCACTCGTCAGGCGTCCCAGACCGGCGGGTGGGGGAGTGGCCCCCGACGCCCTTCGAGCTGCGCGGCGAGAGCGAGCAGCGTCGCTTCGCCGCCCGGACGGCCGACGAGCTGGACTGAGACCGGGTGGCCGGTGGCATCCATCGTGAGGGGCACGGTCACCGCGGGAAGACCCACGACGTTGACGAAGCTGGAGTACGGCGCGTACTCGACCTGCATCGCGAACGTGCGCTCGGGCGAGTGCCCCTCATACGTCCCGATCGGCTGCGGCGGTTGCGCGAGGGCGGGGGTGAGCACCGCGTCGAACGCCGAGAAGTCCGTGACCGTCCGCCGTTCGAACGCCCGGGCCGCCGCCAGGCCGTCGAGCAGGTCGAGCGCCGACAGACGTCGCCCCTCCTGCACGAGCCAGGCGGTGAGAGGCTCGACGAGGGCGAGATCCTCGTGGCTCAGGGGGATCCGCGCCGCGCTCGCGCGCCACAGCACTCGGAAGAGTGCGGCGTATCCCCGCGGACGCCACGCGGCATCCTCCACGTCGTGTCCGCTGTCGCTCAGCCAGGCGGAGGCCGTCTCGAACGCCGCACGGGCGTCGGGATGGAGGCGGATGTCTTCGTCGTCGTCCCACGGGGAAACCGTGGTCTTTCCCACACGGAGCCCGGTCGTCTCTCGCCGTGCGGCGTCGACGAACGGACCGCTCCCGGGTGCTGCCGTGGCATACGTGAACGGCGCCAGGCCGACGAGAGCGTCGAGGAGGTGTGCCGCATCCTCGGCGGAGCGGGCGATCGGGCCCGTCACGGAGAGCCCGTCGGGGGAGTCGAAGCCCGAACCGATCGGAAGTCGCCCCCGTGAGGGTTTCAATCCGACCACCCCGACCGTTGCGGAGGGGATGCGGATGGAGCCGCCGCCGTCGGAACCCACCGCTGCGGGCAGGAACCCCGCCGCGACCGCGACGGCCGCGCCGCCGCTCGACCCGCCGGCGCCGGCCGACGGCATCCACGGATCGCGGGCGGGGGCGTGGATCAGCGGCTCGGTGAACCCGGTGAGCCCGAACTCCGACGTGCTCGTCTTGCCCACGTTCACCGCACCGGCGGCGTCGAGGGCGCGTGCGAGGGGATCGGATGACGTCGGCACGTGGTCCACGCGCGATCGCGAGCCGTAACGGGTGGCGACGCCGGCGCGGGCGACGAGGTCCTTGTCGGCGAGGGGGACACCCCACAGCGACCCCGCCGGGGGATGCGGGAGCGAGGTAGCGCGATCCCGAGCGGCGCCCGCGGTCACCTCGGCGAACGCGCCGAGCTCGTCCAGTCGTTCGATGCGGTCGAGGTAATGTGCGGTCACCTCGGTCGGGGAGAGCTCGCCCACGCGCAGCGCCTCGGTCTGGGCGACGAGCGACAGATCGTGCAGGCGTGGCATGAATCGAGCCTACGGCGCGGGTCGGGTCGACCCGCGCCGCGGAACTCCCGTCAGATCCAGTACTCCGGGGTCGTCAGCAGGGCACGGGTGTCTTCACCGCTCCGGCGCATCCGCGCCTTGGCCGGCACACCCACGAGCACGCTGTCGGCGGGGGCGTCGCGGGTCACCACGGCGTTCGCGCCGACCACCGTCCCGGCTCCCAGGGTGATGGGACCGAGGATCTTCGCCCCGGCGCCCACGGCGACCCCGTCGTGAAGTGTGGGGTGCCTCTTGCCGCCCTCGCGCTGCCGGCCGCCGAGGGTGACGCCGTGGTACAGCATCACGTCGTCGCCCACCTCGGCCGTCTCGCCGACGACGACACCCATGCCGTGGTCGATGAAGAAGCGCCGCCCGATCGTCGCGCCCGGATGGATCTCGACACCGGTCAGCCACCGGGTCACCTGCGACAGGGCCCGCGCCGGAAAGCGCAGACCCCGTCGCCACAGACGGTGGGCGATTCGGTACGACCAGACGGCGTGGAGCCCCGGGTACAGCAGGGCGATCTCGAGTGCGCCGCGCGCCGCGGGGTCGCGGAGCTTGGCGGAGGAGATGTCTTCGCGGATGCGGGAGAGGACCCCCACCGTCAGTCTTCGCGCAGGTGCTCGTACAGCGCCGTCGAGAGGTAGCGCTCGCCGTACGACGGGATGATCACGACGATGTTCTTGCCGGCTGCCTCGGGACGGCGGGCGACCTCGAGGGCGGCCCAGATGGCCGCGCCCGACGACATGCCGACGAGGATGCCGTCTTTGGCGGCCGTTTCACGGGCCAGGCGGATGGCGTCGTCGAACTCGACGTCGATGACCTCGTCGAGGATCTCGCGGTCGAGGATCGCGGGGACGAAGTTCGGGCCGATGCCCTGGATCTTGTGCGGGCCGGGGTGGCCCTTGGTGAGGATGGGGGAGTCGGCCGGCTCGACGGCGACGATCTGCACGCCGGGGACGCGCTCCTTGAGCACCTGACCGACGCCCGTGATGGTGCCGCCCGTGCCGATGCCGGCGACGAAGTAGTCGACCTTGCCCTCGGTGTCGCGCAGGATCTCCTCGGCCGTCGTGCGGCGGTGGATGGCCGGGTTGGCCTCGTTCTCGAACTGACGTGCCCAGACGGCACCAGGGGTCTCGGCGACGATGCGCTTGGCCTCGTCGACCGCGTGCGACATGCCCTTGGTGGGGTCGGTCAGCACGAGCTCTGCGCCGAAGGCCTTGAGCAGGATGCGGCGTTCCTTCGACATCGAGGCGGGCATGGTCAGAACGACCTTGTACCCGCGCGCCGCCCCGACCATCGCGAGGGCGATGCCGGTGTTGCCGCTGGTGGACTCCACGATGGTGCCGCCGGGCTTCAGCTCACCCGATGCCTCGGCCGCGTCGACGATCGCGATGCCCAGGCGGTCCTTGACGCTGGATGCCGGGTTGTAGAACTCCAGCTTCAGCAGGATCTGCGCCTCGGTGCCCTCCGCGACGCGGTTCAACCGCACGAGGGGGGTGTCGCCGAATGCGGAAGTGATGTCGGGGTGAATGCCGGGCATGGGGCGCCTTTCGCCGTCTGTCAGAACGCGATCATCCTAGGCGAGGCGCCCGGGTCCGAGATCGTTGTGTGACGCTGCGCTACTAGGCTGGGGTTCCGTCATGCCCGAGACGCACTCGCCCCCGCCCTTTTCCCCTCGCGTCGCCGACGTCGTCCGCGAGACCGCCCGCCGATTCGATGCGGCCGGAGTCCCCGACGCGCAGGTCGACGCCGAGCTGCTCGTCGCCCACGTGCTCGACACCTCGCGTGGGGGAGTGCAGGCTGCAGCAGTCCGTGGGGATCGGATTCCGCCCGCCGCCGCCGCGGGACTGGCCCCGCTCGTCGACCGACGTTGCCAGCGCGAGCCGCTGCAGCACCTGACGGGCGTCGCCCCGTTCCGCTCCCTCGAGTTGGCGGTCGGCCCGGGCGTCTTCGTGCCCCGGCCCGAGACCGAGATGGTGGCCCAGCTCGCGATCGACGCGCTCCGCGGAGTGGCATCCGAGTCCCCCATCGCGGTCGACCTCGGAACCGGCAGCGGCGCGATCGCCCTCGCGATGGCGACCGAGGTGCCCCACGCGCGCGTGTTCGCCGCCGAGAACTCGGTCGACGCGTTCATCTGGACCAGGCTCAATCACTCCCGTGTCGGCGCCGACAACCTCACCCTCGCTTTCATCGATCTGGCGGCCGCGTTCCCCGAACTGGACGGGACCGTCTCGGTCGTGGCCTCCAACCCGCCGTACGTGCCCGACGATGCGATCCCGCGCGATCCCGAGGTGCGTCTCTACGACCCGCCGGCGGCCTTGTACGGCGGCCCCGACGGACTGGATGCCGTGCGTCGACTCAGTCACGTGGGTCTGCGTCTGGCCCATCCCGGCGGCACAATCGTGCTCGAGCACGGGGAGTGGCAGGGTGAGGCGATCCGCGGCATCCTGACCGCCGACGGATGGCGCTCGGTCGCCACGCACCTCGACCTGACGATGCGCGACCGCGCGACGACGGCCGTTCGTCCGTGACTGCGCTCTCAGCAGGGCACGACTAGACTTACGCGCGACATGTCACCCGTCTACGACTGCCGTGACGAGTCGCAGCTGCTGTCCGGGATGCGCCACGCGCGCCAGGCGATCGGCCGAGGCGAACTCGTCGTGCTCCCCACCGACACCGTCTACGGAATCGCCGCCGACGCGTTCAATGCGCGCGCCGTCGCAGGGCTCCTCGAAGCGAAGGGCCGGGGGCGCCAGCAACCACCGCCCGTGCTCGTGCCGGGGGTGGCGACCCTGCGCGCCCTCGTCGCCGAGATCCCTCCCGCCGTCGACGACCTCGTGCGCGAGTTCTGGCCCGGCGGGTTGACCATCGTCCTGCCCGCACAGCCCTCGCTGTCGTGGGACCTCGGCGACACCCACGGGACGGTCGCGGTGCGCATGCCCGCGCAGAAGCTGACGCTCGAGCTGCTGGAGGAGACGGGCCCCCTCGCCGTCTCGAGTGCGAACCTGACCGGCATGGCGGCCGCCGTCGACATCGACTCCGCCCGCGACATGCTGCGTGACAGCGTCGCCGCCTACCTCGACGCCGGTCCCAGTGAGACGGGCGTCGCCTCGACGATCGTCGATGCCACAACCCTGGTCGGCGGTGCCGAGCCCCAGGTGCGCGTGCTGCGCGAAGGCGCCATCTCGCGCGAGCGTCTGCGTGCGGTGCTCGGCGATCTGCTCGAGCCCGACCCGGAGGACGGCGACGTCAGCCCCATCGCGCCCTCGGTCGAACCGTCGCCGGATTCCGAGGCGCCGGGTCCGTGACCCAATATCTCCTCATCATCCTGTTCACGGCGGCGGTCACGCTCGCGTTGTCGTGGGTGGTGTGGAAGCTCGCTCTGCGGTTCAAGCTCTATCCCGGCATCCGGGATCGCGACGTCCATCAGACGCCGACGCCCCGTCTGGGCGGAGTGGCGATGTTCCTGGGTGTCGCGGCGGCATTCGCCTTGTCGAGTCGCAACCCTTATTTCGCAATACTCTGGGCCGACCCGGTGCCGGTGCTCTCGCTCCTGGGCGCCGTACTCCTCATCGTGCTCGTCGGCGTCGCGGATGACCTGTGGGACCTCGACTGGATGATCAAGCTCGGCGCGCAATTCGTCGCCGCCGGCATCATCGCGTGGTTCGGGCAACTTCAGATCCTGTCCTTGCCGATCGGGGCGCTCACGGTCGGGTCGGGGTGGGTGAGCTTTCTGCTCACCGTCTTCGCCCTCGTGGTCGTGATGAACGCCGTCAACTTCATCGATGGCCTCAACGGCCTCGTCGCGGGTGTCTGTCTGATCGCCAACGGCGTGTTCTTCGCCTACTCCTACCTCCTGGTGCGTGACACCGGAGCCAGCACCTACTTCAACCTCGCCTCGTTCATCGCCGCCGTCCTCATCGGGGCGTGCGTGGGGTTCCTGCCCATGAACTGGACGCCGGCGAAGCTGTTCATGGGCGACGCGGGCGCGCTCATGCTGGGACTCCTCATGGCCAGTTCGGCCATCGCCATCACCGGTCAACTCGATCCGGCCGTGCTCGACCCCGAGAAGATCGGTCGCTCGCAGCTCCTCGGTGCCTTCATCCCGATCCTGCTGCCGGTCGTGATCGTGCTGCTTCCCCTGCTCGATTTCGGCCTCGCGGTCCTGCGACGTCAGTGGGCCGGTAGGTCGCCCTTCTCGCCAGATCGCAAGCACCTCCACCACCGCATGCTCGACATGGGCCACAGCGACCGCGACGCGGTGCTCATCTTCTACAGCTGGACCGCAGTGGTCAGCCTGGCGTTCCTGCTGATGTACATCGGAACCCAGCAGAGCTGGCCCGGCGACTACCTGATCGGTGTCCTGTTCGGCCTCACCGGTGTCGCCGCGTGCGCCGTGCTGACACTCCTTCCCTCACAGCACCGTCTACGGCGGTTGACCCGTCGTGCCCGACCCATCCGACCGGAGACCCCCTCATGAGCAGCGCCACGCCCGAAGCCCGTCGACCCCTTTCGAGTACGCCGGTGCTGCGCACCGCCCTGGTCTGGGGCGGGATCGTGACCGCCGTCCTGCTCGTGGTGGGCGCCGCCGTCGGCTTCGGCGTCGGGGGAGCGCCCGGTCTCGGCAGCGCACTGGCGGGAGTCGCCGTGAGCGCGATCTTCCTGGCCGTGACGGCGACCAGCATCCTGGTGGCCAACCGGTGGTACGGCGATCCGCTCTACGTCCCCATCTTCTTCGGGATCGTCCTCGGCGGCTGGCTGCTCAAGCTGATCCTGTTCATCGTCGCCATCGCCGTGCTGCGGGGGCAGGATTGGGTCGACCTCGTCGTCTTCTACGTCGCGCTCGTGATCAGCGTGCTCGCCTCGCTGGCGGTGGACGTCGTGGTGCTCATGCGCATGCGCATCCCCAGCGCCAGCGACGTCACCCTGCCCACCGATCCCGACGCCGGCGACCGCCGCGCGTGAGTTCGCGGGGCGCATAGTCCACGACGAGGGCCGCCGCCGCGCATTAGTCCGGCGGCGAGAGGATCCTCCGGCCCGACACGTGGACAGCCTGGGAGTTTGATAGGGTGGCATTCGTACCCACCCGCGATCGGAACTCTTTTCCAGGTCTCCTCATCGGGTACCATCACCGACCATCGTCGCAACGGTTCACACCGATGCCCCGAAGCTGGAGCCAGCGCTGACTACTCAAGCTGCGACCCTGATCACGAACTTCGCGTCCGCGGGTGCCGAGTTCCACCCGCCGTCCATCTCGGAGTTCTTCCCCGATGCGGTGCTGTTCGAGGGCACGATCTTCGCGATCACGCGTATCAACCTCACGCAGATGCTGGCGACGCTCGCCCTCGTTCTTTTCCTCGTGCTCGGCACGCGGCGTATGAAGATCGTCCCCGGTCGCTTCCAGAGCGTCGCTGAGATGGGACTCGACTTCGTGCGCGTCAACATCGCCGAAGACATCCTGGGCAAGAAGGACGGGCGTCGGTTCCTGCCCATTCTCACCACGATCTTCTTCATGGTGCTGTTCATGAACATCACCGGCGTCATTCCCGGTCTGAACATCGCCGGTACCAGCGTCATCGCCGTGCCCATGCTGCTCGCGATCGTCGCCTACGTCACGTTCATCTACGCGGGCATCAAGAAGAGCCCCGGCGGCTTCTTCAAGAACGCCCTGCTGCCCTCGGGCGTGCCGTGGCCGCTGTACATCATCATCGTCCCGCTCGAGTTCCTCTCGACCTTCATCATCCGCCCCGTCACGCTGACGCTGCGTCTGCTGATGAACATGGTCGTCGGTCACCTCATGCTCGTGCTGTTCTTCTCGGCGACGCAGTTCTTCGTCGTCGGGCTCGGCGGCTGGTGGACGGCGCTCGGCGCCGGATCCCTCGCCTTCGGTCTCGCCTTCACCCTGTTCGAAATCTTCGTCGCCTTCCTCCAGGCGTACGTCTTCGCGATCCTCACCGCGGTCTACATCCAGCTCGCGGTCGCAGAAGAGCACTGAGCGGCCCGGCGCACGCCGAGCCACCCAACGAAAGGAAAAAACCCGTGGACGCAACTACGGTTCTCGCCCAGGTCACCGGTAACGTCGCCACGATCGGCTACGGCCTCGCCGCCATCGGCCCCGCCATCGGTGTGGGCATCGTCGTCGGCAAGACGATCGAGGGTGTCGCCCGTCAGCCCGAACTCGCGGGCCGCCTCCAGGTCCTGATGTTCATCGGTATCGCCTTCACCGAGGCGCTCGCCTTCATCGGTATCGCGACCGGCTTCATCTTCACCTGATCCGGCCGCTCTCGACTCACTGTAAGGAGACAGGATGCTGAACGCTCTTGTCACACTCGCCGCGGAGCCCGCGGGCGAGGAAGCGCAGAACCCGCTCCTGCCTGCCGCGTACGACATCCTCTGGTCGTTCGTGTGCTTCGTCATCATCGCCGTCGTGGTGTGGCGTGTGGCTCTGCCGCGCATGGCGAAGCTGCTCGACGAGCGCAGTGCTGCCATCGAGGGCAACATCGCCAAGGCCGACGAGGCCCAGCGACAGGCCGAGGCCGCCCTCGAGGAGTACACCGCCCAGCTCGCCGAAGCGCGCAAGCAGGCCGGCGAGATCCGTGAGGGCGCGACGCAGGACGGTCGGAAGATCGTCGCTGAGGCGAAAGAGACGGCTGCCACCGAGGCAGCACGCATCACCGCCAGCGCGCACGCGCAGATCGAGGCCGAGCGTCAGACGGCTCTCGTGCAGCTGCGCTCGGAGGTCGGCACCCTCGCGGTCGACCTCGCGGGCAACGTGATCGGCGAGACGCTGACCGACGACGCGCGTGCGAACGCCGTGGTCGACCGCTTCCTTGCCGAGCTCGAGGCCTCCGAGAAGGCGGCCAAGTAATGGGCAGCGCGACCACTCAGGCCCGGACCGCGACGACGGAGGCACTGGCCTCCACGTCGGGCGTCGATCTCGACGTCGCGCGCGAGCTGTTCGCGGCCGTCGCCGCCGTGAGCGGTTCGGCGCAGCTGAGCGGCGCGCTGTCCGACTCGTCGGTGCCGCCCGCTGTCCGTGCGGGTCTCGTCTCGGCGGTCTTCGGTCCGTCGTACCAGCCGGCGACGGTTGCGCTGCTCTCCAGCGCCGCTCAGCAGCGCTGGTCCAACTCCGGCCAGTTCATCGAGGGGCTCGAAGAGCTCGCGGTGCAGGCGACCTCGGTCGCCGAGCCGGCCGACATCGAGGCGGAGCTGTTCGCCTTCTCGCGGACGGTCGCCTCCAACGGCGAGCTCGAGCTCGCGCTGGGCGGTCGCCTCGGCGGCGCCACGGCGAAGGGCGACCTCGTCTCGAAGCTGCTCGATGGACGCACGAGCGCCGGTACTGCGCTCATCGTCTCGTCGCTGGTGAAGCACGCCCGCGGTCGCCGGGTGCGCGCCCTGCTGCGCCGGGCCGAGCGCATCGTCTCCGACCAGCGTGCGCGCATCGTCGCGACCGTGTACGCCGCGGCCCCGCTGAGCGACGACCAGCAGGCCCGCCTGCAGAACTCCCTCAGCGCGCGATACGGCTCAGCGGTCACGCTGAACACCGTGATCGACCCGACGGTGCTCGGCGGACTGCGTGTGCAGGTCGCCGACGATGTCATCGACGCGAGCGTGTCCGCACGTCTCGCCGATCTCCGCCAGCGGATCGCCGGCTAAAGACTTTCCGCCCGAGCGGGCGTGGATCTGGGGGCCGAGTGCCCCACGAACGAAGGAAGACAATGGCAGATCTCTCTATCAGCCCCGACGTCATTCGTGACGCGCTGAAAGACTTCGTCACCGCCTACGAGCCGAACGGCGCCGCGGCGACCGAGGTCGGCGCCGTCGTCGACGCGGCCGATGGCATCGCGCACGTCGAGGGCCTTCCCGGCGTGATGGCCAACGAGCTCATTCGCTTCGCGAACGGCACGCTGGGTCTGGCGCAGAACCTCGACGAGAACGAGATCGGTGTCGTCGTGCTCGGCGAGTTCTCCGGTATCGAAGAGGGTCAGAGTGTGACCCGCACGGGTGAGGTCCTCTCGGTCGGCGTCGGTGACGGCTACCTGGGTCGCGTCGTCGACCCGCTCGGAAACCCGATCGACGGTCTCGGTGAGATCGCGACCGAGGGTCGTCGTGCACTCGAGCTCCAGGCTCCCGGCGTCATGCAGCGCAAGAGCGTGCACGAGCCGCTGCAGACGGGCATCAAGGCCATCGACGCAATGATCCCGGTCGGACGCGGACAGCGTCAGCTGATCATCGGCGACCGCCAGACCGGTAAGACGGCCATCGCGATCGACACGATCATCAACCAGCGCGCGAACTGGGAGTCCGGCGATGTCGACAAGCAGGTGCGCTGCATCTACGTCGCCATCGGCCAGAAGGGTTCGACCATCGCCTCGGTGAAGGGTGCCCTCGAAGATGCCGGCGCGATGGAGTACACCACCATCGTCGCGGCCCCGGCCTCCGACCCCGCGGGCTTCAAGTACCTCGCTCCCTACACCGGTTCGGCCATCGGCCAGCACTGGATGTACGGCGGCAAGCACGTTCTCATCATCTTCGACGACCTGTCGAAGCAGGCCGAGGCCTACCGCGCCGTGTCGCTGCTGCTCCGTCGCCCGCCGGGCCGCGAGGCGTACCCCGGTGACGTCTTCTACCTGCACTCGCGTCTGCTCGAGCGTTGCGCGAAGCTGTCCGACGAGCTCGGTGCCGGCTCGATGACGGGTCTCCCCATCATCGAGACCAAGGCCAACGACGTCTCGGCGTACATCCCGACCAACGTGATCTCGATCACCGACGGCCAGATCTTCCTGCAGTCCGACCTGTTCAACGCCAACCAGCGCCCCGCGGTCGACGTGGGTATCTCGGTCTCGCGCGTGGGTGGCGACGCCCAGGTGAAGTCGATCAAGAAGGTCTCGGGCACGCTGAAGCTCGAATTGGCCCAGTACCGCTCGCTCGAAGCGTTCGCGATGTTCGCGAGCGACCTCGACGCGGCGTCGCGTCGTCAGCTGGCCCGTGGTGCGCGTCTGACCGAGCTGCTCAAGCAGCCGCAGTACTCGCCCTACCCGGTCGAGGAGCAGGTCGTCTCGATCTGGGCGGGCACGAACGGAAAGCTCGACACCGTCGAGGTCTCCGACGTGCTCCGCTTCGAGCGCGAACTCCTCGACTACCTCCGTCGCAACTCGACGGTGCTCGACACCCTGCGCGAGACCAACGCGCTCGGCGACGACACCCTCGCCGAGCTCGAGAAGCACGTCGATGCCTTCTCGAAGGAGTTCCAGCCCGGCAAGGACCAGAGCGTCGTCGGCGCCGAGAAGGTCGACGCCGCCGGGGCGGAAGACGTCAACCAGGAGCGGATCGTCAAAGGCCGTCGCTGAGTAGCGACGACACGAGAACGGAATCATGGGCGCACAACTGCGGGTCTACAAGCAGAAGATCTCTTCTGCTCAGACGACCAAGAAGATCACGAAGGCGATGGAGCTCATCGCGGCCTCTCGCATCCAGAAGGCGATGGCGCGTGTGCGCGCGGCGTCGCCTTTCGCGAAGGCCGTGACGAACGCCGTCTCCGCCGTGGCGACGTACTCGTCGGTCGATCACCCGCTGACGACCGAGCGCGAGAACATCCGCCGATCGGCCGTGGTCATCTTCACGTCCGATCGCGGTCTCGCCGGTGCGTTCAACTCGCAGATCCTCCGAGAGGGTCTCGAGTTGTCCGAACTGCTGCGGTCGCAGGGTAAAGAGGTCGTCTACTACCTGGTCGGGCGCAAGGCCGTCGGATACTTCCAGTTCCGTCGCATGCCGAGCGTCGCGCAATGGGTGGGCGACACCGACACTCCGCAGTTCTCGACGGCGGAAGCCATCTCGGATGCCGTCCTCGAGGCGTACCGGGCTGGCGGCGAGAACGACGGCGTCGACGAGATCCACCTCGTGTACAACCGTTTCGTCAGCATGATGACCCAGTCGCCGGAATCGGTGCGACTCCTTCCCCTCGAAGTGATCGAGGCGGACGAAGCGCCGTCCCAGTCCGAGGTCTACCCGCTGTACGAGTTCGAGCCCGACGCCGAGACCGTGCTCGACGCGCTCCTGCCGACCTACGTGCAGAGCCGCATCTTCAACGCCCTCCTGCAGTCGTCGGCCGCGAAGCACGCCGCGACCCAGAAGGCCATGAAGTCGGCGAGCGACAACGCCGACAAGCTCATCACCGACTACACCCGCCTGCGCAACAACGCGCGTCAGGCGGAGATCACGCAGCAGATCGCCGAGATCGTCGGCGGCGCCGATGCCCTGGCATCCGGCAAGTAAGTTCCCAAGGAGAGAAGAAGCCATGAGCCTCACCGCCGAGAAGACCGACGCGGCCGTCGTCGGACGCGTCGCGCGCGTCACCGGCCCGGTCGTCGACATCGAGTTCCCGCATGACGCGATCCCCGAGATCTACAACGCGCTGAAGACCACGATCACCATCGGTGATCAGTCGACCGAGATCACCCTCGAGGTCGCCCAGCACCTCGGTGACGACCTCGTCCGCGCCATCTCGCTCAAGCCCACCGACGGCATGGTCCGCGGCCAGGAAGTGCGCGACACCCGCGGCCCCATCTCGGTGCCCGTCGGAGACGTGACCAAGGGCAAGGTGTTCGACGTCACCGGTGAGGTGCTCAACGGCGTCCCCGGTGAGACCATCGAGGTCACCGAGCGCTGGGGTATCCACCGCAAGGCGCCGAGCTTCGACCAGCTCGAGTCCAAGACCGAGATGTTCGAGACCGGCATCAAGTCGATCGACCTTCTGACCCCCTACGTGCAGGGTGGAAAGATCGGCCTGTTCGGTGGCGCCGGTGTCGGCAAGACCGTCCTGATCCAGGAAATGATCCAGCGCGTCGCGCAGGACCACGGTGGTGTGTCGGTGTTCGCCGGTGTCGGTGAGCGCACCCGTGAGGGCAACGACCTCATCGCCGAGATGGAAGAGGCGGGTGTCTTCGACAAGACCGCACTCGTGTTCGGCCAGATGGACGAGCCGCCGGGAACGCGTCTGCGCGTTGCCCTGTCGGCCCTGACGATGGCGGAGTACTTCCGCGACGTGCAGAAGCAGGACGTGCTGTTGTTCATCGACAACATCTTCCGCTTCACGCAGGCCGGCTCAGAGGTTTCGACGCTGCTCGGTCGCATGCCTTCGGCCGTGGGTTACCAGCCCAACCTCGCCGACGAGATGGGTGTGCTCCAGGAGCGCATCACCTCGACGCGCGGCCACTCGATCACGTCGCTCCAGGCCATCTACGTGCCCGCCGACGACTACACCGACCCGGCCCCGGCAACGACGTTCGCGCACCTCGATGCGACGACCGAGCTCTCACGTGAGATCGCCTCGAAGGGTCTTTACCCGGCCATCGACCCGCTGACCTCGACGAGCCGCATCCTCGACCCCCGCTACATCGGTGCCGACCACTACCGCGTCGCCACCAACGTGAAGCAGATCCTCCAGAAGAACAAGGAACTGCAGGAGATCATCGCGATCCTCGGTGTCGACGAGCTCTCGGAAGAGGACAAGATCGTCGTGTCGCGTGCACGTCGTATCCAGCAGTTCCTTTCGCAGAACACCTACATGGCGAAGAAGTTCACCGGCGTCGAGGGCTCCACGGTCCCGATCAAGGAGACGATCGAGTCGTTCGACGCCATCGTCAAGGGCGACTTCGACCACGTCGCCGAGCAGGCGTTCTTCAACGTCGGTGGCATCGCCGACGTCGAGGCCAAGTGGGCGCAGATCCAGAAGGAGAACGGCTGACATGCCGCTGCGCGTGAGCCTGGTCTCGGCCGACGCCGAGGTGTGGACGGGAGAAGCGTCTCTCGTCGTGGCCAAGACCGTCGAGGGCGAGATCGGCTTCATGCAGGGGCACGAACCGGTGCTCGCCATCCTCGCCCAGGGCGAGGTGCGCATCACTCGCACCGACGGAACGAAGATCCTGGCCAACGCCGAGGACGGCTTCCTGTCGATGGCGAGCGACGAGCTGACCATCGTCGCCGGAAACGCCTCACTCGTCTCCTGACGCCGCTTCATCGCTGACGCGCGTCGCCCGATCACTCGGGCGGCGCGCGTCGCCGTTTTCCCGGAGTGCACATGCTCGTCCTGCTTCCCCCGTCCGAGACCAAGCGCCCCGGAGGTGTGGGCGCTCCGCTCGACACCGCCCGTCTCGTCTTCCCGACCCTCCGCAAGCCCCGCGACGCCGTCGTGGACGCCCTCGTCGCGTTGTCCGCCGACGAGGACGCGGCCGCACGGGTTCTCAAGCTGAGCCCGAAGCGACGGCATGAGATCGCCGATAACGCCGCTTTTCGCACTGCGCCCACGATGGCCGCCGTCGACCGCTACACGGGGGTGCTCTACGACGCGCTGGATGCCGCGTCCCTCGACGACGAGGCACGCTCGTGGCTCGGGGCGCACGTCGCCATCCACTCAGCACCGCTGGGGCCCGTGGGAGCCCTCGACCGGATTCCGGCGTACCGGCTGGCGGCGGGTACATCTCTCCCCGGTGTCCCGCCGCTCCGACGCATCTGGGCCGACGCGGTTCGCGATGCGGTGGCCGCGACCACCCCCGACTTCGTGCTCGACCTCCGATCCGAGGCGTACGTCGCCCTCGGGCCCCTCCCTTCGACGGTCTCGTCCGCATACGTCCGTGTCGTGACCCCGACGCCGGAGGGAGCGGCGCGCGCGCTGAACCACTTCAACAAGCACGCGAAGGGAGAGTTCGTGCGTGCACTTGCGACGCACCGCCCCGCGGTCGCGGACGTCTATGAGCTTCGAGCCTGGGCGACGTCGACGGGGTGGGCGATCGTCGACGGTCGAGACGGCGAGATCGCCCTCGTCGTGTAAAAGTGGGACGTGTCTTTCAGTGTTCTCACAGCTTCGCTAACATGTGAGCGCACGGGGCGTACGGACGCTTCGTCGCGCACTCGCCTGGAAAGGAATCCACATGAGTGGTTCGTCTTATACCTACGATGACGGGAACGGCTTCGCTGCCCTCGCATTCCTGATCGTCTTGCTGCCCCTGCTGCTCATCAGCATCTTCGCGGGCTACATCATCTCGTCGTTCTTCCTCATGAAGATCTTCGAAAAGGCCGGCGTGCAGGGCAAGTGGCGCGCCTGGGTGCCGATCTACAACACGCTCGTGGCGGCGAAGCTCGGCGATGTCTCGCCGTGGGCGTATCTCATCGTGGTCGTCGGCGCGAGCGTTCTGAGCAACATCCCGGTGATCGGCTTCGTCTTCGGGCTCGTGGCGCTCGCAGCCAGCGTCGTGGTCGCCTGGCGGATCGGTCTGAAGTTCGGCAAGGACTGGCCGTTGCTGCTGCTGTGGCTCATCCCCGGCGTCGGAACTCTCATCTGGCTCGGCATCCTGGCCTTTGGATCCGCCCGCTGGAACCCGGCCATCGCGCCCGCACCCTGGGCGAACACCATCGCCGCCGACAAGACCGTCTGGGACGGCGTCCCGGTGCAGCCCGGCCAGCAGGTCACCGGTACCGGTGGCCCCGGCTACGGGGGGCCCGGTTACGGCGGCCCCGCAGCGGGCTCCACGCCTCCGCCGGCGCCGGGCTCCACGCCCCCGCCGCCCGCGCCGCCGCAGTTCTGATCCGGTGAAGGGCCTCTCGCGTGGCGGGAGGCCCTTCGTCGTCGCGCGGGTGAAGCCGTTCGCTCGGAACCGGCCCAGCGGGTACGACGTCGGCGCTCGTCCGGTCACCCGGTGCCGTCCGCGTCTGGACGCTTCGCGCCGCCGGTGGGCCGACTGCGCAGGGGAGGTTCGCGGGTCACGTCCAGGCGTCTACTAGGATGACAGGGCCGTGCGTTTTCGCCGGCTCTGTCGTCGGCCAACCGGAGGATCTTTCGTGCCCGAGGTGACCACCCACACGCGCAACGTCCCGTTGGGGTCGATGACTCTGGAGCTGTCGTGGGCTGCTGGCACCGACACCGGTCGGCGGCGCGAGGTCAACCAGGACGCCGTCCTCGCCGAGTTCCCGCTGTTCGTCGTCGCAGACGGAATGGGCGGCCATCTCGGCGGCGAGATCGCCAGCGCGAGCACGGTCGACCGTCTGCGTGCCGTCGTCGAAGGCGGCGCAGTCTCGACGAAGAACATCGAGAAGGCCCTGTCGCGTGCGGTGAAAGACATCGTCTCGCACCCCGAGACCACCGACGAGGGCACCGGCACGACCCTGACCGGGGTCTACCTCGAGACGCATACCGAAGAGCCGCACTGGGTGACGCTGAACATCGGCGACTCGCGGGTCTACGTGCTGCGCGACGGCGAGATCGTGCAGGTCACGACCGACCACTCCGTCGTACAGGAGCTCATCGCCGCGGGTCGGCTCAGCCCCGAAGAGGCTGAGAACCACCCCTACGGCAACGTCATCACCCGCGCCGTCGGACCGAGCGACAGCGTCAAGCCCGACTACCTGCGACTCGACGTCCTCGACGGCGACCGCTTCGTGATCTGCTCGGACGGGCTCACGAAAGAGCTCACCGACTTCGGCATCCGCCATTTCCTCGAAGCCAACTCCGACCCCGCCGCCGCTGTCGAGGCGATGATGGCCGCGGCTCTCGAGAACGGCGGCCGCGACAACATCACCATCGTCGTCCTCGACGTCGGTCGCCGCGACGCCTGACCTCGCGCTCCACCCCCGCCGGAGTCAGAGCCGCGACGCCTGACCGCTCAGCCCGACGTCTTCGTCGCCGCGACTCCTGACCTCGCGGCCCGCCGGGACCGAAGTCTCCGCTTGACCGCGGTGGGGCGCGGCTCCTACGTTCAGGTCATGACCGCTGCACCCGAACGCACGGCCGGCAAGGGCTTGGCCACCGGCACCCTGGGCCTGTGGGGCTCGACCGTGATCGGTTTGGCATCCACTGCCCCGGTGTACTCCCTCGTCGCCACCCTGGGGTTCGTCGTGCTCGCCGTGGGGTCGTCGGCGCCGATCGCCTTCATCATCGCGTTCATCCCGATGCTGTTCATCGCCTTCGCCTACCGCGAGCTGAACAACGACGTGCCCGACTGCGGAACGACGTTCACGTGGAGCACGAAGGCTTTCGGGCCGTGGATCGGGTGGATGGGCGGGTGGGGCGTGGCCGTGGCCGGCATGGTGGTGCTGGCGAACCTCTCCCAGATCGCGGGCATCTACCTGTGGTCGCTGATCGGCGACGGATCCCTCGCCGAGAACGTCCCGCTCGTCACGGCGACGGGTGTTGCTTTCATCGCGGCGATGACCTACGTCAGCTATCGCGGGGTCGAGATCGGCGAGCGGATCCAGAACGTCCTGCTCGGAGTGCAGTACCTCGTGCTGGCATTGTTCGTGGTGCTGGCGCTGTGGAAGTTCTTCGACGGCACCGCACCCAACCCGACCCCGTTCGACATCGCGTGGTTCAACCCGTTCGGCTTCAGCGACTACAGCGGCTTCATCGAGGCGGTGCTGCTGGCCCTGTTCATCTACTGGGGATGGGACACCTGCCTCGCCCTCAACGAGGAGACGAAGGACCCGAAGCGCATCCCCGGTCGGGCGGCACTGCTGACGACCGTGATCCTGCTCGGCACGTACGTCACAGTGACGGTCGCTGCCATGATGTACGCCGGTGTCGGCGAGGACGGCGCGGGCCTTGCGAACCCCGAGAATGCGGATGACGTGTTCCTGGCGCTCAAAGACGGGCTCTTCGGACCGTTCGGCTGGGTGCTCATCGTCGCGGTGCTCATCTCCGCCGTGTCGTCGACGCAGACCACCATCCTCCCCACCGCACGCGGAACCCTCGCCATGGCGGCGTACAAGGCCCTGCCGCGCCGCTTCGGGACGGTGCACCCCCGCTACCGCACGCCGTCGTTCTCGACGCTCGTGATGGGCATCGTCGCGAGCGTCTACTACGTGGGCATGACGCTGATCAGCGACAACATCCTGCAGGACTCGATCCTCTCGCTGGGGCTGGCGATCGCGTTCTACTACGCCATGACCGGGTACGCCTGCGTCTGGTACTTCCGCCGCGAGCTGACCCGGTCGGCGAAGGACCTCGTCACCCGTGGCATCCTGCCGCTCCTCGGAGCCCTCATGCTCACGTACGCCTTCGTGCAGTCCGCTATCGACATGTACGACCCCGAGTACGGCAACACCGTGCTCCTCGGGATCGGCGGGACCTTCGTCGTGGGGATCGGCGCGCTGGCGATCGGTTTCGTCCTGATGCTCATCTGGTTCGCCTTCCCCGGGGCGAAGCCGTTCTTCCGGGGTGAGAGCCTGAACCGCGACACCGAGGTGCTCGTGCCCGACGAGCCGATCGCCTACCCCAGGTCGGTGGACGGCGGCATCTGAGCGCCGGGCCGTCGCCCTCAGACGGCGGAGCGGATGGCGCCGACCTCGTGGCCGCCGCCGAGCACCGACAGCGACAGGTGGGAGACGACGTCGGCAACGGCCTCGGGTGCGAGCGCTCCGACGCGCTCCAACAGGCGCAACGCGACGACGTGTCCCGCCCGGTTGGAGCCGTCGAGCATCTTCAACGCCACCGTGGTCCCGTCGGGGGCCGTCATGACCTGCACGCCCTCGGCGCCCATCTTGCTGAAGACGCCGAGACGCTCGATGACCACCGTGTCGGGTCGACCGGGGCCGTCGATGGTCCACGGGTGCTCGCGAACGGCGCGCACGAGGGTGCCGGCGCTGCGATGCAGCGCGAAGGGCGAGCGCTCCGACGACGTGGCGATGCGCTGGATGGCACGCGCCAGCCCGACGAGGCTCATGGCGTACACCGGGGCGCCGCAGCCGTCGATCGCGGTGGTCGTCAGCCGCTCGCCGACGAGGCGTTCGATCACCTCGCGGATGTGCACCTGCAGGGGGTGCTGCGTGTCGAGGTACCCCTCGGTCGCCCACCCGTTCGCGACGCACGTGAGCAGCATTGCCGCGTGCTTGCCCGAGCAGTTCATGCGAAGAGGCGAGGGAGCGCCATGGTCGCGCACGAGCTCATCACGCGACGCGGCGTCGGACGGCCATGCGGCGGGGCAGCCCAGGTCGTCTTCGGTCAGACCCGCCGACTGCAGGATGCCGCGGGCCACCTCGGCGTGCCGCTCGGTGCCGCAGTGACTCGCCATCGAGATCGCGAGACGCTCGTCAGCGAGGTCGACGCCGGCTGAGAGGCACGCGAGCGCTTGCAGGGGCTTCATGCTGGAGCGGGGGAGGAACGCGGCCGTGGCGTCACCGAGGGTGAGCATCTCAGACCCGTCGGGGGCCAGGACGACAGCGACACCGTGGTGTCGCGACTCGACGAATCCGTTGCGGTCGACGACGGCGAGCTCGGCGAAAGCGGGGGGCGTGGGCATCCCTCCATGGTATCCCGGCACCCCTTCGCCGGCGGGTGGCCGTCGTCGGCGCGAGGCGTCGTCGTCTGTTGCACATCCGGGCATGTCGGGCGACGAATTGCGGCGACTCGCGCGGTGGGAGACCGGGGGAGGGGCAGACTGGGGACATGAACGGAGAGCATCACTACCGCCTGCGCTCGACCTGGACCGGCGACCGGGGGAGCGGCACGAGCGGCTACCGCGACTACGACCGCGCCGTCACCCTCGAGGTCGAGGGCAAGCCGGCCATCGCGGCATCCGCCGACAAGCCCTTCCGGGGCGACCCCACCAAGTGGAACCCCGAAGAGCTGCTGCTCGCGGCCCTCAGCGAGTGCCACCTGCTGTCCTACCTGCATGCGTGCACCACGACCGGGGTCGTCGTCACCGCGTACGAGGACGACGCGATCGGCACGATGCAGGAGGACGGCAACAGCGGCGGAGCGTTCACCGAGGTCGTGCTGCGGCCGCGCGTGCGGGTCGCCGAGGAGTCGATGGTCGAGGCTGCGCGCGCCGCGCATCGGCAGGCGCGCGAGTGGTGCTTCATCGCGAACTCGGTCAACTTCCCCGTGCGACACGAAGCGGAGATCACCGTCGGCTGAGCGAGGTGCGCGTCGGTGCACGGGATAGTGCGGCGTCGTACAGTGAGCGGATGCAGCTCGAACCGACCCTCCGGCGTCTCGATCGGATCGCCGGCGGACGTCAGGCCGATCACCGCGTCGCGGTCTCGGACGACCCGAAAGTGCGTCGCGCCTTCCGCGCGATCACGCTCCTGCTGGCCCTGGGGTTCGTCCTCGGCGTGGCGACGGTGGTCTTCGCCCTCGTGATGACGGTCAGCGGGGACGACGTCGGGTTCGCCGTCTGGATGCGCTGTCTGGTCGTGCTGGCGATCACCACGACGCTGTTCTATTTCCTGTGGCGGGCGCGGGCCGGGTGGTACTGGGCATTCCGCCGCCTGCAGCTGTTCAGCCGCATCTTCCCCGTCATCGCCCTCGTGCTGGCGGCCATCCCCGGGCTCTACCCGTTCTGGGTGGTGACCGAGCAGATCCTCTTCGCGATCCTGCTGATCGGCGTCTCCGACTACCTGCAGTCCGACGCGATGCGCGCGGCGTATCCGAAGCCGCAGCGCTGAGACTCGGCATCCGGATGCCGGGAGCCCGGCCACGCGAGGAGGTGACCGGTCTTCCTCGCCGGGCGCTGCCGCGTCTATCTGTGCGCGAACGACGGAACCCCGCCGGCAGGACGCCGACGGGGTTCCGTTCGTGATGAATGCGCTCAGCGCACGTCTTCGTCGACCCAGTCCATCGACTTGGTGACGGCCTTCTTCCACAGGCGCAGCTCGCGGTCGCGCTCGGCGGAGTCCATGTCGGGCTCCCAGCGCTTGTCCTCCTGCCAGTTGGCGCGGAGGTCGTCGAGGTTGTCCCAGAAGCCCACGGCGAGACCCGCGGCGTAGGCGGCACCGAGGGCGGTGGTCTCGGCGACGACGGGACGCACGACCGGCACGCCGAGGATGTCGGCCTGGAACTGCATGAGCTCGTCGTTGGCGGTCATGCCGCCGTCGACCTTGAGCTCGGTCAGGTCCACGCCCGAGTCGGCGTTGACGGCCTCTAGCACCTCGCGGGTCTGGAAGGCCGTGGCCTCCAGGGCGGCGCGGGCGATGTGGCCCTTGTTGACGAAGCGGGTCATGCCGACGATGGCGCCACGGGCGTCGGGGCGCCAGTACGGCGCGAACAGCCCCGAGAACGCCGGGACGAAGTACACCCCGCCGTTGTCGTCGACGGTGCGGGCCAGGGCCTCCACCTCGGGAGCCGAGGAGATGATGCCGAGCTGATCGCGCAGCCACTGGATGAGCGAGCCGGTGACGGCGATCGATCCCTCGAGTGCGTAGTGCGCGGGCTGGTCCCCGAGTTTGTACCCGAGGGTGGTCAGCAGACCGTTCTTCGAGCGGACGATCTCCTCACCCGTCTGGAAGATGAGGAAGTTGCCGGTGCCGTAGGTGTTCTTGCTCTCGCCCGGATCGTAGGCGGCCTGACCGAAGGTCGCGGCCTGCTGGTCGCCGAGGATGCCGGCGATCGGGGTCTCGCGCAGCAGAGACGACGACTCGACGGCGCCGTACACCTCGGAGGAGGAGCGGATCTCGGGCATCATCGAGCGGGGAACACCGAAGTCCGACAGGATGTCGTCGCGCCACTCGAGGGTCTCGAGGTCCATGAACAGCGTACGGCTGGCGTTGGTGACATCGGTGGCGTGCACGCCACCGTCGGTGCCGCCGGTGAGGTTCCAGAGCACCCAGGTGTCGGTCGTGCCGAAGATGAGGTCTCCGGCCTCGGCCTTGTCGCGTGCGCCGTCGACGTTCTCGAGGATCCAGACGATCTTGGTGCCCGAGAAGTAGGTCGCCAGCGGCAGACCCACGATGCTCTTGTAACGCTCGGGGTCGCCGTCGGCGAGGCGGTCGACGATCGACTGCGTGCGCGTGTCCTGCCAGACGATGGCGTTGTAGACGGGCTTGCCGGTGTTCTTGTCCCAGACCACCGCGGTCTCGCGCTGGTTGGTGATACCCACCGCGGCGATGTCGTGGCGGGTGATGTCGGCGCGGCTGAGGGCCAGGCCGATCACCTCCTGGGTGTTGCGCCAGATCTCGAGCGGGTCGTGTTCGACCCATCCCGCGCGGGGGAAGATCTGCTCGTGTTCCTTCTGCCCGACGGAGACGACGCTCCCGGACTTGTCGAAGATCATCGCGCGCGTCGAGGTCGTGCCCTGGTCGATGGCGAGGACGTAGTCGGCCATGGAGGGACTCCTTTGTCTTGTTTCAGTGGAAGAGGTGGGAAAGCGGGTCGGGCGCCGGCGGCGCCCCGGGGGTCAGGAGCTGAGGCCGAGGAGCACGGGAGCCAGCAGGCCCGCGAGCAGACCACCGACGAGGGGGCCGGCCACGGGGACCCAGGCGTAGCCCCAGTCGCTGCCGCCCTTGCCCTTGATGGGGAGGATCGCGTGGGCGATGCGGGGTCCGAGGTCACGGGCGGGGTTGATCGCGTAGCCGGTCGGGCCACCCAGCGAGGCGCCGATACCGACGACGAGCAGGGCCACGGGAACGGCTGCGAGA
Organism: Microbacterium sp. ABR10; assembly: GCF_057812175.1. NCBI lineage: Bacteria > Bacillati > Actinomycetota > Actinomycetes > Micrococcales > Microbacteriaceae > Microbacterium > Microbacterium sp. ABR10. The sequence goes on from NZ_CM173821.1 coordinate 1,105,665, forward strand.
CCGCCGATTCCACCCGGGACGCCGATGTCGGCTACGCCGTAGTCGCTGAAGCCGAAGATCACGAACACCAGGACGAAGGTGGCGATGACCTCGGTGAGGAAGTTGAAGCCGTAGGAGCGGATGGCGGGACCGGTGGAGAAGACGCCGAGCTTCGCGGCGGGGTCGGGCTCGTCGTCGAAGTGCTGCTTGTACGACGCCCAGGCGAGCACGGCACCGATGATGGCACCCACCATTTGCGCTGCGACGGCCACGAGGAACTGGACGAAGGCGATCTTGCCGGCCACCAGCAGGCCGATCGAGACCGCGGGGTTCAGCTGTGCGCCCGAATACGCGGAGACGATGACACCGGCGAAGACCGCCAGACCCCATCCCCAGTTGACCATCAGGGTGCCGCCGGCGTTGCCCTTGGTCTTGGCCAGGGCCACGTTCGCCACGACGCCACAACCCAACAGGATGAGCATCGCGGTGCCGACCACCTCCGAGAGGAAGTACAGCCCCAAGTTCACTTCTAGCATGTCGTCATCGACCTTTCTTCGGTCACCCGGTCAACTTCGGCGCGGGTGATGTTATGCGGCTCAGTGCTCTGAACCTACGACCGGTGTGCGGGCGCGCAACAGACGGCGCGCCCGCACGTTCTCTCAGATTCGAGCGACTCCGGCCTGAGCGAGGTCCACACGGTGGGATGCGCGCAGGATCTCCGTCGTGCGGGAGACCTCCTCGTCGACCCGATCAGCGTCCCAGCCCAACGGCGCGGCGATCGTCTCGGCGACTTCGCGCAGGGTGCGGTCGGTCATGCCGCCGACGAAAGCGAGGTGCGTACGCCGCAGCAGCACGTCGATCAGGTGCACGACCTGCTCGTTCTCGGCGATCCAGGTCAGCTCCTCCCGGTAGTAGCCGGGGGCGTCGGGGACCGGCGTCGGCTCCGAGGGAAGGGCGGCGAGGATCGCGTCCGCGCGCGTGCCGTAGCGCTCGAGCATCGCCTCGACGAGGTCGGCGCTGTGCGCATTCGTGCGCGCCGAGACCCAGCGACGACGCTGCTCGGGGGTGGCGGGGAATCCGGCGCCGCCGCCGATGGACAGCCCCTGCGTGCTGACCCGGTGCGGACGGCGCAGCTTCTGCAGCGTCTTCATGCTCAGGTGCTCGGCGAGGGCGCGGAACGTCGTCCACTTGCCGCCGACGAGACTCAGGGCCGGGACACCGGCGATCTCGTCCTCGACGATCCGGTAGTCGCGCGACACGAAGCCGGGGGCGGTGTCGTCGTGGCGGGGGAGCGGACGGATGCCGGAGAACGTGTAGACGATCTGCGAGCGGTCCACCCCGACGTTCGGGAAGACATGTCCGATGAGGTCGAAGAAGTAGGCGATCTCGTCGTCGGTGCACACGACCGGCTTCGACGGGTCGGCGTCGATGTCGGTGGTGCCGACGAGCACGCGGCCCTTGAGGGGGTAGATGAGCACGATGCGGCCGTCGGAGTGCTCGAAGAAGATCTCGCGTCCACCGGTGGCTGCGAGCAGCTCGGGGTTGTCGAGGACGATGTGCGAGCCCTTGGTGCCGCCCATGAACGTCGTGGTGAGCCCCATTGCCGCGTTGGCGAGGTCGGTCCAGGGGCCTGCCGTGTTGAGCACGACCTTGGCTTTGACGCTGAACTCCTCGCCCGAGATCTCGTCGCGGACGCGGACGCCGTCGGCGTCGGCACCGACGGCCGAGACGTAGTTGACCGCCTGCGTGCGACCGCCGCCGGCCTCGATGCCATCGCGCAGCACATCGAGGGCGATGCGTTCCGGGTCGTGCATGGAGGCGTCGAAGTAGGTCGCGGTGTAGGCGAGGTCGGAGTTGAGCTGGGGGAGCTCGGCGAGCGACTTCTTCTTACCGAGGAACTTGTGCCGGGGGACCGAGCCGCCGTCGCGCGAGAAGGTGTCGTACATGATCAGGCCGACCTTGATCAGCAGAGCGCCGCGTTCGTTGGGCTTGCCGCGGCCGTGCGTGACGAGCAAGCGGAAGGGGGCCGAGAGGATGCCGGAGAACGTCTTGTAGATCGGGATCGTCGTCTCGAGCGGCTTGACGTAGTGGGGAGCGGTCTTGAGCAGGTCGTTGCGCTCGGTCACCGCTTCTTTCACGAGACGGAACTCGCCGTTCTCGAGGTAGCGGATGCCGCCGTGCACCATGTGGCTCGACGCGGACGACGCTCCCGAGACGAAGTCGCCGCGTTCGACGAGGGCGACCCGCACACCCTGCAGGGCGAGGTCGCGGAGAGTGGCGAGGCCGTTGATGCCCCCGCCGATGATGAGGACGTCGAGGCCTTCGGCGTCACGGAGCGCCTGAACGTCGGCGCGGAGCGGAGTTGCGGGGGACGACATGTCGACTGCGACCTTTCGTTGGGGTACCCGATGAGGATGCGCCTGTGTGCACGTTGTTGCAAGCCCCTTGAACAAACGTGCAGAATGGGCTTCGTGATAGCGAGAAGATCGTGACGACGCAAGCCGAGGAGCGCTCCCGCGACGCGCTGCGCGCCGCGCAGCTGTACTACATGCAGGACCTCACGATGGATGCCATCGCGCACGAGATGCGCGTCTCGCGCTCGTCGGTCTCGCGTCTGCTGCAGCACGCCCGCGACGTGGGACTCGTCACCATCTCGATCAGCCCACCCGACGACGCACGGGGGCAGATGGCGCAGCGCATCGCCGACCGGTTCGGAATCACCGCGCACGTCGTGCCCACGCCCGCACGGACCTCCGAGGCGGAGCGCCTCGAGCGGACCGCGCTGACCGCGGCGCGCATCCTCGCCGAGCGCGTCGAGTCGTCCATGACCGTCGGGGTGGCCTGGGGGTCGACGCTGTCGGCCGTGGCCCGCCATGTCCCGCTCAAAGACGTGCACGACACCCACATCGTGCAGATGAACGGAGCCGCGAACGTCCGCACCTCCGGCATCCCGTACGCGGGGGAGATCCTGTCGAGGTTCGGCGCGGCGTGGTCGTCATCGGTGCACCAATTCCCGGTGCCGGCGCTGTTCGACGACCCGCGCACCAAGCACGCCATGTGGCGCGAGCGCTCGGTGCGATCGGTGCTGGAGATCCAGCAGCGGGTGGGGTTGTTCGTCTTCGGTCTCGGCTCGCCTCACGCCGACGTCCCGTCGCACGTCTACAGCGGCGACTACTTCGACGAGCGCGACCGTGCGGTGATCGAGCGCGAGGGGGTTGTCGGCGACTGCGCGACGGTGTTCTACCGTGCGGACGGGTCGAGCGACATCCCGGAGCTGAACGCTCGCTCCAGCGGACCCGACCTCGACACCGTCCGTCGCATCCCCCGGCGGTTCTGCGTCGTGTCGAGCCTGTCGAAGCTCGACGGTCTGCGCGGAGCGCTCGCCGCGGGACTGATCACCGAACTCGTCGTCGAGGAGGCGCTCGCTCGCCGCCTGCTCAGCGTCCCCCGCTGAGCACCCCCGGCCGCCGGATCCACGGGTCAGCGTTCGCCGAAACCGTCGTCGATGAGCGCGCGGAGCTCGACGAGCGCGGGGTGGGCCTGCGGGCCCGTCGCGCTCACGCGCACGCGCGATCCGCGGCGCACCCCCAGCGCCATGAGCGCCAGCAGGCTGCGCGCCGACACCTCTTCGCCGCCCGCGTCGAGGTCGACGATGCGGATGTCGGCGTCGTACCGCGACGCGGCCTTGACGAAGGTCGCGGCGGGCCGTGCGTGCAGACCCGACGGATTCGTGACGACCGCCTCGAACGATTCCGCGTCCGGCGACGCGCCTCCGGATGCCGGGACTCCGTCGCCCGCGTCGCGCCCGTCGTCCTGCTCGTCGGCTGCGTCACCGAGGTGACGTCTCTTCGCCTCGCCCGCTCCGGACACCTCCGTCGCCACCGCCGCGAGGTCGGCACCGCCGGCCGCGGTGACCACCGCGGCCACGAGCCCCTCCACGAACGGCGCCGAACTCAACCGCACGCGTTCGGGAGCGCCGACGAACTCGAGCGCCGTCTCGGCGCTGAGGATCGCCGAGCCCAGGTCCATGAGCACGAGTACGCCGTCGCCCGTGTCGGCCTCGTCGACGGCTTCGGCGATGGCCACGGCATCCGTCCCGAGATCGCCGTCAGGCCCGCCCGCGGCCACCCGCACCACCGGCGGTTCCGCGCCGCCCATCTGGAGGGCGAGCTCGACCGCCGCCTCGGCGAGGGCGCGGCTGTGCGAGACGGCGACGATGCCGATCACTCGGCGCCCGCCAGCGTGTCGCGCAGGGCCTCGAGGAGCAGGGTCGACGAGGCCGCCCCCGGATCGAGGTGCCCGGCGCTGCGCTCGCCCAGGTAGCTCGCACGCCCCTTGCGGGCGACGAGCGGTTCGGTCGCGTCGCGGCCGCGCGCGGCGGCCTCCGCGGCCGCACGGGCCGCCTCGGCCGGGGTCGCGCCGCCGTCGACCGCGGCGTCCCACGCGCCCACTGCCGGGGAGAGGGCGTCGATCATGGTCTTGTCGCCGAGCTCGGCCTTACCGCGCGCGACGACCCCGTCCACGCCGGCGCGCAGGGCTGCGCCCAGCGAGGCGGCATCCACCTCGTCGGATGACAGGGCGGGGCCCATGCGCAGGAACAGCGTCCCGTACAGGGGGCCGCTGGCACCGCCGACCGACGAGACCAGGGTCATGCCGACGGTCTTGAACAGCTCGGAGGCGCTCGCCGGCGGGTCATCGAGCTTGGCGACCACCGCGTCGAGACCGCGCGCCATGTTGGAGCCGTGGTCGGCGTCGCCGATCTCGGAGTCCAGGCGCGTCAGCTCGTCTTTGTGCTGCCGCACGGCCTCGCGGAACGCGCGGATCCAGGCGACGAGGTCGTCGGTCGAGACGGCGCCGCTCACGCGCCCCACCGGAGTCCCGGGGTGACGACGGGCGCGTCCCACAGCCTCAGCATCTCGTCGTCGGCCTTGACGACCGTGAGCGAGGCGCCGGCCATGTCGAGGCTCGTGATGTAGTCGCCGACGAGCACCCGCTTGACCTCGACGCCGGCCTCCGCCAGCAGCGGTGCGATCTCGCCGTACAGCAGGTACTGCTCGATCAAGGGCGTCCCGCCCAAGCCGGACAGCAGCACGATCGCCGGTCCCACGGGCTCGCCGAAGTCGTGCACGACGGGATCGACCATCAGCCTCGCGATCTCGTGAGCGGATGCCAGTTTCACCCGTGAGCGACCGGGTTCGCCGTGGATGCCGACTCCGACCTCCATCTCGTCGTCGGGGAGTTCGAAGGTGGGGCGGCCCGCGGCGGGGACGGTGCAACTGGTCAGTGCCACGCCCATCGATCGGCCCGCGGCCGACACGCGCCGCGCGAGCTCGGCGACGGTGGCGAGGTCGGCGCCCTCCTCCGCCATCGCGCCGACGATCTTCTCGAGGATGACCGTGGTGCCGGTGCCGCGGCGGCCGGCGGTCCAGGTGGAGTCCGTGACGGCGACGTCGTCGGCGACCACGACGGACTCGACCTGCACGCCTTCGGCGGCGGCGAGCTCGGCGGCCATCTCGAAGTTCAGCACGTCGCCGGTGTAGTTCTTCACGATGTGCAGCACCCCGGCCCCGGAATCCACCGCCTGCGTCGCCGCGAGCACCTGATCGGGCGTCGGAGACGTGAACACCTCACCGGCGGCGGCGGCGTCGAGCATGCCCCGCCCCACGAACCCGCCGTGCAGCGGCTCGTGTCCGGAACCCCCACCCGACACGAGCGCGACCTTCCCCGCTGGCGTCGGCTCCGCGCGCGAGATGACCCGGTTATCGGCATCCACTTTCAGCTCGGGGTAGGCGGCTTCGATTCCCCGCAGGGCCTCGGCCAGTACGTTGCCCGGGTCGTTCACGAACTTCTTCACGGTGCCTCCTCGTCGTGGCGTCGACGGCGCGAGCCGTCGCACACCCGACGATGCTCGTCGGCCGCCGTCGCGTCAAGGGTGGGGAGCGCGAGGTCAGAGGCGTTCGTGCGGGAGGACCTGCTTGATGCGCTCGATCGGATTCTGCGCGGGGGCCTCGTTGTAGGCGCCCGCGAGTTCCTGCTCGCTGAGAGCGTGGATCGCGGCCATGATCTCGTCGGTCGCTCCGCGGCGGGCGCGTCCCGACGACGCGGGGCCGTGAGGTGACAGGTCGAGTGGCGTGCCGAAGCGCACCGTGATGCGCGGCTTCGTGCTCGGGAACTTCGCGCCGACGGGCATGACCGCGTCGGTGCCGATGAGACCCACCGGGACGACCGACGCGCCGGTCTGCAGCGCCAGGAACGCCACGCCGGTGCGGCCCTTGTACAGCCGACCGTCGAGCGAGCGTGTGCCTTCGGGGTACAGCGCCACCGCGCGGCCGTCTTCGAGCAGGGCCCGCTGCTGGTCGAGGGCCTCGAGGGCTTTCTGGCCTGCTCCGCGTTCGACGCCGATCGCGCCGATCGCGGTGAAGAACTGTCGTGACGCCCACTTCTCGAAGTACGCCGCCTTCGCCATGAAGTGCACCGGCCGGGGGGCGGCCACCGGGATCGCGATGGAGTCGATGAACGACAGGTGATTGCTGGCGAAGATGACGGGACCGGTGCGCGGGACGTTCTCGCGCCCCTCGATGCGCGGGCGATAGACGGCGCGGGCCAGCGGCGCGATGAGGGAGCGCCCGAGGAGGTAGGTGGCGCCCATCTGCTGCGGCCGTGCTGCGGGGGGTTCGGCGGGCAGGTCGGAACTCACCCGACGAGATTACTCGCCGCCGCATACCCGCGCGCGCATGAGGACTCCCGGGCGCGATACCCGCGCGCACGAGGACTCCCAGGCGCGACCAAGCGGAATGCGCCAAGATGGAATCTTCCCCGCTCCCTTCGAGAGGTCTCCCGTGCGCTTCCGCCCGTTCGCTTCCCTGTCCGTCGCCGCCGCCGCGGCGTTGCTGCTGGCGGGGTGCGCCGGTTCACCCGACCAGGCGCAGAGCCCGGATGCCACGACCGGGACGGCCGACGCCGGGCAGTGCCAGGCCCCCCTCGCCGAAGCCCCCGCGCCCGAGGGACTCACGGTCGCGGGCGACTTCCAATCGAAGGTCGACGTGACCCTTCCCGACGCCTACGCCCCCGCGGAGCTGCAGCGCACCACCCTGATCGAGGGGTCCGGCGAGCAGGTGCAGGCGGGCGATGTGCTCAAGGCCAACTTCACGCTGGTGGACGCTGCGAGCGGCGCCGTTCAGCTGCAGTCGATCGAATCGGCGCCCGACGGCATGGACACACTCATCTCGTCGCAGCAGATCTTCGGCGCCTCGCTCCAGTGCGCGACGATCGGCTCGCGAACCGTGTCGTCCTTCCCTGCGGGAGCCCTCGGTGAAGGCTCGCCCGCTTTCGTCCTCATCGCGGACGCGATCGAAGAGCTGCCCACGCGCGCCGAAGGCGCCGAAGTCGCCCCCGTCGAGGGCTTGCCGACCGTGACCTTGGCCGACGACGGTGCACCCACGATCACCGTCCCCGGCACGCCCGCGCCCGCCGAGACGCGCATCGAGAACCTGCGGAAGGGCTCCGGCGACGTGGTCAACCCCGGCGACACGGTCATCGTGCAGTACACCGGCGTCCTCTACGACGGCGGCACCGTCTTCGACTCCAGCTGGGACCGGGGCGAGCCGGCGCAGTTCGCGACGACGGGCGTGGTGCCCGGGTTCAAGAAGGCGCTCGAAGGGCAGACGGTCGGCTCCCAGGTCGTCGCGGTGATCCCCGCCGTCGACGGCTACGGCGACCAGGCGTCGGGCTCGATCCCGGCGAACTCCGCGCTCGTCTTCGTCGTGGACATCCTCGGCGTGCAGCACGCCACCGAAGCCGCTCAGTAGGCTGACGGCATGCGTCGCGTCCTCATCCTCGGTTCCACCGGCTCGATCGGGACGCAGGCACTCGACGTCATCCGCGCCAATCCCGACCGCTTCGACGTGGTGGGGTTGGCCGCGGGGAGCGACCGCGCCGGCGTCGAGGCCCAGGCCGACGCTTTCGGCGTCGAGCACATCGCGCTGGGCGCCGTCGAGGCGGAGCAGCTGGTTCGCGACGTCGAGGCAGACGTGGTGCTCAATGGCATCACCGGCTCCGTGGGACTCGGACCCACGATCGCCGCGCTCGAAGAGGGGCGCACGCTCGCCCTCGCCAACAAGGAGTCATTGATCGTCGGCGGCGACCTCGTCACGGCGCTCGCCGCTCCGGGCCAGATCGTGCCCGTCGACTCCGAGCACTCCGCCATCGCGCAGGCGCTGCGTTCGGGGGAGCAGCACGAGGTGCGCCGGTTGGTGCTGACGGCATCCGGCGGTCCCTTCCGCGGTCGTTCGCGAGAACAGCTCGTCGACGTCACCCCCGCTCAGGCGCTCGCCCACCCGACGTGGGACATGGGTCGCGTCGTCACGACCAACTCGGCGACGCTCGTGAACAAGGGCCTCGAGGTCATCGAGGCGCACCTGCTGTTCGACGTCGCCTACGACCGCATCGACGTCACGGTGCACCCGCAGTCGATCGTGCACTCGATGGTCGAGTTCGTCGACGGGTCGACCATCGCGCAGGCCTCGCCGCCCGACATGCGCCTGCCCATCTCGCTCGGCCTCGACTGGCCGCACCGCATCGGGGGCGTCGGCGCCCCGCTCGACTGGACGCGCGCGTCGCAGTGGACGTTCGAGCCGCTCGACGAGGAGGCCTTCGGCTCGGTCGCCCTGGCCAAACGTGTCGGGCGCGCGGGAGCGACGTTCCCGGCGGTCTTCAACGCCGCCAACGAGCAGGCCGTCGATGCGTTCCACGAGGGGCGCCTCGGCTTCCTCGACATCGTCGAGCTCATCGAACGGGTCGTGGAACGGCACGAGGCGCCGGCGGCTCTCACGCGTGAGTCCCTCGCCGAGGCCGAGGCGTGGGCGCGCCGAACGGCTGACGAGATCATCGCCGCGCGTTGACCCGGCGACCGGAGGCCACGGTGGCTTCGACGGGCTCAAACCACCTCGCGGGAGCTGACGGCCCTGAGTAGACCCCTGCGCCTGCCGAAGGGACCGGATGCGCGTCGGAATGCGGGTCCGCCTCACGCGGGGAAGTCGACCGGGCGCTCGGGGTCGGACGACGGGGTGCTGTCGGCGGGGTAGGGCACCGGCCACTGCGGGTCGGGCACGGGCCAGCCGGCCGCGCGCAGCGCACGACGTGAGAGCTCCCGCGCCGAGTACGGGGTGCGCACCCCGCGGATGTCGCGGTAGTCCTGGTGGCCGGGACCTGCCCACAGGATCGCATCGCCCGGGCCCACGCGCTTCACCGCCTCGAGGATCGCGCGCTCCGGCGGCGTGAACGCGAGGATCTCGGCGTCGGGGCGTGCGCGGCGCGCACCCTCGACGAGCACCGCGCGGATGGCATCCGGATCCTCGCGCCGGGGATGGTGATCGGTGATGATGAGGATGTCGCTGCCGAGCACCGCGGTGCGGCCCATGTCGTGGCGCTTGGTGGCGTCGCGATCGCCGTCGGCGCCGAAGACCATGACCACCGAGCCGGGGGTCACCCGGCGGACGGCCGCGAGCGTCTTCTCGAACGCGTCGGGGGAGTGGCCGAAGTCGACGTAGACCGCCGGTCCTTCGGCTCCGGACACGAGCTGCGTGCGTCCGGGGAGCGAGGCGTCGATGCGGCCACCGTCGAGCGTCTGCACGAGGCGCTCCCAGGCGTACCCGGTCTCGAGCAGCATGACGATCGCGAGACCCGCGTTGGCGGCCATGTGCCGACCGATGACCGGCACCACGGTCGTCAGACGGCGGCCGTCGCGCGCGCGAAGCGTGAACTCGGTGCCCTCCTGGCGCTCGTCGACGATGTCGACCGTCCAGTCGGCGTCGACCGCCGGGTCTTCGGCGATCGCCGGGGTGATGATCGTGACGACCGGGATCTCGGCCCGCGCGGCGATCTCGGCGCCCGCCGAGGAGTCGAGGCAGACCACGCCCCGGCGCGAACGATCCGAACGGAACAGCGGCAGCTTCGCCTCGAAGTAATCGCTCATGTCGGCGTAGTCGTCGAGATGGTCGTGGGTGAGGTTGGTGAAACCCGCGACGTCGAACACGAGCCCGTCGACGCGGTGGCGGGTGAGTGCCTGCGCGCTCACCTCGACTGCGACGGCCTCGACGCCGCGCTCGCGCATGAGGGCGAGGAGGGCGTGGAACTCGGATGCCTCGGGCGTGGTCAGGCGCGAGACGATGACCTCGCCGGCGATGTGGCGCTCGGCCGTCGACGACAGGCCCGTGACGACGCCGAGCTGGGCGAGGATCCCCTCGAGCAGGTGCGACACGCTCGTCTTGCCGTTGGTGCCGGTCGTGGCCAGCAACTGCGGCAGGTCGTCGCCGGCGCCGGTGCCGTACACCCACGCCGACAGGTCGCCCAGCAGCGCCCGGGGGTCATCGACGACGACGATCGGAAGACCGGCGGATGCGGCGATGTCGGCGCCGTCGGCGTCGGTGATGACGGCTACCGCACCGCGTTCGGCGGCCGTCGCGGCGAAATCGGCGCCGTGACGATTGACGCCGCGGATGGCGACGAAGGCCTCGCCCGCGCGCAGATCGGCGGTGGCGAGGGTGATGCCGGTCAGGGTGGTCCCCTCGACGTCACCGACGCTGCGTACGCCGAAGCGTCGGGCGAGTTCCGCGAGGTCGCGGCGGGGCGGTCGCTCCGGCCGGAGCACGGGCGGGAGGTTCGAGGGCGCGTCGGTCGGCATCCCGTCCATTGTCTCATCCGGCGCCGCACAGACACCGCATCGCCGTCGCACGGGCGGTTCAAAGCCGAGCGGAGGTATGGTCACCGGGTGACCGCGATCGCCTTCCTCATCGGCGTGCTCGTGCTCGTGATCGGCCTGGCCGTCTCGATCGCCCTGCACGAGGTCGGGCATCTGCTGCCCGCCAAGCTCTTCGGCGTGCGCGTCGGCCAGTACATGATCGGGTTCGGCCCCACCCTGTGGTCGAAGCGCGTGGGCGAGACCGAGTACGGATTCAAGCTCCTGCCGCTCGGTGGGTTCATCTCGATGGCGGGCATGTATCCACCCGCCCCCGAGGGGGAGGAGCCGACGAGACGTCGCTCCCGCTTCTTCGCCACGATGGTGCAGGACGCACGCGACGCCAACGCCGAGACCCTGGTCGCCGCCGACGATCGCGTCTTCTACAAGCTGCCGGTGTGGAAGCGCGTCGTCGTCATGCTCGGCGGCCCGGTCATGAACCTGCTGCTCGCCTTCGTGCTCTCGGCCGTCGCCGTCAGCGGCATCGGCATCGCGACCACCACCACGACCGTCGCATCGGTGTCGCAGTGCGTCATCCCCGCGAGCGAGGACCGCACCGATTGCACCTCGGCCGACCCGGTCGCACCCGCGGCCGCCGCCGGCATCCAACCGGGTGACGTCGTCGTGTCGGTCGACGGTCGAGCGGTGTCGACCTTCGCCGAGGCGGCCGCCATCATCCAGGACGCACCCGGTCAGGCGCTTCCCGTCGTGATCGAGCGCGACGGTGCCACGCAGACGGTCACCGTCACCCCCGAGCGCACCGACCGCGCCGTCACCGACGCGCAGGGACAACCGGTGAGGGATGCCGCCGGAGCGATCGAGTACGAGAGCGTCGGTTTCGCGGGGCTCCGCGCTCAGCAGGCTCTCGTGCCCCAGCCGATCTGGGTGGGTCCCGAGGCGACGATCCAACAGGTGGGCGCCGTCGCGCAGATCATGACGCAGCTGCCGGTGCGCATCTACGACACCGCCGCCGACCTCGTCACCGGTCAGCCGCGCGACCCGAATGGACCGCTCAGCGTCGTGGGCGCCGGCCGTCTCGCGGGCGAGTACGCCGCTGTCGACGCGCCGATCCTCGCGCGCGTGCAGTCGATCATCGGTCTGCTGGCGGCGCTGAACATCGCACTGTTCGTCTTCAACCTCATCCCCCTGCTTCCGCTCGACGGCGGGCACGTCGTGGTGGCCCTTTGGGACGGCCTCAAGCGCTGGATCGCGCGCCTGCGGGGGAAGGTCGCGCGGCCGGTGGATGCCACCAAGCTCGTCCCCGTGACCTTCGTCGTCGTCGTGCTGCTCATCGGCATGGGCGGAGTGCTGTTCCTCGCCGACGTCTTCAACCCGGTGCAGTTGCTCTGACGGGTACGGCTGACGTCGACGGGCTCAGCTTCCGGGGATCGAGAGGTCCCTGAGTTAGTCGAAGGGTCCGGGCGACTTGCGGCGTGGTGGCTTCGACAGGCTCAGCCACCTCGGGCGGGCCGTCAGAGGGCGTGGGCGATGAGACGCTCCAGCGTGCGCATGCCGTCGCGCGACAGGATCGACTCGAGGTGTCCCTGCACGCTGGCGAACTCCCGCCCGCGCATCGCGTAGACGTCACCCGTCTCAGGGTCGGCCGCGACCTCGGCGGGCAGATCGAGCGTGAGCGTCTCGGGATCGACGGCGAGGGGGAACGGCGACTCCGCACCGGACGCCTCCCCGTTGGCCCTCGCACCCCTGATCCACAAGCCACGCTCGGTCGTCCCGGGCGCAACGCGCGCGGTGAAGGTGTTGTAGAACCCGATCGATGCCGCTTCGCCGAACACGTCGACGCTCTTCTGCAGCCCCTGGTGCGGCTGCGCGAGGGGAGCGAGGTCGATGCCGAGCTGGTCGGCGAGGATCTGGTGGCTCAGGCAGACGGCGAGCAGCGGAGAGCGGCTCAGCAGGCGGCGCGAGACGACACGGTGCATCGCACTCATGCGGGGGCTGTCGTCGCGCGGGTCGCCGGGCCCGGGGCCCGAGACGACGAGGTCGGCGGCGTCGATCTCGGCATCCGTCACCTCCGACCAGTGCACGATGCGGGTGTCGAGGCCGAGATGGCGCAGCTGGTGCGCGAGCATCGTGGTGAAACGGTCCTCGGCATCCACGACGAGAGCCGTTCGGCCGGCGAACGGACCGGAGCCGTCGGGGTCCTGCGGGTTCATCCAGAACGGCGCGAGGCGATCATTGCGGGATGCCAGCAGCTCGGCGATCTCGGGGTCCTCGCCCAGCGGGCGGCGCGGCGCGACAGGGGCGTCGGGGTCGGCGTCGACGGGCGCCGCGGGGACGGGCGCGGCCGGCGCGCTGTCTCGGGGGATCGCCCCGATGGCCCCGAGCACACCCGCGGCCTTGCCGTGGGTCTCGCCCACCTCGCCGTACGGGTCGGAGTGGCGCACGAGTGTCGCGCCGACCGGCACGCGGAGGCGGCCGTCGACGAGATACGCGGTACGGATGAGGATGGGCGCGTCGAGGTCGTGCGTGGGGCCCTCGGTCGCACCGTTCGGGGTGAACAGCGCGGCGACGCCGGAGTAGTAGCCACGCGGCGTGGACTCGTGGCGGGCGATGACCGTGCACGCGTTCTGCATCGGGGAGCCGGTGACGGTGGGCGCGAACATCGTCTCGCGCAGGATGTCACGGGGGTCGAGGTCGCTGCGCCCGCGCAGCATGTACTCGGTGTGCGTGAGGCGCGACATCTCTTTGAGGTGCGGACCGGTGATGCGCCCGCCGTCGCTGCAGACGGCGCTCATCATCTTCAGTTCCTCGTCGACGACCATGAAGAGCTCCTCGGTCTCTTTGGTCGAACGCAGGAACTCCGCCAGCGTGTCGGCGGTCGCGCCGCCCGCGGGGTGGCGGAAGGTACCCGAGATGGGGTTCATCGTGACGATGCCGTCCTTGGCGCTGACGTGCGCCTCGGGGCTCGCTCCGACCGCGATGTGCCCGTCGGTGACGACGGCGAAGGTCCAGTAGGCGCCCTTCTCGTGCTCGAGCAACGCGCGGAACCACGTCAGCGCGGCGATGCGCGGATCGACGTCGACCCCGGCGACGAAATCGCGGCGGATGACGAAGTTGGCGCCCTCGCCGCGACCGATCTCCTCGGCGATGACGCGACGGACGATGTCGGCGTATTCCTCGTCGGCGATGTCGAAACCGGCTCCGGTCAAGGGGACGGGGGAGGAAGGGAGGGATGCCATGGCCTCGGCGCGCGGGACGGCGACGCGCTCGTCGATGACGAGGCAGCGCAGCGGCGCGGCGTCGTCGTGGCAGACGAAGCCGCGCTCGCGCACCTGGCGGTAGGGCACGAGGGCGAGGACCTCGCGCGGGGTGCCTTCGGCATCCGTCAGGGGGATGTCGGCGAGCAGCTCGACGTCGACGACGTCACCGGTGAGCACCTCGACGGTCGCGTCGTCGCGGGCGATCAACGCGAAGGGGACGGTGCCGGCGGCGAGGTCGAGGAGCAGAGAGGAGGGGTCGGGCCCGGTCATCGAGAGTCTTTCCATCTGTGAGGGAGGGTCCAAAGCGGCCGCCGAAAACACGAAGACCGCCCGGGTTCCCCAGGGGGAGGGCGGTCTGTTGCATGCGTGCGCACCGCCTAGACGGTGGGCCACCAGGGTGTGTACGCGCGCATGGCGCCGAACCTACCACAGGGCGTCTTCAGCCTCCGTGCGGGACCCGAGGCGTAGGCTGAACGGCGTGCCTGCAGTGAACATCGGGATGCCCCGCGTGCCGGAGGTCCTCGCGCCTCGTCGGAAGACTCGTCAGATCAAGGTCGGCAAGGTGCTCGTCGGCGGTAACGCGCCGGTCAGCGTGCAGTCCATGTGCACGACCCCGACCACCAACATCAACGCGACACTGCAGCAGATCGCCGAGCTCACGGCATCCGGTTGCGAGATCGTGCGCGTGGCCGTGCCGTCGCAGGACGACGCGGATGTGCTGCACATCATCGCGAAGAAGAGCCAGATCCCGGTCATCGCCGACATCCACTTCCAGCCGAAGTACGTCTTCCAGGCGATCGACGCCGGCTGCGGCGCGGTGCGCGTGAACCCGGGCAACATCCGCAAGTTCGACGACCAGGTCGGCGCGATCGCGAAGGCGGCCAAGGCCGCGAACGTGTCGCTGCGCATCGGCGTCAACGCCGGGTCGCTCGATCGCCGCCTGCTCGAGAAGTACGGCAAGGCCACGCCCGAGGCGCTCGTGGAGAGCGCCGTGTGGGAGGCCTCGCTGTTCGAGGAGCACGACTTCCACGACTTCAAGATCTCGGTCAAGCACAACGACCCGATCGTCATGGTGAAGGCCTACCGCCTGCTCGCCGAGCGGGGCGACTGGCCCCTTCACCTCGGTGTGACCGAGGCCGGACCCGCGTTCCAGGGCACGATCAAGAGCGCCACGGCGTTCGGCATCCTGCTGTCGGAGGGCATCGGCGACACGATCCGCGTCTCGCTCTCGGCCCCGCCCGCCGAAGAGGTCAAGGTCGGCCACCAGATCCTGCAGTCGCTGAACCTCCGCGAGCGCAAGCTCGAGATCGTCTCGTGCCCCTCGTGCGGCCGTGCGCAGGTCGACGTCTACACGCTCGCCGACGATGTCACCGAGGGCCTCAAGGACATGACCGTGCCGCTGCGCGTGGCCGTCATGGGCTGCGTCGTGAACGGCCCCGGCGAAGCGCGCGACGCCGACCTCGGTGTCGCGTCGGGCAACGGCAAGGGCCAGATCTTCGTCAAGGGCGAGGTCGTCAAGACCGTTCCCGAGTCGGAGATCGTGCAGACGCTCATCGCCGAGGCGAACCGCCTCGCCGCCGAGATGGGCCCCGACGCCGCCACCGGCACCGCTCAGGTCATCACGGCCTGAGTCGGCTCTCGCCCGGCCGCCGCGCGCAACGGCGTCGCTGGCGCGCTGCAGGGTTCCGCTAGCGTCGGGATTCTCATGACCGAGAATCCCGCCGCCTCTCTCACTCGCCCGCTCATCGCCGGGGTCGTCACCGCCCTCGTCGGCTTCACCAGCACCTTCGCGGTCGTGCTGACGGGCCTCCGGGCCGTCGGTGCCACCCCGGAACAGGCGGCGAGCGGTCTGCTCGCCATCACGCTCGTCGTCGGCCTGGGATGCATCCTGCTCGCTGGGCGCTATCGCATCCCGATCACCGTCGCGTGGTCGACGCCGGGGGTCGCGTTGCTCGCGGCGACGGGCTCGGTCGACGGGGGATGGCCGGCGGTCGTCGGCGGGTTCCTCGTGTCGGCGGCGCTCATCCTGTGCACGGCGCTCTTCCCTCCTCTCGGCGCCCTCATCGCCCGTATCCCTCCTTCCATCGCGCAGGCGATGCTCGCGGGGGTGCTGCTTCCGCTGTGCGTGGCGCCGTTCGTCGGTGTCGTCGACGACCCGTGGGGCGTCGCGCCGGTGCTGATCGTCTGGCTCGTGGCATCCCGTCTCCTGCCGCGCTGGGCGGTGCCGCTGGCCTTCGTCGCGGCGATCGTCGTCGTGGCCGTCGAACTCGCCCGCACGGGCGTCGAGATGGATGGCGCGACCCTGCTGCCCCGGCTGGAGTTCACGCTGCCGACGCTCACCGTGGGGTCGGTGGTCGGCATCGCCTTGCCCCTGTTCGTGGTGACGATGGCGTCGCAGAACGTGCCGGGCGTCGCCGTCATGCGCAGCCTCGGTTACACGATCCCGTGGCGTCCGGCCATGCTCGTGACCGGGCTCGGGTCGGCCGCGGCCGCCGGCTTCGGCGGGCACGCGATGAACCTCGGGGCGATCAGCGCGGCGATCGCCGCGGGACCGGATTCGCACCCCGACCCGAAGCGCCGGTGGGTGGCGGGCGTCTCCGCGGGCGGCACGTATCTGGTGCTGGGCGCACTGTCGGCGGCGTTCGCTGCGATCGTGCTGCTGGCCCCCGCCGGCGTCATCCCCGCCGTCGCGGGCGTCGCGCTGTTCGGTGCGTTCGGTTCGGCGGTGCAACAGGCCATCGACGACCCGGGGGAGCGGGTGCCCGCGGTCGTGACGTTCCTCGTCGCGGCATCCGGGATCGCGGTGTTCGGGGTGAGCGCAGCGTTCTGGGCGCTCGTGGCGGGTCTCGTGGTGCGTACCGTGCTGCACGTGGGAAAGCGCGCGGGCTGAGGCTGCCCCATCGTTCTCGCGCAGGGCGGCGGAGCGTGCGCGCTGAGACTGCCCGATCGTTCCCGTGCGGGGCGGTGGGTGGGAGGCTCGCGAGTCGGTCCTGCCGTTCGCACGCGGGGCGACGGTGAGCCTGGGGACTGAGCCCGGCTCGCCTCAGTGCAGGGCGCCCGCGGGGGTCGAGAGGTCGTCGGCAACCTCGACACAGGTGCGCACCGCGATCTCGAGCGCCCGCGCGATGTCGGCGAGGGGGAGCGCGGGGGCGCCTTCGGGGGCCTCTTCACGGGCGTACGGCACATGCACGAACCCTGCCCGAACACCGGGCGCGGCGGCATCCAGTGCGGTGAACATCACGTGATTGCAGACGAACGTGCCGGCGGAATGCGAGACGGCGGACGGGATGCCGGCGGCGGCCACGGCCGCCGCGATGGCCTTGACGGGAATCGTCGCGAAGTAGGCCGCAGGGCCGCCGGGCACCACCGCCAGGTCGACGGGCTGCGCGCCGTCGTTGTCGGGGATCCGCGCATCGGCGAGGTTGACGGCCACCCGTTCGGGGGTGACCTGGCTCCGGCCGCCGGCGAGCCCCGTCGCGACGACGATGTCGGGGCGGTGCACGGCGATGAGCGCACGCAGGCGCGCCGACGCCGCGTCGAAAGCGACCGGCAGCACGTCGACGACCAACCGCTCCGGCCCGCGCCAGCCCGCGGCGACCGTGTTCACCGCGTCGCCGGACGGATTCGTGGCATCGCCCGCGAACGGCTCGAACCCGGTGAGCAGGATCGTGGTCATCGCTCCAGGCTATGTCGCGGTCCCGCAGTCGGGTCGGTCGGCGTCGGAGCGCGTGGTGAGACGGGGGCGCCGCCGCGGGTCGTCCGCCCTCCGCGGGGGTGACGCCGGGCGTGCCGGGGGTTGCTGCGGCCATGGTCGCCGCGCTGTTGTCGTTTCGTTATCGGGTGGGGGAACCGATGCCCGTCTGGCGGACACTTCTGAGTGTGGATGATGACGACGCCGGGCTCTGGACCCGGGTGCGCCAAGGCGACGAGCTCGCGCTCGCCGCGCTGTTCGATCGGCACGAGGCGCGTCTGTTCCGGCATGCGTCGCGGTTGCTGACGCACCGGGAGGATGCGAAGGATGCCGTGACGGTGGCGTTCTTCGAGCTGTGGCGCAAGCGCGTCACGGTGCGTCTGGTGGATGGGTCGCCGTTGCCGTGGCTGCTGACGACGGTGGCGCATTGCGCTCGGAACTTGGAGCGTTCGAGTCGGCGGTATCGGGCGCTGCTCGACCGGGCGCCGGTGGCGGAGGCGGTGCCGTCGGCGGGGCATGACGACAGTGGTGTGCTGTCGGCGTTGAAGCGTCTGCCCGAACGGGAGCAGGCGGTCATGGTGCTGTCGGTGCTGGAGGGGTAC
This sequence comes from Microbacterium sp. ABR10, assembly GCF_057812175.1. Classification (NCBI taxonomy): domain Bacteria; kingdom Bacillati; phylum Actinomycetota; class Actinomycetes; order Micrococcales; family Microbacteriaceae; genus Microbacterium; species Microbacterium sp. ABR10. Next base: position 1,123,890 of record NZ_CM173821.1, read on the forward strand.
GCCGAGCGCGAGGTGGCGGAGGCCCTGGGAATTCCTGCCGGGACCGTGAAGTCGCGGTTGGCCCGCGCGAAAGCGAAACTGCGCGATGAGCTCGCGCTGGAAGGGGTTCGGGCATGAACGACGAACTGACGCCCTCCGAGCGTTCGGCATTGCGCGCTCAGATCCTGGGTGGTGCGCGCGGGATCAAGCCGGTCGGCGCGCACCGGAACGCGGTGATCGCGGGATCCATCGCCGCGGTGCTCGTGGTCGCCATCGCCGGGGGAGTGGCCGCGACGTCGACGCTCAGCGCCCCGCCCGTGGCGACGACACCGGCGCCGAGTGCGACCGCCTCCACCGAGCCCTCGCCGACTCTCGCGCCCACCACGACCCCGACGTCCTCGCCCAACTCGACTCCGACTGCCCCGGCCGTCGCTTTCGGCGGCGACTGCTCCGCGGTGCTCGACGACGCAGCGGCATCGGCCCTCGTGGGTGCGGACGTCCGGCTGTCCCCCGGCCTGCCGGTGTGGGATAGCGACGTTCTCGGCGGGATCTCGTGCCAGTGGCGCGGCGAGGCCCCGGAGGACTGGCGGGCGCTGAACATCACCGTTCTTCCATGGTCGGTCGTTCCTGAGCAGGTGCGGGCTCGCGTAGACGGTGTTCCGGTGTGCGAGGGAGGCGGCCCGTGCGACTATTCGCAACGGTTCGGCAACACGTGGGTCGTCGCCGATGCCGATGATTCCGCGGTCGCCGTGCGCGCGGTTGCGGAGGTCGGATCGAAGCCCGCCGCCTCGGCGGTGGGCGAGCGGCCTCTTCGAGCCGACGCCTGGAGCCTCGGGGACTGCCGGGAGCAGATCGGTGGTGCGGTGGGAACGACGCTCGGCCGCGACGACCTCGGACCCCTCGGGACCGACAACGTGCCTCAGGGGCAGGTATGGGACGTCCTCGAGGCCCGAGGTGCGGCGGCCTGGTGTTCTTTCGCGCCCACGTCCTACGACGAGACGGCGCCTCCCTTCCTCCGCGTCAGCATCGGGGCGGGCGAGGTGTCGGACGCGCGCGAGGTCGAGCGCTTCGGCGGCACCCCGGTCACGGTGACGGGAGCACGGGCCGCGTGGTGGCTCGCGCGTGCCGACGGCAACGGGGGGAGCGTGCGCGCGGACGCGTCCGGAGGGGTGATCGACGTCGATGTGAACAACCTGACCGAGCAGCGGGCGCGCGAGGTCGCGGCGGCCATCATCGCCGCGCTGGGCTGAGTCCGTGGCATCCTCAACGCTCACCCACGCGGCCTAGACTCGACTCTCGTGGTCACCCGTCTGTCGAACTACTTCCTCCGCACGCTCCGCGAAGATCCCTCGGATGCCGAGGTCACGAGTCACCGTCTGCTCGTGCGCGCCGGTTACATCCGCCGCAACGCCCCGGGCATCTTCGCGTGGCTGCCGCTGGGCCTGAAGGTCAAGGCCAAGATCGAGACGGTCGTGCGCGAAGAGATGGCGAATGCCGGGGCCTTCGAGGTGCATTTCCCGGCGCTCCTTCCCCGTGAACCGTACGAGGTCACGGGCCGCTGGGAGGAGTACGGCGATGCGCTGTTCCGCCTGCAGGACCGAAAGGGCGCCGACTACCTGCTCGCGCCGACGCACGAAGAGATGTTCACTCTGCTGGTGAAGGACCTCTACTCGTCGTACAAAGACCTGCCGCTGACGCTCTACCAGATCCAGGACAAGTACCGCGATGAGGCGCGACCCCGCGCCGGACTCCTGCGCGGCCGCGAGTTCACGATGAAAGACGCCTATTCGTTCGACGCGACGGATGCCGGGCTCGACGCCTCGTACCAGGCGCAGCGCGACGCCTACGAGCGCATCTTCACCCGCCTCGGTCTCGAATACGTCATCGTCGCCGCCGACGCGGGCGCGATGGGCGGCTCGAAGTCGGAGGAGTTCCTGCACCCGACCCCCATCGGCGAAGACACCTTCGTGCGCTCCGCCGGCGGCTACGCGGCCAACGTCGAGGCGTTCACGACCGTCGCCCCCGAGGCGCTGCCCATCGATGGACAGCCGGATGCCGAGATCTTCGACTCGCCGAACACCCCGACGATTGCGACCCTCGTCGATCACTCGAACGCCCACCTCGACGCGCCCGCCGCCGGTATCGCCGGCCCGGCGACCGACGGGGTCACCGAGTGGACCGCCGCCCACACGCTGAAGAACGTCGTGATGGCCCTCACCCACCTCGACGGCACGCGCGAGCTCGTCGTCGTGGGTCTTCCCGGCGACCGCGACGTCGACGACAAGCGCGTCGAGGTCGCCTTCGCACCCGCCGAGGTCGAAGCCGCCACCGAGGCCGACTTCGCGAAGCACCCCCTGCTGGTCAAGGGCTACATCGGCCCCTGGTCGCCGACGGGCGCCGTGCTGGGCGAGGAGTCGGCCACGAAGATCCGCTACGTGCTCGACCCCCGCGTCGTCGACGGCACCGCGTGGATCACCGGCGCGAACATCGACCAGAAGCACGTGCACTCCCTCGTCGCCGGCCGGGACTTCGTCGGCGACGGCTTCGTCGAGGTCGCCACCGTCCGACCCGGCGATCCGGCTCCCGACGGCTCCGGCCCGGTGGAATTGGCGCGTGGCATGGAGATCGGTCACGTGTTCCAGCTCGGCCGCAAGTACGCCGAGGCGCTCGGGCTGAAGGTGCTCGACGAGAACGGCAAGCTCGCCACCGTCACGATGGGCTCGTACGGCATCGGCGTCACCCGCATCCTCGCGATCATCGCCGAGCTCAACAACGACGCCAAGGGCCTCATCTGGCCCGAGTCGGTCGCCCCGTTCGACGTGCACGTCGTGGCCACCGGTCGTGACGCGGTCGCGTTCGAGCTCGCGGCATCCGTCTCGGATCAGCTCGAGGCCGCCGGCCTCGACGTGCTCTACGACGACCGCCCCAAGGTCTCGCCGGGTGTCAAGTTCGGCGACGCCGAGCTCGTCGGCATCCCGCGCATCCTCATCGTCGGTCGCGGCGCCGCCGAGGGCCAGGTCGAGCTCTGGGACCGCCGCACGGGCGAGCGCGAGACCGTCCCGGTCGCCGACGCGGTGGCTGCGCTCACGCGCTGAGGCTCTTGCGGAACGGCATCCCCGGCGGACGACAGGGGGATGCCGTTCCGCCTTCTCCGGGCGTGCGCGCCGGTAGCGTGGATGCCATGATCGCCGCCCCCCGCCTGTCGCTGTCCGACGGCTCCACGATCCCGCAGCTCGGTATCGGCACCTACAAGGTGCCCGCCGACGTCACCGCCGACCTGGTCGAGGGGGCGCTCGCCGCAGGCTATCGGCACGTCGACACCGCCGCCCTCTACGGCAACGAGACCGAGGTCGGGGAGGGGCTGCGCGCTTCGGGCCTCGACCGCGACGACGTGTTCGTCACCACCAAGGTGTGGAACGACGACCAGGGCTTCGACGAGACGCTGCGCGCGTTCGACGCGAGCAGCGCGCGCCTGGGCCTCGACCGGGTCGACCTGTACCTCATCCACTGGCCCATCCCCAGTGCCGACCGGTACGTCGACACGTGGCGCGCTCTGCTGCGGTTGCAGCAGGAAGGGCGGGCGACCTCGATCGGCGTCAGCAACTTCTCGATCGCGCACCTCGAGCGCCTCCGCACCGAGACCGGTGTGCTGCCGGCGGTGAACCAGGTCGAGCTGCACCCGCGCTTTCCGCAGGACGCGCTCGTCGACTGGGACACCGCGAACGGCATCGTCACGGAGTCGTGGGCACCGCTGGCGCGCGGCGGACTGCTCGACGAGCCCGTGCTCGCGCGGATCGCCGAGCGCTACGGCAAGACCCCGGCGCAGGTCGTGGTGCGGTGGCATCTCGACCGGGGGTTGGTGGTGTTCCCCAAGTCGGTGTCGCTGGAGCGCATCCGCGAGAACGGCGACGTGTTCGACTTCACCCTCGCCGCCGACGATCACGTTGCGATCGCCGGACTCGACACGGGAGAGCGCACGGGGCGCGACCCCGCTCTCGACTGAGTCCGCCGCGCAGGACGCGGCCGAGCGTCCGCGCCCCTGGGGGACCGAACGGCATCCGCGAACCAGACTCCCGCGGGGTGCTCGGGCGCTACGCGTCCAACCGCGCATAGCGCGCACGGAAGACCGTGAACACGCCGTACCCGAGGAATCCGAGCCCCACGAGCAGGGCGAGGAACGGACCCGCGGGCAGCTCGATCAGCGCGGATACCGCCCCGTCGAGGCCGCCCGCGGTGTCGGGTTCGATCCGTACGGCGGCGATGACCAGCAGTACGCCCACGACGACGAGCGCCACGCCCTTCGCGAGGAACCCCACCACCCCCAGCGCGCTGAGCACGTGACCTCCCACGCCGTCGGGCAGCCGCACTTTGCTGTGGAACGAGCGCCGAAGGCCCATCCACCCGAACCCGATGCCCACGCCCGCCACAGCCAGTCCCACCGTCCCCAGGATGAACCCGCCGATCGGGAGGGTGAGCGCGACCTCGCTGGCGTCCTCCGCCGCCTGCTCCGCGTGGGGGCGGGCGCCGAGGGCGACGGACGCCGAGATCACACCGATCACGATGAAGACGACGCCCTGCGGCGCCTCGGCGGCGACCCGTGCGAGGCGCTTCCACCCGGAGAGGCCGCGTGGGGCGACGGCCTGCAGCAGGTGCCAACATCCCAGGGCCACGAGGCCCAGGGCCAGCGCCCCGAGCGCCACCGCCCCGAGCGGCAGGGCCGCCACGGCGCGGAAGGCGCCCGTCTGATCCGTGTCTTCCGCCGCGCCGAAACCCACGGCGAGCACGAGCCCGCCGATGAGCAGATGCAGGATGCCGTTGGCGACGTAGCCCGCGCGGGCGGCGACGCGGAAGGCGGTGTTGGCCTCGGCGTCACGCGCGACGGAGCGGGCGGAGGAGGGCACCCCGGAACCGTACGGCCTCGTGCCGCACCGCGCCACTCGCTTGCGCTCGGGGGACGGGCCCCCATGGGGAGGAGGGTGAGAGCACCTGTGGGGTTCCTTCAAGGAATGCGGCGAATGGGTGAAGATCGTGTGTCGTTCCCGTTCCGCCTTGGCGCCGCGGCGCGCGACTCATTACGGTCGGATGGTGCCCGAGAACACCTCTGAGCTGCGCCCCACCCACCCGCTGGCCATCGCGCCCGTCGTCGCCCCCGCGGCATCCGTCGACGGGTTCGCGAAACAGTTCCTCCAGAACCTGAACTTCGATCAGGGTGTCACGCTGTCGGCCTCCGACGTCAACGACCAGTACCTCGCGCTCGCCTACACGGTGCGCGACTACCTCATGGCGCGGTGGTTCGACGATCGGGCGCAGCAGAAGGCCCAGCAGAACAAGACCGTCTGCTACCTCTCGGCGGAGTACCTGCTGGGCCGCCAGCTCGACAACAACCTGCTCGCCTCGCGCTTGACCGACATCGCTACCGAGGCGCTCGCGCAGTGCGGTATCGACATCGACGACCTGCGCCAGGTCGAGATCGAGCCCGGTCTCGGCAACGGCGGTCTCGGACGCTTGGCCGCCTGCTTCATCGACTCGCTCGCGACCATGAGCGTGCCGACGATCGGTTACGGCATCCGCTACGAGTACGGCATCTTCCGTCAGGCCTTCGCCGACGGTCAGCAGATCGAGCAGCCCGACGCGTGGCTGCGCATGGGCTCGCCGTGGGACTTCGCCCACCCCGAGGCGGCGCAGACCATCTCGTTCGCCGGCACCACCGAGACCTACGACGACGACGGGGTCGAGCGCACCCGCTGGGTCCCCGAGTGGAACGTCCTCGCGGTGCCGTACAACATGATGGTGCCCGGCTACCACAACGGACGCGTCAACACCCTGCGCCTGTGGCGCGCGGTGGCCACCAACGCCTTCGACCTGCACACCTTCAACTCCGGTGACTACGTGCAGTCGGTGCGCGCGCAGACCTTCGCCGAGAACATCTCCAAGGTGCTCTACCCCGAGGACTCCACCCCCCAGGGCAAAGAGCTCCGTCTCCAGCAGCAGTACTTCTTCGTCGCCGCCTCGATCGCCGACTTCATCGGGAACGTGCTGCCCGACGACTTCGACATCGAGAAGCTGCCCGAGCGCGTCATCTTCCAGCTCAACGACACCCACCCCGTCATCGGCGTCCCCGAGCTCATGCGCGTCCTGGTCGACGAGAAGAAGCTCGAATGGGATGCCGCGTGGGCCATCACGCAGAAGTGCTTCGCGTACACGTGCCACACGTTGCTGCCCGAGGCGCTCGAAGTCTGGTCGGTCGACCTGCTGGGGCGTCTGCTGCCGCGGCACCTGGAGATCATCTACCGCATCAACGACGAGTTCCTCCTCGAGGTGCGCGAGCGTTTCGGCGACGACGAGATGCTCATCCGCAACATGTCGATCATCGGCGAGCACCCCTCCCGCTCCGTGCGGATGGCGTACCTCGCCACGGTCGCCGGTTCCAAGGTCAACGGTGTCGCCGAGCTCCACTCCCAGCTGCTGCGCGACAACGTGCTCAAGGACTTCGCCGAGATGTGGCCGGATAAGTTCACCAACGTCACCAACGGCGTCACGCCCCGCCGGTTCCTGCGTTTGGCCAACCCCGAGCTGTCCGACCTCATCACCGAGGCCCTCGGCGCGGGCTGGACCGTCGACCTCGAGCGGCTCCGGGGCCTGGAGGCCCTCGCCGACGACGACGACTTCCGCGAGCGCTTCGCGGCGGTGAAGGCCTCGAACAAGCGCCGCCTGAGCCGCGTGCTGGAGGCGCGGGGGGAAGCCCCGCTCGACGACGGTCACATGCTCGACGTGATGATCAAGCGCCTGCACGAATACAAGCGCCAGACGCTGAAGGTGCTGCACATCGTCAGCACCTACGAGGGCATCGTGTCGGGCCGTCTCGACGTGGATGCCGTGCAGCCGCGCACGTTCCTTTTCGGCGCCAAGGCCGCCCCCGGTTACGGCATGGCCAAGCGCATCATCCACCTGATCAACGCCGTCGGCGAGGTCGTGAGCACCGACGAACGCGTCAAGGGCAAGCTCAAGGTGCTCTACCCCGCCAACTACAACGTCACCCTCGCTGAGCGCATCATCCCGGCCGCCGACCTGTCGGAGCAGATCTCGCTCGCCGGCAAGGAGGCGTCGGGCACGGGAAACATGAAGCTGGCGCTGAACGGTGCCCTCACCATCGGCACCGACGACGGCGCGAACGTCGAGATCCGCAAGCTCGTCGGCGACGACAACTTCTTCCTGTTCGGTATGAGCGAACCCGAGGTCGAGGCGCTGTGGACCGAGGGCTACCGCCCCGCCGACTTCTACCAGGAAGACGACGAACTCCGTCGCGCCATCGATCTGATCGCATCCGGAGCGTTCTCCGACGGAGACCGTTCGATCTTCGAGCCGCTCGTGTCGAACCTGCTCTACGACGACCGCTTCATGGCGCTCGCCGACTTCCGGTCGTACCTCGACGCGCAGGGTCGCGTCGATGCCGCGTACGCCGACCAGGATGCCTGGGTGCGCTCGGCCATCCTCAACGTCGCGCGGAGCGGCTACTTCTCGTCCGATCGCGCCATGCGCGATTACCTCGACCGCATCTGGCACGCCACGCCGATCAGCTGACGTGCTCCGGATGCCGCGGCCTGAGGGTCGCGGCATCCGGTCTCTTCTGACACGAGGGCAGCATGCCGGGGCCTCGGCGCCACGGCATTCGTTTCTGCCGACGCGGGTTCCGCGCCGCCCCGGGCGCGGAACGAGGCGAAGCCCGCGGCCGATCTCCTGCGTCGTGCACGGTGCTCTGGCAGGAAGGCGCCGACGGCTGGCTGCCGGGAGTGCGCCGTTCGCGGCGTGGTCGCGGCAGAGTGGGAACCACCCGACCCCCGGAGGCTCCGTGCGCATCAGCGACATCCCTGTGCCCGACACCCTCGCCGCCCGCGGCGCTCTGGCGCTGGCGACCGAGTACCAGACGACCGCCCTCACCGCACACGCGCTGCGTTCGTGGCTGTGGGCAGAGGCGTTCGCCCTCGTCGACGGCATCACGGGCGTCGACCACGAACTGCTCTACGTTTCCGCCCTGCTCCACGACATCGGCACCGTCACCGAGTTCGACAACCACTCGCTGTCGTACGAGCACGCGGGTGGCCACGTCGGCATCGCCCTCACGGCCGGGGCCGGGTGGCCGCGCGAGCGGCGGGAACGCGTGTTGGAGGTGATCGTGCGTCACAACTGGCCGAGCGTGGATCCGTCGATGGATGCCGAGGGCCACCTGCTCGAGACGGCGACCGCCCTCGACATCTCGGGGTCGCGCCCCGACGCCCTGCCTGCCTCGTTCCTCCGCGAGGTGCTCGTAGCGCACCCCCGCGGCGCTCTGGCCGCGGAGTTCGGCGTGTGCGTCGTCGATCAGGCATCGCGAAAGCCCGACACCGCAGCGCGGCGGCTCGTCGACGGGGGAGTGGTGGCGAAGCTCGCAGGGAACCCGCTCGAGCGCGTGTGAGGGCTGACGAGAGGAGACCGGACCGCCACCGGGTCGCGGGCGAGACGGCATCCCGGGTATCGTAGGAGGGTTGTCGGCGCCGGTCGCGTCGACGAGAGCTGAATAACGGAGGGCCTTGTGGACATCGATCTCGCACTTCTCAAGACGATCGAACGCGAGAAGGAGATCCCCTTCGATGAACTCGCGCGCATCATCGAGCAGGCGATCCTGACCGCCTACGCGAAGCACATCTCGCCCAGCGGTGAGATCCCCGAGGGTGCGCGCGCGACGCTCGATCGCAAGACCGGTCACGTGGGCATCTTCACCCCCGTCACCGACGAAGAGGGCGCCGTCATCGGCGAAGAGGAGCAGGCGCCCGATGACTTCGGCCGCATCGCGGCGTTCGCTGCGAAGCAGGTCATCAGCCAGCGCCTCCGCGACATCGCCGACGACGCCGTGCTGGGGGAGTTCCGCGGAAAAGAGGGGGACATCGTCGCGGGTGTCGTGCAGCAGGGTCCGAACCCGCGCATGGTGCACGTCGACCTCGGCACCGTCGAGGCGATCCTCCCGCCCGAGGAGCAGGTGCCCGGCGAGACGTACGCGCACGGTTCGCGTCTGCGCGTGTACGTCACCAGCGTCTCCAAGGGCAACAAGGGTCCGCAGATCACGGTGTCGCGCACGCACCCCGGCCTGGTGCGCAAGCTCTTCGCGCTCGAGGTCCCCGAGATCGCCGCGGGTCTCGTCGAGATCGTGTCGCTCGCCCGCGAGGCCGGCCACCGTTCGAAGATCGCCGTCAAGGCGAACGACCCGACGGTCAACGCCAAGGGCGCCTGCATCGGCGAGCTGGGCCGCCGCGTCCGCGCGGTCACCGAAGAGCTCGCGGGCGAGAAGATCGACATCATCGACTACGACGCCGAGCTGCCCCGCTTCGTCGCGAACGCCCTGTCGCCCGCCAAGGTGACGTCGTCGTTCGTCCTCGACGCCTCCACCAAGGCCGTTCGCGCTCTGGTGCCCGACTACCAGCTGTCGCTCGCCATCGGCAAAGAGGGGCAGAACGCCCGCCTCGCCGCCAAGCTGACCGGCGCGAAGATCGACATCCAGCCCGACAGCATCCTCGAAGACAACTGAGCGTCCGTCGCTGGGGCGACGGCGAGGTGTACGATGGAACCAGTACGAACGTGCGTCGGATGCCGCGCACGCGCCCCCCGATCATCGCTTCTGCGTGTGGTCGCCCACGGATCGATGCTCGTCGCTGACGAGCGAGCGGTCCTTCCGGGACGGGGAGCGTGGGTGCACGAGACGGACGCGTGCGTGAGGAAAGCTCTCACGCGTCGCGCCTTCGTACGAGCATTGCGTGTGTCAGGCCCGCTTGACACGCAGACCTTCGAATCACACCTCCAGCGAAAAGGCTGAACGGCTATGGACACGAAGTGAACGGCTCGAAATGAGACCCGTCCGCAACTAGCGGTCTGCCCTGTCCGGGGTAGGCCCTCAGACAGGAGAATTGTGGCAAAACCACGCGTGCACGAGATCGCTTCCGAGCTCGGCGTCGACAGCAAGGTCGCGCTTGCGAAGCTGAAGGAGCTCGGCGAGTTCGTCAAGAGCCCCTCATCCACCATCGAGCCCCCCGTGGCTCGTAAGCTCCGCGCCGCCCTCGCGGCCGAGAGCTCCTCGGGGTCCTCGGATGCCAAATCCGCCGCGCCCGCGGCGCGTCCCGCATCCGGCGCTCGCCCCGGACCCGCGCGTCCCGCGGCGACCCCCGGCGCCCGTCCCTCGGGCCCCCGTCCCGGACCCGCGAAGCCCGCCGCTGCAGCCGAGCCCGCGGCTCCGGCCGAGCCCGTCGCCGCACCGGCTGCGTCCGCTCCCGCGGAGACCACCCCTGCTCCGGCCGCGCCCGCGTCCGCGCCCGCCGCGGACGCCGCGGCTGCGCCGGCCACCCCGTCGTCGCCGCCGAGCCCGGGTTCGACCGCCCCCAAGCCCGGCCCCAGCTCGCCCCCGCGTCCCGGTGGCGCCCGTCCCGGCAACAACCCGTTCGCCTCGGCGCAGGGCATGGGCCAGCGGCCCTCGGGTCCCCGTCCCGGCAACAACCCCTTCGCCTCGGCGCAGGGCATGGGCCAGCGGCCCACTCCCGGCAACATCCCCCGTCCGCAGGCTCCGCGTCCCGGTGCCCCGCGTCCCGGCGCTCCGCGTCCGGGCGGTGCCGGTCGTCCCGGTGGCGCCGGTCGTCCCGGCGGCGCTCCGTTCCAGCAGCGTCCCGGCGGCCCCGGTCGTCCCGGCGGTGCCGGTGGTGGCTTCCAGCGTCCCGGTGGCGCCCCCGGTGCTCCCGGTGGTGGCGGCTTCGCCGGTCGCCCCGGTGGTGGTGGCGGTCGCGGCCGTGGTCCCGGCGGTGGAACCGCGGGTGCCTTCGGTAAGGGCGGCGGCAAGTCGAAGCAGCGCAAGTCGCGTCGTGCGAAGCGGCAGGAATTCGAGATGCGGTCGGCGCCGGTCGTCGGCGGCGTCAACGTCTCGAAGGGCAACGGCGAGATCATCCGCCTGCGTCGCGGTGCCTCGATCTCGGACTTCGCCGACAAGCTCGAGGCCCTGCGCGGCTACAACGTGCAGCCCGGCACGCTCGTGACCATCCTGTTCAACCTGGGCGAGATGGCCACCGCGACCGAGTCGCTCGACGAGGCCACCTTCGAGGTCCTCGGCGCCGAGCTCGGCTACAAGATCCAGATGGTCTCGCCCGAGGACGAAGACAAGGAGCTCCTCGAGGGCTTCGGTCTCGACCTCGATGCCGAGCTCGAGGCCGAGAGCGAGGACGATCTCGAGATCCGTCCTCCCGTGGTCACCGTCATGGGTCACGTCGACCACGGTAAGACGCGACTGCTCGACGCCATCCGTCAGACCAACGTGGTCGCGGGCGAAGCCGGTGGCATCACGCAGCACATCGGTGCGTACCAGATCTGGACCGAGCACGAGGGCATCGAGCGCGCGATCACCTTCATCGACACCCCGGGTCACGAGGCGTTCACCGCCATGCGTGCCCGTGGTGCGCAGGTGACCGACATCGCGATCCTCGTGGTCGCTGCCGACGACGGCATCATGCCCCAGACCGTCGAGGCGCTGAACCACGCCCAGGCGGCGAATGTGCCGATCGTGGTCGCGGTCAACAAGGTCGACAAGCCCGACGCCAACCCCGCGAAGGTGCGCCAGCAGCTCACCGAGTACGGTCTGGTCGCCGAGGAGTACGGCGGAGACGTCATGTTCGTCGACGTGTCGGCCCGAGAGAACCTCAACATCCAGGCCCTCCTGGATGCGGTGCTGCTCACCGCCGACGCCGGGCTCGACCTCACGGCCAACCCCAACAAGGCTGCCCGTGGTGTCGCGATCGAAGCGAAGCTCGACAAGGGCCGCGGTTCGGTGGCCACAGTGCTCATCCAGTCGGGAACGCTGCGCGTCGGCGATGCGATCGTCGCGGGCACCGCGTACGGCCGCGTCCGCGCGATGATGGACGAGAACGGCGACGCCGTCGACGAGGCCTACCCCTCGCGTCCCGTGTCGGTGCAGGGTCTGAACTCCGTGCCCCGGGCCGGTGACGTCTTCATCGTCGCCGAGGAAGACCGCACCGCCCGTCAGATCGCCGAGAAGCGTGAAGCCGCACAGCGCAACGCCCAGCTGGCCAAGGCCCGCAAGCGCATCTCGCTCGAGGACTTCACCCGCGCTCTCGAAGAGGGCAAGGTCGAGTCGCTCAACCTCATCATCAAGGGTGACGTCTCCGGTGCCGTCGAGGCGCTGGAAGAATCGCTGCTCAAGATCGAGGTCGACGACAGCGTGCAGCTGCGCATCATCCACCGCGGTGTGGGTGCGATCACCGAGTCGGACATCAACCTGGCCACGATCGACAACGCGATCGTGATCGGCTTCAACGTCCGTCCCGACACGAAGGCCCGTGAGCGCGCCGCCCGCGAGGGTGTCGACGTGCGGTTCTACTCGGTCATCTACAACGCGATCGACGACGTCGAGCAGTCGCTCAAGGGCCTGCTCAAGCCGGAGTTCGAAGAGGTGCAGTCGGGTGTCGCCGAGATCCGCGAGGTGTTCCGCTCCTCGAAGTTCGGCAACATCGCCGGTGTCATCGTGCGGTCGGGAACGATCACGCGCAATGCCAAGGCTCGCGTCATCCGCGATGGTGTCGTGCTGGCAGATGGTCTGGCCATCGAGTCGCTGCGCCGCTTCAAGGACGACGTCACCGAGGTGCGTACGGACTTCGAGGCCGGTATCGGTCTCGGCAAGTTCAACGACATCCAGATCGGTGACGAGATCGAAACGACGGAACTCATCGAGAAGCCGCGAGGCTGATCGTCGAGCGGGAGTCGTGCCACCGGGCGCGGCTCCCGCTTCGGCCTGCGGGGTGTGCATCTCCGAGAGCAGAGCGGGGCCCCTACCCCGATGCTCTCGGAGATGCACACCCCTCCGGCCTACGCTGGTGCAGTTGCCCCGCGACGCGCCTCCCACTCGGCAATGAGCCGCGGGGCGCTCGACTCGCGGCGGTATGGAACAAGAAGGAGAAGGCAGTGGCAGGGGAACGACAGGCCCGTGTGGCCGACCGCATTCGCGTGGTGCTCGCTGAGCGGCTCGAGAAGGGGCTGCGCGACCCGCGGCTCGGATTCGTGACGATCACCGACGTCCGCGTCACCGGCGACCTCCAGCATGCGTCGGTGTTCTACACCGTCATGGGCGACGAGGCGCACCGCAACGACACCGCGGCGGCGCTGAAGTCGGCGACCGGCATGCTGCGCAGCGAGGTGGGAAAGAATCTCAACACGCGTCTCACCCCGTCGCTCGAGTTCATCCTCGACGCGATCCCCGAGAATGCCGATCACATCTCCGCGCTCCTGCGTGAAGCGCGTGAGCGCGACGAGTCGGTCGCGGGACTCGCGGCATCGGCCGCGTACGCCGGCGACGCCGACCCGTACGTCAAGCCGCGCGACACCGACGAAGACGATGACGACCTCGGCGAGGACGACACCGCCGACGACGACGAGGACGGCACGCGGGCCTGAGCCTGGTGCGTCGACGGCCGGATGCCCACCCCGAGCGGGTGGCATCCGGCCGTTCGTCGTCACCGGGCTCACCCGTCTGGCATCCTCCGGACCGGCCGGTCGTCCCGTGCGTCGGAAACGTCATCGCAGGACGTGTGCGCTGGCGGCACGCGATCTGCTGATCGCCGGGCAGAGGTGTGTGACCAGCACGAATCCGGCGTGCCCGATCGCCGCCCCCTACGGAGGCCGTGGCGGCGCAGCACCGCGCGAGTCGTGCTCCGCGAATGTGGGACGCCGGACCCGGGACGCGAAACCCGTGGATCAGGATGCCGGATGGCCCGGGAGGCGCAGGATGCCGTCGATCGCTTCGGCGAGGCCGTCAGCCACGAGTGAGTCGATCGCGCGATCTCGCTGGGCGGCGTCCGGCCAGTCGGGCAGCACCGCCACCAGCGGCACGGGCGAGGGCGAAGCATCACGGAGCACCCTCAGCACCGCACCGCGCGCCTGTCTGTCGCTGCCCTCGTAGGTCGCCTGCTTGCGGCGTCTGTCCTCGGATTCCGGATACCCCGACGCACGCCACGCGCACTGCGCCGCGAGCGGGCACAGCTCGCACTTCGGCGATCGGGCCGTGCAGACGATCGCGCCGAGCTCCATTGCGGCGGCGTTCACGACGGCCGCGTCGACGACGCCGTCGGGGAGTTCGGCATCCATTCGCTCCAGGTCGCGGCGGTGGGGCGGTCCGGGCTGCGCGCGTCCCTCGACGGCGCGGGCCAGCACGCGGCGCGTGTTGGTGTCGACGACCGGATGCCGATCTCCGTACGCGAACACCGCCACCGCGCGGGCGGTGTAGTCGCCGATGCCGGTGAGGGCGAGGAGTGCCTCGACATCGCGCGGCACGACGCCATCGTGCCTGTCGCGGATCTCGACCGCGGCTCGGTGCAGCCACAGCGCTCGACGGGGATAGCCGAGGTTGGCCCACTGGGTCACCGCGTCTCCGGGCGGCGAGGCGGCCAGATCCGTCGGGGTCGGCCACCGCGTGAGCCACGCCTCGAGGTGCGGGATGACCCGCGCCACGGGGGTCTGCTGCAGCATGAATTCGCTGACGAGCGTGCCCCACGCCCCGAACCCCTCTCGCCGCCAGGGGAGGTCGCGCGCCGCCTGGTCGTACCAGGCGATGAGCGGGGCGGCGAGTCCTGGCATCCGTCCAGCCTACGAGCGCCCGCGCGGGCAAACCGCCACGCATAAACGCTATCCGTGCGCGGAAACACGGTGAGAGCGTGTTTCTGCGCATGGATCGTGTTTATGCGTGGGTAGGGCCGCCGGTCGGCAGGACGCGTGTGGGGGTGAGGGCGCCGGTCGGCGGGATCAGCGTGGCGCGCCTGACGGCGGATGCGCCGGGGCGGTGCGGGCTGCGGGCGTGGCGGGGCGTGGCGGGTCGCGGGCGTGGCGGGTCGTCGGCCCGGTCGGCACGTATAAACGCTGTCCGTGCGCAAAAACACGGCGAGAGCGCGTTTATGCGCACGGATCACGTTTACGCGTAGAGCGGAGCGGCGGGACGTCCCTCGCGGCCCACCGGTTTCCGCGGATGAGGGAGGGCGGCGCGGCGGCGAAAGTAGGCTGGGAGCATGTCGTCGTCCGAGAACACCGCCCGTGACCTGCAGCGGAGTCTGCTCGGCCTCATGCGTCAGAACAGTCGCGCGGGTCGCGTCGTGGTCGCCGTCGACGCGCTGGACAGCGAAGCGGCCGGTGCCTTCGCGGATGCGTTCGCGACGGCCGTCGAGCAGGAGGGGACGACGGTCTTTCGCGCCGCCCTGGCCGACGGCGCGCCGAACGCCCGTGAGCGTCTGATCGCGCCCTTCCGTGCGGGCGAACCTTTCGGTCCGGGCGACGTCGCCCCCGCCGACGCGGTGCTCGTCGTCTCGGGACGCTTCCTGCACACTCCCGAGGTGCGGGGCCTGTGGAACTTCTCCGTCTGGCTCGAGAGCAACCCGCCGATCGGCGCCCCGCGTCCAGAGCTTCCGGATGCCGAGAAGCACTACCTGCGCTCCTCGCGGCCCAAGGCCGCCGCCTCGGTCATCGTGGAGAACTCCGACACGGCCCACCCCGTTCAGGTCTTCGGAGACTTCTGCTGATGGTCCGCGCCGGCATCCTCCTGGTCGACAAGCCGGGGGGCATCACCAGCCATGACGTCGTCTCGCGCGCACGTCGCGCGCTCGGCACCCGCAAGATCGGACACGCGGGCACGCTCGACCCCATGGCGACGGGGCTGCTGGTGCTCGGCGTCGAGGGCGCGACACGGCTGTTGACCTACATCGTCGGCGCCGACAAGACGTATCAGGCGACGATCGTGCTCGGCGTCGCCACCGACAGCGATGACGCCGACGGGGTCGAGACGGAGCGGGCGGATGCCACGGCCGTGGCCGCGGTCACCGACGAAGCCATCGCCGCGGGGATCGCCGCGCTCACCGGCGAGATCGAGCAGGTCCCGAGCACGGTCTCGGCGATCAAGGTCGGCGGCCGCCGCGCGTACGACCTCGCCCGCGCCGGCGAAGAGGTCGAGCTGAAGGCCCGACGCGTGACGGTGTCGCGCCTCGAGGTTCGCGCGATGCGCCGCGGTGACGGGATCATCGAACTCGACGTCGTCGTCGACTGCACGAGTGGTACCTACATCCGCGCCCTCGCCCGCGACCTCGGGCGCGCGCTCGGCGTGGGCGGACACCTGACCATGCTGCGTCGCACGCGTATCGGGTCGTTCGAGGTGGCCGCGGCGGAATCGATCGACGACGTCTCCGAAGACACCCTCATCGAACCGGCGACCGCCGCGGCGGTCGTGGTCGGAGCCCTCGCCGTCGGGGCGGACGAAGCGCAGGATCTGCGCCACGGCAAGCGCATCGACGGCGGCGGACGACTCACGGGTGCCGTGGCCGCGGCGATCGACCCCGACGGCCGGTTGATCGGCATCGTCGAGAGGCGCGGGACGCAGCTGAAGAGCGTCATGAACATGCCCGAGGAGGTCGCGCGATGATCCTGTGGTTCACGCTCGCGCAGGTGGGCATCGCGGTGCTCGCCGGAACCGTCGCCGTCGTCGCCGGTCTCGTCGGCCGGCGGCCGGGTGACCTGACTGTCGGATCCCTCGCGCTCATCGAGCTTCTGCTCGTCGTGCAGATCGTGGTGGCGATCATCGCCCCGTTCGCGGGGAACCCGCCCTCGGGCAGCCTGTTGGAATTCTGGACCTACCTCGTCTCGGCGGCGCTGGTGCCGGTCGCGGGAGTGGCGTGGGCGCTGATCGAACGCAGCCGCTGGAGCACCGTCATCATGGGCGTCGCCGCCCTCGCGGTCGCCGTGATGGTGTGGCGCATGCACGTCGTCTGGACGGTGCAGATCGCCTGAGTGGTTCGCGGATGCCCTGACACGGGCGCATCGCTCGGGTCAGACGCCGGAGAACTAGAATCGAGGGGTCATGGCATCCACCACTCCCACCCGCCCCCGGGGGATGACCGGCATCGGCCGTGTCCTCGTCGTCGTCTACGGCATCATGGCGCTCGCCGCCACGGGCCGCTCCTTCGTGCAGATCGCCCGCGAATTCGATGACGCCCCGTTGGCGTACTCGTTGTCAGCGCTCGCCGCCGTCGTCTACATCCTCGCGACCCTCGCCCTCATCTTCTCGGCGCGGCCCGCCTGGTACCGCATCGCGTGGATCGCGATCGGCTTCGAACTCGTCGGCGTGCTCGTCGTGGGCACGCTGAGTCTGGTCGACCCCGCGCTGTTCCAGCACCCGACGGTCTGGTCGGTGTACGGCTACGGCTACCTGTTCATCCCGCTGGTGCTGCCGTTCCTCGGCCTGTGGTGGTTGATGCGCCACCGCCGGGCGACGACATGATCGTGTTCCGCGACCCCGCCGAGGTCCCCGCGGGCTTCGGGCCGTCGGTGGTGGCGATCGGCAAGTTCGACGGTGTCCACACCGGCCACCGCGCGGTGATCGACCGGGCCCGCGTCGACGCGTCCGACGGGGCGCGGGTCGTGGCGGTGACCTTCGACCGCAATCCTCTCAGCGTGCTGATGCCCGATCGCTGCCCACCCGACGTGATCGGACCGCACCAGAAGCTCGAGCTCCTCGAACGAGCCGGAGTGGATGCCACCCTGCTCCTCACCTTCGACGACGCGCTGGCGTCGATCGCGGCGGAGGAGTTCGTCCGCGGCATCCTGGTCGACGCCCTCGAGGCGCGCACGGTGCTCGTCGGGCGCGACTTCCGTTTCGGCGCGGGCGGTATGGGCGATCCGGCCCTGCTCGAGCGGATGGGCGCCGAACACGGTTTCCGCGTCGACGTGGTCGATGACGTGCGCGCGGTGCACGCCGACCGTCGCGTGTCGTCGACATGGATCCGCGAGGCGCTGTCGGCCGGCGACGTCACCACCGCCGCACGCCTTCTGGGACGCGCTCCGTCGGTGTGGGGTGAGGTCGTGCACGGGCTCAAACGCGGGCGGGAGCTCGGTTACCCGACGGCGAATCTCTCGCAGGACCTCGAGGGCTTCGTGCCGGCCGACGGCGTCTACGCCGGCTGGCTCATCGACGTCGACGGCACGCGCCGCATCAGCTACCCCGCGGCGATCAGCGTCGGTACCAACCCCACGTTCGACGACGTGCACTCCCGGCAGGTCGAGGCCTACGTGCTGGACGAGACGGGCCTCGACCTCTACGGACACCACGTCGAGGTGCGCTTCGTCGAGCGTGTGCGCGGCATGACCGCCTTCGACGGGATCGATGCGTTGCTGGTGCAGATGGCCGACGACGTGGAGCGCACGCGCGCGCTCCTGCGCTGAGTCCCGCTCGCGCCCTGCGCGGCTCCGGCGTCGAGTCGAGGCATCCGTTCGCGGTGTCCGTGCTCACGCGGACGTCCGCCGCGGGTCAGGGTGAGGGACGCTCAGGAGATGACGGCGTCGGGTCAGTCGGTCCGTGACAGGTGATTGCGGATGCCGAGGAAGGACGCCGCAGCCCCCAGCAGCATCAGGGCGGCGGTGACGATGGCCGCGCGGTGGAACCCGTCGAGGTCGAGCGACCCGCCGACGACCGCTGAGACCGCAGCGATCGCGAGGAGCCCGGCGACTCGAGAAACGGCGTTGTTCACGGCCGACGCGATGCCCGACCGTTCGGTTTCGATCGCACCGAGCACGGCGGCCGTCAAGGGCGAGACGGTCGCCGTCAAGCCCAGGCCGAAGAGCGCGATACCGGGGAGCACCTGCGTCCAGTAGTCGAAATCGTCTCGGACGCTCAGCAGCAGGAGCGACCCGATCGCCATCAGGACCGGCCCAAGCGTCATGAACAGTCGCGGACCGTACCGCCCGGCGAGAGCACCCATGCGCGAGCTCAGCAAGATCATGAGGAGGGTGCTGGGCAGCGAGGCGAGTCCGGCGAGGGTCGCGGACAGGCCCGCACCCTGCTGCAGGTAGACGCTCACGACGAAGCCGTTGAGCGAGAGTGCGGCGTAGACGAACACGGTGGCGAGGTTGCCCGCCCAGAAGTTGCGCGAGCGGAACAGGTCGAGCGGCATCATCGGGTCGCGGGCGAGACGCTGACGCACGATGAAGCCGACGAACGCGGCCGCGCCGATGAGTCCCGGCAGCCAGATCACGGGGGACGCCCACCCGAGGTTCGGTTGCTCGATGAGGGCGAAGACGACGCCGCCCAGACCGACGGCGCACAACACGGCCCCGACGATGTCGACGCGCGCGTCGGGGCGACGGTGGTCGTGATGCCCGAGGCGCACGAGGAGCCACATCGTCACCGCGATCGGCAGCACGTTCACCAGGAACGCCAGGCGCCACGACAGCGTATCGACGAAGACGCCGCCGATCAGGGGGCCGGCGATGATGGCGATGGTCGTGGCTCCGGTCCAGATGCCGATCGCGCGGGCTTGCGCGGGCCCCCGGAAGGTGGAGGTGATGAGGGCGAGCGAGCTGGGCACCAGCAGTGCTCCCGCGATGCCCTGCACGGCGCGCGCCACGATGAGGAATTCCGCCGTGGGTGCCGCGGCGATGGCGACCGAGGTGATGCCGAAGCCGATGAGGCCGACACGCAGCACGACCACGCGTCCGAACACGTCGCTCAGCGAACCGGCGACGAGGATGAAGGCGCCGAGGGTCACCAGGTAGGCGTCGACGACCCACTGCTGGGTCGAGAGGCCGCCCCCGAGTTCACCGGCGATGGCGGGAAGGGCGACATTGACGACGGTGCCGTCGAGGAACGACACGAAAGAGGCGAGCACCGCGATGGTCAGCACCATCCGCTGTTCTCGGGTCATCGTCTCGGCCATCGTCCCAGAGTAGGGTCGTGCGGCGGCCGCGGGATAGGGCTGGCGGTCCGGCGGGACGGGGCGGTCCTGCTTCTCGCGGACGAACCTCGGAATACCCCCAGGGGGTATCCTGTTCTGGACGGGGTGACCGAAGGAGAAGCCATGAGCGAGAACACGGATGCCACCGCACCCACGGCCGAGGCGGTGCTCGACATCGAGGGCATGACCTGCGCGAGCTGCGTCGCCCGCGTCGAGAAGCGACTGGGCCGGGTGGAGGGGGTCGAAGCCGCCGTGAACCTCGCGACCGAGACGGCCCGCGTGCGCTACCCGGCAGGACTCGACACCACCGCGCTGATCGATGCGGTCCGCGCGGCCGGGTACGACGCCACCGTCCGCACGAGGGCTGCCCGGCTCCCCGCGACAGGTACCCCGGCATCCGCGCCTCCCGTCGCTTCCGCCACCGAGTCGGGCATCTCGGATGCCGGCACCCGGTCGCCCCACCCCGTCGCCGATCCGGCCCCGGGCGGTGCGATCGGCGCCACCGCCGGTCACCACGCGGGCGCGCACGACGCCACCGCCGATCACCACGCCGGCGCGATCGACGCCGCCGCCGGCCACCACGCCGGCGCGCACTCCGCCGCCGACCAGCCGACCGACGCGCAGCACGAGGGACATGTGCACGACACCGCCGACGCGCCCGGCGCGACGCCGCTCCGCGTGCGGCTGCGGGTTTCGCTCGCGCTCGCCGTGCCGGTCGTGGCGCTCGGGATGGTCCCGGCATGGCAGTTCCCCGGCTGGCAGTGGGTCTCGCTCGTGCTCGCCACGCCGATCGTGCTGTGGGGCGGCTGGCCCTTCCACCGCGCGACCCTGCGCAATGCGCGGCACGGCGCCGCCACGATGGACACCCTCATCACGCTCGGTACGTTCGCGGCCTACCTCTGGAGCGTCTGGGCGCTCGTCTTCGGCAGCGCGGGGCGCATCGGCATCCGGCACGAGGTCATGCTCTTCGGGCCGGTCCACGACGCCACCTCCGTCGTCTACTTCGAGGTCGCGGCCGCGGTGACCGTCTTCCTGCTGCTCGGCCGCGTCATCGAGCAGCGCTCCACGCGTCGCGCGGGCGCGGCGCTGCGTTCCCTGCTCGACCTCGGCGCACGCGAGGCCGAGCTCGCCGACGGGCGTCGCATCGACATCGCCTCCCTCGCCGTGGGTGACGACTTCGTCGTGCGGCCGGGCGCGACCATCGCCACCGACGGCGTCGTGATCGAGGGACGCGCCTCGGTCGACGAGAGCATGTTGACGGGGGAGTCGGTGCCGGTCGACGTGGAACCCGGATCGAGCGTCACGGGCGGCACCATCGCCTCGGGAGGTCGACTCGTCGTGCGTGCGACAGGTGTCGGCGAGGAGACGCGGCTGGCACGCATCGCGCGCCTGGTCGAGGACGCGCAGCTCGGCAAGAGCCGTGTGCAGCGCCTCGCCGACCGCATCTCGGGCGTCTTCGTTCCCGTGGTCATCGTGCTGGCGGCGCTGACCCTGGTCGCATGGATCGTCGCTGGCCAACCCGTCGCCGCCGGCTTCACGGCCGCGGTGGCGGTGCTGATCATCGCGTGCCCGTGTGCCCTGGGCCTGGCCACGCCCATCGCGATCCTGGTGGGCACCGGCCGCGGGGCGCAGCTCGGCATCCTCGTCACGGGGCCTGCGGCCCTGGAGTCGGCCGAGCGCATCGACACGATCGTGCTCGACAAGACCGGCACGCTCACGGCGGGACGGATGAGCGTCATTGCGGTCACGGTGGACGAGGGATCGGATGCCGCCGAGGCGCTCCGCCTGATCGCCGCCGTCGAGCGCGGATCGGAGCACCCCGTTGCGCACGCCATCGTGGCTGCGGCGGGGGAGGGGCCGGTGGCCTCCGACCTCGACGCGCTCCCGGGCCGGGGGATCACGGGCAGCGTCGGCGGTGTGCGCGTCTTCGCCGGTCGCCGGACGCTTGCCGCGGACCTCGGTGCGCCGCTGTCGCCGGTCCTGGCTGCGGCGGTCGCCGACGGCGAGCAACGGGGCACCGTCGTGGTGGCCGGGTGGGCCGAGGGCGACGGGATGCGGGCGCGCGCGGTGATCGAGGTCGCCGACACGGTGCGTCCCGAGAGCGCCACCGCCGTCGCGGAGCTGCGCGCGATGGGACTCGAACCCGTGCTCCTCACCGGCGACAACGAGCACGTCGCCCGTGCCGTCGCGGCCGAGCTCGGTATCGAGCGGGTGCGCGCGGGGGTGCTGCCCGAGGGCAAGGTCGCCGAGATCGCGGCCCTGCGCGCCGAGGGACGCACCGTGGCGATGGTCGGCGACGGGGTCAACGACGCCGCCGCCCTGGCATCCGCCGACCTGGGGATCGCCATGGGGGGCGGAACGGATGCCGCGCTGCACGCGAGCGACGTGGCTCTCATGCGCGACGACCCGCGCGGGATCGTCACCGCCGTGCGCCTCAGCCGCCGCACGATGCGGGTGATCCGCGGCAACCTCTTCTGGGCGTTCGCGTATAACGTCGCAGCTCTCCCGCTGGCGGCGCTGGGTTTGCTCAACCCCATGATCGCGGGCGCGGCGATGGCGTTCTCGAGCGTGTTCGTGGTGCTGAACAGCCTGCGCCTGCGACGCGCGGGCTGACACATAGCTGGGGGCTCGCGCGCACCCGGGCCGACGGGTCCTGGTCCCTTTCTGCACAGATCCGGCGCTGTATGCGAGCAAACGACACAGGACCGCTAGAATAGATGAGACTTCGACTTCCGCTGTCTCGCGAGCCGTTCCGGCGTAGACGCGATGCGGGTCGCCGACACCGCTTCTCCGGCGGCGGTTCGTGCGACGACTTCCCGGGGTCACTGTTCCACCGGCCCAGGCCGGAACGTTCCGGGACGAGATTCCGGACGACACGCTCAGGAGGAGCATGCCGACCACGGCAACCGCCGCCCGTAGCTCGACCCAGCGGCGCAGAAAGACCACGTCATCCCGACGCGACGAGGAAGCCCCCGTCATCCCGATCCTCGCCCGCAAGGTGCGCGAGGTCGAGGCGAAGGCGCAGCGCGGCAAGCTCGGGCCCACCAACCGCGTCAAGTTCCAGGTGATCGCCTTCCTCGTGCGCGAGGAACGCGCCCGGGTCAAGGCCGACACCGAGATCACCGACGCCGCCCGCGCCGAGCTGCTCAAGCGCCTCGACGGGGTGGCGACCATCCTCGCCAAGACGGCCGCGCGCGACACCTCGCTGATCCAGTTGCTCGAAGTCGATCAGGCCACCTCTCCCGTCGCCCGCCGCATGCGCCGCGACTGGCTGCTCGAGGCCGGCTCGGAACTACCGCCCGACGAGCTCATCATCACCGACAACGCGCCCAAGATCGCCCCCGTGGTGCCGGCGTCGCTCGCCGAGAAGCAGGTCATTCCGGCATCCATCGAGGCGCGCCAGATGGCCAACCCGTTCCTCCCGCCCGACCTCACCCCGCGCACGAGCGGTGACGCCCCGCGCCGCCGCCTCGACGGATGGGAGCTCATGGGCCCTCTCTACAAGGCGTTCGAGATCGGCGCCGGCGGTTCGGCGGCGAGCATGGAACTGCCGCCCGTCCCCGAGTTCGACAGGCTGTCGCCGCGCGGGCTCGAGGTCATGCCGCACCAGTCGCGCTTCCTCGAAGCCGTCCGCACCGGTCACCGGTCGTTCCTGCTCGCCGACGAACCCGGTCTCGGCAAGACCGCCGAGTCGGTGCTCGCCGCCAGCGTCGCCGACGCCTATCCGCTGCTGGTCGTCGTGCCCAACGTCGTCAAGATGAACTGGGCCCGCGAGGTGCAGCGCTGGACGCCGCAGCGTCGCGCGACCGTCATCTCGGGCGGCGGTGCCGACATCGACGCCTTCGCCGACATCTTCATCGTCAACTACGAGATCCTCGACCGGCACCTGTCGTGGCTGTCGTCGATCGGTCTCAAGGGCGTCGTCGTCGACGAGGCGCACTTCATCAAGAACCTCACGTCGCAGCGCTCGCAGAACGTGCTGGCCCTGGCATCCCGTGTCCGTCAGCAGACACGCGATCCACTGATGCTCGCCCTCACCGGTACCCCCCTGATCAACGACGTCGAGGACTTCGACGCGATCTGGCGGTTCCTCGGGTGGACCAACGGCGAGAAGCCCGGTCCCGAGCTCATGGAGAAATTGGATGCCACGGGCCTGACGCCCGCCGACAAGGCGTTCTACCCCGAGGCGCGCGAGGCCGTGATCTCGATGGGAATCGTGCGGCGCAAGAAGAAGGACGTCGCCGCCGACCTGCCCGACAAGCTCGTCGCCGACCTGCCCGTCGAGCTCGACGATGAATTCGGTCGTTCCATCCGCCAGGCCGAACGCGAACTCGGCGCCCGCCTCGCGGCGAAGTACCGCCGCATCATCGAGGCGCGCGGCGATCGAGGTCTCGCCGCCGGCGCGATCGACGAGGACATCGTGCGCCTCGTCGCCCACGGCGAACTCGAAGAGTCGAAGGCTGCGGGCTCGGGCAGCGAGAACGTGTTCACCATGGTTCGTCGGATCGGTCAGGCCAAGGCGCACCTCGCCGCCGACTACGCCGTGCAGTTGCAGCGCTCGGTGGGGAAGGTGGTCTTCTTCGCGAAGCACATCGATGTCATGGATGCCGCGGAGGCCCACTTCAAGGCCTCCGGCCTGAAGTCCGTGTCGGTGCGCGGCGAGCAGACCTCGACCGCCCGCCAGGCGGCCATCGACGCGTTCAACAGCGACCCCGGCGTGGGGATCGCGGTGTGTTCGCTGACAGCCGCCGGTGTCGGCCTGAACATGCAGGCGGCTTCCAACGTGGTGCTCGCCGAATTGTCGTGGACGGCCGCCGAGCAGACGCAGGCCATCGACCGCGTGCACCGCATCGGCCAGGGGGAGCCCGTGACCGCGTGGCGCATCATCGCCGCGCACACGATCGACACCAAGATCGCCGAGCTGATCGACTCGAAGGAGGGCCTCGCTCAGCGCGCCCTCGACGGCCAGTCGATCGAGCCCGGTTCGAGCGACTCGGTGCAGCTCTCGGCGCTCATGCACCTGCTGCGACAGGCACTCGGCAAAGCCTGAGTCGGTTCTTCGCGAACGCCCCGGTCGCTTCGGCATCGGGGCGTTCGTGCGTTCGCGGCCCCGGGCAGCGCGTCTGGACGTCGCGAGAACAGGGGATCGGTTGAGAACAGGGTGGGCGGCGCCCGGGATGGCCTGTTTCGGCGCGACCGCCTGTACACGCTGACAGTGGCAGAGCCGAGCGCGGCTCCGGGGTCGAGGTCGTGGCATCCGCCCGCCCGTCGTCACCGTGTGGCAGCGGTCCCGCCCGCGGCGATAGGGTCGAAGACGGCAACGGCGCCGTCACCTCCACCCGAATCACAGCACTTGAGGACTCTGCCCATGAAGATCGGCATCCTGACCAGCGGCGGCGACTGCCCCGGGCTGAACGCGGTCATCCGTGGCGTCGTGCTCAAGGGCACGACCAATTACGACATCGAGTTCGTCGGCATCCGCGACGGGTGGCGTGGCGTCGTCGACGGCGACTTCTTCCCCCTCACGCGCCACGAGGTGAAGGGCCTGTCCAAGGTGGGCGGCACCATCCTCGGTACGAGCCGCACCAACCCGTACGAGGGTGCGCGCGGCGGCGCCGAGAACATCTCCAAGACGCTCTACGGGCACCGGATCGACGGCATCCTGGCCATCGGTGGCGAGGGCACTCTCGCCGCGGCCGACCGCCTGTCGAAGGACGGCATCAACGTGCTCGGGGTCCCCAAGACGATCGACAACGACCTGCGCGCCACCGACTATTCGTTCGGCTTCGACACCGCCGTCAACATCGCCACGGATGCCATGGACCGCCTACGCACCACGGGCGATTCGCATCAGCGCTGCATGGTGGCCGAGGTCATGGGTCGCCACGTCGGCTGGATCGCGCTGCACGCGGGTATCGCCGCGGGCGCGCACGTCATCTGCATCCCCGAGGTGCCGATGTCGATCGACGAGATCGTCGAGCAGGTCACCCGCGCGCACGACCGTGGCCGTGCGCCGCTCGTCGTCGTGTCCGAAGGATTCAAGCTCACCGGAATGGACGAGGCCTTCAGCGACAAGGGCCTCGATGCCTTCAACCGCCCGCGTCTCGGCGGCATCGGCGAGTTGCTCGCCCCCGAGATCGAGCGTCTGACCGGCATCGAGACCCGCTCCACGGTGCTCGGCCACATCCAGCGCGGCGGTTCGCCGTCGGGCTTCGACCGCGTGCTCGCCACGCGTCTCGGGTTGCACGCCGCCGACGCGCTGCACGAGGGCGCCTGGGGTCAGATGGTCGCGATGCGCGGCACCGACATCGTGCGCGTCCCCTTCGGCGACGCCCTCGGCGAGCTCAACAGCGTTCCGCTGTACCGCTACGAAGAGGCCGCCGCGCTGTTCGGTTGAGCCCGGCTCGTTCGTCGCCCCGTCCCGCTCGCGCGGGGCGGGGCGTCGGCGTTGGGCGGGGGATCGGCGTTGCGCGGGGGATCCGACCATGTCCCGATTCGGTCGAGGTGTGTCCCAGGTTAGGTTGGCTGGCGGTGTCCCAGGCAGCCGAAATGGGGACATGGGTGGAGATCTGGCCGGAGCGCTCGCTCCGACGCCTGGGGATAGCGCCGAAAGAGGGTGGACGAGACGGGATGCTGAGGCATGCCGAGCCCCGCTCCCCTTCCCGCATCGATTCCCCGCTCTTTCTCTGTTGCCGACGCGGCGGAGCTCGGGGTGACGCGTGCTCGATTGCGCGCCGCCGATCTGGAGTCGCCGTTCCACGGCATCCGGTCAAGGGATCGCGCGCGGCCGACGACCCTGGTGGAGCAATGCCTGGTCTACGCCCCGCGACTGAGGCCGTGGCAGTTCTTCAGCCATGAGACAGCACTCGCACTTCGCGGGGTCAGCACGCCGGAGTGGCCGTACGTGCCGAGGATCCATGTGTCCGCTCATCGTCCCGAGCGAGAGCCTCGAACCTCGGGCGTCGTCGGGCACCGATTGCAGACCCGGGCGCCGGCCGTACGCTCGGGGACGCATGGCCTGCCGGTCGAAGACCCTGTCCGAGCGTGGCGCCAGTGCGGTCGGCTGTGGCCGCTGGACGACCTGGTGGCCGCCGCGGATTCGCTCGTCGGCGGAAAGGAGCCGACCGCGTCGGTGGAGGATCTCCGTTCTGAGATTCGTGAGATGGGCGATGTCCGAGGTGGCATCCTCCGTGCTGCTGCGGACCTCGCCCATCCCGGCGTTCGTTCGCCGCGAGAGACGCGTCTGCGACTGTTGCTCGCCCGGAATGGTCTTCCCGCTCCCGACGTCAACGCCGATATCTTCGACGAGCGGGGGAACTTCGTCGCCGAGATCGACCTGGCCTACCCGCGATGGAAGGTCGCCGTCGAGTACGACGGAAGAGTTCACGCGGAAGACGAACGGCAGTTCGCTCGCGACGCCGATCGATGGGCCGAGATCCGGGCGGCAGGCTGGGATCACGTGCGCGTCCTCAACCATCACCTCCGCGGCGACGGCGCGCGAGTCGTCTCGCTGGCCCGCGACGCTCTCGTTCGAGCGGGCTGGCGGCCGGGGTTGTCGGCTCGCTGAGGATGATGCGCGTCCCGAAAATGGTCGGCTGGAGGGGCTTCAGACAACCGGAAGTGGGACACGACGTGCACAAATCGGGACGCGATCGCCGCGGGCCCCACCGCTCCACGAGGCCGAACTCGCCGCCGCGTCACAACGCCGACCTCGCCGCCGCGCCACAACGCCGAACTCCCCGCCGCACGAAGCGACGAGGCATCCAGCGGCGGCTCGGCTTACTCCGCCAAGCCCAGCACGTCGAGCAGCCACGCGAGTTCGAACGCGCGCTCGCGCCACGCGTTGTAGCGGCCGCTCACGCCGCCGTGACCGGCCACCATCTCGCACTTCAGCAGCGCGTCGGCGCCCACCTCGCGGAGGCGCGAGACCCACTTCGCGGGCTCGACGTACAGCACACGGGTGTCGTTGAGGGACGTCACGGCGAGTATGCGCGGGTACTCGACGCCCTCGCGGACGTTCTCATAGGGCGAGTACGACTTCATGTAGGCGTACACGTCGGCGTCGTGCAGCGGGTCGCCCCATTCGTCCCACTCGATGACGGTGAGGGGGAGGGAGGGGTCGAGGATCGTGGTCAACGCGTCGACGAAAGGGACGTCGGCGAGGACGCCGGCGAACAGCTCCGGAGCGAGGTTGGCGATGGCGCCCATCAGCAGCCCGCCGGCGCTGCCGCCTTCTGCGACGACGCGGTCGGGGGTCGTGTAGCCCTCCGAAACCAGGTGATGCGCCGCCGCGACGAAGTCGGTGAAGGTGTTGCGCTTGGCCAGGAGCTTGCCGTCTTCGTACCACTGCCGTCCCATCTCGCCGCCGCCGCGGACGTGCGCGACGGCGAAGACGACGCCACGGTCGAGCATCGACAGCCGGGCCACCGAGAAGCCGGGCTCGATGGAGTGCTCGTAAGAGCCGTACCCGTACAGGTGCACGGGCCGGGGGGTCGCCCCGGGCTCGCCGAAGGAGCGCTTCCACACCAGCGACACCGGCACACGGGTGCCGTCGTCGGCGGGCGCCCAGACGCGTGCCTGACCGTAGTCGGCGGGGTCGAACCCGCCGAGTACGGGCTGTCGCTTGCGCAGCACCAGCTCGCCGCTGTCGACGACGTAGTCGTAGACGGTGCCGGGCGTGACGAACGACCCGTAGCTCAATCGCAGCACGGGAGGAGCCCACTCGGGATTCCCGCCGGTGCCGACGCTGTACAGAGGTTCGTCGAACGAGATCTCGTCGACCGTGCCGTCGCTGTACGACAGCATGCCGAGGCGGGCGAGGCCGTCGCGGCGGTAGCCGACCACACCCCAGTCGCGGAACGTGTCGACGCCGAGCAGGCGGTGCCCGCTCCGGTGCGGGATGACGGTCTGCCGCGCACCCTGAGGATCGGATGCCGAGACCCGCACGAGCTCGAAGTCGAGCGCGCCGTCGTTGTGAAGGATGTAGAGAACGTCCTCGCCGTCGACGACGGCATGCGACGACGAATACTCGACGCCGTCGCGTCGCGGCCACACCACGCGAGGCTCTCCGCGGAGGTCGTCGGCATCCAGGAGCCATTCCTCCGACGTGATCGACGAGCCCATCTCGATGACGAGGAAGCGGTCGCTGCGCGTGAAGTCGGCACCCACCCAGTAGCGGTCGTCGCTCTCGTGGAAGAGCTTCTCGTCGGAGTCGACGGGGGTGCCGATCTCGTGCAGCCACACGGTGTCGGGGCGCCAAGCGTCGTCGACGGTCGTGTACACGATGAAGCGGCCGTCGGGCGAGAACGATGCGCCCGAGAAAGTGCCGGGGATCTCGTCGGAGAGCGTCTCGCCTGAGACGAGGTCGCGCACCCGCACGGTGTAGCGCTCATCACCGGCGATGTCGATGCCGTACAGCATGCGCGTGCCGTCGTTCGATATCTCGAAGCTGCCGAGCGAGAAGAATTCGTTGCCCTCGGCTTCCACGTTGCCGTCGAACAGCACCTGCTCGCCCGGTACGGGGCGGTCGGGGGACAGGGTGGGCGGTGTCCAGTCGTCGGGGGAGTCCAGCGGGGCGCGGCACTGGATGCCGTACTGCGCGCCCGCGACCGTGCGGCCGTAGTACCACCACTCGCCCCGGCGGGCGGGCACGGAGAGGTCGGTCTCGAGGGTGCGGCCCTTGATCTCGCCGAAGATCGTGTCGCGCAGCGGCGCGAGGTGGGCGGTGCGCGCCGACGTGTAGGCGTTCTCGGCCTCGAGGTGGGCGACGACCTCGGCGTCGTCCTTCGCGCGGAGCCACTCGTACGGGTCGTCGAAGGTGTCGCCGTGGTGCGTGCGCGCCGCGGAGCGGCGTTCGGTGACGGGTGGTGTCGGCTGGTGCTGAAGGTCGGTCACCGTTCCACGCTACTGCGCCGTCCCGACATCGGGCCGGGCGGCGCGATCCGCGCGCGTTTGACCACCGCCGCCGCCGATGAAAGGATGACGACGCGACCTCGGTGAACGAGTGTCGAACTCCAGGTGAACTCTTCGTTCGTCACGCCGATTTCGTCGGCATCCCTTCCTCCTTCTCACGGAAAGCGAACGGTGGAGAGCGCAGCCCTCATCATCGTGCTGGTCATCGTGCTGGCACTCTTCTTCGACTTCACCAACGGTTTCCACGACACCGCCAACGCGATGGCCACGCCCATCGCGACCGGTGCTCTGAAGCCCAAGGTGGCGGTCCTCCTCGCCGCGAGCCTCAACCTGGTCGGCGCCTTTCTGTCGACCGAGGTCGCGAAGACGATCTCGGGCGGCATGATCCGCGAAGATCAGCTCAGTCCCGACATTTTCCCGCCGATCATCTTCGCCGGCCTCATCGGCGCGATCACCTGGAACATGCTCACGTGGCTGCTCGGACTCCCGTCGAGTTCGTCGCACGCCCTGTTCGGCGGACTGATCGGGGCGACGCTGGTGGGCGTCGGCGCGAGCGCCATCGACACCGGCGTGGTGCTGAGCAAGGTCATCCTGCCGGCGCTCATCGCCCCGCTCACCGCGGGCATCATCGCCTTCACCGTGACCAAGATCGCGTACGGCGTCACCCGTCGCCACGACGCGAAGGCCGACGGTCGAGACGGCTTCCGCTGGGGGCAGATCTTCACCTCGTCGCTCGTCGCCCTGGCGCACGGGACCAACGACGCGCAGAAGACGATGGGCGTCATCACCCTCGCCCTCATCACCGTCGGGTGGCAGTCCAGCGCGAACCCCGACCCGCAGCTCTGGGTCGTCTTCGCCTGCGCCATCACGATCGCGCTCGGCACGTACATGGGCGGCTGGCGCATCATCCGCACCCTCGGCAAGGGCCTGACCGACGTGAAGCCCGCCCAGGGCTTCTCGGCCGAGACCTCGACGGCGGCGACGATCCTGGCATCCAGCGCCCTCGGTTTCGCGCTGTCGACGACGCAGGTGGCGTCGGGATCGGTCATCGGCTCGGGCCTCGGCCGCCGCGGATCGACCGTGCGGTGGAACACCGTCGGACGCATCATGATCGGCTGGGTGCTGACGCTGCCCGCCGCAGGTGCCGTGGGGGCGGCCGCCGCGCTGATCGTGGTGTGGCTGGGCGGCTGGGGCGTCGCCGTCGACGCGGTGATCGCCGTCATCATCATCCTGGGCCTGTTCCTGCGCTCACGCCGCGATTCGGTCACGTCGGCGAACGCGATGAGCGAGGTCGCCGACTCGGGAGCGGCGGTGAACGTGCCCCGCAAGCCCGGGCCGACGCGCCATCAGCGCCGGCTCGACCGCGACAAGGCCGGGAAGGACGCCTGATGGTCATCGACTGGGGAGCGTTCCTGCAGGTCTTCGTCGCCGCCCTCGTGGGTGCGTCGATCGTCGTCACGTCCTACGCGCTGGGTCTGCGCCTGCTCGTGCGCGGCGGGCGCCCTCCGCTGGTCACCCCGGCGGAGTTCACGGATGCCATCACCGTGCTCACCGACAAGCAACGCCGCCGCGGCGAGAAGGCGGTGGCGAAGGCCGCGCGGAAGAATCCGCTGAGCGACGGCCAGAAGCGCCTCTCGCTCCTCGGTGCCTACGCCTGCTTCGCCGTGTGCGCGGCGGTGGTGCTCGGCGCTCTGCTGCTCATCCTGTTCAACCACTGACCCCGGACGCGATGTCGGAGCCCCCTCCTAGGCTGAGGGAATGGCATCCGTGCACTTCGGTCAGCACGCGCCCGCTGCGCGCGTGATCCTCCACCTCAGCGACACCCATCTGCTGGGCGGCGACCGCCTGCTCGGCGAGCGCTACGACACCGCGCGACACCTGCGGCGCACGCTCGAGGCCGCCGAGGCGACCGGCGTGCGGCCGGATGCCGTGGTGTTCACGGGCGACCTGACCGACCTCGGCGAGCCCGAGGCGTATCGGGCCCTCCGCGCCGCAGTGGAGCCCTGGGCGGCGCGTCTCGGTGCACCGGTCGTCTGGGTGGCCGGCAATCACGACGAACGGCCGGCTCTGCGCGCCGAACTTCTCGACGCAGAGGCGAGCGAGGAGCCGGTGACCGGCGTGTGGGACCTCGGTGGTCTGCGGCTCATCGCCCTCGATTCGACGGTTCCGGGCTGGCACCACGGCGACCTCGACGCCGCGCAGCTCGATTGGCTACGCGGCGAGCTCGTCGAGCCGGCTCCGCTCGGCACGATCCTCGCCCTCCACCACCCGCCCCTGCCCACGCACATCCCGTTCTTCGACATCCTCGAGCTCCGCGACCAGCGCGGTCTCGCCGAGGTCATCCGGGGAAGCGATGTGCGGGCCATCCTCGCCGGCCACCTGCACTACTCGACATCGGGCACGTTCGCCGGGGTTCCCGTGAGCGTCGCCGCAGCCTCGTGTTACACGATGGATCTCGCCCGTCCGGCCGATGAGGTCAACGGCATGGATGCCGGGCGCTCGTTCCACCTCGTGCACGTCTGGGACGACACCGTCACGCATGCCGTCGTCCCCGTCGTCGAGGCGGAGGCGACGGGTTTCTTCACCCCCGAGTGGACGGCGCGCATGGCGGCGCTGAGCGCGGAGGAGCGGCTCGAGGCGTTCTCGCGAAAGCGGTGAGCCGCTGCTCGTCGCCCCCGGGTGGAGGGCAGCCCGCGCGTACTCGCAGAGCGTGCAATAGACGCACCGGACGGTGCGGATGCGGCGGCAGGCCGTCGCGGCCACCGACTCCGCCCGAGGCGGTCGTTAGGCTCAGGGCATCCCTGCTCGCCGTGACACCCACAAGGACGTATCCATGGCTTTGGACGCGATGACGCGCACCCGTACCGAGACCGACTCCCTCGGATCGCTCGAGATCCCCGCCGACGCGTACTGGGGCATCCACACCGCTCGCGCCTTGGAGAACTTCCCGATCGCCAAGCGCCCCATCTCGGTGTACCCCGACCTGGTGCGGGGCCTTGCCATGGTCAAGCAGGCCTCAGCCCGCGCCAACCGCGAGATCGGCGTGCTCGACGAGGCGAAGGCCGACCTCATCGACCGCGCCGCCCAGCGCGTCATCGACGGCGAGTTCCACGACGAGTTCACCGTCGGCGTCATCCAGGGCGGGGCCGGGACCTCGACGAACATGAACGCCAACGAGGTCATCACCAACATCGCCCTCGAGATGGCGGGCCGAGAGAAGGGCGACTACGCCTTCCTCTCGCCGATCGACGACACGAACCGCAGCCAGTCGACCAACGACGTCTACCCGACGGCGATCAAGATCGGGCTCGCGCTGGTGCTGCAGAGCCTGCTCGAAGAGCTCGCGCTGCTGCGGGAGTCCTTCCTGGCCAAGGCCGAGGAGTTCCACGACGTGCTCAAGGTCGGACGCACCCAGCTCCAGGATGCCGTGCCGATGACGCTTGGGCAGGAGTTCCACGGCTTCGCCACCACGCTCGGCGAGGACTACAGCCGTCTCACCGAGAACGCCTACCTGATGTACGAGATCAACATGGGCGCCACTGCCATCGGCACGGGCATCACCGCTCACGCCGGTTACGGGGGAGCGGTGCTGCGGCACCTGCGGGAGATCACCGGACTCGACCTCGAGACCGCGACCGACCTGGTGGAGTCGACGAGCGACACCGGCGCCTTCATGTCGTTCTCGTCGTCGCTGAAGCGCAACGCCGTGAAGCTGTCGAAGATCTGCAACGACCTGCGGCTGCTGTCGTCCGGCCCTCAGGCGGGGCTCGGCGAGATCAACCTGCCGCCGCGCCAGGCGGGTTCCAGCATCATGCCCGGCAAGGTGAACCCGGTGATCCCGGAGGTCGTGAATCAGGTGGCCTTCTCGGTCGTCGGCGCCGACATGACGGTGACCATGGCCGTCGAGGGCGGCCAGCTGCAGCTCAACGCCTTCGAACCGGTCATCGCGCACTCGATCTACCAGTCGATCACCTGGATGCGGCAGGCGATGTGGACTCTGCGCGTGAACTGCGTCGACGGCATCACCGCGAACCGCGAGCGACTGGGTGCAATGGTCGGCTCTTCGGTCGGCGTCGTGACCGCGCTCACGCCGTTCATCGGTTACGCCGCGTCCGCGGCGCTGGCCAAGACCGCGCTGCTGACGCACCGCAACGTCGCCGACCTCGTCGTGGAGGCGGGCCTGATGACCCGTGAAGAGGTCACGAAGCAGCTGTCGCCCGCACGCCTGTCGGGCCTGCAGGCGGTCACCGCGGCCATCCCGATCGTCCGGGCCGCCGACAGCGTCGTGGAGGAGTGACCCGCTGAACGACGAAGGGTCGGGACCACACGTCCCGGCCGTTAACCGTGGAGGCCGCCTCTCGTGACGCCGAGACCGCTTCTCGCTGACGTCCCGTCCGGGCCGCAGCGCTCTCGTCGGTGAGGCTCCGTCCCGCGGGAGCGGGGCCGGCTCAGTCGAGGATGCGGCAGTGGGTCGTCAGCTCGCCGATGCCGTCGATGCCGACGGTCACGGTCGAGCGGTCGCGGAGGAAGATCTGCGGATCGCGTGAGTATCCGGCACCACCGGGGCTGCCCGTCGAGATGAGGGTCCCCGGCAGCAGCGTCACCGACTCGGACAGTTTGTGGATCAGCGTCGCCACCGACCGCACCATCTGGCCGGTGCTGGCATCCTGCACGGTGTGTCCGTCGACGACCGTCCAGATGTGCAGGTCCTGCGGGTCGGGGATCTCGTCTGCCGTGACCACGAACGGACCCGTCGGGGTGAAACCGTCGAAGGATTTGCAGCGCGACCACTGCGCTTCGGAGAACTGGATGTTGCGGGCGGTGATGTCGTTGACCACCGTGTAGCCCCACACGTGTCGGAGCGCGTCAGCCTCGGCGATGTCCCGGCCGGGCCGGCCGATGATGACGCCGAGCTCGGCCTCGTAATCGACGGCCTCGCTGAGCGCGCGCGGCCACGAGGTGGTCGCCTCGTGCGCGGTGAGCGAGTTGGGCCAGAGCACGAACACCGTCGGCCCCGCGTCGGTCTTGAGCCCGAGCTCGCCCGAGTGGGCCGCATAGTTCAGCCCCACAGCGAGGATCGAGGGGGGAGCGAGGACGGCCGAGGCGTACCGGATGCCGGAGAGCGGATGCCGCGGGGCCGAGGACGCGGCCTCGCGCACGCGGTCGAGCAGGGCGTCTCCACCGGCGATCAGTTGCTCGAGCGTTGCGGGGGCGCCGTCGAAGAGCGCGTCGACGAAGACGATCTCCTCGTCGTGGACCGAGACGAGACGGGGGGCTTCGGCCCCTTCCTGGGACTGGGCGTGGGCGAAGCGCATACGTCCACGCTACCTGGACGGGCGCGCGGCCGGGGAGCTCGCAAGCCCCGGATGCCGTGTCGGAGTTCGCCCCTAGGCTGTGCGCATGAGCTCCCCCTCGCCGTTCTCCCGACCGGGATCGGGTGAACCCACCCGCATCTCGAGCGCGCCGCAGGCGCCCGCCTCCGCGGCGCCCCCGCGGTCACGTCGCGGTGGCGTGGCGCTGTGGGTGATCGCGGTGCTGCTCGTGCCCCTGTTGGCACTGCTCGTGCGGTACTTCACCGGCTTCCTGGGTACGGTGGCATCCTTCATCGGTCTGATCCTCGCGGCGATCCCGTTCGTCATCGTGTGGTTCGCGGTGCGGTACATCGACCGGTGGGAGCCCGAGCCACGGCGGCTGCTCGTCTTCGCCGTTGCGTGGGGAGCTGTCGCGTCGGTGGTGATCGCGCTGGGCATCGATCTGCTGATCAGCCTCGTGACCGGCGGGCTCCCGCCGGCCATCGGCGCTGTCGTGCAGGCACCGATCGTCGAGGAGGTGGCGAAGGGGCTCGGGGTGCTGCTCATCTTCGCCTTCGCGCGCCGCGTGTTCGACGGGCCGGTCGACGGCATCGTCTACGGGGCACTGATCGGGGCGGGATTCGCCCTCACCGAGAACGTGCAGTACTTCGCCATCAGCTACCTCGAGGGCGGGCCGGGGCAGGTGGCGAGCACCTTCTTCCTCCGGGCGGTGCTTTCCCCGTTCGCGCACGTCATGTTCACCAGCCTCGCGGGCTTCGCTTTCGGCCTGGCCGCCCGCCGCGGTCTGAGCACGCGCGCGGCGCTGGCCTACGGCATCCCCGGGGTGATCGGCGCGATCGTGCTGCACGCACTGTGGAACGGCTCGGCCACGTTCTTCGACTTCTTCGAGCTGTATGCGGCTCTACAGGTGCCGCTGTTCGTGTTGTTCATCCTCGGCGTCCTGGCGCTGCGACGCGAGGAGACCCGCCTGACCCGGGCCCGTCTCGGCGAGTACGCGGCGGCCGGTTGGTTCACCCCGCAAGAGGTCGACATGCTCGCCACCGGTCCCGGGCGCCGCTCCGCGGTGGCCTGGGCGCGCACCCTCCCCGGCGACCGGTCCGCGGTGATGAAGACGTTCATCGTCGACGCCACGGCACTGGCCGCCGCGCGACAGCGGTCATTGTCGGGCCGCGATCCGCACGCACCGGCGACCGAGCGCTATCTGCTCGAGCGCACGATGGCGGCTCGGACGGCTTTGCTGTCGTCGTGAGGCCCGCCGAGCCGTGGTCCGGCTCTCCCGCAGGCTGGTAGCGCGTCATGGTGTCGTGCCGAACGGGCCGGGTCTTGACAGTCGGCCGGAGCGGGCGCACCATCGTTGTAGGCCAACTCAGCGCCCGGTAGACACGCAGGCATCGCCGCGGCACCGGGCGCTGAGTCTTTCCCCCGTTCGTTGTCCAGGGGCTTCCCGAGCGGTTGCGGCGTGCTTGGATGGAGGCATGACTGATCGCACCAAGCCGGAGTTCGACGCTCCCAGCGGCCCCGCCCCCTCCGACCTCGTCATCCGCGACATCATCGTCGGCGACGGCGACGAGGCCAAGCCCGGTGACACCGTCACCGTGCACTACGCCGGTGTCGAGTACGAGTCGGGCGAAGAGTTCGACTCGTCGTGGGGCCGTGGCGAGAGCATCCAGTTCCCCCTCCGCGGGCTGATCCAGGGCTGGCAGGACGGCATCCCGGGCATGAAGGTCGGCGGACGCCGCGAGCTCGTCATCCCGCCGCACCTGGCCTACGGTCCTGCCGGCGGACACTTCCTCGGCGGGAAAACCCTCATCTTCATCATCGACCTGCTGAAGGTCGGCTGACCGGGGCTTCTTCACCCGACGTTCACGAACCCGAGGGGGCTACGGCTCCCTCGGGTTCGTTGTTTACCTCGATCGTGGAATACATTCGTGTGAATGGGAGTTCGGCTTCTTCAGGACGCCGACACGGCTCCCCAGACCTCAAGGAGTGACATGACCGACACCACTGCCCTCGACATCCCCGGCTACAAGACCGGCACCTGGGTCCTCGACCCCGCCCACAGCGAGGTCACCTTCTCGGTGCGTCACATGATGATCTCGAAGGTGCGCGGCACGTTCGGCGTCAAGAGCGCCACGATCGTCGCCCCCGAAAACCCCTACGACGCCACCGTCGAGGCCTCCGTCGACGTCACCTCGGTCGACACCAAGGACGAGGGTCGCGACCAGCACCTCCGCAGCGCCGAGTTCTTCGACATCGAGACGTACCCGACCATGGACTTCCGCTCCACCGGTATCCGCCTCGAAGACGGCGACTTCCTCGTCGACGGCGACCTCACGATCCGCGGCATCACCAAGCCCGCGACCTTCTCGCTCGACTTCGGCGGCTTCGGCACCGACCCGTGGGGCAACTACAAGGCCGGCGCGACCGCCAAGACCGTCGTCAACCGCGAGGACTTCGGCCTCACCTGGAACGCCGCCCTCGAGACCGGCGGCGTGCTCGTCGGCAAGGACGTCACCATCGAGCTCGACCTTCAGCTCGCGCTCCAGGCGTGATCATTCCGCAGCGGTTGCTGCGGGCGTGATGCTTCACGAGGGCCCCGGATGCCACGGCATCCGGGGCCCTCGTCGTATCCGGGGTGCGCAGTGGCGCCCTCTCGCCCTGAGGATCTGCGCTGCCGCGGCGGTGCGGCGCGTCTCCCGTGAGCAGTGGACGGCCGTCACCGAGCGCGGGCGCTGCGGGAGCGCCTGAGGTGCAGGACGCCGAGCGGGTGCGCCGCGGTTGGCGGGTCTGTCCTCACACGCTCGCGCGCCGGGGCATCCGCAGTCGTTGCTGCACCAGCAGGATGCCGACGAACACCACGGCGGCACCGACCGGCTCGTTCCACGAGATTCGCTCGCCGAGGACGAGGACACCGAGCGCCACGCCGACCACCGGCGTGATGTAGGTCACGGTGGACGCCCGGGTGGGCCCCCACGCGCGCAGCACATTCTGGTTCCAGATGTACGCCAGGCCCGTACCGAGCATGCCGAGCGTCACGATGCTGCCGACCACGGCGGGCGTGAGGTGCATCGGCTCCGAGAGGATCAACGGCGACAGCAGCAGCATCAGTGCCGCTGCGGGGCCGATGTAGCCGAAGGCCAACGCGATGCCCGAGAGCCCGGTGTCGCTGAGGAATCGCCGCACGTAGGCGAGGCTGAACCCGTAGCAGGCCGTGGCGCCGAGGAGCGCGAGCTGTGCCACGGTGCTGTTGCCGACGTCGGTCACGGCGCCGGGTGCGATGATCACGACGACGCCCAGGATGCCGACGGCGATGCCGACCAGCTGGCCGGGCTTGAGACCCTCGACGCGGAACACCGCCCACGCCATGATCGCCGTCATGATCGGGGTCGTCGCGTTGAAGATGCTCGCCAAGCCCGATGACACATGCTGCTCCGCCCAGGCGAACAGCAGGAACGGCACCGCGCAGAACGTCACGGCCAACACGCACAGGTGTCCCCAGACACGCCGGTCATGGGGGAGGCGCTCGCGTCGGATGGCGACGATCGCTCCGAGGGCCAGCGCCCCGAAGAGGAGGCGACCGCCGGCGACCTGTGCGGGCGTCATGCCGGTGAGGGCGATCGCGATGAAGAGGAAGCTCGAGCCCCACACGATGCCGGCGAGGACGAACTGGACGGCGATCGAGACGGGGGAGGGAGAGGGACCGGATGCCACGTTTCCGACCCTAGGTCCGACTCCCGACATCGCCACGGCCCGGGCGATGCGACGTCCGGAATCCGCCGAGGGTCGGCAGTCGCGCCCCGGTCGGGCGTGGGGCGGGCGTGCGGCGGGCGTGGGGCGAACGCGGGGCGGGCGTGCGGCGGCTGTGGGGCGGGCGTGGGGCGGGCGTGGGGCGGGCGTGGGGTGGACGCGGGGCGGGCGTGAGGCGGCCGCGGGGCGGCCGTGGGGCGGACGCGTCGAGAAACGCGTTCTCGAGCGAGAAACGGTTGGTCGGGGCGTTTCTTCCCGCGGGAGGCGTTTTTCGGTGCGGTGCGGTGCGGTGCGGTGCGGTGCGGTGCGGCGCGGTCGGGGGCCGTCGTGAGGCGGTACGAGCCAGCGCGCGCCGCGTCAGGGCTGGGGATCCAGTGCGTCGTACTGCCGGAAACGGGGGGAGAAGCGTACGAGAGTGCCCACCAGCGCGAGGATCAGGATGCCGCCGAGCAGGGGCGGCACCCAGAGGGCCGCGACGGTCGCCAGCGTTCCCGCGTAGAGGGCGCCGACGCGGGGACCACCGGCCACCACGACGATGAAGATCCCCTGGAGGCGTCCGCGCATGGCATCCGGAACCGCCGCCTGCATCATCGTCGAACGGTAGATCGCGCTGACGTTGTCGGCGGCGCCGGAGACGGCCAGGACGACCGCGGCCAGGACGATCAGCCCGACGGCGGCATGCGACTCGTCGACGACGTCGGGACGCAACCAGCCCAGCGTGGCCGCGAGCAGGACGCACCCGAAGGCGCCGATCGACAGACCGTAGACCTGGATGGCCCTCTCGATGCCGAGACCCTGGCGGCGCACGCGTCCGACGGGGCCGGAGAACAGGCTCGAGAGGAACGCGCCCGCGGCGACGGCTGCGGTGAGCACGCCGGTGGTGATCGCACCCCCGCCGAGCAGGACCGCGCCGATCGCCGGGAAGAGCGCGATGGGCTGACCGAACGTCATCGCGATGATGTCGAGCAGGTACTGCAGGCGGATGTTGGGAGCACGGCGCAGGAAACGCACGCCGTCGCGCAGCGATTGCAGGCCCGGGCGCACGACGTCGCCCTCGGGTCGTAGTTTCGGCAGCGACCACAGCCCGAGGAACAGTGAGGTCATCAGCAGGACGTCGAGGGAATAGGTCCACGCATACCCGGCGAAGGCCACCAGGACGCCGGCGAGGGCGGGTCCCGCCATCACCATGATGCCGACGGTGACGCCCTGCAGGGCAGCGGCGGCCGGCAGCAGATCGCGGGGGATGAGGCGCGGCGTGATGGCCGACTTCGTGGCCATGACGATCGAGTTTGCGGCGGAGTTCACCACGCTGAGGACGAAGAGCCACCCCACCGTCTCGAGGCCGGTCCACGCCAGAACGGCCAGGAGGGCGGTCGAGGCGAAGGTGACGACGGCCGCCAGCAGTGCGACGGTGCGGCGGTCGAACGCGTCGGCCAGCATGCCGCCGTACAAGCCCGCCGCGATCATCGGGAGCAGCCCCGCCACGGCGATCATCGACACTGCGAGAGTGCTCTGCGTCAGTTCGAACACGTGCAGCATGACCGCGACCACGGTGAGCTGGCCGCCGAGTCCCGCCAACGTCGAGCCGATCCACAGGCGCGCGAACGCGGGGGAGGTGGTCAGGGGGCGCAGGTCGATGAAGGCGCTCTGCCGCACGCTCACGCGTCGACCTCGACGCGCTTCACGCGGGCCGTGTGCCCGCGCAGGATCCCGACGTCGCGGGGCGGCACGCCGAAGTGCGTGGCGAGAGCTCTGACGACCCCGATGTTGGCCGCTCCATCGACCGCGCGCTCGCGCACGTGCACCACGAGGCCGCCGGCGGTGTCTTCGACGAGGGGGCCGCGCCGGCTGCCGGGCCTGACGTGGACGGTGAACTGCACGGATCGAGGCTACGCCAGGCCTCCGACACCGGGCGTGACGGGCGGTGATCGCCGGCATCCGTTCGCCTCGACCGCCGCGTTGCCGATGCTCCTGGTGAGCACATACCCCGTCTCGGCTGCTGGAGTTCGTCGCTCGCCGGGAGAGAGGGAGCAGTGGTCGCGCGGACGCCCGGCATCCATCCGCTGCCCGTGGAGGCAGCTCGCCGCCGGCGAGGGGGAGGCGCGGCTGGGCGACGCAGCGGGAAGGCGCGGTTGGGCGAGGCAGCGGGACGGCGCGATTGGGCGAGGCAGCGGGACGGTGCACCGGTTCGGCTGCAGCATCCGCATGCGGTAGACTCATGCGGTTGCCGTTTGATCGGCCGCGGATAAAGAGAGCCCACGCATCAGGCGTCGGGCGCCGCGCAATGAGAGAAAGGGGATCCCATCTATGCCGCTCGAGTCTGACGCCAAGAAGGCGATCATCGAAGAGTACGCGACGCACCCCGGTGACACCGGATCCCCCGAGGTGCAGGTCGCGATGCTGACGCAGCGCATCAAGGACCTCACCGAGCACCTCAAGGAGCACAAGCACGACCACCACTCGCGTCGTGGTCTGTTCTTGATGGTGGGTCAGCGCCGCCGTCTGCTCGGCTACCTCCAGGACATCGACATCGCGCGTTACCGCTCGCTGATCGAGCGCCTGGGTCTCCGTCGCTAAGCGCGACCCCCGCGTATATCGCTTTCTCGAAGGCCGCCCCACGGTGTGGGGCGGCCTTCGTCGTTCCCGGATGCCGTGCGCCCGCCCGCACGCTGTCGCACCCGTGCGCGAATGCGGGACCGCCACGCATAAACACGGATCGTGCCCATAAACACGGTGCCGCAGCGTTTTTGCGCACGATCCGTGTTTATGGACGAGGTTCGCGGCGGTATCGGGCGTCGCCTTCGCACGGATGCCGGTGCACGGCATCCACGAGCAGACCGCCCCGGCTCGCGAGCAGTGTGTCTCGCAAGCCCGCGGGATCATCGGGCCGCGCGGGCGGCTTGCGGGATCGGGATGCCGTGCGGGCGGCCCGCGGGATTCAGGATGCCGCGCGGGCGGCGCGCGGGATTCAGGATGCCGCGCGGGCGGCCCGCGGGATCAGGAGGCCGCCCGGGCGGCGACGAGGTCGGGATGCCAGCGCTCGGCGACGTCGGGGTGGGCACGCAGACGCGACTTCAGGGCGTTCTCGCCGTACGTCGCGTGGATCGGGTTGGTCGGGTCGTCCTCGACGCCGCGGGCTTCGGCCGCCAACTCCGCGGGGAGCTCGATGATGGGCAGCCGCGCGTCGAGGGCGGGGTTGAAGAAGAACGGCACCGAGATGCGCTCGTCGGGGAACCGCGGCGAGATCACGCGGTGGTTCGTCGCCCGCAGGTACCCCTGGGTGGCGTACTCGAGCAGTTCGCCGATGTTGACCACGAAGGCGCCGGGCACCGGGGGAGCGTCGACCCACTCACCGTCGCGCTCCACCTGCAGGCCGCCCTTGCCCGGTTCGACCCACAGGAGCGTGAGAACACCGGAGTCTTTGTGCGCGCCGACGCCTTGTTGGGGCGTCGGGTCGTCCTTGCCGGGGTAGCGGACGATCTTGATGAGCGTCTGCGGATCGCCGAAGTGGCGGTCGAAGTACTGCTCCTCGGCCCCGAGCGCGAGCGCCCATGCGCGCAGCAGCTTGCGCGCGACACCGGTGAGGTGGTCGTGCCACTCGGTGACGACGTCTTTGAGCTCGGGCTGGGCGGCCGGCCACAGGTTCGGTCCGATCAGGCGGTTGTATCCGGGGGCGTCGGGGGCGTCCCCTCGCTGAACCGTCGCATCGCTCGAGCGCTGCGGCGAGCCTCCGGGCGTGTGGGCCCAGACCGCCTCGCGCTCGGGACCGATATCGATCTGCTCGCGCCAGTCGACGCGACCCTGCGTGCGCTCGCCGCCGACGCGCGTGTATCCGCGGAAGTGGGGGCTCGTGACGTTCTCGATCGAGAGTTTCTCGGCCTCGGGGAGGGCGAAGAAGTCCTTGGCCGCGCGCAGCAGGCTCGCCTCGAGTGCGGGGCTGACGCCGGTGCCCGTCAGATAGAAGAACCCGACGTCGTGGGTCGCGGCGCGCAGCTCATCGCGGAAGCGGGCGGCGGCATCCGGCCCCTGGTCGAGGAGCGAGAGGTCGAGCACGGGGAGATTGAGGTCGGACATGCGACGAGGCTAGGTCGATCGCCCGCGCGACGGGGCGAATGTTGCCGATGGTTACCCCGCTCGCGCTCCCGCGCCGCGCCGACGCGGAAGAAAGGTGCGCGCAGCGGCGGAAATGCGTAATCTGTCATGGTCAGGTGAGGCTGTCCTTACCCGTCCCGCAGCGTCGCGGCTCCTCTGAACCCGAAAGTCGGAACTCCGCCCGTGCTCGCCAGCTTCTTCGCCACCTTCCTCATCGGCCTCCGTGAGGGACTCGAAGCCGCGCTCGTCGTCGGCATCCTCGTCGCGTACCTCACCCGAGTCGGGCGCCGCGACGCGCTGCCGAAGCTCTGGACCGGGGTCGGGCTCGCGGTCGCCCTGGCGCTCGGCATCGGCGCGATCTTCACCTTCGGGGCCTACATGCTGACCTTCGAGGCGCAGGAGCTCCTCGGAGGTGGGCTGTCGCTACTAGCGGTGGCGATGGTGACGTGGATGATCTTCTGGATGCAGAAGGCCGGCCGCACACTCAAGACGGGGCTCGAGGGCGGTGTCGACAAGGCGCTGCGCGGGGGTGTGTGGGCTCTCGTCGCCATCGGCTTCGTCTCGGTCGCGCGCGAGGGCGTCGAGACGACTCTCCTTCTCTGGTCCATGGTGCAGTCGTTCGGTGATTCTCCGAGTGCGTTGCTCGGCGCGCTGGTGGGCCTGATCACCGCCGTTGTGCTCGGCTGGTTCATCGCGCGCGGCATGCTGCGCCTCAACCTCGGCCGTTTCTTCGCCTGGACCGGGGGATTTCTCGTCGTCGTCGCGGCCGGGGTGCTGGCGTACGCCCTGCACGACCTGCAGGAGGCCGGCGCCCTACCCGGGCCCTTCGGTGCGGGGGCGCCCATCGACCCGATCACGGGCTCGGTCGCGATCGGGTGGGCGGGCTTCCCGTTCGGCTGGGCCTTCGACGTCTCGGCGGCCATCGCCCCCGACGGTGCGCTCGCCGTTCTGCTGCAGGCCACCGTCGGCTTCATGCCCGCGATGACGTGGCTGCAGGTGATCGCGTGGACGCTGTACATCGCGATCGTGGTGCCGTTGTTCCTTCGCGGCGTACGTGCGAACCGCCGACCGCGCGCGGCGTCGA
The DNA here is from genome assembly GCF_057812175.1 of Microbacterium sp. ABR10. Lineage (NCBI taxonomy): Bacteria > Bacillati > Actinomycetota > Actinomycetes > Micrococcales > Microbacteriaceae > Microbacterium > Microbacterium sp. ABR10. The sequence goes on from NZ_CM173821.1 coordinate 1,167,797, forward strand.
AGGGGGACGCCACGGCATCCGCGTCCGGAACCTCGTCCGCTGTCGCCGCGACGACGGCGGTGGATGCCACGGCATCCACGTCCCGAACATCGTCGCCCGCGCTCGCGGCTCCGACCGCCCCCGCAGCGGGGTCGCACTCCTCGTCGGCCCCGGCGACCCCGCCCCTCTCCGGCGCGCCCGCCGCCTCCTAGACCCCCGGCTCCCGTGCGCACCCGACGCCGCGGAATCCGCCCTCCATCCGAACGGAGCATCATGACCCCGACCCGCCTCCTCGCGGCTACGACCGTGGCCGGCGTCGCCGCCCTCGTCCTCTCGGGCTGCGTCGCCAAGACCGACGCCGCAGCCTCCGGAGCCCTCTCCGTCGCCTCGACCGCCGACGGCTGCGCCGTCTCGGCGGCGTCGGCACCGAGCGGCACGCTCGCCTTCGACGTCAGCAACGACAGCGACCAGACCACGGAGTTCTACCTCCTCGCCTCCGACGGCCTGCGCATCGTCGGCGAGGTCGAGAACATCGCCCCCGGCGCGTCGCGCAGCCTCACCGTCGTCGCGCAGCCGGGCGAGTACTACACGCTCTGCAAGCCCGGCATGGTCGGCGACGGTGTGGGGCGGGCGAGCTTCTCGGTCACCGGAGACGCGGTGGCGATCGAGGGCCCGGATGCCGAGCAGAAGCAGCAGGCCGTCGACCTCTACGCCGCCTTCGTGAAGGACCAGGTCGGCCAGCTCATCCCCGCGGTGCAGACCTTCGCCAGCGCCTACGAGGGCGGGGACGACGCGGCCGCGCGCGAGCAGTTCCCCCGCGTGCGCGCCTATTACGAGCGCATCGAGCCGATCGCCGAGGCCCTGGGCGACCTCGACCCCCGCATCGACTACCGCGAGGTCGACGCCGTCGCCGAGCAGTTGGACTGGACCGGATTCCACCGCATCGAGAAAGACCTGTGGGTCCCCGCGCAGGACGCCCTGAACGCCGACGGTGAAACGCCGGCGTGGACAGACTGGGCACCCTCCACCCCCGCCGAGCGGGCGACGTACGGCGACAAGCTCATCGCCGACACGCAGGAGCTGTACGACTACGTGCACTCCGACGCGTTCACCGAGGCGCTCGACGCGCAGGGCGTCGCGGGCATCTCGAACGGCGCGATCGCGCTGCTCGACGAGGTCGCCACCGGCAAGATCAGCGGCGAGGAGGACTGGTGGTCGGGAACCGACCTCTACGACTTCGCCGCCAACGTCGAGGGATCCAAGATGGCGTTCTCGCTCGTGCGCGACTTCGCCGAGTCGAAGGGCGACAAGGGCGCCGAGCTCGTCTCCCGCATCGACGCCGGGTACGCCGATCTCGAGGCCAGTCTTGCCGCCCACGGCTCGGCTACGGCCGGGTTCGTCCCGTACGCGCAGCTCACCGAGGCCGACAAGCGCCAGTTCACCGACCTGATCAACGCCCTCGCCGAGCCGCTGTCGCAGCTGACGGTCACGATCCTGGAGTGAGCGTGAGCGACGAGGAGAAGACCACCGCTGCCGCCGGATCCGCGGGTCCGGCGGCAGCGGCGGGTCCGGATGCAGCGGTTCCGGCCACCGAACCCGAAGCGGGCGTGTCGCGTCGCGGTCTCATCGGCCTCGCGCTCGGGGCAAGTGCGACGAGCCTCGTCGTCGGTGCGGGCGCAGGCGTCGTCGGCGGTGCCGCGTACGGCCAAGAGCAGGCGCGGCACGTCATGGATGCCGCGGCCCCGGCATCCGGCATCCACCAGGTCGGGATCACCACCCCGGTGCAGGAACACCTGCACTTCGCGGCGTACGACATGATGGCGCGGACGACGCGCGACGACCTCGCCGAACTGCTGCAGGACTGGACGTACGCGGCCACGCGGATGATGCAGGGCCTCGACGTCAGTGCGACCGGGGCGGTGGGCGGCTCGCCCGAGGCGCCGCCGGACGACACCGGCGAGGCGCTCGGCCTTCCGGCCAGCAACCTCACCATCACGTTCGGATTCGGTCCGTCGTTGTTCGACGCGCGTTTCGGGTTGGAGGGGCAGCGCCCCGCGGGGCTCGAGCGGCTGCCGGCGTTCCTCGGCGACGACCTCGATCCGTCGCGATCCGACGGAGACTTGTGCATCCAGGCCTGCGCCGACGACCCGCAGGTGGCGGTGCACGCGATCCGCAACCTGAGCCGTATCGCCTTCGGGCGCGCGACGATCCGGTGGTCGCAGCTCGGCTTCGGCCGTACGTCGAAGACCACCGCCGCGCAGACGACGCCGCGGAACCTCTTCGGGTTCAAGGACGGAACGGCCAACATCCTCGCCGACGACACGGCGGCGCTCGACGAGAACGTCTGGGTCTCGGCATCCGAGGGTCCGGCGTGGCTCGCGGGAGGGTCCTACCTCGTCGCGCGGCGCATCGCGATGCTCATCGAGACATGGGACCGCACCCGCCTCGCCGAGCAGGACCGCGTGGTCGGACGCGACAAGGCGAACGGTGCGCCCCTGTCGGGCGGCGACGAGTTCACGGCGCCGGACTTCTCGGCGGCCGGTTCGGCCGGTACACCGGCGATCGACGCGCACAGTCACGTGCGCCTCGCGCATCCCGACAGCAACGGGGGTGTCCGTCTGCTGCGACGCGGGTACAACTTCGTCGACGGAACGACCGACCTCGGGCGGCTGAACGCGGGGCTGTTCTTCCTGTCGTTTCAAAAGAGTCCAGACTCTTTCATCACGGTGCAGCGGTCGTTGTCGACGGATGCCATGGGCGAGTACCTCCGTCACGTCGGGTCGGGGCTGTGGGCCGTGCCGCCCGCGCCCGCGGCGGGCGCGTCGGTGGGCGCGGGGCTGCTCGGGGCGTGAGTCCGCTCCGAATCGGGGTGCTCCACGCGAAAGTCACTCTTCGGGGGCGATGAACGCCATCCGCGGTGAGACACGCCTTGTTGCGGTGTTTCTTCGCGCAGATGCCGTTCCTCTCACCCGGGCCGGGCCGAGAGCGGTCCGGGCGGGGCGGGAGCGAGCCGGGCGGGGAGGGCGCGCGCCGGGCGGGCCGGGCGCGAGCCGGGCGGGGCGGGAGCGAGCCGGGCGGGGGCGCGGCGCGGCTGACCTTGCACCCGACCGGAGCGCGCCGGCGGAATAAACCTCTGCGCCGCGCGTTCCACCATGTATATTCAGATGCATACAAAACGGAGGCGCATCACGATGAGCGAGACGAACAACTGGCCCGGAATGCAGTTCGGTGTCATGACGGTGAGCGACATCACCCAGGACCCCACCACGGGTAAGACGCCGAGTGAAGCCCAGCGCATCAAGGACACGCTCACGATCGCCAAGCACACCGAAGAGGTGGGGCTCGACGTTTTCGCCCTCGGCGAGCACCACAACCCGCCGTTCTGGTCGTCGTCCCCGACGACGACGCTGGCGTACATCGCGGCCCAGACCGAGCGCCTCATCCTCACGACCTCGACGACCCTCATCACCACGAACGACCCGGTGAAGATCGCCGAAGACTTCGCGATGCTGCAGCACGTGTCGAACGGTCGCGCCGACCTCATGCTCGGCCGCGGCAACACCGGGCCCGTGTACCCCTGGTTCGGCAAGGACATCCGCCAGGGCCTGCCGCTGACCATCGAGAACTACGACCTGCTGCACAAGCTGTGGCGGGAAGACGTCGTCGATTGGGAGGGGAAGTTCCGCACCCCGCTGCAGGGCTTCACCTCGACCCCGCGCCCGCTCGACGGCGTTCCCCCGTTCGTGTGGCACGGCTCGATCCGCACCCCCGAGATCGCCGAGCAGGCCGCGTACTACGGCAACGGCTTCTTCGCCAACAACATCTTCTGGCCCAAGGAGCACTACCAGCGCCTCATCACGCTGTACCGCGAGCGCTTCGCCCACTACGGTCACGGCACGCCGCAGCAGGCGATCGTCGGTCTCGGCGGCCAGGTGTTCATGCGCGCCAACTCCCAGGACGCGGTACGCGAATTCCGCCCGTACTTCGACAACGCCCCCGTCTACGGCCACGGCCCGAGCCTCGAGGACTTCAGCGAGATGACTCCGCTGACCGTCGGCTCGCCGCAGCAGGTCATCGACCGCTACGCCGCGATGCGCGAGACCTTCGGCGACTACCAGCGTCAGCTGTTCCTCATCGACCACGCGGGTCTTCCCACCAAGACGGTGCTCGAGCAGCTCGACATCCTCGGCTCCGAGGTCGTGCCGGTGCTGCGCAAGGAGCTGCAGAAGAACCGTCCGGCCGAGGTGCCCGACGCGCCCACGCACGCCAACCAGATCGAGAAGATCTACGCCGGAGCCGCCCCGCGTCAGGCCGTTCCGGGCGCGAACCGCGGCGACAACCTCACCGCGGGCAGCCCGTACCAGGATGCCTCTCGTGCGGGCAGTGCCTTCGGTTCGGCCGCGACCAAGGTGGGTGCCTGACGTGGCCGGCCGACGTATCGCGGTCATCACGGCGGGCCTGTCGACCCCGTCGTCCACGCGCATGCTCGGCGACCGTCTCGCGCACGCCGCGCTCGCCGAGCTCCGGGAGCGAGGGATCGACGCCACTAGCGACGTGTTCGAGCTCCGCGACTGTGCGCACGAACTCACCGACAACCTGCTCACGGGCTTCGCGCCGCCCGCGCTCGAGCAGATGATCAACACGGTCGTCTCGGCCGACGGCATCATCGCGGTGACGCCGATCTTCTCGACCAGCTACTCGGGCCTGTTCAAGTCGTTCATCGACGTGCTCGACCCGCAGGCGCTGAACGGCACTCCCGTGCTGATCGGTGCCAACGCGGGGACCGCGCGTCACTCGCTCGCGATCGACTACGCCATTCGTCCGCTGTTCACCTACCTGCACGCCAATCCCGTGCCGACCGGCGTGTTCGCGGCATCCAGCGACTGGGGATCCAACGCCGACGAGGTCGCCCCGCTCGGTGCGCGTGTCGACCGCGGCGCCCGCGAGCTGGCCGACGCCATCGCCGCGCGCGAGCCCGTGCGTGACGCCGACCCGTTCGACCCGTCGTCGTATCTCGGCGAGGGTCGCTCGTTCGGCCACCTGCTGGGCGGTCTGTCGGGAGAGTGACCCCGCCGAGAAGCCCCGCCGCCCGTGAAGGGGGGCGGGGCTTCGTCGTGCCGACGAGGTGCGTGGAGTGGCGACGACGGTCATCGGAATCGGGACGCCGCCACAGAATCGGGGCGGCACGGCCGTGGCATCCGATTCCGTTGCGTCGGGCCGATTCTGGTGCGACGCCGGGCGGGCGGCGCCCCGAGCGCCGGCACGACACGGCGGCCCTAGGGTGGGGGCGACGAGAAGGAGCCCGAATGGATGCCACGCAGTGGGACGAGCGTTACCGCGCCTCGGCCGGGGGAGTGTGGGCCGCCGAGCCGCCCGCCGTCGTGCGCGAGATCACCGCGTCTCTGCGACCGGGAACCGCCATCGACGTCGCGACCGGTGACGGACGCACGGCGGTCTGGCTCGCAGCCCGCGGCTGGGCGACGACCGGCGTCGACTTCTCGACCGAGGCGCTCGCGCTGGCCGCGGCGCGTCCCGGCGGGGATGCCGTGACCTGGGTGCACAGCGATGTGACGACGTGGGGGCCGGTGGCATCCGTCGATCTCGTCGTCTCGTGCCACCTGCACCTGCCCGACAGTGCGGCCGCCGTGGCGCGGATGGCGGAATGGGTGGCTCCGGGCGGTGTGCTCGTGGTCGTCGGCCACGATGTCGACAACATCGCGGCCGGAGGCCACGGGCCCGCCGATCCCGCGATCCTGTACACGCCGGCGCTCCTGCGCGGGGCAGTGGATGAGCGGTTCCACGTCGCCCGGTGCGGTCGGATGACGCGTTCCCCCGCGGATGCCGAGCTGCGCGGAGGTCACGCCGCACATGCGGTCGACACGTTGCTGCACGCGGTGCGGGTGCGCTGACCGAGGCCGCGGAGGGCATGCCGCGTCCGCCGGGCAATGGTGCGGGCCCGGCGGTCAGCCCCCGTGCTCGGGGTTGTGGATCGCTGACGTGCAGTGCCCCCGGGGGTCCTGCGTGCGTCGGGAAGAATGTGTCAGCCGCGCTCGCTTCGACGGAACGGCTTGCGTCGATCGGCGAACACGTAGCCGACTCCGACGACGAGCAGCAGGACGAACACGAACGCGATCGACCCGAGAATCTCAGCGGGGGGCGCCTCGGTCGGGTCGAGGAACGGGTAGGGATAGTTGCTGGGCTTCGGCGCGAAACCGGTGAACCGCGGGTCGAAGAACGCGCCCCGCACCATCGTGTAGACCAGCCACAGGGCCGGCCAGCCGAGGAAAGCGAGGTCGCGGCGACGAAAGCCCTGCCGCGGCTCCACGACGAGAAAACCGACCAACGTGAGCAGCGGGGCGGCGTGGTGGAACACCTGGTTGTACACCGCCGCAAGGCCGGTCAGGTGCACGGACCGCGCGAGGAACAGCACGTAGACGATGCCCGTGACGGTGATTCCGACCAGCGCCGCCAACCGGAGGATCCTCCACCAGGTTTCCCCCGACGGCCGGGGCCGCAGACAGAGGATCGCGGAGGTGACGAGCACCAACACGTTCGACTGGATCGTGAAGTAGCTGAAGGTGTTGGCCAGGCTGCGCCCCTCGGATGCCGTGAGGATGCACTGCGCGATAAGGGTGGCGGTGAGCCCCACTGCCAGGATCCCGTAGTACACACGGACCGCCTGCCGTCGACGCACGCTCAGCGGCGGCAGGGACACGTCAGGACCGATGAAGCGGCTCACGCGCTCATGCTAGGGCGCGGTCCCCGCGTCGTCACGCACCTGCGTGTGGCGTACGACCCGTTGCGGCCGGCGGGTGCATGAACATACGGCGCTCACGAGTATCGCCCGGCATCGTGTGACCGCGCGGCCGCCACCCGGTGACCGGGCCGGGCCCCCTCACAGCACGATGTCGGCGACCCCCTCGAGCTCGCGGGCGACGACCGGACGCAGCCCCCGCCGCACGAAGATGTCGGCGTCGGCGAGCGGACCGACCTCGAGGCCCGCTTCTGCCGCGATGTCGGTGATCGGCACCTGGAACGTACGGAAGGTACCGAGCGGCGTCACCGTCAACCCTTGACGCGTGTCGACGAGCTCGGTCTGATCGAGCACGAAACCGGCCGCCGCGAGCTCCTCACCGTTGCGCCAGGCCGCGATCTTCCAGAACCGCAGGGGCACGCGGATGCCGCGGTAGGGCGGGTCGGCCTCGTCGAGCACCGGGGCGGTGAACACCACGATGCGCTGGTCGGTCGTCTCGGCGTAGGCGAGGACGTGGTCTTCGAGCCCGAGCCACAGCTCTTTCGACTGGTTGAAGCCGGCCGCCTGGGGAGCGGCGTTCGTATAGAAGAACGTCGCCTCGGTGGCATCCCGAGCCTCTGACGCCGACCCCCAGCCGGGATCGCGGCGACGCACGAGGTGACCGCGATCGAGGTCATTACGACTGTAGACCTCGGGGCCGGCCTGGTCGTCGTCGTCTACCCGCGGGTCGAGGCGCCACTCGCCCGTGCGGGGCTGGTCGCGCAGCGTCGCGCCGTCGATGACGACGCCGGTGACGGCGGCGAATCGGCGCTCCTCGTCGAGCAGCACCGAGAACCGCGGGTAATCGAGCCGCGTGGCGGGTCGGGTGGGCGCGGGAAGGGGAAGGGGGATGCCGAGGAAGTCGGGGTCGTAGCCGTCGCTCATGCCTCCATCGTGCCGTGGACCTCCGACATCGCGACAGACTGGCGCAATGGAACAGCACGTGAAGACGAGGTCGGACGCGCCCGCCGGATTCTTCGCCGTGGAGGCCGCGGGCCTGCGGTGGCTGGCGGAGGCGCAGGGAGCGCGCACGGCCGAGGTCATCGATGTCGAGCCCGACCGCATCGCCCTCGAACGCATCGCGGAGGTGCGTCCGACCGCGGACGCCGCCGCCGGCTTCGGCGCCGCGCTCGCCGCGACCCACGACGCCGGCGCCGACGCCTTCGGCTCCCCGCCGCCCGGACACCACGGCGACATCTTCATCGGCCGCCGCCCGCAGCCCGCTCGGCCCACCGCGACGTGGGGCGCGTTCTACGCTGCCCAGCGCGTCGAGCCGTTCGTGCCGGTCGCGGTGGCCGCGGGAAACCTGTCGGCATCCGGAGCCGAGGTCGTCGGCCGCGCCTGCGAGGTCGTCGCGGCGGGTGCGTTCGACGACGACGAGCCGCCCGCGCGCCTGCACGGCGACCTCTGGGCGGGAAACGTGCTGTGGTCACCCGGGGGAGTGGTGCTGATCGACCCCGCGGCCCACGGCGGGCACCGCGAGACCGATCTGGCGATGCTGTCGCTGTTCGGCTGCCCGTTCCTGGAGCACATCGTCGCCGCCTATGACCGCGCCCGGCCGCTTCGCACCGGGTGGCGCGAGCGAACGCCGCTGCATCAGTTGCACCCGCTCGCCGTTCACGCCGCGGGACACGGCCCCTCGTACGGCCGGGCGCTCGTCGACGCCGCGGAGCGGACGCTCGCGCTCGTGTGAGGCGCCGGGCTTCGGCATCCGGGAGCCGACACCGCATCGTGGCCGCCGACCCTGCTCCGCCCGGGTCACCCCGCCGCTGCCGCCCGCTGCTTCGCCCGCCGCGCGAGCACGAGGTCGATCCCCACGCCGATCCCCACCGCCACCACGATCGAGACGACCACCGCCACCACGGGCCCGCCGGGCACCACGGCCGCGACGATCGCCCCGATGACCGCCTGGTACGCCGCCCATGCCAGCGCGGCCAGCGCCGCCACCGGGAGGTAGCGCACCGGATTCACCCGCGCCGCCCCGGCCGCGAGGTTGACGGCGAGACGGGCGAACGGCACGAAGCGCGCCGTGAAGAGCACGACCGCGGCGTTGCGTTCGAGACGTGCCCGCGCCCATTCCAGCGCGCCGCGCACGCGGGGTCCGCGCATCCACGCCCAGCGCTCCACACCCACCGTGCGTCCGACCAGGTAGCAGCAGGCGTCACCCGCGAAGGCCGCCGCCGCCGCCACGAGGATCACTGATGCCAGGGGGAACGTCTCGTGCGACACGGCCAGCGCCCCGAACGCGGTCACCGCCGCCTCGCCCGGGACGACGACGAGGAACGCGTCGGCGAAGACGAGCGCCGCCAGTGCGACGAGCGCCCAGGGGTTCGCGGCGATCGCCTGCAGCCACGCGTCGACACCGTCCATCCGGTCACTCTCCGCCGCCGATCGAGACGCCCGGCCGACCGGGCGGTGACGCCCGGCGGAGCATCGGGTGAACATCGCGAACGTCGCGCACGGAGCCGGCATCCGGCCCCCACCCTGGTGTCGTGAGAGTCGCGCTGCTGGCCGAATCCTTCCTCCCGCACATGAACGGGGTCACCGGTTCCGTTCTCCATGTGCTGCGTCACCTCGCCGAGGCGGGGCACGAGACCCTCGTCATCGCCCCTCGGGCGGGTGATGTGACCGCCGATCTGCACGGCGCCCGCACGGAGCTGCTGCGCTCCGTCCCGCTGCCGTCCTACCCCGAGGTGCGCGTGGTCTTCGCCCGAGCGGCGCGCCTGGGGGCGCTGCTACGCGATTTCGACCCCGACGTGGTGCACCTGGCATCCCCGTTCGTGCTCGGATGGCAAGGACTCGCCGCCGCCGACGCGCTGAAGATCCCCTCGGTTGCGATCTACCAGACCGACGTCGTCGCCTACGCCCAGAAGTACGGGGTGCCCCACGCCACCGCCCTCGTCGCCGGTCACGTCGCGCGCCTGCACCGTCGCGCGACCCTCACCCTCGCGCCCTCGTCAGCCTCCACCCGGCAGCTCTCCGACCTCGGTGTCGACCGCATCCGCCGCTGGGGCAGGGGAGTGGATGCCGTGCGCTTCGCCCCCGAGCACCGCGATGCGGCATGGAGGGCCGAGGTCGCCCCGCGCGGCGAACGCATCATCGGATACGTCGGACGCCTCGCGCCCGAGAAGCAGGTCGACGATCTGCGGGCGCTCGCCGATCTCCCCGGCACCCGACTGGTCATCGTGGGCGACGGGCCCTCGCGCCCCGCGCTCGAGAGGGCGATCCCGGATGCCGTGTTCACCGGCCACCTGTCGGGCGACGCCCTCGCGCGGGCCATGGCGGGCTTCGACGTCTTCGTGCACCCGGGCGAGAGCGAGACGTTCGGGCAGACCATCCAGGAAGCCCTCGCCAGTGGCGTTCCCGTCGTCGCGACGGGTGTCGGCGGTCCGCTGGACCTCGTGCGTTCGAGTGTCGACGGGTGGCTCTACAAGCCGGGCGACCTCGACGATCTGCGCGGGCGCGTCGCCGACCTCGTGGGCGATGAGTCGAAGCGCCGCGCGTTCGCCCGCGCCGCCCGCGAGGCCGTGCAGGGGCGTACGTGGGAAGCCCTGACCCGCGACCTCGTCGGGCACTATCAGGATGCCGTGGCCCTGCGCCGCATCGACGACAGCCTGCTGCTACGCGGGGGTCCACGGCCGGCCGCGCCCGCGGCATCCCGCACCCGGGGCCGCTGGACGCGCTACGTCGCCCTCGGCGACTCGCTCACCGAGGGATTGTGCGACACCTCGCGTATGCCCGCGGGGCAGTTCCGCGGGTGGGCGGACCGCCTCGCCGAGCTCCTCGCGCACACGAGCGAGGCGGGTCCGTTCCGCTACGCGAACCTCGCCGTGCGCAGCCGCCGGGTGCGCCATCTCATCGATGAGCAGGTGCCCGACGCCCTCGCGCTGCAGCCCGATCTGGTGTCGATCCTCATCGGGGCGAACGACCTGCTCGCTCCGGCGCTGGTGATGCCGGCCCTCGTCGCCGAGGTCGACTCCGCGGTGCGGGCGGTCCGTCGCACCGGGGCCGATGTGCTGCTCGTCACGACGTTCCTTCCGCGCCGGCCCGCCGCGCGCCTGTTCGCACGACGGTTCGCGGCCTACAACGTGGAGCTGCGCCGCATCGCGCAGGAGCAGGGGGCGATCCTGCTCGATCTCGAGGCCGTCGCCGAACTCGGCGAGCTGCCCCTGTGGGCGGACGACCTCGTGCACCTGCGCTCGTCGGGGCATCGCCTCGTCGCTTATCGCGCCGCGGAGGCGCTGGGCGTGCCCGATGCCCGCGCGCTGCTGGATCTCGACGAGGCGTTGCACGCCGACACCGACGACGCGCCGCGCGGGACCTGGCTGACTCGCGACGCGTTGCCGTGGGTGTGGCGCCGCGTGCGCGGACGCACCGCCGGCGACGGTATCCGGGCGAAGCACGCCGGTTACGTGGAGCTTCCCACGCGTGGCGATCGGGAGCGCGCCGACGCGGTGTGAGGCCGGGGTCCCGGGGTGTGTGGCGGGTCCGGCGACCTCGACGGGCTCAGCCACCGGTAGCGGGTGAGCGGAGCTCAGTACCAGCCGTTCCGTTCGGAGTGGTCCCACGCGCCGCAGGGGCTCCCGTACCGCGCGTCGATGTACGACAGGCCCCACGAGATCTGCGTGGCTCCGTTGGTACGCCAGTCCAGTCCCGCGGATGCCATCTTCTCGCCCGGCAGAGCCTGCGGGATGCCGTAGGCGCCGCTCCAGGGGTTCTCGGCCTGTACGCGCCACCCCGACTCGCGGTTCCACAGCAGGTTCAGGCACGAGAACTGATCGTCGCCCCAGCCGTAGGCGCCGATCTGTCCGCGGGCGTTCGCCCGGGCCTCATCGGGGGTCATGATCGATGTCGACGGCGGAGGTGTCGACCCGCCGCCCGAGCCCGAGCCGCCGGAGCCGGACCCACCGGAGCCCGAGCCGCCGGAGCCTGCCCCGCCGCCCGAACTCGACCCTCCGCCGCTTCCCGATCCGCCGGAGCCGGACCCCCCACCGGAGCCCGAGCCGCCAGAGCCGGACCCACCGGAGCCTGACCCGCCGGAGCCTGACGACCCACTGGAGCCCGAAGAACCACTGGAGCCCGATGAAGCGCCGGACGACGATCCGCCGCCGGCAGGGCCCGCCCCGCCGCCCGTCGCCCCGCCCGGTGCCGCGGCGTCCTGCTGCGCCTTCTCGCGAGCACGCGCGGCTTTCTCGGCCGCAGCCGTCGACGCGCGCAGTGCCGCGAGCTGCGCGTAGAGGTCGTCGAGGCGTGCCTGCGCGGCCGCGACGCTGGCCGACTCGGCATCCGCCTCGACCCGCGCCGCGTCGGCGGTGGCGCGGGCTTCATCGGCTAGTCGCGCGGCCTCCGCGCGCGCCTGGTCGGCTTGGTCGCTCAGGGACGCGGCGATGTCGGCCGCGCTGCGCGCTTGCCCGGCGGTGCGCGCGGTCGCCGTCGCCACCCGGTCCAGAATGCCGAGACGCGCGAGCAGTGAGTCGGGGTCGGCGTCGGTCAGCAGCTGTGCGACGAGCGGCCCGCCGCCGACCGTGCGGTACAGGCGCGCGGCGGTCGCTCCCGCTTTCTCGCTCTTATCCGACAGGTCGGTCGCGGCCTCGGCGCTGCGGGCGGCGAGGGCGTCCGCCCGCGCCGCCGTCGAGTCGGCGAGGGCCCGCGTGCGCTCCGCGGCGGTCGACGCGTCGAGGGCGCGTCGTGAGGCCTGCACGGCCGTGGCCTCCGCGGCATCCAGTTGCTGCTTCACCTGGTCGACAGCTCCTTCGTCGACGGCCGCGAGCGGGGGTGTCGTCCGCGCCGACAGCGCCGTGGCGCTCGCCGGAGCGACGAGGAGGGCGCCCGCCAGCACGGCGCACGCGAGGAGCGTGTGACCTCTGCGACGGATGGGACCCATGAGGTCACGGTAGAGCACGCGGACCCTCCGCGCCCAGCTCCGGAGCGCGGTCGCTGGTAGGGTGGAGACGAATGCCGTCTTGGCATCCGCTCAATTGCATATGAGCTCACGGAGCAGGCCGGCAGACGCTGGTCCCCTGTGGTGGACTCCCCGTCGCTTGCCGGGTGGTCGTCTACTGGTGGCCAGTCGCCGGGATTTCCGGGCCGACACGTCGGCGCGCCCTTTCTGCCTGTTCCTGCTCCTTCGCATGTCAGCTCGTCGCCCACACGGGGCGGCGAGCCTAAACAAAGAAGGAGGGACCTCTTGGAAGGTCCAGAAATCACCGCCGCTGAAGCCGTTCTCGACAACGGCCGTTTCGGCACCCGCACCATCCGTTTCGAGACCGGCCGCCTCGCCCAGCAGGCGCAGGGCGCTGTCGCCGCCTACCTCGACGAAGAAACGATGCTCCTGTCGGCCACCAGCGCCGGCAAGCACCCGCGTGAAGGCTTCGACTTCTTCCCGCTGACCGTCGACGTCGAAGAGCGTTCGTACGCCGCCGGCAAGATCCCCGGCTCGTTCTTCCGCCGCGAGGGTCGCCCCTCCACCGAGGCCATCCTCGTGTGCCGCCTCATCGACCGCCCGCTGCGCCCGTCGTTCGTCGACGGCCTCCGCAACGAGGTGCAGATCGTCGTCACCGTGCTGTCGATCGCCCCCGGCGAGTTCTACGACGCCCTCGCGATCAACGCGGCGTCGCTTTCGACCCAGATCTCGGGTCTGCCGTTCTCCGGCCCCATCGCGGGTGTGCGCCTCGCGCTCATCCCCGGTCACGGCGAGAACGCCGACCAGTGGGTCGCGTTCCCCACCGTCACCCAGCTCGAAGACGCCGTCTTCGACCTGATCGTCGCGGGCCGCGTGCTCGACGACGGCGACGTCGCCATCATGATGGTGGAGGCCGAAGCCACCGAGGGCAGCTGGAACATGATCAAGGGCGGTGCGACCAAGCCGAACGAGCAGGTCGTCGCCGAGGGTCTCGAGGCTGCGAAGCCGTTCCTGCGTCAGCTCGTCGACGCGCAGAACGAGGTCGCCCGCACGGCGGCCAAGGAGATCCAGTCGTTCCCCGTGTTCCCGGCCTACAGCCAGCAGACGTACGACTTCGTCGCCGGCCGCGCCTACGACCGTCTGGTGCCCGTGTACCAGATCGCCGACAAGCAGGAGCGCCAGAACGCCGACGACGAGGTCAAGACCTCGGTGAAGGAGCAGCTGCTCTCCGCCGTCGAGTCGGGCGAGCTGCCCGCGGTCGCGACCCTGGAGTTCAACGCCGCGTACAAGTCGGTCACCAAGACCATCGTCCGTGGTCGCATCCTCGCCGAGGGCGTCCGTATGGACGGTCGTGGCCTGGCGGACATCCGTCCGCTCGACGCCGAGGTGCAGGTCATCCCGCGCGTGCACGGTTCGGCGATCTTCCAGCGCGGCGAGACCCAGATCCTGGGTGTCACCACGCTGAACATGCTCAAGATGGAGCAGCAGATCGACTCGCTGTCGCCGGTGACGCACAAGCGCTACATGCACCACTACAACTTCCCGCCCTACTCGACCGGTGAGACCGGTCGCGTGGGCAGCCCGAAGCGTCGCGAGATCGGGCACGGCTTCCTCGCCGAGCGCGCGCTCGTCCCGGTGCTCCCCAGCCGCGAGGAGTTCCCCTACGCGATCCGCCAGGTGTCCGAGGCTCTCGGCTCCAACGGGTCGACGTCGATGGGCTCGGTCTGCGCTTCGACCCTGTCGCTGCTGAACGCGGGTGTGCCGCTGCGCGCCCCCGTCGCCGGTATCGCCATGGGCCTGGTCACGGACGAGGTCGACGGACAGACGCGCTACGCCGCCCTGACCGACATCCTCGGTGCCGAAGACGCCCTCGGCGACATGGACTTCAAGGTCGCCGGTACCTCGGAGTTCATCACCGCGATCCAGCTCGACACCAAGCTCGACGGCATCCCGTCGTCGGTCCTGGCCGCCGCCCTCACCCAGGCGAAAGAGGCGCGTCTGACGATCCTCAACGTCCTGAACGCCGCGATCGACGCGCCCGACGAGATGGCGCCCACCGCGCCCCGCGTCATCAGCGTGCAGATCCCGGTCGACAAGATCGGCGAGCTCATCGGACCCAAGGGCAAGACGATCAACTCCATCCAGGACGAGACCGGCGCCCAGATCTCGATCGAAGACGACGGCACCGTGTACATCGGCGCGACCGACGGCCCCTCGGCCGAGGCCGCCCGTGCGCAGGTGAACGCGATCGCCAACCCGACCAACCCCGAGGTCGGCGAGCAGTTCCTCGGAACCGTCGTCAAGATCGCGACCTTCGGCGCGTTCGTCTCGCTGCTGCCCGGCAAGGACGGCCTGCTGCACGTCAGCGAGGTCCGCAAGCTCGCCGGTGGCAAGCGCGTCGAGAACGTCGAAGACGTGCTGTCGGTCGGTCGCAAGATCCTCGTGCGCATCACGAAGATCGACGACCGCGGCAAGCTGTCGCTCGAGCCCGTCGTCGACGAGGAGGCCACCACTCCCGAGCCCGCCGACACGCAGAGCTCGGCCGCCGCGAGCGAGGGCCCCGAGGCTCCCGCCGAAGGCTGATCCTCACCTCTTCGGATGCCCGTCCCGCCTCGTGCGGGGCGGGCATCCGTCGTGTGACGGGTGAGACGGATGGGAATAGTGTGACGACGCCGCGCGCAAGCGTTACGCAATGTTTATCGGCGGACCGGGCGAAAGGCGGGCGCCTTTCGGGTGAGCGCCTAATCTCGAAGTACGTCGGGGGGCGTGCTGATACGGCGTCGGCCGTACCGTCGCCTGACGCGGGAGGACCCCATGAGCGGCTCGGGCGTCGGAGAGACGGCCACGCCGCGCCTGCGCCGCGATCGTGCCCCGCACCCCTCGGCGCCCGTCACGCTCCAGGGCCCGGGTCTCGGTTCGCACGTGCGGGTGCCGCTCGGTGAGACGGGGTTCTCGGTCTTCCCGCTCTTTCTCGGCGGCGGCGAGTTCGGCTGGAACGTCGACGCCCGCGAGAGCCACGAGATCCTCGACGCCTACGCCGAGCTCGGTGGCAACGCCCTGCACACGGCCGACAGCTACGCGGCCGGTCGCAGCGAATTCATCATCGGCGAGTGGCTGCGCACGCGCCGGATGCGCGACGACGCGGTGCTGGCCGTGCGCGTCGGCGGCCACCCCGATCATCCCGGCCTCGACTCGGTCAACCTCGTGCGTGCGGTCGAAGCCTCGCTCACCCGTCTCGGCACCGATCGCATCGACGTGCTCTCGCTCGACGCCGCTCGTGGCGGTAGGGGGCTGCTCGAAGACACGCTCGCCACCAGCGAATGGCTGGTGGAGTCGGGCAAGGTCCGTGCGATCGGCGCCCACGGCTACACCGCGGCGCAGCTCGTCGAGGCGCGCATCCTGTCGTCCGCGGGTTACCCGCGCATCACGGTGCTCGACGTGCCGTACAACGTGCTGCACCGGACGGAGTTCGACGGCGACGTGCGGTTGATCGCCGCGGCGCAGAACATGGCCGTCACCCCGTCCCACCCCCTCGCGCACGGCTTCCTGGCGGGCGAGACGCGCACGCGCGGCCAGTCGCCGAAGTCGGTGCGCGGCACCCAGGTCGCGGCGAACCTGAACCGCCGGGGGTCGCGGGTGCTCCGGGCGCTCGACGCCGTCGGCATGGAACTGGGACTCCCGGATGCCGCCGTGGCGGTGGCCTGGCTCTTGGCGCAGAAGATCGTCACGGCGCCGATCGTCAACGCCTTCGCGCCGCGCCATGTCGTGGAATGCATGCGCGCCGTGGGCGTGCGACTCAGTCGGGCTCAGTTGTCGGATATCGCGCGCGCCGCCGAGTGACGGTCTCCTCTTCGGGGGCGTGACGTAGGCTGGTGGGACCGGCCGGGGGACGGCAGATCGACAACGGGGTGGGCTTCACGTGACGCATTACATCTACCTGGTGCGCCATGGCGAGCACCAGGATGCCGAGCACGGGCTCACCGACGGCCCCCTCTCTCCGCGGGGTCACCGTCAGGCCGCCCTGCTCGCCGACCGCCTCTCGGGTCTTCCCCTCGACGCGGTGTGGCACTCGCCCCTGGAGCGCGCGGCGCAGACGGCGGGTGCCGTGGCCGATCGGTTGCCGGCGGTCTCGCCGGTGTCCTCGGCGCTGCTGTTCGACTGCGTGCCCACGGGTATGACCCCCGAGACGCCCGCCGCCTATGAGCCGTTCTTCGGATCGGTCACCGAGGCCGAGGTCGATGCCGGTCGTGCCCAGATGGCCGACGCGACGGCGGAGTTCCTCGCTCGCAAGGCCGGAGAGGTGCACGAGCTCCTGATCACCCACAACTTCGTGATCTCGTGGTTCGTGCGCGAGGTGTTGCAGGCGCCCGACTGGCGATGGATGACGATCAACCAGGCCTACTGCGGTCTCACCGTCATCGCGCAGAAGAAGGGTCGCCCCTGGACGCTGCTCTCGCACAACGACCTCGCACACCTGCCGGTCGAACTGCGCACGGGGCTGGTCGACCCTCTGCCGGTCTGAGACGCGGCGGCCCGCCCGTGTCGGACACCGAGCGGTGGCCGGGCGCGGTGTCCGCGGCGCGTCTGTGGACAGAGCCCGGCCACCGCCCGCGGCGCCGCTTAGGCTGGAACGCATGACGACACGCGTGGCCATCGTGGGCGGAACCGGCAAGCTGGGCGGGGTGATCCGCGAGGTCATCGAGGGCGAAGAGGGGTACGAGGTCGTCGCGGTGCTGGGCTCGCGGTCCGACCTCGCCGAGCTCGCCGGGGCCGATCTCGTCGTCGATGCCTCGACTCCCGCCGTCTCCATCGACGTCGTGCGCGCCGCGATCGAACGCGGGATCAACGTGCTGGTCGGCACGTCGGGGTGGTCCAACGAGCGCATCGCGCTCGTGCGGCCCCTGGTCGAAGCGAGCGGTACCGGTGCGGTGTTCATCCCTAACTTCTCGCTCGGCTCCGTCATCGGCAGCGCCCTCGCGGCAGCTGCGGCACCGTTCTTCCCCTCGATCGAGATCATCGAAGCGCACCGCGAGACCAAGGTGGATTCACCGAGCGGCACGGCCGTCCGCACGGCCGAGCTGATCGCCGCCGCCCGCGCCGATGTGGGGCCCGTCGAGTCCCCGCACGTCGACCAGCGCGCTCGGGGCCAGCGTGTGGCATCCGTGCCCATCCACTCGCTGCGGCGCCCGGGTGTGGTCGCGCGACAGGAGACGGTCCTCTCCGGTGCGGGGGAGTCGCTGACCCTCGTCCATGACACCGTCGACCCCGCCACGGCGTACGCTCCCGGCATCCGTATCGCCCTGGCCGCCGCCCGTGAGACGCGGGGCGTGGTGATCGGGCTCGACAGTTTCATCGACATCGGGGTGCGCACGCGTCCCGAGATGCCCGAAGCACCCGTCGCCGACGGAGATGTGTCGGGCCAGGTCGCTGGCGCCACCAGCGCATGAGGGTCCGCGTCGCCGTCGCCCTGATGACGGTGCTGCTTCTGCTCTACGTCGCGCTGGCGGGGCAACGCGCCCTCATTCTGGTGACCAGCGGCGAGCCCGTCGCCATCGCGATGGGCGTTGCGCTGTTCGTGCTGCCTCTCTTGGCGCTGTGGGCGATCGGGCGCGAAGTGTGGTTCGGCGTCCGAGCCCAGCAGCTCGGCGAGCGACTGGATGCCGAGGGGGGTCTTCCCGACGAAGACCTGCCGGTGCGGCCGAGCGGGCGCATCGAACGCGAGGACGGCGACGCGCTGTTTCCGCGGTATCGCGCCGATGTCGAGGCGAACCCCGGCGACTGGCGCGCACGCTACCGCCTCGCGCTGGCCTATGACGCGGCGGGCGACCGTCGGCGAGCGCGCTCGGCTGTGCGCACGGCGATCCGGCTCGAGAGCGCGGATCGCCGCACGGGCTGACGGGCGGGGGCGCCTTCAGGCCGCGTCGTGGGCGGGGACCGCGGATGCCACGGCCTCCTCGACCGTGCGGTGCGTGAAGGTGAAGCCGCTCTCCTCCAGCGCCGCCGGACGCACATCGGCATCCGAGGTCAGCAGGGCCTCGGTCGCATCCTTCCCGAGGGCGAGCTTGACCCCCCACACGGGAGCACGCAGAAGATACGGACGGTTCATGCGCTGTGCGAGCGCGAAGCCCAGGTCGTTCGCCGTCGCCCGCGTGGGACCGGTCAGGTTCACGGGCCCGGACAGGTCTGAGTCGATGACGTGGCGGATGGCGCGCACCTCATCGTCGAGGGTGATCCAGGGCCATACCTGAGTTCCTCGTCCGATCGGACCCGAGACGCCGAGCTTCGTCAGGAGGAGGAGGGGCTTGAGCACACCTCGTTCGTGCACGACGGGAGCGGTGCGCAACAGGGCGACACGGGCGCGGTCGCCTGCGGCACGCGCCGCCTCCTCCCAATCGACGCAGATGTCGACGAGGAATCCCTCGCCGCGCGGGGACGTCTCGGTGAGGACCGCACCGGGCTGAGAGCCATAGAAGCCCGTCGCGCTCGCGTTGACGAGCGCGGGAGCGTCGTCGCCGAGCGCACGGACGGCGGCGGCCAGGGTGCGCGTGGGCGTGATGCGCGACCACAGCAGTGTGCTTTTGTACGACGGGGTCCACGGGAAGCGTCCGATCGACGCACCGTTCAGACAGACCACCGCGTCGGCACCCGCGATCACATCCGGATCCAACGGAGTGGCACCCTGCAGCCATTGCACCTCGTGCGGGCTCTCGGGCGCGTGGCGCACCAGAGAGGTGACTTCGACGCCGTCGCCGCGCAGCGAGTCGATGAGGGCGGAGCCGATGAGGCCCGACGCGCCGGCGATGACGACGCGTCGGGCGGGGGTCTCAGGCAAGCGTCGCCTCGAGGGTGATGTCGATGCCCGAGAGCGCCTGCGAGACCGGGCAGTTGGCCTTGGCGTCGGCGGCGATCTTCTGGAACGTCTCGTCGTCGAGGCCGGGAACGACCGCGTTGACGTTGAGGTGGCTGCCGGTGATGCCGGTGCCGGGCTTGAAGGTCACGGACGCGGTCGTGTCGACGGATTCCGGCGGCGTGCCGTTGTCGGCGAGGGCGTTGGACAGCGCCATGCTGAAGCACGCGGAGTGCGCGCCGGCGAGCAGTTCTTCGGGCGTCGTGACGGAGCTCGACCCTTCGCTACGGGCCTTCCAGTTCACGTCGAACGAGCCGATGCCCGACGAGGTGAAATTGACTTCGCCCGATCCCTCGAACAGGCTGCCCTTCCAGGCGGTGGCTGCTTCGCTCGTGACGGCCATGGGAACCTCCGTGATGTCTGCGCGGCCGGGGTGACCGCGGCGCGTGCGCACGGTCTGGGCGACCGTGACGCGGCCAGCCTAGTGAGCGCGCACGGCGCCACCCGGGTCTTGACAGCCCCTCATGCGCCCCCGCTAGGCGAGGGCCGAACCGCGCCGCCCCACGAGTCCGGTGCGCTGCAGGAGCAGGTAGAGCTGGCATCCGAGGCACAGGCCGAACACCGCGTTGAGGAAGGCGGCGACGAAGGCCATTGCGGCGGCGATCGGCAGCGCCCAGGGAACCCCGGCCAGGTGCAGCAGCAGGCCGACCGCGGTCACGAGCAGGCCGACGCCCTGCGCGAAGCGCGGAGGACGCGGGTCTTCGAACTCGGTCGGCGGTGACAAGCGCGGCTGGACCACCCGGCGGTACAGGACGCCCCAGGGGGCGGTGCGGGGCGCGGCGACGCCCCAGACGAACAGTAGGGCGACGACGAGGAGCAGGAGGAAGCCGGGGTCGGCGACGCGGGCGCCGAGGGACGCTTGCTGCACGGCCCAGACCGAGGGGGCGAATGTCTGGCCCGACAGGGGTTGGTAGGCGATGTAGCCTCCGGTGGCGCGTGTCGAGATGCCTACGAGGCTCAGCACCGTCGCGACCAGCAGCAGGGCCGCGGTGATGGATGCCGCGAAGCGCGGGCCGCGGGCGTCGATGCGCGAGACGTCAGGCATGGGTGTTCTCCTTCAGCAGTCGGTCGAGCTCGAGTTCGATGACCGCGCGGCCGGGGGGCCCGCCGAACCGCGTGCGGATCGCCCCGCGTCGGTCGAGGACGAGGGTGGTCGGTGTCTGCAGGACGCGGAAGTGCTGCGCGAGGTCGGGACGGTTCGTGAGGTCCACGTCGAGGTGGCGGACGCCGGCGCGCGCGTCGGCGACCTCGGACAGCATCCGATGCACACCCGGGCAGCGCGAGCACATCTCGGTGCTGAACTGGAGCAACGTCGCCTTCTCGCCGAGTCCGTCGGCGCCGAGACGCCGGGGATCTACGACCTCGGCCGAATCGACCGCACGAGCGCGGCCCTGTCGGCGGCGCAGGGCGAGCCCGGCGACGGCCGTCAGGGCGACGAGCGCCCCGGCCGCGATGAGCGCGAAAGTCAGATCCACGACACGCAACGCTAATGCGCGTCGACGCGCCCGGGGCCGATGAGTCGCCGCATGACGACGGGCGCGAGGGGTCCCCGCGACCGCGGCGCACCGGCATCCCTCCTCCCCAGCCGGTGTCCGTCCCCGGTGCCGTGCGCGCACCCTCCTCGCGGCGCTCGCGCGGGTATCGTGAACCGCGTGACAGCCGACATCCCCACCCCGTACGAAGACCTGCTCCGCGACGTGCTCGCGACGGGTGTGCACAAGTCCGATCGCACGGGCACCGGCACCACCAGCGTCTTCGGGCGACAGATCCGTTTCGATCTGGCCGAGGGCTTCCCCCTCGTCACCACGAAGCGCGTGCACCTCAAATCGATCGTGTACGAACTGCTGTGGTTCCTCCGCGGCGAGTCCAACGTTGCGTGGCTGCAAGAGAACGGAGTCTCGATCTGGGACGAATGGGCAAATGCCGACGGCGAACTCGGGCCCGTATACGGGGTGCAGTGGCGCTCGTGGCCGACCGCCGACGGCGGCACCATCGACCAGATTACCCAGGTCATCGAGCAGATCCGCCGCGACCCTGACTCGCGTCGGCTGATCGTGTCGGCATGGAACCCCGCCGACATCCCCGAGATGGCGCTCGCGCCCTGCCATGCGCTGTTCCAGTTCTACGTCGCCGACGGCAAGCTGTCGTGCCAGCTGTATCAGCGCAGCGCCGACATGTTCCTCGGCGTCCCGTTCAACATCGCGTCGTACGCGCTGCTGACCCTCATGGTCGCTCAGCAGACGGGCTTGGAGCCGGGCGAGTTCGTCTGGACGGGCGGCGATTGCCACGTCTACGACAACCACCGCGAGCAGGTGGCCGAGCAACTCACCCGCGAGCCGTACGCGTACCCGACGCTGCGTTTCGCCCGGACGCCGGAGTCGATCTTCGACTACGCCTACGACGACATCGTCATCGAGAACTACCAGCACCACCCCGCCATCCGCGCGGCCGTCGCGGTATGACGATGCTCGGGCTCGTCTGGGCGCAGGCGCACGACGGCGTGATCGGCGCCGACGGGGGGATGCCGTGGCACGTACCCGAAGACATGACGCATTTCCGTGCGGTCACGGGGTCGTCCGACGTCATCATGGGCCGGCGTACATGGGAGTCGCTTCCCCCGCGTTTCCGGCCGCTCCCGGGTCGCCGCAACATCGTGGTCACCCGTTCGGCGGACTGGGCGGCCGACGGGGCGCACCGCGCCGCCTCGCTCGACGACGCGCTCGCGCGGGCCGCGGGCGCCGAGGTCTGGGTGATCGGGGGCGGTCGCCTCTACGCCGAGGCCATCCACCGCGCCGACGTCATCGAACTGACCCGGCTCGATCTCGCCGTCGAGGGCGACACCTTCGCCCCGTCGCTCGACGGGTGGCGCACAGTGTCCGGAGACCCCGCCGACGGCTGGCATACGTCGACGAGTGGCATCCGGTACCGTTTCGAGACCCTCCGGCCGTCGGGGCGCTGACGTGGCGACCGCGCTGATCACCGGCGCCAGCTCGGGACTCGGTGCCGAGTTCGCACGCCAGCTCGCCGCCCGCGGGGCCGACCTCGTGATCGTCGCCCGCGACCGTCTTGCGCTCGAGGCGCTCGCCGCCGACCTTCGCGGCCGTCACCGGGTGGGGGTCGACGTGCTCGTCGCCGATCTGCTCGAAGACGTCGCACGCGGGGCGGTCGAGGCGCGTCTCGCAGACGGCGTCGACGTGCTCGTCAACAACGCCGGATTCGGTCTCGACCTCGCCTTCGCCGACAACCCGGTCGACGACGAGGTGCGGCATCTGCGCCTGCACGTCGAGGCGGCCATGCGCCTCACCCACGCCGCGCTGGGGCCCATGCTCGCGCGGGGGAGCGGCCGCATCGTCAACGTCGCCTCGATCGCGGGCTTCGTCCCGCGCGGCACCTACGGTGCGGCGAAGGGCTGGCTCATCTCGTTCAGCCGGTGGGCGAATGTGGTCTACCGGCCCCGGGGCGTCACCGTCACCGCGGTGTGCCCCGGCTTCGTGCACACGAACTTTCACGAGCGTCTCGGTCTCGCTCCGGGTCACGAGGGGGTCGCTCCCGGTCTGTGGCTCGACGCGGCGACCGTCGTGCGGCAGGGACTCCGTGCGGCCGCACGTGGGCGAGCGGTGAGCGTGCCGTCATGGCGCTACAAGATCCTCGTGGCGGGTTCGCGCCTGCTCCCCGACCGCGCCGTCGTACGCGCAGCGGCTCGGGGGCGGTGAATTCACCGTGGCGCTCCTCGACGGACGTCCGACGCGAGGGCCCGGGCTTGAGCCGCGTCGCGGGGCGCCGACTTCGCGCGTCGAGGCACGGTGACGACGGCCCCGCCGCGACGGCCCCGCCACGACGCCGCGGCGCGACGCCCCGCCACGGCCTCGGCCTCCCACCTTGAGGCACGGCGCCGCGGCCGCGTCCCGCTCGTCTAGCGGAATCGCCCCAGCCGAATGCCCGCGAAAGCCAGCGCTGCGATCGTCTCACCGTCGGTGATCTCCCCGTCGGCGATGAGGCGCAGTGCGTCGGCGAACGGCACCCATCGCACGGCGTCGATCCCCTCCTCGCGCTGCGAGATCGCGGCATCCGCCACCGTCAGACCCCGCGCGAGGAAGACGTATTCGGGGGCGTCGGCGATGCCGTTCAGGGCGTTCATGCGCCCGAGGGACTGCCAGTCGGATGCCGTGACGCCGGTCTCCTCGAGCAGTTCGCGCCGGGCGGCCACCAGCGGATCCTCCCCGTCGGAGCCGCCCGCCGGAACCTCGATGGAACGCCCGGTGGTGTAGCGGTCCAGCTCGATCAAGCAGACACGGTCCGCCTCGTCGAGGGCGATCACGAACACCGCGGGGTGCTGCATCCGGACGACCCCGTAGATGCCGTCGCCGTGCGGCCCGGTCACCTCGTCTTCGCGCACGTGGATCCAGCGGTTCTCGTACGTGGTGCGCGTGGTGCGGGTGGTCCAGGCCATGCCGCCACCCTAGGCCGCTCGGTGGTCGCGGATTGTTCACCACAGACGGGCGCCCCGCCGGGGGAGGCGCCCGCCGAACCGATAACCTGGACGTATGACGCACTCCGGCAATCCCTTCGGTCAGGTGCTCGTCGCGCTCATCACCCCGATGACCGCCGACGGCGAAGTCGATTGGCCCGCCACAGAGAAGCACATCGACGACGTCATCACCGCCGGTGCCGACGGCATCGTCGTCACGGGCACGACGGGTGAGACCTCCACCCTCACCGACCCCGAGAAGCTGCGGCTGGTCGAGGTCGGCAAAGACGTTTCGGCCGGGCGCGCCAAGATCGTCACCGGCGGCGGATCGAACGAGACCGCCCACGCCATCGAGCTCTACAAGGCCAGCGAGAAGGCCGGCGCCGACGGCATCATGATCGTCACGCCGTACTACAACAAGCCCACGCAGGCCGGCATCCTGACGCACTTCCGTCTCGTCGCCGACGCCACCGACCTGCCCGTCATCCTGTACGACATCCCCGGTCGCACGGGCGTGCCCATCAAGTACGAGACGATCCTGCGCCTCGCCAAGCACCCCAACATCCTCGCGATCAAAGACGCCAAGGGCGATTTCAGCGAGGTCAGCCGGGTGCTGAATCAGACCGACCTGATCTACTTCTCGGGCGATGACGCCAACGTCCTCCCGCACCTCTCGATCGGGGCGTCGGGCCTCATCGGCGTGACGGCCAACATCGCCGCGGCTCCGTACCGCACGATCGTCGATGCCGTGAACGCCGGCGACCTGGCATCCGCCACCGCCGCCCACAAGGGACTCGAGCCGCTCGTGCGCGCGGTCATGACGCACGTGCCGGGGACGGTCGCCGCGAAGTACATCCTGCACGGGCTCGGCCGCATCGGCAGCCCGCGCGTGCGTCTGCCCCTCGTCGGTCCCGAAGAGTGGGAGGCCGCCGTGATCGAAGACGAGCTGGCCCTCGTGAAAGACGTGGCCGGCGCCGACTTCTCCAACTTCCGCCCCGACCGCAATGCGGCCGCCGGCGGCGCCCTGCCGAAGGTGCACGGCACCACGCGATAAGAACATCGGCGTCCGCCGATCCGCGGCCAGGGACGCCACACAGAGGGATGCCACGCGGTGGCATCCGAGGAGGCAATATGCCCACGACCGTCTACGATCCCCCCGCCCTCGCTCCCGGCACCCTGCGCGTGATCCCGCTCGGCGGCCTCGGCGAGGTCGGTCGCAACATGACCGTGTTCGAGTACGAGGGCAAGCTCCTCGTCGTCGACTGCGGCGTGCTGTTCCCCGAGGAGCACCAGCCCGGGGTCGACCTGATCCTGCCCGACTTCGAGCCCATCAAGCACCGCCTCGACGACATCGTCGGCGTCGTGCTCACCCACGGTCACGAAGACCACATCGGCGCCGTTCCCTACCTGCTCAAGCTCAAGGCCGACATCCCCCTCATCGGTTCGGGCCTCACTCTCGCCCTCATCGAGGCGAAGCTGAAAGAGCACCGGATCCGCCCCTACACGCTGACCGTGAAAGAGGGTCAGCGTGAGCAGGTCGGCCCGTTCGACCTCGAGTTCGTCGCCGTCAACCACTCCATCCCCGACGCGCTCGCCGTCGCCATCCGAACCCCCGCGGGCCTCGTGCTGGCCACCGGCGACTTCAAGATGGACCAGCTGCCGCTCGATGGCCGCATCACCGACCTCCGCGCCTTCGCGCGGCTGGGCGAAGAGGGCGTCGACCTGTTCCTGGTGGACTCCACGAATGCCGATGTCCCGGGTTTTACCCCCGCCGAGAAGGCCATCGGCCCCGTGCTCGATCAGGTCATCGCGCGCGCGCCGCGCCGCGTCGTCGTGGCGAGCTTCTCGAGTCACGTGCACCGTGTGCAGCAGGTGCTCGACGCCGCCCACGCGAACGGGCGCCGCGTGGCGCTGCTCGGGCGCAGCATGGTGCGCAACATGGGTATCGCCGCCGACCTCGGCTACCTGAACGTCCCCGACGGCGTGCTGATCGACTACAAGAAGGCCCGCGACCTGCCCGACAACAAGATCGTCTACATGTCGACCGGGTCTCAGGGCGAGCCGATGGCGGTGCTCAGCCGCATGGCCAACCTCGACCACGCGATCGAACCGGGCGAGGGCGACACGATCATCCTGGCATCCAGCCAGATCCCCGGGAACGAGAACGCGATCTACCGCGTGATCGACGGGCTGACCAAGCTCGGCGCGACCGTCGTGCACAAGGGCAACGCCAAGGTGCACGTGTCGGGTCACGCCGCCGCGGGTGAGCTGCTCTACTGCTACAACATCCTCAAGCCCAAGAACGTCCTGCCCGTGCACGGCGAGTACCGCCACCTCATGGCGAACGCGAAGCTGGCGCGCGAGACGGGGATCCCGGAAGAGAACACGATCCTCGGCGAGAACGGCACCGTGGTGGACCTCCGCGACGGCGTCGCGCGCGTCGTCGGCCAGGTCGACATCGGATTCGTCTACGTCGACGGTTCGTCGGTGGGAGAGATCACGGATGCCGACCTCAAGGACCGCCGCATCCTGGGCGAGGAGGGCTTCATCTCGGTGATCGTCGTCGTCGATTCGGCGACGGGCAAGATCATCTCGGGTCCCGAGATCCACGCCCGCGGGTTCGCCGAGGACGACAAGGTGTTCGACAGCGTCAAGCCCAAGATCGCCGCTGCCCTGGCCGAGGCGGCCAAGTCGGGTGTCCGCGACAACCACGCGCTCCAGCAGGTCGTGCGCCGCACCATCGGTCGCTGGGTCAACCAGTCGCTCCGTCGTCGGCCGATGATCGTCCCGATGGTCATCGAGGCCTAATCGACACGAAGCGCCGCGGGTTCGCCCGCGGCGCTTCGTCGTTCCCGCGCGGGTGGCCCCCTCGGTGATCGCTCCGTGCGCGCCGGGTGGGGTGAGGGTGCGGCTGCCTTGCGGACCTCGCCGTTCTGTCGCGAGCGGCGCTTGTCGCTATCATGCGGGCATGCCCGCTCTCCCGATCCGCGCGGCGCTCCGGTCTGACGGCGTGTTCCTGGCCGACATGGCCGTCGAGGCCGCCAATTGGCGTGCCGGCGCCGCGCGTCCGCGCCACGAGATCATCAGCAGCCCGGAGTACAGCAGGTACATCGCCGGCTGGCTCCGTCCCGGCGACGCCGGGTTCATCGCCGAATCTCCCGGCGGTGAGCCGGTGGGCGCCGCGTGGTACCGCATGCTGCCCCGTGACGAGCCCGGTTTCGGCTGGGTGGGCACCGGTGTCCCCGAACTGATCATCGGCGTACGGCCGGTGTGGAGAGCCCACGGAATCGGCCGCGCCCTGCTGCGGCGGCTCGCCGACCACGCCCGCGGCGAGGGGTATGCGCGCATCAGCCTCAGCGTCGAGCGCGACAACTACGCGGTCTCGCTGTACCGGTCGGAGGGTTTCGCGGTCGTCCGCCGCGGGATCGGACGCGACGCCATGGTCAAGCGGCTGGGCTGAACCCCGCGTCGGTGCGAGCGAATGTCGGAGGTGCCGCCTACCGTGGAGGAATGGCTCGTACCTCGTCCCCGTCCGGCGGCCGCGCCCCCGCGAAGGGGTCAGCGCGGTCCAAGGCCCCCGCTCCCGCGCCCAAGCGCTACGTCGACGAGCCCGAGAAGCCCGCGGTAGCCGTTCGCGCGTGGATGGCGGTCGCCCACGGCGTCGGCGGCATGTTCCGCGCGTTCGGCCCCGAGACCCTCGAACGCGATCAGCGTCGCGACGGGTTCCCGTTCTTCCTCGTCGTGCTCGCCGTGATCGGCGCGGTCGTCGAGTGGTTCTTCATCGGGACGGATGCCGCGGCGATCATCAGCGCCTACAGCTTCGGCGCCCTCGTCGGTCGCGTCGCGTTCGTACTCCCGGTGCTGCTTCTCCTGCTCGCGGGCTGGCTCTTCCGCCACCCGGCCTCCGTTCATGACAACGGGCGGGTGGGGATCGGCTTCGGCTTGTTCGTCGTGACCGTCGCCGGCTTCCTGCACGTCGCGGGCGATCGTCCTGTGCCCAACCAGGGCGGCCTGCCCGCCCTGAGCCCTGCCGGCGGTATCGCCGGGTGGATCGTCGGTGAGCCCCTCGCGCTCGTCCTGCAAGACGTGGGCGCCTACATCGCACTGTCACTGCTCGCCGTGCTGAGCGTCCTCATCCTCACCAAGACGCCGCCCAACCGCATCGGTCGTCGTCTGGGCGACCTGTACGCGTGGATGTTCGGGGTCGAACGCACCGAGCGGCCCGATCCGGCCACCAAGGCGCTCCCCGTCGACGACGACGATGACGCGCCCGCCGAGAAATCGCTCCCGTGGTGGCGGCGCAACCGATCCGGGCGTGAAGAAGACGCCGACGGCGCGCTCGGGTCCGACGACCTCACGACGCTGCTGTCCCCGGGGACGCCGCAGGGCGGCTTCGAGTCGGCGGTCGTCGCTCCCGAGCCGGTAGCGCAACGCGTGTCGACGCCGTCCGTGACGCCTCCGCCGCGCCCCCCGGCCCCCGATGCGGTGACCGAGATCTTCGACCCACGCGTCCTCCAGGCGGCCGCATCCGGCCGCGGCCTCCACGACGACTCGCCGGTCGACGACAGTGTCGGCGACGATGACCTGCCCGGCATCGCGGGCCTCGGCGGCGACAACGCCGGTGCGCCGCCGGCGGCCAATTACCGCCTCCCGGCCGTCACCGCGCTGGCCAGCGGCACACCGCCCAAGGCGCGATCGGCCGCCAATGACGCGGTCGTCGCGGCCATCGAGAGCGTGATGCAGCAGTTCAAGGTCGACGCGCGCGTCACCGGGTTCTCGCGTGGTCCGACAGTCACGCAGTACGAGATCGAGGTGGGGCACGGTGTCAAGGTCGAGCGCATCACCGCCCTGACGAACAACATCGCCTACGCCGTCGCCTCGAACGAGGTGCGCATCCTCGCCCCCATCCCGGGTAAGAGCGCGATCGGTGTCGAGATCCCCAACGCCGATCGCGAGATCGTCACGCTCGGCGACATCCTCCGATCGGATGCCGCCACCACCTCGACCCATCCGATGACCATCGGCGTCGGCAAAGACGTGGGCGGCGGGTTCGTCGTGGCCAACCTCGCGAAGATGCCCCACCTGCTGGTGGCCGGTTCGACCGGTTCCGGCAAGTCGAGCTTCGTGAACTCGATGATCACGAGCCTGCTCATGCGGGCCAAGCCGTCCGACGTGCGAATGGTGCTCATCGACCCGAAGCGCGTCGAGTTGACCTCGTACGCGGGCGTCCCGCACCTCATCACGCCCATCATCACCAACCCGAAGAAGGCCGCCGAGGCGCTGCAGTGGGTCGTGAAAGAGATGGACATGCGTTACGACGACCTCGCGTCGTTCGGCTTCCGGCACATCGACGACTTCAACCGGGCCGTCGTCGCCGGTGAGTTGAAGCTGCCGGTGGGTAGCGAGCGCGTGCTCAAGCCCTACCCCTATCTCCTCGTGGTCGTCGACGAGCTCGCCGACCTCATGATGGTCGCTCCCCGCGATGTCGAAGACTCGATCGTGCGAATCACGCAGCTCGCCCGGGCCAGTGGCATCCACCTCGTCCTGGCGACGCAGCGACCGTCGGTCGACGTCGTGACGGGACTCATCAAGGCCAACGTGCCCTCGCGTCTCGCGTTCGCGGTGACGAGCGTCACGGACTCCCGCGTCATCCTCGACCAGCCGGGCGCCGACCGGCTGATCGGCCAGGGCGACGGGTTGTTCCTTCCGATGGGCGCATCGAAGGCGGTCCGCGTGCAGGGCGCGTGGGTGAGTGAGCAAGAGATCGAGAAGGTCGTCGCGCACGTCACGCAGCAGGCGCGGCCCGAGTACCGTTCCGACGTGCAGGCCGCTGCCGAGAAGAAGGAGATCGACGCCGACATCGGTGACGACCTCGAGCTGCTCCTCGCCGCCGCCGAGCTCGTCGTGTCGACCCAGTTCGGATCGACCTCGATGCTGCAGCGCAAGCTCCGTGTCGGCTTTGCCAAGGCCGGACGTCTGATGGACCTTCTCGAGTCGCGCGAGATCGTCGGCCCCTCGGAGGGGTCGAAGGCCCGCGATGTGCTCGTCACCAACGAACAGCTGCCGGCGGTGATGGCCCGCCTGCGCGGCGACGACACACCGTCCGCCCCCGTGACCGCGTCTTCCGACGATCGCTACGGCGACGACCCCATCGAGGCGCAGTTCGAGGGTCTTCCGGTCGTGAACGATGACGACGACGAGGGTTCGGAAGACGCCTGGCAGCTGACGGGACGCGACTGATGGCCGTCCATCCTCAGCTGCCCAACGCGATCACGATCGCGCGCATCCTCTGCGCGCCGATCTTCCTGTGGATGCTCCTGGCCGACGGGGGCGCGGGCGGCGGATTGCGGTGGGCGGCGGCAGTGCTGTTCATCGTCGCCATCGCCACAGACGGTGTCGACGGCTACATCGCGCGTCGGTACAACATCGTCAGCGATCTCGGCAAGCTCCTCGACCCCATCGCCGACAAAGTTCTGACGGGTGTCGCCTTCGTCGGCCTCTCCATCCTGGGCGAGCTCGATTGGTGGGTCACGATCGTCGTGCTCGTGCGCGAGATGGGCATCACCGTCTACCGATTCATCGTCGTCAGTGACCACGTGCTGGCGGCTGCCTGGATGGGCAAGCTCAAGACCGTCTTCCAGTCCATCGCGCTGTCCATCGCGCTTCTGCCGCTGGCGAGCCTGTCGGATGCGGCGGCCTGGCAGAGCGCCGTGTGGTGGGCGAGCGTGGTGACGATGACGATCGCGGTGGTCCTCACGATCGCGTCGGGTATCGACTACATCGTGACCGAGGTCCGCGCCGCGCGGAAGCGCGGAAGCCGGTGATCGACGGCGTCCCCGAGGACTTCGACGAAACCGTCGTGCGAACGCCCCGAGAAAGCGCCGGGCTCCTGCTCGAGCGTCTCGGCGAGCTCGGATGGACGATCGCGGTAGCGGAGTCGCTCACCGGTGGCCTCGTCGTCTCGTCTCTGGTCGACGTCCCGGGGGCCTCGCGATCGGTGCGCGGGGGAGTGGTCGCGTATGCGACCGACCTGAAACACGGCGTGCTGGGCGTCGATCAGGCGCTCCTCGACGCCCACGGTGCCGTACACCCCCGTGTCGCCCGACAGATGGCGCGCGGTGTTCGGGACGTCCTCGGCCGTAACGGGGTCGCCGCTGACGTGGGAATCGCCACGACCGGGGTCGCGGGCCCCGACGAGCAGGACGGCCAGCCCGTCGGGACCGTGCACATCGCCGTATCGACACCGTTGGGCACTCGCGTCGACTCGCTCGTCATCGCGGGCGACAGAGAGCGCATCCGCCGCGAGACCGCCCATCTGGCGATCCGTCGCGCGTTGGCTGCGCTATGACGCGGTCGCTGCGCGGTGACGCGATGCGCCTTGGCCGCGCTGTGATGCGGTGGCGACGCGGTGATGCGATGCGCGTCGGCCGCGCTGTGATGCGGTGGCGACGCGGTGATCCGGGGCCGACATCTCGCCGAGACGGATCGCGGGAACAAATGATCGCACATCCTGGTTTCGTCCAGCGATTCCCATCCGGTGCACAGCGCGCGGCATTAGGGTGACCACAGACGGTGTTTCACAGTTGTCCACTCGGGCAACGACGGAATCAGCAGTGAGGAGGGCCCCCAAATGATCCTGGTTCGTCAAGAGATCGGCGAAGTCCTGCGTGACCTCCGCCAGCAGAAGGGGCGCACCCTCCGCCAGGTGGCCAGCCGCGCGAGCGTGGCCCTCGGCTACCTCAGCGAGGTCGAGCGCGGTCAGAAAGAGGCGTCCAGCGAGATCCTCGCCTCCGTGGCCGAGGCCCTCGACGTTCCGATCTCGACCATCATGCGACAGGTCGGCGATCGCCTTTCGGTGCTCGAGGGCCTGCAGACCTTCCCCGACGTGGTGCCCGATGAGCTCGTCGCGTCGGTCGAGCCCGAGCTGTCGCTGCGCTGATCCGTCTCGAGCATGCGTCGTAGTGAATTCGAGCGCGCCGTCGCCGACGAATTCGGCGTGCGCGGCGGGTCGCTGTTGAGCGATCTGGTCCTCTCCGCCGTGGGCGGTCGGACCAGTATTGACGCCCTGGCGGCGGGCGTCGATCCGCGCGAGGTCTGGTTGGCGCTCTGCGAAGAGACCGACGTGCCCGACGATCGCCGATACGGCGTCGGCCGGCTGGAGCCGCGTCGTTCCTGATCGATTCGTAGCGTCCGACAACCACCGAGCTGCTGCAGGCCGTGGAGGGTGAACCCGCGGCGCGAGGTCTCGCGCGGCGGTGCGTCCGGGAGGCTTCGAGCGGCAGCGGGTGCGCGAGTCACGTGATCGCCGTGCGGGGCGCGCCGGTGGCATGAACAGTGGAGCCGCGGCGGTGTACCCGTCGGCCGGCTGCGGTGTCGTGGTGCCCGTCGGCTGACGCCGCAGCGGGCGTTCGTAGCGCGATGTCTGTCGTCGGTGTGCACTCGCGTGCACGCGCGTCGGACTCGGGATGTCAGCCGTCGCAGCCGGGCCCGGAACATTCGTACATAATTTCCCGGCGTGTCCTCGAAACTACGTTCGAGCCAGGCGTAGGCTCCTTCACAGCAGGGAAAGTGGCGTGTTCGTCCCCAGACAGGCGGCGTTCCGACACCAATGTCGGAGGCCCTCCCTAACGTGGAGAACGTCGAACGACACCTGAACGCCTTGTCGGACTGACCCACCGTCGGTGGGAGGCACGACAGCCTATAGGCGACCGGAACGCGAGCAGAAAGAAGATGTCATGCCCTCACCCGCAGAGCGCGAGAAGGCCCTCGAGTCGGCCCTCGCCCAGATCGACCGTCAATTCGGAAAAGGCTCGGTCATGCGACTGGGCAGCGACGAGCGCGCCCCGATCGAGACCATCCCCACCGGATCCATCGCCCTCGACGCCGCGCTGGGGATCGGCGGGCTTCCGCGCGGTCGCATCATCGAGATCTACGGGCCGGAGTCGTCGGGTAAGACGACCTTGACCCTGCACGCCATCGCCAATGCGCAGCGCGCCGGCGGCATCGCGGCGTTCATCGATGCCGAGCACGCACTCGACCCCGAGTACGCCAAGAAGCTCGGCGTCGACATCGATGCCCTCCTCGTGTCGCAGCCCGACACCGGCGAGCAGGCGCTCGAGATCGCCGACATGCTGATTCGTTCGGGCGCCATCGACCTCGTCGTCATCGACTCCGTCGCGGCGCTCGTTCCCGAGGCCGAGATCAAGGGCGAGATGGGTGACTCCCACGTCGGTCTGCAGGCCCGCCTCATGTCGCAAGCCCTCCGCAAGCTCACCGGCGGTCTGAGCAACACCAAGACGACGGCGATCTTCATCAACCAGCTCCGCGAGAAGATCGGCGTGTTCTTCGGCTCGCCCGAGACCACCGCCGGCGGAAAGGCGCTCAAGTTCTATGCGTCGGTCCGTCTCGACATCCGCCGTATCGAGACTCTGAAGGACGGCACCGAGGCAGTGGGCAACCGTACCCGCGTCAAGGTCGTCAAGAACAAGATGGCCCCGCCCTTCAAGCAGGCCGAATTCGACATCATCTACGGAGTCGGCATTTCCCGAGAAGGCAGCCTGATCGACTTCGGCGTCGAGCACGGCATCGTCAAGAAGTCCGGCGCGTGGTACACCTACGACGGCGAGCAGCTCGGCCAGGGCAAAGAGAACGCCCGCAACTTCCTCATCAAGAACCCTGACATCGCCTCCGAGATCGAGACGAAGATCAAGACCAAGCTGGGCATCGGCGTGGCTCCCGTTGCTGCTGTCGAGGCCGCTCCCGCGGACGACGAGCTGGCTGCACGTCGCCCGGCGTGATGACAGACGACGGTGACGGTTCGGGTCGTCGCCCGTTCTACGGAGCGGGCGACGACCAGGGGACCAACGGAGCGCGTGACGTCCACGGGACCGGCGGAGCGTCGGGTGGACCCGATCAACGCGGGCGGACTCTTCGTGGTCTGCCACGTACGGCCGATGATGCCCTCGCGCCGGTCATCCCCCTCTTCGGTTCCCGGGAGCGGTCGTCCTCCGCGCACCCATCGCTCGGGCGGCAAGCCGGTGATGCGTCCGCAGACGTCGCCGATGCCTCGGGCGGGCAGGTCGCGAGGCGTCCTCGCCTGCGGCCCCTCCGAGATCTCGGAGGGGCAGACGACGTGACCGGGCACAGCGCTGCGCCGGCAGAGTCGGATCCTCCGCACGGCGATGCGCGAGCCGGCGGCGACGCTGTCACTGCGGCGGACGAGATACGTCAGCACGCCGAGGCCGTGCTCCTGCGCAAGCTGCGGTCGAGGTCGTTGTCGCTCTCCGAAGCCCGAGGGGTGGTGCGTGGCACGGAGGGTGCCGACGACGTCCTGGCGGACGAGATCGTCGACCACTTCGTGGACCTCGGTTATCTCGATGACACGACGTTCGCCGAGCAACTGGCGATGTCGGCCGTCGAGAAGCGGGGAGAGGGTCGCCGCGCTGTGGCCGAGACGCTGCGCAAGCGCGGCATCCCGCGAGACGTCGCGGAGGCGGCACTCGCTGCGCTGCCCGATGACGACGCCGAGCGTGCACTCGAGTTCGCCCGGTCGAAGGTGCGCGCGGTCGAAGGCGTGGAGTACGAAGCGGCGCTCCGCCGCCTGGCAGGACAACTGGGCCGTCGCGGTTATCCCTCTTCGGTCGCTCTGACAGCATCCCGGTCCGCTCTGGCGGAGGCCGGCATCGGCCGGTCGCGTCCATTCGCCCGTCCTGCCTCAGGCGTGCGGTTCACCCCCGACGAGTGAGGTGTGTCGCCGCCCCGGCGGGCGGCTTCACTCCCGACGAGTGAGGTGTGTCGCCGCCCCGGCGGGCGGCTTCACTCCCGACGAGTGAGGTGTGTCGCCGCCCCGGCGAGCGGCTTCACTCCCGACGAGTGAGGTGTGCTGTCGTCCCGGCGGGCGGGGGAGCGCCGTCGTCCGCTCGGCAGCGGGGGACCCGACGTGCTTGTCGCCGCCCTCGTCAGCGGCGGCCGTCGGCTGCGTCGTCGTCCGCTTCCGCTCGGCCTCAGCGGCCACCATGCGCCCCAACTCCCTGCGGGAGGCGGCACCCACCTTGGCGCGCGCCTGATAGATGTGCGACTCCACCGTCCGCACCGACAGGAACAGCCGCGTCGCGATCTCGCGGTTCGTGAGCCCCTCGTCGGCCATCAACGCGATCTCGTGCTCGCGCGCGGTCAGTTCGGCCGTCGCGGCGTCGATCCCCGGAGGGCGGGGGAAATCGATCACGGCGTCGGGTTGTTGTCGGCGCACGTCACGCGTCGACCACAGCGCATGCAGGCGGAGTTCGTCGACCGGGAGTTCCTCCTCGACGGTCGATCGCGCCGACGCGCGACGGACCGCTTCGGCCGCGAGAGGCAGGTCGGTCGTCGCGGCGAGTTGAACGAGCTCGTCGACCTCGTCCTCGCCCGCGGCCCCCAAAGCGGTCAGTCGGAACAGGTCGCGGATGCGCAGGGCCGCCGCGGAGCGTCCTCGTGTCAGCTCCGCCGCACCGCGCGCTGCGACGCGGGCGGCGTCGTGGCGTCCCTCTGCCGCGAGGATGGTCGTCTGCACGTAAAGGCTGCTCCGACGCAGCAGGGGGATGCCGCGGTCGTCCAGACGCATGACGATCGCGCGAGCGTCGTCGAACCTGCCGGCCAAGGCGAGTTCCTCCGCGACGCTCAGTTCGATCATCGTCGTATCGAGATCGGCGACGGCCGACGGCGTGCGCGACATCGCCGACGCCAACTCACGGCGTGACTCGACGGCCCGCCCTGCTCCGGCGAAAGCGATCGCGGCCGCCGCGCCCGCCAGGCTCAGCTCCGCCCCGTCGCCCTCACGCGCGGTCCTCGCCAGCTCGCGTTCGAGGCGGGCGTGCACGACGGCTCCGTCGGCTCCGGCGATCTGGTGACCCGCCAGCATCGAGATGAGAGCCGTGAGCCGGTCGCGTGCAAGGAGCCCGTCGTCGATGTATCGCGCGTCGAGCATGCGCTCCGCAGCGCGATAGCAAGCTCGCGCGCGCCGCCAGCAGCCGGCGATGGCCTCGGCCGTGCCCGCCGCCACGAGGGCGCGCAGGCGTGCCGCCGGTGCCGCCGACACCTCCGCCGCGGCACGTCCCGCGGCCTCGGCAGCGGCGGTCCACTCCAGTCGCGCTCCTGCGCGCGATGCTTGTGCGAGCAGATCATCGACGCGGGAGTCCGCGAGAGCCCGGTCGTGAGAGGTTTCTCCACGCCAGTCGTGCCCTTCATCCGAGACGTCGCCCCGGGTCATCCGACGGCGCATCTCGATGTCACCACCGTCGTCGGTCTCGCCCACGCCGACCGGGACGCGAGCGCGGGCGGCGAGCTCGGCTTCGAGTCGAAGCGCCGGGACGTCCGCCGACCTCAGCCCCCGCGCCGCGTATGCGGCGGCGTGTGCGGCGTCGCCGCGATCATTCGCCTCGCGCGCGGCATCCAGGGCGATGCGCGCCCGGACCGCCGGGGGATGAGCGGCCTCGCCCGAGAGCTCCGGCCCGAGACGATGCCAGCGCTGCGCGACCGTGACGGCGACGGCGAAACTCCACCACTCGTCGGACTCCGCGAGCATCCGTCGACCCGCAGCATCGACGATGGCGTCGACTCGGGAGACGCCCAGACGGCGTTGCGCCTCCT
This sequence comes from Microbacterium sp. ABR10, assembly GCF_057812175.1. Lineage (NCBI taxonomy): Bacteria > Bacillati > Actinomycetota > Actinomycetes > Micrococcales > Microbacteriaceae > Microbacterium > Microbacterium sp. ABR10. The sequence goes on from NZ_CM173821.1 coordinate 1,204,470, forward strand.
GAGCGATCAGGTCGTTCGCGGTGAGGCGACGCTCGGGTGAGGGGTCCGCGTGAAGGAGTCCGCGCGCCACGAGCGCGTGGAGGCTGTCGACCTCGAAGAACCGGGTTGCCACGGCCGTCTCGAGGTGAGCGAGACGGCGGATGCCGGCAAGGCTCTCGAGATCCGCTGTGGGCATCTCGGACACATGCCGTTCGAGCGCGACGGCGAGTCGACTGTGAGGGGCGATCGTGCGGAACGCCTCCAGCGGATCGCGACCGGCCCGCGCGTCGGCGATGGCGTGCAGGACGAGACGTCGCAAAAGTGCCCTCGAGCGGTCTGCGCGCCACACGAGCGCCGCGCGTGTGGGGCTGTCGAGGAGTCGCGCGTCGGGGAAGACGTCGATGAGTCGGAACGCCTCCTCGTCGTCCAGCTCGGTGAGATCGACGCGTCGCGCCAGTCCCTCGACCCAGAGGTCCCTCAGGCCGCGACGCGCGCCCGCATCGTCGGGCGCCTCGACATCCCGGGGGCGGGCGGTGCGATGAGCGAGAACCGCGGTCAGTCTCCGAGCTGCCACGGACCGAGCGATCGCCCGTGCCGAGTCCGCGTCGAGCAGCTCGATGTCGTCGACGATGAGCACGCCGTCCATGACCGTGTGGTCGTCGGAGGGTGTCCGCAGCATCCCGAGCGCGGGGTCGGCGGCGGCGTCGACCGCGCCGAACGGCTGCTGCGAGAGAGCCGATGCGGTGTGCAGGACGATGGCTCTACCCCCGAGTCGCGCGATCTCCGCGGAGATCCCGCGCAAGAGATGGCTTCGGCCGCTTCCGCCGGGACCCGCCACGACCAGTGAGGCCCCATCCAGGACGCGCGCCGCCCACGCCCCTGCATCCCGATCCGCGCCGATCGCTTCCACCGAGCGCAGCTTCCTCCGGTCGCTGTTCATGCTCCCCCCTGGCACCCGTCGGTAAACGCTAGCGCCACGGATGCGCGGGGGACGTCCAGCGCACGCACGCTTCTGCCCGGATCGCGCCACAGGAGGCCCGGGCAGAGACCTGGCGATCTGCGCGGCTCCGGAGTGGGCCGCTTAGACTTGCACGCATCATGACCACCCCCGTTTCCTCCCCGACGCTGATCGAGCCGTCCTCCGCAGCCCAGGGCGCGCAGGGCCCGCGCACGTACGAAGTCCGCACCTTCGGATGCCAGATGAACGTGCACGATTCCGAGCGTCTTTCCGGCTCACTGGAGAGCGCGGGATACGTGCGCGCCGATGCCGGGGTCGAGGCCGACGTCGTCGTCATCAACACGTGCGCCGTCCGCGACAACGCGGCGGGCAAGCTGTACGGCACCCTCGGTCACCTGAAATCGAGAAAAGACGCGCACGCGGGCATGCAGATCGCCGTCGGCGGATGTCTCGCCCAGATGGACAAGGATGCCGTGCAGCAGAAGGCCCCGTGGGTCGACGTCGTCTTCGGCACGCACAACATGGGGTCGCTGCCCGGCATGCTCGAACGCGCGCGGCACAACGGCGAGGCCGAGCTCGAGATCCTCGAGTCGCTGGAGATCTTCCCCTCCACCCTCCCGACCAAGCGCGATTCGATCCACAGCGGCTGGGTCTCGATCTCGGTGGGGTGCAACAACACCTGCACGTTCTGCATCGTGCCGAGCCTGCGCGGCAAAGAGAAAGATCGCCGCCCGGGCGACATCCTCAACGAGATCCGGCTGCTCGTCGACGACGGCGCGATCGAGGTCACGCTGCTAGGCCAGAACGTGAATTCGTACGGCGTCGAATTCGGTGACCGTCTCGCGTTCGGCAAGCTGCTGCGCGCCGCCGGTGAGATCGAGGGTCTCGAGCGCATCCGGTTCACGAGTCCTCACCCCGCAGCCTTCACCGACGACGTCATCGCCGCGATGGCGGAGACCCCGTCCGTCATGCCGCAGCTGCACATGCCGTTGCAGTCCGGCTCCGACCGCATTCTCAAGGCGATGCGCCGGTCGTACCGGAGCGAGAAGTTCCTCGGCATCCTGGACCGTGTGCGCGAGCGCATCCCCTACGCGGCGATCACGACCGACATCATCGTCGGCTTCCCCGGCGAGACCGAGGAGGACTTCCAGGAGACCCTGCGCGTGGTGGAAGCCTCTCGCTTTTCAAGCGCCTTCACCTTCCAGTACTCCATCCGCGAGGGCACGCCGGCGGCGACGATGGCCGACCAGGTGCCGAAGGCCGTCGTGCAGGAACGCTACGAGCGGCTCACCGCCCTGCAGGACCGGATCGCCGCAGAAGAGAACCGCAAGCAGCTCGGTCGCACCCTCGAGATCCTCATCTCCGCCGGCGAGGGCAAGAAGGACTCCGAGACCCACCGCCTCACCGGCCGCGCCGAAGACAACCGGCTCGTGCACGTCGAGGTGCCCGCCGGCTCACCCGTGCCACGACCCGGCGACGTGGTCTCCGCGACGGTCACGCACGCGGCACCCTTCCATCTGCTCGCCGACTCGCCCGACGGCGCGCCCCTGCGGATCCGTCGCACGCGCGCGGGAGACGCCTGGGACCGCTCGCAGGCCGAGTCGTGCGGCGTGCCCGCGCCCGCCGGCGAGAGTGACGTGCCGCGCGCAGTATCGCTGGGTCTTCCCACCCTCCGCGTCGGCGTGTGACCGCGCCGGTCCTCTGGGCGGTCGTCGGTGCGACGGGGACCGGCAAGACCGGCCTCTCGCTCGACCTCGCCGACGCCCTGGCCGCCCGCGGACGCCGCGCCGAGATCGTCAACGCCGATGCGATGCAGCTGTACCGCGGTATGGACATCGGCACCGCCAAGATCCCGCTCGCCGAGCGCCGTGGCATCCCGCACCACCTCTTCGATGCGCTCGCCGTGACCGATGAGGCCGCGGTCGCCTGGTACCAGGATGCCGCCCGCACGGTCATCGGCGACATCCACGACCGTGGTGCGGACGCCATCCTCGTCGGGGGGTCGGGCCTGTACGTCTCGAGCGTGCTGTGGGACTTCCGCTTCCCCCCGCGCGACGAGGCGCTGCGCGCACGGCTGGAGGCGGAGCTGGAGGCCGCGGGGGCGGGTGCACTGTACGCGCGACTGCGCGCGGCCGACCCGGCCGCGGCCGGTCGCATCGACCCACGCAACGGACGCCGTGTGGTGCGGGCCCTGGAGGTTCTGGCGCAGGGCGGCGAGACGCACGGCGGTGCGCTTCCGGATGCGCCGGAGTTCTGGCATCCGCACACGCGCATCGTCGCCACCGCGATCGATCGAGACGAGCTGGTGCCGATGCTCGACGCACGTGTCGAGCGCATGTGGGAGCAGGGCCTCGTCGACGAGGTGCGGGCGTTGCGCGCGGAAGGCCTCGAGCGGGGCGTGACCGCCGGGCGGGCGATCGGCTACGCGCAGGCCCTCGGGCAGCTCCGCGGCGAGCTCACGCGCGAGGACGCCGTCGCCGAGACCCAGGCGCTCACCCGTCGCTATGCGCGCCGCCAGGTGTCGTGGTTCCGGCGTTACGCCCGAGCCGCGTGGGTCGACGCGCGCCGCGTGAGCGCTGAGAGCCTGGTATCCGACACGGGGGAGCGCGAGTGACGGGTGGGCGGGAGGGGTCTTCGTCGGTCGCTGCGGGACGACTGATCGCCGGGTGGGTGCAGCTCGCTCCGTAGACTGGACGCATGGCGACTCTCCCGTTCACCAAGGGCCACGGCACCGGCAACGACTTCGTGGTGGTGGCCGATCCCGACGGCGAACTCGACCTCTCCGACGCGCAGGTCGCGGTGCTGTGCGACCGTCACTTCGGCATCGGCGCCGACGGATTGCTGCGGGTCGTCCGCACGACGGCGATCGTCGAGGGCGCGGATGCCGCGGCATCCGGCGCCGAGTGGTTCATGGACTACCGCAACGCCGACGGGTCGATCGCCGAGATGTGCGGCAACGGCACCCGCGTCTTCGCGCGCTATCTCACCGACACCGGCCTCGCGTCCATCGACGAGGGCTTACGCATCGGCACCCGCGCAGGGGTCAAGACGCTCACGCGCAGCGACCGCGGTTTCGAGGTCGACCTCGGGGCCTTCGAGGTGGATGCCGAGGAGACCCTCGTCCGTGCGAAGGGACTGTCGGTGGCACGCCCGGGCGTCGGCATCGACGTGGGCAACCCGCACGTGGTCGTCGCCCTGTCGTCCGACGCCGAACTCGACGGTCTCGATCTCGCGTATCAGCCCGTTCTCGATCCCGCTCCGCGGCACGGCGCGAACGTCGAGTTCGTCGTACCGGCCGATCCGCTCGTGCGCGACGGCGTCGGTGCGATCCGCCTGCGGGTGTTCGAACGCGGTGTCGGCGAGACGCTGAGTTGCGGCACCGGCGTGGCTGCGGCCGCGCTCGCCGTGCGGCACTGGGCGGGCCCGGCAGCCCCCGACCACTGGGTGGTCGACACCCCGGGCGGCACCCTGGGTGTGCGCGTGTCCAGCGGGCGGGTGTTCCTCTCGGGTCCCGCGTCCCTGGTCTTCACCGGCGAGGTCGCGCTCGCCTGAGGGGCGGGCAGGCGGCTCGAGACGACACGACCGGCGCGAGCGCACGCGGACGTCGCCGTCTCGATCGAGTGACCTCGCGCGGTCCGTGTGCTCTCGGCATCCGTCGGTGCGACGCGGCGTGCGCGGCTCAGGCGACGATGTCGATGGGCTCGCTCGGCGGCGAGCCGTGGCGGCGTACCCGGATGACTCGGAACCCTCGGCCGGTCGCGGCCCGCTGCACGCTGTAGCCGTCGACGAAGGTGGCGGCGAGCCAGCGCTGCAGGGAGTCCGAACCCAGGTTGCGCTGCACGACGAACCACCCGTCCGAACGCTCCGACATGCGGGGGATCCACTGCTGCAGCATGCCGTGCAACTCGTTCTTGCCCACGCGGATCGGCGGGTTCGAGCGAATGGATCGGAACGAGACCTCGTCGGGAACATCTTCGGGACGCACCGCGTTGATGTTGGTGAGGCCGAGGGACTGTGCGTTGCGCCTCACGAGATCGAGAGCACGCTCGTTGACGTCGACCGCCCACACGGTCGCGTGCGGTGAGGCGAGCGCCAGCGACAGCGAGATCGGACCCCACCCGCACCCCAGGTCGAGGAAGTGCCCGCCGGCGGGAGGGGGCGGGGTGTTGGCGAGCAGCACCGAGGTGCCGGCATCCACGTGATCGGGACTGAAGACGCCGCCCGCCGTGACCACCTCGAGTTCTCGACCGGCGAGCGTCACGCGGATGCGACGGAGCTGCTCGGGACTCGACGGCGACGCGCTGAAGTAGTGCTCGCTCCCCATCACGACAGGATATCCGACCGGCCCCTCGGGCGTCGGGGCGGATAAAGTGCCAGAACACCGAGATCACCGCCGCGGCATGCTCGCGGCCGAAAGGAACACATGACCGAACAGACCACACCCCCGAGCATCGACGCGTCGCCGGTCGACCCGGTGGACCGCGTGCTCTCGCGCGCCGAAGCGCACCGCGGGGTCCGGGTCTTCGGTGCAGCGCAGGCGCTCCAAGATGCCACCACCGCCTACGGCGGCGACGCCGACGGCGATCAGTGGGACCGCGAGGAGCGCGCCGCGCTCCGCCGCGTCGCCGGACTCTCCACCGAGCTCGAAGACGTCACCGAGGTCGAGTACCGCCAGCTGCGCCTCGAGAACGTCGTCCTGGTCGGCGTGCACCCGCAGGGCGAGCAGGCGGATGCCGAGAACTCGCTGCGCGAGCTGTCGGCGCTGGCCGAGACGGCCGGTGCCGTAGTGCTCGACGGCGTGCTGCAGCGCCGCCCGCATCCGGATCCGGCGACCTACGTCGGTCGGGGTAAGGCGGCGGAGCTGCGCGACATCGTCGCCGCCGTCGGTGCCGACACCGTCATCGCCGATACCGAACTGGCACCCAGCCAGCGCCGTGCGCTCGAAGACGTGGTGAAGGTGAAGGTGATCGACCGCACGACGGTCATCCTCGACATCTTCAGCCAGCACGCGAAGAGCCGCGAGGGCAAGGCCCAGGTCGAGCTCGCCCAGCTGGAGTACCTCCTTCCGCGCCTGCGCGGCTGGGGTGACTCGATGTCGCGTCAGGCCGGTGGACAGGTCGGTGCGGGCGGAGCGGGTATGGGCTCGCGCGGCCCCGGTGAGACGAAGATCGAGCTCGACCGTCGCCGCATCCGTACGAAGATGGCCCTGCTGCGCAAGCAGCTGCGAGACTTCGCCCCCGCCCGTGAGGCGAAACGCGCCGAACGCAAGCGTCACACCATCCCCTCGGTCGCGATCGCCGGCTACACCAACGCCGGGAAGTCGAGTCTGCTGAACCGGCTCACCAGTGCCGGTGTGCTGGTCGAGAACGCCCTGTTCGCGACCCTGGATGCCACGGTCCGGCGTTCGGAGACGAGCGACGGTCGCGTCTACACGCTGACCGACACGGTGGGCTTCGTGCGCAACCTTCCGCACCAGCTGGTCGAGGCCTTCCGCTCGACCCTGGAGGAGGTCGGCGACGCCGACGTCATCCTGCACGTCGTCGACGCCTCGCACCCCGACCCGGCCGCGCAGCTGATGACGGTGCGCGATGTGATGGGCGACGTCGATGCGAACTTCGGTCAGGAGATCGTCGTCTTCAACAAGGCCGACCTCGTCACGGATGACGACCGGCTCGTGCTGCGCGGACTCGCGCCGAAGGCGAAGTTCGTGTCCTCGCGCACCGGTGAGGGTATCGAGGAGCTGCGCGCCGCGATCGAAGAGGCGCTGCCGTTGCCGGCGGTCGAGGTGCAGGCGGTCGTTCCGTACGACCGCGGCGACCTGGTGTCGGCCGTCCATGAGAGCGGACTGATCCTGGCGCAGGAGCACCGCGAGACCGGAACGTTCCTGCACGCCCACGTGGGCGCCCGCCTCGCGGCGGAGTTAGAGCCGTTCGCGGCCTGATGGGCGACGAAGAACCCCGCCGACGAGTGTTCGGCGGGGTTCTTCGTGGTCGTGTGCGGCTGCCGATCGGCGGTTTCGTCGCACGGTGAGCGACGGCACGGCCCGGCGGAGACCGCTTCACCGGGCCGCCCTCCCGCGGTCGGGGGAGATCACTCGAGCTCGAGGCTCGGCACCCCCGGGGTCTCGAAGCCGAACACCGCACCCAGGAATCCGAGTTCGCGACGGAGCGAGTCGATGACCGTCTCGGCGCGGCGGAAACCGTGGCCCTCGCCCTCGTACAGCACATAGGCGTGGGGGACCCCGTGGGCGGAGAGCGCGTCTCGGATCGCCTCGGCCTGCGACGGCGGCACGACCCGGTCTTCCGTGCCCTGCAGGATCAGCAGGGGCACGCGGAACCGTTCGGGACGACTGAGCGGCGACCGCTCGATGTACACCGGTTCCGCCTCGGGCAGCGGCCCGATGAGACCGTCGAGATATCGCGCCTCGAAGTCGTGGGTGTCTTCGGCCAGGGCGCGGGCGTCGCCGACGCCGTAGCGGGAGATGCCCGCCGAGAAGACGTCGGTGCGGGTGACGGCGGCGAGTACGGTCCATCCGCCCGCGGAGCCGCCCGCGATGGCGAGACGCCCGGGATCGGCGAGACCCGCCGCGGCGAGGGCGGATGCCGCTGCGGCCACGTCATCGACGTCGACCACGCCCCACTGGCCCTTCAGCCTCTCGCGGTAGGCGCGCCCGTATCCGGTGGAGCCCCCGTAGTTGACGTCGAGCACGCCGATGCCGCGACTGGTGAAGAACGCCGTCTTCGCGGACGGCGCGGGGCCGACATGGGAGGTCGGGCCACCGTGCACGAGCACGACGTAGGGCGGACGCTCGCCCGCGGGTGCCGTGACGGCGGGATGCGTGGGTGCGTACGCGAAGGCGTGCACCGGGCCGTGCGGCCCCTCCGTCTCGAGGGCGCGCGCCGACGGCATCCACTCGTCTCCCCATGAGCCGGAGCCCCCTGTCACGAGGTCGACGACGCCGGACTCCAGGTCGACCAGCCACAGGCCGGAACGGCCCACGGCGTCGGCGCCCGAGATCAGCACCCGATTGCCTCGCGCATCGTCGACCGCTGCGCCGGCCACGACGGGGACAGCGAGCGGCCGGACGCCCGACGGCGCGATCTCGACGATCTCGTCGGCACCGTCCGTTCGCACGGCGACGATGCGGCCGTCTGCCGCCGCACCGAACCATCTCGTGCCCAGTACCCACAGCCCACCGCCGGTGTCGGCGTCCGCCGGCGCGACGGGCTGCGCGTCGCCGTCGAGGGGACGGCGGAAGAGGTTCCACCGGCCGCCCGGATCGTCGGCGTACAGCAGTTCGTCGTCGGCGAGCCAGACGGGTTGCAGGGGGGCGCGTTCGTCGCCACCCGCGAGGTCGTGCACCTCTCCTGATGCGAGGTCGGCGACGCGAAGGATCGTGGCGTCCCAGGGCATGTCGGGGTGGTTCCACGCGATCCACGCGAGTCGGGTGCCGTCGGGGCTGAGGGCGGGCTGCGCGAGGAAGTCGCTGCCCTCGGCGAGCACGTCGACGGCTCCGGAACCGTCGGTGGCGATGCGGACGATGGCGCGCGTCGGGACGCGCTCGGCGCCGTGCGTCTCGCGCACGGCCAGGAGGGTGCCGTGCTCGAACAGCAGGCCGCCGTGGCGCACGGTGTCGTCGGACGGGGTGAGGGCTCGCGCCCCGCCCCCCGGCCGCAGGGCGTAGACCCGCTGGTCGGTCTTCTCGACGTAGTAGAGCTCGCCCTCGTCGGACGCGGTCCAAGCGCCGCCACCGTACTCGTGGACCGCGGAACGGGCATTGGCGGGAGCGGGGAGGACGGTCTCGACGGAACCGTCGGCGCGGCGACGCTTCACCGCGACCCGCCCGGCCTCGGTGGGGACGGACTCACCCCACCACACCTCGTCGCTCACCATTCGCGCACCGTCTACGCGCGGGGTCGACTGCGCCACCGACTCGGGGGTGATCGGCGAGGGCCAGGAACCGTAGGGGAGGGTGTCTGCCATGGCTCCCACCCTACGGACCACCTCCGACACGCGGCACGGGCGACGTCTGAGGCCGTTCTCTGCGCGAGCGGTCATGCCGACTGCGCCGCGTGTCCACCCCGTTTCGCGCCATGGAGAACGTCCGAACACCTGACGGCGACCCTCTCTTCGGGTGTCGCCGCGAGTGGACGATGGCGTCACACCGCGCGCAGCACCGCCACGACACGACCGAGCAGGACGGCCTCGTCTCCGAGGATGGGTTCGAAGGCGGTGTTGCGGGGCAGGAGCCAGGTGTGGCCGTCGCGGCGACGGAACGTCTTCACCGTGGCCTCGCCGTCGAGCATCGCGGCGACGATCTCGCCGTTCTCGGCGTTCGCCTGCGACCGCACGACCACCCAGTCGCCGTCGCAGATCGCCGCGTCGATCATCGATTCGCCCGAGACCTTGAGCATGAACAACTCGCCCTTGCCGACGAGCTGGCGGGGGAGGGGGAAGATCTCCTCCACCTGCTGGTCGGCGGTGATGGGCACGCCCGCCGCGATCCGGCCCACCAGCGGCACGAGGGCGGCGTCGCCCACCGAGGGTGCGGTGTCAGCCGGGTTCTCGGCGGCGGTGCCGGGCAGGTCGATCAGCACCTCCATGGCGCGGGTCTTGCCCGGGTCGCGGCGCAGGTAGCCGCTGAGCTCGAGCTGGTTCAGCTGGTGGGTGACGCTCGACAGCGATTTCAGGCCGACCGCGTCGCCGATCTCGCGCATGCTCGGCGGATAGCCGTGCCGCGCGATCGAACGCTGGATGACCTCGAGGATCGCGAGCTGCTTGTCGCTGAGGCTCTTGCGCCGACGCGTCTGCGGTCGGTCGCGGCCGGCGGTCGTCGCGTCGGTCATCTGATGCTCCCCTCGCGCCGCGGGAAGGGCGGCGGAAATTCGAATGTCGGAGGTTGGTGATGAGGTCTCCGTGTCGAAACCGTATCCGGTCGGCGAGGCGAATCACACGGAAGCTCACGCGTGTCGCGTTCGATTCGTCTCCGACAGACGTCGTCTTGACACCCACGCAGTATCGAAGATAGATTCGGAACACAGATTCGCACTCCCGCCCTCCCGGCCGAGGGTGGGGTGCGAATCTCTCCCCACTGAGGAGCACACCATGACCAGCATCGCCATCTCCACCCCCACCACCCGCCTGCGCATCACGCCGCGCGGTCGCCGCGCCGTCACCTTCCTGGTGTCGCTGCCGCTCGCCGTGGCTCTGGGTGTCGCGGTCGTCGGTGGCGGTGCCGCGCTGGCCTCGAACGACGCCGGGGCCCCCGCGGGTTCCTTCTCCGAGGTCACCGTCATGAGCGGCGACACCCTGTGGTCGATTGCCGAAGAGCTGGCGCCCGCGGCCGATCCCCGCGACGTCGTCGCCAAGATCTCCCGTCTCAACGCCCTGTCCGGCGGTTCGGTGGCGGCCGGTCAGCGCATTGCGATCCCCGCCGAGTACGCCCCCGCGAACTGACGCCCGCTCCGCGCAGGCCATGCCGCGTGAGTCGCCGCGCCGCCCGCCGCCTACGATGGGTGAGGTGACCGTACGCCTCGACGACCTGCCTCTTCGCGACGATCTGCGGGGGATGACCCCGTATGGAGCACCGCAGGCGCCGCTCCCGGTGGCGCTGAACGTGAACGAGAACACGCATCCCGTTCCATCGGAGGTCGCCGACGACATCTTGGATGCCGTCGCCCGGGCCCTCCGCGACGTGAACCGTTATCCCGATCGTGAGTTCACCGGGTTGCGCGAGGCGTTCGCGCACTACCTGGGCCACGGCCTGGGTGCCGAGCAGATCTGGGCGGCCAACGGCTCGAACGAGGTCCTGCAGCACATCCTTCAGGCGTTCGGCGGTCCCGGTCGTACCGCGATGGGCTTCGCGCCCACCTACTCGATGTATCCGATCCTCACGCGCGCCACCGGTGCGCGATGGATCGCCGGGCACCGCGATCACGATTTCTCCCTGACGGCGGAGTCCGCGGCCGCTCAGGTCCGCGAGCAGCGTCCCGACATCGTCTTCCTTTGTGCACCCAACAACCCCACGGGTACCCCGCTCCGACGCGACGTCATCGAGGCGGTCTACGACGCGACCGACGGTGTCGTCATCGTCGACGAGGCGTACGAGGAGTTCGCCCCGCGCGACGAGCCGTCCGCCGTGGCGCTTCTTCCCGGTCGCCCGCGCTTGGTCGTCTCGCGCACGATGAGCAAGGCCTTCGCTTTCGCCGGCGCGCGGGTGGGCTATCTCGCGGCCGACCCGGCCTTCGTCGACGCCCTGCGTCTGGTGCGTCTGCCCTACCACCTGAGCGCCTTGACCCAGGCGGCGGCGACCGCGGCGCTGGGCCACGCCGAGACGATGCTGGGCATGGTCGACGAGATCGTCGCCCAGCGCGATCGCATCTCGGCGACGGTGTCGGCCCTCGGCTACACGGCGCACGAGTCGTGGGCGAACTTCGTGTTGTTCGGAGGGGTCGACGACCCGGCCGCGACGTGGAAGGCCCTCTACGACCGCGGCGTGCTCATCCGCGACGTGGGAATCCCCCACCACCTGCGCGTGTCGGCCGGCACGGCCGACGAGACCACCGCGTTCCTCGACGCCCTCGCCTCGATAGGATCCCGATCATGACCGGCCCCGCCACGCCCCGCACCGCCTCGTTCACGCGCGAGACGAGCGAGTCGCACATCGAGCTCGAGTTGGATCTCGACGGACGCGGTGCGAGCGACATCCAGACGACGGTGCCGTTCTTCGACCACATGCTCACGGCGTTCGCGAAGCACTCGCTCACCGACCTGCGCGTGCGCGCAACCGGCGACACCCACATCGACGCCCACCACACCGTCGAGGACACCTCGATCGTGCTCGGCCAGGCCATCCGCCAGGCACTCGGCGACAAGTCCGGCATCGCGCGCTACGGCGACGCCCTCGTGCCGCTCGATGAGGCACTGGCGCAAGCGGTGGTCGACATCAGCGGGCGTCCGTATCTCGTGCACACCGGCGAGCCCGCCGGCTTCGAGCACCACCTCATCGGGGGTCACTTCACCGGCTCGCTCGTGCGCCACTCATTCGAGGCCATCTCGATCCATGCGGGGCTCACCGTGCACGTGCGTGTCCTGGGCGGACGCGACCCGCACCACATCGCCGAGGCGGAGTACAAGGCGCTCGCGCGCGCCTTCCGCCAGGCCAAGGCGCTCGACCCCCTCGTCGACGGCATCCCGAGCACCAAGGGTGCACTGTGACGGCCAAGCCCGTCGTCGCGGTCCTCGACTACGGGTCGGGCAACGTCCACTCCGCCGTCAAGGCCCTCGTCGAGGCCGGCGCCGACGCCCGCCTCACCTCCGACCGCTCGCTGTTGCTCGACGCCGACGGTCTTCTCGTCCCCGGCGTCGGCGCGTTCCGGGCGGTCATGGATTCGCTGAACGCCAGTCGCGGCGGCGAGATCATCGACCGCCGCCTCGCCGGCGGTCGACCGGTCCTCGGCATCTGCGTCGGCATGCAGGTCATGTTCGAGCGCGGGATCGAGCGCGGCACCGACACGTCGGGGCTGGGGGAGTGGCCGGGCACCGTCGCCGAGCTCAAGGCACCCGTGTTGCCGCACATGGGCTGGAACACCGTCACCGCGGGTGAGGGTTCCCGCCTTTTCGAGGGCATCGAGCGCGAGCGGTTCTACTTCGTGCACTCGTACGCCGCACAGGAGTGGCAGCTGGACGTCACCCCGCCGTTCCCGCAGCCGTCCGTGACGTGGTGCACCTACGGCGCGCCCTTCATCGCGGCGGTCGAGAACGGCCCGCTGGCGGCGACCCAGTTCCACCCCGAGAAGTCGGGCGAAGCCGGCATCCGCCTCCTCGCCAATTGGATCGACGGGCTGCGCGCGACTACTGTGTGACCTCGTGCCCCGGCTCGGCGAGATGCGCCGAAGGGTGCGAGGAGCCATGAACGATTTCGCGTCCACGCCCGAACTTGTGCTGCTTCCGGCGGTCGATGTGGCTGACGGCAAAGCCGTCCGTCTGACCCAGGGCGAGGCCGGTACCGAGACCAGCTACGGCGACCCCGTCGACGCGGCCGCCGACTTCGCCCGCCAGGGCGCGCAGTGGATCCACCTCGTCGACCTCGACGCCGCCTTCGGCCGTGGCAGCAATGCCCACGTCATGCGCAAGGTCATCAAGCAGGTCAAGGGCGTGCAGGTGGAGCTGTCGGGCGGCATCCGTGACGACCGCACGCTCGAGGCGGCGCTCGAGAGCGGAGCGAGCCGTATCAACCTCGGCACCGCGGCGCTCGAGAACCCCGAGTGGGCAGCCGATGTCATCAACCGCTACGGCGAGGCCATCGCCGTCGGTCTCGACGTGCGCGGCACGACCCTCGCGGCCCGCGGATGGACGCGCGACGGCGGCGATCTGTGGACGGTGCTCGATCGTCTCGAGGATGCCGGCTGCAGTCGCTACGTCGTCACCGACGTCACCAAAGACGGCACGCTCCGCGGCCCCAACATCGAACTGCTGCGCGAGATGACCCAGCGCACCCCGAAGCCGATCGTCGCCTCCGGCGGCGTGTCGAGCCTCGACGACATCGTGGCGCTGCGCGACCTCGTGCCCCTCGGTGTCGAGGGCGCCATCGTCGGCAAGGCGCTCTACGCGGGGCAGTTCACGCTCGCTGAGGCACTGGATGTCGCCGGACACTGACGGTCCGCACGGTCACGGGTCGCACGATCACGTCCCGCACGGCGCCGGCGCCGACTCGGCGGGCCTGCCCTGGGAGGGGCGCAGCTTCTCGCCCAATCCGCACTCGGGCGATGACGGGTCGGCCGATCCGGCACTGCTCTCGGCGCTCCTGGCGTTCGGATCAGCGGAGGGCGATGCGCGTGCGGTGGTCGACGCCTACCGCACGGCGCGCCTGCTGATCCCGCTCGTCGCCGAGAAGGGCGACCACGGCATCGGCGCGCACGGGCTCGAGGTCGATAAGACGCAGGAGCTGTCGATCGTCACCGTCGCCGCCCCGGACGGGCGCAAGGTCCTCCCGGTCTTCACCTCCGTCACGGCACTTCAGACCTGGGATGCCACGGCGCGCCCCGTTCCCGCAGACGGTCGACGCACGGCGCTGGCCGCCGCATCCGAAGACACCGAGCTCATCGTGATCGATCCGGGATCCGAGACCGAGTTCGTCATCCGCCGCCCCGCGCTCTGGGCGATCGCCCAGGGCGAGTCGTGGGAACCCGCTCACACCTCGCCGCTGATCTTCACGGGCCTTCAGCAGAGCATCTCGGGCGAACTCGCGGTGCTCGACCTCGCCGTGGAGTCGGGCGACCCCACGGGTCGTCTGCGCGGGCCGGAGCTCGTCGTGCACCTGCAGCTGATGTCGGGCCTTGAGCAGGAGGAGCTGGATGCCGTGCTCGCGCGCATCGCCCGCCGGTGGGCCTCCGATGACCGCATCGCCGTGCTCGTCGACTCGCTCACCGTCAAGTTGCACCGCAGCGAAGACGTCTGACCCGCGCCGCGCGGGAACGCGCGTGCGACGCGCCGTGACAGGCGATCGCTCGAGAACAGGACCTCGCTCGGTCGACGCGTCCAGTACTGGTGGCATCCCCTGTTCTCATGCCGCGTCGGGGGCCGGATGACATTGCCCCGGTCGACGGGCAAGGTATTGCGGCATTGTCGCGGCGGAGTCGCCCTGCGGCACAGGGACGCCTCTCATACCCCTGCGGGTGTCACGGCGGAGTCGGCCTGCGGTACAGGGCGCAGTGATACCTCTCATACCCTGCGGGTGTCACGGCGGAGTCGGCCTGCGGCACAAGGCGCAGTGATGCCCCCTTCCCCAGGCAATCGGGGTAGGGGCCCTGCTCTTGCCTGGGGAAGGGGGCATCACGGAGCCCGCTACCCCAGAACGAACGACCTACGTGACGGGACCCGTCCACTTCTCTCCCGGCCCCTTGCCGATCGGGTCCTGGATCGTCGACGCCTCACGGAACGCCAGCTGGAGCGAGCGCAGTCCGTCGCGGAGCGATCGCGCGTGCATGTCACTGATCTCGGGGGCGCCGGCGGTGATGAGACCGGCGAGGGCGTTGATGAGCTTGCGCGCCTCGTCGAGGTCGAGCTGGTGAGTGGGATCGTCGGCGAGTCCCGTTTTGACGGCGGCGGCGCTCATGAGGTGCACGGCTGCCGTCGTGATGACCTCGACCGCGGGGACGTCCGCGATGTCGCGGGTGGCGGAGGACGCTGCGCGCTCCTGCTCTTCCCATCGCGCGAGACGTTCGTCTTCGGCTCCGTGGCGGTGCGCGGAGGGGTCTTCGGCGGGCTGGTCGGAGGGGATCGTGTCCACGTGAATCTCTCTGCTAGACTGTGGCGGGCTTCGGAGCTTTTCGCTCCGTACGAAAGAGGATCACATCCCACCCGCGCTTGCCGTTCCAGGCTACCGGGTTCCCGCACTCCGCTCCGTTTCCCACGGGGTCGCCTGGGTGCAGAAGCCGGTGCTGACAGCACCGTGCCGGGTGGCGTGTTTCTCCTCTTCGCCCGCGATTCCCTCGGATCGCGGCGGCCGTCATCCGCATACAAGAGGAGTTCCGCATCAGCGATCCCCGCACCAACGAGCGCATCCGAGTCCCGGAGGTCCGTCTCGTCGGACCCAACGGCGAGCAGGTCGGCATCGTCCGCATCGAAGCTGCGCTGCGCCTGGCCCAGGAAGCGGACCTCGACCTGGTCGAGGTTGCGCCGAGCTCGAAGCCGCCCGTGGTCAAGATCATGGATTACGGCAAGTTCAAGTACGAGGCCGCGCAGAAGGCCAAGGAGACGCGTCGTAACCAGGCGAACACCGTCCTCAAAGAGGTCCGGTTCCGTCTGAAGATCGAGGCCCACGATTACATCACCAAGCTCAAGCGCGCCGAGGGCTTCCTCCAGGCGGGCGACAAGGTGAAGGCCATGATCCTGTTCCGCGGTCGCGAGCAGTCGCGTCCCGAGCAGGGTGTGCGCCTGCTCCGCAAGTTCGCCGAAGACGTCGCCGAGTTCGGCACCGTCGAGTCGAACCCCACGATCGACGGCCGCAACATGGTGATGGTGGTCGCGCCCCACAAGAACAAGTCCGAGGTCAAGACCGAGCAGAACGCGCAGCGCGCGGCGAACCGTGAGGCGGCGCGCAGCGCTGCTCGCGGCGACTCGGACTCGGAAGAAACGCCCACCTCGGCCCCCGCCGAGTAAAGCTCCCCAGACTCCCGCTCCGCCGGGAAGACCAACGAAGGAAGACAGATGCCGAAGCAGAAGACCCACTCGGGCGCCAAGAAGCGCTTCAAGCTCACCGGTAGCGGCAAGCTCATGAAGCAGCAGGCCGGCATGCGCCACAACCTCGAAGGCAAGGCCTCGAAGCGCACCCGCCGCCTGAACCAGGAGCAGGTCCTGGCCAAGGGCGACTCGAAGGTCGCCAAGAAGCTCCTCGGTCTCTGAGCGCCGACGCACGTTAGGAAGAAACAGAAATGGCTAGAGTCAAGCGGGCAGTAAACGCCCACAAGAAGCGTCGCGTCATCCTCGAGCGCGCGTCCGGTTACCGCGGGCAGCGTTCGCGCCTGTACCGCAAGGCCAAGGAGCAGGTCACCCACTCCCTGGTCTACGCGTACCGCGACCGTCGCAAGCGCAAGGGCGACTTCCGTCGTCTGTGGATCCAGCGCATCAACGCCGCGTCCCGCCAGAACGGGCTCACCTACAACCGCTTCATCCAGGGCCTCGGCCTCGCGGGTGTGCAGGTCGACCGCCGCATGCTCGCTGAGCTCGCGGTGAACGAGCCCACCGTGTTCGCCTCGCTCGTGCAGACCGCCAAGGCGGCCCTGCCCAGCGACGTCAACGCGCCGAAGTCCGCGTAACCCGCGTCTTCTTCCCGGAACGGGCGTCCTCCTCGCGAGGGCGCCCGTTCCGCTGTTTCCCCACCCGGGCGGGTCCGCGTCGCGCTGGGCACGGCGCAGCATCCCGTCGGCGTCCGCGCGGCATCCGGAGTGCTCATCGGGGGGAGCCATACACTGAGGGCGTGCTGGAGAACCCTCGTTCGCCGCGGGTGCGCGCCGTGGCCAAGCTGAGCAAGCGTGCCGCCCGTCAAGAGACCGGACTCTTTCTGCTCGAGGGTCCTCAGGCGGCGCGAGAGGCTCTCGCGTGGGCTCCTGAGACGGTCCTCGAGGTGTACGCCACTCCCACGGCCCTCGAGAAGCACGTCGATGTGCGCGACGCCGCCGAGCAGGCCGGCGTCGACCTGCAGTACACGACCGAAGCGGTCCTGGATGCAATGGCCGACACCGTGACGCCGCAGGGCATCGTCGCGGTGGCCCGGCAGGCGCCGACGGCGCTGAAGGACGTGCTGGCGGCAGGCCCGCGGCTCATCGCCATCTGCGAGGAGGTCCGCGACCCGGGCAACCTCGGCACCATCATCCGTGCCGCCGACGCGGCGGGCGCGGATGCCGTCATCCTCACCGGACGCACCGTCGACCCCTACAACCCGAAGGTCGTCCGCTCGACGACGGGCTCGCTCTTCCACCTGCCGGTGGCCGTCGATCTCGATCTCGCCGACGTCGTGGAACGCGTGCACGAGGCGGGTCTTCGCGTCGTCGCCGCCGACGTGGGTGGTGACGACTTCCTGGCGTCGCGCGAGGTCCTCGCCGAGCCGACCGCGTGGTTGTTCGGCAACGAGGCGCGGGGCCTGGATGACGAAGCACTTGCTCGTGCCGACCTGGCGTTGCGGCTGCCGATCTACGGCCGGGCCGAGTCGCTCAACCTCGCCACGGCGGCGAGCGTGTGCCTCTACGAGACGGCATTCGCGCAGCGGGCGCGCTGACGGCGGCTGTTACAGAACGGTTAAGGCGCGCGCCGGAAGGTGGTCGGCGGCGCGTCGCCCTCATAGTGTGGGGGCATGGCATCCGTTCCCCCGACGACCTCCGAGCCGCTGGTCGTCGTCTCCGACGTCCAGAAGCACTACGGGCAGTTCCAGGCGCTCAAAGACATCGACCTCACGGTCGACCGCGGCGAGGTCGTCGTGGTCATCGGTCCGTCGGGGTCGGGTAAGTCGACGCTCTGCCGCACCATCAACCGCCTCGAGACCATCACGAGCGGCACCATCACGATCGACGGCAAGGAGCTGCCCAAAGAGGGGAAGGGTCTCGCAGACCTGCGTGCCGACGTGGGCATGGTCTTCCAGTCGTTCAACCTGTTCGCGCACCTGACGATCCTCCAGAACATCACCCTCGGTCCCCTCAAGGTCCGCAAGATGAAGAAGGCGGATGCCGAGAAAGAGGCGCGCGCGCTCCTGGACCGCGTCGGCGTCGGGCACCAGGCCGACAAGCTCCCCGCCCAGCTCTCCGGCGGTCAGCAGCAGCGCGTGGCCATCGCCCGTGCCCTGGCGATGAAGCCGAAGGTCATGCTTTTCGACGAGCCCACCTCGGCCCTCGACCCCGAGATGATCAACGAAGTGCTCGACGTCATGGTCGGTCTCGCCAAGGACGGCATGACGATGGTCGTCGTCACGCACGAGATGGGCTTCGCCCGCAAGGCCGCCAACCGCGTCGTCTTCATGGCCGACGGACAGATCGTCGAGCAGGCGGCGCCCGAGCAGTTCTTCACCAACCCGCAGTCCGACCGGGCCAAAGACTTCCTATCGAAGCTCATCACCCACTGACGGTTCCCCTGATGACGGCGACGAACGAGGAGGTTCTTCGCCGAGGCGCGAGTGTCCCCACCCCCCAGGGGCTCCGCCGTGCCGTCCCCCAGACCCATACATCCGCACAGCACACGTAACCAAGGAGACATCACATGCGTAAGACACGTTTTCTCGCCGGCGCGAGCATCGTCGCCGCCGGCCTGCTGGCCCTGACGGCCTGCAACAGCGGCACCCCCGGCGCGGCACCCGGCGCCGAAGGCGACGGAGCCGACACGACCCAGCTGTGGGAGGTCGCCTCCGACGTCTCCCTCGAGGGCAGCCCCACCTTCGACCGCATGACGTCGGCCGACAAGGTCGTCGTCGGCGTCAAGGAAGACCAGCCGGGACTCGGCTTCAAGGACCCGGTCTCGAACGAGCGCGGCGGCTTCGACGTCGAGATCGCGCAGTGGATCGCCGCTTCCCTCGGCTTCGACGCCGACCAGATCGAGTACAAGACGATCCCTTCGGCCAACCGCGAGCAGGAGCTGGTGAACGGCAACGTCGACTACTACGTCGGCACCTACTCCATCACCGACAAGCGCAAGCAGCAGATCGACTTCGCCGGCCCCTACCTGATCACCGGTCAGGGCCTGCTCGTCGCCGCCGACAACGACGACATCTCCGGTCCCGACGACCTCGCGGGCAAGATCGTGTGCTCGGTGACCGGTTCGACGCCGCTCCAGCGCATCCGCGACGAGTACAACCCCGGCGACACCGTCGAATACGACACCTACACGCAGTGCCTCGAGCAGCTGCGCGCCGGTTCGGTCGACGCCGTCACGACCGACCAGGCGATCCTCGCCGGGTACGTCGCGCAGGAGCCCGACGCCTTCAAGATCGCCGGTGACACCTTCAGCGAAGAGCGCTACGGCGTGGGCGTGCCCAAGGGCGACACCGTGCTGAAGGACCACATCAACACCCTCTTCAACGACGGTGGCGATGTGTGGACCGCGCTGTTCGATAAGAACCTCGCACCCTCCGGCATCGAGGCCGAGCAGCCCACCGCCGACGAGTGACCCGTTCGGGGGCCGCGTGTCGCGCGGCCCCCGAGCCCCTTCGAGATAAGGACCACGCATGGGTGTCATCACCGACAACCTCGACATCTGGGGCGAAGCGCTCGTCGGCACGCTCGTGCTCTTCTTCGCCGGCGGCGCGCTGGCGCTCGTAATCGGCATCATCGTCGGCGCGATGCGTGTCTCGCCGGTGCCCGTCGCGCGCGGCGTGGGCACGTTCTACGTCAGCGTCATCCGCAACACCCCGCTGACGCTGGTCTTCTTCGCCTTCGTGTTCGCGCTTCCGCCCCTGTTGGGGCTGCGGCTCACCGGCGACGTGTCGCTCACCCTCGGCATCTGCGCCCTGGGCATCTACACGGCCACCTACGTCGCCGAGGCGATCCGTTCCGGCGTCAACACCGTGCCGGTCGGTCAGGCGGAGGCCGCGCGCGCCCTCGGCCTGAGCTTCGGGCAGGTGATGTCGCTCGTTATCCTCCCGCAGGCGTTCCGCTCCGTCATCCCGCCGATGATGAGCGTGTTCATCGCCCTGCTGAAGAACACCACCGTCGCCGCCGGGTTCTCGATCGTGAACCTCGGGTCGGTGCGCAACTACCTCAGTGAGCGCGGCGAGAACGCGTTCATCGTCATCCTGTGGATCATGGTCGTCTTCGTCGCGCTGGTGCTCCTCCTGTCGTGGCTGCAGCGAACGCTCGAGAATCGATGGAGGGTCGCACGATGAGCAGCGTCCTGTACGACGTCCCCGGCCCGAAGGCGATCGCGCGCAACCGCATCCTCGGGGTGCTGACGATCGTCGTCGTCCTCGCGATCGTCGGCTTCTTCGTCTGGCGCCTCGCCGACACCGGGCAGTTCACCGCCCAGAAGTGGTCGGCCTTCACCTATACGAACGTGTGGGCGAGCATTCTCGACGCCACCCTGGCGACCCTCGCCGCCTTCGCGGCGGCGGCGGTCGGTGCCCTGGCGCTCGGCTTCGTCCTGGCCATCGGCCGGCTCTCCGACCACAAGTGGGTGCGCTGGCCCTTCACGGCCGTCATCGAGGTCTTCCGCGCGATCCCCGTGCTGGTCTTCATGTTCCTGCTGTACTACGGCTTCCCCGTGATCGGCATCCGCATGGAACCGTACTGGGCCGTGGTCATCGCCCTCGTCTGCTACAACGGCTCAGTCCTCGCGGAGGTCATCCGCGCCGGTGTGGAGTCGCTGCCGAGCGGACAGGCCGAGGCCGGCTACGCCGTGGGTCTGCGCAAGGCGGGTGTCATGCGCCTGATCCTGCTCCCGCAGGCGATCCGCGCGATGATGCCGGTCATCATCGCTCAGCTCGTCGTCACCCTGAAGGACACGGCGCTCGGTTTCGTCATCACCTATCCCGAGCTGCTCTTCTACGCGAAGTACATCGGCGCGCAGCCGAGCGTCGGTTCGCCCATCATCCCGGCCACGATCATCGTCGGTGCGATCTACATCGCGCTCTGCCTGATCCTGTCGTTCGTGGCGACCCTGGTCGAGAAGCGTCTGCGCCGCTCGCCGCGGGGCGACGTCGCCGCTCCCGTGCAGCCTCTCCAGCAGGGTGCCACCGACACCTCCCTGATCGTCGCCCAGCGCGGCGGCTCGGCGACCTGAGCCGATCTGTCGACGGGCGGGGGAGTGTCCCCGCCCGTCGGTAGACTCTCATCTCGTGTCCGACGCACCTGAGATCACCCCCGAGGCCGTCGCCTCCGCCGTCGATGCCGCCCTCGCGGCCATCGCCGCGGCCGCGACCACGGCCGAGTTGAAAGCCGCCCGCTCCGCGCACACCGGTGACCAGTCCGCCCTCGCGCGGCTGAACGCCCAGATGCGCCAGGTCGCCCCCGACCAGAAGGCCGCCGTCGGCAAGCTCGTCGGTCAGGCCCGCGGGCAGGTGAACCAGGCGCTCGTCGCCCGCGAGGCCGAGTTGGCCGAGGCCGAGACGGCAGCCCAGCTCGAGGCCGAGCGCATCGACGTCACGGCGCTGCCGCAGCGCGCCCGCGTGGGGGCACGGCATCCCATATCCCTTCTGCAGGAGCAGGTGTCCGACATCTTCGTCGGCATGGGGTGGGAGATCGCCGAAGGCCCCGAGCTCGAGCACGAGTGGTTCAACTTCGACGCGCTGAACTTCGACGTCGACCACCCCGCCCGCCAGATGCAGGACACGTTCTTCGTCGACCCGGTCGCCCGTCACCTGGTGCTGCGCACGCACACCAGCCCCGTGCAGGTGCGTTCGATGCTCGAGCGCGATCTGCCGATCTACGTGCTGTGCCCGGGCCGCGTGTACCGCACCGACGAGTTCGACGCCACGCACCTGCCGGTGTTCACGCAGTTCGAGGGTCTCGTCATCGACAAGGGCATCACGATGGCGCACCTGAAGGGCACGCTCGACCACGCCGCGCGCGTGCTGTTCGGCCCCGAGGCCAAGACGCGTTTCCGCGCCAACTTCTTCCCCTTCACCGAGCCGAGCGCCGAACTCGACCTGTGGCACCCGACCTTCAAGGGCGGTGCGCGCTGGATCGAGTGGGGCGGCTGCGGCATGGTGAACCCCAACGTCCTGCGGGCGGCCGGCATCGACCCCGAGGAGTACTCGGGCTTCGCATTCGGCATGGGCATCGAGCGCACGCTCATGTTCCGCAGCGACGTGCAAGACATGCGCGACATGGCCGAGGGCGATGTGCGCTTCAGCGAGCAGTTCGGAATGGTGGTCTGATGCGCGTCCCGCTCTCCTGGTTGCGCGATTACGTCGACGTGCCCGTCGAGGCGACTCCCGAAGACGTGCTCGAAGCGCTGGTGTCCGTCGGCTTCGAAGAAGAAGACGTGCACCGCTTCGAGCTGTCCGGCCCCATCGTCGTCGGCGAGGTGAAGGAGTTCACCCCCGAGCCGCAGTCCAACGGCAAGACCATCCGCTGGTGCCAGGTCGACGTCGGTGCCGAGAACGGGGGAGTGCGCGGCGTCGTCTGCGGCGCAGGCAACTTCTTCGAGGGCGACAAGGTCGTGGTGACCCTCCCCGGCTCGGTCCTACCAGGGCCGTTCCCCATCGCTGCACGGAAGACCTACGGGCACGTGTCCGACGGCATGATCGCCTCGGCGAAGGAGCTGGGTCTCGGCAGCGAGCACTCAGGCATCCTGCGTCTGATCGACCTCGGCATCGACGCGCCCGTCGGAACGGATGCCATCGCGCTGCTGGGGCTCGACGACCTCGCCGTCGAGATCAACGTCACTCCCGACCGCGGCTACGCCCTGTCGCTGCGCGGCGTCGCCCGCGAGTACTCGCACGCCACGGGCGCCGCCTTCCGCGACCCGGGGACCGGTCACGACGACGCCGTCGCCCGCACACCGCAGGGCTTCTCGGTCGCGGTCGACGACAAGGCGCCCATCCGCGGACGCGCGGGCGCGACGGAGTTCGTCGCCCGCATCGTGCGCGACGTCGACCCTTCGCGCCCGACGCCGCCGTGGATGATCACGCGCCTGTCGCTGGCCGGCATCCGCTCGCTCGGGGTGCTCATCGACATCACCAACTACGTCATGCTCGAGCTCGGCCAGCCCATCCACGGCTACGACCTCGACCGGTTGCAGGGCGGCATCACCGTGCGCCGTGCTGAGCAGGGCGAGAAGCTCGAGACCCTCGACGGCCAGGTTCGTACGCTCAATGCCGAAGACCTGTTGATCACCGACGAGTCGGGCCCCATCGGCCTCGCCGGCGTCATGGGCGGCGGTCCCACCGAGATGAGCGATGCGACGCGCAACGTGCTCATCGAAGCGGCGACCTTCGACCAGGTGTCGATCGCCCGTACCGCCCGCCGGCACAAGCTGCCGTCGGAGGCGTCGCGCCGCTTCGAGCGCGGTGTCGACCCGCTCGTGCCCTACGTCGCCGCCGAGCGCGTGGCATCGCTGATGGTCGAACTCGCCGGCGGCACGCTCGACACCGAGCTCGGCGGTTCGCTGTCGTCGACCTACCGACGCGAGCCGATCACGCTGCCCACGGGCTTCGTGTCGGGGCTGATCGGCGTCGACTACACCGACGACGAGACCGTCTCGGCGCTGCGCCTCATCGGCTGCTCCGTCGCGCAGGGCGACGCCGGCTGGGCGGTGACCGCGCCGTCGTGGCGCCACGACCTGACCGATAAATGGACGCTCGCCGAAGAGGTGGCCCGCATCGAGGGTTACGACCGGATCCCCTCGGTTCTCCCCACCCCGCCCTCCGGGCGCGGGCTGACCGCCGCCCAGCAGGGGCGCCGACGCGTGTCGAACGCGCTGGCCTCGGCCGGATTCGTCGAGACGCCGTCGTTCCCGTTCACCACCGAGGAGCAGAACGCGCTGCACGGCTCGCCCTCGGGTGACAAGCTGCCGAGTGTGAAGCTCGCCAACCCGCTCGACGGGCTGTCGCCGTTCCTCCGCCGGTCCCTCGTGCCGGCCCTGCTGCAGGTGGCGCACCGCAACGTCTCGCGCGGCATCGTCGACCTGGCCCTGTTCGAGGTCGGCACGGTGTTCCTGCCCAAGCCCGGCGTGCAGTACGGCACCGTGTCGGTGCCGCCCTTGGCGGTGCGTCCGGATGCCGCGACCCTCACCGCCCTCGACGCCTCGATCCCGCCGCAGCGCCGCCACATCGCCGTGCTGCTCGCCGGACATACGGTGCCGAAGCAGCCCGGGCAGCCGGCCGTGGCCGCCGATCTCGCCGACGCGGTCGACGCCGTGCGCGTGCTGGCCGCGGCCGCCGGCCTCGACATCGAGCTCGTGCAGGCGCAGCGCGCGGCCCTCCACCCCGGACGCACCGCCCGCGTGCTCGCGGCGGGGCACGACATCGGTTACGTCGGCGAGCTGCTTCCCGCGGTCGCAGCCGGAGCCGACCTGCCGGGCCGGGTGCTCGTCGCCGAGCTCGATCTCGATGCGATGCTCGACCTCGCGCAGGCCCGCGTGGTCGCGGCCTCGCTCTCGGGCTTCCCGGCGGCGACGCAGGACGTCTCGCTCACCGTGCCACTCGACGTGGCGGCCGGCGCCGTGCGCGCGGCGCTCATCGAGGGGGGCGCACCGCTCCTCGAGGGCGCGCGCCTGGTCGACGACTATCGCGGCCCCGGGCTCGCCGAGGGCGCGAAGAGCCTGACGTTCGCGCTGCGGTTCCGCGCCGACGACCGCACGCTCACCGCGGCCGAGGCGACGGATGCCAAGCTCGCCGGCGTCGCGGTGGCCGCCGAGCGTTTCGGCGCCGCCATCCGCGACTGACGCGTCCCATCCGAAGCGCCGCCGACTCTCGTCGTGCGGCGCTTCGGCATTCCCCCCGCCCGCGCCGATTTGCCCGCCCGCCCGCGGGGCGGCTACCCTCGCCACATGTCGTCGATCACCGTGCGCCCCGAGGAGCTCTCCGTGAGCACCGGTGGCGAGCGTCGACGTCGGGTCACGCGCCGACTCTCGGCGACCTCGTAAACCCGCCGACGGTCGGGCATGCGGGCGTCGCCGCCCCGGTTCACGCTGATTCAGCACACGCCCCGACTCCTAAGGTAGAAACATGACCCTCTCGGTCGCCGTCTCCGGCGCTTCCGGCTATGCGGGCGGCGAGATCCTGCGCTTGCTCGCGGCCCATCCCGATATCGAGATCCGCACGGTCACCGCGCACTCCAGCGCCGGCCAGCCGCTCGTCGCGCACCAGCCGCACCTTCGCTCTCTCGCCCACCTCGAGCTGCAGGCCACGACACCCGAGGTGCTCGCGGGGCACGACGTGGTGGTCCTCGCCCTTCCGCACGGGCAGTCGGCGCAGTACACCGACGCGCTCGCCGACACACCACTGGTGATCGACGCCGGCGCCGACCATCGGCTGACCTCGCCCGCAGACTGGGCGACGTTCTACGGGGGAGACCACCCCGAGCCGTGGGCGTACGGGGTGCCGGAACTCACCGTCGGCGGTGTCAAGCAGCGCGAGCACCTCCGCGGTGCGACCCGCATCGCCGCCCCCGGGTGCAACGCCTCGACCGTCGCACTCTCGCTCGCCCCGGGCGTCGCCGCCGGGGTGATCGACCCGGGCGACATCGTCTCGGTGCTCGCGGTGGGCCCGAGCGGTGCCGGCAAGGCCGCCAAGACCAACCTGCTCGCCAGCGAGATCCTCGGTTCTGCGAATCCGTATGCCGTCGGCGGTACGCATCGTCACATCCCCGAGATCCGCCAGGCACTCGTCGCCGCGGGAGCCCCGGCCGACGGCATCCGGCTCTCCTTCACCCCGGTGCTCGTGCCGATGTCGCGGGGCATCCTCGCCACGTCGACCGCTCCGATCCGCGCAGGCGCGACGGATGCCGAGATCCGCGCCGCGTGGGAGGCCGCGTACGCCGACGAACCCTTCGTCGAACTGCTTCCGGCGGGGGTGTTCCCCCGTACGGCCGACGTGCTGGGTGCAAACATCGCCTCGCTCGGGCTGGCGATCGACCGGGGAGCGAACCGGGTCATCGTGGTCGCCGCCGTCGACAACCTCGTCAAGGGCACGGCCGGTGCCGCCGTGCAGTCCATGAACATCGCGCTGGGCCTCGACGAGGCCACCGCCCTTCCCCTGAATGGAGTCGCCCCGTGAGCGTGACCGTCGCCGCCGGATTCGAAGCGGCCGGGGTCGCCGTAGGGCTGAAGTCGACCGGCGCGCGTGACGTCGCCGTCGTCGTCAACCGCGGGCCTCGGAAGGTGGGAGCGGCGGTGTTCACGTCGAACCGCGCGAAGGCCAACCCCATCCTGTGGTCGGAGCAGGTCGTGAAGGACGGCGTCGTCGAGGCGGTCGTGCTCAACTCCGGCGGCGCGAACTGCTTCACCGGCTCGTTCGGCTTCCAGACGACTCACCAGACCGCCGAGCGTGCCGCCGAGCTCCTCGGTGTCGGCGCGGGCGACGTGGTCGTGTGCTCGACGGGGCTCATCGGCACGGGCGACGAGGTGTTCCGCGCCAAAGTGCTCGACGGTGTCGAGCAGGGTGTCGCAGCACTGTCCGCCGACGGCGGCGAGGACGCTTCTCTCGCGATCATGACGACCGACTCGAAGCCCAAGCGGGCCGTCCACACCGGCGACGGGTGGGCGATCGGCGGCATGGCCAAGGGCGCCGGCATGCTCGCACCGGGCCTCGCGACGATGCTCGTCGTCATCACCACCGACGTCGTTCTGGAGCCCTCGGAAGCGGATGCCGCGCTCCGCGCCGCCACCCGGGTGAGCTTCGACCGGCTGGACTCCGACGGGTGCATGTCGACCAACGACCAGGTGACGCTCATGGCGAGCGGGGCCAGTGGCATCCGTGTCTCCGCCGACGAGTTCACCGCCGCTCTGACCGCGGTGTGCGACGACCTCGCCGCCCAGCTGCAGGGCGACGCCGAGGGGGCGAGCCACGACATCACCATCCGGGTGATCGGCGCCGCCACCGAGGACGACGCGGTCGAGGTGGGCCGCTCGATCGCCCGGAACAACCTGTTCAAGGCTGCGATCTTCGGCAACGATCCCAACTGGGGACGCGTGCTCGCGGCCATCGGCACGACCGACGCGGATTTCGACCCCTACGACGTCGACGTGTCGATGAACGGCGTGCGCGTCTGCACCGCCGGCGGCCCCGACCGCCCTCGCGAAGACGTCGACCTCACCCCCCGCGCGACCGACCTCGTCGTCGACCTGCGCGTCGGGTCGGCTGCGGCCACCATTCGCACCAACGACCTCACGCACGATTACGTCCACGAGAACAGCGCCTACTCCTCATGACCCACGTCGATCTTCAAGACACCGATCCCGCTGAAGCCAGCGAACGGGCGGTCACGCTCGTGGAGTCGCTGCCGTGGGTGCGCAAGTACCGCGACCAGGTGGTGGTGGTGAAGTACGGCGGCAACGCCATGGTCAGCGAGGAACTGCAGGACGCGTTCGCCGCCGACATCGCCTACCTCCGCTACGTGGGCGTCAAGCCCGTCGTCGTGCACGGCGGGGGACCGCAGATCTCGTCGATGCTGAACCGACTCGACATCCCCAGTGAGTTCCGCGGCGGCTACCGCGTGACCTCGACCGAGGCGATCGGTGTCGTGCGCATGGTGCTCACGGGCCAGATCAACCCGCAATTGGTGGCCAAGGTCAACGCGCACGGACCCCTCGCGACGGGCCTCAGCGGTGAGGACGCGGGCCTCTTCGGCGGTCGTCGTCGCGGCGTGGTCGTCGACGGCGTCGAGCACGACCTCGGGCGTGTCGGCGACGTCGTCACCGTCGACCCGCAGACCGTGCTCGACCACCTCGCCGCGGGTCGCGTGCCGATCGTCTCGAGCATCGCGCCCGACCTCGACAACCCGGGCACGTCGTTGAACGTGAACGCGGATGCCGCGGCGGCGGCTCTCGCGACGGCGCTCAACGCCAAGAAGCTCGTCGTGCTGACCGACGTGCCCGGCCTCTACGCCGACTGGCCGAACCGGGACTCGCTCGTGTCGCACCTGACCTCGATGGAGCTGCGCGCCATGCTGCCGAAGCTCGAGTCGGGCATGATCCCGAAGATGCAGGCGTGCCTCGACGCGGTCGAGGGCGGCGTGCCCACGGCCGCCATCATCGACGGACGCGTGCCGCACTCGGTACTCGTCGAATTGTTCACCAACAAGGGAATCGGAACGGAGGTGGTCGCATGACCACCGCAACCTGGCAGGAGGACGCCGGACGCGACCTCGTCCGCAGCTTCGGCGACCGGATGGCCCTGTTCGTGCGCGGGCAGGGTGCCTACGTCTGGGACAGCGACGACAAGAAGTACCTCGATTTCCTCGCGGGCATCGCCGTCAACGCCCTGGGCCATGCCCACCCGGTGTTCGTGCAGGCGCTGACGGCGCAGGCGTCGACGCTTTCGCACGTCTCGAACTACTTCGCCACGCCCCCGCAGCTGGCGATGGCCGCGCGTCTCAAGCGCCTCGCGGGCACGGGGGAGTCGGGCCGCGTCTACTTCGGCAACTCCGGCGCCGAGGCCAACGAGGCGGCGCTGAAACTCGCGCGCCTGCACGGCCGTGGCACCGACCGCACCCGCATCCTGACGCTGAAGGGCGGCTTCCACGGCCGCACGATGGGCGCGCTGGCCCTCACGGGCAAGCCGGCGCTCCAGGCCGACTTCCTTCCCATGGTGTCCGGCGTCGAGCACATCGACGCCACCATCGATGCTCTCGACGCCGCGATGGACGAGCGCGTCGCCGCCCTGCTCGTCGAGCCCATCCAGGGTGAGGCCGGGGTGGTCGAGCTGCCCGAGGGCTACCTGCAGGCGGCGCGCGAGATCACCGAGCGGCACGGCGCCCTGCTGATCGTGGATGAGATCCAGACCGGCGCCGGACGCACCGGTGCCTGGTTCGCCTTCCAGCACGCCGGCATCGTGCCCGACGCCATCACGGTGGCGAAGGGCATCGGCGGCGGCTTCCCCATCGGCGCGCTCATCACGTTCGGTGCCGCGAGCGATCTGTTCTTCCCCGGCACCCACGGCTCGACCTTCGGGGGCAACGCCCTCGGCACCGCCGTCGGCGGCGCCGTGTTGGAAGAGATCGAGTCGGCGGGTCTGGTAGACAACGCCGCGCGCCGCGAGACGCAGCTGCGCGAGGGCATCGCCGCGCTCGGCTCTCCGCTGATCTCGGGCGTCCGCGGTCGTGGCCTTCTGCTGGGCATCGGGCTCACGAGTCCGGTCGCCAAGGCCGTCGTCGCCGCCGCACAGCAGCACGGTCTGATCGTGAACGCCGCGAACGACGACACCATCCGCATCGCGCCGCCGCTGACGATCGGGGATGCCGAGGTGGCCGGGTTCCTCGAGCTGTTCGGCGCCGCTCTCGCCACCGTCTCCGATGCCC
The DNA here is from genome assembly GCF_057812175.1 of Microbacterium sp. ABR10. NCBI lineage: Bacteria > Bacillati > Actinomycetota > Actinomycetes > Micrococcales > Microbacteriaceae > Microbacterium > Microbacterium sp. ABR10. Next base: position 1,233,846 of record NZ_CM173821.1, read on the forward strand.
TGATCCTCGAAGGAGCCCCCGCGTGACCCGCCATCTGCTGCGTGACGACGACCTGACCCCGGCCGAACAGGCCGAGATCCTCGACCTCGCCATCGAGCTGAAGAAGGACCGCTGGTCGCGGAAGCCGCTCGAGGGCCCGCAGACCGTCGCGGTGATCTTCGACAAGTCGTCGACCCGAACGCGCGTGTCGTTCGCCGTGGGCATCGCCGACCTGGGTGGCTCACCGCTGATCATCTCCACCGCCAACAGTCAGCTCGGTGGTAAGGAGACCCCCTCCGACACAGCGCGCGTGCTCGAGCGTCAGGTGGCCGCGATCGTCTGGCGCACCTACGCGCAGGCGGGGCTGGAAGAGATGGCGCGCGGCACCCGGGTGCCGGTCGTGAATGCGTTGAGCGACGACTTCCACCCGTGCCAGCTGCTCGCCGATCTGCTCACGATCCGGGAGCACAAGGGCGACCTGAAGGGGCTGACCCTGTCGTTCTTCGGCGACGGGCGCAGCAACATGGCCCACTCGTACGTCCTCGCCTGCGTCACCGCCGGCATGCACGTGCGCGTCGCCGCACCCGCCGACTACGCACCTCGAGCCGACGTGATCGCGGACGCGGAGCGCATCGCCGCCGAGACCGGGGGATCGATCACGCTCTCGAGCGACCCGGAGGCCGCGGCATCCGGAGCCGACGTCGTCGTCACCGACACCTGGGTGTCGATGGGCAAAGAGGAGGAGAAGATCGCGCGCATCCGCGATCTCGGCGGGTTCAAGGTCACGACCGAGCTCATGACGCGGGCCGCCGGCGACGCGATCTTCATACACTGCCTCCCCGCCGACCGCGGCTACGAGGTCGACGCCGAGGTCATCGACGGACCGCAGAGCGTGGTGTGGGACGAGGCCGAGAACCGCCTCCACGCCCAGAAGGCGTTGCTGGTGTGGCTTCTGCGTCAGCAGTGACCACCTCGCCGATCGGTCGCGCCTGGGCCCGTTTCGACGGGCCGGGCCGGCTGGTGGGCGTGGATCTCGCGCGCGGCCTCGCGGTGCTGGGCATGCTGGCCGCGCACCTGCTCGACACCGAGCGCCGGCTCACCCTCGACCCCGACACCTGGGTCACCCTGGTCAACGGACGTTCCTCGATCCTGTTCGCGACCCTCGCGGGCGTCTCGATCGCGCTCGTGACCGGCGGGTCGCGCCCGATCGCGGCGGAGCGCCGCCCCCGCGCCGGCGCGCGACTGGCGCTGCGCGGAGCGATGCTCTGGGTCATCGGCATGCTGCTGGTGGCCACCGGGGTACCGGTGTACGTCATCCTGCCCGCGTACGCCCTGCTCTTCGTGCTGGCCCTGCCGTTCCTCGGGATGCGCGCGCGGGGGCTCTTCGTCGCCGCGGGGATCCTCGGGCTCGTGATGCCGTGGATCCAGCCGGTGCTCGACGCGGCTCCGATCTGGGCGGGGCGCGCGGGGGCGGAGATCGCGGCGGCGGTGGGGTGGAACTATCCGTTCACGGTGTGGATCGCGTTCCTGCTCGCCGGGATGGGTGTCGGGCGGCTCGACCTGCGTCGACTCGACGTGCAGGCCGCGCTCGTGACGGCGGGTGGGGCTCTCCTGCTCGCCGGCTACGGCGCTGCCCTCGTGACCGCGCCTGCTGTCGCCGGGCGCCCCTATCTGGCGACCGTGCTGACGGCCGAGGACCACTCCTCGGGTCTGTGGGAGGTCATCGGGTCGGGTGGGTTCGCCCTCGCCACGATCGGTGTCTGTCTGCTGCTGTGCCGCACGCCGCTGCGGTGGGTGGCCGTGCCGCTACGGGCGGTCGGATCCATGCCCCTGACGGCCTACGTGCTGCAGCTGGTGGTGTGGGCCCTCGTCGCCCTCGCCCTGCTCGGCGACACCGGCGACCTGTACGGCATCCGCGAGGCGGGGCTGTTCCTGCCGCTGACCCTGGGTCTCGTCGCCGGGTGCACGGTATGGGCGCTCACCCTCGGTCGCGGTCCGCTGGAGTGGCTCATCGACCTCGTGGTGCGTCTCGTCGTGGGACGGGATGCGGCTGCGGGCCCCGCCGCGTCGCGCGCGGGCTCCGGCACGGGTACGGGGACCGGCTCCGGCTCTGGCTCCGGCTCCGGCGGTGTCGGCGGCCCTCGGTAGGCTGGGGCCATGAGTCACGAGAGCGGTCAGACGACGAACGAGGGCGCCCTGTGGGGGGCCCGTTTCTCGGGCGGACCGTCTCCCGAACTGGCGGCGCTGAGCCGCTCGACCCACTTCGACTGGGATCTCGCGCTCTACGACATCGCCGGTTCTCACGCCCACGCGGCCGCTCTGGAGTCGGCCGGATACCTCACGGCCGACGAAGCCCGGATCATGCACGACGGTCTCGACGAGCTCACCGCCCGGGTGCGCGACGGCTCGCTCGTCGCGGCTCCCGGCGACGAAGACGTGCACGGTGCCCTCGAGCGCGTGCTCATCGAGACGGTCGGTCCGGCCGTCGGGGGCAAGCTCCGCGCCGGTCGCAGCCGCAACGACCAGATCGCCACCCTGGTGCGGCTCTACCTGCTCGACCACGCCCGCACCATCACCCGTGAGGTGCTCCGCCTCGTCGACGCCCTCGTCGCCCAGGCCGAGGCGCACGAAAGCGCCATCATGCCCGGCCGTACGCACCTGCAGCACGCCCAGCCCGTGCTGCTCGCGCATCACCTGCAGGCCTACGGATGGGCGTTCACGCGCGGCATCGAGCGCCTGCGCGACTGGTCGGTGCGCGCCTCGGTGTCGCCGTACGGCGGCGGTGCGCTCGCCGGGGCCACCCTGGGCCTCGACCCGCAGCTCGTGGCCGACCGTCTGGGGCTGGCGCGCCCCGCCGAGAACTCGCTCGACGGCACCGCCTCGCGTGATGTCGTGGCCGAGTTCGCGTTCATCGCCGCGATGATCGGCGTCGACCTGTCGCGGTTGTCCGAAGACATCATCCTGTGGAACACACGCGAGTTCGGCTTCGTCACCCTCGACGACGCGTACTCGACCGGGTCGAGCATCATGCCGCAGAAGAAGAACCCCGACATCGCCGAGCTCGCTCGCGGCAAGGCCGGACGCCTGATCGGCAACCTGTCGGGTCTGCTCGCCACGCTCAAGGGTCTGCCGCTGGCCTACAACCGCGATCTGCAGGAAGACAAAGAGCCGGTCTTCGATTCCGTGCGCACCCTCGAGCTCGTCCTGCCCGCTTTTTCCGGCATGATCGCAACCCTCCGCTTCCACACCGACCGCATGGCCGAGCTCGCCCCGCAGGGATTCTCGCTGGCCACCGACGTCGCCGAGTGGCTCGTGCGTCAGGGCGTCGCGTTCCGTGACGCGCACGAGATCTCGGGCTCCCTCGTGCGGGCGTGCGAGGAGCGCGAGATCGGGCTCGAAGACGCAGATGACGCTCTCCTGGCATCCGTGTCACCGTCGCTCACCCCCGCCGTGCGCGAGGTGTTGACCATCGAAGGCTCGGTGGCGAGTCGCACGGGTGCGGGCGGCACGGCTCCCGAGCGCGTGCGCGAGCAGCGTGAAGACCTCGTAGCCCGCGCGCAGGCCGCCTCCCGGACACTCATCGGCTGAGTATCAGTCATTCACTTATCAAAATGAAATGATAAGCGATAGGCTTATGTCGTGACCGTGGTCGTGATCGCCGACATCGTCGCCTCCCGGCGGCTGAGCGATCGCGCCGCCGCGCAGCACCGCCTCGCAGAGGTGGTCGAACAGGTCGGCGCCGATCTGCCGGTCGCCGTGCAGGCGCTGACGGCGACGGTCGGCGACGAACTCCAGGGCGAGTATGCCCGCCTCGACGACGCTCTCGCCTCGCTGCTGCTGGTGCGCCTGACCCTGCCCGACGACGTCGACTGCCGCTTCGGCGTGGGGGTGGGCGAGGTGCGCCCCATCGTGCTCGACGACCGCACCGTGCCCGAGGGGCCCGCGTGGTGGGCCGCGCGAACGGCCGTCGAGACCGTCGAGGGGATGCAGCAACGCGCCGCGCCGTTCGCGCGCACATGGATCGCCGCGTCCGAGGCAGAGGATGCCGCCATGGCCGATACCGTCGCCGTCGCGAACGCCTATGCCCTCGCTCGCGACCAACTCGTCTCGGCGATGAGCGAGCGCACGCGCCGGCTCACCGCCGGGCGCTGCCTCGGATGGTCGCAGCGCGAACTCGCCGAACAGGAGGGCATCAGCCAGTCGGCGGTGTCGCAGGCGCTCGCCGCAGCCGGGTCGGCCGCGCTCGTCGAGGGCTTCGCCGTCCTCACGCGGAAGGGCCGCGCGTGATCGCGGCAGGTCTCCTCCTCCTCGCCGTCGGTGCGGTCGATCTGCTCCGTCAGATGGTCCGCAGCCGCCGGTGGATCGCCTACGCGGTCGCCGCGGCACTGCTCATCGTCGCCGCGGCGGGTGTCAACGCCGTGATTGCGGGCCTGCTCGCGGTGGCCGTCGCCGCGATCTGGACCTGGGTCGTGCCCGAGCAGGGCCCCGCCCGTGCGGGGCTCTGGCCGGTCGCGCTGCTCGCGCTCGCCGCCGCCGCGTGCGTGGTGGTCGCCCCCGGCCGTGCGCGTCCCGGCATCCTGGGCGAGATGTGGGCCTCGTATCGCCCGACGGATGCCGTCTCGATCGACGTGGTCGTGCTGGTCGTGGGGTGCCTGGTGTTCCTGCTCGAGTCCGGCAACGCCGTGGTGCGCATCGCTCTGCGCTCGGAGATGGGCGCGGGCGAGACACCCGACGAGACGACGGCGCCGACGCTCAAGGGCGGCAGGCTGATCGGGCCGCTGGAGCGCATCCTCGTCTTCGCTCTGACGCTGGCAGGGGCGTACACGCTCATCGCCGCCGTGCTCGCCGCCAAGGGCATCGTGCGCTTCCCCGAGATCTCCCGCGACGGCGACGGCGGCGACCGCGCGGAGTATTTCCTCATCGGCAGCCTCGTGAGTTGGGTGACGGCGTTGGCGGCGGCGTTCCTCGTGGCGTGGGGTATCGCGCCCGGCTGAGCGCGAGGGCCGAGGAGGACGCAGATGGACCGGATGACGTCGCTCCCGGCGGCGGCGAGTTGGCGACACCACGGAACCCGAACCGGGTTCGAGGTGGCCTTCTTCGCGGCGACGCCCGGCGGGCATCGCCTCGCCGGTCGCACGACGGCCGATGACGGTGCATCGATGTGGTCGATCGACTATGCGGTGATCGTCGACCGCGCGTGGCGCACCCTCGAGGCGCGGGTATCGGCGTCGACCGCGTCCGGTGAGACGCACATGACACTGACCCGTGACGACGTCAGCGGATGGAGCGTCGAGGGGGAGCCCCGACCGGAGCTGCACGGGTGCGTCGACATCGATTTCGAGTCGTCGGCGATGACGAACATGCTTCCCGTTCGCCGCCTCGAGATGATCGAGGGGGTGCCCCGCGAGGTACCGGCCGCGTTCGTGCGAGCGCCCGACCTGCAGGTCGAGCGCCTCGAGCAGCGGTACACCCTGATCGAGGCCGCCCCGGAACGCGTCGTCTTCCACTACGAATCATCGACCTTCGGGTTCGCGTGCGAGCTGGTCTACGACGGGGCCGGACTCGTGACGGGGTACCCGGGCATCGCCACGCGGCACGCGTGACCCCGCGATGCGGTGGGCCGCGGCAGTGCGCGGTGCGCTGGCCCGCGGTGCGGTGGCCCGCGGTGTGGTGGGGCCGCCGTGTGGGGGGCCCGCGGTGCAGTGGCCCACGGTACGGGGACGCCGCGGCATCCGGAGCCCGACACCCCCGCTGATACCCTGAACCGGTGTCTGCCTCCCTCGACGCGGCGCCCGTGAGCGCCCTCGCACCTGCCAACGACCCGACCTTCGACAACGTCTGGGACGAGCTGGTGTATCGCGGACTCGTGCAGGTGTCCACCGACGAGGGCGAGCTGCGAGAGCTCCTCTCGGGCGACGCGATCGTGTACTACTGCGGATTCGACCCGACCGCGCCGAGCTTGCACCTCGGAAACCTCGTGCAGCTGTTGACCATGCGTCGTCTGCAGCTCGCCGGCCACCGTCCGCTCGGTCTCGTCGGCGGCTCGACCGGTCTCGTCGGCGACCCGCGTCCGACGGCAGAGCGCACGCTCAACACCCGCGAGACCGTCGAGGAGTGGGTCGGTAAGCTCCGTGCCCAGGTCGAGCGCTTCCTCAGCTTCGAGGGCGATAGCGCCGCGCGCATCGTCAACAACCTCGACTGGACGGCGCCGCTGAGCGCCATCGACTTCCTCCGCGAGATCGGCAAGCACTTCCGCGTCGGCACGATGCTGAAGAAGGATGCCGTCAGTGCACGCCTGAACTCCGAGGCCGGGATCAGCTACACCGAGTTCAGCTACCAGATCCTCCAGGGCCTGGACTACCTCGAGCTGCACCGCCAGTACGGCTGCGTGCTGCAGACCGGCGGCAGTGACCAGTGGGGCAACCTCACCAGCGGCACCGACCTGGTCCGCAAGGTCGAGGGCGTCTCGGTGCACGCGATCGGTACGCCACTGATCACCAACAGCGACGGCACGAAGTTCGGCAAGAGCGAGGGCAACGCCATCTGGCTGGATGCCGAGATGTGCAGCCCGTGGACGATGTACCAGTTCTGGCTCAACACCGACGACCGCGACGTGATCGAACGCCTTAAGGTCTTCACGTTCCTCACGCGCGCCGAGATGGACGACTACGCCCGTCTCGTCGCCGAGGAGCCGTTCCGCCGCGCCGCGCAGAAGCGTCTCGCTCGCGAGGTGCTGACGACGGTGCACGGCGCGGATGCGACCGACGCGGTGATCGCAGCGACCGAGGCCTTGTTCGGCCAGGGGGATATGACGACCCTGGATGCCGCGACGCTGCGTTCCGCGCTCGACGAACTGCCGCACGCGACCGTCGCCGCCGGCACCACCGTCGTCGAGGCCCTCACGGCCACGGGCCTGTCATCGAGCCTCAGCGACGCGCGTCGTGCGATCGCGCAGGGCGGTGTGTCACTCGACGGCGAGAAGGTCACCACCGACGACGCGATCGTGTCGGGAACGCTTCCGGGCGGCGTCTCGGTGCTGCGGCGCGGAAAGAAGACCCTCGCCGGGCTGTTCCTGAGCTGACATGCCGTTCACCGTCAGTCACGCGGTCGTCGCGCTGCCGTTCCTGCGCACGCCCCTCGTGCCGGCGGCCATCGCCATCGGCGCGATGACACCTGACCTGCCGCTGTTCCTCCGCGGGATCGTGCCGTCGTACGCCGTGACCCACGACCTCGCGTGGCTGCCGGTGACGATCGTCATAGCGTTTGTGCTGCTGCTGGTGTGGCGGTGCGTCCTGCGTCCGGCGACGCGCGAGCTGACGCCCCGGATCGTCGCGGACCGCCTCCCGGAGGAATGGGATGCCGGAGCCCGCGCGGCCGTTCGCGAGACGCTCGGCGGGGGAGTCGTCGGCATCCTGTGGCTCGTGCTGTCGCTCGCGCTCGGGGTCGTCACGCACGTCGCGTGGGACTTCTTCACGCACGAGGGCCGCGCGGGAGACGCGCTGTTCCCGGCGCTCGAGCAGCAGTGGGGGCCGCTGCTGGGCGTGAAGTGGCTGCAGTACGGCTCGGGGGTGTTCGGGCTCGCGGGGCTGGCGGTCTTCGGGCTCTGGTGGCTGTCGCGGCGCACGGCTCGGCCCGTGGCCCGGGTGCTTCCGGATGTCGTGCGGGTGATGTGGTGGGCATCGCTGCCGGTGGCGCTGGTCGCCGCGACCCTCGCGGCCCTTACGGTCGAGGGCGGCTTCGACGCGGACTACACGCCCACCCACCTGATCTACGGCGTGCTGGTGAAGGTCGCCGCCGCGTGGGGCGTGGCGACGCTGCTGCTGGCGTTGGGCGTGCAGGTGCGGCGGATGCGCACGCTCAGTGATTCGCGCAAACTCCGTTAGGCGTCGCGGGTTCGGACTGAGCGTGTGCGCATCGCGGAGGTTGTGCGCACGGGCGCACGTGCGTGGCGATCTCTTCGACGGGCTCAGGGACCTGGGTCGGCGTGGCGGTCCCTTCGACGGGCTCAGGGACCTGGACGTGCGTGGCGGTCTCTTCGACGGGCGCGGGGACCTGGGTCGGGGACCTGAGCCGGCGTCCGGCGCGTGCACCGGGCGGGGGAGCGGGCGGCGGCTAGACTCGACGACGTTATGACGAAGGCGGGAGACTCGGTGTCGGCGAGCATGAAGGGCACGAAAACGGGCGCGGACGAGGTCATCCTCGGACCCACCGGACGCCCCTACCACGGGTTCCCCACCCCGAAGCCGCTCGACGGACACGGTCCCGCCCGCATCATCGCGCTGTGCAACCAGAAGGGCGGCGTCGGTAAGACGACGACGACCATCAACCTGGCCGCCTCCCTCGCCGGCTACGGCCGTCGCGTGCTCGCGATCGACTTCGACCCGCAGGGCGCCCTGTCGGCGGGTCTCGGCATCCAGACGCACGACGTGCCCACCATCTACGACCTGCTGCTCGACACCAAGCGCGACCCGCGCGAGGTCATCGTGGCCACGCGCGTCGAGGGTCTCGACCTCCTACCGGCCAACATCGACCTGTCGGCGGCCGAGGTGCACCTGGTCAACGAGGTCGCGCGCGAGACGATCCTCGCCCGGGTGCTGCGCAAGGTGGCGGCCGACTACGACGTCATCCTCATCGACTGCCAGCCGTCGCTGGGGCTGCTCACCGTGAACGCGCTCACCGCGGCGCACGGCGTGCTGATCCCGCTCGAGTGCGAGTTCTTCGCCCTCCGCGGAGTGGCCCTGCTCGTCGAGACGATCGACAAGGTGCGCGATCGGCTGAACCCGGCGATCGAACTCGACGGCGTGCTCGCCACGATGTACGACCCCCGCACGCTCCACTCGCGCGAGGTGCTCGAGCGCGTGGTCGAGGCGTTCGGCGACGACGTGCTCGAGACGGTCATCGGCCGCACGGTGAAGTTCCCGGATGCCTCGGTCTCGGGCATGCCGATCACGGAGTTCGCGCCCGAGCACGCCGCCGCCCAGGCCTACCTGCGGCTGGCGCGGGAACTGGTCGCCCGTGGCGCCGTCGCCTGACGACACCCTCGCCGACACGTCGGCCCCCGAGCGTGCGACCCGGGTCGCTGAGCCCGTCGAAGGGACCGCCGCGGCACCCGGCTTCCGCGTCACCCTTCCCGTCTTCGACGGACCGTTCGACCTGCTGCTCACCCTCATCTCGCGGGCGGAGCTCGACATCACCGAGGTCGCGCTCAGCCGCGTGACCGACGAGTTCATCGCGTACCTCCGCGCGATGGGTCCCGAGGGCGATCTCGACGAGGCCTCAGAGTTCCTCGTCGTCGCGGCGACTCTGCTCGACATGAAGATCGCCGGCCTGCTTCCGCAGGGAGAACTCGTGGATGCCGAGTCGGTGGCGCTCCTGGAGGCGCGCGACCTGCTATTCGCGCGTCTGCTGCAGTACCGCGCCTTCAGAGAGGTGTCGGCGTGGTTCGCCCGCTGCCTGCAGCGCGAGGACCGGCGGCACACCCGCAGCGTGCGCCTCGACGAGAAGTACCGCAGCGCCGTGCCGGAGTTGAAGTGGACGCTCAGCGCCGACGACTTCGCCGCCCTTGCCGTGATGGCGTTCGCACCGAAGCAGATTCCGACGGTGGGCCTCGATCACCTGCACGCACCGCTCATCAGCATCCGCGAGCAGGCCGCCATCGTCGTCACCCTCCTCCGCTCGGCGGGCACCCTGAACTTCCGCGATCTCGTCGCCGGCGTCACCGAGACCGGCGTCGTCGTCGCGCGGTTCCTGTCGATCCTCGAGCTGTACCGTCACGCCGCGCTGTCGTTCGAGCAGCTCGAACCGCTCGGGGAGCTGACCCTGCGCTGGACCGCTGAACGGTGGTCGGAAGACAACCTCGCCGCCCTCGGAGCCGACTATGACCGCTGACACCACCATCACCGCAGCCGAGCACGGCGACGACACCTCGCCCACGCCGGCCACGAGCCTCGCCTCGCGCCCGAGCGACACGGCATCCGTCGCCCGTCGTCTCGAGGCGATCCTGCTCGTCATCGACGAACCCCAGAGCCTGGTGAGCCTCGCGACGGCGGTGGCGGCGCCCGTGCCCGCCGTCCGCCAGGCGATCGAGGCGCTCGTCGCCGACTACGACGGTGAGACCGGCGGCCCACGTCGGGGCTTCGAGCTGCGCGAGGTCGGGGGCGGGTGGCGCCTCTACGTCCGAGAGGAACACGACGATGTCGTGGCCGAGTTCGTGAACACCCAGGCCCCCTCGCGCCTGTCGCAGGCGGCGCTGGAGACCCTGGCCGTCATCGCGTACAAGCAGCCCGTCACGCGCGGGCAGGTGGCATCCATCCGCGCCGTGAACGTGGACTCGGTCGTTCGGACCCTGCTCTCGCGCGGGCTGATCACCGAGGTGTTCACCGACCCCGACACGGGCGCCATCCACTACGGGACCACCGACCAGCTGCTGGTCAACCTCGGCATCAACTCGCTCGACGAGCTGCCGCACATCTCGCCGTTGCTCGACGACGGCTCTAATGGATTCGACGGAGAGGTCCCGAAATGAGTGACACGACAGGCTCAGCGACCGGGGGCGAAAGCCCAGCGAACGGAGGGTCGGCCAGCGACGACGGCATCCGCCTGCAGAAGGTGCTCGCCAATCGGGGAGTGGCCTCGCGCCGCGTCGCCGAGCAGATGATCGTCGAGGGCCGCGTGCGGGTGAACGGCCTCGTCGTCACCGAGCTCGGTCGCCGCATCCACCCCGAGACCGACCTCGTCGACGTCGACGGTACGGCGATCCAGCTCGACGAGTCCAAGCGCTACGTCATCCTGAACAAGCCCACCGGCGTCGTGAGCTCGATGAGCGACGACCGAGGCCGCCCCGACCTGCGCCAGTTCACGACGGACTGGGACGAGCGCCTGTACAACGTGGGGCGATTGGATGCCGACACCTCGGGCCTGCTCGTGCTCACGAACGACGGCGACCTCGCGCACGTGCTCGCCCACCCGAAGTTCGGGGTGACCAAGGTGTACATCGCCAAGGTCGAGGGTCAGGTGCTGCCGCAGACCATCCAGCGGTTGATCCATGGCGTGGAGTTGGAAGACGGACGGATCGCGGCCGACAAGGCGCGGCTGCTCGACTCCTCGCGCGGGGAGAGCCTGGTGGAGCTGACGCTGCACTCGGGCAAGAACCGCATCGTCCGGCGGTTGATGGCGGAGGTCGGCCACCCCGTCGTCGAGCTCGTGCGGCGGCAGTTCGGACCCCTGCACCTGGGAACTCTCCCGGTGGGAGCCGCGCGCGAGTTGACTACAGTAGAACGTGGTGCCCTGCTGACGCTGTCTCGTCGAGACGGCGACACTCCGACGGAGTGAGCCTCCGGGGCGTCTTGCGGCGCCTGGCGCACCGCACAGGGCAGCAGGAGACCCGATGAGCGAACCGAACGGAACGTCCGCGCGCGCGGCCGGTCCTTTGGCGACCCGCACGAGCGGCACCGTCCGCATCGTCGGCTCCGGTCTGCTCGGCGCGAGCATCGGCCACGCACTCATGGCCCGCGGGGTCGATGTGGTGCTGGTCGACGCGTCTCCGTCGCAGTTGCGCCTCGCGATCGACTACGGCGCGGGCCGCGCCGAGCGTCCCGACGACGCTCCGTCGCTCATCGTGGTGGCGGTGCCGCCCGACGTCACGGCCGACGTCGTGCAACGCGAGCTCGGGGCGTACCCGGATGCCGTGGTCACCGACGTCGCGAGCGTCAAGCTCGAGCCGCTGCGCACCCTTCGCCGGCGCGGTGTCGATCTGACGCACTACATCGGTTCGCACCCCATGGCCGGCCGCGAGCGCGGGGGAGCGATCTCGGCCCGCGCCGACATCTTCGTCGGACGCCCGTGGGTGGTGTGTCGCGATGGTGAGACCTCCGCGCACGACCTCTCGCTCGTCGAGGGTCTCGCGCTCGACCTCGGCGCGACCCTCATCGAGATGACGCCCGAGGAGCACGACGAGTCGGTGGCTCTCATGTCGCACGTTCCGCAGCTGGTGGCGAGCCTGCTCGCCGGCCGCTTCGTCGAGACGCCCGACGGCTCGCTGCGTCTCGCAGGTCAAGGGGTGCGTGACACCACGCGCATCGCGGCATCCGCTCCCGAGTTGTGGGTGCAGATCCTCGGTGCGAACGCCGCTCCCGTGGTCGAGGTGCTCGACCAGCTGGCCGCCGATCTCGGCGACGTCGCCGACGCCCTGCGCGACCCCGATGTGCCGGGGGCCCGCCGCGCGATCGCCGACACCATCCGCCGCGGAAACGAGGGCGTGGAGCGCCTCCCCGGCAAGCACGGCCAGAACCGCCGTTTCGACACCTTCGTCGTCATGATCGACGACACCTCCGGCCAGCTGGGTCGCCTCTTCGGCGAACTCGGCGACCTCGACGTCAACGTCGAAGACCTGCGCCTCGAGCACTCGCCCGGAGCCCCCTTCGGCCTCGCCGAGATCAGCGTCGTGCCCGACGCGGTCCGCCGGGCCGTCGACGGGCTGCAGCAGCGCGGATGGCGGATTGCGAGCACCACCCATGACTGAATCCACCCCCACCATCTTCCGGTCGGGCGTCGCGGCGCCGGTCACGACGCCGGTCGACGGCTCCGCGCCCGAGGGCTCGGCATCCGCTCCGATCGTCATCGCGATCGACGGCCCCGCCGGCAGCGGCAAGTCGAGCGTGTCGAAGGCGACGGCGGTGCGGCTCGACTACGGCTTCCTCGACACCGGCGCCGCCTACCGGGCCCTCGCCTGGCACGCGCTCCAGCACGGGGCCGACACCTCCGACGCCACGGCCGTGCTCGAAGTGTTCGGCGACTTCGACTACGCCATCTCGCTCGACACGGCCCACCGCTGGGTGCGCGTCGGCGACGTCGACGTGACGACGGCGATCCGAGAGCCCCGGGTCACCGACGCCGTCAGCGGCGTGGCGCGTGTCGCGCCGGTGCGCAAAGCGGTGAACGAGCTGTTCCGCCGGCTCGTGGCATCCGCCGCCGTGTCGGGCGTCGTCGTTGAAGGCCGCGACATCACCACTGTCGTGTTCCCCGACGCGCCCGTACGCATCCTGCTGACCGCGGCGCCCGAGGTGCGGGCGGCACGCCGCAGCGCCGAGCTCACCGGGCACGACGCGGCGAAGGTCGCCGCCGCCCTCCACCGGCGCGATGCCGCCGATTCCACGGTCGTCGACTTCCTCACCGCCGCTCCCGGCGTGCAGGTCGTCGATTCGACCCACCTTGATTTCGAACAGACCGTCGACGCCGTGCTGAGCGTCGTCGACTCCACGATGGGAGCCCGCGATGGGCGTTGAAGACGAGTACGAGGGCGGGCCCGACCAGCTCGCCGAGAAGATGGAGCAGCTCGACGAGGTGCTCGCCGAACAGCGGGCCGAAGCGCTGCGCGCGGGGCTGGAGGACTTCGACCTCGACGAGGAAGACGCCGAGCTCCTCGCCGGTCTCGCCTCGGGCGAGGGGGCGATCGAGTTCCTGCCCGCGCTGCCGGTGGTCGCGATCGTCGGCCGCCCGAACGTGGGCAAGTCGGCGCTGGTGAACCGCATCCTCGGTCGCCGTGAGGCCGTCGTCGAGGACACCCCGGGTGTCACGCGCGACCGCGTCACGTACAAGGCCGAGTGGCTCGACCGCCGATTCTCGCTGGTCGACACCGGCGGCTGGGAGCCCGACGCGAAGGGCATCGACCGTTCGGTCGCAGCCCAAGCCGAGGTCGCGATCGACCTCGCCGACATCGTGCTGTTCGTGGTGGATGCCACGGTGGGCGCGACCTCGACCGACGAGCACGTCGTGAAGTTGCTGCGCAAGAGCGGCAAGCCGGTGTTCCTCATCGCCAACAAGGTCGACGATGCCCGCCACGAGCCCGAGGCCGCAGCCCTGTGGAACCTCGGTCTCGGCGAGCCGCACCCCGTCTCGGCCATCCACGGTCGCGGCGTGGCCGACCTGCTCGACGAGATCATGAAGGTGCTGCCCGAGATCTCGGCCGTGGCGCGGTACGAGATCGGCGGGCCGCGTCGCGTGGCGATCCTCGGCCGCCCGAACGTCGGCAAGTCGTCGCTGCTGAACAAGGCCGCCGGGGAAGAGCGCGTCGTCGTCAACGAGCTCGCCGGCACCACGCGCGACCCCGTCGACGAGGTCGTCGAGCTCGGCGGCAAGCTCTGGACCCTGGTCGACACCGCCGGCATCCGTCGCCGCGTGCACCTGTCGCAGGGCGCCGACTTCTACGCCTCTCTCCGCACCTCAACGGCGCTCGAGAAGAGCGAGGTCGCTGTCGTCGTGATCGACGTGTCGCAGCCGATCAGCGTGCAGGACCTCAACATCATCGACCTCGTGCTCGAGTCGGGCCGTGCGCTCGTGCTGGCGTTCAACAAGTGGGACCGTCTGAACGACGACGACATGGAGAACCAGGACCGTCGCCGCTACCTCGAGCGCGAGATCGAGCAGGACCTCGCGCACGTCGCGTGGGCCCCGCGCGTGAACATCTCGGCGCGCACCGGCCGTCACCTCGACAAGCTGGTGCCCGCTCTCGAGCAGGCGCTGGAGTCGTGGGACACCCGCATTCCCACCGGCAAGTTCAACGCGTTCCTCTCGGAGCTCGTGGCCGAGCACCCGCACCCGCTGCGCGGCGGCAAGCAGCCCCGCATCCTGTTCGGCACGCAGGCGGCGACGCGTCCGCCGACGTTCGTGCTGTTCACGACGGGGTTCCTCGACCCCGGCTACCGCCGCTTCATCCAGCGGCGCCTGCGCGAGATCTACGGCTTCGAGGGAACGCCGATCGTGCTCAACATGCGCATCCGCGAGAAGCGCCAGCGCTGACCCGCGTCGCGAACGCCCCGATTCCCTCGAAGGGAGTCGGGGCGTTCTTGCGTGAGCGCAAGGGCGCGGGGTGTTTGCGCGTGAGCGCAAGGGCGCGGGGTGTTTGCGCGTGAGCGCAAAGGCGCGGGGCGTTCGCGCGTGAGCGCACGGGCACGGGGCGTTCTTGCGTGAGCGCAAGGGCACGGGGCGGATGCCGAGGCCTCGGTACAGTCGGGCGACGGAGCCGCCGTGGCATCCGGGATCTCTACGGGAGACACGTCATGACTCACGTCGCACCACCCCTCGACCAGCCCTACTACGGCGCACCCCTCGGTGCGGCCGTGCGGCGCTTTTTCGCGAAGTACGCCACGTTCCGCGGCCGCGCCAGTCGCAGCGAGTACTGGTGGTGGGTCCTGGTCGGCACCGTCTTCGGCAGCGTGCTCAATGCGCTGCCGACGCTGACCGATGGCGTGCGCCTCGAGGCCGACGGATCGCTGACGGTCACCGGTCCGCTCGGCGTCATCCTGACCTTCGTGTGGGTCATCTGGGCCGTGGCGACCTTCATCCCGACGCTGGCCGTGTTGGTGCGTCGCCTGCACGACACCGGCCGCAGCGGCTTCTGGGTGTTCATCGGGCTGGTGCCCGTGATCGGCGTCCTCGTGCTCTTCGTGTTCACGGTGCTCGGGCCGCGGCCCGAGGGGGCGCGTTTCGACTGACGCGGGGCAGGGCCGGCGTGCGCGTGTGGCCGGGGGCGTGCGCGCGCGGCCGGGTGTGCGCGCGAGGCAGGGGCGTGCGCGCGAGGCCAGGGGGGTGCGCGCCGGGCCGGTGGGCGAGCGCGCGAGGAATCGTCCGGCGCGATCGATCGTCGGCGTGGCGTGATGTGTCGCTCGGCTGCGCCGTGCGGGTGAGGGTGTGCGAGGCTGAGAACGATGACCATCGAACCTCCCGCCCCGGATGAGCCGCGGCGTCCGCACGGGCCCCGCGATCCCGGCGACGCCTGGGTCGTTGCGCCCAGCGGCGAGAAGTACTGGGGTCGCTTCGGTGCGGCGGGCCTGCTCGCCCTCGACGCCGAGCGGGGCGTGCTGCTGCAGCACCGCGTGTCGTGGAGTCACTTCGGCAACACGTGGGCGCTCCCCGGCGGCGCGCGCCACGAGGGCGAGTCCGCCCGTGACGGTGCGCTTCGGGAGTCGGGTGAAGAGGCCGGCGTGCCCGAAGATGCGGTGCAGGCACGCTTCGAGAGCGTCCTCGATCTCGGCATCTGGTCGTATACGACCCTCGTCGCCGACGTCACCGCGCCGTTCGAGCCGGTGATCAGCGACCCCGAGAGCGTCGCGCTGGCGTGGGTGCCGGTCGACGAGGTCGACGCGCTCCCGCTGCATCCAGGATTTGCGTCCGCGTGGCCCGCCCTGCGCGCGGCGCTGGGGGTGCGCCCTGCGATCCTCGTCGACGCGGCGAACGTCGTGGGCTCGGTGCCCGACGGGTGGTGGAAGAATCGCGCGGGAGCCGCCGGCCGCCTGCTCACGCGCCTGTCCGCTCTGGCCGAGCGGGGAGTGGATGCCGAGGAGCTCGGGCTTCCGGCGACGCGGTGGTTCCCCTTCGTCGGCGCCGTGCTCGAGGGGGAGGCGCGCGCCGCGGACGTCGACCACGACCTGGTGGCGGTGTGGCGCGCATCGGGTTCCGGCGACGATCAGATCGTCGCGGTGACCGAGAAGCTCGTGGCAACGTGGGACCCGCTCATCGTCGTGACGAGCGACCGGGGGCTGGCGGCGCGGGTCGAGGCGCTCGGGGCCACGGTGCGCGGCGCGGGCTGGCTGCGCGACCGACTCGGCTGACGCGGAATGCCGTCGTGACCGGCCGCTGCGGCTGGCTCGGCTGAGGGGCCGGAGGGTCCGTGTCCCGCGACGGCTCGTCGGTCGATCGTTACGGCGCGTGGGCGAACAGCCCGGTGAGCAGGTCACGGAAATGCTCCGGCGTGACGGCGATAGGTCCTGAGTACACGTGGTCGAAGCCGGCGATGGAGTAGACCAGGATCGCCAGGAACGTCGAGATCAGCCCGCTCATGAGCAGGTGGATGCGCAGGTCTTTGACCTCGATCAGGGCGAGCAGGACGGCATTCAGCAGCGCACCCACGCCGATGACGATCCACAGCATCCACGGCAGCGACAGGTGGGTCAGCGAGATGCGCTCGCGTCGGTCGGTGACGAAGGTGTTGAAGGCGCCGATGGCCTGAGACTTCGCGACCACATCCGAGTCGTTCGCGGGTTGGAATTCGGCGATGGCCCTCTGGATCTCGGTGACGTACTCGTCGGTCGCTTCGGGGGCGATCCGCTGTTCCTGCAGCGGCCAGTCCTCGGTGATGACGGCGTTCGTGTAGTCGATGAGCGCGCCCTTGAGGTTGGATGCCGCGGGCTCGCTCATGAAGCCCGCGTCGCGGTACAGGACGGCGACCGCGGACGACTCCTGAACCACGACGCTGTTGACCAGCGCGAAGTTTCCGTACGCCCCGGCTGCGATGAGTCCGAGCGTGACTCCGTAGATGATGCCGTAGGCGCCGACCGCGTAGCTGAGGATCCGGTCCCATTCGCCCCGCCCCGCCGACGCCCTGCGCACCCATCCGCGCAGGAGCAGGACGAGCAGGCTCGACACCCCGACGACGGCGAGGACGAAGAGGGGGAGCCCCACCCAGACCGGCAGATCGAAGAACGACGGCATCGGCTTCCTTCCGAACGATGTACGAAATCATGACAGAAGGTCTGCAGCCGGAGATCGCCCCGCGTGGCGTGCGGAGTCAGTCGAGCTCGCGCCCGCGAAGCTTCTCGATCTCGCGGCGGTCGCGCTTGGTGGGGCGCCCGGCGCCGCGGTCGCGGACGGGCACGAACGGCATGCTCTCTTTCGAGGGCGGCGGGGGAGTGCGGTCGTCGACCGACTCGGCGACGAGTGCTGCGCCCACCCGCTTCGCAATGGTCTTCTTCACAACCAGGATGCGGTCGAACCCCTGGATCCGCACCCGCAACTCATCGCCCGGTCGGACGGGTTGCGCGGCCTTGGCGCGTTCGCCGTTGACGCGCACGTGCCCGGCGCGGCACGCGGTGGTCGCGGCCGAACGGGTCTTGTAGACACGGATGGCCCACAGCCACGCGTCGACGCGTGCGGTGGTGCTGGCATCCGTCATGTGGGGTCCCCGTTCGGCGAACCTCCATCGTAAGACGGCTGCTCAGTCGCAGAGGGTCACGGAGACGGGCGCCCGGTCGGTTTCGGCTGGCCGACCAGGGCGAACCCGGCCGGTCAGTCGCGGAGGGTCAGCGCGACGAGCGCGGGGTCGGTTTCAGTTTGGCCGGCCAGGGGCGAACCCGGCCGGTCAGTCGCGGAGGGTCAGCGCGACGAGCGCGCGGTCGGGTTTCGGCCGGTCGACCACCGTGAACCCCGCCGCTTCGAAGACGGGCAGGATGCCGCGGAACAGCTGATTCGACGACTTCTTCGCCGCGGCGGGGTCGAGCGGATAGCCCTCCACCACGCGGGCGCCCCCTTCGCGGGCGGTGTCGACCGCGGCATCCAGGAGTCGGGCCGTCAGGCCTTTCTTCCGATGCGCGGTACGGACGACGAAGCACGAGACGGCCCAGACGTCGTCGTCGTCGAGTGGTTCTTCGGTGGATGCCGTGATGTCACGGGTGCGCGTCAGGCGCGGCTGCGCGGTGCGCGGCCCGACCCGCACCCAGCCCGCGGGCTCGCCGTCGACGTAGGCGATGAGTCCGGGTGGGCGGTGCCCCTCGAGCTCGGCGCGGAACATCCGGGTGCGGTCGTCGATGGAGGCGTCTTTCCACGGGCCGTTTGGCAGGAGCCACCACTGGCACTGGCACTCGGGGCCGTCGCCGCTGTCGAGCGCGGTCTCGGCGTCGTCGAATCGGTCACCGGTGGCGGGGAGGATCTCGATCGTCATGTCCGAGACCGTAGCGAGGGGGTCCGACATCGGCAATGCTCCGGCCCGCCCGCCCTCGTCTGGCCCGCACACGCCCGGGGCGCCGCTGGTTCGCGAGACGCTCGCAGAGCGGCTAAGATAGACGAGTTGCCCGCTCGCGGGTAACGGGATGTGGCGCAGCTTGGTAGCGCACTTGACTGGGGGTCAAGGGGTCGCAGGTTCAAATCCTGTCATCCCGACCGAAGAGGTCGAGAAGAGGCTCGGGCCTTGCAGAGATGCAGGGTTCCGGGCCTCTTTCGTTTGCTGTGAAGACGTGTCGTCAGGCCGTCGCCGCTCGGGGTGAGCCGGGGCGCGTCGACCGACTGCAGGGACTGCTGACGGGGCCCACCCGCAACTCACCCGGCAGGTCGGCTTGTCGCTGTCGGCTGGCTCGAAGCCGCCGGCGTCCGCGACCCTGCCCGGAGTTCCCGCTGGATCGCTTTCTGGCGGTCATTGATGAACGGCTTCTCCGCGAGGTAGAAGAAGCCGATGCAGGCGGCGATCGCCAGAGGTGCGACCACGAACGTCATGAAGACCCACTGCGCCAGAATGGGCAGCCCCAAGGGGAGCAGCAAGAGGTTCCCGAGGGCGAGCAGGGGGCTGTGCAGCAGGTACACGCTGTACGAGACGAAGCCCGCGTACTCGAGCGGCTTGCTGCCGAGCAGCAGAACCGCTCGAGGCGCGCGGTTTTCGTTGTAGGCGCGGGCCATGAGAGCGATGGCGATCGCGGCGACGACGCCGGCGACGGTCTCGGAGAACCAGAGCCCCGACACCTCGTCGCTCTTGATGAGCGAGGTGATGCCGAGCACGAGCGCGACCCAGGCGAGGGCTGCGCCGACGTGCACGGCCTTGTAGTGGGCGCCGCGTGCGTATTCGGCGGCCGCCATGCCGGCGGCGAAGAGTCCGATCAACCACGGATGCGCGACCGTGCCCGCGCCGATGGCGACGGGCGGTATGACCGTGACCGTGAGCATCAGTGCCGCGAGCGCGAGCGGGTGCAGGAGCTTCCGGAGGGGGAGCAGCAGGAGCGGGAGAAGGAAGTAGATCTGCCATTCGACGGCGATGCTCCACATGGGCCCGTTGATGTTCACGGCCCACGCGCCGGAGAAGTTCTGCACCAGGAACAGGTGCGCGATCACGGAGGGGATCGTGACGGGGATCTTGCTGTCCCAATCGGTACCGCCCTCCGTCTGCAGCAGGGGGACGAACGCGATCAGGGCGAGTGACACGGCCAGGGCCGCGTAGTAGGGCGGGAGGATGCGGCGCGCGCGGCTGCGGAAGTAGCGTTTGGCTCCGGCCTGCCACGAGTAGCGCAGCAGGAATCCCGAGAGCACGATGAAGACGGGTACGCCCAGATATCCCCATCCGACGATCGCGTGGATGATCGGCAGTTGCTCCTCCGACTGATTCGACAGGCCGGTGAAGAGGAACGTGTGGTAGACAACCACAGCCAGAGCGGCGAGTCCTCGCACACCATCGAGGAACGGGTACCCCTTGCGAGCGGGGGTGGGAAATGCTCCGGCACCTGGCATGAGGCCGATGCTATAGGGACCTATTCCCGGTCATATTTCGGTGAGATGAATACGACTCCCGTGGCCGATTTCCGAAACGGTCGAATCCGGGACGACGGCGCGGACAAGGATGGTCGCGACGACTCTGGAACATCGGCCGCGCGGTAACGCAGGCACCTCATCGCCGGGCGACCCGCTTTTGTCACGACCCCAGCCTCCGCGCCGCCCGATCCGCATGACCCAACTCCCGCTCCGGAGCGATGCGATCCCGCACGCGGCGCTTCAGCTCGACGATGTCGGGGAAGCCCCCGTCGTCCTTGCGCGACCACACGCGCTCCCCGTCGGCGTAGACCTCGAAGATCCCGCCGGTACCGGGTTCGAGCGTCGCGCCGCCGCCCATGAGCTCGCTCTGGAAGGTGGTCAGCAGCTCTTGCGCGATCCACGCTGCGCGCAGCATCCAGGAGCATTGCGTGCAGTACACGACTCGAATGGCGTGCGTCATGAGACCCTCATCTCTCCGTGCGCGGTGCGGGTGCCCGAGCGACGGGCCCTTCGGCGTGATCCCTCGAAGGCGACATGTCGCCGCCGACCTCACTCCAGGGAGATGCTCCCGGTCGCGGGGTGCTCGTGCGGCATCCTGTCACGGTCGAAGGTAATGTCGGTGTAACCGTGGGGCGTGGGGCGGCCGTCCTCGTCGACGCTGACGAACACGAGTCGTTCGATGGTGAGGATCCGTTTGCGCGTGATCATGTTGCGCACGACGGCGCGCATCGTGAGCGACGTGCGACCGAAGTTCGTCGCCGTCAGGCCCATCTCGATCAGGTCGCCCTGCAGAGCGGATGCCTCGAAGTTGATCTCCGAGATGAGCTTGGTCACCACGCGGTAGTTGCCGAGCTGGATGATCGCGTAGATCGCCGCTTCCTCGTCGATCCAGCGCAGCAGGCTGCCGCCGAACAGCGTGCCGTTCGCATTCAGGTCTTCCGGCTTCACCCACTTGCGGGTGTGGAAGTTGATGCCGTCGTCCGAGGGATGCCACTGCGGTTCCGTCACCCCTCCCACGCTACTCCCGCGCCGTCTGCCGAACCTCCGCGCGGCGGGCTCCCCGCGCAGAGAGACGGAACCACCCGTCCGCCGTCACCTCAGCGCCAATCGCATCAGCACCGAGTCCCCGTGAACGTCATCCCGTTCCCGCTCCCCGGTGTCGACGAACCCGAGTTTGTCCAGCACGTGGAACGACGCGGCATTCCAGGCGCGCACCGTCGAAGCCAGGCGGTCGTAGCCGAGAGAAGCCGCCCGGTCGACGATCAGCCGCGACGACTCCGTCGCGTAGCCGCGACCCCAGAACGCACGGAGGAACTCGAAAGCCAGCTCCGGCTCCTCGGGCGTGCCGACGCTGTTCGCAACGAGACCGCAGTATCCGACCGGGATGCCGGCTTCGCGAAGCTCCACGACGCACAGTCCCGGTGCGGGCTCAGGCCGGTACGTGCGCAGCCACTGCTGCATGTCGGCCAGGGTGGGGTGACCGTCGGCGCTGATCCGCCGCCGGGCGGGGACCCGTGGGTCGCGCTCCTCCCACAGCCGGCGGTGGAAGGCCGCATCCTCTCCGGCCCAGGGTCGAAGCCGGAGACGCTCCGATTGCATGTCGTGCACGGTGGTCGCATTCTTGATCGTCGTGGTGAACCCGCGTCGGCCCTCCACATCGAGCACGTCGACGCGGTTGCGCTCGTCAGCCCACGCAGCGAGATATCCCTCCGACACCATGTGCGCACGTTTCACGGTCAAGGTTCACCCATCTGATCTGCTTGCGCTTTTGTTCGTCGTCGGGTTGGGAAGGTCGGGCGCGTAGGGTCCGTGGGGGTAGATGACTACCCCGGGTTGCTGTCAAAGAACGGTTTGAGAGTCGAGTCCGTGTCACCCGTGAGCACCTGAGCGAACTTCTCGCTGGCGCTGAAGAATTCCTGCGCATCCAGCACCGGCGTGCTTGTCCAGTCGATGGGTTCCCCCACTGGATACACCCGAGCGAACCGTTGGAACGTGAGGGGCCCCAACGTCGCGTCAACGTGCTGTGCCGTGACGTCGTCAAGCGAAATGACAGATTGGAGGAGAAGGCTGCGAACCTGAATCGTTGTGAGCAGGATGTCTAGGTCTGCACCTTCGGGCCCGGTGGGTACAGCTCGGATGCGAACGCTTCGCATCCACGGGTGTTCCGTCTCATAGATGGGCGCCGCGTACGTCCAGCTCCCCGCGGGGTGTCCGCTCATCGCCGCTTGAAAAACCGGACCGTGGGGTTGCAGCTGGACGCTCGGGTCGTTCTGAAACTGGCGCATTAAGGCCGTCTTCGTCGTCCAGCGAGCAAGGGTGTTCCGCTGGTCTGGCGTGAACTTCAAGTAGTGCCCACGTATCGCTCGGAGAAGATCTGATTCGACCTCGTTCTCAAGATCGTTCATCCAGCCGTTGTTGCAATCGGCGCAGACAACCTTCACCTTGGAGCCGTAGGGGAGCCCCATCGATTTGATGTCGCGCTCCGTTTGACCGTCTTCGCCTCGGTGGGAAATAGTCAAGACCTTCGGCCCCACCTTTCCGTCAAAGGTCTTGTTGAACTTGTTTCTGAGAATGTGCTCCTTCGTCATTGCCGCCGTGACTCCACAGAAAGCGCACTGCTTCTTCGTCATGATCCATCCCCTAGCGTCTCTGGCGGCGGTGCAGGACCCCCAACATATCGGTTGGACGGGGGCTCCAATGTAGTTTCGTGGGGCGCCTCAGCGCCGACAGGTGCGCCAGACACGAGTCGCGCAGTCCCGCTTGATGCTCATTGTCGGCGGGATCGGCGCCTTCGCTCTGCCGGTCCTCGAGATTGGAGTCGGTGCACAGTTTTTGCGCCCGATTCGGGCAACGCGACACCCCCGCATGCGCGGTGTTCGTTTGGGTATCCGTCCTAACTAAGGTCCCCGTCGCTCACACGCGTGGACAGAAATCGGGCATCGGTTCACCGCTCAGGTGCCACCGAGCCATCGCCGCAGCAACAGACGGCACCGCCGCAAGAACAGTCTCATCGAGCCACTCCGGTCGCTCGAACACGCTCCCGCAGTCACCGCAGGTCCACGAAGTGCTGTCCTCGTTGAACGAGAGCGCTGCCTCGGGGTGCTCAGAGAGAACGTCCGCTGGCAGTTCCCGACACCATGCACAGAGTGGAACACCATCAACCAGGGCGATGTGATTGACGTAAACGCGTCCACCGCAGAACGCGCATTCACCATCACGATGCCGACTCTGCTGATCTTCGGCGTAGCTCATGTCTCTCCAGAAACTCACGCGTGTTCGTCTGGGGATCGGCCTATGGTCGCTCAGCAACGACTGTGGTGACGTCCTCCATCGCTCGCACCCAATCTGAGGTACGGCGGCTGCGCAGTTCGATGAGGTCGAGTGTGCGCGTGAGGTCGTCGAGAAGATTTCGCGCGAAGACGGGCTCATGATGAGCGAGTCGGTTGCGTAGGTGGCGAAGGACGTCGAGGTCCTGATAAATACGGTTCCGCAGACTGGCAGCGGGCATCGTCGACGCGTACGGGAACGCCCACGCGATATGGGGTTCCCAGAGTCGGACGTCGTTGCGGGCGGTGAAGAGCTTCTGCCAAAAGACGAACTTCAGTTCCGCGATGACCTTCCCCGTCGTCGGGTTCGTACCGCGTGTGGTCAGCAGGTCGCGTCGCGGGTTGTAGCGCCCTCCGCTCGGCAAACTGGCCTCGAAAGTAGGGTTCCAGGGCCACCGTGGACCGTACAGGCGTTCCAACACATCGGCGGCCGCGTTTCGTGTCGAGATCTCGGCGAAGTGAGCCGGGAGCATCAAGGCCGCAGACACGCGGGCGTTCCAGCCATACAGCTCGACGGCCCTAGCGGTGTCTCCGCCGGTCGCCGCGATGTAGGTGCCGGCGCGTGGAGCGCTGAGCGTGGCGAGAATCTCTACCTCGTTAGGCGGGGTGGCAGCGGGCATCCTGCAAATGTACAATTGGGATCACTAGTCGCGGGACTTGCGGGCTTCGGCCTCCCCCCGCGGACATACGAAGTTCGAAGGCCCCGTCATCTCGGCGGGGCCTTCTTCGTTTCTGGAGCTTCGTGCGGGGGGTTATCGGCCAGAAAGTGTGTATGGGTCGGGCGTGTCATCCTCGTCCTGCCCATCCTGTCCTGAGCCAGAGGCCTTCCTCGGGGTTGAGGGCGGTGTCGTAGAGGGCGGGTCCGAGGGGCTCTTCGTCGGGTGTGGTCTGGTCGGGGGTTTCGCTGGGACGTGCGAGGTCGAGGGCGTGTTCGAGGGGGAGCTCTCGCAGGGTGAGGAACCATTCGACGGCGCGGCGGCGGTGATGTTCGCTCATGCCGCGGTGTCGGCGTAGGAGGTCGCGGATTTGGGCATTCAGGCTCTCCAGTGCGCTCGTGGTGCGCGGGGTGCCGTAGACGATGTAGGTGAACAGGGTGCCCCGGCGAACGACGAGGCGTATCAGCAGCCAGGCTTTGCGGAGCCGGTCGTGGGTGAAGCCCCATTGACCGTTGCGGAACATCGTGCGCTCCCGTGTGAGGTGCCCAAACGCTTGCCACCATTGTTCGAGTCGGAGTTGCCAGTCGATGGCGGCGGCTTCATCGCGGACGTTGCTGAGATCCATCACCAAACGCCGTAGCGCCTGCCCGGCGGTGGTGCGGGGGTTACGGGTCAGGTGGCGGGTGGTGTTCAGCTGCAGGTGGAAAAGACAGCGTTGGTGCACTGTTTCGGGCCAGCAGGCGCGCAGGGCGCTGGGCAGCCCCGAACCACCGTCGGAGACAAGTGCGGCGGGCGCGGGGATCTGCTCCAGCAGCGCGGTCCATGCGGCAGTGGATTCGCGGGCGCACCATTGCCAGGCGAGGACTCGGCCGGTGTCGCTGAGCGCGATCAGCAGGCACCAGGTCCCGACCCAGACGCCATCGACGAGGACCGCGTGGTGCACGGTTTCGGTCTTGCCCACGCGCGGGATGAGGTCCCAGCACCATGCTGATCGGCGGCGGAAGGAGCGGCCGGA
This sequence comes from Microbacterium sp. ABR10, assembly GCF_057812175.1. Taxonomy (NCBI): domain Bacteria; kingdom Bacillati; phylum Actinomycetota; class Actinomycetes; order Micrococcales; family Microbacteriaceae; genus Microbacterium; species Microbacterium sp. ABR10. The sequence goes on from NZ_CM173821.1 coordinate 1,259,105, forward strand.
GGCGGTGCCGTCTGCTTCGGCTTGCGTGTTCTTGCCCACAACCCACGTCACGAAACGGCGGAGTTGTTCTCGGCGGGCGACGTCCGGGCGTCGTCTCGTGGAGGAGGCCCCGCACGATGGGCACCGCCATCGCTGCGTCCCCGCCGAGGTTCGACCGTTCTTTACCAGCGCGGTCGCGTATACACCACAGGACGTCGAATTCGTCGGAAGGCCCACACCCAAGGGTCACGGACCATACCGATCCCCGTTTCACCCCGGAATCACGCGGCTAGATCGAGATCCCATCCACTCTTTTTGGCCTATAACCCCGTGCGGGTGTTCGTTTGGGGATCGCTATGCGTAACGCCCGAGCGGTTAGCAGTTCAATGCTTTCTTCTCCGGATGTGAACCGCGACCCTCTGTGGCGCGGTTCTGGTGAAGATAGGTGTCGCGGTCAGTCCGCGAGAAGGGCTCGCGATCGTCGGTAGAACGTGGCGCGGGACATGCCGAGGTCTCGGACAACCTGAGCGGCGGGTGTGCCCGCGGCCACGAGTCGCAGCGCACTCTCGATCTGGCTGTCCGTGATGCGTCGGGGGCGCCCGCCAAGGTCATGGCCAGCGGCGCGTCTCTTGGCGATGGAGTCAACGACGCGCTCTCGTTTTATCTCGTGCTCCATCTGTGCGAGGGCGGCCATGATCGTGAACAGCATCGACCCCATGGGTGTGGAGGTGTCGACGTCGCCGCCGCCGAGGTTGAGGACGCGAAGGCCGGCGCCGCGGCCGCGGAGCTCGTCGGCAAACGCCAGCATGTTCTGGGTCGAGCGTCCCAGTCGGTCGAGGGTGGTGATAACGAGGGTGTCCCCGGCCTCGAGCGCGGCGAGGGCAGAATCGAATTGCGGTCGGGATGCGCGCGCGCCTGAGACGCCGTGGTCAACGTAGAGGTCGTCGCGGCGGACACCGGTAGCAATGAGGTCGGCTTCCTGCCGGTCCGTCGACTGCTGCCGGGTCGATACACGCGCGTACCCGATGAGCTTGGCCACTACTGCCCCTCCTGCTGTCTCATAACTAGCCTCTCGTAGGCGACGGCAGGCGAGGGGTTACGACACGTAGTTATGAGAACTATGCCGCCGCGGATTGATGCGAAGGCAAGACCCTGTTGCCTGGCCGTTGCGAGACGTCTCGCAAGCTATGCGATGTGAGACAGCTGTGTGATGTATGGGCGAGGAACAAACTGATGACAGGGGGGTTCAGGCCGCGAGGGTGAGCGGTTCGGCCAGCTTTGCGAGGACGGGCGGGACATGGCGGGCGAATGCGGAACCGGATGCCGTCGCGTGCGGTTTCGGTGTCCGGTGGGGTCCCAAATTTCGCAACGAACGAGTTCTCGTTCGCAGCGGTTCGTGTCCGACCTGATCGCTGGCGATCGCTGGCATGTTGGTTGGTGCCCCGCACCTGCGGGGCACCAACCAACACCACCTGATGTGAGGACGACTGATGGACGAAGAACAGCGTGCTGCGCACGACGAACGGATGGCTTCGTACTCGGCCACCGCCGCCGTCGCCCAGGCGCAGCATTCAATCGCACTGAGCCGCACCGCCGAGACCGAGTTCTCGGGCAGGCGATTCGATGCGGCTCGGGAGGACGCGCGGCGCCATGCCGACGCGTTCGCCTCCTTCGCAATGCACCGCGCACTGCGCGCCGCCGAAATGGGCGATGCACTGGGCGCATCCACCGCTCACCAAAGAGGAGAAGGACATGTCTGAGATCACGACTTATCAGCCGGGCTCGTCGGGGGAGTCGATGCTCGCCCGCATTCCCGGTACCACAGCGTGGGCCCAGCGTCGCGAAGACGCCGAGCGCGAGCGCAACTACGAACTGCAGGTGCGGGATGCGGCGCATCACAGTGCGCTCCACTACCAGCAGATCGCGGACGCGGCGGGCCACGGACGCGCCTCCGTGGCAGCCGCCGGGGCGATCGCCGAGACCACCTTGCAGGTCAATGTCGCGCTCGGCACGGCCGCCTCGGCCGCGCATGCCTCGGCAGATCCGGTCACGCAACTGCTCATCGTCGACACGGTCGCCGTGCTCGATCTTCCGCTTGTAGGCGTGGCGCAGGTACTCTCGCACGAACTCATCGACCGAGCCGTAATACAGCTCGGGCTCCTCGGGTTCGACGGATGCAGGAGTGGCCATCGCGACCTGCAACGCGGCGTCGGCTTCAGCGGCAGCGCGACGTGCGGCGTCTACGCCAGCGCGAGCCTTGTTGACGTTCTCCTCGGCCCGTGCTCGGGCGCGCTTGCGTTTGGCGACGTCGCGCTGCGCCGCGGCAATCTGCCACGCCTTCTTGTCGGGGCCCTCGCTGTAGTCCTCGAACTTGGCCTCCGCGACACCCACTTCATCGTCGGCATCCGCGAGTGCATCCTCAGCGGCGCGAAGCTTTCCCTCGGCGGTGTCGAGACGACCTTGGGCGGCGGCCACCGCGGCCTGAGCCGCGAGGACGGCGCCCAGGTCGGGTGCGACGGCAGGCTGAGATTCGGTCCGAGGCTCGTCGATGACCTCGCCCTTGCCCTCGTCGACGCCGCCGGGATCGGTGTCGCCGGAGTCATAGGAATCGGCGCCCCAGTCCGACATCACGCCCCCTGCCCGTCAACGTCGGCCGCAACGGCGGCCAGCTCCCGGTCAGCGTCGTGAAGGGTGCGCGAGGCCTCGGGGTCGTGCGCGGCGATCGACGCGCGTATTTCGTCGGCGTACGGCGCCGTCATCCACGGCTGCGTGCGGATCAGAGTCGCCCGCGAACCGGATGCGAGAACGATCGCGCGCCCCTTCGGGAGGGCCGCGAGCTCGTCGACGTCGAGGATGCGTTCACGGTGGTTCTGCTGCGAGACGGTTCGCTGGCCACGCCCGTACGACGTCGACGTGGAGAGCCGGTCGTACTGCCCGATCGCCCGCGCCATGTCCTCAAGGAACGATCCGTCGCTGGTGGTGCCGCCGCCACCGTAGACGCGAACGTTCGAGGCGGACCACAACTTGCGCATGCCGGACTCCCCCCAGACCTCGACCCCCTGTGACCAGCTCTGCAGCACCGTCATGAGGACGATGCCGCGGGAGCCGTAGTGGCTGTAAAGGTTCGGCAGCTCCCGCCACCGGCAGACGTTCGCGGCCTCGTCGAGCACACCGAGCAACGGCGTGGTGAGCCGTCCGCCGGCAGAGCGGGCCGCCAGCTCTTCGGCGGCCTCGACCACGGCGACCGTCAACGCGGTCACGAGAGGGCCGGCGGTGCCCTTGCCCTCCTTGGACAGGCTGTAGAGCGTGCCGGCGCCGCGGACGAACTCCTCGGGGCTGAACTGTGGGCGCGCGGCGTCTCCGTCGCGCGGAGTGACCCACACCGCGACCTGACGGTTGGTCAGGCACGATGCCATCTGCTGCGCGGTGCCGAACACGCCTCCGCGCTGCTTGTCAGGCGCGTCGACGACGCCTGCCACCTGGTCGGCGGTCAGCGTGAAGCCGTGTGCGCGAAGGATCTCGACCGCCGTCTCGTCGGCCGGTCGTGTCAGCCACCGGTAGACGTCGGTGATCGGTCGATCATCCAGCGCCGCGGCCAGCAGAATCCCGGCGAGGAGGTCTTGACCGGCCGGGTCGAAGTACGCATCCGTCTTGGCTCCCGGGTCGCGGGAGCCGGCGGCAAAGTGCTCGGCGAGCTTGGCGGCGCGAACCTCGTCAGTGACGTAGGACAACGGGTTCCACCACCAGGTCGGTTCCTCGTTGGCGACGCCCTGTGGGTCGAAGACCCACACCGGGCCGCGCGCGGCGCGGGGGTCGCGGGTGGCGTCGACGATGTCGCGCTTGTTGGACGTGGCCAGAACGGCGCCGGGGGCGTTCATGATCGCCGGCACCGCCCGGGAGGTCGTCTTACCGGTGCGCGGACCCCAGATGTCGACGTGCATGTCCTCCCATGACCCGTAGATCGGCTGTGGCGGCGCGACGGTGCGCCCGATGGGCACACCAGGCGAGCCGGTCACGCCCAGGCGCTCAGCCTTTCGTAGAGCGCTCTTCTGGCTCAGGTCTTCGATGTCGCGGCCGCGGCCCATGTACGCCGCGGCGGAGTCGACCCGTGACCGGTCGAGCGCATCCGCCGGCTGCGCACGCCCATGAGAGATCCGAGGAACGCGAGGAGGGCGAGGATGCCGCCGAAAACCCACCAGGAAGCGGTGGGCCAGCTCACCTTGCCGTTGAACACCCCGAACACGACAGCGAATGGGTCTCTCGGTACTTCGGTGCCATCGGGGGCAATCTGGTGCCCGAGCCGAACCGCTATGTACACGGCGCCCACGATCACAACCACGGCGACGACGCCTACCGCGAGAAGGATCGTTTCGCCGCTCATCCGGCCGGGATCGCGGCGCCGGTTGTTCGGAGTGCCCACGAGATGTCCCCTTCCGTGCCGCGGAGCCGGCGCCGGCCGACCCGCGACTGTTCGTGCCAGAGCTTGTTGGTGTCGTTGATGGTCAGCTCGGCGTTGGTCAGCTGCACATTGACCGGGATGCCCGGTCGGCCGCCGACCTTGACGAGGAACTTGCCGCGGCCGGGAGGCTCGGCCTCCCGGCCCGTTGCCGGGTCCCACGCGGGCGGGTCTTGCCAGCCGATGAGCATTTCCTGTTCGGCCTGCGAGAGCGGCACCGCGGCGGTGAGCTGGCTCATTTCTGCAGACGGGAGGCCGCCGCAGATGACCATGCCGGCGCGCTCGACGAAGCCGCGGGCCTTCATCCGGTCCTCCTCGCTGGCCAGGGCCAGAAGGTCGCTCATCGTGTGCGAAATCATCGCCATGCCGACGCCTCGCTGACGGTTCAGGCGGGTCAGGGCGTCGACGCGATCGACCATGCCACGCCCGGCGCGCAGTGCCCGCCACAGCTCGTCCAAGACGACGAAGTAGTGCCGACGGGGTTCCAGGCCCGCGTCGGCGAGGGCGTTGGCGACGTTGACCGTGCCGAAGCCGGCGGACCAGCACGCGAGCAGGGTCGCGGCTTGCAGGTCCATCTCCGAGTCGTCAATCGCGGAGACGTCGTAGACCACCGGGGCGTCCCGACGCATCGGGTTCGTGGTCTGCCGCGCGAACGTCTCTCCGAGACGTCCACCGCCCACCAGGCCGATGAGGGAGGCTTCCAGCCCCTCGGTGATCGCCTGGTAGCGCTCATCGTTGCCGCGGTCCAGCGCCACGGCGCGGACCTCTGCGGGGCCGTCCTGGATGACGCGGAGTACATCGCCCAGGACAGGGATGCCCTCGTGGTGGTCATCGAGCCACTTCAAGGCCCGGTCGATGATCGTCTCTTCCCGGCATCACGCGTCAGCGCGCGCTCACGGCGCGGGCGCGTACTCCGGACAGAGATGGATGCCGGAGAGCACGACGACCGCGCTGGCCTCCGGCTCCGAGATCGCGCCGCCCTTGATCGAGTCGAAGACCTCTTTCGGAGTGAGGCCCTCGTCGAACGCCTTGCACACCGCCTGGCCGAGGTCGATCCACAGGCCCGGGTTGGACAGATCGGTCTGCGGCAATTGCTGGCGCAGGGCGCGGAAGTAGGCGGATTCCTGTGCGAGGACGTCTTCGGTCACCGAGCTCGTCTGTGTCGGCGCCGCCGAGGCTGATCGCGACGGCGAGACGGGGAGTGCGCCGCACCCCGAGAGCATCCCGGCCGCCAGGACAGCGGCCGCCAGGGCACCGATCTTCCTCATGCCGCGAGCGTAGGCGAACACCTGTTCGCAGACGAGGGGTGTCATCCCCCTCCGTCCGTTCGGGGGCCGAGAGTAGCGTCGGTCGTGAGCACACGGAAGGGGCACACGATGAGCAGCACCATCAGCATCGACCTGGCGGGCAAGACCGCCGTGGTCACCGGGTCCACGCAGGGGATCGGCCTGGCGATCGCGCGGAGTCTGCACGCGGCCGGGGCCGACGTCGTCGTCAACGGTCGCACGGTCCAGCGCGTCGAGCAGGCCGTGTCGAACCTCGGGGAGGGGGTTCGAGGGGTGGCCGCCGACGTCACCACCGCCGAGGGCGCCGAGCAGCTTGTGCGGGAGGTCGGGCGCATAGACGTGCTCGTCAACAACCTCGGTATCTTCGGTTCCACCCCCGCGCTCGACATCGACGACGCGGAGTGGCATCGCTTCCTCGACACCAACGTCGTCTCCGCCGCCCGCCTCATCCGCCTGACGTTGCCGGGCATGATGGAGCGCGGATGGGGGCGGGTGCTCAACATCGCGAGCGACTCCGCCGTCGTCATCCCCGAGGAGATGATCCACTACGGCGCATCCAAGAGCGCGCTGCTGGCGGTCTCCCGCGGATTCGCGAAGGCGGCGGCCGGAACCGGTGTCACCGTCAACTCGGTGATCGCCGGCCCGACGCACACGGAGGGAGTCGAGGACTTCGTCTATGAGCTCGTCGATCGCGAACTGCCGTGGGAGGAAGCGCAGCGAGAGTTCATGAAGACCGCGCGACCGCAGTCGCTCATCCGCCGCCTCATCGAGCCGGAGGAGATCGCCAACATGGTGACCTATCTGGCGTCGCCGCTGGCTTCGGCCACCACCGGTGGCGCACTGCGCGTCGACGGGGGATACGTCGACAGCATCCTGCCCTGACGCGTTCACCGAGCCGGAGTGCCGTCGCTAGATGTGTCGACGGGCTCGGCGGCCCTGTGTGAGAGGGTGCCCGACGGACGCAGCCACCGCGGGTGCCGTGCGCACCGCCGTGATTGAAACGCCAGCGCGCCGGATCAGCGCAGCAGCGCTTCGACCGCCGCCACCCGCTCCTCGGGCGTTCCCGTGATCTCGCGGACGAGCAGATGCCCGCCGACCAGGTCGGGGTCGTCGATGAGGTCGAGCAGCACGTCGTTCATCGTCTCGCGCAGCTCGAGGTGCTCGTCGTCGGAGACGTGGATGGGATCCCGCGCGGTGAGCGGGAGGACGACCAGCACGTCGACGGTCCGCATCGCTGCGATGAGGAGCGCGATGGCCTGCTCGCGGATCCCGTCGACGAGGGGGCGGCCCGACAGCTCGGCGAGAGCGAGGAGGTAGGCGAGGAAGTCGAGGGGTCCGCGTTCGGCGAGGACGTCCGTCGCGGTCTCCTCCGTCAGCCGGTCGGCCGACAGGCGAAGCTGCGCGGTGAACATCGCCGCCGAGGGCGAGTCCGAGGCGTCATCGAGCAACTCGAACGGATCCGGGAGGACGGTGAACCCCGGATGCCGGAGGGCGAAGTCCGAGATGAGGGTGCTCTTCCCGCTGGCGTGGGTTCCCGAGACGACGATACGCACGGCGCGAGACTACCGGGGCCGAGCGTGCGGGGTCTCCTGCGGCGAGATTCGAGCGCCGGGCCCCGGGCGCCGCGCTTCGAGCTCCGAGCCTCCGCCCCGCCCCTGAGGCTCGAGCGCCGAGCCCCAGGCCCGGAGTTTCAGTCCCCGCGCCTCAGCCCCCGAGCCTCAGCCCCCGAGCTCAACCCCCGTCGTCAGCTCCCCGGCCGGAGCGACGCGACGAAGTCGAGCTTGTCGAGCACCGGATCCGGGATGACGAAGGGGTACAGGTCCGCCTTGCCCATCGACCGGTTGACCATGTTGAGCGCGGTGGACAGCGGTATCCACGTGTCCGTCACGAATGCGCGGAAGGAGGGGGAGTCCTCGATGCCACCCGTGCGCGCCAGACCGTAGATGTGGGCTGTCTCGACGGTGTCGGTCATGTGCAGGAAGTGCGCCCACGTCTCGGCGAAATCCTCGTAGGGGTGCATGGTGGCGTACGTGGAGATATAGCGCTCCCACCAGTTCGCCGGCGGCCCCTGAGAGTAGTGACGGTCGATCTCGGCCTGATAGTCGGCGGTCTCATCACCGAACAGATGGCGCGCCTCGCCGATGCGGGCGGTGCCCTCGACCAGGCGCCACTCCATGTAGTGACCGACCTCGTGACGGAAGTGACCGAGCATGGTGCGATAGGGCTCGCCCAGCTGCTCCTGCACACGCACGCGGTAGGCGTCGTCGCTCTCGGCGAGATCCATCGTGATCACCCCGTCGGCGTGGCCGATCGTGACGTTCTCGGCCACGCTCGACAGCAGGTCGAAGCAGAGGCCGTACGTCGGGTCCTCGCCCTTCCCGACCACGGCGAAGCCGAGCCGGTCGAGGTCGACGAGCAGCCAGCGCTTCGCGCGCTCGGCGACCGGGAACTGCGAGAGCCCTTTGGCATCCGCATCGTTCGGACGCACCCGCGTCAGATCGCAGGCCGAGCACTGACCGCCCGGGAATCGCGCGAGCCAGGTGCACCCCGACAGGTTGAGGTTGCGGCACACGTGCCATACGAGCCCCGCGGCATCCACGTACCGTCCGTAACCGTCGACCGGAACGATGTCCGCCTCGTCTCGGGAGTAGCCGAGGCCCGTCCCACACGACAGGCAGACGGAGTTCTCGAAGTACAGGTCGTTGCCGCACACTCGGCATCGGAAAGCTTTCACTCATCGAGAGTGTCAGAGCGGAGCCCGAGTCGCCCGGCGGTTGCGTTGCGCCACCTCATCCGGGCGGGGAATCGAGGAGGGGGTCACCGCGGCGGGGGATCGTTCAGCAGCGAGACCTCGCGCACGTCGAACAGTCCGCGCCGAGCGCGCACCATCGACACGCCTCTGCGGCGCAGGGCGTCGGCGAGGTCGGCAGTCAACGCGCCCTCGGACGACTTCTGCCAGCCGCCCTGCAGCGTGTAGGTGTGTGTCACGGTTCGGGGTCGGGACATGAGCACCTCCGGTCCGAAATCTAGCCAAAAAACTGTCGGTCCCCGCCGAATTTTCCTCAAGCGTCACGCGCCGTGTGTTCTGTCGTAACGCAGCTCCTCGCGGCCCGTCACGTAGGTCGGTGGACCGCGCACCGCGCGCGACGAGGGCAGACCCCGTCGCCGCATAATGGCGGAATGACCACGGCCCGCATCGTCATCCTGTTCGCGCTCGCCGCCGTCGCCGAGATCGGCGGCGCGTGGTTGATCTGGCAGGCGGTGCGCGAGAACCGCGGGTGGTGGCTGGCGCTGCTTGGCATCCTGGCCCTCGGTGCGTACGGGTTCATCGCCGCTCTGCAGCCCGACGCGCACTTCGGGCGCGTACTCGCCGCGTACGGGGGAGTCTTCGTCGCGGGATCGCTGGCGTGGGGGATCGTGGTCGACGGCTTCCGTCCCACGATGTGGGATTACATCGGGTCGGCGGTCGCCCTCGTGGGAGCGGGGATCATCATGCTCGCTCCGTCAACACCTGCGGCCGAATGAGCCGCGAGCGTACGCTGGCGAGCATGACCAACGAGCCCGGAGACGTGAACCGGCTGCGTGCCGTGATCGCGAAGATCGACGCCGACAACCCGCTCAAGGTGCCCTTCAGCTTCAATCAGGGCCACATCAGTCCTCGGCTGGACCGACTCGAGGCGAAGCTGTCGTACATGGCGGACTACATCGCATACCTCGAGCAGCGCATCGAAAGCCTAGAGGCCCCAAGTAGTTAGCTAGGCGAGATATTAGGCAGTGTCAAGAGCCCTGCCCTCCGACGGTCCCTGCGCGACACTCGGTGGATGAAGAACGAGAATGCGCCTCACGAGGGCATCGCCGACGATTTCTCCTCCATCGAGACCGAGCGTCCCTTCGGGTCGTACCTTTCGGTGATCAATGGGGGAGCGTAATCGCCCCGAACCTCCGTGCGAGGTTCACCACGACAGGGTCGGATGCCGCAAGGCTCCGGCCCTTCGTCGTGCAGGGGGAGCCCCGCGGCAGCGCGCGCGAGCGGGGCGCGTGCAATCCACGACGTGGCACCGCGTCTACGGCATCCCGTTCAGCCCTGCCCCCGCCGTAGCATGAGAGGTCCGCCCGCGCCGCGAGATGAGATTCATGCCCCAGCTCAGCAAAGACACCACCCTCTGCATCTCGCTGTCGGGTCGCCCGTCGAACATCGGTACGCGCTTCCACAACTTCCTCTACGCGGAGCTCGGGATCGATTTCGTCTACAAGGCGTTCACCACCACCGACATCGCGGCGGCGATCGGCGGCGTGCGGGCCCTCGGCATCCGGGGCTGCTCGGTGTCGATGCCGTTCAAAGAGGCGGTGATCCCCCTCGTCGACCGCATCGAGCCCTCGGCGGCGGCAATCGGCTCGATCAACACGATCGTCAACGACGACGGAGTGCTCACCGCCTCGAATACCGACTACGAGGCCATCGCGAGCCTGATCGAGAGCCACCGGCTCGACCCCGCGTCATCCGTCCTCGTGCGCGGCTCGGGGGGAATGGCCAAGGCCGTCGTCGCCGCCTTCCACGGCGCGGGGTTCACCGACCTGACGGTGGTGGCACGAAACGGCGCGGCGGGCACGGCGCTCGCCGAGGCGTACGGGGCGAGCTGGGTCGCCGACGACCCGGAACCCGGCGCACGCATCATCGTGAACGTCACGCCGCTCGGGATGGACGGAACGGATGCCGACGCGCTCGCCTTCACGCCGGAGCACATCGCGGCGGCCGAGACGGTGTTCGACGTCGTGGCCTTCCCGGCCGAGACGCCGCTCATCCGCGCCGCGCGCACGGCGGGTAAAGCGGTGATCACGGGAGCCGAAGTGATCGCCCTGCAGGCCGCCGGCCAGTTCGCGCGGTACACCGGCGTCACCCCGACCACCGACCAGGTGCAGCGCGCGTCAGCGCACTCGCGGGCCTGACGGCCGGGCCGCCCAGCCCTCGCGGGCGTGACGGCCGGGCGCACCCGCGACGAGCGGGCCTGACGGCCGGGCCGCCCGCGCACTCGCGGGCCTGACGGCCGGGCGCACCGGCGACGAGCGGGCCTGGTGGCGGGCACACGCGTCGCCACGGCGCCGCCGCGCACCCCGGCCGCCCGCGCGCCGTCATACCGGTGCCCCGCCCGGGGTCACTCCACCGTCTTGTCGAGGCCGCGGGCGCGGATCTCCTCCAGGTCGAGGCCCGCGAGGATCTTCCTCGCGACGAGGTCGTCGATGGTGCCCTCGCGGCGCAGACGCAGCAGCACCTCGCGTTTGCGGTCGAGAACCGCCAGACGCAACCGTTGCGCCTCTTTGTGGCGCAGGAGCGGGGAGCGCTGGGTGACGTCGATGTCGTCGCTGACGGCGAGCATCTCGAAGGGCCCCGTCAACGGCCTCGCGGAACCCGCATCCGCGCCTCCCGCGGGATCGGTCACCGGGCGGACGTCGGAGAGCGGTCGCGAGACGACGCGCGGCGACGGTGCACGATCGTCGTCTTCGTCGGAGGCGCCCGGCGGGATCGGTCCCGTGGCCGAGGGCGCATCGTCGCCGAGCGACGCATCGAGCTCGGCGAGGTCGCGTTCCTCCGCCGCGCGTTGGCGAGCGACGGCCCTCGCATTCGCCAGTTCGAGTCGCTCGTAGCCCTCGCGGCGCGCGCGGTCGCGCACCCTGTCGCTCACCCCGTGCTCGACGGCCAGTTCGTCGAGTGCGGCCAGCGCGGCGCCCGAGATGGCGCGTTCGGCGAGCTCGTACTCTTCGATGGCCGCGTCATCGCTCGGCAGTTTCGCCCAACGGATCACGACGGGCAGCAGCGGTCCCTGCACCAGCAAGGTCAGGACGATGACGCCCGCGGTGACGAAGACGATGGCATCCCTGCCCGGCACGGGATCGCCGGCGGCCGTCACGGTCGGCACCGAGAGCGCGATGGCGAGCGACACGGCACCGCGGAAGCCCGAGACCGTGCTCACCACCCGGGAGCGGTGCCGGAGCGAGCGCGACGCCGACGCCGGTGGGCGCGAGAACGGGGAGAACAGCCACTGGAAGAGGTAGCGCACGACGAACAGTGCGACCCACGCCGCCACCGTGATGAGGAGCAGGATGCCGATCTCGGACGGTGAGATCTCGTGCAGCACGAGCTGCACCTCCAGCCCGATCAGCACGAAGAGCGCGCCGTTGAGCAGGTAGACGCCGAACGGCCACGTGGCATCCGCTGCCCGGCGGGAGATCGCGGTCGTGATACGCGGCGACACCCACGCGACGATGAGACCGGCGAAGACGACGGCGAGCACCCCCGACGCCTCGATGATCTCGGCGATGAGGAACGCCAGGAACGGCACGAGCACCAGGGTGAGGTTGATGGTGAGCGTGGACTGCATGCGGCGCAGCGCGAAGAAGGCCAGAACGGCGACGGCGATGCCGGCGGCAGCGCCCCCGAGGTACGACAGCAGCACCATGCCCGTGATCTGCAGCGGCGTGATCTGGTCGCCCAGCAGCAGCGCCACGGCGATGGCGTAGAGCACCAGAGCCGTGCCGTCGTTGGTGAGGCTCTCGGCCTTCAGCTTCATGAAGGTCTTGGCCGGGAGCAGCCGGCCGAGGGCGGCGACGGCGGTCGCGTCGGGCGGGGCGACGGCGGCGCCCAGCACGAGAGCGGCTTCCCACGGCACCCCCATCCAGGTGGCGACGCCGGCGACGGCGAAGGCGGATGCCACGACCAGCAGGGTGCTCATCGGAATGATGTAGCGAAGGGATCGGCGCACCGAGCGCAGCGACGTCGTCCACGCCTCGCGGAACAACATGACCGGGAGGAACAGCAGCAGCACCGTCTCGGGAGGAAGCTCGATCTGTCGCAGCTCGGGGATGAACCCGAGGGCGAGACCGATGATGAGCAGCACCAGCGGCGTCGCCACCCGCAACCGCGGCGCCAGCACCGTGCCCACGAGCATGGCGAGGCCCAACAGAACCGTGATCTCGAGTCCCTGCATGCGTCCCGCCTTTCGCCGTGCCCCTGACCTCAGCGTAGAGAGGCCGGCGGACATTCCCGAGGCTCAGCGGGAACCTCGACGCGTCATCGTCAGCGCGAGGAGCCCCGCCACCACGTAGAGCGCCCCCTGCACCTGCAGGGAGGCCGCGAACGCCGGCCCCGACCCCACGAACCCCCCGAGCAGCGTGCCCACCGCCTGCAGTGCCGTCAGCGCCGCGAAGAGCAGGCTCGTCACCCGTCCGCTGTGGCTCGCGGGCGTCTCGCGGTCGACGATCGTGAGCATCGCCGTCATCGCGACCAGCCCCGGCGCGCCGACCAGCGCGAACAGCACGACGTACACCGGAAACCACGTCGTCACGGCGGGGAGGTTCCAGATCGCGAGCGTCAACACCCCGAATCCGAGGATGGACGCCGCGGCCAGCCGCCACGGCGCGACGCGTCCGACGACGCCCATCAGGCCCAGTCCGGCGATCAGCGCCCCCACGGCCTGGATGCCGCGGAGGATGCCCACCTCGGTGTCGCCGCCACCGAACGAGCGCTGCACGAAGAGCACGAAAAGGATCGTGAAGAGCCCCTGCGCGAGCGACATGAGCATCGCCACCGCCATCAGCCGGCGAAGGACGCGGTCGGCGACGACGATGGCCAGACCCGATCCGAGTTCGGCGAAGAACGTGGTGCGCGGCGGCGCGCCGGTGGCATCCCTCTCCATCGTCTGCGGGGGCGCGAGGTCGGCGGGCGGGGGAGACGCGGCATCACGTCGCTTCGTCGCGCGGATGAAGAGCACCGCGGATGCCACGGCATAGGCCCCGGCGGTCGCCACGACCAGCGCGTTCACGCCACCGAGACCGAGCACCAGCCCGCCGATGGGGGCGCCGACGAGACGAGCGAGGCCCGATCCGACGCCGAGAAGTTGATTCACCGGGGCGACGTGTGCGGGCGGCACGAGGGCCGCGGCCACGCTCGGGCGGGCCGGCTCGATGATCGCGCCGAGAACGGACTGCACGATCGCGACGAGGTAGACGATCCACAGGTCGGCGACGGAGTCGACGAAGATCAGGGGCAGGACCGCGACGACCTGCACGGCGGCCGTGCCGCCCATGAGATGCCAGGGGTCGGCGCGATCGATGAGCAGGCCCGCCAGGGGAGCGGCGGCGACGGAGAGCAGCGCCTGCAGCACGAACACGATCGAGGTGATGAGGGGAGATCCCGTGACGCCGAGCACGAACAGAGGGAGCGCGACCAGCAGCATCCAGTCGGCCGTCTCGGCGACGGCTCCTCCCGAGACGAGACGGACCACGCCGGGATAGCGCCAGGTCCCGGCCGTCATGTCGCGCCGTCGATGAATCGGGGATCCACGACGCCGCGGATCGAGACCGACGCGACCGCGCCGCCCTCGGGCGTCTCAGCCCGGGTCGCGCGGATGTAGGGGCGGATGATCTCGTCGATACGGGTGCCGATCGCCGCGAGCTCGTCGGCGGTGACCAGCACGGCGTAGTCGCTGATGACGGCCGCCTCGCGCCAGGCGGTAGGGAGCGTGCTCTCGTGCCGCAGGAAGTCGGCGAAGCGGGCGTCGGTGTCGGCGAACCACGCCGAGCGCACGGCGGCTCGCGCGAGATCGTCGCCGGGGCCCCCGCCGGCGTCGAGGTCGATCCCGGTGATCGTCGCCCGCCACGGACGCTTGCGTGCGTCGCCGGCGTCGGCGGCGGATCGCTCGACGAGCCCGAACTTCGCCAGCTCCCGCAGGTGCCACGAGCAGTTGGATGCCGTGAGCCCGACGGCGTTCGCGCATTGCGTGGCCGTCTGCGCGCCGACCGAGAGCAGGTGGGAGAGGATCGCGAGGCGAGACGGCACGGCGAGGGCCGCGAGCATGTCGGAGGTGGGGACGACGCGCCGCTCCGGGAGATCTGAAGTCACCGCTTCATAATAGTGGGCCTCCGTCCCGCCCGACGTAGCTCGCCCAGGCCCGGCCCAGCCGCTGCATCCCGGCCTCGAGCACCTGCGGCGCCGGGGTGATCGGGATCCGGATGTGATCATCGGCATCCATGTCGGAGGCGAACTGGGCGGAGCCCGCGACCGACACCCCGAAGCCCGCCGCGTGCCGCCCGAACGCCCCCGCCGAGCCCGAGGGAAGGCGCGCCCACAGGCACAGCCCGCCGCGCGGCGGTCGCCATTCCCAGTCGGGCAGGTGCGCCGAGAGCAGCCTCCCCGCGGCGACGGCCGCCTCGCGATGCACCGTGGCGAGATCCCGCCGGAGCGCCGGCGCCTCGGCGAGCAGGTCGAGCGCGAGCAACTGCGCGGGCACGCTTGTCGACAGATCGCTGCTCTGCCGCAGGCCGCGCAGCCGGCGGACGAGCACCGGATCGGCACGCAACCAGCCCACCCGCAGACCCTCCCAGGCCCACTTCGACAGCGACTCGACGACGACGATCGGCGCGTCGGGTCGGAGGGCCGCGAGCGAGGGCGGGGTGACCCCGTCGAACGACGCGTGGGCGAGCACGCGATCCTCCACCACCGTGATCCCGTGTTCGGCGGACAGCTCGGCGATGCGCTGACGCACCGGAGGACTGGTCTGCACGCCGGTCGGGTTGTGGTTGTGCGGGTTCAGGGCGATCAGTACGGGCCGGCGCACCACGATCGCCGCCTCGAGCGCCTCGACATCGATGCCGGAGGGGGTGAGACGGATGCCGTGCACGAGGCCGCCGCGCCGCCGCACGGCATCCGTGAGTCCGGGCCAGGCCACCTCCTCGGTGAGTACCGTGTCGCCGGGGGAGACGAGTTCGTCGACGAGCAGGCTGAGCGCCTGTTGTGCGCCGTGCGTGACGAGGATCTGGGCCGAAGTCGTCGGGGTGCCGTCGGCCGCCATCGCGGCCGCGATGGCCGTGCGGAGGTCCGCGAGACCGGCGGGGTCGGCCTCGGCGGTGCGGGCGTTCAGCACGGGACGGTGCCGTTGCACGATGTCGACGGCCAGCGGCGAGATCGCGGGCACGGCCCGCAGCAGGTCGATGCTGGAGGGGAGGGTGGCGTACAACGCCTCTCCCCGCCCGGCGGCATGGCGCGCGGCGATCGGGGCGGCGCCGGCGATGCGTGTTCCGCTTCCCTGGCGTCGATCCAGGATGCCGTCGTCGTACAGGCGTGCGTACGCGCTGACGACCGTTCCGCGCGAGACGGCGACGGTTGCGGCGAGGGTGCGTTCCGAGGGCAGGCGGTCGCCGCCGCGCAGTTCGCCCTCGCGGACGAGGCGCGCGATGCCGTCGGCGAGTCCGGCGGCGAGCGTGGTGTCGGCGCTGGCCCATCTGCCCAGACGCCCGGCCAGGCGCTCCGCCGACACCGTGGCCGTGCGATGGTCCACCAGGGCGGAAGTGGCTCTGTCGACGTGGGTCATAGCCCCCGATTCTGGTCCAATGAACCAACTCATCGCGTACGAAGCCCTCGTTCTCGGTCCAGTCAGCCCCGATTGGACCATTGCCGAAGTGCTCGCGTGGATCGGTGCGGACGATGCCCGATGCCACGACGAGCGGCTGGTGGGGATCCTGGATGCCGTTCGCCGGGCGCTCGACCCCGGCGCCGCGCCCGTGACGGGACGCGTGGTGGGACTCGTGCGCGCGGTCGCGATGCAGGTTGCGGCGCAGCCCGCGTGGGGGGAGTGGAGGGTGGGCGAGGTGGTCGGGGTGCCGTCGGCGGAGGCGCTGGCTTCCGCCGCCTTTGCGACGGTGTGACCGACGACGTCGTGTCGACTCCACGTTTGCGCGTCGGTACTTCCCGTGATCGCAACTGTTAGAGCGGATCGTCGCAGCTCGACTCCGGCCCGCTGAGGGGCCGTGACCACGCAGCTTCTCGAGCGAGCTGCCCGGTCGCCCGGAACAACCGGACCTGATGAGTGTCCGCCAGGGCGGTCGCGAGGTCCTCACGAGCAGCGGGGTCGAATCCGAGGCTCTGCCAGAACGGTCCGGAGCGGCGGCTGAAAAGCCACGCCGTGGTCGCACCCTCCTCGGCCGCGCGGTTCAACGCGTGAAGGGCCAGAGCACGGCCGCGCCCCCGCGAACGCTGCATCGGGCCGACGGCAACGCTACGTATCAACGCGTGGGCGCCATCGACGCTGAGTTCGTAACCTGTGCTGCCGACGATCGTGCCCGACTCGTCTCGCTCGATCCACAGGCGAACCGTCGGCGCGTCCAGTCCGCTCAGCGTGAGATCGACCGCCCGAAGAAAGGCGGTGAGCTCGGCGATGTCGCTCGCACGGCAACGTTCAACCCGCATCTGCCCAGTCAAACACTCGCGGCTCGGGGCGGCGTGATGTGGCGCTGCGGCGGCGTCCGATGTCACCACCCCGGGGATGGAGCGGCGCCCGTCTACCGGGGATGAGCGGCGCTTCTCGGCCGAGGGTGGGACGGCGCTGTCCTCGCGGTGAGGGGATGGCACCCCTCTCGCGAGGACTGAACGGCGCCCGGGACCGATGTCGGACCCCCTCGCTAGCGTTGGATCATGGACATCACGGCACCTCGGAGCAACCGGCAACAGTCGGTGTGCACGGCGTGGGGCGTGCCGTGGCCGAGCGACGACGACCTGCGAGCCGACGCCGACACGGCATGGGCAGTGGAAGTGGGACTCGTCGATCCCGGCGAATGCGAAGCGGGGGCCTTCGATGACGAATGCGCGGCGTTCGCGGACGCCGTGGACGGCATCCTCGACGTTTCTTCGCGCACCAACGATTCGGTGGGTGCCGAGCCCGAGGTCTGGCTGCGAGAGCTCGAGTGCCAGATTTGTGTGCGCCAACGCGCCACCGCGGAGGAGTATCGGCTGATCAGGCTCGTTCTCGAGCGGGCCGCCACAGACTCCGTGGCGTGGGTCGGCGAGGATCCGACGCTCGACCTCGCGTGGAGTGACTCGCGCGGCCGCACGGTGGCTGCGGTGCGTCGCGACCGTCGTGACATGGCGGAGCGCGCGGCCGTCGCAGAGATCGCCACGCGGCTGCGGCTTTCGGAGCAGACGGTACGCACCCGTGCCGCGCACGCTGAGGTTCTGCAAGAACGGTGTCCCGAGCTGTGGACCGCCTTCACGGAGGGAAGAGTCTCCGAGCGGCACGCGGTCGAGTCGGCGCGGCTGGCCGCGACGCTCCCCGAGGAGGCAGCACCGGCCGCGTCTGTGCGGCCCGGTTCGGTCGGCGATCCGGCGGAGCCGCTCGTCGACGGTCGCGATGCGACTCCCGACGGCACCGCGCCTCCCGCGGACCAGCCGGCGGTTACTCCTGACGACGCGCCACCGGTGTCCGAAACGCCCGAGTCCTGGCGGGCGTTCGACAAAGGTGCCCTGGATCGAGCCCTCCGTCTTCCGCCTGCGCGCTTCACCGTGGCCGCTCGGGCGCTGCGCGAGCGAGTGCACCGCGAGTCGATCGAAGCCCGGCACCGTCGTGCGGCTCGTGACCGCGGGGTCTGGCTGACTCCCGAGCTCGATGGCATGGCCACGCTCACCGCTCTCCTCCCCGCGGACCGGGCGCACGACGCGCTGAGCCGCGTCGACCGGATCGCCCGCCAGCTGCGGGTCGGGCCCGACGAGACGCGCACGCTCGCCCAGCTGCGGGCCGACGCCGTCGCCGATCTGCTGACGCGACCGGAGGTTGCTTCCGATTCGCGGGCGCTCGTCGACGGTACGGCGCCGAGTACTGCCCCGCGGTCGACGCACGTCACGCGGACCAGCCGCCCGGCCACCATCGTCGTCACTGTTCCCGCCCTCACGCTCCTCGGCGTCGGCACCGAACCCGCCACCCTCGACGGCTACGGCCCGATCGATCTCGACACGGCTCGGCGTCTCGCGGGGCAAGCGACGTCTTGGGTGCGGGTGCTTTCGCATCCGGTCACGGGCGCCGCGTTGGCTCTGGACCGCTCGACCTATCGTGTCCCCACCGCGCTTCGCCGCTGGCTCGGAGTCAGCTCGCCGACCTGCGTCTTCCCAGGGTGCGGCAGACCCGCGCGCGATTGCGACCTCGACCACCTGACCGCGTGGAGTGAAGGCGGCGTCACGGACGACGACAACCTTGCCCCCGAGTGCCGGCATCACCATCGTCTGCGACACGAGACGAGGTGGCACCCGTCGCGCGCCCCTGACACCGGCGAGGTGCGCTGGATATCGCCGCTCGGCTCCGAGATAGATGAAGACCCGCCGCCGTTCTAGACGACCGGGTACCGGTGCGTGCGCCGACGGCGGCTCGCGCGGAGGAACTACCGCACCCCCGTGAACGGTCATGTACGGCGTGAGCGCGTGCGGCGAGACGACGGGTGGGAATGCGATGCGCGCAGACAGACCCCCGCCGTCGACGCAAACGCCACCCTCGTGACGCCCCCTCGTGACGCCACGTCGTCCCGCAACGTTGGGAACGCCGCCACCGTGACGCCGCCTCCGTCCCGCGACGCCGTGCTGCCCAGCGATGATCTCCTTCATGGCGTCCGAGTGCGGCCACTCCCGCGATCGCGACCATTTGCGCGACAGCGACCGTGTCGACGACGAACTCTGCGCCGACGACCGCGTCCGCGACAAACCCCGCGCCAACGACCGCGCCCGCGACCAACCCTCCTCCGACGCCCGCGTCCGCGCCAAACTCTGCGCCGACGCGCTCGTCCACGACGAACCCTGCGCCCCCGACCGCCCGCAGACTCACCCCTCCGCGGCCACCCCCACCTTCGCCTTCGCCCACGAGCGCCCCCGCGTGTCCTTCAAGATGTCGTACTCGACGTCCACGTGCGGTTCGATCGCGCTGTACTTGTCGTTCGGTGCGCCGATGACGAGCTGGAAACCGAGCCCCCGCCACGCACCGATCGCGCGCTTGGTGAAGTGCGCGTCGGCTTTGATGAGCGCCTCGTCCAGGAACACCGGCGCGTAGCGAGGGCGCTCGGCTCCGGCATCCCCGAGCTGATACCGAAGTGCTGCGCCGACGATGAACGCGATGAGCTCTTGCGATTCACCGCCCGACTTCTCACCGATGTGGTCGTACAGGGCCACGTGCTCGCCGGTCTCGGCGCGGAAGCGCTCGGCGCTCACCCGCACGTGGTTGCGCACGTCGACGAGGTCGGCGAAGTCCGGCGCCGTCGGGCGGATGCGATCGATGAGCCGGGCCATCCGTGCGTACACGGCCTCGCGTTCCTCGTCGGACCCCGCCGCGTCGATCGCGGCACGCACCTCGCGCAGTTCCCGTCGGAACCGTCGACGCACCTCCGACTGGCTCTCGCGCGGCACGATCTGCAGACGGTGCGCGTCGTCGTAGAACGGCAGGTCCTGCATGATGTCGTTGATCGGGGCGATGCGCTCGCGAATCTCTCGCATGGCCCGCGTCAGCGCGGAGTCGAGGTTCGTGAGGTCGTTGCCCGACAGCCGCAGCAGCGAATCCCGCCACTCCGCCTCGAGTTCGTGCAGGCCGCTGGCCTCGAGATCGGCGAGGATCCGCTCGAAGTCGCCGAGCGACTCGTCGGGATCGGCGAGCAGGTTGGGACTCGGCCACCGGTCGATGAACGCCGTCAACGTCCGTCGCAGGCTCTCGCGCTGGTCGGCCCAGGTCTCCTGCGCCGCCCGTTGCTCCTCGAGCAGACGCTTCGATGCGGATTCGAGGGCCGCGTCGAACCGTGCCAGCAGCTGCGACGGCGTGGCATCGGCCGCCCCCGGCGCCACGAAGAGGCTGTCGAGATAGGCGTGCTCGTCGTCCGAGAGGGCGACTCCCGCATCGTCCGCACGTTCGAGCAGGATCTGCGCGGCATCCACGTCATCCGTGATCTCGGCCCACCGCGCGGCGAGCGCCTGCTGCTCGGTCTTGGCTCCGCCGATCTCTTCGCGCAGCCGCGCGGCGCGGGCGCGGGTACCCGAGATCTGTTCCTGCAGCTCGGCGATGCGGGGGTTGCCGGCCGTGATCTCGACGATCGTCTCGTGCCAGCTGTCCAGATCGCGTTGAACGGATGCCACGTCGACCTGGTCCCACGAGAGATCGACGATCTTCTCGAAGGCGCTGCGTCGTGCGTCGAACGCATCGAGGGCTGCGGCCGCCGTCTCGACCGCGGCCTTCGCCGTGGCGAGGTCGCGACGTACCGCGACGATCTGCTCGCCGAGCTCGGACAGGCGCACACGGGAGGAGAATCCGAGCACGCTCTGGCGGGTCGATCCGCCGTGCGCGCCGCGCGTGCCCTGACTCGTCTGCCCCGACACGGTCAGCGCGAGGCGGTGGGCGGCCAGCTCAGCGGAGGAATCAACGCACACGAACGCGAACTGCTGCTCGAGCCGGTCCTGCAGCCAGCCGGTGAAGGGGGAGCGGCGGTAATCCAGGCGTCCGGGCAGCGTCGCGGGGTCGAGGCCGGTGCGCTCGGGGAGCCCCGTCGACACCCCCTCGAACCGCAGACGTTCCGACAGTCGCACGCCGTCGATGGCGGACCGGAAGGATGCCAGGTGCGCGGTATCCACCAGCAGCGTCGTCGCGAAGCCACCGAGGGCCAGCGTGAACGCCCCGCGCCACGGCTCGCACTCGGTGCGGACGTCGACGAGCTCGGCGACGAAGGGCAGCTCGGCGGCGGTGAGACCGGCTGCCGCGGCCAGAGCCTCGCGCGCCTCGTGCAGGCGCTGCGGGATGTTGTCGTCGCGCGTCTGCGTGCGGCGGTGCTCGGCTTCGAGCGCGGCGAGCTTCTGGCGAAGGTCGGTGTGGGTGCCGCTGGCCGCGACGAAAGCCTCGCGGACGGCGGTCTTGGCATCCGCGTCCGCGAGGGTGCGCCGCGCGTCGTCCTCCACCGCGGCGAACTGCTTCTCGGTTGTCACCTCGACCGAGAGCACCGCCAACGCCGCCTCGAACCGCTCGCGATCGCGTTCCATCCCCGCCAGGCGCCGCTCGAGTCCGCGAAGCTCCCGCTGGGCGGCGTCGAGCCGGTCGCCGCCGGCTGCGCGCAGCACGTCGCCGAGTCCCTCGCGTTCGGCCTCGGCCGCATCCGCCAGCCCCTCTCGTTCGCGCACGAGAGCGTCGGTGGAGTGCGTGCGGACGCGGAGTTCCGCCTCGACGGAGCCGAGCAGGTCGACCCGTCGCTGCGCGCGCCAGAGCGACGCGCGCGACGCGGGGTCGCCGAAGCGCCCGAGCGCGTCGATGAGGCGGAGGCGCTCCGCGGCCTCGTCGATACGCGTCTTCATCGCGCGGATCGGTTGCAGGGCCCGCACCTGCTGCCGTGCCTCGAGCATGCGCGTGCGCGTGGACTCGAGCCCGTCGAAGTGCGACACGACGGCGTCGGCGACAGCGAGGGTCTCGGGTTCTTCGAGCACCATGCGCTTGTAGAGGTCGTCGACGGTGGTGATCTGCTGCCCGGCCTGGATGCGGGCGAGCAGGCTCATCGCCTTCGCCCCCGACCCCGCTGCGCCGATGCCCAGCACCGCGTGCAGCCGCGCCGAGAACTCGCGGTCGGTCGCGAGCGTGTCCAAGCCTGTCGCCCGCACCGCGGCATCCGACAGATGGGTGCGCGCGGCCGGCTCCAGCGCGCGCAGGTCGAACACTCCGTGCACGGTCGCCCGCACTTTGACGGCGTCGTCGAGGGTGCGCGCCGAGGCCGGGATGTACCACGCCCGCACCGCCGTGAACCGGGCGCCGTCGTGGTCGGCCCACGTCATCGCGATCGCCGTCCACGTGTCGACTCCGTCGCCGCGCAGCACCCGCACCTTCGTGCCCTCGTCGGTGCGCGACTCGTCGAGCTTGCCGCGGCCGTACGACAGGATGTTGCGCTGTTCCTGCCCGCGAGGGCGCCCCACCACCGCGCCGTTCGACGCGCCGTTGAAGGGGGTCGTGTGGGGCATCATCAATGCCACGTACGCGTCCATGAGCGTCGACTTGCCCGATCCCGATCCGCCGCACAGCAGCGTCGCCGTCGGCGCGAAGCGCACGCGGTGCGTGCCGTCGTAGCCGCCCCAGTTCACCAGCTGCAGGTCTTCGGCGACCCACTGCTGCCCACGGGACGCGGCGGGAATCAGCCCGAAGAGCGTGTCGAGCATGGTCATGAGAGGAAATCCTTCCCGGGAGTCTCGGATGCCGGGACCTCGACGGGCAAGTCCTGCGTCTGCTCGTCGAGCCACTGCTGGAGCTCGCGGAGCGTCTCGGCGCTCAGCACGACTTCGATCAGGGGGCCGATGCGGTAGCGACCCTCGGACTCCTCCTCGACGATGCCCTCGCGGTCCAGGCGCGCGATCGCGGTGCGCACGGCGCGCTGCTGGCTGGCGCGCGTGCCGTCGCTCTCGGCGAAATAGGTCAGCACGGTCTGCTCGACCTCTTCGACGTCGACGCGGGCCGAGGCGGTACCGGCCGTGGTCTCGCGCTGGAACACCGTGCGCAGGTAGACGAGCACCAGCGTCTCGGCGCGCGAATACGCCTCGTCCTTCAACAGGATCGGCACGTCGAGTTCGTCGCTGCGGACCTGCTCCTTGTACGCCACGCCCCGGGAGTGATCCACCACGAGACGCACGAACAGGTCGTTCAGACGCGACTCGATCATCTGCTGGTGCTCGATCAGCAGATTCCACTCGGCGGGGGAGTTCTCAGCGAGCAGGAATCGGCGCTGCAGAATGCGCACGAGCACGCGCCGCACCTCGGCATCCAGGATGCCGCGGTCGCCGGCGAACAGCGCGTCGGGGTCGTTCTCCATCGCGACGGGGGCGATGAACACCGGGGAGTCGGTTTCGGGTGTTCGAAGGTCCACGTCAGTCATCGGCATCCGTTTCTCTGAGGTTCTCTGCTCTGACCGCCCCGAACGCGAAGCGCCGCGTCGTGCCGTCGGGGCGCACGGCCTCGACGATCGAGACGTCGTCCGTCTCGGTCAGGCCGCCGCGGTGCATGATCTCGAGGAGGCCCACCAGGTCGACCGGGCGGCGGGTGCCGGCGTCGGCACCGGCGAACGCGGTCGCCAGGTCGAAGCCCCGGCCGAGGGTGGCGACGTACGCCTCGAGTTCGGCGTAGTGCGGTCCGCCCCAGGCGCGGGTGTCGACGCCCGCGAACTCCGCATCGGGATCCTCGGATGCCAGGGGCTCAGGTGCACCGCTCGGACGGACGTCGCTGAGCGACTGCCGGAGATGGCCGATGTCGGCGAGCGGCAGGGTGCGTACGGGCTCCACGCGTCCGGGCACGCGCGTCTGGCTCCAGCGGTGAAGCCCCGCCATGACTCCGCGCAGCAGGTCGTCGACCTGGCGGTCGCGGATGGGATCGTGCGTGCGCACCTGCGCGGTGATGACGTGCGAGGCGCGCCGCTGGGCGGTGAGCACCTCCTGCACCCCCGCCTCGACACGACGGGCGATGGCATCCAATTCGCCCCGCTGGTCGGGGGTCATCAGCCGCGAGAAGGGCTGGGTGAGCACGGCGTGCAGCTGGTCGGTCAGGTCGTCGATGTGCTCCGGATCGCCGATCAGGCGCAGCGCCCCCTGGAACGCCCGGCCCTCGGGGGTGGCCTGCATCACCTGACGGCCGCGTTCGAGGTATTCGCGCAGCACCTCGCCCGTGGGTCGCACGTCGCGGCGGAGCTCCGCGACGACATCGCGCTGCATGGCGGCGATCGATTCGGCCACGCGCGAGAAGTCGGCCGGGAGCTCGCGGGCGAGATGGATGACGTTCTCGGCCTCCTCCAGGAGATGCTCGTCGTCGAGCGGTTCGACGACGCCCTCCTCCAGCGCGGCGAGCTCGGCGTCGATGGCTTCCCGCTCCGCGAGCAGCACCTCGCGACGACGGTCGGGGTCGCTCTCGGCGTCGCGGGCGAGCCGCTCGACCGCCTCGAGCAGCGTGCGCACGCGAGAGCGCGACACGCGGGCCCGACCGCCGCCCGCGCGACCGGCGATCTCGAGAGCCCCCACGGCGTGCGCCGACAGACGGTACACCTCGACGTCGTCCTCGATCTGCAGGCCCAACCAGCCCACCCGCACCCACCCGCGGCAGATCTCCCGCGCGGAACCGGCGGGGATGCGGCGGTCGTCGTCGGTGTCGAGACCGGCGGCGCGCAGCTCGTCGATGACCTCGGCGACCTCGACGTGCGCGTCGGCGACGGCCACGGCGGATCTGTCGGGTGAGAACACCACGGAGAGCACGGCCACGACGAAGGGGGCGAACCGACCGTGCAGCAGATCGAGCGTGGGGTTCTTGAACGCCGTGACCGAGCGCAGGTAGGCGGCTTCGGCGCGGGTGCGGGTCACTGAGAGGAGTCTACCGGGGGGCCCGTGCGGCCACGATTCGAGAGGCGCGCGCATGGCGGGCGAGGGGGCGGGTGAATCGGACGACGGCGCGGGTATCGGTGGCCGGGGCGCGAGAAGCCCGCCGACTCGGGACAGGGTGCCACCTCCTCCGCCCTCACCCCGTCTCGCGCGGTCCGACGAGCGAGGGCACTGCGCCGACGGTGGGGCATGCTCGCGGCGACGTGCCCCGCCCCGCCCCGCACCCGGTGCGGTCGGCACAGAAAGGACCGCCACCCGTGTCCCACCCCTCTGATCCCTCGCACCGGGATGCCACCGTGTCCGGTCATCGCGCGGTCCCGCACGCGGCTCCCGGTCGTCGCGCGGTCCTCCACGCCGCCGCGTGGGCGGTTCCGGCGATCGCTCTCGTCGCGGCGTCGCCGGCGGCGGCGGTCTCGGGTCCCGTGCTGTCGTTCTCGTCGACGTCGTATGCCGGCGTCGCCTGCGCCGTCCTCACCGACGTCGTCGTGCGTCTCTCCGACGGCGTCGA
This sequence comes from Microbacterium sp. ABR10, assembly GCF_057812175.1. Classification (NCBI taxonomy): domain Bacteria; kingdom Bacillati; phylum Actinomycetota; class Actinomycetes; order Micrococcales; family Microbacteriaceae; genus Microbacterium; species Microbacterium sp. ABR10. Next base: position 1,284,508 of record NZ_CM173821.1, read on the forward strand.
CGCCGTCGCCGGAGCGAGCGTGACGCTGCAGCTGGCCGGGGGATACACCTTCGACGGCGGCGCCGTCACCGCGGTGATCCTGACCGGGGCCGACGGCTCCGCCGCGTGCGGATCGGTCCACGTTCCGGCGGGCGGGGCGGTCGGGAGCATCGCCGCCACCACCTCAGGGGCGACGGGGGCGACGGCGACGCTGACGTCGTTCGATGCGCGCCTGCTGTCGTCTCCGCGGGGGCTCGCCGACGCCTCCCTCGTTCCGGTCGGCGCGTCGCCCGTGGCCCTCGACCTGTACCTGTCGTCGGGCGTGCTCTACCGCGCGGGCGTGGGCGCCGTCGCGACCGGGATCGACGCCGTCGGGGCCCTCGCGCCCGCGGTCGACGACGCCACCGCGTTCCTGCTGCCGCTGCGGCGCGTCGACGGCAGCGCGGCGGTCTTCGACACCGTCTCCGGCGCGGTCACCGCTGTCGCGGGCGTCCCGTCGGGAGCGGCACCGGTCGCCGCGGACCTGTTCCTCTCCGGCTCTGCGCTTCACCGTGCGGGCGGTCTCGTCGCGTCCGACGTCGACCTCTGCGGCCAGCTCGTCGATCACGACGCCGATGCCGCGGGGCGCTCGTATCTGCCGTATCGCGCGACCGACGGCTCGCCGCGGCTCCTGCGCCTGCCCGACGGCGACACCCGGACGGCATTCGAGTTCGGATCCGCCGGCGGCCCGCCGGCGGGTGCCACACCCCTCGCCGACGACCTGTTCTTCGCCGCGGGCGCGATCTACCGCGTCAGCTGGGACGGCACCTCCGCGTTCGGCACGGGGGTGGTGGCATCCGGGGTCTCCGCGTGGGGCGCCCTCACCCCGAATCCATTCTTCGCCGGCGAGCGGCTACTCCCGATCGTCCGGGCGACGGGGGATGCCGCGCTGCTCATGGTGTCGGGAAACGCCGTGCGGGCGGCCCGCGGCGTCCCCTCGGGGGCGACGCCGTTGGGTGCCGACCTGTTCCGCGTGGGGTCCGACATCTACCAGGACGGGGTCGGACTCGTCGCCTCCGAGGTCACCGCCGTCGGGGCCCCGTCGCCCGCATCGCGCGGGGCCACGCGCGTCGTCGTGCCCCTTACCTCGGCGGTGGCGTCGTGCTGAACGAATCAGAAGGAGACCCCGTGTCGCAGCGTCACCGACCCACCCACAGGCGCCGGTGGGGGGCGCTCGGCCTCCTCGGTGTGCTGCTCGTCGTCGCCGGCGTGGGCTCCGCGATCCGTCCGATCGTCGACGACACGCGGTCGGTCCCGACCTCCGAGGTACGTGCGGCGCAGCCCGCCCCCGCGACACCGAGCCCCGCGCCGACGGAAGCCTGGTCGGCACCCCTCGGCATCCCCGCGGATGCCACCGACGAGGAGCGCCTGCGGATCAAACTGGCGTACGACCTCGTCGCGGTCCCCGCCGACCGGCTCGAGCAGTTGCAGTCCCTCCCCGGTGTCACGGTGGTGAGCCCCCGCACGCTCGATGACGTGGCCTACGCCGCCGTCCGCGAGACCGACGTCGCCGCGGTGCGTGACGCGCTCCCCGAAGCCACGGTCATCCCGAACGACCTTGTCTCCGCCGACCAGGCCCAGACGCCGGTTCCTTCGTGGGGGCTGGACGCGGTCGACAACTCGAGCGCCGTCGGCGACAACGCCTACCTGTACGACTCGACCGGTGCGGGGGTCACCGCGTTCGTGGTCGACAGCGGGGTGCAGTCCGACCATCCTGATTTCGGCGGGCGTGTGGATGCCGCCGCCGGTCACGACGAGGTCGGCGACGGTCGCGGAACCGAGGACTGCAACGGTCACGGCACCCACGTCGCCGGCACGATCGGCAGCACCACCTACGGGGTCGCGAAAGACGTGAGGATCGTGCCGGTCCGCGTGCTGGGGTGCGGCCGCACGGGATCGATCATCGACGTGCTGTACGGGATGCTCTGGATCGAGCAGAACAACGACTCCGCGCAGTCGGTGGTGAACATGAGCCTGGGAAGTCCCCAGATCAGCCTGGTCGACGAATTCGCCGACGACCTCGTCGAGGCAGGGTTCGCCGTCGTCGTGGCCGCGGGCAACGAGGCGCAGGACGCGTGCAACGTCTCCCCGGCGAGCGCTCCCGCACCCCTGACCGTGGGAGCGTTCGACACGGAGCGGGCTCTCGCCTGGTACAGCAACTTCGGCTCGTGCGTCGACATCCTCGCCCCGGGCTCCGACATCACCTCGACGTGGATCGGCTCGACGACCAACACCATCAGCGGCACCTCGATGGCGTCTCCCCACGTCGCGGGACTCGCCGCCCGACTGCTTCAGCTCTACCCCACGTGGGCGACGGCGGAGGTGCAGCAGGAACTCACCACCGCGGCCGCGACGGGGCACATCTCAGGCCTCCCCGCCGGCACGCCCGACCTCGTGGCCGCCATTGCCGGCATTCCCCGCATCGCCACGCTCACGGTCTCCGCGGACGCCGCCGGTCTCGCTATCGCGTGGACCACCAACGACATCGGTTCGTTCACCTCGTTCGCGCTCACCGTCACCGACACGACCACGGGGCGGGAGTACCCGGTCACCGTCGCGGGCTCACGCTCGTCGACCGTCTTCACCGACCCGCAGCCGGGGCACGCGTACACGGTGATCATCACGGGTACGGCGCGGATGCCGTCAGGGGCGCTGGTCACGACGGATCCGGTGACCGCGAGCGCGCCGGGCTGAGGGGCCGTCGCACGGACTCCGGGAACGCCGGGGGAGTGGCATCCGGTCACCGGCGCCACGCCCCCGGCGCGGGTCACACCTCCGAGCGCGGCCCGGCGACCGTCTTGTTGACGCCGGTCACCGGCTGGTTCTCGTCGAACGAGGCGATCGGGCGGCGGAAACCCCGCGTGAGGATGACGAGGTACACCACGCCGAGGCTGGTCCAGATGAGACCGCCGATGAGCGCGTGCGCGTCGAGGTTGACCCACAGCAGGCCCGTGAGGAGCACGCCGATCCCCGGCATCACGATGTAGCGGAAGACGTCGCCCGGGGTCTTGCGCAGCCCTTTGCGGATGGCGAACCATGCGATCACCGAGACGTTGACGAAGGTGAAGGCCACGAGCGCGCCGTAGTTGATGTACGCCGCGATCTGCTCGAGGGTGAACGAGATCGCCAGCAGGCTGACGAGACCCACGATGACGATCGAGATCGTCGGGGTGTGCGTCTTCGGGTTGACGAAGCCGAAGATGCGACGGGGCAGCACGTTGTTGCGCCCCATCACCATCAGCATCCGCGAGACCGACGCGTGCGAGGCGAGCCATGACGCGAGGGTCGCGGCGAACCCGGCAGCAGTCAGCACGGCCTGCAGCACCGGGCCGCCGACCTGCACGCCGATCTCGGGCAGGGTGCTGTTCTCGATCGCTTCGGTCGGGAACGCCGACGCGTCGGGGAAGCGCAGCTGGGTGACGTACGCCGCGATGAGGAAGATGACGCCTCCGGCCACGAGCGTGAGGAGGATCGCGCGGGGCATGATCTTGGGCGTCTTGGCTTCCTCGGAGTACATCGACACCGCGTCGAAGCCGATGAAGGAGAAGCACACGATCGTGGCGCCCGCCAGGACGGCACCGAACTGCACGTCGTCGTGGACGAAGGGCGCGAGCGAGACGGGCGTCCCCGCGCCCGCGCCGCCCACGAGCTGCACCACCACCATGACGACGAAGACCGTCATGACGAGGATGGAGAACACCAGCAGGATCATGTTGATGTTCGAGGTGCCGCGCATCGTCAGGTAGATGACTCCGGTGACGCCCGCGGTGAAGACGACGACCCAGAGCCAGCCGGGGACGTCGGGGAAGAGCGCCTCCATGTAGCTGCGCAGGATCAGCGCGTTGACCATGGGCAGCAGCAGGTAGTCGGTGAGAGCGGTCCACCCGACGACGAAGCCGACGCCGGGGTGGATGGACTCCCGCGCGTAGGTGTAGGCCGAGCCTGCGCTCGGGATGACGCGGACCATCTTGCCGTAGCTCACGGCGGTGAAGGCGAGCACGATGAGGGCCACCGCGTAGGCCGCGGGGACGACGTTGTTCGTCTCCTCGGCGACGAGGCCGAAGGTGTCGAAGACGACGGTCGGGGTCATGTAGCCGAGGCCGAGACCCACGATCGACCAGAGGCCGAGGGTGCGGGCGAGCTTTGCTGCCGAGCCGGACGTGGCCGTCGGGGCGGCGATGTTGTCGTTCGTGGCTCCTCCTAGAGGGTGCGGGGCGCGATCGGGTGTCGCGCGAGCGGGTGCGGTGCGCGATCGGTGTCGCGTCCGTGGGGCTGATGGCGGGGTACAGCACGCGGAGCACCGCTCTGAGTGGGAGCGGACGTGTCGGCCGGGGTCGGGCCGTGGAGCAGGGGCGGGTGAGGATGCCGAACGGGGTGGGCTCGGCATCCCCGGTCTGTCAGAGACGGTTCGCCGCCTCGGTGAGGGTCGCGCGGAGGATCTGTTCGATCTCGATGAATTCGGACGGGCCGATGGTCAGGGGCGGGGCGAGCTGGATGACGGGGTCGCCACGGTCGTCGGCGCGGCAGTAGAGTCCCGCCTCGAAGAGGGCCTTCGAGAGGAAGCCGCGCAGCAATCGCTCCGACTCGTCGTCGTCGAAGGTCTCTTTGGTGGCCTTGTCCTTCACGAGCTCGATGCCGAAGAAGTAGCCGTCTCCGCGCACGTCACCGACGATCGGCAGGTCGAGGAGCTGCTCCAGCGTCGAGCGGAAGACGGGGGAGTTCGTGCGGACGTTCTCGAGAAGCCCCTCCTCCTCGAAGACGTCGAGGTTCTCCAGTGCCACCGCGGCCGACACCGGGTGTCCGCCGAAGGTGTAGCCGTGCGGGAACGACGCGTCGCCGTGCGCGAAGGGCTCGTAGACGCGATCGCTGATGATCGTGCCTCCCAGCGGCGAGTAGCCGCTCGTGACGGCCTTGGCGAAGGTGATCATGTCGGGCTGGTAGTCGTACGCGCTGGCACCGAAGTAGTGCCCGAGACGACCGAAGGCGCAAATGACCTCGTCGGAGACGAGCAGCACGTCGTACTTGTCGCAGATCTCGCGCACCCGCTGGAAATACCCCGCCGGGGCCGGGAAGCATCCGCCGGCGTTCTGCACCGGTTCGAGGAAGACCGCGGCGACCGTCTCGGGCCCCTCGAACTGGATCATCTGCTCGATGCGGTCGGCGGCCCACAGGCCGAACTCCTCGGGGGTGCCGCCCCCGAAGCCCGACTCCTCGGCGCGGTAGTAGTTCGTGTTCGGCACGCGGAAGCCCCCCGGCGTGACGGGCTCGAACATGTGCTTCATGACGGGCAGGCCCGTGATCGCCAGGGCGCCTTGCGTCGTGCCGTGGTAGGCGATCGCACGGGAGATCACCTTGTGCTTCGAGGGCTTGCCCTGGGTCTTCCAGTATTGCTTCGCCAGCTTGAACGCGGTCTCGACGGCCTCGCCGCCGCCCGTCGAGAAGAAGACGTGATTGAGGTCGCCGGGGGCGAGGTTCGCGAGGCGCTCCGCGAGTTCGATCGCGGCGGGGTGGGCGTAGGACCAGAGCGGGAAGAACGCCAACTCCTCGGCCTGTTTCGCCGCCGCCTGCGCGATGCGTCGCCGCCCATGACCGGCGTTGACCACGAACAACCCGGCGAGGCCGTCGATGTAGCGCTTCCCGGTGGAGTCGAAGATGTGGTGGCCCTCGCCCTTGACGATGATCGGAACGCCGGGGCCGTCGGTCATCACCGACTGACGGGAGAAGTGCATCCAGAGGTGGTCGCGGGCTTTCGCCTGGAGAGTGGAGTTCTGGTCGGTGTCGAGAAGGGTCATCGTGTTCCCCAGTTGTAGAGCTGACGGTGGAGCTTGAGATAGACGAACGTCTCGGTCGAGACGACGCCGGGCAGTGAGCGGATGCGGTCGTTCAGCAGGTCGATGAGGTCGTCGTCGCTCTCGCACACGACCTCGACGAGGAGGTCGAACGACCCCGCGGTCGAGACGACGTACGTCACACCGGGGAGTTCCGTCATCTGGGCGGCCGCGACCCGGGTGTCACCCGACACGCGCACGCCGATCATGGCCTGTCGCGCGAACCCCAGCTGCAGCGGATCGGTGACAGCGACGATCTGCAGGATGCCGGCATCCTGCATCTTCTGCACTCGCTGGCGCGTCGCGGTCTCGCTGAGGCCCACGGCCTTGCCGATCTCCGCGTACGAGCGGCGCCCGTCCTCCTGCAACTGCTCCACGATCGCCTTGGAGAGACCATCGAGAACGGTGGTACGTTCGGCCGAGATGCTCATGATGGGCGACGGTATCAGCGCAGCCGAGCCGATAACAATGATGATCTCGACATTCACGGAGGCGTAACAACGCGGAAACCGTCGTTCTCGGAGTGACGGTCGCTCCCCGCCCGCCCGGGCGGCGGGTGCTCGCCCCGCCGCGCCGCGGTATTCGCTGCGCGGGGCGATGGGGGCGTGCGCCTCAGACCTCGCGCGCGAGGAACTCCAGACCGGCCTCGCGGAACGTGCGCGCACCGGGGGCGTTGACGTGGTGGCGCCCGGGGATGTCGGAGAACTCGCCGTGCGGCAGCAGTGCGGCCAGGCGCGCCGACTGGTCGTGGATCGGATCCTCGGTGCCCGTGGCGATCAGCACCGGCTGCTGCGGCGGCGACGTCGGATCGGGATCGGTCTCGCCCAGGCGCATACCCTCGGCGATCGCGACCAGGGCTCGCAGATCGTTGCCGGGAACCCGCTCGGCGAGCGAGACGTAGCGCAGGGTCGTGGCGTCGTCGACCGGGGTCCCGTGGTCGAGGAACGCGCGGGCCTGTTCGACCTTCAGGCGCGCGAGGGGGCGACCGTCGGGGATGCCGCCGAGCACCGCCCGCTCGACGTGCTCGGGCGCGTCGACGGCGAGCTGCCAGCCGACACGACCGCCCAGGGAATACCCGAGGTAGCGGACGGAATCGAGCAGGTAGGTGTCGAGCACGGCGACGAGGTCGGACACCAGGGTGGGCATCGTGTACGACGCGGCGTCGAACGGCTTCTCGCTCGCTCCGTGGCCGCGCTGGTCGACGGCGACCACGCGGAAACCGGCGCGCAGCAGGTCGCGCACCCAACCGGTGTTGACCCAATTGTCGCGCGTGCTCGAGCCGAAGCCGTGGACGCACAGCACGGGATCGGCCTCGTGGTCACCCCAGGTGTACGTCGCCAGGCGCACATTGTCGCCGACGAGGACGTACTGCGGCGCGGGCATCTCGGTCAGGGCGGGCACGGCATCCATTCCTCAGATCCTGGCAGACGCTCAGCCGCCACCCGGGGTAGTGGTCATAGTGGTCTCATGGGATTCACGCGCGCCGAGCTGGAGTCGTTCCGGGATGCCACCATCCCCGACCTCGTCGAGCCGGGGGTGCGTCTGCTCTTCGTGGGCATCAACCCGGGGCTCTGGACGGCGGCGACGGGCACCCCGTTCGCGCGTCCGGGCAACCGGTTCTGGCCCGCGCTCGTGGAGGCGCGCGTCTTGCCCCGGCTACCGCGATACGCCGAGGAGCTGGGCGAAGACGATCGTCGCATGATCTTCGACGCCGGCGTCGGGGTGAGCAACCTCGTCGCCCGTGCGACCGCGCGCGCCGACGAACTGTCGCGCGACGAGCTGCGCGCCGGGGCCGCAGCGCTCGTGGATCGCGTCGCGGCGTGGCGTCCGCGGGTGGTGGCCGTCGTGGGTCTCACGGCGTATCGACAGGGGTTCCGGCGCCCCCGCGCCGTCGCCGGGCGACAGGAGGAGTCGATCGCCGACGTGCCCACGTGGGTGCTGCCCAATCCCAGCGGCCTGAACGCGCACGACACCGTCGCCACGCTGGCCCGCGCGTACGCGGAACCCGCCCGTGCGGCCGGAGTGCCGGTATGACGCCCGCGCGCCGTCGTCTCGTCGCGTTGGCGGCGCTGGTCGTGGTCGTGGCAGCGGGGCTGGTCGCCGCGAAGGTCCTGCCGTCATCGGCGGCCACCGACATCGCCGGCGATGCCCTCTACGCCGTCGCCGTCTACACGGGACTCGTCCTGCTCCTGCCTCGGGTGCGGCGGTTGATTCTCGCGATCGCGGCCACCGGGTGGTGCGTCTTCGTCGAGCTGCTGCAGCTGAGCGGACTCCCGGTCGCGCTCGCCGAGCGGATACCGCCGATCGCGCTGGTGCTCGGCACGGGCTTCGACGCGCGCGACCTCGTCGTCTACGCGAGCGCGGTGCTGGTCGCCGCCGCGGCCGATGCGGCCGTCACCTCACGGGTGCTTCGCCGCGGGCGGTCGACGGTCGGTCCCTGACGAGTCGGACGCGGGGACGCCTTCTCCCCAGGGGACGGCGCTCCGCCGGCGTCCGAGGCCCGGAGTAGGGTGACCGCGACGAGAGGAGGCCCGTGTGATCGTGCGATTCGACGGCGACGTGTTCCGCTGGGAGGCCCGCAGCGACAGCGACTGGTACTTCGTCGCCCTGCCGCCCGAGCTGAGTGCCGACATCCGTGAGACGCAGACGTACCGCCGAGGCTTCGGGGGCGTGCGGGTCGAGGCCACGATCGGTGGGTCGAGCTGGCGCACGTCGATCTTCCCGCAGGCAGGTTCCGTCTACGTCCTCCCGCTCAAGCGCGCGGTGCGTGACGCCGAGGGGATCGACCCCGGCGCGACCATCGTGGTCGACCTCGTCGTGCTCGACGCCTGAGATCCCGGATGCCATGGGCCCTCGCCCCCGCGTTGACGGTGTTCGCGGTGCTCGGCGTCGTGCTCGCCGTGATCGACGCCCGCACCCACCGCCTGCCCGACGCGATCCTCGTGCCCGGCGCCGGAGGGGTGCTGATGCTGCTGGGCGGAGCGGCCGCAACGATCGGAGAGCCGGTGCGTGCAGTGGGGGTCGCCGGCGGAGCGGCGGCGGCGTTCCTCGCCTGCCTCGCGGTGCACCTCGCTCAGCCCGCAGCGTTCGGCGGCGGTGACGTCAAGCTCGCGGGGCTCTGCGGCGCGGTGCTCGGGTGGGTCGGCCCCGAGGCGGTGGCATCCGGGATCGCACTGGGATTCATCGCAGGCGGGGTCGCTGCGTCCGGCGCCCTGCTCGCAGGCGTGCGCGGTGCGTCGATCGCGTTCGGACCGTATCTGCTGGCGGGCGCGTGGGGGCGCTTGCTCGCGGGTCCGTGATCGGGTGCATCGTGGGGCAGCGGTGCGGATCGGGTGCGTCGCGGGGCAGCGGTGCGGATCGAGTGCGTCGCGGGGCAGCGGCGCGGATCGCGTGCGCGGCCCGGATCGGGCGGCTCTGTCCCGCCCGCGCGCCGCGGTCAACCCTGCGGGACCGTTCGCGCCCGCGTCGATACGCTGAGCCCATGCTCGACCTCATCCGTCGCGTCACCGCGTGGGCGCTGTCGCTCCGCCTCGTGCGCGCCTTCCTCGTCTATTCGGGGGCGCGCGGTCCGAGCCTGGCCGACAGCGTCACCTATCGCACGCTGTTCAGCCTGTTCGCCGCCGTGCTCATCGGTTTCTCGTTCGCGTCCCTCTGGCTGGCCGGCAACCCCGAGGGGCTGAGCGCCCTCGTGCGGTCGGTGAACAGCGTGGTCCCGGGGCTCGTCGGAGAGAACGGACTGATCAAGATCGAGGACATCGAGGCGCCGGCCGGACTCACGCTCGCCGGCATCCTCGGCTCTCTGGGTCTGATCGGCGCCGCCATCGGCGCGATCGGGTCGCTGCGTGCCGCTCTACGGCAGATCGCGGGCGTCACCACCGACGACACCCTCATCGTGTGGGTACTCCTGCGCAACCTCGCCCTCGCGGTAGGGATCGGTCTCGCCCTCGTCGCGGGCGCGGCGGTCACCTTCCTTGCCACGGCGGGACTCACGTTCGTCCGCGAACTGCTCGGTGTCTCCGCCGACTCCTGGGTCACCGCGGTCCTCACCTGGTTGCTGTCGACGCTCGTCGTGCTCGCCCTCGACTCCGCCGCGATCGCCGCCGCCTTCGCGCTGCTGTCGGGGGTGCGCGCCCGGAGGAGCACCCTGATCCGCGGCGCACTGATCGGCGGCCTGGGCCTCGTGGTGCTGCAGCAGCTGTCGGGACTGTTCGTCGGGGGCGCGAGCAGCAACCCGTTGCTGGCCACCTTCGCCTCGCTCATCGCCCTCCTGCTGTGGCTGAACCTGTCGAGCCAGGTCATCCTCATCGCCGGCGCGTACATCACGGTCGCCACCGAGGAGGACCACGATCGCGTGCGGGCCAAGTACGGTGCCGCGACGATGATCCAATTCCGCGTCCGGCGTGCCGAGAAGGCGATGAGCGCCGCCCTCGGCGAACTCAACGCCGCGCGCGAAGCCGAGGCGAAGGAGCGCGAGACCCTCACGAAGACCGACCCCGAAGCGGCGGCACGAGAAACCGACGCCGAACGTGACGCGCGGGCGAAGAGCGATGTCTGAGACACCGACCGATTCCGGTGACGGCGCCGCCCCCGGATCGACGACTCATGTCTGACAGCCCGGCTGAGGACCGCGAGCGTGCAGCCACGCCCGCCGCACCGCGCACCGCGGCCTACACCGCCGACGCGGTCCGTGCCGCCGAGGCTCCCCTCCTCGCCGAGGGACGACCCCTCATGAGGTGGGCGGCTGAGGCCCTGGCCGAGATCGTCGCCGGCGAGCTGCTCGCAGCCCCCGGTGCCGTGCTCGTGCTCGCCGGCGCCGGTGACAACGGCGGCGACGCTCTCTACGCGGCCGCCGACCTCGCGGACCGGGCGGATCGGGTCGACGTGGTGCTCGTGCGCGACCGCGTGCACCGCGGTGCGCTGGATGCCGCGACCGCCGCCGGCGCGCGCGTGGTCTCGGCCAGCGACGTGTCCGCCCGACTGAGCGGGTACTCCCTGGTGCTCGACGGCATCCTGGGGATCGGACGGCTGAGCGACCGCCGCCTCCGCGGCTCCGCCCGCGCGCTCGTCGAAGCCCTCCTCGCCCTCCCCGAGCGTCCGCGCGTCGTCGCCGTCGACCTGCCGAGCGGCCTCGACCCCGACGACGGGACGGCGGAGGGCGCCGTGCTCCCCGCCGACGTCACGGTCACGTTCGGGGCCGTCAAGGCCGGGCTGGTGCTCGGCCGTGGTCCCGACCTCTCGGGTCGCGTGCACCTCGTCGACCTCGGGCTCGAGCCCGCACTTCGCCGTGCGCACCCCGCGGCGACCGCGCCGATCGCGGTGGTGCGGGTACCGGCGCGTCACCGGCTCTGAAGGGGCGCTCGCAACCGCCCGGGGCGGTTCAGCGCGCTCGTTGGCGCGGGCATGGGCCGACGACAGCGCCCGTCCCCGGGAGCAGCGGTGGACGACCCCGCTCGTTCCGCGAGTGGGGGCGGCTACCTCGCGTAGCGCTCGACGAAGGTGCGCAGCATGCGCGACGGTGCCGTCACGGGCGCACGGCGTACGGCCGCGAGAGTGGTCTCCAGCTCGTCGGCGGCGAAGTATCCGTAGTCCGCGTAGGCGTGGATGCGGGTGACGATGCCGTCGACGTCGAGCTCGGGATGGAACTGCGTCGCGTAGACGTTTCGACCCACACGGAACATCTGCACCGGGCACGTGGGGGAGGACGCCAGCAGCACCGCCGCCCCGGGTAGTGCCGTGATCGCCTCCTTGTGCCCCACGAACGCCGCGAACGTGTCGGCCAGCCCCGCCGCCAACGGGTCGCCGCGCCCCTCATCGGTGAGGGTCACCTCGACCACGCTGATGGGTTCTGCGAACGTGCCGTCGATGGTGGCATCCAGATGCGTCCCCAGGGTGCCGACGCCGTAGCAGGCCCCCAGGAACGGCAGGTCGCGGGCGACGACCTCGTCGAGCAGCGCGGCCATCTCGGCCTCGACCCGTCGCTGCACCGACGACTTCTTCTCGAACGGGTCGGAGGCGTTGAAGGGGCTTCCCCCGACCATGATGCCGGCGACGTCGTCGAGATCCAGAGCGGGCATCGGGTCGCGCTCCAGGCGGATGCGGCGCAGGCGTTCGGGCGGCAGCCCGGTGTAGCGGAGGAAGAGCGCGTACTCCTCGTCGGCCGGGAGATCCTCGGCTCGGGTGGCGAGCAGGACGAATGGGCGCTCGCCGGGCAGGTCCGTCCATGTCACCCGAGCGATTCTAGGCGAGCACTGTCAAGGTGCCGGGCGGTGTCGGGGTCGCGGTCTACGCTTTCAACATGGCTATTGCACGACTGACCGGAGGCCCGCTCGACGGGCAGGTCCTCCCGCTCGAGAACGACTCCGACGACACGCTGATCATGCCCTACAGCGAGGGCCAGCTGGTCTATCGCCGCCAGGGCGAGCCGACGAACACCGGTGAGTCCGACGGCCCCACCGAGACGGTCTTCGCGTATACGGAGGAAACCGAAGACATCAACCCCGACGCCGACGGACGCGACGATTGAGTGAAGCCGACCACGGCGCGTCGAGCGTCGAGGTCGAGGCGAAGTACGACGTCGACGACGCCACGCCGCTCCCGGACTGGTCGGCGTTGCCCGGTGTCGCACGGGTCGGTGATCCCGAGCCCCGTGATCTCGACGCGCGCTACGTCGACACCACGGACGCCGAGCTCGCCCGCGCCGGTGTGGCGGTCCGCCGCCGGCGCGGCGGTCCCGACGAGGGGTGGCATGTGAAAGGCCCGGCGCAGGGCGCGGGGCGCAGCGAACGTCAGTGGCCGCTCGGCGACATCGCCGATGACGAGGCCGACCCCGTGGTGCCTCCGGCGGTTCAGGATGCCGTCGCCTCGATCGCCGCGCCACCGTTCACCCCGCTCGCGCGCGTGCGCAACAATCGCACGGCGTACGACCTTCTCGACGTCGACGGCGAGGTGGTCGCGGAGTTCGTCGACGACCGTGTGCGGGCGCGCGACGAGCGTCGCGGCGTCGAGTCCGCGTGGCGCGAGTGGGAGGTCGAGCTCGGCCCCGCGGCCCCCGCAGACGATCAGGGACGCGCAGAGTTCTTCACCGCGGTCGACGCGGCGGTGTTCGCCGCGGGCGGTCGGCACGCGGCATCCGGATCCAAACTCGCCCGGGCTCTCGGTCACTGACCCCCGCCCGACCTCCGACGCGGAGCGCCGATGCGGCATCTCGCCGGGCGACCTGGTGCGCGCACGCGAGGCACCGTTTCGCGGGGCGTCGGGCTTTTCCACCGTGAGAACGACAGAAGGCCCGACCCGAGTGAACCGGGCGGGCCTTCGTCGCTCTGTCGATCAGAGGTTGATCATGTGACCCGTGAGGCCGTGGAACGCCTCCTGCAGGCCCTCCGACAGTGTCGGGTGCGTGTGGACGTTCCGGGCGGCCTCGAGCGCCGTCAGGTCCCACTTCTGCGCCAGCGTGAGCTCGGGCAGCAGCTCGGACACGTCGGGGCCGATGAGGTGGCCACCGATGAGCTCGAGCGTCTCGGCATCGGCGACGAGCTTGACGAAGCCGACCGGCTCGCCGAGGCCGTTCGCCTTGCCGTTGGCCGAGAAGGGGAACTTCGAGACCTTGATGTCGTGGCCGGCGTCGCGCGCCTGCTGCTCGGTGAGACCGAACGAGGCGACCTGCGGGTTGCAGAACGTCGCGCGCGGCATGTTGCGGTAGTCGCCCAGCGTCTGCGTCTCGGCTTTGCCGATCGTCTCGGCGGCGACCACACCCTGCGCCTCGGCGACGTGGGCGAGCTGCAGTTTGGCGGTGACGTCACCGATCGAGTAGATGTGCGGCACGTTCGTGCGCATGTGGTCGTCGATGTCGATCGCGCCGCGCTCGGTGAGCTTCACGCCCGTGTTCTCGAGGCCGAAGCCGTCGACCTTCGGCGCGAAGCCGATCGACATGAGCACGCGGCCGGCGTCGATCGACCCCTGCGAGCCGTCCTTCGCCGTGTAAGCGACAGTGACCTTGTCGCCGTGGTCGGTGACCGAGTCGACCTTGGTCGAGGTGAGGATGTCGACGCCGTAGCCCTTGTACTGCTTCTGGATCTCCTTCGAGACCTCGGCGTCTTCGTTGGGCAGGGCGCGATCGAGGAACTCGATGATCGTGACCTTCACGCCGTAGTTCGTCATCACGTAGGCGAACTCCATGCCGATGGCGCCGGCGCCGACGATGACGATCGACTCGGGGAGTTCGCGGGTGAGGATCTGCTCCTCATAGGTGACGACGTTCTCGCTCAAGGTGACACCGGGCAGCAGGCGCACGGTCGAGCCCGTGGCGATGATGACGTTGTCGAAGGTGACCTGCTCTTTCGAGCCATCGGTCTTGGTCACATCGATCGTGTGATCGTCGGCGAAGTAGCCACGGCCCTCGTACTCGGTGACCTTGTTCTTCTTCATCAGGTAGTGGATGCCCTTGACGTGGCCGGCGGCGACGCTGCGCGAGCGGTCGAACGCCTTGCCGAAGTCGAAGTGCACGTCGCCCGAGATGCCGAACAGGTCGGCCTTCGCGTGGAACGTGTGCGCGAGGTCGGCGTTGCGCAGGAGCGCCTTCGAGGGGATGCAGCCCACGTTGAGGCACACACCGCCCCAGTACTTCTCTTCGACGATCGCGACCGACAGTCCGAGCTGTGCGCCGCGGACGGCGGCGACGTACCCGCCGGGACCCGCACCAAGAATGACCAGATCGTAATGAGGCATGGCTCCAGCTTATCGCCCGGCGGTGCCGCCTCCGGCGGTCTTCCGCGCTCCCCGCGACGCGAAGACATACACCAGCACGCCCGCCACGATCACCAGCGCCACGACGATCAGGATCCACGGCAGCGGAGACGCCGGAGCCGCCGTCTCGACGGGGGCCGCGGTGGGTTCGGCCGACGCGACGGTCGTCGCCTCCTCGGTCGCCGACGCGACGGGGGAGGCGGTCGGGGATGCGGACGGTGTCGGGGTGGGAGAGGCGGTCGGGACCGAGAACGCGAATTCGCCGTCGATGGGGTGGCCGTCGCTCGACACCACGCGCCAGCGAACGGTGACGGCACCGGATGCCGGGCCCGCCAGCGCCTGCGTCACCTCGGCGCCCGCGGCCTCGGGCGTGCCGTCGGTCAGGGACGCGCCCGAGGCGTCGGTCACCTCGACCACCGTCGCGCCCGCGTCGGGGAGCACGTCAGCGCTGAAGGAGAGTGTGATCTGCGCCGGCAGCGACTCGAGCACCGCGTCGGCGGTCGGGTCCGTCGCGATCAGTTCGTCGTGCGCCGCAGCCGGAAGGGCCGGCGCGAGCAAGGCTGCGGCGGCCAGGAACGCGGCGGCCAGGACGGCGGGAAGGGTGCGCCGGCGCGGCGCCTGGGAGGACCTCATGCTCCGACCCTAATGAGGACAGACGAGGAGGGGCCTGGGAGCCTTGCCCCTCTGCGCAGGACTCGGAGCCCGACGCGCACCGGCCCCCGGACTCGACAGGGGCGTGCTCGGGTCGATAGGTTCGAGTGTCTCGTCGACCGTTTCGCGCCCCGAACCGCGGTGCCGGTATCGACGGGCCGAGACACATCACGCATCATCATGGCCCGCTCGAGGCCGGTCGCCCTTCCGGTGCGAACCGGTCGGTTATGGTGAATGAGAAGGAGAAGCCGTGGACGAGACCAGCCGATTCGAGCGAGACGACATCCGGCGTGCAGGCGAAGCCGCCGCCGCCGGTTCGCACGACACGACCCAGACCCACGACGCCGACCTGTCGTTCGTCCCCTTCGGTGCAGACCTCACCGAGGCCGAGGTCGAGGCGATCGGCGCCCTTCCGTCGGGTGCCGCCCTGCTGATCGTCCGTTCCGGGCCGACCACCGGTGCCCGCTACCTGCTCGACACCGACATCACCACCGTCGGCCGCCACCCCGAGGCAGACCTGTTCTTCGACGACGTCACGGTCTCGCGTCGACACGCCGAGATCACGCGCACGGGAACGTCTTTCGAGATCGTCGACCAGCGCTCTCTCAACGGCAGCTACGTCAATGGCGAGCGTGTCGACCGCGCCGCGCTCGTCAACGGCAGCGAGGTGCGCATCGGCAAGTTCCGCCTGAACTTCTTCGGTTCGCCCGTCGATCTGCCCGCGGCAGAGCACTGATGGCGGCAGCCCCGTCCCGTAGTCGTCAGACGGCTGCGGGGCTGCTGAGTATCGGGCAGGTGCTCGCGCGCCTGACGCCCGACTTCCCCGCGCTCACCTCCAGCAAGCTGCGCTTCCTCGAGGTGCAGGGCATCGTCTCGCCCACGCGGACCGAGTCGGGGTACCGCAAGTTCTCGCCCGCAGATCTCGAACGCCTGCGTCTGGCTCTGACGCTCCAACGCGATCACTACCTGCCGCTCGTCGTCATCCGCGACTATCTCGCCGACCTCGACGCCGGTCGGAATCCCGCGCCGCCCACGTCTATCCCGTCGATGACGAGCGCCCCGCGCCGGTACCGTCGCGACGAGTTGCTCGCCGCCGCCGGCGCAGGACCCCAGCTTCTCAATGACGCCGTGGGCACCGGCGTCATCATCGGCGCCGAGAGCTACCCCGAGCAGACGGTTGCGCTGCTGCGGGCCCTCGTCGCCCTCGACCGACACGGCATCGAACCGCGCCACGTGCGGGCTCTGCGCCAGAGCGCCGAGCGCGAGGTGTCGCTGGTCGAGTCGGCGCTGTCGGCGCTTCTCCGCCGCCCCGACGCGCCGTCGCGGGCGCGCGCGAGCGAGCTCGCTCCCGAGCTGGCGGCTCGCCTCGACGAGGTGCGCACCATGTTCGTCCGCGACGCCCTGGACCGGATGCTCTCCTGAGTGCGACACGCCGCGCGTCTCGGAGCGGATGTCATTGCCGGGGAACCCTCGCTGATCTAGCGTGGAAGCAACGAACCGAACAGGAGGGACGCGAGCATGAAAGCTGGCGACGCACTCGGTGAACCTCGGTTCGCCGCAGACCTCCTCTTCACCGACGGTCTACCCGAAATGGATGACGACACCGGTTATCGCGGGGCCGTCGCCGCGCGTGCGGCCGGTATCACCTATCGCCAGCTCGACTACTGGGCGCGTACCGAACTGGTCGTCCCGACCGTCCGAGGCGCGAGCGGCTCCGGCTCGCAGCGTCTCTACGGCTTCCGCGACATCCTCGTGCTCAAGCTCGTCAAGCGCCTGCTCGACACCGGCATCTCGCTGCAGCAGATCCGCACCGCCGTCGAGCAGCTGCGCGTCGCCGGCATCCGCGATCTGGCAGGCACGACGCTGATGAGCGACGGTGCCTCGGTGTATCTCTGCACCTCGAACGACGAGGTCATCGACCTCGTCAGCCGCGGCCAGGGCGTGTTCGGTATCGCCGTCGGCAAGGTCCTGCGCGAGGTCGAATCCACCCTCGTCGACTTCGAGACCGCTCAGCCCGACGCTGTCGACGAGCTCGCCGCGCGTCGCGCCGCACGCACCGCCTGACGCGTCCGCGTCGTCTTCGACCCCCGGTCGCCTCGGCATCCTGCGGTCTTCGTCGTCGAAGTCGTGGCGGCTCCGCGACGAACGCGATCGGCGGGAAGAAACGCCTCGGCGACGCGTGTCTTGCGGCGGGTGGCCGTTTCTCGCGGCCGTGGGGGGGAGTGCGCGATCGGGGCGTCGTAGCTCGAGAAAGGCGATCGGCGGGAAGAAACACCTCGGCGACGCGTGTCGTGCCGTGGGTGCCGTTTCTTGCGGCCGTGGGGGGAGTGCGCGGGCGGCGGTGTCGTAGCTCGGGAAACGCGATTGTCGGGAAGAAACACCTCGGCGACGTGTTTCTGCCGGCGGAGCCGTTTCTCTCGCACCTGGAGAGCGTCCTCGACCGGCTCCGCGCGCCATCGACACGGGGACTGCGGCCACGGCCGACGCCTGCCATCGACGGCCGGCGCGGCACGACGGCCGGCGCGGTACGACGAACGGCGCGGTACGACGAGCGGCGCGCGCCGCCGGCGGAGGAGGGCTCAGGCCTGGGGTGCCTCGTTGGCGACGGGGATGCGGCCGGTGCGGACGATCCGGTCGAGCAGCGCGTCGAAGTCGGCGGCGAGCTCCTGCGCGGAGTCGCCGGGCCACACGTGCAGCGGTTTCGCGGCACCCTGCGCCTGCTGGAGCGAGGTGCGCTCGGGCAGCTGAGGGTTGAGCACGAGGGGACCGAACATGTCGCGCAGCTCTTTGATGCGGAACTGGTGCTCGATCGACTGCGGCCGCACGCGGTTGACCACCACGCCCAGCGGCTGCAGGCGCGGCGAGAGGCCGCGACGGATCTCTTCGATCGCACGGAGGGCGCGGTCGGCGGCGGCGACGGAGAACAGTCCCGGCTCGGTGACCACGACGACGCGGTCGCTCGCGGCCCACGCGGTGCGCGTGAGGGCGTTCAGCGAGGGGGCGCAGTCGATGAGCACGAGGTCGTACTCGCTCTCGATGGTGGCCAGGGCCTCCTCGAGCTTCCAGACGTCGCGGACGCTCGGGTGCGGGCCGTCGAAGTTGATGGCCGACGGGCTGCCGATCAGCACGTCGATGGTGCCGGGATGCACCTTGGCCCACCCGCTGGAGGTGATCGCCTGACGCACGACCTTCTCTTTCGGGTTCGCCAGGACATCGGCGATGTTGAGACGGCCGGCCACCGAGATGTCCATGCCGGTCGACACGTCGGATTGCGGGTCGAGGTCGACGACGAGAGTGCGAACGCCACGTGCGAAGGCTGCGGAAGCCAGCCCGAGTGTCACGGTCGTCTTGCCGACCCCGCCTTTGAGAGAGCTGACGGAGAGTACGTGCACGAGAGTCCACGTTACCTTCCCCTAGGCTGTGAGCACATTCAGCCCCGCCAGATCGACCTGAGGTGCGCATGTTTTCGAAGATCCTGGTCGCCAACCGCGGCGAGATCGCCATCCGAGCGTTTCGCGCCGCCTACGAGGTGGGAGCCCGCACCGTCGCGGTCTACCCCTACGAAGACCGCGCATCGCTCCACCGGCTGAAAGCCGACGAGGCCTACCAGATTGGCGAGCGCGGTCATCCCGTGCGCGCCTACCTCGACGTCGACGAGATCATCCGCGTCGCGCGCGAATGCGGGGCGGATGCCATCTACCCGGGGTACGGCTTCCTGTCCGAGAACCCGGAGCTCGCCGAGAAGGCCACTGCTCACGGCATCACGTTCATCGGCCCGCCCGCCGAGGTGCTGTCGATGGCGGGCAACAAGGTCACCGCCAAAGAGCACGCGATCGCCGCCGGCGTCCCGGTGCTGCGCTCCACGCCGGCCTCCGACGACATCGACGCGCTGCTGGCGCAAGCGGAAGAGATCGGCTTCCCGATCTTCGCCAAGGCCGTCGCCGGTGGTGGCGGGCGCGGCATGCGCCGCGTCGAGAGCATGGGGGAGCTGGCCCCCGCGCTGGCTGAGGCGATGCGCGAGGCGCAGAGCGCCTTCGGCGACCCCCGCATGTTCCTCGAGCAGGCCGTGCAGCGCCCGCGTCACGTCGAGGTGCAGATCCTGGCGGACGCCACGGGCGAGACGGTGCACCTCTTCGAACGCGACTGCTCGGTGCAGCGGCGCCACCAGAAGGTCATCGAGATCGCTCCGGCCCCCAACCTCGACGACGCGGTGCGTCAAGACCTGCACCGCTACGCCGTCGCCTTCGCCCGCTCGATCGGGTACCAGAACGCCGGCACGGTGGAGTTCCTGCTCGAGACCGCGGGCCCCCGCACGGGCGAGGTGGTCTTCATCGAGATGAACCCGCGCATCCAGGTCGAGCACACCGTGACCGAGGAGGTCACCGACGTCGACCTCGTGCAGTCGCAGATGCGGATCGCCGCGGGCCAGACCCTCGCCGACCTGCACCTTCTCCAAGACGACATCCACCTGCGGGGCGCCGCCCTGCAGTGCCGCATCACGACCGAAGACCCCACGCAGGGCTTCCGCCCCGACACCGGCAAGATCACGACCTACCGTTCGCCCGGCGGCGCCGGCATCCGCCTCGACGGCGGCACCACGGCAGCCGGCTCCCAGGTGAGCCCGCACTTCGACTCCATGCTGTCGAAGCTGTCGTGCCGTGGCCGCGACTTCCCCGCCGCAGTGGCGCGTGCCCGACGCGCGCTGGCCGAGTTCCGCATCCGCGGGGTCTCGACGAACATCCCGTTCCTGCAGGCGGTGCTCGACGACCCGGCCTTCGTCGCCGGCGATCTCAGCACCTCGTTCATCGATGAGCGCCCCGAACTGCTGCGCGGACGCGAGTCGAAGGACCGCGGCACGAAGGTCCTGTCGTGGCTCGTGGACACCACGGTCAACCGCCCCAACGGCGAGAACCCGCTTTCGATCGACCCCGGCGCCAAGCTCCCGCGTCTCGACCTCGCGGCACCCGCCCCGGCGGGTTCGCGCCAGCGCCTCCAGGAGCTCGGTCCCGCGGGATTCGCCCGGGCGCTGCGCGAGCAGACCGCCCTGGCGGTCACCGAGACCACCTTCCGTGACGCGCATCAGTCGCTGCTGGCCACGCGCGTGCGAACCCGCGACCTCGTGCGTGTCGCCCCGCACGTCGCCCGCTTGACCCCGGGTCTGCTCTCGATCGAGGCGTGGGGCGGGGCGACGTACGACGTCGCACTGCGCTTCCTCGGCGAAGACCCGTGGGAGCGCCTCGACGCCCTCCGCGAAGCGCTGCCCAACATCGCGATCCAGATGCTGCTGCGCGGGCGCAACACCGTCGGTTACACCCCATACCCGACCGAGGTCACCGACGCGTTCGTCGCCGAGGCCGCGGCATCCGGGGTCGACATCTTCCGCATCTTCGACGCCCTCAACGACGTGTCGCAGATGCGGCCGGCGATCGACGCCGTGCTCGCCACCGGCACCGCCGTCGCCGAGGTCGCCGTCTGCTACACCGGAGACCTGCTCGACCCGGCCGAGAGCCTGTACACCCTCGACTACTACCTGCGCCTCGCCGAGCAGATCGTCGATGCGGGCGCGCACGTGCTCGCGATCAAGGACATGGCGGGTCTGCTGCGCCCCACCGCGGCCGCGAAGCTCGTCTCGGCGCTGCGCGAGAGGTTCGACCTGCCCGTGCACGTGCACACGCACGACACCGCCGGCGGACAGCTCGCCACGCTGCTGGCCGCCTCCGCAGCGGGGGCGGACGCCGTGGACGCCGCCGCCGCTCCCATGGCCGGCACGACCAGCCAGCCGTCGCTGTCGGCGCTCGTCGCCGCCCTCGCGCACACCGAGCGCGACACGGGTCTCGACCTCGGAGCCGTGAGCGACCTCGAGCCCTACTGGGAGGCGGTACGTCACCTGTACCGCCCGTTCGAGTCGGGTCTGGCCGGTCCGACGGGCCGCGTGTACCGCCACGAGATCCCGGGCGGTCAGCTGTCGAACCTGCGCCAGCAGGCCATCGCCCTGGGCCTCGCCGACGACTTCGAGCTCATCGAGGACATGTACGCCGCGGCCGACCGCATTCTCGGGCGCGTGCCGAAGGTCACCCCGTCGTCGAAGGTCGTGGGAGATCTCGCCCTGCACCTCGCCGCCGTCAAGGCCGACCCGGCCGATTTCGAACAGAACCCCGAGAAGTACGACGTGCCCGACTCGGTCGTGTCGTTCATGGCGGGCGAGCTCGGCGACCTGCCGGGCGGTTGGCCCGAACCGTTCCGCTCCAAGGTGCTGGCGGGCCGGGATGCCAAGATCGGCGTCACCCCGCTCACCGACGACGACACCGCCGCCCTCGCGGGGGAGTCGGGCGATCGACGTGCCCGCCTTAACCGACTGCTGTTCCCCGGGCCGACCCGGACGTTCGAAGAGATGCGTGCGAACTACGGCGATCTCAGCGTGCTCGACACCGCCGACTACCTCTACGGGCTGCGTGCGGGTGGGGAGCACGTCGTCGAGATCGAGCGGGGCGTGCAGCTGTTCGTCGGGCTCGAGGCCGTCGGCGACGCCGACGACAAGGGCATGCGCACGGTCATGACGACCCTCAACGGCCAGCTGCGCCCGGTGTTCGTGCGCGATCGCTCCATCGATGTCGAGGCGCGCCAGGCAGAGAAGGCCGACACCTCGA
Organism: Microbacterium sp. ABR10; assembly: GCF_057812175.1. NCBI lineage: Bacteria > Bacillati > Actinomycetota > Actinomycetes > Micrococcales > Microbacteriaceae > Microbacterium > Microbacterium sp. ABR10. The sequence continues at coordinate 1,306,394 of NZ_CM173821.1, forward strand.
AGCCCGGTCAGGTCGCCGCGCCCTTCTCGGGCGTCGTGACGATGAAGGCGAGCCCGGGCGACCGGGTGGCGGCGGGCCAGGCGGTCGCGTCCATCGAGGCGATGAAGATGGAGGCGGCGATCACCTCGCCCGTCGAGGGAATCGTGGAGCGTGTCGCGATCAGTAGCACACAACAGGTCGAAGCAGGAGACCTTTTGCTGGTGATCCGCCCGTCGCAGTAGCCTGGGAGGGGGCGCTTTCGCGCCCTCTTCCCGTTTGGAGACTGCAGTGACCCCCGACCGCACCGACGCGAACCCCGACGAGAACGCCGAGCACGGCGTCCTCGACGAGAGCGGGAACCTCGATACCGCCAGCATCACGATCCTCGGTGGGCACATCGCTCAGGTCAGTGTCGACCTGCCCGTGACCGGCGACGACGACATCGACGACGACGTGATCGAAGACGAGATTCCCATCGACGACCCCGATCGTCCCCTCCTCGACACCCCGTACGAGCGACGCTCCGACAACGGCGATCGCGAGATCGCCCAGGTGCACCACGTCGAACTGCTGCCCACCGGCGACATCATCCTCGAGCCCCACGACGGCTCCGACGACACCGCATCGACGTACGACGACGAGAACCACGATGTGCAGGATGCCGAGCTCGTCGACGACGAGCACGGCGCCGAGACCCGGTACCCGCACGTCGGGGATGTCGAGAACGCGGAGACGGACGACGTCGCGCACGCCGAGACGCACGACGCGGAGAACACCGAGACGCACGACGCGGGGAACGCCGGTACGTCCGACGCGGAGAACGCCGAGACGCACGACGCGGGGAACGCCGGTACGTCCGACTCCGAGCACGCCGATCCCCGCGACGCCGAGAACGACGTCGACGCGCACGGGGTCGGGCACACCGAGACCCACGACGCGGATGACGCCGTCGCGCACGCCGAGACGCACGAGGCCGAGCACGCGGGCGCGCACGTCGCCGAGGACGCCGAGGCGTATGACGCTGAGCACCTCGACGTGAACGACGCCCACGAGCCGGAAGCCGCCGAGTACGGGGATTCTTCCGGCACGGGCGCCCACACGGCGCACGCCCACCAGGAGGAGTCCAGGCACGAGGCGGAGGCTCCCCATGACGCCGACCAGCGCGACGGCGGTCACGACGCGGCCCCCGAGCCCGGCCGAGACGCTGTCGGCTTCGATCACGCCGGTACGCGAGAAGACGTCCGCGCGGCCGACCTGCGCGACGCCGAGATCGTCGACGATGTCGAGCTGTTCGAGGCCGACGCCGCCGATCCCGACGAGGTCCCCGCAGCCGGCGTGACCGACGTCCCGCTGCCGGAGAGCGCGCACGGCCTCGAGCAAGCCCCTGAGCCTTCGGGTGCACCCGCGGTTCGGGATGCCGCGGCAGGCGGCACCGCTCTCACCCACGCGCCGTGGGTTCCGGCTTCCGACCGGAGCCGCACCGACGACGACGACGCCGTGTCCGCCTCCGCGGTCGAGACGGACGAACCCGCAAGCGGGTCGGCAACGGCCCCGGAGGAGGACGACATGGCATCCGACGAAGAAACCCCCGTGGTGGAGGCGACCGCATCGGCGAGCGCGGGACCGTCGGCGACGACGCACCCGGCACCGCAGCGCACCGGCGCCGCGTCGACCGGCCCGGTACCCACCCCCACGGAGGCGGCTCCTTCGACCGGTGACGCTCCCGCGTCGGTGACCGCTCCCGCGACCGGCCCCGTTGCGGCCGCATCCGACGCGGCGCCGACGACCGGGTCCGTGCCCGCCACCCGCGCCGAGCGCGCGGCGACGGGGGCGATCGGCACCCTTCCGCTCACGCGCCGAGGCGCGCACCAGGCCGATGAGGCCGCACGCGCCGCCGACGAGGCCGCGCGCGTCGACCGCGCGCACGCGATGGAACGCGTCCGCACGCCCGCGCCCGAGGTCACGCTGACGTCGAAGCGCATCGGCGAGATCGACGACGCCCGCGAGAGCTCCGACCTGCTGACCGCAGACCGTCTGCTCGATCCTCGCCAGATCTCCAAGCCCGAGCCCGAGGGACTCTGGCAGCAGCTCGTCTATTCGGTGTCCGGACACCGCATCAATCTCGGCGACGGGCGCCGTGCCCGTGATCGCAAAGACCTCGACCAGCGCATCGCCGCGCCCCTCTCCGGTGGTGCGCGCTTCGTGCCGGTGCTTTCGCGCAAGGGTGGCGTCGGCAAGACCACCGTCACGTCGCTGTTGGGAATGGCCCTCGCCGATGCCCGCGACGACCGCATCATCGCCGTCGACGCCAACCCCGACCGCGGTACGCTCGCCGACCGGGTCGGTCGTCCGAACGGCCGCACCGTGCGGGATCTCGTGCGCTCCCACGACGAGGTCGCCGGCTACCACGACGTCTCCTCGATCGTGGCCCGTGACGCCACACGCCTCGACGTGCTGGCATCCGATGCCGATCCGCGGGTGTCGGAGGCGTTCAGCGACGACGACTACCGACGCGTCGCCGACGTGGCCGCGCACTACTACTCGATCGTGCTGACCGACACCGGCACGGGCATCGTGCACTCGGTGATGGGGGCGACCCTCGAACTCGCCCACACCGTCGTGATCGTCGCGGGGCTCTCCGTCGACGAGGCCCGCCTCGCGTCCGAAACCCTCACCTGGCTCGAGACCAACGGGTACGCCGCGCGCGTGCGCGACGCCGTGGTGGTCCTGAACAATTCGCGGCCGGGCGCCCCTCTCGTACGCGAGAGCGAACTCGAGGCGCACTTCCGCTCGCGGGTGCGCACCGTCATCCGGATGCCGTACGACGCCCGCATCGCCGCGGGCAGCGCCATCACCTTCCGCGACCTGCAGCCCTCGACCAGGCAGGCGGCGCGCGAGCTCGCCGCGGCCGTGGTCGAGGGGCTGCGATCCCCGGCGGCCGCCGCATGACCGTGCGTCCGATCCGCTTGTTCGGCGACCCGGTTCTGCGCGCCGTCAGTACGCCCATCGGTCGGATCGACGACGGTGTCCGTGCTCTCGTGCAGGACCTCATCGACACCGTTGAGCTGCCCGGTCGGGCCGGGGTGGCCGCCCCCCAGATCGGGGTGGGCCTCCGGGCCTTCAGCTACAACATCGACGGCGACGTCGGCTACGTGCTGAACCCCGTGCTCGTCGAGACGCGCGGCGAGCCGGAGGCGGTGGGGGAGGGATGCCTCTCGGTCCCGGGTCTCTGGCACGATGCCATCCGTTACCCGTGGGCGAAGGTCGTGGGCGTCGACCTCGACGGCGCGGAGGTCGTGCTCGAGGGCGAGGGGTTGCTGGCGCAGGCGCTCCAGCACGAAACCGATCACCTCGACGGGATGCTGTATCTCTCGCGCCTGCCCGCCGACACGCGTCGTGAGGCGATGCGCCAGGTGCGCGAGAGCGAATGGTTCTGACCTCCAGAGTCGCGTCACGCGAACAGGCTGCGGGCCCAGGAGAGGCTGACGTGCGGCTGGTCGCCCTGTCCCCGTCGTCCGCCCTGGTCTGGTGACACGAAACGGCCCGGCCCTGCGGGGGGACCGGGCCGTCGTCGTTCGCGTCAGGGCAGCGACACGTTTGTCGTGTTCACCGGCACGGCGTAGAGGTCCTCGATGGCGTCGGCGTAGTCGGACACGATGACGTTGCGCTTGATGCTCATCTTGGGTGTCAGGTGTCCGCTGGCCTCGGTCCACTCGGTGGGGAGGATCGTGAACTTGCGGATCGACTCCGCACGCGACACCCGGGTGTTGGCGCGGTCGACGGCACCCTGCACCTCGGCGCGTACCTTGTCGTTCTCGGCAGCGTCGGCGAGAGACATGTCGGAGGGAAGGCCGTTGTTGGCGAGCCACGTCGGCAGCATCTCGGAGTCGAGGGTCACCAGCGCCGCGATGAAGGGCTTGTGATCACCCACCACGACGACCTGTCCGACGATCGGGTTGGCGCGGATCGGATCCTCGAGAGCCGCGGGGGCGACGTTCTTGCCGCCGGCGGTGACGATGATCTCCTTCTTACGACCCGTGATCGTGAGGAACCCGTCGTTGTCGAACGCTCCGATGTCGCCGGTCTTGAACCACTCGCCGTCGAACGCCTCGGCCGTGGCCTCGGGGTTCTGCCAGTATTCGCGGAAGACGTTGATGCCGCGTACCTGGATCTCGCCGTCGTCGGCGAGCCGCACGCCGACGCCCGGCAGCACGGGGCCGACGGTGCCGATCTTGGACTTCGTGGCCAGGTTCACCGTGGCGGGTGCGGTGGTCTCGGTGAGGCCGTACCCCTCGAGGATGACGACGCCGAGGCTCCGGAAGAAGTGACCCAGACGCGGGCCGAGCGGGGCGGATCCCGACACCGCGTAGACGACGCGGCCACCCATGGCATCCCGGAGCTTGGAGTAGACGAGCTTGTCGAAGAGAGCGAACTTGAGCTTGAGTCCGAGCGGGATCTTCTTGCCGTCCTGCAGGCGCTGCGAGTGCTCGATCGCGGCGTCCGCGGCCGCGCGGAAGATCTTGCCCTTGCCGCCCGCCTCGGCCTTCTGCTCGGCGGAGTTGTACACCTTCTCGAACACGCGCGGAACGGCAAGGAGGAACGTCGGCTGGAACGAGCCGAGCGCGGGAAGGAGCTGCTTCGTGTCGGGCTGGTGGCCCGTCTTCACCCCGGCGTGCACGTTCAACAGCGAGATGAACCGCGCGAACACGTGAGCCGTCGTGATGAAGAGCAGCGTGGAAGCCCCCTGCGTCTCGACGACCTCGTGCAACGCCTTCGCCGAGTTGCGCGCCAGCTCGACGAAGTTGCTGTGCACCAGCACGCAGCCCTTGGGACGCCCGGTCGAGCCCGAGGTGTAGATGAGGGTGGCCACGTCCGACGCCTTCGCGAGGTGACGGCGCCGCTCGATCTCTTCGTCGGTGATGTGCGTACCCCCCGCCACGAGCCTGTCGAGGTCGCCCGCGTGCATGGCCCACACCTCGCGCACGAGGGGGACGTCGCTGCGCACCTCGTCGAGCCGCTCGGCATGGTCGGCCGACTCGAGCACGACGGCGATGGCGCCCGAATCCGCAAGGATCCACGAGATCTGCGCGGGGGAGCTCGTCTCGTACACCGGCACCATCACGGCCCCGGCGTAGAACAGCGCGAAGTCCACGAGCGTCCAGTCGTACGTCGTGCGCGCGATGAAGGCGACTTTCTCTCCCGGCTGCACTCCCGCGGCGACGAATCCCTTCGCCAGGACGATCACCTGACGCTCGAATTCGGCAGCGGTCACGTCACGCCAGCCGTCGGCATCGGGGACGGCGAACAGGGGACGGTCGGGGGTCGCCCGAACACGGTCGGCCAGCAGGTCGGACGCGTTGGCATCCGGGTCTGCGGGGACGATGAGGGGGAGGTCGAACTGAATCACGGTAACTCCTTCGGCACCGGAAAGAACGTCGAGCGGTGCGTCGAGTCTATCCGCACGGTTTCCGGCCACACCGGGACGCGGTGTCCCGCGCCGCGCACGCGGCATGGCTAGACTTCACCGGGCCGAGCCGCTCGGTCGGCCCGGAAGGGAGCACGGTGCAGAACGTCGGCATCGACATCGGGGGCACGAAGATCGCGGGAGGCGTCGTCGACGACGACGGCACCATCATCGAGAAGCTCCGCGTCGACACCCCCATCGACCCCGCCGCCCTCGTGGATGCCGTGGTCGACATGGCCGACCACCTGCGCCGCGCGCACGACATCCACGCGATCGGTGTCGCGGCGGCCGGCTTCATCAGCCTCGATCGCAGCACCGTCATCTACGCCCCCAACATCGACTGGCGCGACGAACCGTTGCGCGCCCGCCTCGAGCAACGCCTCGACGCACCCGTCACGATCGAGAACGACGCCAACGCCGCAGGCTGGGGCGAGTACCGCTTCGGGGCCGGTCAGGGCGTTCACGACATGGTCATGCTCACCATGGGCACCGGCGTCGGCGGTGCCGTCGTCAGCGCGGGTGAACTCTTCCGCGGCGGCCACGGCATCGGCGGCGAGCTCGGCCACATGCGCTTCGTGCGCGGCGGGCACCCCTGCGGGTGCGGGCAGAACGGATGCCTGGAGCAGTACGCCTCGGGTCGCGCCCTGCAGCGTGAGGCGAACGCGATCGCCGACGAGGGTGGAATCGGGGCGGCCCTGGCCGCGATCCGCGAAGAGAAGGGCGCCATCCCCGGGCCCGCCGTCTCACGACTCGTGCTCGCCGGCGACCCGGGCGCGGTCGAGGCCCTCCGCCGCGTCGCCACCGCTCTCGGCGAGGCGTGCGGCGGCTTCCAGGCCGTGCTCGATCCCGAGCTGTTCGTCATCGGCGGCGGCGTCGCGCAGCTGGGCGCCGACCTGCTCGCCCCGGTGAAGCTCGCCTACGAGACGTCGCTCCCGGGGTACGGTGAGCGTCCGGTCGCCGAATTCGCCATCGCCCGTCTGGGCAACGACGCCGGCCTCATCGGGGTCGCCGACCTCGCCGGTAAGGAGCGCTGACGATGTTCTACTGGCTGATGAAGTACGTGGTCATCGGGCCCGTCATCAAAGCGATCTTCCGCCCGTGGATGGTGGGGCGGCGAAACATCCCGACCGAGGGGGCGGCGATCCTCGCCAGCAACCATCTGTCGTTCTCCGATTCGATCTTCCTGCCGCTCATGATCGACCGTCGCATGGCGTTCCTCGCCAAGAGCGACTACTTCACCGGCAAGGGCATCAAGGGCTGGGCGACGCGGATGTTCTTCACCGCGACGGGGCAGCTGCCCATCGACCGATCCGGCGGCAAGGCGTCGGAGGCCTCGCTCAACACGGGCCTCGGCGTGCTCGGCCGTGGGGAACTGCTCGGCATCTACCCCGAGGGCACCCGCAGCCCTGACGGCACCCTCTACCGAGGCCGCACGGGAATCGCCCGCATGGCGCTCGAGGCCCGCGTGCCGGTCGTGCCGGTCGTCATGGTCGACACCGGTGCCGTCATGCCGATCGGTCAGCGCCTGCCACGTGTCGGGCGGGTCGGAATCGTCATCGGCGAGCCGTTGGACTTCTCGCGGTTCGAGGGCATGGAGGGCGACCGTTACGTGCTGCGCTCGGTCACCGACGAGATCATGGTGGCGCTCCAGCGCCTCGGAGAGCAGCGTTACGAAGACGTCTACGCCTCGACGGTGAAGGACCGTCTGGCCACGGCGCAGGCGGCGAAGACGCCCGCGTCCCGCCACTAGACTTCAGGAGTGAATCAGCAGCTCCACGACCTCGACCATTGGCGATCCCTGCCCATCAAGCAGCAGCCCCAGTGGTATGACGAGGGCGCGGTCGCCGCGGCATCCGCAGAGCTGGCGACCCTCCCGCCGCTGGTCTTCGCCGGCGAGGTCGACAACCTCCGCGACCGTCTCGCGCGCGCCGCCGCAGGTCAGGCATTCCTCCTGCAGGGCGGTGACTGCGCCGAGACGTTCGCCGGCGCGACCGCCGAGCAGATCCGCAACCGCATCAAGACGGTGCTCCAGATGGCGGTCGTACTCACCTACGGCGCCTCGATGCCCGTGGTGAAGATGGGCCGCATGGCCGGCCAGTTCGCCAAGCCGCGCTCGAGCGACGTCGAGACGCGCGGTGACGTGACGCTGCCCGCGTACCGCGGCGACATCGTCAACGGCTACGACTTCACCGAGGCGTCGCGCAGGGCCGATCCTGCGCGACTGCTCAAGGGCTACCACACGGCCGCCTCGACCCTGAATCTCATCCGCGCTTTCACGCAGGGCGGGTTCGCCGACCTCCGCGAGGTCCACAGCTGGAACAAGGGCTTCGCAAGCACCCCGGCCAATCAGGCCTACGAGGCGATGGCCACCGAGATCGATCGGGCCATCAAATTCATGGAGGCCGCCGGGGCGAACTTCGACGAGCTGACGCGCGTGGAGTTCTACACCGGTCACGAGGGTCTGCTCATGGACTACGAGCGCCCCATGACGCGTATCGACTCGCGCACGGGGCTCGCCTACAACACCTCGTCGCACTTCCAGTGGATCGGCGAGCGCACGCGCGAACTCGACGGCGCGCACGTCGACTACTTCTCGAAGATCCGCAACCCGATCGGCGTGAAGCTCGGCCCCACGACCACGCCCGAGACGGCGCTCGCACTCATCGACAAGCTCGACCCCGAGCGGGAGCCGGGCCGGCTGACGTTCATCACGCGCATGGGCGCCGGCAAGATCCGCGACGCGCTGCCTCCGCTGCTCGAGGCCGTCCGCGACTCCGGCGCCGTGCCCTTGTGGGTGACCGACCCGATGCACGGCAACGGGATCACCACCCCCACCGGCTACAAGACGCGTCGCTTCGACGACGTCGTCGACGAGGTGCGCGGGTTCTTCGAGGCCCACCGATCGGTGGGGACGCACCCCGGCGGCATCCACGTCGAACTCACCGGCGATGACGTGACCGAGTGCCTGGGCGGTTCGGAGCAGATCGACGAAGCCACCCTCGCGACCCGCTACGAAAGTCTCTGCGATCCCCGCCTGAACCACCGTCAGAGCCTGGAATTGGCCTTCCTCGTGGCCGAGGAGCTCGAGAAGCGCTGACCGGCCCCGCCGTCAGGCCGACGCCCCCGATCCGCTGTGGTCGGGGGCGTCGCCGTTCGTGCGGGTGACCAACCCGTTGACGGGCTCGAGGGGCCCCGGTGAGAGGGAGGCGGGTGGCGACCCCTTCGACGATCTCAGCGAGCCGAGGGGAGAGCCGCCGCGACTGAGCCGGTCGGAGTCGCCCGCGACTCCGGTGGGCGGCGGCTACAGCGTCGGCGTCAGGGTGATGGTGCTGCCCTTGGGGGCGGTCTCGCCCGCCTTGGGGTTCGTGGCCCGCACCTTGTAGACGTCCCAGTACGTGAAGCCGAGAGGCAGGGTGCCGTCGTCGATGCCCGCGTTCACCTCGAACCCGAGCCCCTCGAGTGCCGTCACCGCCTCGCGGATGGTCATGCCCACGACGTTTCCGGGGATCTCCACCGGCTCCGGTCCGATCGACACGAACAAGGGCACCGTGTCACCGGGGCGCCAGTTGCCCTCGCCGTCGCGATCGCCGATGCCGATGACGACCCCGGATGCCACGCTGTCGCTGTACCGCTCCGAGATCGAGGTGGAGAGGCCGGCCTCATCGAGCGTGCGCTCGGCGCGTGACTGCGACTCGCCGGAGACGTCGGGGAGAGGACCGAGCGACACGACCAGCGATGCCGCGTCGCCCTCGTACACGGTGCAGCCGTCGGTGCAGCCGATGGCGTCGCCGCCGGATCGGGGGATGACGGATGCCGACAGCACGGTGCCGTCGCCGGCATCCGAGAATTCCCGCGCGGGCTCGTCGGAGACGCCGACGAACGCGGCCTCGAAGATGCCGTTCACCTCGTCGGCGCTCTTGCCGGCGAGGGCGGGGATCTGGTGCGTGGCGGGGCCGACGGAGACGTACACGGTCACGAGCGCGTCCTTGTCGAGGCGCGCACCCGGCGAAGGGTCGGACCCCACCGTCGTGCCCGCGGGGATGTCGCGATCGTTGACCTCTTGTGCCTGCGCGCGCAGCTGGTTGGTCGCCAGCAGCGTCTCGGCGTCGGCGAAGCTCCGCTGCGACACATCGGGGACGGCCACGAGGGATCCGGGGCCCGAGCCGAAGTACCAACCGGTACCCGCCGCGCCGACGGCCAGCAGCAGCACGATCACGAGAGTCCAGACGCCCCGGGTGGTGCGGCGGCGGGTGCGGGTGCGCAGTCGCGCGGCGTTGTCGGGCTCTTCGGCGGTGGCGACGGGCAGTGACGCGGTCTGGGGGAGCACCTTGGTGAGCTCGCGCGATTCGGCGGCGCTCGCAGCGCCGGTGGTGCCGACGGCGACGGCACGGGCGACCTGAGGGGCGAGCCCCAGCTCCTTCTCGATCGCGCGCAGGCGCTCGAGCATCGTGCCGGCGTCGAGCGGGCGGTCATCGGGCCGGCGCTCGGTGGCCCAGAGCACGAGCTCGTCGAGCTGTTCGGGCACCGACGGGTTCTTCACGCTCGGACGCGGGACCGAGTCCGTCGCGTGCTGGTAGGCGATCTGCATGGGCTGCTCGCCCTTGTAGGGCTGCTCGCCGGTGAGCATCTCGTAGAGCATGATGCCGAGCGAATAGATGTCGCTGCGGGCGTCGGCGGTGCCGCGGGTGACGAGTTCGGGTGCGAGGTAGGCGATGGTGCCCATCAGCTGCGCGCCGCTGGCGGTGTTCGCGGTCGTCGCCCGCGCGAGGCCGAAGTCGCCGATCTTGATGCGGCCGTCCTCGGCGAGGAGCACGTTCTCGGGTTTCACGTCGCGGTGCACGATGCCGGCGCGGTGGGCGGCGGAGAGCCCCGACAGGATGGCATCCATGATGGTCAGGGTCTGATCGATCGTGAGTCGCCGGTGCTCGCGCAGGAGTTCGCGCAGCGTGATGCCGGGGAGGTACTCCATGACCAGGTAGGCCATCTCGCCGTCCTGGCCCTGGTCGAACACGTTCACCACGTGCGGATCGCTCAGACGCGCGGCGGAGCGGGCCTCCTGGATGAACCGGCTCTGGAACACGGTGTCGTCACTGAGGTGGCCGTGCATGACCTTCAGCGCCACCCGACGCTCGAGCCGCAGGTCGGTGGCGACGTACACGGTCGCCATGCCGCCGCGCGCGATGCGCGCGCGCACCCGGTACCGGCCGTCGACGAGACGGCCGATCAGCGGGTCTGCCTGCTGACTCGTGCTCACGGGTCGAGTCTACGGAGCGGCCCCTGTGAGCCCGGGCAACGGCTCACCGTGGGCCGCGACTCAGCCCAGAACCGCGAGCCACGTGGTGGCGGGCTGCTCCCACTGCGCGTAGCGGTCGGGGTAGGCCGAGATCTGAACGGCCTGCGCCGCGTCGGCGTAGGCCATCTGCTCCCAGCCGGGGATGTCGAGGAGGCCCCGCGTCGTGAAGCCGTTGGGGTCGGACGGGCCGCCGTAGAACACGCGCGTCGCACGGTCGGGGTCGCGGATCTGCTCGGGGGTGCCCCAGCCCATGCTCGGACGCTGCTGGAAGAGACCGAGCGAGTCGCGGTCGCCCCAGTCGAGGTTGCGTAGCCACGACTCCTGCATCGCGGTGCCGAGGGCGATCCGGATGCCGTGGTCGGAGACGCCGAGCTCTCGACCGATGCGGATGATCAACCGGGCGTTGTCGGACTGCTCGGCGTCGAGGCCGGGGGCGGTGACCGCGGCGACGGCGGCGGGGGCTGCGGCGGGAGCGCCGGAGGGGATCTGCAGGACGTCGCCGGGATAGATGATCGACGCGCGGGTGAGGCCGTTCGCGCTGAGGACCGCATCGAGCGAGACGCCGTTGGCGCTCGCGATCGCCGAGATGGTGTCGCCGGGCTGCACCTCGTGTGTCACGGCCGCGGGGGCCGGGGCGGGGGCCGGGGTCGGAGCGGCGGGCGCGGCGGGTGCGCCGCCCAGCGCGAGCACCTGGCCGGGGCGGATGACGCTGTCGGGGCCGAGTCCGTTCGCCGCCTGCACCGAGGCGACGTCGAGACCGTTGGCGCGGGCGATGCCCCACACGGTGTCGCCGGGCTGCACGGTGTAGGTGACGGCGCCGGTCAGGGCGGTGAGCACCGGAAGGACCTTGAGCGGCGCGGTCGGCAGGGAGCTGAGGGGCGGGGCCGGGGGTGCCGCATGGGCCGCGCCTTCTCCGGCGAGGCTCAGGGCGATGGTGCCCGCCACGGCGGCGGGCCAAGCGGCGACGACGCGTCGGGTCGTCGGCGGGGCAGGGAAGGGGAGTCGTCGCATGGTGGGGGGATTTCCGTTCGTCAGACTGCCCGCCACGCTCGCATGCCGCGATACGGATGTCAACGTGTGAGGCGCATGTGACGAATGTGACACGAGTGACGACACCGTCGCCGAGACGTGCCGTCGGCGGAGGGTGAGATAGTTGCACCGTGACCGAGACGACCCGTTACGAAACCGACTGGCTGACGATCCCCGACCTCGTGGAGCTCCTCGACGAGCCCCTCGGCCGCGTGCGTCGACTGATCGACGAGGACTACCTCGTCGGATCCCGCCGTGACGGTGTGTTCAAGGTGCCCTCCGTGTTCCTCGCCGAGGGGCGCCCGCTGCCCGCGCTGCGCGGCACGATCATCGTGCTGCACGACGCCGGGTTCGACCCCGACGAGACCATCGACTGGTTGCTCACGCCGGAGCAGACCATCGGCGTGGCACCCATCGAGGCTCTGCGTGCGGGACGCAAGAGCGAGGTGCGTCGGGTCGCCGCGACCCTCGCCTGAGTCGTCGAGGCGGCAGAGACCGAGGCCCGACCCCTGCGTGAGCCGGCGAGGCGTCGGCGCCGACCGCTGAGCCGTCGGCCATCGCCGGCGTCCGGTCAGGCCGCGCGATCCGTGGCCGCGCGGGCGAGCGTCCGCAGCTCGTCGACCGCATCGGCTCGAAGCGGTGCTTCAGCGAGCGCGAGGTCGGCGCGACGGGCGTAGTGGGTGATGAGCTCCTCGGTACGTGCGAGCGCGCCGCTGTCGACGATGGTCCGTTGCAGGATGCCGATCTGCTCGGCATCCAGAGCCGGGTCGCCCAGCCGCTGATCGATCGCCCGACGCTCCTGGGGTGAGACGGCTTCGCGGGCGTAGGCCACCAGCACGGTGCGCTTGCCCTCGCGCAGATCGTCGCCCACGGGCTTTCCCGTCACGGCGCTGTCACCGAAGACCCCGAGCACGTCGTCGCGCAGCTGGAACGCCATGCCCACGTCGTGGCCGAACCGGCCCAGCGCGTCGCTCTGCGCGTGAGCCGCGCCGCCGAGCGCCGCACCGATCTGCAGCGGCTGCTGGATGCTGTAGCGCGCCGACTTGTACGAGGCCACACGCAGGGCGCGTTCGGCGTGCGTGTCGTCGGGGTGGACGGTGTACGCGGACTCTTCCGCCACGTCGAGGAACTGTCCGATGGTGACGTCGCGGCGCATCTGCGCGTATGCCCGCCGGGTCGCGTCGGCGGTAGGCGAGTCCCGCAGGCCCTCCTCGAGCAGGTCGTCGCTCCACGCGACGAGGAGGTCGCCGAGCAGGATCGCCCCCGAGCGCCCGAACGTGTCGGAGTCGCCCGTCCAGCCCGCGTTCCGGTGCGCGCTCTGCAGAGCGCGATGCGCCGCGGGTTGTCCGCGACGGGTGTCGGAATTGTCGACGAGGTCGTCGTGCACGAGGGCGGCCGCGTGAAAGATCTCGAGAGAGGTGGCCACGGCGAGGGCGGCGTCGTCGAAGCCGGCGGGTGACGGTCGCACGGCCCCCCAGCCGGTGAGGCAGAAACGCGCGCGCAGACGTTTTCCGCCGCGGAGTGCGGAAGCGCCGGATCGCGTGAGCATCTCCGCCTCCGGGCCGAGAGCGGCGGCGTACAATAGTTGTTCAGTGAGGAAGTTGTCGAGTCGCTGGGAAACAGCTTCGATCGGTTCCGGCGAGGTCGGCACGGGCCTAGCCTAGTGATCCTCGCCCCACGTAGAATCGTCCACACCGAACAATAGAGGGGGATGCATGCCACTGTCCGAACAGGAGCAGCGTCTGCTGGATGAGATGGAGCGCCATCTCATGAGTAACGACACAGATGTCGTCACTGCCCCCAGTCGAGCCCTGAGCTACCGCAACATCGTCCTCGGATCGATCCTGGTGCTCGCCGGGCTCGGCGCCCTGGTGGTGGGCGTGTCGATCGGCTTCAACACGGGCTTCCTCGGCATCGCGATCGGTGTGCTCGGTTTCCTCCTGATGGTCGGCGGTGTGATCTTCGCGGTGACCCCCACGCGCGGATCGGTCGCCGCCGCCCCCAGCGCCGGAGGCTCTGGTGGCGCCAAGCCCCGGGCAGCGCGCGCCTCGGGCTCGTCGTTCATGGACCGCATGAACGAACGGTGGGACCGCCGCCACGAGGGGCAGTAACCCTCCTCGAATTCTCGTGAAGCACCGGCTCTTCGGAGCCGGTGCTTTTTCGTGCGCCCGGGGCGTGGCACGAGCACGCCGGCCCGGGGTCCAGGCCCGCTGAGTCGCCGCCGGGGCCTGGCCGCCGCCACCGCCGGTTCCGGCCCGCGGCGGACAGGGAAGGGGTCGGGCCCTCCCTTTCCCTCCACGGGCGCCGTCGTGCGGACTCCGCCGGCCCCGTGAACCCCGTCATTCCGCGGATTTCGCACGCCATTGCGACGGGCGGCCTGCACCGTACACGTCGGGTACTTCGGATGGAAGATGCCGCGTTTGATAGCTAAGTGGAGGCCAGTGGAGTAAAGTGGGGGAAACTTCGCAGGCCGGACGAAGGGGGTGGGTGCCCGAATGCTGCTCGGTACGCACACTCCCAAGCTCGATGACAAGGGGCGCGTCATCCTGCCCGCGAAGTTCCGCGACGATCTCGGCGCCGGAGTGGTGATCACCCGGGGGCAGGACCGCTGCCTCTATGTGTTCAGCACCGAGGAGTTCGAGCGCGTGCACGAGCGGATCCGCGAGGCTCCGCTCAGCAACAAGCAGGCCCGCGACTTCCTGCGCATGTTCCTCTCGGGGGCCAGCGCCGAGAAGCCCGACAGCCAGAACCGCATCACCGTTCCCCCGGCCCTCCGTAGTTATGCCGGGCTCGGTCGCGAGCTCGTCGTCACCGGCGTCGGCGCCCACGCCGAGATCTGGGACGCGGAGGCCTGGAACGCCTACGCCGAGAGCAACGAAGACACGTACGCCGAGATGGAGCAGGAGGTGATCCCGGGATTGTTCTGACCCTCCGGCTGTGATGCCCAGCCGCACGCCCTGACGCACTTCCCCGGCGCCAGGTCGATGCGGATGGGGATCAGAGCCGAAGGATCGGAGCCCGTCATCATGGACATCCGCGACATCCACACCCCCGTCCTGCTCGAGCGCTGCGCCGATCTGCTCGGGCCCGCTCTGCACAAGCCCGGTGCCGTCTTCGTCGACGGCACGCTCGGCATGGGCGGGCACTCCGAGGCCTTCCTCGAGCGTTTTCCCGAGGCGCGCCTCGTCGGCCTCGACCGTGACACCGACGCCCTGAGGATCGCGGGGGAGCGGCTCGCACGGTTCGGCGACCGCGTGACCCTGGTGCACACCGTCTACGACGGGATCGCCGAGGCCGTGGCATCGGCGGGAGTGTCGAAGGTGGACGGCATCCTGTTCGACCTCGGGGTGTCGTCGCTTCAGCTCGACGAAGCCGCGCGCGGTTTCGCGTACGCGCAGGACGCGCCCCTCGACATGCGCATGGATCAGACCACGGGCGTCACCGCCGCCGAGGTGCTCGCCACCTACGGCGAGGGCGACCTGCGCCGGATCTTCGAGCGCTACGGCGAAGAGAAGCTCGCCGGGCGATACGCCCGCGCGATCATCGCCGCGCGCGCCGAGAAGCCGCTGGAGCGATCGGGTCAGCTCGTCGACGTGCTGCAGGCCGCGACGCCGGCCGCCGTGCTGCGCGAGCGTCACCCGGCCAAGCGCGTCTTCCAGGCCCTGCGCATCGAGGTCAACGCCGAGCTGTCGGTGCTCGAACGCACCATTCCCGCCGCCCTCGGTGTCCTGGGCGTCGGCGGGCGCATCGTCGTGCTGTCGTATCAGTCGCTGGAAGACCGTCTGGTCAAGCGCGAGTTCGCGGCGGCGTCGACGTCGACCGCTCCCCGGGGACTGCCCGTAGAGCTGCCCGAACACGCGCCGAAGTTTCGGTTGCTCGTGCGCGGAGCCGAGCTCGCGGGCGACGAAGAACGCGCGGTCAACCCCCGTGCCACCCCCGTGCGTCTGCGCGCGGCCGAGAGGATCCAGGAGGACGTATGAGTGCATCCCCGGCCATCGACCCCCGGGTCGTCGACAACTTCCTCCCCGACTTCCCGACGCCCGTCCGCGAGCGTCGTCTCACCGTCGTCCCGGCCCCCGCCCGTCGGCGCGTACCGCGGCGGCTGTTCGGCATCATCGCCGTCTCGGGCGCCCTGATGATCGTGCTCGCGCAGATGGGGCTCAGCATCCTGACCACGCAGAGCTCGTTCGAGATCGCCTCGCTCACGCAGCAGCAGCGCGACCTGACCTACCAGAAGCAGATCCTCTTCGACGAGACGGCGGGCCTGAACTCCCCGCAGTATCTGGCCGCCAACGCCGCCGCCCTCGGGATGGTCATCGACGAGTCGCCCACCTACCTGCGTCTGAGCGACGGTGCCGTCGTCGGTTCCGACAAGCCGGCCGACACGACATCGTCGGTGGATGCCAAAGGCCGCGGTTCGGTCGGCAACGCCCTCATCGCGGGTGTGCCGCTGGTCACCGATCCGACGGCTGCGACCACCGAGACCGGCGGCACGGCCCCCGAGGCTGCGGCCACGGCCCCGACCGGGGCGACGACCCCGGACGCCGGATCCGCGACACCCCCGCCGATCAGCGACGGTCTGCCCACTCCCGCGACACGATGAGAGCCATGACGACAGCCACCTCCCGATCCCCGCGGCGTCGCACCGTCGTCGCCCTCGCGGTCGTGCTGATCGTGCTCGTCGCCTTCGTGGTGCGACTGATCGACATCCAGGTCGTGAACGCCCGCGAGCACGTCGACGATTCGCTCTCGATGGGTCTGCAGTCCTCGCGCACGCTGTACGCCTCGCGCGGCCCCATCGTCGACGCGAACGGCACGCCGCTGGCGACGAGCATCAACCGCTACGACGTGCAGATCGACCCGTCCCTCGCCGTCGACGGCGTGACCACCTACGACGACGACGGCAACGAGGTCACGACGGCGTGGCCGGAGCTCGCCGCGCGCATCGGCTCCGTCCTCGGTCAAGACACGCGAGACGTGCAGAAGATCGTGACGGATGCCGTGGCCGACGACCCCGACTCGCAGTACGCGGTCATCGCCAAGGCGGTCTCGACCGAGCAGTACCGCGCCCTCGCCGACCTCGGTCTACCCTTCCTCAGCTTCCCCCCGCAAGCGGGTCGGGTGTACCCCGACGGCGCCGTCGGCGGGAATCTCCTCGGCTTCGTCGGCAGCGACGGCCAGGCGCTCGCAGGGCTGGAGTCGGCGGATGACTCGTGCCTGGCATCCACCAACGGCAAGGTGGTCTTCCAGAAGAGCCCCTCCGGCGTGGTGCTCCCGGGCACCGAGACCGTGACCCAGTCCGCCGTCGACGGTGGCACTCTCCAGCTCACCATCGACCGCGACCTGCAGTGGTACCTCGGCCAGCTCATCGCCGAACAGGTGCAGAACACCGGGTCGTTGCGCGGCACGATCACCGTCGTCGAGGCGAAGACCGGCAAGATCCGGGCGCTGGCGGAGTACCCCACGGTCGACCCCAACGACCCCACCGCGACGCCGGACTCCGACCGCGGCAGCGCCGCGTTCGGAGACCCGAACGAGCCCGGATCGACGATGAAGGCCATCACGGCGGCCATCGGCCTCGACAGCGGTTCCTTCACCTCCGACACCACGGTCACGGCGTCGTCGCGCGAGGAGTTCGGCGACGGAGCGCGGGTCTCCGACTCGTTCGCGCACCCCGAGAACCGCTACACCCTCACGGGCGTGCTCATCGACTCCTCGAACGTCGGCATCTCGAAGTTCGGCGACATGATCCCGCTCGACACCCGCGTCTCGTACCTCGAGAAATTCGGGCTGACGCAGCAGACGGCGGTCGGCTTCCCCGGCGAGTCGTCCGGCATCCTGCGCGATCCCGCGGCATGGGACAAGCAGACCTTCTACAACACCACCTTCGGACAGGGTCTCGCCGTCACCGTGCCCCAGCTCGCGGGCGCCTACCAGACCATCGCCAACGGGGGAGTGCGGATGCCGCTGACCCTCGTCGAAGGTTGCACCGCGGCCGACGGCACCGTCACCGACGTACCCGACGCCCAGGGCGAGCGGGTCGTGTCGGAGAACGCCGCCGACACGGTCTCGCAGATGCTCGAGAACGTCGCGACCCAGGGCACGCTCGCCGACCAGGTCGCGATCCCCGGGTACCGCGTGGCGATCAAGACCGGTACCGGAGAGAAGACCGACCCGGACACGGGCGCGTACAAGTCCGACGCCTACTTCACCACGATGATCGGTTTCGCCCCCGCCGACGACCCGCAGTACGTCGTCGAGGTCAACCTCGACGAACCGCGGACGGTAAAATCGTCGGCGGCCACCGCGCCCGCGTTCCAGAAGGCCCTGACGCAGGTCCTCAAGACCTACCGGGTCATCCCCTCCGGAACCACGACCCCCGAACTGCCCAAGTTCGGCTGAGACACCCGCTCACCGGTCTCGTCTCGGTAACGAATGCGACATCGGAAAGGGCGTCCGCACACCAATGATCTCTCTCAGCCTCTCCCACATCGCCGACGTGCTCGGCGGTCGTCTCGTCGCGCGCGGCGGCGACACCGGCGACACCCTCGTCTCGGGCCTGGTCGACACCGACTCCCGCCTGATCGCGCCCGGTGACATCTTCGTCGCCAAGCCCGGCGAGACCACCGACGGTCACCTGTTCGTCGGCACCGCCGTCGAGCGTGGAGCGGTCCTGGCGATCGTCGAGCGCGAGCTCGACGACGAGGTCAGCCAGATCGTGGTGCCCGATGTCGTGGCCGCCCTCAGCGACCTCGCTCGCGACGTCGTGGCCCGCGTGCGGGCCGCGGGCGAGCTGAAGATCGTCGGCATCACGGGTTCCAACGGCAAGACCACCACCAAGAACCTGCTCGCGCGCATCCTCGAGGGCGTGGGCGAGACGGTGTCGCCGCGGGCGTCGTTCAACAATGAGGTCGGCGCTCCTCTGACGATGCTCCGCGTGACGGATGCCACCCGCTACCTCGTGAGCGAGTTCGGTGCGAGCGCCCCCGGTGCGATCGCGCACCTCGCGGGGCTCGTCACCCCCGATGTCGGCGTGGTGCTGATGGTCGGGATGGCCCACGCCGGCGGGTTCGGCGGTATCGAGTCGACCTTCCACGCCAAGAGCGAGCTCGTGCGCGCCACCCGCGAGGGGGGCCTCGCCGTGCTCAACGTCGACGACCCGCGGGTCGCCGCGATGGAGCCCCTCGCGCGTGAGCGCGGTCAGGGAGTGCGCTGGTTCGGCCGCAGCGAGCGCGCCGAGGTACGCGCCGTCGACGTCGAGGTCTCGGCATCCGGAACACGCGCCGACCTGCTCGTCGATGGGCAGGCGCACACCCTGACGCTTCGCGTGCTGGGCGAGCACCATGTCATGAACGCCCTCGCCGCCCTCGCCGCCGCCACCGCACTGGGTGTATCGACGGCTGAGGCCATCGCGCGCCTCGAGACGGTCGAGATCGCCGAGCGGTGGCGTATGCAGCCGCTGGGTTCCGACCGTGTCCGCATCATCAATGACGCCTACAACGCCAGCCCCGACTCGATGGCCGCAGCCCTCCGCACCCTCGCGCAGATCACCGGTCCGGGCGAACGCACGGTCGCCGTGCTCGGGGCCATGAGCGAGCTGGGCGAGTACGCCGACGAGGAGCACGACCGCGTGGGGCTCCTGGCCGTGCGCCTGCGCATCCAACGCATCGTCGTCATCGGTCCCGAGGCCCGCCGCATGTACCTCGAGGCCATCGCCCAGGGGTCGTGGGACGGCGAGGCCGTCTTCTTCGCCGACGCCGACGCCGCCTACGACTACCTCTCGACCGAACTGCGCGACGGTGACCGCGTGCTGGTGAAGTCGTCCAACTCGGCGGGGCTCCGGCATCTCGGCGACCGTCTGGGAGACTTGTTCGCGTGAGATCACTTCTGACAGCAGCGGCGATCTCGCTCGCCTTCACCCTGTTCCTCACACCGGTGTTCCTGCGATGGTTCCGGCGGTGGGGCTGGGGTCAGGTCATCCGTACGCCCGAGAACGTGCACAACCCCTCTCACGGGGCCAAACGCGGCACGCCCACCATGGGTGGCACGATCTTCATCCTCGGCACGATGATCGGCTACCTCATCGGGTCCTACGCCGGTAACAATCCGCCGACGCTGTCGGGGCTGCTGGTGCTGTGGCTGATGCTCGGATTCGGCGTCGTCGGTTTCATCGACGACTACATGAAGGTGCGCCACCAGAACAGCCTGGGCCTGTCGGGCTGGCGCAAGATCGCCGGGCAGATCATCGTGACGGTCCCCTTCGCGGTCGTGGCCCTCAACTTCCCCAACAGCTTCGGCCAGACACCCGCCTCCGAGTACATCTCTGTCTTCCGCGACATACAGGTGCTCTCGCTCTTCGCCCTGGGTCCCGTGCTCGGCTGGCTCCTGTACCTGGCGTGGATCTCGTTCATCGGCACGGCGGCATCCAATTCCGTCAATGTCGCCGACGGGCTCGACGGTCTCGCCGCCGGCTCCGGCATCTTCGTCGTCGGCGCCTACAGCCTTATGGCGTTCTGGCAGAACAAGCAGATGTGCGCCGATGTGCTCGATCCCGCGGTGCAGGCAGGATGCTATGCCGTGCGTGACCCGTTCGATCTGGCGATCGTGTCGGCTGCGTTCGTCGGCGCACTGGTGGGATTCCTCTGGTGGAACGCCCCGAAGGCGAAGGTCTTCATGGGCGACTGCGGGTCGATGGCCATCGGCGGTGTGATCGCCGCCATGGCGATCCTCACCCGCACCGAGATCCTGCTCGTGCTGATCGCCGGCGTGTACGTCATCGCCTCGGGCTCGGTGATCCTTCAGCGGGCCTACTTCAAGGCCACCAAGGGCAAGCGACTGTTCCTCATGAGTCCGCTGCACCACCACCTCGAGATGCGCGGCTGGCCCGAGGTCACGATCGTCGTGCGCATGTGGATCATCGCCGGCCTCCTCGCCGTCTCGGGCATCGGATTCTTCTACGTCGAATGGCTCTCACGCGTATGACCGACCTCTCCTCGCTCACCAGCTGGCACGCCGACTGGAAGGGCCTGCGCGTCGCCGTGCTCGGCCTGTCGGTCACGGGTTTCTCGGTCGCCGACACCCTCTCGGAACTCGGCGCCGTCGTGCTCGTCGCCACGGAACGGGCGGATGCCGAGTACGCACGGCTCCTGCCCGTGCTCGGCGTCGACCTGTACGAGGGCCCGCTGGATGCCGTGCCCGCCGCCCTCGTCGACTTCGCGCCCGAAGTCGTCATCGCTTCCCCCGGCTTCGCGCCCCACCACCCGGTCATCCGTTGGACGCAGGAGGAGGGCATCGCCCTGTGGGGCGACGTGGAGCTCGCGTGGCGCCTGCGCGACAAGGTCGTGCGCGCCGACGGGCGCCCCGCCGACTGGGTGCTGATCACGGGTACCAACGGCAAGACCACGACGACACGTCTGACGGCCGAGATGCTGGTCACCGCCGGCTTCCGGGCCGCCCCCGTCGGCAACATCGGCACCCCCGTGCTCGACGCCGTGCGCGATCCGGGCGGCTTCGACGCCCTGGTCGTCGAGCTGTCGAGCCACCAGCTCTGGTACCTCAACCTGCAGAGCGGTGCCGACGCGCTGTCACCGCACGCGGCGGTGTGCCTGAACCTCGCCGACGACCACCTCGAATGGCACGGCGGCGCCGACGCCTACCGCGATGCGAAGGCCGGCGTCTACGCCCGCACGCGTGCGGCATGCGTCTACAACAAGGCCGACGTCGCGACCCGGACGATGGTGGAGGATGCCGAGGTCATGGAGGGCGCGCGCGCCATCGGCTTCGATCTCGGCGTCCCAGGCCCCAGCGACCTCGGCGTCGTCGACGGCATCCTGGTCGATCGCGCCTTCCTCGAGGAGCGGGCCACCTCGGCCCTGGAGCTCACCACGGTCGCCGACCTCGCCGCGCACGGGCTCGCCGCCCCCCACGTCGTGGCCAACATCCTCGCCGCGAGCGCCCTCGCGCGCTCGCTCGGGGCGACGCCGGCGCACATCCACGACACCCTCGAGCGCTTCCGCCTCGACCCTCATCGCATCCAGGTCGTCGGCGCGCACGCCGGTGTCACGTGGGTCGATGATTCCAAGGCAACCAACCCGCACGCGGCCGCCTCCTCGCTTGCCGCGTACCCCGGCGCCGTCTGGGTCGTGGGAGGGCTGCTGAAGGGTGTCGACCTGAGCGAACTGGTGCGCTCCCGGGGCGACGCCGTGCGCGCCGCGATCGTGATCGGCACCGAGCGCGGCGACATCGTCGCGGCGTTCGCACGACACGCCCCGGCGGTGCCGCTGTTCGAGGTCGACCACACCGAGACTGAAGACGTCATGGCCCAGGTCGTCGAACTGGCGGCGGGTGTGGCTCGGGACGGAGACACCGTGCTCCTGGCTCCCGCGGCGGCATCCTTCGACCAGTTCTCGTCCTACTCCGACCGCGGCGAGCGCTTCGCCGACGCGGTGCGGGCGTGGATCGCGGGTCGGGGCGACGGAGCGATTCGACCGAACGACTGAGGGGGACACGCGTGACCACGACGGCGCCCCCTCCCCGGCAGGCCCCCGATGACCAGCCCGAGCGGGGCGGGCTGATCGCTCGCGTCTCGCTGGGGCGGGCTTTCCGTCCGGTGTCGACAGAGTTCCTGCTGATCGCTTCGGCAGCGTTGCTGCTGACGGGCTTCGGTCTGGTCATGGTGCTGTCGGCGACCTCTGCGCTGGACGGGGGGCAGAGCCCCTTCGACCACGTGATGAAGCAGAGCGTGTTCGCGATCGTCGGCATCCCGCTGATGTTCGTCCTCAGCCGTGCGCGCATGAGGTTCTGGCAGAGGATCGCCTGGCCCGCCCTCATCTTCGCCACGGCGTTCCAGCTGCTCGTGTACGTGCCCGGGCTCGGCATCGCCGCGAACGGCAACCGCAACTGGGTGGCGATCGGCGGCTTCCAGTTCCAGCCCGCCGAGTTCCTGAAGCTCGCGGTGGCGCTGTGGATGGGCGCCGTGCTGTACCGCAAACGCCGCCTGCTCACCTCCTGGGCGCACGTGTTCATCCCGGTCGTACCCGTGTCGGTGCTGGTCATCGGGACCGTGCTCGGCGGAAGAGACCTCGGCACGGTCATGATCCTCGTGCTGGTCGTGCTGGGTGCGCTGTTCTTCGCCGGAATCAAGCTGCGCATGTTCATCGTGCCGGCCGTGCTCTCGGTGGTCGTGGTGCTGTTGTCGGCCATCGGCAGCGAGAACCGCATGGAGCGCATCGGCAGTCTCTTCGTGCCCGACGACGCGTCGTGTTACTACACGACCTGCTACCAGTCGTTGCACGGCGTGTGGGGCCTGGCGAGCGGCGGGCTGTTCGGTCTTGGCCTGGGGAATTCGAAAGAGAAGTACGACTGGCTCCCGGCCGCGGCCAACGACTACATCTTCGCCATCATCGGCGAAGAGTTGGGCCTCATCGGGTGCATCGTCGTGCTCGTGCTGTTCGCGCTGTTCGCGGTGGGTGCGTTCCGCATCATCCGCCGCACCGACGACACGTTCGTGCGCATCATCGCGGGGGCGATCACGCTCTGGATCGTCGGCCAGGCGCTGGTCAACATCGGCGTCGTGCTACGCGTCTTCCCCGTTCTGGGCGTGCCGCTGCCGTTCATGTCGCAGGGCGGAACATCGTTGCTGTCGGTGCTGATCGCGTGCGGCGTGCTGCTGTCGTGCGCGCGCACGCTCCCCGACCGCCGCGCGGTCGCCGACGAGGCGCCTCGGCGCACGCCGGGCCGGCGTCGGGCTCGACGGAGCTGATCGTCCCCGCCCCGCGACCTGGCCAGCTCCGCGACCTGGCTAGGGTCGTACGGTGACGACTTATCTCCTCGCCGGCGGCGGCACCGCCGGGCACGTCAACCCGCTCCTCGCCGTCGCCGACGGCCTCCGTGCGCGCGACGCCGCGGACGACGTGCTCGTCCTCGGCACGCGCGAGGGGCTGGAGTCGCGCCTCGTGCCCCTGCGCGGCTACGAACTGCTCACGGTGGCGAAGGTGCCGTTCCCACGTCGCCCCGACCGTGCGGCCGCGGCGTTTCCGACCCGCTTCCTGCGGGCAGTGGCGCACGTGCGCCGGCTCATCCGCGCCCGAGGCGTCGACGTCGTCATCGGTTTCGGCGGGTACGCCGCCGCGCCCGCCTACATCGCCGCGCGCCGCGAGCGGGTGCCGTTCGTCGTGCACGAGGCGAACGCGAAGCCGGGCCTGGCGAACGTCCTGGGTGCGCGACGTGCCGCAGCCGTCGGCGTCGCCTTCGCCGGCACACCGTTGCGGGGTGCGCGAGAGGTGGGGATGCCGCTTCGCCGCGAGATCGTCGACCTCGACGCCACGGCATCCCGCGCCGAAGCCGCCGCCCACTTCGGACTGGATGCCGCCCGTCCGGCCCTTCTCGTCTTCGGGGGGTCGCTCGGCGCCCTGAGGCTCAACGAGGCGTTCGGGGGAGCGTGGCGTGACGTGCTCGACGCCGGCTGGCAGCTGCTGCACGTGACGGGACAGGGTTCCGATCTGCCCGACCCCGCTGTCGACGGGTATGCGGTCGTCCGCTACGTCGACCGCATGGACCTCGCCTTCGCGCTGGCCGACCTCGTCGTCTCGCGCTCGGGGGCCGCGACCGTGAGCGAAATCAACGCCCTCGGCATCCCCGCGGTCTACGTTCCCTACGCCGTCGGAAACGGCGAGCAGAGCCTCAATGCCGCCGCCGCCGTGCGCGCGGGCGCGGCGATTCTCATCGCCGACGCAGACCTCACGCCCGACCGCGTCCGCGACGACATCGTGCCGCTGCTGCGCGACGACGCCCGCCGTGCGGCGATGCGGGCCGCTGCCGCCCGCACCGGCATCCGCACGGGCACCGAGAATGTCATCGCGCTGATCGACGAGGCGCTCGCGCGCTGAGGGCCGGGGGCCACGCGACAGGACGGTCCCGGGGGTTCGCAGGGTCCGTGCGGGCGCGCCGGGGCATGTGCGCAGGGTGGGCGACGTAAACTCGCAGACGCCATGATCAGACCCGACCTGAGCCTCCCCCTCCCCCAGCACATCGCCTCCGCCCACTTCATCGGAATCGGTGGATCGGGCATGTCGGGGCTCGCCCGCATGTTCCTCGACCGCGGCATCCGGGTGTCGGGTTCCGACCGTTCCGACAGCGCCGCCCTGCGAGACCTCGCGGCGCGCGGCGCGACGGTCCACGTCGGTCACGACGCCGCCCACCTCGGCGACGCCGACACGGTGGTGCACACCGGCGCCATCTGGCCCGAGAACCCCGAGTTCGTCACCGCCAAGCAGCGCGGACTCCACGTCATCCACCGTTCTCAGGCCCTGCACTGGCTCATCGGTGGCCGCCGCCTCGTCTCGGTCGCCGGCGCTCACGGCAAGACCACGTCGACGGGCATGATCGTCACCGCCCTCCGTGCCCTCGGAATCGCGCCCACGTTCGTCAACGGGGGAGTCATCGCCGATCTCGGCGTCTCGAGCGGTACCGGTGGCGACGACCTCGTCGTCATCGAGGCCGACGAGTCCGACGGCACCTTCGAGCTCTACGACACCTCGGTGGCGCTCATCACCAACGTCGACCCCGACCACCTCGACCACTACGGCTCCCGCGACGCGTTCGACGCCGCGTTCGCCCGTTTCGCAGATGCCGCGAGCGAGGCCGTGGTCATCTCGGCCGACGACCCCGGTGCGCGCGCGGTGCGCGAGCGCATCACGCACCCGGGCGTGGTGACCTTCGGAGAGGATGCCTCCGCCGACGTGCGCCTCAGCGGCATCCGCACCGACGGGCCGGTCGCCTTCACCCTCACCGCCGGCGGGGAGAGCATCGACGTGCAGCTGCGCGTTCCCGGTGCCCACAACGCCGTCAACGCCGCCGGCGCGGTCGCCGTGCTGCGCGTGCTCGGGCACTCGCTCGCCGCCGCCGCACGCGCCGTCGCGGGCTTCGGCGGAACCGTGCGCCGCTTCGAGCTGCACGGCGTCGCGCAGGGGGTCAGCGTCTACGACGACTACGCGCACCACCCCACCGAGGTCGCCGCAGCCCTGTCGGCGGCGCGCACGGTCGTGGGTGAAGGGCGCCTGATCGCCATCCAGCAGCCGCACACGTATTCGCGCACGCAGGAGATGTACCGCGAGTTCGCCGAGGTGCTCGAGTCCCACGCCGACCACACCGTCATGCTCGACGTGTACGGTGCCCGCGAAGACCCGGTGCCCGGGGTCACGGGCGAGCTGGTGAGCGGCGCGTTCGCGGATCCCGCGCACGTGCACTACGTGCCCGACTGGCAGGCGGCGGCGGACTACACCGCTCGCATCGCCCGCCCGGGCGACTACGTCATCACCCTCGGCTGCGGCAACGTCTACCAGATCATCCCGCAGGTGCTCGACGCGCTTTCGCGCACCGAGGCCGCGGCGGTCTGAGCGTGAAGCGGCCCTCGCCCCTTCCGCAGCAGCCGGAGTCCGTCCGCCCCGCCGCGCGGGCCGAACGTGCCGCGCAGCACCAGGACGCCTCGATCGTCGGCGCCGCACCGGTGACACCGCTCGTGCGCCAGGAGACGGCGGATGCCGTATCGGAGCCGGCCCTCGCGGGTGCGGGCTTCCGCGACGTGCTGCGGGCGTCGCGCGCCCGCCGTCGCGCGCTGTCGGCCGAGGTCAAGCGGTTCACGGTGCGCAGTCGTCGCCGTCGCAACCTCTGGATCGGCGTGGGTGCGGCGATCCTCCTCACCGTGGCCGGCACCGCGGGCGCGGCTTACTCGCCGCTCTTCGCGGTCGAGCGCATCGACGTCGTCGGCACGTCGCAGCTCGACGCTGCCGCCGTCACCGATGCGCTCGTCGGGCAGCTCGGAACCCCTCTCGCGCTCGTCGACGACAGCGCGGTGAAGGCGGCCCTCGTGCGCTTCCCGCTCGTGGAGTCCTACACGCTCGAGGCCCGGCCGCCGCACGATCTCGTGGTGAACATCGTCGAGCGCACCCCCATCGGGGCCATGCAGGGCGCAGCGGGTTTCACGGTGGTGGATGCCGCCGGTGTCGCCCTGTCGACCACCCCCGACGCCCCGGCCGGCCAACCCGTGCTCGACATCGCCGAGGGGACGGGGTCGGCGGCGTTCCACGCGGCCGGGCGGGTCGTGCGGGCCCTCCCCGACGCGGTTCGTGCGCAGGTGACGGGGGTCTCGGCATCCACTCCGGACGACGTCACCCTGACGCTGGGTGCCTCGGGGTCGACGGTCGTGTGGGGGAGCGCTGAGCGCTCGGCCGAGAAGGCTCTCGTGCTCGATCGGCTGATGCAGAAGAGCCCGCCCGACCGCGCCAGGGAGTACGACGTCACCTCTCCGGACGCGGGCGTCGTCCGTTCGTAGGCGAAGACGACGTCGCGCTCCGACGCGGTGGGGGTCGATCGCCGTGGCCGGCGTCGTGCGCGGGCGGGCGGAGGCCGGCGTCGTGCCCGGGCAGGCCCCGCGGCCGTCGTGCGCCGAGGTCGACGGGCGGGCGCCACCCCTGTCGCGCGTCCTCCACGAGCGTGGGCCCGGGCGTCCGCCGCGGATCTGCGAGGCGATAGTCCGACACGCCGCGTGTCGGGCGAGCGGCATCCGATCCGCCACCTACCTTCGAGCTAAGGAATTGCATACCGGGCAATTCTTTAACCCTCAACATGAGGTTTAGAGTTTCGGTTCGGGGACAAACGGAGGCCGGCATGAGCCACAACCAGAACTACCTCGCCGTGATCAAGGTCGTCGGTGTGGGCGGCGGCGGCGTCAACGCCGTCAATCGCATGATCGAGCTCGGCCTTCGTGGCGTGGAGTTCATCGCGATCAACACCGACGCGCAGGCGCTGCTGATGAGCGACGCCGACGTCAAGCTCGACGTGGGACGTGAGCTCACCCGGGGTCTCGGCGCGGGCGCCGACCCCGAGGTCGGCCGTCGCGCCGCCGAAGACCACGCGGAGGAGATCGAAGAGGCCCTGCGCGGCGCCGACATGGTCTTCGTCACCGCGGGCGAGGGCGGCGGCACGGGCACCGGTGGCGCACCGGTCGTCGCGAAGATCGCCAAGTCGATCGGCGCGCTGACGATCGGTGTCGTCACTAAGCCCTTCTCCTTCGAGGGTCGCCGTCGGCAGAGCCAGGCCGAGGCCGGTGTCGGACGCCTGAAGGAAGAGGTCGACACCCTCATCGTCGTGCCCAACGATCGCCTCCTCGAGATCAGCGACCGCGGCATCTCGATGATCGAGGCCTTCGCCACCGCCGACCAGGTTCTGCTCGCGGGTGTCCAGGGCATCACCGACCTGATCACCACGCCGGGTCTGATCAACCTCGACTTCGCCGACGTGAAGAGCGTCATGCAGGGGGCAGGTTCGGCCCTCATGGGCATCGGCTCCGCCCGCGGCGCGGATCGCGCCATCAAGGCCGCGGAGCTCGCCGTGGAATCCCCTCTCCTCGAGGCGTCGATCGAAGGCGCGCACGGCGTGCTGCTGTCGATCCAGGGCGGATCGAACCTCGGCATCTTCGAGATCAACGACGCCGCCCAGCTCGTCAAGGAAGCGGCCCACCCCGAGGCGAACATCATCTTCGGTACGGTCATCGACGACACCCTCGGCGACGAGGTGCGCGTCACCGTGATCGCCGCCGGTTTCGACGGCGGCGGGCCCTCGCTGCGCATCGAACCCGTGGGCGCCCAGCGTCCGGCATCCACCCCTGTGCTGCCCGCAATCCCCGCCGACGACGTCGCCCGCGACCTCGACGCGGCCGAGGAGCAGAAGGCCGCGACCGAACGCGCCCCCGAGCGTCGCCCGGAGCTGGCACCCGTCACCGCGCGCGTGCCTGAGACCTCCTACGACAACGGCTACGCCGACGACGACCTCGACGTGCCCGACTTCCTGAAGTAAGCACGCACGATCTCTCCGACGAAAGCGGGTCCGGTCTCCACCGGGCCCGCTCTCGTCGTCGAAGGAGCCTCATGGACACCGCCCTGGCCGACCGTCTCGCCGCCGTCGACGAGCGCATTCAGGATGCCGCCCGCGCGGCGCACCGCGACGCCGCAGCCATCACCCGGATCGTCGTCACGAAGTTCCACCCCGCAACGCTCGTGTCCGAGCTGCATGCCCTGGGCGTGCGCGACGTGGGGGAGAACCGTCAGCAGGAGCTCACCGCCAAGCGCGCCCAGTTGCACGGCATTCCGGATCTGAGATGGCACTTCATCGGCCAGGCGCAGACGAACAAGGCGCGGGCCGTGCGGGCGGCGGCGGATGCCGTGCACTCGGTCGACCGCGCACGCATCGCCGAGGCGCTCGACGGCGCCGACGGTGACGGCCTGCTCGACGTGCTGCTCCAGGTGAACCTCACCGACGACACGGGCCGCGGCGGGGTCGACCCGAGCGCTGTCGAAGAGCTCGCCGCCCACGTCGCGGGTCTTTCGACCCTGCGCCTGCGCGGTGTCATGGCGGTCGCGCCGCTCGACGAAGAACCCGCGCGGGCATTCGAACGACTGCGCCGGTCGGCCGACGCGGTGCGCGCGGTCGTACCCGATGCCGAGTGGATCTCGGCGGGGATGACGGGCGACTTCCCCGAAGCGATCGCGATGGGCGCGACACACCTGCGGATCGGTTCTGCAATCACGGGCCCGAGGCCCCCGCGCGACTAGCCTCGAACCAGACGAGCGAACGGAGGATGCGATGTCGAACCCCCTCAAGAAAACGATGGTGTACCTGGGCCTCGCCGACGAGGAAGAGACCTATGAGGAGACAGCGCCGCAGCCCATCGCGCGCAAGCAGCCCGCACAGACTGCTGCTCCCATCGAGAAGGCCGCGCCGGTGACCCCCCTGCACCGCCCCGCTGTGGTGCGTCAGCCCACTGCCGGGCCCGTGAGCGAGATCCTCACTGTGCACCCCAAGCAGTACCGCGACGCGCAGACGATCGCCGAGAACTTCCGCGAGGGCATTCCGGTCATCATCAACCTGTCGCAGATGAGCGACGCAGACGCACGTCGCCTGATCGACTTCGCGAGCGGACTCTCGCTCGGGCTGTACGGACGCATCGAGCGGGTGACGAGCAAGGTGTTCCTGCTCTCGCCCGAGAATATCGCCGTCTCCGGCGACGGTGCGATCGCGCAGGCCGACCCCGAGGGTGCGCCCTTCGTGTCCCAGTAACGCGTCGTGGCCGTCCTGAGCCTGGTCGGCTCCATTCTCAGCGTCATCCTGTTCATCTACATCGTGATCCTGCTCGCGCGCCTCGTGCTCGAGTACATCCCGATGTTCAACCGGGAGTGGCGCCCGCGCGGCGCCACCCTGGTCCTCGCCGAGATCGTCTACACGGTCACGGATCCGCCTATCAAGCTGATCCGTCGCGTGATCCCGCCCCTGCGCATCGGGGGGATCGCGATCGACTTCGGTTTCGCGATCGTGATGTTCGTCTGCTTCCTGTTGCTCAGCGTCACCCGGTCCCTCGCGGCCGCGTGATCCGCATCGCCGCCGTCACTTCGACAGTGCACTTCGACACTGTGGAGGGGCGGCGGCTATGCTGTTCCGAAGCGGTACGCCTCGGTGCGACACCCCCACCCCTTCTTCATCAGAGCTCTCGAAAGAGGAATCACCATGGCACTGACCCCCGATGACGTCGTCACCAAGCAGTTCCAGCACGTGCGTTTCAAAGAGGGTTTCGACCCCGACGAGGTCGACGACTTCCTCGACGAGATCGTCGTCGAATGGCGCAAGACGATCGCTGAGAACGACGAGCTGAAGAACAAGCTCGCAGCCTACGAGTCCGGCGAGGCCACCCCCGCCGCCACCGAGGCCCCGGTCGCCGAGCCCGCCGCTGCGGAGCCCGCCGTCGAAGAGGCTCCCGCGCCTGCCCCTGTCGCGTCGACGCCGACCCCCGACATCGAGCCCGCCGCCCAGAGCGCCGGCATCATCGAGCTGGCACAGCGCCTTCACGACGAGCACGTCGCCGAGGGCCGCGCGCAGCGCGACCAACTCGTCAGCGACGCGCAGGCGCAGGCGGCGTCCATCGTCGCCGAGGCCGAGCAGAAGGGCCGCGAAGAGCGCGCCCGTCTCGAGAAGGAGCGTGTGACGCTCGAGGGTCGCATCACCGAGCTTCGCAACTTCGAGCGCGACTACCGCTCGCAGCTGCGTTCGTACATCGAGGGTCAGCTCCGCGACCTCGACACCACCGCGACGTCCTCGGGCTCGACGCCGGTGTCGGCGATCGGTCTGTAGGACCACTCTTTGCGCAGTCGTTCTCCTCTGCGTCCGGCGGCGGCCGGCATCGTCATCGCGATACTCGCGGTGCTGGTGCTGGCCGCCGACCAGTTGGCGAAGACCGTCGCCATCGACACACTTCCCCCGGAGCGCGTCGTACCGGTGCTGGGCGAAGCCCTGCAGTTCTACCTCGTCCGCAACCCCGGTGCCGCCTTCTCGCTCGGCGAGGGCGTCACGTGGGTGTTCACGATCGCGCTGGCCGTCGTCGCCGGCGTCATCGTCTTCCTCGCCCTGCGGCGT
This sequence comes from Microbacterium sp. ABR10, assembly GCF_057812175.1. Classification (NCBI taxonomy): domain Bacteria; kingdom Bacillati; phylum Actinomycetota; class Actinomycetes; order Micrococcales; family Microbacteriaceae; genus Microbacterium; species Microbacterium sp. ABR10. The sequence goes on from NZ_CM173821.1 coordinate 1,337,620, forward strand.
GTGCGATCGCGGCTGTGGGCCGTCGTCCTCGGCCTGCTCCTCGGCGGAGTGTTGGGCAACCTCACCGACCGTCTCGTGCGCGAGCCGGGGTTCCCTGTCGGGCACGTCGTCGACTTCATCTCGACCCCCTGGATGATGCCCGCGATCTACAACGTCGCCGACATCTTCATCGTGTCGATGATGATCTCCGTCGCCATCCTCGTGCTGGTGGGGCTCCGGCTCGACGGCACGCGCGAGACCCGCGCGTCGCGGGCGGCCGGGGCCGATGCCGCTGCCGACGGCGAAGTCGAGCCGTCGCCCGAGCAGGGCACCCGCTGACATGGAGTCGCGGAGCCTGCCCGTCCCCGACGGGCTCGACGGAACGCGCATCGACCAGGCGCTGGCAAAGATGCTCGGCTTCTCGCGCACGTTCGCGGCCGAGGTCGCCGACGCCGGGGGAGTGAGCGTCGACGGTCGCCCCGCCGGACGGTCCGATCGCCTCCGCGCGGGCACCTGGCTGAGCGTGGAATGGGAGCCCAAGCGCGAGCCCGAGATCGTGCCGGTCGCCGTTGCCGACCTCGGCATCGTGCACGACGACGACGACATCGTCGTCGTCGACAAGCCCGCGGGCGTGGCCGCGCACCCCTCGCTCGGCTGGGAGGGCCCCACGGTCCTCGGCGCGCTGGCGGCGGCGGGCTTCCGCATCGCCACGAGCGGTCCGGCCGAGCGACGTGGTGTCGTCCACCGCCTCGACGCGGGGACGAGCGGTCTCATGGTCGTCGCCAAGACCGAGCATGCCTACACGCTGCTCAAGAGCGCCTTCAAAGAGCGCGAGGTCGAGAAGATCTACCACGCGGTCGTTCAGGGGCATCCCGATCCGCTCAGCGGAACCATCGACGCGCCGATCGGGCGGCATCCGCACCACTCGTGGAAATTCGCCGTCACGCCCGACGGCAAAGACTCGATCACGCATTACGAGACCCTCGAGGCCTTCCCCCGGGCGTCACTCCTCGAAATCCACCTCGAAACGGGCCGCACCCACCAGATCCGCGTGCACATGGCCGCTCACCGGCACCCGTGCGCGGGCGATCCGCTGTACGGGGGCGACCCCACGCTGTCCGCGCGCCTGGGGCTGACCCGCCAGTGGCTGCACGCCCACCGGCTCGCCTTCACGCACCCCGGCTCGGGGGAGTGGGTCTCGTTCGAGTCGCCGTACCCGCCCGATCTGGCGCGCGCGCTGGAGATCCTCGGCGACGGAGCCTGAGGCCGCGTCTTCCCCCAGACAACCGAGTGCGGCACCCTGGGTCGGGTGGACATCAGGGTGCGGGCCGCGACCGACTTCGACGACATCGCGACGATGGTCGGCCCCAAGCGCCCGGACGCGTCGGTCTGCTGGTGTCTCAGTTACCGCATCCCATCCAAAGAGAATGTGGCGCTGAAAGGCCTCGATCGCGGGGAGCGGGTCCGCGACCTGCTGTCGGAGGGTCCCCCCGGCGTGCTGGCCTACGAGGGCGACGAGGTGGTCGGGTGGGCGGCCGTGCACCCGCGTCGCGACACCTCGTTCGCGCGCAACCGAAGGATCCCGTACGTCGATGGTCGCGACGTCTGGAGCATCTGGTGCGTGCGGGTGCGGCCCGGTCATCGCGGCCGCGGCGTCTCGCACGCCCTCCTCGACGGAGCCGTCGCGTTCGCCCGTGACAACGGCGCACCGGTGGTCGAGGGCTACCCCGTCGACAACGGCGACGCGAAGGTCGACCTGACCATGGCGTACGTCGGCACGAAGCGGCTGTTCGAGGCGTCCGGCTTCGTGCTCGCGGCGCAGACCACGTCGGTGCTGGCCGGATTCCCGCGCGTCCTCATGCGGCGGGAACTCTAGCGTTCAGCGCCCGCCCTCGAACCGCGTCGATCCCTCCGCCAGGGCTGCGCGCACGCGCGACGCCATCTCGGCATCCATGATCCGTTCGACCTCCGACACCGGATGCCACCCCACCTCGGTCATCTCCCCGTCCACCGGCACGGGTTCGCCCGAGATCCACCGGCACGCGAAGGTCAGGTCGAGGTAGTCGCTCTGGTCGCCGTTGGCGTAAGTGACCCGCGGGATCTGGTGCACCCACGCGAGCCGTTCGGCGCGGATACGCACCCCCGCCTCCTCCTCCGCCTCGCGGACGGCGGCGTCGGCGGGTTCTTCTCCCGGGTCGACGATGCCCGTGATCGGCGTGAGCCGCCCGGTGTCGCTGCGGCGGCCGAGCAGCACCTGGCCGTCGTGCACGATCACCGCGGTCACCCCCACGAGAGGGAGGGGACGGATGCCGATGTGACGGCGGAGCTCCAGCACGAAGTCAGGGGTGGGCACGCGCCCACCGTAGCCGAGCCGCGCGCGGCGGTCATCGCCGACTGGGCGTCCGCCCCGAACATCAGGGAGCGATGTCGGAGGCCGAACGTACACTCGATACGTGGCAGCAGACTCCTTCGCTCACCTTCACGTGCACAGCGAGTATTCGATGCTCGATGGCGCCGCGCGCATCGGCCCGATGGTGCAAGAGGCCGTCAAACTGGGCATGCCGGCCATCGCGGTGACCGACCACGGCAACACCTTCGCGGCCTACGAGTTCTACAAGACCGCGAAAGACGCCGGCATCAAGCCCATCATCGGCATCGAGGCCTACGTCACCCCCGGCACGCACCGCTCCGACAAGGCGCGGGTGCGGTGGGGCACCCCCGAGCAGCAGGGCGACGACGTCTCGGGTTCCGGCGCCTACACGCACATGACGCTCCTGTCCGAGACGACCGAGGGAATGCACAACCTGTTCCGCCTGTCGTCCCGGGCGAGCATGGAGGGCTACTACTTCAAGCCCCGCATGGACCGCGAGCTGCTGCAGACGTACGGCAAGGGGCTCATCGCCACCACCGGCTGCCCATCCGGCGAGGTGCAGACCCGGCTCCGCCTCGGTCAGTACGACGCCGCGCGCGCCGCGGCGGCCGAGTTCCAGGACATCTTCGGCAAAGACAACTACTTCGCCGAGATCATGGACCACGGCCTGTCGATCGAGCGGCGGGTCATGACCGACCTGTTGAAGATCTCGAAAGACCTCGGCATTCCGCTCGTCGGCACGAACGATCTCCACTACACCCACCAGCACGACGCCACGAGCCACGCCGCTCTGCTGTGCGTGCAGTCGGGGTCGACGCTCGACGACCCCAAGCGCTTCAAGTTCGACGGCGACGGCTACTACGTCAAGTCGCCGGCCGAGATGCGCCAGGTGTTCCGCGACAACCCCGAGGCGTGCGACAACACCCTGCTCATCGCCGAGCGATGCGAGGTCGAATTCGACACCTCGGCGAACTACATGCCGCGCTTCCCGGTCCCCGCGGGCGAGACCGAGGGCAGCTGGATGATCAAAGAGGTCGAGAACGGCCTCCGCGACCGCTACCCCGACGGCATCCCGGACGACGTGCGTAAGCAGGCCGAGTACGAGACCGACGTCATCCTCCAGATGGGGTTCCCGGGCTACTTCCTCGTCGTCGCCGACTTCATCAACTGGGCCAAAGACCACGGCATCCGCGTGGGGCCGGGCCGTGGCTCGGGGGCGGGGTCGATGGTCGCGTACGCGATGAAGATCACCGATCTCGATCCGCTCAAGCATGGCCTCATCTTCGAGCGCTTCCTCAACCCCGACCGTGTCTCCATGCCCGACTTCGACGTCGACTTCGACGACCGTCGTCGTGGCGAGGTCATCCAGTACGTCACCGAGAAGTACGGCGACGAGCGCGTGGCGCAGATCGTGACGTACGGCACGATCAAGGCGAAGCAGGCTCTCAAAGACGCCGGGCGCGTCCTGGGCTTCCCGTTCAGCATGGGAGACCGTCTCACGAAGGCCATGCCCCCGGCCGTGATGGGCAAAGACATGCCGCTGGACGGCATGTTCAACCCCGAGCATCCGCGGTACAAAGAGGCGAGCGAGTTCCGCACGCTCATCGAGACCGACGCGGAGGCCAAGACGGTGTTCGACACCGCGCTGGGTCTCGAGAACCTCAAGCGCCAGTGGGGCGTGCACGCCGCCGGCGTGATCATGTCGAGCGAGCCCCTCATCGACATCATCCCGATCATGCGCCGCGAGCAGGACGGCCAGATCGTCACGCAGTTCGACTACCCCGCGTGCGAGTCCCTCGGACTGATCAAGATGGACTTCCTGGGGCTGCGCAACCTCACGATCATCAATGACGCCCTCGACAACATCGAGGCCAACCGCGGCCACCCTCTCGTGTTGGAAGACCTCGACCTCGACGACTCGGCGTCGTACGAACTCCTCGCCCGAGGCGACACACTCGGCGTCTTCCAGCTCGACGGCGGACCCATGCGCTCTCTTCTGCGCCTGATGCGGCCCGACAACTTCGAAGACATCTCGGCCGTCCTCGCCCTGTACCGTCCCGGCCCGATGGGTGTGAACTCGCACATCAACTACGCGCTGCGAAAGAACAGGCAGCAAGAGATCGAGCCGATCCATCCCGAGCTCGAAGAGCCTCTCGCCGACATCCTCGACACCACCTACGGCCTGATCGTGTATCAAGAGCAGGTGATGGCCGTCGCGCAGCGCGTCGCCGGCTACACGCTCGGTCAAGCCGACCTGCTGCGGCGCGCCATGGGTAAGAAGAAGAAGAGCGAGCTCGACAAGCAGAAAGAGATCTTCTTCGGCGGTATGACCGAGCGGGGCTTCGGCGACGTCGCGCAGCAGACGCTGTGGAAAGTGCTCGAGTCGTTCGCCGACTACGCCTTCAACAAGGCGCACACCGCCGCTTACGGGCTCGTGTCGTACTGGACGGCCTACCTCAAGGCGCACTATCCGGCCGAGTACATGGCCGCACTGCTGACGAGCGTCGGCGACTCCAAAGACAAGATGGCGGTCTACCTGAACGAGTGCCGCCGCATGGGCATCAAGGTGCTGCCGCCCGATGTCAACGAATCGATCCGCTTCTTCGCGGCCGTCGGCGAAGACATCCGCTTCGGTCTGGGCGCGGTCCGAAACGTCGGCACCAACGTCGTCGACGGCATCGTCGCCGCGCGCCAGGACGCCAGGTACACCTCCTTCCACGACTTCTTGTCGAAGGTGCCGATGCACGTGGCGAACAAGCGCACGGTGGAATCGCTGATCAAGGCCGGGGCGTTCGACTCGCTCGGGTCGACCCGGCGCGCGCTGGTCGAGGTGCACGAGGACGCCTGCGAGGGTGCCGTCCTCGACAAGCGACGGGAGGCGAACGGCGAGGTCGGCTTCGACTTCGATTCGCTGTGGGACGAACCGCAGCAGGTCGTCAAAGTCCCCGAACGACCCGAGTGGACCAAGAAAGACAAGCTGGCGTTCGAGCGCGAGATGCTCGGGCTCTACGTGTCCGATCACCCCCTGGCGGGCCTCGAGGTGCCGCTGGCCAAGCACGCATCGACTTCCATCCACGATCTGCTCGCGTCCGAAGACGTGCAGGACGGCGATCAGGTGACGGTGGCGGGTCTGCTCACCAGCGTCCAGCACCGCGTGGCGAAGCAGAGCGGCAATCCATACGGAATGATCACCGTCGAGGATTTCAACGGCGAAGTGACCGTGATGTTCATGGGCAAGACCTACGCCGAGTTCGCACCGGTGCTGCAGGCCGACTCGATCCTCGTCGTGCGCGGCCGGGTTTCGCGGCGCGACGACGGCCTCAACCTGCACGCGCAGAGCGCATTCGCGCCCGACCTCGAGGGGCTGGACGAAACGGGCGGTCTGACGCTCATGGTGCCGGAACAACGCGCGAACGAGGCCCTGGTCGGTGAGCTCGCACAGATGCTGCGCCGGCACTCGGGCTCGACCGAGGTCGTTCTCAAGCTGCACAAAGGCGGGACCGCCAAGGTGTTCGAGGTGCCGATGCCCGTGCGCGTCACGGCCGACCTCTTCGGCGAACTGAAAGGCCTGCTCGGGCCGAACTGCCTCGGCTGAACCGCCCCTGAAACTGTCGCTGCAAGCCCCCGCGGATGCCGACGAGCCCGTGATTATGATGACCAGGCGCTCCGCCGCCCTGGTGAAAGGATCATCGTGACCGATCAGAACCCCCACGACGGGAACGCCCCCGTCGATCGTGAGCGTCTCGCCACACCCACCGATGAGACACCCTCACTCGACCACCCCGTCTCGTCCGTGCACGCAGGGGAGCACCGTTCCGTTCCCGCGTCCGCTCACGCCAACTCCGGTGCACGCGACCACGACCACCTCCCTCGCACCGCCGATGCTCCGCAGTACGGCATCGGACCTTTCTCCGTCCGCGAAGTCGCCCTTCTCGGCATCTGGGTCGTCGCCTTCTTCGTGTCGTTCTTCCGGATCAACATCCTCGACTCGCCGTCCGGCGTGCTCATCGGCGGCCTGAACGTCTGGCTGTCGGGACTGTGGTGGATTCCCACCGTCGCGCTCCCGACCGTCGCCGTGGGGCTCCTGGTGCTCCGCCGCCTGTCGCCCCAGGGCATCCGTCGTGTCGGCTCGCTCGGCATCGACCAGTTCGCCTCGGTCGCCTTCACCGTCTCGGCGTTCGTGTGGGTCTCCTGGGTGTGGGACACGGTCGTGATCTTCAACGAGACCGGCATCTGGACGCGGTCGTGGGTCATCTGGGTCGAAGCAGTCGTTCTGCTCGCCGGTATGGTGCTGACCGTCTTCGGGCCCGTCATCCCGCCTTTCGCCCAGGACTTCCGGGACCGCGAGGAGGTTCCCGCGCACCGGAGCGCCCGCCCGATCCGTCCCGTCGTCTCCCGGCCCCGCGCTCCGCGTGTACCCCGCGCTCCGCGGCGCGCCGAGGAGAACCACGCCTCGGGGCCCCCGGCTGAAGAGCCCTCTCCCCGTCACGGCGCCGATGGGGCCGCGCCCGGCACCTACACCGGGTCGACCGACTTCGCGCACGACGAGGCGGCCCCGCGCACGACGGTGCTACCTGCCCGCGCCGGCGACGACAGCGACACCGACGTCTTCGCGCCCCTGCGGGCGGATCGCGACGATCAGCCGGACGGCGGGCAGCGCCACGATGCCCACCTCTCCGACGACACCCGCCGCGACGATCGGGGCCTCGACGACCCGCTACACGACGAGCACCGCGCCGATGACCGGCGTCACGAAGAGGATGGTCACGGCGAGCACGACCGCTCCGGCTATCTGCACGACGGGCAGCGTCGGGCAGACGAGCCGCGCCGGACGGGCGACCACGATGCGCATAACTCGCGCGACGAGCACCCCCACGCGCAAGCGTTCTGGGCGCTCGCTCCGGAGCAGCGAGAAATCGTCGACGACTACGGCACGCCGATCTTCCACATCGGGCCCACGGCGTGGGCTCTCGTGGTCGAGGACCGGGGCGAGACGTTCGTGGTTCGCCACGACGACGGACGCATCGGTTACCTGCACGACGTGTCGGGAATCACGCGCGGCTGATCATCGCCCGCGAGTCGCCCGCCGTGCGCGCGGCGGCTCGCGGGACCGAATCCGTGGGGCGGCTCGCGGGACCGAATCCGCGCGGTGGAATGCGTGAGTGGAATGCGTGGGTGGAATCCGCGCGGTGTACTCCGCGGGCGGATTTGCTCGGCGGGGCTCACCCGGTCGTGATTGCCTCGTAGCCTGATCCGGCGGGGAGCAGGTGGCCCTCGTCGGCTCCCCGAGCAGAGGCCGACGAGCCCCGGTCACCGACTGAGCACCATCTGCGAGCCGCTCGCCGCGCGCGGGGCTGCGCGTGCGCGGCCGGTAGCCTGGGAATCATGCTCCGCACGATCGATCTCCGCGGCCGCGTGCTCTCGCCGGCTGAACTCCTCGCCGTCGTCCCGCGCGCCGACGCCGCGCGCGACGAAGCCCTCGCCACGGCTGCGCGTCTCGTCGATGACGTCGCTCATCGCGGCGAAGCGGCCCTGCGCGAGCAGGCCGCCCGGTTCGACCGGGTGAGCGACCACGCCATCCGCGTTCCCGCCGACCACCTCGAAGAGGCGCTGCGCAACCTCGCCCCCGAGATCCGTGCGGCACTCGATACCGCTATCGAACGGGTGCGAACGGCGTCCGCCGCGCAGGTGCCCGCCCCCGTCGTGACCGAGATCGGCGTTGGTGCCCGGGTCACTCAGCGCTGGCAGCCGGTGCGCCGGGTCGGCCTGTACGTACCCGGCGGCAAGGCGGTCTATCCCTCCAGCGTCGTGATGAACGTCGTCCCCGCCCAAGTCGCGGGCGTGCGCGAAGTCGCCCTCGCTTCACCGCCGCAGTCCGCGTTCGGCGGGCGCGTGCACCCCGTCATCCTGGCAGCGGCGCACCTGCTCGGGGTCACCGAGGTCTACGCGATGGGCGGGGCCGGCGCCATCGGTGCCTTCGCCTACGGGGTGTCCGAGATCGGTCTCGACCCGGTCGACGTCGTCACCGGGCCCGGCAACAACTTCGTCGCCTCCGCAAAGCGCGCCGTGGCCGGCCGCGTCGGCACGGACTCCGAGGCGGGGGCCACCGAGATCCTCGTCGTCGCCGACGACAGCGCCGCGCCGCACCTGATCGCCGCCGACCTCGTCAGCCAGGCCGAGCACGACGAGCAGGCGTCGGCCGTGCTCGTGACCGACTCCGCCGCGCTGGCCGAGGCCGTGAAGGCCGCGCTTCCCGCACGCGTGGACGCGACGCGTCACAGCGAGCGCGTGACCGCCGCCTTCCACGGCCCGCAGTCGGCTGTCGTGCTGGTCGACGACATCGCGCAGGCCACTGCGTTCAGTAACGCCTACGCCCCCGAGCACCTGGAGCTGCACCTCGCCGATCCGCGGCCCGAGGAGTTCGTCAACGCGGGGGCGGTTTTCGTCGGCCCGTACACGCCCGTGAGCCTGGGCGACTACCTCGCCGGCAGCAACCACGTGCTGCCCACGGGCGGTCAGGCGCGGTACGGCGCGGGACTGTCTGCGGCGACGTTCCTCCGGCCCCAGCAGGTCGTCGAGTACGACCGCGCCGCGCTGTCCGAGGTGCGCGATGCCATCGTCACCCTCGCCGAGGCCGAAGCGCTGCCCGCGCACGGTGAGGCCGTGACCGCGCGTTTCGAGGCGTAATCGTGCACTGTCCCTTCTGCCGCAACCCCGACTCTCGCGTCATCGACTCCCGCACGAGCGACGACGGCCTCAGCATCCGTCGCCGCCGGCAGTGCCCGAAGTGCGGAGGACGGTTCTCGACGGTCGAGACCGCGAGCCTCAACGTCATCAAGCGTTCGGGCGTGGTCGAGCCGTTCAGCCGCGAGAAGGTGATGTCGGGCGTACGCAAGGCGTGTCAGGGCAGGCCCGTAACCGACGCCGACCTCGCGGTGCTCGCCCAGCGGGTCGAGGAGGCGATCCGACAGACGGGGTCGTCGCAGATCGAGGCGAATGAGATCGGTCTGTCGATCCTCGGGCCGCTCCGCGATCTCGACGAGGTCGCCTACCTGCGCTTCGCAAGCGTCTACCAGGCGTTCGACTCCCTCGAGGATTTCGACGCGGCGATCGCGCAGCTGCGCGCGGATCACGCCGACCGCGACGCCGCCCTCGCAGACGGCGACCTCGACGGGCGTCCAGTAGCCTGACGGTGATGTATCCCCTTCTCTTCCGCACGGTCCTCACCCGCCTCGATCCCGAGTTCGCCCACCACCTCGGCGCGCTCGTCATCCGTGCCGCGGGCATCGAGCCGGTGGCATCCGTGCTCCGCCGCTTCACGTCCCCGGCACCCGATCAGCGCGTGCGGGCACTCGGGCTGGATTTCGCCTCGCCGTTCGGTGTGGCGGCGGGCTTCGACAAGAACGTCACGATGGGGCGAGGGCTCGGCGCCCTCGGGTTCGGCCATGTCGAGGTGGGCACCGTCACGGCATTGCCGCAACCGGGCAACCCCAAGCCGCGTCTGTTCCGCCTCGTCGCCGACCGTGCCGTGGTCAACCGCATGGGCTTCAACAACGACGGCGCGGCTGCGGCCGCCGCCAAGCTCCGGCGCCTCCGTCGGTCGCGCACGCGCCCGGTGATCGGTGTGAACATCGGCAAGAGCCGTGTGGTCGCCGTCGATGATGCCACCACCGATTACGTCCGCAGCGCCAAGATGCTCGCGCCCCTCGCCGACTACCTCGTGGTCAACGTCTCCTCGCCCAATACGCCCGGGCTGCGCGGACTCCAGGCGGTCGAGACCCTTCGTCCGCTCCTGACGGCCGTGCGGGATGCCGCGGGCGACACTCCGCTCCTGGTCAAGATCGCGCCGGATCTCGACGACACCGAGGTGCAGGACATTGCGCGCCTGGCCGTCGATGCGGGCCTGTCGGGCATCATCGCCACTAACACCACCATCGAGCGCTCGGGACTCCACACGGATGCCGCGACGGTCGAGGCCGCGGGCGCCGGCGGTCTGTCGGGTGCCCCGCTCAAGGCGCGCGCGGCCGAGGTGCTGCGGCTCGTCCGCGAGGCCGTTCCGGCGGAGTTCGTGGTCGTCTCAGCCGGGGGAGTGGAGACCGCCGACGATGTGCGCGAGCGTCTCGCCGCCGGCGCGACCCTCGTGCAGGGCTACACCGGATTCCTCTACCGCGGACCCCTCTGGGCCCGCCAGATCAACCGCGGCCTCTCGCGCGGCCGCTGACGCCGTCGGTCGCTCTTCGACTCCCTGCCCGCGCGGTAGGTTGCCCCGGCACGTCCCTGCGGTCCCGTCCACGCGGCATGGTCTGGACATCCGCTGCCTGCCTCGCCGGCGGAAAGACGAAGCGGCGCGCCCGAAGGCGCGCCGCTCGCGGAATCGGGTGAGATCAGACCGGGTACTGCCCGCGCTTGACCTGGGCCTTGGGCAGACGCATGAAGCGCATCTGCACGGTGCGCATCGCGGCATACCAGCCGAGACCCTTCTCGATTCGGCTCTCGCCGAACTTCTCCTTCGCGGCCTTCTTCACACGGATGGAGGTGATGATCATGTCGCCCACGACGAACAGGATGAAGATCCACAGCGCCACGAACGACCAGTACTGGAAGATCGACATGGGGATGAGCGTCGCGACGATGACGAGGACCATGAACGGCATGACGCCCTCGCCGAGGTGCCATCCGGCATCCACGAAATCGCGCGCGAAGCGGCGCTGCGGGCCGCGGTCGCGCACCGGCAGGTAGCGCTCCTCGCCGGCGGCCATACCGATCCGGGCCTTCTCGCGCTGAGCGGCGAGGTCGGCCCGCGCGCGGGCCTTCGCCTCTTTGGTGTCGGGGACGAGGGGACGCTTGCGCGCGGCCTCCTGCTCGGCGCGCGACGGGGTCGCACGACCCTTGCCCGTGCCGATCTCCGTCGGGTCGACGGGGGTGTCGTTGGGTGCGGGGGCGGGGGACTTGGCCACGGGAAACCTCGGTGCTTCGCTGATCAGGAGATTTAAGATTACCCGCATGACCCTCGACCTGTCCCGGCAGGACGCTGTGCAAAATGCAGCGGACTCCGGCATCCCCGCAGCCCTCGCCGATCTCGGTTCCCTCGTGCGCATCCCCTCGATCGCGTGGCCGGCGTTCGACCAGTCCGCGCTCGCGCAGAGCGCCGACGCCGTCGCCGCCCTTCTCGAGGGCACGGGAGTCTTCGACACGGTGAAGGTTGCGCGCGCCGCCATCCCCGGCACCGATGAGATGGGACAGCCCGCCGTGCTCGCGTCGCGCGCCGCGCGCAACGGACGCCCCACCGTGCTGCTGTACGCGCATCACGACGTGCAGCCCCCGGGTGACGAGGCGCTGTGGGACTCCCCGCCGTTCCAGCCGACGGTGCGCGACGGGCGTCTCTATGGTCGCGGCGCCGCCGACGACAAGGCCGGCATCATGGCCCACGTCGGTGCCATCCGTGCCGTGGCCGAGGTGCTCGGAGACGACCTCGACCTGGGCCTCGCCGTCTTCGTCGAGGGCGAAGAGGAGTACGGCTCCCGGTCGTTCGCGCAGTTCCTGTCCGACAACGCCGACGTGCTCCGCTCCGACGTGATCGTCGTCGCCGACTCCGGCAACTGGGACGAACGCACCCCCGGGCTCACCGTGTCCCTGCGGGGCAACGCCCGTTTCACCCTGACGGTGAAGACGCTCGAGCACGCTTCGCACTCGGGCATGATGGGCGGCGCGGTCCCGGATGCCATGCTCGCCACGGTCAAACTGCTCGCGACCCTGTGGGACGACGACGGCGCCGTGGCCGTCGACGGCCTCGCGGTGCGCGAGGGCGCGACTCCCGATTACGACGAGTCGACGCTGCGTGCGGAGTCGGGCCTGCTCGAGGGAGTCACCCCCATCGGGCGCGACTCGATCCTCAGCCGCATCTGGAACAAGCCGTCGATCACCATCACCGGATGGGATGCCACGCCCGTGTCTGCAGCATCCAACACCCTGGCTCCCGAGACGAGCGTCGTCATCAGCGCACGTGTCGCTCCCGGACAGGATGCCGACGAGGCGTTCGCCGCGATCCAGAAGCACCTACGCGCCCACGCCCCGTTCGGCGCGCGCCTGGAGTTCAGCGACGTCGACTGCGGCGACTCGTTCCTCGTCGACACGAGCGGGTGGGCCGTCGAGGAAGCGCGTGCGGCCTTCGCGGAGGGGTACGGCGTCGAGTCCGTCGATGTCGGTATCGGCGGGTCCATCCCCTTCATCGCCGACCTCGTACGGGAGTTCCCGGCCGCCCAGATCCTCGTCACGGGAGTGGAGGATCCGCATGCGCGGGCGCACAGCCCCAACGAGTCGCTGCACCTCGAGACCTTCCGCAACGCCCTCGTGTCCGAGGCGCTCCTGCTGACACGGCTGAACGACCGAACCGTCTGACGGGGCCGCGGGGGCGGGATCGGCGTAGACTCCATACGTCCCCGCGACCGATCAACCCGAAGGGCATCGCCATGACCGACACCACTCTGTCGCCCGCCGACACCCGTGAGCACGGCGTGGGCCTGACCGCCGCCGCCTCCGACAAGGTGAAGAGCCTGCTGTCGCAGGAGGGTCGTGACGACCTGCGTCTGCGCGTGGCCGTCCAGCCCGGCGGATGCTCCGGACTCATTTACCAGCTCTACTTCGACGAGCGCTACCTCGACGGTGACAAGGTCGTCGACTTCGACGGCGTCGAGGTCATCGTCGACGACATGAGCGTGCCGTACCTCGACGGTGCGAGCATCGACTTCAAAGACACGATCTCCGAGCAGGGCTTCACGATCGACAACCCCAACGCGCAGGGTTCCTGCGCCTGCGGTGACAGCTTCCACTGAGCTCTGCCGCCGTTGTACGGCGTCGTTTTCGAGAACCCCCGGGACCACGGATCACACCGTGGAATCCGGGGGTTCTCGATGTCTCGGCACTGGACGAATGGCCTGAGAACGGTAAGAGGTTGCCGTAGACTGTCAAAGCTTCATCCACGACCCGGAAAGGTGCATTGTGCCCTCCAAACGTCGCCTTCGTTGGGCAGCGCTCCCTCTCGGGATCGCGTCCGTCGCACTCCTCTCGGGCTGCACCACGACCCAGCTGCACGGATTCCTGCCCGGCTTCGTCGATGACGGAACGCCCGCCACGAACCACACCGACATGGTCGCCGGTCTGTGGGTCAACTCGTGGATCGTGCTCCTCGCCGTGGGCGTCATCACCTGGGGTCTCATGCTGTGGTCGGTCATCGCGTACCGCCGTCGCCGGGGCCAGTCCGGTCTGCCGGTGCAGTTGCGCTACAACATGCCGGTCGAGATCTTCTACACGATCGTCCCGCTGATCCTGGTCGTCGGTTTCTTCGCCTTCACGGCGCGCGACCAGAACACGCTCGAGACGCAGTACGACGACCCCGACGTGTCGATCACCGCCTACGGCAAGCAGTGGGCTTGGGACTTCCAGTACAACGGCGAAGAGGAAGACAACTCCGACGCCGTCTACTCGATGGGTGTGCAGGCGATCGCCACCTCCGACGGGTACGACCTCGACGACGTGCCCACCCTCTACCTGCCGGTGAACAAGACGGTCAAGATCGACCTGCGCTCGCGCGACGTCATCCACTCGTTCTGGATCATCGACTTCCTTTACAAGAAAGACATGTACATCGGCCGCGACAACGAGTGGTCGTTCATGCCGACTCGTGAGGGCACGTACGAGGGCAAGTGCGCCGAGCTGTGCGGTGAGTACCACTCCGCCATGCTCTTCAACGTCAAGGTCGTCAGCGAGGCCGAGTACGAGGACTACCTCGACTCGTTGCGCCGTGCGGGCGACGTCGGTGACATCAGCGACCTGTCGCGTCTGCAGAACCTGACGACGACCGGTACCGAAGGGAACGAGTGATCATGGCCACGACGCTTCCGCTCCAGGGGACGGGCCCCTCGCGGCCGACGACTCTCCCGCCGCGTCAAGCCGCACTGCTGAGCACCACGCGTGTCGAGCAGAAGGGCAACCTGGTCGTCAAGTGGATCACCTCCACCGACCACAAGACCATCGGGTACATGTACCTGATCGCCTCCGTGCTGTTCTTCATGCTCGGTGGCGTGATGGCGCTGATCATCCGTGCTGAGCTCTTCGAGCCCGGCATGCAGATCATCCCGACCAAAGAGCAGTACAACCAGCTGTTCACCATGCACGGCACGATCATGCTGTTGATGTTCGCGACGCCGCTGTTCGCCGGCTTCGCCAACGCGCTGCTGCCGCTGCAGATCGGTGCGCCCGACGTGGCGTTCCCCCGTCTGAACGCGTTCGCGTTCTGGCTCTTCCTCTTCGGTTCGACGATCGCCGTCTCGGGCTTCCTCACCCCGCAGGGTGCGGCCGGCTTCGGGTGGTTCGCCTATCAGCCGCTCGCCAACGCCAGCTTCTCGCCGGGCGTCGGAGGAAACCTCTGGATGCTGGGCCTCGGCATCAGCGGTTTCGGCACGATCCTCGGTGCAGTGAACTTCATCACCACCGTGCTGACCATGCGCGCACCCGGTATGACCATGTGGCGCATGCCGATCTTCTCGTGGAACACGCTGATCACGAGCATCCTGATCCTGCTCGCGTTCCCCGTGCTGGCGGCCGCCATCTTCGCCGCCGCCGCCGACCGCGTGCTCGGCTCCCACATCTACAGCCCCGAGAACGGTGGTGTCCTGCTCTGGCAGCACCTCTTCTGGTTCTTCGGTCACCCCGAGGTGTACATCATCGCGCTGCCGTTCTTCGGCATCGTGTCCGAGATCTTCCCGGTCTTCAGCCGTAAGCCGATCTTCGGGTACAAGACCCTCGTCTACGCCACCATCGCGATCGCCGCTCTCTCGGTGGCCGTGTGGGCGCACCACATGTATGTCACCGGCGGCGTGCTGCTGCCCTTCTTCGCCCTGATGACGATGCTCATCGCGGTCCCGACGGGCGTGAAGATCTTCAACTGGATCGGCACGCTGTGGCGTGGATCCGTCACCTTCGAGACGCCGATGGTCTTCGCCCTGGGCTTCCTGGTGTCCTTCGTCTTCGGCGGTCTCACCGGCGTGATCCTGGCGTCGCCTCCGCTGGACTTCCACCTGTCCGACTCGTACTTCGTGGTCGCGCACTTCCACTACGTCGTGTTCGGCACGGTCGTGTTCGCGATGTTCGCCGGGTTCTACTTCTGGTGGCCCAAGTGGACCGGAAAGATGCTCAACGAGCGTCTCGGCATGGTGCACTTCTGGATGCTGTTCGTCGGCTTCCACATGACCTTCCTCATCCAGCACTGGCTCGGCGTCGACGGCATGGTCCGTCGATACGCCGACTACGCCGCCGCCGACGGATGGGCATGGGAGAACCAGCTGTCCACCGTCGGGTCGATGATCCTCGGCGCTTCGATGATCCCGTTCCTGCTGAACGTGTGGATCACCGCCCGTAAGGCACCGCGCGTGACGGTCGACGACCCGTGGGGCTACGGAGCATCGCTCGAGTGGGCGACGTCGTGCCCGCCGCCGCGCCACAACTTCACCTCGATCCCGCGCATCCGCAGCGAGCGTCCCGCGTTCGACCTGAACCACCCCGAAGCCGGTATCCCGGTCGGCGTGGGTCCGGCCAAGGACGCCCCCGATGCACCTGTCGTCGACGCTGCTGCCGGAGAGGTCAAGTAAGTCCATGCGTACCAACGTCAATCTCTGGTGGATCCTCGCGGTCTTCTCGTTCCTCATCGCGGCGGTCTACACCGTCTGGAGCCTCATCCAGCACGGCGGTGTCGAGTGGGTCGGCACGGTTGCGCTCGGGTTCCTCGGGCTCATGTCGTCGATGATCGCGTTCTATATCGGTCGTGTCCTCAAGTCCCAGCGCGGCGAGCTGCCCGAGGACACCCTGACGGCCGACATCGATGACGGTGACCCCGAGATGGGCGAGTTCAGCCCGTGGTCGTGGTGGCCCATCGTGCTCGCGGCGTCCGCGGCGATCGCTGTGATCGGTCTCGCTGTGGGCAGCTGGCTCGTGCCCGTCGGTTTCGCGGTCTTCGTGATTGCCATCGTCGGCTGGGTGTACGAGTACTACCGCGGGTACTTCGCACGCTGATCCTGTGCCCGTTCGGCTGATAACGGCCGCCGTCTCGGATGCCGGCGCCCATCGTCCCACCAACCAGGACGCCGCTTTCGCGGCGTCCTGGGGTGCGGCGGTGGCTGATGGCGTCGGCGGTGGCCCGTCCGGTGATCTTGCGTCGGCGGCTCTGGTGCACCGCCTGGTCGCAACCCGCGGCGGAGGGCTCGATGCCGATGGCCTGCTCGTGCGCATCCGCGAGGCGAATTGGGACATCCGAGCGCATGTCGAGCGCAACCCCGCCCTCGAGGGCATGGCGACGACCTTCACGGGTATCTTCCTGAGCACGACGGGCGACCTGCTCCTCGCGCATACGGGTGACTCCCGTGCCTACCTTCTGCGCGATGGGGAATTCTCCCGCGAGACGCGCGACGACTCCTACGTTCAGGCCCTGGTCGACCACGGCATCATTCCGCCGGAGGCGGCCGCAGCGCACCCCCGCCGCAACATCATCACCGCTTCTCTCGGCGGAGCCGAAGGAGACGTGGTCTCCGTCGCTGAGCGTCCGCCGCGCATCGGAGACCGCTGGGTTCTCTGCAGCGACGGCCTCACCGACTACGTGCCCGAGGCCGACGTCGCACGGCTCATCGCCGAAGCCTCCGGCCCTCGTGAGGCCGCGGCATCCGCTGTCGCTCTGGCGCTCGAGGCGGGAACGCGAGACAACGTGACGGTCGTTGTCTGCGACGTCGTCGACGACGACGACACCACCACGGTGGACCCGGTGTTCTTCGGGTCGGCCGCGCGGTGGTTCGCAGAAGACGTCGAGACCGCCTGAGCGGACACCGCTCCAGGTCCCGTCATCGAGCCGCGGCTTTCGCAAAGGCGTCCATCGCCTCTATCGCCAGCCCCGCGCTCCGCGGGCCGCCGTGCCCGTCCTCCTCGACGACTTCCAGTCTGCTGCCCGGCCATGACCGGTGGAGGCGCCACGGCGTCAATACGGGCCCGCTGATGTCGCGTCGCCCGTGCACCAGAACCCCGGGAATCCCGGCGAGCTCGGAGGCTCGTGCGAGGACCGACTGATCGCCAGGCAGAAAGCAGTCATGCGCCCAGTAGTGCGTGACGAGGGTGGCGAAGTTCAGGCGGTGCCGGTCGTCCGGATGCAGAGGTCCTGGCGCTGCATGAGGCCCGAGCGAGATGTGAGCGGTCTCCCACGCGTCCCACTCGTCGGCGGCCCGTCGGCGCACCTCGGGCGAGGGATCTGTGAGCAGTCGTGCGTATCCCTCTATCGTGCGCTCGTCGTCGGACAGGGGCGCTCGTAAGCGTTCATGCGCCTCAGGAAAGACAGGAGCAACGCCGTCGGTGATCCAATCGATCTCCCACCGGTGGCCCGTGGTCACGGCGAGGTTGACGATCTCTGTCACGCGATCGCGGTGCGCGAGCGCGTATGCGAGTGCGAGGGTGGATCCCCAGGACACGCCGTGCAGCAGCCACCGTTCGATGCCGAGGTGAACGCGGACGGCCTCGAGGTCATCGATTAGCTGCACTATGGTCTGCGTCCGCAGGCTGGACACGTCGTCAGAGGCCCACGGCGTGCTGCGGCCGCACCCGCGTTGGTCGATGCCGACGATGAGGTGCAGCGCGGGATCGAACCGACGGCGGTAGCCGCCAGGGCCGAGGCCGCCGCCGGGCCCGCCGTGCAGATACAGCGCGGGACGTCCCCGCGGGTTGCCCGAGGTCTCCCAGTACAGTCGGGCACCGTCGGGCCGCTCCAGGAAACCGCTCGCGAAAGGGGTGATCGGAGGATGCGGAGGCATCCCGGCATCCTATGCGCCGGAGTACCCAGCCGTCAGCGTCGCACGACCATGACGGTGGCATCGAACACCCGATCGCACGGCCCGTCATCGTTCTCGAAGGGCTGTCCCTCCCGCACCCAGTACTCGTAGCCGCCGATCATCTCGCGCACCTCGTATCCCAGCTGCGCGAAAGCGAGAGCGCCCTTCTGGCCAGCATTGCAGCCGGGGCTCCAGCAGTAGACCACGACCGGCATGTCGAGGGGGATCTCCCGTGGAGCTCGATCCGCGATCACGCGATAGGGCATGTGGAGAGCGCCCGTCACACGCCCCTGCAGCCAGGCGTCATCCCCTCGCACGTCGACGAGCACGAAGCGCTCCCCGGCCTTCTGCGCGGCGTAGACGTCGGACGGATCGGTCTCGACGGCGAGGCGGGTTCGGAAGTACTCGAGTGCATCGGTCACCCCTCCACGGTAGACACCGGGCGCATGACGGGGGAGGTGCCCGGAGGCCACGATGCCGCGGCATCCTGCCAGAACCCACGGTGGTCAGTGGGCGGGAGACCGGACGGACATCCGGAGGCCACGGGGCGGCGTCCTGCCAGAACCCACGCTGGTCGGTGGGCGGGAGACCGGGAAGACATCCGGATGCCACGGGGCGGCGGCATCCTGCCGGCCTCAGGTCGGGGAATCGCCCTGTCGATCGGGCGCGACGACCGGTCTCCGCATACGACTGAAGCCCCGGTGCCTTAGCACCGGGGCTTCACTCAAGAGTCTTACTCGCTCTTCTCACCGCGGGGGCGGTTGGCCTCTCCGAGTCCCCTGGGAGCCGGGATCTCGACCTCGACACGCTCGCCGACCGCGTTGCGGGGACGACCGTCTTCGTCGGCGCGGGCATCGGCGCCGGCGATCTCGTCGGCCTCCTCGTGCGCGATGTGGTCGAGCTCGTGGTGCTGGTGCGCGACCGCAGCATCGATCTCGGCCTGCGTGAGAGGTGCCAGACGGTCTTCGAAGAACCACCGCGACACCGAGGCACGGATGTTCTCGTGCCAGGGGATCTGACCCTTCTCGTTCGGGCGGACGACGAGGGGCTCGTAGGTCTCGTTGTCGACGAGCTTCCAGCGCTCGAACTCGTCGACAGGCTGGTGAACCTCGATGTACTCGCCGCCGGGCAGGCGCACGATGCGACCCGACTCGTACCCGTGCAGAGCGATCTCGCGGTCCTTCTTCTGCAGCGCGATGCAGATGCGCTTAGTGACGAAGTAGGCGAGGATCGGGCCGAGGATCAGCATGGCCTGGAGGGCGTGGATGACGCCCTCCATCGTGAGGTGGAAGTGCGTCGCGATGATGTCGGACGACGCCGCGGCCCACATGACGGCGTAGAACGTGACACCGGCGGCACCGATGGCGGTGCGGGTTGCGGCGTTACGCGGACGCTGGGCGATGTGGTGCTCGCGCTTGTCTCCGGTGACCCACGCCTCGATGAAGGGGTAGATCAGCACGAGGACGATGAACAGACCGAGCACGGCGACCGGCAAGATGATGTTCCACGACCAGGTGTGTCCCCACAGCACGAACTCGAGGTGCGGTGGCACGAGACGCAGCGCGCCATCGGCGAAGCCGATGTACCAGTCGGGCTGAGTACCGGCCGACACGGGCGACGGGTCGTAGGGACCGTAGTTCCAGATCGGGTTGATCGTCACCAGTGCGGCGATCAAGACGATCACGCCGAACGTGATGAAGAAGAAGCCACCCATCTTGGAGGCGTACACCGGCATGATCGGGTAGCCCACGACGTTGCTGTTCGTGCGGGCGGGGCCGGCGAACTGCGTGTGCTTGTTGATGATCATCAACATGAGGTGCACAGCGAGCAGGGCGACGAGGATCGCCGGCAGCAGCAGGATGTGCAAGGTGTACAGACGACCGACGATGGTGGTGCCGGGGAACTCACCGCCGAAGAGGAGGAACGAGGTCCAGGTGCCGATGATCGGCAGACCCTTGATCATGCCGTCGATGATGCGCAGGCCGTTACCCGACAGCAGGTCGTCGGGGAGCGAGTAGCCGGTGAAGCCCTCTGCCATCGCCAGGATGAAGAGGATGAAACCGACGACCCAGTTGAGCTCACGCGGCTTGCGGAACGCACCCGTGAAGAACACGCGGAGCATGTGCACACCGATACCGGCGACGAACACGAGCGCCGCCCAGTGGTGGATCTGACGGACGAGCAGACCGCCGCGCAGGTCGAACGAGATGTGCAGCGCCGACTCCATTGCTGCCGACATCGCGATACCGCGCATGGGCTCGTACGCACCGTTGTAGTGCGTCTCGACCATCGACGCCTGGAAGAAGAACGTCAGGAACGTGCCGGAGAGCAGCACGACGACGAAGCTCCACAGGGCGATCTCGCCGAGCATGAACGACCAGTGGTCGGGGAAGACCTTGCGACCGAGCTCCTTGACGAGGCCCGACATGCTCGTGCGCTCGTCGAGGTAGTTCGCCGCGGCGCCGACGAAACGGCCCCCGAGCGGCTTGCCGTCTCGACCGGCGGGCGCCTGCGGCGGACCGGAGTAGACGGCAGGTTCGGTGGTGACGTTCTCGGTGGGGTGAGTACCGGTACTCATGAGCGCTCCCAGAAGCTGGGGCCGACGGGCTCTTGGAAGTCACTCTGCGCGACGAGGTAGCCCTCGGCGTCGACGGTGATGGGGAGCTGCGGCAGGGGACGGGCAGCCGGGCCGAAGATGACGGCCGCGCCGTTGGCGACGTCGAACTGCGACTGGTGGCAGGGGCACAGAAGGTGGTGGGTCTGCTGCTCGTACAGTGCCACGGGGCAACCGACGTGGGTGCAGACCTTGGAGTACGCGATGATGCCGTCGTACGACCAGTCGAGGTTGTTGGTCTCGGGGTTGAGCTGCTCGGGCTGCATGCGCATGAGCAGCACGATGGCTTTGGCCTTCTCTTCGAGGTACCCCTCGTCATGACCGAGGCCGGCGAGCTCTTCGGGGATCACGTGGAAGGCGGAGCCTAGGGTGACGTCGGCCGCGCGGATCGGACGACCGGAGGGGTCGTGCGACAGGCGCATGCCTTCTTTCCACATCGTGTGGCTCAGCATCGTCACGGGGTCCTGATCCTGCGGCGCGAGTCCGCGGAAGAGGGTGATGCCGGGAATGATGGATGCCGCCAGCGCAGCGAACATCGAGTTGCGGATGATCTCGCGACGACCGAAGCCGGAGTCCTTGTCGGCCTCGGCGAAGACGTTGATCGCACCCTCGCGAACCTCGTCGCGCCCACGGGTCGCGTGGCGGTCCTCCATGTACTCCTTGTCGGACATGACCGACTTGCCCCAGTGGATGGTGCCGATGCCGATCGCCAGCAGCGCGAAGGCGATGCCGAGCCCGATGAAGAGGTTGTTGTAGCGGATGTCGATCATCGCGCCCGACTCGATCGGGAAGATCATGTAGGCGATGCTCGCCCAGATGCTTGCCGCGACCGAGACGTAGAACAGGGTGTAGACCGTGCGGACCGCACGCTTCATCTCCTGCGGGTCCTTGTCGGTCATCCGCTGACGGTGACCGGGCAGGCCCGGGTTGTTTACGGCGTCGGGAACCGCGACGGCGAGGCCCGAGCCGGGCTTCCAGGAAGCCCTCTCGTGCTCGAGTGCGTCGTCCTCGTGTGCCATGGTGCTCCTCGTGCGTTTACGTAATGTCGAAGACGACGGTCAGTTGGACTTCGCCGTGATCCACACGGTCAGGGCGATCAGTGCCCCGATACCGAAGATCCAGATGAACAGACCCTCGGAGACCGGGCCCAGCGACCCGAGGGCGTAGCCGCCGGGGGAGTCGGTCTTCTGTACGTACATCAGGTACGAGATGACGTCGCGCTTGTCTTCGGGGGTGAGGTTGAGGTCGTTGAAGACCGGCATGTTCTGCGGGCCCGTGACCATCGCCGCGTACATGTTGACGGGGGTGACCGTGTGCAGGTCGGGTGCCCACTTGCCCTCGGTCAGAGCGCCGCCGGCGCCGGCGACGTTGTGGCACATCGCGCAGTTGATGCGGAAGAGCTCGGCTCCGTGGGAGAGGTCGCCCTCTCCGTCGACGAGCTCTTCGGTGGGGTAGGCGGGTCCGGGGGCCGAGGACTGCACGTACGCCGCGATGGCGTTGATCTGCTCTTCCGTGAACTGCACGGGCTTGACCGGAGCCTGCGGGCCCTGGGCCTGCAACGGCATGCGGCCCGTCGAGACCTGGAAGTGCACCGACAGCTCGCCGACGCCGAACAGTGCGGGTCCCTGTTGGCTGCCCTCGAGGTTGAGACCGTGGCAGGTCGCGCAGTTGGCCTGGAAGAGCTTCTCGCCCTCTTCGACCGCGGTCGCGGAATTGGCCTCGCTGACGGGCGTGGTGGTGGTCGCGGCCATCGCGGCCGAGGCGCCGGCGTACGCACCTCCGGTGAGGAGGAGTCCGATGCCGATCAGCGCGGCGGCGGCCAGGGGGCTACGGCGCCCGGACGACCGACGAGTCTTCTTCTCGCGTGCCATGTGGAGTACAGCTCTCTTACTTGAGGAAGTAGATGACGACGAACAGGGCGATCCAGACGACGTCGACGAAGTGCCAGTAGTACGACACGACGATCGAGGTGGTCATCTCTTTCCGGCCGAAGTTCTTCACGGCGTACGCACGGCCGATCACGAGCAGGAAGGCGATGAGGCCGCCCGTCACGTGCAGGGCGTGGAAGCCGGTGGTCAGGTAGAAGGCGGAGGCGTAGGGGTTGGCGCTGATGGGCATGCCCTCGGCCACCAACGTCGCGTACTCCCACACCTGTCCCGACACGAAGACCGCGCCGAGGATGAAGGTGAGGTAGAACCACTCCACCATTCCCCACTGCTTGAAGCCGGTGGCCTTGCCCGTGCGGTACGGCTGGTACCGCTCGGCGGCGAAGACGCCCATCTGGCACGTGACCGACGACAACACGAGGATGAACGTGTTGACCAGCGCGAAGGGGACATTGAGCAGCTGGGTCTCTTCGGCCCACAAGGACGCGGAGGTGCTGCGGAGGGTGAAGTAGATCGCGAAGAGGCCTGCGAAGAACATGACCTCGCTGCCCAGCCACACGATGGTGCCTACGGCGACCGGGTCGGGTCGCTTCACGGCACGCACGGCCTGGGAATACGTCGCTGAGGTCGTCACCGTTCCATTATGCGCGATCCGCGGGCCCGATCATCCCATCCCCAACATGAGTTATTCCATCGTCGAGACTTAGGGAAGCCTCAGAATCCGCAAGGAATCCCCGGTACGGAGCAGGTTCGCCTTGCCCCCGCCGGAGGCCCGGATCGCGACACGGCGAGACGACACGCGTGTGAAAGGATCGTCCCATGGCGGAACGCTTCACCTGGCCCGATCTGCTCTCCTCGCTGCTGGCCGGCGACGACCTCAGCGTGTCGGAGTCCACGTGGGCGATGAGACAGGTGATGGCGGGCGAGGCCACACCCTCGCAGCTCGCCGGGTTCCTCATCGCGCTGCGCGCGAAGGGTGAGACCGTCGAAGAGATCGTCGGCTTCCGCGACGCCATCCTCGAGGCGGCGGTCCCGCTTCCCGTGCGCGCGGAGGTCCTCGACATCGTGGGAACGGGCGGCGACCGTTTCGGCACCGTCAACGTCTCCACGATGGCGGCCATCGTGGCCGCCGCATCCGGGGTTCCGGTCGTCAAACACGGCAATCGCGCCGCGAGCTCGTCGTCGGGGTCGTCCGACGTGCTGTCGTCGCTGGGGATCGCGCTGACCCTCGCGCCGGAGAAAGTGGCGGAGACGCTGGATCGCACAGGCATCACCTTCGCGTTCGCGTCGGCGTTCCACCCCGGGTTCCGCCACGCCGGTCCGACACGGGCCGAGCTCGGCGTTCCGACGGTTTTCAACTTCCTCGGGCCCCTGTGCAACCCGGCTCGCGCAGAGGCGAACGCCGTCGGGGTGGCCCACCTCGACCGTGTACCGCTGATCACGGGAGTCTTCCGCACGCGTGGCGCCACCGCTCTGGTGTTCCGCGGTGACGACGGACTGGACGAGCTCACCACGACCGGGCACAGCCGTCTGTGGGAGATCAGCCGGGGCGACGTGCACGAGCACGACCTGGACCCGCGCGATCTCGGCATCCCCGTCGCCGACATCGACGACCTGCTCGGCGGGTCACCCGACCACAACGCCGAGGTGGTGCGGCGCGTGCTCGCGGGCGACACGGGACCGGTCCGCGACATCGTCCTGCTGAACGCGGCGGCGGGTCTGGTGTCGTTCCGTCTTTTCCAGGATGCGGCCGAGGTGCAGCGTCCGATCCTCGAGCGTCTCGCGGAAGCACTCGCCGACGCGGCAGCGGCCATCGACGACGGACGGGCGGCGGCGAAGCTCGACGACTGGGTACGGACCTCGAAAGAACTGTCGGAGTAGCGCGTGGATCCGCTCGAGGCGCTCACCGAGATCGCGTACCTGCTCGAGCGGGAGAGGTCGTCGCGCTACAAGTCGAAGGCGTTCCGCACCGCGGCCGCCGCGATCGAGGGGCTCAGCGACGCGGAGCTGCGCGACCCGGCGCTGCGGCGGCGACCCGGAATCGGCGACTCGACATTCACCGTCATCCAGCAGGCGTTGGCGGGAGCCGTGCCCGAGCGTCTCGCGACGCTGCGCGCCGAGTCGGCGCCGACGGGTGGCGCGGAGCTGCGCGCCAAGCTGCGCGGCGATCTGCACAGCCACAGCGAGTGGTCGGACGGGCTCACCCCGATCGAGGCGATGGTGGAGGCAGCGCGGGGACTCGGCCACGAGTACCTTGCTCTGACCGACCACTCGCCGCGCCTCACGGTCGCCAACGGACTGTCGCCGGAGCGCCTCCGCGCGCAGATGGAGGTCGTCCGCGGCCACCGCGGTGACGGGTTCACGCTCCTCACCGGCATCGAGGTCGACATCCTGGACGACGGGAGCCTCGACCAGCAGGACGAGTTGCTCCGCGAACTCGACGTGGTCGTGGCATCCGCTCATTCGAAGCTGCGCATGGAACGCGGGCCCATGACGAAGCGCCTGGTCGCCGCAGCGAAGGACGCGCGGGTCGATGTCCTGGGGCACGTGACGGGACGGCTCGTCGAGGGCGCGCGGGGGACGCGACCGCCGTCGGACTTCGACGCGGCGGCCGTGTTCTCGGCGTGCGCCGACTCGGGTGTCGCCGTCGAGATCAACTCGCGTCCGGAGCGGCAGGACCCGCCCGACGCGCTGTTGACGCTGGCCATCGAGGCGGGGTGTTTGTTCTCGATCGACTCCGATGCGCACGCGCCCGGGCAGCTGTCGCTCCTCGACTACGGCGCGGCGAGAGCCGAGGCGCTCGGTGTGCCGGTCGACCGCATCGTCACGACGTGGCCGCTGGAGAAGCTGCGGGATTGGCTGGAGCGCTCGCGCTGATCAGCGCCGCAGCGCGGTGAGGGCGCGCGTCATCGACGAGCCGAGGTTCCACGTGTCGGCGAGGGCCGTCGCTGCTGCCTCGTCGACGGGACGGATCAGGTCGTCGTAGGGGGCGAGTTCGAGTTCGCGGGCGACGCGCACGACCGCGGGCGCGACGTCGAGATAATCGCTCGCCGTGAGGATCTTGGCGCGCTGGGCGGGAGTGCCCGCGGAGCCGTCGGCGGCGGCGGCCCGGATGCCGTCGAGATCGCCGCAGGCGGCCAGAAGCGACGCCGCAGACTTCTCCCCGATCCCCGCCACCCCGGGCAGGCCGTCGGAGGGGTCGCCGCGCAGAGCGGCGAAGTCGGCGTACTGCGCGGCGTGCACGCCGTACTTGCCGACGACGGCGGCGTCATCGACGATCTCGAGGTTGCTCATGCCGCGCGCGGTGTACACGATGCGGATGCCGCGGTCGTCATCGATGAGCTGGAAGAGGTCGCGATCGCCGGTGACGATGTCGACCGGTGCGTCCGCGCGAGTGGCGAGGGTGCCGATGACGTCGTCGGCCTCGTGCTCGGCCGCCCCGACGATCGGGATGCCGAGTACCTCCAGCGCCGCACGGATCACGGGAATCTGAGCCTCGAGCGGGTCGGGGACCTCTTCGATGTCGGTGCCCGCGGGCACCGCCTCGACGACGCGGTGCGCCTTGTAGCTGGGCAGGAGCGCGACGCGCCAAGCGGGCCGCCAGTCGTCGTCCCAGCACGCGACGAGACGGGTGGGCTCGTACGTCGTCACGAGCTTGCCGATCATGTCGAGCAGTCCGCGCGCGGCGTTGACCGACGTGCCGTCTGCCGCCTTCACCTTGTCGGGTACGCCGTAGAACGCGCGGAAGTACAGCGACGCGGTGTCGAGGAGCATGATGCGGTCGGTCACGGGTTCGATCCTGGCACGCGGGCACGGCGCAGGACCATGGGGCTCGTCGCATGCGGCGACGTCACCCGCCCGGCGATCGGGTGCTGGTCGTCGAGGATCGGGTGACACCGGAGCGCAACGGGAGGCGTGCCGTCGGCTGGTCGACGTCAGCGGTGCCTCCTGGGGTGGGGGCGGCGGTCGTGGTGGATGCCCGGCAGCGACCGGATCTGCGCCGGAACCTGCGGGTGCGCTCGCTGTTGCACGTTCGCGATCTGCCGTGACTCTCGCGGCTTAGAGTGGCGGAATGTCTTTCGGGTCGGCATCCACTCGTCCCTCGTCTGACGCGTCGTGCCCGTGCGGGGGCGGGGTGTTCGGGGGGTGCTGCGGACCGATCCTCGACGGTGCGCCCGCTCCGAGCGCCGAGCGTCTCATGCGTTCGCGGTACACCGCCTTCGCCGTCGGTGACCGGGCGCATCTCACCCGGTCATGGCATCCGCGCACCCGACCCGATCGCATCGACGTCGACGACGGCATGTCGTGGAACGGTCTCGTGATCGAGCACGCCGCGGAGGACGGCGATGCCGCGGTCGTGGCGTTCCGTGCGGCGTGGCGTCAGCACGGGGTCGAGGGGGAGTTGCGCGAACGCAGCCGCTTCCTGCGTCGCGGGGGCCGATGGGTGTACGTCGACGGCGACGTGGACTGAGGGCGTCAACCCCGCCGCCCGATGTCGGAGGTGCTGCGTAGGGTCATGCTCGGGTCCGTGAACGCGCCTGTCCCGGCGGCGCTCACAGCGCGAGGTGATTGCGCTGCATGAGGCACCGCCCGTCCGGGTGGACCACGTGGCCTTCGAATTATCGATCGAAAAGTGGAGGACCGTGACATGCAACACATCGTGATCATCGGAGGGCACGGCAAGGTTGCGCTGCACCTGGCGCGGCTGCTCGCCGATCGGGGAGACGAGGCCACGTCCGTCATCCGCGACGCCGGTCAGTCCGGTGACATCGAGCAGGCGGGCGGTACGCCCCTCGTTCTCGATGTCGAGAAAGCCGACGTCGACGAGATGGCGGAGGCCTTCTCGGGTGCCGATGCGATCGTGTGGTCGGCGGGGGCCGGTGGGGGCAGCGCCGAGCGCACCTACGCCGTCGACCGGGATGCTGCGCAGCGCGCGATCGATGCTGCGGCCAAGGCGGGCGTACGGCGTTTTGTCCTGGTCTCGTGGATCGGGTCGACCCCCGATCACGGGATCGACCCCGACGACGCCTTCTTCGCCTATGCCGACGCCAAGCTCGCCGCCGACGACCACCTGCGTGCGAGTGAGTTGGACTGGACGATCCTCGGCCCGGGTACTCTGACGCTCGACCCCCCGACGGGGCGCATCACCACCGCGCCGCAGGGCGAAGGAGAAGTCTCGCGGGCCGATGTGGCGGCGGTCGCCGCCGCTGCGCTCGTGCAGCCGGCCACGATCGGTCGGTTCATTCGATTCGGCGCGGGGGAGACCCTCATCGCCGAGGCCATCGCCGACACCGCCGTCCGCACGACAGGAGAAAACGCATGAGCACCCTTCCCGAACGGGCCCAGACTTTCGCCCAACTTCACTCCGCCCCCGAGATCCTCCGTGTCGTCAACATCTGGGACGTCATCTCGGCGAAGGCCGTGGCGGCGCTGCCCGAGACGAAAGCCCTTGCCACCGCCGGCCACTCGATCGCTGCGACCTTCGGGTACGAAGACGGCGAGAACATACCGCTCGACGTCATGCTCGACATGGTCGGCCGTATCGTGTCCGCGGTCGACGTGCCGGTGACGGCCGACCTCGATTCCGGCTTCGGCAACCCCGGCGAGACCACGCGCCGTGCAATCGGCGTCGGTGTGATCGGGGCGAACGTCGAAGACAAGGTGCAGCCGCTCGCCGATTCGGTGCGCGCCGTCGAGGCCGTGATCGCGGCGGGCGAGGCCGAGGGCGTCCCGTTCGTGCTGAACGCGCGCACCGACGTGTTCCTCAAGGGCGGGGACCGTCCGCTCGACGACAAGATCGCGGATGCCGTCGAGCGTGGTCGCGCGTTCCTCGCCGCCGGTGCCACCACGGTGTTCGTCCCGGGGAAGCTGGATGCCGAGACGACCCGCCGTCTGGTGGAGGGGCTGGGAGATCGCAAGCTCAGCGTCATCGGCGTGCCCGGTGCGCTCACGGCGGCCGAGTACGAGGCTCTCGGCGTGGCCCGCATCTCGTACGGCCCTCAGACGCAGCGCGTCGCGCTGACCGCGTTGCAGGACCTCACCATCGACCTCTATCGCGACGGTGTCATCCCCTCGACGGTGCGTGAGCTGAACTGAGCGGGCGTTCGGGCCCGGGGTGCCGCTGGAAGCGGTCTCCCCGGGCCCCGGGCATGCGGGGTTGCGCTCCGGGTCTATGACGTGCCGCGAGCTGGCGCGTCGGGTGGGCGGTGCTGACATACTCACCCGTGTGGCGAGCGCAGGGTGCCCGCCGTCAGTCGTCGCCGGGGCTGTCGTCGTCGACCACGATGACGCCGTCGGGCACGGGATCGCCCAGCAGCGGTTCAGCGGCCAGGGTCAGGTCGATCGTCGCGCGCAGCAGCCCGCCCAGAGTCGATGAGCGCAGCAGATCCATCTGGTCGAGTTCTCCCAGCGGTGCGATCGCGGCCAGTTGCCACGCGCGGGGAAGCGGCTCCTCCGACAGCTCGACCTCGGGGTCCCACCGTGTACCACCGAACTGCCTCGCACGGGCGAGCACGCGTCGGACGATCCGTTCGGCCTCCTCGAGCAGCGGCGCCAGCGCATCGTTCCACTCCAGCTCGGGTAGCGCCCGGACGTCGGCGCGGGGGTAGGGGTCGTCGTCGAGCCACTCGACGATCTCGAACCGCTCGGTTCCGCGCGCGACGATCTGCATCTGCCCCGCCTGTGGGACCACGTGGCTCAGCTGCGCCATCGTGCCCAGGGCGAAGCGCTGGTCGCCTCCACCGGTCTCGGTGCCGCGCTCGATCAGCACGACCCCGAACGCCGGGTCGGTTTCGTCGAGGAGCCGGCCGAGCATGACGAGGTAACGCTCCTCGAAGATCCGCAGCGCCAGGGGCGTGTACGGGAAGAGGACGGCGCCGAGGGGGAACATCGCGGTACCCATGCGGCCCAGTCAACCAGCGCGCAGGGCGGTGAGGGCGCGCACGGGGAAGATTCGCAGCAGAGGATGAGAGCCGGTCAGAACGCGTCACCGCGAAGCGTCTCGTGCACGCGGTGCAGATCAGTGAGCATCGACCCGACGAGCACCCAATGCGCCGGCGACGGCGTCTGGATCTGCAGGGGGCGCGTGAGGGCGGGCTCCTCTGCGGCAGACGGCTCGGTGCCACGGCCGGGGCCGGTGTCGAGTCCGAATGCGAGGCGTACGTCATGGGCCGCGCGATGCAGTTGCTCGGCGATCGCGCGCACGGCGGGTTCGTCGACGATCGACGCGTCGTAGCCGTCGTAGACCGCACGGGTCATGCCCACTGTCTGGGTGACCACCGGAGTGAACCGGTCGAGCAGGTCGCCCATCGCGGCGAGATCGGTACGGTGGCGGCGGCTGCGGGGGTTCAGGGCCAGCGAGTCCTCGCCGTCGCCGAGTGCGTCGGCCGCGGCGTCTCGAACCGGCCGCAGCAGTCGCGCCTCGAGCAGAAGACCCTCGAGCGATGACGGGGTCTGCGGAGTCTCGAGCGCGTCGGCGAGTCGCTCTAGCGAGGCGGCGAGTTCTCGTCCGAGGGTGTCGACCTTCTCTCGCGCCGGAGGCACGAGCACCGGCGGCACCAGCACCGCGTTCACGACGATGCCGATGGCGGCACCGATGAGCGTCTCGAGCACACGATCGAGGGCGTAGTTCGGGGTGGCGGTGCCCAGGGCGAGCACCAGCAGCGCGCTGATCGCGATCTGGTTCGTCGCGCCGGGCGAAATGCGGGCGGCCCACGCCACGACCAGCGCGACGCCGGCCGAAAGCAGAGCGACCCACGGCTGAGAACCGAAGGCGAGCCCCAGCAGCGCCGCGATCACGACGCCGACGATGACGCCCACGCTGCGCTCCACGGCGCGGGTGAACGACTGATTGACGCTCGGCTGCACGACCAGGAGGGCTGCGATCGCCGCGAAGATCGGCGGCGGGCCCTGCACGAGCCAGCCCGCCAGCACCCAGGCGGCGACGATTGCGAGGGCGGATTTCGCCACCTGCAGGAGCGGGACGCGGCGCGGAGTGCGCACATTCAAGCTTCCGCGCACCTGGCGCATGTCGGGAAAACGCATGGCTCACCCCTTCCGCGCGACGATGTCGTCGGCGTTGTCGGCGACCCACTCCATGAGGGGGATGACCCGAGTCATGAGATCTCGACCGCGGTCGGTGAGGGCGTACTCCACGCGCGGCGGTACCTCGGGATAGGCAGTGCGGGCGACGAGGCCGTCTCCCTCCAGCGTCTTGAGCGTGCTGGCGAGCATCTTCTCGCTGATCCCTGCGACGTTGCGACGCAGGACCCCCCAGCGTTGGGTGCCGTCGGACAGAGCGAGCAGCACGAGCACACCCCACTTGCCCATGACGTGGTCGAGCACGGTGCGGGTGGGACACCCGTCGGTGAAGATCTGCGGATTGCGACCCCGAAGATCGGCAAGACTAACGGTCATGTGAGTACCTAACCAGAAAGTGGGTACCGTCATTCCGGAATGCGCGGGCGTGGCGCAGGTTGCACACGGCGTACCCATCGAAAGGACACCCCATGACTCTTCTCGTCACCGCCGCCTCCGGCCAGCTCGGTCGCCTCGTCGTCGATGCACTGCTGCAGCGCGGTGTGCCGGCATCCGACATCGTCGCGGGCGTACGCACTCCCTCGAAGGCCGACGATCTCTCCGCGCGCGGCGTCAGCGTCGTCGAGTTCGACTACGCCCGTCCCGAGACCCTCGCACCCGTACTCACGGGTGTCGACCGCGTGCTGCTCATCTCGGGCACCGACGCCGATCGCGTCAGCGGCCACCGCAACGTCATCGCCGCGGCACGCGATGCCGGCGTCGGGCGACTCGTCTACACCAGCGCCCCCCGCGTCGACGAGATCGACTACGCCCTGGGTGCCGACCACAAGGCCACCGAAGAAGCCATCGCCGCTTCGGGACTGTCCGCGACGGTGCTGCGCCACAACTGGTACACGGAGAACTACCTGGATGCCGTGGCCCGCGCCGCCGACACCGGTGAGATCGTCGCCGCGGTCGGCGATGCGCGCGTCGCGAGTGCGAGCCGTCGCGACTATGCGGAGGCCGCGGCCCTCGCCCTCATCACTGACGACCTGGTCGGTCAGACGCTCGAAGTGGGCGGAGACGTGGCCTGGACGTACGACGAGCTCGCTCAGGCGGCGACCGAGGTGCTGGGTCGCCCGGTGACCTACACCGCGGTCACGATCGAGCAGCTCACGGCCGGCCTCGAGGCGGCCGGACTGGATGCCGGGACGGCGGCGTTCGTCGCGGGCATCGACGACGCGATCGCACGCGGGGCGCTGTCGCAGACCGACGGGACGCTGTCTCGACTGCTCGGGCGTCCGACGACGCCGCTCGTCGATGGTCTGCGCGAGGGCCTCGCGACGAGCTGACGGCCGGCGCGAGAACCCCGGTACGCCGATCTGCGGCGCGATGCCTTCGTCGTGCCGTAGATCTGCAGCGCTCCGGCGAACAGTGACGACCGGAGTCCGTCCCGTGGCCGCATCCACGGGACGGGGTCCGGCCCCTCACCCCGGCGGTCGCGGGACGTCACCGATGATCGGCGGGGGAGGCGGCTGCCCGGGCGGTGAGACGGCGCTGACGCATGGCGAGGAACAGCGGGAACGTGAAGGCGAATGCCGTGATCCCCGACAGCACGATGTACAGCCACGCGAACCGCATGCCGAGGCGGCGGGCCTCGACGATGATGAAGATGCTCCCCGCGATGGCGACCACCAGCAGATCGACCGTGATGGACGACACCGCCGGGCCGCTCGAGACGAGGTCGCCGACGAAGTCGCGCATCTGCACGATGGCGAGCGCGTTGAAGGTCCAGGTGCCCACGAGGCCGGCGACGGCCAGCACGAGGAAGACCACGGCGGTCGGTGTCCAGTGACGGCGGAGTTCGCTCATGCGCCGATACTGCCCGAGACCCGGTGTCGCAGGTGGGGGCTAGCGTCGGAGCATGGATGCCGTCACCGCCACGCGCATGCTCGATGACCGCGGACGCGAGGTCGAGCATCGCCTCAGCCGCCTCCGCGAAGACGAGGACAGTCTGCGACACGACCGCGCGGACGCGACCGCCGACGACGAGCACGACCCGGAGGGATCCACCCTGTCGGCGGAGTGGGCGCAGGTCGACGCGCTGCGTCGCGGCGCGGAAGCCGAACGCGCCGAGATCCTCGCGGCGCGGGAGCGTGTGGCATCCGGTGTCTTCGGCGTCTGCGAGCGGTGTGGGGGGCCCATCGCCGACGCGCGTCTGGAGGCGCGGCCGTTCGCCCGCTTCTGTATCGCGTGCGCGTCGTGACGGCGGGGCGCTGAGCGCGGGTCCTGTGCCGTCCGAGGGGCACCGCGCGCACTCGGGTTCGGCGCGGGCCGAGCCGCAGCGCGTGGTGCGCGTCGACCACGATGAACGCGTCCGTGCGCCGGGGTCGACGCCCCGCCCTGTGCTGTGCGCACCAGCGGACGCTTAGGCTCGAGGCGTGGAACCTTTGCTGATCGTGCTGCTGTTCGCCAACGCCGTGTTCAACGTCGTCGTCTGGCCGCGGTTCTACCCGCGCATCGCGAAAGATCCTCGCGCGCGGGACGCGGCCGGCAAGCCCACGCCGTTCTTGATCGTCCACACGGTGCTCATCGCGATCGCCCTCGTACTCGCTCTGGCATCGGTGATCGCCGCGATCGCGGCGCTGGTGGGCTGATTCCGAGCTTCGGTGAAGCGCCGCAGGTAGAATGAAGTCGCGGGACTCTCCCGCCCCAAGGTGTAACTACCTGCCCGGTCCGGCAAGGCGGCACGTTCCCCCGCCCCCGGAGACCGATCCATGACATCGCCCTCGTCGCCGAGCGCCGTCGCCCACCGCCCGCTGTTCCACCACACGGGTGCGTGGTACTTCCCCGTCGCCTTCATCGCGCGGCTACCGTTCGCCATGATGACGGTGGGCGTCCTCGCCCTTGTCGTCGCCGCGCGCGGGTCCGTCGCCCTCGGCGGGCTGACGTCCGCCGCGGTCGGACTGGGGGTCGTCATCGCCGGTCCCGTGCTGGGCGATCTGGCCGACCGTTACGGACAGCGAAGAGTGCTGGTGCCGGCCGGGGTGCTCAATGGCATCCTGCTCGCGGTGTTCCCGTTGGTCGTGGCCACCGCGACGGTCGACGGCATGCTTCTCGCCGCCGCGGTGGCCATCGGCCTCACCGGTCCGCAGACCGCGGCGATGTCGCGCACGCGGGTGATGGCCCTGATCGGGGAACGCGTGCACCCCGACCGTCGTCAGCGCACGTTCTCGCGCGCGATGGCGTACGAGTCGGCCGCCGATGAGACGGCATTCGTGATCGGGCCTTTCGTCGTGGGTGTCCTGGCCGCCCTCATCGCGCCGTGGGCACCGATCGCCGTTGCCGCGGTACTGAGCTTCGTCTTCGTCACCGCTTTCGCGCTTCACCCGACCGGACGCGCCGTCCCCGAGCGGTCCGAGCGGGCGGCGATGGCGCCGTTCAGAGAGCTTCTGCATCCCCGCATGCTCGTTCTGGTGGCGGCGGTCTTCGGTGTGGGCCTGTTCTTCGGCTCGACGCTGACCTCGCTCACCGCGTTCATGGAGGCGCAGGGCGCGCCCGAGGCGGGGGCCCTTCTGTACGGGGTGATGGGCGTGGGCTCGGCAGTGCTGGCACTCGCCGTGGCCGTGCTTCCCGCGCGTTTCACGCTGCGGTGGCGCTTGATCGTTTTCTCCGTCGTGCTCACCGCGTCGGCCGGTGCGTACACCGTCGGCGGCTCCGTCGTGACGGTGACCGCGGTGCTGTGCCTCATGGGCATCGGGGTCGGCCCCTCGCTGGTCACCCTGTTCAGCCTGGCCGGTGCCCGCGCGCCGCGCGGCCGCACCGCATCGACGATGACCCTCCTCGCCTCGGCCTTGACGCTCGCGCAGGCCGCCGCGTCGGCGGTGACCGGCGCCGTCGCTGAAAGCGTGTCGGTGTCGACGGCCATGCTGTTCCCGGGCACGGCGGCACTGCTGGTGCTCGCGATGGCCGCGGTCAACGCGTCCGCGTCACCGCGGTGGGACGCGGACGCGCGCACGGTGTGATCGGTCGGGCATCGCTGCCGCTCGGTGGTGATGCCGCCCGTCACGACGGCAGCGGGTATTGCCGTCTGAGCAGCAGTCGTTGCGCGAGCGTCCACACGGTCGTCACGGCGAGATAAAGGGCCGCCGCTACCGGAACGAACGCGGCCACCACCGCGGTGGTGAAATGCAGGGTGCCCACCATCCCCGTCATCCAGGCCGGTGCCGTCGGATCCGGGGCCGGACGCAGCAGGCGCCGCGTCGCCTCGGCGACGAGCGCGACCACGGCGACGAGTGTGCCGATGACGGCGAGGGTGGCTGCATCCGTCGTCCCCGTCGAGAACGCGCCGATGAGGCTCCGTCCCAGCGGCACACCCAGCAGTTCATGCGCGAGCAGTGGGTTCGCCTGCCCGCCGACGGTGGGGTGCAGGAAAACGGCGTAGAGCAGACCGACCACGGGCGCCTGGGCGAGCACCGGGAGGCAACCGGCGAGCGGCGAGGTCCCCTCGTCGCGGTAGAGCCGCATCGTCTCGCGCTGCAGGCGTTCGGGGGTACGACCCCAACGTTCCCGCAGCGCACGTAGGCGGGGCGCGAGGCGGGCGCGCGTCTGTTCGGCGCGCGCTTGCGACACCCCCACCGGGATGAGCGCAAGACGCGCCGCGAGAGTGACGACGACGACGGCCAGTGCGGCAGCCGCCGTACCGGCGAGGGGGTCGAGCAGGGTGGTCAGGGCGAGAAGTGCTCGCGTAGCGAGGTCGAGCAGGAGAGCGAGAGGGGGCAGGGTGAAGAGGTCCACGGGGCGTCCGTTCGAGTGAGGCGATCACAGGGTGGATCGGTCACGGGCCGCAGGTGTCCTCCGATCTCGGGACGGAGCGTCGGGGCTGCTGCTGCGCGGGCGACCGGCACCGCGCATCCCGGACGACACGACGCCCGTCGAGGGGCGAGGACGCGTGCGGACTACGCGGTGCGGACCTCGTACCCAGGGGCGCGCGGGCGCGGATGCCCGGCCGCATCGGGGTCGCTCTGCGCGAGAGGGGCCGACGGGTCGATGGGCCGCGCGCACGGCGGGGGAGCATTTCCCACCAGGGCCGGCAGTACCACGAGGACGATCGCCGCGGTCACGACGACGGCGGCGGCCAGGACGAGCGCGAACAGCGGAGTGCCGCCGCCCGGCGTGAGCGCCAGCTCGGCCGAGACGAGCAGCAGGTTGAGCAGTGCGATCAGCGACGCGATCACGAACTCACCCCCTCCGGCGGAAACCCCACGGTATCAGCCACATGCTCGCTACGCTGTCGGAATGGTCACCCTCGTGCTCACCGTCGTCGGCGACGATCGCGCCGGTCTCGTCTCCGCCGTCGCCGACATCGTCGATGCCCACGGCGGCAACTGGGAGAACAGCGAGCTCGCCGAACTCGCGGGTGCCTTCGCCGGGATCGTCGAGGTCTCCGTGTCAGCCGACCGCGCCGACGCGCTGCGCCGGGCGCTCGAGAGTCTGGCCGGAACCCTCGCGGTGACCGTGCACACCGGCTCGGCCGCCGCGTCGGCATCCGTCCCGCGCAGCGTGACCCTCGACGTGGTCGGCAACGATCGTCCGGGCATCGTGCGCGAGGTCTCCGCCGCGCTCAGCGCGCGGGGTGCGAGCATCGAGCGGATGTCGACGCAGACGACGGATGCCGCGATGGCCGGCGGACGCCTCTTCGAAGCCGCGATCACCGTGACGCTCGCCGAGGGGATAGAGGTCGACGACCTCGTCACCGAGCTCGAGCGCCTCGCGGCCGAGATCCAGGTCGACGTTTCGCTCAGCGACTGATATCGACGCGGCCCGTTCCCCGACGCCCCGACGTCTCCGCCGGGGCGGTCAGGCGCGTCGGGAGTGGGCCACCACAAGAGCGACACCGCGCCAGCCGAGCAGGAACAGCGCGAGCGTGATCGCTGCCACGATGACGAACGCGATGGCGATGCCCTGGCCGCTGAGCGCTCGCAAGGTCACCCCGAGTACGACCGTCACGGCCCACACCGGCAGGCCGGTGCGCAGGACGGCGACGGGGCGCCGCCAGGCACGGGTGATCAACCAGCCCGCCAGCAGGGCGACCAGGAACGGCCAGGCCGTCGTCGCCAGCCCTGTGCCTAACGGACCGAAGGCATCGCCCTCGTGCGTCGCTCGACCGATTGCCGCGAAAAGGATGACGAGAGCCGCATCCACGATCAGGGCGACGACGGGGAAGCGGCGGGGGGTGGGCACCTCTTCATTCTCGTCGCTCCTCGGGTGGTGCACGCGCATCGTCGATCCTTCGCCCGCGCGCCGCGCCCGTCGCCGAGGCGCGCGGCACCGAGCGCGGGCATGCGACGCGGGCGCCTCCGGAGGTGAGGAGTCTCGGACACGGAGGAGCCGCCGATGGGTAGCGTGGGGGAATGGCGACCCGACTGCTCCTCGTGGCCGACACACACGTACCCAAGCGGGCGCGCGTCGTTCCGGATGCCGTGCGCCGGGCGGCATCCGAGGTCGACCTGATCGTGCACGCCGGCGACTGGGTGAGCGTCGCGGTGCTCGACGAGCTGAGCGCCCTCGGGCCCGTGCGGGGCGTCTGGGGCAACAACGACGGTGACGACCTGCGCGCACGCCTGCCGGAGATCGCGTGCGCCGAGATCGACGGAGTGCGGGTCGCGGTCGTGCACGAGACGGGAGCTGCGACCGGGCGGGAGAAGCGCATGGATGCTGCATTCCCCGAGACCGACCTGCTCGTATTCGGCCACAGCCACATCCCGTGGGACACGGTGACCCCGAACGGTCTGCGCCTGCTGAATCCCGGTTCGCCAACCGACCGCCGGCGCCAGCCCGCCTGCACCTTCATGACGCTCGTTCTCGCCGACGGCGACGTTCGCGACGTCGTGCTGCACGAGGTTCCTCGCGCCTGACGGCGGCCACCGCCCGCGCGCACCTTCGCCGCCGCTCACCGCACAACCGGGGGAGGGGGCCGCCGTGCCCTTCGATCGACCGTGCTGACGGACGGGTCGCTCCCCGCGTGAGCCGCGCGCCGATCGAGGCGGCGAACAGGGGCGAGAACGACGAAGGCGCCGCCCCCGAGGGGGACGGCGCCTTCGTGTGCGCGGTGATTACTTGACTGAAAGGTGACGCGTCGATCCTGTCAACGGGCAGTCGAAGGGATCGCGAGCGGCGAGCCCCACCTCGTTGAGGTACCGGATGACGATGCCGTAGGACTGCAGCAGAGTGGTCTCGACGTACGGGACGCCGAGGGTCTTGCAGTGCTCGCGCACGATCGAACGGGCGCGGCTGAGGTGCGGGCGCGCCATGTTCGGGAACAGGTGGTGCTCGATCTGGTAGTTCAGACCGCCCATGAGCCACGTCGCCCACCAGCCACCGGAGATGTTGCGCGAGGTGTAGACCTGCTTGCTGAAGAAGTCGAGCTTCGCGCCGGGGGCGATGACTGCCATGCCCTTGTGGTTGGGTGCGAATGACGCGCCCATGTAGACGCCGAAGACGGCCAACTGAACGCCGAGGAACGCGAAAGCCATGCCGAGCGGCAGGAAGACGAAGACCGGGGTGATCACGAGCGCGTGGCGCAGCGCGAGCAGGCCGAGCTCCTGCCAGCGGCCCTTGATCTCTTCGCGCGAGGACAGGTGGCGAAGCGCGAGGAAGTGCAGGTTGAGACCCTCGAGCGTGAGCAGGGGGAAGAACAGCCAGCCCTGACGTCGGGTGATCCACCTCTGGATGCCGCGCGCCTTGGCGGCGTCTTCGTCGAGGAACGAGATCGTGTCGATCTCGATGTCGGGGTCTTTGCCGACGCGGTTCGGGTTGGCGTGGTGGCGGGTGTGCTTGGACGCCCACCAGGACTGGCTCATGCCGACGATGCCGTTGCCGATGATCAGGGCGAGGCGGTCGTTGGCGGGCCCGGAGGAGAGGATCTGGCGGTGATTCGCCTCGTGGGCAAGGAAGGCGACCTGGGTGAACAGGATGCCGAGGGCCGCGGCGATCAACAACTGGTACCAGCTGTCACCGAGAAGGACGAATCCGGTGATGGCTCCGGCGAAGCCGAGGCCGACCGCGATCGCGACGAGGACATAGAAGCGGGGGGTCCGAGCCAAGAGCCCGCTCTCGCGGACGACCTGAGACAACTCTGTGTAGGCCTTGGCGATGGGGGGAAACTCCGTGGTGCCGGAGTACGTCTGACGAACGGGGCCGAGGCGGGACTCGACGATGGTGGAGGCGATGGAACTTCTCCTCGGATCGGGGGTGACCCTGGTGGGGAGCCGGGCGGTTACCCGGGCTGAGGCCCACATTACGTGCCCTCGTATGAGGCCCCCGGAATACATCCGCATGTGCAGGATGCTCACGGCAAACGGTAACTCCCGTGACGTGTTTCGACCGATGTCACGGCGGTCCGGAAACACCGGAAGCCGGGCTCATCGCGTCTGCGACGAGCCCGGCTTCCGGGTCTCAGCGGAGCTTAGAGGGGGCGGATGTTCGCCGCCTGCATGCCCTTGGGGCCCTGCTCGGCGTCGAATTCGACCTTCTGCGCTTCCGTCAGCTCCTTGAAGCCGTTGCCCTGGATCGCGCTGAAGTGCGCGAACAGGTCGGCGGAGCCGTCATCGGGAGCGATGAAGCCGTAGCCCTTTTCGGAGTTGAACCATTTCACGGTGCCAGTGGCCATCGTGTTTCCTCTTTATTCATGTTGGGCCGCAGACGCGACCGTGGGCGCCGCTCCGACGCGTGCGGAGCGGACGGGGACGCCGCGGTACCGAGTCGGTACCGCGGACGCGGTGGCCGTCGACCGCAGCCTGAGCTGCGTCGACGGAGATATGGAAGCCGAGATTCTCGCCGAGGGGACCCTGGGCTTCGAAGCCCGAGGTGCCCGCGCCGACGAAACCGGCGTAGTCGGATCCGGCCATCGCGACGTAGACGTCGAGATCGGCCTGGCGCCACGATAGTGGCGAAGGGTGAAGCAGAG
The DNA here is from genome assembly GCF_057812175.1 of Microbacterium sp. ABR10. Lineage (NCBI taxonomy): Bacteria > Bacillati > Actinomycetota > Actinomycetes > Micrococcales > Microbacteriaceae > Microbacterium > Microbacterium sp. ABR10. The sequence continues at coordinate 1,377,314 of NZ_CM173821.1, forward strand.
ACACAAGAACTTTCCGCGAGTGCGACGCGAGGACCGAAGCCGTCGAGCGGGGCACGCGATGATTGAGGGCAGGATTGCTGTCGTAAACGGCTCGGCGCCGTGCGCCCGGCATCTCAGCGATGAGGCGGGCGTCGATGAAGCAAGTCCCAGAACGAATGAGACCAAGCTAGCACGGAAGTCTGGACGGTGCCGGGGAGTTTCCCCCGTCGACGTCGTCGACTGCACTGGAGTGATGGCATCCGGGAATGCGGGAGAACCCTCCGACGACGAGAGATGGCTCGTCATCGACGGTCGCCGCTGGCGCCGAACGGACCCGGCCCTGCCCACCGACATCGCCGACCGCCTGCGCTCGCACCTGGGGCGGGCACGCGCGGCCGTCCGCACGGCGAAGCGCTCCGAGGATCCCGCCGTGCTGGCCGCCGTGCGTCACCGCGTGGGGGTGGCGAAGGCGGGCCTGGGCGAACGCGGCCCTCGCTGGTGGGATGACGCGGTGCCGGCTCGCGTGGAACGCGCCCGGGCGGCTCTCGACGAGCTCGACCGCCTCGCCCCGCCGGTCGAGAGCGGTCGCGCGGCGAGAGCAGACGCCGACGCCGACGTCAACACGTAGCGAGTGTGCGCGCCCACGCGGTGGGCTGGAGTCTTCGACGAGAGGAATGACATGTCATCCACCGGATCCGAGCTGGACACGCTCAACGAGCTGCTGAAGAAGTTCCGCTTCGCGATGGTCACCACGCGCGCGGAGGACGGCGGTTTGCACGCGCACCCCCTCACCGTGCAGGAGACCGAGAGCGACGGCGACCTGTGGTTCATCGTGGGCAGCGACGCGTCGGCCGTCTCGCATGTGCGGCGCGACCCGAAGATCGGTCTGTCGTTCAGCTCCGACAGCACGTGGCTCTCGCTCGCGGGTGAGGCCGAGGTCGTCGACGACCTGGCGAAGCTCAAGGAGCTGTGGTCGACGAGCGTCGAGGCGTGGTTCCCTGACGGTCCCGAGTCGCCCGGCGTGACGCTGCTGCGGGTGAACACCCTGAGCGGTGAGTACTGGGGTAGCGCAGGCGGACGCATCGCCACCGCCATCGCGTTGCTGACGTCGAAAGTCACCGGCGAACGCCCCCAGGGCGGAGAGAACGAGAAGTTCGACCTGCCGGACTGACGGAGCGGGCCGGAGTCCCGCGGGGCCCGGCCCGTCTCCCTCAGCCGGACGGGTTCTCGACCGGTGTGCCGTCGTCGTCCGTGGAATCGGGCATGCGCGCGCCGTCGGCGGTCTCGAGCTCGTCGGGGCTGTCGGCGTCGTCGCGGGGTCGTTCAGATGTGATGTCCATGGTGAGACTCGACCATGAAGGCGGCGGATCGCGCCCGGGCCTTGCGCGCACCCGATCTTCGTGTCAGCGCAAGCCCCCACGGCACGGAGGGCCCTCTTGCGACGATGACGCCATGTCACGACCTGAGGTGCGCTCCAAGCCCTGCGCATTCTGTGGGCGCCCGTTCACCGACCGCAAACGCTGGAACGGCCGCGATCAGTGGGATCAGGTGCTTTATTGCTCGCGCGGATGCCGGGCGAACGCAGCGAAGCAGAGGCGGCACGCGTGAGGGCGGCCCTGATCCTCGCCACGCAGCAGTTCGCCGAGCACCCCGCGTACGCTGACGGCGGCATCGATGAGTTCTTCTTCATCGAGGCGGCGCCGCGGTTCCGCAAGATCCCGTATCACCGGCACAAGATCGTGCTGCTGATCTCCGCCATGCGGCACACCGCGGCCCGGCTGGAGGCTGACGGTAAGACGGTCCGCCGGATCGCCCTCGGCGACGACCTCACCTTCAAGGCGGGACTCGAAAGCCTCCTCAGGAAGCACCGCGTCACCGAGTTGACGTGGATGAGCGACCCGAACCGTCCGGTCGACGAGCGCATCGCCGCGATCTGCGCCGCCCACGACGTGGACACCGACGTGCAGTCCGACGGACTGTTCATCACTCCCGAAGAAGAGGTGGACGGCTGGTTCGCCGAGCATCCGACGCCGCTGATGGAGGACTTCTACCACTGGCAGCGCCGACGAACCGGCATCCTGATGGACGGGGGCAAGCCCGCGGGGCGCCGGTGGAACTTCGACGCGGACAATCGCAAACCGCTTCCGAAGAAGGGCGTCGACATCCCGTCGCTCCCGCAGCCGGAGCACGACGAGATCACCCGGACGGTCATCTCCGAGGTCGACGAGATGTTCCCCGAGCACCCGGGCACAGCGGGCGAGTTCTGGCTTCCGGTGACCCCCGAGGACGCCCGCGCGTGGCTCGATGTGTTCGTCGCCGAACGGTTGCACGACTTCGGCCGGTACGAGGACGCGATGAAGGCCGACGAGCCGTTCCTCTTCCATGCGGTCATCTCGCCGATGCTGAACATCGGACTGCTCACGGTCGAGGAGGTCGTCGCCGCAGCCACGCGCACCGATGCACCCCTGGCATCCGTCGAGGGGTTCATCCGCCAGGTGATCGGGTGGCGCGAATACATGCGCGGCATGTACAGGGCGCACCCGGAGCTCGAGCGCGTCAACGCCCTTCACCTCGACGGGCGCATCCAGAAGTACTGGTACTCGGGTGAACGGATGCCGAGTGACCTGCCGGTTCCGGTGCGCACGGTCCTCGAGCGCGTGCACCGGTGGGGCTATGCGCACCACATCGAGCGGCTGATGGTGCTGGGCAACTGGTTCCTGCTGCAGGGCTACGCGCCGCGGGAGGTGAACGCGTGGTTCCTCGCGCTGTTCGTCGACGCGTACGACTGGGTCATGGTGCCGAACGTCATGGGGATGAGCCAGTTCGCCGACGGCGGGTTCGTCGCGACCAAGCCCTACGTGTCGGGCGGGGCGTACCTGCAGAAGATGGGATCGTGGTGGCCGTCGGCGGCGGATGCCAAGGACTCGGTCTTCACCGACGCGTACTGGTCGTTCCTCGAGCGCCACGAGGATGTGCTGGCCGGCAACCATCGTCTGAGCCTCGCCCTGGCTCAGATGCGCAAGCGGCGCGACGCGAGGGGGTAGGTCCGCAGGCTCCGACAGGCTCACCGGCCGGGGTGAGTGGCCGCTGAGCCCGTCGGAGCCTGCGCGGGTGTCAGCTCTTCAGCTTGTTCAGGGCAGAGGCCTTGTGCGCGGCCTTGGCGCCGGATTTCTCCGACTTCACGATGAAGGCCGGGTCATCGTCGGATGCCGTGAACTTCTGCCCGTCGTGCTCGAAGTCCTTCGTCTTCTTCTCCACGACCTCGCCCTGCGTGCGCCCCTGCGGGGTGTCCCAGCTGACCCGGTCGCCTTTCGAGAGATCCTTCGCCATGACGCGTCCTTTCCGTTGATGTGGGCTCATGCTCGCCGTCGCCGGGCACCCGGATCCGGGGATTGACACCGTCCCGGCCCTACGTGTTCACCGGTGGATCCGCAATGCCTCAGCGATGTCGGACCTCCTGCGTACCGTCGGATGGGGCCCCGTTCATCGCGGCCCACGACGTGAGGAGAGCAATGACCGAGTCGACCACCGCCAACGACCCGACCACCGCCAACAACGGCGCACCCATCGCCAGCGACGAGCATTCCCAGAGCGTCGGAGCCGACGGCTCGATCGCGCTCACCGATCACTACCTGATCGAGAAGCTCGCGCAGTTCAACCGCGAGCGCGTGCCCGAGCGCGTCGTGCATGCGAAAGGCGGCGGTGCCTTCGGCACGTTCCGTACCACCGGCGACGTGTCGGCTTACACGCGGGCGGCGCTGTTTCAGCCGGGTGTGGAGACCGAGATGCTCGCGCGTTTCTCCTCCGTCGCCGGCGAGCAGGGCAGCCCCGACACGTGGCGCGACCCGCGCGGATTCTCGCTGAAGTTCTACACGACCGAGGGCAACTACGACCTCGTCGGCAACAACACCCCCGTCTTCTTCGTGAAAGACGGCATCAAGTTCCCCGACTTCATCCGGTCGCAGAAGCGCCTGCCCGGCAGCCACCTGCGCGACAACACGATGCAGTGGGACTTCTGGACGCTGTCTCCCGAGAGTGCGCACCAGGTGACGTGGCTGATGGGCGACCGGGGCATCCCGGCATCATGGCGACACATGAACGGCTACGGCTCGCACACGTACCAGTGGATCAACGCCGAGGGCGAGCGATTCTGGGTGAAGTACCACTTCCGCACCGACCTCGGCCACAAGACCCTCACGCAGGACGAGGCCGACCAGATCGCAGGGCAAGACGCCGACTTCCACATCCGCGACCTCTACGCCGCGATCGAGCGCGCCGAGTTCCCCACGTGGACGCTGAAGGTGCAGATCATGCCCTACGAGGACGCCAAGACGTATCGCTTCAACCCCTTCGACCTGACCAAGGTGTGGCCGCACGACGACTACCCCGAAATCGAGGTCGGCACGATGGAGCTCAATCGCAATCCGGGCAACTACTTCGCCGAGATCGAGCAGGCGGCGTTCGAGCCGTCGAACTTCGTGCCCGGCATCGACGGCAGCCCCGACAAGATGCTGCAGGCGCGCATCTTCAGCTACGCCGACGCCCACCGCTACCGCGTGGGCACGAATTACCAGCAGCTGCCGGTGAACCGTCCGCACACCGAGGTGCACTCGTACTCGAAAGAGGGCGCGATGCGCTACGAGTACAACCCGCCCGAGGTGCCCGTCTATGCGCCCAACTCGGTCGGAGGCCCCGCGGCCGATCCGCGACGCGCGGGCGACGGCGGCTGGCAGAGCGACGGCGACCTCGTCCGCTCGGCGGCCACCCTGCACCCCGAAGACGATGACTGGGGCCAGGCCGGCACGCTGGTGCGCGAAGTCATGTCCGCCGAGGAGCGCGACCGTCTCGTGGAGACCATCACGGGTCACGTCGGGGGAGTCACACGCGCTGATGTGCGCGACCGGGCCGTGCAGTACTGGAAGAACGTCGACGCCGGGATCGGCTCACGCGTCGAGGCGGCCCTGCCGCCGCTGGAGGGCTCGACCGCACCCGGTGAGCAGTTGAGCGAGCCGAACCCCGACGGCGACCTCGTCGGAACGGACGTCGCGGGAAAGATCTGAGCCACGGTCTCACACCGTGAGACTGCATTTCGCCGACCGGACGGTTGCCTGCGGCAACGGGTTCGTCAGCGAGGTGCAGTCTCACGGAGAGCCCGTCGGGCTTCGCCGCGCGGCGCGTCCGGTGTGCCGACCTGGCTCAGAGAGGTGCCCGATCTGCCCGCGTCAGCCGCAAGCGGGATGCGAAGACACCCACGAGAAGCGCCCCCGCGCCACCCGCCATCATGTCGCCGATGGTGTCGTCGTAGGTCACGAAGATGGCATCCGTGATGAACCGGTAGCCGAACCACTCGACCATCTCCCACACGGCCGACAATGCCAAGCCGGCGATGGTCGCGACCACGATCGGCGTGCGTCGACGTCCCGTCGGGGCGACGACGCCCCCGTCGTCGAGCAAGACCAGCGCGACGGCCGCCAGCACCCCGGTGCAGACGAGGTGCACGATGAGGTCCCACCCCGTCCAGGCCCGGTAGAGCTCCAGCACGTTGCTGCCGGCGGCGACGAACACCGTCACGCACGTGATCAGGTCCAGCCCCGAACGCAGCCCGATCATGCGCGAGAGCATCACAGCCGGCAGCGACATCGACAGCACGGCGAAGTCGGTGAACGGCAGCGTGAACAGCGACACCAGCACGAGCACGATCGCCGTGGCGCGCACCGCATCGGCCAGCCAGTCGGTGACGGTGCGCGGCGGGCGCTTCAGGTTCGCGTACATGGCCCGGATCATCGGCATCCCTCCCGCGTCGCACGGGTGATCACGAGGTGGCTCCGCCCGGAATCCGCACGACGGCCTGCACGGGCAGATGATCGCTCGGCCACTGCGTTCCGGTCGGTCGCGGGTCGATCCCAACGGCTCGCACACCCACATCGGGCGTCGTCAGTACCGCGTCGATCCGCCGAGCACCCTGCTGGGGGCGCCGGTAATTGTTGAACGTGCCCCATTCGGCCGTGCGGCGAGCCGGCGCATAAGACCACGTGTCCACGAGCAGCCCGTCCGCGAACATCTCCGCGAGCTCGCGCGAGCGCACGGGGGCGTTCACGTCGGCGGTGAACAGCAGCGGACCCCGGTGAGCGGCGACGAGGTCGTGTAGCCAGGTGGCTGAGCGTCGGCGCGCGCGGTGCGAGAAGGCATCGAAGTGCGTGTTGACGAAGGTGAAGCGGGCGCCGGTGGCGTGATCGCGCAGGTGGGCGATGACCGCGACGCGGGGGATCGTGTTCCCCCACCCCGTCGAGCCCGGGACGTCGGGGGTGTCCGAGAGCATGACCTGCTCCCAGCTCTCGACCTCGATACGGTCGCGGTCGTAGAAGAGGGGCGTGCCCTCACCCCCGCGGTCTTTGCCGCGCCCGAGACCCACACGCCCGTACTGCGAGCCCAGCGACTCCTGCACCCACCGCGCCTGGTCGGGCATCGCCTCCTGAGAACCGAGCAGATGCGGACGGTTCGCGCCGAGGAAGGTGCGCAGACGCTGCTTGCGCATCGGCCAGCGGTCGGCCGACGGCCACGTGATGCGCTCGAACCGCCGCCGGATGTTGAAGCTCATCACGTGCAGGTCGGGTGCCTCCACGTTCGGGAACAGGATGCCGGTCATGCGCGGGCCGCCTCGTCGCGGTCGACGGCGCGGACCTCGAGAGGACGGGAGTCCTGCAGCCGACGCCCGCGCCACACCCGCATCCACCGCGCCGGGGGGATATCGGTCGGCCAGTGCGCGAACACGGTGCCCGCCCCGCGGCGGAAGCACCGCGCGAACCGACGGGGCTCGACCGTGCGCGAGGACACGCGCATGTGCTGACCCGAGACCCGGCGGATGCGGTGGCCGACGCCCAAGTGGTACGCCAGGTCGAGGTCGTCGTGCAGTTCGGGGTCGAGGTGCACCTCGTCGCGCACGGCGAGCCACGCCCGACGACGGAACGCCATGTTCGACCCCCACAGCGGTGTGTGCCCGAGCGCGGGGAACGCGAATGCGTGGTAGGTGCCGAGGAAGACCCGGGCCATCGTCACGCGTCGGGAGACGGGTCCGTCATGGAAAACGGCTCCGCCTGTGACGGCATCCACTCTCTCTTCGCTCAGCGCGTCCACCATGCTCGCGACCCAGGTGGCGGCGGGGAGGCTGTCGGCGTCGAGGCGCAGGATGAGATCGAAACGCGCGGCGTCGTAGCCGGTGGCGGCCGCTGCGGGGATGCCGCGTTCACCGCAGGACACGACGCGCGCCCCCGCGGCGCGGGCAATATCGGCGCTGTCGTCGGTGGAGCCGTTGTCGACGACGACGATCTCGTCGGCGGCGACCGTCTGCGCGGCCAGCGCCTGCAGGCAGCGCCTGAGGTGCGGACCGTCGTCGCGGACGGGGATGACGACCGACACGGTCGCGATCGACGACGCGGAGCCTTCTGGCACGCTTCCTCCCGGGGACGAGTCCTCTCACGCTAGGCGATGCGCACCCCGCGTTTCCCGGCTTGACGCCCGCTGGTCCGGATGACACGCGCACGTGCGGGGTTTCATAGGGTGGATGCCATGGCATCCGTCCTCAACGTCTCGGCGTACCTGTTCACGCGCATCGCCGACCCCGGTGCTCTGCGCGTGACGCTGCGCGAGCGCGCGGCCGCCGCCGGCCTCCGGGGCACGATCCTGCTCGCCGAGGAGGGGATCAATCTGTTCCTCGCCGGTGACGCCGACGCGGTGCGCGGCTTCGTCGGAGAGCTCCGCGCCGACGAGCGCTTCACCGCGCTGCGCACGAAAGACAGCTGGTCGGAAAGCGTGCCCTTCGACAAGCTCCTGGTGAAGGTGAAGCGCGAGATCATCCGGATGGACCGACCCGAGGTACGCCCGCAGGACGGCCGAGCCCCCGCCGTCAGTCCAGACACCCTGCGTCGCTGGCTCGACCGAGGCGCCGACGACGACGGCCGGGAGGTCGTGCTCGTCGACACCCGCAACGCGTTCGAGGTCGACTACGGCACCTTCGCCGGCGCCCTGGACTGGCGCATCGAGCGCTTTACCCAGTTCCCGGATGCCGTGAGCGCCCACCGCGACAACCTCACCGGCAAGACCGTGGTGAGCTTCTGCACGGGCGGGATCCGCTGCGAGAAAGCAGCGCTGTACTTGCGCTCCGAGGGGGTCGAGGCGTACCAGCTCGACGGCGGGATCCTGGGATGGTTCGACGCGCAGGGCGGCGCGCACTTCACCGGCGACTGCTTCGTCTTCGACGGGCGCGAGGCGCTGGACTCCGGGCTGACTCCCGCCCGCGCGGCCGCGCCCGTCGCCTCACCCCTCGGCGTCTGACCGTGCTCTGGGATCAGCATGCCTGCGTCGAGCTCGTCGAGACCGCCGACCTCACCGACCTGCACCGCTACCGCCCCGCGGGAGGCGGCTTGGTCTCACTGAATGTCGGTTACGCACCTCACGGCCCGGCGGTCGTGACCTCGCTGCTCGCCGCGTTCCGTGCGCAGATCGAGCGCATCGACGGCCTCGCGCTCGCCACGTCGGTCGACGACGTCGACCGGATCGCCGCCGCGGGCGATACCGCGGTGGTCTTCGACCTCGAGGACTGCGCTCCGCTCGGCGGACGTCTCGATGCCGTCGGCCCGCTCGTCGCGCAGGGGGTCCGCACGATCGCCCCGACCTACAACGTCGCGAACCGCGCGGGCGGCGGCTGCCTCGACGCCGTCGACGACGGGCTGACAGCCTGGGGACGCGACCTGGTGCGTGAGCTCAACAGACACGGTGCGGTGCCCGACGGTTCGCACGTCGGGGCGCGAACCACGCTCGAGATGTGCGCGGTGTCGACCAGACCGGTGGTCTTCAGCCACTCGAACCTGCGCGCGGTGTGGGATCACCCCCGTAACATCACCGACGATCAGGCCCGGGCCGCGGCGGACACCGGGGGAGTGATCGGCATCACCGGGGTCGGCATCTTCCTCGGGCCCAATACCCCGACGCTGTCGGCCATGACGCGGCACCTCGAGCACGCGGTCGAGGTCGTCGGCATCGACCACGTCGGCGTCAGCACCGATTTCTCCTTCGACTGGCAGACGTTCCGCGACGTGCTCGCGACGAGCCCCGACCTCTACGACGCCAGCTACACCGCGTGGGGACCGGTCGAATGGATGCCGCCCGAAACCTTCGTCGGCCTCGGCGCGCACCTGCGCGATCACGGGTGGGGCGACGACGACATCGCCGCGGTGCTCGGCGGCAACTTCCGGCGCGTGGCGCGCGAGAGCTGGCATCCACTGTCCTGACCACCCGTGTGGCGGTGGCGGTCGGCCTCGGTAGCCTCGGTTCATGACCACTCTCACCGACGGTGCCGTCCTGCGTCCCGCCCGGAGCGGGGATGAGACCGGAATCCTCGCCTGCATCCAAGCCCTCGCCGATTATGAGCGCGAACCGGATGCCGTCGACAACACCGCCGAGATGATCGCCGCCACCCTCTTCGGCGGCGATCCTCGCGCGTTCGCCTTCGTCGTGGAGGACCCCGACGGCGGCATCCGGGCGATCGCGATCTGGTTCCTCACCTACTCCACGTGGACCGGGCGACACGGTATCTGGCTCGAAGACCTCTACGTGCACGAGCAGTACCGCGCGAAGGGATACGGCGTGGCGCTGTTGTCCGCGCTCGCCGCGGAGTGCGTGGAGAAGGGGTACTCGCGCCTCGAGTGGACGGTGCTCGATTGGAACGAGCCCGCGATCGGTTTCTACCGTGCCCTCGGTGCCGAGGCGATGGAGGAGTGGACCACGCGAAGGGTGACCGGGGATGCGCTGGCGGCGCTGGCGGCGCGGCTCTAGCGCGCGAGTCCGGGGTCGGGGCGGAATTTACCGGTCGGGGCGGAAAGGGCACGCCCCGAGTTGCGGAATCCGCCCCGAACCGGCCGGAGTCGGGGCATAGCGCGGCCGGACGTCCGGCTCACCGCGCGAGGTCGATGAGGACCGCCTCCGCCGCCCGCTGACCTGACACCAGGGCGCCCTGGATGGACGCGGTGTCGCGGTGGTCGCCGGCGAGGTACCGGCCGTCACCCAGGCGTACCGAGCGCCGCTGGCGTAGGGGCGGATCCTGTGCGGGGAGGGCGCGGGTGACGTCGTCCCGGCGCAAGAGGCTCCACGCCCGGGTGTCGGCATCCCAGATCTCGGCGAGCTGCCGGCGGATGGCGTCCTCCGACGCCGCGGAGGGCAGCACGCAGGTCGCCTGGATGAGGTGCCGCCCGCGCGGTGCGTAGGTGGGCGCGGTGTTGGTCATCACGGCGGTGTTCACGATCGGCCCCTGGCGGCGTCCATCCACGCGGAGCGCGGCATCGCCGCTCGGTGCCTGGTCGGCGGCGAACCACCACGTCTGCAGGCCCCGAGGACGGGGGAGCGGAACGTCGAGAGAGGGATCGAGTCCCGTCGCGATGACCACGGACCGGGCGGTCATGGCATCGTGTCCCTCCACCCCGACGTGCCAGCCGCGGGCCCGGTGCCGGGTGGAGACCACCCGATGGGCGAGGCGGATGCCGGCGCCGGCCCGGCGCGCGGTGTCGGCGAGCTGCGCGGGGAGGGCGCCGATTCCCGCGGCGGGCACGCCCGGCCGTCCGAGGGCGAAGCTGCGGATGAGCAGCCGGACGAACGCGTCCGACGTCTCCTGCCGGTCATCGGCCAGCACCCCGGCGAGGAACGGTTCGAGCACGCTGTCGCGGAGCGCGCCTCGCAGTCCCGCGCGGTCCCACGCCTCGTCGAGTGTTCGGTCGGTCCCGGACTTGGCCGCCCGCGCCGAAGCGAGCGTGGGCCCCGCCCACCGCGCCAGAGCCGCGAGATCGGCGGGCCCGACGAGCCCGCTCCCCAGCGTCTCGGGGACGGACAGCGGATGCCGGAGGGGATGGGCCAGCCGCGCGAGCCGGTCGTCGAGGCGCACACCGACGGCCACGGGGAAGCGCCGCAACGCGAGCGCGTCGACGTCCACCCAGCGCCGGATGGCCGGATAGGCCGGGTTGAGCACGTGGAAACCGAGGTCGAGGCGGAAGCCGTCGACGATGTCGGTGCGTTCGCGGCCGCCGACGGCGTCGCCCTGTTCGAGCACGACGACGTCGCGGCCGGCCTCGGCCAGCCACGTCGCACAGCGCAGGCCGGCCAGGCCCGCGCCCACCACGATCACGTCGTATCCGCTCATCCCGTGAGCCTAGGCAGTGTCGCCCCAGCGCCCGCGGGGCTTGCGCGCACCGACCGCCCGTCGATCGCCCACGACTCGCCGCCTCACGCACCGGGCGCACGGCGTGTCCTGGACACTCGACGGGTCCCGAACCCGCCGTTCACCGAGGCGGGGGAGGCCCGATCCTCCCCGGCAAGCGCTACGAAGGCGGGAGGTCACCGACCCGGCGGGCCGAGGCCTCGACGAGGTACAACCGATCCGCGACGACATCACGTCACGGGTGCATCGCTTGCTCGACGACCTGCTGGCATGACCAAGGGCCCGGATGCCATGGCATCCGGGCCCTTCATCATGCGACTTACGCGGAGGCTTCCTCGCGCTTGGGCAGCACCCAACCGGGACGCACGAAGTGGCACGTGTAGCCGTGGGGGATGCGCACGAGGTAGTCCTGGTGCTCGGGCTCGGCCTCCCAGAACGCGGCCTCGGGCTCGATCGTCGTGACGGCCTTCGCGGGCCAGATGCCCGAGGCGTCGACGTCGGCGATCGTGTCGCGCGCGACCTTCTCCTGCTCGGGGGAGAGCGGGAAGATCGCCGAGCGGTAGCTCGTGCCGACGTCGTTGCCCTGGCGGTTCAGGGTCGAGGGGTCGTGAATCTGGAAGAAGAACGCCAGGATGTCGCGGTACGACGTCTGAGAGGGATCGAAGACGATCTCGACGGCCTCCGCATGACCGGGGTGGTTGCGGTAGGTCGCGTGCTCGTTCTGGCCGCCGGTGTAGCCGACACGGGTGTCGAGCACGCCGGGCTGGCGGCGGATGAGGTCTTCGACGCCCCAGAAGCAGCCGCCCGCGAGGACGGCGGTCTCGGTGCCGGGGCGACGGGTGATCTCGCCGGAGTCGGAAGGTCCGCTGGTCATGGTGGTGCTCCTTTTACGCGTGCGGAAGGGGAAGAGGTTCATGAGGCACGACTCTCACGGAACAGGGGGAGGTAGGCGCCGTACCCCTGGGCCTCGAGTTCGCTGACGGGCACGAAGCGCATTGCGGCCGAGTTCATGCAGTATCTCAGTCCGCCGGCATCGCGCGGGCCGTCGTCGAACAGGTGGCCGAGGTGGCTGTCCGCTCCGGCGGAGCGCACCTCGGTGCGGGTCATCCACAGCGTCCGGTCGGTCTTCTGTACGACCGCGGCGTCGTCGATCGGCTTGGTGAAACTCGGCCAGCCGGAGCCGCTCTCGAACTTGTCGGCTGAGGAGAACAGCGGTTGTCCCGACACGACATCGACGTAGATGCCGTCCTCATGGTTGTCCCAGTACTCGTTGCGGAACGGCGGTTCGGTGGCGTCGTCCTGCGTGACGGCGAACTGGCGGTCGGTGAGGCGACCCAGCGCCTCCGACGTCTTCCGGTACTCCGTGCTCACGGTTCGTATCCTCTCGTCGTGACGTCCTGTGGTGGGCGTCCTTCAATCGAACGCCTCGCCCGCTGGTTTTGGTCCCGTGGGGCTGTGAGCGGGCTGTGAGTTGCGCGGTGACGACGTAGGTGCGACGGATCCTTGCGGCAACCCCCGACCTTCTCGTCTCCGCCGCGGTTACCGTGGCTTCTCCGAACCAGGAAGAGGATGCCATGACCCGCACCATCGTCATCACCGGCGCGAGCGACGGAATCGGCGCGGCATCGGCGAAACAGCTCGCCCAGTTGGGTGAAGAGGTGGTCGTGGTCGGCCGCAACCCCGAGAAGACCGCACGCGTCGCCCGCTCGCTGGGTGTCGAGTCGTTCGTCGCCGATTTCAGCGATCTGGCGCAGGTTCGCGAGCTCGCCACATCCCTCCTCGAGGCGTATCCGCGTATCGATGTGCTCGCCAACAATGCCGGCGGTGTCTTCGGCGAGCGCACGCTGACCAAGGACGGCTATGAGACGACCTTCCAGGTCAATCACCTCGCACCGTTCCTGCTCACGAACTTGCTGCGGGAGCGACTCGTCGAGTCGGAGGCTTCGGTGATCCAGACCTCGAGCGCCGCCGCGAAGCTGTTCCCGCGGTTCGACATCGACGACCTGCAGGGCGAGCACCGGTACTCCTCGACCGCCGCCTACGGCAACGCCAAGCTCGCGAACGTGCTGTTCACGAAGGAGCTGAACCGCCGTTTCGGCGACGCGGGGCTGTCGGCCGTAGCCTTCCACCCGGGGGTGATCGCCTCGAACTTCGGCTCGACCAGCAACGGGCCGTGGAAGTTCCTCTACGGCGGTCCGATCGCCCAGCGCCTGATGACGTCGACCTCGGTCGGCGGGGCGCGCCTCACCTGGCTCGCGCTCGGCAAGCCCGGGGTGGACTGGACCCCGGGCGGCTTCTACTCCAATAACAAGGCGTCCAAGACCAATCGACTCGCCGACGACCCGGTGACCGCGCGGCAGCTCTGGGAGCGCAGCGAGGTGCTGGTCGGTCTCGACTGACGCCGGGTCAGCGCACGCCCGCGCGCGGGGGACTCACGGTCCAGCCGAATCGACCGAGGGCGTCATGCAGCCGCCGCGCCTGGGCCCAGGCGACCGCGCCCGAGATGTCCGAGTAGACGTCGATCGCGAAGGGAGGGGGATCGGCGAACTTCGGAATCTCGACCTCCGCCCACGCATGGGGAGCGAGCCAGACGCGGGGGCGTGCGGTTCCGGCATCCTCCACGCCTGTGTCGGCGGCGAAGGCGATGGCGTCGAGGGCGTCGATCTTGGTGATCGGCATGTTCACGACGAGGGTCACCGCGTGCAGCACTCCGGTCATCGCGCACCTCCTTCCCTCATCCTGACACGGGCGTGCGGGGTCGGGGCAGCCCCGCGGATCCCGCCATCGCGTCTCATAGGCGCACCACAGGTTCGGTGAAGGCCCGGGCAGGGCGCGCGGACCACAGTCGGGGCAACACAGGAACCTCGATCCCCGGAGAAGAGACCATGAGCCGCATCCCCGACACCCAGATGACCCCCGAGGGTCCCGCCTACGAGGGGCGCCTGCTCGATCGAGCCGACGAGCCCGTGGTCGATCAGGGCGCCTCGTTCGACGTGCGAACCCTCGTCAGCCGTCGCGGCATCCTGAGCCTCGTCACCCTCGGCGCGGGGGCCGTCGCACTGGCGGCCTGCGCCCCGGCCGAGAGCGGGGCGACCGCGACCGCCACGACCACCCCCCGCGCGACAGCGTCGGCGACCCCCGCGACCCCGACGGCCTCGGCCACCGCGTCGGCCTCGAACGCGCCGGTGGCGCTGCCCGCGGGGGAGATCCCCCAGGAGACCGCCGGTCCCTACCCCGGCGACGGCTCGAACGGCGTCGACATCCTCGAGCAGTCCGGGGTGGTCCGCAGCGACCTGCGTTCGAGCCTCGACGGTGGCGCCACGGCGGCGGGAGTGCCCATGACGCTGAATCTCACGATCCTCGACACCGCCAACGGCGACGTGCCCTTCGCAGGAGCCGCCGTCTACGTCTGGCACTGCGACGCCGAGGGGCGGTACTCGATGTACTCCTCCGGCATCGAGAACGAGACCTACCTGCGTGGGGTGCAGGTCGTCGGCACCGACGGAGTGGTCTCGTTCACCTCGATCTTCCCCGCCTGCTACGACGGGCGCTGGCCCCATATCCACTTCGAGGTGTACCCGAACGTGGATGCCATCACCGACTCCGCGAACGCGGTCGCGACCTCGCAGGTGGCCCTGCCCGAGGCGACCTGCGCAATCGTCTACGCCGATACGGCCTACTCGTCGTCGGCATCCAATATGTCCCGCGTCTCGCTCGCGACCGACAACGTCTTCGGCGACGACGGGGGAGTGCTCGAGCTCGCCACGACCACCGGCGACAACGCCACCGGCTGGACGGTCGCCCTGACCGCTCGTGTCGACACCGCCACCACCCCGACCGCAGGCGCGATGCCCGGCGGCCGGGGCTGATCGGAGAGGGATCCTCCCATGCTGCAGAACCTCACCGGCTGGCATGCCCTCGTCGTGCTCGCGATCGTCGTCCTCGTCTTCGGCGCCGCCAAGCTCCCGGCCCTCGCCCGCAGCGTCGGCCAGTCCGTCCGCATCCTGAGAACGGAGGCGGCCGAACCGTCTCCGGATGATGGCCCGGCGCCCACGGTCGACGACACCCCCGCTCACGCGGTTTCCGCGGCGGCGTCGCCAGGCTCCGACATCTACAAGCTCGACGGCGACGGCGACGGCCTGGCCTGCAACGGTTCCCGCTAGGGACTCGCCCGCCCGGGCGGTCGAGGGCGGCGGCTAGCCTCGAGCCATGTCGTCTCCCCGCGCACAGCTCGAAGGTCTCCTCGCCCGGGGGCTCGGAGACGTCTCCCCGGCACTGCGCGCGGTGCCGGTCGAGGGTGAGGCGAGGGCCGCGGCGGTGCTCATCCTGTTCGGCGTGCTCGACGGCATCCCGAGCGAACGTGCCGCGCGACACGTCCCGAGCGATCTCGACGTCCTCCTCCTGGCGCGCGCGAGCACGCTGCGCGCCCACCCCGGACAGGTCGCCTTCCCCGGAGGGCGCGTCGATCCGGAAGATCGGGATGCCGTGGCCGCCGCGCTCCGCGAGGCGCAGGAGGAGACCGGTCTCGACCCCGACGGCGTCGAGGTGCTCGGGACGCTCGAGCCGGTACCGCTGGCGTTCTCCCGCCACGAGGTGACTCCCGTCGTCGGGTGGTGGACACGTCCCACGCCGGTCCGCGCCGTCGATGCGGCGGAATCGGCCGAAGTGTTCCGTGCGCCGGTCGCCGACCTCCTCGACCCCGCCCGGCGCGGCGTCACGGTCATCCGGCGCGATGGGCGCGAGTGGCGCGGACCCGCCTTCGGGCTCGACACGGCGCGCGGACCGCAGACGGTGTGGGGCTTCACGGCCATGCTGCTCGACGGCCTGTTCGACCGGCTCGGCTGGACCGAGGCGTGGGATGCGACGCGCGAGATCCCTCTCCCGGAGCCGATTGTCGCCGACCCCGGGGTTCCTCCCGGGCCGCCCCGTCCCTAGCGCGCACCACCGTCTTCGTCATCCATCGCGTGTTGCACCCCGGGGGTCGCTAGCGTGGGTCTCGTGACTGCGCCTATCGATCCCACCACCACCCCCGCCTGGTCCCGCCTCACAGCGCTTCGCGACGCGTTCGAGCCCGACCTGCGCGGCTGGTTCGCCGCCGACGCCGACCGCACGCCCGCGCTCACGCGCACCGTCGGCGACCTCCACGTCGACCTGTCGAAGAACCTCGTGACAGCCGACGTGCTCGACGCCCTGGTCGCGCTCGCCGAAGAGACCGGCGTCGCCGAGCGCTACGCCGACATGCTGCGGGGCGCGCACCTCAACACCAGTGAAGACCGCGCGGTGCTGCACACGGCCCTCCGTCGCCCCGCGGACGCCGAGCCCGCCCTCGTGGTCGACGGCCAGCAGGTCGATCACGACGTGCACGAGGTGCTCGACCGCCTCAGCGCCTTCGCCGAGCGCGTGCGGTCGGGAGAGTGGCGCGGAGTCACCGGTAAGAAGGTCACCACGGTCGTCAACATCGGCATCGGCGGCAGCGACCTCGGCCCGGTCATGGTCTACGAGGCGCTCCTTCCCTACGCCGACGCCGGAATCCGCGCGCGGTTCGTCTCCAACATCGACCCCGCCGACATCGCGCAGAAGACCGCCGACCTCGACCCCGAGACCACGCTCTTCATCGTCGCCTCGAAGACGTTCACCACGCTCGAGACCCTCACCAACGCCCGCCTCGCTCGCGACTGGTTGTGGAAGAAGCTGGCGGCCGCGGGCGTCATCGACGACTCGGATGCCGCCCGCACCGACGCGGTGGCCCATCACTTCGTCGCGGTCTCGACGGCGCTCGACAAGGTCGAGGCGTTCGGCATCGACCCCGCCAACGCCTTCGGGTTCTGGGACTGGGTGGGCGGTCGGTACTCGGTCGACTCCGCGATCGGCCTGTCGCTGGCGATCACCCTGGGGCCCGAGGTGTTCCGGCAGCTGCTCGCCGGCTTCCACACGGTCGACGAACACGTGGCATCCACACCGCTCGCTCAGAACGTGCCCGTCCTGATGGGTCTGCTCAACGTCTGGTACACCAACTTCCTCGGCGCGCAGTCGCACGCGGTCCTTCCCTACGCGCAGCAGCTGCACCGCTTCGCGGCCTACCTGCAGCAGCTCACGATGGAGTCCAACGGCAAGTCCGTCCGGTGGGACGGCACCCCCGTCACCACCGACACGGGCGAGGTGTTCTGGGGCGAGCCGGGGACCAACGGTCAGCACGCCTTCTACCAGCTCATCCACCAGGGCACGCGGCTGATCCCGGCCGACTTCATCGCCTTCGTCAACCCGGCCTACCCGCTCGCCGATGATGGACGCGACGTCCACGGGCTGTTCCTGGCGAACTTCCTCGCCCAGACCAAGGCGCTGGCGTTCGGCAAGACCGCCGAAGAGGTCGAAGCAGAGGGCACGACCGGTGCGCTCGTGGCCGCGCGCACGTTCCCCGGCAACCGACCGACGACGTCGATCTTCGCGCCGTCGCTCACGCCGTCGGTGCTCGGCCAGCTCATCGCCCTGTACGAGCACATCACCTTCACGCAGGGCACCATCTGGGGCATCAACTCCTTCGACCAGTGGGGCGTGGAGCTCGGCAAGCAGTTGGCCCTGCAGATCGCGCCGGCCATCGAGGGTGACGATGACGCGCTCGCAGCTCAGGATGCATCGACCAGATCGCTGCTCGACTACTACCGCGCGCACCGCTCCTGACTCCGGAGCGCGGCTGAGGCCGTGGTGACGGGCCGATCCGAGAGTTTCTCCGCGAATCTCGGGTCGGCCCGTCATGCGCGCTGACAGTGGTCTCGACCCCCCGGGCATCTTCACCGAAGAATCGCTTATCGCATGACGGGAAAAACCAGGTCAGCGTGCTAATCCGGGACTCCGTGCGGGGGTGCCCGAGATGTGCCGATCCGACCGGCATCGGGTGACTCGCGCCCGCCCGGCGGTCCGACACGCTCACACGCCGCATCCAGGTAACGAAGAGATAACGCTCAGATCCGGCCCGCACACTCGGGGACTTGTGTCGACCCGAACGACACGAGACCGCGCTCGATCCCGACGAGCGCGCCCCGACGAAAGATTGCTCCTTGCTCCGTTCTGATGTGAAACTTCTGCACGTCCACCGCGCCCGCCGCACGCTCGTCACCGCCGCCACGTGCGCCGGCCTCGCATTCGGCCTGGTCGCCACCACCGGTCTGGCGGTCGCCGCCCCGCTCTCGATCCCCGACGCGTCGGCATCCTCGTTCTCCGCGCCCGGCACGGCCGTGCCCGTCACGAACGCCCCCACGCTGGACGCCGTCATCACCGGTGCGAGCTCGGCGCGGAACGACGCGGAGTCGACGCTCTCGAACGCCGACACCGTGCGCGCGGACGTCGCCTCCACCGGCCTGCCGCTCTCGATCGGCGACGCCTCGATCGACACGGCGGCCCTCGAAGACGCCGTCGCCCGCCTCGGTTCGACCGACCTGCTCCCGGTGCTCCTCGTGCCGGCTCTCAGCCAGAACGCGCAGACCGAGGTCGCCCGCGTGTCCGCCCGCGTCGCCGAGGTGCAGTCGAGTCTCGACCAGGCGAAAGCGGAGAAGGCCGCGGCGGATGCCGCCGCGGAGGCGCAGCGACAGGCGGAGGCCGCTGCCGCCGCCGAGGCGCAGCGTCAGGCGGAGGCCGCCGAGGCGCTCGCTCGGGTGAACACCCCCGACGGGGCGCGGGCGTACGCCGCTCAGCTGGCATCCGAGAAGTACGGGTGGGGGAGCGATCAGTTCTCCTGTCTGTCGTCGCTGTGGAACAAGGAGTCGGGCTGGAACTATCAGGCCTACAACGACGACGGCGGCGCCACCGGCATCCCGCAGGCCCTCCCCGGCAGCAAGATGGCGACCTTCGGCGCCGATTGGCAGACCAACGCCGCGACGCAGATCGCGTGGGGGCTTGACTACATCGACCGCGGATACGGCACGCCGTGTAGCGCGTGGGGCCACTCGCAGTCCGTCAACTGGTACTGAGAATCCGCCCGGCGACCGCCCCGCGCCCCCGTCAGCGATATATCGTTATGTATCGCTGACTCAGATCGGGTTCGCGCGAAGGAGGTCGTCATGAGTGGTTCATTCCTAGGAGACGCGTTCGGCGGACGCGGTGGCAACAACACCCCCGGCTGGCCGATGTCCAACATCCTCGAGGGTCTCGAGCAGCTGCGCACCCAGTTCGAGCAGAAGACCAGCTCGACGCCCCGCATGAACAAGGGTGATGTGCGCTCGGCGGTGCTCTCGCTTCTGCTCGAGCAGCCGATGCACGGTTACCAGATCATCCGCGAGATCGAAGAGCGCAGCGGCGGCTCGTGGAAGCCGAGCCCCGGCTCGGTCTACCCCACGCTTCAGCTGCTCACCGATGAGGGCCTCGTGCAGTCCGAGGAGTCCAACGGTCGCAAGACCTACTCGCTCACCGCCGAGGGTCGCGCCGCGGCCGGCGACGAGACCACCGAGCGCGCCGCACCCTGGGAGTCGGCGGGCTCGCGCGACAGCGGCCGCATGACGGCGCTCCCCAAGGCCGGGGTCGAACTCGCGCAGGCCGCCGCCCAGGTCGCACGCACGGGCGACAAGGAGCAGGTCCAGCAGGCGGTCGAGATCCTCGACGAGGCTCGCCGTAAGCTCTACTCCATCCTCGCCCAGGGGTGAGGTCGCCCCACAGCGACGGGGGCTCTGCGCCCGTCGGCATCCAGGAGCTCCGATGACCGACGACGCCCTCATGAAGGCCCGCTACCGGCGCATCACACGCTTCGCGGCGCGCTACCTCGTGCAGGCATGGTGGTACGAGCTCTTCCTACCGCGGTTCGGCCTCGGGTGGATCTCCGCCCGGGGCCGAACGCGGCGACTGCAGCGCATCGCCCGTCGCTTCCACGTGCTCGCCGTCGACCTCGGTGGTCTCATGATCAAGGTCGGGCAGTTCATGTCGTCGCGCCTCGACGTGCTCCCCCCGATCATCACCAAAGAGCTCGAGGGGCTGCAGGACGAGGTGCCCGCGGTCCCCTTCGCTCAGATGCGCGCTCGCGCCGAGCAAGAACTCGGGATGCCGTTGGAGCGCGCCTTCGCGAGCGTCGACGACCGTCCCCTCGCCGCGGCCTCGCTGGGTCAGGCGCATCGAGCCGTGCTCACCGATGAGCTGACCGAGGAGACCGGCCTGCGCGCGGTCGTGTTGAAGATCCAGCGTCCCGACATCGATCGCATCGTCGACGTGGACCTGCGTGCCCTCCGCAAGGTCGGTGTCTGGCTGAGCAAGGTCGCCCTCGTGCGCGATCGCGTCGACATGCCCTCCCTCGTGGAGGAGTTCGCCGTGACCAGCCTCGAAGAGATCGATTACCTCCACGAGGCCGCCAACTCCGAGCGGTTCTCCGCGGACTTCGGGGGAGAGGACGGGGTCGCCGTCCCCGACGTCGTGTGGGAGCGCACGACCCGTCGCGTACTGACCCTCGAAGACGTCAGTGCGATCAAGATCAACGACGTCGACGCGCTTCGAGCCGCCGGCATCGACCCGTCCGAGGTCGCCGCGCGTTTCGCCGCGGTGATGTTCGACCAGCTGTTCGATGACGGGTTCTTCCACGCCGACCCCCACCCCGGCAACGTCTTCGTCACTCCACTGTCTCCGACGACGGATGCCGGCCCTCCGGCCTGGCGCTTCACCTTCATCGACTTCGGCATGATGGGCGACGTCCCGCCGGGCCTCCGACGGGGTCTTCGCCGCGTCCTCATCGCCGCGGCCTCGCGAGATGGCAAGGGCCTGGTCGACGGTATCCGCGACGTCGGGGTCCTGCTTCCCTCGGCCGACACGATCCAGCTCGAACGGGCGATGACGCAGCTCTTCTCGCGCTTCGGTGGCATGGGGTTCGCCGAACTGCAAGAGGTCGACCCCCGAGAGTTCCGTGCCTTCGCGATCGAGTTCGGCGACGTCGTGCGCGCTCTGCCGTTCCAGCTGCCCGAGAATTTCCTCCTGATCGTGCGCGCCATGTCGTTGACGAGCGGAATGTGCAGTTCGCTCGACCCCGCCTTCAACATCTGGGATGCCGTCGAGCCCTATGCCCAGCGCCTGATCCGCGAAGAGAGCGGCAACACCGCCCAGGCTCTCGTGCGGGAGGTCGGGGCTGTGGCGGCGGTGACCGCTCGCCTGCCGCGCCGTGCCGACAACCTCATCTCCCGACTCGAGGAGGGGTCTCTCGCCGTCGAGACGCCTCGCATCGAACGCCGCATGCGCGATCTCGAGCGCATGGTCCGTCGGGTGGTCTCGTCGGTGCTGTTCACGGGGCTGCTCATCGGGGGAGTGCTGCTGCAGGCCGAGCAGGCGGTGATCGGCACGCTCCTCATGGTGGTGTCGCTCGCGCCCCTGTCCCACGCCCTGCTCGCGGGCGTCATCGCCCGTCGTAACGGCGCCTGACCGATCGGTCGCTCGTCGTCGCCGATGGATGAGGTGATCTGGCCGTATGGCGAGAACTGGTCCTACTGAAGACGAAGTAAGCCAAACCGACCGGACGACAACGACCCAGCGACAACGACCCAGCGACAACGACCCAGCGACAACGACCCAGCGACAACGACCCACCGACAACGACGAAAGCGCCGCCCGAATAGTGTCCGGGGCGGCGCTCTCGTCGTTCTGTTTCAACCGGTCGCTTCAACCGGTCCGCGGATCAGTACCAGCCGGTGGCCTGCGAGTGGCTCCACGCGCCGCACGGGTCGCCGTAGCGGCCGGAGATGTAACCGAGGCCCCACGAGATCTGGGTGGTCGCGTTGCTCTGCCAGTCAGCGCCGGCCGATGACATCTTGCTCCCCGGGAGCGCCTGGGGGATGCCGAAGGCGCCACTGCTGGCGTTGTAGGCCTGGTAGTTCCAGCCCGATTCCTTGTTCCACAGCGAGACGAGGCAGCTGAACTGGTCGTCTCCCCAGCCGCGGCTGGACAGCATGCCGCGGGCGGTCGCCTGCGCGCCGGCCGGGCTGTTGTCGCCCGACCCGCCGCCCGTGGCGAACGGTGCCGACGATCCGCCGCCGCTCGACGACGACGTCGAGGTGCTCGGCTCCGTGGCGGCTTGCTCGGCGGCCTCTGCTTCGGCGGCGGCTACGGCTGCGGCTGCAGCCTCCGCTTCCTGGCGTGCTTTCTCGGCTGCTTCCTCTTCGGCCTTCTTCGCCACGGCCGCGTCGAGGGTGCCGCGCAATTCGGCGACGCGCTGGTCGATGGTCGCGGTCGCGGCCTCGACATCGTCGGCGAAGTCGGGCAGGAACGTCGCCGGCAGCACAGCGGCCGCCTCCAGGCGCTCCGTGGCCTGCTCGAGCGCGCGGGTGTCGACGGTCGCGGGCTGACCGATGTCGAGCCCGGATGCCACGATGTCGGCCTGCACGCTCGACGCGGCCTGCAGGGAGCCGGCGGCGGTGGTCTGGGCAGCGCGCGCCTCCGCGACTTCGGGGCCACGGGCGGCCGTGAGGGCGGTCGGCGTGGTCGTCGAGGCGAGCGAGAACGTCGCGGTCGTCAGGTCGGTGGGCGAGGCGGTGGCCGCCGGCACGGTGCCGGTGAGGGCCGCGGTCGCGACCGCGCCGACCACGAGCACACCGACGGTCGTCACCGGGCGACGACGGGTGCGGCGGGCGGCAAGGCGGCGATCACGACGGTTGGACGTGGGCGTCGAAGAAGAGCGCATAGAACCGATTTCACGTGGGGGGAACGACGCGGGTGTCGTCGTCTGACCCGCGATAGCGGGCACAAAACGGGGAGCCTGGCACGGCATTCTGGATGCCACCTGGGCACGCGGGCTGAGAGGGACGTAGCAAAACGGCCGATCCGGGGCGAATCGGCGCCCGGCGCCGCCGCTTCACCGACGTTGTGTGACGCCCTTGTCGCCGCACGATCCGTGGGGAGGAGCCGGTGAGCTAGACTGAGGTGTCACACGTGGGCTCTGCTCGCTATCCGGGCGGCCCGTGACATCGCACGAATCAATCCGCTTCGCTTCGACGCGCGGCATGCGTTCGCCCTCGGGTGTGCGGATGCCCGCTGTCCTCGGTCCACGGGACCGACGGGCGCTGAAGTCGAGGCCCGACACCACACCCAACTAGGACAACCCACTACATGACTACCGCAACGACCGCCCCGGCTATCAAGCAGGTCGCGATCAACGACATCGGCTCGGCCGAAGACTTCCTGGCCGCGGTCGAGAAGACGCTCAAGTTCTTCAACGACGGCGACCTCATCGAAGGCACCGTGGTCAAGATCGACCGCGACGAGGTCCTCCTCGACGTCGGTTACAAGACCGAGGGTGTCATCCCCTCCCGCGAGCTCTCGATCAAGCACGACGTCGACCCCAATGAGGTCGTCAACGTCGGCGATCACGTCGAGGCCCTCGTTCTCCAGAAGGAGGACAAGGAAGGCCGCCTCATCCTGTCCAAGAAGCGCGCTCAGTACGAGCGTGCGTGGGGCGACGTCGAGAAGATCAAGGAGAACGACGGTGTCGTCACCGGTTCCGTGATCGAGGTCGTCAAGGGTGGTCTCATCGTCGACATCGGCCTCCGCGGCTTCCTCCCGGCTTCGCTCATCGAGCTGCGCCGTGTCCGTGACCTGACGCCGTACCTCGGCCAGGAGATCGAGGCCAAGATCCTCGAGCTCGACAAGAACCGCAACAACGTCGTGCTCTCGCGCCGCGCTCTGCTCGAGCAGACGCAGTCCGAGTCGCGCACCACGTTCCTCAACAACCTCCACAAGGGTCAGGTCCGCAAGGGCACGGTCTCGTCGATCGTCAACTTCGGTGCGTTCGTCGACCTGGGCGGCGTTGACGGTCTCGTCCACGTCTCCGAGCTCTCCTGGAAGCACATCGAGCACGCCTCCGAGGTCGTCGAGGTAGGCCAGGAGGTCACCGTCGAGATCCTCGAGGTCGACCTCGATCGCGAGCGCGTGTCGCTCTCGCTCAAGGCGACGCAGGAAGACCCGTGGCAGGTGTTCGCCCGTACCCACGCGATCGGTCAGATCGCTCCGGGCAAGGTCACCAAGCTGGTTCCCTTCGGTGCGTTCGTCCGCGTGGCCGACGGCATCGAGGGCCTCGTGCACATCTCCGAGCTTTCGGGCAAGCACGTCGAGCTCGCTGAGCAGGTTGTTTCGGTCGGCGAAGAGGTCTTCGTCAAGATCATCGACATCGACCTCGAGCGTCGTCGCATCTCGCTGTCGCTCAAGCAGGCCAACGAGTCCGTCGACCCCAACGGCACCGAGTTCGACCCGGCGCTGTACGGCATGGCCACCGAGTACGACGAGCGCGGCGAGTACAAGTACCCTGAGGGCTTCGACCCCGAGTCGGGTGCCTGGCTCGAGGGCTTCGACGCTCAGCGCGAGCAGTGGGAGCAGGAGTACGCCGCGGCCCAGGGTCGCTGGGAGGCTCACAAGTCCGCCGTCGCCAAGGCCCTCGAGGCCGAAGCGGCGAACCCGACGGACGCCGGTTCGTTCGGTGGTTCGTTCTCGTCGGAGTCGCCCGCCCAGGGCACCCTCGCCGACGACGAGTCGCTGGCGGCGCTTCGCGAGAAGCTCTCCGGACGCTGATCCGTCTCGCACCGAAGGCCGGTACCTCCTCGGAGGTGCCGGCCTTCGGTCGTTTCGACGCAAGCCCTGTCGTTCTCGGGGGAGTGCCGGGCAAGATCGATGTATGGCAAACCGACTCCCACTTCTGATCACCCTCGCCGGCGTGGCCGTGCTCTTCCTGTCGATCGTGTTCGTCTTCGCTCTCGTGCTGGGTGCGATGTTCTTCGACGGGATCGAGTTCACCGGCGGGCACACGGATGCCATGGCCTCCGGCCGCGCATGGGTACTCGTCGCCTAACAGCTTTCGTGCGTTATCGCACCTCGGCCCGGCCGAGCTCCACGGCCGCGTCGGGTCCCCGTTGTTTCCCGCATGTTTCCGCGGATTTCGTACGGCGACACGCCCGGGATGTGGAGTGATTGGCCGAGCAGGTAAACCGGACGTAAAGTAT
This sequence comes from Microbacterium sp. ABR10, assembly GCF_057812175.1. NCBI lineage: Bacteria > Bacillati > Actinomycetota > Actinomycetes > Micrococcales > Microbacteriaceae > Microbacterium > Microbacterium sp. ABR10. Next base: position 1,402,442 of record NZ_CM173821.1, read on the forward strand.
TACTTGTTCGCCCCACAGGGGAGAGCGGAGCGGCCGAAGGGCCCCTGTTTCCTCTCACGTGGTGAACCGCCCAAGACCTCACCGAATGGTGTATGGTTTTGGTTCTGGTCGTTCGGCCGGTTCCCGAGGTCGATCTCTTCGTGAGGTCCCACTGCGGAACTGTGTGCTGAGCGGCTGGTCAATTGAAGTGAACTGCCTCATGGGTTGGTCGGAAGACTGTTTCTGTGGGTGCGTCCGTTCCTTGAGAACTCAACAGCGTGCACTTGTCAAATGCCAATTTTATTCCTCGTCGGTCTTCGGACTGGTGAGAATTCCTTTGGATCAAAGACCAGCCCTTCCGGGGGTTGGCATTATGGATTCGTCAGTAATGATGTTTTCTCTTTGGTCAGTTTCGAACTCGCTGCGGCATCGTTTTCCCGGTGTTGTGGTTTTTTTCTTTTACGGAGAGTTTGATCCTGGCTCAGGATGAACGCTGGCGGCGTGCTTAACACATGCAAGTCGAACGGTGAAGCCAAGCTTGCTTGGTGGATCAGTGGCGAACGGGTGAGTAACACGTGAGCAACCTGCCCTGGACTCTGGGATAAGCGCTGGAAACGGTGTCTAATACTGGATATGAGCCTCTATCGCATGGTGGGGGTTGGAAAGATTTTTTGGTCTGGGATGGGCTCGCGGCCTATCAGCTTGTTGGTGAGGTAATGGCTCACCAAGGCGTCGACGGGTAGCCGGCCTGAGAGGGTGACCGGCCACACTGGGACTGAGACACGGCCCAGACTCCTACGGGAGGCAGCAGTGGGGAATATTGCACAATGGGCGGAAGCCTGATGCAGCAACGCCGCGTGAGGGATGACGGCCTTCGGGTTGTAAACCTCTTTTAGCAGGGAAGAAGCGAAAGTGACGGTACCTGCAGAAAAAGCGCCGGCTAACTACGTGCCAGCAGCCGCGGTAATACGTAGGGCGCAAGCGTTATCCGGAATTATTGGGCGTAAAGAGCTCGTAGGCGGTTTGTCGCGTCTGCTGTGAAATCCCGAGGCTCAACCTCGGGTCTGCAGTGGGTACGGGCAGACTAGAGTGCGGTAGGGGAGATTGGAATTCCTGGTGTAGCGGTGGAATGCGCAGATATCAGGAGGAACACCGATGGCGAAGGCAGATCTCTGGGCCGTAACTGACGCTGAGGAGCGAAAGGGTGGGGAGCAAACAGGCTTAGATACCCTGGTAGTCCACCCCGTAAACGTTGGGAACTAGTTGTGGGGACCATTCCACGGTTTCCGTGACGCAGCTAACGCATTAAGTTCCCCGCCTGGGGAGTACGGCCGCAAGGCTAAAACTCAAAGGAATTGACGGGGACCCGCACAAGCGGCGGAGCATGCGGATTAATTCGATGCAACGCGAAGAACCTTACCAAGGCTTGACATACACCAGAACACCGTAGAAATACGGGACTCTTTGGACACTGGTGAACAGGTGGTGCATGGTTGTCGTCAGCTCGTGTCGTGAGATGTTGGGTTAAGTCCCGCAACGAGCGCAACCCTCGTTCTATGTTGCCAGCACGTAATGGTGGGAACTCATGGGATACTGCCGGGGTCAACTCGGAGGAAGGTGGGGATGACGTCAAATCATCATGCCCCTTATGTCTTGGGCTTCACGCATGCTACAATGGCCGGTACAAAGGGCTGCAATACCGTGAGGTGGAGCGAATCCCAAAAAGCCGGTCCCAGTTCGGATTGAGGTCTGCAACTCGACCTCATGAAGTCGGAGTCGCTAGTAATCGCAGATCAGCAACGCTGCGGTGAATACGTTCCCGGGTCTTGTACACACCGCCCGTCAAGTCATGAAAGTCGGTAACACCTGAAGCCGGTGGCCCAACCCTTGTGGAGGGAGCCGTCGAAGGTGGGATCGGTAATTAGGACTAAGTCGTAACAAGGTAGCCGTACCGGAAGGTGCGGCTGGATCACCTCCTTTCTAAGGAGCATCTGGCATCAGCGGGCTTCGGCTTGGTGGTGTCCAGGCGCCGGATCAGACCGTTCGTGTCTGCCGGTAGCTCATGGGTGGAACATTTGACTTGGTGCTCATTTTGATGGTTTTGGATCTAGTACGCAGCTTGCTGTGGGAACGGTTCGGGGTCGGAGGGGTGGGTACATGCACGCTGTTGGGTCCTGAGGGGCCGGGCGCTGATCGCGTCAGTCTTTGGGCTGGGTGGTTGGTGGCTGTTCCTCTGGGCCTTCTTTGGCTTCACCGGTTGGTGGGGTGGGAGGGGGTTCCGCCCGTACTTTGAGAACTACACAGTGGACGCGAGCATCTTCGACATGATCCTTCGGGATGGTGTCGTGAAGATGATCTTAAAGATCATTAGTCAATTTTTTGACGATTCAACTCATGTGATTTCAAGTCTTTAAGAGCAAACGGTGGATGCCTTGGCATCTGGAGCCGAAGAAGGACGTAGCAATCTGCGATAAGCCTCGGGGAACTGATAAGCGAGTTTTGATCCGAGGGTGTCCGAATGGGGAAACCCCGCCAGGGCGCGTGCGTGCCTGGTGACTCCCGCCTGAATATATAGGGCGGGTAGAGGGAACGTGGGGAAGTGAAACATCTCAGTACCCACAGGAAGAGAAAGCAAAAGCGATTCCGTGAGTAGTGGCGAGCGAAACCGGAAGAGGCTAAACCTAGCGTGTGTGATAGCCGGCAGGTGTTGCACGTTGGGGGTTGTGGGACTTTTCTGATTGTTCTGCCGAGCAGTCGACGTGACAAGAGGGTATAGACGAACGGTTTTGAACGGCCGGTCATAGAGGGTGCGAACCCCGTAGTCGAAATGCCTGTTCTTGGCGTGAAAAGTATCCCAAGTAGCACGGGGCCCGAGAAATCCCGTGTGAATCTGTCAGGACCACCTGATAAGCCTAAATACTCCCAGATGACCGATAGCGGACAAGTACCGTGAGGGAAAGGTGAAAAGTACCCCGGGAGGGGAGTGAAATAGTACCTGAAACCGTTTGCTTACAAACCGTTGGAGCCTCCTTAGTAGGGGTGACAGCGTGCCTTTTGAAGAATGAGCCTGCGAGTTAGCGATACGTGGCGAGGTTAACCCGAGTGGGGTAGCCGTAGCGAAAGCGAGTCTGAATAGGGCGATTCAGTCGCGTGTCCTAGACCCGAAGCGAAGTGATCTATCCATGGCCAGGTTGAAGCGACGGTAAGACGTCGTGGAGGACCGAACCCACTTAGGTTGAAAACTGAGGGGATGAGCTGTGGATAGGGGTGAAAGGCCAATCAAACTTCGTGATAGCTGGTTCTCTCCGAAATGCATTTAGGTGCAGCGTTGCGTGTTTCTTGCCGGAGGTAGAGCTACTGGATGGCCGATGGGCCCTACAAGGTTACTGACGTCAGCCAAACTCCGAATGCCGGTAAGTGAGAGCGCAGCAGTGAGACTGTGGGGGATAAGCTTCATAGTCGAGAGGGAAACAACCCAGACCACCAACTAAGGTCCCTAAGCGCGTGCTAAGTGGGAAAGGATGTGGAGTTGCTTTGACAACCAGGAGGTTGGCTTAGAAGCAGCCACCCTTGAAAGAGTGCGTAATAGCTCACTGGTCAAGTGATTCCGCGCCGACAATGTAACGGGGCTCAAGCACGCCACCGAAGTTGTGGCATTGACATTTTTGGTAGGCCTTCGTGGTCCAGCCGTGTTGATGGGTAGGAGAGCGTCGTGTGGCGAGTGAAGCGGCGGGGTGACCCAGCCGTGGACGCTACACGAGTGAGAATGCAGGCATGAGTAGCGAAAGACGTGTGAGAAACACGTCCTCCGAAAGACCAAGGGTTCCAGGGTCAAGCTAATCTTCCCTGGGTAAGTCGGGACCTAAGGCGAGGCCGACAGGCGTAGTCGATGGACAACGGGTTGATATTCCCGTACCGGCGAAGAACCGCCCAAGCTAATCCAGTGGTGCTAAGAGTCCTAACCAGGAATGGATGGATCCCTTCGGGGTGAAGCCGTCTTGGCGAACGCTCGACCCCATGCTGGTGCGGTTAGCGTATTAACAGGTGTGACGCAGGAAGGTAGCCCAAGCCAGGCGATGGTAGTCCTGGTGCAAGTGCGTAGGCCGACTCTTAGGCAAATCCGGGAGTCATGAAGGCTGAGACACGATGCGGATAAAAAGTGGGTGATCCTATGCTGCCGAGAAAAGCATCGACGCGAGGTTCAAGCCGCCCGTACCCCAAACCGACTCAGGTGGTCAGGTAGAGAATACCAAGGAGATCGAGAGAATCGTGGTTAAGGAACTCGGCAAAATGCCCCCGTAACTTCGGGAGAAGGGGGGCCATCCACTTATTAGGACTTGCTCCGAAAGGGTGTGGTGGCCGCAGAGACTAGTGGGTAGCGACTGTTTACTAAAAACACAGGTCCGTGCCAAGTCGCAAGACGATGTATACGGACTGACGCCTGCCCGGTGCTGGAAGGTTAAGAGGACCGGTTAGCCGCAAGGCGAAGCTGAGAATTTAAGCCCCAGTAAACGGCGGTGGTAACTATAACCATCCTAAGGTAGCGAAATTCCTTGTCGGGTAAGTTCCGACCTGCACGAATGGCGTAACGACTTCCCAACTGTCTCAACCGCGAACTCGGCGAAATTGCATTACGAGTAAAGATGCTCGTTACGCGCAGCAGGACGGAAAGACCCCGTGACCTTTACTACAGCTTGGTATTGGTGTTCGGTGTGGCTTGTGTAGGATAGGTGGGAGACGGTGAAGCATTCACGCCAGTGAGTGTGGAGTCATTGTTGAAATACCACTCTGGTCACTCTGGATATCTAACTTAGGACCGTGATCCGGTTCAGGGACAGTGCCTGGTGGGTAGTTTAACTGGGGCGGTTGCCTCCCAAAATGTAACGGAGGCGCCCAAAGGTTCCCTCAACCTGGTTGGCAATCAGGTGGCGAGTGTAAGTGCACAAGGGAGCTTGACTGTGAGACTGACAGGTCGAGCAGGGACGAAAGTCGGGACTAGTGATCCGGCAGTGGCTTGTGGAAGCGCTGTCGCTCAACGGATAAAAGGTACCTCGGGGATAACAGGCTGATCTTGCCCAAGAGTCCATATCGACGGCATGGTTTGGCACCTCGATGTCGGCTCGTCGCATCCTGGGGCTGGAGTAGGTCCCAAGGGTTGGGCTGTTCGCCCATTAAAGCGGTACGCGAGCTGGGTTTAGAACGTCGTGAGACAGTTCGGTCCCTATCCGCTGCGCGCGTAGGAAGTTTGAGAGGATCTGACCCTAGTACGAGAGGACCGGGTTGGACGAACCTCTGGTGTGTCAGTTGTTCCGCCAGGAGCACCGCTGATTAGCTACGTTCGGGATGGATAACCGCTGAAAGCATCTAAGCGGGAAGCCGGCCTCAAGATGAGACTTCCATACCCTTAGGGGTGAGAGGCTCCCAGCCAGACTACTGGGTTGATAGGCCGGATGTGGAAGCGTAGTAATACGTGAAGCTGACCGGTACTAATAAGCCGATGACTTGATAACACACCGTTTTTGGTGTTTGCGTCCACTGAGTGGTTCTCGATGTACGGTCGAGAACAACAACAATGAAATATCGTTGTTGGTTTACGGAACATCAATAGTGTTTCGGCGGCCATAGCGAGAGGGAAACGCCCGGTCACATTCCGAACCCGGAAGCTAAGCCTCTCAGCGCCGATGGTACTGCAGGGGGGACCCTATGGGAGAGTAGGACACCGCCGGACTTCCTTTAAGCCGAAATGGCCACCCAACGCTGGGTGGCCATTTCGCATTTCACCACCCACGCACCACCACGCGCTGGTACGTGATCCCCCAACCGGGGACCACGCACCGGCGCTTCGTCGTACCCGGACTCCGGAAGTAGGCTCGAACGGGTGACCGACTTCACAGGGCACGTGCCGGGCGGCCGTGAATATCGCCGCCTCCTGGTCGGGCTGTTCTTCGGCGGCGTCGCGACATTCGCGCAGCTCTACGCCACGCAGGCGGTGCTGCCGGCTATCGCGGCAGGCGTCCCGACGACTCCGTCGGCGGCGGCGTTGACCGTGTCGGCGTCGACCTTGGGTCTCGCCGTCGCCGTCATCCCCTGGTCGATCGTGGCCGATCGGGTCGGCCGCGTCCCCGCCATGACGATCGGCCTCATCGCCGCGACCTTCTTCGGCGGTCTCACCCCCCTCGCACACGATCTCGGCACCCTGCTCGTCCTGCGTCTGCTCGAGGGTGTCGCGCTCGGCGCGGTGCCGGCCGTGGCCCTCGCCTACCTCAGCGAAGAGGTCGACGCGCGCTATGTCGCGGCGGCAGCGGGGTCCTACATCGCCGGGACGACGGTCGGCGGGCTGAGCGGCCGGGTCGTCTCGGGCTGGGTGGCCGAGGCGGTCGGATGGCGCTGGGGTGTGGCATCCGTTGTTCTGTTGTGTCTGATCGCGGCGGTACTGTTCCTGATCCTCGTGCCCGCGTCTCGGGGGTTCGTGCCGGGACGTCTTCGCACGACACCCGCCGCGTCCGTGCGGCGGCGTCTGTGGCTCAATCTGCGGTCGCCGGTGCAGCTCGCGCTGTACGCACAGGGTTTTCTGCTGATGGGCGCCTTCGTCGCGGTGTACAACTACCTCGGGTTCCACCTCATCGACCCGCCGTTCTCCCTTGCACCGGCCGTGGTGACGTTGCTGTTCCTCGCCTATCTGGCGGGCACCGTCTCGTCGCCCCGCGCCGGCGCCCTCGCTGTCCGCCACGGTCGACTGTCCGTGCTGCTGGTGTGCTCCGTGGTCATGACGGCCGGTGCGGCGCTGATGTTCGTGCCGGCTGTCGTGAGTGTGATCGTCGGGCTCGTCGCCTTCACCGCGGGATTCTTCGGTGCGCATGCCGTGGCATCCGGGTGGACGCCGGTCGCGGCGCATCCGGAGGCGCGCGCACAGGCCTCGTCGCTTTACTACCTGGGCTACTACGCCGGATCGAGTCTGTTCGGATGGGCGTTGGGCATCGTTTTCGGCACAGCCGGGTGGGGGTGGTTCCTCGGGGCCGTGGTGGCGATGTGCGCGTCGGCCATGGGGCTTGCGGTATGGGCGCTGCGCCCGGCGTCGTCGCCCGCGCGGTGACGGCAACAGTCACTGTTTTCCGCGCCCAGGTCAATGCCTCGGCGCATCATCGTCTCGACCGACTAGCGTCGAGAAGGACGTGAGGGAGGTCGCGAGTGGACGATGCGGGCGAGCGTAGGGTGACGGACGACGAGATGGTGGGGTCGACACCGGTGGATGCGGAGGATGCGGCCGAGAACGTGTCCGAGATCAGCTACGACGAGCAGCGGTACCCGGCCCGGCCGCGGCGCCTTCGCCCGCGAGACCAGTTCCGCGGCGGCACGCTGCGGCGGTTCCTCACCGATCCACGAAACGCCAACGGACTCAACCCGTCCTATGTCGAATGGCTCGTGCGGCAGTCGATGTTGAAGGACGCCGACGTCCTGAGCCGGCAGTTGTCGGGTCAGCCGTCGATGTGGCGCAACCCCTATGCGCGTCCCGATGCTCGACGGGCCATCGAGTCGACCGACGTGTGGTTCACGGCGTACCCCATCTCGCTCATCACTCGACCGGGGGAGTCCTTCCTCGAGGCATTAGGCGATGAAGCTCTGTGGGAGGCGTTCGAGTGGGTGGGGGTCAACGGCATCCACACGGGTCCGGTCAAGCGCGCCGGCGGGATCACGGGATGGCAGGAGACGCCGAGCGTCGACGGTCACTTCGACCGCATCAGCACGCAGATCGACCCGGAGTTCGGCGATGAGAACGCCTTCCGGCGGGTGGCCGATGTGGCAGAGTCGCACGGCGGCAGCGTGATCGACGACATCGTCCCCGGCCACACGGGGAAGGGCGCCGACTTCCGCCTCGCCGAAATGGCCTACAAGGATTATCCCGGCATCTACCACATGGTCGAGATCCCTCGGGAGGACTGGGAAATGCTGCCGGAGGTGCCCGCGGGGCGCGATTCGGTCAATCTCGACGCCGACACCGAACGCGAGCTGAGCGCGCGCGGCTACATCATCGGCGAGCTGCAGCGCGTCATCTTCTACACGCCCGGTGTGAAGGAGACGAACTGGAGTGCGACGGCGCCCGTCGTCGGCACCGACGGTCTCGAGCGCCGGTGGGTCTACCTGCATTACTTCAAGGAGGGGCAGCCCTCGATCAACTGGCTCGACCCCACTTTCGCCGGGATGCGGCTGGTCATCGGCGACGCTTTGCACTCCCTCGGCGACCTCGGAACGAGCGCCCTTCGCCTGGACGCCAACGGCTTCCTCGGTGTCGAGAAGAGCGCCGAAGGTCTTCCCGCGTGGTCGGAGGGCCACCCGCTCTCGCACGCGGCGAACCACATCATCGCCGGCATGGTGCGAAAGGTCGGCGGCTTCACCTTCCAGGAGCTCAACCTGACGATGGAGGACATCCGCGACACCAGCGCGGTCGGCGCCGACCTGTCGTACGACTTCGTCACGCGCCCGGGCTATCACCACGCGCTCGCGACCGCGAACACGGAGTTCCTCCGCCTCGCCCTCAACACCGCTCTGGAAACGGGCGTCGAGCCGGTGCAGCTGGTGCACGGCATGCAGAACCACGACGAGCTGACCTATGAACTCGTCCACTGGGCGACCACGCATCGCGACACGCTCTATCCCTTCCGGCATGACGAGCACTCGGGAGCGGAGATCGCCGAGATGGTGCGCGCGGAGTTGACCGAGAAACTGACGGTCGACGCCGACTACAACCTCGTCTTCACCCAGAACGGCATCGCCTGCACGACGGCATCCCTCATCGCCGCCACGCAAGGCAAATCCACCCTCGGCGAGATCACCGAGGCCGACGTGCCCGCCATCCGCGACGCGCACCTCTTGCTGGCGAAGTACAACTCGTGGCAGCCCGGCGTGTTCGCCCTGTCGGGATGGGACCTCACGGGATCGCTTACGCTGCCCGCCGACGAGGTGCGCCACCTCATCTCGTCGGGCGACACCCGCTGGATCGAGCGCGGTGCCCACGATCTGCTCGATGTGGCCCCCGACGCGGCGTCGTCGATCTCGGGGATGCCGCGTGCCCGCTCGCTCTACGGATCGCTGGGAGACCAGCAGGCGGATCCGCAGTCGTTCCTGTCTGGGCTGCGCGACGTGCTGCGCATCCGCGGTGACCACGGCATCGCGATCGCGTCGCAGATCGACATCCCCCAGGTGGGTCACCCGAGCATGCTCGTCCTGGTGCACCGACTCGACGGGGGCGACCGCCGCGCCGAGGATGCACCGCTGCAGATTACGGTGCTGAACTTCTCGGCCGAGACGATCGAGGGGACGGTGCGCTCCGAGTATCTCGTTCCGCAAAGCACCGCAGTGGATGCCGCGACCGGTGACGTGCTCGGACGTGTCGACGAACTGCAGAGCTTCTCGATCGAGCTGGGTCCGTACGCCGGTCTCTTCCTGGTGATGGAGGGTCCCGAGAGCGACGAGTGAACGATGTCGGGGGTCGGGCATAGCGTGAGCGCATGTCCGCCCCCGTCTGCCTCGTCGTCTCCTGCGCCGGTGCCGTCGACCCCGCGGCGCCGGTGGCGCTCTGCGAGTGGCACGCGGCCGTCAGCGCGGAGTGGACGACAGCGCACGACGGTGTGACCGACCTTCTGCCGACACCGTGCCGACTGTGCGCATCGCGCCTCGGGGTGCGGTGGCCGACCGGGTGGCTGTGCGCGGTATGCGAATGGCCGCACGGCGACGCCGTCGACGATGAACTACCTCCGCCCCGCGTTGACGTCGTGTACTACCTGCGGTTCGAGGACCGCATCAAAATCGGTACGACAGCACGGCCGCGACAGCGGCTCGCCGCCATCTGGCATGACGAACTCCTCGCCTTCGAGCCGGGCGACAGGCTGGTCGAGCGGCGCCGTCACGAGCTGTTCGCCGACGAGAGGTTCGGGCGCACGGAATGGTTCCGGCGGTCCACGGCCCTCGACGCGCACCTCGACCGACTCGCGGCCGGGGTCGACGACCCGTGGGCCCGGTACGCCCGGTGGGTGAGCGAAGCGATCGCCCGGCGCGGGTGAGGGAACACCTGTCCGCGCCGGCGGCAAGCCCTCGTGGGCTCTGAGGCGAGCCGTCTAGCGTGGGACGCACACGATGTAGGAGGCAGCGCACCATGGGATTCCTCGATCGACTCTTCGGATCCGGCGACGAGACGCCGCAGCGCGCGGCCGCATCGGCTGCACCGCGTGGTGCGGCGAGCGAACTGCGCGATGCCGACGGCAGGTACGCACCCCCACCGGCCGGCGGCGGTGACTTCGTGGCATCCGGATCCGACGAGGACCGACAGGCCGTCGATCGCTACCGGTACCTCTTGCGCACAGCTCCGCCCGAGACGGTGGAGCAGGTGCACGCCGAGGCGTTCGGCAAGCTCACGCCCGCGCAGCGTCAGCAGGTACTGCAGGATCTCTCGTCAGGTCTGGCGCCCTCCGAGCGTCCGGCCGACGACCAGCCCGCCTCTCTCGCGCGCGCCGCGACCCGCGCCGAGTACTCGCAGCCCGGTTTCATGGAGCGCACGTTCGGCGGGCGGTCGTTCTCGGGCGGCCCGGGCTTCGGCTCGATGCTGGGCGCGTCGATGCTCGGCACGATCGGCGGATACGTGGTGGGCTCGGCGCTCGTGGGCGCGATGTTCGACCCGGGGTACGACGCCGGGTACGCCGACGGCGCCGCCGCGGATGCCGGGGCGGGCGAGGCGGGTGCGGGCGATGCCGCGGCGGGTGATGTCGGGGCGGTCGACGCCGGCGGGGTGGACCCCGGTGCGGGCGGCGACATCGGAGCGGACTTCGGCGGCGACTTCGGGGGCGACTTCGGCTTCTGAGGGCACGCGGTCAGAGGGCCGGCGCTCGGCTTCGTGCGCCCCACGATGTGACATCCTCGTCCAATGCCCCTTCTCGCGTTGACGGGTGGAATCGCCTCGGGCAAGTCCACCATCGCGACCGCTCTCGCCGACCACGGAGCCGTCGTCATCGACGCGGACGCGATCGTTCGCGAGGTACAGGCGCCCGGATCGCCTGTGCTCGAGGCGATCGCCGCGGAGTTCGGTTCCGCGGTGCTCCGTGATGACGGCGCGCTCGATCGTCCTGCTCTCGGTGCTCTGGTGTTCGGTCACCGCGACCGGCTCGCCGCCCTGAATGCGCTCGTGCACCCCGCCGTCCGCTCCGAATCGCAGCGGCGGTTCGATGAGGCGTTCGCCGCCGATCCGGATGCCGTTGTCGTCTACGACGTGCCGCTGCTCGCGGAGGCGAGAGGCGGGGATACCTGGGATCTCGTCGTCGTCGCCCATGCGCCTGTGGAGGAACGTGTACGCCGTCTCGTCGAGATCCGCGGACTCAGCGAGGGGGATGCGCGCGCGCGCATCGGGTCGCAGGTCGGTGACGAGGAGCGCCTCGCCCTCGCCGACGTGGTCATCGACACGGGCACGACCCTGGATGCCACCCGGCAGCAGGCCGACCAGCTGTGGGACCGCGTGACGCGCCCTCGCTGACGGTCGGGTCTCTCTGTTCCTCGTCGCGCTCGCGTACGGCGAAACGCAACCCGACCCCGATGTCGGAGGCCCCGCCTACGCTGGAATCATGCAGGCAACGCGTTCCGTCCGTCCCTTCGAGGTCATCAGCGAGTACTCGCCCTCCGGCGACCAGCCGCAGGCGATCGCCGACCTCGCCGCGCGCATCAACGCCGGCGAGACCGACGTCGTGCTGCTGGGTGCGACCGGTACCGGAAAGTCGGCGACGACGGCCTGGCTGGTGGAGCAGGTGCAGCGCCCCACGTTGGTGCTCGCGCACAACAAGACCCTCGCGGCGCAGCTGGCGAACGAGTTCCGCGAGTTGATGCCGAACAACGCCGTCGAGTACTTCGTCTCCTACTACGACTATTACCAACCCGAGGCCTATGTGCCGCAGACCGACACGTTCATCGAGAAGGACTCATCGATCAACGCCGAAGTCGAGCGTCTGCGCCACTCGACCACCAACTCGCTGCTGTCCCGCCGCGACGTGATCGTCGTGTCCACGGTGTCGTGCATCTACGGCCTCGGTGCGCCCGAAGAATACCTGCGCGCGATGGTCGCCCTGCAGGTGGGGGAGCGGTACGACCGCGACGCGCTCATCCGCAAGTTCATCTCGATGCAGTACAACCGCAACGACGTCGATTTCTCGCGCGGCAACTTCCGCGTGCGAGGCGACACGATCGAGATCATCCCGGTCTACGAGGAGTACGCCATCCGCATCGAGATGTTCGGCGACGAGATCGAGGCGCTGTACACGCTGCACCCGCTCACCGGTGACGTCATCGAGAAGATGGATTCCGTCCCGATCTTCCCGGCATCTCACTACGTCGCCGGCACCGAGACGGTTCAGAGGGCGATCGGCACCATCGAGCACGAGCTCGAGGAGCGCCTGAAAGAGTTCGATTCGCAGGGAAAACTCCTCGAAGCGCAGCGTCTGCGCATGCGCACGACGTTCGATCTCGAGATGCTGCAGCAGCTCGGTTTCTGCTCGGGCATCGAGAACTACTCGCGTCACATGGACGGCCGCATGCCCGGCGACCCGCCGCACACGCTGCTCGACTTCTTCCCCGACGACTTCCTGCTCGTCATCGACGAGTCGCACGTGACGGTGCCGCAGATCGGTGCGATGTACGAGGGCGACGCGTCGCGCAAGCGCACGCTGGTGGAGCACGGGTTCCGACTGCCGAGCGCCATGGACAACCGCCCCCTGCGGTGGGATGAATTCAAGGAGCGCGTCGGTCAGGCCGTCTATCTGTCGGCGACGCCGGGTCGGTACGAGATGGGCATCGCCGACGGGGTGGTCGAGCAGATCATCCGTCCGACGGGCCTGGTGGACCCCGAGATCGTCGTGAAACCGTCGAAGGGCCAGATCGACGATCTGCTCGAAGAGATCCGTGTGCGCGTCGAACGTGACGAGCGCGTGCTCGTCACCACCCTGACCAAGAAGATGGCCGAAGAGTTGACCGACTTCCTCGGGGAACACGGTGTGCGGGTGCGGTACCTGCACTCCGACGTCGACACCCTGCGGCGCGTCGAGCTGCTGACCGAGCTGCGCGCCGGCGTCTACGACGTGCTCGTGGGCATCAACCTGCTGCGAGAAGGACTCGACCTGCCCGAGGTCTCGCTCGTGGCGATCCTCGATGCAGACAAAGAGGGATTCCTCCGCAGCGGGACGTCGCTCATCCAGACCATCGGCCGTGCCGCACGAAATGTCTCCGGTGAGGTGCACATGTACGCCGACAGGATCACCGACTCGATGCGCAACGCGATCGACGAGACCGATCGACGGCGCGAGAAGCAGGTCGCTTACAACACCGAACACGGGATCGACCCGCAGCCGCTTCGGAAGAAGATCGCCGACATCACCGAGGTGTTGAACCGCGAGGCCACTGACACGAGGAAGCTGCTCGCCCGTAACGACAAGGCGGGCAAGGGCAAGTCGCCCACGCCGTCGCTGCGTCGGACGGGGATCGCCGCCGAGGGTGCGGATCAGCTCGAGTCGACGATCGCCGACCTCACGCAACAGATGTTGGCGGCGGCGGCGGAGCTCAAGTTCGAGCTCGCCGGGCGTCTCCGTGACGAGGTGCAGGACATGAAGAAGGAGCTCCGAGCGATGGAGAGAGCCGGGCACGCCTGAGCCCGCAACCGCACATGGACCAACGGATCACCCTCGTCACCCTCGGAGTTCGCGACCTCTCGCGCTCGATCGCCTTCTACCGTGCCCTGGGATGGACGGCGCATCCGACATCCGTCGATGGCGAAGTCGCATTCTTCGACACGGGCGGCCTCGTGCTGGCCCTGTGGGGTCGCGACGAACTGGCGGCGGATTCGGGCGTCGACGACAGCGGCGGATGGGGTGGCGTGACCCTGGCCCACAACGTCCTCGAGGCGGAGAAAGTCGACACCGTCCTGGCCGACGCCGTGGCAGCGGGTGCGCGACTGGCGCGCGCGGGTGCACCGACGCCGTGGGGCGGGTACTCCGGGGTCTTCATCGACCCCGACGGTCACCCGTGGGAGGTCGCCGTCAACCCGGGGTGGCCATTGGACGAGGCGGGGCGCCCGCAGCTGGGGTGACGACCGACCGGCACGCTCACGGTGTCAGGGGCAGTGCAGCAGGGGCTTCGGCCCGGATCGGTCGACGCTGTGCTCCGTCATCGGGTGACCGCACAGGGGGCAGGGGCGACCCGTGCGGATCGGCTCCGGGGTCGTCTCGTAGGGGCCGACCGAAGCGGGTCCGGCGACGCGGATGAGACGTGTGTTCAGGTACTGATACCACCCGCCCGCCTCGCGCACGCGCTCGCGGAGCGGTGGGCGATCGGAATCCTTTCGTGTCATGATTATTAGTGTACTAACGATTAAGGAGGTCGCGCGTGCAGGATCCGTTGAGGCTGGAGAGCCAGGTGTGCTTCGCCCTCGTCACCGCCGCCCGCAACATCGTCTCGATCTACCGTCCCGTGCTCGAGCCACTCGGCCTGACGCATCCGCAGTACCTGGTAATGCTCGCCCTGTGGGAGCGATCGCCGCGCACTCTCGGGGCGCTGGCCGCCGAGCTCGCGATGGAACCGGCCACGCTGTCGCCCCTGGTCAAACGCCTCGAGACGCAGGGACGCGTCGATCGCACCCGCCGCACCGACGACGAGCGGGTGCTCGACATCGCGCTCACCGACGAGGGGCGCGCGCTGCGCGAATCCGCACTCGCCGTCCCCGGCCAGATCATGGCGCGAGTGGGCGTCTCGGAGGAAGCGCTGATCGCGCTCCGCGACGGTCTCGCGCCCTTCGCCGGGGGCGCCCGCGCGGGGGAATGAAGCCCGCCTCGCGTCGCCGCACTCTCGCACATCCGTGCGCCCGGGGCGAACCCGGGGCCGATGTCGGAGGCCCGACCTAGACTTAACACGTGCCGATCGTTCCCGTTTCTTCGCCCACCTCGCCCGCCACCTCAGGTACGAGCGGAAAGCTCAGTGTGCGTGGCGCGCGCGTGCACAACCTCAAGAACGTCGACCTCGACATCCCACGCGATTCCCTCGTCGTCTTCACCGGCCTGTCCGGCTCGGGCAAGTCGAGCCTCGCATTCGACACGATCTTCGCCGAGGGTCAGCGCCGCTACGTCGAGTCGTTGAGCGCCTATGCGCGCCAGTTCCTCGGGCAGGTCGATCGACCCGACGTCGACTTCATCGAGGGTCTCAGCCCGGCGGTCTCGATCGACCAGAAATCGACCAACCGCAACCCCCGCTCGACGGTCGGCACGATCACCGAGATCCACGACTACATGCGTCTGCTCTGGGCGCGCGTCGGCGTACCCCACTGCCCCGACTGCGGTGCGCGCATCCAGCGTCAGACGATCCAACAGATCGCCGACCAGCTGATGGAGCTGCCGGAGCGCACCCGCTACCAGATCGTCGCCCCGGTCGTCACGCAGAAGAAGGGCGAGTTCGTCGACCTTTTCAAGGAGCTCAGTGCGAAGGGCTACGCGCGCGCCGTCGTCGACGGCGACTTGATCCAGTTGGCCGAGCCGCCGACGCTGAAGAAGAGCTACAAGCACGACATCGCCGTCGTCGTCGACCGGCTCGTGGCATCCGGAGACAACCTCAGCCGCGTCACCGATTCGGTCGAAACGGCGATGGGTCTCGCGGGCGGCATCATGCAGGTGAACTATGTCGACGAAGAGGGCGACGACGCCTGGCAGTCGTTCTCCGAGAAGCTGTCCTGCCCCAACGGGCACCCGCTGCAGCTCACCGAGATCGAACCGCGTACGTTCTCGTTCAACGCCCCCTTCGGCGCCTGCCCGGTCTGTTCGGGTCTCGGAACGCGCATGTCGGTCGACGTCGACCTCATGCTCGGCGACGAGGAGCTGTCGATCCGCGACGGCGCCATCCTGCCGTGGACGACGCAGGGCAAGGGCCTCTTCCAGTACTACGAGCGCCTCCTCGAGGGTCTGGCCCGTGATCTTGACTTCTCGCTCGACACCCCGTGGAAGAAGCTGACGCACGACGTGCAGCAGGCGGTGCTGCGCGGCGAGAACTACAAGGTCACGGTCAAGTGGAAGAACCGCTATGGCCGTGAGATGCGTTACTCCTCGGGGTTCGAGGGTGTCGTGCCCTACATCGAGCGTCAGTACCTGCAGGCGGAGTCCGACGCGCAGCGCCAGCGCTGGTCGGAGTACCTCCGCGAGGTCCCGTGCGCCGTGTGCGACGGCGACCGCCTCAAGCCCGAGGTGCTCGCCGTGCTCGTCGACGGCACCTCCATCGCCGCCGCATCCCGCATGAGCCTCTCCGACGCCCGCGAGTTCTTCTCGGAACTCACTCTCACCGACCGCGAGGCCACCATCGCTGCGGCGGTGCTGCGCGAGATCCGCGCGCGCCTCGACTTCCTCCTGCAGGTGGGGCTCAATTACCTCAGCCTCGGGCGAGCGGCCGGCACCCTGTCGGGCGGCGAGGCGCAACGTATCCGCCTCGCCACGCAGATCGGCTCGGGCCTCACGGGCGTGCTGTACGTTCTCGACGAGCCCTCCATCGGACTCCACCAGCGTGACAACCGTCGTCTGATCCAGACGCTCGAGACCCTCCGCGACCTCGGCAACACCCTCATCGTCGTGGAGCACGACGAAGAGACCATCCACGCGGCCGACTGGGTCGTCGACATCGGACCCCGCGCCGGCGTAGACGGCGGCAACGTCGTGCACTCCGGGCCCCTCGCCGAATTGCTGACCGACGAGAGCTCCCTCACCGGCGCATACCTCTCGGGCCGTCGCGCGATCGAGGCGCCGAAGAAACGACGCAAGATCGACAAGAAGCGCCAGGTCACCGTCGTCGGCGCACGCGAGAACAACCTGCAGAACGTCACGGTCGACTTCCCCCTCGGTGTCCTCACGGCGGTGACCGGCGTGAGCGGATCGGGCAAGTCGACGCTGGTCAACGGCATCCTGTACGAGGTCCTCGCCTCGAAGCTGAACGGCGCGCGCCGCGTCCCCGGCAAGCACACCCGCGTGACCGGTCTCGACAACCTCGACAAGGTCGTGCACGTCGACCAGGCCCCCATCGGCCGCACGCCGCGCTCGAACCCGGCGACCTACACGGGCGTCTTCGACCGCATCCGCACGCTGTTCAGCGAGACCCCCGAGGCGAAGGTCCGCGGCTACCAGGCCGGCAGATTCAGCTTCAACGTCAAGGGCGGCCGTTGCGAGGCGTGCTCGGGCGACGGCACGTTGAAGATCGAGATGAACTTCCTGCCCGACGTGTACGTCGACTGCGAGGTCTGCCACGGCAAGCGCTACAACCGCGACACCCTGTCGGTGCACTACAAGGGCAAGAACATCGCCGAGGTGCTCGAGATGCCGATCTCGGAGGCCGCGGAGTTCTTCGAGCCCATCCAGGCGATCCACCGCTACCTCAAGACCTTGGTCGACGTCGGTCTCGGCTACGTCCGGCTCGGCCAGTCGGCCACGACCCTCTCGGGGGGTGAGGCCCAGCGCGTCAAGCTCGCCACCGAGCTCCAGCGCCGCAGCAACGGCCGGTCCATCTACGTGCTCGACGAGCCGACGACGGGTCTGCACTTCGAGGACGTGTCCTTGCTGCTTAAGGTGCTGAATGGCCTCGTCGACAAGGGCAACTCGGTCATCGTCATCGAGCACAACCTCGACGTCATCAAGAGCAGCGACTGGGTGATCGACCTCGGGCCCGAGGGCGGCGCCGGCGGCGGCACGATCGTGGCGACCGGCACTCCCGAACAGGTTGCGAAGGTCGAGGGCAGCCACACCGGCGCCTTCCTCGCCGAGCTCCTCGAGACCGGGCGCACAGGGACGCAGCGCAACGCCCCCTCGCTCGACGCGGACAGCGCCGAGCGGGAGCTCGTGAGCGCGGCGGGCTGACCCGTGGCATCCCGAGAACGGATGTCGCACCTGCCCTACCGACCCAAGGCCGGAGAGATCCCCACCAATCCGGGGGTGTATCGGTTCCGGGATGCCGAGGGGCGGGTGCTGTACGTCGGCAAGGCCAAGAACCTGAGGGCGCGACTGTCGAACTACTTCGCTCCGCTGTATTCGTTGCACGAGCGGACGCGCCGGATGGTGACCACCGCGGCGAGCGTCGAGTGGACGGTCGTGCCGAGCGACGTCGACTCGCTCCAGCTGGAGTACATGTGGATCAAGGAGTTCGACCCGCCCTTCAACGTGCGCTATCGCGACGACAAGTCGTACCCCTTCATGGCGATCACCCTCGCCGATGAGGCGCCGCGGGTGATCGTGACCCGCAACCACAAGATCCGCGGCGCGAAGTACTTCGGCCCGTACCCCAAGGTGTGGGCGGTGCACGACACGATCGACCTGATGATCAAGGTCTTCCCCATCCGCACGTGCAGCGACTCGTCCTACAAGAAGGCGATGGCGTCGGGGCGTCCGTGCTTCCCGGGGCAGATCGGCCGCTGCGGCGGGCCGTGCTCGATGAAGGTCACGATCGACGAGCACCGGGCCGTGGTCAACGACTTCATCGCGTTCATGTCGGGCGGCGACCAGCGCTTCGCGCGCGACCTCACCGCGCGCATGAAAGAGGCCTCGGCCGCGATGGACTACGAGTCGGCCGCACACTACCGCGACCGCCTGCAGGCCATCGACGCCGTGCTCGGCAAGAGCGCCCTGGTGCTGGGATCCGACACCGACGCCGACCTGTTCGGCATCGCCGAAGACGAGCTCGCCGCGACCGTGCAGCACTTCGTCGTACGCGGCGGCCGTGTGCGCGGTGTGCGCGCGACGACGATCGAGAAAGAGATCGACATCTCGGGCGCCGAGCTCGTCGATCAGGTGCTGCAGCGCACCTACGGCGATGCGGATGCCGCTGATATCCCGCGGCAGGTGCTCGTGCCCGAGCTCCCCGACGACGCCGAGCAGCTCGAAGCATGGCTGCGTGAGCGTCGCGGGCGCCCGGTCACCCTGCAGGTGGCCCAGCGCGGACGTAAGTCCGACCTGCTGAAGACGGCCACGCTGAACGCGCAGCAGGCGCTCATGCTGCACAAGACGCGCCGCACGAGCGATTACGTCGCCCGCTCGCAGGCCCTGACCGATCTGCAGGAGGCGCTCGGCATGACCGAGGCACCGCTGCGCATCGAGTGCTTCGACGTGTCGCACCTCGCCGGCACCAACGTCGTGGCATCCATGGTCGTCTTCGAAGACGGGCTGCCGCGAAAAGATCAATACCGCTCGTTCGGCGTCGCCGAGACCACCGACGACACCGACTCGATGTATCAGGTGCTCACGAGACGACTCGCCTACCTCGACCGGCCCGAGGAGATCGAGCCCGAGACCGTCGGGGGCGCGATCATCGCCGACCCCGACTCCGATCAGGCCACCGCCGACGGCGACGTCGTGACCGCGCGCAAACGCCCGCGCTTCGCGTACCGGCCACAACTGCTCGTCGTCGACGGCGGTCAGCCGCAGGTCGCGGCGGCGGCCCGGGCGCTCGCCGACGCGGGGCACGAGGAGATCGCGCTGTGCGGCATCGCCAAGCGGCTCGAAGAGGTGTGGCTGCCGGGGGAGGACTACCCGGTCATCCTGCCGCGCACCTCGGAGGCGCTCTATCTGCTGCAGCGCCTGCGCGACGAGGCCCACCGTTTCGCCATCGTGCACCAGCGCAAGCGTCGAAAGCGCGACATCACGAGCGTGCTCGCGGAGGTCCCCGGGCTCGGCGACACCCGCATCAAGGCGTTGCTCCGGCACTTCGGGTCGGTCTCAGCGCTCAAAGACGCCAGTCCCGACGAGATCACGGCTCTTCCCGGGATCGGTCCGGCGCTCGCTGAGGCGATTCACTCGCACCTGGCTCGGTAGGCTGTGACGACACGACGGGAGGCCACGCCCATGGAGCCGGAACGCGACGAGCCAGGTGAGGTGCTGATCGTCACCGGCATGTCGGGGGCCGGGCGGTCCACCGTCGCCAACGCCCTCGAGGACCTCGATTGGTACGTCGTCGACAACCTGCCGCCTCAGATGCTGCGGCCGTTGCTCGAGCTCACCGAGCTCGCGGGCGGTGCGGTGCCCCGGGTGGCCGTCGTGGTCGATGTGCGCGGCCGATCGCTGTTCAGCGACCTGCCCGAGGCGATGCGCGCACTGCAGGCGGGTCGTCAAGTGCGGGTCGTCTTCCTGGATGCCAGCGACGCGGTGCTCGTGCGCCGGTTCGAGGCCGTGCGCCGACCGCATCCCCTGCAGGGCGACGGCACCATCGTCGACGGCATCCGACGCGAACGCGAGCGTCTCGCGCCCCTGCGGGAGGCCGCCGACATGGTGATCGACACCTCGGGTCTGAACGTGCACCAGCTGTCGCTGCGCACCGTGACACTGTTCGGTGAAGAGGGTGCCGCGCGCCACACCGTCACGCTCATGAGCTTCGGTTTCAAGTACGGGCTGCCGCCCGACGTCGACCTCGTCGCCGACATGCGCTTCCTACCGAACCCGTTCTGGAACGAAGACCTCCGCCCCCTCACGGGCGAAGACCCCCTGGTGCGGGAATACGTGCTGGGCCAAACGGGGGCGTCGGAATTCCTCGACGCCTACGCGGCCGCACTCCGCCCGGTGCTGGACGGGTATCAGCGCGAGAACAAGCGGCATTCGGTCGTGGCGGTGGGCTGCACCGGCGGCAAGCATCGCTCGGTGGTGATGGCGCGGGAGCTGGCTGCACGTCTGGCCGATGTTCCCGGGGTGGCCGTCCGCGTGGCTCATCGCGACCTCGGTCGCGAGTAGGCTGTACCGTCGCCCCCGCCGCCCCCCACCCGAGGAGAACCGTGCCGCTGACCGCCGACGTGAAGGCCGAACTCATCACCGTTCGCGACCCGCGCCCGACCGCGCGCGTCGCCGAGCTCACGGCCCTCCTGCGCTTCTCCGGTGGTCTGCACTCCATCGCCAACCGCGTCGCCGTCGAGGCCGAACTCGACTCCGACGTCCTCGCGCGTCGGGTCGCCCGCGACCTCGTGGAGTTGTACGGCGTGCGTCCCGAACTGCACCACGTGCAGGGCTCCGGGGGTCGTACCGGGGGTTACTACGCCGTGCGCGTCATCGAGGCCGGCGAGACCCTCGCACGCCAGACGGGACTGCTCGATCAGCGTCGCCGCCCGGTGCGCGGTCTTCCCAACAAGCTGACCACGGGCTCGCGGCCCGACCTCAGCGCCATCTGGCGCGGAGCGTTTCTGGCGAGCGGCTCGCTGAGCGATCCGGGCCGGTCCGCGGCCCTGGAGATCTCGTGCCCGTCGTCCGAGGCGGCGATGGCGCTCGTCGGTGCCGGTCACCGCATCGGCATCCCGGCCAAGGCCCGCGAGGTGCGCGGGGTTCCGCGCGTCGTGGTGCGCGACGGCGAGGCGATCCGTGGCGCGCTGTACGAGATGGGCGCCCGCCGGACCGCGGGGGAGTGGGACCAGATGCGTCAGCGCCGCGAGGTGCGCGCCGGCGTGAACCGCCTCGTCAACTTCGACGACGCCAACCTCCGCCGCTCGGCCCAGGCCGCCGTGGCCGCCTGCGCCCGGGTGGAGCGCGCGCTCGAGATCCTCGGCGACGAGGTCCCCGACCACCTGCAGCAGGCCGGCGAGCTACGCCTGGCGCACCGCGACGCGAGCCTCGACGAGCTCGGGCACCACGCCGACCCGCCCCTCACGAAAGACGCCGTGGCCGGACGCATCCGCCGCTTGCTGGCGATGGCCGACAAGAAGGCCGAGGTCGAGGGCATCCCGGGCACCGAGGCCGCCGTGCCGATGGGCGCCGAGGACTGAGACCCCTTCGGATGCCGTGATCCGCGGCATCCGCGCGATCCGCTCTCGCGCGCTCCGCTCCCGCGCGCTCCGCTCCCGCGCGCTCTGCTTCGGCGTGCACCGCTCCCGCGGCGGAGACGGCGTGGATGTGCCGTGCGCGGGCATCCTCCGGATGCCGTTGTCCGCGGCATCCGATCCCGCCTGCGCCCGACGCGGCGGGCGCTACCTTCCGTCATCCGGGGAAGCAACCCTGTGGGTCGGGCGTTACCCCTCAATAGGATGAAGACGTCACCCTCGCTGCGCGGTTCCTCGCACGTCGTCTCGGCGGAGAGGTCCCGGCGGCGCCCGATTCGGAAGTTGAGATCATGGCGAAGTACACGCTGCCCGAACTGCCCTACGACTACTCGGCCCTGGAGCCGCACATCAGTGCGACGATCATGGAGCTGCACCACAGCAAGCACCACCAGACCTACGTCAACGGCGCGAACACCACCCTCGACCTGCTCGCCGAAGCGCGCGAGAAGGGCGATTTCGCCAACATCAACCGTCTGCAGAAGGACCTCGCGTTCAACCTCGGCGGCCACACGAACCACTCGATCTTCTGGACGAACCTCTCGCCCAACGGCGGCGACAAGCCCACCGGCGACCTCGAGTCGGCGATCGACGACCAGTTCGGCTCGTTCGATGCGTTCCGCGCGCAGTTCACCGCCGCCGCTCTCGGCGTGCAGGGCTCCGGCTGGGCCGGACTCTTCTGGGACTCGATCGGTGAGAACCTCGTGATCCAGCAGTTCTTCGACCAGCAGGGTCAGATCGTCGCGGGCACCGTCCCGATCCTCCTGCTCGACGTCTGGGAGCACGCGTACTACCTCGACTACAAGAACGTGCGCGCCGACTACGTCAAGGCGTTCTGGAACATCGCGAACTGGGCCGACGCCCAGCAGCGCTTCACCGCCGCCCGCGAGAAGACCGCGGGTCTGCTGGTACTGTCGTAAACGGCGTGGGCGTCCCGGTGGGCACTCCGCCGGGACGCCGTTGTCCGCCAGCGAACACCGCAATCACGCGCATATCGCGCACAACTGATTCAGGAGAAATTCCGTGACCGTCAAGATCGGAATCAACGGCTTCGGCCGTATCGGACGCAACTACCTCCGCGCGGCTCTCGCGCAGGGGGCCGACCTCGAAATCGTGGCGGTGAACGACCTCACCGACAACAAGTCGCTGGCGCACCTCCTCAAGTACGACTCCGTCGGCGGCGTGCTGACCGAGGACGTCTCGTACACCGCTGACTCCATCACCGTCGGCGACAAGACCATCAAGGTCTTCGAAGAGCGCGACCCCGCCAACCTCCCCTGGGGCGAGCTGGGTGTCGACATCGTCATCGAGTCGACCGGTCGCTTCACCAAGGCGGAAGACGCCAAGAAGCACATCACGGGTGGTGCCAAGAAGGTGCTCATCTCGGCTCCCGCCACGGGTGACGACGCGACCATCGTCATGGGCGTCAACGAAGAGACCTACAACCCCGAGACCGACGTCATCATCTCCAACGCGTCGTGCACCACGAACTGCCTCGCGCCGCTGGCCCAGGTCTTCGAAGAGGCGTTCGGCATCGAGCGCGGCTTCATGATGACCGCTCACGCCTACACGGCCGACCAGAACCTGCAGGACGGCCCGCACAGCGACCTCCGTCGTGCCCGCGGTGCGGCGATCAACATCGTCCCCGCCTCGACCGGTGCCGCCAAGGCCATCGGCCTGGTGCTGCCCGAGCTCAACGGCAAGCTCAGCGGCTCGTCGTACCGCGTGCCGGTGCCCACCGGCTCGATCGTCGACCTCACCATCATCACGCCCACCGACGGTCTGACGGTCGACCAGGTCAACGAGGTCTACAAGAAGGCCGCCGCCGAGGGCCGCCTCAATGGCATCCTGCAGTACACCGAAGACCCGATCGTCTCGAGCGACATCCAGGGCAACCCGCACTCGTCGATCTTCGACGCGGAGCTGACCAACGTCAGCGGCAACCTCGTCAAGGTCTCGTCGTGGTACGACAACGAGTGGGGTTACTCCAACCGCCTCGTCGACCTCACCGAGTACGTCGCCGAGCGCCTGTAACCCTTCATGGCTCTGCGCACCCTCGATTCGCTGGGGTCGCTCGCCGGCACGCGCGTCATCGTCCGTTGTGATCTGAACGTCCCCCTCAAGGACGGCGTCATCACGGACGATGGCCGCGTGCGCGCGTCGCTTCCTACTCTCAACGCACTGATCAACGCCGGCGCGCGTGTGGTCGTGTGTTCGCACCTGGGCCGCCCCGACGGGGCGCCCGACCCGAAGTACTCACTCGAGCCGGTCGCGCAGCGCCTGTCCGAACTGCTGGGCCAGCCGGTCGCGTTCGCGCGCGACACGGTCGGCGAGTCGGCTCAGGATGCCGTCGGCTCGCTCGAGAACGGTGAGGTCGCCGTCATCGAGAACCTGCGCTTCAACGCGGGGGAGACCTCGAAGGACGAGTCCGAGCGTCAGGCCTTCGCGCGAGAGCTCGCCGGTCTCGGCGACGCCCTCGTCTCCGACGGTTTCGGCGTCGTGCACCGCAAGCAGGCGAGCGTTTACGATCTCGCCCAGCTGGTGCCCTCGGCCGCGGGCCTGCTCATCCAGAAGGAGCTCGAGGTCCTCGACCGTCTGACCGAGAACCCCGAGCGCCCCTACACGGTCGTGCTCGGCGGATCGAAAGTCAGCGACAAGCTCGGCGTCATCGAACACCTGCTGCCCCGCGTGGACAAGCTTCTCGTCGGCGGCGGCATGATGTTCACCTTCCTCGTCGCCGAGGGGTACCAGGTCGGCGCGAGCCTGCTCGAGAAGGACCAGATCGACACCGTGAAGGGCTACCTCGCCACGGCGAAGGAGCGCGGCGTCGAGATCGTCCTCCCCGTCGATGCCGTCGTCGCAGCGTCGTTCTCGGCGGACGCCGAGCACGTCGTCGCCGACGCCCAGGCCCTGGAGGACACCGACTTCGGTGCGTCCGGACTGGGACTCGACATCGGACCCCGCACGGCGGAGATCTTCGCCGACGCGATCCGCGGTTCGCGCACCGTCTTCTGGAACGGCCCGATGGGCGTGTTCGAGATGAAGGCGTTCGAAGCCGGCACCAAGACCGTCGCCCAGGCGCTCACCGAGGTCGACGGCCTCAGTGTCGTCGGCGGCGGCGACTCCGCCGCAGCCGTGCGTCAGCTCGGTTTCGCGGACGAGGCGTTCGGCCACATCTCCACCGGTGGCGGCGCGAGCCTGGAGTTCCTCGAAGGCAAGAAGCTCCCCGGACTGGAGGTCCTCGGATGGCAGTGACCAGAACCCCTCTCATCGCCGGCAACTGGAAGATGAACCTCGACCACCTGCAGGCGGTCGCGTTCGTCCAAAAGCTGCACTGGACGTTGAAGGAGGCGAAGCACGACAAGGGCAGCGTCGAGGTCGCGGTGTTCCCGCCGTACACCGACCTGCGCACGGTGCAGACCCTCCTCGACGCCGACAAGATCGAGTTCGCCCTCGGCGGGCAGGACCTCTCGGCCCACGACTCCGGTGCGTACACCGGGGAGATCTCGGGCCAGTTCCTCGCCAAACTCGACGCGAAGTACGTCATCATCGGGCACTCCGAGCGTCGTCAGTTCCATCACGAGAGCGACGAGGTCATCGCGGCGAAGACGCAGGCGGCGTTGCGCCACGGCCTCGTGCCCGTGATCTGCGTCGGCGAGACCTCGGACGACCTCGAGAAGTTCGGCGCCAGCGCCGTTCCGGTCGGGCAGCTCGAGGTCGCACTCGAGGGTGTGTCGGCGGATGCCGACATCGTCGTCGCGTATGAGCCCGTTTGGGCGATCGGCTCCGGTCAGGCCGCGACGCCCGACCAGGCGCAGGAGGTCTGCGCGAAGCTCCGCGCGGTCGTCGCCGACAAGCTCGGTGCTGACGCCGCCTCCCGCACGCGCGTGCTGTACGGCGGTTCGGTGAAGTCGGGCAACATCGCCGGCTTCATGCGCGAGCCCGACGTCGACGGTGCCCTGGTAGGCGGTGCGAGCCTCGTCGTCGACGAGTTCGCCGCGATCATCCGGTTCCAGAAGCACGTCGGCGTCTGACGCTCACCGATGCCCGCGGCGCCTCGCCGCGGGCATCCGTGCGTCCGCGCCCCCTCCCTCTATACTTGACGCTTGTGCGGTCGACCAGGCCGCTCGCGAAAGGCTTTCGACAGTGCAGATTCTCGAGTTCGTCCTGCAGGTGCTCCTGGGCGTCACCAGCCTCCTGCTGACCCTGCTCATCCTGCTCCACAAGGGTCGCGGCGGCGGTCTCTCCGACATGTTCGGTGGCGGCATGAGCTCGGCGATGGGTTCCTCCGGACTCGCGGAGCGCAACCTCAACCGCTTCACGGTCGTCCTGGCTCTGACGTGGTTCGTCACCATCGTCGGCCTCGGCCTGCTGACCAAGTTCGCGGAGCTCTGACATGGCCACCGGAGGTAATGCGATCCGCGGCTCCCGCGTCGGTGCCGGGCCCATGGGCGAGCAGGACCACGGCTTCCACGCCGATCGCGTGGCCGTGTCCTACTGGGACGCCCTCGGAAACGAGACGGTGCGCTACTTCGCCGCGGGCATTCCCGACGACGAGATCCCCGAGACGATCGACTCACCGCACTCGGGCCTTCCGGCCGGGCGCGACAAGGCGAACCCCCCGGCCCTTGCCAAGGCGGAGCCCTACAAGACCCACCTCGCTTACGTGAAGGAGCGTCGAAGCGACGAAGAAGCCGCTTCCCTCCTCGACGACGCGTTGCAGCAGTTGCGCGAGCGCCGCGGTCAGTGACGATCGAGAGGGCCGGATGCCATGGCATCCGGCCCTTCGTCGTTCTTCCGGCTGTTCTGGAGCGCTCGCCTAGCGGACCGGTGAGTCCGTGACCAATCGCGTCCACGGTCCCGACGGGACATCGTCATCGTCGACGAATGCCCAGTCGACCCGGTCGGCTTCGCCGTCGAGGTCGGCGAAGCCGAGGCATCCGTTGAGCGCCGGTGAGACGTCGAGACCGGCGCCGTTGAAGCGGGTGTTGGCGGGGCGTCGGTCGTCGGAGCCGAACACGTAGTCGGCGTCGTGGTACTCGCCCGGCCCTGCGTCCTGGATCTGCCCGTAGCAGAGGTGCCCGTCCTTGTGCAGGACGACCCAGCGGTTCTTCATCAGGCTGACCGTCGGGTCGTCGAGGGATGACGCGAAGGCGGGGTCGTGGGCCCATGGGACGACCTCGCCACGGAGCGCGAACCCCTCGGGGTCGTTGACGTCGTCGAAGGGCAGGTCGAGATAGAACGGGTTCTGGCGCGGCGTCATCCTGGTGGGGAAGAAGTCGGTGTCCACTGTCCGCGACTCGGTGCGACACGACCCGCCGGTGTCGATGCCGTCGCATCCGCCGTACGCGGCGAGCCAGTCGCTGTCGTACGTCGACACGCGTTGGCTGCCGTCGGGAGCCTCGGGGTCGAAGACCTCGCCCACCCAGAACGTCGTCGCCACGATCGCGGTGTGCCAGGGGTAACCGGTGTCGGGGCGCGACGGCTCGACCGGCGCGCAGGCGCACACGACGGTGGCGACGCCCACCGCGAGGGTGATCGCCGCCGCCGTCCGCCGTGTGGTCATTCCGCGGTGGTGGCCTCGGTGGGCCGGAAGAGCTCGACCGGACCCTCAGGCGGCGTCGCCGAGGTCGGTGAGGTCGATGAGGTGGGCGGCGTCACGGCGCCGGCGGGGGACATCGGGGGCGCACCGGCGCTGTCGTAGAGCTGAAGGTCATCGGTGCGCAGGGTGCCGTCACCGAAGATCGTGAGGGCGAAACTGATGCCGTCGTAGCCCGCGGGGATCGCCGGTGTCGTCCAGTCGGCCTGCGTCCACTGCGTCGCCGCGGCGAACCACGGGCTCGAGGTCCAGTACGACCACGCCCCGGTCGTGGAGCGCAGGTAGACCGCGAACTGGGTGACTCCGCTGGCGAGATACCACTCGCGGAGCGTGTACGTCCGCCCGGCCGTCACCGTCGGCGCGCACTGGCCCAGATCGAACTGCGGGAGGAGCTTCGCGTCGCCGTCCGCGTAGTTCGACATGGTGATGCCGCTGGCGACCGAGCCCGTGTGCGCGGGTGCCCCCGTGCTGAAGGCGGGGGCGTTGCTGCCGTAGCCGCCGCGCATCCAGCAGTCGGGAGCGCCGACCTCGAGGCTCGCGTTCATGATGCCGTTCGTCGACCCGGTGGGGGCCGCGACGACCGGTCCGCTGACGAGCGGCTTGGCGGCGCCGCCGATGACGTCGCCGATCGTCCGCACCACCGTGCCGGCGGCTTGTCGGGTCTTCAACCACGCCATGAAGCTCGAGAACACGCTCGGGGTGACGGCGAGGTCGCTGCACGCGTCGGCGCACACGTCGTGGAAGGTGTACTGCACCCACCCGCCGCCGTTGCGCTCGGCATTCGTGACGCCGGCTTTGAGGTCGTCGAGCGACCAGGTGGCATCCACCTGATCCAGGGCTCTCAGCGCGTACCGGTCAGCGGGGCGCGGCGACTCGGCGTAGGAGCAGTCCGGGCACCCGAAGCGACTACGGATGTCGCCGAGCAGCCGGGCGCTGCTGTACCCGCACGCTTCGGCGGCCCGCTCGACCTCGGGCGTGCTGGAGGCGAAGGGGTAGGCGAAGCTGCGGACGGTGAACCCCCACGACGTGAGGTTGCGGCGGTCGGTGCAGATCTGCCTCTTCGCCTCGTCGACGCTCACCTGCGCGAGGTCGGGGTGATTCACGGTGTGCCCGCCGATCTCGTGGCCGGCATTCTTCAGGGTCGTCAGATCGGCGCGGGTCATGTGGCCTGCGGCGCCGATGAACCCCGAGGGCACGTAGAAGGTCGCCCGCATGCCGTTCGAACGGAGTGCGGGGAGCGCCTGCAACTGATTCGCGTCGGCGTCGTCGAACGTCAGACTCACGATCGTGCGGGTCGCTGCCTCGGCGGGCGGCGCGGGGGACACGACGACGAGAGCCCCGGCTGACACCGCGACGGCCGCCACCACGGCGACACCGCGGCGTAGGGCCGCCCTCGACGTGCGGGCGACCTGCGTGCGGGCGACCTGCACGTGGGGAACCGGCCCGCGGGGGATCGGCCGACGGGTGCCCGGCCCGCGAGGGATCACAACGCACCCCGGAACGAGTCGGCGCCAGCGAGCGGCATGGCATCCGACCCCAGCCGTTCGCGCGAGAGCAGGTCCGCGGCGACACGCATGATGGTCGAGGTCAGCGAGGTGCGTGGCTCGTAGCCCACGAGGTCGTTCGCCTTGGTGTTGTCGGGCACGCGACGGCGCATGTCTTCGAAGCCCGGCGCGTAGGCCTGCGCGTACGGCACCAGTTCGACCGTGCTGCGGCTGTCGAGGGTGCGGATGACCTCGTGCGCGAGATCGAGGATCGAGATCTCGCGGGCGCCCCCGAGGTTGTACGCCTGTCCGCGCGACCGCGGGTCGCGCTCGACGAGGACCATCGCGGGGACGACGTCCTCGACGGCGGAGAAACAGCGCGTCTGCAGACCGTCGCCGAACACAGTCAGCGGCTGACCGCGCAGCGCCTGCCCGACGAGGTTCGGCAGCACCATGCCGTAGCGGCCGGTCTGACGCGGCCCGACGGTGTTGAACAGCCGCACGATCGAGACATCCAGACCCTCCTGGTCGCAGTACGCCTTCGCGAACGCCTCGTCGATGCCCTTGGCGCCGGCGTAGGTCCAGCGCGAGAGGAGCGGGTCGCCGAGGACCCGGTCGGAGTCCTCGCGCAGGCGATCGGCGGTGTTCTTGCCGTACACCTCGCTGGTCGACACCAGCAGCACCGAGGCCTGCCGCTCGATCGCGGCGGTGAGGACGTTCTCGGTGCCGTGGATGTTGACGCGAAGGCCCCGCAGTGGCTGCTCGACGATGAGCTTCACGCCCACCGCCGCCGCGAGATGGAAGACACGGTCGCATCCCTGCATCGCCTGGCCCACCGTCAGGGTGTTCAGGATGGAGCCGTGGATCATGGTCAGCCGCGGGTGGTCCACGACTCCGGCGAGGTTGCGGGCGGATCCGGTGGAGAGGTCGTCGAGGACGACGACCTCATCGCCGAGACCGAGCAGGTGCTCGACCAGGTGGCTGCCGACGAAACCGGCGCCGCCGGTGACGAGCGATCGTGTCGCGGCGCGGCCGGGATACACCTGCACGCTCACAGCAGCACCCGTCCCGCGATGTCGGCGCTGCGGTAGGTGCCGTCGACGACGACGGTGTCGATGTCGAGCCAGGCGAGATCGCTGTCGTGGTGGCGCGTGTGCACGAGCACCACATCGGGCCGGAACGCGGCAGGATCGGCGAGCGAATCGCGCTCGCGCCCCGACCCGAGGTGGATGTGCGCCGCATGCGTGTCGACGTACTGCACCTCGGCACCGAGATCGATGAGCAGGTCGATGATCTCCAGGGCGGGGGACTCGCGGAGATCGGCGACGTCGGGCTTGTAGGTCACCCCGACCACGAGGACCCGCGCGCCGAGGGTGCTCTTGCCCGCCTTCCCGAGTACGTCGCGGATGCGCTCCACCACCCGACGGGGACGCGCGGCGATGCGCGTCATCGCCTCCGTGATGAGGCCGGCATCCACGTGCAGGGCTTTGAGCTGCCACAGCAGGTAGTGCGGGTCGCACGGGATGCAGTGACCGCCGACACCCGGCCCGGGATAGAACGCCATGAATCCGTACGGCTTCGTGCTCGCCGCCTCGATCACCTCGGTCACCGGGACCTCGAGTGCCCCGCAGATGTCGGCGAACTCGTTGGCGAGGGCGATGTTGACCGCGCGGAAAGTGTTCTCGAGCAGCTTCGTCATCTCGGCGGTCGCCAGGCTCGACACGCGGTGCACGCGCGCCGCGTACCGGGAGAGCAGACGCGCGCCCTCCTCCTCGCATTCAGGGGTCGCCCCGCCCACCACGCGAGGGACCACCTCTTGGGCGAAACCGGCGTTGCCGGGGTCGATGCGTTCGGCGCTGAACGTCACGAACACGTCGCGGCCGATCTGCATCCCCCTATCGCGCAGGGGCTGCTCGATGAGGTCGTGGGTGCAGCCGACGTAGGTGGTGGAGGTGAGCATGATCAGCTGACCCGGGCGTGCGGCGGCGACGACGGTGGCGCAGGCCGTGCGCAGCGGGACGAGATCGGGTACCTGTCGGTCGTCGACGGGGGTGGGCACGCACACGACGATGGCGGCGGCGCGGCCGAGCTCGCGGACGTCCCCGGTCAGCCGGAAGTCACCCGGGGCGTGCAGGGCGACGTCGAGCCGCTCGCGGTCGGAGTCGATGAGATCGGCACCGCGGGCCGCGATCGTGCGCAGACGGCGAGAAGACGCATCCAGCGCGAGCACCCGAGCGCCACTCGCGTGGTGGGCGAGAGCCGTTGGCAGGCCGACGTATCCGAGACCGACGATGGCGACGTCGAAATCGAACGGGACGTCTGCCGGTGCGGGGTCGAGCGGGGCCGGGAACAGGTCCGCCCGGACATCGAGTGTGGACATCATCATCCTCCAGAAGCGGGTAGGTGAAGCAGAGTCGGATCTCACGGTCGACCCCTCGCTCACCCTCAGCCGCGGCGGAGGCGACCGTCAAGCAACGGGCGGCGATCGTGCGGGTCGCCGCGAACCGCACGCGATCTTGCGGGAGACCGCATCCGGCGTGCGGGTCGGCGCGCGCCGACGGCGGCTGTCGACGCGTACGGTCGAGCGCGAGCGAAGGGGGATGCCGTGTCTCGAGCGGTCAGCGATGCGCCGACGGCCACGCCCGCCGCGCGAACACCCGCGGGATGGGTCGCGTGACACTCGCTGTCGTGCTGATCGTCGTGATCTGCACGATCGGGCTCTCGACCGCGGTGTGGGGGGTCGCCGCCCTGTGTCGGCTCGCCGCCGAAGGGCGCACCGGCGCATCCCTGCTGTCGCCGTCGATGTTCTTCCGTCCCGAGGAGGTGGCGGTGCTCATCGCCGCGCACGACGAGCAGCTCGTGATCGCGGACGCCGTCCGCGCGGCACGCGCCCTCGTCCCGGCGCGCAACGTCTTCGTCGTCTCGGACGGCTCGAACGACGAGACCGCGGCGCGCGCCCGCGAGGCGGGCGCCACGGCATGGGATCTCGTCCCCAACCGGGGGAAGGCGGGAGCGATCCGCGCCGGCCTCGCGCACTTCCGCATCCCCGAGCGCTTCCCGCTGCTGCTCCTCCTCGATGCCGACTCGCGTCCTCGACCGGACTACCTGCGCACCGGCCTGCCGCTTTTCACCGATGAGGGGGTGGTGGCGGTGGCGGGACGGGCGACGACGGCCCCGGATGCCGCGACCCGGGGGATGGGCCGGCTTCTCACGTCCTACCGGGAGCGGACCTACGTCTGCACGCAGTACCTCCACAAATTCGGTCAGGCGGCACGCGCGACGGATGCGGTGGCGATCGTGCCGGGATTCGCGAGCATGTACCGCACCGACGTCCTCGACCGCATCGACATCGACGCGCCCGGGCTCTCGATCGAGGACTTCAACATGACCTTCGAGGTGCACGCGAAGCGTCTGGGACGCATCGCGTTCCACCCGGCGTGCGCGATTGCCGAGACGCAGGACCCCGCCCTCTTCCGGGACTACTCCGCGCAGATGCGGCGGTGGAGTCTCGGCTTCTGGCAGACGGTGCGGCGCCACGGTCCGCGCCGGGGCCTGTTCTGGGCGTCCGTCGGCGTGTTCGCGGTGGAGACGGTCGTCTCCAGCCTCGTGCTCACCGCGATGGTGCCGGTCCTGGCGGTCGCCGCGATCGCGGCCGCAGCGAGCGTGATGCTCGCCGGAGAGGCGTCGACCGTCGCGTCGGCGGTGGCGACCGTGCTGCCGGTGGGTCCGTTGGCCGCGGCCTTCCTCGCGGCGGATGCGGCGATGACGGTGTTCTCCTGCGCCGTCACCGGCACTCGGCCGCGCGTATGGATGCTCCTCTTCCCGCTGCTGCGGGTCTGGGACGCGGTGCTGTGCCTCCGCGCGCTCGTCGCGGCGATCGGACGCGGACGGCCCTCCGACGGTCGCTGGCGCAGCCCCGACCGCCGGGCGGCGTTGTCACCCGTCTCGCCCTGAGCCCCGGCATCCGAGTCCGACGTCGTCCTCGCGTGTCCGGGCATCAGGGCAGGGACGCGCCGTGCAACAGCGCGACCAGGTGCACGCGCGAGCTCACGCCGAGCGTGCGGTAGACGCCCGTCAGCCGCAGTTCGACGGTGCGCAGCGAGATGAAGAGCGCGGCGGCGATGTCGCGGTTGCGAAGGCCCTGACTGACCAGCGCGACGACATCGCGTTCCTGAGCGGTGAGCGAGCGTCCCCGATCGGCGGGACGCGGCGCGGCACGCAGTACCGGCCGATCCGTGGTCGGCAGACAGCGGTCACGCGCCGCGCGGAGGCGAAGGCGCTCGATCGGCGGATCATCGGTGCGCCAGATCGCCTCCGCCTCGCGGAACGCGGCGGCGCCGTCGCGATCGCTGCGGCAGACGGCGCGCGAGCGCGCCACCGCGAGCGTCGTCCACCGGCGCGGGGTGCGGACGGACGCCGCTTCGAGGCGGGCGAGGATGCGGCGCGCATCCGCGCGGTGACCGCTCAACCAGAGCGCTTCGACCAGGTCGGCGTCACAGCGCAGCAGCGACGGATCCTCGCAGAGCACCGCTTCTCGCGCGGCCTCGAGGGAAGCGACCGCGTCGTCGAAGCGCCCCTCCGCGAGAGCGGACCCCCCCTCGAGGACGGCGAACCACGGCAACGGCGTCGGTGTGCCCTCGCGTCGGGAGAGATCGCGCCCGCGACGGACGAGCTCGCCCGCCCCGGGTCCGAGTGGATCGAGCGCGGCGGCGCTCGCGAGCACGAGGACGTCGGACACCTCGGATGGGCGCCCGGGGACCCACTCGCGCCGCCAGGCGGTGACGGCGTCGCGCGCGGCGACAGGATCACCGCCACGCACCTCCGTCGTCACGAGGAGGCGCCGCAGCTGATCGCGCCAGTACGGCTGCGGACGCGGCCGGCGTTCGAGGAGCGCGTGGATGCCGCGTCGCACGGTGGCGTACTCCTCACGCAGCACGGCGGTGCTCAACGCGAGGAGTTCCTGCTCGATCGGGGTATCCCCCTCCGCGACGTTCGCGGCGAGGCCCGTGTCGACGGTGACGGGGAGCAGGACGTCGGCGCCCAACTCGTCGAGGAGGCGGGCGAGAAGCGCCGTCTCGGTCGAGGCGACGCCCCGCGCGACGGAGAGGACGACCAGATCGTGCGCGCGCTCCGTCTCTCCGCGCCACAGATGCAGCCGGGCACTCTCGCACAGAAGACGTTCGGCCGCGCGCGGGTCGTCAGTCTCCGCCGCCACACGAAGCATCGCGTCGTCGACGATCTGATCGGCGGCCGTCGTCGCCCGCAGCCACGCCAGCGCCGCGCGAGTGCGCACGTCGGGGTCGCTCGGTACTCCGGCGCGCCGGAGGTAATGCTGACCCCGCACATCGTGTCCCTGCATCACGAGAGCCTCGCCGAGGTCGACGAGGAGGCCGCATCGTGAAGCGTCGTCGATGCGCCCGCCCAGAGCGCGCTCCGCGAACTCGACCGCCGCCGACGGTTCGCCGTCGCGGGCAAGATCGACCGCGGCGACCAGGAGACGTTCGCGATCGGCGTCGGGCTCGGCGTGACTGCGGTGCCACAGGTGGGTCGCGGGGTATTTCTCCGCGTGCTCCTGGGCAGCCCGGATGTGTAGCCGGGACCGCTGGTCGGCGGAGAGCGAGGCGAGCAGACGCAGGCGGAGCGCGGGGTCGGCGATGCGTGCGAGCTCTCCGTGGACGGCGACGAGGCCTGCGTCGATGAGGGTACCCATCTCGATCCCGAGGGCTGAGGCGGCGGCGCGCAGGCGGTCGTGCCCGAAGACCGGTCCGGTGCACAGGAGGTCCATGAGCTCGGCGACGCGGGGGTCGGAGAACTCCCGGTCCGCCCGCCCACGGCGGTCTGATTCGTCTTCCGCGAGTCGGAGCGGGAACGGCAGCGGATCGTCGCCCGCTGCCTCGCACGGGGTGAGGCGCACGCGCGAGAGGATGGCGGGATCGCCGCCGACGGAGCCGGCCACCGTGGCGAGTACCGCGAGGGCCGCGCCCGATCCGAGAACCGCGCGTCCGAGGTCGAGCGACTCGTCGAAGGACAGCCGCTCCAGACGGGAGTGCCGCAGGCCGGCGAAATCGCGCCTGCGGTCAGCGGTACCCGCCGTCGCCACCACGCTGAGGCCGGTTCCCCGCAGCCGACCGAACACGTAGGACAGCACGGTCAGGCTCGCGCTGTCCACCTGGTCGAGATCGTCGATGACCACGACGTCGGGCTCGTCGTGAACGAGATGAAGGGTTCGGCTGAGCTCTTCGGCGAGGAGGTGCTCGGGCCAGTCGCGGCTGCGCGCGAGGACGGTGTCGACGGCGCTGCGTCGCTCGCCGCTGAGACCCGTCGCCAGGGCGGAAAGCCCGGAATACTGCCACATCCGCTCGTTCGGGCTCGCCGTGATGACGACGGCGTCGTGCCGAGCTGCGATCTCGCGAGCCAGAGCGGACTTCCCGATGCCCTTCTCCCCGGTGAAAAGGCACCCTGCGCCCCCGGTGGTTTCGATGACGTCTTGCGCGATGCGTTTCTCGCGCGCACGACCGATAAATGGCATCCCACGTCCCCACTGCGTCGTCCGGAGCGGGAGATCGATCTCCCGGGGCCGGATCAGGATGCCCCCCGATCGAAGGCTAAATCGCGCTTCGGGCAAAGGCAAGGGGTGGCGCGACGAGGAGACGACGAGGACCGGATGCCGATGGCATC
Source organism: Microbacterium sp. ABR10 (assembly GCF_057812175.1). Classification (NCBI taxonomy): domain Bacteria; kingdom Bacillati; phylum Actinomycetota; class Actinomycetes; order Micrococcales; family Microbacteriaceae; genus Microbacterium; species Microbacterium sp. ABR10. The sequence goes on from NZ_CM173821.1 coordinate 1,438,011, forward strand.
CGGTCCTCGTGTCGAGCGTGGACGCTCAGTACTCGCGGTCGATGAGCTGCGGCGGCACCTGATCGGCGGCAACCTCGTCGACGAAGAACGCCGTGCGACGGCGACCCTTCGCCCCCGCGGCCGGAACGCTCTGGTAGCTCGCCCCGGCCAGGGCGAGCCCGAGGGCCGCGGCCTTGTCGGCGCCGGCGATGACCATCCAGACGCGCTTCGAGCTGTTGATGACGGGACGCGTGAGCGAGACCCGCTCACTCGGCGGCTTGGGGGACTCCCGCACGGGCACGGTGGCCCGGTCGGTCACCGAGATCTCGGGGCGGTCCGGGAACAGCGAGGCGATGTGCGCGTCGGGGCCGACACCGAGGAAACAGATGTCGAACGACGGCCACGGGCCCGTCTCGCTGCGATCCGACGGGGCGAACTGCGCGAGCTCGTCGGCGTAGGCGATCGCCGCGGTGTCGAGGTCGACCCCGTCTTCGCTGGATGCCACGGCGTGGATGTTCTCGGCCGGGACGTCGATGTGATCGAGGAAGGCCTCGCGCGCCTGCTTCTCGTTGCGGTCGTCGCTGTCGCGCGGCACGAACCTCTCGTCGCCGAACCAGAAGTGCACGAGCGACCAGTCGATGTCGGCGACGCGCTCGTCACGCGCGGCGGTGCGCAGGACCGCCCCGCCCATGGTGCCGCCGGTGAGGCAGATGTGCATGCGCTTGCCCTCGGCGACACGCTTGACGATGCGATTCACGAAGCGGGTGGCGACGTACTCGGCGAGGGCGTCGGCATCGCGCTTGATGATGACGCGCTTGGCGGAACCGTCGCTCACGACCCGCTCCTCTCGCTCGCGGCGTGCAGCAGATCGTGTCCGTCGGTGATCACGCGACCGTAGAGCAGGTCGGGGTCGAGGCGGCGCAGTTCTTCGGCCAGACACTCGCGGAGCGTGCGGCGCGGGAAGGCGAGATCGTGCGTGGGCTGCCCGGGCTGGCGGAGGATCGCGACCCCCGCCTCGGGACGCTCGAGCAGCGTGTCGCCGCTCGCGCGCGTGAGACGGACCGACTTGATGCCGCTCGCCCACTCGTCTGCCGGGAGGTAGGCGTAGTCGACGGGGGCGTCGAGCTTCATGCCCAGCCACGCCGCGAGCAACGAGGTCGAGGGGGAGTCGGCCGCGCCGCGCACTTCGATCGCGGTGACCGGCTCGTACGGCGGCTGATCGAGCACCGCCGCGAGCTGCTCGCGCCAGCGCGTGAGGCGGGTCCACGCGAAGTCGGTGTCACCGGGGGCGTAGTGCTCGCCCAGTTCGGCCACCCACGCCGCGGGATCGGCCTGCGACGAGGCGTCGGTGATGCGGCGCTGCGCGATGCGTCCGATGGCCGAGCGCGAGGGGTTGGCCGGAGCCTCGGCCGGCCACCACGCGACGACCGGGGCGTCGGGGAGCAGAAGACCCGTGACGAGGCTCTCGGCGTTGGAGCCGGCAGCGCCGTGGGCACGCAGGACGACGACCTCGCTGGCACCGGCGTCGCCGCCGACGCGGATCTGGGCGTCGAGACGGGGTTCTTCGTCTTCGTCGCCGAACAGCACGGCGATGACGCGCATCGGGTGCTCGCGCGACGCGTCGTTCGCGGCCTCGATGACCTCTTCTTCGGCGCCGTGGTGCGTCACGATGATGAGCGTCAGCACGCGGCCGAGGGCGACGGCGCCGCCCTCTTCTCGCACGCTGACGAGTTTCTTCGAGATCGCGCTGACAGTGGTGTCGGGCAGGTCGATGATCACGGGCGCCTCCAGGTGCGGCCGTCGCGGGCGAGGAGTTCGTCGGCGGATGCCGGCCCCCACGACCCGGGCGAGTACTGTTCGAGCGGACCGCCCTCGGCGGCCCAGAACTCCTCGATCGGGTCGAGGATCTTCCAGCTGAGCTCGACCTCCTCGTGCCGCGGGAACAGCGGCGGGTCGCCGAGCAGCACGTCGAGGATGAGGCGCTCGTAGGCTTCGGGGCTCGCCTCGGTGAAGGCGTGCCCGTAGCCGAAGTCCATGGTCACGTCGCGCACCTGCGTGCCGTCGCCCGGGACCTTCGAGCCGAAGCGGATCGTGACGCCCTCGTCGGGCTGCACGCGGATGACGAGCGCGTTCTGCCCGAGCTCCTGCGTCTGGCTGCGCGAGAACAGCTGCTGAGGGGCGCGTTTGAACACCACGGCCACCTCGGTGACGCGGCGCCCGAGGCGCTTGCCGCTGCGGACGTAGAACGGCACCCCCGACCAGCGGCGGGTGTTGATCTCGAGCTTGATCGCGGCGTAGGTCTCGGTGACCGACTCGGGGTTCATGCCGTCTTCCTCGAGGAAGCCCCGCACCTCTTCGCCACCCTGCCAGCCGCCGGCGTACTGCCCTCGGGCCGTGGACTCGGCGAGATTCTCGGGCAGACGCACCGCCGCGAGCACCTTCTCCTTCTCGGCGCGGAGGTCGGCGGCGTTGAAGCTGATGGGCTCCTCCATCGCCGTGAGCGCCAGCAACTGCAGGAGATGGTTCTGGATGACGTCGCGCGCCGCGCCGATGCCGTCGTAGTAGCCCGCGCGGCCACCCACGCCGATGTCTTCGGCCATGGTGATCTGCACGTGGTCGACGTAGTTGCGGTTCCAGATCGGCTCGTACAGCTCGTTGGCGAAGCGCAGCGCGAGGATGTTCTGCACCGTCTCTTTGCCGAGGTAGTGGTCGATGCGGAAGATCGCGTCGGCGGGGAAGGCGCTCTCCACGACCTCGTTCAGCTCGCGCGCCGAGGCAAGGTCGTGTCCGAACGGCTTCTCGATGACGACGCGGCGCCAGCCGGTGGTGTCGTCGGCCGTCTCGCCGACGAGCCCGGACGCCTTCAGCTGCGTCGTGACGAGGGGGAAGGCCTTCGGTGGGATCGAGAGGTAGTACGCGTGGTTGCCCATGGTCCCGCGCTCGGTGTCGAGCTTGTCGACGGTCGCACGAAGACGCTGGAACGCCTCGGGATCGTCGAACTCGCCCTGGACGAAGCGGATGCCCTCGAGCAGTTCTTTCCACGTCTCGTCGCGGAACTCGGTGCGGGCGTACTTCTTGACCGAGTCGTAGACGACCTCGGCGAAGTCCTGATCCTCCCAGTCACGACGGGCGAAGCCGACCAGGGCGAAGCCCGGGGGCAGCAGACCGCGGTTGGCGAGGTCGTAGACCGCCGGCATGAGCTTTTTGCGCGACAGGTCGCCGGTGACGCCGAAGATCACGAGGGCACTGGGCCCCGCGATTCGGCTCAAACGGCGATCCTCGGGATCGCGCAGGGGATTGTGACCCGGTGTGATCTCTACGACCATGTCTTACTGTGCCGCCTCGAAGAGTGAGAGCACTTCGACCTGCGGGTCGGTCAGCGTCAGCGTGACGACGGGACGGCCGTGGCCCTCCGCCAGCACGCTCGCGTCTCCCGCGGCCTGTGCCTGGATGAGTTGTCCGAACGTGAACGGTCGACCGGGGATCTCGAGGTCGACGTCGGTGCGTTCGGTGATCTGGAGGAAGACGCCGGTGGCGGTTCCTCCCTTGTGGTACTGGCCCGTGGAGTGCAGGAAGCGGGGACCCCATCCGAAGGTGGTTGGACGACCCGAATCCGCGGCCACGAGTTCGCGCAGGCCCGCGAGCTGCGCGAGCTCGAGGCGGTTCACGTAGGCCTGGATGCTGAAGTAGCCGTCTGCGGCGACCCGCTCGTACAGGGCCGTGAGTACGCCCGCGACGGTGCCGCTGGCGGCCAGAGTCGGGTCGGACACCCGTACCTCGACGCCGCCCTCGACGAATGCCGGCGCGGTGGGAGCCGGCTGCGCCTGCAGCAGACCGCGGGTGGCTTCCTTCGCCGACTCGACATCCGGCTGATTGAACGGGTCGATCCCGAGCATACGGCCGGCGATCGCGGTCGCGTACTCCCAGACGACCAGCTGCGCGCCCAGCGATCCGCTGACCAGCACCTCGTCGGTGTGGCGTTCGAACAGGTGGAACGCCGATGCGTCGTCGACGAACCGGACGACCTGCAGGTCATCGGGTCGGGACTCCAGCTCGGGTGAGACGGGAAGCAGCACCACGGGAAGGATGCCGGAGCCGTCCTTGCCCGTCGATTCGGCGACGAGCTGCTCGATCCAGTCGGGCAGACCCACGATGTGGCTGCCGTCGGTGACCAGGCCGAGCTTGTCGCGGCGCAGCGCCCCACCGCCGGCGATCGCGGCGGCCAGGACGAGCGCCGGGTTCTCGGGGGAGTCGATCGCGACCTCGAGGAGGGTGGCATCCGCCTCGTCGAGGAGGTCGTCGATGTCGACGCCGGCGAGCCCCGTCGGCACGAGGCCGAACGCGGTGAGGGCGGAGTAGCGCCCGCCGACCTCGGGGTCGGCGGTGAAGACCCGGTAGCCATCGGCTCGCGCCGACTGCTCCAGCGGCGAGCCGGGATCGGTCACCACGACGATGCGCTCGGCCGGATCGATGCCGAGGTCACGGAACGCGGCCTCGAAGGCGCGTTTGGCGGAGTCGGTCTCGATCGTCGAACCGGACTTGCTGGAGACCACCAGGACGGTCTGCGCGAGACCGCCCGACTCGGCGTCGCCGTCGATCGCGGCGAGCACCTGCCCGGGAGAGGTCGAATCGAGGACGACCAGCGGAACGCCGGCGGTCTGGGCGATGACCTCGGGCGCGAGCGACGAACCGCCCATCCCCGCGAGCACGACGCGGGTCACGCCCCGCGCGACGAGGTCGTCGCGCAGGGCCGTGATCTCGGGCACGAGCGGGCGCGAGACGGAGACCGCTCGCACCCACCCGAGCCGACGGGAGGCTTCGTCTTCAGCGGCCGGGCCCCAGAGGCTCGCGTCGCCGGCGGTGATGCCCGACGCGACCAGCGAGCCGGTCAGGCCCGGCAGCTCGGCCGACACGACCGAGCCGACGTGGCCCGTGACCTTGACCGCGAAGCTCACTTGGCGGCCTGGGCGCTTCCGGCCTCGAGGGCGGTCTTGACGGTGTCTTGCAGTTCGTGCCAGGAGGCGATGAACTTCTCGACGCCCTCGTCTTCGAGCGTCTGCGTCGCGTCGGCGACGTCGACGCCCGCGGCGGCGAGGCGGTCGAACACCTCGTGCGCGTCGGCGTAGGCGCCCGTGACGGTGTCGCCGGCGATCACGCCGTGGTCGAACGTGGCCTCGAGCGTCTTCTCGGGCATCGTGTTCACGGTGCCGGGGGCGACGAGCTCGGTCACGTAGAGGGTGTCGGGGAGCGCCGGGTCCTTCACGCCGGTCGACGCCCACAGCGGACGCTGCACGGTCGCGCCCGCGTCGAGCAGCTTCTTGGCGCGATCCTCCGAGAACTTCTTCTCGAACAGCTCGTAGGCCAGACGCGCATTGGCGATGCCCGCCTTGCCCTTGAGGTCGGCGGCCTCGTCGGTGCCGAGGGTCGCGAGACGCTTGTCGATCTCGGTGTCGACGCGCGAGACGAAGAACGACGCGACCGACTGCAGGGTCGAGATGTCGTGGCCGGCGGCCTGCGCCTTCTCGACACCGGCGAGGTAGGCGTCGATGACCTCTTCGTAGCGCTCGAGGCTGAAGATGAGCGTGACGTTGACCGAGATGCCCGCACCGATGACCTCGGTGATGGCGGGCAAGCCCGCCTTGGTCGCGGGGATCTTGATCAGCACGTTCTTGCGGTCGACGCGCGCCGACAGATCCTTGGCCTGAGCGACGGTGGCCTCGGTGTCGTGGGCGAGGTCGGGTGAGACCTCGATCGACACGCGGCCGTCGACACCGCCGGTGGCCTCGAACACGGGGAGGAAGATGTCGCACGCGTCACGGACGTCGTCGGTGGTGATCGAGAAGATCGCCTCGTCGACGTCGGCACCGGCGGCGGCGAGCTCCTTGACCTGGCCCTCGTACGCCTCGCCCTTGGAGAGGGCTCCGGCGAAGATCGTGGGGTTGGTCGTCACGCCCGAGACGTTGCGGGCGTTGATCAGCTCGGCGAGATTGCCGGACTGGATCCGCTGACGCGACAGGTCGTCGAGCCAGATGCTGACGCCGGCGGCGGCGAGGTCTGCGGTGGGAGTGCTCATGTCGTTAATCTCCTCGGGATTACTTCTTGGCCGCGGCGAGCGAGTCGCGCGCAGCCTCGACGACGGCCTCGGCCGTGATGCCGAACTTCTGGAACAGGGTCTTGTAGTCGGCCGACGCACCGAAGTGGTCGATCGCGACGGAGCGTCCGGCGTCGCCGACGATCCCCGCCCAGCTGAGGGCGGAGCCGGCCTCGACCGACACGCGCGCCTTGACCGACGCGGGCAGCACCGACTCGCGGTACGCCTCGTCCTGCTCGGCGAACCACTCCAGCGACGGAGCCGACACGACGCGGGCGTGCACGCCTTCGGCGGCGAGGGTCTCGCGCGCTTCGACGGCCAGCTGCACCTCGGAACCGGTGGCGATCAGGATGACGTCGGGTTCGCCGTTGGCCGCCTCGGCGAGCACGTACGCGCCCTTGACGGCGCCCTCCGCGGAGCCGAACTCGTCACCGGATGCCGCGCCCTCGCCGCGGGCGAAGACGGGGATGTTCTGGCGGGTGAGGGCGATACCGGCGGGGCCGGCAGTGCGACGCAGGAGCTCGAGCCACACGACGGACGTCTCGTTGGCATCCGCGGGACGCACGAGGGCGAAGTTCGGGATGGCGCGGAGCGTCGCGAGCTGCTCGACCGGCTGGTGCGTGGGGCCGTCCTCGCCGAGCGCCACGGAATCGTGCGTCCAGACGAAGATGGTCGGGATGTTCATCAGGGCGGCGAGACGCACCGGCGGGCGCATGTAGTCGCTGAAGATGAGGAACGTGCCGCCGAAGGGCCGCGTGGGTCCGTGCAGCACGATGCCGTTGAGGATCGCTCCCATCGCGTGCTCGCGGATGCCGAAGTGCAGCACACGACCGTAGGGGTCTCCCGACCACTCGTGCGTCGACCACGACGAGGGGATGAAGGACTTGGCATCCTTGATCGTCGTCAAGTTGGACTCGGCGAGGTCGGCCGAGCCGCCCCACAGCTCGGGGAGCTCGGCGGCGAGGGCGTTGATGACGGTGCCGGAGGCGGCGCGGGTCGACACGTCTTTGCCGGCCTCGAAGGCGGGCAGGGCGTCGGCGACACCCTCGGGCAGTTCGCGAGCCTGCAGGCGGTCCCACAGCTGCTTGCGTTCCGGATACTTCGCGGCCCACGCGTCGAAGGTCGACTGCCAGGCGGCCTTCTCGGCCTCGCCGCGCTCGACGAGCTGACGGGTGTGGGCGATGACGTCCTCGGCGACGGCGAAGTGCTGCTCGGGATCGAAGCCGAGCACCTCCTTGGTGGCCTTCAGCTCGTCGGCGCCGAGAGCGGAGCCGTGGATCTTGCCGGAGTTCTGCTTGCCGGGGGAGGGCCAGCCGATGATCGTCTTGAGGATGATGAGAGAGGGCTTGCTCGTCTCGCCCTTGGCGGCCTCGATCGCGGCGTGGAGTTCGGCGACGTCTTCGACGTACTCGCCGGTCTTCTTCCAGTCGACGGTCTGCACCTGCCAGCCGTACGCCTCGTAGCGCTTGGCGACGTCTTCGGTGAACGCGACGTTGGTGTCGTCCTCGATCGAGATCTGGTTGGAGTCGTAGATCGCGATGAGGTTGCCGAGCTCCTGGTGGCCGGCGAGCGAGGAGGCTTCGCTCGTCACGCCCTCCTGGAGGTCGCCGTCACCGGCGATGACGTAGACGAAGTGGTCGAAGGGGCTCTCGCCGGCGGGGCTCTCGGCGTCGAAGAGGCCGCGCTCGTAGCGGGCGGCGTACGCGAAGCCGACGGACGAGGCCAGACCCTGGCCGAGCGGGCCGGTGGTGATCTCGACGCCGTCGGTGTGGCCGTATTCGGGGTGGCCGGGGGTCAGCGAACCCCACGTGCGCAGCGCCTCGAGGTCCTTGAGCTCGAGGCCGAAGCCGCCGAGGTAGAGCTGGACGTACTGGGTGAGCGACGAGTGACCCGCCGACAGGATGAAGCGGTCGCGGCCGGGCCAGTGCGTGTCCGCCGGGTCGTGCCGCAGCACCCGCTGATACAGCAGGTATGCGGCCGGGGCCAGCGACATCGCGGTGCCGGGGTGACCGTTCCCCACTTTCTCGACGGCATCCGCCGCCAGAATGCGGGCGGTGTCCACCGCGCGCCGATCGATTTCATCCCATTCGAAGTCCGACAAAACGGTGCCTCTCTCGATCTGCGCCCGTTCACGACCGACGTCCGCGCTCACCACCGTAGGAGTGGGAGGGGGGTGGGGGTGTCGTCGCGGGGCGCGCGTTCACCGCCAGCATAGCGAGAACCCGCGACGCTGTTGCGGATCGTGACGGGGCTCGACAGGCGGCCGGGCGTGTGGTGCGGATGGCATAGAATCGGGAAGGATCTTTACGCGCTACCCCGGGGGACGATGGACATCTCGACGACGTCGCACGTCATTGCGCCGACCGATCGCCGCTCCGTCGGACGCACCGTCCGGGCCTACATCGCCCTGACCAAGCCCCGCGTGCTCGAGCTGCTGCTCGTCACCACGGTCCCGGTGATGATCCTGGCCCAGGGCGGCCTACCCGACCTCTGGCTGATCTTCGCCACGGTCATCGGTGGCTCGCTCAGCGCCGGCTCGGCGGCCGCGTTCAACATGTACCTCGATCGCGACATCGACGCCCACATGCAGCGCACCGAGAACCGTCCCCTCGTGACCGGCGAGGTCTCGCCGCGCGGTGCACTCGTGTTCGCGTGGACGCTCGCCGCCGTCTCGACCGTCTGGCTGTGGGCGTTCACCAACCCGTTGGCCGCGGGTCTTTCGGCCGCGGCCATCTTCTTCTACGTCGTGATCTACACGATGATCCTCAAGCGCCGCACCGAGCAGAACATCGTGTGGGGCGGCATCGCGGGCTGCTTCCCGGTTCTCATCGGCTGGTCGGCCGTCACGGGATCGCTCTCGTGGGCGGCGCTCATCCTCTTCGCGCTCGTGTTCCTGTGGACGCCGCCGCACTACTGGCCGCTGTCGATGAAGTACGCCGCGCAGTACGAAGAAGTCGACGTCCCGATGCTCGGCGCCACCCGGAGCGGATCCCAGGTGGGTCTGCAGGTCATCCTCTACGCGTGGGCCACCGTCGCTTGTTCGCTGCTGCTGATCCCCGTGGCATCCATGGGTCTGGTGTACACCGTGTCGTCGCTGGTGTTCGGCGGCTGGTTCATCTACGAATCGCACCGCCTCTACTCCCGCGCCGTGCGCGGCGGCGAGCCTCGTCCCATGCGCGTGTTCCACGCGTCGATCACGTACCTCACGCTGCTGTTCGTCGCGATCGCTGTCGACCCGCTGCTGCCCTTCTGATCTGATTCGCGAAGCGCCCGTCCCCCCATCGGGGCGGGCGCTTCGGCGTTTTGAGCAGTGGCGCGTGGGATGCCGTCGCGACCCCGGATGCCTCTCGACGGCGACACGGATGGGTGTGGGCGTCGGGGGGTGCGGCGAGAGGCCGCCGGAGCGGAGGAGTTTCCGCCGGGGGAGGACCGTCGTCGCGGCATCCGTCCTCCGTTCGAGGATTCTCCTCCGGTGGGCGGGTGGCGCGAACGCTGAGATGTTCGGTCAGGGGGCGTGGATGCCGCGGGGAGGCCGCCGGAGCGGAGGAGGTTCCGCCGGGGGAGGACCGCCGTCGCGGCATCCGTCCTCCGCTCGAGCATTCTCCTCCGGTGATCGGGTGGGACGGAGGCGCGAGGTCGAGGGACGCGAACGCGCCCACCCCCGGAAGGGAGCGGGCGCGTTCGTCCGAGCGGGATCAGCGACGCGTGGCGTCGTCTCCGGCATCGAGCTTGGGGGCGTCGTGACCGGCCTCGGCCGCGGCGCGGGCCGGAGCGGGAGCCGTCGACGGCGTCTCGACGTCGGCGTCCTCCACCGAGATGGGGGCGGCGGTCGTGGCGGGGGTGTACGCCGCGACGGCGGGCTCGGCGACCGTCTCGTCGTCGCTGGACCAGTCGATGCTCTCGACCGCCACGTCCGGGCGGCGGGTCAGGGCGGCGGCTGCGCCCAGCGCGAGAACGGCCACGATGCCCACGGCACCGGCACCGAGCACCGCGGCGCCGACGACGACCCACGACTGACCGACGTAGACCTGCACGACGGTGGCGTTGGGGTCGTTGAGGACCTCCTCCATCGCGGTGATCCCGTTCAGGACGATCGCGAGTCCGCCGATGATGGCGGCCAGGGATCCGGCGACGAGCACCCAGAAGGGGATGCTGGTCAGCAGACGGGGACGAGTGTGCATGGGATGAACTCCTTGTCGTTCCGACCCGGGGGAGTCGGAAAGCGTCATCCGACGCGGTGGCATCGGATGGATCACGGGCGCGGGGCACCCGGGGAACAACACTGTCTCACCCGGCGGTGTCGGCGTTAGGGGTCGCCGATGAATGCCCTATGAGCGTATAAGAGCGCCGTCTCGCCCCGACGGCACCGGCCGGCGGGTGCTCAGCGGCGCGCGGACGCCGTCTCGCGACGCATGATCGGCTCGTCGGCGATGGCCGGCTGCTTCAGGCGAAGAACGACGACGGTCATGGTCGCCGCGGCCAGAGCGGCGAGCACCATATGGGTGCCGACGGCGAGCTCGGGCAGGCCGTTGCGCGCCTGGTAGAGGCCGACGGCGATCTGCACGAGTTCGACGGCCAGCAAGGCGGTCGCCCAACGACGTACCGGCAGGCGGAGCCGCCACGCGATCACGACGACCACGAGGGTGAGGGCGAACAGTGCGTACCCGGGCCACGCGTGCACGTGCTCGAGCACTTCGGCGTCAAACCCGTTGCGAATGGAGGCCTCGTCACCCGAGTGGGGACCCGCACCCGTGGTGAGCACGCCGAAGACGATGGTCAGCGCGAGGATCGCTGTGGTGGCGTGCACGAGTCCTGCGAACCAGCGCGGGGCGGCGAGTGTGCGGGCGCCGGCCGGCTGGTACATCCGCACCAGGAAGGCCGCGCACACGGCGACGAGCGAGACCGACGCGACGTAGTGGAAGCCGACGATGAAGGGGTTCAGGCCCGTCAGCACCGTGATGCCGCCCACGATCGCCTGCGCGACGATGCCCACCAGCACGATGAGCGAGAGGACGAAGAGCACCCGGCGCTCGTGACGCATGCGCCACACGAGCACGACGACGGCGATCGCCAGAATGCCGACGAGCCCGGTCAGCGTGCGGTTGCCGAACTCGATGACGCCGTGGATGCCCATCTCGGGCGTGTTGATCAGGGAGTCGGGTGTGCACCGCGGCCACGTCGGGCAGCCGAGTCCCGACCCGGTGAGCCGGACGGCGCCGCCGGTGCCGATGATCAGCACCTCCGCGATGAACGACAGCCACGCGAACACCCGCACCCGCCGGTCGACGTCGACGGGCAACCACGCGACGAAGCGTCGCAGGGGCTCGGGAGCGCGGGTCGGTGACGTGGGGGACGAAGCGGAGGGCATGCGTGCGGCTTCCTGGCGTCGAGGTGGCCCCGGCGGTCCCGGTGTGCGGGGGAGCGGTGCTGCCGTTCCGGGAGCGGGTGCCTGTAGAATCGAAGGGTCCGGGTGCGTCGCTCGCGCGATCCGCACCAGAGACAGTCTAGGCGCGCCGCCAGCGCCTTCGAACGGGCCCACCAGCGACATTCCTGGGACTTCGACCGGAGTCCGGAATGCCGGGGCGGATGACACCGTTGAGGCCCGAGAAGGAGAGTGATCACCATGTCCGATGTACTCATCGACCGACCCGAGCTCGAAAGCCTGGGGCAATACGAGTTCGGCTGGCACGACACCGATGCCGCCGGTGCGCTCGCGCAGCGGGGGATCAACGAGGACGTCGTTCGCGGCATCTCCTCCCTGAAGTCCGAGCCGGAGTGGATGCTGAAGACGCGCCTCAAGGGCTACCAGCTCTTCGGCCGCAAGCCGATGCCCACCTGGGGTGCCGATCTCAGCGAGATCGACTTCGACAACATCAAGTACTTCGTGCGCTCGACCGAGAAGCAGGCCCAGTCCTGGGAAGACCTTCCGGAAGAGATCCGCAACACCTACGAGAAGCTCGGCATCCCCGAGGCCGAGCGTCAGCGCCTCGTCGCCGGCGTCGCCGCGCAGTACGAGTCCGAGGTGGTCTACCACCAGATCCGCGAGGACCTCGAGCAGCAGGGTGTCATCTTCATGGACACCGACACCGCCCTGCGCGAGCACCCGGAGTTCTTCGAGGAGTACTTCGGCACGGTCATCCCCGCGGGCGACAACAAGTTCGCCGCCCTCAACACCGCCGTCTGGTCGGGTGGCTCCTTCGTCTACGTCCCCAAGGGCGTGCGCGTCGAGATCCCGCTGCAGGCGTACTTCCGCATCAACACCGAGAACATGGGTCAGTTCGAGCGGACGCTGATCATCGCCGACGAAGACAGCTACGTGCACTACATCGAGGGCTGCACGGCGCCGATCTACAAGAGCGACTCGCTGCACTCGGCCGTCGTCGAGATCATCGTGAAGAAGAACGCCCGCGTTCGCTACACGACGATCCAGAACTGGTCGAACAACGTCTACAACCTCGTCACCAAGCGGGCCGTCGCCCACGAGGGCGCGACCATGGAGTGGGTCGACGGCAACATCGGCTCCAAGGTGACGATGAAGTACCCCTCCATCTACCTGATGGGCGAGCACGCCAAGGGCGAGACCCTCTCGGTGGCCTTCGCGGGTCCCGGTCAGCACCAGGACGCCGGCGCGAAGATGATTCACATGGCGCCGTACACGCAGTCGTCCATCGTGTCGAAGTCGATCGCCCGTGGTGGCGGTCGTGCCGGGTACCGGGGCGAGGTGCGGGTGGATGCCAACGCGCACCACTCCGCCAACACGGTGCGCTGCGACGCGCTGCTGGTCGACACCATCTCGCGGAGCGACACGTACCCCTCGATCGACATCCGCGTCGACGACGTGCAACTCGGCCACGAGGCGACCGTCTCGAAGGTCAGCGAAGAGCAGCTCTTCTACCTGCAGTCGCGCGGCCTCCCCGAAGACGAAGCCATGGCCATGATCGTGCGCGGGTTCATCGAGCCCATCGCGCGTGAACTGCCGATGGAGTACGCCCTCGAACTGAACAAGCTCATCGAGATGGGCATGGAAGGCAGTGTCGGTTAAATGACGACAGCGACCACGACCCCCGCGGATTCCGTGGCGGGTCACATCGACCCGGCCGCCCTCGTGGCATCCATCGTTCCGGTGCAGACGCGCTCGGAGCGGGCGACCTCGTTCGATCCGGCCGACTTCGGCACGCCGACGGGCCGCGAGGTCAACTGGAAGCTCAGCCCCGTCGACCGGCTCGCGCCGCTCTTCGTCGACGAGGCCGGCCCGACGGGCGTCATGCACGTCGAGGTCGACGCTCCGGCCGAGGTCGAGCAGCTTCGTCTCGCGGCCGGCGACGCGCCGCGCGGCGAGCACTTCCGTCCAGAAGATCTGATCGCCGCCCTCGCCTGGACGCATGAATCCGAGGCGCCGCTGCTGCGGATCCCCGCGAACGTCGAGCTCGACGAGCCCGTCGTGGTGCGGCTGACCGGCACCGGTGGTCTGGCGCACGCCCACGTCGTGATCGAGGCGCAGCCGAACTCACGCGGCACCGTCGTCCTGCGGCACGAGGGCACCGCCCAGCACGCGCAGAACGTCGAGATCCTCGTGCGCGACGGCGCCGACCTCACGGTCGTGTCGGTGCAGAAGTGGGACGACGACGCGATCCACGCCTCGGCCCACCAGGCCCGTGTCGACCGCGACGCCAAGCTCACGCACGTCGTGGTGAGCTTCGGCGGCGGGGTCGTGCGCGTGAACCCCTCGGTCGAGCTCTCGGGCGCGGGGTCCGAGGGGCGCCTGTACGGTCTGTCGTTCGCCGACGCCGGCCAGCACCTCGAGTCGCAGGTCTACCTGCACCACAAGGGACCGCACACGGTCGGCGACGTGCTCTACAAGGGCGCGTTGCAGGGCAGGAGCGCCCGGAGCGTGTGGATCGGCGACGTGCTCATCGGACCGGATGCCACCGGCACCGACTCGTATGAGGCCAACCGCAACCTCGTGCTCACCGATGGCGCGCGCGCCGACTCGATCCCCAACCTCGAGATCGAGACCGGCGACATCCAGGGAGCGGGCCACGCCAGCGCCACGGGTCGTTTCGACGACGAGCAGCTGTTCTACCTGCAGGCTCGCGGCATCGCCGAAGACGAGGCGCGACGACTGGTCGTGCTCGGCTTCCTCAGCGAGATCGTGCAGCGCATCGGCATCCCCGAGCTCGAGACCGAGCTGACGGAGGCGATCGAGCGCGAGCTGGCCGAGGGGGCCGCCGCGTGAGCGCCTCGCGCGCCTGCGCGCTGAGCGACCTCGTGCAAGACGAAGCGCACCGTGTCGAGATCGACGGCACCGCGATCGCCGTCGTCCTCGACGGCAACGGCGAGGTGCACGCGATCGGAGACGTCTGCACCCACGGCGACATCTCGCTGTCGGACGGCTTCGTCGAGGGCGAGACGCTGGAGTGCTGGGCGCACGGCTCGGCCTTCTCGCTGAAGACCGGTCGCCCCCTGAACCTTCCGGCCTTCGAGCCGGTGCCCGTGTACGAGGTCGTGATCGACGGAGACGACGTGCTCATCGATCCTTCCGTCACCAAGGCGACGGCCTGAGCCGCGCCCACGACCACAGACTTACGTAAGGAACCCCATGCCTGTCCTCGAGATCCGCGACCTCCACGTGACGGTCGAGACGGAGAACGGTACGACCCCGATCCTCAACGGTGTGACGCTGACGCTCCGCACCGGTGAGACCCACGCCATCATGGGCCCCAACGGCTCCGGCAAGTCGACTCTGGCGTACACGATCGCCGGTCACCCCAAGTACACCGTCACGAGCGGCTCCATCACGCTCGACGGTGAAGACGTGCTCGAGATGACCGTCGACGAGCGCGCCCGCGCCGGTCTCTTCCTCGCCATGCAGTACCCGGTCGAGATCCCGGGTGTCACGGTCACGAACTTCCTCCGCACCGCCAAGACGGCCATCGACGGCGAGGCTCCGGCCATCCGCGGCTGGACCAAGGACGTCAAGGGAGCCATGTCGAACCTGCGCATGGACCCGACTTTCGCTGCGCGCAACGTCAACGAGGGGTTCTCCGGTGGTGAGAAGAAGCGTCACGAGATCCTCCAGCTCGAGCTGCTGAAGCCCAAGATCGCCGTGCTCGACGAGACCGACTCCGGCCTCGATGTCGACGCGCTCAAGATCGTCTCGGAGGGTGTCAACCGCGCCAAGGAGCAGACCGACCTCGGCGTGCTGCTCATCACGCACTACACGCGCATCCTCCGTTACATCCGTCCGGACTTCGTGCACGTGGTCGTCAAGGGCCGGATCGTCGAAGAGGGCGGCCCTGAACTCGCCGACCGTCTCGAAGAAGAGGGTTACGACCGTTTCCTCGAGGCCGGTACGCCGGTCGACGCGTAAGATCGTTACATGACCGCAACGCTCGCGCCCGAGAAGTACGACGAGGTCACCGAGGCCCTGAAAGACGTCATGGACCCCGAACTGGGGATCAACGTCGTCGACCTGGGGCTCATCTACGACCTCGCATGGGATGACGAGAACGACGCCCTCGTCATCCACATGACCCTCACCTCGGCCGGCTGCCCGCTGACCGACGTGCTCGAAGAACAGACCGCCCAGTCCCTCGACAACGTGGTGGACCGTTTCCGCATCAATTGGGTGTGGATGCCGCCGTGGGGCCCCGAACGGATCACCGACGACGGCCGCGACATGATGCGGGCCCTCGGTTTCGCGATCTGACCCTGCCCAATGAACGCCCGTCCCTTCGGGGGCGGGCGTTCATGTGTCTCCGGGACGGGGGCACCGTGCTCGTGTTTCGCCGTCTGACGCGCCGATTCCTCGGCATCCGGGGCGCTTATTAGGCTCGCGACATGAGCGTTCCTCCCCTCCAGGCCCTGCCGCTCGCCCTCCTCCGTCAGCGAACGAGCACGAAGTGGCGCTCGTACGGTGACGACGTGATCCCCATGTTCGTCGCCGAGACCGACTTCGCATTGGCTCCCGGCATCACGGCCGCCCTTCACCGCGCGGTGGAGATCGGCGACACCGGGTACACCCCGCCGCGACCGGGGATCGACCTCGACTTCGCGGACTTCGCCGAGCGTCACTGGGGTTGGCGTCCCGACCCGTCGCGCATCCGCTGGACGGGCGACGTGATGATGGGGGTCGTCGAGGTGCTGCGTGCCGTCACCTCGCCCGGCGACCGCGTGATCGTCACCACGCCGGTGTACCCGCCCTTCTACGACACGGTCGAAGAGGCGGGCGCGATCGTGGAGCGGGTTCCCCTGACCGACGACGGCGAGGGCTGGCGACTCGATCTCGAGGGAATCGAACGGGCCTTCGCCGCCGGCGCGCGGTCGGTGCTGTTGTGCAATCCGCACAACCCCACCGGCACGGTGCACACGCGCGCCTCGCTCGCCGCCCTTGCGCGACTGGCGCATCGCTACGGGGCGACGGTCGTCAGCGACGAGATCCATGCTCCTCTCACGCACGCCCCCGCGGTGTTCACCCCGTTCCTGGATGCAGCGCCCGAGGCGGCCGCGGTCGGGTACACCGTGACGAGTGCCAGCAAGACCTACAACCTCGCAGGGCTGAAGTGCGCGGTCATCGTGACCGGTGCCGAAGAGACCGCCGCGGTCGTGCGCGCGTTGCCCTGGGAGGTGGAGTGGCGTGCGGGGCTGTTCGGCGTCATCGCCAACCGTGCCGCGTTCTCGGCCGACAGCGATGAGTGGCTGGAAGGGCTGTTGGCCGCCCTCGATCACAACCGCCGCCTGCTGGCGGACCTGCTCGCCGAGCACCTCCCGCTCGCGCGGTACCGTATCCCCGACGCCGGGTTCCTCGCCTGGGTCGACGTCTCGGCCTACGGGTGGGGGGAGAACCCCGCGCCGTTCATCCGCCGCGAGGCGAAGGTCGCGCTCCACCACGGCCCGCTGTTCGGCGAGGAGGGCGTCGGGCACGTGCGGATCAACGTGGGATGCGCGCCCGAGGTGCTGCGCGAGGCGATCGAGCGCATCGGACAACTGGTACCGCGAGGCTGAGCACGACGCCGACCGCCGGCGTCCCGAGCGTCTCGGAGGCTCGGCGGTCGAAGACGACGTGATGCGGGGAGTCGGTCAGTCCTCGACGGCGACCATGACGTCGGATGCCTTCACCACGGCGTACGCCTCGACGCCGACGGCGAGCCCCAGCTCGTCGACAGCGTCGTTGGTGATCGACGCGGTCACGATCGAGCCGCCCACATCGATACGAACGTGAGCGGTCGTCGCCCCCTTCGTGACCTCGACGATGGTGCCCTTCAACCGATTGCGTGCGCTGATACGCATGAGTGCTCCCCTCTGTGGCCACGTCGCCCACGCTGGGCTGTCCGACTCGTCGCCCACCCTAACGGCCGCCTGGGCGAGGGAGCGCGGCATCCCGAGTCCTGTCAGAACTCGGCGCGGCCCGTTCGCCAGTACCCCATGAAGGCCACGGCGCGCCGGTCGACGCCGCGCTCGGTCACGAGGTGACGGCGGAGCGCCTTGATCGCCGACGCCTCGCCCGCGAGCCAGGCGTACAGCGGCGCCTTCTTCAGCGCCGCGCCGCCTTTGGCCGTGCGCGGGACCTCCCAGAGCATGCCCTCGTCGATGTCGATCTCTTCGACCTCGTCGCCGTGGCCCTCGGGGGTGAGAGCGAAGGCCGCGTCGCGCGTGGCGGTGACCAGGTGCGCGTGACGGTCGCCGTCCGCTCGGGCCGCGACGCGGAATGAGAATCCCGGATGCCGCGGCAGGTAGGCGCAGTCTTCGGGCGTGGGCACTTCGAGCACGACGGTGCCCGTGGCATCGGCCGGGAGTTGTTCGAGGATGACCGCGATGGCGGGGGCGGCGGTCTCATCGCCGGCGAGAAGGTATTCGCCGGTCTGGGCAGGCGGGACGAAGTCGACGCCGAAGCTCACGTCGGTGAGGGCGATGGTGGGGGCGAAGATGAGCACCTCGTCGCCGGGGCGCGCGCTTTCGATCCAGGCCGACGCCGGTCCGATCACCTCGTGAGCGACCATGTCGATGTCGACCTCGCGATCGCCGCGCCGCACCGCCCGCGTCGTGTAAGTGCGGAAGGGCAGGCGGCCTTCGTCAGGAAGGGCGCGCCAGTCGGTCCACCAGTCCGAGCCCGTGGGCATGGCATCCAACCCCAGAGTCTCGGTGGGGAAGACGACCTTGATGCGCTGATCGAAGCCGGGGTCGCCGTACTCATTGAGGTCGTCGCCCGTGAACGTGAAACGCCGGAAGCTCGGCGTGAGGTCGGTGATGCGTGCGACGCGGACGCGGAAGAAGCGGGAGGTCTCACGAGGGGAAGACATCGAGGGGCTCCTGAACGGTGTCGGCGGCGGGCACGCGCGGACTGACGTGGTGGCGGCCGCGGGGGAGGACGAGCGGGGTGCCGGAGACGGGGTCGGGGACGACGAGGGCGTCGAGTCCGAAGACCTCGCGGATGAGCTCGGAGGTCATGACGGTGGTGGGGTCTCCGGCGGCGACCACGTGCCCCTCGCGGAGCGCGATGAGGTGATCGGCGTAACGGGCGGCCATGTTCATGTCGTGCAGGACCATCACCGTCGTCGTGCCGCGGTCGCGGTTGAGGTCGGTGAGCAGGTCGAGGACCTCGACCTGGTGCGCGACGTCGAGGAAGGTCGTCGGCTCGTCGAGCAGCAGGATGTCGGTCTCTTGGGCGAGCGCCATGGCGATCCACACGCGCTGACGCTGCCCGCCGGACAGCTCGTCGATCGAACGGTCGGCGAGGTCGCTGATGCCGGTCGCGGCGAGGGCCTCGGCCACGACCTCGTAGTCGCGAGCGCTCCACCGGGCGAGCGCGCGCTGGTGGGGGTGGCGTCCGCGGCCGACCAGGTCGGCCACGGCGATGCCCTCGGGAGCGATCGGGCTCTGCGGGAGCAGGCCGAGGATGCGCGCGACCTCCTTGGAGGGGCGTTCGTGCAGCGCCTTGCCGTCGAGCACGACGCGCCCGGCCTTGGGCGGAAGCAGACGCGCGAGCGCGCGGAGGAGGGTCGACTTGCCGCAGCCGTTGGCGCCGACGATCGCGGTGATGCGACCGGCGGGGAAGGTGATGTCGAGGTCGTCGACGATCGTGCGGTCGCCGTACGCGAGAGTGAGCCCCTCAGCCGTGAGCGTTCGGTTCGCGGTCACGAGAGGGCTCCCTCTGGCTGGGAGCGCGCGGGGGTGGTCACAGTGAGCCTCCGGAACGGTTGGTCCTGATGAGGAGGTAGATGAGGTAAGGCGCGCCAAGCACGCCCGTGATGACGCCGACGGGATAGCGGTTGTCGAAGGCGAACTGTCCGAGCAGGTCGCTGAGCATGACGAGCAGGGCGCCGACGAGACCGGCGGGCACCAGGAGCGAGCCGCCCGGCCCGATGAGACGGGCGGCGATGGGGCCGGCCATGAACGCCACGAAAGCGATGGGGCCGCTCGCCGCGGTGGCGACGGCCAGCATCACGACGGCGCCGACGATGAGCAGCACACGCGTGCGCTCGACTCGAACGCCGAGACCGGCGGCGGAGTCGTCACCCAGGCGCAGGACAGCGAGCCCGCGGGTGTTGGCGACCATGAGCGGCAGAACGACCACGACGGTGGCAGCCAGGGGCAGCAGGCGCTCCCACGAGGCGTTGTTGAGGCTGCCGGTGAGCCACTGCATCGCCGTCTGCAGATCCCAGTTGGCCGCGCGGGTGAGCATCCATGTCGTGACGCTGTCGAGCATGGCGGCGACGCCGATGCCGATGAGCACGAGTCGCGTGCCGGTGAAGGCCCCGCGACGAGACAGCAGATAGATGGCTCCGGCCGTGGCCAGGGCGCCGACCAGGGCGAACGCCGAGACGGCCGCATCCGAGAGGGAGAAACCGATGATCGCGACGACGGCGAAGGCGCTGGCACCCGAGGAGATACCGATGATGTCGGGGGAGGCGAGGGGGTTTCGCAGCATGGTCTGGAACGTCACGCCGGCCATGCCGAACGCGAGGCCCGAGAGCAGTCCGAGACTGGCGCGCGGGAGGCGGAGTTCGCCGATGGTGAAGGAGGCGCCCGGCACCGTCTGACCGAGGATCACGCGGATGACCTGATCGGGGGTATAGAAAGTGTTGCCGACCATCAGCGTCACGACGTAGACGATGACGACCGCGCTGAACAGGATCGCGGCCACGAGGACCCGTCGACGCGCGCGGCCGCGCCGGCCGCGGACGAGCGCTGCGACATCGGGCACGGATGCCGTCGCGGCATCGCCCCGGGGCGAGAGGGTCTGCGTGCTCACAGTTCGCGCACCTTCTGCCGGCGGACGATCCAGATGAAGAAGGGGGCACCGATCAGGGCGGTGAGGATGCCGACCTCGACCTCGGTGGGGCGCGCGACGAGGCGGCCCACGACGTCGGCGCCGACGAGAAGGATCGCCCCGCCCAGAGCGGAGAAGGGCACGAGCCAGCGGTGGTCGGTGCCGATGAGCATGCGGCAGACGTGGGGCACCACGAGGCCGACGAAGGCGATGGGGCCCGCGACAGCGGTGGCGGCGCCCACGAGCACGACCGCGCCGGCGGAGGCGATCAGGCGCGTGCGCCCCACGTGCTCGCCGAGCCCCGTGGCGACGTCGTCACCGAGCGCGAGGGAGTTCATACCGCGGGAGCACAGGACGCAGACGAGGCCGCCGATCAGCAGGACCGGCAGGACGACCTGCACGCGCTCCCAGGTCGCACCGCCGATGCCGCCGATCTGCCAGAACCGGAAGACCTCGAGCAGGTCGACGCGGGGGAGCAGAATCGCGCTCGACAGCGAGCCGAATGCGGCCGTGGTCGCAGCTCCCGCGAGGGCGAGCTTGAGGGGGGTCGCGCCGCCGCGACCGAGTGAGCCCACGGTGTAGACGAAGACCGCGGCGACCGCCGCCCCCACGATCGCGAAACCCATGTACCCGGTCGAGCTGGAGAGCCCGAAGAAGGCGATGCCGGTGACGACGGCGAGCGCCGCCCCGGCGGAGACGCCGAGGATGCCGGGGTCGGCGAGCGGATTGCGGGTGACGGCCTGCATCGTCAGCCCCGCCATGGCGAGGGCGGCGCCGACGAGCAAGCCGAGCACGGTGCGGGGCACACGGGCGATCACCGCGGCTTCCCCGACGCCGCCCCCGCCGGTGAACGCAGAGGCGATCTCGGCGAGGGAGACATCGCGGGTGCCGAAGGCGACGGATGCCGCCGACACCACGACCAGGCCCCCCGTGAGCACCAGCACCCACAGAAGGCGGCGACTCGCCGGACGCCGTAGGGAGGCGGCATCCGGGAGTGCGTCGACGACGGGGGAGCGAGTGGTCACGAGGGGCGCGGTCCGGTGAGGTGGGGGATCAGCCGACGGCGGTGGTCAGCAGGTCGAGGTATTTGTCGAAGCCCCAGCTGATCGACAGCGGCGAGGGGTTGGCCGAGGCGGCGAGGGGAGTTCCGTCTTCGAGGACGGCGATGTGGCCGGCCGCGATGGCGGGGATCTGCGACAGCAGCGGGTCGGCCTGCAGCTGGGCGACGGTGGAGCCGTCGGTGTTGCCGTAGGTGATCCACAGGCCCACGTCGCCGAAGACATCGGCGTTCTCGGAGCTGATGTCGCTGTAGAACGCGTCGATCTCGGCGGAGGTCTTCGTCACCTGCTCGGGCTCGGGCATGCCGAGCTCGTGCAGGTAGCCGGCGCGCGGGTCGTGCGAGGTGTAGTACGTGATCTTGCTGAGATCGGTGGGGTCGGTGAAGGCGAACAGCGGCGCGACGTCGGCGAGCTCCGGGTGCGCGGCGAAGGCCTCCTGCGACTCGGTCTTGATCTGTTCGATGAGGGCGTCGCCCTCGCTCTTCAGGCCCAATGCCTGGGAGTTGAGCTGGATCATCTGGTCGAGCGTGGTGCCCCAGGCGGCGTCGGGGTAGGCGACGACGGGCGCGATCTTCGACAGGGTGTCGTAGTCCTCCTGCGTCAGACCCGAGTATGCGGCGAGGATGACGTCGGGCTGCGTGTCGGCCACGGCCTCGAAGTCGATGCCGTCGGTCTCGTCGAAGAGCACGGGGGTCTCGCCGCCGAGCTCGGTCAGCTTGTCTTCGACCCAGGGGAGGATGCCATCGCCGTCGTCGTCGCCCCAGGTGGCCTTCGCCATTCCTACGGGCACGATGCCGAGTGCGAGGGGGACCTCCTGGTTGGACCAGGCGACAGTGGCGACGCGCTCGGGCTTCTTCTCGATCACGGCCTGGCCGAGGGCGCTGTCGACCGTGACGGGGAACACGCCGTCGGACCCCTGCGCCGCCTCTCCTTCGGGGGACGCGGACGTACCGGCGCAGCCGGTGAGGACGAGGGCGGAACCGACGGCGAGGGCCGCCAGAGCGCGGAATCGGGACACAGAGAGCCTCCTGTGATCTAAGTAAGGACAGGCTTAGCTTAGGTCAGCAATCGGGTGAGAACGCAAACCCGGATGCCCAGACGGGGGTCGAACGGTTCGACGCCGAGCTATCCGACGAGGGGCTCGGTGATGCGCACGAGCACGCGGCATCCGGGGTACGCGGTCCCTCGGTGAGAACCCTGTCGGGGGACGTTCGGGAAGGCGACTTATACTGGGTGGCTGGCCATCGTCTGGCCGCTCCCCAAACCCCGAAGAACGGACGTTCGCCGTGCTCGCCGTACATGACCTCGAGATCCGCGTGGGTGCCCGCGTGCTCATGTCCGATGTGGCGTTCCGCGTCTCCGACGGCGACAAGATCGGTCTCGTCGGGCGCAACGGCGCCGGCAAGACGACGCTGACCAAGGTGCTCGCGGGCGATCTCCTGCCCTCGAACGGCGGCGTCGACCGCTCGGGAGAGCTCGGCTATCTGCCTCAGGACCCGCGTTCGGGTGACCCCGAGATGCTCGCGCGTACGCGCATCCTCGACGCCCGCGGCCTCGGTTCGCTCGCGCTCGGCATGCACGAGGCGTCGCTGGCCATGGCCGACGACGACGCCGCGGTCGCGGCGAAGGCGATGAAGAAGTACGCCAACCTCACCGAGCGATTCGAAGCGGCGGGCGGGTACGCGGCCGAGGCCGAGGCGGCATCCATCGCCCACAACCTCTCGCTTCCCGACCGCATTCTCGATCAGCAGCTAAAGACCCTGTCGGGTGGGCAGCGTCGTCGCATCGAGCTCGCGCGCATCCTCTTCTCGGACGCCCGCACGATGATCCTCGACGAGCCGACCAACCACCTCGACGCCGACAGCGTCGTGTGGCTGCGCGAGTTCCTCAAGGGCTACAAGGGCGGTCTCATCGTCATCTCGCACGATGTCGAACTCGTCGGCGAGACGGTGAACCGCGTCTTCTATCTGGATGCCAACCGCCAGGTCATCGACATCTACAACATGAACTGGAAGAACTACCTGCGCCAGCGGGTGGCCGACGAAGAACGCCGCAAGAAGGAGCGCGTCAACGTCGAGAAGAAGGCCACGGCGCTGCAGTTGCAGGCCGCGCGCTTCGGCGCGAAGGCGTCGAAGGCCGCCGCCGCCCATCAGATGGTCGCGCGCGCCGAGAAGATGCTCTCTGGCCTCGACGAGGTGCGTCAGGACGAGCGGGTCGCGAAGCTCCGCTTCCCCAAGCCCGCGCCCTGCGGCAAGACGCCGCTCATGGCGTCGGGGCTGTCGAAGTCGTACGGATCGCTGGAGATCTTCACCGACGTCGACCTCGCGATCGACCGCGGCTCGCGCGTCGTCATCCTGGGTCTCAACGGCGCCGGAAAGACGACGCTGCTGCGCATCCTCGCGGGTGTCGACCAGCCCGACACCGGCCAGCTCGAGCCCGGTCACGGCCTGAAGATCGGCTACTACGCGCAGGAGCACGAGAACCTCGACGTCTCGCGGTCCGTGCTCGACAACATGATGTCGGCCGCGCCCCACATCACCGCGACCGAGGCCCGCAAGGTACTCGGATCGTTCCTGTTCGTCGGCGACGACGTGCTCAAGCCCGCAGGGGTCCTCTCGGGTGGCGAGAAGACGCGCCTATCGCTCGCGACGCTGGTGGTGTCGTCGGCGAACATGCTGCTGCTCGATGAGCCGACGAACAACCTCGACCCCGCCTCGCGCGAGGAGATCCTCGGCGCGCTCGCGCACTACGAGGGCGCCGTCGTGCTCGTCTCGCACGACGAGGGTGCCGTCGAGGCGCTGAACCCCGAGCGCGTGCTGATCCTCCCCGACGGCGTCGAGGACATCTGGGGCCGCGACTACGCCGATCTGATCACGCTCGCCTGATCACGCTCGGCTGACGCTGGCCTGGTGACGCTGGCCTGGTGACGCTGGCCTGGTCACGCTCGTGTGCTCTCCCGAATCTGATCACCGCCGCCGCCGCGCCCTCGCCCCATCACCCGGACGTGCACGCGTTCGGAGCGGATGGATGCCGGGTAGCCGGCGTCCGTGAGATCACCGGGCGTCGAGCAGGGCGTCTTCGTCGTCGGCGTCGCGGTCGCGCGGACGCTTCCGCAAACGGTGCAGGGCGACCGGGTCGACGCGGCGGGCTTCCTTCGGCACGGTCTCGACCGCCGCGACCGGGGCGGAGTCGTCTTCGGCGTCTTCTCGACGGAGCCTGCGCTCGTTCACGATGACGTAGCCGATGAAGGCGAAACCCATCACCGCGAACAGGATCCACTGGATCGCGTACGAGAGGTAGGGGCCCGGATCGTTGCTCGGCGGGTCAATAGTGAACGGAGCCGTCACCGGGGCGGGGGTCTCCGACATCAACAGTCCGTAGGCCCCCTGTTCGAGCGGCCCCGTCTGCTCGGCGACCAACCCGAGGTTGATCGTCGGCACCTGGCCGGGCTCGGCCGATCGACCCGAGGTGGGGGCCGCCTCGCCGGGGCGCAGGCGCACCTCAAGGGTGACCTCGCCCGCCGGCGGCACGGGGATCTCATCGGGCGCCGACTGGCTGTTGCCCGGCGGTAGCCATCCGCGGTCGACGAGGACGACGCGGCCGTCGTCGAGACGGAAAGGCACGAGCTGCTCGTAGGCCGCGGAGCCGCCGTGCGCGCGATTGCGCACGAGGAGCTGCTCATCGGCGAGGTAGCGGCCCTCGAGGCGCACCGGGCGCCATTCGTCTGCGGGGTTCAGCTCGGCTCCGGGGGCGAGCAATTGCTCCAGAGCGACGGGGGTCGCGTCGTAGTTGTTCTCCACGAGCTGCAGCTGCTCGGTGCGCTCGGCGTTGCGCGAGAACTGCCAGTTCGACAAGAACGCGCACGCGATCGCGAAGAGGATCGCTACGCCGACGTACATCGCCCACCGGGCGGCGGCGGGGGTCTCGCGGGCGCTCACGTGCGGACTCCGACGACACGCGCTGCGGAATCGCTCACGTCATCCTCCCTCGCCACGCTTCCAGGGTACGTCGCTCGGCCTGCACGTGTGCTCACGCGGGTCGTGCCGACGGTCCCCTCGACGGGAAAATCCCGTGCGCTCAGGAACTGTCGCGCGAGCGTTCACTCGGGTCGCGCCGCGAGGGCGGCGACCTCGACCGGGAAGTCACGCGCGCTCAGGAATTCCCGGAGGTACACGACGTGTTCGTCGCACGCGACCCATGTCTTGCGGCGGTCGGCCGAGTGGATGCGGGGGTTGCGCCAGCGAAGGGCCCAGATGGCCAGGTCACGGCATCCGGCCCTCGAGCACACGGTCCGCTCGACGGCTGCCGCCGCTTCGGCGAGTGTGGTCGGTTGTTCGGACGCCGCCTCACCAGCAGATCCCGTCTGATCGGGGAGTGCGGTCGGTTGGCCGAACGCCGCCTGACCGCCAGGACCCGTCTGTTCGGGGAGTGCGGTCCGTCGGTCGGACGCCGCCTGACCGAGGGAGCCCGTCTGTTCGGGGGACGCGTTCGGTGCGTCGGTCACGACCGGTCGTCGCGCGGGGGGTTGATGCCCGGAGTCTCGGCGATGCGGATGACGAGCGGCGCGTCGGGATCGACGGCGGCGGCGGTCGGCGTCGGGCGCGGAGCCTCGATTGCACGCTCCGGGTTGATCGCCGTCGTTTCGGCGGCGTCCTCGCCCACGTTCGCCACGATCACGGCCACGTAGGGCAGGAAGATCGCGCCCGCGGCGAAGACGAACGTGTACCAGCCGTACGGCGTGATGAGGGCCATTGCGAGGAAGCACCCGATGCGGATGCCCATCATCAGCATGTACTTGGCGAAACGACCGTCGGCGCTCTCCCGAGGTGCCTTGGGGAGCGACGTCGCAGACTGGGCGCGGTTTGTCTTCACAGTGGTCTCAGGGTACGCCCGTCGGCGAGGGGGGCGGCGCGTTCTCGCGGGCGTCGTCTCGACGTCATGACAAGCGTCGCCGACACTGCTGGGGGTGCCGCCCGATGGACGCTACCCGCAGAGGGTCGAAGGGGTGCTCAAGCGCCGTAGCGCATGTCGCTTCCCCCGGTGACGCCGATGATGACGGCCGCCAGAATGATGAGGAGGATGCCGAGCCCGAGGCTGATGTAGCCGATGAGCACACCCGACAGGGCCATGCCGCGTCCGCGTTCGCCCGTCGTCTTGATCTGCTTCAGCGAGATGTGGCCGGTGATGATGCCGACGATCTGCCCGATGACCGGAATGGCGAACAGACCCACGAGCGACGACACGAGCGCGACGATCGCCAGCGGGTTGATGCGCGCGGCGGTGCCGTAGCCGTAGGCGGGCGCGCCATAGGGCTGCTGGCCGTACGATTGCTGGCCGTAGGTCTGCTGGCCGTAGTCCTGCTGGCCGTAGGCCGGTGCGGCGGCGGCGGGAGCAGACGGGTCGTACGCGGGTGCCGGGTAGGCGGGCTCGCCGTAAGCCGGGGCAGGCGGGGCGGCGTACCCCGCCGAGGGGGTGCCGCTGCCCGGTGCCGGGGGAGCGGCGTAAGGAGGTGCCGGGGGCACGCCGTCGCCCGTCGGACGAGACGCTGCGTCGGGACCCGTCGCCCCCGTGCCGGTCGCTTCGGGTGTGTGCCCGTACGGGGAGGGGTCGTTGGTGCGGTCGTCGCTCACGGGTCGCCTTTCGTCGTGCTGCGTTCCAGCGTTCCAGCGCCGCTCGGGCTGTGTCAAACCCGTGCCCTGCTCGGCCATCCGCGGGCCGCCGTCGGCGCGGGGCGGCGCTCGCTAGGCTGGGCCGGTTACGTCCCCGCACGCACAGGAGTGTCACCATGTCCCAGGACCGCGTCGTCGTCGTCACCGGAGGAAACCGGGGCATCGGTCGTTCCATCGCCGAGCGTTTCGTCGCCGAGGGGTGGAAGGTCGCCGTGACCGCCCGGTCGGGTGAGGGCCCCGAGGGAACGCTCACCGTCCGTGCCGATGTGACCGACGCGGCCGCTGTGGACGCCGCCTTCTCGCAGGTCGAGACTGAGCTGGGTCCGATCGCCGTGGTCGTCGCGAACGCCGGGGTGACCAAAGACACCCTTCTGCTGCGCATGAGCGAAGACGACTTCGACAGCGTGGTCAGCACCAACCTGGGCGGGGCTTTCCGCGTGGTGAAGCGGGCGTCGAAGGGCATGCTGAAGGCGCGCTGGGGTCGGGTCATCCTCATTTCCAGCGTCGTCGGCCTCTACGGGTCGGCGGGGCAGATCAACTACGCCGCTTCCAAGAGCGCCCTCGTCGGCTTCGCCCGTTCGCTGACCCGCGAGCTCGGCGGGCGCGGCATCACCGCGAATGTCGTCGCGCCCGGGTTCATCGAGACCGACATGACCGCCGAACTGCCCGCTGAAACGCAGGCGGAGTACAAGAAGAGCATCCCTGCCGGACGTTTCGCCACGCCCGACGAGGTCGCCGGTGTCGTCACGTGGCTGGCCGGAGACGATGCCGCGTACATTTCGGGCGCCGTCATCCCCGTCGACGGTGGTCTCGGGATGGGTCACTGACGCACGGCACCGAGGCCTCGTGACCTGAGGGCACGGGACCGTCGCGCGGACGCGAGATCTCGCGGACGGGCGCACCGGGTCAGCGCCGACGGAGGTGTCACCGAACCGCCGCCACCAGCTTCTCCGCGAACTCCGCAGGTTGCGAGAACTGCGGCCAGTGGCCCGAACCGAGGTGCACGACCTCTACGTCGTCGATGCGACCGAGCTCTTCGGCATAGGCGCCCCAGTCCGCGAGCACGCGCGGCAGGGATTCGGCGTCGAGCTGACCGGACAGGATCGTGACGGGCACGGAGAATCGACGGTCGTCACCGAGGGTGATCGGGGAGGTCGGCACCCGCCCGGGAACGTCGACCACCTGTTCCGCGGTGCGGCGACGCGTCTCGTCGTCGATGTCGGCCACGTCGTCGTGATCGAAGAAGTCCCAGCCCGGGAAGTGCACCACGCCGTCGTCGACGGGGAACTCCGAGATCATGGCCCCGGGGTGCGGCACGATCGTGTCGACCAGGATGACGCGGGCGATGCGCTCGGGGCGCCGGTCGGCGGCACCCCACACGACGTTGCCCCCGCCGGAATGCCCGATGAGCACGACGGGCGGATCGAGACGGTCGACCTCCGAGACGACGGCGTCGACCCAGTCGTCGATGACCAGGTCGCCGACCGCGGGGCCCGGCATGCTCAACGGGTGCGGTCTGTGCCCTGCCGCCTCGAGCGCCGGGACGATGTCGTCCCACGACGACGCGGTGAGCCAGAGTCCGGGTACGAGGATGATGTCCATGCTCGGAGCGTAGGACGGGGTTCCGACATCGGGAAGAGGGGCCGCCGACGGACCGGCGGGAGCGGGTGGCGGGCGCCTCTGCGGGCTCCGGCACATCGCGACGGCGGACGTCTTTCGCGCGGGCAGGTCTCGGGACGGGCGTCGCGCGATGGGGTCAGCGAGGCAGCAGGGCGATGACTTCGGCGAGGTCGACGGCGTCGATCACGAGATCGGCGCGCTCGCGCACGGCGGGCTTCGCGTTGAAGGCCAGCCCCAGGCCCGCGACCGCCATCATCTCGAGGTCGTTCGCGCCGTCGCCGATCGCGAATGTCAGCGCGAGCGGAACGCCGTGTTCGGCCGCCCACGCCTGCAGCGTCTCGGCCTT
Source organism: Microbacterium sp. ABR10 (assembly GCF_057812175.1). Classification (NCBI taxonomy): domain Bacteria; kingdom Bacillati; phylum Actinomycetota; class Actinomycetes; order Micrococcales; family Microbacteriaceae; genus Microbacterium; species Microbacterium sp. ABR10. Next base: position 1,467,043 of record NZ_CM173821.1, read on the forward strand.
GGCCGTGGCATCCACGATCCCCCCGTCGACCTCGCCCGTGAGCGCTCCCTCGGATGCCGCGAGGCGGTTCGCACGCCAGACGTCGACGCCCAGGTCGGGGGCGATGGTGTCGAGTACCTCGTGGAAGCCGCCCGAGACCACGCCGACGACTCCGCCGCGCTCGTGGACCGCGGTGATGAGCTCGCGCACACCCGGGGTGGGCTCGATACGGGCGATCGCGCGAGCGAACGCGTCGGTGGAGACGCCGGTCAGCGCTTTCACCCGGGAACGCAGGCTGGTGGCGAAGTCGACCTCTCCGCGCATGGCGGCTTCGGTGGCAGCGGCGACTTCGGCGCCGCGACCGGCTTCGTCGGCGAGGAGTTCGATGACCTCGTTGCGGATCAGGGTGGAGTCGGCGTCGAGCACGACGAGGAAGCGGGCGGGCGCAGGCACGCGCTCGACCCTAGCGGGTCGCGTAGTTGCTCGCCGATCGCGAGGGGCAGCGTGCCGACGGGCCCGGACGCCGGACGGGCCCGGACGGTGTCACAGTGACTTCCGGGTCGCTCCGTGTCGCACACCGACGTCGATGTCGGCGGGCGCGCGTAGGCTCTTCCGGTACCCCAGACCTTCGAGAAGGGACCCCCCATGGCTGACGTCGAGAGCTTCACCCTGGATCACACCGCCGTGCTGGCACCGTACGTGCGCCTGATCGGCTCCGAGTCGGGACCGCGCGGCGACGTCATCTCGAACTTCGATCTGCGTCTCGTGCAGCCGAACGAGGGCGAGATCCCCACCGCGGGGCTGCACACCATCGAGCACCTGCTCGCGAGCCTCGTACGCGACCGCATCGACGGACTCATCGACATCTCGCCGTTCGGATGCCGCACCGGCTTCCACGTGATCATGTGGGGCGAGCCCGATGTGGCATCCCTTGTCGACGCGATCTCCGACTCGCTGCGCGCGATCGCCGAAGACGTGCAGTGGGACGACGTACCCGGCACCGACGCGTACAGCTGCGGCAACTACCGCGACCACAGCCTGCACAGTGCCCGCGAGTGGTCGAAGGCCGTGCTCGAGAAGGGCATCAGCCGCGACGCGTTCGCGCGCGTGGGTGTCTGAACCGGCGCGACGCGAAGGCGGTGATCAGCCGTGACGCGTTCGCGCGTGTGGGTGTCTGACCAGCCGTGAGGCGTTGCGCGCGTGAGTGCCTGAGCAGCCGTGACGCGTTCGCGCGTGTGGGTGTTTGAGCAGCCGTGATGCGTTCCCGCGTGTGGGTGCCTGAGCGCCACCGGATCAGGATGCCGAAGGGGCGGTGACCATCGCGGTCACCGCCCCTTCGGCATGCGGAATCCTCGGCATCCGGGATCCGGCTCAGCTCACGCGTGGACGTGAACGTCCTTGCCGACGACGGTGATGCCCGTCTCGGTGACCGTGAAGCCGCGGGCGAGGTCGCGGTCGCGGTCGACACCGATGGTCGCGCCGGGCTCGAGCACGACGTTCTTGTCGAGGATCGCACGGTGGATGCGCGCTCCCGCGCCGACCTGCACGCTGTCGAAGAGCACCGAGTCGGTGATCGTCGAGCCACCGCCGGCGAGGGCCCACGGTCCGACGACGCTGCGCTCGAGGTGCGTGCCCGACAGAACCGAACCGAGCGAGACGATCGAGTCGATCGCGTTGCCGATGCGGCCGACCGAGTCGCGCACGAACTTCGCCGGCGGGGCGTTGAACGTCTGCGAGTAGATCGGCCAGTCCGTGTTGTACAGGTTGAAGATCGGGAGGGTGGAGATCAGATCCATGTGGGCGTCGTAGAACGACTCGATCGTGCCCACGTCGCGCCAGTACGAGCGGTCACGCGGCGTGGAGCCCGGAACGTCGTTGCGCTGGAAGTCGTAGACGGCCGCCTCGCCGCGGTTGACGAAGTAGGGCACGATGTCGCCGCCCATGTCGTGCGCCGAGGTCGGCAGCTCGCCGTCATGGGTCACGGCCTCGACGAGTGCGTCGGCGTCGAAGATGTAGTTGCCCATCGAGGCCAGCACTTCGTGGGGGGCGTCGGCGAGCCCGGTCGGGTTCTGCGGCTTCTCGAGGAACTCGCGGATCTTCGTCGGGTCGGTCGGATCGGTGTCGATGACGCCGAACTGATTCGCGAGTCCGATGGGTTGGCGTATGCCGGCGATGGTGGCGCGCGCATCGGAGGCGATGTGCGCATCGAGCATCTGATTGAAGTCCATGCGGTAGACGTGGTCGGCACCGATGACGGCGACGATGTCGGGCTTCTCATCGCGGATGAGGTTCATCGACTGGAGGATCGCATCGGCCGACCCGGAGAACCACCGCTTGCCGAGGCGCTGCTGCGCGGGCACGGACGCGACGTAGGCGCCCAGCATCGGCGACATGCGCCACGTCTGCGAGATGTGGCGATCGAGGCTGTGCGACTTGTACTGCGTCAGCACGACCAGCTGTCTGAGGCCCGAGTTGATCAAGTTCGAGATCGCGAAGTCGATCAGGCGGTACTGGCCGCCGAACGGGACGGCGGGTTTCGCGCGATCGGCCGTGAGGGGCATGAGTCGCTTTCCCTCGCCGCCGGCGAGGATGATTCCGAAGACCTTCGGCGCTGCAGGCATGGCACCACACTAGGGGTCGCGGGGGGATGCAGGTACACGTGTACGGCGCGCCGCGCGCTGTACTACGGTTCGTCTCATGCGCGTCGACATCGTGACCAAGGAGTACCCGCCGGAGATCTACGGGGGAGCCGGGGTCCACGCCACGGAACTGGTGAAGGCGTTGCGTTCCGAGGGCGCCGAGGTGCAGGTTCGCGCCTTCGGCGCTCCGCGCGACGAAGCCGACACGACCGCCTACGGCGTGCCGGCCGAGCTGGCCTCAGCGAACGGCGCGATCCAGACCCTCGGCACCGACCTCGAGATCGTCTCCGACGTCGCGGGCGCCGACGTGGTGCACTCGCACACCTGGTACGCGAACTTCGCCGGCCACTTGGCATCCCTTCTCCACGGTATCCCGCACGTCGTCACCGCCCACAGCCTCGAACCGCTGCGGCCCTGGAAGGCCGAGCAGCTCGGCGGCGGGTACGCGGTGTCGAGCTACATCGAGAAGACCGCCTACGAGGGCGCCGCCGCCGTCGTCGCGGTGAGCTCGGGCATGCGCGACGACATCCTGCGCAGCTACCCGTCGCTGGATCCCGCCAAGGTGCGCGTCATCTACAACGGCATCGACACCGAGTCGTGGCATCCGGTGTCGGATGACGACTTCCTCGCGTCGGTCGGCATCGATCCGTCGCGTCCCTCGGTCGTCTTCGTCGGGCGCATCACGCGGCAGAAGGGTCTGCCGTACCTGCTGCGCGCCGCCGAGCGCCTCCCGGAGGACGTGCAGCTGATCCTGTGCGCGGGTGCCCCCGACACCCCCCAGATCATGGCCGAGGTGCAGGAGCTCGTGCGCGGGCTGCAGGCGACGCGTGACGGCGTCGTCTGGATCGACCGGTTGCTGCCGCGCGACGAGCTGTGCGCGATCCTGACCTCTGCGACCACGTTCGTGTGCCCGTCGGTGTACGAGCCGCTGGGCATCGTGAACCTCGAGGCCATGGCGTGCGGTGCGGCGGTCGTGGGGACCGCGACCGGTGGCATCCCCGAGGTCGTCGTCGACGGCGTCACCGGCCGACTCGTGCCCATCGAGCAGGTGCAGGACGGTACGGGAACGCCCGTGGATCCCGAGCGCTTCGTCGCCGACCTTGCTTCCGTGCTCACCGAGGTCGTGACGGATGCCGACACGGCCCGCGCTTACGGGCAGGCGGGTCGTCAGCGGGCCATCGACGACTTCAGCTGGGCGGCGATCGCCGAGACCACCGCGGCGCTGTACGCGGAGGTCGCGGGGAAGTAGCCGGGTGCCACTCGGAGCTCCGCGCGCCGAGGGCGGATGGGGCTCGATCGGCCGTCACCAGCCGCCGCGTCTCACCGGGGCGGGGGTCGCGCGCGGCTAGGCTAGCCGCATGCCGCAGGTGCTGGAGTTCTCCGATGTCGTCGTCCGCCGCAACGGTCGGGACATCGTGTCCCACCTCGACTGGACGGTAGCGGACGACGAACGCTGGGTCGTCCTCGGACCGAACGGCGCCGGCAAGACCACCGTCCTGCAGCTCGCCGACACCCTGCTGCACCCCACGTCCGGTGCGGTGACGATCCTCGGCGAGCGGCTCGGACGAACCGACGTGTTCGAACTGCGTCCGCGGATCGGGTTCGCCTCGTCGGCGATGGCCCGTCGCGTGCCGCCGGAGGAGACGGTTCTCGACGTCGTCCTGACCGCGGCCTTCTCGGTCGTCGGGCGTTGGCGTGAAGATTACGACGACATCGATGAGCGACGCGCGCTGCGGGTGCTCGCCGAGTGGAAGCTCGACCACCTCGCCGATCGCACGTTCGGCACGCTCAGCGATGGCGAGCAGAAGCGCGTGCAGATCGCTCGCGCCGTCATGACCGACCCCGAGCTGCTGTTGCTCGACGAGCCCACGGCGAGCCTCGATCTCGGCGCGCGCGAGGAGCTGCTAGGTCTGCTGTCCGGGTACGCCCAGGCGCCGACGACGCCCGCGATGGTCATGGTCACCCACCACGTCGAGGAGATCCCCGTCGGGTTCACGCACGTGCTGCTGCTGCGTGACGGCGAGGTCGTGGCATCCGGTCCCCTCGGTGAGGCCCTGACCGCAGAGAACCTGACGGCGACTTTCGGCCTGGAGATCGCGCTCACCCACGAGGGTGGGCGTTACGCCGCGCGGGCGGTGTGAGGCGGGGAGTCCGGTTCAGGGGTCTGGTCTCGGCTGATGTGCGGCGGGCCCGAGTGCCACACGTCGGGGTGTCGGCATCGTGGTTCGATGCCCGGCTGGCCGTCGCTCGGACCCCGGCCTGGTAGACTCTCCTGTTGGTGCCTCCGGCGCCGCAGACTTTGACGTCCTGGCAGAATCCAGGACACCACTTCTCAAAGGACCTCCCATGAAGACTGACACCCACCCCACGTACAAGGCCGTCGTGTTCCGCGACCTCGGCTCGGGCGACACGTTCCTCACCCGTTCGACCGTCTCCAGCGACAAGACGATCGAGCTCGACGGCGTGGAGTACCCCGTCATCGACGTGGAAATCTCGTCGGCTTCGCACCCGTTCTACACGGGCAAGCAGCGCATCATGGACTCGGCCGGTCGTGTCGAGAAGTTCAACCAGCGCTTCAAGAACTTCGGCGGTCGTTGATCCTCAGCGATTCCGCTTCGAGAGCCCCTCGTCCTTCGGGACGGGGGGTTTCTTCGTTTCCTCGCGAGGAGTGTCGGGGTGGGGCGGTCTCGCAGCAAGAGCGTCTTCAGGAACCGACGGAGCATCGAAGGACCGCAGTGACGTTTCTCTGCGAGTCCCGCGCGACCCGACCCGCTGCGTGCGTTGACGGCTCGGCTCGCTGACGGGTCTGGTTCGATGTCGCTGCCGGTGACAGCATGAGCGTGTGGAGCACCCGCGCATGTTCGACGAACACGATGAGGCCCTGACCTGGGTCCGTGCGGTATGTCTTGCGTACCCCGAGGCTTCCGAACGGATCAGTCACGGTCGGCCGAATTTCTTCGTCCGACGTTCGTTCTGCTTCTTCGGCGGAAGCGAGCGCATAGACGGGTCGTGGGTGGCTCACGATCATGCCGTGCTGGTCAAGCTTGACCCGAACGACGCTCCCGCGTACCGCGAGGACCCGCGGTGCTTCATCCCCGCCTACCTCGGCCCGAAGGGATGGATCGGCGTCGAGCTCGACGCGGTCGACCCCGACGAAGCGGCTGAGTTGATCGACGCCTCGTATCGCGCGACGGCTCCGGCCCGTTTGGTGCGGTCACTCGACGAAGGGTGAACGGAAGCGGGGGAGGAACAGCGCGAAAGGGAGGCAGAGACGGGGGAGTCGTGCGGAACCGCGGACTCGACTGAGCCGCGGCCGGAGCCTCCCGGCGCGCCACATACAGGGCAACAGTCCGGCGCGTGAGACGTCAGACAAGAGGCGTGCGACGAAGCGAGACGTGTGCGAGCGGCGTCAGAACGGGGGCGGATCGGTGTCGTACCGACCGCCGAGCGGCGAGAACCAGCTCAGGGCGCCCGAGCCGGGATCGCGAGCGGGGGTCCATCGTGTTTCGTGACGGAGTCGGTGGTGATGTCGGCACTTCGGGTCGAGGTTGTCCTCGTCGGTGGTGCCGCCGTCGGCCCACGCGGTTCGGTGATCGATGTCACAGTCTCGTGCGGCGCGGCCGCAACCGGGAAAGACGCAGGTGGGCGAGGTGACGCCGAGCCAGCGACGAAGGGCGACCGGTACGCGATAGGTCTTGCGGTCGAGCGCGAGCGGGGCGCCGGTGACGGGGTGCGTGAGGAGCCGGATCCATGACGTCGCGTTGCCCGCGAGCCGCTTGGCGGTGTCGAGGTCGATCGGTCCGTAGCCCTCGAGGGTCGCCGGCTCGACGTCGTGGCCGAGGAGCGTCAGGGCCGGGATCGTGACGACGACGGCCGCCGGGGGAGCGCCGCGGAAGGTTCGCGGAGTCGAGGTTGCATTCGGGGTCGGCGCTTCAGCGGCCGGTGCTTCGTTGACTGTGTTGCGACCCCCGGCCGAAACCGGCCCGTCGTCGCTCGTCATCGTGAGGAGGTCGGCGAAGGCGTCCGCCCGCAGCTGCACCAGCGTGCGATCCTCGTCGGCGCACGCGCGGAGGTGACGCGCCGCCTGATCGAGCCGGGACATGACCGCTTTCGCGCGATCGGCCGGCAGGAGCGCGTGAATCGTGGCCATGCCGTCCAGTTCCGGCGTCAGCCACACTCCACGGTCGCCTGCGACGCGACGGTGCCGCGACTCGAGTGACTCGGCGTGAACACGCTCGCGAATCGCCCGCGCGGCGACGGCGAACTTCGCGGGCGGAAGGATGAGCGCCTGGGTGCACGCTCCGTCGTCGAAGCGGAGGAAGGCAGCCGTATCGCCCGCGGGGAGGGTCGCCGCCAGGCGCGCTGCGTCGACGGCATGCTTCTCGGAGATGCGACCGTGGCTGAACGCTGACCAGAGCTGCGGGCAGCCGCCGACGAGTGTGCGTGCGTGCGCGGCGCGCGTACGCACGGTCTGCTCCGACAGATGCAGCCGCACGGCGATCTCCGCAACGGCGGCCCGTTCCGCCAGGTCGACGCGGTCGCGCTGGACGGCTCGGGGCGTGCGGCCGCGGGCGTCGTGCCAGGCGGGGTCGAGAGTGGGGTCGGGTCCGACCCAGGGTGCGGGATCGACTGCGGCGTCGTCGAGGATCGAGAGGATCAGCCGGTATTCCTCGGCCGTGGCCCGCTGGCGCTCGCTGACGACGGACTCGAGATGCCCGAGTCGCGCGTCGAGGTCGGGTGCCCAGTGCCCCGTGCCGTCGTGCCGATCGAGCAGGCTCTCGATCTCGAACATCTCGTCCACATCTGCGGGTTGAGGCTGGATACCGGTCCACCACTCGACGTCGCCGCTCTCGCGAAGCGCTGCCCACTCGACATCCGGATCGAGCTCGTCCTGCGTCGGCCAGGGCACTCCACCGCACGCCCGGAACACCGGCGTCGGCCGGTCTGCGGGGCGTGCGGTTCGGGTCATGGCTGAACGGTATGGGGGACCTCCGACATCGGGTCCGGGAGGCGGGGCGTCTCGTCACGCACGCCCCCCGGCGACGAAACGCCCCCGCCCCAGAAATCGAGGAGGCGGGGGCGTTTCGTCACCTGCGAATCAGAACGTGTCGGGTCCGCGCGCGACCCGGCGGCGTCGCAGCGTCACCACCGATAGAGCGGCACCCGCAACCAGCGCCCCGGTCGCCCACAGGATCGCCGCGATCGGCGCCTCCGTTCCGGTCATGCCGAGCTGCCCGCCGGCGGGGACGGGCGCCGCCGCCGACGCAGTCGGCGAGGGAGCGCCCGGGAGGGGAGCCGCCGCGACGACCGGCCCGACGGGGGCACTCGTGCGCGTCTGGTCGAGGTACCCCGCACGCGATCCGGTCACGGTGGCCGTCACCGTGCGCCCCTCGGCGGCGGGCGGGATCACGAAGGTCGAGGCCGTGGCATCCGGAACCGAGGTCCCATCGATCGCCCAGGAGTACGTGAACTCCGTGCCCGCGGTCCACCCGGGGGTCGTCGCCGAGAGCGTGGAGCCTGCCGCGGTGTCGCCGGTGATCACGGGAGCCTCCGCATCCACCGCGTACTGCTGTACGGCGAGCCTGCTCGCGCACGAGGCGCACGTGCCCCCGAGGCTCGCGGTGGCTTGCGCGGTCAGCGTGCCGCCCGAGGCGTCGTCGTCGACCTCGACCTCGAACGACGCCGTGGCGGTCAGACCCGGGTCGGTCGCGGGGATGGTCCACACCAGCTCGTCGCCGGTCAGGCTCGTTCCGGCGGGCAGCGTCGCGGCATCGATCGAGGCGCGATTCAGGACGCCCGAGAGATCGAGCGACGCGGTCGAGGAGGCGAGCGGAACGAGTCCGGTGTTCTCGGCGCTGAGGGTGTAGCTCAGCGAGGCTCCGCGCTCGAGAGGCGCCGTCGCGACGGTGGCCAGGGACAGCTCGAACTGGTCGGGCCACGCCGGCTTGTCGGCATCCAGGATCCAGTCCTGGTAGAACGCCTTCAGGTCGCGACCCGAGACGTTCTCGGAGAGGGCCAGCAGGTCGGCGCCGGTCCTGCTCGTGCCCGCGAAGTCCGTCTGCCACTGCTTCACGACCGAGAAGAACGCGTCATCGCCGATCGCGACCCGGAGGGCCGCCCAGAACTGCGCCGAGCGGGTGTACGTCTGGAAGTCGTAGAGGCTGGCCGAGTCGGTCTGCGCCCCGGGGGCGATACCCCAGCGTTCGTCCGACGCCGGTGTGCCGTTCCACGAGTCGAACCACACCTCGCGCGTCGCTGTGCCCTGGCCGAACCCGTCGCTGCCGTCGGAGAACGTCTCGGCCCATGTGGCCATGCCCTCCGCGATCCAGATGTCGGTCCACGTCGTGGGGGAGACGTTGTTGCCGTACCACTGGTGCGCGAGCTCGTGGACGAGGGTGCTGAAATCGATCGAGGAGGGGAAGAACGACCGATCCTGCGTCTCGAGGGCGTAGTTGATGCCGCGGGGGACGCTGTCGACCACGACACCGGCGCTCTGACCGGGATAGGGGCCGTAGATCGTCTCGAGGTTGCGGATGACCGGTCCGAGTTGGTCGACCGCCGCGGTCACGGTCGCCTTGTTCGCGGCGGGGAGGGCGGAGTCCGCGAAAGACCAGGCAGGGATGGTCCGTCCGTCGCGGAGGGCGACCGTCGACTCGATGACGTCATAGCGTCCGATCGAGATGATGACCAGTTCGGATGCCATCTGCTTCGTCTGCTGCCACTGCCAGGTCGTGCGGGTGCCGTCGCTCGACGGGGTCCGGGAGAGGAGCCCGCCGTTGCTGACCGCGGCCGCCGGGGCCGCTCCCGCCCCTGTCACGTCGGCGAGGGTCGTGGGCACGTCGAGGGAGATCGAGTACGTCGCCTTGTCTGCCGGGGTGTTGTTGTGAGGGAAACCGGTCATGTTGCCGATGGGTTGACCGAGCATCGTCGCACCGTCGGTGGTGGCGTTCCACCCCTCGTACGACCCGTCCGCGTCGACGTGCGCCACGGGGACGCCGTGGTAGGCGACCGACACCGAGAACTCCCCGTTGACGGGAGTGGCCGGCGTGACGACGAGCTTGTGTCGGATGGCTCCCGCGTCGACGTCGCGCTGCCACGCGGCGGGGGATCCGTTCACGGTGACGGCGTCGACCACGAGCCCCTCGAAGTCGAGCGAGAGGCTCCGCAGGGGAGTTGCGGCGCGGGCCGTCATCGTCGAGGTCGCGACGAGGCTGCCCGCCATGACCTGGCCGGTCTGCACGGCATCCGGGGTCCACGCGAGGTCGATGTCGTAGTCGAGGGCGTCGTAGCCGCCGTTGCCGACGTTCGGGAACATCGCGTCTCCCGCCGTGCGCGCGCCGTCGACGGCGTCGTCGGCCTGCGCGGGTGTCACGGCGGAGGAGACGAGTCCCGCCGCGAGCAGGGCCGCGCCGACGGCGAGGAGAGAGCGGCGGAGTGCGAGACCGCGCGGGAGCGTCGCTGTCGGTTCGTGGCGCATGTGTTCTGTCGTCCGTTCAGGAGATCCGGCAGCGTCGCTCGGGAGGTCGGCGCCGAGGCGGTTGTCGCCACCGTAGGCGCCTCACGTTTCGTGAGGGTGTCGGACGAGGACGGGATCTGTCACAGAGGATGCAGAGAGGAGGGATGCCGGCGCGCGGGGCACCGACGGGTCGACGTCAGCGGATCGGCCACGCCCCGTCGATCGCGGGAGCCGTGGCATCCAGCCGGCCGATCTCGACGAAGTACTCCGTGAGGCTCGCAGCCTGCGCGCGGGCCCAGGCGATCTGGCGGGTATGGAGTTCGTCGAGGGTGGGGGGCAGCCAGGGGCCGAATCTCTCGGCCAGCGCCAGGGCGAGACGGCCCGCCGCGACGGCGTCGGCGCAGGCCTCGTGAGCCGATTCGAGGGGAACGGCGTAGTGCTCGGCGACGACGGACAGCGTGCGCTTGCCCCGCCGGTAGCGGTCGAACGTCTTGTCGACGACGAGAGGGTCGATGACCGGCGAGGGCGCGGCGATCGGGGCAACGCCGTGACGCAGGGCCTCGTTCTTCAGCAGCGAGAAGTCGAACGGCGCGTTGTAGGCCACGACCGGGATGCCCGCGGCGAACAGGGCCTCGAGGGCGTCGACGACCTCGGCGACCACGCGCGGCGCGGAGGCACCCTCGGCCCGTGCCCGCTCGGTCGTGATGCCGTGGATCGCGGCAGCGCCGTCGGGGATCACGACGCCGGGGTCGGCCAGCCAGTCGCGCGCATCGACGACGTTGCCGTCGGCATCGAGGACGCCGACGTGCGCGGTGACGATCCGGTCGTTCCGGACGTCGATCCCGGTGGTCTCGAGATCGAACACGCCGATGAGGCGCGCCCACTCGGGCGTCTGGAAGAGGGGGAGCGGCTCGGCCTGCCACGTGGTCATGGGGTCACCGTAGAACGAGGGTCCGACATCGCCGTCCAGGCGCGCAGACCGTGGACGGATGCCGGGAGGGCGGAGCACGGGGGAGGAGGGGTCGATGCCTCACGGCACGGTCGGAGCGCGGGAACGCTGCGTCCGGCCCCCGCCGGGTGCGGGCGGCCGGGCCGGGCACCGCAGTGCTGTGAGGGGCTGCCGAGGGGCACCCGGGCGCGCGCACAGGCCCATGTCGGAGGCCCCTTCTAGACTCGACCCCATGCCGAACCCGTACGCCGACCTCCTCGCCGCGATCCCCGTCGAGCGTCGCGAGATCCCGGTGCTCGGGGGGACCACCGCCTACTGGGTGTACGGCGACGACGATGTCGAGACGACGATCGTCGCGGTGCACGGATTCCGCGGCGAGCATCACGGACTCGACCCGGTCGTCGCGCATCTCCGTGGCATCCGGGTCATCTCGCCCGACCTGCCGGGCTTCGGCGAGACGTTGCCCCTCGCGGGCCGTGCGCACGACCTCGACACGTACGCCGAGTGGCTGCGCTCGTTCGTGGAGGCGGTGTGTCCGGGTGCCGTCGTGCTCGGCCACTCCTTCGGATCGATCGTGTCGGCGGCGGCCGTGGCCGGCGGGTTGTCGACGCCGAAGCTGATCCTGGTGAACCCCATCGGCGCGCCGGCTCTCGAGGGGCCGCGCGGCATCCTGACCCGACTCGCGGTGTTCTACTACCTGGCCGGAGCGAAGCTGCCGCGGCCGCTCGGCGAAGCGCTGCTGCGGAACGCTCTCATCGTCCGGGTGATGAGTAACGCGATGGCCAAGACCCGCGACCCCGACCTGCGCCGCTTCGTGCACGAACAGCACGACGAGTACTTCTCCCGCTTCGCCGACCGCGACGTGTTGCATGAGGCGTTCGTGACGAGCGCGTCGCACGACGTGCGGGAGTTCGCGCCGCGCATCACGCAGCCGACGCTGCTCATCGCCGCCGAGAAAGACGACATCACCCCCATCGAGGCGGAGCGTCACCTGGCCACCCTCTTCGCCGACGCCGAGCTGGTCGAGATCCCCGGGGTGGGGCATCTGATCCACTACGAGACGCCGGAGGTCGCGGCATCCGCGATCCGGGGGTTCGTGGGCTGAGATGGGGTGCACCGGGGCCCCCAAAGGTCGCAGGATCCGCCAATAGAGGGTTCGTGCGCTGAGGGGGGTGCACCGGAGCGCTCGCGCGTCCCGCGCGTCGACGCATCCGCCAGTCCGAGCGTCAGGCCGGCGCTTCCGCCTTGCGCTTCCGGTACGCGTTGACGTTCATGCGGTTGCCGCAGTTGCCGCCGTCGCAGTATCGCTTCGAGCCGTTCTTCGAGAAGTCGACGTAGACGCCGTGGCAATCATCGGCGTCGCAGACGCGCACCCGGGCGTACTCGTCGGCGCGGATGACGTCGACGAACGCCAGCGCTGACTCGACCAGGATGCGTGTCGCCAGCGGATCGGCGGGATCGCTCGCGTGGATGTGCCAGTCGATACCGTCGTGCCGCACGAGCTGGGGGAGCGCTCGCCCGTCGGCGAGCATGGCGTTGACCAGCGGTACGGCGCCGTCGCGATCGGCGCTCCACAGCTCCAGCAGACGGGGGCGGATGCCGCGCACGGCGGCGAGCTCGCGCGCGTCGCGGGTGCGGGAGCCGGTGTAGCCGTGCCGTTCGGTGAACGCCTCGAGATCGGCGACCTCGGCCAGCGTGTCGACCCCGCTCGCATCGGTCTGCGGCAGCGTGTTCACCAGTTCGACGGCGGCGCGCAGCACCAGTTCGGTGTCACGAATGAAGACCATGTTGACTCCTGACAGGTGGGGGCCGTACTGTCACGAGTGTAAACGCTCTTCACTCCTGACAGCAGGCTTCGCATGACCACGTCGTCCCTCACCCTCCCTCGCGCCACCCGCCACGGCTCCGGAGCCGTCACCGGACTGCTCATCGCCGTCTCCTCGGCGCTGGCGTTCTCGTCCAGCGGGCCGTTCGTCAAGCCGCTGCTCGACGGCGGCTGGTCGCTCGGCACCGTCCTGCTCGTGCGCATGGGCGTCGCCGCCCTGCTGCTTTCGCCCGCGCTGGTTCTGGCCATCCGTCGGCAGCCGGGGTTCCTGCGCCGCCACGGCCTGCTGATCCTCGCGTTCGGCCTGACCGCCGTAGCCGGATGCCAACTGTTCTACTTCGCGGCTATGCAGCGGATGCCGGTGGCCGTGGCCCTGCTGATCCAGTACATCGCGCCGGTGCTGCTCGTGCTCGCCGTGTGGGTTCGCACGCGCCGCGCCCCCTCGAAAGCTGTGCTGGTCGGCTCGGTCGTCGCCATGGCCGGGCTGGTGCTCGTCGTCGACATCAGCGGTGCACGCTTCGACCTGCTGGGCACCGTCTTCGCCCTCTGCGCCGCGGTGTGCGCGGCCGCCTACTTCGTCATCGCCGGACGCGCCGGCGACGACCTGCCGCCGCTCGCCCTCGCCGCCGGCGGTCTGCTCACCGGGACGCTGGTCATGGCGCTGCTCGTGGGCAGCGGCATCCTGCCCTTCGCCGCCCCCTCGATCACGGTGTCGCTCGCGGGGTTCGAGGTTCCCGGCATCCTGCCCCTGCTGTGGGTGGGTGCGGTGGCGACCACCCTCGGCTACGCGCTCGGGGTGATCGCGGTGCCGCTCATCGGCTCGCGGCTGGCGTCGTTCGTGGGCCTCAGCGAGGTGCTCTTCGCCCTGGGCTTCGCCTGGCTGCTGCTCGGGGAGGCTCCCGCGCCGATCCAGTTCGTGGGCGGGGCGCTGGTCCTCGTCGGAGTCGTCCTGGTGAAGATGGATGCCGGGAGCCCGGCGGAGCAGAAGACCGAGACCGCGAGCATCGCGGTGGTACCGGCCCCGTAAAAGACGGGTGCTCGCTAGACGTCGTCGCGGGCGAGCTCCATCAGCGGACCGACGCGGTAGCCGATCACCTCGCCCATCACGAGCGACGTCTCGGTGCGCTCGACGCCCTCGATCGCGAGGATCCGCGCGTCGGTGTCGAACAGGTGCTGCGTGTCGCGGCAGGCGACCCGGACGAGCAGGTCGACCTGGCCGCTCAGGCCGTGCGCCTGCAGCACCTCGGGCACCTTCGCGAGGTGTTCGCGGATCGTCGGCAGCTCGGCCTGGCGCACCGTCACCTGCAGGAACGCCTCGATGGGGAACCCGAGCGCCTCGGCCGACAACGTGCGCTCGAAAGACAGGAACACGCCCCCGCGCTCGAGGCGGCTCATGCGCGCCTGGACGGTGTTGCGCGAGAGTCCGAGCTTCTCGGCGAGCGCGACGACAGTGGCGCGCGGATCAGCGGACAGAGCGCGGAGGAGGTCGAGGTCGACCGCGTCGAGCTTGCTCATGCTGCGAAACATTAGCAGTGCCGAGGCCGAGCGCAATGGGCACTGTGCTCAATATGACGACGAGGTCTTGAGCGGGCTGCATTCCGCGCGTACCGTCGCGCCTGTCGGCACCGCTGCCGGCACCCGGACCGCCGCGGCTCTCACGAGGAGCCCCGGTCGCACCTGGAGGGAAGACGATGACGTACACCCAGACCACGCCGGATCACGGAGCCGCCGACCGCGGAGTCCCCGAGCACATCGGCAACGTGGACGACGTCGCCCGCGTTCTCGAGCCCGACGGCACACGCGTCGCCGACCCCGAGCTCGACCCCTGGATCGCCGACCTCTCCCCGCACGAGCTGCGCGCCCTCCACCGCGACATGGTCCTCACCCGCCGCCTGGATGCCGAGGGCGTCGCCCTGCAGCGTCAGGGGCAGCTCGCACTCTGGGCGCCGTGCCGCGGCCAGGAGGCGACACAGGTGGGCACGGCCCACGCCCTCGCCCCCGGCGACTTCGTCTTCCCCAGCTACCGCGAACACGGCGTGCTGCTCGGCCGCGGCGCGCAGCCCGCCGACTACGTGCTCGCCTGGCGCGGCGAGGAGCACTCCGCCTACGACCACACCGTGTTCAACGCCGCCCCGCCCCAGATCATCATCGGAGCGCAGTCCCTGCATGCGACCGGCTGGGCGATGGGCGCGCAGCGCGACGGTTCGACCGATGTCGCCGTCGCGTACTTCGGGGACGGAGCCACCAGCCAGGGTGACGTGAACGAGGCGATGGTCTTCGCGTCGTCCTTCCGAGCCCCCGTCGTCTTCGTGTGCACCAACAATCAGTGGGCGATCTCGGAGCCCGTCACCGTGCAGTCGACCTTCACCCTCGCGGGCCGGGCGCCGGGTTTCGGCATCCCGAGCATGCGCGTCGACGGTAACGATGCCCTCGCCTGCGTCGCAGCGATGCGCTGGGCTCTCGACCGCGCCCGCCGCGGTGAGGGACCCTCGTTCATCGAGGCGGTGACCTACCGCATGGGGCCGCACACCACCAGCGACGACCCCACCCGTTACCGCGACGCCGCCGAGGTCGAGGCCTGGAGTCGCCGCGACCCCATCGCGCGGCTCGAGGCGTACCTCTGCGCCGAAGGGGTGCTCGACGACTCCGGACTCGCCGAGGTCGCCCGCGCCGCCGACGCTCTCGCCATCGAGGTGCGCGCGGCCTGCATCGGCGCCACCACGCGCGCGCCGGAGACCCTGTTCGACCACGTCTACGCGGAGCCGAACGGTCCGCTGGAGAGGCAGAAGGCGGAGTACGTCGCCTACCTGGCCGGGTTCGATCAAGAGGGCGCGCGATGACCTCTCTGACGCTGGGTGGAGCGATCGGCGCCGGGCTCGCCCGCGCGATGGAGGACGACGATCGCGTGCTCGTGATGGGCGAAGACATCGGCAAGCTCGGCGGTGTCTTCCGCGTCACCGACGGCCTGCAGCGGCGTTTCGGCGCTCAGCGCGTCATCGACACCCCGCTCGCCGAAGCGGGCATCGTCGGCACGGCCGTGGGGCTCGCCCTCCGCGGCTACCGGCCCGTCGTCGAGATCCAATTCGACGGCTTCGTCTACCCCGCGTTCGACCAGATCGTGTGCCAGGTGGCGAAGCTGCATTACCGCAGCAGCGGTCGCATCCGGATGCCGCTCGTCATCCGCATCCCGTGGGCGGGAGGCGTGGGCGCTGCCGAGCACCACTCCGAGTCGCCCGAGGCGTATTTCGTGCACACGGCGGGACTGCGCGTCGTCGCCCCCTCGAATCCGCAGGACGCGCACGTCATGCTGCGCCAAGCCGTGGCATCCGATGACCCCGTCATCTTCTTCGAGCCCAAGCGGCTCTACCACGCGAAGGGCGAGGTCGATGTGGACACCGACCTCGCCGACGCCCCGCCGATGCACCTCGCGCGCGTCGCCCGCGAGGGGAGCGACGCCACCGTCGTCACCTACGGCGCCCAGGTGCGAACGGCCCTGGATGCCGCGGTCGCCGCGGAAGACGAAGGACTCTCGCTCGAGGTCATCGACCTGCGATCGCTCTCGCCCCTCGACATGAACACCGTCGCGGCATCCGTCCGCAAGACCGGACGGGTCGTCGTCACCCACGAAGCCGCGCGCGAGGCGGGAATGGGGGCGGAGCTGGTCGCGAGCATCACCGAGCAGTGCTTCGAGTATTTGGAGGCACCGCCCGCTCGGGTGACCGGGCACGACATCCCGTATCCGCCGTCGAAACTCGAGAAGCACCACGTGCCGGATCTGGATCGGATCCTGCACGCGGTGGACCGGGTGCTCGAGCGAGGCGCCGCGGCACCGACCGTCGCAACGATCGAGGGAGGGGTCCGATGATCGCCGAGTTCCTGCTCCCCGACCTCGGCGAAGGGCTGCCCGAGGCCGAGATCGTGCACTGGCTCGTATCGGAGGGCGACGAGGTCACCCTCAACCAGACCATCGCCGAGGTCGAGACGGCCAAGGCCATCGTCGAGATCCCCTCGCCCTACGCCGGCACCGTTCAGGGACTGCACGCGGCGGCCGGTGACGTGGTCGCGGTCGGCTCGCCTCTCGTGTCGTTCGCGGTGGAGGGGGCGGATGTCGGGAGCCCGGTGCCCGCCTCTCGCCTCGACTCGGCGCAGCTCGCCGCCGCCGCCGCCCAGGGGAGCGCGGTCGAAGCCGTCGCCGAGGAGCCGGTGGACACCGCCGCCGACGACATCGCCGCCCGCGCGACCCCGAACCTCGTCGGGTACGGGGCGGCGCCGTCGTCGGGAAACCGCCCGCGTCGGCGCGCGCGTGGTTCGACGACCTCGACCATCGATAGTGATCACGCGGTGCGCGAGGCGGCTCCCCACGACGTGCTGCGCACCGGCCCGATCGAGCTGCCGCGGGAACGTCCGCGCTCCACGCCGCCGGTGCGCAAGTACGCGAAGGACCACGGAATCGACCTCGTGCTCGTCGCCGCGGCCCACCCCGGTGAGGCGGTGACGCGCGCGTACGTCGAGGAGTACGCGTCGCGGCAGCCCTCGGCACCTGCCCCCGTGACGATGGTGTCGTCGCCCGACGCGCACCTCGCGAACGAACCCGTGTCGACGGTCCCCCCGGCCCAACACCGCGTCACCCGCACACCCATCCGCGGGGTGCGCAAGCACACGGCGGCCGCGATGGTGCGAAGCGCCTTCACCGCGCCGCACGCGACGACGTTCCTCACGCTGGACGTGACCGCGACGACCGAGCTGCTGGCATCCTTGAAGCACGATCGGGCCCTCGACGGACACCGGATCGGCGTGCTCGCGATCGTCGCGAAGGCGGTGTGCCTCGCGCTCGGTCGCACGCCCGCTCTCAACGCCCGCTGGGACGAGGAGGCCGGCGAGATCGTCGAGCACCACTACGTGACCTTGGGCATCGCCGCCGCGACCGACCGCGGTCTCGTCGTGCCCGTGATCCCGGATGCCGACCGACTCCCGCTCGTGGAGCTCGCCGACGCGATCGCCGAGCTCGCCGCCACCGCCCGCGCCGGCCGCACCGCACCCGCCGCGATGACCGGAGGGACGTTCTCGATCACCAACGTCGGGGTCTTCGGAGTGGATGCCGGGACCCCCATCCTGAACCCGGGCGAGGCCGGGATCCTCGCCGTCGGCGCCGTGCGCCGCACGCCGTGGGAGCACCACGGCGAGATCGCCCTCCGCGACGTCCTCACCCTCAGCCTCTCGTTCGACCACCGGTTGGTGGACGGCGCCGAGGCGGCGCGCTTCCTCACCGACGTGGCCGGGGTGCTCCGCGAACCCGGGAGGGCCATGCTGTTGCGCTGAACGACCTCGCGCCGCGCGCGAGAGTGACCGAGTGCGGGGGCGTGTCGCCCTCGGCACCTTGAAGACCGCGGAATGCCGCATGCTCCGGGGACCCGGACGCACGTGGGGGTGCGCCCGGGTTCTTGGGCGGGTGGGGTTGCACCCCGGGTTGTCGGGCGGGCGTGGGGGCGTCCGGTTCCTCGGGCGTGCGCGCAGGGTGGGGCCGGGTCTCGGGTTCGGACGCACGCGGGGTGGCTTCGCGTGGCGGGCGGGGCCGGGCCGGTGCGGGGGTCAGGCCGACAAGGCGGCGAGGGCCATGCGCGTCAGCGTGGGGCGAACGCGGGCATCGGGGACACCGCGGACGCTGTGAGGTGTGGAGTTGATGAGCCCGAAGCACGCGAGCGCCCGCACTCGTCGCTCGGCCGGGGACTCGGCATCCGGGAACTCGCGCGCGAGGACCTCGGTCCACACGTCGATGTAGGCGTTCTGCAGGTGGCGCACGGTGCGGCGGTCGTCGGGGGAGAGACGGTCGAGGTCTCGGTCCTGAACCCGGATGACGGGGGCCTCGGCGAGCGCGAACGCGACGTGGAACTCGACGAGGGCGTGGAGGGGAGCGGATGCCGGGTGCGTACGCCCGCGGAGGGATTCGTCGACACGCCGGTCCGCGGGCCGTCGGGACGGCGTGTCGACGCCGGCATCCGCCGTTACGGTCGCGGTGGGAGTGTCGGCGCCGGTGGCCGCGGCGGCGCCTGCGCCCCGGATGGAGGGGGCAGTGTCTGCCGTCGTGCCGGTGCCCTGGGCGGCGTCGATGGCCGCGCGGCCACCGGCGAGCAGTCGTTCACTGACGTCGACGAGGATCGCCCCGAGGAGGGCCTGCTTTCCGGCGACGTGGCGGTACACCGCGGGGCCGCTCACCCCCACGGCGGCACCGATGTCTTCGAGGGTGACGCCGTCGAAGCCGCGCTCGGCGAACAGGCGCGCGGCGGCCGCGAGAAGGGCGGTGCGGCGCTCGGCCTTCGCACGATCGCGAGAGGTGCCGGTCGTCGCCGCCGGAGCGGGTGGCGCGGCGTGCGTCGCAGCCGGACGTGACACCTCGGTGCTCGCGTCGGTGCGTCGGATGGTCGCGGCCGGGGGCTCGTCGCGTGCTCTTGTCATCGGCATCCTGTCGGGTTAGCCTGTGATCTCAGTTAGCCAACATTAACTGAACTGGACGGGCTCGTCGACGATGCAAGCCCGAGACGGAGCCGCCATGAGCACAGCACCGGTCATCGCAACACCTCCGACCGCAGACACCCCCGACGTCTCCCGGCGCGCCGACGACACGCGGCCGACGCAACGGAGCCTCGCCCAGGCCCTCCGCGAGACCCTCGCCCGCACCGCCCGCGGCGGCTCGGACGTTGCGCGCGAACGCCACACGGCCCGCGGAAAGCTCCTCGCGCGAGAGCGCATCGACCGGCTCCTTGACGAGGGCAGCCCCTTCCTCGAGGTCGCTCCGCTGGCCGCCCACGGCCTATACGACGGCGGTGCCCCCGCCGCGGGCGTCGTCGCCGGCATCGGACTCGTGCACGGGCGACACGTGATGGTCGTCGCCAACGACGCGACGGTGAAGGGCGGGGCGTACTTCCCCCTCACGGTCAAGAAGCACCTGCGCGCGCAGGAGATCGCGCTCGAGAACCGCCTGCCCTGCATCTACCTGGTCGACTCGGGTGGGGCGTTCCTGCCCCTGCAGGACGAGGTGTTCCCCGACCGCGACCACTTCGGCCGCATCTTCCGCAACCAGGCGCAACTGTCGGCCGCGGGCGTGCCGCAGATCGCCGCGGTCATGGGCTCGTGCACGGCCGGCGGTGCCTACGTCCCCGCGATGAGCGATGAGAGCGTCATCGTCCGGAACCAGGGGACGGTGTTCCTGGGCGGCCCGCCGCTGGTGAAGGCCGCGATCGGCGAAGACGTCACGGCCGAACAGCTCGGCGGCGGCGACCTGCACGCCCGCCGATCGGGCGTCGTCGACCACCTCGCCGACGACGACGAGCACGCGCTCGAGATCGTGCGCGACATCGTCGCCACCCTGCCCCCGACCCCCGCACCGGTGTGGGAGGTGCGCACCGCCCACGCCCCGGTACGACCGCCGGAGGACCTCTACGACATCGTTCCGGTCGACGTCACCCAGCCCGTCGACATGCGGGCCGTCATCGACACCCTCGTCGACGCAGGCTCCCTGCACGAGTTCAAGGCGCTGTACGGCGAGTCCGTCATCACGACCTTCGCACGCCTGCACGGTCACCCCGTGGGCGTCATCGCCAACGACGGCGTGCTCTTCAGCGAATCGGCGCTCAAGGCCGCGCACTTCATCGAGCTCGCCGACCAGCGCGGCATCCCCCTGCTGTTCCTGCAGAACATCACCGGATTCATGGTCGGACGGGACGCCGAGGCCGGCGGCATCGCGAAAGACGGCGCCAAGATGGTCACCGCGGTCGCCACCACCCGCGTCCCCAAGCTCACCGTCCTCGTCGGAGGCTCCTACGGCGCCGGCAACTACGCGATGTGCGGGCGGGCCTACGACCCCCGGTTCCTGTGGACCTGGCCCGCGAGCCGCATCTCGGTCATGGGCGGCGCGCAGGCGGCATCCGTGCTGTCCACCGTGCAGCGCGACCAGCGCGCCGCGCGCGGAGAGGAATGGACGGACGCCGACGACCGGGCGTTCCAGCAGCCCATCCGCGCCCGCTACGACGAGCAGGGCGACCCCTACTACGCCACCGCCCGCCTCTGGGACGACGGCGTGATCGACCCCGTCGACACGCGCACGATGCTCGGGCTGGCACTCGACGTCGTCAGCCGGGTGCCCCTGGCCGACCGGGGCTTCGGCCTCTTCCGGATGTGATCCCGGTGACAGATGTGCACGGCTCACGCGCTCCCCGTCCCTTCGACTGCGTCCTCGTCGCCAACCGCGGCGAGATCGCGCGCCGGGTGTTCCGCACCCTGCGCCGGCTCGGCATCCGCTCGGTCGCGGTGTACACCGACGTGGATGCCGAGGCTCCCCACGTGCGCGAGGCCGACCACGCCGTGCGCGTGCCGTCATACCTCGACGTCGACGCCGTCGTCGCCGCCGCGGCGTCGTCCGGTGCCGATGCCGTGCACCCGGGATACGGGTTCCTCAGCGAGAACGCCCGTTTCGCGCGCGCGTGCGCCGAAGCCCGCGTGGTGTTCGTGGGGCCGGGCGTCGAAGCGCTCGAGGTCATGGGCGACAAGATCCGCGCGAAAGCACACGTCGCCGCCCACGACGTGCCGGTCGTGCCGGGGTTCTCGGCGAACGGTCTTTCCGATGCCCAGATCACCGCCGAGGCCGGGAGAGCGGGCTTCCCCCTGCTCGTGAAGCCCTCCGCCGGCGGCGGCGGCAAGGGGATGACGGTGGCCACCGGCCCCGACGACCTCGCCGCAGCGCTGGCCACCGCCCGCCGCGTGGCCACGGCCGCGTTCGGCGACGACACCCTGCTGCTCGAACGGCTGCTGGAACGCCCGCGCCACATCGAGGTGCAGGTGCTCGCCGACGCGCACGGTACGACCCTCTCGCTCGGCGAACGCGAATGCACGCTGCAGCGGCGGCACCAGAAGGTGATCGAAGAGGCCCCCTCGTCGGTGGTGGATGCCGACACCCGCGCGCGCCTCGGTGCGGCCGCCGTCGCCGCCGCCCGCAGCGTCGGCTACCTCGGAGCGGGGACCGTGGAGTTCCTCGTCGCCGGCGACCGGCTCGACGAGCCCTTCTTCATCGAGATGAACACGCGCCTGCAGGTCGAGCACCCCGTCACCGAGCTCGTGACCGGCACCGACCTCGTGGAGCAGCAACTGCGGGTCGCCGCCGGGTACGCGCTCGACCTGCCGGAGGTCCGTCTCCACGGTCACGCGGTCGAAGCGCGGGTGTATGCCGAGACACCGTCCCGCGGATACCTCCCCGCGACCGGGACCGTCACGCTGTGGCATCCGGGATCCGCCCGCATCGACAGCGCGGTCGAGACCGGCAGCGTCGTCAGCGCCCACTACGACCCGATGATCGCGAAGATCATCGCGCACGGCCCCGACCGGCCGACCGCGCTGGCCCGGCTCGATGCCGCGCTCGCCGAGACCGTCGTGCTCGGCGTCGACACCAACATCGCCGACCTGCGGGCACTGCTCGCCGACCCCGCCGTGCGCGCGGGAGACCTCGACACGGGGCTCCTCGACCGGCGGGGAACGCCCGAGGTGCCGCAGCCGACGGAGGGTGCGCTCGCGGCGGTGGCCGCGCGGGTGGTGTCGGGTCCGGATGCCGGGAGCGTGGGCGACGGCTCGGTCTGGGATCGCGTCGGCGCCTGGCAGGCTGGGGGAGCGACAAGCCCTCGCGCGGTGACGCTGGAAGACGATGCCGGACGAATGCACGCGGTCGCGCCGGCCGAGGTCGACGCTCGCGTGACGGGCGGTCCGGTCGAGTACTGGGTGCACGCAGCGGGCGGAGCGCATCGGCTGCGGGTGGTCTCGCGCCGGGACGCCGCTGCGCGTCGCCGAGCCGCCGCGGGCCGAGCGCCCGGAGCCGTCGACCCCGAGCTCGTCGCTCCTCTCCCCGGAACCGTCGTCGCGGTGCACATCGCCGATGGGGACGTCGTCGAGGCCGGTGCCCGGCTCGTCACGATCGAGGCCATGAAGATGGAGCACACTGTCATCGCACCGCACGCCGGCACGGTGCTGCTGCGCACGACGGCCGGCGCCCAGGTCGCCCGCGATGCGGTGGTGGCGACGGTGACGCCGGGAGCCGAGGTTCCTGCGCCCGTCGATGGGCCCGGGGCCCCCGGTGCCCCGGCGCCGGGGACGTCGACAGGCTCAGCCACCGGCGCTGTTGCAGCCACCGGAGCTCGCGCGCGACCCGGACCGCACGATCCCGCCGATATCCCGGCATCCGCCCTCATCCCTTTCCACAAGGAGACCCTCTCGTGAGCATCGACACCCAGCAGTCCTTCACCGACGACGAGCGAGAACTCAGCGCGATGGTGCGCGAGTTCGCCGACGAGGTGATCGCGCCCCGCTCCTACGAGGCCGACCGCGCGCACGCGCTGCCGCTGGACATCGTCGCGCAGATGGGTGAGCTCGGCCTGTTCGGCCTGCCCTTTCCCGAGGAGGTCGGCGGGCAGGGCGGCGACTACGCCAGCCTCTGCGTCGCGATCGAGGGCATCGCCCGCGTCGACCAGTCGCTCGCCATCACCCTCGAAGCGGGAGTGGGCCTCGGCGCCATGCCGATCTACCGGTACGGCACCGAGGCGCAGAAGGCCGAATACCTCCCCGACCTCGTGGCCGGTCGCGCGCTCGCCGGGTTCGGGCTCACCGAAGCGGAGGCAGGCAGCGACGCCGGGGCCACGCGCACCACGGCGCGGCTCGACGGCGACGAATGGGTGATCGACGGGTCGAAGCAATTCATCACCAACTCCGGCACCGCCATCACGCGCTTCGTGACCGTCACGGCCGTCACCGGCCGCACCGGCGCCCGCCCCGAGATCTCCACGATCATCGTGCCCAACGGCACGCTCGGATTCACCGTCGGCCCCGCCTACGACAAAGTCGGCTGGAACGCCAGCGACACCCACCCGCTCACCTTCGACGGTGTGCGCGTCCCCGCGTCGAACCTGCTGGGCGAACAGGGTCACGGCCTCAAGAACTTCCTCCGCACGCTCGACGAGGGTCGCGTGGCCATCGCCGCCCTCGCCACGGGCGCGGCCGAGGGCTGCCTCGAAGCGGCCGTCGACTACGCCCGCAGCCGCGTCGTGTTCGGCGAGCGGCTGTCGACGCGTCAGAGCATGCAGTTCCTGCTCGCGCGCATGCATGCCCGCGTGCACACCGCGCGCCTCGCCTGGGTGCACGCCGCGCGCCTATGCGACGCGGGCAAGCCGTTCTCGGTGGATGCCGCGGTGGCGAAGATGACCGCGAGCGACGCCGCGATGGCCAACGCACGTGATGCGACGCAGGTGTTCGGCGGAAACGGGTTCATCAACGAGTACCCCGTCGCGCGTCACTACCGCGACTCGAAGATCCTCGAGATCGGCGAGGGGACGACCGAGGTGCAGCTCATGGTGATCTCGCGTGCGCTGGGACTCACCGGTACCGTTGCCGCATGATCGAGCAGCGCGGCCTTTTCCTCGAGGAGTTCGTCGTCGGTGAGAAGTACGCGCACCGACCGGGGCGCACCGTCACCGACGCCGACAACGTGCTGTTCACCACCCTCACGATGAACACGCAGGCCCTGCATCTGGATGCCGCGTTCTCGGCGACCCAGCCGTTCGGCCGTCCGCTCGTGAACTCGATGTGGACGCTGTCCACGCTCATCGGCCTCTCCGTGGCGCAGCTGACGCAGGGAACGCTCGTCGCGCAACTGGGCCTCACCGATGTGAGTTTCCCCGCGCCGCTGTTCGTCGGCGACACCCTCACGGCCGAGACCGAGGTGGTGTCGGTGCGGCCCTCGGCATCCCGCCCGGGGCAGGGGGTCGTCGTGCTCGCCCACACGGGCTGCTCGCAGAACGACGAGGTGGTCGTCACCGCCACGCGCACCGTGCTGGTGTGGGCGAAGGACGGCACGGAGTGAGCGAGGCGTCCGACACGCGAACCCCGTTCGGTCTCGGGCCGGCCCTGTTGTTCGTTCCCGGTGACCGCCCGGAACGGCTGCCGAAGGCGCTGGAACGAGCGGATGCCGCCATCGTCGACCTCGAAGACGCCGTCGCTCCGCACGCCAAGACCGTTGCCCGTGAGGCGATGGTCAGAGCAGACCCCGATCGCGTGATCGTGCGAGTGAACGGGCCCGAGACGCCCCACTTCCCGCGTGATGTCGCCGCCCTCCGGCAGACCCGCGTGCAGACGGTCATGGTCGCGAAGGCCGAAGACCCGGCATCCCTCGCCCCGCTCGCCGACTACGACGTGATCGCCCTGTGCGAGACCGCGCGCGGGGTCGCCGCCGCGGAGCAGCTCGCGGCGCTGCCGCAGGTCGTGGCACTCATGTGGGGAGCCGAAGACCTCGTCGCCAGCCTCGGCGGCACCTCGAGCCGGTTCCCCGACGGCACCTACCGTGACGTCGCCCGCGTGGCCCGGGCCCGCGTGCTGTTGGCGGCGGGAGCGTGCGGCAAGCGCGCGATCGACGCGGTGCACGTCGACATCGCCGATCTCGAGGGACTCGCATCGGAGGCTCGGGATGCCGCGGCCTCAGGGTTCGTGGCCACCGCGTGCATCCACCCGGGGCAGGTCGCGACGATCCGCGACGCGTATGTGCCGCCGCCCGCGGAGGTCGCGTGGGCGCGAGGCGTGCTCAAGGCCGCGGGGGGCGAGTTCGCCGCCTTCCGCTACGAAGGGCGGATGATCGACGAGCCGATGCTGCGTCACGCCCGGTTGCTGCTGCAGCGTGCGCGAGAGTAGCGGGCACGCGCACGCGGACATGGTCGAGCACACGTCGCGGTCGCTGCGGCGGACCCAGGACCGGGCGAGGCGGACGCCCTCCGGAGGCCTTGTCAGCTCGCGACGCCGGCGTAGGCCAGCATCTCCCAGGCGTCGCCGTCGAGGCGGAACGTGGTGGCCGAGCAGTTGGGCAGGCGCTCGCCCTCGCGGGGGAACGCCCCGTCGGTGGCGAACATGATGACCTCGCGGATCAGCGCGCCGTGCGCGACCGCGATGACATCGACACCCTCGGGTGTCTCGGCGACGACCTCGGCGAGGGCGACGAGCGCGCGTTCCCGCACCACCGGCCACGTCTCGGCGTTCGGCACGTCGGCGGCATGCCACGGACCGTAGGTCTCGGAGAAGGTGGCGACGTCGAGTCCCTCGGCGTCGCCGTAGGAACGTTCCTGCAGTCCCGGCATCCGCCGGCTCACGGTCGTGCCCAGGGCCGCGGCGATCACGTCGGCGGTCTCGGCCGCGCGCGAGAGATCACTCGAGACGATGACCACCTCACGGCCGGCGTACTCGGTCGCGAGACGCTCGGCGAGTTCGCGCGCCTGGCCGCGGCCGGTGTCGTTCAGGGGGATGTCGGTCGAGCCCTGGATGCGCCCCCCGGAGTTCCAGTCGGTCTCACCGTGTCGCACAAGGGTCAGGATCGTCACCGTTCGAGCCTAACGGAGCGGGGGATCAGTCGGTCCGGCCCCGCGAGCGGACCCTCCCGTGAGCTCGCGTCGGAGACGTGGGGCGCGGAGGAGATGCGGGCTGTCAGAGCAGCCCGGGCAGTCGTTCTGCGAGCGCGCGAAGGGCGTCGGTCGTTCCGCCGTCGACCTTCACCGTTGCCCGCTGATCGGCACGGGTCTCACCCCTGTTGACGATCACGACCGGCAGGCGCTTGCGTCGAGCGCGCTCCACGAGCCGGATGCCGGAGTTCACCACGAGCGACGACCCCGCCACCACGAGCGCGTCGCTGGTGTGCACGAGCTGCTCGGCCTCGCGGAACTTCTCGACCGGGATGTACTCGCCGAAGAACACCACGTCGGGCTTCAGCGTGCCGCCGCACACCGAGCACACCGGGACGACGAAGCCGTCGGCCGATGCCGGCGTCACGTCGCCGTCGGGACCCAGCTCGACGTTCTCGGGAAGACTGATCCACGGGTTGTCGGCCTCGACGCGCTCGGCGAGGTCGCGACGGTCGAAGACCTGCCCGCACTGCAGGCAGCCCACGCGGCGCATGGTGCCGTGCAGCTCCACGACACGCCCGCTGCCCGCACGCACGTGCAGACCGTCGACGTTCTGCGTCACGACACCGTTCGCCACCCCCGCGGCCTCGAGATCGGCGAGGGCCCGGTGCCCGTCGTTCGGCTCGGCCGCGGCGAACACCTTCCACCCGAGGTGGCTGCCCACCCAGTAGCGGCGGCGGGCGTCGGCGCTGGCGAGGAACTGCTGCGCGGTCATCGGCGTGCGCGTCGGCGCGCCCTTGCCTCGATAGTCGGGGATTCCCGAATCCGTCGACACACCCGCGCCGGTCAGCACCGCGATGCGCCGGCCGGCGAGCACCTCGACAGCCCGATCGATGGATGCCGAGAACCCGGCATCCTTCGTCGTGTCGGTCATGCACACCTCCGTCGCACCGAGTCTAAGGTGGGGCGCCGACACCGGCTCGCACGGTGGGCGTCGCACACCTCCCGCGTCCGGCATCCTGTGCTCGGCTGGCACGATGGGACGATGCCCGTCATCTCCCTCGACTCCGTCGGCGACCCGCGTCTCGCCGACTATCGCGACCTCACCGACGTGTCGTTGCGCCGCGTGACGGAGCCGGCGGGTGGCCTCTACATCGCCGAGTCGTCCAAGGTGCTCGACCGCGCGCTCCGCGCCGGTCATCGACCCCGCTCGGTCCTCGTGCAGGAGAAGTTCCTCGC
Source organism: Microbacterium sp. ABR10 (assembly GCF_057812175.1). Lineage (NCBI taxonomy): Bacteria > Bacillati > Actinomycetota > Actinomycetes > Micrococcales > Microbacteriaceae > Microbacterium > Microbacterium sp. ABR10. The sequence continues at coordinate 1,494,542 of NZ_CM173821.1, forward strand.
CGACGCCGTCGCCCTCGTGGGCGAGGATGCCGAGGTGTACGTCGTCCGGGCCGAGGTCGCCGAGCAGGTCACCGGGTACGCCGTGCACCGGGGGCTCCTGGCATCCATGCACCGTCCGGCCCTCGCATCCGTCGCCGAGGTCGTCGCCGGAGCGCGACTGGTCGTGGTGCTCGAAGACATCGTCGACCACACCAACATCGGTGCCGCGTTCCGGTCGGCGGCCGCCCTCGGAGCGGATGCCGTGCTCGTCACGCCGCGCTGCGCCGACCCGCTGTACCGACGCAGCGTTCGCGTGAGCATGGGCACGGTGTTCCAGGTGCCGTGGACGCGACTCCCCGAATGGTCGGAGGCGAAGCCCCAACTGGTCGACGCGGGCCTGCATCTCGCAGCCCTCGCGCTTTCCGACGACGCCGTCACCCTCGACGCGTTCTCGGCCGCCGGGCACGAGCGCGTCGCCCTGCTGCTGGGAGCCGAGGGCGACGGGCTCAGTCGAAGCGCGCTCGCCGCTGCCGACTCGATCGTGACGATTCCGATGGCCGGGGGCGTGGACTCCCTCAATGTCGCCGCGGCGAGCGCGGTCGCGCTGTGGGAGCTGGGGCGCGGGCGGCGCTGATCCACGCGAGGCGGCCGCTGGACGGCGGCGCCGCTACCTCGCAGAGAATTGAGCGGGAGGTCCCGGCCGGTCCGGCCCTTCGCCGTCGGTAGAGGGCGGCGGCCCGGTCACCGTTCGCTCGCGATACCAGCGCTCCGACTCCGCGGCGGCGCGTACCCGGGAGTCGGGGTCGTTCTCGAGCGCGGTGATCACATCATCGGGGAGCTCCTGCTCTCCGGCCAGGTACCACCGGTCGATGACCGATCCGGCGCGCAGAACGCGGCGGGCACGGTCATCGTCGCGGGGAAGTCCGTCGTCCGGCGTGTCCTCGCGCTCGATCGCGAGCTGCAGATTCGCCGGCGCGAGCACCTTTCCCGGCTGGTGATCGGGCCGTACGTACAGAGAGATGACCACGTCGCCGCCGCGCCATTCCAAGGGGTACGTGGCCATCCAGTCACCGATAGTCCAGCGGGTGTCGTGGAGCGTCCACCCCGACCAGTCGTCTCCGTCGGTGCGGAAGGACCAGCGTTCGGGTCGGGCGGACAGGAAAGACGCCACCGCCTGCGCCCGTATGCGGACCTCGGTCTCGTCGCCCTCGAAGAACACCGAGACGTTGGGCGCCCACGCCGACGAGAGCAAGTCCCAGTCATCGGTACCGAAGCGACCGCTCTCGACCTCGGGCGTCCACCCGGCATCGGTCAGCGCCGCGGCGAGAGACTCGGCGTCGCGTAGCAGGGTGTCGGCGTCAGCGACCTGGAGAAGCGCCCGTACGGCGTCGGGCAGCGGGGCGGGAGCGTCGGTCGACACGGCCGTCACACCGGCGTCTCGGGCGACGCTGTGGCATCCCTTCCCGGGGCGAGCGTCGTCATGGGCAGCGGCTCGGGTCGTTTGGCGTGCACGTGGTCGCCCGACGACTGGTGTCGCAGGCGTCGCAGCACCCAGGGCATGAGGTACGAACGCGCCCACACCAGGTCTTTCTCTCTTGCGGCGCGCCATGTGGTGGCGGTGAGGGCTTCCGGCTGGTGCGGCTGGAGGTCGTTGGGAACGTTCAACGCGCGCAACACCATGCGAGCCACCTCGTGGTGGCCGAGCGCGTTGTAGTGCAGTCGGTCATCGTCGAAGAAGCGCATGTCCTGCACCTCTTTCAGCCCCCACTGATCGGCGACGACGCAGTCGTGGGCGTCGGCGATCGCGCGGATGTTCTCGTTGTAGATCGCCACCTTGCCCCGGATGCCGCGGAACACGGGCGTGAATTCGGTGTCGATGGCCGTGAACACCACGACGGTCGCATCGTCGCGGCGGAGGCGCACGACGGCGTCCTCGAACTGCTGCGAGACCGCGTCGGGATCGGTGCCGGGACGGATGACGTCGTTCCCCCCGGCGGAGAAGGTGATCAGGTCGGGCTTGAGCGCCAGCGCGGGCTCGATTTGGTCGGCGACGATCTGCGCGATGAGCTTGCCGCGCACGGCGAGGTTCGCGTAGGCGAAGTCGTCGACCTGTGCGGCGAGCACCTCGGCGACACGGTCGGCCCAGCCGCGATGACCGCCGTCGGGCACGGGATCACCGATGCCCTCGGTGAACGAGTCGCCCAACGCGACGTAGCGCCGCCACGGGTGCGGACCGGGGTTGTCGAGCGAGGGCGAGGTGCGGGGCGAGTGCGGATCGAGTGTCATTCGAAACCTCCGCTCCCAGGCTAACCCCGGCCTCCGACATCGCCCGAGTGTCCGGTTCCAGGTGCCGGGGACCCCCACGCATAAACACGGTTCGTGCCCGTAAACACGTCGTCGTCGCGTTTCTGCGCACGAATCGTGTTTATCGCCGACGGGAGCAGGGAACCGCTCACAGGACGACGCCGAGAAGCGCAGAACCGCCTATCGTGGATGTTCGCGCTCGCGTGGGAAGGAGGTTCGATGCTGGAGGCAGAAGCCCGCACCCCGAACCCTCCGCCCACCGAGGTCTCCGCCCCGGCGGAGAGACCGAACATCGCGAGCCCCGGCCCGGTAGCGAGCCCAAGTCTGGTCGCGAGCCCAGGCCTTGTAGCGAGCCCCGGCCATAACGCGAGTCCCGCCCCGGTAGCGAGCCCAGGTCTGGTCGCGAGCCCCGGCCCCGTCGCGAGCCCCGGCCCCGTCGCGAGCCCCGGCGCCGTCGCGAGCCCCGCCCCGGTAGCGAGCCCCGACCCGGTAGCGAGCCCCGGCCCCGTCGCGAGCCCCGACCCGGCACACGCCACCGCCCCCGTCGCCGACCATGCGGTGCCGGGCGAGGAACCCCTGCCCGCCGACGGCGCCGAGCCCCACTTCGGCTCCTTCGCCGCCGAGCACCTCTCGCCCTCGTTCCCGCAGCGAGCGCCGTGGGGAACCGCCCAGCGCCTCCGCGCGTGGCAGGCCGAGGCGCTCGATCTGTACTTTGGCCTCGACGGACCCGACGGTGAGGGCAAAGGTCCCCGCGACTTCCTCGCCGCGGCCACCCCCGGCGCCGGCAAGACGACGTTCGCCCTGCGCCTGGCATCCGAGCTCATGCGCCGCCGAGTCATCGACCGCATCGTCGTCGTGGCCCCCACCGAGCACCTCAAGACCCAGTGGGCCGAGGCGGCCGCGAGGGTCGGCATCCGACTCGATCCGTTCTTCTCCAATCGCCACGCGACGCCGTCCCGGCAGTACCACGGGGTCGCGGTGACCTACGCGCAGGTGGCGGTCAAAGCCGAGGTGCACCAGCGTCTGACCATGGATGCCAGAACCCTGGTCGTCCTCGACGAGGTGCACCACGGCGGCGACGCGCTCAGCTGGGGCGACGCCCTTCGCGAGGCCTACAACCGCGCCACGCGGCGCCTGCTGCTGTCGGGGACGCCGTTCCGCAGCGACACCGCGCCCATCCCGTTCGTGGAGTACCACCCGAACGCCAAGGGCATCCGCCTCTCGCGCACCGACTACGCCTACGGCTACCGGCGCGCCCTCGACGACGGTGTCGTCCGCCCGGTCTTCTTCCTCGTCTACGCGGGTCAGATGCGCTGGCGCACCAAGGCGGGTGAGGAGATGGAGGCCCAGCTCGGGCAGGACAACACCAAAGACATCACCTCGCAGGCGTGGCGCACCGCGCTCGACCCGAACGGCGACTGGATTCCCGCCGTGCTGCGCTCCGCCGACCGACGCCTGACCGAGGTGCGCGAGACGGTCCCGGATGCCGGGGGACTCGTCATCGCGACCGATCAGACCGCCGCGCGCGCCTACGCCGCCCTCCTCGAGGACATCAGCGGCGAGAAGGTCACCGTCGTCCTCTCCGACGAAGCCGAGGCCTCGGGTCGCATCGAGACGTTCTCGAAGGGCACGAGCCGGTGGATGGTCGCCGTGCGCATGGTGTCGGAGGGCGTCGACGTGCCGCGTCTCGCGGTCGGCGTGTACGCCACGAGCGCCTCGACCCCGCTGTTCTTCGCCCAGGCCATCGGCCGTTTCGTGCGTGCACGTCGTCGAGGAGAGACCGCGAGCGTCTTCCTGCCCAACGTGCCCCAGTTGCTCGCCCTCGCCGGCGAGATGGAGGCGCAGCGCGACCACGCCCTCGACCGCGACAGCGACGCGGAAGATCAGTGGAACGCCGAAGAAGACATGATGGATGCCGCCGAGCGCGAAGACAAGGCATCCGACGCGCTCGAGCAGGAATTCGAGTATCAGGCGCTCGGCTCGCTCGCCCACTTCGACCGGGTGCTCTTCGACGGGCAGGAGTTCGGACAGCTCGCGGTACCGGGAACCATCGAGGAGGAGGAGTTTCTCGGCATCCCGGGCCTCCTCGAGCCCGATCAGGTGCACGAGGTGCTCATGTCGCGAGCGACCCGGCAATCGCGCCACCGCTCCACTCGCGAGGCGACCGAGAAGGAGAGCGGCGTCGAGCCGCCCCCGGTCGACGAGGGCGGGCTTCCCGCACCGCTGCACCGCACCCTGAAGGAGCAGCGGCAGCTCCTCAACACGATGGTCGGCCTGTACGCCCGGCAGAGCGGCGAGCCGCACGGCCTCGTGCACGCCGAGCTCCGGCGTATCTGCGGCGGTCCCGCCGTTTCGCACGCCACCGTCGCACAACTGCAGGCGCGCATCGACGTGCTGCGGCGGCGCGTGCACTCCTGAGGCGCACCGCGGTACCGGAGGAGCCACGCGACTCGGGACGCGCCGCGTGGCTCACGGGACAGCCGCGTCACCGGAAGCCGACGCCCCGCGTGCTTTCGCGGCGCCGAAATGCTGGCATCCACCCGTCGTCGTCCGCGTCTTTCCGGGCTTCGGAGGCCCGAAATGCTGTCAGTATCGGCCGACGCGCCCGGGGGAGCGGAACCGCCTCATTACGGTGGGGGACGACCCGAAGGAGCCCCGTGACGACCGTCGCCACCCCCACCGCCCGTGACCGCCGCCGCTGGGCGCACTATCTCGTCGACGAGCGTGCCGAGGCACGCGTCTACCGCGAACTCGCATCCCGGCGCAGCGGCGAGGAGCGCGAGATCCTGCTCGCGCTCGCCGAGGCCGAGGGTCGCCACGAGCAGCACTGGATCGACCTGCTCGGAGAGCAGCCGCACCGATTGCCGTCCGCGGGCCTCAGCACCCGCATGCTCGCCTGGATGGCCCGCCGCTTCGGCTCCATCTTCGTGCTGGCCCTCGCGCAGAACGCCGAGGCACGCTCGCCGTACGCCGACGAGCCCTACGCGACCCCGGCGATGGCGGCCGACGAGCGGGTGCACCACGAGGTGGTCCGCGGACTCGCCGCCCGTGGACGCCGCCGCCTCTCGGGGACCTTCCGTGCCGCCGTCTTCGGCGCCAACGACGGCCTGGTCTCCAACCTCGCCCTCGTGATGGGTGTGGGCGCCACCGGCGTCGCTCCCAGCTTCGTGCTCTTCAGCGGCATCGCGGGCCTGCTCGCGGGAGCCCTGTCGATGGGCGCAGGGGAGTTCGTGTCGGTCCGCTCCCAGCGCGAGCTCCTCGAGGCCACCGAAGAGAGCGACTTCGCCGACTCCGCTCTCCCTCACCTCGATCTGGATGCCAACGAGCTCGCCCTCGTCTACCGCACGCGCGGGATGGATCCGGATGCCGCCCTCGCGAAAGCCCGCGAGACCGTCACTGCCGCGCAGGCGGGAACCGCTCCGGTCGCGGCGGCTCCGGGGCAGTCCTCGCACGACGTCGTCGGCAGCGCGTGGGGGGCGTCGATCTCGAGCTTCCTGTTCTTCGCCTCCGGGGCCATCATCCCGGTGCTGCCGTGGATCTTCGGTATGTCCGGCCTCGGTGCGGTCGTGCTCGCGTTGGTGCTCGTGGGCATCGCCCTGATGGCCACCGGCGCGATGGTGGGTCTGCTCTCGGGAGCGTCCCCGCTCAAGCGGGGCCTGCGTCAACTCGCGATCGGCTTCGGTGCCGCCGCCGTGACGTACGTGCTCGGTCTGCTGTTCGGCGTGTCGGCCGCCTGACCCGCCGCCCGTCTCCGCCCTCTCATCGATAAACACGATCCGTGCGCGTAAACACGGCGCCACCGCGTTTCTGCGCACGGATCGTGTTTATGCGCGGACGCAGGCCGGCCCGCCGCGCCGCCGCCCCGCCGGGCGCGCTCCTCAGACGCGGCTCGCCGCCGCCACCCGCGCCGCCTCGCGCACGGCGCCGACGTTCTTGCGACCCGCGCGGGATCCGGCGAGCTTGGCCGTGATGTGCTCCCGCACGGTCACCGGGTCGTACAGGGCCGGCGCCTCGTCCGAGGTGAAATGCGGCAGCGGTGCGATCACCGCGTCGGCGTCGCCGTCGTGGAAGAACGCCGCCGACCGCCGCCGCTCGATCGTGCCGTCGACCACCGGGGGCTTCACCCGGTGCAGCGTCGACAACCACTTGTCATTCGTCAGCCGCGCCGCGACGTCGCCGAGGTTGACCAGCAGCGCCCCCTCCGCCGGCGAGACGTCGTTCCATGAGCCGTCCTGCCCGAGCACCTGCAGGCCGGCGACGCGATCGGCCCACAGCACGGTCACCAGTCCGAAGTCGGTGTGCTCGCCCATGCCCGTCAGCTCGGCATCCAGCTCGATCGATCCGGGAGGCAGCGCGTAGTTGTTCATCCGCAACACGTCGATCGAGTGCCCGGTGATGCCGTCGAAGAAGTCGTCGGACACACGCAACGCCGCGGCGAACACGCGGGTCAACGTCTGCGCCACCCGCCGCGCCTCGTCGTAGTACGCGCCCACCGCCGGCTCGAAGTCCGCCACGTCGTCGGGCCACGTGTTCTCGGCGTAGTCCGATGCCGTCGCGGTCGTTCCCGGATACTCCCGCCACGATGTCCCCACGTTGAACGCTTCGAAGAAATCGTTCATCCGTGTGACCGGATCGACGCCCAGGCTGTAGCTCAGCGACTCGCTCTTCGGGGGGCTGTATCCGCGGTTCTCGGCGCCCGGCCGCACGTACCGCTTCTTGGTGTCGAGGGGGAGGGTGAAGAACCGGTCGAGAGCGCCCGTCAGGTCGTGGATCACGGCGGGGTGGATGCCATGACCCACGACCTGCATGAACCCGACGGTGCGGCACGCGTGGTCGACGGCGGCGACCACGGCGGCGCGCGCGTCGGGCGATCCGGGTCCCACCCAGGCCGAGATATCGATCGTGGGCACACGGAAGGAAGCCATGTCTCGACGCTAAGCGCGTCGTGTCACGTCGGTGTTTCCGCGGCGTCACGGATGAGCGGGCGCGGTCGTGCACGGACGAGCGGATCCGGCGTGGGCCCAACCCCGCACGGGTTCGAAATCCTCCCACTCCCGCAGACAATGACGAAGGCCCCCGGGATGAACCCGGGGGCCTTCGTCATTCTGTGCGCGAGGGGGGACTTGAACCCCCACGCCCGTTAAAGGGCACTAGCACCTCAAGCTAGCGCGTCTACCTATTCCGCCACCCGCGCATTGGGTGTTTGTCGCTTGCGCAACGAGGAACGACATTACCACGCCGCCGACCGCGACTCGAACCGGTGCGCCGCCCCGGGCGCGTCCCATCGGCCGCACGCGGCCGACGACGGCGTGCGGTACCGGCGAGTTGCGCATCGCCCGTCCTCCCCGGGGCGACGCGCGACGGGAGAGGTCGCCGGGCCCCGGTACGGTAGTGCGCATGTCCGAGCGCCAAACCGTCGTCCCCGAAGTCGCACGCGTCGCGTCCGACCTCATCCGGTTCGACACCTCGAACTACGGCGGCGGTCGCGCCAACGGCGAGCGCGAAGCCGCCGAGTACGTCGGCGCCTACCTCGAAGGACTGGGCCTCGACACCGACTACTACGAGCCTGTCGAGCGCCGCACCAACGTGTGCGCCCGCGTTCCGGGTCGCAACCCCGACAAGCCCGCGCTGATTCTGCACGGGCACCTCGACGTCGTGCCCGCCGTCGCCGAAGACTGGAGCGTCGACCCGTTCGCCGGCGAGATCCGCGACGGCATCCTGTGGGGTCGGGGCGCCGTCGACATGAAGGACATGGATGCCATGATCCTCACCTCCGTCGCCGACCTGCTGCGCGCGGGGGAGCAACCCGAACGCGATGTGATCGTCACGTTCTTCGCCGACGAGGAGAACGGCGGCGTCGAGGGATCGGCGCGCGTCGTCTCGGACCGGCCCGAATGGTTCTCCGGCGCGACCGAGGCCATCAGCGAGGTCGGTGGCTACTCCATCGCCGTCGGCGACCGCCGTGCGTACCTGCTGCAGGTGGGCGAGAAAGCCCTGATCTGGATCAAGCTCATCGCCCGGGGACGCGCCGGCCACGGCAGCGGTCTGCACCCCGACAATGCCGTCACCCGTCTCGCCGAGGCGGTGACCGCCCTCGGGAAGACCGAATGGCCCATCCGCCTGACCGACACGACCGCCGCGCTCCTGGCGGGACTCGCCGAAATCACGGGCGATGACGCGGGCGATCCCGACGCGCTCGCGTTGCGCACCGGCGCGGCATCCAGCTTCATCCGCTCCACCTTGCGCACCACGACGAACCCGACCGGACTGACCGCCGGCTACAAGCACAACGTCATCCCCGACCGCGCCGAGGCGTTGGTCGACGTACGCGTGCTGCCGGGAACCGAGGCCGCCGCGCTGGCGGACATCCGCCGCATCGTCGGCGACGGCGTCGAGATCGAGATCGTCCATCAGGACATCGGTCTCGAGGTGCCCTTCGCCGGCGACCTGGTCGACGCGATGATCGCGCAGCTCGACCGCCACGACCCGGGTGTCCCCGTCGTGCCGTACCTCATGGGCGGCGGCACCGACAACAAAGCCCTCTCCACCCTCGGAATCTCCGGTTACGGATTCGCGCCGTTGCGACTTCCCGCCGATCTCGACTTCACCGGAATGTTCCACGGTGTCGACGAGCGCGTCCCCGTCGACGCGCTCGAGTTCGGTCGACGTGTTCTCGCCGACCTCCTCCGGACGTACTGAAGGACCGCATGCATATCTTCGAGGTCATCATCCTCGGGCTCGTTCAGGGCCTCACCGAATTCCTCCCCATCTCCTCGAGCGCGCACCTGCGCATCGTGGGGGAGTTCCTCCCGTCGCAGACCGATCCCGGCGCGACCTTCACCGCGATCACGCAGATCGGCACCGAGCTGGCGGTGCTGATCTACTTCCGCAAGAAGATCGCCCGTGTCATCTCGCGCTGGTTCGGCTCGCTCACCGGAAAAATTCCGCGCAACGACCCCGACGCCCGCATGGGGTGGCTCGTGATCATCGGCACCATCCCCATCGGCCTGCTGGGCGTGCTGCTGCAGAGCCTCATCCGTGACAACTTCCGCAGCCTCTGGATCACCGCCGCCGTGCTCATCGTCTTCGGCATCCTGCTCGGTCTCGCCGACCACTACGGCAAGCGCCGTCGCGAACTCGACGACCTCACCTACCCGCACGGCATCGCCTACGGCTTCGCGCAGGCGCTCGCGCTCGTGCCCGGCGTCTCGCGCTCCGGTGCGACGACGACACTCGGACGCGCCCTCGGCTACAAGCGCACCGCCGTGGCCGAATACTCGTTCCTGCTCGCGGTTCCGGCGGTCTTCGCCAGCGGCTTCTTCGAGCTGTACCGGAGTTTCGACGAGGGCACCGGGCCCTACAACCTGGGTGAGACGGCGATCGCCACGGTCATCGCCTTCGTCGTCGGCTACCTCGTGATCGCGTTCCTCATGCAGTACCTCAAGCGCGGCAGCTTCCTGCCGTTCGTGGTCTACCGCGTGATCCTCGGCATCGTGATCATCGTGCTCCTCGCGCTCGGGGTGGTGCCGGCCGAGTCGGCGATCATCGCGAGCTGAGTTCCGGATGCCACGAAGGCGCCGCTCCGATCGGGGCGGCGCCTTCGTCGTGTATCGGCGGCTTCGCGAACGGGCTCGACGGCCGGTTCGGAGCCGCGTGTCAGCGTCGGGGCGGATCGTCGCGGCCGGGCTTGGCGGGACCGTCGCCACCGCCGCCGCGGCGGAGGTACCGCTCGAACTCCTGCGCGATGGCGTCGCCGGACGCCTCGGGGGAGTCCCACGTGTCGCGCGTCTGCTCGAGCTGACGGATGTAGTCGCTCATCTCGTCGTCGTCGGCGGCCGCCGCGTCGATCGACGCCTCCCACTGCCGCGATTCGGCTTCGAGGTCTCCGCGCGGCACGGTGATGCCCGTGATCGATTCGAGGCGCTCGAGCAGTGCGAGCGTGGCCTTGGGTGATGGGGTGTGGCCCGCGACGTAGTGCGGCACGCTCGCCCACAGGCTCGCCGTCGGGATGCCGACCTGCTCCGACGCGTGGCCGATGGCGCTCAGGATGCCGACGGGCCCCTCGTAGAGGCTCCGCTCGAGCCCGAGCGACTGGCGGACGCCTTCGTTGTCGCTGCCGGCGAAGACCGAGATGGGTCGGGTGTGGGGGACGTCCGACATCATCGAGCCCAGGGCGACGAAGCCCGTGATGTCCTCGCGCAGGGCGACGTCGATGAACTCGGCGGCGAAAGCCTGCCAGGCGCGCGCGGGTTCGACACCGACGAGCAGCCAGATCTCGGCGTCGTCGGAGCGCTGTGTCGGGCGCAGCAGCTTCGCCTCCGGCCACGTGAGGGTGCGTCGGCCCTCGGCATCCAGTCCGATCTGCGGACGGGTGTACTGGTAGTCGAAGTACAACTCGGGGTCGACGGAGTGCACGACGTCGTACTCGACGTCGGCCCGCAGCATCGACGCTGCCGCCGAGGCGGCCTCCCCGGCGTCGTTCCACCCGTCGAACGCGGCGACGATGATCCGGCGACCCAGTGCGTCCACGCAACCTCCTCTGCCCCGTCGGGGCTGGATTCCAGGATAGGCGCACGCACGACGGCGCGGTCGGACGCCGCCGCCGTGCGCAACGGCGGATCGTTCCGGCGACACACCGAGGATGCCGGTGCGTGAACTGCGCGCCGAGGCCGGCATCCGCCGCTGTGCACGGGCGGGACGCCGCGCGGACCCGCGGGGACGGCGACGGTGCGCGCCCTGGATACGATGGAACGATGACTTCTCCGGCCCTCGCGGCGGTCCTGTGGGACATGGACGGCACGCTCGTCGACACCGAGCCGTACTGGATGGCCGCCGAGACCCCGCTGGTCGAGCGCTTCGGCGGCACGTGGTCGCACGAGCAGGCGCTGGGGATGGTGGGCCTGGCCCTCGAGGATTCCGCCCGCCTGCTCCAGAACGCCGGCGTGCCGTGGGGGACCGACGAGATCATCGCCTACCTGACCGATGAGGTGCTGCGCCAGCTCGCCGTCACCGGTGTGCCCTTCCGCCCGGGGGCCCGCGAACTGCTCGCCGACCTCAAGGCCAGCGGCATCAAGACGGCGCTCGTGACGATGTCGATGCGGCGCATGGCCCTCTCGGTCGTCGACCTGATCGATTTCCCCGCCTTCGACGTCGTCGTCGCCGGAGACGACGTCGAGCGTCCCAAACCCCACCCCGATCCCTATCTGCAGGCCGCCGCATCCCTGGGCGTCGACATCCGCGACACCGTCGCGATCGAAGACAGCCCCAACGGCCTGCGTTCGGCCGTCGCCAGCGGGGCCGTTTCGCTCGGCGTCCCGCTCATGGTGCCCCTCGACGGCGTCGGCGCCCATGCGCAGTGGCCCGACCTCGCGGGGCGGACCAGCACCGACCTGCGCGCGCTGCACGCCGCGCACGTTCAGACCCGCCCCGATGAGACGCGAGTGACCCGATGAGCGAGACCCCCCACCTGAGCGGCCCCTTCCGGGTCGGCGACCGGGTGCAGCTGACCGGCCCCAAGGGCCGCATGCACACCATCACCCTGCGCGAGCAGGGCGAGCTGCACACCCACAACGGCGTGCTCAGGCACGACCTGCTGGTCGACCAGCCCGACGGCAGCGTCGTGACGAACAGCTCCGGCCACGACTACCTCGCCGTCCGGCCGCTTCTGCGCGACTTCGTCATGTCGATGCCCCGCGGCGCCGCCATCGTCTACCCGAAGGACGCCGCGCAGATCCTCGCGCAGGCCGACATCTTCCCGGGCGCCACGGTCGTGGAGGCCGGTGTGGGCTCGGGCGCGCTGTCGCTGTGGCTGCTGCGGGCCATCGGTCCCGCCGGACGCCTGCTGTCGTTCGAGCGACGCGAGGAGTTCGCCGACGTTGCGCGCGCGAACGTCGAGACCTTCCACGGCGAGATGCCGGCGACCTGGCAGGTCATCGTGGGCGATCTCGTCGAGAGCCTCCCGGATGCCGTGGCCCCGGCATCCGTCGACCGCATCGTGCTCGACATGCTCGCCCCGTGGGAGTGCATCGATGCCGCGGCGGACGCGCTCACCCCCGGCGGCGTGGTGCTCTGCTACATCGCGACCGCGACCCAGCTCAGCCGCGTGGCCGAGTACATCCGTGCGACCGGCCTGTTCACCGAGCCGGATGCCAGCGAGACGATGGTCCGCGGATGGCACGTCGAGGGCCTCGCGGTGCGCCCCGATCACCGCATGGTCGCGCACACGGGCTTTCTCGTCACCGCCCGGCGGCTCGCACCCGGAGCGATCCCGCCCGAGGTCAAGCGTCGCGCGTCGAAGTCGAGCTACGGAGACGACGACGTGGAGCTGTGGACCCCCGGCGCCGTCGGCGACCGCGAGATCACCGACAAGAACCTGCGCAAGCGCGTGCGCGAGGCGCAGAAGTCCGCCGAGGGCGTGCGGCAGTCCGTCGCGGGAGCCGCGTCGGAGGAGCCCCGCCCGAGCACCTAAACTGTTCCGGTGCGCAGACTCCCCGCTCTCGTTGCCGTGACCGCTCTGGCCGGATTCGGCCTGGTCGGGTGCTCGGCATCCGCCGCCTCGTCGTGCCCGACGCCCACCGACAGCGCTATCGCGTCGGTCGTCGACGCCCCGGGCGAGGTCGGCTCGGTTCCCACCGTCTCGGTGCGGTCGCCGTTCGTCCCGTCGCAGGCGGGCACCGCCACCCTCGTCGAGGGCGACGGGCCGCGCATCACCACCGATTCGCAGCTCGCACTCGTCGACGTCACGGTGCTCGACGCCGCGTCGGGTGAGCAGCTGGTCGCGACGCCCTACAACTCCGACGTCGCAACGGCCACGCCGCTGCCGCGTCTCACCCAGGCGGTGCCCTCCCTCGCACCGCTGATGCGCTGCGTCTCCGAGGGATCGCGCGTGGCGGTCGCCATCCCGGGTGCCGATCTCGGCGCTCAGGGCGCGCAGGCGCTCGGGGTCGCCGAGGGCGACGGTGCGGTGTTCGTCTTCGACGTGCGCAAGGTGTTCCTGCCCGCCGCCGACGGTGCCGATCAGTACAACGCCGACTCGGGCATGCCCTCTGTCGTGCGTGCACCCGACGGGCAGCCCGGCGTGGTGATCCCCGCGGGAGACGCGCCGACCGAGGCCCGGTCGCAGACCATCAAGAAGGGCGACGGCGACACGCTCACCGCCGACTCCTCCGTGGTCATCCACGTGCAGGGTGTCGCGTGGGGATCCGACACGACCTTCGCCTCGACCTGGAAGAACGGCGCGCCCGGCCAGGCGACGGTGTCGGTGCTGCCGCCCGCGATGGCCGCGGCCCTCGAGGGGCAGACGGTCGGCTCGCAGGTGCTCATCGTCGTCCCCGCCGACCAGACGGCGCAGGACACGCAGATCCTGCAGGCGCCCGAGGGCACCGCCCTGGTCTACGTCGTCGACATCCTCGGTATCGCCGGCTGAGCGCAGCGCTCAGCTGCCGGCGACCAGCCCTCGGCTCCCGCCCCGTCGACGCGCGCGTCGGCTACCGGGTTCGCCGCGCCGCCTAGGATGGGCGGGTGTCCGCCACCGCCTCCCGTAGTGCTCCCGAGGAGCGCTTGGTGAACCTCGTCGTCGCCCTCATGGCGACCGAGCAGGGCCTGACGAAGGACACGATCCTCTCCTCCGTCGCGGGCTACCGAGAGCAGCTCGAGGCGGGGGCGTCGAAGGACGCGCTCGAGAAGATGTTCGAGCGCGACAAAGAGAACCTGCGGGGGCTCGGCGTTCCGATCGAGACAATCGGCAACCGCACCGACCCCGATGACCTCCGCGAGGCGCGGTATCGCGTGCCGACCGCGGAGTACTCCCTCCCCGACGACATCTCGTTCAGCCCGGCCGAAGTGGCCCTGCTCAACATCGCCGGCAGCGTGTGGGGGAGCGAGTCGCTCTCGGTCGATGCGCGCAGCGGCCTGCGCAAGATCCGGGCCCTCGGCATCCCCGTCGACGAGCCGATCATCGGGTACGCGCCCCGCATCCGCGTGCGGGACGCCTCGTTCCCCGCGTTGCAGCGCGCAATCGAGCAGAGCCGTGTCGTGACCTTCACCTACCTGCGCCCCGGCGAGGCGCGTCCGCACGAGCGGCGTATCCGACCCCTGGCCCTGCTGGAGTACGAGGCGCGGTGGCATGTGTTCGGGTTCGACCTCAACATGGATGCCGACCGCACCTTCCTGCTGTCGCGCATCGTCGGCGACGTCACGGTGACGCGTGCCCTGTTCCCGGCCGCGCTCCGCGAGGGGGCGGGGGAGCGGGCGCTCGCGGGTCTGCGCCGTGTCGCCGACCGCCAGCGGGCGCTTCTCGAGGTACACCCGGGCACCGAGGCGGCTCTCCGCCTCGCCCGGCGGGCCGAGGCGGCGCCGCAGGGCATCGTCGTCCCCTACGTCGACCTCCACGTCTTCGCCGACGAGCTCGCCTCGTACGGACCCGAAGTGCGCGTGGTCGGGCCCGACGACCTGCGCGCCGAAGTGGTGCGCCGACTCCAGGCGACCCTGCACCTGCACGGGGGTGCCGCGTGAGCGCCGAGCGCCCCGTCGCCGCCCTCGACCGCGCTGCGCTGCTGCTGCAGCTCGTGCCGTATCTGCTCGGCAAGGGCGAGGTCTCGGTCGCCGAGGCGGCGGCGGACTTCGACGTGACTCCCGACGAGATGCGCGCGATGGTCGAGCGTCTCACCGTGATCGGCCTGCCCGGCCAGAGCGGCTACTGGCAGCTGCCCCACGACCTGTTCGACATCGACTGGGACCTGCTCGACCGCGACGACGTGATCGCGATCACCAACACGGTCGGCCTCGAACGCGCCCCGCGGCTCACCGCGCGCGAAGCGGCCGCCCTGCTCGCGGGGTTGCAGCTGGCGCGGAGTCTTCCCGGGTTGGGTGACAACGAACTCGTGACGGGTCTGCTCGGCAAGCTCGCCCGAGGTGCCGCCGCCGCCCCGCCCGCCGTCATCGTGGCCCCCGGTCCCGTCGACGGCGTGCGCGACGTCGTCGACCGCGCGCTCCGCGAACGCGTGGCCGTGACCTTCACCTACCGCGCCCCCGGGGCGGGTCCCACGACGCGCACGGTCGACCCGATCAAAGTGCATATCGCGAACGACCAGTGGTACCTGCAGGGCTGGTGCCACCTGCGCCAGGCCGTGCGCACGTTCCACCTCGACCGTGTGAGCGATGCCGCCCTCACCGACATCCCGGCCGTGCACGGCGGCGACGACGTGCCCGACCTGTTCGCGCCGTCGGACGACGAAGTCGTGGCGCGGCTGCGCTTCCCGCGGGCGGTCGCACCCCTGCTGGCCGACTACCTCGAGCGGGCCGAGATCGACGAGTCCGACGACGACACGTCGGTGGCATCCCTGCGTCTCGCCGACGAGCAGAGCCTGAAGCGTCTGGCCGCCCGCCGCGGCGGCGAGGTCGAGCTGCTCGAGCCGGCGGGCGCGCGGCGCGCCGCGGCGGAGTGGGCGGCGGCAGGCCTCGCGCAGTACGCCCCGGCGCAGCCCTGACCGGCCCCGTTCCGAACGGCCTCGCGCACTCCCGGCGGCGAGCCTCGCACCTCGTGACCGCCCCACGGTGGGCTGCGCGCGGGACGCTGCCGCGCAGTCCCGAGCCGGATCACGCGTGATCCGCCGCCCCCGTCCGCGCCTCCCGGCCCGGAGACAGGTGTGCGGGTTAGACTGAGATCAACGCCCGACGACGACGAGGAGTCACCATGTTCCAGGGTTTGACCGGATGGCACCTGCTGGTGGTCCTAGCCGTCATCCTGCTTCTGTTCGGCGCCGCCAAGCTCCCCGCGCTCGCGAAGAGCATGGGCCAGTCCGCTCGCGTGTTCAAGAGCGAGATGAAAGAGATGAAGCGAGACGACGAGATCTCCGCGTCGACCGCCGAGGCTCCGCGCCCCACCGATGCCGGCACGACCCCGACCGCGGCCCCTGAGCCGCGCAGGTCGAACGACCCCACCGTCTAACCGGTGGCGACGGCAGGACCGCCGCGGATCGACGTGCCCGAGGGGCCGCGGCGAGACAAGCGCATGTCGATCGGGGCGCACCTGGTCGAGCTGCGCAAGCGACTCATGTGGGCTGCTGCGGCGCTCGTGGTCGGCATGGTGGTCGCCTTCGTCATCACCGATCCGATCATCCACCTGATCACCGAGCCGATCCGCGTCATCGCGGAGCGCCGCGGCGACGACTTCTCGGCCCTCAATTTCACCTCGGTCACCTCGGCGTTCGACCTGCGCATGCGCATCGCGTTCTCGATCGGCATCTTCCTGTCGGCGCCGATCTGGCTGTGGCAGATCTGGGCGTTCATCATGCCCGGACTCACCCGCAAAGAGATCCGCTACACCGTCGGGTTCGTGGCATCCGCCGTGCCGTTGTTCTTCATCGGCTGCTGGGTCGGCCTGTTGATCGTGCCGCACGTGATCGAGCTCATGTGGGGCTTCACGCCCGAGGGCGGCGTCAACTTCTACAACGCCGTCGACTACTACGACTTCGTCTTCAAGCTCCTGATCGTGGTGGGCGTCTCGTTCGTGCTGCCGGTGTTCCTGGTCGCGCTGAACGTGGCGGGGGTGATGAGCGGCAAGGCGATCCTGAAGGGGTGGCGCGTCGCCATCCTCATCGCCACGATCTTCTCGGCCCTCGCCACCCCCGCCGCCGACGTGGTGAGCATGCTGATGCTCGCCGGCATCCTGGTCGTGCTGTTCTTCGCCGCCGCGGGACTGTCGATGCTGTTCGATCGCCGCAAGGCGCGCCGGGTCGCCGCAACGGAGATGGCGTCGGGGCCCACCGCGTGAGCGCGCCCAGTCCGGCCGAGCGCTTCGCTCGTGCCAGCGCCCGCTCCACGCACCCGCACACGGCGGACTTCGCCGAGATGCAGCGCTTCGAACTCGACGACTTCCAGATCGCCGGATGCCACGCCCTCGAAGACGGGCGGAGCGTGCTGGTGGCCGCCCCCACCGGTGCGGGCAAGACCATCGTCGGCGAGTTCGCCATCCACCTGGCCATGCTCGAGCCCGGCGACAAGGCGTTCTACACGACGCCCATCAAGGCGCTGTCGAACCAGAAGTTCCACGAGCTGCAAGAGGTGTACGGCGACGACGAGGTCGGCCTGCTCACCGGTGACACCAACATCAACGCCTCGGCGCGCATCGTGGTGATGACCACCGAAGTCCTTCGCAACATGCTCTACGCCGACTCGCCGGCGCTGCGAGGACTCCGCTTCGTCGTGATGGACGAGGTGCACTACCTCGCCGACCGCTTCCGTGGCGCGGTGTGGGAGGAAGTGATCATCCACCTCCCGCCGTCGGTGAAGCTCGTGTCGCTGTCGGCGACCGTGTCGAACGCCGAGGAGTTCGGCGATTGGCTCGACACCGTCCGGGGCGACACCGAGGTGATCGTGTCCGAGACGCGGCCCGTGCCCCTCGAGCAGCACGTGCTCGTGCGCGGCGATCTGCTGCCGCTGTTCGACGACCGCGCCGGGGTCGCCACGGCCCAGGTCAACCAAGAACTGCTGCGCATCCGCGGTGGAAATGCCGGGGGGTACGAGAACAACCGCCGCGCGCAGGAGTTCCGCTCCGCGCGTCACGCCGGCGGCCCCCGCCATGCGCACCAGCGGCGCGGCGGGCACAAGCCGATCCGCGCCTCGCAGGGCCCACGTATCGAGCGCATCGACCGTCCCGAAGTCGTCGAGCTGCTGCAGCGCAGCCACCTGCTGCCCGCCATCTTCTTCATCTTCAGCCGTGCCGGATGCGATGCTGCCGTGCAGCAACTGCGCCGCGCGAACGTGCGACTGACCTCGGCCGAGGAGCGCGTCGAGATCCGCCAGATCGTCGACGAGCTGACTTTCTCGCTGAAAGATGAGGATCTCGCGGTCCTGCACTTCTGGGAGTGGCGCGACAACCTCGAGCGGGGCATGGCCGCCCACCACGCCGGTCTCCTCCCGGCGTTCAAAGAGGTCGTCGAAGAGCTCTTCCGCCGCAAGCTCGTCAAGGTCGTCTTCGCCACCGAGACGCTCGCGCTCGGCATCAACATGCCCGCGCGCACCGTCGTGCTCGAGAAGCTCGAGAAGTTCAACGGCGAGGCGCGCGTCGCGATCACCTCGGGGGAGTACACCCAGCTCACCGGCCGTGCCGGTCGCCGCGGCATCGACGTCGAGGGCCACGCGGTCGTGCAGTTCACCGAGGGTCTCGACCCGCAGTCGGTCGCCGCCCTCGCGTCGCGTCGTACCTACCCCCTGAACTCCAGCTTCCGGCCGACCTACAACATGGCCGTCAACCTCATCGACCAGTTCGGGCGCGCCCGCGCCCGCGAGGTGCTCGAGTCGTCTTTCGCGCAATTCCAGGCCGACCGCTCGGTCGTGGGCCTCGCCCGCCAGGTGAAGGACGCCGAGGAGTCCCTCGCCGGTTACGAGCAGGCGATGACCTGCGACCGCGGCGATTTCCGCGAGTACTCCACGATCCGCCGCGAGCTCAGCGACCTCGAGAAGATCAATCGGCGGGATGCCACCGCGCCCCGCCGGCTGCGCGACGAGCGGCAGCAGCAGATCCAGTCGCTGCGAAAGCGCATGCAGCGGCATCCCTGCCAGTCGTGCCCCGACCGTGAGGCGCACGCGCGCTGGGCGGAGCGGTATTGGAAGCTCAAGCGGTCCACCGACAAGACCCGCCAGCAGATTGACCAGCGAACCGGCACCGTCGCGCGCGTGTTCGACCGCGTGGTCGAGGTGCTCGCGACGCTGGAGTACGTCCGCGTCGAGGACGACGGCGCGACCGTCCTGACCCCCGCGGGCCGAACGATGCGCCGCATCTACGGCGAGCGCGACCTGCTCGTCGCCGAATCGTTGCGACAGCGGCTGTGGGAGGGTCTCGACGCGCCCTCTCTCGCCGCTCTGGCGTGCTGCCTGGTGTACGAGCCCCGGCGCGATGAGGCGGGGCCGGGGGAGCGGGGGCTGCCGCGCGGTGCCTTCCGTGCAGCCCTGGATGCAACGCAGACCCTGTGGCAAGAGCTCGACGACCTGGAGCGCGACCACCGTCTCCCCGGGTCGGAGTCGCCCGCGTCGGGCCTCTCGCCCGCGATGCACGCCTGGGCGAAGGGGCTCCCGCTCGACAGCGTGCTGACACTCGCCGACATGGCGGCGGGCGACTTCGTGCGCTGGGCGAAGCAGACGATCGACCTGCTCGATCAGATCTCGCTCGTCGCCGACCCGCAGTTGGCGAAGACCGCCCGCACGGCGTTGGATTCCGTGCGCCGGGGCATCGTGGCGTACACGTCGGCATGAGCGCCGCCCCCCTGACGCCCGTGGACCGGGCCGACCGCGCCGCGCCTCTGCTGCGTCTGGCGTACGCCGCTCCGCTCTCGGTGGTGGCGGGGCTGCTCCTGGTGACGGCCTACCCCGCGCTGGCGTGGTGGGCGATGGCGGTGCCCGCGGTGGTCCTGGCGCTCGTCACCCTCATCGGCCGTCGATTCTGGTCCGCGGTGCTGGTCGGGTTGCTCTTCGGCGCCGCGTTCTTCTCGGTCAACCTGCTCTTCACGGCACGCTACCTCGGCCCCGTGCCGTGGATTGCCCTGTCGACGCTCGAGGCGCTGTTGACGGCGGTGTTCGCCGTGCCGATCGCGCTCGCCTACCGATGGATGCCGCGGATCGCCCCGGGCACGCTCGGGCGCCTCCTGCTGCTGCCGGCACTCGTCGCGGGCCTGTGGACGCTGCGGGAGCAGATCGTCGGCTCGTGGCCGTACAGCGGCTTCCCCTGGGGGCGCATCGGCGTCTCGCAGGTGAACGGCCCGTTCGCCGAGGTCGCCTCCTGGGTGGGCATGTCGGGACTGTCGTTCCTGGTCGTGCTGCTGTGCGCGATGGGGGTGGAACTCGTCCGGGTAGGGGGCCTTCGCCGTCTCGCGCGCGTCGTGCCTGCAGCCGTCGTCCTGGTGGTGCTCGTCGCCCTGCCGGCATTCCCGACGACGGCGGCGGGGTCGATGCGCGTGGGCGCCGTGCAGGGCAACGGGCCCGCGGGCTACTTCGACCAGCGGGCGCGCGGCGCTGTCTTGGACGCGCAGCTCGCGGCATCCGCCCCTCTTCTCGGGCAGGACATGGACGTGCTGCTCTGGCCGGAGGGCGGTGTGGACTCCGATCCCACCTCGAACCCGTCGACGGCGGCGGTGCTGCAGCAGCTGTCCCGGCGCGTCGAGGCGCCGCTGCTCATCTCGGCGGTGACCGAGCGAGGGTCGCAGTTGTTCAACTCCTCGTTGCTGTGGACGCCCGAGGGGCAGGCCGGGGCGACCTACGACAAGCGCAATCCGGTGCCGTTCGGGGAGTATGTGCCCGATCGCGCCTTCTGGGAGCCGTTCGCCCCCGACCTCATCGGACTCATCGGCCGCGAGTACACCCCGGGTACCGCGGCGCCGCTGATCGATGTGAACGGCATCGGCGTGGGGCTGGCGATCTGCTTCGACGTCATCTACGACGACGTCGTCTGGGACGGCGCCGCCGGTGGGGCCCAGGTGTACATGTTCCAGACGAACAACGCCGACTTCCGCGGGACGGATGAGAACCTTCAGCAGCTCGCCTTCGCTCGCATGCGCGCGATCGAGACCGGCCGGTCGGTGGTCAACCTGTCGACGGTCGGCACGAGCCAGGTCATCGCGCCCGACGGGTCGACTCTCGACGACCTGCCGATCGACACGGCGGGGCACATGCTCACCGACGTGCCGCTTCGCACCGGACTCACCCCCGCGGTGATCATCGGGCCCGCGGTGAAGATCGTCCTGGGATGGGGGAGTCTCGCCGGACTCGTGGTCGCCGGTGTTCTCGTGCTCGTTCGCGCCCGCGGCACGAGAAAGACGCCGACCCCCGAGGGGGCCGGCGTCTGAACTCGTCGGTCAGCGTCAGGCGCTGAGCTTCTCGCCACCCGCTCCGCGACGCGCGCGGACGAAGGCGAGGCGCTCCTCGAGCAGTTCTTCCAGCTCGGGGAGGGTGCGACGCTCGAGCAGCATGTCCCAGTGGGTACGTGCGGCCTTGTCGGCGCTGTGGTCGACGGTCGCCATGCCGTCACCGATGCGCAGCAGCGCCTCGGCGCCGCACGTGCGGCACTCCCAGGCGTCGGGAACCTCGGCGTCGGCGGCGAACGTCAGGACGGTGTCACGTCCACAGGTGCTGCAGTTGTAGGTGTGCTGAGCACGGTCGTGAAACACGACGCCATCTTCGCTTTGGAGGCTTTGGGCGCCGAGTCGGATGCCGCGGAGACTGCGGTCTGCCATTGTGTGGTCCTCTCGTCGGTCACCATGTATAACGCTTGCACCTGTGCGCTTTATTCGAACCCCGGGCGACGGCGAGGCTTTCACAGACGATGCTCAGACAGCTGTCGTTCCCCGCTCGTTCACCATCGCGACCGCGACGTCCGCGCGATCGGTGACGAGCCCGTCCACACCGAGGTCGAGCAGACGCCGCATGTCGACGTCGGTGTTGATCGTCCACACGTGCACCTCGACGCCCGCGGCGTGCGCGTCGCGGATCAGTCCGTCCGTCACGACGCGGACGGGGCCCTGTCGTTCGGGGATCTGGAGGGCGTCGAGGTCGGCGAGCAACCGGCGGACCCGGGTCTTCTGATGCAGCGCACGAGCGGCCACCAGCCTCGCCACGGTGGACGAGCCGGGGGAGGTCGCCGGCGGCAGGGCGGCTCCCGCCGCGGCGGCCGCCCGGAGGGCCGCGTGGCGACGTTCGTCGGAGAAGCTGGTCACCAGCACGCGGGCCGCATGCGGTGCGACGAGCCGGCCGACGTGCTCCGCCGCCGCGGCGGCCTTCACGTCGAGGTTGAAGCGCACCTCGGGGAACGCGTCGAGCGCCTGCGCGAGGGTGATGAGCCCACCGCGTTCGGACATGATCTCCTCCAGCTCATGCAGGCGGACGTCGGCGATGGACCGCGGGTCGTCGGCCACGCGGCGGAGGTCGTCGTCGTGGAACAGCACGACCTCCCCGTCGGCGGTGAGATGGCAGTCGGACTCGACGTAGGCGATACCCGCGGCGTGCGCCTCGGCGACCGCGGCGAAGGAGTTCTCGACGACGCCGTGCAGCGCGGCATCCGGAGTCACCAGTCCCCGGTGGGCGAGCACACGCGGGGCGTCGGGGGAGAGATACGGATGCCGCGTCATCGGGCGGGGGCGTCCTTCGGCGCGACGGCGGGTGGGTCGTCGATGCCGGTGCGCGAGGCGAAGGCGCCCGAGATGCCCTTCAGGGCCTCGGTGAACTCGCTCGGGATGATCCACAGCTTGCTGGAGGAGCTGTCGCTGATCTTCGGCAGGGTCTGCAGGTACTGGTAGGCGAGCAGCTTGTCGTCGGGGCGGCCCTCGTGGATTGCCGTGAACACCGAGTGGATGGCCTCGGCCTCTCCCTGCGCGCGCAGGACGGCGGCCTGCTTGTCGCCCTCGGCCTCGAGGATCGCGGCCTGACGCCGCCCCTCGGCCTCGAGGATCTGCGACTGCTTCGACCCCTCGGCGGTCAGGATCGCGGCACGGCGGTCGCGCTCGGCCCTCATCTGCTTCTCCATGGAGTCCTGGATCGAGTGCGGCGGATCGATCGCCTTCAACTCGACGCGTCCGACCCGGATGCCCCATTTCCCCGTCGCTTCGTCGAGGACGACCCGGAGCTGACCGTTGATGTTGTCGCGACTGGTGAGCGCCTGCTCGAGGTTGAGCCCGCCCACCACGTTGCGCAGCGTCGTGGTGGTCAGCTGTTCGACGGCGCCGAGGTAGTTGGCGATCTCGTAGGTCGCGGCGCGGGCGTCGGTGACTTGGAAGTACACCACCGTGTCGATCGAGACGACGAGGTTGTCTTCGGTGATGACCGGTTGGGGCGGGAACGACACCACCTGTTCGCGCATGTCGATGAGAGGGCGTACCCGGTCGACCAGCGGAACCACGAGGTTGAGGCCCGGCAGGAGGGTCTTGTGGTACTTGCCGAGCCGTTCGACCACACCCGCACGGGCCTGCGGGATGATGCGGACGGCGCGGGAGATCACGACGATGACGAAGACGGCCACCACGATCGCGAGGACCCACCCGATCGTCGTGGGGATGATGCTGTCGATGTTCATGTCGCGGCCTCCTGGTCGTGGGCGCGCTGCACGCTGGCGCGGACGACGGCGGTGGCACCGTCGATGCGGACGACCTCTATGCGCGTGGCGGGGTCGAGTCGGGTGTCGGCGTCGGCGCGTGCGGTCCACACGTCGCCGTTGACGAGCTTGACCTGCCCCGCGACCGACGGGGAAACCCGCGACAGTACGAGGCCCTCGAGGCCGACGAGGGCCTCGACGTTGAAGGAGCGGGTGTCGGCGCCGCGATGCAGGCGTCGCAGCAGGGGCGGTCGCAGGAAGGTGAGGAGAGCGCCGGCCGCGAGCGCGGCCACGATGACCTGTCCCCACAGGGGCGCCCCGAGAAGACCGGTCAGTAGCCCCGCGGCGCTGCCCACCGACAGCATCAGGAAGGTCAGCTCACCGGTGAGCATCTCGACGACCAGGAAGACCAGGATCAACACGAGCCAGCCGATCCAGGACCACGTGTCGATAGTGGAGAGAACGTCCATTTCGCACCTCCTGAGCCCGAACGTAGCACTCGCGGGAGAGGGTGAGGCCGGTTCTCGACCACCCCACAGACTGCGGTCGCCGCGGCCTTGAGCGGAGCGGTCGGTAGGCTGGTGAGTCGATCCCGATCGTCAGGAGTAATCCGTGTCCCAGACCCTTCCGTCCGGCTCGCTGAGCGGCAAGACCGCCCTCGTCACCGGCTCGTCGCGCGGTATCGGTGCCGACACCGTGCGCTACTTCGCCGAGGCCGGTGCGAACGTCGTCATCAACTTCCGCAACAAAGCGCCCCGTGCCGAGAAGCTCGCGACGCAGCTGCGCGAGCTCGGTGTCGAAGCCCTCGTCGTGGGGGCCGACCTCACCGACCCCGCGTCGGTGCGGGCGATGTTCGACGAGGTGGAGCGCACCTTCGGCGGTCTCGACATCCTCGTTCTCAACGCCTCGGGTGGCATGGAGTCGGGCATGGCCGAGGACTACGCCCTGCTGCTCAACCGCGACGCGCAGGTGAACGTGCTCGAGACGGCCCTGCCGCTGCTGAAGGACGATGGGCGCGTCGTGTTCGTCACCAGCCACCAGGCGCACTTCATCCGCACCACCCCGACCATGCCCGAGTACGAGCCCGTCGCCCTGTCCAAGCGCGCCGGAGAAGACGCGTTGCGCGAGAAGATCCCCGCCCTCGAGGAGCGCGGCATCGGGTTCACCGTCGTCTCGGGCGACATGATCGAGGGCACGATCACGGCGACGCTGCTCGAGCGCGCCAACCCCGGGGCGATCGCCGCACGCCGCGGCGATGCCGGCAAGCTGTACAACGTGTCGGAGTTCGCCGCCGAGGTCGCCCGGGCCGCGGTCGACCCCGTGCCCGCCGACAACACCCGACTCGTCGGAGACACGGATTCGTTCGGAGGCGAGTGAGCATGCGCGCGCCCGACATCGAGACGCTCGTCACGGTCGGTCGGCCGGCGATCTCGCCCGACGGCTCCTTCGCCGTCTTCGCGACCTCCCGCCCCGACCTCGTCGCCGACCGCTCGGTAGGGCAGTTGTGGCGGGTCGACCTGCCCGACGGATCGCCACGGCGGATCACCCGCGGGGTGGCCGACCGCTCCCCGGCGCTCTCTCCCGACGGCTCCACGGTCGCGTTCCTCCGCGCGGATGCGAAGAGCCGGGCGCAGCTGTTCGTCGTGGCCGCCGGTGGGGGTGAGCCGGTGCAGGTGACCGACCTCCCCGGCGGTGTCACCGACCTCTCCTGGTCGCCCGACGGTACGCGTCTCGCGTTCGCCGCGCGCGTGCCCGAGCCGGGCCGCTACGGCACCGTGGAGGGGCGCGATGCCGCGGCCGAGCCGCCGCGTCGCATCACCGGCGTGCGCTGGCACGCGAACGGCCTCGGGTACCTCGATCGGCCCACCCAGCTGTTCGTCGTCGACGCGCCGTCGACCGGGGCGGAGCCCTTCTATCCACCGGCGCCCGCCCTCGACGACCCCGAGAAGCGCGTCGTCGCCGCCGAGCCCACCCAGCTCACCGAGGGCGACACGGGGTGGAGCGGCGTCGCCTGGACGGCCGACGGATCCGAGCTGCTCAGCGTCCCCAATGTGATCGAGGACGACCGTCGCGACCTGCGCGACCGACTGGTCGCCGTGACGATCGACGGGGGAGCGCAGCGCGAGGTGCTGAGCGAAGACCTGTCGATCTCCGAGGTCGCTGTCGCTCCCGACGGGGCCGTGTTCGTCCTCGCGAACGACGTCGGCTCCGAGGGCACCGATTTCGTCGCTCCCGGCGTCGCCCTGTTCGCGCTCGAGTCCGAGGGACCGCGGCGCCTCACCGACGCCGAGACGATCGACCTGGGCGAGGTCGGCAGCCACATCTCCTTCGACGGCGACGACGTCCTCGTGCAGGACCGCACCCGGGGACGCCTGCGCCTGCTGCGCGTCACGCGCGGGGGAGCGGTGACCGAGGTCCTCGGCGGCGACCTCGAGGTGAACGGCCATGCCGTCGCGCGCGGGCGGGTCGTGGCATCCGTCGCCTCGTCTGAGTCGTTCGGCGAGCTCATCCTCGTCGAGGGCGGCGCGGCGCGGACCCTCACCGACTTCGGTGCTGCGGTGCGCGAGCGGGCTATCGTCCAGCCCGTCGAGCACGAGATCCCCGGCCGCGACGGCTACCCGGTTCACGGCTGGGTGGCCGTGCCCGAGGGCGAAGGACCGTTCCCCGTGATCCTCCAGATCCACGGGGGGCCGTACGCCTCGTACGGCGTGCACGTCTTCGACGAGACGCAGGTGCTCGTCGACGCGGGCTACGCGGTCGTCTACAGCAATCCCCGCGGCAGCGCCGGGTACGGGCGCGAACACGGTCGCTCCATCCGCCGCCGGATGGGCACGCTCGACTACTTCGACGTCATGGACTTCTTCGACGGCGTGGTCGCGGCCGACCCGCGCCTCGACGGCGAACGGGCGGGCGTGATGGGCGGATCGTATGGCGGGTACATGACCGCCTGGGTCATCGCGCACGACCACCGCTTCGCGGGCGCCATCGTCGAGCGCGGCTTCCTCGACCCGACCGCCTTCCCGGGCTCGAGCGACATCGGATCGTTCTTCGGGCAGGAGTACGTCGGCACCGATCCCGAGCAGGTCGCGGCGCAGAGTCCGATGGCGGTGGTCGGTCAGGTCACGACGCCGACGCTGGTGCTGCACTCGGAGCTCGACTTCCGCTGCCCGCTCGAGCAGGCCACGCGTTACTACGCGGCGCTGAAGGCGCAGGGGACGGAGGCCGAGATGCTCATCTTCCCTGGAGAGGATCACGAGCTCACCCGCGCCGGCCGTCCGCAGCACCGGGTGCAGCGTTTCGACGCGGTCCTCGAGTGGTGGAGTCGATACCTCCCGGCCGAGGGATGAGAGGAGGGCCCGGATGCCATGGCATCCGGGCCCTTCTCGTTCGGGGTCAGACCGCCTTGCCGAACTGGATCGCGCGGACGATCTGGAAGACGCCCAGGATCACCAGCGAGATGCCGATGAGCAGGAACAGGGTGACCGCGCCCAGCAGAGGCGAGAAGAGCAGCACGATTCCGGCCAGGATGCTGACGATGGCGAAGAAGATCGTCCAGGCCCGTGCCTTCGAACCGTGTCCGACGGTGGTGAGCGAGACGACGCCCTCGACGATCCACAGGATCCCGACGAGGGTGCCGATGAAGACGCCGAACCAGGCGGTCGTGGCCGAGAGGTTCGCGAACGAGAAGATGCCCGCGACGATGAACAGCACACCGAGCGCGAGGTATCCCAGGCGCGACCAACCGGAGCGCCAGAACAGGCCGATCGCGATGTTCACGAGGCCCGCGATGATGACGTAGACCGAAAGGATCCCGACGGCCACCTCGGCGGTACGGCCCGGCCAGACGAGGATCAGGATGCCGACGACGAGCGACAGGACGCCGCTGACACCGAGCGCGGTGCGCACGGCCCCGATGGCGGGGTTGGACGTGGTGGCGGAAGACATGGCGAGCCTTTCTGAGTGAAAGCTGAGAACAGGTCTCACCCTAGACCTGGGAGTCCGACCGGGCGAGCCCCCGGTCGCTCCGTGTCACGCGGGGGCGTGCGGGAGCAGCAGGGCCACCGTGAAAAGCACGGGCAGACACCCCAGCGTCGAGATGAAGACGACATCGCGCGAGAGGATCTCGCCCACTCCGTACCGCTGCGCGAAGTTGAACACGTTCTGCGCCGTCGGCAGCGCCGCCAGCACCACGACGATGAAGATCTGGTCGTCGGGCAGACCGAACAGCGTCGCGACTCCCCACGCCAGGGCCGGCATGACCAGGAGCTTCAGTACCGACCCGATGACCACGTCGACGCGGCGGCCGGGTTCGGTGAGCACCCGTTGCCCGTAGAGCGACATGCCGTACGACATCAGCAGCACCGGCACGCAGGCGCCCGCGATGAGATGCAGCGGATCGAAGACGATCGGCGGCAGGTCGACACCGGTGAGCGCGACGACTACGCCCAGGGCGGAGGCGATGAGCATCGGGTTCTTCGCCGTCTGCAGCAGGATGCGCCCGATGTTGCGGGAGCCGGAGGTCACGGCATCCAGGATCGACAGCGCGATCGGCATCAGCACGAGCAACTGGAACAGGATGACGGGAGCGGAGTACGCCGCGTTGCCGAGCATGTACAGCGAGATCGGGATGCCGATGTTGTTGCTGTTCACCTGTCCCGCCGACAACGCACTGATGACGGTCTCTCCCGCGGGGCGGCGCAGGATCAGCGTCGAGATGAGCACCGAGACACTGATGATGACCGCGGCCGCGATCATCGACACCGGCAGCAGGGCGGAGAACAACGTCGCGACGTCGGCGCGCGCCAGCACGGTGAAGAGCAGGAACGGCGACAGGACGTAGAACGTGAGCCGGCTCAGCACGTGTCGGGCGTGAGGGCCGAGGAGGTCGATGCGCGCGATCACGTAGCCGACGACGACGGCGAGACCGACGACCGCGAAGCCGGTGAGGACGCCCGTCACGCGCGGACCCCTCGAGGGGTGCGGGCGCGTGGGGGAGGCATCCCCTCGAGCGTAGCGGGGGAGTGCGGCGGCCCCGGACCGGTCGGGGAGGGGGGCTTCGCTTCGACCGCGTGTCCAGACCGTCGGGTCGGGTGCGCATGAGGCCGGGAGGGGTGCGCAAGCCCGGCGCACGCCTCTCCCGCACCCCTCGGATGCCGCTCACGGGATCCTCCGCGGCGGGTGGGCCGGTGGAGGCAGGTGAAGGAGCCCCGTCGAGTCAGGTCCAGCGATCATTCGCGTGGACGATGGCGACAGGGCATGCAGCGTGTGCGACGCACGCGGCGCTGACGGAGCCGAGGAGGAGACTCGCGAAGCCCCCACGTCCACGGTTTCCGAGGACGAGCATGCGGCTCGATGCGCTGATGTGGATGAGTGCGGGGGAGGGCGGTCCTTCGAGTACTTCACGGGTCAGACGCGCGGGTGGAGCGTTGCCGAAAGCATCTTTGATGGAGTCCGTCAGGGCGATGCCTGCGTCCTCTTCCGGGTCCCAGATCGTGACGGTGGAGTACTCGGAGAATGGGGGGTACGACCACGTCGTGACAGCGTGGAGCGGGGCATCGAGTGCGTCAGCAAGATGTGCTGCCAGTCGGAGTGCGGCGACCGCTGGTGGGGAAGCGTCCACGCCGACGACGATGCTCTTTCCGTTGTCCCCGTTCATGAGGCCTCCTGGCTGTGGTGATCTATCTCTGAGATGCAAGGGGGAACGACGCCGAGCCTGGCGTCGATGTGTCGCACCCCACGGGCGTTCGCGTACCGAGCCCGAATCGTTGACGTGGTCCGTGGGGTGCGTGCTGACGATGCTAGAACCGGCGGACGCCGTCGTCCGGGACCTTGGTCCCCTTCCGCTTGCTCGGAATCGGAGTCCCACCTGCGCAGGTCGGCCGCTCGCATGTGGGAGGAAAGGACGATCGAGACGGAGGGCCATCCGATTCCGACGCTGGATGCGACAGCACCGATGAGACGGAATCAGGGTCGCTCGTCCCCATTCGTCACCGCATGTGATCGTGTCGGAACAGGGCAGCTTGGGTACGCGAGGTCATCCCGAGTTTCGACAGAAGAGACGACACGTAGTTCTTGACGGTCTTCTCGGCCAGACTCAGGTTCCGCCCGATCTCACGGTTGGTCAGACCGTCGGCGATGCCGTCCAGGACTTGCCGCTCGCGTATCCCCAGGGCACCGATTCGCGGATCTTCGCGCTCCCGGAGCTCCACCTCGTGAAATCGCGCGACGGGGGTTGCTGTCAGCAGCACTCTTCCTGCGCTGACCGCGTTGATGTCTTCGATGAGTCGATTACCCGTCACCGTTTTCAGTGTGTATGCGGCTACGCCGGCCAGAATTGCGGCCTGGACGGAGGTGTCGTCATCGAAGGCGGTGAGGATGATGCACGGGATACCGGTACGGGACCGGATCTCCCGGCAGAGGTCTATGCCGTTTCCGTCGGGTAGCTGCAGGTCCACAACCGCAACGTCCGGGCGGCAGGCCTCAATTCGGCCGATTGCCTGATGAGCTGTCGCAGCCTCACCGACGACCGTCATACCGGGGGCGCGGTCGATGAGCCCTCCGAGGCCACGTCGCACGAGCTCATGGTCATCGACCAAGAAGACTCCGATCATTTCTTCATCCTCCTCCGCTGAGCCCGCGCGCGGGAGTGGGGGACAGGAGGGCCGCCTCGGCGACATCTCCTTCTCGTCGCACCGTATCGCTGTGGGAGGGGGACGCGGTTCGCAGTGCCCAGAGGATCGTCGAGAGGTCGACGAGTTCTTGGAGCCAGGCGCCCGCCAGAGCGGGCAGCAGACCTGCTGCGGCGATGAACATCAGGATGAGGCTCATCGAGATACCGAGCAGGATGCTCTGGCGGGCGATGCGCACGGTGCGTTGCGCGTGCTCACGCGCACGGAGGATGTCTGCGAGGTTGTCTCTGAGGAGGACGATATCGGCGGCTTCGCTGGCGAGTGTCGCGTGACGGCCTCCCACGACGATGCCGACATCAGCGCAGGCGAGCACGGGCGCGTCATTGATGCCGTCCCCCACCATCACCGCGGGACGGTCGGGCTGGGATCGCATGATGGCGACTTTCTGCGCGGGGGTGCAGGGGGCGTAAACCGATGCGATGCCGACCTCGCCGGCGATGTGTCGAGCGGTGTCTTCGTCGTCGCCGCTGAGCATGAGCACACGCTGGCTCATTTCGTTCACGAGAGTGTGGATGGTGGCGCGCGCGTTGGGGCGGGGCGGGTCCGCGAGGAGGATCTCGTCGACGGGCCCGTCGTCGACTCTTATGTAGACGACCGATATGCCTGGCTTCTGCGCCGAGTCGTCCGGCTCTGACGGTAACTCGCGGCGTACGAAACTCCTTCGTCCCAGGACGACGCGGTGGCCGTCGACGAGCGCTTCGACACCTACGCCGGGCGTCTCTTTCGCGAAGGTCGAGACGGTGTGGTCTGCCGTCGCCCGGCGGAGGGCGTCAGCGTAGACGTGGGATGAGACGCTGTCGGCTGCGGCGGCCAAGCTCAGGAGCCGATCCGGGGTGAACGTCGACGCGCAGCGGACGCTGACCACGGACGCCGCTCCTGAGGTGAGAGTGCCGGTCTTGTCGAAGGCGACGGTTCGCGAGCGTGAGAGCAGCTCCAGGGCTGCGCCACTTCGAACGATGATCTTCTCCCGTGCCGCGCGGCTGATTCCGCCGGCGAATGCGACGGGAGCGGCGATGATCAACGGGCAGGGGGTGGCAACCACCAGCACAGCCACCGCGCGCCCCCATTCTCCGCTCACGGCACCCGCCGTGAGAGAGATGGCCAGCGCGACCAGAGTGAAGGGTCCGGCGACTCTGTCAGCCAGTCGTACCATCGGTGCTTTCGCACTGGCGGCTTGTGCCACGAGGTGAACGATTCGTTGATACTGGCTGTCGGCCTCGGGGCGGACCGCTCGCATCCGAGCAAGGCCGGACAGGTTGATGGCCCCGGAGAGGACGTCTTGGCCGCGGGTCACCTCTCGGGGGAGGCTTTCTCCGGTGAGAGATGCTTCGTCGAGCATGATGGTCGTGTCCAGCAGCACGCAATCTACGGGCACCACCTCCCCTTGTCGGACGAGGACGGTGTCTCCGACACGCACGGACGAGATGCTGACTTCTTCGGGTGCGCCGTCGACGCGGGCGATGAGCGCGCGAGTGGGGGCAGTCGAGATGAGATGGCGCAGGTCTTTGCGTGCCCTCCAGTTCGCGTATTTCTCGAGGCCCTCTCCTGTTGCGAGCATGAGGCCGACGATGAATGCCGCCCAGACCTCTCCGGCGACGAGCGCCGCCACGATCGCGATGGTGGCGAGGACATCGACGCCGAACTGACCCTTCGCTAGCCGGCGGAGCGAGTCGACAGCGGACAGTGTGGCCAGGATCAGTGCATACGTCGCAGCGCAGGCGAGGGCGACGTCGGTTCGCGCGCAGAACCACGATGCGACCACGATGACGACGCTGGATACGGCCAGGATCAGTTTCGGGGGGAGCACGCCGCCCCGCGGGTGCTCCACGATGCTTCTCATCCTCGCGGAGAGCGAGGAGGCTGATGGGATATGGAAATGGGCCGGGAAGACGCCATCTCATCTGCGAGGACAGCCGTCCGCTCCTTCTCCCGCGCTCGCTGGAGATCTCTCGGCCCGGCGTCCGTGAAGCGGCGACCTGTTACTTTGCCGACCTCCACGCGGATGACGTACAGCTTTGGCACAGGGGTGACCGACAGGGGCATGACGCTGCGCGCTTGGCGCAGCTCCGCATCCATCGTCACGTGGTGGGCGAGCCCGGTCGCAACGACGCTCCACCATTTGTCGCCGTCGCGCGCGTCCGTTTCGAAGGTGACTCGTGGATCGTCAGCGATCAGACGCAACTTGGAATCGGCTGCCGTCTTGATGAAGAAACCCTGTCCGGACACGGCGTAGTTCACGGGATAGATGGCGGGGTGTCCAGTCTTTCTGTTCATCGCCAGGCGCCCCAGAGACTGCTGACGCAGAAGGTTCCAACAGATCCCAGGACTGATGACGAGGATCGTCTGGTCGGCCCATTCGTCACCAGCACTGTCGGAGGTCATGACCCCACAACACACTCATCGGCAACTGGCTCGCGGGACTTTGGTCCGGTCCCCTCACACCGTCGGAGAAGTCTGCGCGATTTCGACGTCGGAACTCATCTCCAAGGGAGGGAGGAATTCGGGGGGAACGACGCAGAGGGGAGCGGCCATCGACCCCACCAGGTACCACGCGACGGTCCCGAGGAGTCCTCCGGCCAGAGCGCCGTGATGGTGGCTGCCGATGACGACGAGAGACGCATCGCGAGCCAACGTTTCAAGGACCAACGCCGGATCGTCCGCCATCAGAAGGTGTTCGGTGAGTAAATCCGGGTACGCCCGGGAAACTGCGCGCACCGCTTTCTCCATCATCTCCTGGTGCGCTGATTCGTCCCGCGTGCGAAGCATTTTGATCGGCCATGCGTGCACGATCAGAAGCTTTCGCTCCGTGCGTGCGGCTTCAGATGCGGCGAAGTGGAGGGCGGCGTCTGCGGAGCCGTCACCGTCGTATCCGACGACGACCGGTCCGGGCCGCTCGCTCCATCCGGCTGGCACGATGCAGGACGGAATGGCCGCCGTGACGCTGACCCGCAACGGCACCCACCCCTTCAGCGTGGAGCGCACCGGCGCGTAGAGGTGCGATCCGATCACGACGAGATCAGCGGCTTGATCGCTTTCCAACAACGCGCCTGGCATCCATCCGCGAATCACCTTCGTCGTGACAGTCACCGACGGTGCCAACTTCCGGAGCAGGTCGGCACCCTCCTCGCTCACGCGGCGAAGCTCGCGTTCAGACTCGAAAAGCTCCGCGACGGATGTGAGCGTCACGTGTGAGGGAACGTGCCGCGCCCGCTGCGCGACCCATTCCAGGGCAGCAACGGATGCTTCGCTGCCATCGAAACCCAACAGCATGTGATCCATAGTGATTCTCCTCGGCAGCCTGAATGACACAACGACGAATGAACGGTCGGAAGGCGTCGGCGCGGCACGACGCCTTCTCGCTGCGCAACCTGACGGCCATGCTGATGCAATGGTCAACGTCACCGCGTACGAAACAATTGCCCGGGCGCGACCCGTACCGCAAACGTAGAGGGATGCCCTTTATGCCACTGTGACTTTCGTCCTGCGGCCCGAACCGGTCGCCGCGGCATCGACGGGAGTACGCTCAGGACCTCTCCTCCGGAAAAGAGGAACGATGAAAAGCGATGACGCATTCGTCGAAGACCCCTTGACGATCCTGCGCAGCGCCCTCGCCGAGTCTGAGATCAACACCGAACGGGTTCGTGTCGTCGGAGACCGACTGCGTGACTTGCTGAGCATGTCGCGATCAGTGACGGCCCAGCTAGAACTCTCCGAGGTCCTCCGGGAGGTCGTCACCGCGGCAACACGCCTCGTGGGAGCTCCCTATGGCGCCATCGGCGTCATCGGCCCGGACGGGTCGTTCACAGAGTTCATCCACGTGGGGGTGTCCGCCGATGACGTCCAGAGAATCGGTCACCTCCCGCAGGGGCGAGGACTTCTGGGCGCCGTCGTGCGGGACGCGCACACCATCCGCCTGCCTGATCTTGCGAAAGACTCTCGGTTTGCTGGTTTCCCCGCCCATCACCCGCAGATGGTGGCTTTTCTCGGCGTTCCCGTCCGCACACGAATGGAAATCTACGGGAACCTGTACCTCACCACCCCTCACGCCGGCACCTTCACCGCGGAGGATGAACGCATCATCGAAGCTCTAGCCGCCACTGCCGGCGTCGCCATCGAGAATGCCCGCGCGTACGAACGCTCCCGCCGAGAACGACGGCTCAGCGGCGCACTCTCTCGCGTTGCGACCGCGCTCCTAGACCCCCACCAGGCCGACGCCTTGCAGGTCGTTGCAGCAGAATGTGCATCCGTCATCGATTCGGCGACCGTCGCCGTGGTCGTTCCCGACACGGACCCTGAACTGCTGCGAGTTCGCGTGGCCAGCGGGCCTCTCGCCGCTGCCCTGCGCGAAGCCACCTTCGCCCGAGCGGACTCCCTCGCCCTTCGTGCCATGCAGTTGGGGGAGGTCGTCGCCGATGACGGACCAGTCCGCGATTACTCCGGTGGAGTGTTGCAACTGGGACCGACCGCGGCCGTGACCCTTATCGCCCGTGGGGAGACGATCGGGGCGCTGTGCGTCTCCAAGGAGGTGAGCTCTCACCCGTTCACCGGCGAAGAAGTCGACATCGTCGGGGAATTCGCGGCACAGGCCGGGCTCGCCGTCTCCTTATCGTGGGCGCGTGAAGACCAGGAACAACTCCGCCTCATCGAGGATCGTGCCCGCATCGCGCGCGACCTGCACGACCATGTCATCCAACGGCTCTTCGCGACGGGCCTCGCACTCGAACATGCTGCAGAGACATCCATCGACCAGAGCGTGTCGCTCCGTCAACACGTCGCGAGCATCGACGCGGCGGTCTCCGACATCCGCACCGCCATCTCCGCGATGCGCACGCCGTTGAAGCTGGCTGACAGGCCACTTCGTGTCGAGGTGTTCGAGCTCGTTGAAGAAATGACATCGGCGCTGGGCCTGCGCCCCTCCGTCTTCCTCACCGGTCCGGTCGACACCCTCATCTTCGGTGATCTACGCGAGGACGTGATGGCGGTGGCGCGAGAAGGACTCAGCAACGTCGCACGCCACGCGAAGGCCACGCACTGCACGTTGTCGATCAGTGCAGACGAAACCTCGACCGTGATCACAATCGCGGATGATGGCATCGGAACAAGGGACGCTCCAGGTCGAGGCAGCGGCACGACGAACCTGTATGCCCGCGCGCTCGCGCGCGGGGGCACGAGTGACCTCACGCCCAATCGCTTGGGTGGGCTCACCCTGAGGTGGCAGTCACCCGTCCGGCGGGATTCGGCCACACCTTCCTGACCGCACACCCCTCGTCCACAGAGGGACCAAGGCCCTTGGTCCGTCGTCCACACAGGGACCAAGGCCCTCGGTCCCTCTGTGCAGCCATCGGGGACCTTGGTCCCTCCTCAGCGGGCCTGTCGGTCGCAGTCTGGTGGCGAGGAGGCACCCGCCATGATTTCCGATGGATTCTTGAAGCAGGACGTCGAAGAAGAGTTGCAGTGGGATCCCCAGGTCGATGACGCGGGGATAGGGGTTGCCGTTGAAGATGCGACGGTCCGGCTCAGTGGCGAAGTGGACAGTGAGTCGGAAAAAGAAGCCGTCCTCGAGTCGACGTTGCGCGTTCGCGGGGTGAGAGCCGTCATCGACGAGATCGTCATCCGCCACTCTCCGGGACGAAAGGTGTCCCCGGCCGACGTGGCACGCGATGTGGATGCGACGCTGCGCTCTACCTCCGGCGTCCCCGAGACGGTGAAGGCAAGCATCGAGGGCCATGATGTCGTGCTCACGGGGGAGGTGGATTGGGATTTTCAACGGCAAGCCGCCAGGCGAGCGGTGCAAAAGGTGCGCGGGGTACGCCAGGTCGTGAACAAGCTTCGCTTGACGGCACGCGTCGTGGCGGATGACGCTCAAACGCGTATTCGAGAAGCGTTTCATCGTCACGCCGACATCGACGCGTCCGAGGTGCACGTCGAGGTCGATGGTTCCCGTGTCGTCTTGAGCGGAACGGTCCGCTCTTGGGCGGAGAAATGGGCGGCCGCGAATGCGGCGTGGGCGTCTCCGCAGGTCACAGAGGTCGACAACCGTCTCGTGGTCCAGCTGTCATGACTGACGCACCCGTGATGGAAACGAACCCTGTCGACTCGTCCGAAGTGCCCTCTGCTCGACTGACCTTCTTGGGGGCGACCGACACCGTGACGGGCTCTCGATATCTGGTGAGGAGCCCGCAGGGGCGGCAGCTGCTCGTCGATTGCGGGTTGTTCCAGGGGGTGAAGAAGGCTCGGCGGAGAAACTGGGCGCCGTTCCCGGTTGATCCTGCCGGCATTGACGCGGT
Organism: Microbacterium sp. ABR10; assembly: GCF_057812175.1. Lineage (NCBI taxonomy): Bacteria > Bacillati > Actinomycetota > Actinomycetes > Micrococcales > Microbacteriaceae > Microbacterium > Microbacterium sp. ABR10. The sequence goes on from NZ_CM173821.1 coordinate 1,530,877, forward strand.
CGTCTTGACGCACGCCCACCTCGATCACTGCGGGTATCTGCCCCGGCTGGTTCGTAACGGCTTTCGTGGGCGCATCTTCGCGAGCCCCGCGACCGTTGAGTTGGGGTGCATCGTCCTGTTGGACAGTGCGCACCTGCACGAGGAGCAGGCGCGGCATGCCCAGAAGCACGGGTACTCGGCTCACGCGCAGCCTGAACCGCTCTACACCGTTTCCGACGCGACAGACACGGTCCGGCGATTCGAGCCCGTCGCGTTCGAAAGGGAGGTCTCCGCTACGGCCGACATTCTTGTCACCCTCTTGCACGCGGGGCACATCCTTGGGGCGGCGCAGGTGCGCGTGCGGACGGGCGGGTCCTCGGTCCTGTTCACGGGAGATCTCGGCCGGAACAACGATCCACTTATGAAGGCTCCGGCGCCGCGGACGGACACCGACTACGTCGTCGTGGAGTCGACGTACGGTGACCGCCACCACGCGGCGGACGACTCCGCGACGATTCTTGGAGACGCTATTTCGCGGACGGTCAACCGAGGGGGTGTGATCCTCATTCCGGTCTTCGCGGTCGGCCGGACGGAGCAGGTGCTGCTCCTGCTCGACGAGTTACGGCAGAGCGGTCAACTCCCCGAGGTTCCCGTGTACCTCAACAGCCCTATGGCCACGGACGTTCTCAGCGTGTACGGGCGGCATCCCGACGAACACCGGCTTCCCCCCGAGCAGCTTCACCGCATGTATTCGCAGGTGACTCCGATCCGAAGCGTCGGTGAATCGAAAGCACTGAACAGCCAACCCGGTCCCATGATCATCCTCTCCGCGAGCGGCATGCTCAGTGGAGGGCGGATCCTTCATCACCTGGTGCGGTTCGGCGTCGAGGAGCGAAACACGATCATCCTCACCGGTTTTCACGCGCCGGGCACACGCGGTGCAGCACTTGCGGCGGGGGAGAGGACAGTCCGGGTTTTCGGGAAAGACGTCCACGTGAGGTCGGAGATCGTGCAGATCGTGTCCCTTTCGGCGCACGCGGACGGCGATGGAATCATGGCCTGGCTGCGTACCTCCCCGTCGAGGCCTGCCGAAGCGTTCGTGACGCATGGGGAACCGGCGGCAGCTGATGTTCTTCGTGCCCGTATCACGCACGAACTGGGGTGGACCGCGCGCGTACCGGAGCTTGGCGACGGTGTCACACTCGAGGCGCGCAGACCGTGAACGAACGGATGCGTCGACCTCGTCGCCCGGCGCTGGATCCCCTCCCGTACATCTGTCCTGAATCCGATGTTGAGCATGCGGGGTGCGCAGGATTGATCGGTCAGGAGTTGTCGGGGACGCGGACCGTGAAGCGACGGCCTACGACATGAAGCGGGGCGATGCGCAGGAACACGGTCGTCGGGAGGGGGAGATGCGGCATCATCGCGGTGATGCCGCTGTCGTAGATCTCGAATTCGTCGTCCATACGCCACGCGATGCCGCGGAAGACGACACTCCACCGTTTCGCGCCGGTGATGCCGTCGATTTCGAAAGCGATCTGTGGGTTGTGGGTGAGGGCAGCGGTCTTCGTACCGGGGGACGTGCGGCAGTAGATCTGTCGCTGCGTGACGATGAAGTTCAGGGGGACGATGTCGGGTGCGCCATCCGGCGCGATGAAGCCCATTCGTCCCACGCCCCGTTCATCAGCCGCAAGACGCCAGCATTCTCTCGTGGAAAGCTCTTCCACCGTGGTGCCCAGACTCAGCTGCGGAAGATCCGCCGCGTGGGTCTCGCTGTTGTCATCCATCACACAGCCGCCCATCCGCCGTCGACGGGGAGAATCGACCAGGACACCCCGGAGGCGTCGTCGCTGAGCAGCCAGCAGATCGCCGCGGCGATCTGCTCGGGCCGCGCGGACGGGGGAATGGTGGTGGAGAACAACGGCGTGAGCCGGTTCTGTGCGAGCCGGCGCCTGTCACCACGACGGTCCGTGCGGAGAACCGTCCGTTGCTGATGCTCATATCCCTCACCTCGAGGTGAGTCTGATCCGACGGCACTCTTCTGTGAGGGCATAAAGTCCCCCACATCTGAGCCTCATTCGGGACTTTCGTCACGCCGTGAGGAGAGGGCCCGTGCCTACGATCGCCGCGAGAAGTATCGGGAAGGTCTCGTGATGAATCGCGTAGTGATCGGCGTTGATGGTTCGGCGGCTTCCACCGCCGCAGCAGAGTGGCTTGTTGATCGAGTGGGAGACAGTCCCACCCTGATCGACCTCGTTTCCGTTCATTCGTGGCTGGCGCGTCTCCTGGCTGATCGCGCTGTCCAGACCGATCTCGAGCACATCGAACGGATACTCACCGGGTGGAACGACGCGTACTCCGTCTCCACCCACCGATCCAGCGGACGCCCGGCGCGGGTTCTCGCAGAACTCGCCAGGGGGTCGGACCTGCTCGTCATCGGAGTTGACCCCAAGCGGCCGCTCAGCGCGGCTCTGCGCGGGTGGCTGCCCGTGCGTGTGTGTGCGGCGTCATCAGTACCGGTGTGCGTCATCCCCGTGGGGTGGCGGCCGAGTGACGATCCGATCACCGTGGGTGTCGACGTGGACGGCTCATCCGGGGCTGCCGTGCGGTGGGCCGTTCACGAAGCGGAAGTCACCACACGCCGGCTTCGCCTGCTCCACGCCTGGCACCTGCCCGAGCCCACTGACGCCGGAGCCGTTGCCTACCTTGCCAACCCCGCGAGAATTCTCTCCGAGCATCGCACCGCCCTGGAGGCTGTGCGCCATGTCGTGGCGAAAGCGCATCCGCAAGTCTCGCTCGAAACCGACCTGACACGCTCCGCGCCCCCTGCCGCGCTGTTGAGTTACGCCCCCTCGTCATCAATCATCGTGCTGGGTTCTCACCGCCTCGGCGTTCTCCCAGGCGGGCTCATGGGCGCAACCGCGGCGGATCTGTTCTGGCGAGCGGGCTGCCCGATCGCCGTCGTCCCTCCGGACACTTACGACGAATGACCTCACGGCACGATGATCAACGGACCGCGAAGATCCCTCGTCATGTCCCGGGCCACTGAACCGAGGAACTCGTCGGCGATGATGCCTCGCCGGTGACTACCGATCACGGTCTCACAGGCGTGCGTGCTAGCGACGGTGAGTGTGCTGACGGGGTTGTCGTGCACCATTGTGAGTTCGACAGCTAAGGCTGGCCAGCCGGTCCGAACACGCGCGGCGACGACGTCGAAGAGGCGGCGGTGCGCCGCCTCGATGTCCGACGTGTGGGGGAGTGCGTCGTCGCGATGCGCGGAAAGTAAGGGCATGTTTCTCCAGGCGTGGACCAGGTGAATGGGCACTCGGAGCCGGGTGGCTTCGTCGGCGGCGTACGTGACCGCCGGGTCGGAGGACCGGTCGTCGTCGATGCCGACGACCACTCGTAATCCCGCGGTGTCGGGCGCCCATCCCTCGGGGACAAGACAGGTGGGGCAGGTTACCCGGTCGGCGATGCGGAGGGGTAGGCGCCCGCTGCTGGGCCCGGCATCGCTGCTCTGGCGCGCCACCCCCATGACCACGAGGTCCGCCTCGATTGCGCCTCGCAGGAGGTTCGGGACCTTCCGGCCGTCCCGTTCGATTGCGTGCACCGTCAATCGGGGGTTGTCGTGGCGAAGACGGTGGCGGGCGTCGTGCAATTGTGACTTCACCTGCGTCTTGTCCGCCCACAGCGGGTTGTCGACGTGCAGGAGGTCGACGACGGCGTTGTGGCCGGCGGTGCGCCGAGATACCCATTGCAGGGCCGATTCTGCACCGGCGCTGGCGTCATAGGCGAGAACGATGTGTTCCATGTGGACCCTCCGCTCCCACCGTAGGAGCAGCAACAACACGGGGGAGGGGTCGTAGGTCCTAGCGGGTCACCGGCCGTGATCGCGTTGGTGTGACCCCGCGACTTCGCTCCCCGGGGTGCGGTCGATGGGATTCGCCAGTCCCCGCCGCACAAGTTCGTGGTCCGCGCCCCCACCGGCTGAGCCCGAGGGCCCCGACGACGGGACCTTAGACCCGATCACCGGACGCGAACGCGACCGATCCTGGATGCTCCGACACACGAGGGAGAGACCGTGAGCATCACCATCGATACCGACTATGACCTGCAGACAGACGTCCAAGACGAACTCGCCTGGACACCGGAAGTGGATGAGGCGAGCATCGGGGTCGCGGTCTCAAACGGTACCGTCACCCTCTCCGGGCAGGTGGAATCCAGCTCGGAGCGTATCGCCGCGTCGAAAGCAGCGCTCCGAGTTCGCGGCGTCCGCGCACTCGCTGACGAGCTCACCGTCCACCCGCGCGAAGGGTGGGTGGCAAGCGATGTGGACATCGCGAGCGACGTCGCTCGCGCGCTTCGCTCCGCGATCAACGTGCCCGACACCGTACAGGCCACCGTCCACTCGCACGTCGTCACCCTCACCGGGGAGATCGGTTGGCAATACGAACGACGCTGCGCCATCAGCATCGCCGAGAACCTGCGGGGTGTGAGCGAGGTCATCGACAACATGACCCTTCGAGCGCGCGCCTCTGCCGCCGACACGGAAGACCGGATCCGACGCGCTTTGGCCCGTAACGCGGAGATCGATTCGCAGACCATTCATGTCACCGTCGACGGGTCGACGGTGACCCTGACTGGATCGGCGACATCCTGGTCGGAAAAGTTCGAAGCCGGCGCCGCGGCATGGGGCTCGCCGCACGTCACCGCCGTCCACAACAAGATCGTCGTGGCCTCGCGGTGAGGGGCGCTCTGATGAAAGCCGCCGTCGTCACCTCTTTCGATCAGGCCATCGAGCTGCAGGAGCACCCCGTCCCCACCCCGCCCGCTGACCACGTCTTGGTCCGCATCGAGGCATGCGGCCTCTGTCACACCGACATCCACGCCGCGCATGGCGACTGGCCCGTCAAACCCTCCCTCCCCTTCGTTCCCGGCCACGAAGGAATCGGCATCGTCGAATCGCTCGGCGACGGCGTCACGAACCGCAGGGTGGGGGAGCGGGTCGCCATCGCCTGGCTCGGGTACGCATGCGGTGAATGCCGCTACTGCATCGACGGTCGAGAGACGCTGTGCCTGTCCCAACGCAACAGTGGCTACAGCGTCGACGGGGCGTTCGCCGAGTACGCCGTCGTCCACGCCGATTTCGCGGTCCCCGTCCCGCCGAAGATCGCGGCGCTCGAGGCCGCGCCGCTCGTCTGCGCCGGAGTCACGACCTACAAGGCGTTGAAGGTCGCGCACATCGTTCCTGCCGAGACGGTTGCCGTCTTCGGTGTCGGCGGACTCGGCCATCTCGCCATCCAATACGCCCGGCTCTTCGGTGCATCCGTCATCGCCATCGATGTCGAACCCGAAAAGTTAAAGCTCGCTCTCGAACTGGGAGCCGACCACGTCATCGACGCCGCGGCAGACGACCCGGCGGCGAAGATCGCCGACCTCGGGGGAGCGGATGTCGCCATCGTTCTCGCACCGTCGGCGCAGGTCTTCCAGGCAGCGTTCACCTCGCTGAACCGCGGCGGACGATTGGTGTGCGTAGGACTTCCCGCTGGCGGCACCCTGACATTCCCCATCTTCGACATCGTTCTGAAAGGAATCTCGGTGATCGGCTCCATTGTGGGAACGCGACAAGATCTCCGCGAGGTCTTCGACCTCCACGCCGCAGGACGAACGCGCGTGATCACCGAATCGTTCTCGATGGACACCATCAACGACCAGATCGCACGCGTAGAGCAGGGCGCCGTGCCCGCGCGCACGGTGATGGAGTTCCTCCCGTGACCGTTCCACCGTCCCGGCAGGACACACCCCTGGTTGGTCCCGCGGATCTTCAGCTGCCCCCGACGCAACCCATCGATATCACCGACCTCCTCCAGGTAGCCACCCGCCCCTCGGATGCGATCGAGCAATGAAGCGCCATCGCGGGTGACCGACGAGGGCTCCTGGCACCGGGGAGGTCGCGTCAGGGGGACGAACGGCCCACACCTGCAGAGTGCAGATCATCACAGTTGAGACGTGCCTGACGAACACCACCAGGAGGAAAGAAATGAGCACCACCACAACCGACCCCATCCTGAAGACCTCGGTGCAAGAAGAACTCGAGTGGACCCCGGACGTCGACGCCACGAGCATCGGCGTCAGCGCGGACGGGGGAGCGGTGACCCTCTCCGGTGAAGTGGATTCCTACGCCGAACGGATCGCCGCCAAGCGAGCGGCATTCCGGGTGCGGGGCGTACGAACCGTCGTCGACGACATGACCGTGCATCCCAAAGCCGCATGGCCCGTCACGGAGCAGGACATCGCCAAAGAAGTCGAGCACGCCCTGCGCGGCGCCAGCAACATCCCCGCCACCGTGCACGCCGAAGTCAACACCCATAACGTCACCCTCACCGGCGAAGTCGACTGGGAGTTCCAACGCGCTGCGGCCAAAAAGGCCGTCCAGTACCTCCGCGGCGTCTACACCGTCAACAACATGATCACCCTTACGTCCAAGCCCTCCGCCGCCGACACCGCAGAACGCATCAAGAACGCACTCACTCGCAACGCACAACTCGACGCCGGGAAGATCCACGTCAACGCATCAGGCACCACGATCACCCTGACGGGCGTGGTGAGGTCGTGGGCTGAGAGATCTCAAGCCGGAAACGCCGCGTGGGCGTCACCACACGTCACCCACGTCGACAACCACATCGTCGTGCAGGCCTCCTGAGCCGGCGATGCATCCGCTGGGGCTGTGGGTCCTCCTGAGCCGGCGATGCATCCGCTGGGGCTGTGGGTCACCTCACAAGCTCCGCGCTGATCGAACCACTACTGGCCCCCGTTGCAGGCCAGGCGCACAGGCGCCAGGACCTAGCCGCGACGTAACGCGTGCGCCGATAATGCACATTATGTCAGTTTGCAGCGGCGACACGGTTCGATCTCTCCCCCGTTCGGCCGCAAGGTCGCGGGGCTGGCGGGAGGCGATACGGCTCTCGTCCCCCGCCAGCGGGCCCCGGCGACTCGTGCGGAAGCCTCAGATATCGAGGATGCCGTCGACTGCCGTCTCGACCGGAGGAATCCTCTGCGTCGCGAGGTCCTCCATGAGGTGCACCGACGCATAAAGCGCAGGCACGAACCGTCCGGCAGCGTCAAAGACGTGGAGCGTCCGCCGCATCCGCCCGCCCGGAAAGAGAGGATTCCGAAAACTCACCTCCACGCGGGTGTCGGGCCACTCCCCTCCCACCTCGACCCGGGGTTGGCGCAGGTCCCCCGTGAGTGGTGACGTCGCTCCGGAAGGATCGGTCCAGTAGGCGGCCAGGTCCGCGAATTCCCCGGTGACGGCTGCGACCGCCGCCGTGCGGTCGGCGGCGGACACCGGTGCCGGCCGCCACGACGCGCGAGGATCACCTGGCTCGCGCGCGACGCGTTGCGGTAAGAGGGCGCTGATCGCCTTGATCATCGCGGCGTCGTCGACGGGATCGAGCACGAGGGCCCGGGTACGGAGCTCCGCGGGAAGTTCTCCCGGCTGCAGAGGGATGTGGGCGGTCGTGTATACCCGGCCCCGTGGCGACCGGCGCGGTGGCTCCGTAAAGACAGCCACACGAGTGTCGGAGGCTCCCGCGTCGAGCGCCCATGCGATGCGCCGGTCCACGGGCATCCGATGCTCAGCACCCTCGTTGGACCACACTCGCACGTCGTCCGAGAGCCAGGCGGTGACGTCGTCCGGGTCGCTGCTGGCGGCCGGGTCGCGCAGCCACAGTCCATGGACGGTCGCTCCGATGAGCTGAAGGTCGCCCAGCGGGGCGGCGATACTCACCCGCGCGTCGAGCCCGATGTGCACGGCCGCGCTGCGACCGGGTGCGATCGACTCGTCCGGGGCCTCCCGCGGGCGGTACACGACCCACGCACCCGACGACGTGGACAGCAGGGTCATCTGGGTCGCGCGCGCCCCGAGATCGAGATCGGGCCACGTCGCCACCCGGTCGCGCTCACCCGGGCGGTGGACGCATGCGACCGGCTCATCTTCGGCGACCGAGATCCTCGCGTCGCCGGCGTGTACCCGCTGCCACCCGTACTCCCCCTGCACCTTTCCAGTCTGGCAGGGACCTCCCGCGGCGGTCCGGTAACGGGCCGTTAGCCTCCTCCCGCTCCTGCCATCCGCCTCGTTCCGAGAAGAAGGATGAGAGGGCGGTGCCGCCGTCGCGGAGCAGCTTCGCTCAGGTATGAGTCCTGGTGGCTGAAGTCTCTGCGCTCGGCGAGCACGCAGCGGCAACACCGTGCGGACGCGACCTGTCGCTCGGCACTCTGGAGAGACCGATGGCGAATCTGACGACGGTCTTGACGACGCTCCGCAGCGTGCACTCCTCCCCGACTCCCCGCTCGCAACGCGAGCCGTCCCGGGATCACCGTCGAACGCGCGGTGCCCCGGGACGAACTCACGTCACCGCTGCTGGATGCCCGCTACTCGGTGTAGACGGCCGTCGTGGTGGTGCGCCAGCTCCCCGGCTCGACCTCCCACGCAACGGTCAGAGGCTGCGTCTCGGCGGAGGGCGCCGAGGCTTCCCATGCGATGTCCCAGCGCGCTTGGAGATCGCTCATCGCCGACGAGGCGGGAACCTCCACCGTGCCGAGATACGCGGTGATCGTGGACGGGAAGCCGACGAGTCCGGGACCCTCCACTCCTGCTTCGGCTGCCAGGTCGCGGAAGATCAGCGCGGCGGGAGCCGACGGGTCGACGGCGACCGAGTCGCGCACGTCCTCGGGGCCTGACGCGGGGTTCACCCACTCGTACGGACTGGCGCCGGTCGAGGGCACGCCGGCGTCGTCGATGCGCATTCCCGCGCCCGTGTCGCGGACGAGCCACCCGTCCGCGATGCGGTCGCTGACGGCCGTCACCAGGATGCTGCCGTCGGCGGGGCCGGGTCCCGCCTCGATGGTGCCGCCGGTGCCGAGGTACCCCGCTGCCTCCTCGGATCGGACGATGCTATGCACGGCCGATTCAGCGAACTGCTGCTCGGAACCGACCAAGGCACGGGACTCATCGGTCAACAGCGCATACGCCTCGCCATACTGCTCGGCCTGGATCGCCGTGAGGTATTTCTCGACGATAGCCGCGGCCTCCTCGGCGGGAACGGCGGCTGCAGAGGTGGCATCCGGTGTCGACGCGCTGGGGTCGACGGATGCCGTGGGCGCGGCGGTCGTGGAGGGTGCGGCGGCGTCGGCTCCCCCGGTGCAGCCCGCGAGAACCAGCGCGGCCGTGGCCACTGTCCCGAGCAGAACGAGCGTGCGATACGTGATCTTCTGGGTCATACAACGACGCTAGGCGAGGCTGTCCCGGGGGCTTCATGTGGTGGCCGGCGCGACGAGAGTGTGAAAGGGTGCGCCCCGGCACGCCGCCGAAGGCCCCTCCCCCGTCGCGACTCGAGACCGCGGTGAGGGCGAGGCTCGGCGCACGTCGGCGACCACGCCCTCGCCACCGAACGGGCCGATCGTCGACGGTCGACGTCGGTCCCGTCAGCGCAGCACGTCGGTCGCCACGCCGGTCGCGATGGCGATCGCCGCGAAGAGCAGCACGACCGCCAGCACGACGCGCGCGCCGCCCGAAGCCCCCGCCTTCCTCCGGGCCCGCGCGCTGCGCACGAGGGTGACGCTCCCTGCGACGAGGCCGGCGCACGCGACGATGCCGAGCCCCAGCAGAAGACCCGCGCCGATCTCCGGAGTGTGCAGGTACCCGAGCAGGAGGGCACCCGCGTAGACGATGGCGGCTGTGACGACACCGGCCAGCACACGCGCGCCGATGTCGCGCCAGAACTTCTCTTCCCGCACCCAGACGCCGATCCAGCCCCACGGGCCGCGCGGAGAGGTGTCGATGTCGTGGGGCATTTCTGCACCATATCGAACTCGCGCGACGGGATGCGCTTCCCGCGTGGAGCGGAGGGCGCCGGAGGGCGGCACCTGTCAGCGCAGCACCTCGACGAGCACGATCCACGAGATCATCAGGGCCACGATGATGGAGAGCAACGCCCCGAACGCGAAGGCGGCCGTTCCTGCAGCCACCGACCCCGAGACCATCAGGATGCCGCCCACGGCGTACGCGGCGGGAACGAGAAAACCCAGCACACTCTTCAGACCGCGTAACCGGTTCAGCGGGCTGCGATCGGCCGTGATGCGGCGGGCAGCATCGACAGCGAATGTCGCCGCGACGAGGGATGCCAGCGTCGCGACGGCGCCATAGACCACGGTGTCGAGACCGGGGGCGAGCCCGAGCGCGCTGACGACGAGCGCCAGTACGAGGGACGAGATGGCCGTCCCGAGACGCGCAGTCAGCGCCGGTGCCTTCACGATCTCGGCGATGTTCACGCTGGCGGCGACGATCACGAGCCCCGCGAGGGCGGCCGTCGCGCCGACGAGCGCGAGGTTGAAGTCGCCCCAGTCATCCATGACCGGATGCTAGCGCCCGACCTCATGCGCGGCCAACCTTTGCGTGAACCCCCGCCGTTACGCTGGGCACATGCCCGACGACGACGGCGAGACGCAGGAGGAACGCGCGCTCCGCGCCATCGCGAACATGCAGGCCGGCGCCGACATCTCCGATGAGGCGCTGCGCCTCTCGAACGATTACACCGACCGTCAGACGCGCCGTGTGAGGGAGTGGCTCGCTCGCCTGGCCCGGCGTCGTTGACCCCCGCCTGTCTTGGTCACTCCCCCGGCCGAACCCACCCCGCGGTGACCGACAGTACCCGTGAGCCGTCGAGGTCGGCGAGCGAAAGGCTTGCGAAGCGCGCTGCGGCATCCGATGTCTGCCAGCGGAACCGCGGCGCCGAGGTGGTCGCGGCCTCCACCACCGTCTTCGCCGCGTCCTCCGCCGACTGCGCCGATGCGAAGGCTGTCGCCGTGCGGTCGAGATACGCCTGCTGCTGCTCGGCGTAAGGGCCGGGCTCCGCGCGGTGCACCGAGTCGGTGAACGACGACGCCACCGCAGCGGGCTCGACGATCGCCACGTCGACGCCGAACGGCGCGACGACGGGGGCGAGCGACTGCATGAGTCCCTCGACGGCGAACTTCGCGGCGCAGTAGGCGTCGGCGAACGGCTGTCCCACCGCTCCCCCGACGCTCGTGACGGTGACGATCCGGCCGTTGCGGCGTTCGCGCATGCCCGGGAGCACAAGGCGTGTCAGGCGAGCCACCGAGAGGTAGTTCGTCTCGAGCTGCTCCTGCAGGTCGGCGTCGCTCAGCTGCTCTAGCGTGCCCACGGCGCCGCGGCCGGCGTTGTTGACGAGGATGTCGAGGGGACCCACCGCCTCGATCAGGGCCCGGGTTGCGGCGGCATCCGTCACGTCCAACGATCGGATGTCGAGCTCGACACCCGCCTCGGATGCCGCGGAGCGCAGCGCGTCGGCGCGCGAGGCGTCGCGCACGGTGGCGACTACCTCAACCCCCGACAGCGCGAGTCCGATGGCCGTGTGCAGGCCGATTCCGCTGGAGGTGCCGGTGACGAGAGCGAGGGTCATGACGACATGCTGTCGCACGCACCCGTGTGGGAGCTATGGGGTGTCGGGGTCACCACGTCGGCGTGGCCCCAGGTGCGGATGCCAGGCTGAGCGGGTGACGGATGCCTGGACACTGCCGCTGTCGGATCGACGACTGTTTCGCGCCCGCTGGTGGATCGCTGCGGTGGCCGGTGCGGGGCTTCTGATCGTGGTCGGCCTGTACGCCGCCGTCGTGTCAGTAGGAGCGCGGAGCGACGGGATGCAGCAGGTCGTCGTCGGCTCGTGGAACGGCGACATGATCGCAATGGTCTGCGTGGTGACATCCATTGTGCTTTTCGCCGTGATCGTGATCGCCGTTCCCGCACCCCGCTGGTGGCTGCTGCTCCTCGTACCCCTGCGCGTGGGGGGTGTCGCGGCGGTCTTCCTGAGCGGTTTCGGTCTCGTGCTCACCGATGAGTCGGCGACACCGATCGTGGCGGACGGGTGCGACACGGGATACGTGGTCAGCGAGAGCGCTTTCCTGTTCGGGGCCTCCGGGGAGGTGCTGCGGCTCGACGGCGCGATCGGTACGCGGGTCGTTCGCACCACGGTCGACGATGGCCATAAGCCGTTTCAGCAGCGGTCCTACATCGCCGTCGACGAAGGCGATGTGGTGCGCGTTCGACACACCGTCGAGAGCGTCCGCGATCCGATGGCGGCGTCGTTCGTCCTCCCCCGCCTCTCGTACCGGACGGGGTGCGGCCTGGCAGGCGGAGAACCGCAGGCCGCATCCGAGACCGCGGAGCCGACGTTCGATGCCGACGCCGGTGAGGGGCCGGCACCCAGCGCACCGCACGACTCCCGCGCGCAGGTGGCCCGCATGGCGGCGCTCACGGTCGAATCGGCGCTGGGGACGGCGGTGGATGCCACGGGCGCTCCCCTCCGCGTGCCCTCAGCGGCCGAGCTGCCGTGCGAGGGGACGACCGGCGTGGAGCTCGTCTTCGCGACCGAGGACAACGAGTCTTCCTACGCCGCCATCCTCGGTGCGTGGACCGCGGCCGGCTACGCCTCCGATCGCGCGATGCAGGAGGACATCCGCTACGACGGTACAGTGCGGCTGTCGGCCCGCGACCGGACGACGATCGACGGCATGCTGCATCTGCACCTGGGCGGTGTCTGTCAGGTGCCGTGACAGCCGGCCCCGGAGACGCCGGGTCGGTGAGTCGGCGACTACTCCCCCGCCGGGGCGAGCTGGAGGAGGAACGCCCCCGGCTCGCGGTCGCTGTCGAGATACACGAGCAGGCCGCGCTCGGGCAGGGTCACCGACGTGGTCGTCGAGGCGCCGCAGACGAACGGAACAGGGTCGGCGATCGCCGCGCCGGCCGACGTCGATATCTGCGCGGTCACCGTCTCGGGCCCGGCGCAGCGCAGTGTCACGTCGTAGACACCGGGTTCGACGGTGCGGTTCTCACTGCGGAACGGCCCTACCCCGCCCGGGTCGCCGAAGGTCCCCCACGACTGCCAGAGGTACTGCCCCACCTCGGCGGAGGCTGCGACGTCGTCGAAATAGCCCGCCCACGATTCCGCCGTCCCGTTCGGCGCCGACGTCTCAGCCGTGGGGACCGGGGCAGGCGTGGATTCCGGGGCGGTCGTGGGAGCCGCGTCACCGTCTCCCGTGCAGCCCGCCAAGGCAAAACCGGCCGCGAGGACGGTCGCGGCAGCGAGAAGGTGCTTCGTCGGTGACGGCATCCGCCGATCCTAGGGAGCGGGTGTCCTCCACGCCAGACGGATGCCACGATCCGATACGACTATCCGCCGGGTGTCAGCTCCACCCACTGCCCGCCGAACTTCGCCGCGCGGCCGTCACCCGAGGAGGTGCCCGCGAGGCGCCGACGCACCCACGGTCCGACGTGCTCACGGTAGTAGGCCGTGCCCTTCAATCGCTCGATCTCGGGGATCTCGCGCAGTCTCCACCACTCCTGCGGCGGGGTGAGCCCGACCGCCTCGATGACGCGTGCGGCGACGCGATGGTGTCCGCGGGTGTTCATGTGCAGGCGGTCCACCGACCAGAACTCTCCGCCCGCCAGTTCGCGGTCGAACCAGTTGTAGGCGGTGATGATGTCGGCGCGCGCCGCGAGTCGCTTCTCGACCGCGCTCGACAGCCGGTCGCCTCGCGTCTGCAGCACGCGTCCGAGCGGCAGCCCCGCCGACGGATTCGCACCCGACAGCACGATGAGCTGCACGCCCTCTTCGTCGCAGCGGCGCAGCACGTGCTCGAAGATCCCGACGATGCGCTCCAGGTCGGCGCGCGGGCGCAGCATGTCGTTGCCCCCGCCATTGAACGACAGGTGCGTCGGCTTCAGCGCGAGCGCGGGTTCGAGCTGCTGCTCGACGATCGGCTCGATGAGCTTGCCGCGGATCGCGAGGTTGGCGTACCGGATCGGCTCGCCGACGGCATCCGCCCATCCCTGAGCCGTCAGGTCGGCCCACCCCCGCACGGTGCCGTCGGGCAGTTCGTCGCCGACCCCTTCGGTGAACGAGTCGCCGATCGCGACGTAGCGCACGGATGCCATGCGTCGAGCCTACGCGGGCCCAATCCCTGGTTGAGCGTCCAGGACACGCCGCGCGTGCCGCGACGATGCGGCGTGTTGTGGACGCTCGATGGGGTGGGCGTGCACGCCTGATCCCCTCGGTTGAGTGTCCAGGACACGCCGCGCGTTGCACGACGGTGCGGCGTGTTGTGGACGCTCGATGGGGTGGGCGTGCACGCCGGCTCCCCTCGGTTGAGTGTCCAGGACACGCCGCGCGTGCCGCGACGGTGCGGCGTGTTGTGGACGCTCGACGGAAGAGCCAGACGCGACCGTTGGGCCCGCGATCGCGGACGCAGCCGTCACGCCAGCGCACGCCCCCGCTGCTCCCGGAGGAACAGCGCGGCGACCACGGCGACGGCGAAGAACGCCGCGAACACGACGAACAGAAGCTGCGCCCCGCCGAGGCCCAGCAGCGGCGGCACCGCGAGAGGGGCGATGATCGACGCGATGCGCCCCACCCCGGCGGCCCAGCCGGCCCCGGTCGCGCGCAGCGTCGTGGGATAGGTCTCGGGAGTCGCCGCGTACAGGGCACCCCACGCTCCGAGGTTGAAGAACGACAGCATCATGCCCGTCGCGATCACGGAGAACTCGCCCGACGCGGTCCCGAAGAGCACCGCCGCCACCGCCGAACCGGCGAGGAACGCCGCGAGCGTCGCGCGCCGGCCCCACGCTTCGATGAGCCAGGCGGCTACGGCGTACCCGGGCAGCTGCGCGAGCGTGATGATGAGCGTGAAGCCGAAGGAGCGCACGAGGTCGTAGCCCTGGGCGACGAGGATCGTGGGGATCCAGATGAACGCGCCGTAGTACGAGAAGTTCACGCAGAACCACAACACCCACAGACTCGCCGTGCGGGGGCGGAGCGCCGCTGCCCACAGGTCGCTCACCCTCGGTCGGGCGGCCGGAGCGGATGCCGCGACACCCTCCGTCGACGCCTCAAGGGCCACGCGACCGGCCGCGGCCTCCAGATCGCGCACGATGACTATGGCCTCGGCGTTGCGTCCGCGCGAGGCGAGCCACCGAGGTGACTCGGGAAGGCCCCATCGCACGATGAGCGCGTACACCGCGGGGATCGCCCCGATCGCGAACGCCCAGCGCCAGCCGTCGGCCGAGGACGGCACGACGAGGTAGCCGATGAGCGCCGCGGCGGTCCACCCCACGGCCCAGAACGCCTCGAGGAACACGATGAGCCGCCCGCGCATGCGCGCCGGGGCGAACTCGCTCACGTACGTGGAAGCGACGGGGAGCTCCGCGCCGAGGCCGAGCCCCACCACGAAGCGCAGCACGAGAAGGGCGGCGAGTCCCCCGACGAGGGCGCTCGCACCCGTCGCGAGACCGTAGACGAGCAGGGTGAGCGCGAAGACGTGGCGGCGACCGAAGCGGTCGGCGAGCAGCCCTCCGACGCTCGCGCCGATGGCCATACCGGCGAATCCGACCGACGCGATCCACGACGCCTCGGTCGGCGCCAGTTGCCACTGCACGCTGAGGGCGGCGATGACGAACGAGATGAGCCCGACGTCCATGGCATCCAGCGCCCAGCCCAGACCCGACCCGCCGAGGATCTTCGCGTGCCGGCGGGTGAACGGGAGCGCATCGAGGCGTTCGGACACCCGGACGGCGTCGGTGCTGGTGGTCACCGGATGCCGGAGACGTCGCTCGTGACGCGCGCGTCGCTGTCGGCGAGCATTTCGTGGACGAGCGGCAGCACCCGCGTGCCGTAAAGCTCGATGCTCGACATGAGACGGTCGTGCGAGATGGAGCCGCTGGCGATCTTCATCTGGAAGCGCGTGTTGCCCAGCGCCTGGACCGTGGCGACGATCTTGCGCGCGACGGTCTCGGGCGAGCCGATGTACATCGCCCCCTCGGGGCCGACGTCCTGCTGGAAGCGCAGGCGGTTGTACGCGGGCCACCCGCGCTCGCGACCGATCGTCGTGTTCAGCTCGGCGACGCCCTCGTAGGCTTCGTCCCACGCCTGCTGGTCGGTCTCGGCGATGTGGCCGGGCGAGTGCACCGAGATGGGCAGCTGCGGTCTGCCGAGTTCTTGCAGCGATCGCCGGTAGAGGTCGGCATACGGACGGAACCGTGCCGACGATCCGCCGATGATCGCGAGCACGAGGCCGTACCCGTAGCGCGCAGCGCGCACGACCGACTCCGGGGAGCCGCCGACGCCGACCCAGGCCGTCAGCCCCTTCTCGGTCTTCGGGTACACGTCGGCATCCTGGAGCCCGGCGCGCGTGCGACCCGACCAGGTGACGGGCTTCTCGTCGAGCAGGAGCGAGAACAGCTCGAGCTTCTCCTCGAACAGCTGCTCGTAGTCGGCGAGGTCGTAGCCGAACAGCGGGAACGACTCGATGAACGACCCGCGGCCGAGGATCACCTCTGCGCGTCCGTTCGAGACGGCGTCCAGCGTCGCGAAGCGCTCGTACACCCGTACGGGATCATCGCTCGACAGCACCGTCACGGCGGTGCCGAGGTGGATGTTCGTCGTGCGGGCAGCCGCGGCGGCCAGCACGATCTCGGGGCTCGTGACCGCGAAGTCCTTGCGGTGGTGCTCCCCCACCCCGAAGAACGACAGGCCGACCTGATCGGCGAGCACCGCCTGTTCCACGACGTTGCGGATCGTCTGCGCGTCCGATTGCAGCGACCCGTCGGCGCCGCGCGAGATGTCTCCGAAGGTGTCGAGTCCGAGCTCGAGGGGACGGTCGTCCATGGGGTCTCCTTGCATTCGGATGAATGAACTTTACGCGACGGCGGAGTATTCCCCCGCATCACCGAGGGGCCCCACCGAAGCGACGCCCCTCGGGGAGATCAACCGGATGCCAGGGCGGCACGCAGCGTGTCGAGACCGACGCCACCGATGTCGAGGGCCCGCGTGTGGAACTGCTTCATCGAGAAGTCGGCGCCGCGGCGCTCCTGCTCCTCGTCGCGCACCTGCTCCCAGATGCGCTGGCCCACCTTGTACGAGGGCGCCTGTCCCGGCCAGCCGAGGTAGCGATTGACCTCGAACCGCACGAACTCCTCGCTCATGTTCACGTTCTTCAGCATGAACGCCAGAGCGTAGTCGTGGTCCCAGGTGCCGCTTCCGTCGAGGCGGGGCTTCTGCAGATGCACGCCGATGTCGAGCACCACGCGCGCTGCGCGCATGCGCTGCCCGTCGAGCATGCCGAGGCGGTCGGCGGGGTCGTCGAGGTAGCCGAGCTGCTCCATGAGGCGCTCGGCGTACAGCGCCCACCCCTCGGCGTGTCCGCTGGTGCCGGCGAGCAGGCGCCGCCACGAATTCAACTGTGCGCGGTTGTAGACCGCCTGCGCGATCTGCAGGTGATGTCCGGGAACGCCTTCGTGGTACACGGTGGTGAGCTCGCGCCAGGTGTCGAAGGTGTCGACGCCCTCGGGCACCGACCACCACATGCGACCCGGACGCGAGAAGTCGTCAGTCGGTCCGGTGTAGTAGATACCGCCCTCGTTCGTCGGAGCGATCATGCACTCCAGCTTGCGGATGGGCTCGGCGATGTCGAAGTGCGTGCGGCCGAGCTCCTCGACCGCCCTGTCGCTCGTGCGCTGCATCCACTCCTGCAGCGCCTGGGTGCCGCGGAGTTTTCTCGACTCGTCGTTCTCGAGGAACGCGACCGCCTCCTCGACCGTGGCGCCGGGGAGGATCTCGTTCGCGATCGCCTCCTGCTCGGCGACCATGCGTGCAAGTTCTTCGACACCCCAGTCGTAGGTCTCGTCGAGATCGATCTCGGCCCCCAGGAACCGGCGGGAGTGCAGCGCGTACAGCTCCCGCCCGACGGCGTCCGTGTCACCGGCCACGGGTGCCAGCTCCGACGACAGGAACTTCGCGAGCGAGTCGTAGGCGAGGCGGGCGGCGTTGGCGTTCGTCGAGAGGTCCCGCGCAAGGGATGCCGGCAGCTGGCCCTCTTCGGGGGCGGCGTCGCCGACGAACTCGGCGAAGAACCCGGTGTCGGCGGTGTAGCGGGCGATCTGTGTGACGACCTCGCTCACCTGGCGGCGCGCCGGGACGACCCCCTCGGCGATGCCGCGTCGGAGCGTGGCGACGTAGCCGTCGACGGCGGCGGGAAGGGCGCCCAGGCGTGTGGAGATCGTCGCCCAGTCGTCGACCGTCGCGGTGGGCATGAGGTCGAAGGTCGCGCGGATGTCCTGCGCGGGAGAGGCGATCACGTTCAGGTCCCGCAGGTGCGTCTTGGCCTCGTGCTGCTCGACCATGAGGTCGAGCTCGCGCCCCAGATCCATCTTGGTGACGGTGTCGATCGAGTCGACCGCGTCGGCGGCCGCGAGTGCGGCCCGAGCAGACCGCGCCTCCGCGATGAGAGCTTCGGCTCCCTCGGGGCTGTAGTCGCCGAAGCGTCCGTTGTGCTCGAAGCGACCGATGTAGGTCGCCAGCGTCGGCTCGCGCTCTGCCAGGGTGTCCACCCACGCGTCGGCGATCGTGTCGATCGGCGTGGGCGTGCGTTGTGCGTCAGTCATCCTCCGAGCCTAGGCACCTCGCGACGGCAGCGCACACCCCCGGTCGCGAGGACGCGGGTACCCAGGTCGATGACGACGTGGTCGTCGCCCGTGTTCCGCGAGGTCGGCTCCCTGATCCCGGCCGCGAACCGCTCAGTGGCCCGCCTCGTCCCAGTCGCCGCCGCGGCCGATCTGCACGTCGAGCGGCACCGACAGCTCGGCGGCGTCGGCCATGCGCGCCCGCACGATCTGCTCCACGGCATCCCACTCCCCCGTCGCCACCTCGACGACCAGTTCGTCGTGGATCTGCAGCAGCACGCGCGAACGCAGTCGAGCGTATGCCAGGTCATCGCGGATGCGGAACAGTGCGACCTTCATGATGTCGGCGGCACTGCCCTGGATGGGGGCGTTCAGAGCCGCGCGCTCGGCGTTCTCGCGCAGCACGCGGTTCATGCTGGTGAGATCGGGGAACGGGCGGCGGCGGCCGAAGATCGTCTCGGTGTAGCCGTCTTGGCGGGCCTGCTCGACGGAGCCGCGCAGGTAGTCACGGACCGCGCCGAAACGGGCGAAGTACTCGAGCATGAGCTTCTTCGCCTCGGACTGCTCGATGCGCAACTGCTTCGACAGCCCGAACGCCGACAGGCCGTACACGAGGCCGTACGACATCGCTTTGACCTTCGTGCGCATCGCCGGGGTGACGTCGGCAGGCTCGACGCCGAAGACGCGCGCGCCGACGAACCGGTGCAGGTCTTCACCCGAGTTGAACGCCTCGATGAGCCCGGGGTCGCCCGACAGGTGCGCCATGATGCGCATCTCGATCTGCGAGTAGTCGGCCGTCAGCAACGTCTCGTAGCCCTCGCCGACCTCGAAGGCGGCGCGGATCCGACGACTCTCCTCGGTGCGGATGGGGATGTTCTGCAGGTTCGGGTCGGTGCTCGACAGGCGTCCGGTCTGGCTCCCGGTCTGCACGTAGGTGGTGTGGATGCGCCCGTCGGCACCCGTCGCAGTGTCGAGGGCGTCGATGATCTGCTTCAGCTTCGTCGCCTCGCGGTGACGCAGCAGCAGGTCGAGGAAGGGGTGGTCGGCGCTCTCTTGCAGGTCGGCGAGGGCGGCGGCATCCGTGGTGTAGCCGCTCTTGGTCTTACGCGTCTTGGGGAGTTGCAGTTCGTCGAACAGCACCTCCTGCAGCTGCTTGGGGGAACCGAGGTTCACCTCGTGTCCGATCGCCGCGTACGCGTCGCGGGCGAGCGCGTCGGCGCGAGCGCCGAGCTCGGACGAGAATCCCGCCAGCTTGTCGTGCGAAACGGCGACGCCGGCGAGCTCCATGTCTGCCAGCGCGGTGAGCGTCGGCATCTCGATTTCGTCGAGCACCTCGGCCACGCGCTCCGGCATCTCGGCGCGCTGCACCGCGGCCACGCGCCGCGTGAACCACGACAACTGGCCGGGGGTGGCGCCCTCGGTCTCGGGCACGAGCTGCGTCGGGTCGGCGACGGGAAGCTTTTCGTCGAGGGCGCGCTCGACGAGGTCGGCGAGCGTCTTGTCGGGGAAGCTCGGGCGCACCAGCCACCCGGCCAGGATCACGTCGAACGCGACCCCGCCGACCTCGACGCCCTCGCGGGCCAGCGCCTTGACCTGCGGCTTGGCGTCGGCGAACACCTTCGGGGCATCGGATGTCAGCCACGCGGCCAGCGCGTCGCGCACCGCCGGGGTCCAGTCGGCCTCGACCGCGGCCGACGCCGAGGCGAGCCCGATCTGCACGGGGACGCTGCCCGCGAGGGTCACGGTGACGCCGACCGAGCCGTCTGCGGATGCCACCCAGGCGGCGAGGGCGTCGGCGTCGAGGCGCGACGGAGTGGGGGCGGTGGCGGTCGGTCGTGCCTCTTCGGCAACGCCGATGTCAGCGCCGAACGCGTCGAAAACCCGGGGCAGCAGGGTGCGGAACTCCAGGCGCGCGAAGATGTCGCGCACGGCCTGCGCGTCGAGCGGCTTCACGGCCAGGTCGCCGGGCCCGACGGGTAGCTCGACGTCGCGCAGGAGGCGGTTCAGCGTGCGATTGCGCCGAACGCCGTCGAGGTGCTCGCGAAGATTGTTGCCGACCACGCCCGTGATCTTGTCGGCGTTGTCGAGCAGCGCCTCCAGCGAGCCCCACTGCGTCAGCCATTTGACCGCGGTCTTCTCGCCGACCTTGGGCACACCGGGCAGGTTGTCGCTCGTCTCGCCGACGAGCGCCGCGATCTCGGGATACTGAGCGGGCGGGAGCCCGTACTTCTCGACCACGGCGTCGGTGTCGTAGCGCTTGAGCTGCGACACGCCCTGCACGTTGGGGTAGAGCAGCGTGATGTCTTCGGTGACGAGCTGGATCGTGTCGCGGTCGCCGGAGCACACCAGCACGGTGAACCCTTGCTCTTCGCCCTGGGTGGCGAGGGTGGCGAGGATGTCGTCGGCCTCGAAGTCTTCTTTCTTCAGCACCGGCACGCCCATCGCCTCGAGGCAGTCCTGCAACAGCGGGATCTGGCCTTTGAACTCGGACGGCGACTCGCTGCGGTTGGCCTTGTATTCGGCGTACTCGCGAGTGCGGAACGACTGCCGCGACGTGTCGAACGCGACCGCCAGGTGGGTCGGTTTCTCAGCCTTGACGAGGTTCACGAACATCGACAAGAAGCCGTAGATGCCGTTGGTGTGCTGGCCGTCCTTCGTCGAGAAGTTGTCGACCGGCAGGGCGTAGAACGCCCGGTACGCCAGCGAATGGCCGTCGACGACGAGGAGAGTAGGCTTTTCGGCATCCGTCACCCCTCCAGCGTAACGAGAACCACGGACACTCCCCCGGCCCCGCCCGAACAGGGCGACGACAGGAAGGCGACGATGACGTCGACGACAGGCGACACCACCTCCGGCCTCGACTGGGCGAAGATGCGCGGAATGGGCGCCCTCGCCGAGAAGATGGGCATCGAATGGGTTGAGTTCACCGTCGAGCGGTGTGTTGCGACCATGCCGGTCGAGGGCAACACCCAGCCGGTCGGCCTGCTGCACGGCGGGGCCTATGTGGTGCTCGGTGAGTCACTCGGGTCGATGGCGGCCAACCTGCATGCCGGCGCCGGACGCCTCGCCGTCGGCATCGACATCAACGCCACGCACACGCGGTCCGCGACGTCGGGTGTCGTGACCGGGGTCTGCACGCCCATCCACCTCGGCCGCTCGCTGACGGTGCACGAGATCGCGGTGACCGACGAACAGGGCCGCCGCTGCTCGACCGTGCGCATCACGAACATGATCAAGGACGCACCGCAGCGCTGACTGACCCCTCGGCGGGTTCAGCCTCCTCTTCCGGAAACGCGAAATGGATGCCACCGCGGTGGCATCCATTCGGCGAATCGTCTCGTCAGGCCTTCTTGGGGGCCAGCTGCTCGATGATCGCCTTCGCGACGTCTTGCATGGTGAGGCGGCGGTCCATCGAGGCCTTCTGGATCCAGCGGAACGCCTCGGGCTCGCTGAGGCCCATCTTCTCGTTGAGCAGGCCCTTGGCGCGGTCGACGAGCTTGCGGGTCTCGAAGCGCTCGACCATGTCGGCGACCTCGGCCTCGAGCGTGATGATCTGCTCGTAGCGAGCCAGGGCGATCTCGATAGCCGGCAGGAGGTCGTTGGGCGTGAAGGGCTTGACGACGTAGGCCAGGGCACCGGCCTCGCTCGCGCGTTCCACGAGCTCCTTCTGGCTGAAGGCCGTCAGCAGAACGACGGGGGCGATGTGGTTCTTGCTCAGCTTCTCGGCGGCGCTGATGCCGTCGAGTTGCGGCATCTTGACGTCCATGATGACGAGGTCGGGACGCAGCTCGGTCGCCAGCTGCACAGCGGTCTCACCGTCGCCGGCCTCTCCGACGACGTCGTAGCCGTTGTCGCGGAGGATCTCGACGATGTCGAGGCGGATGAGCGACTCGTCTTCCGCCACGACGACGCGACGGGGAGCCGCGGGTGCGCTGCCGGTAACGGCTTCTTGATCAGTCACGGAACCATCCTAAGTCTGGAAGGGCGCCTAGCCCTGGATCGCACGGGATGCTGTACGGGTACCGGTGGTGGGACTCGAACCCACACGTCTTTCGACAGAGCATTTTGAGTGCCCCGCGTCTGCCATTCCGCCACACCGGCAAGTGTTGCGCTCCCAACCTAGCGGGCGGGAGCGCGACGACGCGCGCCGGATGCACCGGCGCGCGTCGTCTGGGCTCAGACTTCCTGGTACCCGGGGGCTGCGCCGTGAACGGCGTCGCCCACGCGGTGCACCCGCAGGTCGTTCGTCGACCCGGCGATTCCGGGAGGGGAACCGGAGATGACCACGACCTTGTCGCCGACCTTGGCCAGGTCGTGCGAGAGCAGGTAGTCGTCGACCTGCAGGAACATCTTGTCGGTGTGCGACACGTGCTCCACCAGCGTCGAGCGCACGCCCCACGTCAGCGCCAGGCGACGACGGATGCCGGGCTCGGGCGTGAACGCGATCATCGGGATGGTCGAACGCAGGCGCGACATACGGCGGGCCGAGTCACCCGACTCGGTGAAGACGCACAGGTACTTCGCCTCGACGAAGTCGGCGACCTCGACCGCGGCGAGCGTGATGGCGCCACCCTGGGTGCGGGGCTTGTTGGTCAGGGGCGCGATGCGGTCCAGACCGTGCTCCTCGGTGGACTCCACGATGCGGGCCATCGTCTCGACGACCACCACCGGGAAGTCGCCGACGCTGGTCTCGCCCGAGAGCATGACCGCGTCCGCGCCGTCGAGCACGGCGTTGGCGACGTCGGAGGTCTCGGCGCGCGTGGGCACGGGGTTGTTGATCATCGACTCGAGCATCTGCGTCGCGACGATGACGGGCTTCGCCATACGGCGGGCCAGCTCGACGGCGCGCTTCTGCACGATCGGCACGGCCTCGAGCGGCAGCTCGACGCCCAGGTCGCCACGGGCGACCATGATGGCGTCGAACGCGTCGATGATCTCTTCGAGGTTGTCGACCGCCTGCGGCTTCTCGATCTTGGCGATGACGGGCACGTAGCGTCCCTCTTCGGCCATGATCTCGTGCACACGCACGATGTCGGAGGCGTCGCGCACGAACGACAGCGCGATGAGGTCGGCTCCGGCCTTGAGGCCCCAGCGGAGGTCGGCTTCGTCCTTCTCGCTCAGTGCGGGGACGTTGACGGCGACGCCGGGCAGGTTGATGCCCTTGTTGTTCGACACGGGGCCGCCGACGATGACCTCGGTGGTCACGACGGTGCCGTCGGTCTCGACGACGCGCACGCGCACCTTGCCGTCGTCGATCAGCAGGAAATCACCGGGCTTGACGTCGTGGGGCAGCCCCTTGAACGTGGTGCCGACGATCTCTTTGGTGCCGAGGATGTCTTCGATGGTGATCTTGAAGATGTCGCCGGGCAGCAGGTCGTGGGGGCCGTTCTCGAACTTGCCGAGGCGGATCTTGGGGCCCTGCAGGTCGACGAGGGCGGCGACCGGGCGGCCGGCGTCTTCTGCGGCCTTGCGCACATTGGCGAAGTTGGCGTCGTGCACGGAGTAATCTCCGTGGCTCAGGTTGAGGCGGGCGACGTCCACCCCGGCGTCGATGATGGCGCGAACCATCTCATACGACGACGTGGCGGGCCCGAGTGTTGCGACGATCTTGGCGCGTCTCATCCGTTTTCAAGCTCCGTGAGGATTTTCGGGAAGTGGCCGATCGGCCCTTGCCAGCTTAGGCGGGCAGGAGGCCGATGGCGACATCGGTGGGGCGCACCGGTGCGGGCAGCACCGTCTCGCCCATGAGGAACGTGTCGACCTCGGCGGCGGCCGCGCGGCCCTCGGCGATGGCCCACACGATGAGGGACTGTCCGCGGCCGGCGTCACCGGCGACGAACACGCCCGGCGTGGTCGTGGCGTACGTGGCGTCGCGCTCGATGTTGCCGCGCCCGGTGAACTGCGTGCCGAGCTGGTCTTCGAGGTGCTCGCGCTCGGGACCGGTGAAGCCCATCGCGATGAGCACCAGGTCGGCCGGGATCTCGCGCTCGGTGCCGCTCTTGGGCACGCGGCGACCGTCGAGGTACTCGGTCTCGGCGACGCGCAGGGCGCGCACCTCGCCCGCGGCATTGCCGAGGAACTCCACGGTGGAGGCGAGGAACGAACGCTCCCCGCCCTCTTCGTGGGCCGAGGCCATCTCGAACAGGTTCGGCATCATCGGCCAGGGCTGTTCGGAGGGACGCTCCGACGGCGGCTGCTTGCCGATCGCGAGGTTCGTCACACTCAGCGCACCTTGGCGGTGCGCCGTGCCGATGCAGTCGGCTCCGGTGTCGCCACCGCCGATGACGACGACGTGCTTGCCCGAGGCACTGATCTGCTGGGGGACCTGATCGCCCGCGACCGCCTTGTTGCCCTCGATGAGGTACTCCATGGCGTAGTGGACGCCGTCGAGGTCGCGACCCGGGATGGCGAGGTCGCGCGGAACGGTGGCGCCGGTGGCCACCACGACGGCGTCGTAGCGCGCCCGCAGGTCGCTCCACGAGATGTCTTTGCCGATCTCGACGCCCGCGCGGAAGCGCGTGCCCTCCGCCTGCATCTGGCGCAGGCGCAGCTCGAGGTGGCGCTTCTCCATTTTGAAGTCGGGGATGCCGTAGCGCATGAGGCCGCCGATGCGGTCGTCGCGCTCGAACACCGCCACCGTGTGGCCGGCGCGCGTGAGCTGCTGGGCGGCCGCGAGTCCGGCGGGACCGGAGCCCACGACGGCGACGGTCTTGCCGGTCAGGCGCTCCGGCGGCTCGGGCTCGACCCACCCGTTGGCGAAGGCCTCGTCGATGATCGAGACCTCGACCTGCTTGATCGTCACGGCCGGCTGGTTGATGCCGAGCACGCACGAGCTCTCGCAGGGCGCGGGGCACAGGCGACCAGTGAACTCCGGGAAATTGTTCGTCGCGTGCAGACGCTCGATCGCGGCCCGCCCCTCACCACGCCAGGTCAGGTCGTTCCACTCCGGGATGAGGTTGCCCAGCGGGCACCCCTTGTGGCAGAACGGGATGCCGCAATCCATGCAACGACCGGCCTGGCGGCGGATGACGGCCGAATCGCCCGGCTCGTACACCTCTTTCCAGTCCATGATGCGCACGGGCACCGGTCGACGCTTCGGGAGCTCGCGCTCCGTGGTCTTGAGAAAGCCCTTCGGGTCAGCCACCCGTCACCTCCAGAATGCGCTTCCAGACGACGTCGCCGTCGGGGTCGAGCCCCTCCGACATCGCCTCCTGGCGGGTCTGCAGTACCGCGGCGTAGTCGCGTGGCAGCACCCGGACGAAGTTGTCCACCTCGGTCTCGAAGTCGTCGAGCAGACGACGGCCGAGGGTGGAATCGGTCTCCGCGACGTGCTTTGCGAGCAGGTCGCGGAGGATCTCGGCATCCCCGGATCCGAGGGGGCCGAGTTCGAGCTCGCCGGATCCCATGGCATCGCGGTTCACGAGATCGCGATCGAGCTGGTAGACGTAGGCCTGGCCACCCGACATACCGGCACCGAGGTTGCGACCCGTCGCGCCGAGGATGACGGCGAGACCACCGGTCATGTACTCGAGAGCGTGGTCGCCCACGCCCTCGACGACCGCCGTGGCGCCGGAGTTGCGCACGAGGAAGCGCTCCCCCACGACGCCGTTCAGGAACATCTGCCCCTGCGTGGCCCCGTAGCCGATGACGTTGCCGGCGATGACGTTCTCGGATGCCGCGAACGACGACCCGCGCGGCGGGCGCACCACGATCGTGCCGCCCGAGAGGCCCTTGCCGACGTAGTCGTTCGAGTCGCCCTCGAGGCGCAGCGTGATGCCCGCGGGCATGAACGCACCGAAAGACTGTCCGGCGGAGCCGGTCAGGCGCACGTCGATCGAGTTCTCGGGCAGGCCGTGCTCGCCCCGTGCCTTGGTGACGTGGTGACCGAGCATGGTTCCGACCGCACGGGCGGTGTTGCGGATGGGCAGGTCGACCGTGAGCTGGCCGCCGTGCGCGATGACATCCTGGGCGCGCTCGATGAGCTGCACGTCGAAGTGGTCTTCGAGCTCGTGGTTCTGGTTGCGGCCGTGGCGTCGCGGCTCGTCGTCGGCGAAGCGGGGTCCTTCGAGGATCGGTGCGAGGTTGAGCCCGCGCGCCTTCCAGTGCTGGATCGCCTCGTTGGCGTCGAGCAGCTCCGCGTGACCGACGATCTCGTCGATCGAGCGGTAGCCGAGGGCGGCGAGGTACTCGCGCACCTCCTGCGCGATGAACTCCATGAAGGTGACGATGTACTCGGCCTTGCCGGTGAAGCGCTGACGCAGCACAGGGTTCTGCGTCGCGACGCCCACGGGGCACGTGTCGAGGTGACAGACGCGCATCATGATGCAGCCCGAGACCACCAGCGGGGCGGTGGCGAAACCGAACTCCTCGGCACCGAGCAGCGCGCCGATGATGACGTCGCGACCGGTCTTCATCTGACCGTCGACCTGCACCACCACGCGGTCGCGCATGCCGTTGAGCATGAGCGTCTGCTGCGTCTCGGCGAGGCCCAGCTCCCACGGGGTGCCCGCGTGCTTGAGCGAGTTCATCGGGCTCGCGCCCGTGCCGCCGTCTTGACCGGAGACCAGGATGACGTCGCTCAGCGCCTTGGCGACACCCGCGGCGACCGCGCCGATACCCGACTGACTCACCAGCTTGGTGTGGATGCGGGCCGAGGGGTTGGCGCGCTTGAGGTCGAAGATGAGCTGCTTGAGGTCTTCGATCGAGTAGATGTCGTGGTGCGGCGGCGGCGAGATCAGGCCGACGCCCGCTGTCGCGTGACGCGTGCGCGCCACCCACGGGTACACCTTGGTCGGGGGCAGCTGACCGCCCTCGCCGGGCTTGGCGCCCTGGGCGAGTTTGATCTGGATGTCGTCGGCCTCGGTGAGGTAGAGGCTCGTCACACCGAACCGACCGGACGCCACCTGCTTGATGGCGCTGCGACGGGTGGGGTCGAGCAGACGGTCGACGTCTTCTCCGCCCTCACCGGTGTTGCTCTTGCCACCGATCTGGTTCATCGCCACCGCGAGCACTTCGTGCGCCTCTTTCGAGATCGAGCCGTAGCTCATCGCACCGGTCGAGAAGCGCTTGACGATGGCCGAGACCGGCTCGACCTCGTCGATCGGCACGGCGGGGCGGGTGCCCGTACGCAGGCCGAACAGGCCGCGCAGTGTCTTCAGTTCGTGCGCCTGGTCGTCGATGAGCTGCGTGTACTCACGGAAGATGTCGTACCGGCGCTCGCGCGTGGCGTGCTGCAGACGGAAGACCGTGTCGGGGTTGAACAAGTGCGGGGCGCCGTCGCGGCGCCACTGGTACTCGCCACCGGTCCACAGGCGCTCGTGCGCCCGGGCCGCGGCATCCTGGGGGTAGGCGTACTCGTGACGTGCGGCGTTCTCGGCGGCGATGATGTCGAGCCCGACACCACCGAGCTTGGATTCGGTGCCGGTGAAGTAGGCCTCGACGAAGTCGCGCGACAGCCCGACGGCCTCGAACACCTGGGCGCCGGCGTACGACGACACGGTCGAGATCCCCATCTTCGACATGATCTTCAGCACGCCCTTGCCGAGCGCGTAGATCAGGTTCTTGACGGCCTTTTCGGGCGTGACGTCGTTGATGAAGCCGGCGCGTACGAGGTACTCGACGGTCTCCATCGCGAGGTACGGATTGACCGCCGAGGCGCCGTACCCGATGAGGGTGGCGACGTGGTGCACTTCGCGCACGTCGCCCGCCTCGACCACGAGGCCGACCTTCATGCGGGTCTCTCTGCGGATGAGGTGGTGGTGCACCGCCGCGAGCATGAGCAGCGACGGGATCGGCGCCAGGTCTTTGTTGGAGTCGCGGTCGCTGAGCACGATGAACTCGGCGCCGTCTTCAATGGCCGCGTCGACCTCGGAGCACATCTGCACGAGACGCTTCTGCAGCCCCTTGTGACCGGCTTCGACGCGGTACAGGCCACGCACCGTCACCGACGACCGGCCCGGGAGCGCGGTGTCTATGTGCTGAATCTTGGCGAGCTCGTCGTTGTCGATCACGGGGAAGTCGAGCGTCACCGTGCGGGTGTGGTCGGGTCCCCAGTCGAGGAGGTTGCGCTCAGGACCGAGGCCCAGCGACAGCGACGTGACGACCTCTTCGCGGATGGAGTCCAGCGGAGGGTTGGTCACCTGCGCGAACTGCTGCGAGAAGTAGTCGAACAGCAGGCGGGGGCGGTCGCTCAGCACGGCGACGGGTGCGTCGCTGCCCATGGCGCCGAGCGGCTCGGCACCGCCCTGACCCATGGGGGTGAGCAGGATGCGCACCTCTTCTTCGGTGTAGCCGAAGGTGCGCTGGCGGCGGGTGATCGAGGCGATGGGGTGCACGATGTGCTCGCGCTCGGGCAGCTCGCTGAGCTTCACTCGACCCTTGTCGACCCACTCGCCCCACGGCTGCAGGGCGGCCAGGTCGGCCTTGATCTCTTCGTCTTCGACGATGCGGCGCTGGGCCGTGTCGACGAGGAACATGCGGCCCGGCTGCAGACGACCGCGGCGCTTGATGCGCTCGGGCGCGAAGTCGAGCACACCGGTCTCGGAACCGATCACGACGAGGCCGTCGGTGGTCTCGGTCCAGCGCCCGGGACGCAGGCCGTTGCGGTCGAGGGTGGCGCCGACGAGCGTGCCGTCGGTGAAGATCAGGGCGGCGGGGCCGTCCCACGGCTCCATCTGCATGGAGTGATAGTCGTAGAAGGCGCGCAGGGCGGGGTCGATCGTCGCCTGCTTCTCGTACGCCTCGGGGACCATCATCATGATCGCGTGCGGGAGGCTCCGGCCGGTGAGGGTCAGGAGCTCGAGCACCTCGTCGAAGGATGCCGAGTCGCTGGCGCCCTCGGTGCAGATCGGCAGGAGCGGACGCACGTCGCCGATCAGCTGGGACTCCAGCTGCGACTGGCGGGCGCGCATCCAGTTGCGGTTGCCCTTGACGGTGTTGATCTCGCCGTTGTGCGCGAGCATGCGCAGCGGCTGGGCGAGGGGCCACGACGGGAACGTGTTGGTCGAGTAGCGCGAGTGCACCACGGCCAGTTCGGAGGTGAAACGCTCATCCGACAGGTCGGGGTAGAACGGCTCGAGCTGGAGGGTCGTGACCATGCCCTTGTAGCCGAGCGTGCGGCTCGACAGCGAGACGAAGTAGGCGTCGATCTCGTGACGCGCGCGCTTGCGCAGGCGGTACACGCGGCGGTCGAGCGCGATGCCCGACAGTGCCGGCTGGTCGCCGACGGCCGGGCGTGCGACGAACAGCTGCTCGAACGCGGGCCGCGCCTCGTAGGCGAGCTTGCCGAGGTTTTCATGCTCGACGGGCACCTCGCGCCAGCCGAGAACCTCGAGGTTCTCGTGCCGTGCGATCTCTTCGATGCCCGCCTTCATCGCGGCGCGTTCGTCGTGGCCGAGCGGCAGGAACACCATGCCGGCGGCGTACTCCCCCACCGGGGGCAGGTCGAAGTCGACCACGGCGCGCAGGAACGCGTCGGGCATCTGCGTCAGGATGCCGGCACCGTCGCCGGTGCCCGCGTCGGAGCCGATGGCGCCGCGGTGCTCGAGGTTGCGCAGCGCCGTCAGCGCCAGGTCGATGATGTCGTGACCCGCTTCGCCGCGGAGAGTGGCGACCATGGCGAGGCCACAGGCGTCTTTCTCGAACGACGGGTCGTACATTCCCTGTCGGGCCGGGAATGAGCCTCCGACGGTGTCGGAACGCAGGCTGGAAGCCATTTCAACCGTCCTCACGTTGATGCTTCGGATGGGACGACGTCGGCCCAGAGTGTTAGTTCGTGGCGGGGCTGCTTGTGGCGCTGGTGCCGACGGTGTCGCTCGTCGCGGGCGGCTCGCTCACGTCGACGAAGTCAGAGGGGTCGCCTGAGTCTACAGCCCCGGGAGCCTTGCCCTCGCGACCGGGTACGTACGGCGACGGCTCGAGACCGAGGTGACGACGGGACTGCACGACGAAGATCACGATGCCCAGGAGCACACCGAAGATGGCCGCCCAGACGTTGGTGCGCAGGCCCAGGATGATGTCGCTGGGGTCGATACGGATGGATTCCCAGACGATACGGCCCGCCGAATACCACACGAGGTAGATCGCGAACTGCTTGCCCCACTGCAGTCCGAAGCGCTTGCCGGCCCACAGGATGACGGCGGCGCCGAGCAGGTTCCAGATGACTTCGTAGAGGAAGGTCGGCTGGAAAAGCGTGCCGGATGGCAGTCCGACGGGGATCGCGGGGTTACCGGCCGCGATCTCGAGACCCCAGGGCAGGTCGGTGGGCTGGCCGAAGAGCTCCTGGTTGAACCAGTTGCCGAAGCGGCCCATGGCCTGCGCGATGATGAGGCCCGGTGCGACGGCGTCGGCGAAGGTCCAGAACCGGATGCCGGTCCACTTGCATCCGAGGATCGCACCGATGGCGCCACCGATGAGTGCACCGTAGATGGCGATGCCGCCCTCCCAGATCGCCCACACGGAGCCCGGCTGGGTGATGTTCCAGGGGTTGGATCCGGGACCGAAGTAGAAGCCGAGGTGCGTGACGACGTGGTAGATGCGTGCCACGACGATGGCGAGCGGCACCGCCAGCAGGCAGATGTCGATGACGACCCACTTCTCGGCCCCCCGACGCGTCAAACGCGCGTTCGTCAGGAAGACCGCCACGATGATGCCCGCGATGATGCAGAGCGCGTAGAAGTGGATGCGGAGCGGACCGAGATCGACGTAGGAGATCGTCGGGCTCGGGATGCTGGCGAGCACGCCGGAGGCGGCGCTCGAGAGGGCGAACGTCATGCGAACGAGTCTAAGGCGCGCCGCGTCGTGCCCGCGGACAGCTCCCGTGCGAGGTCTGACAGCCCCTCGACACCGCCATCGCGCAGCGCTTTGACCAGGGCGGTGCCGACGATCGCGCCGTCGGCGTAATCGACGACGCCCGCGACCTGCTCGGCGTTGGAGATGCCGATGCCCACGCACGCGTGCTCTGCGCCGAAGCTGCGCAGCCGACCGACGAGCGTGCGAGCTGCGGCATCCAGCTGCGTGCGCTCCCCCGTGATGCCCATGGTCGACACGGTGTAGACGAAGCCCGTGGAGGCCTCGACGATCATCTGCAGGCGCTCGTCCGACGAGGTGGGAGCGGCGAGGAACACGCGGTCGAGACCGGTGCGCTCGCTCGCGGTGATCCACGCGGCGCCGGCATCGGGCGTGATGTCGGGGGTGATGAGACCCGCGCCGCCTGCGGCGACGAGCTCGTCGGCGTACCGGTCGACGCCGTATTGCTCGACGAGGTTCCAGTACGTCATCACCAGGACCGGCACATCGGTGCGCGCCGTGACCTCGCGGATGATCGTGAACAGGTCGCGCATGCGGAAGCCGTTGGCGAGCGCCGTCTGCGTCGCCTCCTGGATCACCAGGCCGTCCATCACCGGGTCGCTGTAGGGAGGGCCGAGCTCGATCACGTCGGCACCGGCCTCGGCCAGGGCGACGGCGGCGTCGATGCTCGTCTGCACGTCGGGGAAGCCGGCGGGCAGGTATCCCACGAACGCCCCGCGCCCCTCTGCGCGGGCCGCGTCGATGGCGGCGGAGACGCGCGAGGTCACAGCTCGACCCCCGCACCGCTCGCGGCGTCGGGCGCGGCTGTCACATCGACCGGTGAGCCGGGTGCGGATGCCACGGCCTCGGCCGCGCGCGTCTGCGCGGGGCCGTCCGCCTCCTCCGACGCGTGCTCGGCGTCATAGAGGTCGAAGTAGCGCGCCGCGGTGTCCATGTCTTTGTCACCGCGACCCGAGAGGTTGATGGCGATGACGGCATCCGGACCCATCTCCCGTCCGACGCGGAGGGCGCCGGCCAGGGCGTGGGCCGACTCGATCGCGGGGATGATGCCCTCGGTGCGCGACAGCAGGCGCAGGGCCTGCATCGCCTCGTCGTCGGTGGCCGGGATGTACTTCGCGCGACCCAGATCGGCGAGCCACGCATGCTCGGGGCCGACGCCCGGGTAGTCGAGGCCCGCCGAGATCGAGTGGGATTCGGTGGTCTGACCGTCTTCGTCCTGCAGCACGTACGTGCGGGCGCCGTGCAGCACACCGGGGCGGCCGCGACCGATGGATGCCGCGTGCTTGGGGGTGTCGACGCCGTCGCCGGCGGCCTCGACGCCGTAGAGCGCGACGCCTTCGTCGTCGAGGAACGCATCGAACATGCCGATGGCGTTGGAGCCGCCGCCGACGCACGCGAACACGGCATCCGGGAGGCGGCCGAGGCGTTCGAGGAACTCCGCGCGCGTCTCTTCGCCGATGATCTTCTGGAAATCGCGCACCATGGCCGGGAACGGGTGGGGGCCCGCGGCCGTGCCGAAGATGTAGTTGGTCGTCTCGACCGAGGCGACCCAGTCGCGGTACGCCTCGTTGATCGCGTCCTTGAGGGTGCGGGAGCCGGTCGTGACGGGCACGACCTCGGCGCCCAGCAGACGCATGCGCGCGACGTTGAGCGCCTGGCGCTCGGTGTCGACCTCGCCCATGTAGACCACGCAGTCGAGGCCGAAGAGCGCCGCCGCGGTGGCCGTGGCCACGCCGTGCTGGCCCGCGCCGGTCTCGGCGATCACGCGCGTCTTGCCCAAGCGCTTGGTGAGCAGCGCCTGGCCGAGCACGTTGTTGATCTTGTGCGAGCCGGTGTGGTTCAGGTCTTCGCGCTTGAGGAACACCCGGGCGCCGCCCGCGTGCTCGGCGAATCGCGGCACCTCGGTGAGCACCGAGGGGCGGCCCGCGTAGTCGTGGAGCAGGGCGCGCAGCTCGGCGTGGAAGGTCGGGTCGGCCATCGCGGATTCGTAGACCTCGGTGAGCTCGTCGATCGCGGCGATCAGCGACTCGGGCATGTAGCGGCCGCCGAAGTCGCCGAAGAACGGCCCCTTCTGGTCGCGAAGGCTCGCGGGCCGGTCGCCCTGTGCGTGGTCACTGAGGGTGGTCATGAGGTCTCCTGGAGGAACGCACGGAGGGTGGCGACGGGGTCGCCGGTCACGAGGGCCTCGCCCACCAGCACCACATCGGCGCCCGCGGCTCGGTAGTGGGCGACGTCGGCGGGCGCGAGCACCGCGGATTCGGCGATCTTGACCGCGTCGGAGGGGAAGCCGTCGGCGAGCGAGCCGAACAGATCGCGGTCGAGCTCGAACGTCGAGAGATTGCGGGCGTTGACGCCGATGAGCTTCGCGCCGATGTCGGCGGCGCGTTCGAGTTCTTCCGCCGAATGCGTCTCGACGAGGGCGGTCATACCGAGCTCGTTGGTCAGCGCGAACAGCTCCGAGAGCGTCTTCTGGTCGAGGGCGGCGACGATCAGCAACACGAGGTCGGCGCCGGATGCACGCGCTTCGAGCACCTGGTAGGGCGTCGCCAAGAAGTCCTTGCGCAGTACCGGCACGCCTACGGCGGCGCGCACGGCCTCGAGGTCGGCCAGACTGCCCTTGAACTTGCGCCCCTCGGTGAGCACCGAGATGGCCGACGCTCCGCCTTCTTCGTACAGGCGCGCCTGGCGTGCCGGGTCGGGGATGGCGGCGAGGTCGCCGCGCGAGGGGCTCGCACGCTTGACCTCGGCGATGATCTTCACCCGGTCTGCGGGGGCGAGCATCGCCAGGGCGTCGCGTGCCGGCGACTGTGCGAGGGCGTCGCGTTCGACGTCGGCGAGCGAACGCGACGCGGCGCGCTGCTCGGCATCTTGAACCGCTCCGGCCGTGAGATCGGCCAGCACGGTCAGTGCGCCTTCGGGTTGGACTTCGCGCCGTCCGCGCCGTAGCCGGCCTTCTTCATCGCCAGCCCGACGATCGCACCGACGACGAGCAGACCCACCGACGCCCACACGAGCGCGGGGATGTCGAGCCAGAAGAACAGCGTGCCGAGCGTGAACGCGACGAGCATGATGATCACGGCCGTCCAGGCGGCGGGCGAGTGTCCGTGGCCGGGGTCACCGATGGGGTTGCTCATGGGGCTCCTAACAGTCGCGCGCGGGCGCGGGGAAAAGCGTCGATGCAGTCTATCGAAGCGCAAGGGGGGTCCCGGCTTCGACGTCTCGATGTCGCGAGGTCCGCCGTCGCAGCCGTCTGATCCACCCACCGCCCCTCCGCTTCGAGAAACGCGATCGGCGTGGAGGAACGCGCCCTCACGGCGTTTCCTCCACGCGAACACGTTCCTCGACCGCGCTCGGTGGGTACCGCGAAGCTCCGCGTGCGACAGCGCTCCGCATCGCCATCGGCCGCACGCCATGGATGTCGTGACGCTCCGCCGTGCGACGGCTCGCGCGGACGACTCGGGCCTCGCGGCGGGAGGCTCAGGCCGTGGGGTCCTCGCCGCGGGAGAGGTCGTCCCACGAGTCGATCGCGTCGTGCGGGCGACCGGTGTCGGAGCCGGCCTCGGTGGCCGTGCGGTACTTGCGGCTCGCACCCGATGCCCAGCGGCGGGCGGTGACGAGGGTGAAGACCGCAGCGGCGAACAGCACCGCCTGCGCGAGCAGGGTGAGCGCCGGCCAGGGCGTCAGCGAGAACCCCGTGACGAGGGAGGCCACGGCATCCGTTCCCGAGATCCCGGTGGCCTCGGTGACGGTCGAGGCCGCGGCGGCGACGGGGCGGCCGACGAGCAGCTGCGCGGTACCCACGCCCACCAGCGCCGCGATCAGGGCGCCGACGACGCCGAATACGTAGCGCAGCACGGGACCGACGATCGACAGGGCGGCGCCCAACGCGAGCGCGGCCAGGCTGAGCGGGGTGAGGATCGGCAGGGCGTCAGCGCCGGCGACGGCGAGGGTCTGCTGCGCGCCGTCGTCGAGGGTGACGTCTATCCACGTCTGGGTGGATGCGATCACGCCCAGCGCTCCGGCGGCGAGCATGGCGAGGACGGCCGTCGAGCGGGCGCGCCGCATCAGCGCTCCCCCACGACCGGGTGCAGGTCGTCGGCGTCGAAGCAGGTGTGGTCGCCCGTGTGGCAGGCCGCGCCGATCTGGTCGACCTCGATGAGCAGCGTGTCACCGTCGCAGTCCAAACGCGCACCCTTCACCAGCTGGATGTGGCCCGAGGTGTCGCCCTTGCGCCAGTACTCCTGGCGTGAACGCGACCAGAATGTCACGCGGCCGGAGGTGAGCGTGCGCTTCAGTGCCTCGGCATCCATCCACCCGACCATGAGCACCTCGCGCGAGTCGAACTGCTGGATGACGGCGGCCACCAGGCCGTCCGCGTCGTATTTCACGCGGTCGACGCTCATCGGCGCACCTCGATTCCCTCGGCGGCCATGGCGTCTTTGACCTGTCCGACGGTGAGCTGACCGGAGTGGAAGACGGATGCCGCGAGCACCGCGTCGGCGCCCGCCTGCACGGCCGGGGCGAAGTGGCCGAGCTCTCCCGCGCCGCCCGACGCGATGACCGGGACCGCGGCGACCTGGCGCATGAGGCGGACGAGTTCGAGGTCGAAGCCCTGCTTCGTGCCGTCGGCGTCTATGGAGTTGACCAGCAGCTCGCCGGCCCCGCGTTCGACGGCCTCGCGTGCCCACTCGAGGGCGTCGAGGGTCGTCTCGGTGCGTCCGCCATGGGTGGTCACGACGAAGCCGGAGGGAGTGGATGCCGCGCGCTTCACATCGAGCGAGAGAACGACCACCTGCGCGCCGAAACGGTCGGCGATCTCGTCGATGAGATCGGGGCGGGCGATCGCGGCGGAATTCACGCCGATCTTGTCGGCGCCCACGGCCAGCAGGCGCGCCACGTCGTCGGCGGAGCGCACTCCCCCACCGACCGTCAGCGGGATGAAGACCTGCTCGGCCGTGCGGCGCACGACGTCGTAGGTCGTCGCGCGCTCGTCGACCGTGGCGGTGACGTCGAGGAAGGTGACCTCGTCGGCGCCCTGGTCGAAGTAGAGCTTCGCGAGCTCGACAGGATCGCCCATGTCGCGCAGGTCGAGGAAGTTGACGCCCTTGACGACGCGACCGGCCGCGACGTCGAGGCAGGGGATGACGCGACGCGCGAGGGTCATCAGAGCCTCGCGGCGAGGATCTCGGTCACCAGGATCGCGCGCGCTCCGATCGCGTAGAGCGCGTCCATGACCTGGTTGACGTCGCGGCGCGGGCTCATGACGCGCACGGCCACCCACTCGGGGTCGCGCAGCGGCGAGATCGTCGGCGACTCCAGGCCCGGAGCCACGGCGACGGCCTGCTCCACGAGGGCGGCGGGCAGGTCGTAATCGATGAGTACGTACTTGCGGGCGGCGAGGACACCGCGCAGACGCCGCAGCAGTGTCTCGGTCCCCTCGGCCTCCTGCGGGCCGGCGATCAGGACAGCGTCGCTCTCGAGCAGGACGGGCCCGAAGATCTCGAGCCCCGCCTGACGGAGCGTGGTGCCCGTGGAGACGACGTCGGCCACGGCATCCGCCACTCCGAGCTGCACGGCGGACTCCACTGCACCGTCGAGCGGCACGATGTCGACGGCGATGCCGCGTTCGTCGAGGAACGCGTCGACCAGGCCCGGATAGGCGGTGGCGACGCGCAGGCCCTGCAGGTCGTGCACGTCGGTGAAGCGTCCCGGACGACCGGCGAAGCGGAACGTGGAGCCGGCGAAGCCGAGTGATTCGACCTCGCGGGCGCCCGGCATGCGGGCATCCAACAGCAGATCGCGGCCGGTGATGCCGACATCCAGCGCGCCGGAGCCGACGTAGGTCGCGATGTCACGGGGGCGGAGATAGAAGAACTCGACCTCGTTGACGGGGTCGACGGTGTACAGGTCTTTCGAGTCGCGTCGTCCGGTGTACCCGGCCTCCGAGAGCATCTCGGCGGCGGTCTCGGCGAGCGACCCCTTGTTCGGCACGGCGATTCGCAGCATGACGGGGGCTTTCGTGTTGAAGTGAGCGAACGGGACGGGTGACGGCTCAGAGATGTCGGTAGACGTCTTCGAGTGTCAGGCCCTTCGCGAGCATGAGGGTCTGCAGGTGGTACAGCAGCTGCGAGATCTCTTCGGCCGTCGCGGCGTCGGACTCGTACTCGGCGGCCATCCACACCTCGGCGGCCTCTTCGACGATCTTCTTGCCGATGGCGTGCACGCCCGCGTCGAGCTGCGCGACGGTGCCGGACCCCTCGGGTCGCTCGACGGCCTTGGCGCTGAGTTCCGCGAACAGGTCGTCGAAGGTCTTCACGGTTCCAGGGTATCGGGTCGGCCGGGGTGGGCGGTGCCGCGGGGCGTGGCGCGGATGGGGGTGGGTGGCGCGGGGTGGGTGTGTGAGTGGGGCCTGGGTGTGGGTGCCGGTGCGTTTGCGGGCGGGGGGGGCGTGGGGTGCGCGTGCGTGCGGCGCCGCGTGCGGGGCAGCTCGCGCATAAACGCTTGCTGCGCGCGGAAACGCGAGGAGAGCGCGTTTATGCGCGTGGATCGCGTTTATGCGTGGGGTCGGGTGGGCGCAGCGGGGCTGCCTCGACGAGGTCGGGCGGGTGCCGGCGTGGGCTCGGCGTGGCGCGGGGCTGGCGGTTCGGCCGAGGATCTGGCATCCGGATGCCGTGTCTCCGTCACGCGTAAACGCTTGCTGCGCGCAGAAACGCGAGGAGAGCGCGTTTATGCGCATGGATCGCGTTTATCCGTGAGTTCGCGGGGCGCGACGCAACCGCGGACGCCGAGCGAGGACGGACCGCGCCCTGCTCAATGGCGGTGGCGGGACGCCGTGGTGCGCAGCGATTGGATGGCCGCGTCGGGGTCGTCGGCGCCGAAGACCGCGGACCCGGCGACGAAGGTGTCGGCCCCCGCCTCGGCGGCCTGCGCGATCGTGGACTCGCCGATGCCGCCGTCGACCTGGAGCCAGACGCTCGAGCCGCGCCGCTTCGCCTCGTCGGCGAGGGCACGGAGCTTGGGCATGGTCTCGGGCATGAAGGACTGGCCGCCGAAGCCGGGTTCGACGGTCATGACGAGGATCTGATCGAATTCGTTGAGCGAATCGAGAAGGTTCTCCACGGGGGTGCCGGGTTTCACGGCGACGCCGGCGCGCGCGCCGATGGAACGCAACCGGCGCGCCAGGGCGATCGGGGATGCAGCCGCCTCGAGGTGGAAGGTCACGGATGCCGCACCGAGCTCGGCGTAGGCCGGAGCCCAGCGGTCGGGGTCGTCGATCATCAGGTGCACGTCGAGGGGCACCGGACTCGTCTCCTGGATGCGCGCCACCATCTGCGGCCCGAACGTGAGGTTGGGCACGAAGTGGTTGTCCATGACGTCGACGTGCACGAAGTCGGCACCCGCGATGCGCGCGAGCTCGGCCTCCATGTTCACGAAGTCGGCGGCGAGGATGCTCGGGTTGATGCGGGAGGCGTCGGTAGGCACCCGACCATTATGGGCGGGCACTGCGCTCGTCCCGTCGCCGCGCTCCCCCGGGCCGTCCAGCCGAGTGTCCAGGACACGCCGTTCGACGGGGCGCCTGCGCGGCGTGTCCTGGACACTCGACGAGCTGGACGGGCCCGGCCGCGCACGGCGGGGTCGGGCTTGTCAGCGCACGGCGGGCCCGGGCTTGTCAGCGCACGGCGGGCCCGGGCTTGTCCGCGCACAGCGGGCCCGGGCCTGTCCGCTGGCGGCGGGCGAGCAACCGGTCAGCGCTTGCGCAGCAGGGCGATCGACATCGCGTCGGTGCCGTGGCGGTGGGGCCAGAGTTGCACGCGGAGGGAGCCGTCGG
This sequence comes from Microbacterium sp. ABR10, assembly GCF_057812175.1. Taxonomy (NCBI): domain Bacteria; kingdom Bacillati; phylum Actinomycetota; class Actinomycetes; order Micrococcales; family Microbacteriaceae; genus Microbacterium; species Microbacterium sp. ABR10. Next base: position 1,570,023 of record NZ_CM173821.1, read on the forward strand.
CCTGGTCGGGCAGGTCGATCTCGTCGACAGCCACGGAGCGCACGACCGCGCGGGCATCGAGTTCCTCGACCGCGTCTCCGAGCTCGCGTTTGACCTCGGCGAGCACGCCGGAGGTCTCGGCCAGATGCGGCGAGCACGTCACGTACGCGACGACCCCGCCGGTCTTGAGCGCCTCGAACGCGGCGAGCACCAGATCCAGCTGCAGGGCCGTCAGATCGGGTACGTCGGCGGGGGTTTTGCGCCAGCGCGCCTCGGGCCGGCGGCGCAGCGCTCCGATGCCGGTGCACGGGGCGTCGACGAGGATGCGGTCGTACTCCCCCGGCATCCGGGCCGCGCGCTCGCGCCCGTCCTCCTCGCTCACCTCGACCTCGAGGGGCACGGGTGCCAGGGCCTGTCGCACCAACCCGGCGCGCGCCGGTGAGATCTCGTTGGCATCCAGCGTCGCGCCGTGCGCGAGCGCTTCGGCCGCGAGCAAGGCGGTTTTGCCGCCGGGTCCGGCGCAAAGGTCGAGCCAGCGTTCACCCTCGCGAACGGGGAGGGCGCGGCTCAGGGCGAGCGCGGCGAGTTGCGACCCCTCGTCCTGCACGCGTATGCGGCCGCCGGAGCCGCGGATGAGGCCCTCGGGGTCTCCGCCGCGGGTGGTGAACGCGGTAGGCGCGAAGCGGGTGGATGCGGCATCGTCGGGCACTTCGGCGAGTCCGGGGAGGGCGATCATGGCCACGCGCGGGGCGATGTTGTCGGCCTCGAGCAGGGCGGTGAGCTCGTCGGCGCGGCCCTCGGCCGTCAGCGCGCGACGGAGGGCTCGCACGATCCACACGGGGTGCGAGGTGGTCAGCCCGATCCGCTCGTCGTCACTGCGCGCGGCGGCGGCGATGCGGTCCATCCATTGGCCGGGCGTATCGCGCGAGACGCGGCGCAGCACGGCGTTGGCGAACCCCGCCGCGCCCTTTCCCCCGCCGTGCCGACGGGCGAGTTCGACGGACTCGTTGACCGCGGCGTGCGAGGCGACGCGGGTGGACAGCAGCTGGTGCACCCCGAGGCGGAGCGCGTCGAGCACGTTCGGGTCGATGCGATCGACGGTGCGGTCGGCTGCGGCGGCGATGATGGCGTCGTACGTTCCCCGCCGGCGCAGGGTCCCGTAGGCGAGTTCCGTTGCGAGACCGGCGTCTTTGGCATCCAATCCCGCCCGCACGATCGCGTGCGGCAGCAGCAGGTTGGCGTAGGCCTCGTCGCCGGAGACGGCGCGGAGGACCTCGTACGCGACGGCGCGCGCTCCCTGCACGCTCATGCGCCGAGCACCGGTTCGTCGGTGCGCAGACCTCGGAACCAGTCGCCGGCGGCCATCGCCCCCTTGCCTGCGGGCTGGACGGTCTCGAGGCGCAGGGGCGCCGTGCCGGTACCGACGATCACGTCCTTTCCGGATGCCGCGACCCGTCCCGGCGTGAGCGGCGGCGCCTCGGAGGGAGCTGCGCGCAGCACTTTGAAGCGGGCGCCGTCGAGGGTCGTGTGGGCTCCGGGTTCGGGCGTGACGCCGGCGATGCGGTGGAGGAGGGTCTCGGCATCCTGGGTGAAGTCGAGAGCGCCGTCGTCGAGGGTGAGCTTGGGCGCGAGAGTCGGTTCGCCGCGCTGCGCAGTCGCGACCGCCGTGCCGTCGGCGATGCCGTCGACCACGCGGGCGAGCACGGGAGAGCCGATGTCGGCGAGGGCGTCGAGCACGTCGGCGGTGGTGGCGCCGGGGGGCACCTCGTAGCGCTCCTCGGCGAACACGTCGCCCGCGTCGAGCGCCGCGACCAGTTGGAAGACGCTGGCGCCGGTCACGGTGTCACCGGCGATGAGGGCGCGCTGCACGGGAGCTGCGCCGCGCCAGCGCGGGAGGAGTGAGAAGTGCAGGTTGATCCACCCATGCGCGGGGGTCGACAGCAGTGGCTCGCGCACGAGTCCGCCGTAGGCCACGATCACGCCGAGGTCGGGCGCGAGTTCGGCGATCCGCTCGGTCACGTCGGCGTCCAGGCGGTCGGCCTTGATGGTCGGGATGCCGAGCTCGTCGGCGGCCTGAGCGACCGGCGACGGGGTGAGCACGCGCTTGCGTCCGAGCGGAGCGTCGCTGCGGGTCACGACCGCGGCGATCTCGTGAGGACCGGCGGCCAAGGCGCGGAGGGAGGGGAGGGCGACGGCGGGGGTACCGGCGAAGACGAGGCGCATGGTTCTCCTCAGGCGGTTCGGGGCGGGTGGGTCTGGGTGGGTGCGCCGGCACGGACCACGGTGGCGGTCGGCCGAAGGCGCGTGTCGCTCACAGGTCGGGTTCGGGGATGTCGAGACGGACTCTGAGCGTACTGCGCGGCTTCGGGCCGCGATCCTTGCGCGACTTGCGAGCGCGTAGCGCATCGGCGATGACTCCGGCGCGCAGCGCCTCGGCGACGGCGCGTCCGTGCGCGTAGTCGAAACGCACGAGCGCACGCGCCGTTGCGACGTCGGGGGTCTCCGACGTGTCGACCGGCCCCAGGATCGCGAGCGGATCGAGGTCGGTCACCGTCTCGCGCAGGGACGCGAGCAGGGTGTCGACGCTGCGGGAGTGGCCGTCGACGCTGGCGACACGCACGGCGGGCGGCATGCGAAGCGGCGCACGATCGACGAGTTCGGCGCGGGCGTACGCCGGTTGGGTCCAGGTCGCGAGCGCGCGGGCGACGGGGCCCGCGACGCCGACGAGATGCACGGGCGCGCCGGGTGCGGCGAGGGCCGCGGCGTTCGACCACCAGCGCAGACAGCTCTCACCGATGCGCAGGGCCTCGCTCTGCAGCATCCGGTCGCCGTCGAGCAGGATGACGGCGCGGTAGCCTCCGCGGGCGATCGGCTCGGCGCCGCGGGTGGCGATGACCAGCGCCGGCTGGCCGTCGACCTCGGCCACCGGGTGGGCCCCGTCGGCGATGATCACGCGGGTGTTCGGAAAGGCGCGGCCGAGCTCGTCGGCGGTTCGCTCGCTGCCCGAGGACGCCATCCGCAGCTTCGTCGAGTGACAATGCCCGCAGGTCCAGGCGTGGGCGCTGCGACCGCACCAGGCGCACACCGGGGTCGCGCCGGGACGAGCCGCGCGGAGCGGACCTGCGCAGTGCGCGCACCGGGCGGGGCGACGGCAGTCGGCGCAGACGAGCGAGGGGGCGTATCCGGGGCGGGCGACTTGCACGAGCACGGGCCCGTGCTGCAGGGCCTCGCGCGCGGCGGCGAACGCGGAGGAGGGCACGCGCGACTGGCGCTGCTCCCCCTCGCGCGTCGCACTCAGCACGATGCGCGGGCTGGGGCGGCGAGCTTGCGTGATCTCGCGCACGTAGCCGACGTCGACGAGCCTCTGCACGTCGGTCGTGCGCGTGTGCCCGGCGAAGATGAGGGCCGATCCCTCCGACTCCTGGCGCACGAGGGCTGCGTCGCGGGCGTGCACGCCCGGAGAGAGCGGTTCCGACAGCAGGGAGTCGCCGTCGTCCCAGATCGCCACGAGCCCGGTGTGGTGCGCGGGCGCGTACACCCCCGAGCGGCGGCCGACCACGATGCAGGGCACGGATGCCAGGGTGCGCAGGTACTGCGCGTAGCGGGCGGGCCCGGACTGGTCGGCGTCGTCGCGCACGATGGCATCCGGGGCCACGAGCTCGCCGAGGGCGGCGAGCAATTGCGCCTGATCGCGGTAGTCGGGTACGACGAGCACGGCGCTCTTCCCCCGGGCCAGCGTGTGCACCGCGGCGGCGGCGAGCAGGTCGGCCCAGGCTCCCCGCGGGAGCTCGGGGTGCGGGTGCGGGGGGGCGTCGATCGCGAGACGCTCGCCGGCGTCGAGAGCCTCGGCGAGCCCCGGGTAGGCGCGCAGCTCGACGTCGGATCGCTCGCGGGCGGCCGGCACCACCTCGGGCGCATCGGGCGGCGGTGCCGCGGCCCAGGCCTTCTCGGCGCGGACCATGCGTCGAGGGACGGCCAACCGCAGCACATCGCTGACGGAGCCGGCGGCACGGTCGGCGACACGGCGCGCGAGCGTGTACAGGCGCTCGGGCAGCACGGGCATCGGCGACACCACGGCCTCGATCGACGAGAGCGGTCGTTCGCTGCCGTCGTCTGCCACCACCTCGACGACGAAGGCATCCATCATGCGCCCCGCCGAGCGCAGCGGCACCTTGACCCGCACGCCCGGAGCGATGTCAGCCACGAGCGGGTGCGGCACGGCGTAATCGAAGAGACGGTCCAGTTGCGGCACGGGCGACTCGAGCTGCACGCGCGCGACGCGGCGCTCGCTCACGGAAGCTCTCCCCCGCCCCGGACGCCGGGGCGCGCGCGGACAGGGGCGCCTGCGCTCGCGCGGACGCCGGCGCACGGGCGCCGGTGGACCTGGGCGCGGGCACCCCTGATCCCGTTCGCCATCGCCTGCGCACCGGAACACACGCGAACGCCGGCGCACGGGCGTTGGCGGGCTTGAGCACGGACGCGCCGAATCACGCCCACCGTCGCACCGACGCGTCGCCGGCTGCGTCGCGCGGCGCCCGCCCGCACGCTCAGATTCCGGCGGCGGCGCGCAGCTCGTCGACGCGGTCGGTGCGCTCCCAGCTGAAATCGGCCAGCTCGCGGCCGAAGTGACCGTACTTCGCCGTCTGCGCGTAGATCGGGCGCAGAAGGTCGAGCTGCTCGACGATGGCCGCGGGTCGCAGGTCGAACACATCGCGGATCGCGCGCACGATCACATCGTCGTCCACGTGAGCGGTGCCGAACGACTCCACGTAGAGACCGACGGGGTTTGCCTTGCCGATGGCGTAGGCGACCTGCACCTCGAGGCGGTCGGCGAGGCCCGCCGCGACGGCGTTCTTCGCGACCCATCGCATGGCGTAGGCGGCCGAGCGGTCGACCTTGGACGGGTCCTTGCCGCTGAACGCGCCACCGCCGTGGCGGGAGGCTCCACCGTAGGTGTCGATGATGATCTTGCGGCCGGTGAGCCCGGCGTCGCCCTTCGGGCCGCCGATGACGAAGGGACCGGCCGGGTTGATGTAGTACTTCACGTCGGGGAGTTCGAGCCCGGTCTCGGCCAGCACGGGATCGATGACCTCGGCCTGCACCTGCGCGCGCAGATCTTCCTGCGAGATGTCGGGGTGGTGCTGCGTCGACAGCACCACGCTGTCGACGGTGCGCGGAGTGAAGCCGTCGTAGCCGAGCGTCACCTGGGTCTTGCCGTCGGGGCGCAGGAACGGCAGCGCTCCGCTCTTGCGCACGGCCGCCAGACGCTCGGCGATGCGATGCGCCGTCCAGATGGCCATCGGCATGAGCTGCGGAGTCTCGTTCGTGGCGAAGCCGAACATGATGCCCTGATCGCCCGCCCCCTGCAGGTCGTGGGGATCGACGGACCCGCGCTCGCGCTGCTCGAACGCCTTGTTGACGCCGGCGGCGATGTCGGAGGACTGCGCGCCGATCGAGACGGAGACACCGCACGACTCACCGTCGAACCCGGTGTCGCTCGAGGTGTAGCCGATGCGGTTCACCACGTCACGGACGATCGCGGGGATCTCGACGTAGGCCCGCGTCGACACCTCGCCCGCCACGTGCACGAGCCCGGTCGTGACGAGGGTCTCGACGGCGACGCGCCCCGTGGGGTCGTCGGTGAGGATGGCATCCAGAATGCTGTCGGAGATCTGGTCGCAGATCTTGTCGGGGTGTCCTTCGGTGACGGACTCGGACGTGAACAGGCGTAGGTCGGTCAAGACGACTCCGGGAGGCTAGCGAGCAAGGAACGGGCACAAGTATGCCCCGGACGGCGGTGAGCCGCCCGGGGCATCGTCACATCTGTGAATACTTCACGCGTGAGCCGGTGAGGGCTGTGGATTACTCCGCAGCGCGCAGGCGCAGCTTGTCTTCGTGGATCTCGTGCAGTGCGATCGTGAGGGGCTTGTCTTCGACGGTGGAGTCGACCAGCGGGCCGACGTTGTCGAAGAGGTTTCCCTCGTGCAGGTCGGAGTAGTAGTCGTTGATCTGACGCGCGCGCTTGGACGCGTAGATGACGAGCTGGTACTTCGAGTCGACCTTGTCGAGCAGAGCGTCGATGGGCGGGTCGATGATGCCCTTGTCACGTCCGGCCATGGGGAACCTCCTGGTTCGGCGGGATGGGGTGGATGCGGCGCCGGGAGCGCCGAAGCATCCCCCCATTCTAGCCGACGCCGACCCGGGGTGTGCCGAGGGCGTCGGGCGGGTCGTGTAGGCGGTGCCGGGGCGACGGCGACGCGGTGACGGCGACGTGGCGACGGCGACGTCGCGACGGGTGCGGCGTCCGGCGGGGCGCCGGGCTACGCGGCGTCGGGGCGTCGTTTGTGCACCGGGGCGTGCGATGTCCGCCCCGGTGCACATTTCGCGCTTCCAACGAGTGCTGGCCGGGCGGCGCTGCGCCGCCGCGGACCGGCGCGTCAGCCCTGCGCGGCGGCCAGAGCCACGACGTCGGCGGCGGCGGATGCCACGTCTTCGTTCACGACGCGGTAGTCGAACTCGTTCTGCGCGGCGAGCTCGACGCGGGCCGTGCGAAGGCGACGGGCACGCTCCTCGGCATCCTCGGTTCCCCTCCCGACCAGGCGTTGGACGAGTTCGTCCCAGCTCGGCGGCAGCAGGAACACCAGCGTCGCCGAAGGGTCGGCGGCGCGCACCTGCCGCGCACCCTGCAGGTCGATCTCGAGCAGGGCGGTGCCGCCCGCGGCCAGTACCCGCTCGATGGGTTCGCGGGGCGTGCCGTAGCGGTTCTGGTTGTGCACGACGGCCCACTCCAACAACTCCCCCGCGGCGACCATGCGGTCGAACTCGGCGTCGTCGACGAAGTAGTAGTGCTGCCCGTCGACCTCGCCCGGGCGGGGGCTTCTCGTCGTCGCCGACACCGAGAGGTGGATCTGCGGGTAGTTCTGCTTGATGTGTGCGGCCACCGTGCCCTTGCCGACCGCCGTGGGACCGGCGAGCACGATGAGCCGGCTGCGACCCTCGCGCGGACCCGGCTCGGGCCAGCGGGTGTCGAGGAATGCGCGCAACGCGTCGCGCTGACGTGTGCCGAGACCACCGAGTCGCTTCACCGGCGAGATGCCGAGCGAGATGAGGATGCGATCGCGCTTGCTCTCGCCGATCGCGGGGATCGCCGTGAGGAACTCGGTCACGCGCATCGCTCCGGCCGGAGACAGCGGGTCGGCGAGACCCCGCCGCAGCAGCTCCTGCGGCGAGATGACTCGGCTGGAAACGTCGCGCTTCAGCGCGGCGCGCTCGCGGCGCGCCTCGACGGCACGGCGCGAGGCGGCGGCGCGGTCGACCTCGGGCGGGCGACGGGTGTCAACCATGCAGGGTCTCCCGGTAGAGCGCGGCACGCTGGTCGATGCGCGCGGCGAGACGGTCGGGTCCGACCGCGAGGATGCTGCGACTCTCGTTGGCCACGACCGCTTTGGCGACATAACCGAAGAGACGTCCCAGATCGGCGGGCTCAGCGCCCTGCGCGCCGAAGCCGGGCGCGAGGATCGGCATCCCGGCGAGGGCCACATCTCCGAGACCGAATGCGGCACGGTCGACGGTGGCGCCGACCACGACGCCGATCGAGCCGAACGCACCGGGAGCGCCGATGTTCGCCTCGTTCACATCGTGGGCCACGCGCGCCGCGACGTGCTCGTGATCGCCGACGGCGAGGGCGTCGTCGACGATCGCGCTCTGCAGCGCCCGCGCTTCGGGGTTGCTCGTCGCGGTGAGCACGAACGCACCCTTGCGGTGACGCAGGGCCAGCGAGAGCGTGTCGCGCAGCGAATCGGCGCCCAGGTACGGGGTCAGGGTCACGGCATCCGCTTCGAGGGGCGAACCGGGCTCGAGCCAGGCGTGGGCATAGCCCTCCATGGTCGTGCCGATGTCACCGCGTTTGGCGTCGGCGATGACCAGCAGCCCCGCGGCGCGCGCGGCGGCCATCACGTCCTCGAGCGCCGCGAAACCCTTCGAGCCGTATCGCTCGTAGAACGCCACCTGCGGCTTCACGACGCCGACGCGGCCGGACGCTGCCTCGACCACGCGCAGGCCGAACGCGCGCACGCCCTCGGCCGTGGCATCCAGCCCCCACGCCGACAGGAGTGCGGCGTGAGGGTCGATGCCGACGCACAGCGGACCGTGGGCGTCGAGCGCGGCGCTGAGCCGCTGCCCGAACGGCTCGCTCACAGACGGCCCGCGCGATCCACCGCGTACTCCTGAAGGCTGCGCACCTCGAAGCCGTCCTTCATCGCACCCAGCGCGCTCACCGCGGCACCGAGAACGGCCATCGTGGTGAACAGGGCCTTGTCGGCGGCGACCGCCGCGGCCCGGATTTCGTAACCGTCGGCGCGCGCCGATCCACCGCTGGGGGTGTTGACGATCATGTCGATCTCCCCGGCGTTGATGAGATCGACGACGTTCTGCTGGCCGGAGCCCTGGGTCGCGGAGTACTTCTCGACGACCTGCACCTTGATGCCGTTGCGGGCGAGGATCTCAGCTGTGCCCTCGGTGGCCAGAAGCGAGAAGCCGAGCTCCTGCAGGCGGTGGGCGGGCAGGATCACGGCGCGTTTGTCGGCATCGGCGACCGAGATGAACACCACGCCCGACGTCGGCATCCCTCCGTACGCGGCCTCTTGCGACTTCGCGAACGCCGTCGGGAAGTCGCGGTCGATGCCCATGACCTCACCGGTCGAGCGCATCTCGGGTCCGAGCACACTGTCGACGGTGTGACCGTCGGCGGTGCGGAAGCGCTTGAACGGCAGCACCGCCTCTTTCACGGCGACGGGGGCGTCGAGAGGGACGCGCGAGCCGTCCTGCTCGGGCAGCAGCCCCTCGGCGATGAGCTCGGCGATCGTGTTGCCGGCCATGATGCGGCTGGCGGCCTTGGCGAGTGGGATGCCGAGGGCCTTCGACACGAACGGCACCGTGCGGCTGGCGCGCGGGTTCGCCTCGATGACGTAGAGCACACCGGCGGAGATCGCGAACTGCACGTTGAGCAGGCCGCGCACGCCGACGCCCTTCGCGATGGCCAGGGTCGCCTCGCGCACGCGATCGACCTCGGTGCGGCCGAGCGAGACGGGCGGCAGGGTGCAGGACGAGTCGCCGGAGTGGATGCCGGCTTCCTCGAGGTGCTCCATGACGCCGCCGATGTAGAGGTCGATGCCGTCGTACAGTGCGTCGACGTCGAGCTCGATCGCGTCGTCGAGGAAGCGGTCGACCAGCAGTGGGAGCCCGGGCCCGATGATCGCCTGGTCGGCGACGCGCACGAAGTAGTCGCGCAGCGCCTCGGTCGAGTAGACGATCTCCATGCCGCGGCCGCCGAGCACGAAGCTCGGGCGCACGAGCACCGGGTAGCCGATCTCCTCGGCCACCGCGACGGCGCCGTCGACGTCGATCGCGGTGCCGCTGCGGGGGGCGACGAGACCCGCCTCATCGAGCAGGCGCGAGAACAGCTCGCGCTCCTCGGCGAGGTCGATCGCCTCGGGGCTGGTGCCGAGGATCGTGTAGCCGGCGGCCTCGATGCCCTTGGCCAGGCCGAGGGGCGTCTGACCGCCGAGCTGGCAGACGACGCCGAGGATGGTGCCCGACTGCGCCTCGGCGTGCAGCACCTCGAGCACGTCTTCGAGCGTGAGCGGCTCGAAGTACAGGCGGTCGGAGGTGTCGTAGTCGGTGGAGACGGTCTCGGGATTGCAGTTGACCATGACGGTCTCGTACCCGGCATCGGACAGTGCGAAGGAGGCGTGCACGCACGAGTAGTCGAACTCGACGCCCTGGCCGATGCGGTTGGGCCCCGAGCCGATGATGACGACCTTCGTGCGGTCGGAGGGGGTGACCTCGGTCTCGGCGTCGTAGCTGGAGTAGTGGTAGGGCGTGAGGGCCGGGAACTCCCCCGCACAGGTGTCGACGGTCTTGTAGACCGGCCGCACGTCGAGCGCGTAGCGGGCTTCCCGCACCTCGGCCTCGTCGAGACCGCGGAGCTGGGCGATCTGCACGTCGCTGAAGCCGTGCTCCTTCGCGAGGCGGAGGGTGTCGGCATCCAGGCTCTCCGCCTCGCCGATGAACTCCGCGACCTCGTTGATCAGCACCATCTGGTCGATGAACCAGGGGTCGATCTTGGTCGCCTCGAACGCCTCCTCCGCCGTCGCACCGAACCGCAGCGCCTGCTGCAGCACGACGATGCGACCGTCGGTCGGCTTCTTCGCGATCTCGAGCAGCTCTTCCGCCGAGCGCGACTCCTCGCCCCAGTGGAAGCTCGAGCCGCGCTTCTCGAGCGAGCGCAGCGCCTTCTGCAGGGCGGTGGTGTAGTTGCGGCCGATGGCCATCGCCTCGCCGACCGACTTCATGGTGGTGGTGAGGGTGGTGTCGGCGGCCGGGAACTTCTCGAAGTTGAATCGCGGCACCTTGACCACGACGTAGTCGAGCGTGGGCTCGAAGCTCGCCGGCGTGACCTTGGTGATGTCGTTGGGGATCTCGTCGAGCCGGTAGCCGATCGCGAGCTTCGCGGCGATCTTCGCGATCGGGAACCCCGTGGCCTTCGACGCCAGGGCCGACGAGCGCGAGACACGCGGGTTCATCTCGATGACGATGATGCGCCCGGTCGCGGGGTCGACGGCGAACTGGATGTTGCAGCCGCCGGTATCGACGCCCACGGCACGGATGATGTCGATACCGATGTCGCGCAGGCGCTGGTACTCGCGGTCGGTCAACGTGAGCGCGGGGGCGACGGTGATCGAGTCGCCGGTGTGCACGCCGACCGGATCGACGTTCTCGATCGAGCAGACGACGACCGTGTTGTCGGCGGTGTCGCGCATGAGCTCGAGCTCGTACTCCTTCCACCCGAGGATCGACTCCTCGAGCAGCACCTCGTTGGTGGGCGAGTCGTGCAGGCCCGCGCCTCCGATGCGGCGGAGGTCGGCCTCGTCGTACGCGAAGCCCGAGCCGAGACCGCCCATCGTGAACGACGGACGCACGACCAACGGGTACCCGAGCTTCTCGGCCCCGGCGATCAGCTCGTCCATCGAGTGGCAGATGACGGATGCCGCGACGTCGGCGCCCGCCTCGATGACGAGTTCTTTGAAGATCTGGCGGTCCTCGCCGCGGTTGATCGCGTCGAAGTCGGCGCCGATGAGCTCGACGTCGTACTTCTCGAGGATGCCGCGCTTGTGGAGCTGGATCGCCGCGTTGAGGGCCGTCTGTCCGCCGAGCGTGGGGAGCACGGCATCCGGCTTCTCTTTGGCGATGATCGTCTCGATCACCTCGGGCGTGATCGGCTCGATGTAGGTCGCGTCGGCGAAGTCGGGGTCGGTCATGATCGTGGCCGGGTTGGAGTTGACGAGGATGACGCGCACCCCCTCTTCACGCAGCACGCGGCACGCCTGGGTGCCGGAGTAGTCGAACTCGCAGGCCTGGCCGATGACGATCGGGCCGGAGCCGATGACGAGGACGGAGTTGATGTCGTCGCGCTTAGGCATTCTTCTGGGTCTCCATCGTCGCGAGAACCATCTCGCGGAAGCGGTCGAACAGGTAGTTGGCGTCGTGCGGTCCTGAGGCGGCCTCAGGGTGGTACTGCACGCTGAACGCGGGGATGTCGAGGGCGCGAAGGCCCTCGACGACGTTGTCGTTGAGGCCGATGTGGCTCACCTCGACGCGGCCGAAACCGGCGGGGCTGTCGACGACCTCATCCAGCGGCGCGTCGACGGCGAAGCCGTGGTTCTGCGACGTGATCTCGACGCGGCCGGTTGTCTTGTCGAGCACGGGCTGGTTGATGCCGCGGTGGCCGAACGGCAGCTTGTACGTGCCGAAGCCGAGAGCACGGCCCAGCAGCTGGTTGCCGAAGCAGATGCCGAAGAACGGCAGGCCGTCGCCGAGGACGGCGCGCAGAAGCTCGACATGCTGATCGGATGCGGCGGGGTCACCGGGGCCGTTGGAGTAGAACGCCGCGACCGGCTCGATGGCGCGGATGTCGTCGATCGTCGCGGACTGCGGGAAGACGTGCACGTCGAATCCGCGGGCGGCGAGGTTGTCGATCGTCGACTTCTTCACGCCCAGATCGAGCACGGCGAGATTGCCGATGCGCTCCGCGGTGGCGGGGGTGACCTCGACCTCGGTGACCGAGACCTCGGCGCTCAGGTTGCGGCCGGCCATCCCCGGGGCTTCGCGGACGCGGCGCAGCTGCTCGTCGGCATCCAGGTTCGCGGCTTCACCCGAGAAGACGCCGCCGCGCATGCTGCCGGAGGAGCGGATGCGGCGGGTGACCGCGCGGGTGTCGATACCGGAGATGCCGACGATGCCGTCTTCGACGAGCGCGTCGTCGAGCGAGCGGTTCGCGCGCCAATTCGACACCATGCGCGAAGGGTCCCGTACGACGTAGCCGGCGACCCAGATGCGGCGCGATTCGGGGTCTTCGTCGTTCACGCCGGTGTTGCCGATGTGGGGGGCCGTCTGCAGGACGATCTGGCCGGCGTACGAGGGGTCGGTGATCGTCTCCTGGTAGCCGGTCATGCCGGTCGCGAAGACGACCTCGCCGAGGGTCTCACCGCGCGCACCGTACGCGCGTCCGACGTAGCGGGTGCCGTCCTCGAGGACGAGGACGGCGGGGTCTCGCGAGATCCGCGAGGAAGGGATCAGGGCGGTCATGCGTCGCTTCCTGTCGTGGTGATGAGGGGACGGATGGCGTCGGCCAGCGCTTTGGCCGAGGCATCCTGAGGTCGGAGGTAGGTGTCGACGACGGTGTCGTCGTCGATGCGCCAGCTGACGCGCGTCAGGCCGCCCGCCTCGACCACGCGGTCGATGGCGACGGTGGCCTGCGCGGCGTCCACCAGCCGGTCGCGGGTCAGCGCGATGCGGGGCTGGCCCGGAAGGTCGAGGGCGACGCCGGCCGTGGTGACGGTGACGTCGACGCGGGAGCGGAAGCCGAGACCCTTGATCGCGAGTCGCTCGAGCGGCTGGTCGTGTCGGGTCGTGGCGACGTAGAGACCGGGGAACACCGCGGTCTCGACGGCGTCGTCGGGAAGCTCCCCCACCGGGGCGGTGTAGCGCGCATCGCGCCGCGTTCGTCGCACCCACGCCCACGCGAGGAGTGCCAGAGCGATCACGGCCACCGCGGCCATCACGAGCAAGGCGCCCTCACGCGTCATGCGAGGGCCCCCGGAGCGTCGAGCAGAACGCCGTCGGCGACGGTGGGGATGCCGGCGCGCACGGTCCAGCGCACCTCTCCGGGCAGCTCCCGGCCGAGGTACGGCGAGTTCTTGCTGCGTCCGCGGAGGTCGGTGATGGCGAAGGTGCGCGAGGGGCGCGGGTCGTACAGCGTGAAGCTGGCCGGGTGACCGGCGGCCACGGGGGTGCCGTGACCGTCGAGGCGACCGATGCGCGCGGGTGCCTTCGACAGCACGCGGGCGACATCGGCCCAGTCGAGGAGGCCCGTGTCGACCATCGCCTGCTGCACGACGCGCAGGGCGCTCTCGAGACCCACCATGCCGTTGGCGGCCGCCGCCCACTCGCAGGCCTTCGCCTCGGCGGGGTGCGGGGCGTGGTCGGTGGCGACGATGTCGATCGTCCCGTCGGCGAGACCCTCGCGCACGGCCATCACGTCTTCCTCGCGGCGCAGCGGCGGGTTGACCTTGAAGCGCGCGTCGTAGTCGCGCACGAGCTCGTCGGTCAGCAGCAGGTGGTGCGGGGTCACTTCGGCGGTGACGTTCACGCCGCGCTTCTTGGCCCAGCGGATGATGTCGACCGAGCCGGCGGTCGAGAGGTGGCACACATGCAGGCGCGAGCCCACGTGCTCGGCCAGCAGCACGTCACGGGCGATGATCGACTCTTCGGCGACCGCGGGCCAGCCGGTGAGGCCGAGCTCCGCCGAGACCGCACCCTCGTTCATCTGGGCGCCCTCGGTCAGGCGCGGGTCCTGCGCGTGCTGCGCGACCACTCCGTCGAACGCCTTCACGTACTCGAGCGCCCGCCGCATGATGAGCGGGTCGAAGACGCAGAAGCCGTCGTCGCTGAACACGCGCACGCGCGCGCGGGAGTCGGCCATCGCGCCGAGCTCGGCGAGACGTTCGCCCCTCTGGCCGACGGTCACGGCGCCGATCGGCTGGACGTGCACGTAGCCGGCGGCCTCGCCGAGGGCGAGCTCCTGCTCGACGACGCCGGCCGTGTCGGCGGTGGGCGAGGTGTTGGGCATCGCGAAGACGGTCGTGAACCCGCCCGCGGCGGCGGCGCGGGAGCCGGTGAGGACGGTCTCGGATGCCTCGAAGCCGGGCTCGCGAAGGTGCACGTGCAGGTCGACCAGGCCGGGAAGGGCGATCAACCCGTCGGCGTCGACGACCGTGGCGCCGGCGTGCGACAGCCCGGTGCCTGCCTCGGCGATGACGCCGTCGCGCACGAGGAGGTCGGTGGCATCCTGACCCTCGACGCGCGCGCCGCGCACCAGAAGCGTCTGGGGGGTGGCATGGCTCATCGGAGGCCCTCTCTCTCGGTGTCGGGCCGCTCGCCCGCCAGCAGCAGGTACAGCACGGCCATCCGCACGGAGACGCCGTTCGTGACCTGCTCGAGCACCGTCGAGCGAGGCGAATCGGCGGCTTCGGCGGAGATCTCCAGACCCCGGTTCATCGGACCGGGGTGCAACACAATGCTATCGGTCGCGAGGGCCTCCAGCCGCCGCGCATCGAGGCCGTAGCGACGCGAATACTCCCGTTCAGTCGGGAAATACGCGGCAGACATGCGTTCGAGCTGGATGCGGAGCATCATCAGCGCGTCGGGGCCCACGGCGATCGCGTGGTCGAGGTCGTAGTCGATGTCGACGGGCCAGCCGCTGACGTCCTGCGGAACCAGGGTCGGCGGCGCCACCAGCGTCACGCGGGCGCCGAGGGTGTGCAAGAGCCACACGTTCGACCGTGCGACCCGCGAGTGCAGCACGTCGCCGACGATCGTGACCCGGATGCCGCCGAGGTCGCGGCCGCGGCTGTCGTCGCCGAACAGGCGCTTGCGGATGGTGAACGCGTCGAGCAGCGCCTGCGTGGGGTGCTCGTGCGTGCCGTCGCCCGCGTTGACCACGCCGGCGCTGATCCAGCCGCTGGTGGCGAGGGTGCGCGGGGCACCGGATGCGCCGTGGCGTATGACCACGGCATCCGCCCCCATCGCCTGGAGGGTCTGCGCGGTGTCCTGCAGCGATTCGCCCTTGCTGACGCTGGAGCCCTTCGCGGAGAAGTTGATGACGTCGGCGGAGAGACGCTTGGCGGCGGCCTCGAACGAGATGCGGGTGCGCGTGGAGTCCTCGAAGAAGAGATTGACCACGGTCTTACCGCGCAGCGTCGGCAGCTTCTTGACCTCGCGCCGTTGGGTGTCGGCCATGTCTTCGGCGACGTCGAGGATCTCGAGCGCGTCGGCGCGCGAGAGGTGCTGGGTGTCGAGGAGGTGCCTCATGATTCGATCGTCACCTCCTCGACGCCGTCGACCTCGGCGAGGCGCACGTTGACCCGCTCGTCGCGGGCGCTGGGCAGGTTCTTCCCCACGAAGTCGGGGCGGATCGGCAGCTCGCGGTGGCCGCGGTCGATGAGGGTCGCGAGGCGCACCGCCGCGGGACGCCCGATGTCCTGCAGGGCATCGAGAGCAGCTCGGATGCTGCGGCCCGAGAACAGCACGTCGTCGACCAGAACGACGGTCTTGCCGTCGATGCCGCCGGCCGGGATCTCGGTGCGCCGAGGTGCACGGGTCGGGTTGCGGTGCAGATCGTCGCGATACATGGTCACGTCGAGCGCGCCGACCGGGACGAATGTGCCGCCGAACTCCCCGACCAGCGGGCCGATCCGATTCGCGAGCGTGACGCCGCGGGTCGGGATGCCGAGGAGGACGAGCCCTTCCGGACCCTTGTTCGACTCCAGGATCTCATGCGAGATTCGCGTCAAAGCGCGGGCGATGTCGGCATCGTGCATGACGGTGCGCGTGTTCATCCGCCGCTCCCTTCTCCGCCTCACGGGACGGGGTTAAAGGTTGCTGTGGTTCGCGTCGAGTCTAGCGGGTGGGGTGGGGTGAAATCTCAGCGGGGTCGGGTGGTGTCGGGCTCCGGCTCTGGTGGCACGGCGACAGTGTTCGTACATTTGTTCTATGGAATCGCGCACGCCGGTCGACCGCCCTCGGGCGGCGAGCGACCGCGTCGTCGCGCTGGTGGCGGGCCAGGAGGTCGAGGCGCTGGACGACCGCGAGCTTCTGATGCTGGTGAGCGAGATCACCGCAGCTCGCAATGCCCTCGATGTGCTGGCGGCCTGTGCGGCGCGCGTGATTGACGCGCGCTCGGCGCGCGAGCGGGGCGGGGCAGGGCTGGCGCAACGTCAGGGGCACCGAAACGCCACGGAGTTGCTGCAGACGCTGACCGGGCGGAGCAGGCGGGAGGTGTCGCGGGCGGTGAAGACCGGGGGTGATCTGCTCCTCTCGCTTCGTTCCGCGATCGGGCCCGACGGTAATGGTCCGGCGGCCGCTCCGGGCGTCGTGCCCGAGGACGCCGGCGAGGAGAGGCTCGACCGCATGAGCGGGTCGCTTCGAGACGGGACGCTCAGCCACGCGCAGTTTCAAGCGATCCGCGTGGGGCTGGGCGAGCCGCCGGTCGAGAGGTATCCCAAGCTCGATCCGGACTTCCTCCCCCGCGCCTGGGCGACAGCGGTCGAGCGGCTGATCGATGAAGCGCCGCATCTGCCGGTCGAGGAGTTGCGGACGTCCGCCCGGATCGCGCGGGATCGCCTCGACCCGGTCGGGGTGACCCTGCGGTTCGAGGAGCGCTTCGCCGCCCGATCGTTCCGTTCGTGGGTCGACGAGCACGGGCAGCGGCACGGGCGGTTCGTGTTCGACGACGATGCGGCGGCGTGGGTCGACGCGATTCTGCAGGCGGCGCTGCGTCCGCGGCGGGGTCCGCGGTTCGTGGATCCGCATGCCGTGACCACCGGCACCGCTACCGTCGTCGACGCATCCGACGATCGGTCGGGCGAGCAGATCGCTTATGACACCTTGGTCGCCGTCCTTCGCACCGGTGCGGCCGCCGATCCGGGGCAGGCGTTCGGCGATCGGCAGCCCGGGGTGCGAATCGTGCTCGAGGCGTCGGCGCTGGCGAAAGCCGAGCCGGACGGTTCCGAGGCGACCAGCGTCGAGCCCGCCGTGAGCGGCGTCGGGCACCTCGAAGACGGTGGGGAGGCTCTCCCCGGCGGGGTCGTCGAGAGCTACCTGTGCGATGCGGGTGCGGTGCCGGTCTCGCTGGACGACGCGGGGCGACCGCTCGACGTCGGCCGACATCAGCGCCTGTTCACCCGTGCCCAGCGGATAGCGATCGCCGTGCGCGACGGCGGGTGCGTCGGTATCGGATGCCGTGCCCCCATCTCGCAGTGCGAGATGCACCACATCGACCACTGGGCGGCGGACAGGGGGCACACCGACGTCGACGACGGGGTTCCGCTCTGCCGGAACCATCACCTTGGGCTCCACAACCGGAGCGAGAGGATCGTACGGGAAAGAGATCCCGTGACCGGGCGGGATACGTATTGGCTGCACGCCCCGCCCGATCCGCGCACGGGTGAGGTGCAACCGCCGGTACTCCTGCGGTCGAGATCCCCGCGTCGCTTCGACGCGGCGTGATCGGACGCGCGTCCGGCGAGGATTGTCGGCTGAGGACGGTTGCCGCCGATCCTTCGCTGAGGACGGATTGCTGCGGATCGCTCGCTGAGGACGGTCGCCGCGGATGGTTGCCTGACGACGGATTGCTGCGGATCGCTCGCTGAGGACAGCTCGGTGCTGGGCTGGGCAGGTGGGTCGGAGTGTGGCGCAGACTGATGCGCTCGCCGTGCCTACCACCTCCGCAGTGTCGGCCGCCACGGCGGTGTCCGGCGTGATCGCCGTGACGGCGATGTTCGCCGTGCTCGCCACTGTGCCGTTCGCCGTGCTCGCCACTGTGCCGTTCGCCGCGCCTCGCGGCATCCACCGCCCTCTGCCCTGCCGTCAGGCGAACACCCGCGGTCGGGTCACTCCTCGTCCGCGACGATCTCTGCCTTGAACCCCGCGGAATTCTCGAGCCAGCCGGCATAGTGCGAGGGGCCACCGGCGAACGGGTACCGCCCCTCGTACAGCGGTCGCCACCCCTGCTCGGGTGCCGCAGCCATCACGGCATCCACCTCAGCACGCGAACCGCCGAGGAACGCGAGATGGTTCACCCCGGGAGCGCGACGGTCGTGATCGCGCCCAGACAGGTTCGGTGACGTCGTCAAGGTCAGGTACGGGCCGTCACCCGCACTCCACGTCTCACCGTCAGCCCACTGGCTGATCTGCTCGAAGCCGACGGCTCTGAGCAGCCATCCCCACTCGGCCTGCGCGACGGACATGTCGGCGACCCAGACCTCGATGTGATGGACGCCCGGCACAGGTCAGCTCGCGGCGACCTCGGCCGGCTCGGCGGCGCGCGTCGATCGGATCGGGTGACCCGTCGTCGTCAGGCACCGGCCCGACGCCAGGTCCCACTTCCAGTCGTGCAGCGAGCACGTCAGCACGCCGTCCTCGATCTTGCCGGTCTTGGTCAGATCGGCGCGCAGGTGCGGGCACCGACGCTGCACGGTCCAGCCGTCGATCTCGGCATCCTCGGTCTGATCCGACTGCTCGGCGTACCAGTTCTCGACGTACTCGATGCGGTCGCGTGACAGGCACTTCAGGAACGTGGTGAGGAACTCGTTGAACTTGCCCGAGCGGCCCACCTCGAACTGCATGGAAAGGAAGATCGAATTCGACCAGTCGATCTCGCGATCGCGGATGTTCGTCGAGACGAGGTCGGCAGGGATCGTGTACCAGTAGATGCACTCCTCGCCGGCGTACTCGCGCACCTTCGCCTTGGGGAAGTCGACGACCATGTCGAGCTCACCGATGCGGAATCGCACCGCTCCCCCGACGCCGTTGCGAATGGTGCGGGCGCGGCGCAGCAGCGGCTCCCACCACTCTTTGATGGCGGCGAGCATCTCGGCCGGTGGGAGGACCTCGGAACGGGATGCCACCTCGGCGGCGATCTCGTTGCGGCGGCTGTCGCGCTGCTCGGCGAGGTAGTTCCACTTGTCGCCGAAGACACGCTCGATCTCGTCGTCGGTGTACAGCGTCTGCGTGACGGTCACGTCGGATCCCTGCACCTCGACCTCGGTGCCGGGGAGGAACAGGTACCCCTTCTGGTCTGGGCGCTGCTCTTTCATGTGCGCGAGGAAGTCGCGCTGATCGGTGAAGATCGAATCGTTGTCGAGCCCGGTGCCGTTGTAGCGGAACAGCTCGTCGCGCAGGAACATCGGCGGCCCCGCCATCGGGAACACGTGAGGCGCGTCGACCTTGTCGATGTAGTACATCGCGCGCTTGTTCTGCGCGTCTCGCTTGAGCTGGGCGAAGTTCTGCTTGGCATCCTGGGGCAGGTCGTAGACCATGGGCCACCAGATCGCGCCCGACACCTGGGTGAAGTAGGCGTCGGGCTTGCCGAAATCGAAGAGCGCGTCGAGATCCAGCGGATGCGAGTCGTTCTGATTCAGGACGGATGCCGTGCCGTCGTCGAGCGAGAGCGACGAGTCGCCGATGGGGCCGTCGGAGGGGGCGCGCAGAGGCGTCACCATCAGCTTCAAGTCGCCGAACTGCAACGGGACGCCCGCCTCGGTGCGCACGAGGTTCGTGTAGCCGAGGGCGATGAGGTCTTGCTCGAGGTCGTCGGTCGGGTACTCGGGCAGCAGGACCTTGATGTCTTTCGACACGTACCGCTCGAGCAGCGCCGGATCGAAGTGATCGCGGTGGCGGTGCGAGATGTAGAGGAAGTCGGCCGCGCCGAAGCGCGCCCAGTCCAGAGAGCGGTTGTCGGGGAAAGGGAACCACGAGCCGAAGAAGCTCGGACCGATGACGGGGTCGCAGAGGATGCTGCCGCCCGCCGTCTCGATGAACATGCCTGCGTGGCCGAGGCCGGTGACTCTCATGTCGCTCCTGTGTCGTGGACGGAACCCGTCGAGTCTACGCGGGGGTCGCCTGGGCGGGCGGTGGACGTGGACCTTCCCGGGAGACGGATGCCGGACCGCGCCGGGATCGACTGTGCCCTCGTACGCGACACGACGCCGCAGCTCCCTCCCGCATCACGGCCCGAGGAGCCCACGGATGTCCTCGGCGTCGAGCGCCGCCGCGAAGGCCTCGCCGTCGTCGATGACCGCCTCCGACAGCGCGGCCTTGCGGCGCTGCAGGGCGAGAACTTTCTCCTCGATCGTGCCCGCGGCGATCAATCGATAGACGAACACGCTCTTGTCCTGTCCGATGCGGTGGGCGCGGTCGATCGCCTGTGCCTCGGCCGCGGGGTTCCACCACGGGTCGAGGACGAACACGTACTCCGCCTCGGTGAGAGTCAGCCCGAACCCTCCGGCTTTGAGGCTGATGAGGAACACCGGCGCGTCACCCTGGCGGAAGTCGGCGACCACGTCGCCACGCCGTGTGGTGCTGCCGTCGAGGTGCGCGTAGGTGAGGCCCTCGGCATCCAGTCGCTGCGCCGCCATGTCGAGGAACGAGGTGAACTGACTGAACACCAGTGCACGGTGCCCCTCGGCGGCGATCTCGACGAGCCGACTGAGCAGCACATCGAGCTTTGCGGAGCCGAGGCTCGTGTCACGGTCGTCGACCAGACCCGGCGCGAGTGCCAACATACGCAGCAGCGTCAACGAGCGGAACACGATGAACCGCTGCCGATCGAGGTCGTCGAGCAGGCCGAGCACCTTCTGTCTCTCGCGCTGCAGCACCCGGTCGTAGACCGCCTGATGCGCGGGGCCGAGGGGAACCGCGATCTCCTGCTCCTGCTTCGGGGGGAGATCGGATGCCACGACGTCTTTCGTGCGGCGCAAGAGGAACGGCCGCACGCGTCGGCGCAGCTTCGCGAGCATCTTCTCGCGGTGAGCGTCGGTGGCGGCGGCTGAGAGCTCGGTGGGCGCGTCGGTGGGGAGCCGTTCGATGGACCGGGTGTAGTCCTCACGGAACTGCCGGATCGAGGGGAACAACCCGGGCGCGGTCAGAGCCAGCAGCGCCCACAGGTCGTCGAGCCCGTTCTCGATCGGCGTGCCCGTGGCCGCGTACACCGCGTCGGCGCGCAGCGCCGCGATGGCGCGATGGATGCGGGTCGCGGGGTTCTTCACGAACTGCGCCTCATCGAGCACCACCCCCGAGAAGTGCGTCGCGGCGAACTCCTCGGCATCCGCTCGTACGACGCCGTACGACGCGACGACCACGTCGGCATCGCCCGCGATGTCGGCGATGGTCCGATCACGGCGCACGGACGTCGCCTCGACGACGGCGAACCGCAGCTCGGGGACGAACCGCGCCGCCTCGGCGTGCCATGTCGGCAGCACCGAGGTGGGGGCGACGACGAGCCACGGGCGCACGTCTCGGCGCGAACGGGTGTGGGCGATCAGCGCGAGCAGCTGCAGGGTCTTGCCGAGTCCCATGTCGTCGGCCAGGATGCCGCCCAGTCGGTGTGCGTGCAGGAGCGCGAGCCACGACAGGCCCTCGCGCTGATAGGGACGCAGGTCGGCGAGGAAGCCGGGCGGCGTCGCTACCTCGGGTACCTCGGCGACGTCGCGCAGCGCCCGGGCGAGCTGTCGCCACTCCCCCGCCGCCTCGGACTGGTCGGCCAGGTCTTCGAACTCCGCCCAGAGGGCCAGGTGCGTGCGCGGGACGCGCGGCGCGGTCTCCCATTCGTCGAGCGCGGCGGCTTCGTCCAGCAGCTCCCGCAGTCGTTGCAGGGCCGGGTGAGCGAGCGAAAACCATGCCCCATCGGACAGCTTGATGCGTGTCCGCCCGCGCGACAGCGCCGTGAAAAGGACGCCGAACGGGATCAGTCGACCGTCGATCGTCACGGCGATTCCGAGGTCGAGCCAATCGCGATCGAGGGACTCGACCGTCGTGATGCGCAACGACGGATCGCCGCGCAGCTCGCGGAACGTCGGGCGGATGCCGCGCGTGCGCACACGCACCTCGTCGACCACGTCGACAGCCGGGAGCACGTGCGCGCTGAACGCCGCGGCGTCGGCATCGCGCAGAGTGGCCCGCGGCGCGAGGGGCAGATCGGATGCCGACACCCACGCCGTCTCGAACCGCTCCCCGATCTGCGCCTCGGCGCGGTCCTCACGGTCGGGGTGCTGCCGATCGTCGTTCCATGACGCACGGTAGCCGCCGGGGTAGACCCAGTCGAGGCGGTACTCCACCGCGTCGCCGTCGACGTACGAGACCTCGAGCGTGAGCGTCGGCCGCGCCGGAGGCGGCGCCGGCACACCGGCGCCGACCGACAGCGGCGCGCGGCGCGCCAGCCGGGGGTAGACCTCGGCGACGAACTCCGCCGCGTCGTCCGACGGCACATCGACCACCCCGCCTCGGAGCAGGGAGGGCAGCGGCGCGGGCAGGTCGACCGCCGCGAGAACGAGGGGCACGGGGTCGCGGTCGAGCTCGTACGCGAACAGGCCGTACCCGCCGATCGCCCGGGCGTGAGCGGCATCCCGTCGCCGTCCGTCGATCTCGAGGTCGGCAGAGACGCGCAACGCTCCCCCACTCACGGCGTCCAGCGCCACACGCGCCGTCGCCTGGGCCGCGAGACTCACGCTCTGCTGCGTGTTCATCGAGACGATCGGGATGCCGAGCGCCTCCGCCGCGCGCAAATGGGGCCAGAGCAGGGGTGAGTCGACGGCATCGAGGGCGATCGTGTCACCGGACGGGGCGAATGGTCCCGTCGTCCTCAGCGCCTGGGCCAGGGCGTGCAACTCGGCGAACCAGCGAACCTGCGACGGATCGAAGCGGCCCGACGACCGCCGCACGGCATCCCACGTGGCATCCGCCCGGATCCAGGTGTCTCGCGTTCCGCGTACGAGAGGCCGCGCGGCGAGCTGCAGGTCGTCCTGCCGTTGTGCGAGCACGCGCGGGGTGACCGGCACGACCGCGCGGGCGTCCCACCGGGCGGGGTCGTAGGCCTCGCGCTGGCGCAGCTCGATGCCGAGGGCGAGCGGCTCGAACGCGGCCGGCTCACTCCTCGGGACGAGATCGCGCCAGGTGGTCACGCGAGCATCCTGCCGGAGACCTCCGACAGTGGCCCGTGCGCGTCCCTCGCCGGTGTGTGCGCGGGGCGCCTGAGCGTCGAAGAAACGCGATTCGCGAGCAGAAACGCCGGGAGGTGCCGTTTCTCCCCGCGGTTCGCGTCTCTTGCTACCCACGGGGTAGCTCCCGACGCAGTCGCAGCGGCACTCCGGATCACAGCGCCACGCCGTGCCGCACCTGCCCGAAAACCCGGCGACGCGACCGCCGACGAAACGTCGGGGCCGCGTCGGGTCACGTCGCGCGCAGTCAGGATGCGAGGGGTCAGGACGAACGCGCGATGCGCGCGAGCACGCCGTGCACGAACGAGCCGGAGTCGTCGGTCGAGAACTCCTTCGCGAGCTCCACCGCCTCGTCGATCGCGACGGCGGTGGGCACCTCGTCGTTGTAGAGGATCTCCCACGCGGCGATGCGCAGAAGGGCGCGGTCGACGGCGGGCATG
Organism: Microbacterium sp. ABR10; assembly: GCF_057812175.1. NCBI lineage: Bacteria > Bacillati > Actinomycetota > Actinomycetes > Micrococcales > Microbacteriaceae > Microbacterium > Microbacterium sp. ABR10. The sequence goes on from NZ_CM173821.1 coordinate 1,593,553, forward strand.
CGCTGCAGCGACCAGTCCTTGGAGAACGTGGTGATCTGCTCGTCGATCGCGTCGCGGTTGTCGATGACGCCGTCGACGATGTCGCGCGCGTAGAGCCACGAGGCCTGACGGTCGGGTTCGCTCGAAGCGCGCTTCGCCTCGGTCGCCAGCATGATCGCGAGCTCTTCACCGCGGACGTCGGCTTGGAAAAGGATGTCGAGGGCGCGCTTGCGCGCCTTTGTGCGGGCGCTCAACGTCAGCTGATGCGGCCGAGGTACTCGCCGGTGCGAGTGTCGACCTTGATCTTCGTGCCGGTCTCGAGGAACAGCGGAACCTGCATCTCGTAGCCGGTCTCGACCGTCGCGGGCTTGGTGCCGGCCGACGAGCGGTCGCCCTGCAGACCCGGCTCGGTGTAGGTGACCTCGAGCACGACGGACGGCGGCATTTCGACGTAGAGCGGGTTGCCGTTGTTCAGCGCGATCTGCACCTGCTGGTTCTCGAGCAGGAAGTTGGCGGCATCGCCGACGGTGGCGGATCCCACGGTGATCTGGTCGTAGTCGGCGACGTCCATGAAGACGAAGCCCTCGCCGTCGTTGTAGAGGTAGGTGAAGTCGCGGCGGTCGACGTTCTCGGTCTCGATCTTGGCGCCGGCGTTGAAGGTCTTGTCGACGACCTTGCCGCTCATGACGTTCTTCAGCTTCGTGCGGACGAACGCGCCGCCCTTGCCGGGCTTGACGTGCTGGAACTCCACGACGCTCCAGAGCTGACCGTCGATGTTCAGGACGACGCCGTTCTTGATGTCTGCGGTGGATGCCATGAGTGCCAGTATTCCGTTTCGTGTGAGGAGAGGCGGCGCTCCGGCGCACACCCAGCGACCCAGTCTACGTGATGCCCCGTGACCGACGCGATCGCGTCCGACCCGACCCGACCCGAGCCCCTCAGCCGTCGGCTCGGCCCGAGATGACCTCGACGAGCAGGTCGACCGCCCGCGCGTAGCCGGGGACGCCCTCGCCGATCACGTGCACGACCGCCACGTCTTCGATGTAGGAGAAGTGCCGGAAGGTCTCGCGTTCCTTGATGTTCGAGATGTGCACCTCGGCAACCGGGAGATCGACGGATGCGAGCGCGTCACGGAGGGCGACGGAGGTGTGCGTGAGTCCCCCGGCGTTGATCACGATGCCGGCGCAGTCAAGGCGCGCAGCGTGGATCGCGTCGATCAGCACGCCCTCGTGATTGCTCTGGACGGCGCGCGTCTCGAGACCGTGCCGCGCGGCGGCCCCGGCGGTGACCCGCTCGACGTCGGCGAGCGTGTCGCGTCCGTAGATCTCGGGCTGGCGGGTGCCGAGAAGGTTGAGGTTCGGACCGTTCACGAGCAGCAGGCGGCGGGGCGTCGTCATGTCGGGCACGCTATCAGCGTCGACCCTGGGCGGTGAGGCGCACGGGGGCGGTGCCCGCGCCGAAGCCCGCGTAGGCGTCGACGCGCTCGACGAACTCGAAGAACACCTCGCCGATCGTGCGCGTGTAGAAGTGCAGGTACTCCCCCGCGGCATCCTGGTCGTACCCGAGATGGAGGTCGCGCAGTTCGTCGACGTCGGCCTCCGACAGTGCGAAACGCGCGGCGATGTCGTCGTAGTAGTTGGCGGGCATCTCCAGCGGCGCGAACCCGCGCTCGCGCGCCGCCCGGGCGACCGCGCGCACGTCGGCGCAGACGAAAGCGACGTGCTGCGGGAGGGCCACGCCCGCCCGCTCGGCGGCGAGGATCGGGGGCGCGACGTTCAGCGGCAGGCGCACGCCCCCGCCCGGGGCGACGAGCACGCGGCTGGCGACGAGGCCCTGCGGGCCGGGAACATCGGTGCTGCTGTCGACGCGCAAGGCGAAACCGGCGGTGTAGAACAGGGTCGCCTCTTCGACGGCGTCCCACGGCTGGCTGAGGCTGACGTGATCGACGCCCGTGATCTCGGTGGCCAGCTCCGTCTCGCCGTGCTCGAACTCCCGCACCCAGGCAGGGTCCCCCTCGTCGGCGGCCTGCGCCCAGTAGACCTCGGTGCCGTCGGGGGCGATCGCCCCGTCGAGGCGCTCCTCGGTGGCGTACGTGCGCCGATAGGCGCGCGGCACCCCCAGCTCGCGCATGCGCAGGTCGACGGCCTCGACGTCGTCGACCTCGAGGCCGATCGCCGCCAGGCGCGGATCCCACCCTCGGGCGTGCTGTTCGTTGAGCACGACCCGCGCCTTGCCCGCGGTCCACAGGGCCACGGGCTTCGTACGGTGGCGTCCGCGCGAGGTGAAACCGAGCTGGCCGAGCAGTTCCTCGACGGCGGAGGTGTCCTCCGCCTTCACTTCGACGAAGTCGACGGCGGACGGGGCGGCCGAATCGGGCAGCATCTCCAGCTCGGCCGGGGCGTCGGGCATCGCGCGCGACACGGCGTCCTCGAGCCACCGGAGCGAGCGGCGCGCGTGGCGGGCGGTGCGCCGTGCATCGGTCTGGCGGAAGGTGTCGTTGAACACCTCGAGCGACCACGGCCCCGTGTATCCGGCATCCACGATCCGCGCGGTGAAGTCGGTCAGATCGAAGTCGCCTTCGCCGGGGAAGAGTCGGTGATGCCGGCTCCACGAGAGCACGTCCATGCTGAGCCGCGGCGCGTCGGCGAGCTGCACGAAGAAGATCTTCTCGCCCGGGATTCCGCCGATATCGGCGGGGTCGTGGCCGCGCGAGAGGATGTGGAAGGAGTCCAGGCACACCCCCACCGCGGGGTGGTCCGCGAGCTCGACGATGCGCCAGGCGCGCCGGTAGTCGTCGATGAAGCGGCCCCACGCGAGGGCTTCGAAGGCGATGCGGATGCCGTACCCCGCCGCCAGGTCGCCGAGACGCCGCAGCTGGTCGGCCGAAACGGTGTCGTCGTCGATCGTCGCGGTGGCGACGTTGCTGCAGCACAGCACGAGGTCGATGCCGAGGCGCCGCATGAGGCGGAACTTCGCGTCGGCTCGTCGCAGCACCGCCGCGAAGGCCTCGTCGTCGACTCCCTCGACGTCACGCATCGGTTGGTAGAGGTCGAGGCTGAGACCCAGGCGACCGGCGAGGGCCGCGATCTCCTCGGGGCTCTCGGGGGCGGCGAGCAGGTCGGGCTCGAAGATCTCCACGCCGTCGAACCCGGCCTCCGCGCACGCGTGCAACTTGTCGGCCAGGGTGCCGCTGATACAGACGGTCGCCATCGAGGTCTTCATGGGCGCCGAATGTACCATCTGGTACAAAGCGGGTCCACTAGTCTGACCGAATGGCCGAGGCACGCAGGGACGCCGAGCGCACTCGCGCCGAACTGCTCACCGTCGCGACCGAGGTGTTCGCCGAAGACGGCTTCTCCGGCGCCCGCGTCGATGAGATCGCCGCCCGCACCCGCACCACGAAGCGGATGATCTACTACTACTTCGGCGGCAAGGAGGGCCTGTACCGGGCCGTGCTCGAAGAGGCGTACCGCGGTATCCGCGAGGCGGAGCGGGCGATCGACGTCGACCACGCCGATCCCGTGGACGCCATCCGTGCCCTCGCTGAGCTGACGTTCGACCACCACGTGGGACACGAGGCCTTCATCCGTCTGGTCGCCATCGAGAACATCCATCGCGGCCAGTTCATCCGTCAGATCGAGGGGCTCCGCACGCTGTCACAGCCGGCGAAGGGCCTTCTCGACGAGATCCTGGAGCGCGGGCGCGAGGCCGGCGTGTTCCGCTCCGACGTCGATGCGATCGACGTGCACCTCGTGATCAGTTCGTACTGCGTGTTCCAGGTCGCGAACCAATACACGTTCGGTCACCTCTTCGACGTCGACCTCGCCTCCCCCGAGCGTCGCGCGCACCTTCGCACAGCCCTCGGCGACGTGGTCGTCGGCTGGCTCACGGCGCCCGCGCGCTGACGCGCACCACCTCGCCCGAGGGGCGTTGGGTGTCCAAGACACGCCGCTGCCCCGCGAGCGGTGCGGCGTGTTGTGGCCACTCGATGCCGCGGAGGCGCCGCGCGTCAAGTCGGTCGAGGCCTCGGCCCCGGCCCCGGCCTCGGCCCCGGCCCCGAATCAGGGTCCAAGACACGCCGCTGCCCCGCGAGCGGTGCGGCGTGTTGTGGACACTCGATCCCGCGGAGGCGCCGTGTCGGCAAGCGGAGCGCCGGCCCGTGGCATCCGGAACCCGCCGTTGACAACGCGGCGCCGCCATGATTTCCTCTGAACGTACCGGTTAGTACATAACCGGACCCACGGACACGAAGGAGTACCGTGATCGACGCGCATCCCTACCTCGTCGGCCTCATCGGCACCGGGGTCCTCCCCTCGCTCACCCCGCCGATGCACATGGCCGAAGCGCGCGCGCTCGGCATGACCTACGTCTACCGCCCGCTCGACCTCACCGCCCTCGGTATCGACCCCGAGCGCATCGGCGATGTCCTCGCCTGGGCGGAACGCCTCGGCTACGACGCCGTGAACGTCACCCACCCCTGCAAGCAGAGCGTGCTCGCCCACCTCGACCGCATCGACCCGGTCGCCGCCGCCCTCGGCGCGGTCAACACCGTGCTGTTCACGCCCACCGGGCGCGTCGGCCACAACACCGACACCACCGGCTTCGCCGCCGCGTTCGTCGACGGGCTGCCGGATGCCGAGACCCGGCACGTCGTCCAGCTCGGTGCAGGAGGTGCGGGCTCGGCCGTCGCCGACGCGCTGCTGCGCCTGGGCACCGCGCGGCTGAGCATCGTCGACCTCGACCCGGTGCGCGCCGCTGCCCTCGCCGACGATCTGGCGTCACGTCATCCGCTCGCCGTCGTCGACACCGCCGCGCCCGACGGGCTCGCCGACGTGCTGGCCGGCGCCGACGGTCTCGTGCACTGCACTCCCGTCGGCATGGCCGAGCATCCGGGACTGCCCCTCGACGCCGCCCTGCTGCGTCCGGAGCTCTGGATCGCCGACATCGTCTACCGACCGCTCGACACCGAACTGTTGATCACCGCGCGTGAGCGCGGCTGCCGCACGCTCAGCGGCGGACGCATGGCGGTCCACCAGGCCGTCGACGCGTTCGCCCTCATCACGGGGACGCGACCCGACCCCGACCGCATGACCACCCATTTCCTCGACCTCGTCGCCGCCGACACCACCGTCGGACCGGCCGTCGCCCGCTAAGGAGCATCCGTTCATGACCACCACCGCAACGACGCGGAAGACTCCCGTGAAGGCGGCCACGGCCAGCTTCATGGGCAGCGCCGTGGAGTACTACGACTTCTTCCTGTTCGGCTCCGCCGCCGCCCTCATCTTCCCGACGGTGTTCTTCCCCTCGGGCGACCAGGCGGCCCTCGTGATGTCGTTCGCGACCTTCGGGTTCGCCTACATCGCGCGCCCGTTCGGAGCCGTCATCCTCGGCCACTTCGGTGACCGCATCGGGCGCCAGAAGGTGTTGATGTTCACCCTGCTCCTGATGGGTCTGTCGACCTTCATCATCGGTTGCCTCCCCGGCTTTGCGCAGATCGGCTGGTTCGCGCCGGCTCTTCTCGTGCTGTGCCGCCTCGCCCAGGGGCTGTCGGCGGCCGGCGAGCAGGCCGGGGCGTCGTCGCTGACCCTCGAGCACGCCCCCGACACGCGTCGCTCGTTCTTCACGTCGTGGACGCTGACCGGCACGCAGGGCGGCCAGATCCTCGCCGCGCTGATCTTCATCCCCGTCGTCGCACTGCCCGACGACATCAAGTTCTCGTGGGGCTGGCGCGTGCCGTTCTGGCTCAGCGCGGTCGTCGTCGTGGTGGCCTTCTTCATCCGCCGGAGCCTCCACGAGACCCCCGAGTTCGAGCAGGCGAAGGCCACCGGCCAGATCGCCCGGATGCCGCTGGTGCCCCTGCTGAAGAACCACTGGCGAGACGTGCTGCGCGTGATCTTCTGCGCCTTCATCGCCGCGGTCTCCACCGTCTTCGGCACCCTCGCGATCGCGTACGGCAAGGAGGTCGGTCTCGCCGCCAGCGTGACGCTGTGGCTGGTCGTCGTAGCCAACGTCGTCGCGCTGTTCACTCAGCCACTGTTCGGCAGGCTCGCCGACCGCATCGGCCGCAAGCCCGTCTTCATCTACGGCGCGCTGTCGTCGGCGGCCTTCATGCCGTTCTACATGCTCTCGATGGGCGCCGGAAACGACCTGCTCACGTTCGGCCTGGCGATCCTGACGTTCTCCTGCGGGTACGCCGCGGCCAATGCCGTGTGGCCGTCGTTCTACGGCGAGATGTTCAGCACCCGTGTGCGCTTCTCGGGCATGGCGATCGGCACGCAGCTCGGCTTCCTCATGGCCGGCTTCGCGCCGAGCATCGTCGCCGCCCTCGGTGGTGGCGGTGCGGGCGGCTGGGTCGTCATCAGCATCTTCACGGCGGTCATCGCGATCATCGCTTCGGTGAGTGCCCTGACCGCTCGGGAGACGAAGAACGTCCCCACCGATCAGCTCGGGCTGCGGGCCGAGGGACGCGTCCCCGCGAGCGTCTGATCCGACCGCGAACGGCCCCGTCTCCTTCGAGAGGCGGGGCCGTTCGGCGTTCGCGTCGCGGATCGAGCGCCCGCGTCGGAGCCTACGCTCCGACCTCCTGGTATGCCGCGAAGAGCAGCGACTCGTCGGGGGCCTGCAGCACGGTGGGGCGCGCGAGGTCATCCAGCACGATGAAGCGCAGCATCGCCCCACGGCTCTTCTTGTCGCGCTGCATCGTGGCCTTGAGCGTTTGGAACGCTCCGGCGCGGTAGGTCGTCGGCAGTCCCAGCGATTCGAGCACCGTGCGGTGACGCTGTGCGACGTCGTCGGAGAGGCGGCCGGCCAGGCGCGACAACTCGGCCGCGAACACCATGCCCACCGAGATCGCGGCACCGTGACGCCAGCGGTAGCGCTCGGCGTGCTCGATCGCGTGGCCGAGCGTATGGCCGTAGTTCAGGACCTCGCGCAGGCCCGCTTCGCGCAGGTCTTCGCCCACGACGCGCGCCTTCATGTCGATGGCCAGTTCGATGCACCGGCGGAACGCGTCGCCGCGAGGGTCGACGACACCCTCGGGATCGGCCTCGATGAGGTCGAGGATCTCCGGATGCCAGATGAAACCGGCCTTCACCACCTCGGCGAAGCCGGCGGTCGCTTCGTTCCTCGACAGTGTGTCGAGAAGGTCGAGATCGCAGATCACGGCGGTCGGGGGCCAGAACGCGCCGACGAGGTTCTTACCCTCGGCGGTGTTGATCCCGGTCTTACCGCCCACAGCGGCATCCACCATTCCGAGCACCGTGGTCGGGACCTGCACGAGCGCCACGCCGCGCAACCAGGTCGCGGCGACGAAACCGGCGAGGTCGGTGACCGATCCCCCGCCGAAACCGATGACGACGTCGGTGCGAGTGAAGTCGGCCTGACCCATCACCTGCCAGCAGAACGCGGCGACCTCGACGCGCTTGCCGGCCTCGGCGTCGGGGATCTCGGCGAGCAGCACCTGACGGTCGCCCATCAGCTGCGCGCGCAACGCCTCGGCCTGCTTCGCGAGGGTCGGCGGGTGCACCACGAGCACCTTTCGGGCCGCCGCGGGCAGCCTCTCGCCCAGCGCGGCGAGCAGTCCGCGGCCGATCGTGATGTCGTAGCCGGCATCACCGGCGACGCTGATGGTGGTGGTGTCGGTCATGCCGTCTCTCCGGCCGGCACACGGCGTGCCCAGGCCACGATGTCGTCGACGACGCGAACGAGCGGTCCCGATGACGTGTCGAAGGTGATGTCGGCGGTCCGCTCGTAGACGGACCGCCGTTCGTCGTAGATGCGCTGCCAGCGGGCGACGGGGTCTTCGCCGCCCAGCAACGGGCGCTCGTCGCCGTGGATCCGGGATGCCACGACGTGCGGCGCCACCGTCAGCAGCACCACGCGATGCGCGGTGAGCCGCTCGCGGGTCACCGGATCGAGCACGGCCCCGCCGCCGAGGGCGATTACTCCGCCGCGGGCGAGGGCTTCGGCCACGGCTTCTCGTTCGAGGGCACGGAAGTGGGGCTCGCCGTGGGCGACGAAGAGGGCCGGGATGGGCCCGTGATCGCGCACGACGAGTTTGTCGGTGTCGGTGAACGGCGTACCCAGCGCGCGGGCGACGCGGCGGCCGACACTGGTCTTGCCCGCACCCATCGGTCCGATGAGCACGACGGCCGACCCGGGCGCCGCGTCGGGAGCGGCCTCAGGCGAGGTCATGCGCGAGGAGCCCCGCGTCGGACGCGTCGGCGGTGCGCAGCGTCTCGGGCAGGTTCGCGAGGTAGGTCTCGAGGTTGCGACGCGTCTCGACGATGTTGTCGCCGCCGAACTTGTCGAGTACGGCGTCGGCGAGGGTGACGGCGACCATGGCCTCGGCGACGACGCCGGCGGCCGGCACAGCGCACACATCGGAACGCTGGTGGTGGGCGGCAGCGGTGTCGCCGGTCGCGACGTCGACCGTGCGAAGGGCCTTGGGGATCGTGGCGATGGGCTTCATACCGGCGCGAACCCTCAGCACCGTGCCGGTCGACATTCCGCCCTCGGTGCCGCCCGCGCGGTCTGACGAGCGCGTGATGCCCTCCCCCGTGGCGAACAGCTCGTCGTGGGCCTGCGACCCGCGACGGGTCGTGGTGAGGAAGCCGTCGCCGACCTCGACGCCCTTGATGGCCTGAATGCTCATCAGGGCGTGGGCGAGCTTGGCATCCAGTCGTCGATCCCACTGCACGTGCGAGCCGAGTCCGGGCGGCAGGCCGTAGGCGAGCACCTCGACGATGCCGCCGAGCGTGTCGCCGGCCTTCTTGGCGTCGTCGACCTCGGCCACCATGGCGGCGCTGGTCTCGGGGTGGAAGCAGCGCAACGGGTCGGCGTCGAGCACGTCGACGTCGTCGGGGGTCGGGAAGGCGGCGTCGTCGGGCACGCGCACCGGACCGATCGAGAGCGTGTGGCTGACGAGGCGGATGCCGAGCTCGTTCAGGAACGACCGCGCGATGGCGCCGAGGGCGACGCGCGCCGCGGTCTCGCGGGCGGAGGCGCGCTCGAGGATCGGACGTGCCTCGTCGAAGCCGTACTTCTGCATGCCCACCAGATCGGCGTGACCCGGACGCGGACGCGTGAGGGCCGCACCGCGACCGCGCGACCGGTCGGACAGCTCGATCGGCTCGGGGCTCATGACCTCGGTCCACTTCGGCCACTCGGTGTTGCCGATGCGCAACGCGATAGGGCTCCCGATCGTGAAGCCGTGCACGATACCTGTCGAGAGCGTGAGCTCGTCTTCCTCGAACTTCATCCGCGACCCGCGACCGTAACCCAGGCGGCGGCGCGCGAGTTCGGCGCGGATCTGCGCGGACGAGACGGGAACGCCGGCCGGCATCCCCTCCATGAGGGCGATCAGTTCGGGGCCGTGGGACTCGCCGGCCGTGAGAACGCGAAGCATTCCCCTAGTCTCCCACGAGCGCGGTGCGCATCGCGGCCAGCACCGCATCCTCGTGGACAACCGGCCGCTGCGGGTCGCCTGTGACGAACACGCGCACCTGCAGCAGCGCCTGGTGCAGCAGCATCTCGAGACCGTTGTGCGCGGCCACTCCGGCTCGCTCCCACGCCTGCGCCAGCGGCGTCGGCCATCCGCCGTAGACGACATCGACGAGAGGACCGGACCCGGATGCCAGGATGTCGGCGACCGGGCCGAGGTCGGTCCCTCCGGGCAGCGCCGCTATCGTCGCATCCACCGGGTCGACCCTGTCGTCGTCGATCGCGCGGACGCGCATCTCGACGCCGAGCGCGTCGCCGAGCGCGCGGAGCGACTCGGCGGCTTCCGGCCGACGTGCGCGCGCCTCGATGAGGTCCGCGCCCGCGCGCGCGGCGGAGACGACCGCCGACGTCGCCGTCGCTCCGGCTCCCAGCACGCGCACCGCGCCCGGTGAGTTCACACCGATCTCCACGAGCGCGCGGGCGAGTCCCCCGACGTCGGTGTTGAAGCCGTGGGGGCCGTCGTCGGTGAGCAGGAAGGTGTTGACCGCGCCCGTCCGACGCGCGTCCTCGTCGAGGGAGCGGGCCGTTCGTGCGGCGACCGTCTTGAGTGGCATCGTCAGCGAGAGACCGCGCCAGGTGGCATCCAATCCCGCGAGGTCATCGGTGAAGGCATCGGCCGACACCTGCCGGCGCCCGTACTCCCACTCGAGCCCGAGCACGCCGTACGCCGCCGCGTGCAGCCGGGGCGACCGCGAGTGCGCGATCGGGTCGCCCCAGACGGCCAGGCGCGTGGGTCCGGTCAGCATCCCGAGTTCGGGTTGTCGGCGCACCACGCCCGCCATTGCTCGACGGCCGCCAAATGCTCGTTGTACGTCGAGGTGAACACGGTCTCGCCGGTGTCGAGGTTGACCGTCACGAAGTACAACCACGGGCCGTCGGCGGGCTTCATCGCGGCATCGATGGCGAGATCGCCCGCGTTCGCGATGGGTCCGATCGGCAGGCCCGGATACATGTAGGTGTTCCACGGGTTGTCGCTGTTGCGCGCCTCTTCGGACGTGCTGACCGATCCGCTGCCCATCTCCCCGGCGCCGTACTGCACCGTGGAGTCCATCTCGAGCTTGCCGAACGTCTCCTGGTTGGAGGGCTGCAGGCGGTTCTCGATGACACGCGAGACCTTGTAGAAGTCGTCACTGCTGCGCGCTTCGCGCTCGATGATCGAGGCGATGATGAGGATCCGCTCGCGGTCGCTTTCGGGTACGCCCGCGGTGTCCAGCGACTGCATGGTGCGCTTGACCATCGTGTCGATGACCTGCGCGGCGGTCACACCCTCGTCGAAGTCGTACGTGGCCGGGAAGATCCAGCCTTCGAGCGTGGTGGCGCTCACGCCGTACTGCGAAGGGTCGGCGACGGCCGCATCGAGGTCGGTGCGTGCCAGGCCGAGCTGCTCGGAGATGAGGTCGAGCGACTGCGCGAGCGTCAGGCCCTCGCGCAACTGCACCGAGTAGTCGAGGCGGTTCTCAGGCAGACGGAGGGCCGCGAGCACGGCTTCGGAGGTCATCTGCTGCTGCAGCTTGTAGACGCCGGGCTGGAATGTGAAGGCGACGGAGTTGTCGACCATGTATTTGTAGAGCGAGTTCGACGCCTTCGTGACGCCGGCCTCGAACATCTTCGGCGACACCGATTCTCCGGTGTCTCCCGCGACGATCGTGACACGCGTCTCGCCGGTGGCCTGGCCCGCCTCGAAGTCGACCGGCTCCTCTTGACCGAGGAAGGCCTGCACACGATCCCCGTAGGTGTTCCACAGGGCCATGCCACCGCCGACCACGCCACCGATCAGGAGCACGACGACGGCCAGGGCGATCCACCGGCCGACGTGGCGGCGCTTCCGCGACGGCTGCGGCGCGGGCTGGCCGATGTCGTGCGTGGTGGTCTGACCCGTGAAGAGCTGTTCGAGCGATCCGGATGCCGCAGACCCCGGGGCCGGCGATGCGGCGGCGGAGGCGGCACCGGCACCGGCACCCACGAGAGCGGGCTCGCGTGCGGGTTCGACGTCGCGCGACGGCGTGCTGCGCCGGCGCGGCCCGGGGGCAGCGTCGTTACCGCCCGCGGTGCGGGCGGTGGGGCGGCGCGCTCCGGCGGCCGGCGCGGTATCGCGCGGACGGGCCGGGATCTCCCGTGATCCCGCGTCACGTGGCGGGTCGTTCCGCACGGCGGAGCGTGGTGCGTCATCCGGCGAGACCTCGGCGGCCGGGCGGGCCACCGGAGCGTCCGGCGCCGGCGTGACGTCTTCGGGGGCCGACGGCGTGTCACCGGGTGCGCGGCGCGCGGCGTCGAACCGCGCGCTGTCCGGAGCGTCGGACGCATCGCCGCCCGCCGCGCGGGCCTCGCGAGCGGCGCGGCGCGACGGCGGTGCGTCGTCGGCGCGTGCTCCCCTGCGCGGGTCGGGCAGACGCCCGTAGAGGTCGGCGAACGGATCGCTCTCGGGCGGCTGATTCTCGGGCATGTCAGGCGGGCTCCTGTCCCGGTGATACGGCGGGTCCGGCCGGCTCACCGGACCTTCGCTCCACGTCGAGCGCCTGCTGCAGCAGCACCACAGCGGCGACTTGGTCCACAATGCTACGAGAGTCACGCTGGGAACGTCCTGCCTCTCGCAGAACGCTGTGCGCCGACACCGTGCTGAGACGCTCGTCGACCAGCCGCACGGGCATAGGCAGAGCCGCCGCGAGCGCCTCCGCGAAATCCCGTGCGTCGGTCGTCGACGGCGTGTCCTCACCTCGGAGGTTCAGCGGTAGACCGACCAGCACCTCGAACGCCTCGTACTCCGTGGCCAGGGCGGCGATGCGGCGCACAGACTCGCCCTTGCGCGGCACCGTCTCGACCGGAACGGCGAGTACCCCGTCGGGGTCCGACCGGGCCACGCCCACGCGGGCGCGCCCGACATCTATCCCCAATCGGATGCCGCGCCGGAACGCGGTCACGCGGTGGTCGCCCGCACGTCCGCGACGATGCCCTCGAGTGCCTGCGGTAGAGCCGTGGCATCCGTTCCGCCACCCTGGGCGACGTCGGGACGACCGCCGCCGCCTCCGCCGAGGACGCCTGCGGCCCCCTTCGCCAGAACGCCGGCGGCGAGTCCGCGTTCGCGAGCGGCGTCGTTGGTGACGACGACGACCGTGGCGCGGCCGCTGGTGACGCTCGCCAGAGCGACGACCGCGGGGTCGGAGCCCAGGCGGTCGCGCACCTGCAACGCGAGCGAGCGAACGTCGTCGGCCGACGCGCCCTCCCCCAGGCTCTGGGTGACGACGCGGACCGTGCCGACGGCGACGGCCGACTCGACCAGCTGCGGCAGACGTCCGGTGAGGGCCTGCGCCTCGAACGCGGCGATCTTCTTCTCCGCGGCCTTGAGGCTCGCTGCCAGCTCCGAGATGCGCGTGGTCAGTTGCTCACGCGGTGTCTTGAGCGACGTCGACAGCTGCGACACGATCGCGCGCTCGGCGGCGAGGTCGCGGAAGGCGTCGAGGCCGACCAGGGCCTCCACGCGCCGGTTGGAGGCACCGACCGACTGCTCGCCGACGAGGTTGACCAGCCCGATCTCGGAGCTCCGGGCGACGTGGGTACCGCCGCACAGTTCGCGCGACCAGGGTCCGCCGACGTCGACCATGCGTACCGTGTCGCCGTACTTCTCGCCGAACAGCGCCATGGCGCCGGCGGCCTTGGCCTCGTCGAGCGACATCACGCGCGTGGTCACCTCGAGGTTGTCGCGCACGGCGTTGTTCGCGATGTCCTCGATCTCGGTGCGGGTCTCGGCTGACAGGGCAGAGCCCCAGCTGAAGTCGAACCGCATGTAGCCGGCGCGGTTCAGCGAACCGGTCTGCGTGGCGGACTTGCCCAGGGTGTCGCGGATCGCCGCGTGCACGAGGTGCGTCGCGGTGTGCGCCTGCTGCGCCGAGTGGCGGTTCAGCGCGTCGACGACGGTCGTCGCCGGAGCGCCGACCGACACCTCACCGGTGGTGACCTCCACGGTGTGGCTGATGAGCCCCGGCACCGGACGCTGCACGTCGAGCACTTCGAGCTCGTAGCCGGGACCGACGATGATGCCCTTGTCGGCGACCTGACCGCCCGACTCTGCGTAGAGGGCGGTCTCGGCGGTGATGATCTCTGCGATCTGGCCCTCGGAGGCGCGATCGGTACCGTGACCCGCGATCAGGATGCCGAGGACCTTCGACTCCGTCTGCAGCTCGGTGTAGCCGGTGAACACCGTTTCGCCGAGGGCACGGAACTCGCGGTACGCGCTCTGATCGGCGATGGCGCCCTTGCGGGCGCGTGCGTCGGCCTTGGCGCGGGTGCGCTGCTCGAGCATGAGCTGATCGAAGGAACCGCGGTCGACGGTCAGGCCGGCCTCTTCCGCGATCTCGAGGGTCAGGTCGATGGGGAACCCGTAGGTGTCGTGGAGGAGGAACGCCTCGGACCCCGACAGGGTCGTGCCGCCGCCGATCTTCGCCTCTGCGACCGACTGGTCGAGGATGGCGGATCCCGCCGCGAGAGTGCGCAGGAAGGTCTGCTCCTCGGCGATGGCGTAAGCGGAGAGGCGGGCGTAATCGGCCTCGACCTCGGGGTACGACTCCTTCATCGCGTCGCGCGACGCGGCGAAGAGCTCGGGGAATGTGGCGCCCTCGACGCCCAGCAGGCGCATCGAGCGGATCGCGCGGCGCATGATGCGACGCAGGATGTAGCCGCGACCCTCGTTCGAGGGGGTCACACCATCGGCGAGCAGCATGAGCGAGGAACGCACGTGGTCGGCGACGATGCGCAGGCGCACGTCGTCTTCGTGCGACTCGTGGCCGTACGCCTTGCCGGCCAGCTTCGCTGCGAGATCGAGCACAGGGCGCACCTGATCGGTCTCGTACATGTTGTCGACGCCCTGCTTGATGAACGCGATGCGCTCGAGGCCCATGCCGGTGTCGATGTTCTTCGCGGGGAGCTCACCGACGATGTCGAAGTCGTACTTCGAGCGCACGTTCGTGATCTCGTACTGCATGAACACGAGGTTCCAGATCTCGACGTAACGGTCGTCGTCGGTGGCGGGACCACCGTCGATGCCGTAGTCGGGTCCTCGGTCGAAGAAGATCTCCGAGCAGGGACCCGCGGGACCGGGAAGACCGGTGGACCAGTAGTTCGTGTCCTTGCCGAGGCGCTGGATACGCTCCTCGGGCAGCGGGGTGAGCGAGCGCCAGAGATCGCGCGCCTCGTCGTCCTCTTCGTAGACGGTGACCCACAGGTCCTTCGGGTCGAAGGCGAGGCCGCCCTCCGACTCGGGGGCGGTGAGCAGCTCCCACGCGAAACGGATGGCATCTTCTTTGAAGTAGTCGCCGAACGACCAATTGCCCAGCATCTGGAAGAAGGTGCCGTGGCGGGGGGTCTTGCCGACCTCCTCGATGTCGTTGGTGCGGATGCACTTCTGCACATCCGCCGCGCGCGGGTAGGGCGGCGGCACGACGCCGCTGAGATACGGGATGAACGGCACCATGCCCGCGACGGTGAAGAGCAGGGCCGGGTCGTCGGTGACGAGCGAGGCCGAGGGGACGATCGTGTGATTCTTCTTCTCGAAGAAGTCGAGGAAGCGCTGGGCGATCTCGGCGGTTTTCATGGCGGGTCTTTCCGTGCGCGTGCGCGCTTCGTCCAGCGGCGGCGGGACGGAGGGCGCGGAGAGGTCAGTCGGAGGGCGAAACGGTCTTCTTGGCGGCCGCGGCGGCACTACCGACAGCGTCGGTGGCGTGATCCACGGCTTCCGCGACGTGACCCGCAGCAGAGGCGGCGACGCCTTTGGCATCGTCGAGGATGTCCGACAGGCGGGTCTCCTGATCGTGGTACGCGTCGCTCATGTGGTCGGTGAACTCGCCGATGCGGGAGTCGAGCTGCGCGAGCAGCTCTTGACCGCGGGGGTCTTTGTTGACGAGGTGGGCGGCGACGAATCCGCCGGCGATGCCCAACGCGAACCAGACGAGGCTTTTCACGATCACCACTTCTTCCTCGATGAGACGCCGCGTTCGCGGCATCCTTCATCGTAGGCGACGGCCCCTGTGCACCGCGCAAGAGAGATCGATGGATGCCGTCTCCCCGGGCCGCCGTGACTGTTCGAGTCGGTCGCCGCGGCAGCGTGCCGGCTCCGCGGCGGACGTGACGCAGGAGCTTCGCCCGATCCGGCCTCCGGGCCGGCGATCGCGGGCCGCCTCGGGTAGTACTCCTGCGTTGTATCCGCCGACACGGGTCCGGCCACGTGACGCCGCCCGGACCCGGGCGCCGCAGGCAGGCCGCGGACCGGCACAGGATGCCGCGTGCGCGGGAACGACGAAGGGCGCCGGGGAACCCCGACGCCCTTCTCTGCTCGCTGGATCAGCGGGCGGCGTAGTACTCGACGACGAGCTGCACGTCACAGGTGACGGGCACTTCGGCGCGCTTGGGGCGGCGCAGCAGGCGGGCCTGAAGCGTCGACAGGTCGACCTCGATGTAGCCCGGGACGGGGGGCAGCACTTCGGCGTGCCCGCCGGCGGCGGCGACCTGGAAGGGCTCGAGGCCCTCGCTCTTGGTCTTGACGTGGATCAGCTGGTTCGGCTTGACGCGGAACGACGGGCGGTCCACGAGCTGGCCGTCGACCAGGATGTGGCGGTGCACGACGAGCTGGCGAGCCTGCGCGGTGGTGCGGGCGAAGCCCGCGCGCACGACGAGGGCGTCCAGACGCATTTCGAGCAGCTCGACCAGGTTCTCACCCGTCAGGCCGTCGGTGCGACGCGCTTCGTTGAACGCGATGCGCAGCTGCTTCTCGCGGATGCCGTACTGCTCGCGCAGACGCTGCTTCTCGCGGAGACGAACGGCGTAGTCGCTGTCGGCCTTGCGCTTGGTGCGGCCGTGCTCGCCCGGAGCGTAGGGACGCTTCTCGAGGTAGCGGGCGGCCTTGGGGGTGAGCGCGATGCCGAGGGCTCGCGACAGACGCACCTTGCGGCGGTCCTGAGACTTCGTGGTCACGAAGTTCTCCTTCCGATGACGTGGCCGCGCCTTTCACGGCTCACGGGCGTATCGCCCCCTTCCGCCCGATCCGAAGCGCACGCCGGGGCGCACCGGAGGGTGATCACAGAAAGGAGGGGATGCCCGAAAACCCTGTTTCGAGCCGGTTCATGCTATCAGAGCCGCCCGGACGGCCCGTGTGCGTCGCTCAGGTGCCGTCGAGGATGCGGCGGATCTTCTCGAGCCGCGCCGACACGTCGCGCTCGGCGCCGTGGTTCGTGGGCTCGTAATAGCGGCGTCCGCGCAGCTCGTCGGGGAGGTACTGCTGCGCGACGATGCCGATCTCGCTGTCGTGGGCGTACTTGTATCCCTTGCCGTGGCCGAGGCGCTTCGCCCCGGGGTAGTGCGCGTCGCGCAGGTGCATCGGTACGCGGCCGAAACCCCCCGCTCGGACGTCGGCGATCGCGGCGTTGATGGCGTTGTAGGCGGCGTTCGATTTCGCGGTCGTGGCGAGGTAGACGGTCGCCTCGGCGAGGGGGATGCGCCCCTCGGGCATGCCGATGAAGGCGACGGCGTCGGCGGCGGCGACGGCGATCTGCAGCGCCTGGGGGTCGGCCATGCCGATGTCTTCGGCGGCGGAGATCACGAGGCGCCGTGCGATGAACCGCGGGTCCTCTCCGGCCTCGATCATGCGCGCGAGGTAGTGGATCGCGGCATCCGGGTCGGATCCGCGCACCGACTTGATGAAGGCGCTGATGACGTCGTAGTGCTCGTCGCCCTGCCGGTCGTAGCGCAGCAGGGCTCGGTCGACGGCCTGGGCGATGTGGTCGGCCGTGATGACCGTCGTGGGCGCGGTGGCGTCCCCGGCCTCCGCCTCACCGTTCTCGTTCTCGACGTCGTCGGCCTCGCCTTCGTCGTCGCTCTCATCGGCGGGTGCCGGTGCCGCCGCGTCGAGGTCGCCCGCGACGGCCGCCGCTGCCTCGAGGGCGGTCAGCGCGCGCCGGGCGTCTCCAGATGCGAGGCGGACCAGGGCGGCCCGGGCGTCGTCGTCGAGCTCGACCCGGCCCGCCAGGCCCCGCGGGTCGCGCACGGCGCGGTCGACGAGAGCTCCGAGGTCGTCGTCACCGAGCGGCCGCAGGGTCAGCAGCAGGGAGCGCGACAGCAGCGGCGAGATGACCGAGAACGAGGGGTTCTCGGTCGTCGCGGCGATGAGCACGACCCACCCGTTCTCGACGCCCGGCAACAGCGCGTCTTGCTGGGCCTTGGTGAAGCGGTGGATCTCGTCGAGGAACAGGATGGTCGACTGCCCGTAGAGGTCGCGCTGCGTCAGGGCCTCTTGCATGACCTCGCGGACGTCTTTCACGCCCGCCGTGATCGCCGACAGCTCCACGAATCGCCGCCCCGACGACCGGGCGATTGCCTGAGCGAGCGTTGTCTTACCCGTGCCGGGCGGGCCCCACAGGATGACGGAGACGGCGGAGACGGATGCCGACGAGTCGGTCGTGGCGAGAGTGACCAGCGGCGAACCGGGACGCAGCAGATGCCCCTGCCCGGCGACCTCGTCGAGGCTCACGGGCCGCATGCGCACGGCCAGCGGCGTCTGGCCCTGGAAGAGCGCCGAAGAAGGGGTCACCGGTCCAGGCTAACCGGGGCCCCCGACATCGGACCCGTCTTCGCCGGCACCGTGCGGCCGGGGAGCCGCGGGGGCTGCGGGCGCGGTGTTTGTAGGATCGACGAGTCCGGACGGGCAGAGGAGGTCGATGTGGCGACGCGCGGAAATGACCGGCAGACGCGGGAGCAGCGGGAGCGTGCCCGCGCCTACCAAGCGCGGCTCGAGCTGCATGAACGACAGGGACACCGGCGCACGCGCGACAACGTGATCGCGCTCGTCGTGGGCCTCGTCGTCGTCCTGGGGGCGATCGGCGCGCAGACGGCCTACTTCGTCGCCGGGCCCGGGACGCCCGAGCCGGTGCCGACGTCGACCTCCACCCCGAGCACCCCCGCGACCGAGGCGCCGGCGACTCCGGTACCGG
Source organism: Microbacterium sp. ABR10 (assembly GCF_057812175.1). NCBI lineage: Bacteria > Bacillati > Actinomycetota > Actinomycetes > Micrococcales > Microbacteriaceae > Microbacterium > Microbacterium sp. ABR10. The sequence goes on from NZ_CM173821.1 coordinate 1,612,005, forward strand.
ATGCCACGGAGTCCGCCGCACCCTGATCCTGTGTCGGCGGGGCGGCTCGTACTAGGCTCGGAGGGTCCTTCTCCCCCAGGCGGCTCTGCCGCGATGAGGTGCTATCCGTGTCTTCCGCTTCCACCCCCGAGACCTCCGACCCGCGCGACGCCGCGAGCAACGCCGAGGCCGACGCTTCTTCCACGACCGAGGTGCAGACCGACGAGGTCTCCCCCACCGCCGGTGAGCAGACGGCTCCGGACGTCGACGGCGCGGACCGCGAACCCGACGGGGTTCCCGACGTCGACCCGAGCGCCGAGGTCGAGCCCGTCGCGGACGACGAGGCTGCTGCCGCCGCCGAGTCCGTCGGGGCCGAGCCTGACTCTGGCGACGAGCCTGCCACGGACGAGCCTGTCGCCGATGCCGAGACCGTCGCCGACGTGTCCGAGGCCGGAGAAGCGGAGCCCGTCGCCGAGGCCGAGCCCGTCGCTGACGCCGAGACCGTCGAAGATGACGACTCCGCCCAGGATGCCGAACCGGCGTCCGCCGCGCCCTCCCCCGCGCAGCCGGCGGCACGCCCCGGCCCGCGGCTCCCCGGTCCGCCCCCCGGTGCGACGGCCTCGAAGACCACGACCCCGCCGTGGGGACGCGTCGACGACGACGGCACCGTGTCGGTTCGTGAGGGAGACGATTGGCGCGAGGTCGGTCAGTACCCCGACGGCACGCCCGCCGAGGCCCTCGCGTACTACCAGCGCAAATTCTCCGACCTGGCCGGCGAGGTCACGCTGATCGAGACCCGTCACCGCCGCGGCGGTGCATCGGCATCCGATCTACGCTCCACCGCCAAGACGCTGCGCGCCAAACTCGACGGTGCGGCCGCCGTGGGCGACCTCGCCGCCCTCATCGCCCGCGTCGACGCGCTCACGGCCGAGCTCGCCGAAGCCAGCGAGACTGAGGCCGTCGCTGCCAAGCAGGCCAGCGAGGAGGCCGTGCGCGAGCGCACCGCGATCGTCGAAGAGGCGGAGGCCCTTGCGGCGCGCGACCCGCAGAGCGTGCAATGGAAGCAGATGACCGCCGACATGACGGCGCTGTTCGACCGGTGGCAGGCGCACCAGCAGAACGGCCCGCGCCTGTCGAAGTCGACCGCTCAGCAGTTGTGGCGTCGCTTCCGCGACGCGCGCGCCACGGTCGATCGCCACCGCCGCGAGTTCTTCTCGTCCCTCGACGAGACGCACAAGTCGGCACGCGAGGCCAAGACGCGTCTCGCCGAGCGTGCCGAGGCGCTCGCTCCGCGCGGCGAAGACGGTATCAACGCCTACCGCGACCTGCTCGACGCGTGGAAGGCGTCGGGACGCGCGGGCCGCAAGGTCGACGACGCGCTGTGGGCGCGCTTCAAGGCCGCCGGCGACGCCCTCTACGGGGCGCGCATCGAGCGGGAGTCCGCCGAGAACGAGGCGTCGAAAGAGAAGATCGAGCAGAAGCGCGCGCTCCTCGAAGAGGCCGCCCCGATCGTCGACGAGAAGAACCTCGCGACCGCTCGTCAGAAGCTGACCGCGATCCAGCGCCAGTGGGACGATATCGGTCGCATCTTCCCGCGAGACAAGGAGCGCACGCTCGACGATGAGCTGCGCAAGATCGAGCTGAGCGTCCGCACGCGCGAAGACGCCGACTGGAAGCGCAACGACCCCGAGCAGAAGGCGCGTGCGAACGACATGACGCGTCAGCTGACCGACGCCATCGACAAGCTCGAGGCGGAGGTCGCCGGGGCCGAAGCCCGCGGCGACAAGCGCGCCGCCGCACAGGCGAAAGAGGCCCTCGAGGCTCGTCGCACCTGGCTGCGCGCGCTGGGCGGCTGATCGGTTCTCCACAGGTCCGACGCTCCGGCGTCCTGGGCGACATCGCCCCGCCACACTGGCGGGATGGTGTCGCCCTTCCTGTTCTTCGCCGACGAGCGTCTCTCGCTCGCCGAACTGACCGCCGCGTGCCTCGATGGTCTGCTCGTGCCGCTCGGCGAGGGGTTCATGCCCGCCGACGCCGCCGAGACGCCGTGGATGCGTGCGCGGAGCCTGCTCCCCCTGCTGGGCGAGCGGTGGGCGGCCGTGCGCGGCAGCGCGGCGTGGATCCACGGGGCGGTGTCGGAGGAGCCGACGCCGCATCACGTCCAGAGAGCGGGTGCGACCCGTGCGCGGGCGCGTTCCGACGCCCGCACGATCTTCCACGATGTGCGTCTCGATCCCGTAGACGTGTGCGCGATCGCGGGTGTGAACGTGAGCTCACCCGAGCGGACGCTCGTCGACCTCGCTCGTTCCGACGACACTGTTGACCGGGATCTCGCGCGCACCTGGGCGAACACCGATCCACTCGTTCGCCGTTCGGCTGAGGAGTGGCTCGCACGGCATCCGCGGTTCCCTCATGGACGACGCGCGACGGCCCTGCTGACGGGGCCTACGACGAGGTGACGCGGTAGACGTCGTAGACGGCGTCGATGCGTCTGACGGCGTTCAACACTCGATCCAAGTGCACGGTGTCACCCATCTCGAAGACGAACTTGCTGAGGGCCAGCCGGTCGTTCGTGGTCGACACGGTCGCCGACAAGATGTTGACGTGGTGCTCGCTGAGTACCCGCGTCACGTCGCTGAGCAGCCCCGATCGATCGAGCGCTTCGACCTGGATCTGCACGAGGAACACGCTCTTGGTGGTCGGCGCCCACTCGACGTCGATCAGACGGTCGGGTTCTTCCTTCAGCGATTTGACGTTCGTGCAGTCGCCACGGTGCACCGAGACACCGCTTCCGCGGGTCACGAATCCGACGATCTCGTCGCCGGGGACCGGTGTACAGCACTTCGCGAGCTTCACCAGGATGTCGGGGGCGCCGCGCACGAGCACGCCGGAGTCGCCGCCGCGCGGAGCCCGGCTGCGTCCGACGGGGATGTCGATGGGGCCGGTGTTGGTCTCTTCGACGCTGACGAGGGCCGTGACCTTCTCGATCACCGATTGCGTCGAGACGTGTCCTTCGCCGACCGCGGCGTACAGCGCGGAGACGTCTTCATAGTGGAAGAGTCGTGCGACCTCGGTGAAGGAGTCCTGGCTCATCAGGCGCTGCAACGGAAGGTTCTGCCGGCGCATCGCTCGGGCGATGGAGTCCTTGCCCTGCTCGATCGCCTCTTCGCGGCGCTCCTTCGTGAACCACCCGCGGATCTTGTTGCGCGCGCGCGTGCTCTTGACGAAGCCGAGCCAGTCCTGGCTGGGGCCGGCGTCGGGGTTCTTCGAGGTGAAGACCTCGACCACGTCGCCGCTCTGCAGCGTGGACTCCAACGGCACGAGACGCCCGTTGACCTTCGCCCCCATGGTGCGGTGGCCGATCTCGGTGTGTACCGCGTAGGCGAAGTCGACGGGCGTCGCCCCCGTGGGAAGACCGACGACGCGGCCCTTGGGGGTGAAGACGTAGACCTCTTTCGCGCCGATCTCGAACCGCAGCGAGTCGAGGAACTCCCCCGGATCGGCGGTCTCGGCCTGCCAGTCGGAGATGTGGGCGATCCACGCCATGTCGGCGTCGACGGCTTTGGCATCCGACTTCGTGCCGGCCATGCGCTCTTTGTACTTCCAGTGCGCGGCGACGCCGAATTCGGCCTGCTGGTGCATCTCGTGCGTGCGGATCTGGATCTCCACCGTACGCCCGCCCGGACCGATCACCGTCGTGTGGAGCGACTGGTAGAGGTTGAACTTCGGGGTCGCGATGTAGTCCTTGAAGCGCCCGGGCAGCGGCGTCCATCGCGCGTGGATCGCACCGAGCACGGCGTAGCAGTCGCGCACGGTGCCCACCAGGATGCGGATGCCGATGAGGTCGTAGATGTCGTCGAACTCACGCCCTCGCACGACCATCTTCTGGTACACGGAGTAGAGCTGCTTCGGCCGGCCCATCACGCGGCCGCGCACGCGCAACTCGCGCAGATCCGCGTCGACGGCGTCGATGACGTTCTGCACGTACTGCTCGCGCTGCGGGGTGCGTTGCTTGACGAGACTCTCGATCTCGGCGTAGAGCTTGGGGTGCATCACGGCGAACGAGAGGTCTTCGAGTTCGCTCTTGATCGCCTGGATGCCGAGGCGGTGCGCGAGCGGCGCGTAGATCTCGAGCGTCTCGGTGGCCTTCTTCGCCGCTTTGTGCGGCGGCACGAAGCCCCAGGTACGCGCGTTGTGCAGGCGGTCGGCGAGCTTGATCAACAGGACGCGGATGTCTTTCGACATCGCCACGATCATCTTGCGGACGGTCTCGGCCTGTGCACTGTCGCCGTACTTGACCTTGTCGAGCTTGGTGACCCCGTCGACCAGCATCGCCACTTCGTCGCCGAAGTCGGCGGCCAGTTCGTCGAGCGGGTAGCCGGTGTCTTCGACGGTGTCGTGCAGCAGGGCGGCGGCGATCGCCTTGGGGCCGAGGCCGAGCTCGGCGAGGATTTGCGCCACCGCGAGCGGGTGGGTGATGTACGGCTCACCACTCTGGCGCTTCTGACCGTCGTGCGCCTTGTCGGCGACGGCGTACGCGCGCTCGATGATCGCGAGATCACCCTTGGGGTGATGGGTGCGTACAGTACGCAGCAGCTTGTCGACGTCGTCGCGGCGTGCGGCACGGGAGAAGATGCGCGGAACGAGGCGACGCAGAGAGGACGGCGGTGGCGCTGAGGACGCGGTCTCGGTCATCGCCACCTCTCCCCTACGGCCGTTCGTTCAAGTCTACGCCCCGACGGGTGAGGCCCCGACATGTCGTCGGGGCCTCACCTCAGGACGGGCGTTGCGATGCGGGTCCGCCCTCAGGCCGGAACCCCTGCCTTCTCGCGGGCGGCTCGCACGCGCGCGTCGCGCTGGGCGACCGGCTTCTCTTTCTCGCGCAGGAGGGCGTACATCGGCACGGCGACGAACAGCGTCGAGTACGCCGCAACGATGGTGCCGACGAAGATCGACAGCGAGATGTCGCTCAGCGTGCGGGCGCCGAGGGGCACACCGATGAAGAGGATCGCGCCGACCGGCAGGATCGCGACAACGGTCGTGTTGATCGAGCGGATGAGCGTCTGGTTGGCGGCGAGGTTGACCGACTCCGCGAACGTGCGACCGGATATCTCGCCGTCTTCCCGCGTGTTCTCACGCACTTTATCGAAGACGACGGTGGTGTCGTACAGGGCGTACGACAGGATCGTGAGGAAGCCGATGACGGCGGCCGGTGAGATCTCGAACCCGAAGACGGCGTACACGCCGATGGTGATGACGAGCACGTCGACGAGGCCGATGATCGCCGCGACCGACATCTTCCACGTGCGGAAGTAGATCGCCAGGATCAGGAACGTCAGCGCGAGGAAGATGGAAAGACCCCACAACGACTGGCGGGTGACGTCGTTGCCCCAGGTCGGGCCGATGAACGAGTTCGTGATCTCCGACGAGGGCACGTCGTAGGCGGTGGCGAGCGCGGCCGACACCGCCTGCGCCTCGTCGTTGTCGAGCTGGTCGGTCTGTACGCGAACGGCCTGGTCGTTGATCGTCGACACGCGCGTGGTGGCGCCCGGGAGCACCGACGCGACGGCCTCGGTGGCGAGGGACTGGTCGAGGGATGCCGGGTTCGACACCGTGAACTGCGCACCGCCGGTGAACTCGATGGAGAACTGCACCGGGCGGAACAACGGCACGAGAGCCGCGCCGATGACGAGCACCGCGGCGATGATGAACCACAGGCGGCGACGCTGCACGAACGGGAAAGAGGTCTTGCCCGAGTAGAGGTCGTTACCGAGTTGCGTCATGGAGCGCATCAGTTGTCTCCCTCCTTCGTGGAGCGGCTATCGCCGCGGCCGGCGGCGGCGAGTTCGGCCTGCTTGCGTTCCGCGATGGTTTGACGGCGCTGGGCCTCGCCGCGTGAGCGCTTCGCGCGCGAGGCGTCGGCGACGGGGGCGCGGAACTCTGCGCGCCCGCGGTAGACGGCTCCCAGCGCGTGGGGGTCCATGCCCGAGAGCGGGTGGCCCGAGCCGAAGAACCGAGTGCGGGCCAGTAGCTGCATGACCGGGTGGGTGAAGAGGATGAAGATCAGGATGTCGATCGCGGTCGTCAGGCCCAGCGTGAACGCGAAGCCCTTCACCGTGGCATCCGCGAGGATGTACAGCACGACGGCGGCGAGGATGTTGATCGACTTCGAGATGTAGATCGTGCGCTTCGCGCGAGCCCAGCCGTCTTCGACCGCGGCCGTGATCGACTTGCCGTCTCGCAACTCGTCTCGGATGCGTTCGAAGTAGACGATGAACGAGTCGGCGGTGAAGCCGATCGTGACGATCAGGCCCGCGACGCCGGCGAGCGACAGGCGGAACCCGGCACGCCAGGCCAGGATGCACAGCGCCACGTACGTCAGAACGGCCATCACGCCGAGCGAGGCGATGATCACCGTGCCGAGCGCGCGGTAGACGATCAACGAGTAGATCGCGACCAGGCCCAGTCCGATGAGGCCGGCGATGAAGCCGACCTGCAGCTGCTGCGATCCGAGGGTGGCCGAGACGGTGTCGGAGCTGACGACGGTGAAGCTCAAGGGCAGGGCACCGTACTTCAGCTGGTCGGCGAGAGCCTTGGACGACTCCTGCGTGAAGCTGCCGGTGATGCTCGGACGGCCGTCGAGGATGGTCCCCTGCATGACGGGCGCCGACAGCACCGAGCCGTCGAGGACGAAGGCGAACTGGTTCAGCGGCGGCTGCAGCGCGACGAGGCGCTGGCTGATCTCGCCGAACGTCTGCGTGCCCTGATCGTTGAAGACGAGGTTCACGGCCCAGCGGCCGGTGTTCTGCTCCTGGCCATTGGTTGCGTCGCTGATGTCGGTGCCGTTGAGCTCGACGGGGCCGAGGATGTACTTGCCGCCGTCGTCGATACCGCACGTGATCATGGGTTGATCGGCCGGGGCCTCGGAGGGGTTCGACGGAGGGTTGGCGCAGTCGTACGCGAGGAACTCCGCCTGCAGGGCCGGCGTGATGTAGGCCGGGTCGCTCCCGTTGGTGGGCGATGCGGTCGGCGTCGCAGGCAGGGCGGGGTCGGGCGTCGGGTACGGCGTGGAGTTGCCGTCCTCGCCGACGAACGAGGTCGCCTGCGAGCCCGTGAACAGCACCGGACGAAGCTGCAGCTGAGCAGAGCTCTGGATGCGCTCACGCGTCGCCTCATCGGCTTGGCCGGGAATCTGCACCACGATGTTGCGACCGCCCTCGGTCGCGACGTCGGTCTCACCGACACCGGACGCGTCGACGCGCTGGCGGATGATCGTGACGGCCTGCTGCAGCTGCTCACTGTCGGGCGCTGCGCCGTCGGTGGTCTGGGCCTGCAGGATGATCTGCGTGCCGCCCTGGAGGTCGAGGGCGAGGTCGGGGGTCCAGGAACTGGCATTGAAGGTGTACACACCCAGGGCGTTGATGCCGAACAGCACGCCGGTGATGGCGAGCAGTCCGGTCAATACGCGCCAGGCGTGACGGACGGGAGTCGAGGGCGCCACGGAATCGGCTTTCTGTGCGGCGGTGAACGAAAGGGAAAGGGAAGGGGATCAGACCGCGGGGCGGTCCTTGTCATCGCGGTCGACGTCGACGGTGTTCTGGCGCGCGGCGCGCTTGTCGTCGCTGATGGAGGTGGTGTCGCCGTCGGCGACCCCGGCGATGTACTCGGCCTCGGATTCTTCGGCCTCGATGAACTCGTCTTCGGTGACGGCTCCCTCGATCGGGTCGACGATGCGGAGCACGGCCTGGCTGTGCACCTTGATGACGATGCCGGGGGCGATCTCGACCAGCGCGGGCTTGTCGAGGTCTTCGCCGTCGTATTCGACGATGGTGCCGTACAGACCACCCTGCAGCAGCACCTCGGCGCCGGGAACGGTGTCGCGGGCCTTCTTCTCCTGCTCGGCCTTCTGCTTCTTCATGCGGCGGCGGGAGCTCACGAACATGAACACGAGCAAGCCGGCCAGCAGGAGGGGAAGGAGGAGACTATCCATGGAGGCGGTGCACCTTTCAAATCAGGCGCGCCGTGCGGCACTGCCTAGCGGGGGTCGGGGAATCCCTCGCCGAGTATAGGTCATACGCCCTGGCTGAACCGGAGCAGGCCGTCGGGGTGGGGAGCGCCGAGGTGGTCGTACGCCTCGGGCGTCGCGACACGGCCACGGGGCGTCCGCCCCATGAATCCGATGCGCACGAGGTAGGGCTCGACGACGGACTCGATCGTCTCGGGCTCCTCGCCGACGGCGACGGCCAGCGTGCTCAGCCCCACCGGACCCCCGCGGAATCGACGCACGAGGGCGTCGAGCACGGCGCGGTCCAGCCGGTCGAGGCCGATGGCGTCGACGTCGTAGAGATCGAGTGCGGCGCCCACCGTGCGAAGGTCTGCGTGGCCGTCGTCGGCACCGACCGAGGGGCCGTGCACGACGAGGTAATCGCGTACGCGGCGCAGCAGACGGTTGGCGATACGGGGCGTGCCGCGCGAGCGGCGGGCGATCTCCGACCGCGCCGTGCCCGGGAGCCCCACGTCGAGCATGGATGCCGAGCGGGAAACCACGAGCTCGAGCTCTTCGGGCTCGTAGTACTCCAGGTGAGCGGTGAAACCGAAGCGGTCGCGGAGGGGGTTGGGGAGGAGTCCTGCGCGGGTGGTGGCGCCTACGAGGGTGAACGGAGAGAGGTCGAGGGGGATGCTCGTCGCGCCCGCACCCTTACCCACCATGATGTCGATGCGGAAGTCCTCCATCGCGAGGTAGAGCATCTCTTCCGCCGAGCGCGCCATCCGGTGGATCTCGTCGATGAAGAGCACCTCGCCCGGCGTGAGCGACGACAGCAGCGCGGCCAGATCGCCCGCATGCTGGATGGCCGGGCCGCTCGAGAGCCGCAGCGGCCGACCGCTCTCGTGGGCGACGATCATCGCGAGCGTCGTCTTGCCCAGTCCGGGCGGGCCCGACATCAGGATGTGGTCGGGCGAGCGCTGCTGGATGCGAGCGGCGTCGAGCAACAGCTGCAGCTGCGCGCGCACCTTGTGCTGGCCGACGAACTCGGCGAGCGAGACGGGGCGCAGAGCCCCCTCGATCGCGAGCTCGGTCTCGTCGTCCGGCGTGCCGGCGTCGCGGACGTCAGCCACCCACGGTCTCCTTGCGCGCGGGGCCGAGCAGCGCGAGCGTCAGACGCAGCAGGCTCTGCACCGACGCACGGTCGCCGTCGGAGGCGTTCTCGGCGACGGATGCCACGGCCTCGGCGGCGGTGCGTTCACTCCACCCGAGCCCGATCAGCGCCTGCGTGACCTGCAGGGGAACCTGCCCGTGCGCGCTGACGGCGGCGGGAGCGGTCGTCGGAACGACGGCGAGTTTGCCCGCGAGCTGCACGACGATGAGTTTCGCGGTCTTGGGGCCGATACCCGACACGCGACGGAAGGGCGCGTCGTCGTCGTCGGCGACGGCCTGGGCGATCTGCGGCACCGTGAGCGATGACAGCACGCCCAGGGCGGACTTGGGCCCGACACCGGTCACACTGATGAGCTGCGTGAAGACGGTCAGTTCTTCGCGGCTCTCGAAACCGAATAGCGACAGTGCGTCTTCGCGCACGATGAGGTTCGTGTGCAAGTGCACGTCTGCTCCGACGTGGACCGCGCGTGCCAACTGCGCGGTGACGGCGACCGAGAAGCCGACACCGCCCACCACGACCACGAGCGAGTCGTCGGCGACATGGGCCGCCGTCCCGTGCAGCGAAGAGATCATGCCGCTAGCCTACGCGCCCGTTCGTACATTCGTTCGAGCGACACGGGGCTGCGGAGAACGACGCTTCTCCGCATCACGCCATGCACGCTGAGCGGGCGTCAACGATGTGTCCTCCGGGGCCGAGGCCGCTCCTCCGCGCCAGGCGTGGCACAACGCGATCGCCAGGGCGTCGGCGGCATCCGCGGGCTGGGGAAGGACGTCGAGGCGCAGCACGCGCGCGACCATCGTCTGCACCTGGAGCTTGTCGGCGGAGCCGTAACCGGTGATCGCGGCCTTCACCTCGCTCGGGGTGTGGGTCGCGGCCGGAATGCCGTGCTCCGCGGCCAGCAACAGCGCGATGCCGCTTGCCTGGGCCGTTCCCATCACCGAGTGGCGGTTGTTCTGCGCGAAGACGCGTTCGACGGCGACCACCCCCGGATCGTGCTCGGCCAGCACGAGGCGGATGCCGGCGGCGATCGCGGCGAGCCGTTTCTCGATGGGGTCGGTCGTCAGGGAGCGGACGACACCCACGTGCACCAGCGAGGCGGTGCGGTTCGGCGAGACGTCGACGACCCCGACGCCGCAGCGGGTGAGGCCGGGGTCGATGCCGAGCACGCGGAGAAAACGGGACACGGCCCCCACGCTAAGCGCAGGGGCCGTGTGGCGATCGAGGGCGCGCCCTTACTCGTCGTTCTCGAGCTCCGCCTGCACCTCGGAGGTGAGATCGAAGTTCGTGTAGACGTTCTGGACGTCGTCGCTGTCTTCGAGTGCGTCGATGAGTCGGAACACCTTGCGGGCGGTGTCGGCGTCGACCTCCACCTTGAGCGAGGGGACGAACTCGACGTCGGCTGAGTCGTACTCGATCCCGGCTTCCTGCAGGGCGCTGCGTACCGAGACGAGGTCGGTGGCATCGGTGATGACGCCGAATCCCTCGCCATGGGGCTCGACCTCTTCGGCGCCGGCCTCGAGCACCGCGAGCATGACGTCGTCTTCGCTGGTGCCCTCGGAGGGGACGACGATGACGCCTTTGCGGCTGAAGTTGTAGGCGACGCTGCCCGGATCGGCGAGCGTGCCGCCGTTACGGCTGAGAGCAGTGCGCACCTCGGCCGCGGCGCGATTCTTGTTGTCGGTCAGACACTCGATGAGGAACGCCACACCGTTGGGGCCGTAGCCCTCGTACATGATCGAGGCGTACTCGACGGCTTCGCCGCCGATGCCGGCACCGCGCTTGATGGCGCGGTCGATGTTGTCTTTGGGGACCGATGTCTTCTTGGCTTTGAGGACAGCGTCGAACAGCGTCGGGTTGCCCTGGAGGTCGGCCCCACCGAGCTTCGCCGCGACCTCGATGTTCTTGATGAGCTTGGCCCACGACTTGGCGCGACGGGAGTCGATGACCGCCTTCTTGTGCTTGGTCGTGGCCCATTTGGAGTGTCCGGACATCTTTCCATTCTAGAGCGCAGGGGCGCTCGTCCCGCGTCTGGCATCGACGTGCGAGAGGAACCGCTCGTGGAAGCGCGTCTCCCCGGTCGATTCGGGGTGGAAGGCCGTGCCGAGCAGCGCGCCCTGCTCGATCGCGACGACGCGCCCATCGGGAAGGGATGCCAGAGGCACGGCATCCGGGCCCCATTCCACCACCGCGGGGGCACGGATGAAGACGGCGTGCACGGGCGGCTCACCCAGCGCCGGCACATCGAGGTCGGTCTCGAACGAGGCGGTCTGCCCGCCGAAGACGTTCCGCGCGACGCGCGCGTCGATGCCGCCGAACGTCCGTTGTCCGGCGATGGCTCCGTCGATGCGGTCGGCCAGCAGAATCAGGCCCGCGCACGTGCCGTACATCGGCAGGCCGGCGGCGATCGCCGCGCGGATCGGTTCGAAGAGCCCGAAGGCCCGCGCGAGCTTGTCGATGACACTCGACTCGCCGCCGGGGAGCACGAGGCCCTCCACGGCAGCGAGTTCCTCGGGCCGACGCACGGGTCGTGCGTCGGCGCCGAGGGCGGTCAACACCGACACGTGCTCGCGCACGTCGCCCTGGAGGGCGAGGACTCCGACGCGCGGGCTTCTACCAGCCACGCTCGGCCAGGCGGTGCGGTGCGGGGAGGTCGGCGACGTTGATGCCGACCATCGCCTCGCCGAGTCCACGCGACGCCTCGGCCACGATCTTCGGGTCGTCGTGGAAGGTGGTGGCCTTCACGATCGCGGCGGCGCGCTGGGCGGGATTGCCCGACTTGAAGATGCCCGAGCCCACGAACACGCCGTCGGCGCCGAGCTGCATCATCATGGCGGCGTCGGCCGGGGTCGCCACTCCCCCGGCGGTGAACAGCACGACGGGGAGCTTTCCGGTCTCGGCGATCTCGGCGACGAGGTCGTAGGGCGCCTGCAGCTCCTTCGCGGCGACGTAGAGCTCGTCCTTCGTCTTGGCGCGCAGGGCGTTGATCTCTCCGCGGATGGTGCGGATGTGCTTGGTCGCCTCCGACACGTCGCCCGTGCCGGCCTCGCCCTTGGAGCGGATCATCGCCGCGCCCTCGGTGATGCGGCGGAGCGCCTCGCCGAGGTTCGTCGCCCCGCACACGAACGGCACGGTGAAGCCGTACTTGTCGATGTGGTTGACGTAGTCGGCGGGCGAGAGCACCTCGGATTCGTCGATGTAGTCGACACCCAGCTCCTGCAGGATCTGCGCCTCGACGAAGTGGCCGATGCGGGCTTTCGCCATGACCGGGATCGATACGGTCGCGATGATGTCGTCGATGAGGTCGGGGTCGCTCATGCGCGCGACGCCTCCCTGGGCCCGGATGTCGGCGGGAACGCGCTCGAGCGCCATGACGGCGACGGCGCCGGCGTCTTCGGCGATGCGGGCCTGCTCGGCGGTGACGACGTCCATGATCACGCCGCCCTTGAGCATCTCGGCGAGGCCGCGCTTGACGCGGGGTGTTCCGGTGTCGGTCATGTCCACTCCGTTCCGCGCCTGTCGGCGCGAGGTTCCGCGCTTCGGGGCGCGATCTATTGGCTTAGGCCAAACCGTAGCATGGCGCAGGACATAGGCTGGCGGTGAGTCGAGGGGGCGTATGAGCATCGATCTGACCGGCAATTCGGCATCCGGGATCGCCGCCGACCTGCGCACGCGCATCGAACGCGGCGAGCTCGCCCCCGGCACTCCGCTGCCGTCGGTGCGGGCCGTCGCCGTGGATCTCGGGGTCAATCGCAACACCGTGGTCGCCGCCTATCGGCAGCTCGCGCAGGCGGGCCTCGTCGAGGCGCGCGGGCGCGGCGGCACGCGCGTCGCCGACCGCGCCGCGGTCGCCCAGGAGGGCTACGCGCCCGACACCGTGCTGCGCGACGTCGGCACGGGCAACCCCGACCCCGCGCGCATCCCGGATCCGACCGCGGCCCTCGCCCGCTCGACCCGGCCGGTGCTGTACGGCGAACCGGTCATCGACCCCGGCCTGGAAGCCTGGGCGCGCCGATGGATGACCGATCAGCTCCCGCATGACGACGTTCGCATCACCGTCACGAGCGGCGCGAGCGACGCGATCGAGCGCCTGCTCGCCCAGGCCCTTCAGCGTGACGACGCGGTCGCACTGGAAGACCCGTGCTTCCTCTCGGCCCTGCACACCGTACGCACCGGTGGATACCGGGCCGTCCCCGTCGCGGTGGATGCCGAGGGTATGACCGTCGACGGACTCCGTGCGGCGCTCGAGGCGGGGGTGCGGGCCGTCATCTGCACGCCGCGCGCGCACAATCCCACCGGCGCGAGCTTGAGCGTCGAGCGCGCGGCGGCGCTGCGCGCCGTTCTCGAAGGCCACCCCTATGTGCTCGTCATCGAAGACGATCACTTCTCGCTCCTCTCGCGGGCGCCGTTGCATTCGGTGATCGGTCCCGCGCAGCGGAGGTGGGCGCGCATCCGGTCGATGTCGAAGTTCCTCGGGCCCGACACGTGCCTCGCCGTCACGGCATCCGACCCCGATACCGCCGACGGTCTCGCTGTGCGTCTGACCCCGGGCACCACCTGGGTGAGCCACATCCTGCAGCGAATGACCCTCGCGCTGGTGACCGACGACGCCGTCCGCGCCGACATCGAGCACGCGGCCGAGCACTACGCCGCCCGCAACGCCGCGTTCGCGCGGGCGCTCACCGAACGGGGACTCCCCACCGCCCCCGGCGACGGGCTCAACCTGTGGGTGCCGTTGCCCGCTCCGGCGGCGAGCGTGCGCGAGGAGCTCATGCGACGGGGCTGGCTCGTACGCGAGGGAGACCCGTTCTTCCTCTCCCCCGATCATGCGGGGGCGTTCCTGCGGCTCACCGTGCACGACCTCGACGATTCGTCGGCCGCAGCCCTCGCCGACGACATGGCCGTCGCCGCGGGCACGCGTCGCTCGAGCGTGCGAAGTGGAAGGATCGAGTCATGAAGGTTCTCTCGATCCAGTCCGCCGTCGCGTACGGACACGTCGGCAACTCCGCCGCGGTCTTCCCCCTCCAGCGCATCGGCGTCGAGGTTCTCCCCGTGTACACGGTCAACTTCTCCAACCACACCGGTTACGGCGCGTGGCGGGGTCCGCTCATCTCCCCCGACGATGTGGCGGCCGTCATCGCCGGCATCGAGGACCGCGGGGTGTTCCCCGAGATCGACGTGGTGCTCTCGGGCTACCAGGGCGGCGAGGGCATCGCCGACGTCATCATCGACACCGTCGCGCGGGTGAAGAAGGCGAACCCGGATGCCGTCTACGCCTGCGATCCCGTCATGGGCAACGCCAAATCGGGATGCTTCGTGGCCCCCGCCATTCCCGAGCTGCTGCGCGAGCGGGTCGTACCGGTGGCCGACATCCTGACGCCGAACCAGTTCGAGCTGGGCTTCCTGACGGGCACCGAGCCCGGGAGCATCGACTCGACCCTCGGGTCTGCCGACGTGCTGCGCGGCCGCGGCCCGCGGACCATCCTGGTGACGAGTGTCGAGCGCCCCGACCGTGAGGCGGACACCATCGAGATGATGGTCGTCGACGACAGCGGCGCCTGGATCGTGCAGACCCCCCTCATTCCGATGAAGGCCAACGGCTCGGGCGACGTCACCGCCGCTCTGTTCACCGCGCACTACCGTCGCAGCGGCGGCGACGCGCCCGATGCGCTCGCGCGCACGGCATCCAGCGTCTTCGACCTGCTGACCAACACCTACGAGTCGGGCTCACGGGAACTGCGTCTCATCGAGTCGCAGGAGGCCTACGCGCACCCGAGACTGCAGTTCTCGGTGCGGCAGGTGCGCTGACCGGCTCCCTGCGCGCTCCGCGCGGATGCCCTGCACGGGGGTGGCTCCGAGGCCGACCGCTCGCAGAACGGTCGGCCCCGGAGCCGTGGTGCGGGATTCGAGGCGTCAGAGTCCGTCGTGGTGCATCGCCTGCACGAGACGCACGTGGCGGTCGAAGTTCAGCTCGGAGTACTCGTTCGAGTAGTTGAGGCCGTAGGGCCACATGTGGCTTCCGCCGCCGTTGATCCGCGCGTCGGGGCCGTCCCACGTGCGCAGCAGTGGCACCGCGGCCGGCCAGTCCTGCGCGTCGACCTTGCTCTGGAAGTTCCACGCGGTGCCCACACCGACGGTGTGTGCGATCTCGTGCAGCGCGGTGCCCTCCTGCATGAAGCCGCGGTTGGCGCCGAAGCGGATGTTGCCGTAAATGGTGGCATCCGCGGTCTGCACGCCCGGGTCGTACGAGACCCAGAGCTGGCGCTGGGTGTTGTTGAACTTGTTGTAGCGGGCGACGGCGCGGTCCATCGCGTCGGTGATGCGCGCGTAGGCGTCGACCTCATCGGCGGACGGGTTCGACGACCTGGCCAGCGTGTAGGTCATCTTCGACACGTTCGGGTCGGTGAGCCGCCAGCGCTGAACGCCCGAGCCGTCGCAGGTCTGCTGCGAAAGCAGGCCACCGTCGACCGGCGAGGCGACGCTCTGCAGGCAGAGGTTGTTGTGCCTGTTGCGGATCTCGGTCCAGCCGCCGCCCACGTCGGCCAACTGCCACTGCTGCACGTTGTTACGCGAGCACGTCCACTGACGCACCTCGGATCCGGGTGCGGTGGCGAAGTTGAAGTTGTCGAGGCAGAGGTTGCTGTATCGGTTCTTGATCTCGGCGTAACCGTTGCCGAGGTCGGTGACCGCCCACAGCTGGTTCTGCCCCTCGAGGCACGTCCACTGACGCACCTCCGCGCCGGGCTGGGTGTTGAAGGCGTAGTCGTCCATGCAGAGGGTGTTCTGCTGGTTGCGGATCTCCTGGTTGGAGCCTGTACCGACCGGCGCGGCGGCCGCGGCGGGTGTGGCCACGCCGAGCGTCGTGAGGCCGATGACGAGGGATGCGAAGACGGCGGCGAGCGCCTTCGCCTTCGTGCCTCGCGTCGTGGGGGGTTTCGTCGGGGACGTCGTCGTCCGTGACATGGTGTGCCTTTCGGATCGTCGGACCACCGGCGGGGTGATCCGAGGGTGTTTCGACGCTCGTCGGACGGCCGGGCGAGGCGGTGTCGGACGAGCGGGTGCGCCTCCACCCCGCGCCACAGGAACGCAGGGGTCACCGATCTCATCGGGTGACGATATCGCCGGGGGGACGCGATCATCACGAAGCGGGAACGTCCATGTTCACGCTAACACTTCGCTTATCGGCCACCTTGTCGCATCAGATCCGACCCTGTCAAGGTCGAATGTGGACGCGGGTCAGAAACTCGAGCGGCGACGAAAGCGCGCGGTGCGGGCCGTTTGGCGGCTCCCTCGTCGAATGAGGTGGAGGAGCGCCGGCCGCGAGTCACGCCTCCCCGGTTCGCCTGACGGCTCAGGCGCCCCAGGCCTCGGCGACGGTGCGACGCACGTCGCCCAGAAGCTGCGGCAGCGCCTTGGTCTTGGCGATGATCGGGAAGAAGTTGGCGTCAGATGCCCAGCGTGGAACGATGTGCTGGTGCAGGTGCGCGTCGACGCCTGCGCCGGCGATCGCGCCCTGGTTCATGCCCAGGTTGAACCCGTCGCACCGCGATACCGCGCGCAGTACCCGCATACCGCGCTGCGTCAATGCGCCGATCTCCGCCACCTCTTCGTCGGTCGCCTGGTCGTACGTGGCGATGTGCCGGTAGGGGCAGACGAGCAGATGCCCGGAGTTGTAGGGGAAGAGATTGAGCAGGACGTAGGCCGTGGCACCGCGAGCGACGATCAGACCGTCCTCGTCGGTCTTGTCCGGCGCCGCGCAGAACGGGCAGTTCTTCTCCATCGGCTCACGCCCGGCGGAGATGTACGCCATGCGGTGCGGTGTCCACAGGCGCTGGAACTCGTCGGGCACCCCCGGAAGGGTCGCGGCGTCGACGAGCTCGGCATCCGTCGTGGACGCGTCGGCCGGCGCCCCGTCCGTCGCTGCGTGATGCCCGGGAACGGACCGCGTTGCAGCGGCGTCGGGGTTCGTCACGCCAGATCCTCGGCGGTGTTCACCAGCGTGCGTGCGGCGATCGCGCCGGTGATGTGCGCGACGGCGTCGGCGACGGGGATGCCGTTGAGCTGCGTGCCGTCGCGGAAGCGGAACGAGACCGTACCGTTCGAGCGGTCCTGCTCACCGGCGATCAGCATGAGCGGCACCTTCTGCGTGGTGTGCGTGCGGATCTTCTTCTGCATCCGGTCGTCGCTGTGATCGGCCTCGGCGCGCACGCCGGCGGCCTTGAGGTCGGCGACGATCCCCTGGAGGTAGTCGCCGTACTCGGCGGCGACTGGGACGGCCACGACCTGCACGGGCGCGAGCCAGACCGGGAACGCTCCGGCGTAGTGCTCGAGCAGGATCGCGAAGAAACGCTCGACCGAGCCGAAGAGGGCGCGGTGGATCATGACGGGGCGGTGCTTCTCGCCATCGGGACCGGTGTACTCGAGCTCGAAGCGCTCGGGCTGGTTGAAGTCGAGCTGGATCGTCGACATCTGCCAGGTACGGCCGATCGCGTCGCGCGCCTGCACCGAGATCTTCGGGCCGTAGAACGCCGCCCCGCCCGGGTCGGGAACGAGCGCGAGGCCCGAGGCCTCGGCGACCTCGCGAAGGGTCTCGGTCGCTTCGGTCCAGAGGGTGTCGTCGCCGATGAACTTCGGGTTGCCCTCTTCTTTCGTCGACAGCTCGAGGTAGAAGTCGTTGAGGCCGTAATCGCGCAGCGTCTGCAGGACGAAGTCGAGGCTGTGGGTCAGCTCGCCCTTGACCTGGTCGGCGGTGACGTAGATGTGCGTGTCGTCCTGGGTCATGCCGCGCACGCGCGTGAGACCGGAGAGGGTGCCGCTCTTCTCGTAGCGGTAGACCGACCCGAACTCGCTCAAGCGCAGCGGGAGCTCCCGGTAGCTGCGCCCGCGCGAGCGGAAGATGAGGTTGTGGAACGGGCAGTTCATGGGCTTGAGGTAGTACTCCTGGCCCTCGCGCGAGACGTGCCCGTCGGCATCCACGACCTCGTCGAGCACCATCGGGGGGTACATGCCGTCGGCGTACCACTGCAGGTGGCCGCTCGTCATGAACAGGTCGCCCTTGGTGATGTGCGGGGTGTTCACGACCTCGTAGCCGCTGGCGAGGAGACGCTCGCGCATGTAGCGCTCGATCTCGTAGCGGATGATCCCGCCCTTGGGGTGGAATACCGACAGACCCGGGCCGATCTCGTCGGGGAACGAGAAGAGATCGAGCTCCTTGCCCAGCTTGCGGTGGTCGCGCTTCGCAGCCTCCTCCAGGCGGTGCTGGTATGCGCGCAGCTCATCTTTCGTCGGCCACGCGGTGCCGTAGATGCGCTGCAGCTGCGGGTTCTTCTCACTGCCGCGCCAGTAAGCGCCGGCGATACGCGTGAGGTCCCAACCGTTGCCGATCAGGCGCGTGCCGGGCACGTGCGGTCCTCGGCAGAGGTCTTTCCACGCGGTCTCGCCGTCGCGGGTGACGTTGTCGTAGATGGTCAACTCACCGGCGCCCACCTCGACGGACGCGCCCTCGGCGGCCTCGGCCGATCCGCCCTTGAGTCCGATCAGCTCGAGCTTGAACGGCTCGTCGGCGAGTTCGGCGCGAGCCTCATCGTCGGTGACGACCCGACGCACGAACCGCTGGTTCTCGCGGACGATGCGCTCCATCTCCTTCTTGATGACCTTCAGGTCGTCGGGGGTGAAGGGCTCGTCGACCTGGAAGTCGTAGTAGAAGCCGTCGGTGACCGGCGGGCCGATCCCGAGGTTCGTCTGCGGCTTGACGCGTTGAACCGCCTGCGCGAGCACGTGGGCCGTCGAGTGGCGAAGGATCGAGAGGCCGTCGGTGCTGTCGATCGTGACCGGCTCGACGGCGTCGTCGGCGGTCACGATCGTGGCCAGGTCTTTCAGCTCTCCGTTCACGCGCAGCGCGACGACCGAACGGTCGGGGAAGAGGGCGAAGCCATCGGCGGGGAAATCAGTCACAGCGCATCTCCTGAAGGGGTCGATTCCAGGCTACCGGGCAGTGTGGTCCCGACCGCGCCCCACCGCCCATTGATTGCTCGCGCACAACGTGTTGGGCACGGCGCTCCTGCCTACGGAGAACCGCACCCCACCCGGAATGACGCCGAGGACGACGGGTCCGCTAGAGCACGAGGTAGGTGGTGTTGCCTCCGGCGCCGGAGGAGACGAGGAGGCTGGTGATCGGGTGGTCCGTGATGGGGATGCCGACCATCGCGACGGGCCTGTTCCGATCCGTACTCGTCCCGTCTCCGAGCTGGCCCTGAGCGTTCGATCCCCACGACTTCACAGATCCGTCGGAGGCCAGGGCGTATGCTGCTGCGCCCATCGCGGAGATCTTCGACACGGTGGAGCCGGAGGTCAGAATCGTGACCGGTGAGAATCGGGCGGTGGTGGTTCCATCGCCGATCTGGCCGTAGTTGTTCATGCCCCAGGCGGAGAGGGTGCCGTTGGAGGCGAGTGCGTACCCTGTTTTGAAGCCGCCGGCGATTTGGATCACGTTCGACAGACCGGGGACGGTGACGGGGGTGGTCTTGTTCGCCTGCGTCGCGTCACCGATCTGGCCGAAGTCGTTCAAGCCCCAGGCCTGCACGCTCCCGGTCTGAGTGACGGCGTAGCCCGTGTCGGAGCCCGTGACGATCTGCGTCACTCCCGACGACAGACCCGAAACGGGGCCGGGTGTGAGACGGTTCGCGGTCGTCGTGTCTCCGAGCTGGCCGCTCGCGTTCACGCCCCACGCATACACCGCGCCACCGGTGGTCAGGGCGACAGCGCTCGAGGCCATCCCGGAGACCGTCGAGATCGCGGGCAGGCCCGACACCGATGTCGGCGATTTCTGCATGGTCGTGTTGCCGATGCCCAGCTGGCCCGAGCCGTTCGCTCCCCACGCCTTCACGGAACCGTCCGTCAGCACCGCGTACGCGCTTGCCGACCCCGCAGCGACCGAACCCACCCCCGACAACCCCGGCACCTGAGCCCACGTCGACCGGTTCGTGGTGGTGCCATCACCCAACTGACCCGACGAGTTGGCACCTTTCGTCCACACCGTCCCATCACCCAGCAGCACCATCGAGAAGTTCGACCCCACCACCACCTGCACAACCGACGACACGAACGCGCGGTCGCCCCGCAGAGGGGTCGAACCGTACCCGGCGCCCACACCGATGAGATTCGCGTTGCCCTGCACGACGAATGATCCGGAGTTCGACCCGTTTGCACCGCTCGCCGTCACCGTGACGGACGAGCCGGGGGTCGGTCCGGGTGTGTCCAAACTCACCTGTGTCGTGACACGTCCAGACGAGTCAGTGGTTCCTGACGTCGCGGATAGGGACGATCCGGACGAGGCGGACATCGAAAGCGCGCGACCGGCGACTGCTGCACCCGACGAATCCGTGACGCTCACGGTGACGGTCGCGAATCCGGACTCCTGAACGGTCATGGTGGGCGTGGTCACCGAGATGCTGTCAGCAGACGGCTTCGTGTAGCGGGCGGCTGCGGGGTCGTCCACGACGAGGTATGTCGTGAACCCTCCGGCGCCGGAGGAGACGAGCAGGCTGGTGATCGGGTGGTCTGAGATGGGGATGCCGGCCATCGCGACGGGCCTGTTCCGATCCGTATTCGTCCCGTTACCGAGACGCCCCGAACCATTCTGCCCCCACGACTTGACGGTGCCGTCGGAGAAGAGTGCGTAGGCGGACGTGCCGACGGAGGAGATCTGCGATGGTCCCGCTCCAGAGGAGAGGACGGTTGTGGGTGAGAATCGGGCGGTGGTGGTTCCATCGCCGATCTGGCCGTAGTTGTTCATGCCCCAGGCGGAGAGGGTGCCGTTGGAGGCGAGTGCGTACCCTGTTTTGAAGCCGCCGGCGATTTGGATCACGTTCGACAGACCGGGGACGGTGACGGGGGTGGTCTTGTTCGCCTGCGTCGCGTCACCGATCTGGCCGAAGTCGTTCAAGCCCCAGGCCTGCACGCTCCCGGTCTGAGTGACGGCGTAGCCCGTGTCGGAGCCCGTGACGATCTGCGTCACTCCCGACGACAGACCCGAAACGGGGCCGGGTGTGAGACGGTTCGCGGTCGTCGTGTCTCCGAGCTGGCCGCTCGCGTTCACGCCCCACGCATACACCGCGCCACCGGTGGTCAGGGCGACAGCGCTCGAGGCCATCCCGGAGACCGTCGAGATCGCGGGCAGGCCCGACACCGATGTCGGCGATTTCTGCATGGTCGTGTTGCCGATGCCCAGCTGGCCCGAGCCGTTCGCTCCCCACGCCTTCACGGAACCGTCCGTCAGCACCGCGTACGCGCTTGCCGACCCCGCAGCGACCGAACCCACCCCCGACAACCCCGGCACCTGAGCCCACGTCGACCGGTTCGTGGTGGTGCCATCACCCAACTGACCCGACGAGTTGGCACCTTTCGTCCACACCGTCCCATCACCCAGCAGCACCATCGAGAAGTTCGACCCCACCACCACCTGCACAACCGACGACACGAACGCGAGCTCCGTCTGGCCGGGCGCATTCGAGTAGTCGGTTCCCGTGGCGAGGAGGTTCGAACCCCTCACCGAGAACGACTGCGACCTCGTTGCGGAGCCGGAGACAGCCGTGATGGTCGTCATCGACCCCGGGCGTGCCCAGGGCGTCTGGAGGTTCACTTGCGAGGTCGCCGTGCCGACACTGTCGGTCGTGGCCGTCGACGGGCTGAATGACGCGCCCGCCGGACCGCTGAACGAGACCGCGGCGCCGGCGACAGCCTGGCCCGTGGCATCCGACAACATCGCAGTCAGTGTCGCTCCGCCCGATGCGGGTAGCTGCATGGCGGAGGAAGACAGCGCCATCGATGCCCCGGACGCGGCGAAAGCGGGCGTTGTCGACGCCATGATCACCGCGGGTACCGACCAAGCGGCACCCGCCACGAGCGTGCGGCGATCTACACGCGCGCCCCCGGAAGCCTTCGCTGCAGCAGTGATGCCGGGGGGAAGCTCTTGACTGTTCTTCATGGTCGGCTTTTCTTTCTCGAGAGGGGGAAGACGTTCGCACGCAACGGGCGACAGGGTGACGCGCTGACGCCGATATAAGGCTCTGAAAGGCACGTGGTCGTTCACCGGAATGAGTAAGTGTCGAGGGTGAAGGTGCCTCCTCCGCTCAATCTCGCGTGGCAATCAGGGCCGAGGGCCGTCTCGACGCGAGCACGTCAGCCGCGAGTTCATCCTCATCGCGCGGCGTCCTCACCCGCCCGGAGCCGCTTCTGACGGGGCGTGGATGCTCATCTCACTCTTCGATCGCCTCCCGCGCAGCGCGCGAGCGGGGAGGTGACGGGCTCACTCGCCGACGAGTGACGTCCGCACGGGACATCTGCCGAGGGGTCGATTCCCGCCTGCCCGGCGGCCGTGGCCTCGATCGCACCGGGTGTGCCTCATAGTGGAGCGGTGACTCTGGCCATCATCGGCGGCGTGCTCTGGATCCTCGGGATCGTCGCGCTGCTCACCGGCGCCTTTCCCGCGAGCGAGGCATTGGCCGTCGCCGACCGGGTGTGGCCGATCCTGCTGTTCGTCGTCGCCGTCACGGTCGTGGCGGAGCTGGCATCCAAGGCGGGACTCTTCGACGTCGTCGCCGCGCGCCTGGCGCGCGTCGCACGCGGCCGCACGGTCTGGCTGTGGGTGCTCGTCGTGGCTCTGGCGACAGTGGCGACGGCGTTCCTCTCGCTCGACACGACGGCGGTTCTGCTGACGCCGGTCGTCATCTCGATGGCGGTGGCGCGCAAGCTCGATCCCCTCCCCTTCGCGTTCGTCACGGTGGTGCTGGCCAACACCGCATCCCTCGTGCTGCCGGTGTCGAACCTGACCAACCTGTTGGCATCCGAAGCCCTCGGTGGCGGGCACGACCCCGTCGCGTTCCTCGCGCTGCTCGGCCCCTCTGCGTTCATCGCGATCGCGGTGTCGGTCGTGGTGCTCACGCTGGTATTCCTGCGCCGTCTTCCGAAGACGTACCCGGATGCCGCCTCCCCCGCGGTCTCCGACCCGGTGCTCCTGCGCGTCGCCGGCGTCGTCACCCTCGCGCTGCTGCCGCTGCTCGTGGTGGGTCTCGAACCGTGGATGCCGGCACTCGGCGCCGCCGTCGTGCTGGCGGTGGCGTTCGCGTGGCGTGCGCCGGGGGCTCTCGGCATCCATCTCGTGCCCTGGTCGCTGTTGGTGTTCGCGGGCGGCCTCTTCCTCGCCGTCGGCGCGCTGGAGGCGCTCGGCAACGGCCAGGTGACAACGGTGCTCGCCGGCACGGGCGACGATCTCGTGTCGCTGTGGCAACTGGCCGGAGTGGGTGCGCTGGCCGCGAACGGCATCAACAACCTGCCGGCGTACCTGGCGCTGGAGTCGGTCGCGGGCTCCCCCGCGCGCCTCGCGGCCCTGCTGGTGGGTGTCAACGCCGGACCCATCGTCACGCCGTGGGCGTCGCTGGCGACACTGCTGTGGCACGAGAGGCTCGTCGCCGCCGGGGTCGAGGTGAAGTGGAGCCGCTTCGTCGTGCTCGGCGCCGTGATCGCACCGCTCATCCTGCTGCTGGGCGTGCTCCCGCTGTCGCGGTGAGCCCTGCGGCAGCGGCAGCGCTCCCGCTCAGCCTTCGTACGCGCGTGCCCACGCCTTGCCCGGCTCGATGAGCCAGACGGCCAGCCCCTCACGCATCTCGTACGGGCCGCCCGTGTAGCTCGCCGAGATGCGGTCGACATAGGGCAACGCGTCATCACCCGCGATGCGCTCGACCGCCTCACCGCGTACGAAGGCCATCGCGTACGGGTTGTCGGCGCCGGTCACCGAGATGGCGACGCGCGGGTCGCGGCGGAGGTTTCGATCCTTCAGCGTGTCGACTTCGGTGAAGATGGCGAGCCGGTCGCCCTCGACGCCCACCCACAGCGGGATGGAGTGTGGAGACCCGTCTCGCATCAGTGTCGCGAGGTGCGCGACGGCATTCGTCTCGAAGTACGGCTTGGCCTCGGTCCAGTCGGTCATGCAAGACACAACTGCCCAGCCGATCCGCTGCATTCCCTCTTCAGGATCGCGCGGCCGCGGGAGCGTGGTCGTTGGGTACCTCGCGGAAGACCATCTCTCCACGCTGAAGACTCTCCCGAGGGCTGAACTCGTCAGGTTCCGGAATGACGTAAAGCCCTCTGCCGGAGTTCGCGTTGTAGGTGAGGGCGTGCAGCCAGGCGGGACTCATCTGCGGCGATCGGCTGCCATGGTACTTGAACACCAGCGAGACATTCGGGTGGATGTACACGGTCGTGCGACCGCCGCCCGTGCTGATGTCGTCCTTCCACGTGAAGGGGAAACTCTCACCTCGACGCACTTTGGCCATGATCACGGCCTGCAGGTGGGCGAGGAGGCGGTCCTCGAAGTCGACCTTGATGTTGCCGTCATAGATGAACTTGCCCATGCTGCCCCCTTTGCAGCCACCACCGCCCTACGCGTCTCCGAGCGAGAGGAGGGCGCGAGCCCGAAGGCGGTGATCGCTGTGTCTCTTCCGGAACTGTCTCCCGCGACGGTGTCGCCCGCAAACCCCCTTGCAGGCTTCGTCGCTTTATGGATAGCGCGTTTCGTCCCGGCGTCGTCCGAGGTGCTCAGGCCGAGCGGGAGATGCGGATGATGACGCGGTCGCCGGGCTTGCGCTGCACTCGACGGACCAGCGACTCGAACCCGAGGATGGCCCGGTATTGCAGTCCGTACTTGCGGCGGAGTGCGTGATCGGCCCTCGCGTCGTCGGTGGCCGGCCCCGCGATCCGTCCCTGCGCCTCGACGGTGATGGCATCCGGCTCGACTGCGCCCATCCGGCTGCAGGGGCGCAGGGTCACGCGCGCGTCGTTTCGGAGCCGCTTCACCTTGCCCGTCGTGCGCTCACTCGTGACCACGAGCTCGTCGCCGTCGCGGGCGATCCACACGGGCACGGCGACCAGGTCGCCATTGCGGCGGTAGGTGCCGAGAGAGACGAACGGGGATGCCGAGATCTCACGCCACAGGGTGTCGGGAACAGTCATGGTGCTGAGGCTACTGGTCGCGACCGAGCCGAAAGCGGGGGCGTTCGAACCTGGCGGGACCCCTCCTCGCGCCGTCGCGCCCCTTGCCGCGTGCGATGAACCTCAAGACGAGCACAAGGAAGACGCAAGGCTCCGCGAAACGCCCTGTCGACGGGGTGCTCATGCCCTAGCTTCGAGCTGTCCCCGCCGCCCGGTAGACCCCACACCCGTTCCAGCTGCGGCGGGGACAATCATGTCTCCGGCCCGGAGCCAGAGCACCGCCGTGTGCGCCGTCGTCTCGCGTACGAGTGCTCCTCCGCTAGGCGGTCGTCAGCGGGGTGTCGGACGGGACCGCATCCTCGACGACGTGATGCTCCTGCGGCGCCGGTGGACACTTGAGCGAGATGCAGCGCGCGGCGGATATGTGCAAGCTCAACGTCTTCTGAGGAGCGGGTCAAGATGGGCGATTCCGTGTCCCCCATTTGGCGGACATGGGATAGCTTTTACATGTCCCCGCCGCCAGGCACTCCGCAGCCCCCCTTACTGGCGGCGGGGGCGACACTCTCCCGCAGGCCACGCTCTGCAGTGATCGAGTGACGCTCCCGGTAGCTGCGGGCAAAGTGGCCTCTGCGCTTGTGCGACGACGGGGCGTGGGAGCGTTCGTCGTCCCCGATCTCGGGACCCCCGTGCCTCTGAGCTTCGGCACCGGCTGCCCCAGCAATACGCCCAAGACGCGGCTCGGCTGGGGCGAGCGACGAGCGACAGTCGGCACCAGCGGCCGTCAGGGTTGCGCCGATCACTATGGACGACTGCGACTTCGCCCCCACCCTTCCGTCGTCGACGCAGTGGGGGCCGGGCCGGGCTTGGCGCGCGTCGTCCACGGGTTCAGGGGGGATAGGCAGAGCGGACTCGATTTCTGTTGTCGAGCGGCACCGCGGGGCCGGCGGGACATGCCGCCGATCTTGCTTCGGACGGACTCGGCGACGTTCCCGCGACCGACTCCTTCGAGAATCCACCTGAACGGGCGGTGGGCCTTCGTCGGCGAGCAGCTCGCAAACGACAAAACCCCCGGCGAACCGGGGGTTTTGTGGTGGTGGTGCGCGATACTGGGATCGAACCAGTACATGGCCCAAGCGCTCGCCCTGATGATTCCGGCGCGCAGGCTCGGAATTATCGAGAAAATAGCCGCGTGGCGACACTGTTTCGTGGACTAGTGTGGACTCTAACGGACAATCGTTAGGCCACGTTAGGCCACGGAGGATGACCATGGCGCGCCCGAAGAAGATCACCGACTCGCTGGGTCGCGAGCGTAAGGCCACGCGCCGCAGCTTCGGCAAGGTCGAGCGCCTGCCGAGCGGGTACTACCGAGCGCGCTACACCGGGCCGGACGGCAAGACCTACAGCGCGCCAATGACGTTCACCACGGTGACGGACGCTGATGCATGGCTGGCAACCCAGCGCGCGGCGATTGTGGCCGGTACGTGGACCCCCAGCACGGCACGGGGCGCGCACGAGGCGCAGCGCGACCGCTCACAGACCTTGGCCGACTACGCGACCTCCTGGATCTCCACGCGCACGAACGCCCGCGGTGACCATTTGAAGCCCCGCACGCAGTCTGAGTACGAACGCCTCCTGCGTCTGCCTGATCCCGCGCGAGAGGGCGACGAGGGCGGTCCCCTGGCACCTCTCGCCCTGTTCCCCCTGATCGAGATCACCCCGGCGCGCGTTCGGACCTGGCGCGCCAATCTGCTGGCGACCGGCGCGAAGACTCAGACCTCGCGCGCGTACGGACTCCTCAACGCGATCATGCGCACCGCCGCCGACGACGACCGGATCATCGACGCGAACCCATGCACCGTCAAAGGTGGTCAGTCCACGCATACCGGGCGAAAGGTTGTCCCCCCGACTGAGACTGAGTTGGAGGCAATCGTCAGCGCGATCACGCCCCGTTTCCGTGCCCTAGTGACTGTCGCCGCATGGGGCGGGCTCCGCTGGGGCGAGGCGACCGCCCTCCGCGCCAAGGATGTGACCGTGGAGCGCGACGAGGCCGGGGGCGTGATCGCCGTCCGAATCAACGTGGGTCGCGCAGTCACCCACTCGGCGGGACAGGGGTTCGTGGTCGGATCGACCAAGAGTGAGGCAGGTCTGCGCCCCGTGGCGATTTTGGCCAGGACGCGGAGATTGTGGCCGACCACGTTCGCGGCATGATCGGTGACGCGCTCCTCTTCCCCGCCGCTGACGGGGTTTCCTTCCTCTCGCAGAGCGCATTCTGGAAGCACTGGAACGCCGCTCGCACCGCCGCTGGACGCCCCGATATGCCCTTCCACGCACTGCGCCACCACAGCGCGACGGCGTACGCCGAGGCGGGCGCGACGGCGGCGGAGAACAACGCTCGCCACGGTTGGAGCACTGCCACGGTGGGGATGCGCTATCAGCACGCGACCGACCGCGCCGACGAACTGGCCGCGCGGATGCGCCGCCGTCAGACGACGGCCTGAGGATCACCCCTGCTGGACCGGCTCCGGGTCGCCCCACTCTGCGCGAAACTCTCCTGTCTCGACTACGGCGAATGTCTGTGCGACCTGCTGGTCGATGAGGCGAAGCAACTCGAACACGTCTCGACCCTGAGCATCGCTGAAAGTCGTCAGCCGCAGCGGTAGGTCGTCGATCTCAGCAGCCTCAATCGGGTGCGTTGAGATGCAGCGCAGAACAGGGTCGCCGTCCTGCAGTTGGCTTTGTCCGGCGATCCATTCCTCTTCGACGTACGCGGAAGACGCGACAGCCTCATGATTCTCGAAGCGGTAAGCCATCATGAAGTGGGTGTGATCGGCGGCGATGGTCCGTACGTCGAGTGCAGCCTTGTGTTTATCGTCGATGTCAAGCTGGTTGAGGATCAGGGCGATGCCGTCCTCGATCTTGTGACCGGGCGGCACGTGATACGGCTGGACTTTCTGCAGCCGCTCGATGATGTCGCGCGGGACGCTTTTCAGAGTCGAGTTCGCGGTCGCCCAGAATGACTCGCGATTCTTCTTCATGGGGAAGTAGATCTTGTGCGCGTCGCCCTTGCTCGGAGTGTTGCCGTCCAGGTGCGCCATCGCCCATGTGAGGGCATCGAGTGCCGACCTGTAATTGTGGATGATGTCACCAAACGTCAGCGCCCATTCGTACACGGGGGGCGAGCTAGACAACGCCGCGCGGAAGGTGACTGTTCTGCGATCATTCGAGTAGTCCGCGGTAGATTCTGCGCCGAGACTCCCGCGCCACATCATCCAGTCGTATTCGAGCCGATTTGCCATGCGCTGAGCATGTCCCCATTTGAGGTGAGGCCAATTGGGGTAATCGCGGCCCGGCCGCAATCTGCGTAGGTTCGTCACACCTCACATCCTGCACGCCGGTGGAGTGGGCCATCACACATCCGCGGTCCCCGGGCCGAACATCGCGCGGTGCGCGACAGGAGTCGAGTCGAGCAGGTTCCGCAGGTCACGAGCGTTGATGAATGGCCCATGGTTCACGCCTACCCAGTCGTGGACGGCGCGAGACCACGCCTGCACTGACCATTGCGCTACTCGACCGATCAGTCGTGCCAGAGAATCCGGCGTCTCCCACGTCGTCACGAGGTGCAGTTGCTCGCCATGGGCGACACCGGAGAGCGCGGAGTACATAGAGCCCATCTTGGGAATCTCGCTCGCGATTCTCTGCGTCTGGTTGAACTCGACCTTGGCGTGCTCCTTGCCGATGCAGACGCTCGCGATGACAGGACTTTCGACACCCCCGCGACTTCTGCGGACGACGTTCGCCCCCTCTTTCTGAAGTTGTTGCACTAGGACATCGCGGAACCCGGCGATGCGTTCCGAGTCGTCTGGCGCGGTCGCTAGGACGGCTTTTTCGAGGGAGCGCACGACGGTCGAATAGGACCGCGCCGCGCGCTGCTCGACGCTGACATCGCCGCGGAGCAACCACGAGGTTGTGGAGGCAATTTCGGCGATAGACCGAACTACCGGCACCGCGGGTATCGGCAGAAATGTATCGTGCCGCAGCAGAACGTCCAGTCCGCGCAAATGTGAGATGACCCCGTTCGAGTTGGACTCGACCACGCTCACGCGCTGTCTCAGCGCAGTCGGATATAGCTCCCTGTCGAGCGCCGCCATGTCCTGGCCGTGGATTGATGAAGCGGACGCGCTGTTTACCCGCTCAGACAGTCGCTGGGTCGCGCGCTCTGCGTGATTGAGGCATTGGCGCACGATCGCTCGCGCCGCACCCGCCGCTTGCTGGAAGCGCTCCTCGTCTCCCGGTTCCATGCCGGGAGCCTATGCGAATGCGATCCGGGTCCGCGCCGCCGTCAGACGACGGCCCAGGTGGACCCTTACCCCCTAAGGTGGACTCAGCGCCCGTCTGATGTCGGGAAGTGCTCACGTGTGGCGAGCGACGTAACAGCACCATTCGATCTGAACGAATGGTCCCGCCATGTCCCCTTCCCCTACTCCCACCGACCACCTCTCCATCGCGGAGGCGGCGAGCGCTCTCAGCGTCTCGACCAAGACGATCCGGCGCTTGATCGCACGTGGTGACCTTCCCGCGAAGCGCATCGGCGCGCGCATGATTCGCATCCCCGTGGTGGCGCTCGACGGCCTGGGCCGTGCCATGCAGGTTCCCCGCCGCAGCTGAGGCCGGTCGCGCTCGCCGCGTCGGGGGGTGTAGGCCCACGCCCTCCGACGCGGCGAGCGCGCATAGCCCGACCCCACTGAGGCGAGCGGGGCCGACCTGACGAAGTGACCGCCCGGGGCGCAAAGAGATGCCGCCCCCGTCCTGCGAAGACGAGAGGCGGCCAAGAAGGAATCTCTTGTGATTAGCGTAGCTGACGACCCCTCCGACCGCACCGGCGACCAGGGGCAACACTGTGACTGTCTATGTGATCGTCCAGCACCTGTGACACCCCCCTCTGAGAGTGCTCACTACCTACGCGAGTACAGCAATCGGAGACGCCTCCAAGAGTGCTCCGTAGGTTATGCCTGCAACCTGCCTGACTGTCCCGAGTGCGGCGAGCGCAAAGCGCTGATTGCACAGAAGGACGCGTTGGCTAAGTTTGCGGAACATCCTCATTGCCTGTCCCTCCGTCTCTCGGCAGACATGCACCACAACCTCGATACGGCATGGCGCGATCTTGCTCGGGCTCGGGCAACGTTCATGAAAAACGCTCGGCTCAGCCGCACCACCTTGGGCTACCTGCGCTCGACTGAGGTCACCCGGCCCGATGCCCGTTGGAACCCTCACGATCACTGGATCGTCATCCCCCGGGGAGACCTTGCCGACGAGCAGCGCCGCCTTCTCGACGCCTGGGAAGATGCCTGCCGAGCGACCGGCCTCACGCCCTCCTGGCACGCCCAGCACGGCGAGACCGAGCCCGCAATCACTTACGTTTTGAAAGAGCGTCTGGGGAGCGGAGAGGGCTCCCTGCGCCATCTCCTGACCGACGCCGCCCGGGGGGACGCCGACGCGCACGACGACTGGCAGGAATGGGATGCATGGCGGCGAGCGCACCCCCGCGTCCGGTTCCGCTCCTCCTGGGTCGCGCCGGTCATCCAGGCCCCCGAGCACAAGATTCTGACTCCTCCGCGCGATCAGCACATCGTGAGCGCCGAGGATGCCGACCTGGCGCGTATGGCGATCCTCACAGCTCTGGGTGTGACCTTTAAGGTGCAGCAGGCCGACGCCCTCGGGGTCTCACCGGCCACGATCAGCCGTCGCCGCCGACACCTTCCGGAGGCCCGTCCCGGCCTGATTCCCTTTAGGGTCACCCGCAGTTGACCCCCTGGACTCGCTCGGGGTCGCAGTCGTGCTAACCGTTTAGCTGCAACATGCCCTTGACCCACGTCTGTGAAAGACAATCTCGAAGTTTTTCCGCATATTGCGCAAGGTGAGACACCGTGGGGTCGATATGACAGGGTATGGAACCCACAACGTTGCAGCGCCGGTCAGACGGGCGCGCGTCGTGCACCGTGTGCGCGAGCCCTCACGTGGACGCCATTCGAGAAGCGCTCGCAGCCGGACACAGCGCCGCAGCCGTCAGCCGACAGTTCGGCGTCAGTGTCGATGCGCTCGGGCGGCACCGCCGCGCCGCACACGACCAGGCCCGACTGGTCCTGATCGGCCCTGACGCCACTGCCCTGGGGTGCGTGGAAGCAGCACTCGCGATTATGAACAACGCTCTCTCGGCCTCAGAACTGGAATACGCGCGCGGGTCGAACCGCGTTGCCTCTCAGATCGGGGATTCAGCAATTCGCGCGCTGAACGCTGTCCGAGATCTCGGCATCGACGCCGACGCCATCGCCGCTGACATCGCCGCGTCGAAGGCGATCAAGCGATCCGCGTTCCTCCTGGCCCGAACCGTCGAGCAGTACATCGAGAGCGCCCCCGAGCAGGCCGAGCGCATGGCCCTCGCCGCTGAGGCGGTCGGGGCTCACGAGCTTGCCGCTCAACTGCGCGACGACGAGCCGGAGGCGGTGACCTCGTGAGCGGCGACCTGAATCATGGCCCCATCTGCGCCGACATCGCCCGCCAGGCCTCGCAGCCGCACCACGTGACCACTGACGACATCACGGCTCTGTACGCGCCCCAGCTCGCCGCCCTGACCCGCCCGCCCCGCACCGGCACCTCGCCGGACTGAGGAGAAGAATCATGAGCAACACATACGACGACGACTTCGACCTTTTGGACTCCCCAACGCCGCGCGCGAGCGGACCCGCGCAGGCGGGTGACGAAGTGACCGCCCTCGTCTCCGGCATCACGATCTCGCTGGGCGGTTTCATGCTCGGGGGCAGCGGAGTCGTGCTCACGCGCGGCCAGGTTTTCGTGTTGACCTCCGCGATGATCGAGTCCAGCCGCGACAACACGGGCGCGGTCACCTGGCCGAGCATCGTTCACGACGAGCGAGCGCAGGTCGAGAAGTGGGGCCAGGTCCGGTTCCGGCTGGGGCGTCACGACCTCGAACGATGGGCCGACGCGAAGGACCCGTTCTGGGAAGTCGATCACTCACAGGCACGTTCCAACGCCCTCGCGATTGTCGATCCCACAGAGCGCGCCGCAGCCCTCGATCAGGTGCGCGAGCGTTTCGGTCGCAAGCCGGTCTCTGACTCGCACACGACGTACCGCGACAGCCGCCGTGAGCGCGCCGAGGCCGACGCCGCAGCAGCCCGTGAGGGTGTCCGCGGGGTGCACCATGCGTGAGCAGGTTCGCGTTCTCGAACTCGACGTGACGACTATCCCCTCCGGCCCTCGAACTCTCGTCATCGGCGGGCGCACCTTCAAGGTCCCCATCAACGCCCAGACGGCACGAGGCCCCGAAGACCTGGTGTACGTCCGCGCGAACGGTCGCGTCTTCTGCGTCAGCGGACGCGGTGCAGAGATCGTCGTTCCCAACAGCGTCCAGGGGGCGCTCACGCGGGCGTACTTCAGCTGATTCCACAGAGCCCCCGTCGCGATGTTGCCTCGCGGCGGGTAACGGGGGCTGGCCGGTTCCTTCTCCGGGACACGTTTCAGCCGGTCAGCCCCCACCTTCGACGGTCGCGTCCCTTTCCGCGACCCCCGCCGTCGCGGCGAGGCGTTCGCTGGATCGTCTCTGAGGGGACGGCGGTCCCGCTGGCGACCTTCGCCGCGACGGCACCCACGACCCGGCGTGCTCCGCCCCGCTCAAAGAGAGTTCGAGCACCTTCACGAACTGCCGTCCGGGCGGAGCCCGCGGACCCTCTTTGGGGGCTAAACGCCGGACGCTAGGCCACGTGGAGGCCACGACCGCCGAACCAATCCCCGCGACAATGCAAGAAACCCCCGGTAAACCGAGGGTTTCAGGTGGTGCGCGATACTGGGATCGAACCAGTGACCTCTTCCGTGTCAGGGAAGCGCGCTACCGCTGCGCCAATCGCGCCTATACAGGCTGTTCTGTTGTGAGTTGAGGTGGCGACGGGATTCGAACCCGTGTAAACGGCTTTGCAGGCCGGTGCCTAGCCGCTCGGCCACGCCACCGTGTGTGGTTCGACCCACGTGTCATGATGCTCCGGCGGCTTCCCAGACGGAGATCCCTCCACTCGAGCGGATGACGAGACTCGAACTCGCGACCCCAACCTTGGCAAGGTTGTGCGCTACCAACTGCGCTACATCCGCATTTCGTTCCCGGGGCTTGCCCCGAGCACTCGTAAGACATTACCTGATCTGGGCGTCCGCGCAAAACCACGCGCGGCCCGGGTGTGTCCGGCGCAGGTGGTCCGAAGCACGTTCCGGCATCCGGTACGATCGATGAGTCCCGTTCGGGATGCGGGCGATTGGCGCAGTTGGTAGCGCGCTTCCTTCACACGGAAGAGGTCATCGGTTCGAGTCCGGTATCGCCCACCACACACAAGCCCCCGGCTCGCCGGGGGCTTCGTCATTCTCTCTGGCATCGAGACAGCCGTCGGGGCGATGTCCATGGCATCCGGCTCTCGCCTGCTCAGGCCCGCTGCCATCCGTACCGAGCGGCGAGGGCCGCGGCGACGGCGTCGAATCGCTTGCGATCCAGGGCGGCCGCCTCACGGCGCATACCCGCGTCGTGCACGAGGTACACCTGCTCGACATCGATCCACGAGGGACGGCTCTGCGGGTCCCACTCCCCCGTGCCGAGCGCGAGGTACTGGCGGTCGCCGTCGTGCGGCTTGCTCGTCAGTCTCACGGCGTACGAGTGGGTGGCATCCGCTCTGCCGATGACGAGCACGGGGCGGTCCTTGCCGCGCCCGTCGCGCTCCTCGTAAGGCACCCAGGTCCAGACGATTTCGCCGCCATCGGGCGCGTTGTCGCGTTGTGGGGCGTAGACCAGCGTCAGCCGACGTGGAGGGTCGATCTCGACCGTCTCGCTCCCCCGCGGTGCCATCGGGCGCCGCGACGCCTCTCCCGGCGCGTCCCGGACCGGTGCCGGACGCGCCTGCGGTGCGGACGGGCGCAGCAGGCCCAGGACGGCGGAGATCAGACGAGACGCGGTTCCCATACCGCCCACCCTAGACACGACGAACGGGGCGCCACCGACGAGTCGGTGACGCCCCGTACGGGGTGGAGCGGATCAGCCGCGGGTGTCGGAGAGCACGTAGCCCTCTTCACCGTGCACGACCGTGTCGATGCCGGCGATCTCGTCCTCGTTCTTCACGCGGAAGCCGATGGTCTTGTCGACCGCGAACCCGATGACGAAAGCGAGCACGAACGAGTAGATCATCACGGCGAAGGCGGCGATGGCCTGCACGAGCAGCTGCGTGAGCGAGCCGCTGTAGATGAGACCACTGCCGTTGGCGAAGATGCCGAGGTACAGCGTTCCGATCAGACCACCGACGAGGTGGATGCCGACCACGTCGAGCGAGTCGTCGAAGCCGAGCTTGAACTTCAGCTCGATGGCGAGGGCGCAGACGGCACCGGCGACGAGGCCGAGGACGATCGCCCAGACCGGCGTCAGCGAAGCGCAGGCCGGGGTGATGGCGACCAGGCCCGCGACGGCACCGGAGGCGGCGCCGACCGAGGTGGGCTTGCCGTCCTTGATCTTCTCCACGATCAGCCACGCGAGCAGAGCGGCGGCGGGAGCGGCGATCGTGTTGACGAACGCGAGGGCGGCGGTGTTGTCGGCGGCGAGCTCGGAGCCGGCGTTGAAGCCGAACCACCCGAACCACAGCAGGCCCGCACCCAGCAGAACGAACGGCGGGTTGTGGGGGACGTGCGCGCCCTTCTGGAAGCCGACGCGCTTGCCGAGCACCAGCGCGAGCGCGAGGGCTGCGGCACCGGCGTTGATGTGCACCGCGGTACCGCCGGCGAAGTCGATCGCGCCGACGCCGAAGACGTCCTGCATGCCGTGGGTGATCCAGCCGCCGTACGAGAACGACCCGTCATCGGCGAGGCCGAAGTTGAACACCCAGCTGGCGACGGGGAAGTACACGACCGTGGCCCAGATGGCGGCGAAGACCATCCACGCGCCGAACTTGGCGCGGTCGGCGATGGCGCCCGAGACGAGCGCGACGGTGATGATGGCGAAGGTGGCCTGGAACGCGACGAACGCGAGCGGCGGGTATGCCGCGCCCTCGGGCGTCTCGAGCACGCTGGCGAGGCCGAAGTTGGTGAAGTCGATCGTCCAGGGCACCTGGGTGGCGCCCTCATCGGTGCTGGGGAAGGCGATGGAGTACCCGTAGAGCACCCACAGCACGCCCATGAGCCCCATCGCGCCGAAGCTCATCATCATCATGCTGATGACGCTCTTGGCCTTGACGAGTCCGCCGTAGAAGAATGCGAGTCCTGGCGTCATGAGCAGCACGAGTGCCGCTGCTATCAGGATGAATGCGGTGTTGCCTTGATCCATCTCGGAGGGAACCTCTCTGCAGGGACGCAGGTAAAGCGTCGGGTCCCCTCAGTGTTCCCACCCCGGGTTACCGTCGTCGTTCGCCTCGTGTTTCAGGCACGTTACAGAGAGCTCACTCCGGTAAACACTGCGTTTCGCGCACCTTCAGGCCACCGATGAGCGGCTCACGAATGCGTGAGCGCCACCATGCGCGACACCGCGCGCAGGTATTTCTTGCGATACCCGCCGCCCAGCATCTCGTCGCTGAACACACTGCTCAACGGCACGCCGGTCGCGCGGATCGGGATCTGCGCGTCGTAGGCCCGGTCGACGAACGCGACGAGGCGCAGCGCCGCCGACTGGTCGTGCAGCACCTGCACGTCGCGCAGGCCGACCGTGGTGACGCCGTCGATGAGGCGGATGAACCGCGAGGGGTGCACGCGCGCAAGGTGACCCACGAGCTCCGAGAACGCGTCATCGGATGCCACTCCCCCGGCGGAGGCGGCATCCACCGCCTGTCGGTAGTCGTCGTCGCCGAGCACGCGGGCCGCGCCGTCGATGGCGCGCTGACGATAGTCGGTGCCGTCGATGCGGATGGTGCGGAAGCTGTCGGACATCGACTGGATCTCGCGGAGGAAGTCCTGGGCGGCGAACCGGCCCTCGCCCAGCGCGTTCGGAGGGGTGTTCGAGGTCGCGGCGAGCCGTGTTCCGGATGCCACGAGCTCGCCCAGCAGGCGCGTCATCACCATCGTGTCGCCCGGGTCGTCGAGCTCGAACTCGTCGATGCAGAGCAGGTCGGAGCCGCGGAACAGCTCGACGGCTTTGGCGTAGCCGAGCACGCCCACCAGTGCGGTGTATTCGATGAACGAGCCGAAGTACTTCCGGCGGGCGGGCATCGCGTGGTAGATCGAGGCGAGCAGGTGGGTCTTTCCGACACCGAAACCGCCATCGAGGTACACGCCCGGCTTGACCTGCGGCGCCTTCTCGGCCCGGCGGAAGAATCCGCCCTTCTTCGCCGGCGTCGACTGCTTGCCCGCGAACGCCTGCAGCAGTTCCTTCGCCTCCTGCTGCGAGGGGTACGCGGCATCCGCCCGGTAAGACTCGAAGGTCGCGCCGTCGAACTGCGGAGGCGGCACGAGAGCACTCACCATCTCTGCTCCCGAGACGGCGGGCTCGCGCTCGGTGAGGTGGATGAGCCCAGTCGTTGCGGGAGTCGAGGTCATGGCCGTCCTGTGTCCAAGTCTTACGGAAGGGTGCGTGCCCCGACATGGCGGATCTAGGGTCGAAGGTGCGGTGTCCAGCCTATGCCGCCGCATCCATCGCCCCGACCGAGGAGATCCCGTGACCGTCGAGTTCGACACCACCTCGCCCAAGTTCGCCGAGTACGCCGAGCCCGGCCGCCTCGTCACCGGTGAATGGCTGCAGGAACGCCTCGGCCAGCCCGGTCTCGTCGTGGTCGAATCCGACGAAGACGTGCTGCTGTACGAGACGGGGCACATTCCCGGAGCCGTGAAGGTGGACTGGCACACGGAACTGAACGACCCCGTCGTCCGTGACTACGTCGACGGCGACGGCTTCGCGCGGCTGCTGAGCCGCAAGGGCATCTCGCGCGACGACACCGTCGTCATCTACGGCGACAAGAACAACTGGTGGGCCGCCTACGCGCTGTGGGTGTTCTCGCTGTTCGGCCACGACGACGTACGCCTGCTCGACGGCGGCCGCGACAAGTGGATCGCCGAGGGGCGTCCCGTCACGACCGACAAGACGGTCGTCGAGGCCACCGCGTATCCGGTGGTCGAGCGCGACGACTCCGTCATCCGCGCCTACAAGGACGACGTGCTCCGCCACCTCGGCAACCCCCTCATCGATGTCCGCTCACCGGAGGAGTACTCGGGCGAGCGCACGACGGCGCCCGCCTACCCCGAAGAGGGCGCGTTGCGCGCCGGGCACATCCCGAGCGCCCAGAGTGTTCCGTGGGGCAAGGCCGTGGCCGAAGACGGCGGATTCAAGCCGCGTGCGGAATTGGATGCCATCTACCGCGAGGGTGCGGGTCTCGAGGACGGCGACAAGGTCGTGGCCTATTGCCGCATCGGCGAGCGGTCCAGCCACACGTGGTTCGTGCTCCGGCACCTCCTCGGGTTCGACGACGTGCGCAACTACGACGGCTCCTGGACCGAATGGGGCAGCGCGGTGCGCGTGCCGATCGTGTCGGGCGAAGAGCCCGGCGAGGTGCCCGGGCGCTGATGCCGTCGACGAGCCCGAGCGTGACGGGCGTGGGAGGATGTCCGTGATGTCCGCCAACGCCCTCCCCACCCGCCTCGCCGAGATCCGCGAGGAGTTTCTCGAGCTCGAGGAGCCCGACCGGCTGCAACTGCTGCTGGAGTTCTCCCAGGAGCTTCCCGAGGTGCCGGCGGAGTTTGCCGACCACCCCGAGATGCGCGAGCGGGTCGTGGAGTGTCAGTCGCCGGTCTACATCATCGTCACGGTCGACGCCGACGACAGCGTCGCGATGCACGCCACCGCGCCGGCCGAGGCGCCGACCACGCGCGGGTTCGCGAGCATCCTCGCGCAGGGGCTCACGGGGCTCCGTGCCGACGAAGTGCTCGCCGTGCCCGACGACTTCCCGCTGAGCATCGGGCTCACCCGCGCCGTGAGCCCGCTGCGCATCGCCGGGATGACGGGGATGCTGATGCGCGTGAAGCGGCAAGTCAGCGCCAAGCGCGCAGGGTGACAGCCGCCGCCCGGCCCCCGCGTTCGGGGCGGGTTTCGCGATCCGGGGCGCGAATGGCGCGCCCCAAGACGCAGAATGCGCCCGGAAACCCCGGAAGCTCTCGCGTCAGTCGCGGGCGAGGCCCCGCGCGCGCACCCAGTCGGCGATGGCGGTGACCCAGCGGGTCTCGTCGTAGTTCCACAGCTTCGTGTGGCGTGCGACGTGGAAGGTCTCGATCGTGACGAGGTCGGGCCGGGCGGCGGCCAGTGCATGCGAGGCGTCGGACGGCACGAATCCGTCGTCGTCGCTGTGGAGCACGAGCATCGGGTGCCGGAGTTCGCCGGCGCGCGCCACGGCGTCGAGGCGGTCGAGGGGGATGGCCTCGCCACTGCCCAGGACGGCCGCGCCCCAGTTCGACGCGAGGGCGCTCTGGGCGACGGTGACCACGGGCGCGGGCAATCGCATGAGGCGCGCGTGGAAGCGGAGCACCGTGCGCCAGTCGACGACCGGGGATTCGAGCACGAGACCCGCGATGACGTCGGCGTGGGGCGACTCGAGCGCCGCCTGCAGGGCGAGCGCGCCGCCCATCGACCATCCCATGACGATGACGTGCCGGGCGCCCTGTCGACGTGCGTAGCCGATGGCGGCGTCGAGGTCGCGCCACTCGGTGGCTCCGAGCGCATAGGTGCCGGACGCGCTCTGGGGCGCCTCGCCGTCGTTGCGGTACGACACGACCAGGCTCGTGATGCCCAGGTCGTGGAAGACGGGGACCGCACGCAACGCCTCGGCCTTCGTCGTGCCGCGGCCGTGCACCTGGATCACCCAGACGTCCGTGGCGGCCGGGGCGGCGAACTCCCAGGCGGGACAGGGCCCGACACCGGTATCGATGTCGACGGTGCGGAACGGACGGTGCACCTGCTCGGGGCGGTCGTAGTACCACCCGCTGAAGGCGGCGTCGGGTGCGAGGTCGCCGTCGGCGGCGACGTGCGTGAGGAGCTTGCGTGTCACCGTGATCTCGTCTGCGCCCACGATGGAGCCGAGGCGTACGTAGTCGACCGAGCCGACCGTGAAGAGGCCGTATCGGCCCGGCAGGGCCGTGTCGGGTGTGCGCGCGAGGGTGACGGTCTGCGCGGCGGAGTCGACGCGCACGATGCGCGTGTCGGGCAGGCGGCCCGCAGGGTGCACGACGGTGCGGGCGACGCGGAGCGAGACCACGCCGAGGGCGGCGGCCGAGGCGGCGAGCGTCAGGCTGAGAGCCGATAGGGCGATCCGGATGCTAGTTGCTCCGCGTTGCGTTGCGCGGAGACCTGCGGCGCGCCTGGGAGCGTTCATCGAGGCCTCACTCTAGTCTGTGGCCGTGAGTGACCAGCGCGCGGCGGAGGCCGCCAGCCCCTTCGCGCGGGCAGCCGAAGAGGTGCGGGCCACCAGCTTCCGCGAAGATCTGGTCGTTCGCGAGATCCCCTCGCCGGCCGGGCTCGCGCCGTTCTCGTTGGCGTTGGCCGGTGACGTGCGACCCGAGGAGCACGCCACGGACTCGCCCTTCGGTACGGGGCGTTTCATTTTGCTGCACGATCCCGAAGAGCCCGAGCCGTGGGGTGGGGCGTGGCGCATCGTCTGCTTCGCGCAGGCTCCCCTCGAGCCCGAGATCGGGGTCGATCCCCTGCTGGCTGAGGTCGCCTGGTCGTGGCTCATCGACGCCCTCGATTCGCGCGGGGCCGAGCGGCACTCGGAGTCGGGCACGGCCACCAAGACCCTCTCCACCGGCTTCGGCGCCCTCTCGTCGCAGGGCGAGGGGTCGCAGATCGAACTTCGCGCGTCATGGTCGCCGCGCGGTCCCTTCCGCCCGCACCTCGAGGCGTGGGCGGAGCTCGTGTGCATGCTCGCCGGCCTCCCCCCGGGGTCGGAGGGTGTCGCAGTGTTCGGAGCCCGGAGGCCCACGCGTGGTTGAGTACATCGTCATCGAGGATGCCGCGGGGCTCAGCTCCGCCTGCGCGGCACTGGCCGAAGGTCACGGTCCCGTCGCGGTCGACGTCGAACGGGCGTCGGGGTTCCGCTACTCCCAGCGGGCGTACCTCATCCAGGTGTTCCGCCGCGGGGCGGGCGTCTTCCTGTTCGACCCGTCGACCATCGAGGACTTCGCGCCGTTGCAGGCGGCGATCGGCGACGTCGAGTGGGTGTTCCACGCGGCGAGCCAGGATCTCCCCTCCCTGCGCGAGCGCGGTCTCGAGCCGTCGTCCATCTTCGACACCGAGCTGGGCTCCCGTGTGCTCGGCCACGAGCGAGTGGGTCTCGGGGCCGTCGTCGAGCAGACGTTGGGCATCACCCTGGCCAAGGCCCATTCGGCCGCAGACTGGTCGACGCGCCCGCTGCCGGCATCCTGGCTCGAGTACGCCGCCCTCGACGTGGAGCATCTCATCGACGTGCGCGACGTGCTCGTGGCCGAACTCGACGAGCAGCAGAAGACGGAGTTCGCCCGGCAGGAGTTCCAGGCGGTGCTCGAGCGCCTCCCCAAACCCGTGCGTGACGACCCTTGGCGCCGCCTCAGCGGTCTGCACTCGGTGCGCGGACGCCGCGCCCTCGCCGTCGCCCGTTCGCTCTGGCAGGCCCGCGAGGACTACGCCCGTGAGCAGGACGTCGCCCCCGGTCGTCTCGTACCCGACCGCGCCCTCGTGGCGGCGATCCTGGCCGACCCGGCGAGCAAGCAGGCGCTGGCCAGCGTGAAGGAGTTTAACGGGCGGGCCAGCCGCACGCAGCTCGACCGGTGGTGGAACGCGATCGTGGCGGGCCGCGAGGCGACGGATCTGCCGGCCGACCGCGTCCCGAGCGACACGCTGCCGCCTCCGCGTGCGTGGGTCGACCGCAATCCCGAGGCCGACCGGCGGCTGAAGGCCGCACGTCCGGCCGTCGAAGCGCGCGCAGAAGAGTTGCGGATGCCGACGGAGAACCTTCTGACGCCCGAGACGCTGCGCCGCGTGGCATGGGCCCCGCCCGGCGAGGTGACGGCCGATTCGGTCGGCGCCGCACTCGCCGACCTCGGTGCGCGACCCTGGCAGATTGAGCAGACTGCACAGGTGATCGCAGATAGCTTTGTAGCTTCCCTCAACGCGGATGACGACGACCCCGCCACGGATTCGTAGGTTCGGACAACCGATTCTCGGGCGCGAAACCGCCTTCCTAGGCTGGGATCATCCCAAACACTGGAGGCAGAGTGGCCGAGATGACGGACGTCTTCTTCGTTGACGGAATGCGAACCCCCTTCGGGCGCGCCGGCGAGAAGGGCATGTACTGGAACACCCGAGCCGATGACCTGGTGGTCAAGGCGATCATCGGGTTGATGGAGCGCAACGGGGACGTGCCGAAGGACCGCATCGACGACGTGGCGATCGCCGCGACGTCGCAGACCGGTGACCAGGGCCTGACCCTGGGACGCACCGCGGCGATCCTCGCGGGACTTCCGATGACGGTGCCCGGCTTCGCGGTCGAGCGCATGTGCGCGGGCGCCATGACGAGCGTCACGACGATGGGCGCCTCGATCGGCGTCGGGATGTACGATCTCGCCCTCGCGGGCGGTGTCGAGCACATGGGGCGTCACCCCATCGGTGGCAATGTCGACCCCAATCCGCGCTTCGTGGCCGAGAAACTGGTCGATCCGGGCGCGCTCAACATGGGCGTCACCGCCGAGCGCATCCACGACCGCTTCCCGCACTTGACCAAGGAACGTGCCGATCGCTTCGGCGCCGCGAGCCAGCACAAGGTGCAGGCGGCCTATGAGGCGGGCAAGATCCAGCCCGATCTCGTCTCCATCGCCGTCAAGGATGCCGAGGGCGCGTGGGGCCTCGCCACCGAGGACGAAGGTCGTCGCCCCGAGACGACGGTCGAAGGACTCGCGACGCTCAAGACGCCCTTCCGCCCGCACGGTCGGGTCACCGCGGGGACCTCGTCGCCCCTCACCGACGGCGCGACGATCAGCCTGCTCGCGGGCCGGGACGCCGTGAAAGAGTTCGGCCTCGCCCCCAAGATGCGCATGGTGTCGTTCGCTTTCGCGGGCGTCGAGCCCGAGATCATGGGCATCGGCCCGATCCCCTCCACCGAGAAGGCGCTGAAGAAGGCCGGACTCACGATCGACGACATCGGTCTGTTCGAGCTCAACGAGGCCTTCGCCATCCAGGTGATCTCGCTGCTCGATCACTTCGGTATCGCCGACGACGACCCGCGCGTGAACCCGTGGGGCGGCGCCATCGCCCTGGGCCATCCGCTTGCGGCATCCGGAGTCCGCCTCATGATCCAGCTGGCTGCGCAGTTCGCCGAGCGTCCCGACGTGCGCTACGGCCTCACCGCCATGTGCGTGGGCCTCGGCCAGGGCGGCTCGGTCATCTGGGAGAACCCGTTCTTCGACGGAAAGAAGAAGCGCAAGTGACCGACTACTCCACGATCGACTTCTCCCCGCTCGACGCCCTGACCGGCGACGAGGTGGTTACCCACTCCCCCGCTCGCGACGTTCGCCTGCCCTCGGGCAACGTGCTCGCGCTGATCACGCTCGACAACGGGCGCGACCACACGCGGCCCAACACGCTGGGACCGGCGACGTTGGCCGAGCTCGGGCAGACGCTTGCGATGCTGAGATCGCGCGCTTCCGCCGGTGAGATCCACGCGGTCGCGATTACCGGCAAGCAGTACATCCTCGCCGCGGGTGCCGACCTGTCCGACGTCGCGAAGCTGCCGTCGAAGGACGTCGCGCGCCTCATCGCCCAGCGCGGCCATCAGGTGATCGGGTCGTTGTCCGACCTGGGTGTGCCCTCGTTCGCGTTCGTGAACGGCCTCGCCCTCGGCGGCGGCCTCGAGATCGCGCTGAACTCTACCTACCGCACGGTCGACGCGTCGGCTGCGGCGGTGGCGCTGCCCGAGGTGTTCCTCGGCATCATCCCCGGCTGGGGCGGTGCCTACCTGCTGCCGAACCTCATCGGCATCGAGAATGCGCTCGAGGTCGTCATCTCGAACCCGCTCAAGCAGAACCGCATGCTCAAGCCGCAGCAGGCCTTCGACCTCGGGATCATGGATGCCATCTTCCCCGCGGCCTCCTACCTCGAGGATTCGCTGCGCTGGGCCGACGGTGTGCTCACCGGCCGCGTCCGGGTCGAGCGGAAGAACGAGCCGGGCAAGCTCGAGCGCCTGACGAAATGGCCCATCGCGATCAAGATGGCCCGCGGCATGCTGGAATCCAAGATCGGGACGGTCCCCCGCTCCCCCTACGTCGCTCTCGATCTGCTCGACAAGGCCAAGAGCGGCACGAAGGCCGAAGGGTTCGCCCGCGAAGACGAGGCTCTCGCCGATCTCATCACGGGCGACCAGTTCGCGGCATCCATGTACGCCTTCGATCTCGTGCAGAAGCGTGCGAAGCGTCCGGTGGGAGCCCCCGACAAGGCGCTGGCCAAGAAGGTCACGAAAGTCGGTGTCATCGGTGCGGGACTCATGGCCTCGCAGTTCGCGCTGCTGTTCGCGCGCAAGCTCCGGGTGCCCGTGATCATCACCGACCTCGATCAGGGCCGCGTCGACAAGGGTGTGGCATCCATCCGCGAAGAGATCGGCAAGCTCGAGGCCAAGGGTCGTCTCGACGGCGACACAGCCAACCAGCTTCGTGCCCTCGTGCACGGGACAACCGATCGCTCGGAGTTCGCCGACTGCGACTTCGTCATCGAGGCCGTGTTCGAAGAGGTCGGGGTCAAGCAGGAGGTGTTCTCCGCCATCGAGAAGATCGTCGCTGACGACGCGATCCTCGCAACG
This sequence comes from Microbacterium sp. ABR10, assembly GCF_057812175.1. Lineage (NCBI taxonomy): Bacteria > Bacillati > Actinomycetota > Actinomycetes > Micrococcales > Microbacteriaceae > Microbacterium > Microbacterium sp. ABR10. Next base: position 1,655,953 of record NZ_CM173821.1, read on the forward strand.
AACACCTCGTCCCTCTCGGTGGCTGAGATCGGATCGGTGCTGCAGAACCCCGAGCGTCTCGTCGGCTTCCATTTCTTCAACCCCGTCGCGGTCATGCCGCTCATCGAGGTGGTCAAGACGGATGCCACCAGCGACGCCGCTCTGTCCACCGCCTTCGTCGTCGCGAAGGGCCTGGGCAAGAATGCCGTGCTCACCGCCGATGCGCCCGGCTTCGTCGTGAACCGTCTGCTGGCGAAGGTCATGGGCGAGGCGGCACGTGCTGTCTACGAGGGCACCCCGATCACGACGGTCGAGAAGGCGTTCGCGCCCCTCGGGCTGCCGATGGGCCCGTTCCAGCTCATCGACCTCGTGGGCTGGAAGGTCGCGGCCCACGTGCAGGACACGATGGCGCACGCCTTCCCCGACCGGTTCTTCTCATCGGAGAACTTCCACGAGCTCGCAGCCCTCCCCGAGGTCGTCGAGAAGGACAAGGGCGGCCGCGTGACCGGCTGGACCAGAGCGGCGCAGAAGGTGCTCGTCACCGGAAAGACGCCCGTGGCGCCCGAGACGATCCTCGCCCGCGTGCAGGACGGCCTCGCCCAGGAGATCAAGATCATGCTCGACGAGGGCGTGGTACCCGAGGTGCAGGACATCGACCTGTGCCTCATCCTCGGCGCCGGCTGGCCCTTCATCGACGGTGGCGCCTCGCCCTACCTCGACCGCGAGGGGGCGTCGGAGCGCGCCTTCGGCGACACGTTCCATCACCCGCCCATCCGCGGCATCGGGGGCTGATCCTCTGAACGCGAGAGCGGCGCCGTCCCCGAGGGGCGGCGCCGCTCTCGTCGCTGCGGGCGGGCCCGGGAGTGGGCGGCGTGCGAGGACAGGTGTTTCGGTGACAACAGGCCCGGGCCGGCGGGGTCAGGGCCTGTTTCCGCGTGATCGCCTGTTCTGGTGAGACCGGAGTGGTGCGCGGGTCCGGGGAGCGGGCGGCACGCGAGGACAGGTATTTCGGTGAGAACAGGCCCCGGTCGGCGGGTCACGGCCTGTTACGGCGTGATCGCCTGTTCTGGTGAGACCGCTTGTCTTGGTGAGACCGCTTGTTGGTGCGGTCGCTTGCCCTGGCAGCGTGGCACGCGGCACGGCGCAACAGTGCAGCGCGGGCCAATCGTGAGGGCGGAACGAGATGAGGCCGGGACGCGCGTGCGTCCCGGCCTCATCTCACGGCGGAGCCGATATCACGGGCGCGACTTCTCCCACTGCTCGATCGTGGGGATAGAACCCGTGGGCGTCTGGCGTGCCATGGGGATGCGGGTACCGAGCACCTGGGCGACGACATCGTGCGCAATCTTGGGAGCCGTGAGGCCGGCATCCTCGAAGATCTGCTCGCGCGTGGCGTGATCGATGAACTCATCGGGGATGCCGAGCTCGTCGACGGCCGTGTCCACCCCCGCCTCGCGCAGCACCTGTCGCACGCGGGTACCGACGCCACCGACGCGGATGCCGTCTTCGATCGTGATGACGAGACGGTGATCGCGCGCGAGGTCGACGATCGACGGCTGCACGGGGATGGCCCAGCGCGGGTCGATGACGGTCGCTCCGATGCCCTGCGCCTCGAGTCGCTCAGCGACCTCGAGGGCGAGGTGCACCATCGGGCCGATGCCGACCAGGAGCACGTCTTCGCTCGCACCGCGGGCGAGAACGTCGACGCCGTCCTGCAGGCGCTCAATGGCCTCGACGTCGTCGTTCACCTTGCCCTTGGGGTAGCGCACCACGGTGGGTGCGTCCTCGACAGCGGCGGCCTCACGGAACTCCTCACGCAGGCGCGTGGCGTCGCGAGGGGCGGCGATTCGGATGCCGGGGACGAGTTGCAGCATCGCCAGATCCCAGATGCCGTGGTGGCTGGGACCGTCGGGGCCCGTCACCCCCGCGCGGTCGAGCACGAAGGTCACGCCCGCCTTGTGGAGGGCGACGTCCATCATGACCTGGTCGAAAGCCCGGTTCATGAAGGTGGCGTAGATGGCGACGACGGGGTGCAGACCACCGAATGCGAGCCCGGCCGCCGAGGCGACCGCGTGCTGTTCGGCGATGCCGACGTCGTAGACCCGCTCGGGGAAGCGCTCGGCGAACTGCTGCAATCCGGTGGGGCGCAGCATCGCCGCGGTCATCGCGATGACGTCGTCTCGTTCGGCGCCGACCTTCACCAGTTCTTCCGCGAAGACGTCGGTCCACTGCAGACCGCTGCCGGCGCCGAGCGACTCTCCGGTGATGGGGTCGATCTTGCCCACGGCGTGGAACTGGTCGGCCACGTCGCTCATGGCGGGGGCGTAGCCGCTGCCCTTGTCGGTGATCGCGTGCACGATGACCGGTGCCCCGTACGACTTCGCCAGCTCCAGGGTCTCGATGAGCGACTCGAAGTCGTGGCCGTCGATGGGACCGAGGTACTTGATGTCGAGGTTGCTGTACAGCGCTTCGTTGTTGGTGAAACGCGACAGGAAGCCATGGGTGCCGCCGCGCACACCGCGATAGACCGCGCGGGCGGCGGGACCGAGGCGGCGGAACAGGGTGTCGGAGCCGCGGTGCAGGGTGCGATAGGCGTCGTTCGTGCGCACCCGGTTGAGATAACGCGCCATGCCGCCGATCGTGGGGGCGTAGGAGCGGCCGTTGTCGTTGACGACGATCACGAGGTTGCGGTCGTTGTCGTCGCTGATGTTGTTCAGCGCCTCCCACGTCATACCGCCCGTGAGGGCGCCGTCGCCGACGACGGCGACGACGTGCCGATCACGACGACCGGTGCGGCTGAAGGCGCGCGAGACCCCGTCGGCCCAGCTGAGCGAGCTGGAGGCGTGCGAGGACTCCACGACATCGTGCTCGCTCTCGGAGCGCTGCGGGTAGCCGGCCAGGCCTCCACGCGAACGCAGCGCCGAGAAGTCCTGTCGACCGGTGAGCATCTTGTGCACGTACGACTGGTGGCCGGTGTCGAAGATGATGGGGTCGGAGGGCGAGTCGAAGACCTTGTGCAAGGCGATCGTCAGTTCGACGACACCGAGGTTGGGACCGAGGTGTCCGCCGGTGCGGGCGACGTTCTCTACGAGGAACGAGCGCACCTCGGCGGCCAGCTGTCGCAGCTCGTCAGGGGTGAGCGCGTCGAGGTCGCGGGGTCCGTTGATGCCGGGCAGGAGAGCCATCCGACTCCTCTCGTGCGGTGCGCGCAGTGGTGCGCGTCCCGATGAATTCTAGTCTCGGAGGGTGCGCCGGGCTCGGCAACGGCTTGCGCGCGGCGCTACGACCCGGCCGCGTGACGTCCGCCTGCTGTCCGCTCGAGCGCCTCCGAGGGCCGGCGGATCGGCGATCCGTGACGAACGAGATGTGCCCCGGGAGCAGAGGCTCCCGGGGCACATCGATGCGGGGTGGATCAGACGAGCGAGCGCAGCACGTACTGCAGGATGCCGCCGTTGCGGTAGTAGTCCGCCTCACCGGGGGTGTCGATGCGGACCACGGCGTCGAACGTCACGGTCTGCTTGCCCTCGGGCGAGAACTCGCTGGGCTCGGCCGTCACCTTCACCGTCTTGGGCGTGACGCCCTCATTCAGCTGCTCGAGACCCTCGATCGAGATGATCTCGGTGCCGTCGAGTCCGAGCGACTTCCAGCTCTCGCCGGCGGGGAACTGCAGCGGGACCACGCCCATACCGATGAGGTTCGAGCGGTGGATGCGCTCGAAGCTCTCGGTGATGACGGCCTTCACACCGAGGAGCTTGGTGCCCTTGGCCGCCCAGTCACGCGACGAGCCGGAGCCGTACTCCTTGCCGCCGAAGATGACCAGCGGGGTGTCCTGGTCCTGGTAGTTCTGGCACGCGTCGTAGATGTACGACTTCGGGCCACCCTGCTGGGTGAAGTCGCGGGTCCAGCTGCCCTCGACGATCTGGCCGTCGTTGACGGCCGCGACCATCTCGTTCTTCAGGCGGATGTTGGCGAAGGTGCCGCGGATCATGACCTCGTGGTTGCCACGGCGTGAGCCGTAGGAGTTGAAGTCCTTCTGCGCGACCCCGTGCTCGGTCAGGTACTGCGCGGCGGGGGTGCCCGCCTTGATGTTGCCGGCCGGGCTGATGTGGTCGGTGGTCACCGAATCGCCCAGCGTCGCCATGACGCGCGCACCGGTGATGTCGCGCACCGGGTCGGGCTGCATGGTCATGCCGTCGAAGTAGGGGGCCTTGCGCACGTACGTGGAGTCGGCATCCCACTCGAAGATCGGGCCGGTCGGGGTGGGCAGGTTCTTCCAGCGCTCGTCGCCCTCGAAGACGGTGGCGTACTGCTGAATGAACTGCTCGCGCGAGATCGACGCGTCGATGATGGTCTGCACCTGGTCGGGTGCGGGCCAGATGTCCTTCAGGAAGACGTCTTCGCCGTTCTGGTCGGTGCCGAGCGCGTCGGTCTCGAAGTCGAAGTTCATCGAACCGGCCAGGGCGTAGGCGACCACCAGCGGCGGGGATGCCAGGTAGTTCATCTTCACATCGGGGCTGATGCGACCCTCGAAGTTTCGGTTGCCCGAGAGCACCGCGGTGACGGCCAGGTCGTTCTCGTTGACGGCCGCGGAGACCTCTTCGATGAGCGGACCCGAGTTGCCGATGCAGATCGTGCAGCCGTAGCCGACGGTGTAGAAGCCGAGGCCCTCGAGCGACTTGTCGAGGCCCGACTTCTCGTAGTAGTCGGTGACGACCTTAGAGCCCGGTCCGAGCGTCGTCTTGACCCAGGGCTTGCGCTTCAGGCCCTTGTCGACGGCGTTCTTGGCGAGCAGGCCCGCCGCGATCATGACCGAGGGGTTCGAGGTGTTGGTGCACGACGTGATGGCGGCCAGGGTGACGGCGCCGTTGTCGAGCAGGTAGGACTGGCCATCGGGCGTCGTCACGCGCACCGGGTTGGAGGCGTTGACCGGGTGCCCCGACGAGATGAGCACCTCGCTGTCAGTGACGTCTTCCTCTTCTTCGCCGGGGACCGAACCGGGGTCGGAGGCGGGGAAGGTGCCGTCGACCTCGAGGTCGACGATCGAGTCCGAGACCGAGGCGTCGGCGTAGTTCAGGATGTCCTTCTCGAACTGCGACTTCGCCTCGGACAGCAGGATGCGGTCCTGCGGGCGCTTCGGGCCCGCGATCGAGGGGACGACCGTCGAGAGGTCGAGCTCGATGAACTCGCTGAACGACAGTTCGCGCGACGGGTCGTGCCACAGCTTCTGCTCTTTCGCATACGCCTCGACCAGGTCGACGGTCTGCTCGTCGCGGCCGGTGAGGCGCAGGTACTCGAGGGTGACGTCGTCGATGGGGAACATCGCGGCTGTCGAACCGAACTCGGGGCTCATGTTGCCGATCGTGGCACGGTTGGCCAGCGGCACCGAGGCGACGCCCTCGCCGTAGAACTCGACGAACTTGCCGACGACGCCGTGCTTGCGCAGCATGTCGGTGATGGTGAGCACGACGTCGGTCGCCGTGACGCCCGCGGGGATCTCACCCGAGAGCTTGAAACCGACGACGCGCGGGATGAGCATCGACACGGGCTGGCCGAGCATGGCGGCCTCGGCCTCGATGCCGCCGACGCCCCACCCGAGAACGCCCAGACCGTTGACCATCGTGGTGTGCGAATCGGTGCCGACGCAGGTGTCGGGGTAGGCGCGGAGGACGCCGTCGACCGTGCGGTCGTAGATGACCTTCGCCAGGTGCTCGATGTTGACCTGGTGCACGATGCCGGTGCCCGGGGGGACGACCTTGAAGTCGTCGAAGGCGGTCTGGCCCCAGCGCAGGAACTGGTACCGCTCGCCGTTGCGCTCGTACTCGATCTCGACGTTGCGCTCGAGGGCGTTCTCGCTGCCGAACAGATCGGCGATCACCGAGTGATCGATGACCATCTCGGCGGGCGAGAGCGGGTTGATCTTGTTGGGGTCGCCGCCGAGGGCCGTCACAGCCTCGCGCATGGTGGCGAGGTCGACGATGCAGGGGACGCCGGTGAAGTCCTGCATCACCACGCGCGCCGGGGTGAACTGGATCTCGGTGTCGGGGTCGGCCGTGGGCACCCACGAACCGAGCGCCTCGATCTGCTCCTTGGTGACGTTGGCACCGTCTTCGGTGCGCAGCAGGTTCTCGAGCAGGACCTTGAGGCTGAAGGGGAGCTTCTCGTGACCGGCGACCGTGTCGATCCGGAAGATCTCGTAGTCGGTGCTGCCGACTGTCAGGGTGCTCTTTGCACCGAAGCTGTCAACCGTGGACACGATCGTCTCCTTCGTCGGCGAATGCGCAGGCGTGGGCCCGCTCCTTCCCATCTTCCCCGCGCTGCGAGGCCGATTCCAGGAAGGTCGACCTAACCGCGGGGAGCGACGGATTTATCTTGATGTCAAGATAATATCAGGACTCTCGCCGAGGTGAGAGAGAACGCACCACGAGCCACGTCACCGCGAGCATCGGGGCGAACAACGGCAGCCCCATCACGATCTTCAACGTGCCGAGCGCCGTCACGTCGCCCGCGAAGTACAGCGGCAGCTGCACGATCAGGCGCGCCGCGAACAGCGCCGCCCACGCGAGCGAGAGCCAGGTGTAGGCCCGGCGCTTGCGGGGATCGCTGCGCCAGCGCGTGCCCTCCCCCAGCAGGTAGCCGGCGGCCAGACCGATGAGCGGCCAGCCGACCAGCGCCGACACCAGGAATGCGGTGCCGTAGGCGCCGTTGGTGAAGAAGCCGAAGACGAAATTGTCCTGCCCGCGACCCGTCACCAGGGAGAGCACCGCGGCCCCGGCCGTCGCGAGCAGGCCGCCGATCGCCGCGCTCGGTGGCGACTTGGCGATCAGCCGCGCGAGCGTGAACACGACGGCGAGGCCCACGGAGACGCCCAAGCTCAACCAGAGGTTTCCCTGCCGCGTCTCGGGATCGATCGTGAGCGTGAACAGCACGACGAACGCGAGCGAGGGCAACACCGACTCGAGGATGCCGCGCACCCCGCCCATCGCCGACCAGACGGCGGCGCCGGTCGAGCCGTGCTGCGCAGGGTCGAGTCCCGCGCGTCGGGCGGCACTCCCGAGCGCGGCCCCCACGCTCTCGGCTGCGGTGGGCGGCTCGAGCGGAACGCGGTCGCCGTCGGGCGCTGACCGGGTCGGGTCGTCGCTCATGCGGTGCCGGCGGTGCCCGGCATCCGGAGCGGGATCAGATCGCGCGGTGGCATGGGCGAGGTGCCGCGCACGACGACGATCGATCGGAAGAGGTCTTCGACGGCGGCCGCGGCCTCGATGTCGCTGGTCGCGGCTCCCCCGACGACTCCGCGCAGGAACCAGCGCGGGCCGTCGACGCCGACGAAACGAGCAAGACGCTGCGAGGCGACGTCTGCACCCGCCATGACGGGCACCTCGGCGAGCAGCTCCGGGCCGAGGGGGCCCTCGCGCTCCTCGACGCGGCCACCCTGCTGCTTGACCTGCTGACGGATCTGCTCGCGCGTCTCTTGCCACAGACCGCTCGTGCGCGGGGCGGCGAAGGGCTGCACCTGCAGGGTCGAGTCGGCGTAATCGAGGCCGACGGCGACGATGCGCTTGGTCTGCTCCTCGACCTCGAGGCGGAGGTTGAGGCCCTCGCGGGGCAGGATCTTGATGCCGCCGAGATCGATGTAGGGGCGCACCGGGTTGGCCTCGGCCTCGTCGAAGGGACCGGCGCTCTCGCGGTCGATCGGCGCGCTCTTGGCGGGCGGGGCGAGGTCGGTCACGGGCTGCTCCGCCTCGGGGGTGGTCTGCGTCTCGTCGTCGGTCATCGGGTGCTCCCTTGAAGGCTCTGGTATCCGCTCGATCCGAAGCCGCCGTCGCCGCGCGCGCTGTCGGGTAGGTCGTCGACGGAGACGAAGCGCACGGGCGGGACGGGCAACACGATGAGCTGGGCGATGCGGTCGCCGACCGCGATGTCATACGCCTCGTCGAGGTCGGTGTTCAACAGCGCCACCTTGATCTCGCCGCGATAGCCGGCGTCGATCGTGCCGGGCGAGTTGACGATGGTGATGCCGTGCTTGGCGGCGAGGCCGCTGCGGGGTACCACGAAGGCCGCGTGCCCCTCCGGCAGGGCGATCCGCACGCCCGTCGACACGAGCGCGCGGCGACCGGGTTCGAGGCGAACCGCCTCCGCGGCGGTCAGGTCGGCACCGGCGTCGCCCGGGTGGGCGAAGACCGGGGGCTCGGATGCGACAATGAGGACATCCACCGTTTCGGTCACCCCACGAGGGTAATGCAGAAGAGGGGGTGCGGCATCCGCACCGCAGCCGAGTATCGCGAGCGTCTGAGTCCGTCCCTGTGGGCGCTCGTCGCCGCCGCCGTGTGCGGGCCCATGGCCGCCGTGGTCTTCTCACCGCTTGACACGACCCTCGCCCTGTTCATCGGGCTGGTCGTGTCGGTGGCCATCGTGGTGGCGCTGCTCGCCCTCTCGCCGATCGTGGAGGTGCGCGACGGCGAATTGCGCGCCGGGCGCGCGCACATCGCCGTGGATCTGCTGGGTGAGCCCGCGGGAGTCGTGGCCGATGAGGCCCGTACCGCGCGCGGCAGCGGGCTCGATCGCCGGGCGTGGCATGTCATCCGGGGCGGGATCGACGGCATCGTGACGGTGCCGGTGAACGATCCCGACGACCCGACCCCGATGTGGGTCATCTCGACCCGCACGCCGGATCGCCTGGTGGCGGCGATCCAGCGCGCTCAGGTCAGGCTGCGCACTCCAGGCAGATGAAGCCGGGGCCGCTCTCGTCAGCGATCTGGGAGCGGTGCTTCACCAGGAAGCAGCTCATGCAGGTGAACTCGTCCTCCTGCGGGGGAAGGACGACGACATCGAGCTCGATGTCGGAGAGGTCGGCGCCGGGCAGTTCGAAGCCCGAAGGGTTGTCGGCATCCTCGTTGTCGATCGACCCCGACGCTTTGTCGGGCACGCGCTCCTTGAGGGCCTCGATCGACTCGCTGTCGTCCTCGGTCTTGCGCGGTGCGTCGTAATCGGTTGCCATGCGTGCAGGTCTCTACTTCCGGATTTCGTGGTGCTGTGCCCCATCGGGTGCCCGATCGGGCGGCCATAGTTTGCATGACCAGCCTTCGATAAGCAAATGCTCCCGAAGGGGTATGCGTGCCGGGCGAGGCGTGAAACTCGCGGCGCGCCCGCGATATTCCCGAAAGCACGGGGTGGGCATGTCAGCATGGGCGCTGACCGCAGATCGGAGGGGTGTTTCGCATGGAACAGCTCAAAGTCATCGGAACCGAGGATGACGTCCTCGTCGTGGCGACCCAGGCCGGCGAACGCTTCGCCCTCGCACTCGACGAGGTGCTGCGCGTGGAAGCGCGCCGCGCGCGCCGGGATCGTGAAGACGACGACCGCGCCCCGCGTCCCAGCCCCCGCGAGATCCAGGCGCACATCCGGGCCGGCATGTCGGCGCGCGAGGTCGCGACTCTGTTGAACGCACGTATCGAAGACATCGAGCGCTTCGAGGGTCCGGTACTCGCCGAGCGCGAGCACGTCGTCAGCCAAGCCCTCGCGGTGCCCGTGCTGCTCGGCGGCACCATCGAGCACGACACCCCGATCACCTTCGGCGCGGCCGTGCGCGCCAAGCTCTCCGAGGCGGCCGCCTCGGCCGAGCGGTGGAACAGTTGGAAAGAGGGCGCGAGCTGGATGGTGAAGCTCGAGTTCACCGCCAACGGCGTCGACCACGATGCTCGATGGGGATTCGATCCGCGTCGGAGCACGCTGTCGCCCCAGAACGCCGACGCGATCCAGCTCTCGCGCCAGGGATCGCTGCCCGAGGGTCTCATCCCGCGACTGCGCGCCTTGGACACGGTTCAGAAAGACGACTCGCGCTTCGACAGCGGGTCCTTCGGTCCCCGCCGCCTCGACATCGAGGACGAACCGGGCGTGGAGGCCACGGGACCGGTCGCCCCGGCCGTCCAGGCGGCCGCGATCAAGCGCGCACCCGACGTCCCCGTCACCTCGGCCGAGACCGCCGACCTCCTCGAGGCACTTCGCCGACGCCGCGGACAGCGCGAGCCGCTGCCCGGTATCACCGAGGTCGAGCCGGAGCCGCGTCCGTCGGGTCCGCCCGTGGCGCTGTTCGACGCCGTCGATCCGGGATTCGTCGACGAGCCCGCTGCACCGTCGCCCGAGCCGGAACGCCCGCAGGCCGATTCGGCCCGCCGCGCGAAGGGCCGTCCGTCGATGCCCTCGTGGGACGAGATCGTCTTCGGCGCGCGATCCGACGAGAGCTGATCGCGCGCATCCGACGGATGCCGGGATGTCCGGCATCCACGGGTCTCAGGCGAACGCGCCGAGGCGCAGGAGCGGGACCGCGCGCTCCTCGTCCGTGAGCGAGCCGTGCTGACCCACCATCCGCTGCGGGCGCTTGTCGGGCTCGCGATCGTCGTAGTAAGCGAACCGCCCGCGGGCGGCGACCAGCACATCGCCGATACGGGGACGTACTTCGTCGTCGACCGCGCCGAAGAGACCGGCGGAGATCGCCTCGTCACGCGTCATGACCCAGGCGCGACCGGCCTCGCCCTCTTTCCACGCCGCGGCGACGGCATCCGCGCGTCCGTCCTCGGCGTAGAGGTGGAGCATGCGCGGCTCTCCGCCGACGAGGGCGACGCCGTCGAGCAAAGGATCGCCTTCGCGCAGCAGAACGTGCTTGTGCGCCGGCACGTCGACCATGCCGTGATCGGCGGTGACGACCACGCCGGTGCGCGGATCGATGGCCTCGGCGAGTCGGCGGGCGCCGCTGTCGATGCGTTCGAGGGCGTCGGTCCAGCGGTCGGACTCCCAGCCGTCGCGGTGCCCGGCGGTGTCGAGCTCGGGGGCATACAAGTAGGTGAGGGAGCCCGGATGCCGAGCGGCCAGGTCGGCCGCAATCGTTACTCGCTCGTCGAGGTCGTCGGAGGGGAAGAAAGCCGCCCCCCGCAGCGTCGCCTCGGTGAAGCCGGTCCCGGTGTACATCGGCTTGGACACGACGAACGCCCGGCCGGGGAGCGCGGCGAAGATCGGCTCTCGGCGCTGCCAGGAGTGCGGATCCAGCCCGTCGGTCTCCCATCCGTGCAGCTGGTTGGAGGCGATCAACGTGCCCGGGATCCGTGTGCGATAGCCGACGATGCCATGCACGCCGGGGTCGACCCCCGTCAGCAGACTGGTGAGTGCGGCGGCCGTGGTCGAGGGGAAGACCGTCCGCGCGACGTCGCGACGACCACCGGCGGCGGCCAGGAACCGCGCATGACCGCGACGCGCGGCGAGGTTGTGCGCGCCGAGACCGTCGACGAGGAAGACGATCACGCTGCGCGCGGGGGCGAACCATTCGGACGACCCGTCCAGCGCCGCGACGGACTGCGTCAGGACACCGGTGAGGCTCCGAGAGCGCGGCGGGTCCGCCGGTAAGCTGAGTGACATCGGGGCAAGTCTTCCACACGGCTCCCGATTCCCGTCCGTTCCGGACGCCCGCCCGACCCGAGGCCCTCCTATGCCCGATTCCCGTTCCTCTTCCGCCGCGACGTCGCCCGTCGTCGAGCGCATCGAAGACGTCGATGTCTCGACCGAGATGCAGGGGTCCTTCCTCGAGTACGCCTACTCGGTCATCTACTCGCGCGCCCTCCCCGACGCCCGAGACGGTCTCAAGCCGGTGCAGCGCCGCATCCTCTACCAGATGGCCGAGATGGGGCTGCGGCCCGACCGCGGGCACGTCAAGAGCGCCCGCGTCGTCGGCGAGGTCATGGGAAAGCTGCACCCCCACGGCGACGCGCCGATCTACGACGCCCTCGTGCGCCTCGCGCAGCACTTCACGCTCCGCGTGCCGCTGGTCGACGGTCACGGCAACTTCGGCTCACTCGACGACGGCCCGGCGGCGTCGCGGTACACCGAGGCACGTCTCGCTCCCCCGGCCCTCGCCCTCACCGAGAACCTCGACGAAGACGTCGTCGACTTCATTCCGAACTACGACGGCCAGTTCCAACAGCCCGAGGTCTTGCCGGCGGCCTTCCCCAACCTCCTCGTGAACGGGGCGACGGGCATCGCGGTCGGCATGGCCACCAACATGGCTCCGCACAACCTCGTCGAGGTCGTTTCGGCGGCGACGCACCTGCTCCAGCACCCCGATGCCACGGTGGAGGAGCTCATGGAGTTCGTCCCCGGCCCTGACCTGCCCACGGGCGGCATCATCGTCGGTCTCGACGGCATCAAGGACGCGTACACGAACGGCCGCGGCACCTTTCGTACGCGGGCGAAGGCATCGATCGAATCGCTCGGCCCGCGTCGTACCGGCATCGTCATCACGGAGCTGCCCTACCTCGTGGGTGCGGAGCGGGTGATCGAGAAGATCAAAGACGCGGTGCAGGCGAAGAAGCTGGCGGGGATCGCCGACGTCACTGATCTCTCCGATCGCCATCACGGTCTGCGGCTGGTCATCGGCATCAAAACCGGGTTCGACCCCAAGGCCGTCCTCGAGCACCTTTACCGGCTGACGCCGCTCGAAGACTCCTTCGGTATCAACAACGTCGCCCTGGTCGACGGGCAGCCGCAGACCCTGGGGTTGCGCGACCTGCTGCGCGTGTACCTCGACCACCGCGTCCGCGTCGTCACCCGGCGCAGCGAGTACCGCCTGGCGCGCCGGCGCGAGCGGCTGCACCTCGTCGAGGGCCTGCTCATCGCGATCCTCGACATCGATGAGGTCATCCAGGTCATCCGCTCGTCCGATGACGGCGAGCAGGCCCGCGCCAAGCTGCAGGAGGTGTTCGACCTCTCGCATCCGCAGGCGGAGTACATCCTCGAATTGCGTCTGCGACGTCTGACGAAGTTCTCGCGCATCGAGCTCGAGGCCGAGCGCGACCAGTTGAACGCCGAGATCGCGCAGCTCGTCGAGCTGCTCGGCAGCGAGACGCTGCTGCGCCAGCAGGTGGCCCGAGAACTGGATGCCGCGGCCGAGGCGTACGGCACGCCGCGACGGACCCTGCTGCTCAACGGCGGACCCGTTCAACCCCGGTCGGCCAAGGCCGCCGCCGCCGCGGATCTGCAGATCGCCGACGCGCCCTGCCGCGTCTACCTGTCGGCCACCGGGCGCATGGTGCGGGCCGAGCTCGTCGCCGACGCGCCGGGCGGTGGCGTGGTCGCGCCCACCCGCCGGTCGAAGCACGATGCGATCCGCTCCTCCGTCGACACCACCACGCGCGGTGACATCGGTGCGGTCACCTCGGCGGGGCGCCTCGTGCGCTTCTCCCCCGTCGACCTGCCCTCGGTGCCGGCCAATTCGGTGCAGGTTGCCGCGGGCATGAAGGTCGAGCAGTATCTGGCGCTCGGCAAGGGCGAGACGGTCATCGGCCTCGTTCCCCTGACCGACGGACCCACCATCGCCCTCGGTACCGAGCAGGGTGTGGTCAAGCGGGTCGCTGCGAGCGAGCTGGGGACGAAGGACGAGATCGAGATCATCGCGTTGCGCGACGGAGACCGTGTCGTCGGAGCGGCCCCCGCAGGTGACAACGCAGAGCTGGTGTTCGTCGCCGACGATGCGCAGCTGCTGCGCTTCGATGCGTCGTCTGTGCGTCCGCAGGGGCGCTCGGCGGGAGGGATGGCCGGCATCCGCCTCTCTGACGGGGCGCGCGCCATCGCCTTCGCCGTCGTGGGTGCGTCGGCGTTCGACGCCGTCGTGGTCACCGTGGCCGGCTCGTCGGCCGCGCTTGCCGGAGCCGACGCCGGCAGCGCGAAGGTCTCGGCCTTCACGGAGTTCCCCGCGAAGGGGCGCGCCACCGGCGGCGTTCGTGCACAGCGGCTTCTGCGCGGCGAAGATGCCCTGGTGCTCGCCTGGGTCGGTATCGAACCGCGCGCGGTGGGCACGGATGGTTCGGTGCGGGCGTTGCCCGAGCCGGGCGCGAAGCGCGATGCCTCGGGCCAGCCCCTCGACGCCGCGGTGGGCGCGATCGGCACCGCCGTTCGCTGAGCCGGGCCGCTCGGCTGCACCAGCTTGCCCGATGCGGGCGCGCCCTGTGGCGGGCGGTGCGGTCGACGCTCAGGTCTACGCGTCGGTGGCGGGTGCCGCGCGGCGGTGGGCGCCGCGCGGCGGCGCGTCGGGGCGAGACTGCGCCGCCCGGATCAGACGTCGATGCTCTCGCGGGCCAATCGGTCGCTGGAATGCACGATGAACTCGCGGCGCGGCGCGACCTCGCTGCCCATCAACAGGTCGAACACCTGGGCTGCGCCCTCCATGTCCTTCACGCGGACGCGACGGAGCGTACGGCCGGCGCGGTCCATGGTGGTGGTCGCGAGCTGGTCGGCATCCATCTCGCCGAGGCCCTTGTAGCGCTGAATGGGCTCTTGCCAGCGCTTGTTCGACTTCTTGAGGCGCGCGAGCAGTGTGTGCAGCTCCTGCTCGCTATACGTGTAGATCGTCTCATTGGGCTTGGAGCCCGGGTTGATCACGATGACGCGGTGCAGCGGCGGTACGGCCGCGAAGACCCGCCCGGCCTCCACCAGAGGGCGCATGTAGCGGAAGAACAACGTCAGCAGCAGGGTGCGGATGTGCGCACCGTCGACGTCGGCGTCGCTCATGAGGATGATCTTGCCGTAGCGGGCGGCACTGAGGTCGAAGGAGCGACCCGACCCGGCCCCGATGACCTGGATGATCGAGGCGCACTCCGCATTCGACAGCATGTCGCTGATCGACGCTTTCTGCGTGTTGAGGATCTTGCCGCGGATGGGCAGCAGCGCCTGGTACTCGCTGTTGCGTGCATCGCGTGCGGTGCCGAGGGCGGAGTTGCCCTCGACGATGAACAGTTCGGAGTTGTCGACGTCGTTCGAGCGGCAGTCGACGAGCTTCGACGGCAGCGACGACGACTCGAGCGCGTTCTTACGACGCTGCGTCTCTTTGTGCGTGCGGGCCGAGATGCGCGCCTTCATCTCGGACACGATCTTCTCGAGCAACTGCGCGGTCTGCGCCTTGTCGTCGCGCTTGGGTGAGGCGAATCGCTCCGCCAGTTCTTTCTGGACGACGGAGGCCACGATCTGGCGTACCGCGGGGGTGCCCAGCACCTCTTTGGTCTGCCCCTCGAACTGCGGCTCGGGCAGGCGTACGGTCAACACCGCGGTGAGACCGGCGAGCAGGTCGTCTTTCTCGACCTTGTCGCTTCCCACCTTGAGCTTGCGGGCGTTCTGCTCCACCTGCGCGCGCAGCACCTTCATCAGACCCAGCTCGAAGCCCTGCTGGTGGGTCCCGCCCTTGGGCGTGGCGATGATGTTGACGAAGGAGCGTGAGGTGGTGTCGTAGCCGGTCCCCCAGCGCACGGCGATGTCGACCTCGCACTCGCGCTGAACCTCGGTGGGAATCATGGACCCGCCGGGCTGCAGCACCGGTACGGTCTCGGAGAAGGTTCCGGTGCCGGTCAGACGCCACGTGTCGGTGACCGCGGCGTCGGGGGCGAGGAACTCCGCGAACTCCGAGATACCCCCGTCGAAGCGGTAGCTCGTCTCGACGCGTTCCTCCGCGCGCTCGTCGAGCACCAGGAGCTCGAGCCCGGGCACGAGGAACGCCGTCTGGCGAACGCGCTGCACGAGTTCGTCGTGGCCGAAGGCTGCGTCCTTCGTGAAGATCTGCCGGTCGGCCCAGTACCGGATGCGCGTGCCCGTGACACCGCGCGGCGCCTTGCCCACGACCCGCAGCTCGCTGCTGCGCTCGAACGGCGTGAAGGGTGCGTCGGGGCCGTCCCCGGCGAAGAGCCCGGGCTCACCGCGATGGAACGACATCGCGTAGGTCTTGCCGCCGCGGTCGACCTCGACGTCGAGGCGCTCCGACAGGGCGTTCACGACCGACGCGCCGACACCGTGCAGACCACCGGATGCCGCGTACGAGCCGCCACCGAACTTTCCCCCGGCATGGAGCTTGGTGAAGACCACCTCGACACCGGTCAGACCGGTGCGCGGTTCGACGTCGACGGGGATGCCGCGCGCGCGGTCGCGCACCTCGACGCTGCCGTCGGCGTGCAGCACGATGTCGATGCGGGTGCCGTGGCCGGCGAGGGCTTCATCGACGGAGTTGTCGATGATCTCCCAGAGGCAGTGCATGAGACCGCGGGAGTCGGTGGAGCCGATGTACATTCCGGGGCGCTTGCGCACGGCTTCGAGGCCCTCGAGGACCTGCAGGTGGTGGGCGGAGTACTCGGACGTCACGATCTCCCAGCGTAATCGGGGCCGCCGACATCGTCTGGCAGACACACAGCGAGGTGGGGTCGCCGTACGCGCACAGCGAAATGTGATCAAGGCGCGGCATAGGGGAAACATCCGCGTGGTTGTATATGGAGACTCGCCCACGACCACATGAGGAGGGCACCCGAGATGACCACCACGACCGCACCCGACGCGATTGTTCTCGACCACCGTCTGACGGCGGCGGATCGCTGCGACTCCTGCGGCGCGCAGGCTTACATCGCCGCCGAGGTCAACGGCAGCGAATTGCTGTTCTGCGCGCACCACGGACGCAAGTACGAAGAGAAGCTGCGCAGCATCGCCACGTCGTGGCACGACGAGACCGCGCGCCTCTCGTCCGCCGACTGAGCCCTCACACCAGATCCGGCCCCGACCGCTTCCTCCGAAGCGGGCCGGGGCCTTTTCTGTGTCCTGACGTTCACGCCGTGTAGACGCGAGGGAGCGAGGGCGACACGCGCAACGCGATCTCCTCGCCGATGGTGTCGATGATCTCCGCGAGATCGGTCGCACTGTACAGCGCCCCTCGACCGAAGACGACGATCTCGTCGCCCGTTCGGGCATCGTCCCACGGCGCGACGACGGTCTCGGTCGCACCGATGTCCTCGACGCGGCGGGGGCCCGCAGGGGTGGCGACGTCGAAGTGCCCGGAGAGGGTGCTCGGCAGGCCGTGCAGACTGCCCACGTCCAGGTGCACGCCCGCCGGGTCGATGGCGGTCACGGTTGCGACCAGGGCGGCGACGGGTTCGATGCCCAGCTCGGTTTCGCCGGGGCCTCCGGCGGGCCGGATGCCGTACGAGAACGCCCCGACCCGCACGAGGTCTTCGCGGAACTCCCCGCGGGCGAAGCCGGCGGCGCTGGCGGCCAAGTGGGAGAAGCGGGGGTGAAGGCCCGCGGCGCGCGCCGCGTCGCGCGCGGCGAGGAACAGCGCTCGGGCGTCGTCGTCGTCGGCATCCGAGGCTTCGGAGATGTGCGACCAGATCCCCTCGAAAACCGCTCGACCGTCGGCGACGAGAACGGAGGTCCGTGCGAGGGCGCTGTCCCACTGCTCGGGACGGATGCCGTTGCGGTGGAGGCCGGTGTCGATCTTGAGGTGCACGCGGGCCGGGCGCCCGGTGAGAGTGGCGAGGTCGTCGAGCAGCGCTTCGTCGCCGATGCCGAGGTCGAGGTCGGCGGCCACCCCGGCCGCGAGGTCGTCGAACCCACCGATGAGCCAGACGAAGATGCGGGCTTCGGGGCCGACCGCCGCGCGCACCGCGCCTCCGGTGGCGACGTCGAAGGCGCCGAACCAGCGGACGCCCTCATCCCACGCCCGGCGCACGAGCGCATCGAGCCCGTGGGCGTACGCGTCGTCCTTGACGACCAGCATGTGCGCGGCGGGCGCCACGGCCGCGCGCACGCGGCGGAGGTTGCGTGCGAAGGCGTCGAGATCGACGCGGTAGACCGCGCTCATGCGGTCACCCGGCGGTCGGACCGCGCGCCCACGGCGGCGACGATCTCGGCTGCGCTCCAGCCCGTGGCATCCATCCACTCCGCGAGGGAGGGGTGACCGGCGGCCGGATCGCCGAAGAAGACGACTTCGGTGCCGCGCGGGATCGGGGTGCCGCCGACGTCGACGACGCAGACGTCCATCGCCACGCGACCGACGATCGGGTGGCGACACCCCTCGATGGCCACGGTGGCCACGTTGCCGAGGGAGCGCACGACGCCCTGCGCGTATCCGCCCGTGACGAGCGCCACGTTCGTGTCGGCGGGCGCGCGGTGGGTGTAGCCGTACGAGACGCCCTCGCCCCGCAGCAGCGGCTTGGTGCCCAGGGCGCGCCCGCGCAGCGACAGGACGGGCGTGGTGCAGGAACCCGGGAGGCCGTACAGGACCGCGGCGTCGAGGGCCGCGGCATCCATTCCGAGATCGGCGAGCACGGATGCCACCCATTCGGCGCCGTGGCCCCACCCGTCCGCTGTCAGCACGTCGTCGCGACCACCCACGGCCCTCCCGGCGTTGCGGCGCAGCGCGGCGTCCGAAACGAGGGCCACCGGCGCCACTGTCCCGGCCCCGGGCGCGCGGGCAGGGAGCGTGGAGGTCACACATCTAGACTAACGGGGTCCGTCGTCCCCGACCCCGGAGCGTGCATGCCTACCCACGGCTTCTCCCCCGTCACCCGTCTGCGCTACCTCGCCGGACGTGCCCGCCGCATCGACGTGGGCTCGGTGATCGAACGGGCCAAAGAGGCCTCGGCGCAGCACGGCAAATCGCTGCCGCTCGTCGTCGGCGACATGCTCTTCCAGGCGGGCGTGAAGAACGTCGGGTTCCAGGACTACATCGACTACGACTTCGCGATCCTCACCCCGGCCGAGCGCGCCACGTACATGACGCACCCGGTGTCGAACCAGATTTCGCAGAAGTACGACCACCCCGACTTCCGCGGCATCTTCCAGGACAAGGTCGCCTTCGACCGGCGTTTCAGCGAGTTCCTCCGCCGCGAGTGGATGGTGGTCGATGCCCACAACGCCGACGAGCTGCGCGCCTTCGCCGAGCGTCTGGGCACCGTCGTCACGAAGGAGCCCGTCGGCCAGGCGGGAACCGGTGTGCACCGATACCACGCGGCCGAGGTCGCCGACTGGGACGCCTTCCACCGCGGTCTGCTCGAACGCGGCGAGATCCTCGTCGAGGAGGTCATCCGCCAGCACGACGACCTTGCCGCGGTCTGCCCCGGCACCGTGAACACCACGCGCGTCACCGCGTTCTTCGACGGAGAGACGACGCACATCCTCGCGATGGCCCAGAAGTTCGGCCGCGGCGCCGTCAGTGACCAGATGACGTTCGGCGGCTTCTACACGATGCTCGATGACGACGGTCGCGCGCTCGGGGCCGGGTACGACTCCCATGGGCACGTGCACGAGCTGCACCCCGATTCGGGTGTCCGCATCGCCGACTTCCAGCTTCCGCTGATCGAAGAGGTCAAGGCGTTCGTCGATCAGGTCGCGCGCGTCGTGCCGCAGGTGCAGTACGTCGGCTGGGACATCGTCGTCGGCCCCGACGGCCCCGTGCTCGTCGAGGGCAACTGGGGCGCCGGTGTCTACGAGAACAAGCCGAGCGTCACCGGTATCCGCACCGGGCACAAGCCTCGCTACCAGGCCGCCATCGGTTTCTGACACCGGATGCCGCGAAGGCCCGCTCCCGCGAGGGGGCGGGCCTTCGCCATATCACGGTGGCTTCGACGGGCTGCGACGTCCGGCGTCGACGGCCCCCGCGTCGAGGACCCCGAGCGTGTCGCAGGGGCCGGCTCCGAGTCATGGCATCCGGATACGGCGAAGGCCCGCCCCGTGAACGGAGCGGGCCTTCGCAGGGTCGCGTCAGCCGTGGCGGACGATGCCCAGCGGCGTGGACTCGTGTCCCTGACCGAGCGGATTGTCTTTCAGGATGGCGACGAGGCGCTTCTCTCCCGCTTTGTCCATCGTCGAACCGAGGATGTTGCCGCCCAGGTCGTTGATGTCGACGACCGCCACCTGCAGGTCGCCGCCGAGCAGCGACTTCAGGCGCGCAGCGACCTCGCGCGGGCGGTCGGGCCCCAGCACCACGGCCTGGTTGTACGGCGGGATCGTGCCCGAGGTGGGGCCGTCGATCGCGCGGGCCTTATCGCCGGCGATGCGGTAGAAGTCGCCCTTTCGCCCGAACGCCTTCGTTACGGCCGAGACGGCCGCAGCGAACAGGATGCGGGGCGTCCCGCATTCTCGCAACGCCATCTCCATCGTCTCGGGCATGCCGAGTCCGATGCCGTAGGGCGTGCGGGTGACGTACTTTGACAGGAACAGCGCGAGCTTTCTGGGCTGGATGCTGTCGAGCTTGTACGAGCGGCCCTGCGTGATCGCGACGATCTTCTCGGTGACGAACAGCAGGTCGCCCGGCTGCACGGCATCTTTCGCGTACTCGAGAATGAAGTCGTCGAGGTCGTCGCCCGGCATGACGACCCGGGTTCGGATCGGGATGCGGGCGTACGAGGTGCCCTCGACGGTGCGGGTGAGCGCCTTGCCGGCGTTGGCCTCGCCGCTCATTCGAGGTAGTCCCGGAGCGACTGCGAACGGCTGGGGTGACGCAACTTCGCCATGGTCTTCGACTCGATCTGGCGGATGCGCTCGCGCGTAACGCCGAACGTGTCGCCGATCTGGTCGAGGGTCTTGGGCTGACCGTCGCCGAGGCCGAAGCGCATGCGGATCACGCCCGCCTCACGCTCGCTGAGCGAATCGAGGAGCGACTCGAGCTGACGCTGCAACATCGTGAACCCCACCGCGTCGGCGGGGACGACGGCCTCGGTGTCCTCGATGAGGTCACCGAACTCGCTGTCGCCGTCTTCGCCGAGGGGCGTGTGCAACGAGATCGGCTCGCGGCCGTACTTCTGCACCTCGATGACCTTCTCAGGGGTCATGTCGAGTTCGCGGCTGAGCTCTTCGGGCGTGGGTTCGCGACCGAGGTCTTGCAGCATCTGACGCTGAACGCGCGCGAGCTTGTTGATGACTTCGACCATGTGCACCGGGATGCGGATGGTGCGGGCCTGGTCGGCCATCGCGCGCGTGATCGCCTGGCGGATCCACCAGGTGGCGTAGGTCGAGAACTTGAAGCCCTTGGTGTAGTCGAACTTCTCGACTGCACGGATCAGGCCCAGGTTGCCCTCCTGGATGAGGTCGAGGAACTGCATGCCGCGACCGGTGTAGCGCTTCGCGAGCGAAACGACCAGGCGAAGGTTGGCACCCAGCAGGTGGCTCTTGGCGCGCTGACCGTCACGAGCGACCCACTGAAGGTCGAGACCGAGCTGGTTCGTCTTCTCGGCCGCCGACATGTTCGACAGCTTCTCTTCGGCGAACAGGCCCGCCTCGATGCGCATCGCGAGTTCGACCTCTTCGGCCGCGTTCAGCAGCGGGACTTTACCGATCTGCTTCAGGTAGTCCTTGACCGGGTCGGCCGTCGCACCGGTGATCTGCGCCGAGTAGACGGGGACGTCGTCTTCATCGCTGGAGGAGATGACGATCGCGCCCTGGGGCAGAACCTCGGCGGGTTTGGCCGGGGCATCGTCGTCGTCTTCGTCGTCGGCCTTCTTCGCGTCGGTCTTGACGGCGTCGTCGGAGTCTTCCGAGTCATCACTGTCGTCGGCCTCGAGCGCGACCTCGGCCTCTTCGTCGACCTCTTCGTCTTCGTCGAGGTCGTCGTCCTTCTTCGCCTTGGTCTTCGCCTTGGCCGGCGCGGCCTTGGCCTTGGCGGGGGCCTTCTTGGCGGGAGCCTTCTTCGCGGTCGTCGTCGTCGACGCCGTCACGGTCTCCTCGGAGTTCTCGAGCTCGGCGTCCTTCGCACTCCGGGAGCGGGTCTTGGTTGTCGTGCCTGCCACGTTTCGCCTTTCACCGGGAACGTACGTTGCACGGCCGCCGGTCGTTCTCGGACACTAGTAAGACCCTTGTCAAGTCCCGATCCGAGGAGCGGGGGCTCCTGGACCGGTTGACAATGGGTCAGGTTCTTTATTGTCTCACATCCTCGGACCAGGACTTGACGTGGACCGGGGATCTATGCGTAGACAACGCGGACACGCCGACGAGCATTCCCGGATGCCAGGGACTCGGCGTTCTGAATAGGTTCGGCGTCGTCGACGGGGAGCCGCCGTCGTCGGGTCAGCCGAGTTTGCCGCGGCGATCGTCGTCGCCGGAACGCGTCGCGAGGAAGCGCTCCAGCTCGGCGGCCAGCTCGTCGGCGCTGGGCAGATCGCCCGTGTGGATGATCGGCGTCGCCTGTGTCGAGCCCGCCATGTAGGCGTCGTAACGCTCTTCGAGGTTCTCGAGCATGCGCGTGAGCTCGTCGCTGGCCTCGACCTGTTCGGTGACCTTCGTGAGGAATTCACGATTCTCTTCGCGCAGCACCTCGCCCGAGAACTCCAGACCCGTGGCGGCGGTGAGGCTGTCGAGGGCGGCCAGGGCGGCCGCCGGGTACTCGGTGTCGCCGAGGTAATGGGGAACGAGCAGGGCGAAGCCGACCACCTTGGCTCCGGCCTCGGCGAAGCGGAACTCCAGTAGGTGGCCTGCCGTCGACGGGACCTGCGTGTGGGGACGCCACACCGAGTGGGCTTCGGCGAGGTCGGGACGGGTTCCGCTGACCGTCGTGCCGATCGGGCGGGTGTGCGGCACGGGCATGGGGATCGCGTGCACCCACGTCACCGACGACACCTGGAGCCCGGCCGCCAACTCGAGCACGGACTCGGCGAAGGCCTCCCAGAGGAAGTCGGGCTCGTAGCCGGCGAGCAGAAGGAACGGCTGCCCCGTCGAGTCGTGCGCGAGCGACAGCTCGAGACGCGCGGGGCGGTAGTCGGTGAGGTGGTCCTCGACGAAAGTGATGATCGGCCGGCGAGCGCGGTAGTCGAGCAGCAGGTCGTTGTCGAAGACGACCACGGGGTTGGGCTCGAGGTCGTTGCGGAAGTACTCGACCAACCGCGTCACGGCGCCACCGGCGTCGGTGAACCCGGTGAGCGAGATCACCAGCGGCAAGCCCGACGGCACGGGCGGTGCCGCGGGAGCGCGGTCGTACAGCGGTGCGGATACGGGCATACGTCCACTTTACGAGCGCTCCCCCCGGACCGGCGGCGGTGCGTCCCGCTGCTAGCGAACACGCGCGAACCTAGGATGGACACCATGCCCTTCCCCTCTGTGGCGTACACCGACGCCCCCGTTCTCGAGTCCGACGCCGACGCGATCCTCCTGATCGTCCCGACTGTTTCGGAGGGGGCACCGGATCCCGACGGATGGGACGGCCTCGGCGGCGCACTGTCGGCCGTCGGTTTCACGGGCGCGACCGGCTCCTTCCAGCGCGTGCACGTGCCGGGCGTGAACACGCCGCTGGCGGTCGTGGGTGCGGGCACCGATCCGAGTGACTCGGCGCTGCGGGATGCCGCGGGTACGGGCGTTCGTCAGCTCACCGGGTTCTCGCACGTGGCGGTCCAGGCCCTCGTCGACGCCCCGTGGCGTCCGCTGGCCGAGGGCGCGGCCCTCGGCGGGTATCGCTTCGCCGACTACAAGAAGAAGTCCGCGAAGGTGCGCGCCGCGCGCGTCAGCGTCTTCGCGTCCGCGGCGCCGTCCGACGCCGACACCGTCGCCGTCGCCGCCGTCTCGGGCGCTGTGGCGCTGGTGAAAGATCTGGTGACGACCCCCGCCGAGTGGCTCGGACCCGCTGACTTCGCCGACGCCGCCGTCAAGGCCGTCGAGGGACTCCCCGTCGAGGTCGAGGTGCTCGACGAGGCGGCCCTCCGCGAGGGCGGGTATGGCGGCATCCTGGGTGTCGGGCAGGGGTCCGACCGTCCGCCCCGACTGGTGCGGTTGGACTACTCCCCCGCGGGTGCCGAGCGTCACGTCGCGCTGGTCGGCAAGGGCATCACGTTCGACACAGGCGGATTGTCGCTCAAGCCCGCGGCATCCATGGTCGGCATGAAGTACGACATGTGCGGCGCCGCCACCGTGCTCGCGGTGCTGAAAGCCGCAGCCGAGATGCGCCTGCCGGTCAGGGTCAGCGCGTGGCTGTGCATCGCCGACAACATGCCGTCCGGCCGGGCCATCCGTCCCGGAGACGTGCTGCGCACGCTCGACGGCACCACCGTGGAGGTCCTGAACACGGATGCGGAGGGGCGCCTCGTGCTGGCCGACGGTCTGGCCGCGGCCAGCCGTGAGAAGCCCGACCTCATCGTCGATGTGGCCACGCTGACCGGTGCCATCACGGTCGCCCTCGGAAATCGCCACGCCGGTGTCATGGGCGACGACGACGCCGTGGCGGAGTACCTCGCGGCGGCCGGCCGAGCCTCCGAGCCGGCGTGGCAGTTGCCGCTGCCCGACCACATGGTCGACGACCTCGACTCCCCCATCGCCGATCTGCAGAACGCCAAGATCGGCGACCCGGCGGGCGGCTCGCTTTTCGCCGGTCTCTTCCTGCGGCACTTCATCGGTCGGGTCTCCGAGGATGCGGACGCTGCCCGCATCCCCTGGGTGCATCTGGACATCGCCGGAGTCGGTATGAACAAGTCGGCGCCGTTCGGGTACACCGACAAGGGTGTGACCGGCGCGACGGTCCGTTCGCTCGTCGAGATGCTCTCCGCGGAGGCGGCACGATGACGGACCACACGGCAGACGTCGTCGTGCTGGGCGGCGGAAGTGGCGGATATGCTGCGGCGATCCGCCTCGCCGAGCTCGGAAAAGACGTCGTGCTCGTCGAGAAGGACAAACTCGGCGGCACGTGTCTGCACCGCGGGTGCATCCCGACCAAGGCTCTGCTGCACGCGGGCGAGGTGGCCGACGCCGCCCGGGGCGCCGCCGACATCGGCGTCGACGTCACCCTCGGCGGGATCGACCCCGTTCGCGTGCGTGCCTACCGCGAGGGCATCGTCGCCAAGAAGTTCAAGGGACTCGAGGGTCTCATCTCGGCGCGCGGCATCCGCGTCGTGTCCGGTGAGGGCACGCTCGAGACCGGCCCCGCCGTCCGCGTCGGCGACGACGTGTACCGGGGCACCGACGTCATCTTGGCGACCGGCTCGTACAGCCGGAGTCTGCCGGGCCTCGAGATCGGCGGCCGCGTCCTCACGAGCGAGCAGGCGCTGGACCTCGACGTCATCCCCGAGCGCGTCGTGGTGCTGGGCGGCGGGGTGATCGGCGTCGAGTTCGCCAGCGTGTGGCGCTCGTTCGGCGTCGAGGTCACGATCGTCGAGGCGCTGCCGCACCTGCTGCCCGCCGAGGACGTGTCGTCGAGCAAGGCGCTGGAGCGGGCGTTCCGCAAGCGCGGGATCTCGTTCCAGCTCGGTCGTCGCTTCGCCTCGCTCTCGCAGACCACGGATGCCGCGACCGTCACCCTCGACGACGGATCGGAGCTCGTGGCCGACTACGTCCTCGTCGCCGTCGGGCGTGGGCCCGTCACGGCGGGCCTCGGCTACGAGGAGGCGGGAGTCGTGCTCGACCGGGGCTTCGTGCAGACCGACGACCGTCTGCGCACGGCGTCCGCGCACGTGTGGGCCGTGGGCGACATCGTGCCCGGCCTGCAGCTCGCGCACCGCGGGTTCCAACAGGGCATCTTCGTCGCCGAGGAGATCGCAGGCTTGACGCCCGTGCTCGTGCCCGACGTGCACGTTCCCCGCGTCGCCTATTCGCACCCGGAAGTGGCCTCCGTCGGGCTCACCGAGGCTCAGGCCCAGGATCGTTATGGATCCGAGGCCGTGAAGGCGTACGAGTACAACCTCGCCGGCAACGGCCGCAGCGAGATCATCGGCACCTCGGGAATCGTCAAGATCGTCCGGCGGGTCGACGGGCCCGTCATCGGGGCGCATCTCGTGGGCGATCGGGTGGGCGAACTCATCTCCGAGGCGCAACTCGCAGTCGGGTGGGAAGCGCACCCGGAAGACATCGCACCGTTCGTCCACGCTCACCCCACCCAGAGCGAAGCGCTGGGCGAGGCCTTCCTGGCCCTCGCCGGCAAGCCCCTGCACGCACTCTGACCACAAACCGGTCACTAAGCTAGATACCGCATCCGGTACGAAGGAGAACTATTCATGAGCACTTCCGTCGTCCTCCCCGCTCTCGGCGAGAGCGTCACCGAGGGAACGGTCACCCGCTGGCTCAAGCAGGTCGGTGACACCGTCCAGGAGGACGAGGGTCTGCTGGAGATCTCGACCGACAAGGTCGACACCGAGATCCCCTCGCCCGTCGCGGGCGTGATCGAAGAGATCCTCGTCCAAGAAGACGAGACCGTCGAGGTCGGCGCCGTCCTCGCCAAGATCGGCGACGGCTCGGGCGCGACGTCGTCCGACGATGCCCCGCAGGCCGCTCCGGCCGAAGAGGAGTCGGCTCCCGCCGAGGAAGCCGCGCCCGCCGCGTCTGCGCCGGCCGAGCAGTCGGCCCCGGCGGAGCAGCCGGCTCCGGCGGCCGATGGCGACTCGACCGAGGTCAAGCTGCCCGAACTGGGCGAGAGCGTGACCGAGGGAACGGTGACCCGCTGGTTGAAGGCCGTCGGCGACGACGTCGCCGTCGATGAGCCGCTGCTCGAGATCTCGACCGACAAGGTCGACACCGAGATTCCCTCGCCCGTCGCGGGCACGCTGCAGGAGATCCTCGTGCAGGAAGACGAGACGGTCAATGTCGGTGCCGCCCTCGCCCGCATCGGCAGCGGTGCGGCTCCCGCGGCGCAGCCCGAGGCGCCCGCCGCTCCGGCCGCCGAAGAGAAGCCGGCCGAGCAGCCTGCCCCCGCCGCGGAGAAGCCCGCGCCCGCGGAAGAGAAGCCCGCCGCTCCGGCTGCGGAGGAGAAGCCTGCAGCTCCGGCCCCGGCCGCGTCGTCGAACGACGACATCACCTACGTCACGCCCCTCGTGCGCCGTCTGGCGCAGCAGCAGGGCGTCGACCTGGCCTCGGTCACGGGCAGCGGCGTGGGCGGTCGCATCCGTAAGGAAGACGTGCTGAAGGCCGCCGAGGCAGCCAAAGCCGCACCCGCCGCGTCGTCCGCTCCCGCGGCTGCCGCGACCGCCGCTGCTCCGGCGCCGGTGGAGGTCTCGCCGCTGCGCGGCACCACCCAGAAGATGTCGCGTCTGCGCAAGGTCATCGCCGAGCGCGCCGTGGCGTCGATGCAGGCGACGGCTCAGCTGACGACGGTCGTCGAGGTCGACGTGACGAAGGTCGCGGCCCTCCGCGACCGGATGAAGGGCGAGTTCCAGCAGAAGACGGGCGACAAGCTGTCGTTCCTGCCGTTCTTCGCGATCGCGGCCATCGAGGCGCTCAAGTCGTACCCGATCATCAACTCCACGGTCGAGGGCGACGAGATCGTCTACCCCGCCCAGGAGAACGTCGCGATCGCCGTCGACACCGAGCGTGGTCTGCTGACGCCGGTCATCAAGGAGGCGGGCGACAAGAACATCGCACAGCTCGCTCGCGAGATCGCCGATCTCGCCGCGCGCACGCGCGACAACAAGCTGAAGCCCGACGAGCTCGCCGGCGGCACGTTCACGCTGACCAACACCGGTTCGCGCGGCGCGCTGTTCGACACCCCGATCGTCTTCCTGCCGCAGTCGGCCATCCTCGGTCTCGGGGCCGTCGTGAAGAAGCCGGGTGTCGTGTCGGTCGACGGCAAGGACGCTATCTCTGTCCGCTCCTACGTGTACCTCGCACTGTCGTACGACCACCGCACGATCGACGGTGCGGACGCTGCCCGTTTCCTCGGCGCGGTCAAGGCACGCCTCGAAGCGGCGCAGTTCGAAGGCGACCTCGGCATCTGACGAAGCTGAACACCGGCTCATGATGGCTGGTCCGCGACCGTTCTGACGGCGCGGACCAGCCATCGGTCTTCCTGCCTGACGAGCGTCACATACTGCGTGTTGGAGTCGACGCTGAGCCGGACGACGACGACTCCGCCGAAGTCGTCGATGAGGTGGATGTCGGCGTCGTCCGCGCCGGCGATCAGCGGCTCACGCGGGAACCCCGAGTCCTCCTCATATGACGCCACGCACGCGGCATCACCGTCGCATCGATCGATCTCCGCGAACAGGTCGCGGGCGGTCCCGACGAACTCGCCGGGCGACGAAGGGCTTGCCTGTCGCTGCTGCTCGGGCTCGCTCACGGCCTCATCGGGCGGCAGTGACGGAGGTGTCACCGTCGGCGCGACGGGTGCCGGCTGCTCGTCGGTGGACGGCGCGAGCGCCGATGGTGCATTCGTCGACGGGGACCCGCCGGCGGCGCGTGCGACCGACGGCTCGGGAGCTGACGCCGCCGACCCGTCGTGGGTCGGCCACGCCAACAGAGCCGTCACCACGATGACCGCACCGGCGGTGCACAGCGCGCCGAAGCGGACGGCCGGCGAGCTGCGCCATCGCGCACGCATGTCGCGCAACACCTCGTGCACGGCGTCGGCGAGATCGGCGTCGACGAGCTCGAGCATGCGTGACGGCGCTCCCTTCGTCACCTGCCGGGCCGGCGCGGGCGGCGCCTCCGCCACCGGGGTCAGCGGGCCCAAGACGAGCGGAATCGGGAAGGCGTGCTGGAAGAGTCGGCGCTCGACGGCATCCCACTCGCGAGGCGGCAGAGTGAGCACGCTCTCCCGGGCGCGCGTCAACATGTCTCGGGTGGTGTCGTCGTCGGTGATCGTCGCGATCCGCTCCAGCGTCTCGGCCGTGGCCGCGATGGCATCCGGTCCCCCTTCCTCTTCTTCGGCGACGGGGCACCCATCGGCCCGCAGCCACCATCGTGTGCCGGCGAATCGTCCCGTCGCGCCGCGGCAGCCACGGAGCAGCGCGATCGCGGCCGTGACCGCCTCGCCCGCCGTGAACGCGACGGCGCTTCGGGCGCGACGCCGGAGGTAGGCGTCGAACGGTTCGACCAGGAGGGAGGTCGCGGGGCTGCTCATCCCCCGATGGTGGCGAAGGGTGGCACCGCCCGCGGCGTGGCGACGTCGGAACGGGGACGGATGACGCGTTCACGGCTCTGGGGAGGAGGGGGCGGTGTCGAAGATAGAATCGTTCTCATGGCCGCTCGTACTTCCACGCCCGAGAAGCGTCCGGGCTTCTTCTCGCAGCTCAAGACCCTCTACACCTTCACCCAGAAGGAGTACCGGTGGCTGCCGTTCCTGCTGGCCGGCATCGTGCTCGTGGGCATCGCCCTCGGCGTGGTCGTCGGCTTCCTGATTCCGCCGCTGGCGGTCTGGAGCATCATCCTGTGGGCTGTGACGGGCCTGCTGGCCGGCATCCTGGCCGCCATGATCACGATGACCCGCCTGTCGACCACGGCGATGTACAAGAAGATCGACGGCATGCCGGGTGCCACCGGCCACGTGCTGTCATCGTCGCTCGGCCGCAACTGGCAGGCCTCCGAGGCCCCGGTGGGCGTCAACCCGCGCACGCAGGAGGCTCTGTATCGCGCGATCGGACGCGGGGGTGTCGTCCTCATCGGAGAGGGCAACCGCAGCCGCCTCACTCGCCTCGTGGGCGAGGAACGCGGTCGCGTCCAGCGCATCGCCTCGGGCGTTCCCGTGACGGTGCTCTACGTCGGACACGGCGACGACGAGGTGCCGATCGCGAAGCTCGCCTCCACCATCAAAGGCCTGCCGAAGAAGGTCGACCGTGCGACGATGGCGGCCGTCATCAAGCGCGTGTCCTCGGTCTCGCAGGGGCTGTCGTCACTGCCGATCCCCAAGGGCGTCGATCCCACCAAGATGCGGTCGCCGCGCCCGCGTTGATCCCGAGATGAAGAAGGCCCCCGCCGTCGCGGGGGCCTTCTCCGTTCGTGCCTCCATCACGTTCGGACGAGGACAGTGCCGACGATCTTGTCGTGTAGACCGCGCTGATCGGCGTCCCAGACCACAGCGGGGATGATCAGGGCCAGAAGCACGGTTCGCACGATCGGGCGCCACAGCCCCACCCATCCCCCGGATGCCAGCTCGAGACGCATCCCCATGAGGCGGTGTCCGGGGCTTCCCCCGATCAGCGGGATGAAGAGGATCTGCACGGCGAAGAAAATGACGTTGGCCGCGATCGGGTTCGCGAACGGGACGCCGGTCACCGGATCGGGTGTCGAGAAGAAGGCGAAGCCGACCAGGCCGGCGCTGACGACGTCGATCAGGAGCGCGGCGATCCTGCGGCCCGGACGGGCGATGGAGCCGCGCCCCTCGCGGGGAAGACCCAGTCGCTGGCCCGGATAGTCGTGCTCGGAGGGTGCGCTCACGGCATCCAGAGTAATCGGGCCCGCGTAACACGCCCGAAACATGCGAGATATCGCCGAGACACCGGTTCTGTATAGGGTCGAGGAGGCTGGGCGAGGCCCGCCGATCCCGAATGTTCTACCTCTGGAGTCTTCATGTTCAAAGATTCGTCCGAGGTGCTCAAGTTCATCCAGGACGAGGACGTCAAGTTCCTCGACATCCGTTTCACGGATCTTCCTGGTGTGCAGCAGCACTTCAACATCCCCGCCTCGACCGTCGACGAGGAGTTCTTCACCGTCGGGCAGCTGTTCGATGGCTCGTCGATCCGCGGGTTCGCGAACATCCACGAGTCGGACATGCAGCTGATCCCCGACGTGACCACGGCGTACGTCGACCAGTTCCGCGAGGCCAAGACCCTCGTGATGATCTTCGACATCTACAACCCGCGCAACGGTGAGATCTACTCGAAGGACCCGCGTCAGGTCGCCAAGAAGGCCGAGAAGTACCTCGCCTCCACCGGCATCGCCGACACGGCGTTCTTCGCCCCCGAGGCCGAGTTCTACATCTTCGACGACGTGCGCTACGAGGTGAAGCAGAACTCGAGCTTCTTCTCGGTCGACTCCGAGGAAGGCGCGTGGAACACCGGCCGTCAGGAAGAAGGCGGAAACCTCGCCAACAAGACCCCCTACAAGGGCGGGTACTTCCCGGTCTCGCCGGTCGACAAGACGGCCGACCTGCGCGACGACATCACCCTCAAGCTGATCGAGGCGGGCTTCGCGCTCGAGCGCTCGCACCACGAGGTCGGCACCGGTGGTCAGCAGGAGATCAACTACCGCTTCGACACGATGCTGCACGCGGCCGACGACATCTTGAAGTTCAAGTACATCGTCAAGAACACCGCCGAGCTGTGGGGCAAGGTCGCGACCTTCATGCCCAAGCCGCTCTTCGGTGACAACGGCTCGGGAATGCACACCCACCAGTCGCTGTGGAACGACGGCAAGCCGCTGTTCTACGACGAGACCGGCTACGGCGGACTGTCCGACGTCGCCCGCTGGTACATCGGTGGTCTGCTCGCGCACGCTCCCGCGGTGCTGGCCTTCACCAACCCGACCCTCAACAGCTACCACCGTCTGGTGAAGGGCTTCGAGGCGCCGGTCAACCTGGTCTACTCGGCCGGTAACCGCTCCGCGGCCATCCGCATCCCGATCACGGGCACGAACCCCAAGGCCAAGCGCATCGAGTTCCGCGCCCCCGACGCCTCGGGCAACCCGTACCTCGCGTTCGCCGCGCAGCTCATGGCCGGCATCGATGGCATCAAGAACCGCATCGAGCCCCACGAGCCCGTCGACAAGGACCTCTACGAGCTCCCCGCCGAAGAGGCCGCGAACATCCCGCAGGTTCCGAACTCGCTGCTCGACTCGCTCGAGGCCCTGCGCGCCGACCACGAGTTCCTGCTCGCCGGTGGCGTCTTCACGCAGGAGCTTATCGACACCTGGATCGAGTACAAGATCGAGAACGAGATCCAGCCGATGGCCCAGCGTCCGCACCCCTTCGAGTACGAGCTGTATTTTGGTGTCTAACACGTAGCAACGCGTACCAGTGGGTGCCCTATGCGCAGCAATGGCGACAGGGTTCCGCACGCCGACGTGACTCTCAGACCCCCGGTTACTACTGGAACCCCCGTGAAAGCGGCCAGTTAGTCACCGGGGTTCTGTGGTTTCTGGGGCAGGCTCCCGATCCCCCGTGCAGGTACGCGTTGATACCGGATAGCTAGCCAAGATCAGCCCTGGGTCTTCCCAAACTCGACGGGCTTGGCCTGAAGTCGAACTCTGACTTGACTGGCGGCGCAGAACTCAAATCCCGATCACGACGCTGTCCCCTACCGCCCCCTCACGTTGCGTCGCTGATGACCTCAGACGGCGTCGGAAGCGGCTCGCGCACGACCGAGCTGCGCCGCGTACAAGATCACTATGAGCATCAACAACGCCGATCTAGACCCCTCGACAAGCACTGCGCCCGGACCGCAGAGCGCCGCGCATAGGCGGGTCATGACCACGAACCGAGTGACACTCCCCGTGCTGCTAACCCCTGCGGAGGTGGCGGATTACCTCAGCATTCCGCTGCGGACTATCGAGGGCTGGCGGACGGCGAAGAAGGGGCCGCCCTTCAACCGATTCGGCAAGCACGTGAGGTACCCCGCTGACAAGCTCGAGGTGTGGCTGAGTCAGCGAGAGTCTGCTTAGACCTCTCGACTCTCTGGAAGATGTAGTTCACGCGACAGCTCGCTTGCCCGGCGTCCAGCGTCTTGTCCACGCGTCTGTTTCGGCGCGGGATGCATAGAGTCACTGAGTTTGACCTCACCTGATTCGGCTGAGAGGGAAGCAGCGGTGATTCTCGCGACCAGCAATCGATATGGCGATTCCGACGCTTGCGAGGCGCTGGGGAAAGCTTGTTCGAGCGGTTTACGCAAGATCGCCTGCGCGACTCGGAACCCCTGACCCCCTGCATTGCTCGTGACGGTCCCAGGGAGTTCCGAAGTGCCATCGTTTATCTCTGTTCGCGCACGCTGCGACGCAGGTCGCGCACCCAATATTCCCGGTCGAACTAATAGGTGAGGAGATTGCTGTAGCGGCGGTCGCTCAGGAGCTGACCGCGTTCGCTGACGACCGCTTCGGGTCAGGTACCGCCGCGCGGACGCGGGCGAGATGCGCTTCAACTGCCGCGAGCCGCTCCTCGAGTTGCGTGCTCTCCTTCAATCGCCGGTCGCCGACCATACCGGGGAAGCGGCGGCCGCTGCGGAACTCCCCCAGCTCCTCCAAGACGTGCACCTCGATTGACTCTTGCCCGAGCAGCGCCCGGCAGGCTGCGAACAGATCCGGGTCGAAGAGTGCCTCACCGCGTTTCCAGCGAGATTCCTCCTCTCGGTGTTCGGCAGCTCGGGCACGGCGATCCTTGTCGAGCCATTACTGTGCCTCTTCGGCAGCCCACTGCCGGAAGTCCGGCTCGGCGCGTGTCCATCCCTGCATGACCGCCGTTGCCACTTCGAGTGCCTTCTCGTAGTCATCGCGCAGCCACGGATTCAGAGGGCGGCGTCGTTCGTCTGCTTGAAGAAGGTCCGCGCCCTCAGCGGGCTCTCCAGAGCTGGACTGAGCACCTCGGCGGCGCTTCCAGAGCAGGCCGTTGTGTTCGAAGTCCTCGTAGTTGATCAGTTCCGGCTCCATGAGAACACCGTGCGCCTCGTTAGTGGCGGACGTCAATGAAACGATGGGTGACTCATCCGGCAAGACGGGTGCCCGGTGCGGACCGTCGCGCTGCCGCAGCTACCGTTGCGCTACCGGGTTGAGTGCAGATAGGCACCGGCTGTTGTGGCGAACGGTGCGTCTTCTGGGCCTCATCCAAATCGAGGTCGTCGCGTTCGGACGCCATCAACCGCGGCGGACACGACGTCGGGCCTTGGGCCGCATTGCGGGTCACCACGATCACCGCGGCCGACTCCGCCGTCGAAACTCGTCGATAGTGTTGCAACGTCAGGCGAGGGGGGTCTATGGGTGAGGTAGTTAAGGAGCGGTACGCGCTCCAGGATGATGGGCCGAAGATTCCTCAAGGAAACCAGTCCACCGTCGTGCGAGCATTCGATTTGAAGGCCTTCGACTACGTGGCGGTGAAGTTCATTCAGCCGTGGCGAGACGAGTTCACGAAGCGCATGTTCGAGCGAGAAACTGAAGCTCTGCGGCGCCTGTCCCACCCAAACATCATCGGGATCCGGGACTCAGGGGTCGATGAGACCGAAACGCCCTACGTGGTACTCGACTGGGTTGACTCCAGCCTCGAGCAGGTGCTGTCAGAAGGTAGTTGGGACCGCTGGGACGACTTTTACACCACTATGTTTCGACCGATCGTCTCTGCAATCTCGTACGCGCATCTCAACAACACTGAGCACCGCGACATCAAGCCGGCCAACATCCTGGTGGACTCTGAGCAGCGCCCACTCGTTGCTGACTTTGGGATCGCCACTGTCCGCGCGTTGGGCCCGCCAAGCACCCACACGGTCAGGCGGTTCCGTTCGGTTCCGTATGCTCCCGCCGAAGAGGAGACGCGCAGACCGTACGTTCGAGATGTCTTCAGCCTTGGAGTGCTTGCCATCCGGTGCCTGACGAAGGGAGCAATCTCCGACTATGACCAGATCCGACCTGCGTTAGCTGCGGCAAACGTTCCCGACGGAGTTCGGGACGTACTTGCCCGCTGTGTTGACTTTGATCCCAATCTGCGGCCATCGTCCGCCACGGAACTTGAAGGTCTCCTCGAGGACGCCTGGCACATGGCGGCGGAGGTCGCCGGGAAACGCCAGAACACTCTGTGGCTCAGTTTCAACGGTCGCGCACTTAAGGACCTGGCACTGATCGCAGCGGGCGACGAATCGGTGGTCATTCAAGATCTCGATGGAGCCGTCCACGCCGAGTTCGGGATCGAAGACTCAGGTGCGCCCGATCGCTCTTGGATGTTCCTCTATGGCGCCGCCTACCGATACTCGCTTTCGGCTCCCCGGCGAGACGGTGATCCACTCATGATCAGCGCGGTCTCCCACCGAGATTTTGAAACGATCGAACGAGAACGTCGCCGGTCGCTTCAGCTTCCAGCCGTCTTCCGGTGGGAGCTGAATCGACCCATAAACCCGGCTGCTGCAGTGCGCGGTTGGCAGGCGCTACAACGCCTCCTCGAAGCCCATCTCGACGCCCGCCTCTCGCCCCGCCCAGACGCAGAAGTCAACGAGTTGTTCGATCTGTGGAGCCGCATCCTCGATGCCCGCGCCGACCTCGCGCGCGGATCCGTCAGGCCCATGGCATACCGGCGTCGCGACCAGGTCGAACGCCGAGTCACCTTCGCGCTCGCAGAGGAACCCGACACCGATCTCCTCGGAACATTCTGGGAAGCCATCTCCCCCGAAAAGCCGCTTCGCGGTGTCAGCGGCGAAGTTGTTGAGCAGGATGGAAAGGATCTGACAATCCTGCTTCGCAGGAAGGCGAAGTCCATCCCGCTGCGCGGCACCCTCCGCCCATTCGATGCCCCGAGCACGATTGCCCTCTCACGGCAGAGGTCTGCGCTCTACGCAATCCGAGACGGCAAAGTACCGAACAGCGCGATCCGCGAAGTCGTCGTCGATCCGTCAGCGAGCACTTCCCCGCGTCGGCGCAGCGTCGACAGTTGGCGCTCTGACATGGACGCCGACAAACAACGTGCGATCGAAATCGCGCTGGGCAGCTCCGGGCTAATGGTCATCGAAGGGCCTCCCGGCACTGGCAAAACCCGGCTGATCGCGGAGCTCGTATACCAGTTACTGCGCAGCGACCCGAGGAAACGCATACTTATCGCCTCGCAGACGAACGCCGCGGTCGACAACGCACTCGAACGCATTTCCCAAGTGGGCCTCACCAACATCGTCCGTGTGGCGGGATCCGATCAGTCGGCCGTCGACCCCACCGTTCATGCACTACTCCTCGAGAATCGCCTCCCCCGTTGGGCAGACAACATACGCAGTCGCGCGCACGCAACAATGGAACAAGAGGCAGTCAAGTACGACATCCCTGTAGATCAAGCTCGCGCTGCACTCCTCCTCGAACAAGTCGCCGCACTTGGAACGGAACGCCTCTTCCTGGCATCCAGACTCGATGAGAAACCAGAATCGAGAGGCTCCGTCACCGGCCTCGAAGACGATGAACTAGTCGATCAGCCGGAGGACATTCAGGCCCGGATCGAAAAACTCGACGAACGCATCAAGGAACACGTCAGAGGCGCCCAGGCGCTCCTCGGCACCGAACTCATGCTGGACCGCGACCTTTCGCCCGTCGGCGCGCGAGAAGCACTCGCCGCCATCCTCATCGGGAGGCCAGACGCGCAGGCATTTCTATCGCGCGTTGAACTCCAGGCCCAGTGGATGGACCGCATCGAATCCGACGGGGATATCGCCGAGTTCTTCTTGGCGACGACATCGGTCGTCGCCGGCACGTGCGTTGGCCTCCTGCGCCACAAAGCCGTTGCCCGCACCGAGTTCGACGTCTGTATCGTCGATGAAGCGTCGCGGGCGACATTAACCGAAGCCTTGATTCCTATCTCACGTTCCAAGCAATGGATTGTGGTGGGAGACACCAGACAGTTACCGCCAAGCGATGAAGATCTTCTTCGGAGCCCCGCAATCCTGACGGAACACAACCTGACACCGTCCGACATCACAGAAACTCTATTTCAGCGGCTTGTCGACCATCTGCCAGCCGACTCGCAGGTCCTGCTGCAACACCAGTATCGGATGATCAACGCCATTGGCGCGATGATCTCGGAGTGCTTCTACGACGGTCTGCTGCGGTCTCCGCGGAACGACGGCATACCCGGATACGGCCCATGGGCTGGCGCCCCAGTGACGTGGATCGACACCTCCGTCCTAGGCAGCGAACGCCAGGAGGCGAGCGCCGCCGGAACCTCGGTAGCCAACCGCGCCGAAGCAAAGATCATGGTGGAGAAGATCCTCAGCCTCGATCGGGCACTCGAAC
Source organism: Microbacterium sp. ABR10 (assembly GCF_057812175.1). NCBI lineage: Bacteria > Bacillati > Actinomycetota > Actinomycetes > Micrococcales > Microbacteriaceae > Microbacterium > Microbacterium sp. ABR10. The sequence goes on from NZ_CM173821.1 coordinate 1,692,355, forward strand.
AAGGACTCGTTCGTCCCCCAACAGGTCAAAAGCTCCAAGTCCTGGCCATTGCGCCTTACATGAGCCAGGTAGCCGACATTCGCCGCCGGCTCGCGGCCGCAACGTTCAAGAACCTCTCCGTAGCTGCAATGTCGGTAGACGCAGTGCAGGGTCGGGAAGCAGACATCGCCTTCTTTTCGGTAACACGCAGTAACCACAGGAGAAGTTTGGGATTTCTTGGCCCAGACTACTGGCGGCGTATCAACGTGGCTCTCTCCAGGGCACGCTTCGGTCTGACGATCATCGGTGACGCTGATTTTATACGATCCCAGGACAGCGGTCTTTCGAAGGTCCTCGAATATATCGAGCGCCACCCGGGGGATTGCGCGCTCAGGCCGGCGGAAAAATGATCCAGACGTATACGAGTATCTTTCGACGATACGCAGATGCGCGACCGGGCCTCAAACTGCTCGCTATTGAGGATGCTGCACTGCCGGTATCTCTTCTTCGCGCCGACGTCCTCGTCCAAGAACGGCGACGCCTGCCCGCAATCGACGAGTTCCTCCTTCGTTTCACAGAGACGGGTGTCAGCACGATCGAAGACATCGCGAAATACATGGGCCTGCCAAACGACCTCCTCCTCGATGCTGCCGTCCGGCAAACAAGCGCAGGGAACCTCACGCGACAAGACTCGACACGGTTCACCCTGACTGCGCAGGGAATGGCATTCAATCGGGAGCTGATTGCGACGCAACCACAGCTCAAAGAGATTGCCTTCGTCTTCGACCGACTCGCCTGGCAGCCCGTGACCTATCCACAGTCGACCCTCCTGAGACGCCGCGAAGCGACACAGCGGGGACTGACGCTCGTTCCCGCCGCGGCCACCGCTGCGATTGGAGTGAGCGACATCAAGATCACCGATCTGAATCGAATCGTGCCGGGCCGTCAAGCCACGATCCTTCGAGTCAACAGGCTCGCTGGTCGGCGCCACCTCTGGGCTCCAGCAAAGTTGCTCGTGTTCGGAGACAGCACATCGCAGGAACTTGAGCTCGCCGTGTATGTCGACGACGAGATCTCACCTGCCCATGAGTCGGCACTCCAGGCCACCGCTGCCGCGACACAACTTCGCATGACTGTCGCTCGTCCCCCCTTCATTCCCGACCCGCGGTTCGGTATGAATGCACCCCCCGAGACCGAGCAGTCTGATGTGCTGTCAATCGAGCACCTAGACCACCTGCTGGAAGCGGCGTTGCACTCGCGGAAGCGGCTGCTGATTGGCTCCCAGTCAGCACGTGGTGACGTAGTGGATGAACCGTTCTGCAGGTACCTCAGAGAGCGAGCGCGCGCAGGCACCAATGTGGCGATAATCATTGGCGACGAGTCCCTGGTGGATCAGACCGCGGCCGAACGCCTCCGAAGGCTGTCCCGAACCGAGCCGAACATCGCCGTATCTTACGCGGACCTGTCCGGAACGTCCTATCTCATCTCTGACGACATCACAATCGAGACGACTTTCGATTGGCTCTCGGGCGGTCAAACAGGCTCAGAGTACAGCTGGCGTGTCGGGCGACGCACTCAATCGGCCACCTATGCAAATGAAGCCGAATCACGACTCCCGCGCTGAAGGCGCTGTCCAGCTGTTCGCGTGGATCCGCCTCGCATATATCGATGAGTCAGCTGCCCGTTGCCGGCACCTCGTCACCCGCGGATGGGCCATACCAACGGGCTACACCAAGACCGCGCTGACGCGACGCGGTTGCGGCGACACCGAGCAAGAGCCGCGGAGATGACACTGCGCAAGGCAGGAAGCCCTGCACCCGATCTTCAAGTCACGTCCTCGCCGCCAATCGCGTGGAATGTTCGCGCTCTGGAAGTATTGATGCATGAGTCGCCCACGCTTCCAAGTCATTAGCAAAGGCCAATGGCCTATACAGACGGCCGGGGAATTTACCCTCGTCGTCGACATGTGGGACGACTTTCACTACAAGACGGCGTACTCGCTCCTCTACGGCACCGGCGATGACACCACCGATCTTGGGATGGTGAAGATCGCCCCGCTCGGAATGGCCGATCGCGATCCACACACTCAACTGCCGTCGACCTTCACCCAACTCCCCCCAAAGTTCTACTCGCTCGGACAAGATCGGGAGTACTACGAGGGCCTGATGAAACTTCCAGACGGCGTGGGACGATCCGCACTACAGGCACTCCGCGACGTCGCCGAGGACCCTGACCACTGGCTGCAGGTCGAGCATGAACCGGCATTTGAGACGTCCCTGCTCCGATCCGTCCCGAAGCAGACCGTCGTGGTCCAGTTCAGACGAATCATCGCCGGACAAGCAGCACTCACGCCTTACCGCTTCAGCTACTCGCGTGCAATTGGGCCGATGACACCCGACCTACGGTTGGAGTTTGGCGTGCACCCAGGTGTCATGCCGCCGACCAACGTGCACGTGGTCATCGGGGCCAATGGCGTAGGTAAGTCGAGCTTGCTGAGAGACTTCACAGAAGCCGCTGGCGGTCACGAGACAGCATCCGGTTCCTTCCGCGACGAGATGGCGTCCGCTTCTCGATCTAATGCAAACGCGGTGCCATTCGCGAACGTTGTGCATGTCGCGTTCTCAGCGTTCGACCGTCAACCTCTGGAGCGGAGCACCAACGATGTTGTTATTCATGCCGTTGGCCTCGCCAACGAACGCAGTGATGACCTCGACATCCAGTTTGCGAAGAGCTTGGTGCTCTGCTCGAAAGGCCCTCGACGTGCTCGCTGGCTTCGAGCCGTCCAAACCCTCAAAGCCGCAGACGGGATCCTTGCAGACGCGGACCCGGATGCCCTGATTTCGTCAGGCAACGCAGCGACAGAGTTCGCTCAGATGAGCTCAGGACACAAGATCGTCCTGCTAACGATGACCCGCCTCGTAGAACTCGTGGAAGAGCGTTCCCTCGTCCTCCTCGATGAGCCGGAGACGCACCTGCACCCGCCGCTGTTGTCCGCGCTCACCCGAGCTATCTCAGACCTAATGAACGACCGCAACGGCGTCGCGATCTTCGCAACGCACTCCCCCGTAGTGCTGCAGGAGGTGCCCCGCACCTGCAGTTGGATGCTTCAGCGTAGCGGCGAAGATCTTCGCGCGTCTCAGATCGAAACTGAAACGTTCGGAGAATCGGTCTCACGTCTTACGTCTGAGGTCTTCCACCTCGATATCAACCGCAGCGGATACCTTCACATGCTGCGCGCGCTTCTCCGGGAGCACGAAGGGTCCGCCGAACGCGCGCTGGACGCGATCGATGGACAGCTCGGAAGCGAGGGCCGATTCCTGTTGAGCGCACTAGACAGCACCGAGGACCACCGGGATGTATAGCCTCAGTCGTCCGACCGTCACCGCCTCTGAGGCTTACGCGCTCGCGGTCAGCGCCATCAAGAAGGAAGACTCCCGCCTCCCGTACTCCAACGCAAAAGACTCGGTCGTTGCAAGGTGCGATGCGTTCGACTCGTCGGCCGAGCGCCGCGACCTTCATCTCGCGGTCGGCAGTGAATATGACGTTGCGGGCCTCGAAGGTACGAAGATGGTCGAACTCTACGACAAGCAGTTCACGAGCCGGACAACGACTGCCGAACTCAGAGATGGCATCAAGAATGCCGCGCCTAACGCGCTCTGCCCGTACTGCGGTCAAGGTTATGTTTCCGAACTCGATCACTATCTGCCCAAGACAGTCTTTGCCGGCACGTCCGTTCATCCGGCCAATCTCGTTCCCTGCTGCAGCGACTGCAATTTCGCTAAGCGTGCGTATTCACCTGGGCACGAAGATCCCGCTGTGCTTCACCCTTACTTCGACGGCGAGATTTTCGATGCTCAGTGGTTGTCGGCCACTCTCGATCGCGGAGTACTTGATGCTCCCAGGGTGACGTTTCACGTCCAGCTTCCTCAACCCGATGACTTACTGCTGGCTCGGCTTGATCAACACTTGAAGGTGTTCAAGTTGCAGAAGCGGTTCAGAGCGTGGGCGGCTCAAGAACTCAACAATTTCGCGACTCTCCTCACAACCGACGAGGGGAGATCAATGACGCGTGACCAAGCCGAACAGCATCTTCGCCGCAACGCGATGAGTCTTTCCGGCGGGCGCGTGAACTCATGGGAGCGAGCAACGTACGCAGCGATGGCCGACAGCAGTTGGTACCTGACCGACCATCTCGGCCTCTCGGCCGCGACGATCTAACAGCCAGACCACGAGTCACACCCGATGCTCAGACCTGCGAGGGTCATGACGTGCGGCGACCGCTGAGGTCCGCTGGCGTCTGTGGTTGTACTCGGGTGTGACGAGCACGAAACCATCCCCTTGCGCGCATCGCACGCTAGGCAAACCTTTGCGGGCAATGAGCTCTGTTCGCGTCCATAGCCAAATGCAGGGCAGGTCCTCCGCCGATTTAGTCGAGCCATGAACAGAGTAGGTGACACTCCTCGCACGAGCTCTGGGAAAGTGGGTTCTCGGTGAAGCAGTGGCGGCAGGTCCAGATTTCGGCAAGTCGCACGTCTCCGCCACATTGGTGTCGCACCGTTGCGTCACGGTCGAGTTGGAGTTGTGCAAGTAGTTCGGGATGTTCGTCAGGAACGGAAGCGACGACGAAAGCGACAGCCGATCGCTGCGAACTCATGGCGATTTTGTAGCGTTCGATCAGGCGAGAGCGGTCCGCGGAGGTCGCGATCGAAACGGCTGTTGACAAGAAGCGACCTTGCCAAGTCATCGGCACGTCGAGGGTTTCTATCACTGTGCTCACCTCAGGACATCCTGTGTTGATGGTGAGTTGCGCAACCATGGTCACGATCTGTTCAGAGCGTGAGACAAAGCACTGCGCTATCGCCTCTGCTTCGTCGCAGCTCAGAGGTCGCTTGACAGCGCGAACGGACATCCCTGTCGTGCAGATCTGCCGGAGCACCTCGTCATCATCCTGACGAAGAATCTCTCGGGCCTCTGCCGCGAGTCGCTCACGATCTAGGCCGTGCGCGTCAACCACGGCATCGATCCATACGCGCTTGAGACTCTCTGGCGTCGCTGTCAGATTCCCCATGTCACCCGCAGTGGACTGGCCCCAGCCGATGATCGATACAAGCTCAGAAAGTTCACCCCAACGCCAGGGCTCGGGAGGGACTCCGGCTCCGTCGAGCGCCGGCCAAGCAGCCAGGATTCTCAGAAGCCACCCTAGGCCGTGTCGATCTGCGTAGAGTTCAGCAACGCTGCGCAGACCTTCGAACCCGGCGACAAGGTTGGATAGGTCAACATTGTGCCCGTGTCTCGACAGCGCCGTTGTGACCGCTTCAAATGTTCCTGCGCTCAGACGCTTTGCTATTGCGACAAACTTCTCGGCCGACCCAGCCGGTAGCTGATTCACGTGATCGACGGCAAGACGGATCGCATCATCGACCCCTTCGATCAATCGCTCGCCTGCTTCGATCACAAGGGTCTCGCCTCGATATTCCGATGCTAGCGGCTCCGGCGTAGGCGTCTCCAAGAGTGCACTTGCGAGCGCGACTTCATCAGCATTTAAGGGACGGCCCTGCTCGTTCGCATCCTGCAAAGCAATCAGCAGCTCGATCAAGTCACGTTGCTGAGGCGCAAGCGAAAGAAGTCGAAGGCGGGAACGCTGACGGTCCCTCACGTCGTCGGTCGAGCGGATGCGAACCAGTTGCACAGCGAAGTGCCAGCCGTCAGGGTCTCGACCGTGACTCATGAGTCGATCTATCAAGGAAGTGCCGAGTGCGGGCGGCGGGAGGTGGTCTTCTGCCGCGTCGGCGAGTAGATCGATAATCCGCCTCTCAGTCACGTGGTCAAGGTCTGACCAGTTGGGCGCGAACGAAGCAACCCACAGGACAGCCCTCCCTCTAGTGCTCTCGGGCGCGTCGCGCTCTGCTGAGTCCACGAGAATGCCGCGCATCGAGCTGTCCGTCTGTACTGCAAGCTGAACTGTGGGCCGTAGATCGGGATCCTCCAACGACCTCGCCATCCATGACTGCTTGTCGTTGGCTGAGAGCTGGTTGGCTCGACGCGCGTCTGCAAGTTCGGCGAACTGACGACTCCGCGCCACCAGCTCGTTGCCATTCTTGACGAACACACCGACCCGCTCGTCCCAGAAGTGGACCACCTGACGGGAGAGCTCCTCGTTCAACCGTTCGCCGAGACCCCACATTCGAAGTTGCTCTTGCACGGCTACCTCGGCATCCGCGACGGTTGCGCCGCCCGTATTGACGAGGCAACCGATCGTTACGAATCCATCCGTCAGCATCGGCGCCCGCATATCCCGGTCCAGCCCGTCGGCATGACTAGCCTTGAGCTGCTCCCATGCGGTCACACTGTCGTCGATCACACTGCTCAATAGCTCAACCGGATTGGTCAGCTCTGCTTCATCGTGAGCCACGCGGATAGTAGCGAGCGTCGCAAGGAGCGGAACGCTCCAGATGTCATCTGCCCGCCTCGACATAGATGCCAGCCGCCGTAGGCGTTGACCGACCCAAGCGTCGCGGACTGTAGCGTCCGCTGGAGCAAGCGCGGAAACGATTGCAGGGAGAGATCGTTCGAGGCTCTTCGGTGACTCAAGCTCGACGCTTGGCAACGACAACTGAAGCGCCGCATCGACCGCACTGGGGCGGGTCGATAGCAGGAAGCCAGTCGCCGACGGAAGGTGGGCCAAGATGTGTGCCAGATCACGGGCAACGGTGCCACGTCGGCTCCTCGCTTCGTCGAGCCCATCAACGATGAGGATCGCGTTGCCGGACAGGAGCGCATCGCGCAGCGCCGTCTTGGTCACCATGGGGTCGGCCCCAACCACGCGCTCGGAAACCTTTCGAAGGATCACGTCTAGTGTGATCGAGTCGCCGGAGCTAGCGACCGTGAGAGATTCCCTCAGGTCAAACAGCACAGGGACAGGGGCCTCAGTATCGGAGGCCAAACTGGCGGCCAGCTGTCGTAGCGCTTCGCTCTTGCCAATTCCTGGTAGTCCTGTGAGCACGAATCGATTGTTGCGGCGCGTGATCCGAAGTAGATCTTCGGACATCCGGTGATCGTCCGTTCGGACTGTCCAGTCCTTCAACAGGTCGTCGACGTGAACCTCGCCCAGACTCGGGTCCAGCGCCGACAGGTGGAGTACGTCCCGTGCTCTCGAGACGAGCTCGCGGTAAGCGCGGACTGCCTGTCGCTTCGCCTCAGACGCTGCTGCGGGCGCACCTTCAATGTCCGCGATGACGTCGATCCCGGCGGCGTCTATCGCCCCAAGCCAATCCGCCATGTCTGTCCACCGACGATTCGCAGCTGCCTCCTGCATCATCGTCCGAAGCGCGCGGAACGCTGCATCTGCCCTGTCCAGCCGAACTACCGAGCCGAGTAATGCACAGGCGACCTGCGCGTGCGGATCGGCGGTTGCCTCGGTCGCGAGTTGCATGAACAACAAGTCGCGCATTGTCGCGTCGGGATCCGAGCATCCGCCACTCTTGAGTTCGCGCCGGAGAGCATCTAGCGACTGTCGCTGCCCCTTGTTCAGCGGCGCGGCATGCTCGTCGTTCAATTGGTCGATCGTCAGTTGCATCTGACGGAGATGCCCGCGCAGCTCGCGAGCCACCAGGCCGAGTCGATCGCCGGGCTGATACCCCTGACGGCTCCACTGACCGATCGCGGCTCGAAGAGCAGCATCAATTCCCGCAGAGCGCTTGCACTGGAGGTACCAGGTGGATCCGTTGGACATTTTCACGACGATGTCGTCAACGTCCTCCGACGCTTCGAGGTAGATGCGCTCCGGAACCGCGCCGTTACGACCCTCTACTGCCTTGCCCAGCATGGCGTGCACGGCGAAGTATGCGGCGGCACCACTGCGATGCAAGCTGCCTTGCTCGTTGGCGGCACCACCGCCCGCTCCATTCGGCATTGCGCTCCTGATTGCTGGGCGCGTGACCTTCCCGTCGATGCGCCTGTAGGCCAACTCTATTGACCGGCACGTTCGTCGCTCGGCCGGTGTGCTTCGTGGGGCGTATACGGTCGCTGGGCGAGCGGTTGTGCCGTTGAGTTAGGGGACGTCGCCGGTCGCGGACTCCCGCGACTTCCTCCGGGCGTCTGCGTGCCGTTTCCTGTATGCACTGCTCAGTTGAATTTCGGAAGTCACCTCGAGCGCTCTGGCAGCTCGCCGGAGTGTGGCCCGGTATGACTGGTTCTTGCTGATGTAGGTGACGGCGCGCCCACTCCAGACCATTGATGCGTTGCTTAGAAAGAGCAGTAGATCTTCGCCCAGCGCGCTCCGTGGTTCTCGCCGCGGGGGCGGAACTTGGTCGCCGGGTGCCGGCGCTGAGAAGTAGAGGTCAACGACCCGGACGCCGGCGTGGCTGTAGGAGCTGAGCGCCTTGTGGTACAGGTACGCGTCAGTGCCGCCAGGGGCCAGGTCCTCGCAGATGAGGTCGAACCGGCGAGCGTTGTCGGCTGAACCGACATGAGCGTCCATGTTCGTGTCCGCGACGTCATCTGCACCATCACGGAAGGTCTCCACGATCGAGCGCTTGAGCACTGACTGCAGGTTCGTCTGCTGCCTGGTGTACTCGTGCATAAACGCCCTCACACCGTCGTGATTCTCGCTCTGCACGAGCCAGATCGCCGTCAATGCGCACTCGTACACAAGGCGCACCAGCGGGACAGCAGCGTTGGCATGGCCACTGTCAATGAGCAACCGGATGCCCCGCGCTGTCTCGTGGATGTGCCGCGCTAGCCCGACGACGGACTCCATCCTCGCTAAATCAGACGTCGTGATCGGCTTACCTGACCGTGCGTGGGGTTGCGACATCGCTGTCGGATGGCCCTCATCATCCCAAGCTGAGACGAGGTCGTCGGCGAGTTGACGAAGCTCCGGCGTCGTGAGAGTCATCACCGCACCCTAGAGCATCTTGTGGCTTCGGGCTGGCGTTGGCTAGAGCGCCTCGCTAGTCGCTCGTGATGATGAGCTAGGTGGCGTTTGATCGTCGCCCAGTGAGCGGCCGAAGAAGCGCCCGCAACGTCCTTGTCGGACCCGCAAGAGGGTCATCACGCTTCCCGCCGCGGTGTCCTGAACCCCCTGAAGGGCGCGGCGTGGTCGCGACTGATACCCCGGCCAGAACAGGCTTGTGAATCACGGACGTGGCATGTGCGGCGGCACACACTGAGTCAGGGAGAATCCGTGCATGACGTCAGCGCAACCCATGTCGGCATCCTCAGCGTTCTGGCCGCCCGATTGGTCTCAGATGTTCCCTGACATCCTCGTTGCAATCATCACTGGCGTGTTGGTCGGGCTTGCCGTCCTGTGGGTCGAGCGCGGCACCTCCTCTCGCCGCGACCGGTCCGCGCAACTCGAGCGAGCTTCCGTTTTGGTCAAGAGAACGTTCATTGAACACGCCTTCACCTACCCGGAAGGCGAGCTGATGCCGGATGACCCCGGACTCGATCGATTGGTCCGAGAGGAGTCGCTGATAGACCTCCCCTCGACCGAATGGCTTCGGGTTCCCGGCTACATCTTTCTGCGAAGCATCGTGCGCAACTGGTCGGCCATGCGAGTGCAGACAGAGGAGTTCGAACGAATCATGGACACCGCGCATCAGGTGATGTTGAAGCCCGACATGAAAAGCCCGATCCGGACTGCGATCCGACTCTTCTCCTATATCCCGGATCAGGAGTGGAAGCCGTCGCGCTTGGTGCCTCGATGGGCGACTCTGTCCCCAGACGAAAAGCGAGACTTCAATGACGTACTAACCGACCCGGGGATGGTCGGCGCAGCCCGGAAGTACGCGATTGCCCGGCAGGAGGTCGAGGCGTGGCGAGCAGGCTTCGTCGGTGCAACGGCGCATATGGCGCAGGTTGAGGAGCGAGTATACGAACTGCTGACGGCGGTGGCCGGTCAAGGCTGGGTGGAGCAATCCGGCGCGAGAGGCACTACGCGGATGCTCCAGAAGGATGCTCCCGGGTTCGCAGCAATCGCGGGCATGGAGGCCTACAACGCAGCTGGGGGGAAGGGGCCAGTTCTCCCCCAGAACCTGCGGCCGTCCCGGGACCAACCCGGGCTTCGGTCGGGCAGACGCGCGTCCTCCGACTAATTTGGCCGCCCGCCGGAGATGACCTCCACGAGCCCGAAGTGCGGCGCGTGACTCTCCGCTACCACTTGCCCGCAAGTCGATCCCTCTTCGCGTCGTAACGAGGTCCTCTGCGGATGACGTCCATGTGACAAGCTTCGACCGTGAGGCGAGCGAGCGGGTCTCTGGCGGGCGTGGCCACAGCTGCCGCGATCCTCACTGCTTGTGCGGGGGCGCCACCAGTGCAGCAGTCGAACGGATTCACGCTGATGACTGCCCCCGGCCGTCCCACTGCATTTATGGAGGCGCAGATCAACGGGACATTGACGATCACCGACTCTGGATGCTTTGCGGTCGCCAGCGGCGAAGTCGTTTACCCGCTCCAGTTTCCATTCGGAACGGTGCTGGGCGACGATGGGCAAACCATTCAAGTCCCTGGACTGGACCCGCTAAAACTCGGCGACCCAATCCATGGCGAAGGCGGTTACGTCGCGTTAGACACGGTCCCTCCCGATTATGAAGCTGAGAACGAGCACGCGGAATCTGTCGTGTGGCAGACCGTCGCTAACTGATCTCACCAGAGCCGACAACCCGGCGCCGCGCCTGTCGTCATCGCACGGACGTTCACGATGCTCTGCACACGCTCAGCTGTGACGGCGCCACGCCTCATCACGCATAGAAGCGGTGTACGTGCCAATCGCCCTCGGTGCGATACACGTCGAACACGACGCTCTCCCCCGCGGGGTCAGTGGCCTGGAAACGCCATCCGTAGAGCCCGTGGTGGTGGTCCAGCGGCGCAAACCATACTGACTCCCGCAGCCGGGTGGGGGTGTCCGTGACGCGCCAGCGGCGGCCGTTGTAGATCATCCGGGCGGGGATGTCGTTGACCAGCCATAGTGTCGTCTCCGGTGTCGTCGTGGGCGCGCTCATAGCGTCCGACGTTAGTACACACGTTCGAATGCGGCTAGTCTGGGCCCCCGCGAGGGGAGGCCTGGCATCGGTACCTCGAAACGTTATGCGCACCATTTCGACAAGCTGATGGATCAGCGCATCGTCGAGCGGGTAGCAGCGACGGCGGGTCCACTGCAGTCCCTCAGTCGTGAGGAGCTCGGTCTGGATACGGAACCGATCACGCGCGATCCGCAGCCGAAGCGGGCGCATGCGTGGGTCTGGTTCGGTGGCACCCCGGTTCTCGTCGACGCGGAGGTGCTCAGCTGGACTTCGAACGCCATCGCCATCCGCTTCACCATTGGTCAGACGGAGCACAAAGCCTGGGTGTGGTCGTCAGCCGTCCGGGAGGTACCGGGTCCAGGTTCCGGATGAGCACGGGCCGTTGTGGCATCGCCTACCCCAGATGTCTGACGTGGCGCTCAACGTGGCCTCAGCATGCTGCCGCGTGCGGCAGGTTCGGATCCTCTAACCGCATCCCGTGCGGGGGCCGGCAGCGTCCACGGAGACTGTCGCCCAGGTTCTCACCGCACCGCGCATAGGGCACTCACCACCGACGAGCTCACCGACCGGAGAAACTCATGCTCTACAGCTCAACCCCCCTCAACATCCTCGACGGGACACTCGTCCCCACGGACGAAGAATGCCTCTTGTCCTCACGGGCACGGGCGGTCGCGCTCCTGGCCCCGCTGCAGTGGCTACGAGCCAGCTTCGACAACCTCCTCCCGTGCATCGAAGTCGAAGACCTCCACGGAGTCCGCGTTCACATCAGCGAGGACCCTCGCGGCGCCGAAGTCACCATCAGCATCCCCGCACTGCTCACCCCTGCGATCCGTGCCGAACTTGATGCGTGTGCCCGTCAGTGGGTGGAGTACACCGCGCTGGACGCCAGCTGGGATGAGGAGTCCGGCTGGCAGATCCCGATGTCTTACAGCGAAGCGGGCGACTTCCACCGCGCCGTCGTCGATGCTGTCGAGTTCGCCCGCACCGCCGTCGACGAGGCCGCCCGCGCACACGCCCGCGGACAGAAGTGGACCCTCATGCAGGAACGGCCGGAAAGGTCCATCGACTAGACCGGCAGGGGCTGACGCGGACGGCGCACACGCGCTGAATCAATTTGACCGGCAGCGGCGTGCCACCCAGCCATCTCTCGCCCGTCTGGCCCTGCGAACCCCGCGCTCCCACCGGAAGGAGGGTTCCGGCAAGACTCGCTGCCCCGTCGCGCGTCGCTGTTCACCGGGCTCGCCACGGCGTCCGGAGCTACTTCGTTTGCGGTCGCGCCTCTGACGGACACCGCGCATAGGGCTGCCATGGACAAGACAAGCACCGTGCTCCCCGACCTGCTGACCCCTCAAGAACTCGCAGACTACCTCAAGATTCCTTTGCGAACCATCGAGGGATGGCGCCTCAGCAAGAAGGGCCCGCGGCACCTACCCGTGGGCAAGCACGTCCGCTACCGCGTCGACCACCTCGAACAATGGCTCAACGAGCAGTAACGGTCCACCGGACTACCCGCTCGCGGGTGCGCACCTCTGACGCTGACCACCGTAAAGGCCGCAACTTCGCTCGAGCCTCTCCCCCACCACACCAACCGCCCGTCGAGACTCTGCGGGAACTCGTGATTAGCCACGGGCGCCCTTGCGAGGGCGTGTACAGCCAGACTGATCAGCTGGGGGCGAGGTGAGGCGACCTCCTACCACGCGTGCTGTTGACCAAGCAAGCTCGCCGTCAGCCGACCGCGGCCCTCGGCCGCGAGGGCGTCGCTAGCGTCCGGCACCGCGCATGAGCGACGTGTGAACATCAAACGCGAGCAGAGCAGCTATTCCTCCCCAACGTGGTCCTCGTTCGTCGCCGCCGTCAACTCCGAGTGGCGCGGCGATACCGAGTCCGTGCGATGGCTTGACTCAATCGATGCCCCCGGTTCGGGACGGTCGGGTCGGTGGGCGAGTCGGTACGTGGAGGTCCGGCTCGCGGTGCTCGACGAAAGGTTGATTGAGGGCCACGCGGCATGGTTGCGCAGCCAACGACGGGCCAAGAGCTTGACCCTGATACAACAGCTGCTCCTTGAAGCGCTCCCGGGCTGGAGCTGGGCGCCGCAGGAAGACGCGTGGGAAACACGCAGGACGCAGCTCGCGGGCTTTCTGCGCGACCATCGAAGGACGCCGCGCGTGCGGGCCATGGATGCCAATGAGCGTGCGCTCGCACACTGGTGCTCGCGACAAAGGGTTCTACATCGAAACGGGAAGCTTACTCATTTGCGCGTCCAAAGCCTCAAGGAGCTGTTCAGTCGCGAGAGTCGGGTACCTCGCTCGCAAGACGCCCATCGCGCCGTCGGTATGACTCTTGAATGCGGTCTGGGATGTCCGAAGGCTGCACCACACTGAGTGCTATGACCGAACTCGCATACATGGTTCGCGAAGACTGGGGACAACACGGCACTGCGATGGCATCACAGAGCCTGGTCATCCGAGATTGGCTTGGCGATCCGCCTTACGTCTTCGCGACGTGGGATATGAAGAAGTACCAGTCCTCGAACAGCGCCGACCGAGAGTTCGTGGGATACATCGCTCCACGCGCTGCCGACCGCTCCGTCGTTAGTCTTTCCGAGCTTGGGCAGCTCCGCGGCGGCGGCAAGACATGAGGCGCGCACTCGTGATTCTGCACCCGTACAGGGACCGGGACTGCGATCTGATGCGTGAGGTGGTCGAGGCGGGGTCGGTTGCGCGCGTGTTCGTGATCGTGTGGTCGCCACGAGACAGTGTCCGCACGTGGCTTGATGGAGTCGGCGCCGTCAACCTACACACGGGCGTGGCGTTGGAGACGCCCGATCCTGTGCAGCTGGAAGCAGCGAAGTGCTGGGTCTCTGAGCAGTACAACGGGCTCTCCAGCGGCAACGGCAAAGACGCGGTCGTGCAACTGCTCCGGGTCTTCACTGCGGCGGGCTACGCCCTCGACGCCGATACCTGGCTCCGCGCGTTCTTCGCGGCAGGCGGCGAATTTGATGAGGCTGGGAAGATCGCCAAGCTCATCAAGGAGATGCAGCACGGCGTGAAGCATCGAATCAGAGAGCGTTATCGTCCAGAAATCCTTGAGGTGCTTCGCGAGCGTGCTGCCGAAGTCGCGCCGGATCTCTCAACGATCCAACAGGCAGACTGTTGACGCTCCACCTCGCCATTGAAGAAGTGCTTACGCGCGCCGGCCGTCCGCTCACGCCGCGGCAGATCGCCGATGAGATAACCCGTCGTGGTTTGTATGCCCGCGGCGACAGCACGCCACTACCACCCGGACAGGTAAGTGCACGCGTCCGGAACTACCCGACTCTGTTTAGGAGAACAGAGGACGGCATTTGGCTCGTCGGTCGGACGATGACCGTCGACATCGACACCACAGACGCGGTCACTCCGCGCGAGACCCGACCGCGGCTGCGCCCGGTGGTCTCACGGAGTAGCGGACAGTCCGACGACCTCGAGGCCGCACTCCTTGATCCCGCGCGCTTCCGATCTGCGCGCGACATCGACGACGACGTTCCCGACGAACTCGGGCTATACGCGATCCGCGTGCGAGTAACCGAAGCGCTGCCAGAGCCGTACAGGACGATAGCTCAGGAGCGAGGCACCGATCTCATCTACCTCGGTGAGGCGACACGTCAAACGCTCAGAGCGCGATTCCTGCGCAACGAGCTGCGAGGCCGCGGACACGGGACGTTCTTCCGAAGCATCGGAGCGGTACTCGGCTACCGCCCGCCCGTCGGGTCGCTGGTCGGCAAGGGAAACCAGCGGAACTTCCGCTTCTCCCCCGCCGACGCAGCGTCGATCGTGGAATGGATCGATGAAAACCTCCTGGTGTCGTGGGTCGGGTTCGAGGAGGGAGTGCACGCCGCCGAAGTGGCATTCATACGCGTCCACACCCCACTGCTGAACCTCCGCGACAACCCCGCAGCACTCCCTGAGCTGTCGCGGCTTCGTGCGGTGTGCGTTGAGATTGCAACCACGGCGTTGCCCTCGTAAAGCCCTAGGCGTCAGCCAATCTTGATCCGCCGCACCCGCTACGGTCGGGAGATGCCACTGACGCTAGGACCGCTGTTGACTGACGCGGGTATCGACCCCACCAAGGCGCTGGTCATTCGTCACGCTTTTGCGCAAGAAGCCGAGGAGAGCGGTCTGACCGGGCTGCATGCTGACTCGACGCACTCGGAGATCCTGGAGTACACGCGCCGGCAGTCCGCCGACACGATGCGATTCCCAGCCCAACCGGCGCCGTTCTGGGTTGTTTTCATCAAAGAGGGCGGCGACCAAGCCCGACTGTGGTCAGTTCTTGAGAACCGCGGCGAGGTAGAGAACAACGGGATCATTCGGACCTTTGAAGTCGCCGAGTCTGAGCACATGGCTGACCTAAGGAACCGCCTCGTAATCGGGTGGCGTTCACCGCGCACCTGGCGGATGAACGCGAGCACGGCGGCGACCTACCCAGTTGTCGGCATCGCCGACGCCGAGCCAATACCGTTCCCGGGGTTTGATCGGCTTCTACTCAGCCACGTCCAACTTCAGGCCGTCATGAGGGAGCACCGGTATTCGTCGTGGCGGACGGCGCTCTCCTCCGTGATCGGCGTCTACCTCATCACGGACACCAGCGACGGGCGGCACTATGTGGGCAAGGCGGATGGCGTGGAAAGCGTCCGGCAGCGATGGACTACCTATGCGATCAACGGGCACGGCGGCAATGTTGAGCTCCGCGGTCTCGACCCCTCGAGCTTTCGGTTCTCGCTGTTGCGGGTTTTCGGTCCGTCGACACCGACGCGCGACATCGATGCTGCCGAGGGCCACTTCAAGGATGCGCTCGACTCGCGTCGGCACGGACTGAATAGGAACTGATAAGTCGCATCGTCGACGCCCGCCCAGAATCAGGGGGCTCCGTAGACCGACACTGCCGACTTCATCCGACGCAGGCTGCGGATGCGGCGTGTCCGAGCAACGGAACGGGCCCCCGCGCACTGGGCGTCGCTCCGGCGGGTCCTACGTCAGCGGTCAGTGGTGCCCCTCCCGCGCGCTAATGCCTGTCCCGCCGAGACCTCGATCATGGCGGAGGCCCCCGCTCGCACGACGTGCAATCAGCCTTCGGCGACCAGAAGTAGGTTCGCGACACAGCACTCGAGAAAGGTGAGTCCAATGCAAGGTTGCTCGGTTCGAACCAGATCGACTCCAGGCGCGCCACCGCAACGTCGCTGCTCGACTCAGCGGCGGCCATCTTGAGCGGGAGCAACCTACCCAAGCTCCTCACGCCAGAAGAAGTAGCCGAGTACCTGCAGATCTCCGCGAGAACGGTCGACCGCTGGCGCTCGGAGGGAAACGGACCGCCATTCTTTCGAATGGGCCGCGCGATCAGGTATTCGGAACCTCAGCTCGTGGATTGGTTGCTTCGGCAGCAGGGCCAGAGATCCACCGATCAGAGTCCACCGAATCCTGACCGCTCGGGCGACGGGCGCGTGGAGTGAGGCGTTACGGATCGCCGCCGACACTCCTAACGGGGCGGGTCGTCGTCCGTCCGCGCCGTGGGGAGGAAGTTGACGGCGCCCGTCAGCCCGCTGGCCGATGCCGTCAGCTCGGCAGCAGTCTGGTCGGCGCCCGTCTCTTCACTTATTCTCAACGACGGTTACAAATAGTTCACTTATTAGGTTGTGCTGCACGTTATCGTCAGGTTGGAAACTGTAGTGAGTGGCAGGATTTTGTAGTGGATCCGGTGGTCCCCGGCCCGAAAACGGCTGGGGTTCGAGTACGAGCTGTACTTCGGGGTCTGATCGCCGCAGCACCACCCGACGCCCGTCCCCGCCGTTTCGCGGGGGCGGGCGTCGTCGCGTTGCGGCGGGACGGTCAGCGGACGGCCCCCGCGCTGCTGTCTCCGTCGACCACGATCGAAGAGGAATGACGGCGCAGCGTGTCGCGACTCACCCCCGTGAGCTCGTGCACAGCGCGTTGGCTCAGCCCCGCGATATGCATCAGCGCGACGGCGGCGTCGCGGCGCCGCCGCGGCGGCCATGACCTGAGGCGCTGCACGGTGGCCGCGTGGAGGGCTTCTCCGACGCCGATCTCCGTCATCGCGGCGAACCGTCGGGCGCTTTCGACCGCCTGCTCGATCGCGCGCGGTGTCTCGCCCTGGCGCAGAGCAGCGATCACCCGGATGACGCGGTCGTCGATGTCGCCCACCATGTCACCGAGGAGAGACTCGACCATGGCGACGTCGGGGACGCCGACCTCGATGACCGCATCGACGGCGAGATCGATGCGCGCCTCGATCGTCTCCACCAGGACGAGACCCGATCCGGCACGGGCGCGCACGAGCATCGTGAGTGCCTCGACGTCGTGCACCTGCGCATTCTCCAGGTGCACCGTCATCCCGGATGCCGTGGCGGAGGCGACCGCGTCGACGAGACGTGCGAGCGGAACATCGCGCGTCGTCGCGAGATCGATCGTGGTGATCGCACGTCTCCGTTGATGGGCCATCCACCGTACGCGCAGGGTCTTGCCCGTCCCCTCGGCGCCGACGAAGAGCACCGACCCTCCCTCCCCGAGGCGCTCGGCGACGGAGCTGAGGTGACGCGTCTTCGCCGCCCCCAGGCCTTCCCCGGGGGCGGGCACGACGCGCTCCACCGTCGCGATCGGTGCCACGGGACGGTTCTTCGGCTGGACCGGACGGGGTGATGTGCGTTCGAGGATCCCGGCGATCACCTCGGAGGCGCCCGCTCCGTCGTGATCGGCGATCTGCGCGAGCACGGTTCGCGCCGCCGGGTCGGTGCCCCGCACGGCGAATTCGACGATCTGAGCGAGGTCGTCGGCGGCGAGCCGCACCTGGCGTCGACCGCGAGGCGGTGAACCTGCCGAACGGGTGGTGCGGGCAGTGACAGGGATGACGGACATGAGGGATCTCCCGAGCTGAGGTCGACACGATCGGCCGTCGTTCGACGGCCGCGATCCGCCGCATGAGCGGCGGCGTGCGATCTCAGGTACGGGAGATACCGAAGACGATCAGAGGATGCCGCCGTGGCGGCGGTGCTCCCGACGGCATCGCCCCTCCGCGGACCGCCGCGAGCGGGCGGAGGCTCAGGACAACGAACACGACGGCGGTGAGGACGAGCAGAACCACATCGATCGACCCGTCGGCGGCGACCACGTTCGTCGCGTCGGTGTCGACGGGCGGGACCAGCGCGGCATCCGGAATCGCGTTGTCATCCGCGTGAAGGAGGGAACCGACCGTGATGGCACTGTGCGCCGTGCCCTCGTGGTGACCGCCCGCTTCATCGAAGTGCGTCGTGGCCCAGGCGCAGACCAGGAGGAAGACCGCCAGCGTAAGCCGGACCGCACGCTCGGCGGCGCGCCGGTCGGACGAGCGGGATACGGCGACGGTCATCGAGCCGAGCCTAGGCGCGCGTATCCGAGAGCTGACCGCCGGTGGGCGATTGACTACCGTCTGGACACCTGATCTTCACCTGCGCATCGCGAGGAGATGACCAGCGGGCAGTGGGCTTGGCCTGCGGTCGACGGCCGCCCCGATCCGACGAAGGACTCCCCCATGGACTCTCGCACTTCCCGACGCCTCCGCGCGGCCGCCGCTTCAGTGGCCGTCGCGTTGGCGGCCTCGACCTCCATCGGCCTCGTGGCCGCTCCCGCGCTGGCCGCGACGCCCGACATCACCGAGCACGGTGGAGCCGCTCGCAACGACGGCGACATGACCGACCTGCTGCGCGAGTCGATCGTCGACGGTCCCGCCAAGAACGTCATCCTGCTGATCGGCGACGGCATGGGCGACTCCGAGATCACCGTCGCGCGCGACTACGCCGAGGGCGCGGCGGGGCGGTTCGCCGGTATCGACGCGCTCCCCCTGACGGGGCAGTACACGACGTACTCGATCGATGAGGCGGGCAAGCCCAACTACGCCTCCGAGTCGGCCTCGACCGCCAGCGCCTGGTCGACGGGTACCAAGACGGTGAACGGTCGCCTCAGCGTCGACGTCGCCAACACGCCGCAGGCCACCCTGCTCGAGATCGCCAAAGCCAACGGCCTCAAGACCGGCAACGTCTCGACCGCGGAGATCCAGGATGCCACTCCGGGCGCGCAGATCGCCCACATCTCGACCCGTGGGTGCTACGGCCCCGAGCAAGCGTCGAAGAACTGCTCCGCGGAGGCGCTCGAGAACGGCGGCCTCGGCTCGATCAGCGAGCAGCTGCTCAACGTGCGCCCGGACGTCACCCTCGGCGGCGGCGCGGCGAGCTTCGCGCAGACGGCGAAGGCGGGCCCCTGGGAGGGGCGGACGCTCTCGGACCAGGCGCGCGACCGTGGCTACGCCCTCGTGGACGATGCAGCCGGTCTCGACGCGATCACCGCGGCGGATGCCGATCGGCCCCTGCTCGGGCTCTTCAGCGAGGGCAACTTCCCCGTCCGCTGGAACGGCCCCGCGGCGACCGATCTGACCTCCGGTGGCGAGCTCCCCGCTCCGGTCTCCTGCACGGAGAACCCCGATCGTCTGGCCACGGGTCTGTCGCTGGCATCGCTCACTTCTAAGGCGATCGACCTGCTCGACAACGACAACGGCTTCTTCCTGCAGGTCGAGGGCGCGAGCATCGACAAGCAGGACCACGCCGCCAACGCCTGCGGTCAGATCGGTGAGACGATCGACCTTGACGAGGCCGTGCAGGTCGCCCTGGAGTTCGCACGCACTCAGGGCGACACCCTCGTGGTCGTCACCGCCGACCACGCGCACACGAGCCAGATCGTGGGCTCGGCGATCCCCGGCCTCAACACCCACCTGCTCACTGCCGACGGCCAGCCCCTGATCGTCGCGTATGGAACCTCGCCGGCAGGCGGCTCGCAGCAGCACACCGGCTCCCAGGTGCGTATCGCCGGGTACGGCCCGGGTGCGGCGAACGTCGTCGGTCTCACCGACCAGACCGACCTGTTCTTCACCGCCGCGAACGGCCTCGCCCTCTCGCAGAACCTCGCCGCTCTCAGCGCGCAGGCGACGGTCAGCGTGCCCGCCGAGGTCCGCCCGGGCGACCCGCTCACGGTGGCCGCCGACGGCTTCGCGGCCGACTGGCAGCTCGCCGGCACGGTGTCGACGACAGGCGACCTCGGGCAGCGCGACGCGCTGCGCGGCTCCGCGCGTTTCGCGACCACGGCCCCGACGGCGGAGGGCACCTACGAAGTCACGGTGAGCGGTGCGCAGACCGGTGTCGTCAAGACCGTGTCGTTCCGCGTGTCCGCCTCGGCGGCTCCTGCACCGACGACCACTCCCACCCCTCTGCCCTCGCCCACGGCCGGGGCGGGCGCTGCGGGCGTGGGGCAGAACGGCGGGGGTTCGCCGCTGGCGATGACCGGTGCGGCTCTGCCCTTGGGCGCGATCGTGCTGGCGATGGGACTGCTCGCCGTCGGCGTGATCCTGCGTCTGCGTCGTCGTCGCCGCACCGAGTTCGTCTGATCCGACTCTCCCCGATGCCCGTTCCCGCAGTCGCGGGGGCGGGCATCGAGGCGTTCAGGCGGTGCGTTCGGCCCGTTTCTGCTCCTGGAACACCCGGATGGCCTCGTAGCGTTCGGCCGAACGCGCCTGCCGCTTCGCGGCCTCGACTTCGCGGACCTTCGGCGGTGCCGCGGTGACGAGGTCGTCGAGCAGCAGGCGGACGGACGCCGTGATCTCGGCCACGGCGTGATCGAAGACCGCCTCATTGGCTCGCGACGGCGTAGTCGTCCCCACGATCTTGCGCACGAACTGCAGTGCGGCGTCGTGGCATTCAGCGTCCGTGGCCGGCGGCGTGAAATTGTGCAGGGGGATGATGTTGCGGCACATGCCCCACAGGGTAGGCCGATCGCGGGCGCATGGCGAGAGGGACGACCGATGGGTCCGTCCCCGTCAAGTGCGGGCGGGATGTCGGAGGGGCTTGGAAGGATGGAGGCATGCCGGAGTCTCCTTACGCCTCGCGTCCGTGGTCGACCTCGTACGCCGAGGGCGTCCCGCTCGAGATCGACGTGCCATCGCAAACCCTGCCCGAGATGC
Source organism: Microbacterium sp. ABR10 (assembly GCF_057812175.1). NCBI lineage: Bacteria > Bacillati > Actinomycetota > Actinomycetes > Micrococcales > Microbacteriaceae > Microbacterium > Microbacterium sp. ABR10. Next base: position 1,713,390 of record NZ_CM173821.1, read on the forward strand.
TGGCGGCCTCCGTCTCGTCGTACGCAAAGAAGGTGGCCCTGGAGTTCTTCGGTGCGCAGACGACGTACGCGCAGCTCGGCGATGACATCTCGCGTGCCGCCGAAGGGCTCCGCCGGCTGGGCGTCCGCGCGGGCGACCGGGTGGCGCTGGTGCTCCCCAACTGCCCGCAGCACGTCGTCGCGTTCTACGCGGCGTTGCGCCTGGGAGCCATCGTCATCGAGCACAATCCGCTGTACACGGCGCGCGAGCTGCGCCACCAGTTCGAAGATCACGGGGCTCGCTTCGCGATCGTGTGGGACAAGCTCGCCGACACCGTCGCCGACTTCCCCTCCGACCTCGCGCTCGAGCACATCGTGAGCGTCGACATCACCGCCGCATTCCCGCTCTCCAAGCGGCTGGCCCTGCGTCTGCCGATCACCAAGGCCCGCACGGCACGCGCGCAACTGACGGCGACACCCCAGTCGAAGCGTCCGAGCCGCTGGGAGAAACTCCTGACCCGCGGCACGTTGTCCAAGAAGCACCCCGGCCCGCGGGTCGATGACATCGCCCTGCTGCAGTACACCAGTGGCACGACCGGCACCCCCAAGGGGGCGATCCTGACCCACGCCAACCTGCGAGCGAACGCGATGCAGGGGCGGGCGTGGGTGCCAGGGCTCCACGACGGTGAAGAGACGTTCTACGCCGTGCTTCCGCTCTTCCACGCGTATGGCCTGACGCTGTGCCTGACGTTCGCGATGAGTATCGGGGCAAAGCTCGTGCTCTTCCCCAAGTACGATCTCGATCTCGTCGCGGCGGCCGCGAAGAAGAGCCCGCCGACGTTCCTGCCCGCGGTCCCGCCGATCTACGACCAGTTGGCGCGCGCCGCTGCGCGCGGCTCGATCGACCTGACGAGCGTGCGGTTCGCGATCTCCGGGGCGATGAGTCTGCCGGTCGCGACGGTCGACCGCTGGGAACAGGCGACCGGCGGGCTGCTCGTCGAGGGCTACGGCATGACCGAGTCGTCCCCGGTGGCCCTGGGCAACCCCATCGGCCCCTCGCGGCGGCCGGGAACCGTCGGCGTGCCGTTCCCCAGCACCGAGATCCGTATCGTCGATCCCGAGAACCCGGCCGTCGACCGTCCGCTCGGAGAAGCGGGCGAGTTGCTGCTGCGCGGCCCCCAGGTCTTCCGGGGGTACTGGCAGCGCCCGGCCGACACCGCCGACACCCTGCTGCCCGGCGGCTGGCTGCGCACCGGCGACATCGCTACCGTGTCCTCCGACGGGTTCGTCACCATCGTCGACCGGTTGAAGGAGATCATCATCACCGGTGGCTTCAACGTGGCGCCGACCGAGGTCGAAGACGTGCTCACCTCGCATCCCGACATCGAGAGCGCCGCGGTCGTCGCGCTGCCCAAGCCGCGCGGCGGAGAAGACGTCGCCGCTGCCATCGTCGTCCGTGACGGCGTCGACATCTCGTCGGAGACGGTGCGCGACTACTGCAAGACGCGCCTGGCGGCGTACAAGGTGCCGCGCCGTATCGTCGTGGTCGACGACCTCCCGCGCTCGCTCATCGGCAAGGTGCTGCGCCGAGAGGTGCGAGAGCGCCTCATGGCGTCGTGAGGCTCGCGGGCTCGGAGCAGATGTCCGCGGGACGCACCCGCGGCCGGCGTCGGACGGGCAACGTACGGCACCGACGAGCCACGAGGTAGGCATGGATGCCGGAGCTCCCGGCAGCCATGCGCCTCAGCCGTAGAAGAGCTTGTCGAAGACGCGCCGAGCCCGACGTGTCGCACCGAGGTAGTCCTCTTCGACGCGCGTCGCCGAGCGGGGCGGATACTCGAGGATCCGCCCGATCCCGTCGAGTCGCACCCGGTCGGCGGGCAGGACGTCGCTCGTCTGCCCCGACAGGAGCGTGTTCGCCGAACGCAGGCGACTTGCGAGATGCCAGGCGGCGGCGAGCTTCTGCGCCGCGTCGGCCTCGACGATCCCCGCCTCGACCGCAGCGTTCAGCGCCGTCAGTGTCGAGGTGGTGCGCATTGCCGGAACGGCTCGGGCGTGTTGCAGCTGCAGCAGCTGCACGAGCCACTCGACGTCGCTGAGCGATCCGGGGCCGAGCTTGAGGTGACGCGCGGGATCGGCGCCCTGCGGGAGCCGCTCGTTCTCGACGCGCGCCTTGATACGGCGGATCTCGCGCAGACCGTTCTGGTCGGCCGACGCCGGATAACGCACCTCGTCGGCGAGCGCCATGAACGCGGCGATGAGCTTGATGCTGCCCGCGACGCCCCGGGCGCGCAGCAGCGCCTGTGCCTCCCACGACAGCGACCATCGCCGGTAGTACTCCGCATACGCCTCGATGGACCGGGCGAGCGGGCCGCTGCGGCCCTCGGGCCGGAGCTCGGCGTCGAGGTCGAGCGGTAGGCGGTGGTCTTCCGAGTGCTCCCGGATGCCGGCGACGAGTTTGAGCGCCAATTGACCCGCGCGCTGCGGGTCGACGCCGTTGGCGCGGTAGACGTACATGACGTCGGCATCCGACCCGAACCCCATCTCGCGCCCGCCGAAGCGCCCCATCGCGATGACCGCGAAGTCGAGGTCGTCGTCTTCGGGCGGCACGACCACGCGTCGCACCGCGCGCAGTGTCGCCTGGATCGTCACCTCCGTGATCGTCGAGAGGGCGTCGGCGAGTTCTTCGAGCGACACTGTTCCGAGGACCGCGGCCATGGCCACCCGCAGCATCTCGCGGCGGCGCAGCGCCCGCACCGACCGCATGGCGTCGTCGATGTTGTGCCAACGGGTCTGGATCGCCCGCGCCTCTTCTTCGAGGGCTTTGCCCGAGCGAGGTCGAAGCAGGGCATCGTCGTCGAGCCAGGCGACGGACTCGGGGATCCACTCCATCAGTTCGCCGATGTAGCGCGAGCCCGAGAGCACGCGCGTGAGACTTTCGGCCGCGCCCGCGGAGTCGCGCAGCATGCGCAGGAACCACGGCGTGTTACCGAGCCGCTCACTGATGCGGCGGAAGACGAGGAGGCCGTAATCGGGATCGACGCCGTCGGCGAACCACCGGATCATGACCGGCATGAGGTGCCGCTGGATCGTCGCCTTGCGGCTGAGGCCGCTGGTCAGTGCCGCGATGTGGCGAAGCGCCCCGGCGGGGTCGCGGAAGCCGATGGCCGCGAGACGGTCGCGTGCCTGCGCGGTGGACAGCGTCCGCTCCCCCTCGGGCAGCGATGCCACGGCCGACAGCAGCGGCCGGTAGAACAGGCGCACGTGGATGTCGCGGACCTCGCGCTTGATGGCTTCCCACGCCGCTTGGACCCCGGATGCCGAGTCGGCCAGCCGGGTCGCGCGCGCGAGCACTCGGAGGTCGTCGTCCTTCTCGGGCAGTAGCGCCGTCCGGCGGAGCCCGCGCAACTGCAACCGGTGCTCGAGCAGGCGCAGCGTGCGGTAGTCGCGGGCGAACGCCTCGGCTTCGGAGCGGCCGATGTATCCCTCAGCCACGAGCGCCTCGAGGGCCTCGAGACTGCCGCGCTGGCGAATGCGCTCGTCGGTCAGGCCGTGCACGAGCTGTAGCAGCTGCACGGTGAACTCGACGTCGCGGATGCCACCGGGCCCGAGCTTGAGCTGACGGTTCACCTCGGCCGCGGGGATGTGCTCGGTCACGCGCTCCCGCATGCGCTGGACGCCCTCGACGAAGTTCTCGCGCGCCGCGCTGTGCCACACCAGCGGCTGCACGGCGGCGACGTACTCGGCGCCGAGGGCCGGGTCACCGGCGATCGCCCGCGCCTTGAGCAACGCCTGGAATTCCCAGCTCTTCGCCCACCTGTCGTAGTACTGCTGGTGCGACGCCAGACTGCGCACGAGCGCGCCCTGCTTGCCCTCGGGGCGCAGGTTCGGATCGACCTCCCAGAGGGGTGGCTCGATCTCGGGGCCGGAGATGCCGCGCATCGTCTGCACGGCGAGGCGGGTACCGATGTCGATCGCCCGGGCCTCCGAGACGACATCGTCGTCGGACGTTCCGCCGACGAAGATCACGTCGACGTCACTGACGTAGTTGAGCTCGCGCGCGCCCGTCTTGCCCATCGCGATGATCGCGAAGCGGGTGGCCTCGACCTGCTCGCGGGGGAAGGCGCCGGGCCCGGGAGCCGACACCCGAGCGCGGGCGACGCTCAGCGACGCCTCCAGCGCCGCGCCGGCGATGTCGGCCAACGCCGCCGAGACGACGTCGATCGCCCCCGCCGGGTCGTCCTGACCGAGGTCGTATGCCGCGATCCGCGCCAGCAGGCGGCGGTAGCGCACCCGCAGCGCGACCCACGCGGCATCCGAAGCCTCCGACGCGAACCCGTCGACGTCGCCGACGGATTCCAGCAGCTCGGCGCGCATCGACTGCTCGTCGGGGACGGTGAGGCCCGCACCCGACAGGTGCACGAGCTCATCGGGATGCCGAAGGTAGAACTCCGCGAAGCCGTCGGACGCCCCCACCAGATCCCACAGCGCACGCCACGCGCCCGCGTCGGCGGCAGCCGCTCTCACGGCCGCCGCGTCGCGCCGGGCCACCTGCAGGATCGCCCGCAGGGCGCCGTCGGGGTCGGCCACGCGCTGCGCCAGCCGCATGGCATCCGCCCGGTCGACACCGACCGTCTCGTCGAGCTCACCGAGCAGGGTGTCCGCCTCGGTGAGCCGCGAGAAGCCGGTGCGAGCGAGCGCGGTGAGCGCGGTGGAGCGATCGCCCGAGGTCATGGGACGACCGTCAGAGTGCTTCGAGGTTGCTCGCGAGCTCGAACGGCGTCACCTGGGCGCGGTACTGCTGCCACTCACGGCGCTTGTTGAGCAGGACGTACTTGAACACCTGCTCGCCCAGCGTCTCGGCGACGAGCTCGGACTCCTCGAGGTACTCGAGAGCGTGGTCGAGGCTCGCCGGCAGGGGCGCGTAACCGAGGGCCCGGCGCTCCGAGTCGGTGAGCGACCACACGTTGTCTTCCGCCTCGGCGGGGAGCTCGTACTCCTCCTCGATGCCCTTGAGACCAGCCGCGAGCATGAGTGCGTACGACAGGTACGGGTTGGCCGCGGAGTCCAGCGCGCGATACTCCACACGGGTCGACTGGCCCTTGTTCGGCTTGTACAGCGGCACGCGCACGAGCGCGGAGCGGTTGTTGTGGCCCCAGCAGATGAAGCTGGGTGCCTCGTCGCCGCCCCAGAGGCGCTTGTACGAGTTGACGAACTGGTTCGTCACCGCAGAGATCTCGTTCGCGTGGCGCAGTAGGCCCGCGATGAAGTGGCGACCGACCTTCGACAGCTGGTACTGACCGCCCTCTTCGTAGAAGGCGTTCATGTCGCCCTCGAAGAGCGAGAGGTGGGTGTGCATGCCGCTGCCGGGCTGACCGCTGATGGGCTTGGGCATGAAGGTCGCGTACACGCCCTGCTCGATCGCGACCTCTTTCACGACCGTGCGGAAGGTCATGATGTTGTCGGCCGTGGTGAGGGCGTCGGCATAACGCAGGTCGATCTCGTTCTGCCCGGGGCCGCCCTCGTGGTGGCTGAACTCGACCGAGATGCCGAGGTCTTCGAGCATGCGCACCGAACGGCGGCGGAAGTCGTGCGCCGTGCCGCCGGGGACGTTGTCGAAGTAGCCCGCCGAGTCGACCGGCTGCGGGCGTCCGTCGGGGCCGAGCTGCGACGACTTCAGCAGGTAGAACTCGATCTCCGGGTGCGTGTAGAAGGTGAAACCGGCGTCGGCGGCCTTCGCGAGCGTGCGCTTGAGCACGTGACGGGGGTCTGCCACGGCGGGCTGGCCGTCGGGCGTGGTGATGTCGCAGAACATGCGCGCCGTCGGGTCGATCTCACCGCGCCACGGCAGGATCTGGAACGTCGTGGGGTCGGGGTGGGCGAGCAGGTCGGACTCGTACGAGCGGGTGAGCCCCTCGATCGCCGATCCGTCGAAGCCCAGTCCCTCGGTGAACGCCCCCTCGACCTCGGCCGGGGCGATCGCCACCGACTTCAGCGTCCCCACCACGTCGGTGAACCACAGGCGCACGAACTTGACGCCGCGCTCCTCGATCGTGCGCAGGACGAAATCACGCTGCTTGTCCATCGTCATCCCTCGTATTGGTGCGGTCAGCGGGCGGAGCCGGAGCCCCAGTCGTCACGAGCCTCTTCTTCGGCCCACTTCTTCGAACGCTCCTTGAAGAGCTGCGGCGCGTTGGCCGCCTCTTCGGCGGTGTCGAAAGGGCCGGCGCGGTCGACGGCAGGTGACTCGTACCCCTGCTCGACCTGACCGGTCTCGAGGTTGTACCAGTACTTCGTGTTGTCGTCGCTCACGATGCTCCTCACGTGGGTCTCGCGTGTCGGCGTGAACCGCCGGTGCTCCCCCGATCCTACTGATGCCGACCGTGCGGCTGGATAGGCTGAGGGGTATGGCAACGAATGCGTCTCGTGCGGTCGGAGTGGACATCGGCGGAACCGGCATCAAGGCCGGGATCGTCGACCTGGATGCCGGAGAGCTCGTCAGCGACCGCGTCAAGGTCGCGACTCCCGCAGGTGCCGAGCCCGCCGACGTCCTGACCGCGGTACGCCAGGTGCTCGAGACGCTCGAAGCCCCCGCCGATCTGCCGCTCGGCGTGGCCTTCCCGGCCATCGTGAAGAGCGGCAAGACACTTTCGGCGGCGAACGTCTCGAAGACCTGGATCGGCTTCGAGGCCGAGAAGTTCTTCGAAGACGGCCTGTCGCGTGGCATCCATTTCGCGAACGACGCCGACGTGGCCGGAATCGCCGAGGTGCGTTACGGCGCGGCGAAGGGCGTCGAGGGTCTCGTGATCCTCACCACGCTCGGCACCGGCATCGGCTCGGCCATGATCTACGACGGCGTGCTCGTGCCCAACAGCGAGCTCGGTCACCTGCAGCGCGCCGGTCACAAGAAGGATGCCGAGCACTTCGCCGCCTACTCGGCGATGGAGCGCGAGGAACTGTCGTGGGACAAGTGGGCCAAGCGCCTGCAGTGGTACTACGACTACGTCGAGTTCCTCTTCAGCCCCGACCTGCTCGTCGTCGGCGGCGGCGTGTCGAAGCACTCCGAGCAGTTCCTCCCGCTGCTGAAACTGCGCGCGCCCATCGTGCCGGCGAAGCACCGCAACAACGCGGGCATCATCGGTGCGGCGTCCCTCGCCGTTCCGGTGCCTGAGGCGCTCCCCGCCGTCAAGTAGACGGCGCCCTGGTCGTCCCCGTCGTCATGCGGCGTCGACCTGCCGCACGCTGACGGCGTTACGCCACACCACCGGCGCCCAGTGCCCGCCCTCGCACGGCACCTCGAGCATGACCACGCGGTCGTTGCCGCCGGTCGCCCAGGCCGGTTCGCGCGTGGCCGCCCGGTTGGGCCACGTGACCCACGCCCACACGGGACGCTTCTGCACGTACCACTCGATGGGCCGGGCGCCCCACGTCTCGGGTTGCAGGGTGCACGGGGCGATGGATGCCAGCACCCGAGCGACCATCTCGTCGCTGACCCTCGTCGAACCCATGCGCCGGACCCCTTCCCCGGCCGTGGTCGATGTTAGAACATAACTCCGACATTCACCCGGGGACGGGACGGGAAGCGCAGGCGTTCTCCCTCGGATACGCCGCGACCCTCCTGAGGCAGGGGGCCAGCAGGAGGGTCGATGGGTATTCGGCGCGAAGCGCCCGTCGGTTTGGATGCGCTGCGCCGCGCGTCAGGGCGAATGGGCCGGCCTGTACGCCGGGTTCTGTCCGGGGGCGCGAAGCCCCGTGGACGGTCATCTCTCTCGGCGACACGTTGCCGTGCCGCTCCAGCGGCCTACCCGGGGACTCGGCGAGCCGCGTCAGCATCCCCTGTCTGGCCTTGCTCCGGACGAGGTTTACCTCGCGGGTCGTGTCACCACGACCCCGGTGGTCTCTTACACCACCCTTTCACCCTTACCCCGAACCCCTGCGGGCCGAGGCGGTCTGCTCTCTGTGGCACTGTCTCGCGGATTGCTCCGGGTGGGCGTTACCCACCGTCCTGCCCTGTGGAGCCCGGACGTTCCTCGGCACGGGCGAACCCGTGACGCGACCGTCCAGCCGACCCATTCGCACCGCCCAGTCTACCGGCGGGCGCGCTCAGCCCTTTTCCGCCGTCTGGCCGACGCGCAGGTCGAGGGGGAAGTCGATCGGGAACGTGCCGAAGAGCAGTCGGCCCGCCGATGCAGCCGACTCGCGCACAGCCTCGGCCACGGCCTCCGCGTGCTCGAGGGGGGTGTGCACGACGATCTCGTCGTGGAGGAAGAACGCCAGATGCGGCGCCCGTCCGAACACCGCGCCCGATGCCGGCGCCGCGCGGGCGGCATCCACCTCGGGGAGGGCGGCCAGGCGCGCGCGCAGGTCGGCCAACCACGCGAGGGCCCACTCGGCGGCCGTTCCCTGAACGATGAAGTTGCGGGTGAAGCGGCCCCGGTCGCGTGCGGAGCGGCGGGCGCGGGTCTCATCGACTCCGGATGCCGCGGCGTCGCTCGCCCGCGACTGCAGCTCGCGCCATGACTCCCCCGCCAGGGGCGACGTGCGCCCGAGCCACGTATGAACGACTCCCCCTTCTTCACCCGTGCGGGCGGCGTCGTCGACGAGCTGCATGGCCCGCGGGAAGGTGCGCCGGAGCCGCGGCAGCAGGCGCCCGCTCTCACCCGTCGTGGCGCCGTACATCGCACCCAGCATCGCGAGCTTCGCCTCGGCGCGGCTGGCGACGGCTCCGCGCTCGACGATGCCGGCGTAGAGGTCGCGACCGGATGCCGCTTCGGCCAGCGCGGTGTCGCGTGCCATCGCCGCGAGCACGCGGGGTTCGAGCTGAGCGACGTCGGCGGTGACGAGGGTCCAGCCAGGGTCGGCGCGAACGGCCGTACGCAACGATCGCGGGATCTGCAGAGCCCCTCCGCCGGATGACGCCCAGCGGCCCGTGACGACCCCCGCCGGAACGTAGACGGGGCGGAACCGATCATCGCGCACCCACTCGTCGAGCCACGCCCAGCCGTTCGCGGTGTAGAGGCGCATGAGCTTCTTGTAGGCGATGAGCGGAGCGACGGCGGGGTGGTCGTGCTCGGCGAGCTCCCATCGGCTGGTGGACTGCACCATCAGTCCCGCGCGGTGGAGCGAGCGCAGCAGGCGCGGCTGCGAGTCGAGAGAGGCCGAGGGATCGCCGAGTGCCGCCCGCACGGTGACGGCCGCCTGTTCGATGCGGACGGGGAGCCCTCCCCCGCGCCGGGCGCCGAGTTCACCCTCGAGCAGTTCCTCGTGTGCGGCGCGGCTCCACGGCACTCCTGCGGCGTGGAGCTCCGTCGAGATGAGCGCCCCCGCCGACTCGGCCGCACACAGCAACCTGAGCGCGCCGGGTGTCTCCGACGACGTGATCGCGGCGACCTGGCGGCGGTACTCCGCCACGGCGGCGTCGGCGCTGTCGGGGACCCCGGATGCCGAGTCGCCCAGGTCGAAGAGCGTGTCTCCGACCGCGGGCACGGCGCTGTCGGCTTCCCATTGCGTGGCGTGGCGGAGACCGTGGTCGTCGGTCAGCGCCTGCGCCTGACGAAGGATGGCGTGCACGAGCCGGAGGTCCCAGGCGCGAGCGACGCGCACGCCGGCCGCGAGCAGGCGCGGATAGGTGGCGGAGGTGTCGGCCCAGACCCATCGGACCTCGCCCGCGCCCTCCCGTGTGGAGACGGCGTCGGCGAGGGCGTCGACGTCGATCTCGGTGGCGCCGGACGGCACGGCATCCGGCCCTACGGAGACGAGGGCGATCCGCCCGGTCGCGCTGCGCCCGACGACGACCGTGTCAGAGACCACGGACGCCGATCGGTGTCATCGGGATTCTTCGGTGCGAACGAGGATCGCGCCGCACTCGGGGCAGAACACCACCTCGTCCGTCTGCGAGCGGCGCACCACGTTGAGGTCGCTGGGCGGCAGCACCATTCGGCATGCTTCACATGCACCGGCCAGGAGGAGTCCGGCCCCGTTGCCGCGGGACGCGAGACGCTCGTAGAGGGCGAGCAGGTCGGCGGGGACCGAGGCGGCGACGGCGTCGCGATCGCGACGCGCGCCCTCGAGGCGGGTGGTCGCGTCGGCGACGGTGGTCTTGGCCTCGGCGCTCAGCTGCGCGCCCTGTGCGTTGGTGTCGGCGATCAACGCTTGTTGCTCGGCTACGGCGGCGTCGGCAGCCTCGAGGCGCTCCATGAGAGTGATCTCGATGTCTTCGAGGTCGTCTTTGCGGCGCCGGAGCGACACCAGCTCGTTCTCGAAGCCCTGTGCCTGCTTCGCGTTCGACGAGGCGGCGAGCCGCTCGGTGTCGCGGGCGATTCGGGCGTCGACCACGGCGACGTCGGACTCGAGACGCTTCAGTTCGGCGGTGATGTCGTCACGCGCGTTGGCTCGGGACCCGAGCTCTTGCGAGCGGGCGCCCCGCTGCGCGATCAACTCGCGGACGCGCTCGGCCTGCGGCGGGTTCGCGGCGACCTTCTCATCGCGATGGATTCGCGCGTCGAGGTCGGCGAGGTCGAGCAGTTTGCGCTGGTCGGCGGGATCGGCATTCACGGTCTCAACGCTACCCCGGGGGTGGGACATCGGCGGATGCGTCCTCGGACCAGGGGGCGCCGCGGCTTCCGGTGGCGGCTTCACCCGCGCGGCGAGATCACTCGATTTGTCCGAGATCACCCGACTTTCTGCCGAACGGTGTGTGATGTCGCGAAGGGGATGTCATCTCGCGGCTCTCCGGCGGATCGGTGCGGGCCTTGGGACGGCGCGGGCATCGGGATGGCGCGGGCATCGGGGCGGCGCGGGCCTCGGGACGGCGCCGCGCTAGACTCGTGGCATCCCGGGCCTTTAGCTCAGCTGGTAGAGCGCCACGTTTACACCGTGGATGTCGTCGGTTCGATCCCGGCAGGGCCCACCCTCAATTCAGGACGTTCACGCTCCGCGCGATGACGAGCGCGAGCAGGATGAACCCCGACACCGCCTGCACCATCATGAACAGCTTCGCGCGCGACGACAGCGGCATGACGTCGGTCGGGCTGAACGCCATCGCGTTGGATGCCGAGAAGTAGAGGTAGTCGACGTAGCCCGGCGCCCAGTCGTCGACGTCGGACGAGCGGCGCCGCACCTCGCTCACCGCGTCGCCGTCGGAGTCCTGCGGGAACTGGAAGTCGGCCGCGGGCAGCGCGTCGCGCAGGTCGCGGCGACGGGCGATGGGTCCGCCCCGGTCCATCTCCCAGTAGACGACGGCATAGCCGATGACGTTGATCGCCCACACCTGGGCCGCCCCGAGCAGGGTCGTGGCCCCCTCGCCCTCCCCCTGCAGCAACTGGCGGATGAGCAGCACGAGGGCAACCTGGTTCGCGAGCAGCAGGAGCGCCGTGAACGCCAGCGCGAAGCCGCGCCCCAGGCGCGAATCGCGCGTCAGCCGGGCGGGGTTGGTGGCGATCATCGGGATCGCGCACAGCACACCGGCGCCCACCACGACGTAGCGGAGCACACCCGACGCCTCGCTCGGCAGGACGGCGTACAGGCCCGTCCCGACGGCGAGGGCGATGAGCACCGGCCACCGATGCTCGGGGCGGGTGCGGAACGTGGCGGGATCCTGCGGGCTCACGCGCTCAGGCTAGACCCGCGAGGCTCGCCTCCCCCGCCCGTGCGGCGTGGCCCGGCATCCTTCATGAGGAGCACACGGATGCCGCAGACGTCTCGACGTCGAACAGTAGCTGCGAGCGTGCGGCGGGGCGTGTCGGCAGCGCGCATCCGGGACCGCCCCGACTCGCTAGGGTGGACTCTGGTTGATTGTGCGGAGCAGACAAGGGTTGCCGCACTCGTATGGCGATTCTCTGGCATGACCTGCCAGACGACGAAAGGTCTTCCGTGACTGTTCACGACCAGGATCCGTATTCGCAGGGGCCGCAGGACAGCGACCCGGAAGAGACCGGGGAGTGGCAGGAATCCCTGCGACAGCTGGTCCAGGCCAAGGGCCCGGCCCGTGCGCGCGAGATCATGCTGAGCCTTCTCAAGGGCTCGAAGGAACTGCACCTCAACGTGCCGATGGTTCCCACCACCGACTACATCAACACCATCTCGCAGAAGAACGAGCCCGAGTTCCCCGGTGACGAGGAGCTCGAGCGGCGCTACCGCAAGTGGATCCGCTGGAACGCCGCGGTCACCGTGCACCGCGCGCAGCGCCCCGGCATCGGTGTCGGCGGCCACATCTCGACCTATGCCTCGTCGGCCGCGCTCTACGAAGTCGGTTTCAACCACTTCTTCCGCGGCCAGGACGACCCCTCGGGCGGCGACCAGATCTTCATCCAGGGCCACGCCTCGCCCGGCGCCTACGCCCGCGCCTACCTCGAGGGTCGCCTCACCGAGGCGCAGCTCGACGGCTTCCGCCAGGAGAAGTCGCAGGCCCCCAACGGCATCCCTTCGTACCCGCACCCCCGTCTCATGCCGGAGTTCTGGCAGTTCCCGACCGTGTCGATGGGTCTCGGTCCGATCAACGCCATCTACCAGGCGATGTCGAACAAGTACCTCGCCAACCGCGGCATCAAGGACGTCGGCGACTCGCAGGTCTGGGCCTACCTCGGCGATGGCGAGATGGACGAGGTCGAGAGCCGTGGTCAGCTGCAGGTCGCGGCCAACGAGGGCCTCGACAACCTGAACTTCATCATCAACTGCAACCTCCAGCGCCTCGACGGTCCCGTGCGCGGTAACGGCAAGATCATCCAGGAGCTCGAGAGCTTCTTCCGCGGTGCCGGCTGGAACGTCATCAAGGTCGTCTGGGGCCGCGAGTGGGACGACCTGCTCGCCCGCGACACCGAGGGCGCACTGCTCAACCTGATGAACACCACCCCCGACGGCGATTACCAGACGTACAAGGCCGAGAACGGCGCTTACGTCCGCGAGAACTTCTTCGGTCGCGACCCGCGCGCCCTCGAGCTCGTCAAGGACTTCTCCGACGAGCAGGTCTGGGGCCTCAAGCGCGGTGGCCACGACTACCGCAAGGTCTACGCGGCGTTCAAGGCGGCGGCCGAGCACAAGGGCCAGCCGACCGTCATCCTCGCCAAGACGATCAAGGGCTACGGCCTCGGCCCCCACTTCGAGGGTCGCAACGCCACGCACCAGATGAAGAAGCTGACGCTCGACGACCTCAAGTCGTTCCGCGATGCGATGGAGATCCCCGTCACCGACGCGCAGCTCGAAGAGAACCCGTACCAGCCGCCGTACTACACCCCCGGCGAGAAGGACGAGACGATCCAGTACATGCTGGAGCGTCGCCGTTCGCTCGGCGGGTTCCTGCCCGAGCGCCGCACCACCCACGTCGGTCTCGAGCTCCCCGGGGATGCCGCGTACGCGCTGCCCAAGAAGGGCTCGGGCACGCAAGAGATCGCCACGACGATGGCGTTCGTGCGTCTGCTGAAGGACCTCCTGCGGGTCAAGGACTTCGGTCACCGCATCGTGCCGATCATCCCCGACGAGGCGCGCACGTTCGGTATGGACGCGTATTTCCCGACGGCGAAGATCTACAACCCCAAGGGGCAGCACTACACGTCGGTCGACCGCGAGCTGCTGCTGGCGTACAAGGAGAGCCCGCAGGGGCAGATCATCCACGTCGGCATCAACGAGGCCGGTGCCCTGGCCGCGTTCACGGCGGCGGGTACGTCCTACTCCACCCACGGCGAGCCGCTCATCCCGGTCTACGTCTTCTACTCGATGTTCGGCTTCCAGCGCACCGGCGACGCCCAGTGGGCTGCGGGCGACCAGATGGCGCGCGGTTTCATCATCGGCGCGACCGCGGGTCGCACCACCCTGACGGGTGAGGGTCTGCAGCACGCCGACGGCCACTCGCAGCTGCTGGCATCCACGAACCCGGCGACCGTGTCGTACGACCCGGCCTACGGCTACGAGATCTCGCACATCGTGCGTTCGGGTATCGAGCGCATGTACGGCGGCAACCACCCCGACCCCAACGTCATGTACTACATGACGGTGTACAACGAGCCCTACGTGCAGCCGGCTGAGCCCGAGGGGGTCGACGTCGACGGCATCGTCCGCGGCATCCACCACATCTCCTCGGGTGAGGGCGACGGTCCCCGCACGCAGCTGCTCGCCTCGGGCGTGGGCGTGCCGTGGGCGTTCGAGGCCCAGCGTCTGCTCAAGGACGACTGGGGCGTCGTCGCCGACGTGTGGTCGGTCACCTCGTGGACGGAGCTGCGTCGCGACGGTCTCGCCGCGGACGAGCACAACTTCCTGCACCCCGAAGAGGAGCGCCGCACGCCCTACCTCACCGACAAGCTCAAAGAAGCCGAGGGCCCGGTCGTCGCGGTCAGCGACTGGATGCACGCGGTCCAGGATCAGATCCGCCAGTGGGTCCCGCAGAACTACTGGACGCTCGGTGCCGACGGCTTCGGCTTCTCCGACACCCGTGCCGCAGCTCGTCGCTTCTTCAAGATCGACGGCCCCTCGCTCGCCGTCCGCGCCCTGCAGGCGCTGGCCGAAGAGGGCAAGATCGACCGCGCCGTGGTCGGACAGGCCATCGAGAAGTACCGCCTGCACGACGTCAACGCCGGCACCAGCGGCAACGCGGGTGGCGAGGCCTGATCCACGTGACGGACTCCACCGTCGGACCCGGTTCCCCCTCTTCGGGCGGGGCCGGGTCCGACCGGTCTTCGGGAGGGGACGCGCGCGCTGAGGCGGCCGTCGAGAAGGCCGAAACCCTCGCGTGGCTGCGGCGCATTTCGGGCGATCTCGCCACCGCCACGATCCAGCGCCTCGAAGAGACGCTCCCCTGGTACGCCGAGATGCCGCCGGCGCGGCGTTCCGCCGTCGGGCTGGTGGCACAGGCCGGCATCACCTCGTTCCTGCAGTGGTTCGAGGAGCCGGCATCCACTCCCGCGATCGCGGCCGACATCTTCGCCGCCGCCCCCCGCGAGCTGCTGCGCAGCGTCAGCTTGACGCAGACGCTGCAGCTCGTGCGCGTCACCGTCGAGGTGATGGAGGAGCGCGTCGCCGGCCGCAGCGAGAAGGTGCGCGAGGCGATGCTGTCGTACTCGCGCGAAGTGGCGTTCGCCGCCGCCGACGTCTACGCACGCGCCGCCGAGGCGCGGGGCCTCTGGGACGCACGCCTCGAAGCCCTCGTCGTCGACTCGATCCTCACCGGCGAGGCCGACGACGAACTCCCCAGCCGCATCGCCGCTCTCGGGTGGCACGGCCACGGCGAGGTGTCGGTGCTCGTGGGCACGACTCCCCCGCAGCTCGATGTCGATCAGGTGCGCCGTACCGCGCGCAAGCTCGGCGTCGACGTGCTCATCGGAGTGCAGGGCCTGCGTCTGGTGCTCGTGCTCGGCCGCGCCGACCTCCCCGCCCGCGGTGGCGCCGAGATCACCGAGCTGCCGTTCACCGACATCGCGAAGCGGCTCGAGCCCAGCTTCGGGACGGGTCACCTCGTGCTCGGACCGGCTGTTCCCGCCCTCGTCGACGCGGGACAGAGCGCTCGCGCCGCGCTCGCGGGTTTCGCTGTCGCCCGGGCGTGGAGGCACGCGCCGCGACCCGTCGAGGCCGACGACCTGCTCCCCGAGCGCGCCCTGGCGGGTGACGCGGTGGCGAAGCAGACCCTCGTCGACCGCGTGTACCGCCCGCTGCACGCGCACAGCGCCGATCTCGTCGCGACGCTGTGGAGCTACCTCGACAACGGCCGGTCGTTGGAGGCCACGGCCCGCGAGCTGTACGTGCATCCCAACACCGTGCGCTACCGCCTCAAGCGCGTCTCCGAAGTCATCGGATGGGATGCCACGGGCCCGCGCGAGGCGCTCATCCTGCAGACGGCGCTGATCCTCGGATCGATCGGCACCGACGCCACGCGGCGGCGCGGAACCGGCAAACGGCGGCCGTCGCAACCGCGGTGATGCACGGCACGCACAAAGACACGCCGCATATCTGTGTCGATATCTCCAGAAGCGGCCGCCCGATCCCTGTCAGGATGGAATCGTGATCATCGCCGTCTTCCCGGGACAGGGTTCGCAGACCCCCGGATTCCTCACCCCGTGGCTCGAACTCGACGGAGTACGTGAGCGCCTCGAGGCTTTCTCCGAGCAGTCGGGCGTCGACCTGGTCGCGGCGGGCACCGAGTGGGACGCCGACCAGATCCGCGACACGGCCGTCGCGCAGCCGCTCATCGTGGCGGCGAGCCTCGTGTCGTGGGCCGCCTTCACCGAGCGCACCGGTACGCCCGTCGCCGGGGTCGCGGGCCACTCGGTCGGCGAGATCGCCGCGCTGGCGGCATCCGGTGTGCTCCGTGACACCGATGCCCTTCGCCTCGTGGGCCTGCGCGGTCGCGCCATGGCCGACGCCGCCGCCGCGGTCGAGACCGGCATGAGCGCGGTCGTCGGCGGAGACGAGACCGCCGTGCTCGAGCGGCTCGAGACCCTCGGCCTGACTCCCGCCAACTACAACGGCGGCGGCCAGATCGTCGCGGCGGGTGAGAAGCCCGCCCTCGCCGAGCTCGCAGGAGAGGCACCGCGCGGCGCGCGCGTCATCCCTCTGCAGGTGGCCGGCGCCTTCCACACCCGCTTCATGGAGCCCGCGGTCGAGGCGCTTCGCACCGCAGCGGCCGATGTCCCGGTGTCCGACCCGGCGACGACGCTGTGGACGAACTCCGACGGCTCCGTCGTCACCGAGGGCCGCCGCGCGCTCGACCTGGTGGTCGCGCAGGTCGCCTCCCCCGTGCGATGGGACCGCTGCATGGCATCCTTCGCCGAACACGGCGTGACCGGCATCATCGAACTTTCGCCCGCGGGCGCGTTGACCGGGCTCGCCAAGCGCGCCTTGCGCGGCACGCCCACCGTGGCGGTCAAGACCCCCGACGACCTCGACGCGGCCGTCTCACTCTTGAAGGAAGACCAGGCATGAGCACCCCCACCCTCCGTCAGCTGCAGGGCCCCGCCCACACGCGCATCTACGCGTACGGCGCCGCTCGAGGCGAGAACTTCGTGCCCAACGACGACCTCGTCGGCCCCATCGACTCCAGCGACGAGTGGATCCGCCAGCGCACGGGCATCGTGACCCGCGTGCGGGCGAACAAAGACACGGATGCCATCGACCTGGCCACTGAGGCCGCTCGGGAGGCCGTCGAGAAGTCGGGTGTCGCACCCGCCGACATCGACGCCGTGATCGTGGCGACCATCAGCAACCCCAAGCAGACGCCGTCGGCTTCGGCCATCGTCGCCGACCGCATCGGTGCGAACCCCGCGGCCGCCTACGACGTCAACGCCGCCTGCGCCGGATTCGCCTATGGCGTCGGTCAGGCCGACGCGCTGGTGCGCGCGGGCCTGGCGAAGCACGTCGTCGTGGTGGGCGCCGAGAAGCTCAGCGACATCGTCGACCCCACCGATCGCAGCATCTCGTTCCTGCTCGGCGACGGCGCGGGCGCCGTCGTCATCGGTCCCAGCGACACCCCCGGCATCGGCCCCACCGTCTGGGGATCCGACGGATCGAAGGCGGATGCCGTGGGCATGAACGCCACGCTCACCGACTTCCGCGACGGCACCGCCGCGTGGCCCACCCTGCGCCAGGAGGGGCCCACGGTGTTCCGCTGGGCCGTCTGGGAGATGGTTAAGGTCGCCCGTCAGGCGATCGAGGCCGCCGGTATCGAGCCCGCCGACCTCGCCGCTTTCGTGCCCCACCAGGCGAACATGCGCATCATCGACGAGTTCGCCAAGCAGCTCGGCCTGCCCGAGACCGTCGTCATCGGCCGTGACATCGAGACCACGGGCAACACCTCGGCGGCATCCATTCCGCTCGCCACCCACCGCCTGCTCGAGGAACACCCCGAGCTCAGCGGTGGACTCGCGCTGCAGATCGGCTTCGGCGCCGGACTCGTGTTCGGCGCGCAGGTCGTCGTCCTCCCCTGACGCACGGCCGTCGAACCCTAAACTGATCCAGGCTCGTTCGGGCCCACCCCAAGAAAAACAGGAGACATCATGGCATTCACCAACGACGAGGTTCTCGCCGGCCTTGCCGAGCTCATCACCGACGAGACCGGCATCTCGGCCGACGAGGTCGCCATGGAGAAGTCGTTCACCGACGACCTCGACATCGACTCGATCTCGATGATGACGATCGTCGTCAACGCCGAGGAGAAGTTCGGCGTCACCATTCCCGACGACGAGGTCAAGAACCTCAAGACCGTCGGCGACGCCGTGACCTTCATCACGTCGAACCAGTCCTGACACCTCCCGGTGGGGGCTCCGGCCCCCACCGGTCACGACCCGTCGGCCGCACCAAGGATTTCTTCGCTCATGAGCACACCCCGCATCGTCGTCACCGGTATCGGTGCCACCTCGCCCATCGGCGGCACCGCCCCCGAGAGCTGGTCGGCGCTGCTCGCCGGCACCTCCGGCGCGCGCACCCTCGAGCACGAGTGGGTCGAGAAGTACAACCTGCCCGTCACCTTCGCCGCCGAGGCGCTGGTGCGTCCCGAGACCGTGCTCGAGCGTCCCGTCGCCAAGCGGCTCGACCCGTCGTCTCAGCTCGCGATCGTCGCGGCCAATGAGGCGTGGGAAGACGCTGGAGCTCCCGACATCGACCCCGACCGCCTGGGTGTCGACTTCGCCACCGGCATCGGAGGCGTCTGGACATTGCTCGACGCCTGGGACACCCTGCGCGAGAAGGGTCCGCGCCGCGTCATGCCGATGACGGTGCCGATGCTCATGCCCAACGCCGCGGCGGGCAACCTGTCGCTGCACTTCAACGCCCGTGCGTTCGCCCGCACGGTGGCCTCGGCGTGCGCGTCGAGCACCGAGTCGATCGTCAACGCCGTGCAGCACATCCGCGACGGCCTCGCCGACGTCGTGATCGCCGGCGGTACCGAGTCGGCGATCCACCCGATCACCATCGCGTCGTTCGCGTCGATGCAGGCGCTGTCGAAGCGCAACGACTCGCCCGAGACGGCCTCGCGTCCGGCCAGCATCGACCGTGACGGTTTCGTCATGGGCGAGGGCGCCGGCGTGCTGATCCTCGAAACAGAGGAGCACGCCAAGGCCCGCGGCGCGAAGATCTACGCGTCGATCGTCGGAGGCGGCGTCACCGCCGACTCGTACCACATCACCGCCAACGACCCCGAGGGCACGGGTGCGGCCCGCGCCGTGCGCCTGGCGCTCGACATGGCCGGGGCATCGGCGGACGATGTCACGCACATCAACGCCCACGCCACGTCGACCCCCGTCGGCGACCCGAACGAGTACCGGGCGCTCCACACGGTGTTCGGCGACCGGATCGACGAGATCCCCGTATCGGCCACGAAGGCCTCGACCGGGCACCTGCTCGGTGGCACCGGTGCGCTGGAGGCGATCTTCACAGTGCTGGCGCTGCAGGATCGCGTCGCCCCGCCCACGATCAACCTCACCGAGCAGGACCCCGAGGTTCCGTTCGCGCTGTCGGGTTCGCCCGTCGAGCTCGGCGCCGGCGACCAGCTCGCCATCAGCAACTCCTTCGGCTTCGGCGGACACAACGCCGTCGTCGCGATCGCTTCGGTTTGACGGCTGAGGCGCGATGCCGAGTGTCCACGACACCCGGAGGCGCCCTGGCGGACTCCCGAGCATCCACGACGATCTGACACGGGTCCCTCCGGCGGCGGCCCGCGTCACGGTGCGCAGATGAGAACGCCCCCGGGCATCCCCGACTGAGGTCCGGATGCGCGGGGGCGTTCGTCGTGCCGGGCCGGGGATACGCGGTCTCGGTGCCAGGTGTGTTCACCGACCTCCGCTAGTGGCGCCTCCCCGCCGACGTTCTGTGGCGGCGCTCAGCCCACCTTGTGGAGCCAGACGATCTGCTGATCGTCGCCCGCGTGGCGGAAGGGCTCCAGCTCTTCGTCCCAAGACGAACCGAGAGCGATGTCGAGCTCGCGCTGCAGCTCCAGCAGGTCGCCGGCGGCGACCTCCATCGCGTAGCGCACGCGATCCTCGCCGATGACGACGTTGCCCGCCGCGTCGGTCTGGGCGTAATGGATGCCGAGACCCGGCGTGTGCATCCAGCGTCCGCCGTCGCTGCGGGGAGTGGGATCCTCGCTCACTTCGAAGCGCAGATGCTCCCAGCCGCGAATGGCGCTCGCGAGAGCCGCACCGGAACCCACCGGGCCCTCCCAGTAGAACTCCGCGCGGCGGCTGCCCACGAGCACGGGCTGGTCGGCCCAGTCGAAGTTGACGGCTCGGCCGAGGGCGCGTCCTACCGCCCACTCGAGGTGGGGGCACAACGCGCGGGGCGCGGAGTGGATCAGGATCACTCCGCGCGAAGACGTGATCGCCATGGTCTCTCCTTCGTCAGGTACGTCTTCCCCTACGACCTGGGATGGAGTGTGGCGACTGTTCGGTTGTCCGGCCATTATCGCCCGCGCATAACGAAATCACAACACTGTGATTCAGGAGCGGGCGAACCAGAGGGCCCAGTAGAGGACGAAGTTGCGATTGCCGTACGCGGAGCAGTCGTCGCCGGTCCCCCACCGCGCGGCGAGGGCCGCTGGGTTCGGCTGGTACGGCGTGTAGTTGTACAGCGCGGCAGTCGCCTCGTTGGAGATCGTCACGTCGGTACCGCCGCATGCCGGATCGGGTGAATAGGCGATGTAGTGCGTCCCCGGTTGGCGCATGAAGTCGGAGGCGCTGTAGGACTTGAGGTCGGACGCACCCTGGGCGACCTGGTCGGCGAAGCCTGCGGCGCCGGGGTCGCACGCCGCGTCGTCGGGGCAACGCGCCCCCATCGCCGCACCGAGTTGCCGCTCCGTGGGGGCGCGCGCGGTGCGACCCGAGATGAGACTCTGCTCTTTCTGCAGGGTGACCAGCAGCACCTTCGCCGAGATGCCGCATGCGCGCTGGACGCGGTCGATGACCTCGGCCGCGCTGAGGTCGCCGCCCTCGAAGCCCTCGCAGACGGTCTCGCCCGTCGCGTCGGAGACCACCGGATCGCGGCCCTCGACCGGCATCCGCAAGCGCGCGAGACACGAGTCGGTCGCGCACCGCCCGACCTGTTCGTCGAGGAAGCGCTGGATCTCGTCGGCGGTCAGGGCGTCGCCGTCGTAGAAGTCGTCGTCGCTGATGAGCGTTCCCGGGGTGAACTCGGTGAGGTCGACGGCATCGCGCCGCGCCTCGGTGTTCCACGCTGCGTTCCACGCGGACGTCAGCGATACCAGCGGCACCACGGCGAGCACGACGAGGGCGATGAGGCCGGCCGCGACGAGGCCGAAGACGATACGTCGGCGACGGAGCACACGCGCGCGGTTCGTGCGGCGGCGCCGCGTGCCAGTTCTCGCCACCCTCCGATCGTGCCGTACCGCGCTGACCGCGCGCTGCACATCTCAGGATGTGGCGCGTCGGCCAGCGCGATCGCGGAGCGCACGGGGCGGCTCGTGCGCGGCTCTTGTGAGCGGCGCGGTCAGCTGCCCGGCTGGGCGGACGGGGTGGGCGCAGTGCCGTCGGCGGGCGGGGTCGGAGCCGTGCCGTCGGCGGGCGGCGTGGGCTTGTCACCCTCGGCCGGGGGCGTGGGCGCGGTGCCGTCCGCCGGGGGTGTGGGGGCGGTGCCGTCGGCGGGCGGGGTGGGCTTGTCGCCCTCGGCCTTCGGTCCGTGTCCGGGGCCGGCGGGACCGCTCCCGGGGCCGCACTCGCCGGGACCGGAGCCCTCGCCGGGCGCGGGCGGGGTGGGCGCGGTGCCGTCCGCCGGGGGTGTGGGCGCGGTGCCGTCCGCCGGGGCGCCGGTGGGGGCGGCGCTGGGGGTCGTGCCGGCGCCTGGGCCGACCGACCCGCCGTCGGCGCTGGGCGCCGAGGTGGCCGCGGCCGTCGACGAGCCGCCGTTGGTCTGCGCAGCCAAGGCGGCGCTTCCGCCGGTGAGGCCGACGGCCACGATGACGGCTCCCGCGATGAGTGCGGGCCGACGCCATGAGCGGCGGCGCGGTTCGGTGGTGTCGTCCAGTCGCGGCAGCGGGGTGGTGGGGTTGTCGTCGTTCATGATCTTCCTCTCGCCGGTGGCGTTCACCGGCTCTGAGACCAGACTTCGAGCCGGGACTGAAGCGAACCTGAAGCTCGTCGACGACCGGTCACTGCATACGCAAGCCATAACCGGCGTACAGCAGTCGCCCCTATCGTCGGCCGAATGTCCCCCGCCGCCCGTGTGCTCGTCGTCGACGATGACGAGACGATCCGCCTTGCCGTCGCGACGGCACTGCGCGCCGAGGGTTTCGTCACCGATGTCGCCGCCGACGGCGTGGACCTGTCCGAACGACTGAGCGCATTCCGCCCCGATCTCGTGGTGCTGGACTGGATGATGCCGGGGCCGAGTGGCATCCGGTTACTGCCCGTCGTGCGCGCGGCGGGCGACACCGCGGTCATCATGCTGACCGCCCGCGACGAGGTCGATGACCGGTTGCGCGGCTTCGCCGAGGGGGCCGACGACTACGTGCTGAAGCCCTTCACGATGGCGGAGCTCGTGGCACGCGCGGGAGCAGTGCTCCGACGGCGCGGGCGGCTACCTCAGACCATCTCGGTCGGCGATCTCGTCGTCGATCCGGATGCCACGACAGCCCATCGCGCGGGAGCGGTGCTGGATCTGACGGCCACCGAGTTCCGCCTGCTGCATCTGTTGGCGGACGGACGCGGAAGGACCTTGTCGAAGGCGCAGATCCTCACGCAGGTCTGGGGGTACGACGATTACGACCCCAACCTCGTCGAAGTGCACCTCAGCGCACTGCGGCGCAAGATGGAGCAGCACGGTCCGCGTCTCATCCACACCGTGCGCGGTCTCGGCTATCGCCTGAGCGCGGCGCCGTGAGCTCGCCGCCTCCCCTGCGCTCGGGCTCGCTGCGACGTCGGACGATCGTCGCCGTGCTCGCCCTGGTCGCGCTGCTCCTGGTGGTGCTCGCCGTCGTCGTCGACCTCGCGCTCGGCGCGCGCCTTCGTGGACAGATCGAGGATCGCCTCCGCGACCGCGCCGCCGCGGCCGCGTCGCTCGTCGGCACGGTCGACGACGCCGACCTCGCCGAGCGCCTGTCGTACCAGGGGCTGGCCGTGCGGATCGACGGGGCGGGTGGTGACTCCGTCGTCGCGGGCCCCAGCCCCGACCAACTGCGCGACGGTCCCCCGGGGCCGGGCGGGGGGCCGGGTGCAGGCGACCGGTCGGTGCCGCAGCCCACGGCCTCCGGCAGTGTCTCGGTCGTGGCATCCGATGTGTCCGGCGACGACCAGCTCGTGACTCTGCGCTCGACCCTCAGCGACGGCTCCGCCCTCACGCTGACGGCATCGGCGGTCGGTGTGGACGAGACGCTCGTGCAGGTGCGCTGGATCATGGCGCTGGCATCCGCCGGCGTCCTGCTGCTCGCGGCCGGGGCGGTGACGGTCGTGGTACGCCGAAGCCTCGGACCGCTCGAGCAGGTGTCGCAGGTCGCGCGGGCCATCGGCGCCGGTGAGCGGGAGCGGCGGCTGCGACCGACGCGATCCGACACCGAGATCGGCCGGGTGGCCGCGGCGCTCGACGACATGCTCGACGACGTCGTGGGGGCCGAGCAGGCGGCGCGTGACGCCGAGGCGCGGCTGCGGGCGTTCCTCTCCGACGCCGCGCACGAGTTGCGCACGCCGGTCGCCGGCATCCGCGCCGCCGCCGACACCCTCGTGCGCGCCGACCTCGACGGACCCGAGCGCGATCAGCTCGCGGCCCACGTCGCGCGGGAGGCCACCCGCGCGTCGCGGCTCATCGACGATCTGCTGACGATGGCCCGCGTCGACCGTGGCCTCGAGTTGCACGTCGTCGACGCCGATCTTCGGGCGGTGGTCGAGGCCGAAGTGCGCCGGGTGCCGCTCGTGCACCCCTCGCTACGGATCCGAGCGGAGATCCCGGATGCCGCCGTGCCCGTCCGCATCGACGTCGACCGCATCTCTCAGGTGCTGTCGAATCTCGTCGAGAACGCCGCTCGAGCGACGGGCGGGCGCGGATCGGTGCTCCTCGGCGTCGACAGCGCGGGCGGAGAAGCCCGCGTCACGGTCGACGACGACGGGCCCGGTGTCGCCGACGCCGATCGCGAGCGGATCTTCGAAAGGCTCGTGCGCCTCGACGAGGGACGAGTCTCTTCCGGCGGCGTGGGACTCGGTCTCCCCATCGCGCGGGGCATCGCGCGCGCGCACGGCGGCGACGTCCGCTGCGCGCCCGGGGAGGCTGGAGCACGGTTCGTCGTGACGGTGCCGCGGAGCTGAGGCCACCGGCCCCGCGGCATCCGACTCAGCCCCTTGACGGGGTCAGGGACGCGCGTGGCCCCCGACGGGCTGGCGGGGCGCCGCGGACGCCGGAGCGATCCCGGCTGCGGTCAGCGTCAGGCCGTCGGCGCCGCTGGCGTCGTGCATCATCTGGTCGACGAGGTTCCGATCGATGGCGGGTTCGCGACCGCCATAGAACTGCATCACGAGGGCGTTCGACGCATGGATCCAGAGGCTGGCCTGGCGCACGCCCTCGTTGACGGGCAGCTGGAGCATGAACCCCTCGTTGCGACGGAGCTTGTTCATCACGACGATGCGGAGGTGGGCGAGGATGCGGTCGTCGATATCGAACGATGCACGGTCTCGGTAGATGAGGCGTCCCACGGCTGGTCCTTTTCTGGCGCGCCGAAGCGTACCGGTTGAGCAAGGGCGGGACCACGCCGGGAAGCGAGGCAATGCGGGAGCATCAGTATTTCACCCCCGGAGACGTGTCGGCCGAGTCCGACCGATATATCGCCTGGAGATGCTTCGCCCGTGGACAAACTCCATTTCGGACCGAATCGGACCTGCTCTTGACGCGGCCGCGTTCGTGTTGCATGGTTACCTAGTCAAGTAACTAACCAACAAACGGAGATCGCATGATCGACGACGGCAGAGCGCTGTTCCTCCAGATAGCCGAGGGCGTGGAGGACCAGATCGTCGACGGTTCGCTGCCGGAAGAGAGCCGCGCGCCCTCCACGAACGAACTGGCAGCTTTTCACCGCATCAACCCCGCCACCGCCGCGAAAGGAATCGCTGTGCTCGTCGACAAGGGAGTCCTCTACAAACGCCGGGGAATCGGGATGTTCGTCGCCGACGGAGCCCGCGCACAGCTCCTGGGCGAACGGCGCTCGGCCTTCGCCGATCGCTACCTCGATCCGCTCCTGAGCGAGGCGCGCACGCTCGGCCTCGGCCCCGACGACCTCGCCGAACTCATCCGCGAGCGTGCCGCGCTCGTCTCCTCCCCCGCTCACCTCATCGAAGGGACCGCACGATGACCGCAGTGATCGAAGTGGCCGGCCTCCACAAGCGCTACCGTGACACCGACGCGCTGACCGATGTGTCGTTCGCCGTCGAGGCGGACGCGATCTACGGCCTGCTCGGGCGCAACGGCGCCGGCAAGACGACCCTGATGTCCATCCTCACCGCGCAGAATTTCGCGACCGGCGGGCGCGTACGGGTCTTCGGGGAAGACCCGTACGAGAACCCGCGGGTGCTATCGCGAATGTGCTTCGTCCGCGAGAGCCAGAAGTATCCGGATGACGCCAAACCCCGCCACGCGTTCGCGGCGGCGCGCCTGTTCTTCCCGAACTGGGACGACGACCTCGCCACCGACCTGATCGAGGCGTTCCAGATCCCCGTCGGACGCACGATCAAGAAGCTGTCGCGCGGCCAGCTCTCGGCGGTGGGTGTGGTCATCGGTCTTGCGTCGCGGGCCGAGATTACCTTCTTCGATGAGCCGTACCTGGGTCTCGACGCCGTCGCGCGCCAGATCTTCTACGACCGGCTGCTGCAGGACTACTCCCTGCACCCGCGCACGATCGTCCTGTCGAGTCACCTGATCGACGAGGTCGCCAATCTGCTCGAGCGCGTCATCGTGCTCGACGGTGGTCGCGTCGTGATGGACGAGGACACGGATGCCGTGCGCGAACGCGCGGCGACGATCATGGGCGACGCCGCCGCGGTCGACGCCTTCTGCGCGGGTCGCGAGGTTCTGCACCGTGAGACCTTGGGCCGCGTCGCGTCGGTCACCATCCTGGGCGCCCTGACAACCGAGGACCGCCGCCTGCTGGCGGACGCACGGCTGGAGGCCTCCCCGGTGTCGCTGCAGGAGTTCATCGTCCGATCCACCCAACACGCGGCGAGCACGCCGGCCGCCCCCGCCCAGGAAGGAGCGCTGCGATGAACCGCGCGCTGAAGGTCGTCCGCCTCCAACTCATCAACCGCCAGACCTTCGTCTGGATCCCGCTCATCATCCTGTTCGGGTCATTGGCGATCAGCCTGCTGCT
Source organism: Microbacterium sp. ABR10 (assembly GCF_057812175.1). NCBI lineage: Bacteria > Bacillati > Actinomycetota > Actinomycetes > Micrococcales > Microbacteriaceae > Microbacterium > Microbacterium sp. ABR10. The sequence continues at coordinate 1,739,637 of NZ_CM173821.1, forward strand.
CTACGGCATCATCCAGTCGTCGGGCGCCCGTGGGGTCATGATCAGCGGCGGGGTGCAGGCGCCGCTGTGGTACTTCGGCGTCATCGGGGCGCAGGCGCTGACCCGCACGTTCCCGTTCTCCCAGGCGATGAGCGTCACACGTGGTGACTTCTTCGTCGGAACGCTGCTGACGGCGGTGCTCACCGCGGGTCTGCTGTCGGTCGTCTTCGTCATCGGTGGCCTGCTCGAGCAGGCCACGAACGGGTACGGCATGAACGGGTGGTTCTTCTACATCCCGTGGGTGTGGGAAGCAGGCCCGGTGGCGGCCGGCATCGCCTACTTCGCCCTGGCGATGTTCGCCTTCGTCGTGGGTTTCTGGGCGGCGACGATCTTCAAGCGCTTCGGTGGCCTGACGACGGCCGTCACACTGGTGGGCGTCGGCCTCGCTCTCGTCGCGGCAGCGTGGCTCATCACGGCGACCCGCTCGTGGGCGACCGTCGGTGAGACCGTTGTGACGCTGGGGGCGTTCGGGCTGGCCGTCTGCGGCATCGTGCTCACGTTCGCGCTGGCCGCATCGTCGTTCGCGACCCTGCGCCGCGCGATTCCCTGACTGCGGCGATGACGGGCCGGATCGCGATGGGCGGTTCGGCCCCTTCGCGGCTCCCGGGCTCTGGGGTCGTCTCGCACCGTCACCCCGGGCGATCTGTCCGCGGCTCGGGACGCGACGCTTCTCGCCCCGAGCCGGTCGGACTTTTCACGGCCGCCGGGCCCCGGGCCGAACACCGCCGGGCTGCGCTGTCGAGGCGTATCCCCAGCCTGGCGCGCACCACGGTCGATAGGGTCGAAGGGATCTGCGATCATCCGACCCACGAGAGAGAAAACCCGTGAGCCATCACCGCACCTCCACCGACCAGGAGGGCCGATCTTCGAGCCCCCTCTTTTCGAGAGGGGGTGAAATCTGATGCTGGCTGCGGCCTTGACACTCCTGGTGGGTGTCATCGTGACTCTTGCGATCATCGTCGCGTGCGGTTTCTTCGTCGCGCAGGAGTTCGCCTACATGTCGGTCGACCGCTCGCGCATGGCGGCGCTGGCCGAGAAGGGCGATGCGCAGGCGAAGCGCGTCCTCGCCATCACCAAGCGCACGTCGTTCATGCTCTCGGGCGCCCAGTTGGGCATCACCGTCACGGGACTGCTCATCGGCTACGTCGCCGAGCCGTTGATCGGAGAGTCGCTGGGGACACTGCTGGGCGGTGTGGGCATCGACCCGGCCGTCTCGGTGCTCATCGGCACCGTGGGAGCGCTGCTGCTGGCGACCATCGTGACGATGATCTTCGGTGAGCTGTACCCGAAGAACCTCGCCATCGCGAGCCCCGAGCCCCTCGCCCGCGCCCTCGCCATGCCCACGCGCATCTACCTCATGCTGTTCGGGTGGCTCATCACCGTCTTCGACGTCGCCGCCAACGCGCTGCTCCGTCTGCTGCGCATCGAGCCGTTGGAAGACGTCGACGAGAGTGCCACCGCGCGCGACCTCGAGGCCATCATCGAGGAGTCGCGCCAGAGCGGCGATCTGCCCGACGACCTGTCGATCATCATCGACCGCATCCTCGACTTCCCCCAGCGCGACGTCGAGCACGCGATGGTCCCCCGCTCCCAGATCGACTCGGTGACGCCCGACACCACGGTCGGCGAGGTGCGAGCGCTCATGGCGACGGGCCACACGCGCTACCCGGTGATCGGTGACGAAGACTCCCCCGTCGGCGTCGTCGAGCTCATCGACCTCCTGCGCGAGCAGCCTGCCGACGACGCCCCCGTGGCATCCGTCATGCGCGCCGCCGTCGTCATCCCCACCTCGATGCTGCTTCCCGTGGCGTTGGACCGCATGCGGCACTCGCGCAACGAACTCGCGTGCGTGGTCGACGAGTACGGCAACTTCGACGGCATCCTGACCATCGAAGACCTCACGGAAGAAGTGATCGGCGAGCTGTCCGATGAGCACGACGTCGAGACCGCCGAGGCGGCGTCCGTCGGCGACGACGCGTGGAGCGTGCCGGGCGACCTGCACCTCGACGAACTCGAGCGCCTCATCGGGCACGACCTCGCCGAGAGCGACGTCGAGACCGTCGCGGGTCTCGTCATCGAGACGCACGGCGACCTGCCGCCCGTCGGCACCGTGGTGCGGATCGACCTCCCCGAGCGTCCGGGCGAGACCGTTCAAGGGATCGACATCGACCGCTGGCTGGCCGTGGAGGTCACCGAGGTCGACCGTCACGTCCCCGCACAGGTGCGCGTGCAGCTGCACGAGGTGGATCGGGATGCCGAGCCCGCCGACGACGCGCGTGCCATCGATGAGGAGGTGACCCGATGAACGGCTGGACCGTCGCCCTCATCACGACGGCGCTGATCGTCGCGAGCGCGTTCTTCGTCATCGTCGAATTCGCCCTGCTCGCCGCACGCCGTCACCGCCTGGAAGAGGAGGCCGCCACCAGCGCCTCCGCCCGCGCTGCGCTTCGCGGTGTCAACGAGCTGACCGTCATGCTCGCCTTCGCGCAGCTCGGCATCACCGCCTGCACGTTCTTGCTCGGTGCCATCACAAAGCCCGCCATCGACTACGCGCTCGCGCCGGTGTTCGAGATGTGGGGTCTGCCGTACGTGCTGGCCGACGTCATCGCGTTCATGCTCGCGCTGATCGTGGTGACGTTCCTGCACCTCGTCATCGGCGAGATGGCACCCAAGTCGTGGGCGATCGCGCACCCCGAGACGGCGGCGAAGGCCACCGGCATCCTGGCCCGTGCGCTCACGTGGCCTCTGCGCCCGTTCCTGCTGTGGATCAACCACATCGCCAACCGTCTGGTGAGGGCGTCGGGCGTGGAGCCGGTCGACAAGGCCGCCGCCGGTGGCCAGGACGCCGACACCATCCGTGAGCTCGTCGCGCACTCGCGCCAGGCGGGCACGCTGGAGCAGAAGTACTCGGAACCGATCGCGCGGGCCATCGCCCTCGGTACGCTCACCGTCGGCGATATCGTGCGCACCGATCGCTCCCCCACCGCTGTACGGATGGATGCCACGGTCGCCGACATCCAGGCGGTCGCCGCCTCGTCGACGCACCTGCGCATCCTCGTCGGCTCCGGGGCGACATCTCGCGTGGTACACGTGCGCGATACGCTCGCGGTCGATGCCGCCACGCCGGCGCTCGACATCGCGCGCGAGCCCCTGCGGCTGGGACCGGATGCCTCGGCGTACGACGCCCTCGCGCGCATGCGCCGCGGCCGCGTGCAGCTCGCGACGGTCGTCGAGGGCGAGCGGTTGATCGGGGTCGTGACGCTCGACGACCTGCTGCGCGAAATCCTGCCCGGACCGGGCGAGGTGGCCGAGGTCGCGGCGCGATAGGCGCGGTTTCAGGTTCGGGGCGGGTTCTGCGCTTCGGGGCGGACTGCTCCCGCCCCGAACGGCGGGATCCGCCCCGAACCGCGTCGGCAGCGGGACGGTCGGTATCGCACGTCCGGCGGCGCGCGATCCGGCCAGAACGGCAGGGGGCGGTGGGACGTATCGATGGCGTTCGGAGTGTCAAGCCATCACGGACGTCCGGCGGGGCGGCGTACCGTCGCCCGCGTCAACCACTCCCCTTTCCCCAAGGACTCCCATGAGCAAGATCTGGTTCATCACCGGCGCATCCAAGGGCTTCGGCCGCGAGTGGGCCGAAGCGGCCCTCGAGCGCGGCGACAGCGTCGCCGGTACCGCGCGCAACCTCGACGACGTCCGCGACCTCGTCGATGCGTACCCCGACACGTTTCTGCCCCTGCAGCTCGACGTGACCGACCACGCCGCCGACACCGCCGCGGTGAAGGCCGCGCATGAGCGGTTCGGCCGCCTCGACGTCGTCGTCAACAACGCCGGGTTCGGTCACTTCGGAATGGTGGAGGAACTCACCGAAGACGAGGTGCGCGCGCAGATGGAGACGAACTTCTTCGGCGCACTCTGGGTCACCCAGGCGGCATTGCCCGTCTTGCGCGAGCAGGGGTCGGGCCACATCATCCAGGTGTCCAGCATCGGGGGTATCAGCGCGTTCCCGAGCGTCGGGGTCTATCACGCCTCGAAGTGGGCGCTGGAGGGACTGTCGCAGTCGCTCGCGCAAGAGGTCGCCGGTTTCGGCATCCACGTCACCCTCATCGAGCCCGGCGGATACTCGACCGATTGGTCGGGCCCGTCGGCGAAGCGCAGCGAAGAGATCGAGGCGTACGCCGACGTGCGGGAGCAGGCATCCAAGCGCCCGTCGGCCGCTGACCCGGGGAAGCCCGAGGCCACGCGCTCCGCCATCCTGAAGGTGGTGGATGCCGAGAAGCCTCCGCTGCGCATCTTCTTCGGCAAGGCACCCCTCGCCATCGCCGAGCGCGACTACGAATCGCGCCTGCAGACGTGGCGCGAGTGGCAGCCGGTGTCGGAGGAGGCGCACGGGTCCTGAGAACGGGTGGGGTGGGGGTACGCGGTGGGTCACCGCAGGTAGGAATCGACGAGCAGCGGACCCCGGATGCCGCGGAAGGCACCGATCAGTCGGTCGAGAGCGGCGGGGTTCCAGACCGTCAGCGGCACGTCGTGCGGCCCGAGCGGTTCGAGGCGGCCGAGCCGCAGGCGCACCACCTCCCACCCGGCACCGCGCAGCGCGCGGTCCTTGCGGCGGTCGGCGTCTGCGCGGCGCCCGACGTGCTCGAGGCCGTAACGGCCGATCGTGTCGTACTCGACCGCGATCCGCAGCTCGGGGAAGACGAAGTCGGGCCACACCTCGAGGTGGTCGAAGAAGGGACGGCCGACCCGGACGGCGTTGAGTCCCTCCGTGAGCGTCAGACGGTCGCGCAGGTCGGCACGAACGCGATCCTCGGCGGCTGACGCGGGCCTCGGCGCGCAGGCCGAGACGAATGCCTCGCCGACGGCGACCGGGGGCGTCTTGTCGCACAGCCTCGACGGGCGACGGGGTGGCCGGGGGCGGAGCACCGTCTTCTCGGTGACGGCGGGCACGATCACCGACTCGCACATCGGCAGCGCGACCACGCGTGTCGGGTTCGCGAGCTCGCTGCACTCGGGGCACCAGGCGCTGCGCCGGCGTTGTCGTCCCGGTCGCTGACGTTGCTCCTGCGGAGTGGCGGCGAAGCGATGGCCCGCGTCGCATTGCCAGAGCAGCAGCACATCGGCCGCGGGAGGCACTTGGCTGAGGACGATCCCTGCATTGAGGTCGGGGTGGTACTGACGCATCAGGGCGGGGTACGCAGCCCACTCCTCGCGATAGGCACCCACCGGGTAGGGCACGTCACGCTCCTTCGACCACTGCCGTCGCGACCACCAGGCCTGCACTCTCTCCGCCACCGGAGGCACGTTAGCGGCGACCACGGACATCGACTCCGCCACGGCGCAACCGGCGCCCGCCCGGCCGTGGCGTATCGTCGACGCCCCCGGCTCGTCAGAGCCTGAGCGCGAGAGCGTTCGCGGTTAAGCCCGCGGCCGTGCCGCACAGCACGATGGTGTCCCCGGGGCCGACCTGTCCCTCGTCGAGACTGGTTGCGAGCATGAACGGCACCGAAGAGGACACCATGTTGCCGAATTCCGCGACGCGGTCGACATACGCGTCGCGCGGGATGCCGATCCGGCGCATCGCGATGCCGAGCGCCCTGCTCGCCTGATGCGGCACGACGAGGCCGATCTCGTCGAGACCGAGACCGACACGGGCGAAGAACCGGTCGAAGAAATCGGGCAGTACAGCCAGCATGCCCAAGAGCGCCCGTCGCCCGTTCATCGCGAAAAGGTAGTCGGAGGGGTCGCCGTCGGTATAGGACTGGGCCGGATGCAGCGACAGTCCGCCACGGAGTTCGGTGTCGTGTGCGTGCGCGGGCCACGTCTGTTGCAGGCTGCCGAGAACTCCGGGCGCGCTCTCCCCGCCGGCTCCTCGCGTGAGCACGACGGCGGCGGCGGCGTCCGAGAAGAGCTCGAAGCTCTCGCGCTGGCCGGCGTCGAGGAATCGGGATCCGACATCGCCGGAGACGATGAGCACGCGCTCGTAGTCGCCGGCGGCGAGGTAGCGGGACGCGATGTCCACCGCCGTGATGAAGCTGGTGCAGGTCGAATTGACGTCGAAGGCGGCGGCGCCGGCACGAGGGGCGACGCGCTCCATGACGAGTGCGGCCGTGCAGGGGATCGGCTGCACGCCGGCCGCACAGGCGGCGATGATGCAGTCGATGTCGTCAGGGTGAAGGTCTGCTCGTCGGAGGGCGTCCTCAGCCGCCGCGGCGAGCATGTCGAGCTGCGACATGCCGTCCGGGATGCGGTAGCGCGTCTGGCTCCCGAACGTGACCACCTCGTCGGGGAGGTATGTCCCCCACCCCGCCAGCCGGCACGGTCGGAGCGGAGGCCGCTGCCCGATCGGTGGGTGCTGGGGCATCCTCGTCTCCCTCGTGGTCACAGCAGGTTCCTCCCGGCCGGGTGCCGATCGTGGCTGAAGAGGAGTCGGAGCCCGTCCTGCTCGGCGGCCAGGAGCATCTGCGCGGTGGTGCGCTGCGTGGTCGCGTCGTGACTGACCAGTCGCGGGAGGGCGCGGATGCGACGCTCCTCGCCGAGCAGGTCGCGCCCCCAGGCCGCGTCTCCGGCGAGCAGCACCCGGTCTTCGATGAGGGCGCCGAGGTGACCTCGGGCGTGACCGGGCAGATCGACGAGCAGATACGACCCGTCGCCGAAGAGGTCCGCGGTGCGGAGACCGTGCGGACCGGGCGCGAACACGGGCGGCGGGAGCACCGTCGCCGCCTCGAACCACGGCGGCAGCAGCCGTCGGAGCACGCCGTCGCGCAGCCGCGGTCGCTCGAGGGTGCGGCGAACCCCGTCGCTGAGGACGAATGCGGCGTCGGGGAAGAAGCGGACGCCGCCGATGTGGTCCGGGTGCAGGTGCGAGAGGACGACGTGCGTGATCGAGGCGGGATCGAGCTGCTCGGCAATCGTGTCGCCCGCGCCGACGCGAGGCGGCAGCATCCTGCGGTACGCCCACCCGCTCAGCCCGGCGCGCCACGGTTCGGGCGCGTAGCCGGTGTCGAAGAGCACGCGCCGCGCACCGAAGCGGTACAGGAACGCCCCGGCCGGGAAGACACGCCGCTCCCGACGGGTACCGCGCAGCAACCGGCTCATGTCGTGGGAGGTCTCGCCGCAGGCGAAGAAGACCAGCTCAGACACGCGCGTACCCCGCGAGGCTCTCGTCGAGCGAAACCGCGGGCCGATAGCCGAGCAGATCGCGCGCGCGGGAGATGTCGAGCGTCTGCGAATGGGCGATCGTCGTGACGGTGTATCGCGTGACGGGCGGCTCGGGATGCCCGGGAAGAACCCCGCACACGGCCTCCAGCAGTGCAGCGACCCCGTAGGCGACCGGGGTCGGCACCGGCCGGTACCGCGGCTCGAGACTCAGCCCCGCCAGCAACTGCTCGAGCACCGCGCGGAACGGACGAGGATCCCCGTTCGTGATGTTGAACGCCTGCCCGTGCACATCGGGCGCCTCGGCCGCGAGCCGCACCGCCATCGCGACGTTCTCCACCGCTGTCAGGTCGATGAGTCCCCGTCCGCCGCGCATCAGGGGGATGCCGAACCGCTCGCGGACACGCAGGATCCGGGGGACGAGGCTGGGGTCGCCGCGGCCGATGATGCCGCGGGGTCGAAGGATGACGATCTCCGGTCCCGTGCCCTGCGTCGCCGCATGCTGCAGCAGGGACTCCGCCTCGAGTTTCGATCGGATGTAGCCGTTCATCGGATGCCGCGGATCGACCTCGCCCTCCCGGATGCCGATCCGATCGCGAGGGGCGGCGTAGATGCCCGGGGAGGAGATGTGCACGAGTCGACGCGATCCGGCGCGTCGGGCGAACTCGAGCACCCGCGCGGTACCGGTGACGTTGGCGTGCTCGAACTGTGCCCAGCGACCCCAGGGCGAGGAGAGCGCCGCGCAGTGCACGACCACATCGACGGTGCGGCCGAGGTCGACCCGGGCGAGGTCGTCGAGGTCGCCGACGAAGGTCTCCCCCGCGGGCAGGGCGGCGGCGTTGCGTCCCGACGCGATCACGTCGTAGCCGTGGGCGCGGAGTTCTCGCACGACGTACCCGCCGAGAAAACCGCTCGCGCCGGTGACCAGCGCCGTCTCCCCTCGACGCGCCGGGCCCGGCGCACCCACCTCTGCTGCTGCCCCCATTCGGCCGATCCTACGGCCGTCGGCCCTAGGATTCGGGACATGCGGATCGCCCTGGTGACCGACTACTACCTGCCCACGCTCGGTGGCGTGCAGACCGCGGTGAAGTCGCTCCGGGAAGCGCTCACCCGAGCCGGTCTCGAGGTGACGGTGTTCTGCCCCCTGGCTCACGGCAGCGACGACCGCTCGATCGTCGCATTGCCCACCTCCCGGGTGTTCCGGCCCGACGGCTACCCGTTCACGTGGTCGCCGCGCGACGCGGTGGCGGTGCTCCGGCGGGAGTTCGCCGAGCGGCGCATCGACGTGGTGCACACGCATTCCGAGATGTTCGCCGCTCTCGCGGGGGTGCGAGCGGCTCGGGATCTGGGAATTCCGGTCGTCCACACCATGCACGGCCGCGTGGACGTGTACACGACGAGTGTCGTTCCTCTCCCCCGCGTCACCGTTCCCCTGCTGGCCGCCCTCCACTCCCGGCAGATCAGCCATCGCGGTCTCCGCGTGCGCGCCGACGCGCCCTACACGGCCACCTCGCCGGCGAGACGCATGTGGCGCCTCATGCTCGCTCAGTCGCGCGCGAGCGACCAGGTGATCGTCCCGTCGACACACTTCGCACGGAAACTCGAGGAGCAAGGGGTGCGGACACCCGTCTCGGTCGTGTCGAACGGGCTCGAGCAGAGCGTGCTCGACCGCGTCGGCGCGCCCATCGAGCGTCGACTCGCCCCCGGGGAGACTCTGCGTCTGCTGTGGGTCGGACGACTCTCGCCGGAGAAGCGTCCCGCGGTGATCGCCGAGGCAGCGCGGTCGTTCGACCGCGACGTCTCGGTGGACGTCTACGGCGACGGCCTCTCGCGACGCTCGATCGAGCGGATGGGCTCCCCCCTGGTCCTGCACGGGTCGGTGTCGCAGCAGGAGGTGCTCGACGCCATGCGGGCGAGCCACCTGCTGGTGTCGAGCTCGTACGACTTCGACAATCAACCGATGGTGATGCTGGAAGCGGCGGCATCCGGTCTTCCCGTGCTCTTCTGCGACCCCGATCTCAGCGAGGTCGTACCGCCGGGCGGTGGCTTCCTCACCGACACCCCGGACGCCGCGGGCATCACCGCGCTCGTGGCGCGCCTTCGGAGGGAACCCGAAACGATCACCGCCGCGAGCGCGGCCATGATCCGGGCACGCCCTCAGGTCGCACAGCGGATCGAACCGGTGGTCGAGGTCTACGAGTCCGCGATCACCGGCGTCGCTTCGGCACGGTGAACCCCTGTTCGACGCATTCCCGCCGTGCGGTGAGGAGCATGGTCGGCACAGCGTCGGAGCGCACTCCTGCCGCGTCGTCGCGGGCTCTCGTAGGGCGGGTGGGACTTGAACCCACGATCGTCGGGTTATGAGCCCGCTGCCTTGACCAGCTTGGCCACCGCCCCCAGCGACGACGAGCCTACCGGCATCCGTCCCGCGTCGCCGCCCGCGGCACGGCACCCGTCTCCCGTCGCTGTTGGCGTCACGGCACTCGTCTCCCGTCGCTGTTGGCGTCACGGCATCCGTCTCCCGTCGCCGCTCGCGTCGCGGCTTCCGTCGCCGCCACGGCATCCGCGAGATCACCTGTCCTTAGCGAGATGACCCGCCGATGCGCGCCGGAAGAGGTGATCTCGCGCATCGCCGGTCATCTCGGCGACAACCGCCCGACGGCCCGCGACGCGAAACCGCACGGAGCCCGCGTCAGTGCACCCGCGGCTTCTTCGGCTTGCCGTCGGCGGTGATCTGCGGGTGGTGCTTCGTCAGCTGGATGACACCCCACGTGGCGATCGCGCCGGCGATGGCGAAGCCGATGAGCGCCCATGCGGGGGCGGTGGAGGCCTCGCCGAGCACGAGCAGGCCGATCAGCACGGCGACGATGGGGTCGATCACGGTGAGCCCGGCGATCACCAGGTCGGGAGGACCGACCGAGTACGCGGTCTGCACGAAGTACGCGCCCACGGCGACGGCGGCGAGGAGCGCCACGAGGCACAGCAGGGTCAGCCACTCGAAGTTGCCCGCCTGCGCGCGGCTGATCACGACCTTGGCGAGGGTGGCGACGAAGCCGTAGATGACGCCCGCGGCCATGATGTAGAACAACGCCTGGGCGCGGCGACGCACCAGCACCCAGAAGACGCCGAACACGACCACGACCAAGGCCAGGATGCCCAGGATGATCAGCAGCTCGCGTTCGGTGACGACCTGCTCGGTGGCGAAGAACGCCGCGATCGTGACGAAGACGAGGATGCCGCCGACGCACAGGGCGATGGCAATGAGCGACTGCCGGGTCGGTTTGTGGCGCGACACCCGAGCGTTCAGCACGGTGGTGATCACGAGGGCGATCGCACCGAGCGGCTGCACGAGGATCAGCGGCGCCACCGAGAGCGCTGCCAGCTGACACACGATCGCCAAGCCCAGCATGACGGTGCCCGCCATCCACGACGGGCGTGTCAGCAGCGACGTCAGCTGCGACCGCGAGAGGCCGCCGGTCGTCTTGCCGCCCGAAAGGCGCTCGACCTTCTGCACGCCGCGGTGCTGGTACTGCGCTCCGAACGACATGAACACCGCGCCGAGCAGGGCCAGCGGGATGCCGAGGAGGATGCGCGGGTCGCGGAAGACGCCGACGAGTTGGTCGATTCCGTCGCTGAGAGTGGCATCGAGCGGGATCACCCCTCGACAGTAGCCGCCCCTCCGCTGGTTAGGCTGGAGGCGTGGCCGTACTCCCGATTCGCATCATGGGCGATCCCGTGCTGCACGCACCCGCCGCCCGTGTCGACGAGATCACCGATGAGGTGCGTCAGCTCGTCGCCGACATGTTCGAGACGATGGATGCCGCACCCGGTGTCGGCCTCGCCGCCCCCCAAGTGGGTGTGGGGCTGCGGATCTTCACGTACACGTACGAAGACGACGAGGGTCAGCCCTGGCGGGGGGTCGTGATCAACCCGGAGCTGTGGATCCGTCCGCTCGAGCCCGGCTACCCCGACCCCGACGACGAGAGCGAGGGCTGCCTGTCGTTCCCCGGCGAGCGCTTCCCGCTGCGTCGTTCGGAGGCGGCGCTGCTCACCGGCACCGACCTCGACGGGCACTCGGTGCGTGTCGAGGTCACGGGGTGGCGCGCTCGCATCCTGCAGCACGAATTCGACCACCTCGACGGCATCCTGTACGTCGACCGTCTCGACGACGAAGACAGCCGCGTCGTGGCCAAGATCGCGAAGAAGCGCAAGTGGGGCAAGCCCGGGGCATCGTGGATGCCGGGCGTGGACGACATCGACGCGTGACGGCCTGACATCGCGTCGATCGCCCTCGTTGGGGAGGCGCGGCGAGACGCTTTTGTTCCCGCACCGTCGAGCTCAGACGCGGGATTCGTGGCGATGCGGGATGACGTGCGCCGGCGCCTCCCCGGCCGGCATCCATTCGCACGTGAAGCTGCCGCGGTAACCGAACAGGAACCCGAAACGCTCGTTGTCGACGCGCATCTCGACATGGAAGCGACCGTCGCGCTCGTCGAAGTGCTCGCGCAGGCTCGCTCGCCCGCTGAAGAGCATCGGGAAGCGGAATCCGAAGCGTCCCTCGTAGAACCGCTGCTCCCCCGAGCGCAGGATCAACGCCCCCTCGTCGTCGACCGTGAGGTCGAGGTCGACCGCGAGGTGCTGGTGCGTACCGAGGTAGTCGACGATGCGCCCGTCGGCGAGGATCATGGTCGCGTCGAACCGTGCCGGGCGGCCGTCGATCTCGTACTCGCGCACGAACGTCACGGTCTCGCGGCCGAACGGGTCGCGGTAGGGGCGGTTCCAGATGACGAACGGCACGTCGCTCCCGACGGCCGGCACGAGGATGTTACGGAGCTTGCCGATCTGCAGGAATGGGACGGTCCACCACGGTCCGCGTCGGATCTCGGTCATGACCCCGCGGCCCACGCACGCCTCGCCCCCGTCCAGGCCCACGCTGAAGCGCCGCTGCATCATCGGGTGCAACCGGGCGAAGTCGACGCCGAGCGCCTCGGCGAAGATCGAGATCATCGGTCCCCTCCCGGCAGAGGCAGTGCGGCCAGGGTCTCCGGAGCGTCGTCGAGAGCGCGGCGCCGGTGCGGCGGGATGCGGCGGCAACGGCGTGCCAGGGGTCTCTCGTCGCGCCAGAGGGCCGCCGCGGTCAAGAGCGTCCACGTCTCGGGCGGCCGTCCCGTCTCAAGCCACAGCCGGAGCCGGTCGAAGCTCCACGCGGTGGCCCACCCGACGAGGGGACGCACGACCATGTCGAGCACTCCCCATCCGGGTGTGTAGTCGTACCCGGTCGAGAAGCGGATGCCATGGGCCGTGGGCTCGTAGCGCCAGTACCCGCGGCCGTCGCGAAGCGGGGAAAGACGGTCCGCGGTGGTGAATCGCAGCGCCGAGGTGCGCGTGCCATCGGGGCGGGATGTCTCCCCGATGCTGATGCCGTGGCCACGGACGGTATGGACGGGCGTGTGCCGTTCGTACAAGAAACGGGCGGCGCCGTCGGCTGTGCGCGTGGTCGGAGTGATGCGCGAGAAGCGGACGTCCCACCGCACGTGCTGGCGCGGATCCTGCGTCGCGGTCCACACCTCGTCGAGGGTCGCCCGAATTGTGGTCTCGACGTAGATCCCCTGTCCCCCCATGCGTTCAGCCTAGGGTCGGGGGCGCCTGCGCTCCGGCAGCAGGTCGCGTGGCGGGCGGCGTCCGCCGGGTCAGCCCGCGGCGAAGCTGTGCAGGTGCAGCTCGTCGCTGATCGCCTCACTCGCGAGGCGGCCTCGCACGCTGGTCCCCTGCGCATCGAGGGGCGGACTCACGACGGCGGCGCCGAGGCGGCCGGGAGCGGCGAGGACGATGGCCCCCGACACGCTGGACTTCGCCGGAACGCCGACGGCTCGCATCCACCGGCCCGATCCGTCGTAGACGCCGCAGGTCGCCATGACCGAAACCACGTCTCGCGCCACGCGTGCGGGCACGACGCGCACGCCCGTACGGGGGTTCACACCGCCGCACGCGAGGGTGGCGCCCATGACGGCCAGGGTCTCGGCATCCACCAGGGTCGCGCAGGCCCGCGCGTAGACGGCGACGGCGTCATCCGCACTGACCTGCATGGTGCCCTCGGCTCGCATGAGGTGGGCGAGGGCGTGGTTACGGTCGCCGAGCAGGTGCTCATTGTGCGCGACGTCCTCGTCGACCGCGAGGTCGTGCCCCGCGAAAGCAGCGAGTCCCTCGGCGATGCGGGCGTCGCGCGCGGCGGGGTCGGAACCGCGCACGAGGGATGCCGTGAGCAGGGCTCCCGCGTTGACCATGGGGTTGGGTGGCCGGCCCGTGCCGCTCTCGAGCTTGATCGCGTCGAATGATTCCCCGGTCGGCTCGATCCCCACACGGTCGAGCGCCTCGCCCTCGGTGTCGAGCAGCGCCAGGGCGAACAGGAACGGCTTCACCGCCGATTGGATGCTGAAGGCGACGTCGGCGTCGGTCGTCACGCGGGCGGTGCCGTCGGGAAGGACGAGCGCCACCGCGCAGAGCTCGGGATCGGCGTCTGCGAGCTGAGGGATGCTGTCGTCCACCTCTCCGCCGCGTTCATTCATCAGCCGGGCACGGAGGGCATCGAGGTCGTACCGGTGCGGGTCGGGGATCACATGTCCACCCTCGCAGTGATCGACCGTCTCGCCGACCGGGTTGCAGAGAAGCTACGCGCGCGGACGGGCTGCGCCATTATGCGTGCCGCCCCCGATGACCGCCAGCCCCCGGCGGAACCGCCCCCGCGCGCCTAGTGTGCGATCAGGCGGTGACCCCGCGCCGCTCCCGCAGTACCGCTCCGCGAAGGACCCGATGAGTCACGCCCCCGACCTCTCGATGCCTCACACGGGCGACATCCTCGGTGGGCGCTACATCCTCCGCGAACGCATCGGCGCCGGTGGAATGGGACGCGTCTTCCGCGCGCGCGATGAGGTGCTCGCCCGTGACGTCGCGATCAAGATCTTCCACGCCGACGGCGCCGGCGAACCCGAACCGCTGCGTCGCCTGTCGGAGGCGCGAGCGCTCGCGGCCCTCGACCACCCCTCGCTCGTCACCCTCTACGACGCCCGCCTCGTCGGTGAAGGTCACGTCTATCTCGTCATGGAGTTGGTCACCGGACCGTCGTTGCAGCGCCGCATCGAGCAGCGGGCGATCCCCGCAGCGGAACTCGCCGGCATCCTGAGCGACCTCGCCGGGGCCCTCGCCGTCGTCCACGAGGCGGGCATCGTGCACCGCGACGTCAAGCCGTCGAACGTCCTGCTGCGACCGCTGCACGGGGCGGCCCGAGAGTCCGAGGCCGTTCTCGCCGACTTCGGCGTCGCCCACCTCATCGACGCGACGCGGTTGACCACCCCGGGCACCGTCATCGGCACTGCCGCCTACCTCGCGCCGGAGCAGGTCCGCGGCGAAGCACCGCAGGCCGCGTCCGACATCTATGCGTTGGGCTTGCTGGCTATCGAGGCGTTGACGCGCCTGCATCCGTTCGGTGCCGGTTCATTGCAGGAGACCCTGCTCGCGCGTCTGGCCCGCCAGCCCGACGTTCCGAATTCGGTGGGTCCACGGTGGCGTTCGCTGCTGGATGCCATGACGGCCGCGGACGCGGGTATGCGACCCACCGCCGCGGAGGTGGCCGCGTGTGCGACCGCGCTCGCCGCAGAGGATCACACCGTCGTCCCGGATGCCGCGAAGCAGACGCCGGTATGGATGCTGCCGACCGCTCTCATCACCGCGCCGACGGCGACACCCGATGACGCGTCTACGCCGTCGACCGCCGTCCAGGATGCGCTCGGCGTCGCCGCGTCGGGCGCGCCGGAACCGGCCGACGCCGTGCTCGTCTCCGCACCGTCCGATGCCGCACGTCTTGCGGGCCGGACGGATGCCGCGAGTTCGCGCCGCGGGACCGGACGCCGTCCGCGACGCCGGGGATGGGCGTGGGGAGCGGCGAGCATCGGTGCGGCCCTGATCGTCGGGGGGCATCTGGCGGCCTTCTCGCTCGGAGCCGCCGGGGGCGCGACCTCGGACCCGGCCCCGGTGCCGGTGATGACTCCCGCCCCCGCGGCCACACCGGCGACGGGGAGCACGCAGGACACACCCCTCGACACCGCGGCACCGGTCTCGGAGACGTCCCCCGCGGAGGACGCCGTTGCGGAGCGGAGCCCCGAGGCGACGACGCCGGTGCAGGCGCCCGTGAGCGTCGAGCGGGCCACCGTGGTGTCGGACGACGCGGGGGTGGGTGCGGAAACGGTTCCGGCGAACCCCGCAGATCGGCTGCCGGAGGCGGTCGCGGGGAACGGTTCCGACCCCGGCGGAGTGGCGGACGGTACGTCGGCCGGGCCGGGTCGTGGCGGCCCGGAGGGCAAGGGGCGACCGGACTCCCCCGGGAAGTCGGATGACAGCAGAGGGCGGGGCAACGGGGTCTCGGACAAGAACTGACCGGCGCTGGCGTCCGCCGTACGGACGGGCAATCGCGTCTCGCGGCGCCAGCCGGCGCATCCGTCAGGGTTGTACACCGTTGGTCAACCGGCGTACGACCTCGGATGACGCGGGGATCTCGAGCTGACCGGGGGAATAACGAAGGCCCGCCTCTCGTGAGGCGGGCCTTTCATTGGCTCCCCGGCTTGGACTCGAACCAAGAACCTATCGGTTAACAGCCGATTGCTCTGCCAATTGAGCTACCGAGGATCATGCCCGCCTTGCGGTGGGCAACCCCACGATACTAACAGCACGCGGGGGCGGCGAGAAAATCAGGGGGATGAAAGACGTCTCTCGGGCGTGCCGTCGGGAGTCCACTGCACGGCGTCCCCACCATGGCCGAGGCCCACAGCGTGACCGGCGTGGAGCACGAGCACGTCGGCATCCAGTTCCCGTGGCGCGTCGGCGTCGTTCGTCACGATGAGGGAGGCCATGTCGCGTTCGTCGCGGCGGCGGGTGATCGCTGTGCGGGCGGCGGCGCGCACCTCGAGGTCGAGGTTGGCGTACAGGTCGTCGGCGACGAACAGGCGCGGCTCGAGCACGAGCGCGCGCGCGAGGGCGACGCGTTGGCGCATGCCGGCGCTGAGCTCGTACGGGTACTTCGGGGCGGTGCCGAGGGGCAGCTCCATCTCGTCGAGCAGCGTCGCCACGCGCACCGCGAGCGCTCGGGTGTTGACGCGCCGGTCGCGGCTCGTGATCGGCTCGGAGATGACGTCGTGCACTGTGAGGCGCGATGGCAGCGCCGCTCCCGCGCCCTGCGGAAGGTACCCGGTGTGGAAGACCCACTCGCGGCGCGCCCTGCCCGGGTGCCGGGCCGAGATCCCGTGCACGCGCGCGTCACCGCCGACGACGCTCAGCCCGTCGTCGGGATGGCCGGCGAGGAGCGAGACGAGCGACGACTTGCCCGCCCCCGTGGCGCCGCGGACGACCAGCGTCCGTCCCGGCAGCAGCGTGAAGGTGATGCCGTCGATCACGCGCACGCCACTGCGAGCGAGCGAGAGGTCGTCGGTGCGGAGGACGACGTCGGTGTCGAGGATCCGGGGCATCTGCCAATCCTCGCCCACGAGGGTGAGGGATGCCAACGGCGCGCCCGGAGAGCGCATGCCGGGATGACGTGCGCCTCTCGAGACCCCAGGCGGATGCCGAGACCGTGTCCGGTGGATGCGGATGACCCGCGGTCTCCACAACGCCCTGCGGTCTCGGCGCGAACCACCTCCACCGCCGCCGCCGCGGGCGCCCGCTACGAGACGATCAGGCGCTGCCTGTCGGCATCCAATTCACGAAGGCGGAGGCGCAGACGGCGCCCCTCTTCGGAGTCGGCCGGCACGCGCTGGATGCCCCGGAGCAAGTCGTCCTTCTCGCGCTGCAGCTGACGCACCAGCAGCCCGCGGGCGAGATCGTTCGCCGAGGCCACCGCGCCCTCTTCGGTGCGCGCGGGGAACTCCGCGGTCAGCAGCTCGGCGGCGAGGGAGCGGAACGGCTCGCGCACCGCCTCGACGGCCGCGACCGCCCAGCCGGGCTGAGAGAGGTCAGTGGATGCCAGCGAGCTGCGCACGGCTTCGAGGGCGGGGTGGCCGAACGGTAGCTGCAGCGCGCGGAGGAACACGTCGGGCTCGATCCGGTGCCCGTACTGCAGGAAGGCCATCATCGCCCCCCGCTCGAGGGCGACGTCGCGCGTGTTCGGCAGCGATGCCATCGTGACCGACACCGCGATGGGCGCGGGCTCGGCGACGCGGGCGTTCTCGCGCTGCTCGGCGCGGTCTGCCCCGCGCGCGGCCCGCTCGACGGCGGCCTGCACCTCGGGCATGTCGAGGCCGAGACGACGGGCCAGCACCCGGACGTACCCGGGACGCAGGGAGGGGTCGCGGATGTCGGCGACGATGGGGGCCGCCGCGCGGAGCGCGCCCGCACGCCCCTCGACGCTGGCGAGGTCGAAGTCTTTCAGGCGCTGATCGATGACGAACTCGAACATGGGGTTCTTGTTCTCCATGAGCGCGCGCACGGCGCCGTCGCCCCGCTGCAGGCGCAGATCGCAGGGGTCGAGCCCCTCGGGGGCGACCGCCACGTACGTCTGCGCCGCGAACCGCTTCTCGTCGGCGAAAGCGCGCAACGCCGCCTTCTGCCCCGCGGCATCGGGATCGAAGGTGAAGACGACCTCGCCCGACGAGCTGTCGTCGCCCATGACGCGACGGAGCACCGTGATGTGATCGGTGCCGAAGGCCGTACCGCACGAGGCGATCGCCGTGGTGACCCCCGCGAGGTGGCAGGCCATGACGTCGGTGTACCCCTCGACGACGACCACCCGGTGCGATCGTGAGATGTCGCGCTTGGCCAGATCGAGGCCGTACAGCACCTGCGACTTCTTGTAGATCAGCGTCTCGGGGGTGTTGAGGTACTTCGGGCCCTGGTCGTCGTCGAACAGCTTGCGGGCACCGAAGCCGATCACCTGGCCCGTCACATCGCGGATGGGCCAAATCAGCCGCCCGCGGAAGCGGTCGTATACTCCCCCGCGTTGATTGGTCGACACCAGCCCCGCCTTCTCGAGCTCGTCGCGGGAGAACTTCTGCGCCGTCAGGTGGTCGAAGAGATTCGACCACCCCTTCGGGGCATAGCCGACGCCGAAGTGGGCCGCCGCTCCCGCGTCGAAGCCGCGGTCGCCGAGGAAGCGCCGTCCGATCTCGGCCTCGGGGGTCATCAGCTGGGAGCGGAAGTACTCGGCCGCGGCCGCATTCGCGGCGTACAGCCGCGAGCGTCCGGTGGTCTCGGGGGCCGCTCCCCCGTCTTCGTAGTGCAGGGTGAAGCCGACCCGCGCGGCCATGCGCTCGACCGCCTCGGTGAACGACACGTGGTCCAGCGCACGCAGGAACGAGTAGACGTCGCCCGACTCACCGCAGCCGAAGCAGTGGTAGTACCCGACCTGCGGGCGCACGTTGAAGCTCGGCGACCGCTCGTCGTGGAAGGGGCACAGGCCCTTCATCGACCCGACGCCGGCAGGCTTCAGCGCTACGCGTTCACCGATCACGTCGGCGATGTTGACCCGCGCCTTCACCTCGTCGACGTCGGCCTGGCGGATGCGGGCCATCAGACATCCGCTCGCGCGGCGCGGGCGCCGGGTGCCCACACGCCGAGTTCGGCGGCATCGACCTCGCCGACGAGCCGGCCGTGCCACGCGATCGCCAGTTGGTCCGTCAGACTCGCCACCTGGTCGACCACCACGCGGCGACGGGCGGTGTCGTCGGCGGCCGCGGCGAAGTCGGGTGCGTGCAGCGCGTCGAGCGCACCGGGGTTCTCCCACATCGCGGATGCCAGTCGCTTCAGCACGTTGCGCTGCTCGCGGTAGAGCACCTTGCGGCCGTCGATCGAGACGACGGTGGCGCCGATGATGCCCTTCAGCACCGCCATCTCGACCTCGACGGCGGCGGGGACGACGACGTGCGCCCGGTAACGCGTGAGCTGGTCGGCGGGATACGCCTCGCGGGTGGCGGCGGTGGCAGCACGCGCGAAGCGGCCGATGAGGTCGGAGGTGAGGTTCTTCAAGCGTGCGAGCGCGGGACGCGTGCCGTCGAACGACGGGATCCATTCCGGCATGGCCATGAGCCGCTCGAGTCCGGCATCGAGATCGTCGCGCACGAAGTCGTACCCCACCCAGCGCTGGATGGCGTCGAGCAGCCCCTCGCGGCCGACCCGGGATGCCAGACGCGCGGGGTCGACGTAGCGGTTGACGACCGCGTCTTCGAAATCGTGCACCGAATAGGCGATGTCGTCGGAGAGGTCCATGGCCTCGGCCTCGATGCACCGCTGGCGGGCGGGCGCTCCGCCACGCATCCAGTGGAACACCGGTTCGTCATCGGGGTACACCCCAAACTTGAGGCGCCCACCCGGATCGGGGACGGGCTCGTCGGCCGTCCACGGGTACTTGCAGGTGGCGTCGAGGCTCGACCGGGTGAGGTTGAGGCCGAACGGTCGACCGTCGGCGCCGAAGACCTTGGGTTCGAGCCGGGTGAGGATGCGCAGCGTCTGCGCGTTGCCCTCGAACCCCCCGATGTCTTCCGCCCACTCGTTCAGCGCGCGTTCGCCGTTGTGCCCGAACGGCGGGTGACCGAGGTCGTGGCTGAGGCACGCCGTGTCGACGACGTCGGGCGACAGCTGCAGGGCGGTCGCGAGCTCTCGGCCGACCTGGGCCACCTCGAGCGAGTGCGTGAGCCGGTTGCGGGCGAAGTCGGCGGGGCTCGCCGGGCTCAGCACCTGGGTCTTGGCGGCGAGGCGGCGCAGAGCCGCGGAGTGCAGCACGCGGGCGCGGTCGCGGGCGAAGTCGTCGCGCTGCGAGCGGTGCTTCTCGACGTGGAAACGGGCAGCGTCCGCGTCGTCGTACCCGAGGGGTCGGGCGGCGGTCACCGCGACCTCAGCCACCGCTGTGGTCCAGCTCCGCGTCGGCCAGGGCACGCCCGGCGTCGTCGCCGATCTCGCGCGAGGCGAGCCATCCGTCGGGGAGCGCCGGACGCTTGGGGGTGCCGGCACGACCGCGCTGGCCCTCGGCCGCGGCCCCGGGGTACGGGGCGTCGAGTTCCATCGTGGCGAGCAGGTCGTCGAACTCGTCGAGGGTCGATGCCGTCGCGAGGCTCGCCCGCAACTCACCGCCGACGGGGTACCCCTTGAAGTACCAGGCGACGTGCTTGCGGATGTCACGGCATCCGCGACCCTCGTCGTCGAAGAACTCGACCAGCAACTCCGCGTGTCGGCGGAAGGCCCGGGCGACGAACCCGAGGGTGGCGTCGACCGGCGCGCCGTGAGCGGCATCGGGGCCGCCGAGCGCGCGGGCAAGATCGCCGAAGAGCCACGGGCGGCCGAGGCAGCCGCGACCGACCACGACCCCGTCGCAGCCGGTCTCGGTCATCATGCGCACGGCATCGTCGGCCGACCAGATGTCGCCGTTGCCGAGTACCGGGACGCTCGTCACGGTCTCTTTGAGCTTCGTGATGGCGGACCAGTCGGCGTGGCCCGAGTAGAACTCGCTCGCCGTGCGGGCGTGCAGGGCGATGGATGCCACCCCGGCACCCTCGGCGATGCGACCGGCCTCGAGATAAGTGAGGTAATCGGCGTCGATGCCTTTTCGCATCTTGATCGTCAGCGGAGTGCTGCCGGCGGCACGCACGGCTCGCTCGACGATCTCGCGGAACAGGGAGGTCTTCCACGGCAGCGCGGCACCGCCGCCGCGGCGGGTGACCTTCGGCACGGGGCACCCGAAGTTGAGGTCGATGTGGTCGGCGTGGTCTTCATCGACGATCAGGCGCACGGCCGCTTCGACGGTGGCCGGGTCGACGCCGTAGAGCTGGATGGAGCGCGGGGTCTCGGACTCGTGGTGACGGATGAGCCGCATCGTGGTGTCGTTGCGTTCCACGAGTGCACGGGTCGTGATCATCTCGCTCACGTAGAGGCCGGCTCCGTACTCGCGACAGAGGCGGCGGAACGCGGTGTTCGTGATGCCGGCCATGGGCGCGAGGACGACCGGAGCGTCGAGCTCGATGTTTCCGATGCGGAGCGTCCGCGCCGGGGCCGTTGCCGTGGTCATCGTTTCATTCTCCCAGACGTCGTGCGACAGCGGTGCCCACGCCGGTCGGACCGGCGGCGGACACCGCTGTGGAGGATGGATCAGGCGTCGGCGGTCGCGGATGCCTCGCGACGCTCGCCCCACACCTGGCGGGCGATCTGCGTGAACGCCTCGACCGGCTGCGCACCGCTCACGCCGTACTTGCCGTCGATGACGAAGAACGGAACGCCCGTGATGCCGAACTGCTGCGCCTGAGCCTGGTCGGCGCGTACCGCGGCACGGTAGCGCTGCGACGCGAGCGCGTCGCGCGCGGCATCCTCGTCCAGCCCCGCCTCGACGGCGAGCTGCACGAGGTCGTCGTCGCGCCCGACGTGCTTGCCCTCGAGGAAGTACGCCGACATGAGAATTTCGGCGAGTTCGAGCTGACGCCCGTTCTCTTTCGCGAAGTGCAGCAGCTCATGCGCCTTGACGGTGTTGGTGTGCTTGAGGAGATCGAAGCGGTAGGTCAGCCCCGCGTCGGCGGCGACGCCGGTGACCCGATCGAGCATCTCCCGCGCCGACTCGGGCGAGATGCCCTTGTGCTGCGAGAGGTAGTCGACCTCTCCCCCGTCGAAGTCCTCGGGGGTGTCGGGTGAGAGCTCGTACGAGTGGTACTCGATCTCGACGACCGGGGCGTCGTCGTCGGCGGCCGTAGCGGCCAGGCCGTTCTCGAGGTTCCGCTTGCCGATGTAGCACCAGGGGCAGGCGATGTCACTCCACACGTCGATCTTGATGGCATCCGTCATATCGCGTGCAACTCCTTCGATGGTGGATCTATTCCGTTCGCGGCATCCGTCACGCGGTCGGGGTGTCGACCGCACCACCGAAGCGGCGGTCGCGCGACAGGTACAGCCCGATCGCGTCCCAGAGGTGCGTGCGACGAAAGTCGGGCCACAGGGTGTCGAGGAACACCATCTCGGCGTACGCCGACTCCCACAGCAGGAAGTTCGAGGTACGCTGCTCGCCGCTGGAGCGCACGAACAGGTCCACGTCGGGCATGTCGGGCTGGTACAGGTTCTTGCGGATCAGCTTCTCGGTCACCGCCGAGGGCTTCAGGCGGCCCGCGGCGATGTCGTCGCCGATGCGGCGCATGGCATCCACGATCTCGATCCGCCCGCCGTAGTTGACGCACATCGTGAGGGTTAGGGTGGAGTTGCCTTCGGTCAGGCGTTCGGCGTGCTGCAGTTCCTTGATGACCGAGCCCCACAGACGGGGCTTCCGACCCGACCAGCGGATGCGCACGCCCCACTCGTTCAGCTGGTCGCGGCGGCGGTGCAGTACCTCGCGGTTGAAGCCCATGAGGAAGCGCACCTCGTCGGGTGAGCGCGACCAGTTCTCGGTCGAGAAGGCGTAGACCGACAGGTGTCGTACACCGGCCTGGATGGCGCCGGCGACGACGTCGAGCAGCGCCGCCTCGCCCGCCCGGTGCCCCTCGACGCGGGTGAGACCCTGGCGGTTCGCCCATCGGCCGTTGCCGTCCATGACGATGGCGACGTGCTCGGGCACTGCGCCCCGCGGGTAGGACGGCGGGTACTCCCCGGTCCAGTCCAGCGGGCGATACGGCACGGCGTCGCGGTGCGTGAACGGCTTCGGTGTCATCGATACGACTCCAGGTGCGGGAGGGAACGGATGCCGCGCTCCAGGTGGAACTGCGCGTAGGCGGCTACGAGGCCCGAGGCCGCCGCCGTCGTGCGACCGGGGGCGGCGTCGATGGTCTCCCACTCCCCCGCCATCAGCGCGCGGAGCATGTCGACCGTGTCGCGCGCGACGCGCGGCGACCCCGCCGGGGCGCAGGTCGAGCAGATCACGCCGCCGAGCTGCGGCAGGAAGTAGTCGTGATCGCCGACCGTGCCGCAACGGGCGCACTCGGTCAGCCCCGGCGCCCAGCCCGAGAGGGCCATCGCGCGCAGCAGGTACGAGTCGAGCACGCTTCGCTCGGGGTGCTCGCCCCGGGCGAGGGAACGGAGCCCGCCGACCAGCAGCAGGTACTGCTGGGGGGTCGCCTCGGCTTCGTTGAGACGGTCGGCGGTCTCCACCATGGCGCTGGCGGTGGTGTAGACGTCGTAGTTCGCCACGATGTCGGCGCCGTACGAGCCGAGCGACTCCGCCTGCTGCACGATGTCGAGGTTGCGTCCCTTGAACAGCTGCACGTCGGCGACCATGAACGGTTCGAGCCGCGACCCGAACTTCGAGGAGGTGCGGCGCACGCCCTTGGCGACCGCACGGATCTTGCCGTTGCGGCGGCTGAGCAGGGTGAGGATGCGGTCCGCCTCCCCGAGCTTGTGGGTACGCAGGACCACGACCTCGTCGCGGTAGGTGGGCACAGTCCATTATCGTCCTCGACCGCTGCGTGCGGCCTGCGCGGCGCGCGGCCCGCGAACGCCGGCACCGGGCGGGAGAATGGATGCCGTGGACACGCCGACCTTCGTCATCCCCCTGTGGGCTGATCTCACCGCCGTCGCCCTCGGCGGCGTGCAGGGAGCGCTGTTCGCCTCGGGCTTCCAGGGACAACGGCGCCTCGACCTGCTGGGCGTGGCGATCATCGGCATCCTGCTGGGGATGGGCGGCGGACTCATCCGAGACCTGCTGCTCGGGCTGACCCCGGCCACCCTGCAGAGCAACTGGTATCTCATCACCGCCACCCTCGCCTCGATCGTGGGAATGCTGCTGTCGGGCATCTTCCAGCGCCTGAATCGCGCGATCGTCCTGCTCGACGCAGTGGTCATCGGCTTGTTCGGCGCGTTCGGCACGTCCAAGGCCCTCGCGCTCGGGATGCCGCCGGTGCCCGCGATCTTCGTCGGCGTGCTCGCGGCGGTCGGCGGCAGCGTGCTGCGCGACGTGCTGATGGGACTACCGGTCGCGATCATGCACGTCGGGTCGCTCTACGCGGTGGCCGCGGGCGGCGGATGCGCGGTGCTCGCGACGACCGCCGCCTTCGGCGTGCCCCTGCCGATCGCCGCCGTCATCGGCGTGGCCGTCACCACCGTCATCCGTGTGCTGGCCGTGCTGTTCGACCTGTCGCTCCCCGAGCAGCGCAGGCTCCACCGCCGCAAGGTCGCGGTCGAGACCACCGGCATCCCGATCATCCGCACCGACGACCCGGAGTGACTGCGGGGCTTCTCTCCGCGCGAGGTTTCGCGCGGGGCGCGCGGCCGCGGCGCGTGAGGGGTCGACTTTCGTCGCCTAGAACGGGTCCAGACGACACCTTCTGACCCCTCACGCGCGGGTCAGGCGAGAGGCGTGACCTCGTCGCCGGTGCGGATCGTGCCGCCGCCGTCGACGGGAAGAAGCAGGATGCCGAGGGTCGGCTCGTCCTGGGCGAACTCGGTCGTGAGCACGCGCAGAAGCCGGGCGTCGCGCACCCCCGTGTCGGGGTTGGCGGCGATCGCCGCACAGCGCTCGATCGGCTTCTGCACCTCGAACTCCACCTCGCCGATGCGCAGGCGATCGCGCCACTCCAGCTCCGCCCACGCGGCGGTGCCGCCGACGACGATGTTCGAACGGAACCGCCGATCGTCGACGGGCGCTGGCACGGTGGCATCCAGGGCGTCGACCGACGCGGTGCCGTGCAGCGAGACGTAGCCGCGAGGACGGTCCTGGAAGCGGGCGGTGACGCCGTCGCCCAGCAGTCCGAGCGGAAGGATGCCGTCGGCGTCGAGCAGCTTCGCGTCGGTGGTCGTGCGGAGATAGGCCGTCACCGCTTCGCTGAGGCGCGCGCGGCCCTCATCGCTGAGGTCGGCGGTGAGGTCGATGTCGTCGACGCGGAGCCGCAGCGTCTTCGCCTCGTCGTCGAAGGCGAGGTCGACCCGGGCCAGGGTGGGAAACGTCATCAGCGCCAGACCGCGGCTCTTGGGGAAGGTGGCGTCCGCCGGCTCCAGGGCGTCGGCGAAGCGGAACACCAGGGCGCGATCGCCCTGCACACGGCCGTCGTCCTGGATGACGAGGCTGTCGCGCTTCTCGGGCGTGAAGCCCTTCACGGGATAGCGGTAGAGGGCGTCGACGCGGATCACGGATTCATCCTCGCATCGTTCCCGTTCACGCCGAAGCGCCGCCGACCCCGGGTCGACGGCGCTTCGATCGGTTCACACGGAGGCGAGGGTGCCGGCCTCTTGGCGGGTGCGGATCGCGCGGTTGACGCCCGAGACGATGGCCTTGAGCGAGGCGGTCGAGATGTCGCCGTCGACGCCGACGCCCCACAGGCGCTGGTCGTCGACCTGCAGCTCGACGTAAGCCGCCGCCTGCGCGTCACCACCGGAGCTCAGGGCGTGCTCGACGTAGTCGTAGAGGGTCACGTCGAAGCCCTGAGCGCGCACGATCTCGAGGAACGCCGCGACCGGACCGTTGCCGACCGCCGACGCCGGGTGCACGGTCTCGCCGTCGCGCAGGGAGACGTCGAGATGTACATCGCCCGACATGTCGCTCGACGAGCGGGTCGACAGCAGTTCGAACCGGCCCCAGCGCTGGTCGTCGTTCTTCGACGGCAGGTACTCGTCGGTGAAGATGTCCCAGATCTGCGCGCTCGACACTTCGCCGCCCTCGGCGTCCGTGCGGGCCTGCACGACACCCGAGAACTCGATCTGGAGCTTGCGCGGCAGGTCGATCGCGTGATCGGCCTTCAGCAGGTAGGCGACGCCGCCCTTGCCCGACTGCGAGTTGACGCGGATGACGGCCTCGTAGGAGCGACCCAGGTCTTTCGGGTCGATGGGCAGGTAGGGAACGGCCCACTCGATCTCGTCGACGGTCTTGCCCGAGGCCTCCGCGCGGGCCTCCATCGCCTCGAAGCCCTTCTTGATGGCGTCCTGATGCGAACCGCTGAACGCGGTGAAGACCAGGTCACCGGCCCACGGGCTGCGCTCGGGCACCGGCAGCTGATTGCAGTACTCGACCGTGCGCTTTACCTGGTCGATGTCGCTGAAGTCGATCTGCGGGTCGATGCCCTGCGTCAGCAGGTTGATGCCCAGGGCCACCAGGTCTACGTTGCCGGTGCGCTCACCGTTGCCGAACAAGCACCCCTCGATGCGGTCGGCGCCGGCCATGTATCCCAGCTCCGCCGCGGCCACGGCGGTGCCGCGGTCGTTGTGCGGGTGCAGCGACAGGATGACGTTCTCGCGGTGGTTGAGGTGACGCGACATCCACTCGATCGAGTCGGCGTAGACGTTGGGGGTCGCCATCTCGACGGTGGCGGGGAGGTTCAGGATGACCTTGCGGTCGGGCGTCGGCTGGAAGACCTCGAGCACCTCATTGCAGATGCGCAGCGCGAACTCCAGCTCGGTGCCGGTGTAGCTCTCGGGCGAGTACTCGTAGAACACCTCGGTCTCGGGGACCGTCGCCTCGTACTGCTTGCACAGGCGCGCGCCCTCGAGGGCGATGTCGACGATGCCCTGTTCGTCGGTGCGGAACACGACCTCGCGTTGCAGCACCGACGTGGAGTTGTAGAGGTGCACGATGGCCTGCTTCGCGCCGGCGATCGCCTCGTACGTGCGGGCGATGAGGTGCTCGCGCGCCTGCGTCAGCACCTGGATCGTCACGTCGTCGGGGATCAGACCGTCGTCGATGAGCTGGCGCACGAAGTCGAAGTCGGTCTGGCTCGCGCTCGGGAACCCGACCTCGATCTCTTTGTAACCCATCTTCACGAGCAGCTCGAACATCACGCGCTTGCGTTCGGGGCTCATCGGATCGATGAGAGCCTGATTGCCGTCGCGCAGGTCGACGGCGCACCAGCGAGGGGCGGACTCGATGCGCTTCGACGGCCACGTGCGGTCGGGCAGTTCGACGCGGATCTGCTCGTGGAACGGACGGTACTTGTGCACCGGAGCGGAGGTGGGCTTCTGGGTGTTCTTCATGATGTGTCGCTTCTTTAGATTCGTTCGGTGGGGCCGACGACGATCTCCGCGACGAGGAAGGCCCTTAGATCGAGGACTCGTCGCGGCGACTAAGAAGAAGCAGGCCACCGAAGCGCATCCTGCGATCGTAGCAGTGTCGCCGCGCGCGGTTCACGACGTCGGCGTCCATTCCCGCGCGAGGAGGGCGAACCGCAGCTCGTCGCTCCAGCGTCCCTTGAACCATTCGTTCTCGACGAAGTGCGCCTCTCGGCGCATGCCCACCCGCTCGGCCAGGGCCACCGAGCGGACGTTCTCGGGATCGATCCGGGCTGTCAGACGGCGCAGGCCGTACACCCGGAAGGCGGTATCGACGAGGGCACGGACGGCCTCGGTCGCGAGTCCTCGACCGGATGCCGCGGGGCTCACGACCCACCCGATCTCGGCCGCCCCCGCCTCCGGGTCGAGATGGAAGAGCACGAGATCACCGATCACCTGCCCGTCGCTCACGCGCTCGATCACGAGGACGACGCCGCCGCGGTCGCCCTCGAGGTTCGTGTCCCCGAACAGGTGACCGATGCGGCCGCGGATGTCGGCGGGCGTCTGCGGCTCGAACGGCAGGAAAAGGCACACCTCGGCGTCGCCGCGGTAGGCGGCCATGGCGTCGAGGTCGGTCTCGACGAACGGCCGCAAACGCAGGCGGTCGGTCACCACCTCGAGCGTGTCGGGCGCCGGAGGCAGCGCGAACGGCGACGCGCTCACGGCAGCAGCGCCACCTTGCCGCCCGGGTGTCCGTTCATGACGAAGCCCACGGCCTGGATGGCCTCGGCGAGCGGATAGGTGCGGGCGACGGGAACCTCGAGGACACCGGATGCCGCCAGCTCGAGCACGCGGGCCCGCGCGATGTCGCGGAATCGGGCGCTCTCCGGCCGCGAACCCGCGATCCACAGGAACCCGTCGGCCTTTGCGCGCTCGGGGCTCACGATGGTGACGATACGGTCGCGCTCGGCGACGAGGTCGAGCGAGACCTCGATGGCCTCATCGGTGCCCACGGCATCCCAGGCGGCGGCGATGGGCGCGCCGGAGGCCGCCTGCTCGACCCGCTCGCGGAGCTCCTCGCCGTACGCCACCGCGATGCCGCCGTAGCGCCGTACCCGTTCGGCCGACTCCTCGGCATCCGGACCCACCGTCCCGATGACCCGCACCCCCAGCTCGCGGGCCTGCTGCAGGAGGCTCACGCCGACGGCCCCGGATGCCGCGTGCAGCAGCACGGTCTCGCCCTCGACGACCCGGGTGACCTGGATCATCTCGGCGGCCGTCGTTCCGGCCAGCAGCAAGTTCGCGGCCTCGGCGTGAGAGAGGGGCTCGGGCTTGGCGAACACATCGCGCGCGGGCACGGTGAGCTCGGTGGCGTAGGCGCCCTGCACGCGGAACGCGACGACCTCGTCGCCCACTGCGAGGGGGCCCGATCCGCCGATGGCGTCGGGGCCGACGGCGGTCACCTCGCCCGACAACTCGTAGCCGATGGGCACGGGGAACTCGGCCCCGGGACGGGCGGTGGCGACGTGCTTGGCATCCGCGGGGTTGATACCCGCCGCACGGACGCGCACAGTCACCTCACCGGGACCGGGGGCGGGGATGTCGAATTGGTCGAAGCTCCAGGTCTCGATCGGGCCCGGAGCGGGGGCAGTCCACCTCATCGCCATGGTCGCGCCTTTCGTCGTGCTCGCTTGTCGGTGGTGGCCGTCGGGGTCAGAATCCGAGGCGGCCGAGCTGCTTCGGGTCGCGCTGCCACTCCTTGGCCACGCGGACGTGCAGCGAGAGGTAGACCCGTCCGCCGACGAGGGGTTCGATGCCGGCGCGCGCGCGGGCGCCGACGTCGGCGAGGCGCGAGCCCTTGCGGCCGATGATGATCGCCTTCTGGCTGTCGCGCTCGACGACGATGTTCGCCCAGACGTCGGTCAGGTCGCTGTCTTCGCGCGGGGCGACGTCGTCGATGGTCACCGCGATCGAGTGCGGGAGTTCGTCGCGCACGCCGTGGAGTGCCGCCTCGCGGATGATCTCGGCAATGCGATCCTCGAGCGTCTCGTCGGTGACGACGCCCTCCGCGTACAGCGCGGGACCCACGGGCATGAGCCCCAACAGCTCGTCGCACAGCACGTCGAGCTGATCGTTCGTGACGGCCGACAGCGGGATGACGGCGTCCCAGTCCTCACGCAGCGCATCGACCTCGAGGAGCCGCTCGGTGATCTGATCACGCGAGGCGGCGTCGGTCTTGGTCACCAGCGCGACCTTCTTCGCCCGGGGGTAGCCCGAGAGCGACTCCGCGATCCGGCGATCGCCGGGCCCGACCTTCTCGGTCGCCGGCGCGCAGAACGCGATGACGTCGACATCGCCCAGCACCTGCTCCACGAGGTCGTTGAGGCGCTGGCCGAGCAGCGTGCGCGGTCGATGGATGCCGGGGGTGTCCACGACGACGAGCTGGCCACCGGGGCGGTTCACGATCCCGCGGATGGCGCGTCGCGTGGTCTGCGGCTTCTCGCTCGTGATGGCGACCTTCTCGCCGACGAGGGCGTTGGTCAGCGTGGATTTGCCCACGTTCGGCCGCCCCACGAAGGTCACGAAACCGGATCGGGTGGCGCTCATCTGTCGTTCCTCTCGCGCGCGGAGGCGTCGGCCTCGGCGTCTTCGTCTGCGGGGGTCTCGGCACGCTCCACGATGACCGTGGCGATTCCCCGGTTGCGGCCGCGGGACGCGCCGCCGGTGAGGACGAGACCGGAGTGTTCGGCGGTGGCTCCCGGCTGCGGGATGCGGCCGAGGGCCTTGCCCAGCAGTCCACCGACCGAGTCGACGTCGTCGTCGTCGAGTTCGAGACCGAAGAGGTCGCCGACCTCATCGAGTCCGAGTCGGGCGTTGACGCGGTAGCGCCCGTCGCCCAGCTCGACCACCTCGGTGGAGGGGGCGTCGTACTCGTCGGCGATCTCGCCGACGAGCTCCTCGATGAGGTCTTCCATCGTGACCAGGCCCGCGACGCCGCCGTACTCGTCGACGACGAGGCAGACGTGCACGGCATCCTTCTTCATCTGCTGCAGCAGGGTCTCGGCCTTCATCGATTCGGGGACGAAGACCGCCGGCCGGGCGATGCGGCGGATGGGCGCGTCACGCCAACCGGCCTCGTCGCGGAAGCCGTACTGCACGAGGTCTTTCAGGTAGAGCATGCCGACGATGTCGTCGGCCTCGTCGTCGGCCAGCGGCACGCGCGAGACGCCCTTCTCGAGGAACAGCGACAGCGCCTCGCGGGAGGTGGCCGTGGCATCCACGCTGACCATGTCGGTACGCGGGACCATCACCTCGCGCACGTACCGGTCGGTGAAGTCGAAGACGGAGTGGATGAGCTCCCGGTCGTCTTGTTCGATGAGCTCGTTCTCGGCCGCCTCGTCGATGATGCTGAGCAGCTGCTCCTCCGACGCGAACGAGGTCGAGTGCGAGATGCCGGGAGTGACGCGGTTTCCGACCGCCACCAGGCCGTGCGCGAGCGGGCCCAGCAGGATGCGCATGCCGCGTACGACGGGAGCACCGCCGGTCAGGAGCCCCCGCGCGTGCTGCCGGCCCACCGATCGAGGGCTCGCGCCGACGGCCACGAACGAGATGACGGTCATCAGCACCGCTGCGGCGATCACGGCGAGCAGGATGTCGTCGAACATCAGCATGAAAGCGGCGGCGACGAGCACCGCGGCGGTCGTCTCGGCGAGGACGCGGATGAACGAGACAGCCGTGACGTGCGCGTTGGTGTCGTCGGCGATGCCCGCAGCGCCCGTGCGTTGCGTCCGGAGACGCCGAGCTCGAGCAGATCGGTGCGGGAGGTCACCCCCAGGGCCGCCTCGAACGCCGCCATCAAGCCGCCGAAGGCGACGAGCAGGAAGGCGGCGACGAGGAGCAGCGCTTCGGTCATGCGCGGCGGTGGCGCTCGACGGCCTGGAAACCGGTGATGAGCTCGCGCTGCAGTCCGAACATCTCGCGCTCCTCGTCGGGTTCGGCGTGGTCGAAGCCGAGGAGGTGCAGCAGGCCGTGCGTGGTGAGGAGGATCAGCTCGTCTTGCGTGGAGTGCTTCGCCGCGACCGCTTGGGTCTCGGCGACCGCGGGACACAGGACGATGTCACCGAGGAGCCCCGCGGGGGTCGGCGCGTCTTCGGATCCCGGGCGCAGTTCGTCCATCGGGAAGCTCAGCACGTCGGTGGGTCCGGGCTCGTCCATCCACTGCACGTGGAGTGACTCCATGGCGCCCTCATCGACGAGCACGATCGCCACGTCGGCGTCGGCGCTGACGTGCAGCTCGGCCAGGTTGTACTCCATCAGGCGCAGCAGCACCTGCTCGTCGATCTGGTGGTCGGACTCGTTGTTGATCTCGATCGTCATGAGCGGTTTCGTCTCGGGAGGTGATCGCGGGGGCCGGCGGCGCTTTGGCCGCGTCGCTCCGCACGGGTGGCGAACTCGCTGGCCTCGTCGCGCTCGCGACGCGCCGCGAGGCGCTTCTCGTCGTACTCGCTGTAGGCGTCGACGATGCGGCCGACGAGGTTGTGGCGCACGACGTCGGCGCTGGTGAGACGCGAGAAGTGGATGTCGTCGATATCGTCGAGGACGCGGGTGACCAGGCGGAGTCCCGAGGCACCCTGGGGCAGGTCGACCTGGGTGATGTCGCCGGTCACGACCATGCGCGTGCCGAATCCGAGACGCGTCAGGAACATCTTCATCTGCTCGGGCGTGGTGTTCTGCGCCTCGTCGAGCACGACGAACGAATCGTTCAGCGTGCGTCCGCGCATGTAGGCCAGCGGGGCGACCTCGATGGTGCCCGTGGCCATGAGCTTCGGGACGATGTCGGGGTCCATCATCTCGTTGAGCGCATCGTAGAGCGGCCGCAGGTACGGATCGATCTTGTCGGTGAGGGTGCCCGGGAGGAATCCGAGCCGCTCCCCCGCCTCGACGGCGGGACGCGTGAGGATGATGCGATTGACCTCTTTGCGCTGCAGCGCCTGCACGGCCTTCGCCATCGCCAGGTACGTCTTGCCGGTACCGGCGGGACCGATGCCGAAGACGATCGTGTTCTCGTCGATCGCGTCGACGTACTCTTTCTGACCCGCGGTCTTCGGGCGGATGACCTTGCCGCGCGACGACAGGATCGCCTCGCCCATGACCTCGGAGGGGCGCGGGCCCCCATCGGAGCGCAGCATGCGGTTCGAGCTCGACACGTCGGACGGATCGAGGCCCTGGCCGGATCGGGTCATCGAGAGCAACTCGTCGACGAGTACGCGCGCGGCGCGCACCGCGTCGGGTGCGCCGGAGAGCGTGATCTCGTTCCCCCGCACGTGCACGTCGACGTCGGGATGTTCTTTCTCGACGACGCGCAGGAGGCGATCCTGCGGGCCGAGCAGTTGCACCATTGCCACGCCGTCGACCTCGATGCGGTCGGAGACGTGCTCTTCGGGGGAATCAGCCACCCAGGCTCTTTTCGTTCAGGCCGCCCGCGAGGACGTGGGCGTGCACGTGGAAGACGGTCTGACCGGCACCCTCGCCGGTGTTGAAGATGAGTCGGAAGTCACCGTCGGAGTGCTCCGCGGCGACGGAGTTGGCGAGACCGATGACCTCGGTGAGCAGATCGGGGTCGCCCACGGCGAGTTCGACGACATTGCGGTACTGCGCCGTCTTGGGGATGACGAGCAGGTGCACGGGCGCCTGCGGCGCGATGTCGCGGATCGCGAAGGCGTTCTCGGTCTCTGCAACGATCTCGGCGGGGATCTCGCCCTGCAGGATGCGCGTGAAGATCGACGGTTCGCTCATGGCATCCAGTCTAGTGACGGCCTCCGACACCCAGGCCTGCTGTGCGTCGCCGTCAGCGCCGAGGGGCGTGCGAGCCGGTTGACCGGTCGACGGGGCGTGAGATGTGCAGCGGGGCGGGTGGTGTCCGCCCCGCTGCACATTCCCCGCCCCGATCCACGGTGTCGAGGCGGGGCGCGGGACGGCAGGGCCTGCGGTTCGGGCGCCGTCGATACCGGACGCGCGCACGCGAGGCGCGCGCGTCACCAACGCCCGTGCGCAGCAGACAGCACCGAGATGGCCGCCGCCCCCGCGGTCGAGGTGCGAAGCACCGTGTCGCCGAGGCGCACGAGCCGCGCGCCGGCAGCTTCGAGGGCGGAGAGTTCCTCCGGCGCGATCCCGCCCTCGGGGCCGACAACGAGCACGACGTCGCGCCCGTCTGCGGCCTCGTCGGCGACGACGGTGAGACGGTCGGATGCCGACGGCTCGAGCACGAGAACGAGCGCGGTGCCCGCGAGAGCGACCAGGTCGGCCGTGCGGGCGACACCCTCGACCTCGGGGATCCACGCGCGATGCGCTTGTTTGGCGGCCTCGCGCACGATCGTGCGCCAGCGGGCGATTCCCTTGTCGGCCTTGGCATCCCATCGGGACACGCTGCGCGCGGCCTGCCACGGCACGATCGCGTCGACGCCGAGCTCGGTCGCCGCCTGCACGGCGAGCTCGTCACGGTCGCCTTTCGCGAGCGCCTGGACGAGAACGAAACGCGGCGACGCCGCGGGGCGGTCTTCCCGCGCGGTCACCCGGACGTCCACGTGCTTCGGCGTCGCCGCGGTCACGAGGCCCTCCAGCCAGGTCCCGCGTCCGTCGCCCAGGGTGACCGCCTCGTCGACGCGAACGCGGCGGACGGCCGCGGCGTGGTGCGCCTCTGCTCCGGTGAGCGTGACGGCATCCCCCGGCTGAGCGGATGCCGCCTCGTCGGTGACGAAATGCAGCGCCACGGTCAGTGCCGGAAGCGGTCGCGGAACTTGCTGAACATTCCCTGCTGGTGCTCGGCGAGCCGCGGCTTGGGGGCCTTGGTGCGCTTGGCGAACTCCTCGATCAGGGCGCGCTCACGGTGGTCGAGGCGCGTGGGGGTCACCACGTGCACGCCGACCTTGAGGTCACCGCGCTGGCTTCCGCGCAGCGGCGTGATGCCGCGACCTTTGATGGTGAGCACATCACCCGACTGCACGCCCGCGCGCACCTCGAGATCGACGTCGCCGTCGAGCGACTGAATCGTCGTGGTGGCGCCGAGGATGGCATCGGGCATCGAGACCTCGAGGGTGGCGACGAGGTCGTCGCCGTCGCGGCTGAAGGCGTCGTGCGCCTCAACCGTGATCTCGAGATAGAGGTCGCCGTTGGGGCCGCCCGCGGGGCCCACCTCGCCGGAGCCGGGCAGCTGCAGGCGCAGACCCGACTCGACACCGGCGGGGATGTCGACCGAGACGGTCCGGCGCGCGCGCACACGCCCCTGACCCTGGCACGTGCCGCACGGGTACGGGATCGTCGTGCCGTGCCCCTGGCACACGGTGCAGGGAGCGCTGGTGACGACGTTTCCGAGGAGGCTTCGGACGGTGCGCTGCACGTGTCCGGAGCCGTGGCAGATGTCGCAGGTGACCTCGCTCGTGCCCGGCTGGGTGCACGAGCCCTGACAGGTCTCGCACAGCACGGCCGTGTCGACCTCGAGATCGCGGTGGGCGCCGAAGACGACATCGCCGAGCTCGAGCGTCACGCGCACCAGGGCGTCCTGACCCCGCTCCCGACGCGACCGCGGGCGGGGACCGCGGCCCCCGCTGCTCTGGCCCGCGCCGAAGAAGGTCTCGAAGATGTCACTGAACCCGCCGAAACCGGCCGCGCCCCCGCCGCCGAACGGGCTCTGATCGCCGCCCATGTCGTAGCGGCGACGCTGCTCGGGGTCGCTGAGCACGTCGTAGGCGTGGGTCACGAGCTTGAAGCGCTCCGACGCATCGTCGCCGGGGTTCACATCGGGGTGAAGCTGGCGCGCGAGACGTCGGTACGCCTTCTTGATGTCTTCCGGGCTGGCGTCGCGTTCGACGCCCAGGACCTCGTAGTGGTCAGCCACAGTCGCCTTCCTGCCCGCTCTCGCGGGGTCGTTCGGGTGATGCTCGTCAGCGTGCGCTGTCGTCGTCTTCGAGCATGCGGGTCAGATAATGCGCGACGGCGCGGACCGCCGCCAGATTCGATGAGTAGTCCATGCGCATCGGGCCGAGGAGGCCCACGCGTGCGCCACCGGTGGAGCCGTCGTAGCGGCTCGCCAGCACCGAGGCCTCGACGAGGCCGAACGGCTCGTTCTCGCGACCGATGCTCGCCGACAGCCCCTTCTCGTCGGCCACCATCTCGGTCATGAGTCGCAGGAGTGTGACCTGCTCTTCGATGGCCTCGAGTAGTGGATAGATGCTGCCGCGGAAGTCCTGCTCGCGCTTGGCGAGAGTCGCGGCACCGGCCATGACGAGGCGGTCCTGGCGGAACTCCTCGAGTTCTTCGCCGACCACCCGCAGCACGGCGTCGGCGATGGCCTCGATCAGGACACCCGGTCGCGGTGCGTCGGCCGTCGCATCACCGACGCGCTGCACGCACTCGGCGACGCTGCGGCCCACGAGCACGGCGCTCACGCGGGCACGAAGCTGGACGATGTCGGCCTCGGTGGGCTCGGCCGGTACGAGCGCGATGCGCTGCGAGACCCGGCCGGTGTCGGTGACGAGGATGACGAGCACCCGGGGACCGCCGAGAGCGACGAGCTCGACGTGCGAGACGTTGGCCCGCGCGAACGACGGGTATTGGACGATCGCGACCTGGCCCGTCAGCTGCGTAAGGGCCCGCACGGTGCGCGCGAGGAGGTCGTCGAGGTCGCCCGCCTGATCGAGGAAGGAGGTGATGGCGCTGCGCTGCGCGCTCGAAAGCGGACGGAGCTCGGCGAGATGGTCGACGAACACGCGATAACCCTTGTCGGTGGGCACGCGCCCCGACGAGGTGTGCGGAGCGACGATGAGGTCTTCGTCTTCGAGCAGGGCCATGTCGTTGCGGATGGTCGCCGCTGACACCCCGAAGGCGTGGCGGTCGACGATCGCCTTACTTCCGACGGGCTCACGGGTGTCGACGTAGTCCTGCACGATCGCGCGGAGCACCTGAAGGCCGCGTTCCGACACCATGCGCTGCTCCTCCCGTTTGGCACTCGGCTCGATTGAGTGCCAATTCTACGGGATCGGCACGACACTGCGTCGGGGGGCTCGCGGATGCCGTCTCCCGGTCCGTCGAACGCCGGCACCGGTGCGGGCGCTGCGAGTAACGCCCTGGCGTGGAGGAAACGGCTCGACGGCGCGTTTCTGCCTCGCGATCGCGTTTGTCGCAGCTTCCCCGAGGCGCGGCATGTCCTCCGGAACGCGCGGTGCGCCGTCAGGCGGTGAGCGCCCGCACCACGGCATCCGCCAACAGACGCCCGCGGCGGGTGAGCACGATGCGCCCGCGCACGGCATCCGCGCCCTCGACGAGACCGTCGGCGATGAGGGATGCCACGGCCTTTCGCCCCTCGCCGAGCAGCTCCGACACCGCCAGGCCCTCGCGGATACGACTGCGCAGCAGCACCGATTCGAGGCGTCGTGCCGTCTCGTCGGGGCGCTCCCGACCCGCGGCCGGCGATTCTCCGGCCGCCATCCGCTGCGCGTACGCCGCCGGGTGCTTCACGTTCCACCAGCGCAGGCCCGCGACGTGGCTGTGCGCTCCGGGGCCGAAACCCCACCAGTCCGTGCCCCGCCAGTAGGCGAGATTGTGGCGGGAGCGGTGGGTGACTCCGCGAGACCAGTTCGACACCTCGTACCAGTCGTACCCGGCGGCTGCGAGCAACTCGTCGGCCAGCTCGTACATGTCGGCTTGAAGGTCGTCGGAGGGCTCCTCGACGACGCCCGAACGGATCTGCCTGGCGAGCTTGGTGCCGTCTTCGACGATCAGCGCGTACGCCGAGATGTGGTCGGGCCCGAGAGCCGTGGCGGCTTCGAGAGAGGCGCGCCAGTCGTCGAGCGACTCCCCCGGCGCGCCGTAAATGAGGTCGACCGAGACGTCCAGCCCCGCTCGCCGTGCGGCCGCGACCGCCGTGGCGACGTTGGCGGGGTCGTGCGTGCGGTCGAGCGCGGCCAGCACGTGCGGACGGGCGGACTGCATGCCGATCGACACGCGCGTGATCCCCGCCGATGCGAGCGTCTGCATCACGGCGTCGTCGACGGTGTCGGGATTGGCCTCGACGGTCACCTCGGCGCCGTCGGCGATCCCGAACTCGGTGCGCACGGCGTCCAGCATCGTCGCCAGATCGCCGGGCGGGAGGAGCGTGGGCGTTCCGCCCCCGAAGAACACGGTGGATGCCGCGCGGCGACCGCCCGCGGCATCCATCACCGCACCCGCCAGGCGCACCTCCGCGGCGAGGGTGTCGGCGAAGTCGTCTTGCCGCGCACCACGCAGTTCGCTCGCGGTGTAGGTGTTGAAGTCGCAGTAGCCGCAGCGCACTCGGCAGAAGGGCACGTGCAGATACACACCGAAGTCGGTGGTGGGATCGACGGCGAGGTCGCCGGGGAGGCGGCCGTCGGCGGGAGCAGGATCTCCGAGCGGTAGAGGCCCGCCCATCAGGACGTGTACAGCGGCGAGATCGCGCGCAGGTACCGCGCGAAAAGCGCCTTGCGGCGGCGGCGCACGCGGCTGGTGAACAGCCGGTAGGTGGGCGCGGTCGGACGATCGAACGCACGCACGACGAACCAGACCTCGTCGTTGTCGCGCCATTCGATCGAGAACAGCTCTTCGCCGCTGACGATCGAGTGACCGACGGTGCCGAGGATGAATCCGACGCGACGGGGCTCCTCGAACACCGAGATGACCCGCAGCTCGGCGTCGGCTCGGTGACCGTCGACCTTGCCGTGCAGGTGCACACCCGTGCCGGGGCTGACGAACGGGGTGCCGTCGGCGGCGAAGCGCTGCTCGGCCTCGAGGCGGCTGGGGGCGACCGGGGCCCCCTCGGCGTCGAACCCGACTCCGGCGTAGCCTTCTCCGGATGCCGGGCGCACGTCGGTGATGCTGAGCTCCTCGCCGCGCAGCGGTGCCCACGACAGCAGCAGCTCGCCCGCGGCGACGAAACGCTCCTCGCCGCTGCCGATTCGCCACGCGTCTTCGGCGGGCACGGAATGCTCCGGCGGGTACTGCATCAGGTCGGGCGCCTGAGTGGCGCCGACCGCCGCGTAGTCGACCGTGTCATCGGTGAAATTCTGCCGTCGCATGATCCACCCCTCTCGGTTGGGTGCGTTACTTCTTGGCCTCGACGTCGCCCGACAGCGCGGCGATGAACGCCTCTTGCGGCACCTCGACACGACCCACCATCTTCATGCGCTTCTTGCCCTCTTTCTGCTTCTCGAGGAGCTTGCGCTTGCGGGTGATGTCACCGCCGTAGCACTTGGCGAGCACGTCTTTGCGGATGGCGCGGATGGTCTCGCGCGCGATGATGCGGGCGCCGATGGCGGCCTGGATCGGTACCTCGAACTGCTGGCGCGGGATGAGTTTGCGCAGGCGCTCGGCCATGAGCGTGCCGTAGGCGTACGCCTTCTCACGGTGCACGATCGAGCTGAACGCGTCGACCTTGTCGCCCTGCAGCAGGATGTCGACCTTGACCAGGTCGGCGGTCTGCTGGCCGGCCGGTTCGTAGTCGAGGCTCGCGTAGCCCTGCGTGCGCGATTTGAGGTGATCGAAGAAATCGAAGACGATCTCGCCGAGGGGCATGTGGTAACGCAGCTCGACGCGGTCTTCGCTGAGGTATTCCATGCCGAGGAGCGTGCCGCGGCGCGTCTGGCAGAGTTCCATGACCGTGCCGACGTAGTCCTTCGGCAGCAGGATGCCGACCTTGACGATCGGCTCCGACACCGACGCGACACGTCCGTCGGGGTACTCGCTGGGGTTGGTGACCGAGACGGTCTCGCCGGTGTCGGTCGTGACCTCGTAGGTCACCGACGGTGCCGTGGTGATGAGGTCGAGCCCGAACTCGCGCGAGAGGCGCTCGGTGATGATCTCGAGGTGCAGAAGCCCCAGGAAGCCCGCGCGGAAGCCGAAGCCGAGCGCGACCGAGGTCTCGGGCTCGTACTGCAGCGACGCGTCGGACAGCTTGAGCTTGTCGAGCGCTTCCCGCAGCTCGGCGTAGTCGCTGCCGTCGATCGGATAGATGCCCGAGAAGACCATGGGTTTCGGGTCGGTGTACCCGGGCAGCGCCTGGGTGGCGGGCTTGCGGTGGGTGGTGATCGTGTCGCCGACCTTGGACTGGCGCACGTCTTTCACACCCGTGATGAGGTAGCCCACCTCGCCGACGCCGAGGCCGCGGGTGGGCACCGGCTCGGGGCTGGAGACGCCGATCTCGAGCAGCTCGTGCGTGGCGGTGGTCGACATCATCTGGATGCGCTCGCGCGGCTGCAGCGACCCGTCGATCATGCGGACGTAGGTGACCACACCGCGGTACGCGTCGTAGACCGAGTCGAAGATCATCGCCCGGGCCGGGGCGTCGGGCTTGCCGACGGGGGCGGGGATCTTCTCGACGATCAGGTCGAGCAGCTCTTCGACGCCCATGCCGGTCTTGCCGCTCACGCGCAGCACGTCTTCGGGGTTTCCGCCGATGAGGCCGGCGAGCTCGGCCGCGTACTTCTCGGGGTCGGCCGCCGGCAGGTCGATCTTGTTCAGCACCGGGATGATCTGCAGGTCGTTCTCGAGCGCCAGGTAGAGGTTGGCCAGCGTCTGGGCCTCGATGCCCTGCGCGGCGTCGACCAGCAGGATGGCGCCCTCGCACGCGGCGAGCGAGCGACTGACCTCGTAGGTGAAGTCGACGTGGCCGGGCGTGTCGATCATGTTGAGGGCGAAGGTGCCGTCGGCGGTGGACCACGGCATCCGGACCGCCTGCGACTTGATCGTGATGCCGCGCTCACGCTCGATGTCCATGCGGTCGAGGTACTGCGCACGCATGTCGCGGTCGCTGACGACGCCGGTGATCTGCAGCATGCGGTCGGCCAGCGTCGACTTGCCGTGGTCGATATGAGC
The DNA here is from genome assembly GCF_057812175.1 of Microbacterium sp. ABR10. NCBI lineage: Bacteria > Bacillati > Actinomycetota > Actinomycetes > Micrococcales > Microbacteriaceae > Microbacterium > Microbacterium sp. ABR10. Next base: position 1,779,630 of record NZ_CM173821.1, read on the forward strand.
GATGATGCAGAAGTTGCGGATCTGCTCCGGCGGGGTGGCAGACGGCTCGAGGGGCTTCAGGGCGCGCGGTGACATGTTCCGTCGATTCTACGGTGGTGCGCCGACATCGCCGTCCGCGGATGCTCAGGGTCCCGGCATCCAGGCTCCTCCCCGGCCGCGACGGCGGCGGTCGCGAGATCACGCGGTCGGCGCGAGACCGCACGTTCGCGTCATCTGCGAGCGTGTGCTCTCATCGCGATCGTGTGGTGTCGGCGCTCGGGCTCACAGGTCTCGCCGCGGCACACCCTCATACAGTGGATGCCATGACGGTCCAGGTCGTGTTCGTGCACGGCATCCGCACGTCGTCCACCATGTGGCGGGCGCAGGTCGCGCACCTGCAGGAGCGCGGCAACCCGGTGACCGCGGTCGACCTTCCCGGTCACGGCACGCGCCGCGGGGAGCCGTTCACCCTCGACGAGGCGTACGCCACGATCGACCGGGCGGTTCGGGATGCCGCCGAGCACGGGCCCGTCGTGCTGGTCGGGCATTCGATGGGCGGGCTGCTGTCGATCGACTACCTCGGGCGGGAGGATCCGCCGCCCGTGGCCGCGTTGGTCGCCGCGTCGTGCACGTCTCTTCCTCGCGGTCCGGCGCTGGCGACCTACCGCTATCTGATCCGTCGCGCCGACAGCCTCCCCGACCGCGGCATGGGGTTCACCGACCGGGTGCTCGATCTCACCCTGCCGCCCGAGACGCGTCCCGATTTCGGCGCCGGTGGATACGCCCTCGACGCACAGCACATCGCCCTGGCCTCACTCTCCGACCTCGACCTGCTGGCATCCCTCCGCAGGATCACGGTGCCGCTGTGGTTCGTCAACGGACAGTGGGATCAGCTGCGCATCAACGAGAAGCTGTTCACCGCCGTCGCCCCGCACGCCGAGCTCGTCATCGTGCCGCGCACGACGCACATCGTCACGGCGATGCGCCCGCGCGTGTTCAACGCCGTGCTGGACGTGGCGCTCACCACGGTGGAGGCGTCTAGCTGATAGACTCGGTCCTTGGCTTGCGTGTGGGGTTTTTCCCGACCTCCACGACCGCCGGTGCAGCGCCCCTCTACCGCTCGCCCGGCACTTCCAACACTCACTCAAACGAAAGACCGTCGACGTGGCGAATATCAAGTCGCAGATCAAGCGCAACAAGACCAACGAGAAGGCGCGCGAGCGCAACAAGGCCGTCAAGAGCGAGCTGAAGACGCACGTGCGTCGCACGAAGGAAGCCGTGCTGGCCGGTGACAAGGAGGCCGCTGAGAAGGCCCTCGTCGTCGCGACCAAGAAGCTCGACAAGGCCGTGAGCAAGGGTGTCATCCACTCGAACCAGGCTGCGAACCGCAAGTCGGCCATCGCGAAGTCGGTCGCCGCTCTCTGAGCCGCAGCATTTCTTCGAAAGCCCGTCCCGCATCTGCGGGGCGGGCTTCGTCGTTTCCGGAGCGGGTCGTGCCTCGCCACGGCGAGGCGGGGCGTATCCGGGCGACGTGCGGAGGCCGGGCGGCGTGCGGAGGCCGGGCGACGGGCGGAGGCCGGGGTCGCGTGCAAAGGCCGGGCGAGGCGCGGAGGCCGGGGTCGCGGCAAGGGTCGGGCGAGGTGCGGAGGCCGCGGCGGTGTGCGGAGGCCGCGGCGATGTGCGCGCGGCGGGGCCGTGTGCGGAGCGGAGGGGGTGCGACGAGCGGAGGACCAACGGGCGCGATTCGGTCCTCCCCTCCCCGCATCTCCTCCCCTGAGCCCCCAGTGGGACCGCGCCGGTTGACCGCCGTCTCGACCTGAGCGGACCGCGGCCCTGGTGCACAGACGAGGTCGACGGTGCATCTCGCGGCGCACCAACTCATCCCCTCGGAGGATGCGGGCCTCGGTCGCCCCTTCATAGCCTGGTTGCCAGGAGGTACGACATGCAGAGTGAGCGCGCGGCGAAATTCTTCGGTGACCGGGAGGACCCGCGAGAGCGTCTTGTGGAGCTGTTCGGAGGAGATGTTCCCGCGAGCGGGCAGCCTCCGGAGCCGGCACTGAGGTGGGCGGCCGCGGTCGCCTCGCCCGATCACGGGGAGGTCGTCGTGGTCCGTGACCTCCGCCGGGCGGAGCCCCGGCTCACATTGATGGCGGCGACGTTCCTCGCGCGTCACCTGATGCGACGCTGACCGGATGCCGTTGCGCGCGACGGCGGACTCAGTCGCCGTAAGGCGCGCGCGTGGCGATGATCGTGATCATGCGCTCGAGGGCGAAGACCGAGTCGCGCGATGCGCCCTTCACTTCGGCGTCGGCCCGGGCGGTGGCGTGGATGGCCATGCCGAGCGTGTTGCCGGTCCAGCCGACGAGGTCGCGGCGGGCGCGGTCGACCTGCCAGTCCTTCATGCCGAGTCGTTGCGCGAGGGCCGGCGACGACTCGCGGGTGCCGGCGACTCGTGCCATCGTCCGCAGCTTCATGGCGACGGCGGCGACGAGGGGGACGGGGTCGGCTCCGGATGCCAGCGCGTGACGGAGCGCGAGCAGCGCCGGCCCGTATTGGCCCGCGATGGCGGTGTCGGCGACGGTGAAGGCGGACGTCTCGACGCGACCGCCGTAATAGCGCTCGACGGTGCGCTCGTCGATGTCGCCGGGTACGTCGGCGATCAGTTGCTGGCAGGCGGCGGCCAGCTCGGTGAGATCGTCGGCGAACGCCGAGACGAGTGAGCGCAGGGCCACCGGCGCGATGCGCTTCTGCGCCGCCCTGAACTCGCCGACGGCGAAGTCGAAGCGGTCGGAGTCGCGTTTGACAGCAGGACAGGCGATCTCGATACCGCCACCCTGACCCGACCGGATGCCGTCGAGCAGCTTCTTGCCTCGCACGCTCGCGCCGGTGTGCCGGAGCACGACAGTGGCTCCATCTTGCGGATATGCGAGGTACGACACCGCCTCAGCGAGGAACGTATCGCTGCACTTCTCGACGCCGCTCACACGCACGAGCCGGGGCTCGCCGAACAGCGACGGCGAGGTCACGCCGAGCAAGGTGCCGGCGGCGTAGTCGTCGGCGCGGATGTCGGTGACCTCGAGGCTCGGATCTTCGCTCTTCAGCATGGCGCGGATGCCGGCGGTCGCGCGCTCGGCGCAGACCTCTTCGGGCCCCGAGATGAGGACGATCGGCGCCGGCTGCGGGGCGCGCCACGACACCTGGGGGATGGCCGACTTCGCCTTCGCGGGGGCGGAGCGTCGGGGTGCCGGGGTCACTCCCCCAGCCTAGCGATCGGCTCCGACACCGTGTCCCGGTGCGTCGGCTCATCCCCGTGCCCCACGAGCCCCGTCGCCGTCAGGCGCCGGAACTCGGGCGCTCCCGACCGCCGGTGCCCCTCGGCGCCCTCCGTGTCCCACTCGGAACACCCTCGCGCGGTGCGCCTCGCCCCGCTGCCCATCCACCCCCTTCAGGACCGCCTCGGTTCACTCGGATCCACCCGACGCCGCGAGCCGGGCCCGCCACCGCCTTTCCTGTCTCACGCGGCGCCTGGCTCGGGTTCTCCGGCGCCCCCGGCTCCCCCGCATGCTCCCGCCAGAGCGTCAGCGCGCCGTGGGCATCGAGCCAGACGGCCAGCGCTCCGTCCTGATCGGTGCGCCCGATCGCGGTGCCGAGGGCTCTCAGCATCGACAGGAGAGAGGCGGTCGGATGGCCGTAGGTGTTGTCAGCACCCACACCGATCAATCCGACCGTCGGATGCAGATCCTGATACAGACCGGCATCCTGGTCTGCGCTGCCGTGGTGCGCCACTTTCACGATCTGCACCCGGGGCACGTCCACGCGCCCTCGCAGGGCCGCCTGCGACTCCTCGCCGAGATCGCCGAGGAGCACCGTTCGAGGGAAATCGACGCCCGCGACGTCGATCGCGACGCTCGCGTCGTTGCCGGGGTCTGTACGGGGTGCCGGACCGAGCGCCTGCCACCGCGTGGCGCCCAGCGCCCCCGTGGTCCCCGTCGTCGCCTGCTGGAGCTGCGCGCCCGCCGCCGCGAAACGGTCGAGCAGCCGCTGGTCGGCGTGTCCGTCCACCGGACCGTGCACGACGAGAGCGGCCCGACCGATCACAGCCGGCGAACCCCCGACGTGGTCGAGATCGAAGTGGGTGAGGACGAGCAGATCGATCCGGTCGATGCCGAACTGGGCCAGGCAGCGGTTGAGAGCTGCGGGATCAGGACCGGTGTCGACCAATGCGGTCGCACCTCCGGACCGCCACAGCGTCGCGTCGCCCTGCCCGACGTCGCACATCGCGAGCTGCCACGCGGAGGGTATGGTGAGCGGCCCCGCGACCGTGCGCACGGCGGAACTCCCCAGGACGAGACCGAGGACGACGGCCATCGCCGCCGACGCGAGGCCGGTGAGGCGGGGCAGGCGTCGAGGACGCACGATCACCAGATGGAGGGCGGCTCCGACGAGAGCGAGGAGTATCGCCCCGGCCGGCCCGTCGGGCCAGGGGAGGTTCTGCGCGGCGACCGAAGAACTCGTGTGCGCGACGGCGGCGATCCACGCCGCGGGCACCCAGGCCAGGGCGGTCAGTCCATCGCGCAACCAGGGGAACGGCGCGACGCACGCGAGTGCCCCGGCGATCGTCGCGGGGGCTGCGGCCGGATCGGCGACGAGGTTGGCCGCAACGCCGAGCAGGGGGACGTGCGGGTCGATGAGCACGATGAGCGGGCCGCAGACGATCTGGGCCGACGTCGGAACGGCGATGGCGAGGGCGAGGGCTCTCGGCATCCATCGACCGAGTCCCGTGGCGAGCGGGCGCGCGAGTACGAGCAGGGCACCGGTCGCCGCGGCGGAGAGTGCGAAGCCCAGAGAGCGCGCCAGCCAGGGGTCGACGACGAGCAGCACGGTGACGGCGAGGGACAGCACCGCAACGCCCATCGCCGGGCGGCCCAGAGCCACCGCGATCATCGCCACCGAGGCCATGGCCGCCGCCCGGACGACACTCGGCTCCGGAGTGACCAAGGCGACGAAGGCGGCCAGGACGACGAAGGCCCCACCGACGCGCAGGCCGCGGGGTGCGCCGCACAGAGCGAGGAGGGCGAAGGCCGCGCCCACCACGATGGCGCAGTTCGCGCCCGAGACGGCGGTCAGGTGCGAGAGCGAAGACGCGTTCATGGCGGCCTCGGTCGCCGAGTCGAGACTGGAGGTGTCGCCGACGGCGAGCCCCGGGACGAGACCGGCCCCTGGTTGCGGTAGACCGCGTGTGGATGCGACCAGCGCATCGCGCAGGCCCTCGAACCACGCCCAGACACCGGTCGGCTCGGTCGCCGAGACGACCTCGCTGCCCCGCACGACGAGCGCGGCACGCTCCCCCGCCGCGGCCGGGATCGCTCGCCCCGACAACGACACCGTGCTGCCCATGCTCGCTCGCGCGAGCGCCGCGCGTCCGCCCGGATCGACGAGCACACGGGCGGGAATCGCGCCGACCACGGTCCTGTCTCCCGCACGCACCGTCGCGGCGGTCGCGTCGAACCAGGCACCCCCGTCGGCCGACCCGTCGATGCGCCCGGTGACCGTCACATCGAGCTCGAGGTAGCGACCGCCCTCCGCTTCCAATGCGGCGATCTGCGACCGCACGGGCGCAAGCGACGCGACGGTCCCCGCGGTCGCGGCTGCGCACGCGAGCGCGACCGCGGCGACGGCCAGCGCGGGGTGCCGACGCCACACCAGGACGGCGGTGGCGATGCAGGACAGGATGCCGAGCCCGACGGCGAAGAGGATGGCATCCGGGATCGCGGTGGTCAGCCCGGCGGACACCCAGGTCGCCGCCGCGACCGATACCGAGCGCAGCGTTCGGCGCCGAAGCGCGCGACGCGCGCTCACACCCGCACCAGATCGCGAAGGGCGGCCAGCATCTTCTCACCGATGCCCGGCACCGACTGCAGATCGTCGACGCTGGTGAACCGGCCGTTCGTCTCACGCCACTCGATGATGCGGTCGGCCATCGCGGGACCCACGCGCGGAAGGGTGTCGAGCTGCTCGGGGGTGGCGGTATTGAGATCGATCAGTCCGTCTGCCGCCGAGCCACCGGAGGCGGGCCCCGCGACTTCGGACCCCACCACCGGCACGACGATCTGCTCGCCGTCGGCGACGGGACGCGCGAGGTTGACCCCGTCGCGTGCCGCGTCATCGGCGAAGCCACCCGCCCGCGCGATGGCATCGGCCACCCGGTCTCCGGCGTCGAGTCGGTAGAGACCGGCCTCGCGTACGGCCCCGGCGACGTGGACGTAGAGTCCGGCCTCGGCGGGGACCCGCGGAGACGATGAGGCGGTCGACACCGGCTCCACGACCTCGGCGCCGGTCGCACCGCGCACCATGCCGATCCCAATCGTGACCGCGAAGGACAGTAGCACCAGCACGACGACGGCGCCGACGCCCAGGCGCGCGCGCGGCGCCAGCTTGTCGCTCGGTACGGGGTCGGAAGTCGAGGTCACACCAGGACGCTACGAACGCCGTACTGTCTGCGTGGCGACCGGGAACCGATCCGTGCACAAACGCGGCAGCTCGTCCGCCGGGGAGGAGCAGCCCTAGCCTGGGGGGATGTCCGCGAACTCCTGGCGTCCTGTCGTCGCTGCCCTCGCCGATGACCGTGCGCGAGAGATCTACGCGCTCGTCGTCCTCGGACAATCCGTCGACGCGCACCTGTCGTCGCTCTCCCCCGGCAAACGCCGTCGGGTTCTCGACAGCCTTCAGACGGCGGGACTCATCTCCCCCGTCGACGGCGGCTGGCGGGCGGAGTCCGAGATCTTCCGCATCGCCCTCGCCGCGGCATCCACGTCCGTCCGCCCCGACGGCGTCGCGCGATTCTTCACCGAGGGACGCCTGTCGACCTACCCTTCACGCGCCGCCGACCGCCGGGAGGTGCTCGCCCACATCGCGACCCGCGTCCTGGGGCCGCAGGAAACCATCACCGAGGCCCACGTCACCGATCGACTCGCAGAGATCACCGACGACCCCGTGTCGATGCGGCGCTACCTGATCGACGCTGGCCTCCTCACTCGCACCCGCGACGGAAGCGCCTACACCTCGGCATCCTGAGCGCGTCGAGCCACCGGATGCCACGTCCCCCGCGCCGCATGGCGTGGAGACGTGGCATCGGGCGATCAGGGTCGATGCCGGTTCCGGAGGCTCAACGACCGCAACCCCCGCGCTACTTCGTGGAGAAGCTGACCACCTTCGGCGGACGCACCACCGCGCGCACGATCTCACGCTCACCGAGGGCGCGGCGCACGCGCTCGTCGCCGCGGGCGAGGGCCTCGAGCTGGTCGCCGCCGATCTTGGCCGAGACCTCGAGGGTCGCGCGCACCTTGCCGTCGATCTGCACGACGGCGACGACATTGTCTTCCACCAACAGGGTGGGATCGGCTTGACGCCAGGTCACGAGTCCCACGAATCCGTCGTAGCCGAGCGTCTGCCACATCTCTTCTGCGGTGTGCGGGGCGAACAGGTCGAGGGCCATCGCGATGACCTCGGCAGCCTCACGGACCGCAGGATCGCTGACGCCGGCCGAGCCGTCGATCGCCTTGCGGGTGGCGTTGACCAGCTCCATCAGACGGGCGACGACGACGTTGAACTTCGTCTGCTCGATGAGGTTCGGCGCCTCGGCCAGGAGGCGGTGCGTCACGCGGCGGAGGGACTTGTCGCCCTCGGCCCAGACCACGTCGGTCTCGCTGTCGACGTCGTGCGCGATGCGCAGGGCGCGGGCGAGGAACTTGGCCGCGCCCGTGGTGGAGACGTCGTTCCAGTCCTTGTCGTCCTCCACCGGGCCGGCGAAGGCCAGGGCCACGCGCAGGGCGTCGGCGCCGTGGGCGTCGAGTTCCTCCTGGAACAGCACCAGGTTGCCCTTGCTCTTCGACATCTTGGCGCCGTCGAGGATGACCATGCCCTGGTTGATGAGACTCGAGAACGGCTCGGTGAACTCGACCAGGCCCATGTCGAACAGCGCCTTGGTGATGAAACGCGCGTACAGCAGGTGCAGGATCGCGTGCTCGACGCCGCCGATGTAGAAGTCGACGGGGCCCCACTTCGACGCCTCGCGGCCCGAGAACGCCTCGGTCGAGCTGTCAGGCGAGAGGAAGCGCAGGTAGTACCAGGAGCTGTCGACGAATGTGTCCATAGTGTCGGGGTCGCGCAGCAGCATCTGGCCCGTCTCGGGGTCGGTGACCTGCACCCACTCCGTCGCCGCTCCCAGGGGCGACGTGCCCTTCGGCTTCAGGTCGAGACCCTCCACCGAGGGCAGCACGACCGGCAGCTGGTCGGCGGGCACGGGCGTGATCGAGCCGTCTTCGCCGTGGAGCATCGGGATGGGTGTGCCCCAGTAGCGCTGACGCGAGATGAGCCAGTCGCGGAGGCGGTAGGTCTTGGCCGCACGGCCGACGCCCTTCGCCTCGAGCTCATCGATCATGCGCGCGATCGCGTGGCGCTTGGACAGGCCGTTCAGCGAGCCGGAGTTGATCATGCGACCATCGCCCGTCAACGCGACGCCGGTCTTCACCGGGTCGGTGTCGTCGAGGTCGCCCAGCGGGTCGATCGGCACCCCCTCGTCGTCGAGCTCGATGACGGGGATCGCACCGGTGACGGGGGCGAGGGTGTCGACGACGACCCGCACGGGCAGGTCGAACGCACGCGCGAAATCGAGGTCGCGCTGGTCGTGGGCGGGCACGGCCATGACCGCGCCATGACCGTAGTCGGCCAGCACGTAGTCGGCGGCCCAGATCGGCAGCTTCTCGCCGTTGATGGGGTTGATCGCGTAGTGGCCGAGGAACACACCGGTCTTGGGGCGGTCGGTCGCCTGGCGCTCGATGTCGGTCGCGCGTTGCACCTGGGCGAGGTACGCCTCGAACGTCTCCTTCACCCCCTGGTCCGCGGATGCCGCCAGCTCGGCGGCCAGGTCGGACTCGGGCGCCACGACGAAGAACGTCGCCCCGTGCAGGGTGTCGGGACGGGTGGAGAAGACCGTGATCTTCTCGGCGCGACCCTCGATCTCGAACGTGATGTCGGCACCGACGGAGCGACCGATCCAGTTGCGCTGCATCTGGATGACCTTGCTCGGCCAGAAGCCTTCGAGCTGGTTGAGGTCGTCGAGCAGGCGGTCGGCGTAGTCGGTGATGCGCAGGAACCACTGCGTGAGCTTCTTCTTGACCACCACGGCGCCGCTGCGCTCGCTCGTGCCGTCGGGCAGCACCTGCTCGTTGGCGAGCACGGTCTGATCCACCGGATCCCAGTTGACCAGCGCGTCCTTGCGGTACGCCAACCCCTTGTCGTACAGCTTCTGGAACAGCCACTGGTTCCAGCGGTAGTACTCGGGGTCGCTGGTGTGCAGCACCCGGCTCCAGTCGAACGAGACGCCGTAGTCCTTCAGGCTCGCCTTCTGCTGGGCGATGTTCGCGTAAGTCCACTCGACGGGATCGGCGCCGCGCTTGATGGCGGCGTTCTCGGCGGGCAGACCGAACGAGTCCCACCCGATCGGGTTCAGCACGTTGTAGCCGCGGTGGCGCCAGAAGCGCGCGACGATGTCGGAGTAGAGGTAGTTCTCGGCGTGGCCCATGTGCAGGTCGCCCGAGGGGTAGGGGAACATCGCGAGCACGTACTTGCGGGGGCGCGTATCGTCGTCGCCGCCGGCGCGGAACGGGTCTTTCTCGGCCCACGCCTGCTGCCACTTCGCCTGGATGGCGTGGGTGTCGAAGCCACCGTCGCGGGCGTCGGGTGCGGAGTTCTGAGACACGGGAGAACCAATCGTGTGAGTCGGGGAGGCCCGGAGGCCAGCGTCCAGGTTATCGGACCCGGGGTCACCACCCCGGCGGCACCGCGGCCCCGAGAGCGGCGAGAGGGGCTCGCGCCTTGATGCCCACCTCGGCGACCTCGGATGCCGCGACCGAACGCCACGTGATCCCCCCGCCCGCGCCGACGTAGGCGGCATCCGGATGCACGACGACGCTGCGGATCACCATGGCGAGGTCTGCGGCGCCGTCGTCGCCGATCCATCCGAAGGCACCCGCGTAAAGACCACGCGGGGTCTGCTCGAGTCCGGCGAGGATCCGCGTCGCCGACTCTTTCGGCGCGCCGGTCATGCTCCCCGCCGGGAACGTCGCGTCGAGCAGGTCGCCGACGGTGGTTGCGGGCAGGAGCCTGCCCGACACCTCGCTCACGAGTTGGTGAACGTGCGGGTAGGTCTCGACCTCGAGCAGCCGGTCGACGCCGACCGTCGACGGCTCGCAGACCCGGGAGAGGTCGTTGCGCATCAGGTCGACGATCATCACGTTCTCGGCGCGCTCCTTGGCATCCGTCCGCAGGTCTTCGGCGAACGCCGCGTCAAGAGCCGGGTCGGCGGACCGGGGCCGGGTGCCCTTGATGGGATGCGTGTGCACGGAACCGTCGCGCACCACGAGGAACCGTTCGGGCGACGCACTGACCAGTGCGACCTCGCCGATGCGGACGAAGCCGGCGTGGTGCGATGTCGACGCACGGCGGAGCCTCCGGAACACCGCGAGCGCATCGACCGCGCCGGGCACGGTGAACCGCGTCGTGAGGCACAGCTGGTACGCGTCGCCCTCGCGGATACGGTCGCGGCACGCCTCGATCAGTTCGGCGTAACGGTCGGGGGTGACGCGGGCGGATGCCGCGCCCCGGTCCTCCGCGGGGTCGACCTCGTCGGGCGTCGGCGCCTCGGCGACGCGGGCCGCGAGGGTGGGGTCGCCCACGGCATAGATCCGGCGCAGAGCGTGGTCGAACGCGAGCAGGGCGTCGACGCGCAGCCACGCGGACTCCCCCTCGTACGTCTGCCACCCCACCCACCCACCACGGAACGGCCCCGGCTCGTCGTGTGCGGAGCCGGAGGCCGCGGCATCCTGTTCCATCGGCCGGGACGACGGGTCGCGACGGCCCGCGCCCATCCAGCTCCACCCTGTCGCCGCGGCCGTCCCGGCGTCGAGCCAGAAGGCGTCGGGAGCGTCGGCGAACAGGTGCAGGAACACCGCCTCGGGATCGACCCACTCGACGGGGGTGAACGAGGGGGCGGAGTGCGGCACGCTCCCAGGCTAGGCGGGAGCGGCGGCCGTAAGCTGACGGAGGTGAACGAGATCCTCACGTGGCTGCTCGACGTCGTCCAGAACGTCGATCCCGTGCTGCGTACGGTCATCACCGGTCTCGCGGTCATGCTCGAGACGAGCGTGCTGGTCGGCCTCATCGTCCCGGGCGACACGATGGTGATCGTCGCGGGCACCGCCGTCGGCTCGCCGCTCGAGGGCGTCCTGCTGGCCGCGGCGGTCGTGGTGGGCGCCCTGCTGGGTGAGAGCCTCGGGTTCTGGCTCGGCCGGTACTTCGGCCCGCGCATCCGCGCATCGCGCCTCGGCCAGAAGTTGGGCGAGCGCAACTGGGAGCGTGCCGACCGCTACCTCAGCCGCCGCGGAGGGCTGGCGATCTTCCTGTCGCGTTTCCTCCCCGTGCTGCACTCGCTCGTTCCGCTGACCGTCGGAATGAGCGGCTACAGCTATCGCCGCTTCCTCGCGTGGACGACTCCCGCCTGCATCATCTGGGCCGGTCTCTACATCTCGGTCGCGGCCACCGCCGCGGGCACCTACCGCGATCTCGCGGATCAGCTCCACTACGCCGGATACATCTTCGTCGGTATCCTCGTCGTCTTCCTCGTGCTGGTGTTCGTCGGAAAGAAGCTCATCGAGCGCGCAGAGCGACGTCATCTGGCCGATGACGTCCCCACCCTCGGCCGCAGGGACGGTGACGTGAAAGACTGAGGGCGATGCCTCGTTCTCCTCGCTCCACCCGCGCAAAGGTGCTCTGGTTCGCCCGACTCGAGCGCCGCTTCCACCGGTGGCGTGAGCGGAGGGCACGCTCCCGCGGCCTCCGGCCCGCCGTCACCGGTTTTCCGGGCTACGGAACCGAGGAGTGGGTGCGCGTCCTCGGACGCGTGCTGATCGCCCCGCCGATCAAGCGCACCTCGACCGGGGAGTTCGCGAGTCTGCGCGGCTGGCGCAGCTTCGCGGCCGTTCCGGTGGGCATGGCGAAGGTCGACGTCGTGATCGACGGCGTCACGCACACCGTGTCGGCCGATCGTGGCGGCGTGATCGACGCGAAGCTCCCCGCGAGCCTGGCACCCGGGTGGCAGTCGATCACGATGTCGGTCGAGGGCAGCGAGCCGGCCGAGACCCGCGTGTTCATCGTGGGCTCGGATGTGCGCTTCGGCGTCGTGAGCGACATCGACGACACGGTGATGGTGACCCTCCTCCCCCGCCCCTTCCTCGCGGCGTGGAACTCGTTCGTCGTCGACGAGCACGCCCGTCAGCCCGTCCCGGGTATGGCAGTGATGCTCGAGCGACTGACCCGCGAACACCCCGGCACCCCCGTCATCTACCTGTCCACCGGCGCGTGGAACGTCGCCCCGACATTGACGCGGTTCATGCGTCGGCACCTGTTCCCCGCCGGATCGTTCCTGCTCACCGACTGGGGTCCCACGCACGACCGATGGTTCCGGAGCGGCCGCGATCACAAGGAGCTCAACCTGCGGCGCGTCGCGAGCGAGTTCCCGCACGTGAAGTGGCTGCTCGTCGGCGACGACGGTCAGCACGACGACGCGATCTACACGGGCTTCGCGATCGAGCACCCCGACAGCGTCGCAGCGGTCGCGATCCGCCGGCTGTTGCCCGCCGAGGCCGTCCTCGCGGGTGGCCGAACGGTCGTCGACGATCACTCCGCGGCCGAGGTGCCGTGGGTCACCGGGTCCGATGGCGCCGCCCTGCTCGCTCGGCTCGAGGACGTCGGGGTCATTTCGCGCGACGGTTGAGCGGCGGCGGATGCCGCGGTGTGCGCAACCTCAGAGATGTGCACGAAGTGAGTGGCATCCGGGGCACTCGGGCTGAGGTTGTGCGAATCACTGAGGATGTGAGCGGGGATGCCGCGGTGTGCGCAATCTCAGCGATGTGCGCGAAGTAAGCGGCTTCCGGGGCACTCGGGCTGAGGTTGTGCGAATCGCACAGGCTGTGCTCGAGTCCACGCCGCGGGCGGCCGATGCCGTCGCCCATGCCGTCGAGCCGATGTCGGAGGGGGCGCGTACGGTGGAGGCATGTGCGGTCGATTCGTCGTGGCCAATGTGGCGTCCGAGCTCATCGGGGTGCTTCGCGCCGATGTCGAGGCTGATGAGCTGCCCCCGCCGTCGTACAACATCGCGCCGACCTCGCGGGTCGGCATCGTGCTCGACTCGATCAAGAGCGAACCACCCGTGCGGCGTCTCGAGGTCGCGCGCTGGGGTCTGGTCCCGGGGTGGGCGAAAGACGTCAAGATCGGCGCACGGGCGTTCAACGCGCGCAGCGAAGAGGTCGAAGACAAGCCCATGTTCCGCAACGCCCTCATCAAGCGTCGCGCGGTGATCCCGGCATCCGGGTACTACGAGTGGAAGACCACCGAAACGGGCAAGACCCCGCACTACATCCACCCCGCCGACGGCTCGCCGCTGTTCTTCGCCGGTCTCTACGAGTGGTGGAAAGACCCCGCCCTCGCCGACGACGACCCCGCGCGGTGGGTGCTGAGCTGCACGATCCTGACGCGCGACGCGATCGGACGCCTGGGCTCGATCCACGACCGCATGCCGCTGTTCATGGACCCCGACTTCGCCGACGCCTGGCTGGACCCGACCACCGAGAATGTCGGCGACGTGCTGGATGCCGCGATCGACGCTGCACCCGATGTGGCCGAGACGCTCGACGACCACGTCGTCTCCGCTGCCGTGGGTAACGTCCGCAACGACTCCCCCGACCTGATCGACGCCGTCGAGTGACCACGCTCCTCCGGTCACCGGCGCTGACGCGCACCGAGTGGACCGCCCTGGCGGACGCGCACGCCAAACGCGCAGACGCGCTCACCGCGGCGCACCGCGCCCGCGCGAGCCGCGCCGAGAAGCATCCGGTCGAGGACTTCCTGTACACGTACTACTCGTACAAACCCGCGATCCTGCGCCGCTGGCATCCCGGCCCCGACATCGTGCTCGACGACGCCGACGAACGCGCCGGTTGGCGCTGGTACCGCCCCGAGGGTGCGGGCGTTCGCGTGGATGCCGAGCGCTTCCGCGACGAGCGTGGATCGCTCTATCGCGGCGTCGTGAACCTGCTGCGCGCGACGGCGGATCGACCGGCGCAGTTCGGTTGCTTCGGCCTTCACGAGTGGGCGATGGCGTACCGCGCCGACGACGTGCGGCACGCGGTCCCCCTGCGCCTCGGTCGAGACGGCACCGACGCCGTCGTCGACGCGCACGATCTCAGGTGCACGCACTTCGACGCGTTCCGATTCTTCACACCCGACGCCGTGCCTCGCAACCGTACGCCCTTGTCGCGCGACGACCAGGTCGAGCGCGAGCAGCCTGGATGCCTTCACGCCGGCATGGACGTCTACAAGTGGGCCGTGAAGCTCGGCCCGCTCGTACCGGGTCCGCTGCTGCTCGACGCGTTCGAACTCGCGCGCGACATCCGCACCCTCGACATGGAGGCCTCGCCCTACGATCTGAGCGGCTGGGGCTACCCGGCGGTGGCGATCGAGACGACCGAGGGCAAGGCCGAGTACGTCACCCGCCAACGGACACTGAGTGAGCGTGGGCAGGTGCTCCGCCGCGCCGTGATCGCGGCGGTCACGAGCGGAGACGACACGCCCGGTCGCGCCGATTTCCTGCCGTCGCGAACTGTGTTGTAAGCTCATGGAGTTGCCTCAAACGGGGCAGACAACAATATAAGGGCCTGTGGCGCAGCTGGTAGCGCACCTGCATGGCATGCAGGGGGTCAGGGGTTCGAGTCCCCTCAGGTCCACATAGAGAGAAAGCCTCCGCTTCGGCGGGGGCTTTCGTCGTTTGACAGGAGCGGTCGTCGACGCGGCCGCACCCTCCCCTTCGCCCGGCGACGCGGCATCCCTTCCCCCGAACGACGGACGCCCCCGCCGTGGGGCAGGGGCGTCCGAAGAGTGGATCAGCGCGACGAGACGGGCACCCGCGTCCGCGCCGTCTGCGCCTCGCGCATGACGAGCTCGTCTTCGAGCCAGTTCGGCGCCTTGTTGCGCAGGGCGAAGATGTACACCGCGAGCGACGCGGCGATGATGGCCGTCACGTACACGATGAACAGCGGAACCTGCTCCGTGGTCTGCGCGCCGGCGTACAGCAGGGGTGCCGTGCCACCGAACAACGAATTGGCGAGGGCGTATCCGAGGCCGACGCCCAGCGCACGCACGTGGGTGGGGAAGAGCTGGGCCTTCACGAGGGCGTTGATCGAGGTGTAGCCGGTGAGGATGACGAAGCCGCCGAACAGGATCGCGAAGGCCGCGAACTCGTTGGTCTGCTGCGGGAGCATCGTGATGAGGAACCACGTGTACAGCACGCCGCCGACGCCGAAGAAGACCAGCAGCGACTTGCGGCCGACCTTGTCGCTCAGCCACCCGCCGAGGGGCTGCATGAGCATCAGAGCGGTGAGGGCGATGAGGTTGATGACGGTGCCGGTGATCACGTCGCCGCCCGAGAAGGCGGTCTTGACGATGTTGGGGCCGGTGACCGAGTAGGTGTAGAACGCGACCGTGCCGCCCGCGGTGACGGCGAAGCAGAGCAGCAGCGGGCGCCAGTTGTTCACGAGGAGATCGCGCATCGACCCGGAGTCCTTCGACCGGCCCGACCTGGTGTCGTCGATGACGCTCTTCTCCAGCGATTCGTCCATCGTGCGCCGCATCCAGAAGACCGCGACCGCGGCGACACCGCCGATGGCGAACGCGACGCGCCAGCCCCACGACGTGATCGCTTCCTCATCGAGGGTGAGCACCATGACGAGCAGGGTCGTCTGAGCCAGCACGTGACCACCGACGAGGGTGACGTAGTGGAACGACGAGAGGAAGCCGCGTCGGCCGGGCATGGCCGCCTCCGACATATAGGTCGCGCTCGTCCCGTACTCGCCACCGGTCGCGAAGCCCTGCACGAGACGGGCGAACACCAGGATGACGACGGCGCCGACACCGATCATCTCGGCGGTGGGGGCGAAGGCGATGATGAGGGAGCAGAACGCCATCAGCGAGACCGACACGGTCAACGACAGCCGTCGACCGTGGCGATCGGCGAAGCGGCCGAAGAACCAGGAGCCGATGGGGCGCATGAGGAAGGTGACGGCGAAGATCGCCCAGACGTAGATCGTCGAATTCTTGTCGTCGGAACTGAAGAACTGCGACTCGAAGTACACCGCGAACACCGAGTAGACGTACACGTCGTACCACTCGACGAGGTTGCCGGCCGAGCCCTTCAAGGTGTTCGAGATGGAGCGCCGGAGACTCGTGGGGATCGTGGTCGTGGTGGCCGGTGGTGTCGTCGTTGACATAGGAGATCCGATCGGTCGATGGACGGTTCTCGTCTCGTGTGCCGTCGGACTCTCCCGGCGACGACGACGAGGCGTATGCCGACATCATGTCGACAAGCGGCGGCGCTCCGTGCGGATCCTTACATCCGCCTTACATTCACGCCCGGCCCGCAGCGATCCCCGGCGCAGGGGCATGCCTACGATGAGGACATGCACGTACTCGTGGCCGAGGACGACGGCTCCGTCGCCGCAGCGCTCGTCTCGGCGTTGCAGCGCGCCGGCCACGCGAGCACGCGCGTCAGCCGTGGAAGCGACGTGCTGCTGCGCCACCGCGACGCGCAGGTCGTGCTGCTCGACCTGGGCCTGGAAGACATGGACGGCCTCGATGTCCTCCGCCAGCTGCGCGCGGTGAGTCAGATCCCGGTCATCGTCGTCACCGCCCGTGGTGACGAGCGCTCGACGGTGCGGGCGCTGTCGCTCGGTGCCGACGACTACCTGGTCAAGCCCGTGCGCCTGCACGAGCTGCTCGCTCGGCTGCTCGCCGTCACCCGCCGTTACACCCCTCCCGATGAGCCCACGCGCGTGCAGGTCGGCCCGGTCGACATCGACGTCGACGCCCGGCGCGTCACCGTCGACGGGAGCGACGTGGCGCTCACGCCCAACGAGTTCGGCATCCTGTTCTCGCTCGCCCGGCGCGCGGGCCAGATCGTCAGCCGTCAGCAGATACTCGACGAGGTGTGGGGCGACGCGTACGCGACGTCGTCGCGCTCGTTCGACGTGCACCTGGGTCAGGTGCGCCAGAAGCTCCCCGGGCTGACCATCACCACGGTCCGCGGGGTCGGTTACCGCCTCGAGGATGCCGGATGAAGCTGCGCGTCCTGCTGCCGCTGCTCGTGTTCGGGCTGATCGCGGTCATCGCCGTACTCATCCCCGTCGCCCAGTCGATCGCCGACTCCCGCACGCAGCAGCTCGCCCTGCAGCGCACCGCCGCCCTCGACCAGGTCGTGCAACGTGCCCGCACCGCGCTCGTGCAGGGCGACGCCGAGGGCCTCCAGACCTACCTCCAGCGCTTCCACGCGGTCTACGGCGAGTCGGTGCTCGTCCTCGACGAGACCGGGGATGCCGTCGCCTCCGCCGGCGACGTGTCGCGCGATGAGCGTGTCGACGAGCTCGTGACCGCGGCATCCCGAGCTCTCCCCCAGCTCGTGCTCCCCCGCGTCACGCCCTGGGGCCCGGACACCTCCGTCGTGGCCGTGCCGGTGATCGCCGCCGGCGACCTGTCGACCGGCGTCGTGGTGCTGGCCGTCGACCTCCGCGACGCGCAGATGGACGTGTCGCGTGCCTGGGCCGTGGTCGTCGTCATCGGCGTGCTGCTGCTCAGCGCCCTCATGGGGGCGTCGCTGGTGTGGACGCGATGGATCCTGCGCCCGGTGCGCGCCCTCGACGCCGCGGTCGCCGACGTCACCGCCCACCGCGACCCCTCGCCCCTGCGCCCCTCGGGCCCGCCCGAACTTCGACGCCTCAGCCGTGCGTTCGGGGAGATGACGGCCGAGGTCGAGAGCAGCCTCGAGCAGCAGCGCGGATTCGTCGCCGACGCCTCGCATCAGTTGCGGACGCCTCTCGCCGCGATCCGGCTGCGCGTGGACGGCTTACCGCGAGAGGGAGAGGCGGCCACCGACCTCGCTGCCGTCGACGACGACCTCGATCGGCTCGAATACACGGTGGGGCGCATGCTCACCCTCGCGAATGCGGAGCACCGTGCCGCGGCGCAGTCGCGGGGGCGCGATCCGGCGCGCGACGACGGTGCCGCGCGGGAGTGCGCCGTCACGGCTGCGGAGATCACGGACCGTCACCGCGACCGTCTGGAGGCTGCGGGGGTCCGGCTGACCACCGCTCCGGGCCCGGCGGTCACGGTCCCGTGCGGGCGCGCCGACCTCGACGAGATGGTCGACGTGCTCCTGGACAACGCGGCCAAGTACGCCGGCCCCGCGGCCGAGGTCCGCGTGAGTCTCGCCCAGGATGCCGACGGCATCCGGCTCGTGGTCGAGGACTCCGGTACGCGACTCGCCGACGACGACCTCGCCCGCATGGGCACGCGGTTCTGGCGCGCCGGCCGCGACGCGACGCAGACCGGAACGGGCCTCGGGCTCGCGATCGTGGCCCAGTTGATGCGCGCCGCCGGCGGGCGGCTCGTCCTCGACCGCTCCGCATCCGGGGGGCTCGCGGCTCGCTTGCTGTGGGAGCGATCGTGACGGGGCTCACCCGACGCGGGTTCCTGTGGGCGGGCATGGCCGCCGGAGCGGTCGGTCTCGCCGGCTGCTCCCCCGCCCCGCCCCGCGCCCTGACCCTCGGGTGCGGCGAGCCCGGAGGGAGTTATCTGGAATTCGGCCAGTTGCTGAGCGCGGTCGCACGCGAGACCGGCGGCGTCGAGATCACGGCGCTCGCTACGGAGGGCAGCGTCGAGAACCTCGCCCTGCTCGACGCCGGGAACGTCGAGCTGGCACTCTCTCTCGCGGACTCCGCGGCAGCAGCCACTCCGGGCGACGACCTCGTCGCCATCGGACGGGTCTACCAGAACTACCTGCAGTGCATCGTGCGCGCCGCCGACGGCCTGACCTCGCTCGCCGACCTGTCGGGGCGCGTCGTCTCATTGGGTGCGGCGGGATCGGGAGCGGCGGCGACCGCGCGCCGGCTTCTGGATGCCGGGGACCTGACGTCGACGTCGACGCCTCCCGTCACGATCGAACGACCGTTCCGCGATGCGGTCGTCGACCTCGAGCAGGGCCGCATCGACGCGCTCTTCTGGTCGGGCGGCGTTCCGACACCCCAGATCGTCGACCTGGCCGATCGGACGCCGATCCGCGTGCTCGATACGACGCCCGTCCTGCCCGAGATGCTGCGCCGGTACCCCGACGCATACGTGGCCACGACGATCCCCGCGGGCGTCTATGGCGCCGACACGTCTGTTCCGACGATCGGTGTCGCCAACCTGCTCCTGACCCACCGCGACCTCGACGAGGACCTGGCGCGTCGCCTGGTCGATGTGCTCATCGACGACGCCGCGCGGCTCGTGCCGCCCGGTTCCCTCGGCGTCCAATACCTGACACCGGCGAGTCTGATCGACACGCTGCCCGTGCCGTTGCACCCCGCCGCTGAGCGCCGGTACCGCGAGCGGTACGGCTGAGCGACGCCACGGCAGCAGCGGGACCCGAACGCGAAGAACGCCCCCTGCCGCGGGGCAGAGGGCGTCGTCGAGTGGGGGCTACTCCGCGGCGTGCGCCGGCGTGGGGATCTCGAGCGGGACTACGGGGCAGTCCTTCCAGAGGCGCTCCAGGCCGTAGTACACGCGCTCCTCCTCGTGGAAGACGTGCACGACGAGGTCGCCGAAGTCGAGCAGCACCCAGCGGGACTCCTGACGGCCCTCGCGGCGGAGACGCTTGTGGCCTGCCTCGAGCAGCTTCTCTTCGATCTCGTCGGCGATCGCAGCGACGTTGCGCTCGTTGCGACCGGTGACGAGGAGGAAGACGTCGACGAGGGGAAGGGGCTCCGACACATCGAGGGCGACGAGGTCGTCGCCGCCCTTGGCGTCGGCGGCGAGAGCGGCGATCTGCGCCATCTCTTTACCGTTGGTGGTGGCGGTCATCGGAAGACTCCTGTCGTGAAGGCGAGGCCGAGGGTTCCGACCACCGCCAGGAAGAGAGCACCCGTCGTGATGATGAGACCCACGAGGAGCTTGCTCCCCTTCTCGGGCGCCGGGGGACGGATGATCTCCCCGGGTTGCTTGACGGTGCTGATCGCGGCACTCGCCGCGATCGGGGTGGGTGACGAGGCGGCCGGAAGCTCGCCGTCGAGGAGGACCGCGTCGGCGTCGCGGCCGTCGGTCGTGCCGGGGGCGTGCCCGACCGAGCCGAGGCCCTGGGGCAGGTCGAACGTGCCCGTGATCATGATCTCGCCGGTCGCGCTGACCGGGCCGACGAGCGGCGCGCCCGTGGGCGTCTGCGAGAGGATCAGCGAGTTCGGGGTCGAGACTGTTCCGGTCGCGCCGGTGGTGCGCGAGAGGAGCTGGTCGAACGACGACGGGAGCGACACATCGGGCGTCGCGCCGTCGAGCAGCTCGGAGCCCAGAGCGGGATTGACCACCGACGGCGCGGGAGCCGCCGCGGGGGCGGGCGCCTCGGCCGCCGCCGGGCGGAAAATGGCCGGCTGCGACGTGTCGTCGGTCGTCGGCGTGGAGGCGACGAGCGGCGCCGATGACTCGAGATCGGGGCTGATCACGGGCACGGATGCCGTACGGATCTTCTCCTGCGCGCGCGCCTGCCGGCGGGTGAGGCCGGAGACACCGTGGTCGACGCCGGCCTCGGCGTAGGAGTCGAAAGCGGCGGCGGGCGCCGGATCGACCGGGCGCGCCGTGTCGGCCGACGACGTGCGTTCATCAGCCGTCGGTACGGCCGCGATGACAGCGGGCGCCTCGGGCTCGGCGGTCGGCGCGGGCTCCGCGGTCGGCGCCGCGGCATCCGCAGACTCGGGCTCGGCGGTCGGCGCGGGCTCCGCGGTCGGCGCGGGCTCCGCGGTCGGCGCCGCGGCATTGGGAGACTCGGGCTCGGCGGTCGGAGCCGCTTCGTCCGGGGACGGGACGTCGGCGACCGGGGAGTCGCTCTCGGCGGTCTGAGCCGTGGCATCCGGGGCCACGGTGTAGTCGTTCGACGTGATGATCGGCGTGGCGCCGGTCTGACGCAGCTCGCGCAACTGACGGCGGGTCAGGGCGGGCGTCTCGGGGGTGTCGGGAGTGCTCATGCCTTGCTCCGGTAGAGATGGTGCTTCGCGATGTACTGCACGACGCCGTCGGGGACGAGGTACCACACGGGGTGTCCTCGGCGCACACGGGCGCGGCAGTCTGTGGACGAGATCGACAGGGCGGGGATCTCCAATTGGCTCACGTTCTCGGAAGGGAGCCCCTCGGTGCTCAGCACGTGGCCGGGACGCGAGACGGCGACGAAGTGCGCCAGGTCCCACAACTGCTGATGGTTGCGCCAGCTGAGGATCTGCTCGACCGCGTCGGCGCCGGTGATGAAGAACAGTTCGGCGCCCGGACGCTGCTCGTGCAGATCGCGCAGCGTATCGATCGTGTAGGTGGGGCCGGCCCGATCGACGTCGACGCGGCTGACGGTGAACTGCGGATTGGATGCGGTCGCGATCACCGTCATGAGATAGCGGTGCTCGCTCTCGGTGACGTCGTGCTTCTGCCACGGGCGGCCCGTGGGCACGAAGACGACCTCATCGAGATCGAACGACTGCGCGACCTCGGACGCCGCAACGAGGTGACCGTGATGGATGGGATCGAACGTCCCACCCATGACCCCGATGCGAGGGGCGCGCGTCACCGACATACGGTGGGCCTCAGTGGCCGTGCGCCTCGGGGACAGGCGCGCCGTGCTTCTGCGCGTAGGCCTCGGCCTTGTGCGCGTGGCGGTTCGACACGTTGCGGTACGACAGCGTGACCAGGCTCAGCAGCACGAAGACCACGAATGCCACGGCACCGACCCAGAAGGTCTCGGCCTGCACGTTGCCGCCGTGGTGTCCGCCTTCTTCGGCGGCGTGGGCGAGAAGCGTGGCGAAAGTCATCAGTACTCCGTTCGAGTGGTCTGCGCGGCGCGCAAAGCCATTTTAGGCGGTCAGGCGCGGACCTGGCCGCCGCCGCGCCCGAGCCACTTGGTGCTCGTGAGCTCGGCGAGCCCCATGGGTCCGCGGGCATGCAGTTTTTGCGTCGAGATGCCGACCTCGGCGCCGAAGCCGAACTCGCCCCCGTCGGTGAAGCGGGTGGAGGCGTTGACGAACACTACGGCCGAGTCGACCTCGGCGAGGAAGCGGTCGGCGGCGGCCTGGTCGTCGGTGACGATCGACTCGGTGTGGTGCGTCGAGTAGCGGCGGATGTGCGCGAGGGCGTCGTCGAGGTCGCTGACGACACGCACGGCCAGATCGAGCGTGCCGTACTCGCGCGCCCAGTCTTCTTCGGTCGCCGCGACCACGCGCCCGTCATGCGCACGGGTCTCGTCGTCTCCGTGCACGGTGACACCGGCGTCGGAAAGGGATGCCAGCAGCTCCGGCAGCAGACGGTCGGCCGCGCCGCGGTGCACGAGCACGGTCTCGACGGCGTTGCACACGCTCGGGCGCTGGGTCTTGGCGTTGAGGACGATGTCGCGCGCCCAGTCGTCGCGGGCGGTGGCGTCGAGGAAGACGTGGACGACGCCCGCACCCGTCTCGATCACCGGCACCGTGGATTCGGTGACGACGGTCTCGATCAGACCGGCGCTCCCCCGCGGGACGAGCACGTCGACGAGACCGCGGGCGTTCATGAGGGCGCGCGCACCCTCGCGGCCGAAGTCGTCGACGCTCTGCACGGCCTCGGGCGACACCCCCTCGGACTGGAGGGCGTCGCGCATGACCGACACGAGCACGGCGTTGGTGCGCTGCGCCGCCGACCCACCGCGCAGCACGACGGCGTTGCCGGAGCGCAGGGCAAGCGAGGCGATGTCGACCGTCACGTTGGGGCGTGCCTCGTAGATGGACCCGACGACGCCGAACGGCACCGCGACCTTCTGCAGCTGGATGCCGTTGGGCAGGGTGCGCTCGTCGAGCACGCGTCCGACCGGGTCGGGCAGATCGGCGACGTCGCGGACCGCGGCGGCCAGGGCGGCCACCCGCGCGGTGTCGAGGCGCAGACGGTCGAGGAGTGCCTCGCCGATGGCATCCGCCCGCCCTCGCTCGAGGTCGTCGGCATTGGCGGCGACGATGTCGTCGGACGCGGTCACGAGGGCGTCTGCCACGGCGTTCAGCAGCGCGCTCTTACGGGCGGAATCGAGGAGGGCGATCTCGCGCGCCGCGTCTTTCGCGAGACGCAGGCGCTCGTCGACGGAGGCGGCGATGACGGTCATGCGCTCAGTGTACCGGCGCGCTCACGGCGCCCACGGGCCCCGTCGCCAGGGTGACGGGATCGGGGTTGGGGGCGAACCACGTGCCGACGGAGTCACCGGCGAGGGCGGATGCCACCAGATCCGCGCTCGTGACGAGCACGCCGACCCCGGCGGTCGAGGCGAGCTTCGCGGCCGAGGCCTTGGTTGCCGCTCCCCCGGTGCCCACGCCGTTGACGACTCCGGCGCCGAACTCGAACTCCGACAGATCGTGTCCCCACTCGACGTCGGTGATGGGGCGCGCGCCCGGTTCGCTGGGCGGCCGGGTGAACAGCGTCTCGATGTCACTCAGCAGCACCAGGGCGTCGGCACCGATGAGCTGGGCGACGAGGGCCGCGAGCCGGTCGTTGTCGCCGAAACGGATCTCGTGGGTGGCGACGGTGTCGTTCTCGTTGACGATCGGGAGGATGCCGAGTCCGAGCAGTCGCTCCATGGCCCGACGGGCGTTGGAGCGGTGCGTGGCGTTCTCGAGGTCACCGGCGGTCAGCAGTACCTGACCCGCGAGCAGCCCGAAGCGATCGAGTGAGGTCTGGTAACGCCACATGAGCACGTTCTGCCCGACCGCGGCCGCGGCCTGCTGGGTCGCCAGGTCGTTCGGACGCCCGCCGAGATCGAGCAGCGGCAGCGCGGTCGCGATGGCGCCCGACGACACCAGCACCACCTCGGTGCCCGCGCGGTGGGCGCCCGAGAGCGCCTCGACGATCGTGTCGATGCGGTGCGCGCCGTCGCCGCTGATGGACGACGACCCCACCTTCACCACGACGCGAGCGGCGCCCGGGATCTCGGCGCGGGTCTCGGCCGTCACCGTTCGTCGTCCTCGGCGCCGAGCACCGCCGAGTCGCCGTCGGGGGTGATGCCGGCGGCACGCGCCGCGCGGCGCTCGGTCTCGAGCTCGGCGCGGGCCTCGGCCTTGGCATCCATCCGCTCGTGGTACCTCTCGCGACGCTCCGAGGAGGTGCGGCGGGGATTCTGCACGAGGCGGGGGTCGGTACCGCGCGGGGCGGTCATCAGCTCGGCCGCGGAGGTGAGCGTGGGCTCCCAGTCGAAGACGATGCCGTCGCCGGGACCGATGACGACTGTCGCGCCGGCGACCGCACCGGCGCGGAACAGCCCCTCTTCGACACCCAGGCGCGCGAGGCGATCGGCGAGGTAGCCCACGGCCTCTTCGTTCTGGAAGTCGGTCTGCTGCACCCACTTGACCGGCTTGTCGCCGAGGATGCGGTAGACGGGACCGTACGTGCCGCCCTCGACCTTGACCTCGAAGTCCTTGCGCGAACCCTGCGGGCGGATGACGATGCGCTCGGCGGGCGCGTCGTCGATCGTGGCGAGACGGTGCTGCTCGACGACGTCGGCCAGCGCGAAGGTGAGTTCGCGCAGCCCCGCGCGGCTGACCGTCGAGATCTCGAACACGCGGAAGCCGCGGGCCTCGAGGTCGGGGCGCACGAAGTCGGCGAGGTCGCGCGCCTCGGGCACGTCGATCTTGTTCAGGGCGACGATCTGCGGACGCTCGAGCAGCGGCGTCTGCCCCTCGGGCACGGGATAGGCGCCCAGCTCGGCGAGGATGATGTCGAGATCGCTCAGCGGGTCGCGGCCCGGGTCGAGCGTCGCGCAGTCGAGGACGTGCACCAGCGCGGTGCAGCGTTCGACGTGGCGCAGGAACTCCAGACCCAGGCCCTTGCCCTCGCTGGCGCCCTCGATGAGTCCGGGCACGTCGGCGATGGTGAAACGTACGTCGCCGGACTGGACGACGCCGAGGTTGGGGTGGAGCGTCGTGAACGGGTAGTCGGCGATCTTCGGACGCGCAGCGGAAACCGCGGCGATGAGGCTCGACTTGCCGGCGGAGGGGAAGCCGACGAGCGCGATGTCGGCGACGGTCTTCAGCTCGAGGACGACGTCGCCCTCCCAGCCGGGGGTACCCAGCAGGGCGAAACCGGGAGCCTTGCGCTTGGGGGATGAGAGCGAGGCGTTACCGAGGCCGCCGAGGCCACCGGGCGCGACGACGAAACGCATGCCGGGGGTGAGCATGTCGACGAGCACCGTGCCGTCGGGGTCCTTCACGACGGTGCCGAGCGGGACGGGAAGCTCGTGGTCCTCGCCCTCCGCGCCGGAACGGTGGTCGCCCATGCCGAAACCGCCGTTGCCCGCCGAACGGTGCGGCGAGTGGTGGTACGACAGCAGCGTGGTCACCTGCGGGTCGGCGACGAGCACCACGTCGCCGCCGCCTCCCCCGTTACCGCCATCGGGACCGGCCAGCGGCTTGAACTTCTCGCGGCGCACGGAGACGCAGCCATTGCCGCCCTTGCCCGCACGCAGGTGCAGGGTGACGCGGTCGACGAAGGTGACCATGGCGGGTCCTTCCGGGTTATCGAGCAAACCAGACGCGCGGCAGCCGGTTCGGGAAATGAAACGAGGGGGTGGGCTTCGCCCACCCCCTCGAGCGCCGAAGCGCGGGAATTACTCCGCTGCGGCGGTGACGATGTTGACGACCTTGCGGCCGCCCTTGGCGCCGAACTGGACCGCACCGGGAGCCAGAGCGAACAGCGTGTCGTCGCCACCACGGCCGACGTTGGCGCCGGGGTGGAAGTGCGTGCCGCGCTGACGGACGATGATCTCGCCGGCGAGGACGACCTGACCGCCGAAGCGCTTCACGCCGAGGCGCTGTGCGTTGGAGTCACGACCGTTACGGGTGGAGCTTGCGCCCTTTTTGTGTGCCATCTCTGCGTCTCCTGGCTCTTACTTGATGCCGGTGATCTTGACGCGCGTGAGGTCCTGGCGGTGGCCCTGGCGCTTCTTGTAGCCGGTCTTGTTCTTGAACTTCTGGATCACGATCTTCGGACCGCGCTCCTCGCCGAGCACCTCGGCCGTGACCGAGACCTTCGCGAGCTTGTCGGCGTCGGTCGTGACCGCGTCGCCGTCGACGAACAGGACGGCGGGCAGCTGGATGCTCTCGCCGATCTTCGCCTTCTGGCGGTCGAGCACGACGACCGTGCCGACCTGGACCTTCTCCTGGCGGCCGCCGGCGCGCACAACTGCGTAAACCACTTCACACCTGTTTCATTCGGGAGCGCGGGGCTCCGGTTGTCTGATGACGTTGGGAGGGTCTGATGACCCAAGTCTCGGTGCGATCCGGCCGACGAAAGTCAGCGGGGTCACGCTCCCGTAGGGCGGACGCGACGCACCAAGGGTCGAGTTTAGCCCACCGGGCGGCATCCGGCAAAAGCATCGGCCCGCGTGTCGACCGTAGGATCGCGGAATGGCGATCCTCATCGACGACCCGCAGTGGCCCGCGCACGGACGCCTGTGGGCGCACCTCGTGAGCGACAGCGATCTCGACGAACTTCACGCCTTCGCCGCAGCCGCCGGCATCCCCCGCCGCGCGTTCGATCTCGACCACTACGACGTGCCCGACGAGCGCCACGCCGCTCTGGTCGCCGCCGGTGCCGAGCACGTCGGCGGCAAGGAGCTCGTGCGGCGCCTGCGGGCCTCGGGCCTGCGCGTCACCGCGCGCGAGCGACGCTCCTGACACGCCCGTCCCCGGCATCCCTCGCCATACCGACGCGGACGCGTGGGGACGCCCCGGCCGGCTGAGACGTGCGGAGGGGCCGCTCCCGGTCCGGCTGGCTGAGACGTGCGGAGGGGCCGCTCCGAGTCGCGCGCGAGCCCGGCTCGGCGACGAGGAGCAGCCCCTCACGTCCGTCGTCGTGCTCAGGACTCCGTCGTGGGCTGCGCGTTCACAGGGGTGCCGGTCAGGGCAGCCGTGGTCACGCGACGGCGCGAACGGCCCTGGCCCGGGGCCTTCGGCTCGGGCAGCGCCTCGAGCACCGACTCCAGCAGGGCGTCCTTCTCGGTGCGCGGCGTCTTGGGCTCGCGCTTCTTGCGCGGGCGCTTCTCGCGCGCCGGTGCCGGCGCGTCGGCTTCGACCTTCGCCTCGAGGACGGCTTCGACGGATGCCACGACCGCCGCCTCGACGACGGCGGGGTCGTCGACGGTGGGCTTGACGGTGGATGCCGCGATCTGGGCGAGCGCGGACTTCACGCCCTCGGTGATGACGTGCGTGCCGCCGTTCGCGGCCGCTGCCGCACCGTTGCCGGTGCTGTGACCGGTGTTCGATGCGGAAGAAGACGCGTTGTTCGACGAACCGGCGTTGCCTCCGCGTCCACGACGGTTCGAAGAACCGCCGTTCGCGTTGCCATTGCCGTTCGCGGTTCCCGACAGACGGTGCTTGACGACCGGGTCGTGGTGCACGACGACACCGCGACCGGCGCACACCTCGCACGCCTCGCTGAAGGTCTCGAGCAGACCGAGACCGAGCTTCTTGCGCGTCATCTGCACGAGGCCGAGCGAGGTGACCTCGGCGACCTGGTGCTTCGTGCGGTCCCGGCTGAGGCACTCGATGAGTCGGCGCAGCACGAGGTCGCGGTTGGACTCGAGCACCATGTCGATGAAGTCGACGACGATGATGCCGCCGATGTCACGCAGACGCAGCTGGCGCACGATCTCTTCGGCCGCCTCGAGGTTGTTCTTCGTGACGGTCTCTTCGAGGTTGCCGCCCGAGCCGACGAACTTGCCGGTGTTGACGTCGACGACCGTCATCGCCTCGGTGCGGTCGATGACGAGCGAGCCGCCGGAGGGCAGCCAGACCTTGCGGTCGAGGGCTTTCTCGATCTGCTCGGTGACGCGGAACGCGTCGAACGGGTCCTGCTCGCCGTCGTACTTCTCGACGCGCTCGAGCAGGTCGGGGGCCACGCCCTGCAGGTAGCTCGAGATCGTCTGCAGCGCTTCTTCGCCCTGGATGAGCATGCGCGTGAAGTCCTCGTTGAAGACGTCGCGCACGATCTTGACCAGCAGGTCGGGCTCGGAGTGCAGCAGGGCGGGCGCCTGGATGGTCTTGAGCTGGCTCGAGACGTGCTCCCACTGCGAGGTGAGGCGCTGCACGTCGAGGGTCAGCTGCTCCTCGGTGGCGCCCTCGGCGGCCGTGCGCACGATCACGCCGGACGACTCGGGAAGGACCTCTTTGAGGATCTTCTTCAGGCGGGCCCGCTCGGTGTCGGGGAGCTTGCGCGAGATGCCGTTCATCGTGCCGTTCGGCACGTAGACGAGGTAGCGGCCCGGCAGCGAGATCTGGCTGGTCAGGCGCGCGCCCTTGTGGCCCACCGGGTCTTTCGTCACCTGCACGAGCACACGGTCGCCCGACTTGAGGGCGAGCTCGATGCGGCGGGGCTGGTTGTTGGTCTCCACGCCCTCCCAGTCGACCTCGCCGGAGTACAGCACGGCGTTGCGTCCGCGACCGATGTCGACGAACGCGGCCTCCATGCTGGGCAGCACGTTCTGGACACGGCCGAGGTAGACGTTTCCGATGAGGGAGGCGTCCTGATTGCGGGCGACGTAGTGCTCCACGAGCACGTTGTCTTCGAGCACGGCGATCTGGATGCGACCGGCCTTGGAGCGGACGACCATGACGCGGTCGACCGCCTCGCGCCGGGCGAGGAACTCGGCCTCGGTCACGACGGGGCGGCGACGCCCGGCCTCGCGCCCGTCGCGGCGGCGCTGCTTCTTGGCCTCGAGACGGGTGGAGCCCTTGATGCGCTGGGGTTCGGTGATGACCTCGACGGCGCGCTGGCGGACGGGGGCGGCCGGGGGGTCGTTCTGCTCGACCGGGGCGGGTTCGGTGCCGCCACGGCGTCGGTTGCGGCGACGGGCGTTGGCGGACACGCGTTCGGCAGGGCCCTCGTCGTCGCGGTCGTCACGATCGTCGAAGTCGTCACGCAGCGCGAGCGGCGGCAGCGCGGGCGCGTAGAAGTGCAGCGCCGTGGACACGGCCGACACGAAGTTCTCGGGCAGCAGGCCGAGCGATACCGCGGTCGGGCGGGCGGGCTTCTCGGGTGCGGCCGCGGCTTCCGGCTCAGCCGCCTCGGGCTGGGGCTCCGGCTGGGCGGGAGCCTCGGGGGCGGCGTGGGTCTCGCCGACTGCGGGCGCTGCCGCCTCGGCCGTGGGCTCGGTGTCGCCCGGGGCCTCGATCGCCGGGGACTCCGCCGGAGCAGGCTCGTCGGCAGCGGGTGCCGCGGGCGCGATGTCGTCGCGAGTGGCGTCGGCGGTCTCGGTCACCGCGGTGTTGCTCTCCGCCGTGGCGCTCTCCGCCGTGGCGCTCTCCACCGGAGCAGCGGTCTGCGCATCGTCGGCCTCGAGCACAGCGGGGGCCCCGGTGTCTTCGGCGACGGCGTCCACGGCATCCTGAACCGCCGCCTCGTCTTCGTCGGCGGCCGATCCGTCGATGTCGGCGGAGTCGGCCTGGGCTGAACTCTCGCCCCCGACGGCCGGCGCGTCGGGCGCATTCAGCGCGGACGTGTCGGCCGCGCTCTCGTCGGTGGGGGTCTGATCGTCTGTCACATCGGCCATGTCGGGGGTTCTCCCTGGCGGGCGACACCGCGCGTCGCCCGACGAAATCTCATGCAGCGCCGCACCCGGCGGGGCCGCGAACTCATTCGGTCTGCAGCAGGCCTGCGGCTCGTGCTGCGAAGGGCGGTCGTCGCCCGAAGTCTTCTGGGTGATGTTCCTGCGGCGCGGCCGCGGTCACATCGGCCTTCATTATCGCACGGACCGGCGCCAGGGCCAGCGGACACGTCGGTTCGCCCTCCGCGGAATGCCGACCGTCCGTCGCAGACGCGCGCGGACACACGGATGCCACGTCCTCAGCGCTCGGAAAAGTCACGGTGGCAGGATTGCCGTATGAGCGAAACCGTCACCCCCCGACGCCCGGTCATCGTCGCGACCTGGCTGATCTTCGCCGGCATCGTCGGCTGGTGGGCGGCCTTCTCGCTGACGATGGAGCGCTTCCATCAACTCGAGAACCCGGGAGCTGCGGCATCCTGCGACATCAGCGTGCTCGTGCAGTGCTCGGCGAACCTGCAGTCATCTCAGGGCGCGGTCTTCGGTTTCCCGAATCCGATCATCGGTCTCTCGGCCTGGATCGCCCCGATCGTCGTCGGCGTCGCGCTGCTGGCCGGCGCCCGGTTCGCCCGCTGGTTCTGGGCGCTGTTCTGGCTCGGCTTCGCCCTCGCGCTGACCTTCGTGATCTGGCTCATCGCGCAGAGCCTGTTCGTGCTCGCGACGCTGTGTCCGTGGTGCATGGTGACGTGGTCGGTCGTGATCCCGTCGTTCTTCGTCGTCACGCTGCACGTGCTGCGCGAGGGCGTCCTCCCAGGCGCTCGGGTGCGCGCGGTCGCGGACCGGTTGATGGTGTGGGTGCCGCTGATGACGCTGGCAGCCTTCGTCGTCGTCGCGGTACTCGCGCAGGTACGCCTGAACGTGCTCGCGCAGTTCTGACCCCTTGCCGTGTTCCGTCGCCGTCAGCCGTGCCCGCCGTGCGCGGAGAACCGCGCCTCGGATGGAGAACCGGCGCGCACCGCTGACGTTGCGCCGTAACCGTGCGCACAACTTCAGCGATGTGCACAACCTCAGCCCGAACCCCCCGGATGCCGCTTACCTGAGGCGAATCACCGACCCTGCGCCGCACCCTGCGCCCACGCTCAGCGATGTGCACAGCCTCAGCGATGTGCACATCCTCAGCCCGAATCCCCCGGATGCCGCTCACCGTGCGCGAATCACCGACCCTGCGCCGCACCCTGCGCCCACGCTCAGCGATGTGCACAGCCTCAGCGATGTGCACATCCTCAGCCCGAATCCCCCGGATGCCGCTCACCGTGCGCGGATCACCGACCCTGCGCCGCCGCGCGGGACGCAGGAATGACGATGGCCGCCACCCCGAGGGGTAGCGGCCACCATGGCATCCGGGATCAGGCGAACCAGATCGCGAGCTCGCGCTCGGCGGATTCGACGCTGTCGCTGCCGTGGACGAGGTTCTGCTGCACCTTCAGGCCCCAGTCGCGGCCGAAGTCGCCGCGGATCGTGCCGGGGGCGGCGGTGGTGGGGTCGGTGGTGCCGGCGAGCGAGCGGAAGCCCTCGATCACGCGGTTGCCCGCGAGACGGATGGCCACGGACGGGCCCGAGAGCATGAACTCCAGCAGCGGCTCGTAGAAGGGCTTGCCCTCGTGCTCGGCGTAGTGCTGGGCGAGCGTCTCACGGTCGGGTTCGACGAGGCGGATGTCGACGAGCGCGTAGCCCTTCGCCTCGATGCGGGCGAGGATCGCGCCGGTGAGGCCGCGAGCGACGCCATCGGGCTTGACGAGGACGAGGGTCTCTTCGGTGGCCATGGGTCATTCTCCGTTCGAGAGGTCGGGGTCAGCGGCGCGCCGCGCATTCGCGCGATCGAGGGCCGCTCCCTTGATCGTCGCATACGCCCACATACCGCCGAAAATGAGCGCGACCACGGCGAGGGCGGGAACGAGGAATCCGCCGAGCAGGAGAAGCACCTGCAGCCCCCATCCGGCGAAGAGTGCCCAGCGGTGACGGAGCATCCCCGAGACGGCGACCATCGCGATCGCCATCACGACGCCGCCGACGATGCCCCACCACGGTTCGATCCCGAACGGCAGCACCTTGAGGCCGTAGACGACAAGGCCGCCGAGGAAGACGATGACCGATTCGAAGCCGAGCACGACGGCGCCGAGCGACTCCTGCGCACCGCGCTGACGGCGGGGGCGCGGAGCGCGGGGTTCGCGAGGACTCACGCCTGCCACCCTGACTTCCAGTCCTCCAGCGCCGACAGACGCAGGGCTTCGCCCGCCAGCACGACGGAGCCGGCGATGACGACGGCGCGGCGGTCCGACTCTACGGCCCACGCGCGCGCGGCGTCGGCGGCGTCTTCGAGGGTGGGGTGCACGGTGACGGGGAGATCGGCCGCCTCGGCGACGTCGGCGATCACGTCGGGGTCGATCGCACGGTCGCTGTCGGGGGCGGTCGCGAACACGCGGGCCACGGCGGGCACGAGCGCCGACATGATGCCGACCGCATCCTTCCCGTCGAGGATGCCGACCACGGCGCCCCACTCGTCGATGTCGAACGCCTCGTCGAGGGCCGTGACCAGCGCCCGCGCCCCGTGCGGGTTGTGGGCCGCGTCGACGAGCACGGTCGGCGCGGTGCCGACGAGTTGCAGGCGGCCGGGCGAGGTGGCGTTGCCGAGACCGTCGGCGACCACCTCGCCGGCCAACGGCTGCGTACCCCCGCCGATGAGGGATTCGACCGCGGCCACCGCCAGCGCCGCGTTACGGCCCTGGTGCGCGCCGTACTGCGGCAGGTAGACCTCGGCGTACCTGCCGGCGACGCCGCGGATGGAGAGCTGCTGCCCGCCCACCGCGAGGGTCTGCTCCTCGAGCGCGAAACCGTCGCCGTCGACCGACACCGTCGCACCCTCTTTCTCGGCGCGCGCACGGATGACGCGGAGCGCCTCGTCGGGCTGCGCGGCCGACACGACCGCGGCGCCGGGCTTGATGATGCCGGCCTTGACGGTGGCGATCTCGGCGATCGTCGAGCCCAGCCGATCGACGTGGTCGATGTCGATGGGCGTGAACACGGCGACGTCGCCGTCGGCGGTGTTCGTGGAGTCCCACTCCCCGCCCATGCCGACCTCGAGCACGAGCACGTCGATCGGCGCGTCGGCCGCGACGACGAACGCGAGCACGGTGAGCAGCTCGAAGAACGTCAACGGGGCGTCTCCGGCCGCGGCGAGCTCGGCATCCACCATGTCCACGAACGGCTGGATCTCGTCCCATGCGTCGGCGATCGCGGCATCCGCCACGGGTTCTCCGTCGATGAGGATGCGCTCGGTGAAACGTTCGAGGTGGGGGCTGGTGAACAAGCCCGTCCGAAGCCCCATGGCGCGCAGCAGGCTCTCGATCATGCGACTGGTGGAGGTCTTGCCGTTCGTGCCGGTGACGTGGATCACGCGGTACGTGCGCTGCGGGTCGGCGAGCAGCTCGAGCACGCGGCGCGTGCGCTCGACGCGCGGCTGCACCCACTGCTCGCCCTGACGCTCGAGCAGCGCGCTGTAGACGGCGTCGGCTCTGGTGCGGTCGCTCATGCGGGGGCTCCGATCCGCGCGACGGCGACCGTGACGGAGCCCACGTTCGCGTAGGTCTTCGCGGCGATGACGGTCTCGTACTCGGCCGGCGCGATTGCACCGCGTTCGACGAGACGGCCCTCAGGTCCGGCCAGCACGACGGCTTCGGAGAGGGTCTCGGATGCCACCCCCGCTTCGTCGAAGGCCTGGGCGACCGCCTGGGCGTCGGCGTCCTCGACGAACGTCAGCGACAGGAAGATGCGATCGCTCACGTCGAAGCCGGCGGCCTTGCGGGTGTCCTGGATGCCGCGGATCATGTCGCGCGCCAGCCCCTCGGCCTCGAGCTCGGGGGTGGTGACGGTGTCGAGCAGCACGAAGCCGCCCGACGACAGCACGGCGAGAGCCTCGCCCTCGGGGCGACCGGCGGTCTCGACCACGAGGTCGTACTCAGCGGGTTCGAGGGGGATGCCACCGGCGACGACCTGTCCGTCGACCTCGCTCCAGTCGCCCTCACGGGCGGCCTTGATCGCCTGCTGCACCTGCTTGCCGAGGCGCGGACCCGCGGCGCGGGCGTTGACCGACAGGCGGTGGGTGATGCCGTACTCAGCCGCCGTGCCGTCCTGCAGGGCGACCTGCTCGACGCTCTTGACGTTGAGCTCCTCGCGGAGGATGTCGTCGAACTGCGCCAGGCCCGCGGCATCCGGGGTCACCACCGTCAGACGCGGCAGCGGCAGGCGCACGCGCTTGCCCTCGCGCTTACGCAGCGCGTTGGCGACGCTCGAGACCTCGCGGACGGTGTCCATCGCGGTGCGGATGTCTTCGGCCGCCGGGAACGCCGTGGCATCCGGCCAATCAGCGAGGTGGACGCTCCGACCGCCGGTGAGGCCCTGCCAGACGCGCTCGGTCACCAGCGGCAGCAGCGGGGCGGCGACGCGGGTGAGCGTCTCGAGCACCGTGTAGAGCGTGTCGAAGGCCTCGCGGCTCGTGGGGTCGTCGGTCACACCCACCCAGAAGCGGTCGCGCGAGCGGCGGATGTACCAGTTCGTCAGCACCTCGACGAAGTCGCGCAGGCGCTCGGCGGCAGTCGTGGAGTCGAGGCCCTCGAGGTCGCCCGCGACACCCTCGACGAGGTCGCCCGTGAGCGCGAGGATGTAGCGGTCGAGCACATCGGTGGAGTCGGTGCGCCACTCGGCTTCGTAGCCCTCGGCACCGGATGCATTCGCGTAGGTCGCGAAGAAGTACCACGCGTTCCACAACGGAAGCAGGAACTCGCGGACGCCCGAACGGATCCCCTCCTCGGTCACGACGAGGTTGCCGCCGCGCAGCACGCTCGACGACATGAGGAACCACCGCATGGCATCCGAGCCGTCGCGGTTGAACACCTCGCGCACGTCGGGGTAATTGCGCAGCGACTTCGACATCTTCTGCCCGTCGTTGCCGAGCACGATGCCGTGGCACGACACGCCCGTGAACGCGGGGCGGTCGAACAGGGCGGTCGAGAGTACGTGCATCACGTAGAACCAGCCGCGGGTCTGCCCGATGTACTCCACGATGAAGTCGGCGGGGGCGTGCTCGTCGAACCAGTCGTGGTTCTCGAACGGGTAGTGCACCTGGGCGAAGGGCATGGAGCCGGAGTCGAACCACACGTCGAGCACGTCCTCGATGCGGCGCATGGTCGAACGGCCCGTCGGGTCGTCGGGGTTGGGGCGAGTGAGGTCGTCGATGTAAGGACGGTGCAGGTCGACCTCGCCGTCGGCGTTCACGGGCAGGCGGCCGAAGTCGGCCTCCATGTCTGCGAGCGAGCCGTACACGTCGACGCGCGGGTAGTTCGCATCGTCGCTCTTCCACACCGGGATCGGCGAGCCCCAGTACCGGTTGCGGCTGATCGACCAGTCGCGTGCGCCCTCGAGCCACTTGCCGAACTGGCCCTCTTTGACGTTCTCGGGCACCCAGGTGATCTGCTGGTTGTTCGCCAGCAGGTCGTCCTTGATGTCGGTCACGCGGACGAACCAGCTCGACACGGCCTTGTAGATGAGGGGGTTCCGGCAGCGCCAGCAGTGCGGGTAAGAGTGCTCGTACGACGCCTCGCGCAACAGGCGCCCGGCCTGCGTGAGCAGGCGGATGAGCGGGCGGTTCGCCTCGAACCAGAGTTCCCCCGCCACGTCGGTGACCGCCGAGAGGAACCGTCCGCCGTCATCGAGCGAGATGATCGTGGGAAGGCCCGCGGCATCCGCGAGACGCTTGTCGTCCTCGCCGTAGGCCGGTGCCTGGTGCACGATGCCGGTGCCGTCCGACACGGTGACGTAGTCGTCGACGAGGATCTTCCAGGCGTTCTGCGTGCCCCAGATCTCGGCATCGGCGTAGTAGTCGAAGAGGCGGTCGTAGGACACGCCCTCGAGTTCGGC
This sequence comes from Microbacterium sp. ABR10, assembly GCF_057812175.1. Taxonomy (NCBI): domain Bacteria; kingdom Bacillati; phylum Actinomycetota; class Actinomycetes; order Micrococcales; family Microbacteriaceae; genus Microbacterium; species Microbacterium sp. ABR10. The sequence continues at coordinate 1,815,295 of NZ_CM173821.1, forward strand.
GCCCGAGATCGTCGTCTCGACGGCCGCGCGGGCGGCATCCGGAGTCTCGTACCCGAGTTCTTTCGCGTAGTTCGGCAGCAGGTCCTCGGCCAGCAGATACCGGTGCGCGACGGCCTCGAAGGCTTCGTCGGCCGTGCCGTCGGGTGCGCGGTGCACGTCGGCGGCGCCGTTCGGGCCGCCCTCGATCACGGCGTACCGGATGCCGGGACCCACCGCGAGCGCGAGGTTCGTCGGCAGGGTCCACGGCGTCGTCGTCCACGCGAGGGCGCGCACACCGGTGAAGCCGAGCGCCTCGGCCTTGGCACCGACGAGCGGGAAGGTGACGGTGACCGAGGGGTCCTGACGCATCTTGTAGACGTCGTCGTCCATGCGCAGCTCATGCGTCGACAGGGGCGTCTCGTCGCGCCAGCAGTACGGCAGCACGCGGTAGCCCTCGTAGGCGAGGCCCTTGTCGTGCAGGGTCTTGAAGGCCCAGAGCACGCTCTCCATGTAGGTCGTGTCGAGCGTTTTGTAACCGCGGTCGAAATCGACCCAGCGCGCCTGGCGGGTGACGTAGTCCTGCCACTCGCGCGTGTACTCGAGCACCGACTCGCGGGCCTTGGCGTTGAAGGTCGCCACGCCCATGCGCTCGATCTCGTCCTTCTCGGTGATCCCGAGCTGCTTCATCGCCTCGAGCTCGGCCGGGAGGCCGTGGGTATCCCACCCGAAGACACGGTCGACCTTCTTGCCGCGCATCGTCTGGAAGCGCGGGAAGACGTCCTTCGCGTAGCCGGTGAGCAGGTGCCCGTAGTGCGGCAGCCCGTTGGCGAAGGGCGGACCGTCGTAGAACACCCACTCTTCGGCGCCCTCGCGGTTCGCGATCGATGCGCGGAAGGTGTCGTCGGCCTTCCAGAACGCCAGCGTGTCGTCCTCGATGGCCGGGAACCGGGGGCTCGGGACGACGGATGCCGGGGCCTGCACGGGCGCCGGGGTCGCGGCAGCCGGGGCCGACGTATCCGGGGTCGCGGTACCGCGGGTGGCGGCATCCGAGGTCGAGGCCGTGCCGGTCGCTGCCGGGTCGGCGGCGGGGCCGAAGGATGAGGGGCGTGGGTAGGTCATGTCACTCCGCGGGTCGAGGTCTACTCGCCGGGACGATCCGTGCGGACCGCGGTACCACCCTGCATTGCGCACCCTCGCGGGTGCGCCGCTCTCACTGCGGCTGTGACGGGCCTGCCCCGCGCGGTTCTACTCGGGGTCTGGACCCGTTTCTTCCGCGAGCTCCCCGGTGATGGCCGGATCGGTGCTGATGGACCGAGTCTACGCGCTCGCCGCGTTCGGCGCGGCGGCTCTGTGCACGTAGGACACCCCGCCGGTCGCGCGATGCCGCCGAAGATCGTCGAGTGTCCACAACACGCCGCTCACGCCCAGCGGATACGGCGCGTCGTGGACGCTCAACGCCTGGTCCGGCCCGCTCCCGTGAGTGTCCAGAACACGCCGCCCGGTCGCGGCGGATACGGCATGTCGTGGACACTCAACACCGCGTGCAGCCCGCTCCCGCGAGTGTCCACAACGCGCCGCTCACGTCCGGCGGATGCGGCGCGTCGTGGACGCTCAACGCTTGGTCCGGGCCGCTCCCGTGAGTGTCCAGGACACGCCGCCCGGCCCCGGTGGATACGGCATGTCGTGGACACTCGACTCGGCCGGTAGCCGCGCGGGCTCACGCACCGGGCGCGCGGAGGCCGGCGGCGGCCAGCAACTCCCGTGTGAACGGGTGCCCGGGAGCGGCGAACACGCGTGACACAGCGCCCGAATCCACGACCCGGCCGTCTTTCATCACGATCACGTCATCGGCGACCGCCGCCACCACGTCGAGGTCATGGGTGACGAAGACCATCGCCAGTTCCCGCTCGCGCTGCAGGTCGAGCAGCCGCTCGAGGATCCGCGCCCGCACCGTCGCGTCGAGCGCCGAGACGGGTTCGTCGAGCACGAGCAGATCGGGCGACGCGGCCAGGGCCCGGGCGATGGCGACGCGCTGACGCTGACCGCCCGACAGCTGCGCCGGTCGGCGAGTGACGAAGGCCGTCGACAGCCCGACCTCCTCGAGCAGGGTGGCCACGGTCGATCCTCGCGCGGAGCGCGCGACACCCGCGGCGGCGACGGCCTCGGTGAGCGTGCGGCCCACGTTCCACCGCGGGTCGAGCGCTCCCCACGGGTTCTGCTGCACCAGCTGCACGCGCCGCCGGTCCGCTCCGCGCGCGACCGCGCGCCCCCACGGCCGTCCATCGAAGACGAGCTCCCCGGCATCCGCGGCGGAGACACCCACCACGATGCGCGCCAGCGTCGTCTTCCCCGACCCCGACTCCCCCACGACCGCGAGCGTGCGGCCGCGCCGCACCTCGAACGAGACGTCGTCGACAGCGACCCGCTCACCGAACCGCTTCGTCACGCGGTTCGCCGCGAAGATCGGCGCGTCCGACCGGGACTCGCGCTCAAGCGGCTCGTGCGACACCGCCGCCACCAGCTCCTTCGTGACGGAATGGCGAGGGGATGCCAGCACGTCGGCCGTGGCGCCCGTCTCCACGACGCGGCCCTCGTGCATCACCGCGACGCGGTCGGCCACCCGAGCGACGGCACCGAGGTCGTGACTGATGAAGACCACGGCGACGCCGTCGTCGGCGATCCGCCGGAGGAGGTCGAGGACGCGCGCCTGCACGGTGGCATCCAGGGCCGTCGTCGGTTCGTCCGCGACGAGCACAGCCGGATGCGCTGCCAGAGCGGAGGCGATGAGAGCGCGCTGGCGCAGACCGCCCGACAACTCGTGCGGGTACTGGCGTGCGCGCAGGTCGGGCTCGGGCAGCGAGACACGTTCCAGGATGACGCGCACACGGTCGGCGAGGGTGCGGCCGCGCACGGACGGCTCATGGATGCGGACGGGCTCGGCGACCTCCGCCCCGATCCGTCGCAGCGGGTCGAGTGAGACCAGCGCGTCCTGCGACACGAGCGCGATGCGGTTTCCGCGCAGCGCCCGCCACTGCCGTTCGGTGAGAGACCCCGCGTCGACCCCGTCGACCTCGAGCGATTCAACCGACCACGACAGCTCGTCCGGCACGATACCGAGCAGCGCCCGGGCGCTGAGCGACTTGCCCGCGCCCGACTCCCCCACGATCGCGACGCACTCCCCGGGTGCCACGTCGAGGTCGAGACCGTCGACGATCGAGCCGTCGGGCCCGTCGATGCGCAGGCCGCGCAGATGCACCCCGTCCGCGAGCCGCCCCCCGGAGTCCGGTGTCCTCGAGCCCGGCCCTCGGCGCGCGTGCGGCATCCCGGCCTCCCGCCCGCTCATGCCCCGCGCTCCTCGGCGCGCGCCCGCAGGATCCGGCCGACGACGCTCACGCTGACCACTGTCGCGGTGATCGCCAGACCCGGGAAGACCGCGACCCACGGCGCCTGCAACAGCAGGTTGCGCCCGGCCGACAGCATGAGACCCCACTCGGGTGTGGGCTCGGTCGGACCGAGGCCGAGGAAGCTCAGACCCGCGGCCGCCAGGATCGAGGTGCCGACACCGATCGTCGCGAGCACACTCACCGCGCCGAGCACGCCGGGCAGCACGTGGCGCACGTGCACGAGCACGGCGGGCACTCCGCTGATGCGTGCCGCCTCGACGTACTCGGCGGTGGCGAGGGTGCGCGTCTGTCCGCGCGCGAGACGGATGTAGACGGGCACGGCCGCGATGGTGACCGCGAGGGCGACGTTCGCCGGCCCGGGTCCCAACACCGCCACCACCAGCAGCGCCACGAGGAACTCCGGGAACGCCAGAAGCACGTCGACGATGCGCATCGCGACCGTGTCGACAGGGCGCGGTGCGACCGCGGTGAGCGAGCCCGCGATGACGCCGATCACCAGCGCGAGCCCCGTGGCCAGCAGGCCGATGCCGACCGAGCGACCGGCACCGAAGACGACGCGCGAGTAGACGTCGCGGCCGCTCTGATCGGTGCCGAACCAGTGCGCGGGACTCGGCGGCTGGAGCGCCGCGCGCACGTCGGTGAGCAGCGGGTCGTGGGTGGCCAGAAGAGCCGGAGCCACCGCCGCCAGGGCGATGACGGCCAGGACGACGCCCGCGAGCGAGAGGGCGACGGTGCGGCCGGGGCGGAGCCGCGCGCGGGCGGTGGTCGCGCTCACGAGGCGACCGCCGGGCCAACGTCGGCGCCGGTATCGCCGGTCCGATCCCGGGCGAGGCCCACGACAGCGCTCATGAGGGCACCGCCGTGCGGATGTCCAGCGCCGTGGTCGGCGCGCGCAGACGCGGGTCGATGAGCGGCACGACGATGTCGACCACGGTGTTCACGACGACGAACACCAGCGCACTCAACAGGATCACACCGGTGATCACGGGCAGGTCGCGGTCGGTGATGGCCGTCAGCGTCACGCGCCCGATTCCCGGCCGTGCGAACACCGTCTCCACGAGCACCGCCCCACCGAGCAGCGAACCGACGAGGTATGCGGCGAGTGTCAGACCGCCCACGCTCGCATGTCTCAACGTGTGGTGGACGCTCTCGCGGAGCGGCGTCGCCCCCCGCGCGCGCACGCTCAACAGGAACGGCTCCCGCTCGGCCGCCTCCACCCCGTCGCGCAGCACCTGCGACAGCAGAGCTGCGACCGGGAGCGCGAGGGTGACCGCCGGCAGCACGATCGCCGCGGCATCCCTCGCCCCCGACACCGGAAACCACCCGAGCTGGAACGAGAACACGCTCAACAGCACCAGGCCCGTCCAGAACACCGGCGACGAGAGTATGACGAGCTCGATCCCGGATGCCACGGCTCGGCCCGTCCGCCCGCGCACGAGCAGGGCGGATGCCAGAGCCAGCACCACCGCGATGACCAGGGCGAGCGTCGAGAGCTGCAGGGTCGGACCGAGCTGCCGACCGATGACCTCACCCACCGGGAGGCGCAGTTGGTACGACTCCCCGAGGTCACCGCGGAGCAGCCGGCCCACGAACGCGCCGTACTGCTCGAAGACCGGTCGGTCCAGCCCCAGGTCGGCGCGGATCGCGTCCTTGACCGCGTCGCTCACCTGCGCCTGCGGCCCGAGCATCACCTCGACGGGGTCACCCGGGATGATGCGGAACGCCACGAACGCCAGCGTCGCCGCACCCCAGAGAACCAGAACGACGGATGCCACGATCCCGCCGAGGCGCGAGAAGATCGCGCGGGAGCGAGAGCGTGGCATCCGGGGTCTGTCGTCGGGCGGGGTCTCAGCCGACCGACGCGGTGGCGAACAGCGGACGACCGTAGAGGTCGAACGTCAGGCCGCTCACGTCAGGGCGCACGGCGCTGATCAGCGCGGGGCTGTACAGCGGCACGATGGCGGCGTGCTCGGCGTTCCACTGCTGCACCTGGGCGTACACGGCGTTGCGGGCCGCGGCGTCGGTGGTCGAGGCACCCTGCTCCAACAGCGCGTCGAGGGAGGGATCGCTCACCTGCGAGGCGTTCTGGAACCCGTCGGTTGCGAGGTGGCTCTGCAGCAGATCGGCGTCGACGCCCGAGAAGCCCCAATCGGTGACGTCGAAGGTCTTCGGGCCGTACTGCTCGTTGTAGGCGCCGGGCTCGAGCACCTCGCGCTGCAGGTCGAAGCCGACCGCCTTGAGGTCGCTCTGCACGGCGTTCGCGAGTGCGGCGCGATCGTCGGGCACCGGAGTCCACGCGATCCAGCGGGCGGTGAGGCGCTGGCCGTCCTTGGTGCGGATGCCGTCGGCATCCCGGCCCGTCCAGCCCGCCTCGTCGAGCAGGGCGTTCGCCGCCGACGGGTCGAAGGGCCAGGAGTTCTCGAGGCTCGCGTCGTAGCCGGGGGTGGTGGAGCCGAGGATGCTCCACGCACGCGGGTACTGGCCGAAGAAGATCTCCTGCACCGCGGTGTCGACGTCGATGGCACGGGTGAAGGCCTGGCGCACCTTCTGGTCGGCGAAGACGCCGTACTTCTCGTTGAGGAAGAGCGAGTAGGGCAGACCCGGGTACTCGAGCGACTCGACGGTGTCGTCGGCGGGAACCTGGCTGACGAGGTTCGGCGGCAGGTTCGTCACGACATCGGCCTGGCCGCTGGAAAGGGCGCCGACGCGCACCGAGGCCTCGGGCAGGATGTCGACGCGCAGCGTCTCGAAACTCGGCGCCCCGGTGCCGTCGGGGCCCCAGGTGTAGTCGTCGTTGCGGGTGTAGACGATGTCCTGGTCGGGCGTGTATTCGGTCAGCTCGAACGGGCCGGTTCCCACCGTGACGCCGGGGCCGCCGGCCTTGAGCTGGTCGGCCTTGGTCTCGAGCACGGCCGGGGAGTAGAACCCGAGCAGCGACGTGCTGGCGGCCTGAAGGAACGGTGCGTAGGGCTGCGAGAAGCGCACGCGTACGGTGTGGTCGTCAACCACGTCGGTGCCGCCGTACAGGTCGCCTCCGAGCATGGATGCCGCCTGCGCCGACGCCGTCTCGGGATCGACGATGCGGTCGAAGTTCGCCTTCACGGCCGCCGCGTCGAAGGGCGTGCCGTCGTGGAAGGTCACGTCGTCGCGGAGCTGGAAGACGTAGCTCGCACCGCCGTCTTCGACTTCCCACGAGGTCGCGAGCCACGGCGAGAACGAGCCGTCGGCCTCCTGGTAGACCAGCGAGTCGAGCACGGCGCGCTGCACCATGGCCGACACATCGAGCTGGCTGGTCTGCGGGTCCATGTGCCCGGCCGAGAGGTTGGCGCCCTCGATCGCCCAGACGATCTCGCCGTCACCGGAGGCCTCGGGGTCGGACCCCGCGCACGCGGAGAGGGACAGGGCGGCGACAGCGGCGACGGCGACCGCCGTCAGCACGCGGCGGGTGTGCACAGAAGGCATGGAGAGACCTCGGAAATCTCGATGGGGAACCTCCAGCCTACCCGCGTTCCTGGACCCGGTGCGGAAACCCCGGCCCCCGCGCGCTCGCCCGCGGCGAATGCGCGACCATAGCGCGCACGGGTCGCCTCGTCGCGTGGGTGTCCACGACACCCGGACGATCTCCGACCGCTCCCTGGTGTCGTGGACACTCACGCGGCCACGGAGGCGCCCTGCCCGCGCCGCGGCCCCGCCCCCGGTATCGTGGATGCCACACCCTTCAGGCACGCTCACACAGTGCCGCCCATATCGCTCGAGGAGTACCCGCATGGCCACCATTCCCGACAAGCCCGCCCTGGAAGGCCTCGAGCAGAAGTGGGACGCCGCGTGGAACGAGCGCGGCACGTACGTCTTCGACCGCCTGCGCGCCGCCGAAGTCGGTCGCCAGGGCGTGTACTCCGTGGACACCCCGCCGCCGACGGCATCTGGAAGCCTGCACATCGGCCACGTGTTCTCCTTCACGCACACCGACGTGAAGGTGCGCTTCGAGCGCATGCGCGGCAAGACGGTGTTCTACCCGATGGGCTGGGACGACAACGGTCTTCCCACCGAGCGCCGTGTGCAGAACTACTACGGCGTGCGGTGCGATCCGTCGCTCCCCTACGACGCCGACTTCACCCCGCCGTTCGCGGGCGGCGACAACAAGAGCAGCAAGGCCGCCGACCAGGTGCCGATCAGCCGCCGCAACTTCATCGAGCTGTGCGAGCAGCTGACGATCGAGGATGAGAAGCAGTTCGAGGAGCTCTTCCGCGAGCTCGGGCTGAGCGTCGACTGGACGCAGACCTACCGGACGATCTCCGACGACTCGATCCGCACGAGCCAACTGGCGTTCCTGCGCAACATCGAGCGCGGCGAGGCGTACCAGTCGATGGCGCCCACGCTCTGGGACGTCGACTTCCGCTCGGCGATCGCCCAGGCTGAACTCGAGGACCGCGATCAGCCAGCCGCTTATCACCGAGTGGGCTTTGCGAAGACCGACGGCTCGGGCGACGTGTTCATCGAGACGACCCGCCCCGAACTGCTCGCCGCGTGCGTCGCGCTCGTGGCCAACCCCGACGACGAGCGCTACCAGCCCCTCTTCGGCACGACCGTGCGCACCCCGCTCTTCGATGTCGAGGTGCCGGTGCTCGCGCACCCGCTGGCGCAGAAGGACAAGGGATCGGGCATCGCCATGATCTGCACCTTCGGTGACGTGACCGACATCATCTGGTGGCGCGAGCTCGACCTTCCCAACCGCACGATCATCGGCAAGGACGGCCGGATCGTCGCCGAGGCTCCCGATGTCATCGTGACGGATGCCGCGAAGGCGGCGTACGACGAGCTCGCGGGCAAAACCGTGTTCAGCGCCAAGAAGCGCATCGTCGAGCTGCTGCAGGAGTCCGGTGCGATGGAGGGCGCCCCGAAGCCCTTCACCCACCCCGTCAAGTTCTTCGAGAAGGGCGACCGTCCGCTCGAGATCGTGTCGACGCGCCAGTGGTACATCCGCAACGGTGCTCGGGATGCCGAGCTGCGCGAGCGCCTCGTGGCCCTCGGGCGCGAGATGTCGTGGCATCCCGACTTCATGCGCGTGCGCTTCGAGAACTGGACCAACGGTCTCACCGGCGACTGGCTCGTCTCGCGCCAGCGCTTCTTCGGTGTGCCGATCCCGGTCTGGTACGGCCTCGACGAGAACGGTGAGCGGGACTACTCCCGCGTGCTCACGCCCGACCTCGCCTCGCTCCCCGTCGACCCGACCACCGACGTGCCCCCGGGCTACACCGAAGACCAGCGGGGCGTGGCGGGCGGCTTCGACGCCGAGCGCGACATCCTCGACACCTGGGCGACCTCCTCGCTCACCCCGCAGCTGGCCGGCGGCTGGCAGCGCGACGAGGAGCTGTGGAACCTCGTGGCGCCGTTCGACCTGCGCCCGCAGGGCCAGGACATCATCCGCACGTGGCTGTTCTCGACGATGCTGCGCAGCACCCTCGAAGACGACCGCGCGCCGTGGACGGATGCCGCGATCTCGGGCTTCATCGTCGATCCCGACCGCAAGAAGATGTCGAAGTCGAAGGGCAACGTCGTCACTCCCGCCGACATCCTGAAGCAGCACGGCTCCGACGCCGTGCGCTACTGGTCGGCGTCGAGCCGCCTGGGCACCGATGCCGCCTTCGACCCGCAGAACCCGACTCAGGTGAAGATCGGTCGGCGCCTGTCGATCAAGCTGCTGAACGCGGCGAAGTTCGTACTGTCCTTCCCCGTGCCCGAGGGCGCCGAGGTCACGCACGACCTCGACGCGTCGATGCTCGCGACCCTGGACGCCGTGATTCGAGACGCCACCGCCGCCTTCGAGGCGTACGACCACGCGCGGGCGCTGGAGATCACCGAGTCGTTCTTCTGGACGTTCTGCGACGACTACCTCGAGCTGGTGAAGGAGCGCGCGTACGACCGGTCCGACGTGGGTCAGGCCTCGGCCGCTCTCGCGCTGCGCACGGCCCTCTCGACGCTGGTGCGCCTGTTCGCCCCCGTGCTGTCGTTCGCCGCTGAAGAGACCTGGTCGTGGTTCGAAGAGGGTTCGGTGCACACCGCCGCGTGGCCGGAGCCGCTCGGCATCGACGGCGACCCCGCCGTGCTCACCGCCGTCAGCGCCGCGCTCATCGGCATCCGTCGCGCCAAGACCGAGGCGAAAGCCTCGCAGAAGACGGCCGTGACATCGCTCACGGTTGCCAGCCCCCACGTCGAGGCGCTGCGCCTCGCTGAGGGCGACCTGCGCGCCGTAGGGCGCATCGAGACGATCGCCTTCGCCGAGGGCGACACCACCACCGTCACCGACATCGTGTTCGCACCCCAGGAGGACTGATGCAGCTCGGAACCCGTTGGACCGCCCGTGAGCAGCCGCCGAAGGCCGTCCCCGAGGCGTTGCACGCGCAGATCGCCGCGGTCGAAGAGGCGCTGAATCCCGACGGGCTCAGCGCGCCCGCCCCGCGGTGGACGTTGACGTTCCTCGAGGGGCGCCCCGTCGCCGAGCTCGACACCGGGGTCATCGTGTCCCAGGATGCCGCGGGCGACATCGTCGTGCGCTACGACGACGATGACGAGTTCGCCTGAGCCGTCCGTTCGCCACGAAGCCCGCTGCGCCCTCTGGGGCGTCGGCGGGCTTCGTCGTGTGGCGCTTGCGACCCGTCGTGCCCGGGAGCGGAGGAGATTCGGGGGACGGAGGACGTCGCACGCGCCCGGGATCCTCCCCCGGCCGGAAGTCCTCCGCTCGGAGGCTCGCCTCGCCGTTCGCACCTGCGCGCACGGCGGGACCGACGTCCGGGAGTGGAGGAGTTTCCGGCGGCGGAGTACGGCGCACGCTCCCAGGATCCTCCGCCCATCGGAAGTCCTCCCCCCGGATCCGTCGCTCGTGCTCGTAGGCTGGGACGATGACGGATGCCGTGACCAATCCCCTCCTCGCACCGCCCGCTCTCCCCTACGACCTCCCCCCGTACGGAAGCATCCGGCCCGAGCACTACCTGCCCGCCTTCCACGAGGCGTTCGCCGCCCATCGCGCCGAGATCGACGCCATCACCGCGCAGACGGATGAGCCCACGTTCGAGAACACCCTTCTCGCTCTGGAGCGCAGCGGCGTTCTTCTCGATCGTGTGGCGCGGACCTTCTACACCGTCACGTCTGCCGACGGCACCGCCGAGATCCAGGCGATCGAGGAGGAGCTGGCCCCCCTCATGGCCGCGCACAGCGACGCGATCCAGCTGGACGCCACCCTGTTCGCGCGCATCGCGGAGGTGCACGCCCATCTCGACCGACTCGATCTCGATGCCGAGAGCCGCTACCTCGTGGAACGCCGTCACCGCGAGATGTCGCTGGCCGGCGCGGGGCTCGACGACACGCAGAAGGCGCGCCTGACCGACCTCAACCAGCGTCTCTCGGTCCTCACCACGACGTTCGAGAAGAACCTGCTCGCCGACACCAACGACCTGGCCGTCGTGTTCGACGACGCGGCCGAGCTCGACGGCCTGGGCGCGGGCGAGCTGTCGGCCGCGGCGCAGGCGGCGACCAGTCGAGGCCTGGACGGGCGGTACGTCGTCACCCTGACCTTGTACACCGGTCACCCCTACCTCGCGTCACTGACCAACCGCGAGAGCCGTCGACGTCTGCTCGAGGCGTCCCGCTCACGCGCCGCGCGCGGCAACGCCCACGACAACCGCGACGTCCTTCGCGAGATCGTGCGCGTGCGCGCGGAGCGCGCCGCCCTGCTCGGATACCCCTCGCACGCGGCCGCCGTCCTCGCGGACCAGACGGCGGGTTCTCCGGATGCCGCCCGCGACCTGCTCCGCCGACTCGCTGTGCCCGCCGCCGCCAACGCGCGTTCCGAGCAGGACGCCCTCCAGAAGATCGCCGATGCGGACGGCATCCAGATCGAGGCCGCCGACTGGGCCCTCTACACCGAGAAAGTGCGCGCCGAGCGGTACGACCTCGATCGCGCGGCGCTGCGCCCCTGGTTCGAAGCGGAGCGCGTCCTGCGCGACGGCGTCTTCTTCGCCGCCGAACAGCTGTACGGCGTGACCATCGCCGAACGTCACGACCTGCAGGGCTACCACCCCGAGGTGCGCGTGTTCGAGGTGCGCAACGCCGACGGTGGCGAGCTCGGGCTGTTCCTGCTCGACCTCTACACCCGCGACAGCAAGCGGGGCGGCGCGTGGATGAACTCGATCGTGACGCAGTCCACGCTGCGCGGCACCGCCCCCGTCGTCGTCAACAATCTCAACGTCAACAAGCCGGCCCCGGGCACGCCGACCCTTCTGACGTTGGATGAGGTCACGACGCTGTTCCACGAGTTCGGTCACGCCCTGCACGGCCTGTTCGCCACGGTGACGTACCCGCACTTCGCCGGCACCGCGGTCTACCGCGATTTCGTCGAGTTCCCGAGCCAGGTGAATGAGATGTGGATCCTCTGGCCCGAGATCCTCACGAACTACGCCCGTCACATCGACACCGGCGAACCGCTCCCGTCCGACGTCGTCGATCGCCTGCATGCCTCGGAGGCGTTCAACCAGGGCTTCGCGACGAGCGAGTACCTCGCGGCATCCTGGATCGATCAGGCGTGGCACGGCCTGTCCGTCGACGAGGCGTCGGCCGAGATCGACGTCGCCGAGTTCGAGGCCGCCGCCCTGGCCGACATCGGCCTCGACAACCCCGTCGTGCCGACCCGGTACGCCTCGACGTACTTCGCGCACGTGTTCTCGGGCGGGTACAGCGCCGGGTACTACTCCTACATCTGGAGCGAGGTTCTCGACGCCGACACCGTCGGATGGTTCCGCGAGAACGGCGGTCTGGCCCGCGCGAACGGTGAGCGCTTCCGTCAGAAGGTGTTGGGCGTCGGTGGCGCCGGCGACCCGCTCGCGGCCTACCGCGACTTCCGTGGACGGGATGCCGACATTCGCCCGCTCCTGGAGCGACGCGGCCTCACGGGGTGACACCGGGTGCGGGGGCGCCCATAGCGCCCCCGCACCGGACCGGAACGGGTGTCGTCGGTGCGTGCGCTTGTGTGCGGGGCGTGCTCGCGCGCCGTGGCGTTTCTGCGCAGGCACGGATGAGGCCCGGCGCGCGCAGCCGCGATGGCCGTCGGCGTCGTGCGGCTCAGGCGCTACCGTCCCCGGTGCGCGGGTGGCTCAGGCGCTACCGTCCCCGGTGCGCGGGTGGCTCAGGCGCTACCGTCCCCGGTGCGCGGGTGGCTCAGGCGCTGCGGCGCTTCTGCGCGAGCACGATGGTCGGCTGCGCGCCGTCTTCGACGGAAGCGCGCGTGATGACGACCTTCGCGATGTCGTCGGCCGAGGGCACGTCGAACATGATCGGCCCGAGCACGTCTTCGAGAATGGCGCGAAGCCCGCGGGCGCCCGTCTTGCGCAGCACGGCGAGGTCGGCGATGGCACGCAAGGCGTCTTCATCGAACTCGAGCTGCACCCCGTCGATCTCGAACATGCGCTGGTACTGCTTGACCAACGCGTTCCGAGGCGCCGTGAGGATCTCCATCAGCGCGTCCTGGTCGAGCGGAGACACGGATGCAACGACGGGCAGACGACCGATGAACTCGGGGATCAGGCCGAACTTGTGGAGGTCTTCGGGCAGCGCCTCGCTGAAGAGGTCGGGCGCGTCTTCCTTGCGGTGCAGCGGGGCACCGAAACCGACGCCGTGCTTACCGACACGCGCGGAGATGATCTCCTCGAGACCCGCGAAAGCGCCGGCGACGATGAACAACACGTTAGTCGTGTCGATCTGGATGAACTCCTGGTGCGGGTGCTTGCGTCCACCCTGCGGCGGGACGGAGGCGACGGTGCCCTCGAGGATCTTCAGCAGCGCCTGCTGAACGCCCTCACCGGAGACGTCGCGCGTGATCGAAGGGTTTTCCGCTTTGCGGGCGATCTTGTCGACCTCGTCGATGTAGATGATGCCGGTCTCGGCGCGCTTCACGTCGAAGTCGGCGGCCTGCAGGAGCTTGAGCAGGATGTTCTCGACGTCTTCACCGACGTAGCCGGCCTCGGTGAGGGCCGTGGCATCCGCCACCGCGAAGGGCACGTTGAGACGCTTCGCGAGCGTCTGTGCGAGGTACGTCTTTCCACATCCCGTGGGACCGAGCAGCAGGATGTTGCTCTTGGCGATGTCGATCTCTTCGGCGCGGGCCTCAGCGGGCTGCAGCGTGCCGTGCGCGCGGATGCGCTTGTAGTGGTTGTAGACGGCGACGGCGAGGGCACGCTTCGCGGCATCCTGACCGACGACGTACTCCTCGAGGAAGGAGAAGATCTCGCGGGGCTTGGGAAGATCGAACTCGGCGACGTCACCGGCCGACGATTCGGCCATGCGCTCTTCGATGATCTCGTTGCACAGCTCGACGCACTCGTCGCAGATGTACACGCCGGGACCGGCGATGAGCTGCTGAACCTGCTTCTGGCTCTTGCCACAGAAGGAACACTTGAACAAGTCGGCGCTCTCACCGATGCGTGCCATGCCGGTTCCTCCCGTCACCCGGCCCCCGCCGGTGTGTAGTCGAGCCTAACCCGTGCCCGCACGAACCAAGGGCATTTACGACCGCGGCGGTGTCATGATCGCCCAGGGCGGACGCGCGGCATCCGCTGAGGCCCGCGGTCTACCCGTCAGCGGCGACGCAGCGTGCGTCGAGACGGCGTGTCCCTGACACCTCGGCTGCAGCCTGCCACCGTGATGCAGCGTCGATGCGAACCGCGCGCCCGGAGTTCGACGGATGGCGGGCCGGCCGAACACGGCGAAGCCCCGCAGACCGAACGAGGTCTGCGGGGCTTCGTGAGGTGAGTGCCTCAGGCGGTGAGAGCCGCGGGCACACGCTTGCGCGTGGTCAGCACCTGGTCGACGATGCCGTACTCCATCGCCTCGTGAGCGGAGAGGATCTTGTCGCGGTCGATGTCCTTGTTGATCTTCGCGACGTCCTGACCGGTGTGGTGCGCCATCGTGGCTTCGAGCCAGGTGCGCATGCGGAGGATCTCCTGCGCCTGGATCTCGATGTCGGACGCCTGCCCGTGGCCCGCCTCGCCCATCGCGGGCTGGTGGATCAGGATGCGGGCGTTCGGCAGGGCGAGACGCTTGCCGGGGGCGCCGGCGGCGAGCAGCACCGAGGCAGCCGAGGCCGCCTGGCCGAGCACGACGGTCTGGATCTGCGGCGAGACGTACTGCATCGTGTCGTAGATCGCCGTCATGGCCGTGAACGAGCCACCGGGCGAGTTGATATACATGATGATGTCGCGGTCGGGGTCCTGCGACTCGAGCACGAGCAGCTGGGCCATGACATCGTCGGCCGAGGCGTCGTCGACCTGGACGCCCAGGAAGATGACGCGGTCCTCGAACAGTTTGTTGTAGGGGTCCTGGCGCTTGTAGCCGTAGGCCGTGCGCTCCTCGAACTGAGGGAGGACGTAGCGGCTCGAGGGCATGTGCGCCGCGGCGCCGCCGAAGGTGGGGATGTTCATGTCGGTGTCCTTTTCCTCTCGCCTCAGACCGCAGCGGTTCCGCCGCCGCCGGTGACGTCGGTGGCGTGCTCGCGCATGTGGTCGACGAAGCCGTACTCGAGGGCCTCCTGCGCCGTGAACCAACGGTCCCGGTCGCCGTCCTCGTTGATCTGCTCGACGCTCTTGCCCGTCTGCGCCGCAGTGATCTCGGCGAGGCGACGCTTCATGTCGAGGATGAGCTGCGCCTGCGTCTGGATGTCGCTCGACGTTCCGCCGAAGCCACCGTGCGGCTGGTGCAGCAGCACGCGGGCGTTGGGCGTGATGTAGCGCTTGCCCTTGGTGCCGCTGGTCAGCAGCAGCTGGCCCATCGACGCCGCCATGCCGATGCCGACGGTGACGATGTCGTTCGGCACGAACTGCATCGTGTCGTAGATCGCCATGCCGGCTGTGATCGAGCCGCCAGGCGAGTTGATGTAGAGGTAGATGTCCTTCTGCGGGTCTTCTGCTGCGAGCAGCAGGATCTTGGCGCAGATCTCGTTGGCGTTATCGTCGCGCACCTCGGAACCGAGCCAGATGATGCGGTCCTTCAGCAGCCTGTCGAAGACGCTCGTTGCCATAAGGGGTTCGGGCATGTGTGCTCCTCTTCCGGTGATCTTCAACGAATCTACCGGCGCGTTCCGGGGCGGGATGCCGTGTTCGCCGCGGGCGGATCAGAGCGGTTCTTCGGCGATTTCACGCGCGTATCCGGTCACCGACCGGGTATAGCGCGGTAGGTGCGGGGCGAGCGCCTGCAGAGCGATGGATGCCGCCCTCCCGGGCTCCCCGTTCGACACCAGCGCGAGCGCGTAGAAGGCGGCCGCCGCGTCGTGCAGGTCGCCGCGCGGCTCGCGCTCGTACTCCGCCCGTAGCAGGGCCAGCGCTTCCGCCGTCTCACCGAGGTTGCGGATCGTGCTGGCGAGTTGGATGGTCGCACGAGTACGACGCTCGTCGTCGAGACCGATCTGGAGCGCCCTGCGGTACAGTCCCTCCGCCTCCCGCTCTCGCCCGGCCGAATCGCGGGCCCCGGCCCGCTCGAACAGCGCCACCGCGTCGTCCTGGGGACGCTCCGTAGCGAGCTCGTCGATGCGGGTGATCACGTCAGTGGGGTCGAGCGTTTCGTCGGCCCACACGGCATCCACTCGGCTCTGCCAGTCGTCCATGACGTCTCTCCGATCTCCTGGGGTCGTGCTGTCCTGTTGATTGTCCACAACACGCCGCATCACCGGGCCCCGCGCGGCGTGTCCTGGACACTCAACAGCATCCGGGGCCACCCCCGACTCGCTCGCACGCCCCGTCCCCAAACCCCCTGTTGAGTGTCCAGGAATCGCCGTTCGGGTGGCTGGACCGCGGCGTGTCCTGGACACTGAGCAGAGGGGAGGGACGAAAAAGGGGGCGGATGCCACGGCATCCGCCCCCTTCGTCGTGACTTACTCGCTGTCAGCGGCCTTGTCGGCGGCCTTCTTCTTGGCGGGGGCGCGCTTCTTGGCGGGGGCTTTCGCGGGGGCCTCCTCGGCGGGCGACTCTTCGGCGGGCGCCTCTTCTGCCTCGACGACGGCGTCGGCGTCGGCCGCGGCGTCAGCGATCTCCTGCGCCTCTTCGACCACCTCGTCCTCGCCGTCGGTGGGCTCTTCACCCTCGACGGCGACGAAGCCGGTCAGATCGACGGGCTTGCCGTCGGTGTCGACGACCGTGACCTTGCCGAGCGCGATGGCCAGGGCCTTGTTGCGCGCAACCTCTCCGACGAGCGCGGGCAGCTGGTTGCCCTGCTGCAGCGCGTTGACGAAGTCCTGCGGCGCCATGTTGTACTGCGCGGCCGACTGGATGAGGTACTGGGTCAGCTCGTCCTGCGACACCTGGACGTTGGCGTCTTCGGCGATCTTGTCGAGGACCATCTGCGTGCGGAACTGCTTCTCGCTCGCCTCGGTCACCTCGGCGCGGTGCTCGTCGTCCTCGAGGCGGTTCTCGCCCTCGAGGTGGTTGTGGACCTCGTCCTCGATGAGCGCCGGCGGCACGGGGATCTCGACGGCCTCGAGGAGGGCTTCGATGAACTTGTCGCGCGCAGCGGCGCCCTGCGTGAACACCGACTGCTGCGAGACACGCTCGTTGAGCGACTCGCGGAGTTCGGCGATCGTGTCGAACTCGGATGCCATCTGGGCGAAGTCGTCGTCAGCGTCAGGGAGCTCGCGCTCCTTGACGGCCTTGATGGTCACGGCCACCTCGGCCTCTTCACCGGCGTGGTCGCCGCCGACGAGCTTCGAGCGGAACGTGGTTTCTTCGTCGGCGGTGAGCGACTCGATGGCCTCGTCGATGCCCTCGAGCAGCTCGCCGGAACCGATCTCGTACGACACGCCCTCGGCGCGGTCGATCTCGGCACCGTCGATGGTGGCGACGAGGTCGAGCTCGACGAAGTCACCGGTCGTCGCGGGACGGTCGACGGTGACGAGCGTGCCGAAACGGGCGCGCAGCTTGTCGAGCTCGGCGTCGATGCCGGCCTCGTCGACCTCGGCGGCGTCGACGGTCACCGTGATGGTGTCGTAGGCGGGCAGGTCGAACTCGGGGCGCACATCGACCTCGACGTCGACGATCAGGTCGCCCGAGAAGTCTTTCAGCTCGGGCAGTTCGATGATCTCGGCGTTGGGGCGACCGATCACGCGCAGGTCGTTCGCCTCGACGGCCGCGCGGTAGAACCCGTCGAGCCCTTCGTTGACGGCGTGCTCGATGACCGCGCCGCGGCCCATGCGCTGGTCGATGATGGGCGCGGGCACCTTGCCCTTGCGGAAGCCGGGGATCTGCACATCTTTGGCGATGTGCTCGTAGGCGTGCGCGATGCTCGGCTTGAGCTCGTCGGGCGAGACCGTGATGTGGAGCTTGACCCGGGTGGGGCTGAGCTTCTCGACGGTGCTGTTGACCATGCGGTTCGTTCTCCTCGTGTGGCCCGCGCGCACGCGGGGGCCGGCTAGGCCTGTGGTCTGTGGGGCCGTGACGTCGGGGCGACAGGATTTGAACCTGCGGCCTCCCGCTCCCAAAGCGGGCGCTCTACCAAGCTGAGCTACGCCCCGGGGCGGCGCGCGGCACGCGCCGACGAAACGACCGCTGAAAGTCTAGTCGATCGGCCTGAGCGCGCAGGTCCCGCCAGACAGGAACCGGCGGAGACGCCCGTGGGTCGCGTTCGCACCACCCGCGCGGGTGTCGTAGAGTGGTCGAGTTCGAGTTCGGCGTCCTGTTCAGGATGCCGAAATTCGGGGCTGTAGCTTAGTGGTAAAGCCTCTGTCTTCCAAACAGATGATGCGAGTTCGATTCTCGTCAGCCCCTCCACATCCCGACTGTCATGTCGCGTCCGTCACTGCACGGAAAGACTCCGGCAGGACGACGTTCTCCCCGGCATCCGCGAAGAAGCCCGCGACCTGATTCGGGCGGTACCCGGCGATCCCGCACCCCACCTCGGTGACGAGGAACCGCAGGTCAGGATGCGCGGCCGCGAAGGCGACGAACCGTCGCGCCTGCTCCTCAAATACCGTCAGCCCTGACATCGTGTCGATGCCGTACGACTGGCCCTGCAGTCCTTCGCTCTGACCCCAGACGGCGCCGAAGCGGTCGAGGGCGAAGCGCGCCGCTCCCCCGCCGTGCGCGCCGGATGCGTTCGATCCGAAGACGAAGACCTCACCGGGTTGCAGTGACGTGATGTGCATGGCGCGAGCCTACGGACCGACCCGCGTCCCGCAAGGGGCTTCACTCGCCGTGTACCGGCGGTTCGCCGACGGGCAGCGCCGAACGGTGCCGATCGCTGTGTGCGACGTAGATCTGCGCGTTCCGCAGGATCTTCGCCCGCTCCTCGTCGCTCAGCGCCCGCCGCACCTTGGCGGGCACCCCGGCGACGAGTGAGCCCGCCGGCACCACCGTGCCCTCGAGCACGACCGCTCCCCCGGCCACGAGGCATCCGGGTCCGATCTCGGCGCCGG
This sequence comes from Microbacterium sp. ABR10, assembly GCF_057812175.1. Classification (NCBI taxonomy): domain Bacteria; kingdom Bacillati; phylum Actinomycetota; class Actinomycetes; order Micrococcales; family Microbacteriaceae; genus Microbacterium; species Microbacterium sp. ABR10. The sequence continues at coordinate 1,834,123 of NZ_CM173821.1, forward strand.
AGAGGACGACGCTGCCCATGCCGATCAGCGAGCCGTCGCCGATCGTGCATCCGTGGACGACGGCGTTGTGCCCCACCGACACGTCGGCCCCGATGACCACGGGCCGCCCGGCATCGACGTGCACCGAGACGTTGTCCTGCAGGTTGCTGCGCGCACCGACCGTGATCGACGCGCTGTCACCGCGGAGCACGGCGTTGTACCAGACGCTGGCGCCCTCGCCGAGATGCACTTCTCCCACGATCCGGGCACCGGATGCCACGAACGCGGTGTCGCCGATGACGGGCACGGCATCGGGAAGGGTGAGCACAGTGGCATCCGGGGCGATCGTCATGCGCATGACCCTATCCGTCCCCTTCGACACCGCCGGAGGATAGGTGAGGATTGCCTATTAACCAGGCATTTAGCCGAGCCTCATCTTCCTTGCGGAATGCTCTGGAGTGAGTAGCGTTCTATCCATCGAGACTTCGAACGTCGCCTAAGGAGCAAAAATGAGCATCGTTCATACCCCCGCCGCCACCACCGTCGATCCGACCATGGCAGCCGGCACCGCCCAGTTCCTCTCCCCCGTCGTGATCGGCCTGGAGGCGCTCGTCGTCAACGGCAAGCAGGCACACTGGCACGTGCGCGGCGCCAACTTCATCGGCGTGCACGAGCTGCTCGACACGGTTGTCGCCCACGCGCAGGACTGGGCCGACCTCGCCGCTGAGCGCATCGTCGCCCTGGGCCTGCCGATCGACGCCCGTCTGTCGACCGTCGCCGCCAAGGCCAAGGCCACCGAGGTGCCCGCCGGCTTCGCACAGTCCGACGTCGTCATCCGCGCCGTCATCGCCGACATCGACGCCGTGCTCGTCGACCTCGAGGCCGCCATCGAGGGCCTCAACGAGGTCGACATGTCGAGCCAGGACGTCGCCATCGAGATCAAGCGCGGCCTCGACAAGGACCGCTGGTTCCTGTTCGCGCACCTCGCCGCGTAAGACGTGTGTTCTGAGGGGGCGGTGCTTCGGCGCCGCCCCCTTCGTCGTTCTCGTAGACGATCGCGTGAGGGGTCAGCACGTGTCGCCGAGTGAATGCCGGGCGACGTTCATCGACCCCTCACGCGCGGGGCTCAGCCGTGCGTGACCCGACCGGCGATCAGCGTCGTGCGCACCGGCATCGTCCGCAGGCTCCGCTCGTCGGCCGTGAGGGGGTCTGCTCCGACGATGACGAGATCCGCCGCCGCGCCGGGTGAGATCTCGGCCGGCGCCGTCGATCCGCCGACGGTGGATGCCGCGATCGCCGCGCCGATGTCGACTCTCTGGTGCGGCTGCCAGGCGTCGCGCCCGTCGCGCGTGCGGAACACCGCCGACGCCATCGCCCCCCACGGATCGAGCGGCGCCACCGGGGCGTCGGACCCGAAGCGCACGTTCGCGCCGCTGTCGACCAGGGCCCGCAGCGGGTACGGCTGCGCGGACTGCTCCGCCCAAACGGCATCCGTCATGTCGCGGTCGTCCAGCGCATGCTCGGGCTGAACACTCGCCGCCACCCCCAGCCGAGCGAAGCGCGGGATGTCGGCGTGGGCGACGAGCTGCGCGTGCTCGATGGTGCCGACGGCACCGCTTCGTGCGTACGCGTCGAGGGCGTGACTGTTGGCGACGTCGCCGATCGCGTGGATGGCGCACTCCAGACCCGCCGCCGTCGCCCGCGTCATCATCTCGACGAGCTCGTCGGGTGCCACGGTCAGCAGGCCGTGGTTGTCGACGTCGCCCGGGTAGTGGTGCGCGCACGCGGCGGTGCGTGTCCCGAGCGATCCATCGGTGATGGCCTTGAACGGTCCGACACGGATCAGGTCGTCGACGGCGCCGCGCACGGGGTCTCCCGTGCGAAGGCCCTCGGTGATCGCCCGATCCAGGTGCTGCGGGTATGTGCCGTACGTCACGCGCACCGTGTCGAAACCGCGCGCCGCGCGCCGCTGCCACGGGCCGTCGTTCCACGTCATGTCGAGATCGACCATGCCCACGATTCCGCGGGCGGCGGCTGCCCGCGCCATGCGCTCCACGGCCCGGTCGGCGACCTCGGGGTGGACGGCGTTCAGGCGACGCGAGATCTCGAAGGCGTCCTCCTCGCGCAGCATCCCGGATGCCACGGGCGCGAAGCCCTCGCGCCGGAAGGCCGCCGAGTTGAGCCAGACACTGTGCACGTCGGCGTTGATGAGATAGGTCGGAAAGACGCCGGTGGTGGCATCCAGCATCTGCAGGCTCGGCGCGTCGGACCACAGGCCGTCGCGGAATCCGACGCCGACGCGGCATCCCTCGCTCAGCGCCGCCGCGCCCATGACGGCGGCCGCCTCGCGCGCCGACGAGACTCCGGCGAGGGGGACGCGATCAGCGACGAGCGCCCACTGGAGCGCGTGGACGTGGTGGTCCCAGAGCCCTGGAAGCAACCAGCCGCCCTCGCCGTCGATCACGAGACCGGTCGGACGCAGATTGCCGGTGGGCGCGATGTCGGCGATGCGCCCGCCCGCGATGACGATGTCGACCGGTTCATCGGTGGGGAGGAACTCGCGACCGGGACCCGCGACCCGCACCGCGCGGAGGAACCCCGCGCTCTCGCCGATCACGGGCGCACCCGCGCGTCGGCGGCCCGACGCATCTCGGCCGAGAGCTCGGGGTTCTGTGCGGACACGCCCTGGATCACCGTCTCGACCACCTCGGCGCTCTTGTTCTGGCTGAGCTTGCGCTTGGCGGTGACCCGCGTGGGCGTGAGGCGGAAGCCGACCGTCCCACGCTCCAGCCGCTCCACGAACGCGGCGTCGTTGGGCAGTGCGTAGAGGCCGCGCGCGTCGGCGTCGTCGCCCTCGAAACGGGCCACCAGACGTTCGAGCACGCGCAGGTTCTCCTGCGGCGTGAGCAGTTCCGGGATGCCGGACAGGTGCGCCGACACGAAGTTCCACGTCGGCACGGCCGGGACGTCGCCGTACCAGCGGGGGGTGATGTAGCCGTGGGGGCCCTGTACGACCACGAGCAGTTCGCGATCGCCGAGCCCGAGGATGAGGTCGTCGGGTTTGCCGACGTGACCGACGATGGTGAGGTCGTCACGTTCGTCGTCGAGCATGACGGCGTAGTGCGAGGCGACGAGGCCGTCGTCGGTCTGACTGACGAGTGTGACCCACGGGTGGCGGTCGATCAGGCGTCGGATCTCACCGACGTCGGTCATCGCGAAGCTGGGGTTCTGACGCACCGGTTCAGCCTAGAACGCCGGTGGCGCCGACGAGCTCAGCCGCCCGCGCGGAAGACCGCCCGTCGCCTCACGCCTGGCACCTCGGGCACCAGTAGAGCTTGCGCCCCGCCGCGTCCTCCATCAGCACAGTGGTGCCGCAGACACGGCAGGGCAGGCCCGCGCGGTGGTACACCCAGTGCCGGTCGTCGCGGTGGGCCATGGCGCGGCGGTAGGCCGCGGGGTCGAGGTCGTCCATGGTCATCATCTGACCGGTCTCGACGCCGATGGGCAGCAGTCGCGCCCAGTCGCGCCAGATACCGCGCACGACCTCTTCCGGCACCTCACGGCCGGGGGTGTGGGGGTTCTGCCGCGCACGGAACAGCAGCTCGGCGCGGTAGACGTTGCCGATCCCGCTCACCACCGCCTGGTCCATCAGCAGCAGTCCGATCGCCGTCGGCTTCTTCCTCACCGTGGCGGTGAAGCGCTCCTCCCCCTCGGCGACATCGTCGACGAGGGGATCGGGGCCGAGCTTGGCGATGACCGCGGCGATCTCGTCGGGTGTCTGCAGGACGCACGCCGTCGGACCCCGCAGATCGGCGCAGGTCGTCTCGGTGAGAAGACGCAGGCGCACCGCGCCCACGACCGGCGGCGGCCATTCCGTCTGCTCGTCGAGCCCGGTGGTCTGCTCAGACATGCGCACGCGGGCGCGTCGCGGGGCGCCGATCGAACTGAGGGAGTTCTCGCCGGCGGCATCCATTATGGCGTCGTCGATCACCGTGCCGCGCTGGTTCGTCTGCCCCATGCGTCCGTTGGACGACGCGATGGTCGCATCGACCGACACGTCGCCCGAGAAATCCCAGGCGCCGTACATCCCCAGGTGAACACGCAGCCAGACGTCTCCGTCGAACCGCAGGAACATCTGCTTGGCGACGGCTTGCACCTCGAGCGCCTCGCGCCCGTCGATGACCTCGGCGCCCTCGACGAAACGGCCCTGGGGACTGGATGCCGCGACCGTGCGGCCCACGATGTTGCGCTCGAACTGCCGGGCGATGCGGTGGACGGAATGCCCTTCGGGCATCAGCCTGCCTCGGGGTCGAACGAGTCGCTGGCGTCGGTCATGGTGCTCTCGGAGGCGCCCGCGCGCGGATCGGGCAGGAGCACCCCGTCCTGCTCGAACGCGGCGAGCTGCCCGATGCGGCGCGCGTGACGCTCTTCACCCGAGAACGGGGTCGCGATGAAGCGATCGATGAACGAGCTGGCCTCTTCGAAGGAGTGCTGGCGCGCGCCGATCGAGATCACGTTGGCGTCGTTGTGTTCGCGGGCGAGCTCGGCGGTCGAGATGTTCCACACGAGCGCGGCGCGTACGCCGAGCACCTTGTTGGCAGCGATCTGCTCGCCGTTGCCCGATCCGCCGAACACCACGCCGAGGGCGTCGACGCCCTCCGCCTGGTCACGGACGACCGCTTGAGCTGCCCGGATGCAGAAGGCGGGGTAGTCGTCGAGCGGGTCGTACTCGACGGGCCCGTGGTCGATCACCTCGTGCCCCTGCGAGGCGAGGTGGTGCTGGATCTGGGTGGAGAACTCGAGACCGGCGTGATCGGTGCCGATGTGGATGCGCATGAGGGAATCCTATTGAGGATCACCGACACCGCGGCGCGGATACGCCGACGCCGCCCGCCCCCTTCGAGGGAACGGGCGGCGTCGATGATCTCAGGGACGAAGACCCGCGGCCACCGGCTTGAAGCCCGCGCGGATGTTCTCGCAGCAGCCGGGTCGGCAGACGTCGTACCAGGGTCCGAGGTCTGTCAGGTGCGGGCGTTCGGCCTTCGGCGTGCCCGCGAGCCGCTCCTCCACCAGGTCGATGAGCCCAGAGACATAGGCGGGGTCGATGCCGGGCGTCGGGGTGCGCACCGCCTTGATGCCGGCCTCCTCGGCCGCCTCCATCGCCTCGGTGTCGAGGTCCCACAGCACCTCCATGTGGTCGCTGACGAAGCCGAGGGGCACGATCACCACCGCCTCCGCACCGCGGCCGGGGAGCTCGGCGATCACGTCGTTGACGTCGGGTTCGAGCCAGGGCTGCGTGGGCGGGCCGGAGCGCGACTGGTAGACCAGCTCCCACTCCACGTCGGCGACGGCGGCCGCGACCTCGGCCATGACGAACGCCGCGACGGCCTTGTGCTGGGCGGCGTACGCACCGCCCTCGCCGAAATCGACGTCGCGAGGTCCGGAGCGCTCGGCGTCCGCCGACGGGATGGAGTGGGTGGAGAAGAGCACACGGATCTTCTCGGGCGCGATGCCCTCCGCGACGTAGGCCGACACGGCATCCGTCACCCCGCGCACGAACGTCGTCACGAAACCGGGGTGGTCGAAGAACTGGCGCACCTTGTCGATGGTCACCGTCTCGCCGAGCCCCGTCGCCTCCAGGACACGCGCATAGTCTTCGCGGTACTGACGGCAGCTCGAGAACGAGCTGTACGCGCTCGTCGCGATCGCCAGCAGCGTGGTGTCGCCGGCCTCGGCCGCCTCTGTCACCGCCTCTTCGAGGTAGGGCTCCCAGTTGCGGTTGCCCCAGTAGACCGGCAGACCCAGGCCGCGCGCCGCGATCTCGGCCTCGAGCGCCGCCTTCAGCTCGCGGTTGTGCTGGTTGATGGGGCTCACGCCGCCGAAGTGCCGGTAGTGGTGGGCCACCTCCTCGAGGCGCTCGTCGGGGATGCCGCGTCCGCGCGTGACGTTGCGCAGGAACGGGATGACGTCGTCCTGCCCCTCCGGTCCGCCGAACCCGGCGAGGAGGATGCCGTCGTAGGCCACGGGCGTCTCGACCCATTTGGGTCCGGAGGACGCGGCGGGAGAGGCGTAGAGGACGGTTTCGGGGGTGCTGTCCGTGTCGGTCGTGCTCACGCAGACATCCTCCCACTTGCCTGCACAGCCCGGACGGGGGGTATCTCGACACTAGGCTTATGTGGTTGTCGTCGTCGCCGACGGCGTCCGTCGCCACCCGTGCCGACGCGTCTGCGACGATCCACCCTGATCCCCGGGAGAACGCCAGTGCCAGGAGAGAACCTCACCCGCATCGAAGCGCAGGAACGCCGCGCGATCGTCGACACCCGCGAGTACCGGGTGGAGCTCGACCTCACCCGCGGTGACGAGGTCTTCTCCTCGCGCACGGTCGTCACCTTCGCCGCCACCGAGGGGTCGTCGACCTTCATCGATCTGATCGCCCGCACGGTGCACGCCGTCACGCTCAACGGCCGCCCCCTCGACCCGGCGGAGGTGTTCGCCGATTCGCGCATCGCGCTCGAGGGCCTCGGGTCCGAGAACGAGCTCGTCGTCGAGGCCGACTGCGAGTACACCAACACCGGCGAGGGCCTGCACCGCTTCGTCGACCCCGTCGACGGCGAGGTCTACCTCTACTCGCAGTTCGAGGTACCCGACTCGCGCCGTGTGTACACGGTGTTCGAGCAGCCCGATCTGAAGGCCGCGTTCACCTTCTCGGTCACCGCGCCCGCGGCGTGGAAGGTCGTCTCCAACTCCCCCACGCCCGATCCGGTCGCCGTCTCCGACGACGTCGCGCGGTGGGACTTCCCGCCGACGCCGCGCATCTCCTCGTACATCACCGCCCTCGTGGCCGGTCCCTACGAGTCGACCTTCAGCGAGTTGACGAGCGCCGACGGCCGCGTCATCCCCCTCGGAGTCTTCGCCCGCAAGAGCCTGTGGAAGCACCTCGACGCCGACTACGTCTTCGAGAAGACCCGCCAGGGCTTCGCGTACTTCGAGGAGAAGTTCGGCTTCCCGTACCCGTTCGCGAAGTACGACCAGCTCTTCGTGCCGGAGTTCAACGCCGGCGCCATGGAGAACGCCGGTGCGGTGACCTTCACAGAGACCTACGTCTTCCGCAGCAAGGTGACGGATGCCGTGAAGGAACGCCGCGTGGTGACGATCCTCCACGAGCTCGCCCACATGTGGTTCGGCGACCTGGTCACCATGAAGTGGTGGAACGACCTGTGGCTCAACGAGTCGTTCGCCGAATGGGCGTCGACGATCGCCACCGCCGAGGCCACCGAGTGGGAGGCCGCCTGGACGACCTTCAACGCGATGGAGAAGACCTGGGCGTACCGCCAGGACCAGTTGCCCTCGACCCACCCGGTCGTCGCCGAGATCAACGACCTCGAAGACGTGCAGGTCAACTTCGACGGCATCACCTACGCCAAGGGCGGGTCGGTGCTCAAGCAGCTCGCCGCCTGGGTCGGCATCGAGCAGTTCTTCGCGGGAGTCGCGGCCTATTTCCAGAAGCACCAGTGGTCGAACACGGAGGTGGGCGATCTGCTCGCCGAGCTCGAGACCACGAGCGGGCGCGACCTGGGCGACTGGGCCAAGAAGTGGCTCGAGACCGCCGGCGTGAACACCCTCACCCCGCTGATCGAGGAGGGAGCCGACGGCACCATCTCTCGCTTCGCGATCGTGCAGACGGCGCCGTCCGACTACCCCACGATCCGCCCCCACCGCCTGGGGATCGGCTTCTACTCGCTGAACGACGCGGGCGCCCTGGAGCGCGTCCACCGGATCGAGCTCGACGTCGACGGCGACCGCACCGAGGTGGCGGAGCTGCGCGGCATCCGTCGTCCTGATCTCGTCCTGCTCAACGACGACGACCTCGCCTACGCCAAGATCCGTCTCGATGAGCGCTCGCTCGCCACGGCGATCGCGCACCTGAAGCACATCTCCGACCCCCTCGCGCGCTCGCTCGTGTGGGGCGCGGCCTGGGACCAGACCCGGGATGCCGAGGCCCCGGCCACCGACTACCTCGACCTCGTGCTGCGCAACATCGGCTCCGAGACCGAGTCCACCACGGTGCGCACGACCCTCGCCCAATTGCAGCTCGCCGCCAACGCGTACGTCACCCCCGCCACCCGTGACGAGGCGCGTCAGCGCGTCGCCGACGGTCTGTGGGAGCTGGCCCAGTCCGCGGAGGCCGGGAGCGACAGCCAGCTGCAGTTCGTCACGGCATTCGCGTCGGCCGCGTCCACCCCGGCTCACGCCGAGACGGTGCGCTCGCTGCGCGACGGCGACACGGTACTCGAGGGACTCGAGGTCGACACCGACCTGTCGTGGCAGCTGCTCATCTCGCTCGCTGCGGCGGGGGTGGCGACCGCGGCCGACATCGAGGCGGCGCGCGCCGCGGACAACACGGCGAAGGGCGGCGAATTCGCCGCCACCGCGCTGGCGTCCCTGCCGTCGCGCGAAGCGAAGCAGAAGGCGTGGGATTCGCTCATCGACTCCGCCGATGCGCCGAACACGATCGTGCGGGCGACGGCTGCGGGCTTCACCCACCCCGCCACGGTCGACGCGCTGGCCGACTTCGTCGAGCCCTACTTCGCCATGCTGCTGCCCATCTGGGAGTCGCGCAGCTACCAGATCGCGCAGTACCTCATCGTCGGGCTCTATCCCGCCGCTCTCGCGAACAAGGCCCTCCGCGACGCGACGCGTCAGTGGCTGACGCAGAACGCCGACGCCGCCCCCGCGCTCCGTCGCCTGGTGGGCGAGAACCTCGCCGGCGTCGAGCGCGCGCTGTCCGTGCAGGAGCGCGACGCGCAGTAAACGCTTCCGCCGGATCGGATGCCCTCTCCCCTTCGGGAGGGGGCATCCGTCGTTGCGGATCATCCTCGCGGTGCGTCCACGTCATCCCCGGGGAGGACGACCGATCGAGCGCGGCTTCCTAGCGTGGAAGCATGATCGTTGCAGAAAACCTCACCAAGAGATTCGGCGCCAAGACCGCGGTCGACGGCGTCTCCTTCACCGTCGCCCCGGGACGTGTGACCGGCTTCCTCGGCCCCAACGGCGCGGGCAAGTCGACGACGATGCGCATGATCGTGGGGCTCGACCGGCCCACGGCCGGTTCCGTCACCGTCGGCGGACAGGACTACCAGCGGCTGCGTTCCCCCCTCACCGAGGTCGGCGTGCTCCTGGATGCCAAGGCCGTGCACACCGGACGCTCGGCCCGGGACCACCTCCGCGCCCTCGCCGCGACGCACGGCATCGGCCGCGCGCGCGTCGACGAGGTGATCGAACTCACCGGAATCGGATCGGTCGCGGGAAAGCGCGCCGGCAAGTTCTCGCTCGGCATGGGCCAGCGTCTCGGGATCGCGTCCGCGCTGCTCGGCGACCCCCACACCCTCATCCTCGACGAGCCGGTGAACGGTCTCGATCCCGAGGGCGTCCGCTGGGTGCGCACCTTCGTACGTCACCTCGCCTCGGAGGGGCGGACCGTGCTGCTGTCGAGTCACCTCATGAGCGAGATGGCGCAGACGGCCGACCACGTCATCGTCCTGGGGCGCGGGCGGGTGCTCGCCGACGCTCCCCTGTCGGAGCTCGTCGGGTCGTGGACCTCGACGGCGCTGGTTGTGCGCTCCCCCCGCCTGTCCGACCTCGTCGCGGCCCTCCAGATCCCGGATGCCACCGTCTCGGTGCTCGAGCCGGGCACCGCCCAGATCACGGGGGTCACCGCCCAGACCATCGGCGACCTCGCCGCTCGACACGGCATCCCCCTCTACGAACTCACCCCGCGAAGCGGCTCTCTCGAAGACGCCTACCTCGCCCTGACCGAGGACTCGGTCGAATACAAGACCAAGGAGATCGCATGACCTCGCTCGCTGCGGCACCCCGCCGCGCCACGCACGCACCCGCCCACCGCCTTACTTTCGCTCGCCTGTTGCGCAGCGAGACCATCAAGATCCTGACCCTGCGCTCGACGTGGTGGTCGCTGGGAATCACCGCGGTGCTATCGCTGGGGATCTCGTTCCTGCTCGCCCTCGCGGCAAATGACAACGGCGGCGGATTCGCCCCCGCCACCCTGCTGACCGCCCCCATCCAGTTCACGATGCTGGTGGCCGGGATCTTCGGTGCGATCGTCATCACCGGTGAGTATTCGACCGGTATGATCCGGTCGACCCTGACGGCCGAACCCCGACGTGGCCTGGTCCTTCTGGCCAAAGCCGTCGTCGTGTCGACCGTCATGGCTGTCGCGACGGCCCTGACCTACCTGCTCGCGAGTGCCGTCACGGCCCCCTTGGTCTCGGCGGGCATGGACTGGTCCGATCCCTCCGGTTCGATCATCCCGCTCGCTCTGGGCGTCGCCTCGATGATCGCCTTCAGCCTGATCGGGCTCGGTTTCGGCTTCCTGGTGCGTAATGGCGCGGGAGCCATCGCCGCCACCGTCGGGGTGTTGTTCGTCCTCCCCGTCGTGGTGAGCCTGTTCGCCTTCGCCGGGGAGCGGTGGCAGTGGCTCCTCGATTCGGCCCAGTACCTGCCGATGAACGCCGCCGCACAGCTCACCACTCCCGGCGCGACCGACCTCGCGGGTCCCGCGATCGCGCTGACCGCATGGGCACTCGTGCCCGTTCTGCTCGGGTGGGCGGCGCTGCGGACACGCGACGCCTGACCCCTCCTCCCCACGCTTCCGACCAGACGGATGCCTCGACGCTCAGCCGGCGCCGAGGCATCCGTCGTTAGTCTGAATGGGATGTCCGTTCTCGCCGAAACCATTCCCGAACCAAGCCCGTCTCCCTCCATCACTTCGCCCGCACAGCTGGCCGACCTCGACACCTGGACCTGGATCGGTGGCCAGTTGCTCGGCTTCGGTGGCGTTCTTCTGCGGGTCCTCGGCATCATCGTCGGGATCGCTGTCGCCGCCTGGATCCTGCGCGTCATCATCCGCCGCGTGGTCGACCGCATCGTCAACGGTGCCAAGAGCAAGGCCCGCGTCGACGACACGCAGGCTCTCGACCGCTCCCCGCTCAGCGCCGTCCGCCTCGTGCAGCGCACCCGCACGCTCGGCACAATCCTGCAGAACATCGTCAACGTCATCCTCGTGATCGTCGCTCTCGTGTGGATCGCCGGGATCGTCGCCCCTGACGCCCTCGCGTCGCTGACCCTGCTCACCGCGGCGATCGGCGCCGGGCTCGGTTTCGGCGCCCAGAACATCGTCAAAGACGTGCTCAACGGCATCTTCATCGTCGCCGAGGATCAGATCGGCATCGGTGACGTGGTCGATCTCGGCCTGGCCACCGGCATCGTCGAGTTCGTCAGCGTGCGCATCACGCACGTGCGCGACGTCAACGGCACGCTCTGGTACGTCCGCAACGGCGAGATCACGCGTATCGGAAACATGTCGCAGGGCTGGTCGCGCGTCATCATCGATCTGGCCGTACCGGTGGATGCCGACCTCGACGTCGTCGAGAAAGCGATGCTGAGCGCCGCGAAGACGATGGCGAAAGAGAACAAGTGGCGCTCGCGCATCATCGAGCAGCCCGAGATCTGGGGCCTCGAATCCATCGGCGGCGACGCGATCGTCATCCGTCTGGTGATGAAGACGCGCTCGAGCGCGAAGGACGACGTCGCTCGCGAACTGCGCGCCCGCCTCAAGCGCGCGATCGACGAGCTGGGCATCTCGCTGCCGCAGCTGAACTCCATCGTGCTCACCGGAGCCGAAGGCGCGCAGAGCGTTCGCGGCGCACACCCGCCCAAGACGAAAGAGACGCCCGTCGCGGCGGGCGACGCACGCCCGGTCTGGAAACCGCGCCGACGCAGCAAGCCCCTCGCCCCGGCCGGCGACGGCGATGACGCCGCACCCGTGACGCAGAAGAAGACAGTGCACGACGCGGCGCCCACGACGACGCTCGACCTGCCGGGCGCCGACACCCCCAAACCCACGCCCCCGGCCGTCCGCGCCGACGAAGAAGGCACGAGATGAGCGAACCCGTCAGCTTCTACGACCAGGTCGGGGGGATGGACACCTTCCGTCGCCTCGTCGATGCGTTCTACCGCGGCGTGGCCTCCGACGAGGTGCTCAAGCCGATGTACCCCGAAGAAGACCTGGGCCCCGCCGCAGAGCGCTTGACGCTGTTCCTGGCGCAGTACTGGGGCGGTCCCCCCATCTACGGCGAGACACGCGGACACCCGCGTCTGCGCATGCGGCACATGCCCTTCCACGTCGACCCCGATGCGCGCGACCGATGGCTCCGACACATGCGCGCAGCCGTCGACGAGATCGCCCTCCCGCCCGCGTTCGAGGCGCCGCTCTGGGACTACCTCGAGCGCGCCGCCCACGCCATGGTCAACACCTTCGAGCCCCGCGGCATCGGTCCGCAGCAGAACGGTCGTCCCGACACCGGGTTGCCCGTGCGCGCCGCCGAGTAGCCAGCCGCGCCACACGTCGCCCGGGACGCGTCAGCGACCGAGGAAGTCGCCGAAGCCCGGAAGGTCGAAGTTCGACAGGCTGTCACCAAAGCCGCTGATGCGATCGCCTGCACCCGACACGGCATCCTGCGCGCCGCCGGCCCAGTCGGCTGCGCCGCCCGCCCACTCGCCCGCGGCCCCGACATCGACGCCCTCGGCAAGGCTTGCGAGATCGACCCCGGATGCCAGACCCTCGAGGTCGACGCCCTCGGCGAGCCCCATGAAGTCGACACCCATCTGACCGGCCTGCGCGAGCAGGGGACCGGCGACGGCGCTCACGACGGCGCCGCCCGCGACGGCCGCGAGGAGCCCCCCGGCACCGACGACACCGGCTCCGATCAGGCCCCCGCGGCCGGCGCGGGCAAGCAGGGTCGACATGCGTCCGGGGCGCGCTGCTTCCGCGCGCGCCGCCGTCCGAGCGAGCTCATCGGGGGTGTCGGAGCGCGGGCGCTCGTGGGGCGCAAGATCGGCATCCATCCGCTCCCGCACGTGTGCTCGCTGCGCCGGCGTCAGCCGTTCGAAGGCTTCGCGGTGCATCTGCTCGACCCGGTCAGGGTCGGCGGTGCGCAGCAGGTAGTCGTAGCGTGCGATCGCGGCGCGATCGTCTGGCGAGAGGCTCGACGAGCCTCCGGATGCCGTGGGTGGAGCGTAACGCCCGGTCGGCGCGGGCGGGGCACCGTGACCGGCCGGCGGGGCGGGCGGCACCGCGGCAGCCGAACCCGTGCGCCGATCACCCGTGACGGCATCCGCTGCGGAGCGCACCATGTCGCGCCAATCCTTGCCGCCGGCCGCGGCCGGCGGACGCGGCGATGACGACGACGACGATGCCTTGTCGACGGCCTTGGACGCGAGATCGAACAGACGGGAGAACGAGACCACCACAGGGGCACCCTTCGACGGGCAGCACGGGGCTGCGACGTCAAGGTCTCCTCCGCCCGAATCGGACCAATGCACCCGGAGACCAGCGGTGGCCTCGTGATGACGGATGCATCGCGACGGGAGTACTCCCCTTGCTTCCCTCATCGTATGGCGGCCACCTATGCGCTTGCTGGGTCAGGCGCCTGTCGCGCGCACGGCCGTGAGTCCGGATCGCACCGGGCCCCGCACGAGCACGTGGCCGCGCGCGAGTGTGACGCGCGTCCAGGCGCCGCTGGTCCGCACCGTAGCCGTCTCGCCGCCGGCGATGAACCCCAGCGCGAATGCGGCGAACGCCGTCCCCAGCGGCAGGCCGCCGAGAGCGTCATCGGGCTGACCCCACACCTGCGCGCGAATCACGCGCACGACGTCCTCGCCCGCGTCCGCGGGCAGAGCGTCCGCGACGGCGGCGACTCCGAACTGCGCACGGGATGCCAGAACCGCCGCGTCGATGGCATCCGTCTGGTCCCATCCGCTGCGCGGCGGCGAGATCCCCGCCCACGCGGGAGAGGTCGCGGTCTCGGGAAGGATCACGGCCTGCGCATCATCGGGAGCCGGCAGCAGAGCCGCGGCGTCGACGACGAGATCGCACTCCAGCTCGGGATCGATGGCCGACACGCGCAGTCCCAGCACCGTGGGCGTGGTGTCGAAGAGGCCGCGGGGCGCGAGGGGTGCGGCGGTCGTGACGAGCACGCCGTTCTCGGCCCGGAGTCGCACCGTCCCGTCGCCCAAGCGGATCGCGCGGGACGCGAAGGTGAGCAGGTCGGCGGCCGCCTGCGGATCGGGGAACAACAGACGCGCGGACACCCGCCCTAAACTACCAAGCGGTGCGGGCTCGCCGTACCGGAATGGAGTCAGCGTGACCGACGCCGTCGATCCCGTGGCGTCGTTGCTCGCGGTCCTCGACCTCCGCGACGCCGGAGCCCGGACCACCGAAGACATCTTCACCGGCGTCTCGCAGGCCATGCCGTTCGGCCGCGTCTACGGCGGCCAGGTGCTCGCGCAGTCGATCGTCGCGGCATCACGCACCCTGCCACCCGAACGCACGGTGCACTCGATGCACGGCTACTTCTTGCGGCCCGGCGACCCCGCCGACGGCATCACGTTCTCGGTGGATCGCATCCACGACGGCCGCTCGTTCTCGACACGCCGCACCCAGGCCTACCAGGCGGGCGTGCCCATCTTCTCGATGATCGCCTCGTTCCAAGACGACGACCCGGGTCTCGAGCACGCCGAGCCGATGCCCGACGGCATCCCGCTCCCCGAAGACCTCCCGGAGTTCGATCCGCAGGGTCTGCACCCGCTGAGTCGTCGGATGTTCTCCGAGCGTCCGGCCGACGTACTGCACGTCCCCTCACCCCTGTACACCTCGGTCGAGGGCCCGCACGTGCCTCGTCAGGCCGTGTGGATGCGCACGCGTCGCCCCCTGCCCGACGATCCCGCGGTGCACCGCGCCGCACTCGCGTACCTCAGCGACCTCACCATCCAGGAGACGATCCTTCGAGCTCACGGTGTGGCGTGGAGCACGCCGGGGCTCAAGGTCGCCAGCCTCGACCACGCGATGTGGTGGCATCGTCCCGGCCGCGTCGACGACTGGCTCCTGTACGTTCAGGAGTCGCCCAACGCGCGCGGCGGCCGCGGCCTGTCGACCGGACGCATCTACACGCGCGACGGTCTGCTCGTGGCGAGCGTGGCACAGGAGATCATGGTGCGGGTGCCGCGCGACTGACGCCGTCGGCGGATGCCGAGAGCGATGGCCGGGGCCGCAAGCGGCTGACGCCGGCTACCGGCGCCAGGGGTGCCGAAGTCGGCGCTCGTCAGACGACGCGAACGAGCGTCGGGCCGCATCGCGCCTTCGCCGTCAGCCCCGAGCGGAACGTCGACGGTAGTCGATCGGGTCGCCGATGTACGGCGCCCACGCCTCTCGCTCGGCGGAGCTCCAGCGGATCGGACGACCGCTGGCGGTGTCGACGAGGACGACGACGACGGTCGCTCGGGCGTAGAGCACCGGCTCGTCAGAACCCGTCGGGCTGAAGACCTCGAAGCAGATGTCGGCGCTCGATCCCCCCATGGCACCGATCCACAGGCGCACGTCGAGAGGGCGTTGGCTGTAAGGAACGGGGCGGAGGTACTCGATCTCTTGGCGCGCGATGAGCGTCGCGCGCTCTCCCCCGCTCTCGAGCACGCTCATGTCGAACACCGCGGTCGGCAGCGGGATGCCGTCGTCGTCGCCACGCCAGAAAGCGCGCAGGCGAGCCTCTTCGAGCAGCTTCAGCATCGAGGTGTTGTTGACGTGTCCGAGGGCGTCGAGATCGCCCCACCGCAGGGGAATCGGCACGTGCACCCGCTCGGGTCCGGCGCCGGCCGGACCCGAGTCGGGGGTTGCAGGGGTGTCAGTCACGCGTGAGCTTGCGGTACGTCGAACGCGCCGGGTTCGCGGCATCCGCCCCGAAGCGTTCGATCTTGTTGGCCTCGTACGCCTCGAAGTTGCCCTCGAACCAGTGCCACTGGTCGGGGTGCTCCTCGGTGCCCTCGTAGGCGAGGATGTGCGTGGCGATGCGGTCGAGGAACCACCGGTCGTGGGTGATGACCACGGCGCAGCCGGGGAACTCGAGAAGGGCGTTCTCGAGCGAGCTGAGGGTCTCGACGTCGAGGTCGTTCGTCGGCTCGTCGAGAAGCAGCAGGTTGCCGCCCTCTTTCAGTGTCATGGCCAGGTTCAGGCGGTTGCGCTCACCACCGGAGAGCACACCGGCCTTCTTCTGCTGGTCGGGCCCCTTGAAGCCGAACTTCGACACGTAGGCGCGCGAGGGGATCTCGGTCTTGCCGACCGTGATGATGTCGAGGCCGTCGGACACCACTTCCCAGAGAGTCTTCTCGGGGTCGATGGCCGCGCGCGACTGATCGACGTAGCTGATCTTGACCGTCTCGCCGATCTTCAGCGTTCCCCCGTCGAGCGGCTCGAGGCCGACGATGGTCTTGAAGAGAGTCGTCTTCCCGACGCCATTGGGGCCGATGACCCCCACGATGCCGTTCGGGGGCAGGTTGAAGCTGAGGTTGCTGATCAGCGAACGGTCGCCGAAGCTCTTCTCGAGCTTCTTCGCGTCGATGACGATGCCGCCGAGGCGCGGGCCCGCGGGGATCTGGATCTCGTCGAAGTCCAATTTGCGCGTGCGCTCGGCTTCGGCTGCCATCTCTTCGTATCGCGCGAGGCGCGCCTTCGACTTGACCTGGCGGCCCTTGGCATTGGAGCGCACCCACTCGAGTTCCTCTTTGAGGCGCTTGGCGAGCTTGGCGTCTTTCTTGCCCTGGACCTCCAGCCGCTGGCCCTTCTTCTCGAGGTAGGTCGAGTAGTTGCCCTCGTAAGGGTAGAGGTGCCCGCGGTCGACCTCGGCGATCCACTCCGCGACGTTGTCGAGGAAGTACCGATCGTGCGTGATGGCGATGACCGCGCCTTTGTACGCCTTGAGGTGCTGCTCGAGCCACAGCACGCTTTCGGCGTCGAGGTGGTTGGTGGGCTCGTCGAGGAGCAGCAGGTCGGGCTTCTGCAGCAGGAGCTTCGCAAGGGCGACACGACGACGCTCTCCACCGGAGAGCGGGACCACCGACGCGTCGGCGGGCGGCGTGCGCAGCGCGTCCATCGCCTGCTCGAGCTGGGAGTCGAGGTCCCAGCCGTCGGCGGCGTCGATCTCTTCCTGCAGTGTGCCCATCTCGGCCAGCAGCGCGTCGAAGTCGGCGTCGGGGTCGGCCATGAGGGCCGAGATCTCGTTGAAACGGTCGAGCTTGGGCTTGATCGCCACACCGTCCTGGATGTTCTCCAGCACCGTCTTGGTGTCGTCGAGCTCGGGCTCCTGCATGAGAATGCCGACCGAGAAGCCGGGGCTCAGACGCGCCTCACCGTTGGAGGGATTGTCGAGCCCGGCCATGATCTTGAGGATCGTGGACTTTCCGGCGCCGTTCGGGCCGACCATCCCGATCTTCGCACCGGGGAGGAACGACATCGTGACGTCGTCGAGGATGAGCTTGTCGCCCACAGCCTTGCGGGCACGGACCATGGAATAGATGTATTCGGCCATATCCCGTCCAGTCTAGGGGCGGCGTGCGGCGGGAGCCGACGGGCGTCGAACGCCTCTCACCAGTCGATCGGCCGCGTCTGCCCGATCAGGCACCCGCCCGACGAAAGGCCGGGTAGCACCGTCGTGACGGGATTGCCGATGGAAGGTCCGACCTGACCGACGAGGCAGTCCGCGCCCAGCCGGACGGAGAACTCGATGCTCTCGGCGGCGTTCCCGATCGTCGACTCGTCGGGTGTCACCTGCATAGCCCCCTTGTCGAACCCCGCCCCCGCCAGCGCGTCGATGTAGGCGCGTCCGTCGACCTGACCGGATCCCGCCCAGACCGTGGCGACGACCTGCGTGAAGAAGGGGAGGTTCTGCTGCGCGCTGCCGCCCGGAACGAGTGCGACGGCAGCCGGCGAGCTCGGTGCAGCGGTGGCGGCATCCGTCGGAGCCGACGACACCGGGGCGCTCGTGTGGACCGTGTCGGTCGGCGTCGTGGGAGATTCGCCGGTGCAGCCCGTGACGGCCAGAACGGCCAAGAGGGTCAGGGCGGCGAGAGGGCGACCGAAGGAGCGAGACACGGCTTCGAGTCTACGGACCCGCACGCCGCGCTCCCTCGGCCGCCGCCCACCGCGGGCAGTGGTCAGAACGGTCTGTCGGGGTCCATCGCAACGGCGCCACCCGGGCCCGCGCCGACACCGACCGGTTCGTTCGGCGCACCCGGCACCGACCACGCCGCCTCCTCCGCGGCGTCCGCCCCTTCTGCTCCGCCACGGGCGGTGGCCGCCGCGACGGAGTCGGATGCCGCCTCCGCCGGAGCGCCGGGCTTGGGCGCACGGTCGAAGCGCGTGGTTCCCCACCGCAGATCGTGACCGATGGCATCGGCGACGACATCGGCGCTCACACCGCGTTTGGTCTCCGTCTCCCACTCGCGCAACCTCAGCCTTCCGCTCAAGACGACGCGCTCGCCTTTGCGCAGCGATCGGAGCGCATTGGCGCCCAACTCCCCGAACACGGAGATCGAGTAGTAGTTGGTGTGCGCGTCCACCCACTCACCGCGCTCCTTGTCGAGCCTTCGCTCGCCGACGGCGAGACGAAAGGCGGCGACGGAGCCGCCGGCACGTGTGGCCCGCTGTTCGATGTCCCCGACGATGTTGCCCACGAGGGTGATGTGATCGCTCATGATGTGTCCTCTCGACGTGATGTGCGCTCCGGCATCCGTGTGCCCGACGGATGCCGGAGCCCACTCAGAATGACCGGGTCGAGCGAGCGCGGGCGGCACGATTCCACCGTTCCGTGGAGGGATGACGGTGACGCTCGGCTGGGGAGGAACGGCCCCCTGCCCGCGCCGGAGTCGATGTCGGAGGTCGGTCGTACCGTCGAGGCATGACCACCGCACTGTGGAACGATCTCGCCCCGGCTCCGCGCTCGGCCGGGTGGGGAGCGGCGACGCACGTCGCCGCCGGCCTCTGGCGCATCGCCGATCCGCGCGGCATCGTCGTGGGTCACATCCGGGCGATCTCGTCCGACGGCGGCTGGCGCTACGCGGCCGAGCGGTTCCACGCCGCATCCGGCGGCTTCCGCCGGCTCGGAGAATTCTGGTCGTCGAGCGACGCGCTCGAGTGCCTGCGCTATGCGCGCTGATGCGCAGTCGGCGAAGCGTCAGCTCCAGCCGGGCGGGTCAGACGACCCGGGCGAAGTCTTCGCGGGCGGCACTCGTCCGACCGCCGCGCACATCGTCCCAGGCGGCGCGCAAGACGTCGACAGCACGTTCGAGCGTCGCCGGGGGCGCCGTGAACGGCACGCGCAGGCGCCGATCGTGACCGCCCTCCACGGCGAAGCGCGACCCCGCCGAGAGCGCCAGCCCACGTGCGCGGGCGTTCATGACCAGCGGCGTACTGAGCGGCTCGCCGAGACCCACCCACAGCGACACGCCGCCGAACACGTCGGGCACTTCCCAGTCGGGCAGCGTCCGGCGAAGCGCCGCGACCAGACTGTCGCGGCCCGCGCGCAGCAGCTCACCGCGTTGATGCGCGATCTCGTCGAGACGGGGTACGAGTCGCCGGGCGATGGCCTGCTCGATCTCGGGAGTGCCGAGATCGTGCACCGGGCGTCCGCTCGCGAGGCGCCTGACGATGTCAGGGGCCGCGCGGATCCACCCGACGCGAAGCCCGCCCCACACGGTCTTGCCGAGCGATGCGACACGGATGATGCGATCGTCGTCGGGGAACGGCGCAGGTCCGACCGGGCGGTCGATGTCGAGCTGCGCCGTCGTCTCGTCGAGCACCAGCAGCGTGCCCGCCGCCTGGGCCGCCGATACGAAGGCCGAAACCTCTTCGAGGGTCATGGTCCGGCCCGTCGGATTGTGGAAGTCGGGCATCAGGTAGGCCAACGTCGGCAGAGCGCGGGCGAAGCTCTGCGCGGCGCGCTCGAGGTCCCATCCGGTGTCCGAGTCGACCGGCACGCCGATGAGCCGCGCCCCGACGCGTCGGAAGGCGTCGGCGGCGTGCGGATACGTCGGCGTCTCCAGCATCACCCGGTCTGCACGGCCGAGCAGCACCGAGGCGATGAGGTGGATGGCGCTCTGGGCGCCCGTCGTGACGAGGATCTGGTCGGGCGACGTGGGCATGCCGCGCCCCGCGTAATGCTGCGCTATCGCGGCACGCAACCCCGCGTCGCCGACCACGTCGTACCCGATACGCGAGACCAGGGCAGGGGCATCCTGCGTCGCCTCGGCGATGACCGCGGGCAGGCCGGGCCACGCGGCGGGGCTCGCCTGCTGCAGGTCGATGGCCGCATCGCCGGCGTCCAACCGCCCGGGGTCGTTCCTCCGCAGGGGAAGCGTCACGCTGCCGCTCCCGCGCAGACTCTCGATGTGCCCGCTGTCGCGCAGACTGCGGTACGCGGCGGCAACCGTCGTCCGGCTCAGGTGCAAAGCCGACGCGAGTTCTCGCTCAGCGGGAAGGGCCGTCGAGGGGGCGAGCCTGTTGTCGAGACACAGCAACCGGATGCCGTCGGCGAGTGCCTCATAGGCGGGTCCGCTCCCCCGCCAGCCGCCGAGAGCGACGGAAAGAGCGCGAGCGGAGATGCGGGAGTCCATCGTGCCACGATAGCCGGATTGGCATCCTCACCTGCGTCCAATCTCATGATTGGATCTCTCCATGCTCTCCCGAATCTCCCGCCTGTTCGTCGGACTCGTGCTGTACGGCGTCGGGTGCGCGCTCACCGTGGCCGCCGGACTCGGCGTCGACCCGTGGACGGTCTTCGCTCAAGGCCTGTCGCGCGTCACGGGCCTCGGGATCGGCTGGATCACCAACATCGTCGGTCTCGCCGTGCTGCTGCTGTGGATCCCGCTTCGCCAGAAGCCCGGGGTCGGCACCATCGCCAACATCCTCCTCGTCGGGACGAGCATGCAGATCGCACTCGGGATCCTCCCGCACCCCGACGCACTCTGGATGCAGGTGCTGCTGCTCGTCGCGGGTGTCGTGCTGGTGGCGGTCGCCTCGGGGCTCTACATCGGCGCCCGCTTCGGACCCGGCCCACGCGACGGACTCATGACGGGTCTGCATGGACGGCTCGGATGGCCCATCTGGGCGTGCCGACTCACGGTCGAGGGAACGGTGCTCATCCTCGGCTGGCTCCTCGGCGGGACCGTCGGCGTGGGCACGCTCGTCTTCGCCCTGGGCATCGGCCCACTCGTGCACGTCGCGATGCCGTTGCTCGCCTTCACCCGCACCGCGCCGCGCACCCGGCGGCTCGCCCGCGCGTGACGCGGGGGCCCGGTCACACCGAAGCGTCCTGTGGCACGCCGGGTCCGATGAGCACCACCGGAGTGGGTTTCCCCGCCAAGGCGAAGCGCGTACTCAGCGCCACCCGACACGTGCAGTGATGCGCCCCCGGGCCCGATCCTCCGAACCCGAGAGGCGCAGCCATTTTCAGTGCTCCCGGAACTCCGGCCGGTCGCTCCCGGGTTTGAGGTGGGAGTGGAGGGCGTTCTTCGCGATCTCCATCGACGGGTAGACGCCGAGCCGCTCACCCTTGCCCGCCATGTGCACGCTGTATCCCTCGGCATCCTGCTGGATCTTCCCGACGACCCCGACGGGTCCGTAGGCCACCCAGAGACGCTTGGTCACCGTTTCCGACATGAGTGCTCCTTCGCTCTCGTTGCGCCGGAGATTACGCCCGCGCGGGCGGGCGCGCCAGGGGCTGGTGCGGCGCGTCGGCGACGACGGATATCCTGAAGACGACCCCCAGTAGCTCAGTGGATAGAGCAGCGGCCTTCTAATCCGCCGGTCACACGTTCGAATCGTGTCTGGGGGACCAGATCCCCTCGCCGAGCCCCCTCACTAGAATGTGGGGATGGTAAACGCCTCCGAGAACGACCGGCTCGTCTGGATAGACTGCGAGATGACGGGCCTCGACCTCGCGGTCGACGAACTCGTCGAGATCGCCGTCGTCATCACCGACTTCGAGCTGAACGTGATCGACCCCGGCTTCCAGATCGTCATCAAGCCCGACGACTCCGCCCTGGCCAACATGGGCGACTTCGTCACCGAGATGCACCGGTCCTCCGGCCTGCTCGATGAAATCCCGCACGGGGTGAGCCTCGCGGATGCCGAGTTCCAGGCGCTCGAGTACATTCAGCGCTTCGCCCCGGTCGAGGGCAAAGCGCCCCTCGCCGGCAACACGATCGGCACCGATCGCATGTTCCTGGCGAAATACATGCCGCGCGTCGACCGGTGGCTGCACTATCGCAACGTCGACGTCTCGAGCATCAAGGAGCTTTCGCGCCGGTGGTACCCGCGCGCCTACTACCAGGCGCCGGCCAAGCACGGGGGCCACCGCGCCCTCGCCGACATCCGCGAATCGATCCGCGAACTTGCGTACTATCGCGCCGCGGTCTTCGTCCCGCAGCCCGGTCCCACGAGCGACGAGGCGAAGGCCGTTTCGACGGCGGCCGTGTCGTCGTTCGCACTGGACGTATGACATAATCGTTCAGTTGTCTGCTGCGGCAGACACATGGTGGCTATAGCTCAGTCGGTAGAGCACCGCGTTGTGGTCGCGGGGGTCGCGGGTTCAAGTCCCGTTAGCCACCCCAGTCAAACCGAGGGAAGATCGGGCAAAAGCACGCTCCTCCCTCATCGAGAGCCCGGCGGACACACTCCGCCGGGCTCTCGTGTTTCCGGCCCGCGAGGACCGCGCGCCCGTAGAATCGACGACGGAGTAGCGACCCGGCGCCGGAGCCGGCCACGTGCTCCACACACCCCCGGGAGGTTCGCGTGCACGACGGCGAAGACCCGTACGCGGGGAGCGTGACGACCTCGTCCGAGCGCGAGCAGGCCACGACGCCGACCGATGACGGCATCCAGGATCATCCCGCTCTCACCCTCGACGCCGAGGCTTTCGAACGCCTCGTGGTGGACGAGCTCGATCAGCTTCCCGACGACATGATCGAGGGCCTCGACAACGTCGTCTTCGTCGTCGAGGACCGCCCCGAGGACGGCTCCCTCGACCTGCTGGGCCTGTACGACGGGTGGGCGTTGACCGAGCGCGATCGATATGGCGTGGGGGAACTCCCCGACCGCATCATCCTGTACCGCGAGCCCCACCTCGCGGCGTGCGCCGACGAGGACGAGTTGCGCGATGAGATCCACACGACCCTCGTGCACGAGATCGCCCACTTCTACGGCATCGACGACGAGCGGCTCCACGAGCTCGGGTGGGCGTGATGGGTGGCCTGACCATGCCCGACCTCGACGCCGAAACCGATCGGGCGCCGTCGGAACAGCCCCCCTCGACGTGGCAGACCGTCGTGTGGAACGACCCCGTGAATCTGATGAGCTACGTCGCGCACGTCTTCCGCAACTACTTCGGCTTCGACGCCCCCACCGCGCACCGTCTGATGCTCGCCGTTCATCACGACGGCCACGCGGTCGTCGCGCGCGGACCCCGAGAGGTGATGGAGGCGCACACGCAGGCCATGCACGACTTCGGCCTCTGGGCCACTGTCAGAAAGGACCCGGCGTGAGTGAGCGCATCGTCGTGCTCGAGATCAGCGGGCTCGAAGCTCTGCACCTCGCCGGCATCGTCGGTCAGTTCCGCGATCTCCTCGCCGACACCCGGTCGGCCGCCGATCCCGCGGTGACGCGGCTGCTTCCCGATGCGTACCCCGACGATGAGGCTGCGAGTCGAGAATTCCGCCGACTGACGGGCGGCGACCTCCTCGAGCGTCGAGGGCAGGATGCCGCGACCCTCCTGCGGACCCTAGGCATCGACGGCGCCGATCTCGACCCCACGAGCGACCCGGATGCCACGATCGCCGTCGCGTTGGGTGAGGGCGAGGCCCTGGCATGGATGCGGACACTGTCGGCGGTCCGTCTCGTGCTGGCGACACGGCTCGGCATCCACACCGAAGACGACCATCAGCCCGACGATCCGCGCTTCGGGGTGTACGACTGGATCGGTTACCGCCTCGACGGGTTGATGACCGCCCTCGACCGACGCTGACCGCGTTCCCGTGGGTGACGACACCTCGACGGTGACGACGCCTACGGCACTCGGACGACCAGCGAGGCGAGCGCGACCGGGTCGTGCACAGCGATGTGATGGTCTTCCTGATGCGCCCACCGGTCCCAGTGCGGACGGTAGGTGTCGCCGTCCCGACCCAGCGCGCGCGCTTTGCGCGACGCACCAGGCGCCTCGACCCAGACCGAAACGTCCGCGAGGGCGGCGACCTCCGGTGTGAGCAGACCCGAACCTTCGACGACGAGGGGCAGCGACGGATCGACCGCATGGGCCTCGGCCCGTGCGTCCGCCTCCCAGTCCCACCGTTCCCACACCCCGATCAGCCCCCGCGCGTGGGGGCGCAGGATGCTCTCGCGCGCGTAGGCGACGCCGTCGGCGAGGCCGTCCCAGCCCGGGTAGACGTCATCGAGCGCGACGAGCTGCACGCGGTCCCGACCGGGCCAGCCGGCGACGAGCCGGCGGGCGAGAGAACTCTTGCCGGCCCCGCTGCGGCCGTCGAGCACGACCACCGGGTTGGACGCTCCGACGGCGGCGACGCGGTCGGCCAGCGCGACCACCGCCGCGCCGAGGGCGACGTCGATCGGATCGGTGTTACTTCTTGAGGGCGCGGATGACACGGCTGAGCGCGCGACCGGCGACCCACACGAACGGGATGCCGACGGCGAGCAGCGACACGAGGTTCGGATCGAAGCGCAGGTCGTCGCCGCGGCGGATGTAGGCGCCGAGCGGCAACGTGTAGCCGCCACCCCCGCCACCGCCGTTGCCCTGCTCGTCGGAGCCGCCGCCGTAACCGGCCCACACGAGGGCGACGGGGACGATGCGCACGCCGTCGACATCCTGCTGCTCGCCGTATGCGGCGGAGACGCCGAAGTGGGTGGACTGCTTGCCGAGTTCGAGTGCGATGTTGGGCATGTGCACCACCGTAGCGGGTGGCTCCGTCGCGTCGAAGGGGCGTTGCATCGAGCTCGCGCGCGTGCGACGTCCCAGCCGGGTCCCCGACCTCGTCGAAGGGGCCGCGCGGACCCGGGCCACGCCGAGGCCCCGAGCGGGTCAAGAGGGCCGGTCTCGCCAAGCCGCTGTATCGGAGTTCGTGAGCTCGCGAAGGGACCGCACGGACCCGTACCGAAGCCCCCCGAGCCCATCGGAAGGATTCATCCCACCAGACCGCTGCACCGAGGTTCCTGAGCCCGGCGGAGGGCACGTGCGTCCCGACGACTCAGTGGTCGTACGACGGCCGCGGGTTCGTCGGCAGCGCTCCCCCACCCCGTGACGGTCCCAGCAGCGAACCGCGTGTCACCGCCCCGCGTCCGAAGCGGGCGGTGGCCCCATCGAGCGCCCCCTCGACGCGGCGCCACTCGGCGTCGTCATCCCAGAGGGTGGCCGCCATGGCCGCGGGCTTGAGTTTCTCGCCGCGCACTCCGACGAGCCGCACGGCCTGCCGGCGGTCGACGGAATCGAACAGCTCGATCGCCGCGTCGCCGATGCGCTGGCCGACCGAGGTGGGCTCGGTCAGCGTGCGCGAGCGGCTCAGCGTCGTGAAGTCGGAGAAGCGCACCTTGATGGAGATGGTCGACGCCTCGTACTGCTGGGCACGCAGACGCGCGCCGACACGGTCGGCGAGGCGTCGGAGTTCGACGTGGAGCGTGGCGGTGTCGGAGATGTCGGTGTGGAAAGTCTCTTCGTGACCGACGCTCTTCTCGGAGCGACCCGTGTGCACCTCGCGCGCATCGATGCCCCGCGACAGATGCCAGATCCGCTCGCCCATCGCGCCACCCAGGACCTGATCCAGGGCATGCCGCGGAGTGTCGAGGATGTCGGACACGAGCCGGATGCCGCGGGACTCCAACGCCTCGGCCGCCTTGGGGCCGACGCCCCACAGCGCCCGCACCGAACGGGGTCGGAGGAACGCTTCGGTGTCGGCCGCCGCCACAACGAGCAACCCGTCGGGCTTCGAGATCGTCGAGGCCATCTTGGCCACGTGCTTGGTCGCCGCCACGCCGATGCTGCAGGTGAGTCCGGTCTCTGCCCTCACCCGGGCGCGCAGCTCGCGGGCGATGGTGCCGGGGCTGCCCCAGAGCCGCCGCGCGCCGCGGACGTCGAGGAAGGCCTCGTCGATCGAGAGGGGTTCGACCAGAGGAGTGACGTCGTGGAAGAGTGCCATCACCTGACGCGACATCTCGGTGTAACGGTGGTACGGCGGATTGACCACGATCGCCGTCGGGCACAGTCGAAGGGCGATGGCGACGGGCATGGCCGACTTGACCCCGTACCGACGGGCCTCGTAGGACGCGCTCGAGACGACGCCGCGGCCCTCGGATCCCCCGATGATCAGCGGCTTGCCCGCCAGCGACGGGTCATCGAGGACGGCCACAGATGCGAAGAACGCATCCATATCGACGTGCAGGATGCCCGTGCCGGTGTCATCCGCGTCGGGGCGCGAGACGATGCGCCCCGTGCCGTCTCCGCGTCCCATGCTTCCATTGTCTCCCGGACCTCCGACATCGGGCCGGGGCCGGGGCTCGCCCGACCGCCGACCCATGACGGAACGACGGATGCCACGACCCCGAGCCGTTCATGACGGCCGAGGTCGTGGCATCCGGTGTCTCACAGCGCGGCGGCGCGCTCCAGCACGAGCTCGCGCACGCGCGCGGCGTCGGCCTGACCTCTCATGGCCTTCATGACCGCGCCGATGACAGCGCCGGCTGCCTGCACCTTGCCGTCGCGGATCTTCGCGAGCACATCGGGCTGAGCGGCGAGGGCGGTGTCGATCGCCGCGATGAGCGCCCCGTCGTCGGAGACGACCGCGAGACCGCGCGAGTCGACGACCTCCTGCGGTGTTCCTTCGCCGGCGATGACGCCCTCGAGCACTTGGCGCGCGAGCTTGTCTGTGAGGGTTCCCGCATCGACGAGCTTCTGCAGCGCGGCGACGTTCGCGGGCGACACGAGATCGGCGGCGTCGCGCTCCTGGGTGTTGGCGACGCGGGTGATCTCACCGGTCCACCACTTTCGAGCGGCCGCGGGGGCGGCACCCGCCGCGACGGTCTCGGCGACGGCGTCGAGCAGTCCACCGTTCGCGACGTCCTGGAACTCCAGGTCGGTGAAGCCCCATTCGGCCTTCAGACGGCGACGGCGAGTGGCCGGCGGCTCGGGGAGAGCTGCGCGCAGCTCTTCGATGAGCGCCGGCGCGGGGACCACGGGCAGCAGATCAGGCTCGGGGAAGTAGCGGTAGTCGTCGGCATCCGACTTGGGACGGCCGGGCGAGGTGCGCCCGGTGTCCTCGTGCCAGTGCCGCGTCTCCTGCGTGATCGTCCCGCCCTTGGCGAGGATCGCGGCCTGCCGCTGGATCTCGTAACGCACCGCTCTCTCGACCGAGCGCATCGAGTTGACGTTCTTCGTCTCAGTGCGGGTGCCCAGCTTCTCCTGCCCGCGGGGGCGCAGCGACACGTTCGCGTCGCAGCGCAGGTTGCCGCGCTCGAGCTTCGCCTCCGAGATGCCGAGCCCGCGGACGATGTCGCGGATGGTCGCGACATAGGCCTTCGCCAGGTCGGGAGCCGAGTGCTCGGCACCGAAGATGGGCTTGGTGACGATCTCGACGAGGGGGACTCCGGCGCGGTTGTAGTCGACCAGCGAATACTCCGCGCCCTGGATGCGACCGGTCGAGCCTCCCATGTGGGTGAGCTTTCCCGCGTCCTCCTCCATGTGCGCCCGCTCGATCGGGATCGTCACGATCGTCCCGTCGGCGAGTTCGACGTCGACCGAGCCCTCGAAGGCGATCGGCTCGTCGTACTGGGAGATCTGGTAGTTCTTCCCGAGGTCGGGGTAGAAGTAGTTCTTCCGCGAGAAGCGGCTCGACGGAGCGATCGAGCAGCCGAGGGCGAGGCCGAGGCTGATCGAGGAGCGGATCGCCTCCTGGTTGACCACCGGGAGGGCACCCGGGAGTCCCATGTCGACGGGGGCGACGAGCGTGTTGGGCTCCGCGCCGTGGTTGGCCTCATTGGCCGGGTTGGGTGCCGCCGAGAACATCTTGGTGGCAGTGTTCAACTCGACGTGCACCTCGAAGCCGAGGACGGGTTCGAAGAGCTCGAGCGCCTCGTCGAAGTCCATGAGTGCGTCTTTGGCCATCAGAGCGACGCTCCGTTCGTGAGAGAGGGGGCACGATCCAGCAGCGGTCCGCCCCATTGGTCGACCAGCAGCGCTTCGAGCGCCGCGCCGACACGGTACAGACGGGCGTCTTCGCGGGCGGGGGCGAGGAATTGGATGCCGACGGGCAGACCGTCTTCTTCGGCGAGGCCGCTGGGGATGGAGATGCCCGGGACTCCCGCGAGGTTCGCCGGGATCGTCGTGATGTCGTTCAGGTACATCTGCAGCGGGTCGTCGATCTTCTCGCCGATGCGGAACGCCGTGGTCGGTGCCGACGGGGTCGCGATGACGTCGACCTGGCCGAAGGCCGCGTCGAAGTCCTGCTGGATGAGCGTGCGCACCTTCTGCGCGCTGCCGTAATAGGCGTCGTAGTAGCCGGCCGACAGGGCGTAGGTGCCGAGGATGATGCGTCGCTTGACCTCGGGGCCGAAGCCGGCGTCGCGGGTCGCGGCCATGACGTTCTCGACGGTGGCCGCGCCCCGCGGGTTCACACGCATGCCGAAGCGCACGGAGTCGAACTTCGCGAGATTGCTCGACGCCTCGGCGGGGAGGATCAAGTAGTAGGCGGCCACGCCGTATTCGAAGTGCGGCGCGCTGATCTCGACGATCTCGGCCCCCTGTGCCTCCATCGCCGACAGCGCCGCACGGAACGACGCGGTGACACCCGACTGGAAGCCGCTGCCGTCGAGCTCGCGGACGACGCCGACCCTGAGTCCCTTCAGCACCTGACCCGTCGCACCCTCGCGGGCGGCCGCGGCGAACGACGGCCACGCGTCAGAGAGCGAGGTCGAGTCGTTCGCGTCGTGTCCGCCGATGACGTCGTGCAGCAGTCCCGCGTCGAGCACGGTGCGGGTGACCGGCCCGACCTGATCGAGGCTGGATGCCAGCGCGATGGCGCCGTACCGGCTCACTCCGCCGTAGGTCGGCTTCACGCCCACCGTGCCGGTGACGTGCGCAGGCTGGCGGATCGAGCCGCCGGTGTCGGAGCCGAGGGCGAGCGGCGCCTCGAAAGCGGCGACGGCCGCGGCCGACCCACCGCCGGAGCCTCCGGGGATGCGGTCGAGATCCCACGGGTTCCGGGTGGGGCCGTATGCCGAGAACTCGGTGGAGGAGCCCATCGCGAACTCGTCCATGTTGGTCTTGCCCAGCGGAACCAGGCCCGCAGCGCGCGAGCGCGCAACGACAGTGGCGTCGTAGGGCGACATGTAGCCCTCGAGGATCTTCGATCCGCTCGTGGAGGGCATGTCGGTGGTGACCAGGACGTCTTTCACCGCCAGGGGAACACCGGCCAGCTCGTGCAGCGGCTCACCGGCGGCGCGGCGGCGGTCGATGTCGCGCGCGACGTCGAGCGCGTGGTCATTGACGTGGAGGAAGGCGTGGACGTCACCGTCGACGGCGGCGATGCGGTCGAGATGCGCCTGCGTGGCTTCGACGCTGGACACCTCGGATGCCGAGAGCTTCGCGGCCAGCTCGGCTGCGGTCAGGCGGGTGAGATCGCTCATCGTCCCTGCTCCTTCTTCGCGGACGCAGTGCACACGAGGTCGGTCGTCGACGGGGTGTTGCCGGTCACTGTTCCTCCCCCAGGATCGCGGTGACGCGGAAACGGCCGTCGGCTTGGTCGGGCGCGTTCTGCAGCACCTGCTCGCGCGTCAGCTGCGGCTGCACGACGTCGGGGCGGAAGACGTTCTCGAGCGGGATCGGGTGGCTCGTCGCGACGACATCCGGGGTCGCGACCTCGGACACCTTCGCGATGTTGTCGACGATGGCATCCAGTTGGCCGGTGAGGCTCTGCACCTCTTCGTCGCTCAACTGGATCCGAGCGAGCACACCGAGATGGCGCACGAGATCAGGGGTGATTTCAGACACCCGTCGAGTCTAGTTCGCGCGTCGCCGACACCCGGGACCGCGGTGGATGGGGTGCGCGTCGATTCCCGTCCCCCGGGAACCGGGTGACCGATCGTTCCTCGTCGGCTGTGGACAGGTCGGCCGGCGGGAACAGCCCGCGTTCTAGGCTGGCCGGGTGACGAGCTTCGATCCGCCGCGACCCTGGACCACGAGCTACGCCGCGGGGGTGCCGGAAGACCTGGCCCCGCAGAGCGGTTCGCTCATCGACATCGTCGACGCGTCCGTCCGCGATTATCCCGACGCCCCTGCCCTGCAGTTCTTCGGACGGGAGACGACCTACGCCGAGCTCTCCGAGCAGATCGCGCGCGCAGCTGCCGCCTTGGCGGCCCAGGGTGTCCGTGCGGGGGATCACGTCGCCATCGTGCTGCCGAACTGTCCGCAGCACATCGTCGCCTTCTACGCGGTGCTGCGCCTGGGCGCAGTGGTGGTCGAACACAATCCGCTCTACACCCCGCGCGAACTGCGCAAGCAGTTCGAAGACCACGGTGCGAAGCACGCGATCGTGTGGAGCAAGGTCGTCGCGACCGTGCAGGAGTTCCCCGTCGACCTCCGCGTCGACACGCTCGTCTCGGTCGACGTGACCCGCGCGATGCCCCTGATGACGCGTCTCGCCCTCCGACTTCCCCTCGCCAAGGCACGCCGGTCGCGGTCGGCACTCCATGCGAAGACGAAAGGCTCGATCGACTGGGACGATCTCGTCCGGCACACGGCGCTTCCGGCGTCGCATCCGCGCCCCGCGGCCGATGACCTCGCGATCATCCAGTACACGAGTGGCACGACGGGCACACCGAAGGGCGCGATGCTCACTCACGCGAATCTCCTCGCGAACGCCGCTCAGGCGCGGGCGTGGGTCCCGCAGATCGTCCGGGGCGAGGGGTGCGTGGTCTACGCGGTCCTGCCGATGTTCCATGCCTACGGCCTCACGCTGTGCCTGACGTTCGCGATGTCCATGGGCGCGCGTCTGGTGCTCTTCCCGAAGTTCGATCCCGATCTCGTGCTCGCCGCCACGAAGAAGCACCCGGCCACGTTCCTCCCGCTCGTGCCGCCCATCGCCGACCGGCTCCTGACGGCGGCGCAGCAGCAGGGTGTCTCGCTCGCCGGCACCGACGTGGCCATCTCCGGCGCCATGGCCCTCCCGCACGAGCTCGTCGTGCCGTTCGAGAAGGCGACGGGCGGGTTCCTCGTCGAGGGGTACGGCCTCAGCGAGTGCTCCCCCGTGCTGATGGCGAACCCTGTCGCCGACAACCGTGTCGCGGGAACGGTGGGGCTGCCCCTCCCGGGGACGGAGTGCCGCGTCGTCGACCCCGACGACCCGCACACCGACGTCGAGCGCGGCGAACTCCTCGTACGGGGGCCGCAGGTGTTCCGCGGGTACTACGGCAAGCCCGAAGAAACCGCGGCCGTGTTCGTCGACGACTGGTTCCGCACCGGTGACATCGTGACGATCGACGAGGCGGGCTTCGTCCGCATCGCCGACCGGATCAAAGAACTGATCATCACCGGCGGCTTCAACGTGGCCCCCACCGAGGTCGAGAGCGTTCTGCGCCAGCACCCGTCCGTGATCGACGTTGCGGTCGTGGGGCTGCCCGACGAGCACTCCGGCGAGCAGGTCGTCGCGGCGGTCGTCCCTTCGGATCCCGACACGTTCGAGGCGGAGGCCGTCCGCGCGTTCGCGCGCGGCATCCTGACGCCCTACAAAGTGCCGAAGCGCCTCGTCGTGGTCGAGGAGCTCCCGCGCTCGCTCATCGGCAAGGTCCTGCGGCGGCAGGTGCGCGACCAGCTGTTGTCCGACTGAGCCGCCGCGGCGGAGGCCATCGCGTTCGCGTCCTTCGCTACGGTGGCAACGCGGGTCGATCGCGGCCCGGCTGTGACTTGTGGGGGGAAATCATGACCAGAACACGTGTGCCGTTCGCTCTCTTCGCCGCGTCGGCGCTGCTGCTGCTCGCCGGCTGCTCCGCCGGTGACGCCTCGACGACAGCGGCCGAGTCGGTGGCACCGGCCGCCTCGACCCCGGCGGCCTCGTCACCGTCGCCGGAGGCCGCCGACACGGAGGGCGGACAGTCGAAGGCCGACGCCTGCCAGATCGTCATCGCGTCCTTCGGCGACGTGGTGTCGACCAGCCAGGCCATGGACACCGCCGACCTGCAGGGCACTCTCACGGCCTTCAACGCGCTGACCGAGAAGGTGCAGGGCGAGTTCTCGCGCATCACGAACGAGGAGATCGCTCCCGTCGCGCAGAAGGCCGGCGCCCAGCTCGACGAGTATGCGGCGTTCCTGGAGGGCTTCACGGCCGACCCCACCCGAGCGAGCGAGTTCGGCGCTCAGGTAACCGCGCTGCAGGAGAGCTTCACGCAAGCCGGAACGGCCTGCCAGGGCTGACATCGGACGAAGGGGCGGGTGCTCGGTCTCCCGCCCCTCCGTCGTCTCCTCCCGCCGGACGTGTCAGTCGGCGGAACCGCCGCCCGCGTCCTCATCGACCGTCTCTTGATCGCCGTCGAGCGCCGCAGGGCCCTGCTCGACGAGGATGCGGAACTGCGCGGCATCCAGAATCCGCAGCCCGAGTGCCTCGGCCTTCGCGAGTTTGGATCCTGCACCCGGGCCCGCCGCGACGAAGTCCGTCTTCTTCGACACGCTCGACGCCGCCTTGCCCCCCGCGGAGATGATCGCCTCCTGCGCGCCCTCGCGCGTGTACCCCTCGATCGAGCCTGTCGCCACCACCGTGACCCCCACGAGCACGCCGCCCGCGGCCGCCGCGGCTCCCGGACCGGGATGGCCGGGAATGGCGAAGCGCACGCCGGCGGCCTGCCAGCGGTCGACGATCTCGCGGTGCCAGTCGACCTCGAACCAATCGATCACCGCGTCGGCGATGATGCCGCCCACCCCTTCGACAGCGGCGAGCTCTTCGCGTGATGCCGCGCGGATGGCGTCGAGCGAGCCGAACCACTGCGCGAGGGCGCGGGCTGCGACCGGTCCGACGTGACGGATGTTGAGCGACACGAGCAGACGCCACAGGTCTTTCGTCTTGGCCTTCTGCAGTTCGGCCATCAGCTTGGTCGCCTGCTCCGACGGGAGTACCTCTCGGAAGTCTTTCCGGATGCCGCGGCGTCGCCGTTCGGCGGCATCGAGCCCCTCGCTGCCCGGCGGGTACGACGCGGGGCCGAGCTTCTGGAAGGGAGCTCGTCGCACCAGTTCACCGGTGTCGGGGTCGATCTTACGTTCACCCGTTTCGGACTCGCGGACGACCACCTCGATGGGGACGAGCTCCTCGATCGTCAGATCGAACAGTCCCGCCTCGGTGTCGAGCGGCGGCCGCTCGGGCACCTCGGGCTGCGTCAGGGCCGCGGCCGTCACTTCACCGAGTGCCTCGATGTCGAGGGCGCCCCGCGAGCCGATGTGCTCGACGCGCCCGCGGACCTGTGCCGGGCAAGACCGCGCGTTCGGACAGCGCAGGTCGATGTCGCCCTCCTTCGCGGGCCGGAGCGCCGTGCCGCACTCGGGGCAGTCGGTGGGCATGATGAAGGCGCGTTCGCTGCCGTCTCGCAGTTCGACCACCGGCCCGAGCACCTCGGGGATGACGTCGCCGGCCTTCCGCAGCACGACCGTGTCGCCGATGAGGACGCCTTTGACCTTCACGACGTCCTGGTTGTGCAGGGTCGCCTGTCGCACGACGCTGCCCGCAACCTTGGCCGGCTCCATGACCGCGAAGGGGGTCGCACGGCCCGTGCGCCCGACCGAGACGACGATGTCGAGCAGCTTCGTGTTGACCTGCTCGGGCGGGTACTTGTAGGCGATCGCCCAGCGCGGAGCGCGGCTGGTCGCCCCGAGTTCGTCGTGCAGCGAGAGCTCATCGACCTTGACGACCACGCCGTCGATCTCGTGCTCGACGGCGTGCCGATGCTCACCGTAGTGCGCGACGAACGACAGGACGCCGTCGATGGTCGACTCCACCCGGCTGTAGGGGGATGTAGGCAGGCCCCACGATCCGAGGAGGTCGTAGATCTCGCTCTGCGCCGCCACCGGCGGCTCGGGCCACGCGCCGATCCCGTGGACGTAGAGCGCGAGCGACTCGATACGGGCGAGCCCTGCTTCGAGCTCGAGCCCGGTCTTCTTCTCGATCTGCTGACGGAGACCGCCGCTGGCGGCGTTGCGCGGATTCGCGAAGGCGGGGAAGCGTCGGGCGGCGGCGATCTCGGCCTTCTCTTCGTCGAAGGCGCGCGCACCCCGACGGCCTGCCGCCCGTTCGCGCGCCTCGGCGACCGCGCGGTCGCGGTACTCCCCCTGCAGACGGTTGAGGTTCTCGAACTTCGCCACCGGGATGAAGACCTCACCGCGTACCTCGACGAGAGCGGGATGGCCCTCGCCCGAGAGCCGGCGCGGGACCCCCGTCACGCGCAGAGCGTTGTCGGTGACGATCTCGCCGACGCGCCCGTCGCCGCGGGTCGCCGCCGACGTCAGCACGCCGTTCTCGTAGCGCAGGTTGATCGCCAGGCCGTCGATCTTGAGTTCGCTGAGCCAGTGCACCTTCCGCCCGGCGGCCGCCTCGGTCTTGACGGCCCAGTCGCGCAGCTCGTCGGCGGAGAAGACGTTGTCGAGGCTGAGCATGCGCTCGGCGTGCTCGATGGTGGCGAGGTCGGTCGCCTCGGCCGCGCCCACCGAGAGGGTGGGGCTGTCCTGCCCCTGCAGTTCGGGGTGCAGCCGTTCGAGGGCTTCGAGCCGGTGCATCCAGCCGTCGTAGGTGGCGTCGTCGACGAGCTCGGCGTCGCGCCCGTAATACGCCTCGCGCGCACCGACGATGCGCTGGGTGAGGTCGGCCGCCTCGACACGTGCGTCGTCGAGGGAGAGGTCGGGAAGCTGGTCGGGGGAAGTCACCGTCTCAGCTTAGGGACGGGCTGCGACATCGTCCGAGAGCCTTGCTGTGTCTACGCTGCCCGGCGCCCGGGTGGCGAGCGGAGGACCCGGGACGGAAAGAGGACCCCCACGTGAACGGCACCCTCCGCTCGTCCAACGCCCTCCCCCGATCACACTTGCCGGGTCGGAAACGCGGCGCCCCGGCTCAGGCGTCGACCGGCACCGCCGACACGGTCCGGTCGATCGTGAACTGCCCGACCACGCGCGTGCCGTCGTAGAGCACCGCCGTCTGCCCCGGAGCGACGCCGTCGAACGGGGTGTCGGGCCGCACCGTGAGCAGACCGTCTACCAGAGACGCGAACGCGGGAACCGGGTCGGCGTGCGCACGGATCTGCACGTCGCAGGCGAAGGAGTCGGTCGACGGTGCGCGTCCCGCCCAGGTGAAGCGCTCCCCCGCGATCTCGGAGCAGGCGAGCGCCTCCTTCGGGCCGACGACGACCGTGTTGTTGACCGGCCGCACCTCGAGCACGAAGCGGGGCTTTCCATCGGCCGCCGGCACGCCCAGCTGCAGACCGCGGCGCTGTCCGACGGTGAACGCGTGAGCGCCCTCGTGCGAACCGATCACGGCACCGGTGCGGTCGAGGATCTCGCCGCGTTCCGCCCCCACCTTGTCGGCGAGCCAACCGCGCGTGTCACCGTCGGGGATGAAGCAGATGTCGTGACTGTCGGGCTTCTGCGCCACCGAGAGACCGCGCGCTTCCGCCTCCGCGCGCACGAGCGCCTTCGACGGCGTGGACCCCAGAGGGAAGGAGGTGTGTGCGAGTTGCTCGGCGGTGAGAACGCCCAGCACGTACGACTGGTCCTTGGCGTTGTCGGACGCGCGGTGCAGCTCACGGCCCTCGGGCGTGTCGACGAGGGTCGCGTAGTGGCCGGTGCACACAGCGTCGAAGCCGAGCTCGAGCGCGCGCTCCAGGAGGGCGGCGAACTTGATCTTCTCGTTGCAGCGCATGCAGGGGTTCGGGGTGCGACCGGCACGGTACTCGGCGACGAAGTCGTCGATCACGTCGTCGCGGAAGC
Organism: Microbacterium sp. ABR10; assembly: GCF_057812175.1. Lineage (NCBI taxonomy): Bacteria > Bacillati > Actinomycetota > Actinomycetes > Micrococcales > Microbacteriaceae > Microbacterium > Microbacterium sp. ABR10. The sequence continues at coordinate 1,870,014 of NZ_CM173821.1, forward strand.
GCTCCGAGAAGTCCCACACGTAGAACGGCATCCCGAGCTTGTCGGCGGCGCGGCGCGCGTCCATCGCGTCTTCGATCGTGCAGCACCCCCGGCTGCCCGCGCGGAGCGTGCCTCCGGCACGCGAGAGCGCGAGATGCACGCCGACCACGTCGTGCCCCGCCTCGACGGCGCGGGCCGCCGCCACCGCGGAGTCGACCCCACCGCTCATCGCCGCCAGAACTCGCATCGCCCCAGTCTACGAACGTGCCGCTGTACGGGCGCCGGATGCCACGGCTCGGGCGTAGGCCTCGGGCAGGCGGGCGAGCACGTCGTCGACGTCGGACGAGGTGGAGGTGTAGCCGAGGGTGAAACGCAGCACCGAACGCGCCGCCCTGTCGTCGAGGCCGAGGGCCAGGACGACGTGCGACGGCTCGGCGACGCCCGCCTGACACGCCGACCCCGTCGACACCGCGATCCCCGCCATGTCGAGCAGGAACAACAGCGTCTCGCCCGCGGCATCCGGGAACAGCACGTGCGCATTGCCGGGGAGGCGATCGTCCGGGTCGCCGAGCAGGCGCGCCTGCGGGATCGACGAGCGGATGCCGGCGATCAACCGCTCGCGGAGGGCGACGAGCCGCGCCGACTCCCCGACGCGCTCCGCCTCAGCGGCGCGGGCCGCCGCAGCGAACGCGGCCGCCCCGGCGACGTCCTGGGTCCCCGCGCGAAGGCCCCGCTGCTGGCCGCCGCCGTGCACCAGCGGGGTCAGCCGCGCATGCCGCGACACGACCGCCGCGCCCACCCCGACGGGCCCACCGACCTTGTGCGCCGAGACCGACATCGCCGCAAGGCCCCCGGGGGCGGTGCCTTCCCCGCGCCAGGCGGCGAAGTCGACCGCGACCTGCCCCAGCGCCGAGACGGCGTCGAGGTGCAGGGGAACGGCGGCCCCGGATGCCGCAGCGGCCAGGCCCGCGGCATCCTGAAGGGTCCCCACCTCGTTGTTGGCCACGAGCGCGGTCGCGAGGGCCGAACCGGGCAGGGCCGAGGAGAACGCGTCGGCGTCGATGCGCCCGCGCGCGTCGAGCGCCACGGCGCGCACCGCCGCGCTCTCGGCAGACGCGAGCCACCCCACCACGTCGAGCGTCGCATGGTGTTCGCCGTCGGGGAGCACGACGGCATCCCTCCCCTCGGGCCGCGACCACCACAGGCCCTTCAGCGCGAGGTTGGCCGCCTCCGTGCCGCCGGAGGTGAAGACGATCTCGATGGGCTGGCAGCCGAGCACCCCGGCGAGATGCTCGCGGGCGTCTTCGAGCAATCGACGCGTCGCCTGGCCCGCTCCGTGGATGGATGACGGATTGCCGAGAACCCGATGCGCGTCGAGCCACGCGTCGCGGGCTTCTGCGCGCAGCGGCGTCGTCGCGGCGTGATCGAGGTAGACCTGCACCCTACGTCCCCCTCACGCTGTCCGCTGCCTTCACTACCCTAAGACGCATGGTCCGAACCGAGCCCGCCCTGGCGACCCGTCCTGCTCTGCTGAACCCCGCGTTCGACGACCTCGGTGTGCGCCTCGGCCCCGACGGCGGAACGCTGCGCGTCTGGTCGGCGTCGGCCGATGCGATGCAGCTGTTGATCTTCGACGACGTCGATCTCGACTGGGCTACCGAGACGATCGCCCTCTCCCCCGTCGGAGGCGGAGTCTTCGAGGCCACCACGCCTCTGCTGCGCCCCGGCGCGCGCTACGCCATCCGCGTCGGCGGGCCGCACGGTGCGGGCCACACCTTCAACCCGCAGTCGTTGCTCGTCGATCCCTACTCGCGCGGACTCGTCTCGGGTAGTTTCGGCGACTGGCGTTCGGTGGTGGTCGACGGTTCCTTCGACTGGGGTACCTCGACCAAGCCGCGCGTGCCGCTGGATCGCACGGTCATCTACGAGGGCCACGTGAAGGGCTTGACCAAGCGGCATCCGTTCATCCCGCCGGCGCTGCACGGCACGTATGCGGGCCTCGCCCACCCCGCGATGATCGAGCACCTTCTCTCACTGGGTATCACCAGCGTGGAGCTGCTGCCGATACACGCGTTCGCGACCGAACCGCGGCTGCTCCAGCTCGGTCTCACCAACTACTGGGGCTACAACACGCTGAACTTCTTCACCCCGCACGCGCCCTATGCCACGGCGGCGAACCGCGCAGAGGGGCCCGAGGCCGTCCTGCGCGAGTTCAAGGGAATGGTCAAGCTGCTGCACGAGGCGGGGCTCGAGGTCATCCTCGACGTGGTCTACAACCACACCGCCGAAGAGGGCCTCGGAGGGCCACGCACGAGTCTGCGCGGAATCGACAACCGGTCGTACTACCGGCAGACGGCGGAGGGCGCGTACATCGATGAGACCGGGTGCGGCAACGCGGTCAACACGTCGACGGATGCCGCGGCCCGTCTCGTGCTCGACTCGGTGCGCTACTGGGCGGACGAAGTGCAGATCGACGGGTTCCGCTTCGATCTCGCGGTGACCCTCGGCCGCGACGAAAGGCATTCGTTCGCGCCCGACCACCCGCTGCTCACCGCGCTTCGCGAAGAAGCCGCCGTTTCAGGCACGAAGCTCATCGCCGAGCCGTGGGACGTCGGGATGGGCGGCTGGCAGACCGGCAATTTCGGCGACGGCTGGCTCGAATGGAACGACCGCTATCGCGACCGTGTCCGCAACTTCTGGCTGAGCGACATCGACTACGCCCGTCGCGCCGACACCGCCCCCGTCGGCATCGGCGGGTTCGCCACGCGCCTCGCCGGCTCCTCGAACACCTTCAGCGAGGAGCGCGGGCCCCTCGCGAGCGTGAACTTCGTCACCGCGCACGACGGCTTCACCCTGCGCGATCTCGTGTCGTACGACGTCAAGCACAACCTCGGTAACGGCGAGCAGAACCGCGACGGAGCCGACACCAACCGCTCCTTCAACCACGGGGCCGAGGGGCCGACCGACGATGAGCGCGTTCTCGCCACCCGGCGGACGGCCATGCGCAACCTGATGGGAACACTGCTCCTTTCGGCGGGGGTGCCGATGATCACCGCCGGCGACGAGATGGGCCGCACGCAGCGCGGCAACAACAACGCCTACTGCCATGACTCGGCCCTCACCTGGCTGTCGTGGGAGATGGCGCCGTGGCAGCGCGACCTCTTCGCCCACACGCAGCGATTGCTGCAGCTGCGTCGCGACAACCCGGCGCTGCGCCCGCAGCGCTTCGCGCGCCTCGGGGAGCAGATCCCCTCGGCGTCGGTCATGGAGTGGTTCGACGAGCACGGCCAGACCATGTCGAGCGACCGGTGGAACGACCCGGCCCACCGCACGCTGCAATACCTCGCGACCTCGACACCCGAGCTCGAGGCCCCCAACCGCGTGCTGTTGGTCATCCACGGCACGGAGCACCCGACCGACATCGTGCTCCCCGACCTCGAGGACGCCGTGTTCGTCGAGCTGTGGTCCAGCGCCGACGAGACACCCTCCGACACCCGCGCGACGTTCGAACCGGGCGACGTCGTCCCCCTCGCCGGTGCGTCGATGCGGTTGTTCCGCGTCGACTGATCAGGCCCCGCTGTCAAGGCCGCACGAAACGATGCGGCAACGTCGGCGGCCCGCGGTAGGTTCGGACCGTGGCCACCACGACGACACTTTCGCCCGAGCTGCCCTGGCGCAGCGCCGCCTCGATCCCCGTGCGTCCGGTCAAACCGACGCCCACGTCGCGCCGCGTGGTCACACCGCGCATTCCGATGGCGCTCCCCCACCCGAGCGTGCCCGGCGGAGCCTTCCGCCCGTCGGCCTATGTCGGTGAGGCCGTGCCGTTCACGGTCACCGCCTTCCGCGAGGGTCACGACCGCATCGGTGTCAACGTGCGGCTGTTCTCGCCCTCGGGCGACGAGTCGTTGCACCGCCTCAGCCCCCTGAACGACGGGTTCGACCGGTGGTCCACGATCGTCGCGCCGCTCGAGCAGGGCGTGTGGCGCTTCCGATTCGAGTCCTTCGCCGACGACTTCGCCACGTGGGAGCACGCCGCCGAGGTCAAGATCGCCGCGGGTGTCGACAGGGCGCTCATGCGCGAGATGGGCGCGGAGCTGTTCGATCGCGCGCGCGGCGAGAAGAAGCGCCCCGGCACCGATAAAGATGCGCTGTACGAAGCCGCGCGGGCTCTTCGCGACCCGGACGTCCACGACGACGTCGCCCTGTCGATCGTGCGCGATCCCGCGATCGCCGCGCTGTTCGCCGCACGCCCGATGATGGGTCTGGTCTCGGTGGGCCGGGATGCCGAGCTGCTCGTCGAACGCGAACGCGCCGGCGTCGGCGCCTGGTACGAGTTCTTCCCGCGCTCCGAGGGCGCCACGCGAGGCGAGGACGGTTCCGTCGTCAGCGGCACGTTCCGCACCGCCGTCGACCGTCTCCCCGGCGTCGCCGGCATGGGTTTCGACGTGCTCTACCTGCCGCCGATCCACCCCATCGGCGAGACCAACCGCAAGGGCCCGAACAACACTCTCGTCACGCAGCCGGGCGACCCGGGTTCGCCGTGGGCCATCGGCGGTGCCGCGGGCGGTCACGACGCGGTCCACCCCGACCTCGGCACCCTCGACGACTTCCAGGCGTTCGTGGCAGCTGCGCGCGACAACGGCCTCGAGGTGGCCCTCGACCTCGCGCTCCAGGCGTCGCCCGATCACCCCTGGGTCGCGGAGCACCCCGAGTGGTTCACGACGCTGCCCGACGGCTCGATCGCGTTCGCCGAGAACCCGCCGAAGAAGTACCAGGACATCTATCCGGTCAACTTCGACAACGATCCCGACGGCATCCGGGCCGAGGTGCTGCGCATCGTGCGCCACTGGATCGCCCAGGGCGTGACCATCTTCCGCGTCGACAACCCGCACACCAAGCCCCTGCAGTTCTGGGAGTGGCTGATCGCCACGGTGAGCGCCGAAGAGCCCGATGCGGTGTTCCTCGCCGAGGCCTTCACACGGCCCGCCCCCATGCAGGGCCTGGCCATGGCAGGTTTCCAACAGAGCTACACGTACTTCACCTGGCGCAACACGAAGGAAGAACTCGAGGAGTTCCTCGGTGCGCTCGCGCACGAGACCGACGACTTCCTGCGCCCCAACCTCTTCGTGAACACCCCCGACATCCTCACCGAATACCTGCAGTACGGCGGACGGCCGGCGTACAAGATCCGCGCCGCCATCGCCGCGACCGCGGCTCCGACGTACGGCGTGTACGCGGGGTACGAACTGATCGAGAACGTCGCCCGCCCGGGGTCCGAAGAGAACATCGACAACGAGAAGTACGAGTACAAGTTCCGCGACTGGGAGGGCGCTGAGGCCTCCGGGCACTCGATCGCGCCGTACCTGCGCATGCTCAACGCGGCGCGACGCGCCCATCCGGCTCTCCGTCAGCTGCGCAACCTCGACGTGCACTGGAGCGACGACGACGCGACCCTGGTCTACTCCAAGCACCTGCCCGCAGAGCTCTCGCCGACCGGCGCCTCCGACACGATCATCGTCGTGGCCAATGTCGACCCGCACTCCACACGCGAGACGACCGTCCACCTCGACACGACCGTCTTCGGCATCGAGCCGGGCGCGTCGTACGACGTCGAAGACCTCGTGACCGGCCAGGTCTGGACCTGGGCCGACCACAACTTCGTGCGTCTCGACGCCTTCAACGAGCCCGTGCACATCCTGCACGTCAAGGAGAACCGATGACCCCGCTCCCCGCTGAGATCCTGGATGCCGTCGCCCACGGTGCCCACCACGACCCGCACAGCGTGCTGGGCGTGCACGAGACCGGTGACGGCTGGGTGATCCGTTCGCGGCGTCCCCTCGCCCTCGAGGTCGTCGCCGAACTCGCCGACGGTCAGAGTGTGCCGTTGGAGCACCTACGCGGCGGTATCTGGGAGGCGCACACCGAGGACCACCCCGGTGCATACACCGTGCGCGCGCGCTACGAGGGCAGCGAACACGTCGCCGACGACGGTTACCGGCATGCGCCCTCCATCGGCGAGCTCGACCTCCACCTCGTCTCGGAGGGTCGCCACGAAGAGTTGTGGCGAGTCCTCGGGGCACACGTACGCGAGCTCGACGGATCGCACGGCGTGGCCTTCACGGTCTGGGCACCCGATGCGCGTGCCCTGCGCGTCATCGGCGACTTCAACGGCTGGGACGGCTCGGGCAGTGCCATGCGCTCGATGGGTGGCAGCGGCGTGTGGGAGGTGTTCATCCCGGGCATCGGAACCGGCACGCGGTACAAGTTCGAGATCCTGACCCGCGGCGGTCAGTGGATCGAGAAGGCCGATCCCATGGCGCGCCTCGCCGAGGTGCCGCCGGCGACGGCGTCGGTCGTCACCGAATCCGACTACAGCTGGGCAGACGAGGCGTGGATCGCGCACCGCTCCTCCACCGCTCCGATTGATCGCCCGATGTCGATCTACGAGCTGCACCTCGGCTCGTGGAAGCAGGGCCTGTCCTACCGCGACGCGGCCGACGAGATCATCGACTACGTCGGTGCCCAGGGCTTCACGCACGTCGAGTTCCTGCCCCTTTCCGAACACCCCTTCGGCGGCTCGTGGGGCTATCAGGTGTCGGGCTACTACGCCCCCACCAGCCGCTTCGGAAACCCCGACGACCTGCGCTACCTGATCGACCGCCTCCACCAGGCCGACATCGGCGTCATCATGGACTGGGTACCCGGGCACTTCCCCAAGGACGACTTCGCCCTCGCCCGCTTCGACGGCGAAGCGCTCTACGAGCACCCCGACCCGCGTCGCGGCGAGCACAAGGACTGGGGCACGCTCATCTTCGACTACGGCCGCAACGAGGTGCGCAACTTCCTCGTCGCCAACGCGCTGTACTGGTTCGAAGAGTTCCACGTCGATGGACTGAGGGTGGATGCCGTGGCGTCCATGCTCTACCTCGACTACTCGCGCAACGAGGGAGAGTGGGCGCCCAACCAGTTCGGGGGCCGCGAGAACCTCGAGGCCGTCCGCTTCCTGCAGGAGGTGAATGCGACCTCCTACAAGCGGTATCCCGGCATCGCGCTCATCGCCGAGGAGTCCACCAGCTTCCCCGGGGTCACCGCGCCGACGTCGGCCGCGGGTCTGGGCTTCGGATTCAAGTGGAACATGGGCTGGATGAACGACTCGCTGCAGTACATCGGGCGCGACCCCATGTACCGCTCGCACCACGAAGGAGAACTGTCGTTCTCGTTCGTCTACTCGTTCAGCGAGAACTTCGTGCTCCCCATCAGCCACGACGAGGTCGTGCACGGCAAGGGGAGCCTCTTCGGACGGATGCCCGGAGACCACTGGCAGAAGCTGGCGAACATGCGCGCGTTCCTGGCCTACATGTGGGGCCACCCGGGTAAGCAGCTGCTGTTCATGGGCCAGGAGTTCGGCCAGATGTCGGAGTGGTCCGAATCCCGCAGCCTCGACTGGTGGATGCTCGACCAGCCCGCTCACCGACAGCTGCACGACTTCGTCGCCGAGCTGAACCGCGTCTACAAGGATCAGGCGGCCCTCTGGTCGCGCGATCACGACGGGGCGGCATTCTCTCGCCTCGGTGCGCCGGCGTGGAATCCGAACGTGCTCGCCTTCGCGCGCCGTGACCACCACGGCAACACCGTCGCAGTCGTCTGCAACTTCTCGGGCGTTCCCCTGGGCGACTTCCCGCTCGACCTTCCCGAGGCGGGCACCTGGACCGAGGTGCTCAACAGCGACGCCGAGGTGTTCGGCGGCTCGGGCCAGGGTAACCTCGGCGCGGTGACGACCGACGCCCGCGGCAACGCGACGCTGACGCTCCCGCCGCTGGGTGTGCTCTGGCTGCACCACCGCGCCGACGCCTGACGGCACGCGAACGTCGAAGGCCCCGTCCTCGGACGGGGCCTTCGTACGTGGCGCGGGGGCGAGGACCACGCCCCCGCCGGTGGCTCAGAAGAGCAGGGATGCCAAGCGGGTGCGCGCGCGGATGACGCGTGCGTCGTCGTCACCGATGAGGCCGAACAGCTCGAGCAGACGCTCGCGCACGGGGGCCCGCTCGTCCGTGGGAAGCGCCGCGAAGAGTTCGAGCAGACGCCCGAAGGCATCGTCGACGTGTCCGCCGACGACATCGAGGTCGGCGACGAGGAACTGCGCCTCGATACCGGTCGGCGACGCTGCGGCGGCCGCGCGGGCAGCCTGCAGGTCGGCGTCCTGCACGCGAGCGAGCAGGCGCACCTGCCCGAGACCGGCTCGCGCATCGGCATCGCGCGGATCCTCGACGAGGGCCTTCTCGTAGGCGGCGACCGCACGGGCGTAGTCGCCCTCCTCGATCGCGGCGAATGCTTCGGCGTGCAGCGGCGGGAGTGGCTCGTCACCGGGCTCCTCGGCCGGCGCGACCCCCTCGACCGGCACTGTGCCCGTCACGCCGTGCTGAGCGGCGAGCTGCAGCAGCTGGGCGAACACGTCGCGCACCTGCTCTTCGGGCACCGCCCCCGTGAACAGAGGAACGGGCTGCCCCGCGACGAGCGCGAGGACCATCGGGATGGACTGCGCACGGAAGCCCTGCGCCAGCTGCGGGTTCGCATCGACATCGACCTTGGCGAGCACGAGGCGTCCGCCGAGCTCGGTGACGACCTTCTCGAGCACGGGGCTCAGCTGCTTGCAGGGCTGACACCACTCGGCCCACAGGTCGATGACCACCGGCACGGTGCGCGAGAGCTCGAGGACGTCGCCGAAAGTGGCATCCGTCACATCGAAGACGAGGGGGGTCGCGCCACCCGCCGGGGCGTCGGCAGACGCGGGCGCGGGAGTCTGCGGGCGGTTGCGCAGCGACGAGAGGTCGACGGCACCGCGCAGGACGGAACCGGGGGCGGGAGTGCTCACGGGGACACCTTCGCTTCGAGGAGGCTGGATCGGTAACCGAGCAGGCGGATCTGGTCGTCTGAGCCCTGGCTGGGCACGTAGAAGAACACCTGATCGGAGTAGGTCGTGGTGAAGCCGGTCGCGGATTGGTCGACCCCGGTGAGGGCCTTGACCGCGGGGTTGTTGTCGAGCTTGATGACAGCGTCGGCGTTGGTCGGCTTCGCGGTGTCACTCTCGTAGACGTTGACCGCGACGATCGCGCCGGTGTCGAGCGTGGCGAGGGCGATCGGGGTCGCGGGGCCGGCCGACGCCGCGAAGCTGATCTCCGCGGTTCCCGCACCGGTCTGGTTCAATTCGTCGGTGCGCTTGGTCTTATTGTCTTGGATGGCCGACAGCAACAGGTCGTTGGCGGTGTCGAACGTCGACCACGACGCACTGTTCTGCCCGTTGTTGATGATGTCGGCGTACGCCGCGGCGACCTTCTCGGGCGCCAGCACGAGGAAACTCGAGTCCGGCGGCACCTGCGTCGCCCCGACGTAGGGCGCAGCGAGCTCGGGCAGATTGGTGGATGCCTCCAGGTTGCCGACGTAGGACGCCTTGTACTCGTCCCAGGGCGACTCCTGCGTCATCATCATGATCGTCGTCGTCGGCGTCGCGGCATCCGCGGACTCCACGACCGTCATGAGCGTGCGCGGCCAGGCCCCCGTGGTCTGCGGGAGCACGATCTGCACCGGCTCGGCGGGGATGGCCGGCAGAGTGGCCCGGTCGGGGATCGCCGCGCGCAGCGTGTAGTTGGTCTGGCGTTCCGCCAGCGCGGGGCCCGCGAGACGCTCAGCGGCCCCCGTCGCGTCGAGGGCCGCATCGGCCTGCGCCACTGTCGACGACACGCGCGACACGATGCGCTGCGCCTGCGCCTCGGTGACGGCGGGAGGGAACTGCCCCTCGGGGACGATCACGGTCGGTGTGGGGCTCGGTGTCTCCTGAGCGGCGAACTGCGGCCACGCGTCGGCGGAGCAGCCGGCGAGGAGGGCGACCGAGACACCCAGAGCGGGCATCGCGATGAGCGCCCTGCGTCCGCCGAGGACGCCACGTCCACGCGAACCGCGTCGGCCGGGGCTGTCGCTGATGACGCCCTTCGCCTCGGCGCCGCCGACCATCGAGATCGGCTCGGTGACGGGCAGGGGCAGTCCCTTTCGGCGCGGACGACGCGAGCGGCGCACGTGCCGGATGCCGAGCAGGTAGAGCACGAGACCGACGAGCAGCACGATGCCCCCGCCGACGATGAGGGGGCCGGCCCACGGGGTGGAGTCGTCGATGGGCCAGCTCACGCTGACGTTGGCGGGAGCGGGGGCGATGCCGTCGGACGCGATGAGCACGCTCATCTCGCTCGGCAACTGCAGGGTGGCGGAGAGCGTGCCCGTCTGTTCGTACTCGTCGAGCCACAGGTCGGAGTCGACGGGGCTGCGACCGGCCGCCGCGGCGCTGGTCGCCGTCACGGTGGGCTGCACCTCACTGGTCTGCACGACGCCTTCGCCGTCGACGGTCACGGCGGTGTAGGGCACATCGGCCAGCCATGCCTCCATGTCGGCGGTGCGGCCGTAGGCGGCGAACACCTCGCCGTCACCCTCCACGCGCAGCGTCTGAGCCCCCGGCACGCTGGTGAGCAGCGCGCCGTCGACGAGCGTGTAGGCGGACGTGCCCTCGGTCTGAACGGTCGCCGAGGCCTCGGATGGACCCTGGAACACCGTCCTCTGGGCGATTCCGGCACCGATCATGACGGCCGCGATGACGAACGCCACCACAGCCCAGACGAATCTCACGCTTCACACCATCCCCACCGGCGGCTCGGGCGCCACCGAAGAATCGACGTTCCAGAGTATCCGAGGGCGGCTGAAAGTTCTCGGCGAGGCCCGTCGCGCGCAATTGGCGCCGCCGTCGTCAGTATCCTGACGTCACGGGCGCGAACGCCCGCTGAGGCGGGAGTCTGGCGGCATGAAGATCCACAACCCATTCCGGGTCGCACTGCTGGCTACGCTCGGCGTCGGAGTCGGCCTCCTCCTCATCGGCAGTGTGCAGAATCTCTCGACGATCCTCCTGTACGTCGGCACGGCGCTTTTCCTCTCGCTCGGGCTCGACCCCGTGGTCTCGTTCCTCGAGAGGCGCGGCCTCCCGCGCTGGGCGGCCGTGCTCGTGACGATCCTCGGGGTCCTCGGCATCTTCGCCGGGATCATCGTGATGGTCGTGCCCATCATCGTCGGGCAGATCGCACAACTCGTCGTGCAGGTGGAGCAGCTGCTGCAGCCCGACCGCTGGAACGAGGTCGTGCGGCAGGTGCAGGACTGGGTGTCGGCGAACCTCCCCTGGCTGCGCCTGGACGACGTGTGGGCGGGCGTGCAGCAGTGGATCTCCACCCTCGACGTCGGTTCCATCTCGACCATGATCGGCAACAGCCTCCTGACCGTCGGCGGGGCGGTGGCGGCGGGCCTGGGCGGCGCGTTCATCGTGCTCATCCTGACCATCTACTTCACGGCATCCACTCCGTCGCTGAAGTCGGCGGTGTACCAGCTCGTGCCGGCGTCCAAGCGCGCGCGCTTCATCGAACTCGCCGAGAAGATCACCGACTCCGTGGGCTACTACGTCATGGGCCAGGTCAGTCTGGGCGTCATCAACGGCGTGCTGAGCGCGATCTTCCTGTCGATCATCCAGGCGCCGTTCCCCGCCGTGCTCGCGGTGATCGCCTTCTTCTTCTCGCTCATCCCCCTCGTGGGAACTCTCACCGGGTCGACGATCATCGTGCTGACCTGCCTGATCCCGGGGGTCGGATCGCCCACCATCGCGATCATCGCCCTGGTCTACTACCTCGTCTACATGCAGATCGAGGCGTACGTGATCTCCCCGCGCATCATGAATCGCGCGGTGTCGGTGCCGGGATCCGTCGTGGTCATCTCGGCGCTCGCGGGCGGCGCGCTGCTGAACCTGTTGGGCGCGCTCATCGCGATCCCGGTGGCCGCCAGCATCCTCATCATCTACCGCGAGGTCATCATCCCCCGGCAGAACGAGCGCTGAGCTCAGTCGGCGACGTCGCCGTCCCACTCCACGGGCAGCGGCAGGGCGTCGGGGACGACCGCGGCGACGATCTCGGTCAGCACGCGGCGGGTCTGCGTCTCGCCCACCCACAGGTGCTTGCCGCCCTCGACGGCGATGAGGGTGGCATCCGGGACCGCGGCGAAACGCTCGCGCGCCGCGTCGGGCCGCAGGTAGTCGTCGAATTCGGGCACGAGCACGACCATCCGACGCTCGTCACCCGCCCAGGCGGCGACCTCGTCGGCGGTCGCGCGGTGAAGGGGCGGCGACAGCAGGATGACGCCTTCGATGTCGTGGTCGCGGCCGTACTTCAACGCCAGCTCGGTGCCGAACGACCAGCCCACCAGCCACGGCCGCGGGAGACCCCGCTCCCGGACGAAGTCGACCGCGGCCGCCACGTCGAACACCTCGCTCGCTCCCCCGTCGAAGGCGCCCTCACTCGTACCCCGGGGCGAGGTCGTCCCGCGGGTGTTGAAGCGCAGCACGGCGATGTCGGCGAGAGCGGGAAGGCGGCCGGCGGCCTTGCGCAGGATGTGCGAGTCCATGAATCCACCCGCTGTCGGCAGAGGATGCAGCGTCACGAGAGTGGCGACCGGCGCCCGGTCGGCGGGGAGAGCCAGCTCACCGACGAGGGTGAGGTCGTCGACCGTGTGCAACTCGATGTCTTCCCGACGGGCGGGAAGCAGAACGGGGCCGCGAATCTCCATCAGGCGATCCTCCAACAGTGTGTGTGCCAGTGTCGACGTGCCGCCAGGTCGGCGGCGTCGCCGAGGACGCCGTCAGCGCGCCAGACGACGAGATGAGCGGTCCCCGTCAGAACCGCCCGCCCGCAGCCGGGACAGATGTAGTCCTTCTGCGCCTGCGGGGCGGAGATCGGCTGCACGGTCCACTCGATGCCGCGTCTGACCTCGGTGCGCTTCCACCCGGCGATGAGGCGGTCGAGGGAGTCGTCGCCGCGATCGGGCTCCGGGCGTCGTTTACGGGAGCGGGGCATGGATGCCGCTCACCACCAGTGGTTGTTGGTCCAGAACGCGTAGGCGCCGGCCCAGCTGCCGTAACGGCCCGTGGCGTAACCGGTGGCCCAGCGCAGGTTGTCGACGGGGTCGTAGCCGTTGCCGGGCACCTTGCTGCACGGAAGCGCCTGGACGAGCCCGCACGCCCCGGACGAGCGGTTGGTGGCGTTGGGGTTCCACCCGCTCTCGCGGCTGACGATGTAGTCGACGTAGCCCATGTCGGACTCGGCGATGCCCGCCGCGGCCATCCACTCGGCGGGAGCCCCGCCGCCCGTGTAGAACAGCGGCCCGGAACTGCCCGCCGACGACTCGGAGTCCGACTCGCTCTCGCGCGTCGAGGTCGGGGTCGGCGTGGGCGTCGGTGTCGGCTTGGGCTTGACGTAGACGTTGTAGCTGGAGCGATCGAGCTGCGGCGCCTGCTTCTCGCCGAGGGTCGAGACCGCCTGCGTGTCGTCCAAGCCCTCGGCGTAGAGCGTGACCGTCCGCGGCTCATCGGCCTGCGCGGGCTGGAGCGCCGCACCCATGGGGCCTACATAGGCCACCGTGAAGAGCACCGCCGCGCAGGCGCCGAAGGCGCCGACGACGCCGCGGCGGCGTGACCAGCGGGGGTTGGCTCGACGGGGCATCACCGGAGGGATCACGTCGTGTCCCGTCTCGCCGCGACGGGCGACACGGGGCGATGAGGTGCGGGAGAGGTGCGAACCGGAAGTCACAGTGCCGCTGAGTCTACCGAGGCGCGGCGGGAGGTGTCATCCGCCCTCATCCGACGGCGAGCATCACATCGACGACGGCGTCGAGGACGGCGTCGACCTGAGCTTCGCGGTACCCGCCGCGTTGCATCCGGAAGGCCACCGCACGCACCTGATCGGGGGTGACGGGGTCGCCCGCCGCGAGATACCGCGCCACGCGGTCGGCCACCACGTCGACCTCGTCGACACGGTAGCCGTAGCGGAGGATGCCCACACGCTCGAAGCGCGACCCTCTCGGACGACGCAGACGATCGAGGACGACCTGAGCGGTGTCCCGGGTCTCGGCGACCCACGCGCGGGCCCCGAGTCGCGACAGGGCGTGTTCGCGCTCGCGTGCCGCGAAGGCGTCTTCGACCCGTCCGAGGGCGGCATCGACAGCCGTGACGGAGTAGCCCCCGCGCACGAGGGGGAACGCCGCCGCGCGGACGTCGGAGGACCGGAGCGTCCCGACGTCGTCGCTCTCGAACACTTCGCGCGCACGGGAAAGGAACGTGTCGACGGCACGTCTCTCGTAGCCCTTCGCCCGACCGGAATCGGGGAACGGCATCGCCTCGACCTTGTCGTGGATCTGCGTCTCGCTCATGACACTCCCAACGGTGCGAGGAGGTAGTAGGTCACCAGGGCGGCGGTGGCTGACGGCAGGATCGAGTCGAGGCGGTCGAGCACTCCGCCGTGCCCGGGCAGCCAGGAACTCATGTCTTTGATGCCGAGATCGCGCTTCACCATCGACTCACCGAGATCCCCGACCGTCGCCGTGGCCAGCACCACGGCACCGAACACCAGGCCCGCCCACCAGGGAACCTGCAGCATGAACACGGCAAGGAGCGCGCCCGCGACGAGGGCGGCGACGCAGGCACCGGCGAAGCCCTCCCACGTCTTCTTGGGGCTGATGCGGGGGGCCATCGGATGCCGCCCGCCCCGCCCGAAGGTGAGGCCCGACACGTACGCGCCGGTGTCGGCGGCGACGGCCAGGATGATGAAGGCCAGGACCCACCACTCGCCGCGGGGTTGCGCGAGCAGCACCACCGCCATGCTCGTGAGGAAGGGGACGTACAGCTGGACGAATCCCCCGACCAGCACATCGCCGATCACGTCGATCCGAGCACGGCCGTCCGACGCGATCATCTGGGCGATCACGCGCCACACGACGACGACGACCACGGCGGTGAGGGCCGCGATCCAATGCACCCAGGGACCGAGGAAGAATCCGCTCAGCAGAAGCAGTGATCCCATCACGAGCTGCGGAACCACGTCGACGCGACGTCCTGCGACCTGCAGAGCGCGGGAGAACTCGAGCACCCCGAGGACCATGGCCGCCCCCGCGAAGAACACGAAGAGCCACTTCACGAAGATGAGCGAGGCGACGAGGACCGCGCCGATGCCCACGCCGATCAGCGTCGCGACGATGAGGTCGCGACCGGTGCGTTGTTTGAGCCGCTCATTCGCTTGCCCGAACTCCGCGCGGGCATGGGCGATGTGCTGCTCGGCATCCGTGCGCATGGCACGCAACTGCGATTCGATGGCCGTCACGCCCTCTCCCGTGACCGGTGAGCGGCGCGCGGCCTCTTCCCGACGCGAGCCGGGCAGATCGACCGGCTGATCTTCGCCGGTCTCAGGGGCGTCGGGCATTCGGATCAGACCTCGAGCAGCTCGGCCTCTTTGCGCTTGAGCGCCTCGTCGATCATGTCGACGTGCGTGCGCGTGACGGTGTCGAGCTCCTTCTCGGCGCGTACGAGCTCGTCTTCGCCGACGTCGCTCTTGAGAGCGTCCAAGTCGTCTTTCGCCTTACGACGGAGGTTGCGCACCTGCACCTTCGCGTCCTCACCCTTGCCGCGAACGATCTTGACGTACTCTTTGCGGCGGTCCTGGGTGAGCTCGGGCATGGTGACACGCACGATCGTGCCGTCGTTCGTCGGGTTCACGCCGAGGTTGGGCATGTCGCGGATGGCCTGCTCGATCGCCTTCAGCGCCGTCTTGTCGTACGGGTTGATCACGAGCGTGCGGGCCTCGGGGTTGTTCAACGACGCGAGCTGCGCGAGGGGTGTCGGCGACCCGTAGTAGTCGACCAGCACCTTCTGGAACATCTGGGGGTTCGCGCGGCCGGTACGGACGGTCGCGAAGTCCTCCTTGGCGGCCTCAACAGCGCGATCCATGCGCGCTCCGGCATCGGCGAGGACATCGGCGATCACGGTGACTCCATTCGTTGGGACTGACGTCTCAGTCTAGTCGCGCGCGGGCCCGGCTCCCCGGGCCCGCGCGGCGCGTCACGCGGTGACCAGGGTTCCCATGGTCTCGCCCAGCAGCGCGTCGGTGACGTTGCCGGGCTCCATGCCGAACACGCGCATGTCGATGCCGTTATCCATGCAAAGGCTGAACGCGGTCGAGTCGACGACCTTGAGCCCCTTCTGCAGGGCGTCGCGGTAGGTGATGTGGTCGAGCTTCGTGGCGGAGGAGTCGGTGCGCGGGTCGGCGGTGTAGACGCCGTCCACGCCGTTCTTGGCCACGAGCACCTCGGTCGCGCCGATCTCGAGTGCCCGCTGGGCGGCGACCGTGTCGGTCGAGAAGTAGGGCAGTCCCGCACCGGCGCCGAAGATCACGACGCGCCCCTTCTCGAGGTGGCGGACGGCGCGACGCGGAATGTAGGGCTCGGCGACCTGGGTCATCGAGATGGCCGACTGCACGCGGGTGGCGGCTCCGGCCTGCTCGAGGAAGTCCTGCAGGGCGAGGGCGTTCATGACGGTGCCGAGCATCCCCATGTAGTCGGCGCGTCCGCGGTCCATGCCGCGCTGACTGAGCTCGGCGCCGCGGAAGAAGTTGCCCCCACCGACCACGATCGCGATCTCGACCCGGTCGACGGCCTGGGCGATCTCTCGCGCGATCTGACTCACGACATCCGGGTTCACGCCCAACTGGCCGCCCCCGAACGCCTCCCCCGACAGCTTCAGAAGAACTCGGCGGCGCTTGCTGGCCTCATCGATCACGTGTGGTGTCCTCTCGTCTTGAACAAACTATCCCCCGCGCGTTTCCTGCGTGCGTCCGCGGCGGTCGCAGCGGGAGCCCGGGCAGGGAAAAGGCCCGGGATGCCATGGCATCCCGGGCCTTGTCATGCGTGCGTTACGCGCCGACCTTGAAGCGGGCGAAGTCGGTCAGGGTGAGACCGGCGTCGGACGCGACCTTCGCGACGGACAGCTTGTTGTCCTTTGCGTAGTCCTGGTCGAGCAGCGAGACCTGCTTGAAGAAGGCGTTGACGCGGCCCTCGACGATCTTCGGCAGGGCGGCCTCGGGCTTGCCCTCGTTGCGGGAGATCTCGGTGACGATCTCGCGCTCCTTGTCGACGTCGGCCTCGGGCACGGCGTCGCGGGTGAGGTACGAGGGGTTCGCGAACGAGATGTGCTGCGCGATGGAGCGAGCGGTCTCGGCGTCGTCACCGGTGTAGGCGAGCACCACGCCGACCTGCGGAGGCAGGTCCTTGCTGGTCTTGTGCAGGTACACCTCGAACTTGTCGCCCGAGATCGTGCGCACGCGACGCAGTTCGACCTTCTCGCCGATGATGGCGGCCTCGTCGGAGATGAGCTGCTCGACGGTCTTGCCGTCGGCGTCGGCGGACAGGGCCGTCTCGACCGAGTCGGCGCCCGCGGCGGCGGCGGCGTCGACGACCTTGTCGGCCAGAGCGATGAAGCGCTCGTTCTTGGCGACGAAGTCGGTCTCGCAGGCGAGCTCGAGAAGCGTTACGGAACCGTTGGTCTCGCGAGCGGCGACGAGGCCCTCGCTCGTGGAACGGTCGGCGCGCTTGGCGTTGCCCTTGGCACCCTTGAGGCGCAGGATCTCGACGGCCTTCTCGACGTCGCCGTCAGCCTCTTCGAGCGCCTTCTTGGTGTCGACCATGCCGGTGCCGAGCTGCTCGCGCAGCGCCTTGATGTCGGCGATCGTGAAGTTTGCCATGGTGTGGCGGTCTCCTTGTCGTTTTCGTTCTCGATGTGAGCCCGGCGGGGCCGTGTCGCCACCCTCGAGCGAGGGGGCAGTCACGACCCCGCCGGATCGTAGCCTGTGCGGGTGACGCACCGTTCACGCGATGGTGAACCGGGCGTCGCGCGGCTTACTTGCTGTCGGTGGCCTCGGCGTCAGCGGCCTCGGCGTCGGTTGCCTCGGCGTCGGCGACCTCGGTCGCGGTCTCGCCCGACTCGGCGGCGACGGTCTCGTCGTGAGCCTCGGCGCCGGCGGTGTCGGCGGGCGACTCCGTTGCGGCCTCGGTGGACTCGGCGTTCGTCTCGGCGGGCGTCTCGAGCAGGTCGCGCTCCCACTCGGCGAGGGGCTCGGCGGCCTCGTCCTCACCGGCGGGCTGGTGACGCTGGATGAGGCCCTCGGCGGCGGCGTCGGCGATGATGCGCGTGAGCAGGCTCACCGAGCGGATCGCGTCGTCGTTACCGGGGATCGGGTACTGGAACTCGTCGGGGTCGGCGTTGGTGTCGAGGATGCCGATCACGGGGATGCCGAGCTTCTTGGCCTCGTCGACCGCGAGGTGCTCGCGCTTGGCGTCGACGACCCAGATGGCCGACGGGGTCTTCTGCAGGTTGCGGATACCACCGAGCGACTTGTGCAGCTTGTCGAGCTCGCGCTTCTTGAGCAGCAGCTCCTTCTTGGTGAAGCCGCTCTCGGCCGGGTTCTCGTAGTCGAGCTCCTCGAGCTCCTTCATGCGGGCGAGACGCTTCGACACCGTCTGGAAGTTGGTGAGGAGGCCACCGAGCCACCGCTGGTTGACGTAGGGCTGGCCCACGCGGGTCGCCTGCTCGGCGAGGACTTCCTGCGCCTGCTTCTTGGTACCGACGAAGAGGATGGTGCCGCCGTGCGCGACGGTCTCCTTGACGAACTCGTACGCCTTGTCGATGTACCCGAGCGACTGCTGCAGGTCGATGATGTGGATGCCGGAGCGCTCCGTGAGGATGAAGCGCTTCACCTTCGGGTTCCACCGGCGGGTCTGGTGTCCGAAGTGAACGCCGCTGTCGAGCAGCTGGCGGATGGTGACGACGGCCATGGTCGTACTCCTGTTTCTGAGCGCTTTCGCGCCGTGGTTGTGGTTGTTCGCGTCAAGCGGTTCGCCTGACGAGCCTGGTGCCCGGCGCACACCCGCCACCCGCCGGAGCGGAGGACCATGGGGTGTGGATGCCGCGCGGTGCGTCATTCGCGAGAACGACGCGGTGCGCAATGGGCACGCGGAGTCATCCCGACATGCGGGATGCATCCCCCAGCATACAGGACCGCTCCTCCCCACCGCGTGCCGGTCCCCACCCGCGTAGAGAGCGCGGCCCGCCGGAGAACGCGCGCGGCAGACTGCCTCGATGATGTCGGCATCCCTCCGTTCCTTCGCGGTGCTCGCCGCGCTCCTTCTCGCGGCACCGGAGCCACTCGCCGACCTCGGATGGGTGTGGCCCGTCGAGCACGTCCAGGTCGTGCGGCCCTACGAGGCTCCGGCCCACGCCTACGGACCGGGCCACCGGGGACTCGATCTCTCATCCGGCGAGGTCGTCCGCTCCCCCGCCGACGGGCACGTGGCGTTCGCGGGCGAGGTGGCCGGTCGCCCGGTGGTGACGATCGATCACGGGGGCGGGCTGGTGACGACGCTCGAGCCCATCGCCTCCGATCTCGCCGTCGGCGATGCCGTCGCGCGGGGGGCTCCGGTCGGTCGGCTCACAGCGGGCGGGCACACCGCGCCGCGGACGCTGCACTTCGGGGTGCGCCTGGACGGGGAGTACGTCAACCCGTTACGGCTGCTCGGTGGCGTGCCGCGGGCGGTCCTGCTCCCGTGCTGCTGACGGTCGCGGCCCGTGGTGACGCTGCCGCACGGGGTGGCGCGCTGACGACGTCGCACGCGCACGTACCGGCTCGTCAGCGGATCTTGTTGCCGCTGCCCGACACGACCGCCGACCCGACTCCACCTCCGGAGCGGACGACGTTGTCGTGTCCACGAACCGTGACCGAGGGGATACCCGATGCCGCCTCGGTGGTGGTGCGGTCGCCCTCGATCTCGATACGTCCGATGCCGGCCGCCGAGAACACCGCGCCGTCGTCTCCCTGGACGATCACCTCGTCGGCGGCGGCGACCTGCACACGGATGCGATCACCCGAGATGCGGAGCGTTCCCACGGTGGCCGCGGACGCGTCGACCGTGAGCGCGGAGCCGGCGACCGTCAGCTCGGTACAGGTACCCGTGACGCGGAACGACTGTTCGGCGCCCGACACGGTGCGACTGCCGTCGCCGCAGTCGAGCGCGTCGGCGTCGGGCGGTGAGGATGCCGAGGGCGAGGGAGCGAGGGGGGTCGCCGTCGACGACGGGGCCGCGGTCTGAGCGAGTTGTCCGTCGGGGCTCGGGGGCAGGCGCGATTCGGCCGGTCGCGGGGCGCTGACGTAGATGCACCCCGCCAGGAGGGTGGTGAGGGCCGCCACGCCGAAGAAAGGGAGCAGACGGCGGTTCATGACCTCACGGTAGGCCCGGAAGAAGGCGCTCACCAGGGGGACGTCTCCCCCGACGGGTGGGCACGATGGGGTGCCCATGCGGGGTCGATTCGGTCGCGCAGGTCGCGGGGCGCGACAGACCGGACGGCGTCGGCCCGGGGTGGGCCAGGCGGGTGCGCCGGCCGCGCGTGACGTGGGGACGGCTCTACCTCAGGCGCGTGAGTGCGCTGTCCGCGCGGGAGGTGAGGACGGCTCTGCCACAGGCACGCGGGTGCGCTGACCGCGCGGGAGGTGAGGACGGCTCTGCCTCAGGCACGCGGGTGCGCCAGCCGGTAGGCCTCGCGCAGGCGTTCAGCCGACACATGCGTGTAGATCTGCGTGGTGCCCAGGCTCGCGTGCCCGAGGATCTCCTGGACCGCGCGCAGGTCGGCTCCCCCGTCGAGCAGGTGCGTCGCCGCCGAATGACGGAGGGCGTGGGGTCCGAGGACGTCGGTGCCGACACGCGGAGCGACCGTCCGTGACACGAGCGAGTGAACAGCCCGGGGACCCAGTCGTGCCCCCCTCGCCCCCAGGAACACGGCGCGCGCATCACCCGTCGCCGCGAGCCGGCGCGGTGCGGACGCGGCCTCATCTCCACGGCCCTCGTGCAGGGCCGCCTGACGGCGCGCCACGAGCACGGGACGACCTCGGACGAGGTAAGCCTGCAGGGCGCGCTCAGCTGGAAGACCGAACGGCACCACCCTCTCTTTGTCGCCCTTTCCTCGCAACCGAAGGGTCCGTCGTTCGTGATCGATGTCGTCGAGGTCGAGCCCGCAGATCTCCGATACCCGCGCACCCGAGCCGTAGAGCGCCTCGAGGATCGCGTGGTCGCGCAGGGTATTCGCGTCCCCGCTCTCCGCGGCCGCGGCGGCGTCGGAGAGTACGTCGTCGAGAGCGTCGGCGGTCGCCACCGTCGGCAGGGTGCGACCACGCTTGGGCGAGACCATCCGCTGCGACGGGTCGACCTCTACCAGCCCCTGCTCTGCGGCCCATCCGAACATCCCCCGCACGGTCGAGGTCCGTCGGGCGGCCGTCGCTTTCGCCTGCCCGGCTTTCGTCGCCTGCCACTGCCACTCGCGCAGATCGTCGACCTCGACGTGGGAGATGTCACGGTCGCCTATCGCTCGGACGAGGTCGGCGAGATCAGCCCGGTAGGCGCGAACCGTTGCGGGCGACAGGCGCCGCACGTCGGCGACGTGGGCGAGATAGCCCTCGACGACCTCAGACGTGCGCATTCGTCCAGACTGCCCCGACGCCGCTCGAATGCGTCCGCCACGCGCCGAAACCCCACGAGACGAATCGGTCCCCACACCGCCTGCGACGCCGCACCCCCTAGCCTGTTCGTCGTCCGCCCGGCGCGTCTCGCGCGATCGTGCGCCACGTGCCGTCGTCCTCGCGGAGCACCCGACCTTCCAGCTCGGCGAAGCCCAGCAGGACGGCCGCTTCGTCGGGCGCGAGTCCGCTGCGGCGCGCGACCTCGTCGGGCGAGCGTCCCGTGCGCGACGACAGCGCGTCGAGCAGACGAGTGGTGGCGTCGGTTCGTGCCTGCCCCGCTGCCGCCGGCGGCGGCGGCCCACCGGCACCGAGCATCTCCAGCACGTCGGCTGCCGAGGTCACGCACACGCCGTCGTACTCGCGGAGGATGCGGTGACACCCCGCCGACGCGGCGCTTGTCACCGGTCCCGGAACCGCGCCGAGCGGGCGCCCGAGCGTTGCGGCGTGAGCGGCGGTGTTCAGCGAGCCACTGCGCCATCCTGCTTCGACCACGACGACCGCGTCGGCCATCGCCGCGATGAGCCTGTTCCGCGTGAGGAAGCGCCATTTCGTCGGCGCGGCACCGCATGGCGTCTCGCTCCACACGGCCCCCGTGGCGGCGATCTGAGAGAGAAGGGCCTCGTGACCGCGAGGGTAGGGACGATCGACGCCTCCGGCGAGGAAGGCGACCGTCGCCCCACCCGCAGACAGGGCTGCTCGATGGCAGGCACCGTCGATGCCGTAGGCGGCGCCGGACACGACCGCGACACCCGCCGCGGCGAGATCTGCCGCCAGGTCGACCGCAACACCCTCGCCATAGGCCGTAGACGCGCGGGCGCCCACCAGGGCGACGGCGGGGCGTTCGGCATCCGTCACCGCGCTCCGCCGCCAGAGCGCCAACGGCGCGTGCGCGCCGAGGTCGTCGAGACGCGTGGGCCACGCGGCATCACCGGGCACCACGAGCGATGCCCCGCACCGCCGTGCCGCATCGAGCGCCGCGTCGACGGCGCCCGGCTGCCCTCGCGGCGCCCAGCGAGCTCGCGCCCGGCGCACCTCGGGATCCTCCGAATCGTCGATTCGGCGCAGCGCCTCGATCGCTCCGTGCTCGGCGACGAGCGCCCCGGCCACACCGTCACCCGGTTCGACGAGCACGCTCCACACCGCCCGCGCGTACGCATCTTGGGCGGAAGTCTGTTCCTCACCGCGAAGCCCCCGCACCGCCACCGTCGCCGTCGCCGCGTCGATCGGGATCACGCGCCCGCCCCCTGACGGAGATACAACGCTCGCCCGACGTCATCGAGCCGCAGCCGGTCGTGACCGGCGAGGTCGGCGACGGTCCACGCGACCCGCAGCAGACGGTCGTAGCCGCGGAGCGTCAGCGCCCCGCGACGCAGTGCCACGTCGAGGGGCCGGAGCACCTCCGGCGGCGGGGCTGCCGGCCCCCTCAGCCACGTGCCGGGTACATCGGCGTTGCGGCGCCAAGCCGTCGACGACCATCGCCGCGCGGCGCGCACCCTCGCCTCGGCGACCCGGTTCCGCGCGTCGGCGGAACTGACGACTCGCGCGTCACCCTCTTGGCGGGCCGACGTCACGCGTTGCAGTCGCAGGTCGATGTCGATGCGATCGAGGAGCGGACCCGACAGGCGACGCGAGTACCGGCGGATTGCCTGCGGCGGGCACTCGCAGGCTCCCCCGGGAACGCCGTACTGGCCGCAGGGACACGGATTGGTCGCGATCACCAGCTGGAACCGCGCGGGATACGTCGCCGCGACACCTGACCGGTGCACCTGGATCGTGCCGCTCTCGAGCGGCTGCCGCAGTGCATCGAGCACGGAGGCGGGGAACTCGCCGCCCTCGTCGAGGAACAGCACGCCGTCGCTGGCGCGGGCTATCGCGCCGGGGCGGACGACACCGGATCCGCCGCCGATGAGCGCTGCTGCCGTCGCCCCGTGGTGCGGGCTCTCGAAGGGAGGCGTGCGTGAGAGCCGCGTCACGGTGTCGCCCGCGAGTGAACGGACCGAGGCGACCGACAGCGCCGCATCGTCATCGAGGGGCGGCAGGATGCCGGGGAGCCGACGCGCGAGCATCGTCTTGCCCGCGCCCGGCGGCCCGCTCATCAGGATGTGGTGGCCACCAGCGGCCGCGACGATGAGTGCGTCGACAGCCTCGGGCTGTCCGACGACGTCGGCGAGGTCGAGCAGGGTCTCGTCGGAGGCCGCATCCCTCGGCGCCTCCACGGCGACGAGCTCGGCCGCATCGCTGCGGCCGCCGTGCCAGCGCACGACCTCGGCCAGACACGAGGCCGCGAACACCTCCGTGCCCTCCACGAGCCGGGCTTCGGCGGCGTTGGCGGTCGGGACGACGACCCGGCCGTGCCCGGCTCGCTGCGCCGCCATGACAGAGGGCAGGACGCCGGGAACCGGACGCAGCCGTCCGTCGAGACCCAGCTCGCCGATGTGGACCGTCGTCGCGACGCGTGCGGCATCCATCTCCACAGACGTCGCCAGAGCGGCCACGGCGATGGCCACGTCGAAGCCGGATCCGCGTTTCGGCAGGCTCGCCGGCGAGAGGTTCACCGTGATCCGCCGCTTGGGCAGATCGAGACCTCGATTGGTGCAGGCGTTGCGCACGCGCCGCCCCGCTTCGCCGAGCGCCTTGTCGGGCAGGCCGATGATGGAGAACTCGGGCGTCTGCGATGAGACATCGGCCTCCACCTCGACGAGATCGCCCCGCAGGCCGGAGAGGGCCACCGCCCACGTTCGCGCGACGGTCACAGGGCGTCCTCGAGGTGCTCCAGGCGGGCCGTGGCCGGGTCGCCACCGGTCAGCCCGATCGCATCGACGCGGAGCCGCCGCCCCCGCGCGAGATCCGGATGCGCCGCGAGCCACGCCATCGCCAGTCGCCAGAGGCGCGTCGCCTTGCGCTTGTCGATCGCCTCGAACGGATGCCCGAAGTCTTCGCTGCGCCTGGTCTTCACCTCCACCACGACGAGCGTCCCGTCGCGTTCCGCGACGATGTCGATCTCGCCCTGGGTGCACCGCCAATTGCGCGCGATGATGCGGTAGCCGTCACCTGTCAGGTAGGAGACGGCGCGGTCTTCCCCGGCTCGGCCGAGGTCGTCTTTCGCTGCCATGCCCGAGAGCGTGGCATCCGGGTCCCCCGGCTCGCGGGCCGATTCAGCTCGTCCGTGGAGAGCTGAGCGAGATGCGCCCTGGGGAGGAACCTCAGTCGAGCGACAGCTCGTCGGGCAGCTGGAAATCGTGTCGCGAGAGCTCTTCGACGTTCACGTCCTTGAACGTGAGCACTCGCACCGACTTCACGAAACGGTCGGCGCGGTAGATGTCCCAGACCCACACGTCGGTCATAGAGATCTCGAAGTAGAAATCGTGCTCGGTGTCGCGGCGCACGACGTTGACGTCGTTCGCGAGATAGAACCGACGCTCGGTCTCGATCACGTAGGTGAACTGGCGCACGACATCGCGGTACTCGCGGTATAGGGCCAGCTCGAGTTCGCGGTCGTAATCCTCGAAGACGTCGTCATCCATGGTCTTCCCATCCTAGGCGCGCACCGTGGTCCGAGCGGCACGACGATGCACGCCCGGGCGCGTCCGCCGGATGCCCGACCAGCCGAAGCGCGCGCAGAAAGACACACGACGGTCGGACGACCCGTGCCGCCGACTGCAGAGCCGGTCGACGCACCGCCCGGTCACGCAGTCAGAACAGCGTCGGCGCCGCCGCGATCGCCCACGAGTGGCGGTGGTGCACGCTCATGCCGTGCGTCGTGATCGCATCGCGATGGTCGAGGCTGGCGTAGCCCTTGTTGCGCGCCCAGCCGTAGGCGGGCAGGTCGTCGTGCAAACCCGTCATCAGCGCGTCGCGTGCGACCTTGGCGATGACGGATGCCGCGGCCGCACTCGCGCAGTCGCGGTCGGCCTTGATGACGGGCTTGACGTTCAGGCCGGACTCGCCGGCCGGGGTGATGTAGTCGTGGTTGCCGTCGAGGATCACCAGCGCCTCTTCGGGCACCACGCCGTGCGCACGCAGGTCGGCGATGGCCCGGACGGCGGCGAGGCCGAGCGCCCGGATGATGCCGATCTCGTCGATCTCGACCGAACTCGCCCACCCCACCGCACTGTGCTGCACGAAAGCGGCGGCCCGCGCCGCCACCTCGGGTCGGCGCGCCTCGGGCACGAGCTTCGAATCGCGCAGGCCCGCCGGCACGCGTTTGCGAGAGCGGGCGGGGTCGATGACGGCCGCCCCGACCGCCACGGGCCCGGCGAGGGCTCCGCGACCGACCTCGTCGCACGCGATGACGATCGCGTGCTGCTTCAGCACGCGACGCTCGAAGGTGAGGGTCGGTTCGATCACTGCTCGGGCGGCGCGGGAACGCCCGCGAACACATCGTGATGGAAGTCGATCAGGCCGAACCGTGTGAACGGCCAGGTGATGAGGAACGCCCGGCCCACGACGTTGTCGACCGGCACGAAGCCCTTGTTCGGCTGGTCCTGGTTGAAGCGCGAGTCGCGCGAACTGTTGCGGTTGTCGCCGAGCACCCAGAGCGATCCCTCGGGCACGGTGACGTCATAGGGCACCGGCTCGGGCGACGTCGCACCCGGGGCGAGGCGCACGTAGCTCTCGTCGATGGGGACGCCGTTGACGG
The DNA here is from genome assembly GCF_057812175.1 of Microbacterium sp. ABR10. Lineage (NCBI taxonomy): Bacteria > Bacillati > Actinomycetota > Actinomycetes > Micrococcales > Microbacteriaceae > Microbacterium > Microbacterium sp. ABR10. The sequence continues at coordinate 1,896,093 of NZ_CM173821.1, forward strand.
TCGTCTGGCCGAGGGCGTTGCAGCACACCACGTGGTCGCCCTCGGTGCCGATCACGCGTTTGATCAGATGGTCGTCACTGTCGGGGGCCGAGAGGCCGAACAGCGAGAGCACCCAGTCCGCTCCCTCGACGACCGGAGACCGCTCCTCGGTGGGCTGGGAGGGAAGCCATCCGCCGGGATCGCGGAACACGACGATGTCTCCGCGGGAGTACTCCCCGAACCGCGGGGTCAGTTCGTCGACGAGGATGCGGTCCTTGATCAGCAGCGTGTTCTCCATCGACGCCGACGGGATGTAGAACGACCGCACCACGAATGTCTTGACCAGGAACGACACCAGCAGGGCGATGGCGATGATGACGATCAGGTCGCGGAAGAAGGCCCCCCACCCGCGGCGACGCCGCTCGGGAGCGGCGGTTTCCGTGGCATCCGGGGTCGAGGCGGTCTGGTCGCTCATGTGTTCCTTCACCGGGTTGGTCGCACGCCGACCGAACCGCACAGACCAGGGTCGCACACCCGGATGCCGCGCGTTGACCGTGTCGCCCGCGAAAACGCCGAACGCCCCGTGGGTGAATCCCACGGGGCGTTCGAGAGAGCCGACTCAGCGGTCGCGCTTCTCCTTGATCTTGGCCTTCTTGCCGCGGAGGCTGCGGAGGTAGTAGAGCTTCGCGCGACGCACGTCACCGCGGGTGACGACCTCGATGTGGTCGATCACGGGGCTGTGGACCGGGAAGGTGCGCTCGACGCCGACCTGGAAGCTGACCTTGCGGACGCAGAAGGTCTCGCGCACGCCGTCGCCCGAGCGGCCGATGACGACGCCCTGGAAGACCTGAATACGCGAGCGGCTACCTTCGACGATGTTCACGTGCACCTTGACGGTGTCACCGGGGCCGAAGGTGGGGATGTCGGAGCGGAGCGAGGCCGCGTCGACGGAGTCGAGGATCTGCATGATCGTCACTTCCTGCGACCGCCACAGGTCGATCGCACGATAAAAGGGAAAAGGATGGGACGTGCCCGAGGCCGCGGATGCGACATGACTCCCCTGAGGCAGAGCCGGTCAGGGCACAATCGTCCATTGTGCCACGCGGGAGCCGCCCTGCCAAAACGGTCGACCCTCCAGGGGTCAGTCGGAGCGACGGTTCTCGGGAACGACGATGACCTCGCCGGCCACGGGCGGCTGCATGCGGTCCGTCGTCGGCGGGATGTAGGCCGTGCCGTCGGTCGTGTGCAGCACCGTCACCACGCCGCGCGCTTCGTTCCACAGCTGCGCGAGCGATGACCAGAAGAGCAGCAGGGCTCCGACGATCGACAGCACGAGCAGCGGGAAGAACACCCGCGAGTCGAACATGCCGAGCGCGATGATCACGAGGTGCCAGACGCCGAGTCCGGCGAGATCGCGCCACGACACCGCACGTGTCTCGCGGACGCTCGCACGAGCGCGGATCACCAGCGACAGCAGCAGCTGGGAGACGAACACCGCCGGCACGGCCACGAACAACCACAGCAGCGCCCACCCGCTACCGCCCGAGAACACGATCCACCCGACGAAGAGCCAGAGCGGCAGGACGAAGGCGGCGGGGAACAACCAGCGGAGGAACAGTCGGCGCAGCACCATGAGGCGATGCTAGAGCGCGCCGATGTGCGGGGCCTTTGAGAATGCAATGGTGCGACGGCACCACGGCAACCGGCCTTGATCGGGGAGAATAGAGGTTCCACGAGAGGATTCACCCATGATCGAACTGCGTACGCCGGCCGAGATCGATGCGATGCGACCCGCGGGGCGCTTCGTCGCGGAGGTGCTGGCGACGCTCCGCGACGAGACGAAGGTGGGCACCAACCTGCTGCACCTCGACCGCCGCGCACACGACATGATCCGCAAGGCCGGCGCCGAGTCCTGCTACATCGACTACCACCCGTCGTTCGGCGCGAGCCCGTTCGGCAAGGTGCTGTGCACCTCGATCAACGATGCGGTCCTGCACGGTCTCCCCCATGACTACGTGCTGCGCGACGGCGACCTCGTCTCGCTGGACTTCGCGGCCTCGGTCGACGGCTGGGTCGCCGATTCCGCGGTCTCATTCGTGGTCGGCACCGCCCGCGACGAAGACCTCGCGCTCATCGACACCACCCAGCGCGCTCTCGCCGCGGCCATCGACGCCGCGACCGTCGGACACAAGATCGGCGACATCTCCGCCGCCATCGCCGCCGTCGCGCACGCCGAGGGCCTCTCGATCAACACCGACTTCGGCGGACACGGCGTCGGGCGCACCATGCACGGCGACCCGCACGTCGCCAACGACGGCAAAGCGGGACGCGGCTACCCGCTGCGGGCGGGCCTGGTCGTCGCGCTCGAGCCGTGGTTCCTGCACACGACCGACGAATTGATCACCGACGCCGACGGCTGGACGCTGCGCAGCGCCGACGGATCGCGGGGCTCGCACTCCGAGCACACCGTCGCGATCACGCCCGAGGGGCCCATCGTGCTGACCGACCGCTCGTTCCTCGGCGTCGACTGACCTCGAGAGACCGGATGCCGCGGCCTCGAGGTCGCGGCATCCGTCACGTCCGGCCCGCCCTGCGCCGCGAGACGCTCGGAGAAGCGTGCGCTTTTCGCAGATTACGCGTCAGGATCTGCGGGGAGACCGCCGCTCTGCGAGATCGGCGTACGCCCGACGGTGCCGGCCATCCCGGATGCCGCAGCGCTGTGGTCGCGCCCAGCGATCAGTCGGACAGCAGGTCGGGCCGACGCTCGCGCGTGCGCACGAGCTGCTGCTCGCGTCGCCACGCAGCCACCGCACCGTGGTTCCCGCTCAAGAGCACGGGCGGCACCTCGCGCTCCCGCCAGAGGGCGGGCTTCGTGAACGAGGGGTACTCGAGGAGGCCGTCCTCGTGTGATTCTTCGACCAGGCTCTCGGGATTTCCGACGACGCCGGGGATGAGGCGACCGATCGCCTCGACCATCGCCATGACGGCGACCTCTCCCCCGTTGAGCACGTAGTCGCCCAGGCTGAGCAGACGCACGTCGCCGAGCTCCGCGGCGTAGTCGAACACGCGCTCGTCGATGCCCTCGTACCGCCCGCAGCCGAAGACGAGGTGCGGCGCGACCGAGAGCTCACGGGCGGTGGCCTGCGTGAAGCGCTCACCGGCGGGCGAGGGGAAGACGATGACCGGGCGCGCGACCGCGTCACGCGTCACGGCATCGAGGGCCTCACCCCAGGGTTCGGGCTTCATCACCATGCCGGCACCACCGCCATAGGGCGTGTCGTCGACGGTGCGGTGGCGGTCGTGGGTGAACGCGCGCAGGTCGTGCACATGCACGTCGAGCAGACCGCTCTGCCGAGCCTTGCCCAAGAGCGACACCTCGAGGGCGTCGAAGATCGTGGGGAAGATCGACACGACGTCGATGCGCACGTCAGTCCTCGCGGGTGTCGGAGTCCGCCTCGGACGCGGCGGGATCGGACTCAGCCGAATCGACGTCGGCCGGCTCGGGCTCGTCGTCGGCCTCGGCCGGGAGATCTTCGAACAGCCCCGCGGGCGGGGTCACGACGACACGGCCACCGGCGATGTCGACCTCGGGCACGATGGCGCTCACGAAGGGCACGAGCACCTCGCGGTCTTCACCGGAGGGGCGGACGATCAGAAGGTCTTGCGCGGGGAAGTGATCGACCCGCGCGACCCGGCCGATGACGGCACCGTCGCGGACGACGTCGAGACCGACCAACTGGTGGTCGTACCAGGCGTCTTCCTCGGTCGGGGCGGCCTCGGTGTCTTGGTCGATCCACAGGATCGCCTTCACGAGGGCCTCGGCCGACGAACGGTCATCGACGCCTTCGAAGAAGACGACCGGGTGGGAGTTCATCCAGCGGAACTCGCGGACCGTCAGCTCGCGGCCATGCCACGGCGAGGACTTGGGAACCTGCAGGGTGAAGGAGCTGCCCGCGACGAAGCGCCCGTCGGGGTCGTCGGTGTACAACTCGAGCTTGAACGCGCCCTTCAGGCCGTGGGCCTTGACGAGTCGTCCGACGCGGAGCTGGGTGTTGGCGGGCTGCGCGCCCGCCACGTCGCCGGTCGCCATCAGTCGTCGGCGACGTCGACGCGCACGCGACGACCATCGGCCAGAGCGGTGATGAGCGTGCGCAGCGCCTTGGCGGTGCGTCCGCCGCGCCCGATCACGCGACCCCGGTCATCGGGGTGCACGCGAACCTCCAGCACGTCTCCGCGAGGAGAGGTGCTGGAACGGATGGTCACGTCATCCGGGTGATCGACGATCCCCTTGACGACGTGTTCGAGCGCGGCAGACAGCACGAGGATTACTCGGCCGAGGTCTCGGCGGCGTCCTCAGCGGGCGCCTCGGCGGGGGCCTGGTCGGCCTTCTTCTCGGCCTTGGGCTTCACGACCGACTTCTTCGAGGCGTCGACCTCGAACGCGGCCTTGGGCTCGCGCACCTTGACGGTGGAGACGGCGTTCGCGTCGCCCTTGAACTTGCCCCAGTCGCCCGTGAGCTTGAGGATGGCGGCGACCTGCTCGGTGGGCTGCGCGCCCACCGACAGCCAGTACTGCGCCCGCTCCGAGTCGACCTCGATGAACGAGGGCTCCTCGGTCGGGTGGTACTTGCCGATCTCCTCGATGACACGACCATCGCGCTTGGTGCGCGAGTCGGCGACGACGATGCGGTAGTAGGGCGCGCGGATCTTTCCGAGGCGCTTGAGACGGATCTTGACAGCCACGATGACTCCTGATGATGAAAATGAACGAACCGAACGCCTGGAGCGTGGGGTGCACACCCGGCGGAAGCTCAAAAGGGGGGACCGCCACTGGATAGAGGGTCGAGTGGTGGGTCCGACCCTCTATTCTGCCAGATCCTTTCGCCTCACCGTGACAGGTGAAGCGAAACGACACGGAACGTCGCGCAGAGTAGCGGAGCGTCTCCCTGCGAGGGCACCGTGTCAGACTGGGCCGCATGAGGCTGCCGTTCGCTGCATCGACGCGTTCGTCCGTGGGTCTGGAGTGGGAGCTCATGCTCGCCGATCGCGAGACGGGCGATCTCGTCCCCCGCGCTCCTGAGATCCTCGAGCATCTCGAGGACAAGACCGCGCTCGAACGCTTCACCGTCACCGGCGAACTGCTGACGAACACGGTTGAGGTCACCAGCGGCGTCGGGCACACGGTCGCCGAGGCGGTCGACGACATCGCGGATGCCATCGGCGCCCTGCGCGAGCAGACCGAGCCGCGCGGAGTCGAGATCCTGTGCGCCGGCAGCCACCCGTTCGCGCAGTGGTTCGACCAGCAGGTCACCGACAAGACGCGGTACCACACCCTCATCGAGCGCACCCAGTGGTGGGGGCGGAACATGATGATCTGGGGCATCCACGTGCACATCGGCGTCGACGACGTCGAGAAGGTGATGCCGATCGTCAACGCCCTGAACGTGTACCTCCCCCATCTGCAGGCGCTGTCGGCCTCCAGCCCCTTCTGGGCCGGCGAACGCACCGGCTACGCGTCGAACCGCGCACTCGTGTTCCAGCAGCTCCCCACCGCGGGCCTGCCCTGGCAGCTCGGCAGCTGGGGCGAGTTCGAGGACTACCTCGACGACATGGTGCGCACAGGGGTGATGGCGGATGCCAGCGAGGTGCGCTGGGACATCCGTCCGGCGCCGAAGTGGGGCACGGTGGAGATCCGCGCGTGCGACGGCATGTCGACTCTGCCCGAGCTCGCGGCCGTCGCCGCTCTCGCACAGACACTCGTCGAGCACTTCTCACGTCTCCTCGACGAGGGGCGTGAGCTGCCCGGCATCCCGCCCTGGTACGCCCGCGAGAACAAGTGGCGCGCCGCCCGGTACGGCCTCGATGCCCGGGTGATCGTCGACCGCGCGGGAACGCAGCGCCCGGTCGTGGAGCACCTGCGCGAGACGATGGAGGAACTCGCCGACATCGCGCTGGAGCTGAAGTGCGCGAGGGAGTTCGCGAGCCTCGAGACCATCCTCGCCACCGGCGGTAGCTCGGCGCGTCAGATCGCGGTGGCCGAGGCCGCCGACGGCGACCTGCGGGAGGTCGTCCAGCACCTGATCCGCGAATTCCGCGGCGGCCCGACGCTGCGCGAGCACCTGGCAGCCCTGCGTGTCTGAGTCGTCTTTCGACGCTGGCTCATAGGCGACCGCTCGTAGGATCGCGGCATGATCTCGGGACGCAGCGCTCCGGCTGTCTCGCTGACGGCCCTCGCAGCCGTGGTCGTGGCCCTGGTCGCCGGGTGCGCGGCCGTGCCCGTGACCGCCGACTCCGCCACCCCGCGACTCCTGCCGGCGCAGCTCGCGGCATCCCCCTCCCCCGCACCGTCGACGAGTGCAACCCCCTCTGAGCGGGTGGTCACTCTCGGCGACTCGGTGATGTCAGGCTTCGGGCTCCCGGCGCGGGACGCATGGCCGCGGCTGCTCGCCCAGCGGACCCACCTCTCACTCGTCAACCTCGCCTGCCCCGGAATGGGCTTCGTGGTGGAGGGCGATTGCGGAACGCCGTACGCCGGGCTCGTGCCCGCGGTGGCCGCCCTGCAGCCCGACCTGGTGATCGTGCAGTCGTCCAGCAACGATTTCTGGCAGGACCCCGACGAGATCCGCTTCGAGACCGCCGACACCGTCGAGCGCCTGCACGAGGCCGCGCCGGACGCGCTCATCGTCGCCCTCAGCACCATCTGGAACGACGATCCCGAGGTACCCGACGACACCGCGGTCACCTCCGACGCGCTGCGCGACGCCGTCGAGGCGGTCGGCGGCACGTACATCGACATCGGTCAGCCGCTCGTCGGACATCCCGAGTGGTTGCAGAGCGACGACGTGCACCCGACCGCCGGCGGGCAGCGTGCGATCGAAGAGGCGGTGGCGTCGGCCCTGCAGGGCGCCGCGGTGCTGCCCTGAGATCGGACGCCGCAGAGTCCGGTCAGCCCTTGCCGAGCATCTTCTGCAGTTCGGCGAGATCGGCCTCGCTCGGAACCGCCTGACCGCCCAAGCCGAAGCCGGAACCCGTCGCGGGTGCTGCCGCAGCGATACCGGCGTTCTCGGCCGCGCGCTTGGCAGGGTTGCCGGAGCGCGAACCCTTCGCCTTCTGCTGCTTGCCGCGCTTCGAGGACGCGCCGGGCTTGCCGCCGACCGGACCCATACCGGGGATGTTGGGCACACCGCCGCGGGCGACGGTCTTCATCATCTTGGCGGCCTGGTCGAAGCGTTGCACGAGCTGGTTGACGTCGGTGACGGTCATGCCCGAGCCGCGCGCGATGCGCAGGCGCCGCGAGCCGTTGAGGATCTTGGGGTTGCGTCGCTCGACGAGGGTCATCGAGCGGATGATCGCCTCGGTGCGATCGATTTCGCGCTCGTCGAAGTCTTCGAGCTGCTGCTTCATGTTTCCCATGCCCGGGAGCATCCCGAGCATCTTCTTCATGGAGCCCATCTTCTTCATCTGCTGCATCTGCTGCAGGAAGTCTTCGAGCGTGAACGTCTCGGTCGCCAGCTTCTCGGCGACCGCCATCGCCTCGGCCTCGTCGAACGCCGACTGCGCCTGCTCGATCAGGGTGAGGATGTCACCGAGGTCGAGGATGCGGGATGCCATGCGGTCGGGGTAGAACGGCTCGACATCGTCGAGACCCTCACCCGTCGAGGCGAAGATGATCGGGCGGCCGGTGACCGAGGCGACCGAGAGGGCCGCACCACCGCGGGCGTCACCGTCGAGCTTCGACAGCACGACGCCGGTGAAATCGACGCCGTCCTGGAAGGCCTTCGCGGTGTTCACCGCATCTTGACCGATCATCGCGTCGATGACGAACAGCACCTCGTCGGGCTGCGTCGCCTTGCGGATGTCGGAGGCCTGCTTCATCAGCTCGGCGTCGACGCCGAGGCGGCCGGCGGTGTCGATGATGACGATGTCGTGCTGTTGGCGCGTGGCGTGGGCGACGCCGTCGCGCGCGACCTTGACCGGGTCGCCGACACCGTTGCCGGGCTCGGGGGCGTAGATCGCCGCTCCCGCGCGCTCGGCGACGACCTGCAGCTGGTTCACGGCGTTGGGGCGCTGGAGGTCGCAGGCGACCAGCAGCGGGGTGTGCCCGTCTTTCTCGAGCATCTTCGCGAGCTTTCCCGCGAAGGTCGTCTTTCCGGAGCCCTGGAGACCCGCGAGCATGATGACCGTGGGCGGGTTCTTGGCGAACTGCAGGCGTCGCTGCTGACCGCCCAGGATGCCGATGAGCTCGTCATTGACGATCTGCACGACCTGCTGCGCCGGGTTCAGGGCGCGGTTGACCTCGTCGCCGAGGGCTCGCTCGCGGATTGCGGCAGTGAACTCCTTGACGACGGGCAGCGCCACGTCGGCGTCGAGGAGGGCTCGGCGGATCTCACGCACCGTCCCGTCGACGTCGGCGGGAGTGAGCTGGCCCTTCTTCCGGAGGTTGCGGAAGGTCTCTGTGAGCCGGTCGGAGAGGGTGCCGAAAGTCGCCATGATGTGACGAGTTTACGCGGGCTCCGCGATGACCGCTGCCGTCCTTCCGGCCCTGCCGCCCCGCACGACCTCCGCGAACGCACGACCTCAGCCCGACGGCCCCGGATGCCACTGACCTCACGCGAAAGACTGACGTCACGTAAACGCAACCCGGCACCGTGCGGAGAGGCACGCGCACGACGCCGGAGGGGCGAGCGCGGCGCGTCAGACGAGGGCGAGTGCCTCGGCGAGCACCTCGTCGAGGGGTCGCCCCGTCGCGGTGCGGTCCGCCCATGACCAGACCGCCGCCAGCACGGCGGCCGCGAGCGCGCCCGCGCGGACCTCGGCGAGCAATCGCGGCATCCCCTCTCGCCCGAAGCGGGCCACGACGTGCTGCTGCAGACGGAACTGCCGCACGGCGCGATCACGGTCGAGCTCGGCGGCGATGCCCATGGCATTGGCATTGGTGATCGCCAGGGCAAGGGCGTCGGGCGTCAGTCCGCGGCCGATCGTCGCCAGGGCGGCGACGATGTCAGCGCCATCGTGGAGGAGCGCCACGCCTGCGGCGACCTGCTCGTCGAAGCCCGACCACAGCACGTCGCTCTTGGCCGCGAAGTAGTTGAAGAAGCTCGAGCGGCTCACCCCCGCGCGGCGCGTGATGTCGGAGACGCTGGTGGCGTCGTAACCCTGTTCGAGGAACAGCTCGCACGCCGCCTCGGACAGCACCTCTCTCGAGGAGGAGCGCGGACGTCCGCTGCGCGGTTCGGGGGTCACCGATTCAGACTAGACGGGTCCCCTGCGTGTATTGTTGGACGCAATCCAACATCGGAGGCGGTCGATGATCGACATCCACCACGCGGGCCTCGCTCCGCTGTATGTGCCCTACCTCGACGGGTGGGCCCACCAGCGGCGCGTTCACGCCGACGTCGTCGCCGACGAGCGGCCCGACACGCTGCTGCTCCTCGAGCACGAGGCCGTCTACACCGCCGGCAAGCGCACCGAAGCACACGAGCGACCCGACGACGGCACCCCCGTCATCGACGTCGACCGCGGCGGCAAAATCACGTGGCACGGACCCGGGCAGCTGGTCGGCTACCCGATCGTGCGGCTGCCCGAACCGATCGACGTCGTCGCTCACGTGCGCCGGCTCGAGGCTCTGCTGATCGACGCGCTGCGCGTGCACGGCGTCGACGGCTTCCGGGTCGAGGGACGCAGCGGCGTCTGGGTGAAGCGACCGCTCGGTGTCGACAAGGTCGCGGCCATCGGCGTCCGCGTCGAGAAGGGAGTGACCATGCACGGCTTCGCGGTCAACTGCGACAACTCGCTCGCCGGCTTCCGGCACATCGTCCCCTGCGGGATCTCGGATGCCGGGGTCACGACCGTCAGCGAGGTGGTCGGTGCCGACGTCTCCCCCGCCGACCTCGTTCCCTCCATCGAGCGGGTGTTCCGCGCCGAGTACGCGGCGGTGGCCGCGTGAGCGCCTGCGGAACCGGCAACACGGGAGCCGCGGCATCCACCGCCCCCAAGGGGCGGAAGCTGCTGCGCCTCGAGGTGCGCAACGCCGAGACCCCCATCGAGCGCAAGCCCGAGTGGATCAAGACCAAGGCCAAGATGGGCCCCGAGTACACCGCCCTGCAGAACCTGGTGAAGACCGAGGATCTGCACACGGTCTGCCAGGAGGCGGGCTGCCCGAACATCTTCGAGTGCTGGGAGGACCGCGAGGCGACCTTCCTCATCGGCGGCTCCCAGTGCACGCGCCGCTGCGACTTCTGCCAGATCGACACCGGCAAACCCGCCGACTACGACACCGACGAGCCGCGTCGTGTCGCCGAGAGCGTGACCCGGATGCAGCTGCGATACGCGACCGTCACCGGCGTCGCGCGCGACGACCTGCCCGACGAGGGGGCGTGGCTCCACGCCGAGACGGTGCGGCGCATCCACGCCGAGAACCCCGGCACGGGCGTCGAGATCCTCGCGACCGACTTCTCGGGCAACCCGGCGCTGCTGGAAGAGGTCTTCTCGTCGCGTCCCGAGGTGTTCGCGCACAACGTCGAGACGGTTCCTCGCATCTTCAAGCGCATCCGTCCGGCCTTCCGCTACGAGCGCTCCCTCGGCGTGCTGAGCGCCGCCCGCGACGCCGGCCTCATCACCAAGTCGAATCTCATCCTCGGCATGGGCGAGGAACCCGAAGAGGTCGTTCAGGCCCTCGAAGACCTGCGCGCCGCGGGCACCGACATCATCACGATCACGCAGTATCTGCGTCCCACTCCCCGTCACCTCCCCGTGCAGCGCTGGGTGAAACCCGCGGAGTTCGTCGAGTTCAAAGAAGAGGCCGAGCGCATCGGGTTCCTCGGCGTGCTCGCCGGTCCCCTCGTGCGCTCGTCGTACCGCGCGGGGCGCCTGTGGGCGCAGTCGATGGTGTCGAAGGGGCAGCAGATCCCGCCCCACCTCGCGCACCTCGCGAAGGACATCGTGGACGCCGACGCCGGTTTCGCCCAGGCGGTGTGAGGGCGGCGAGAGGGCCGATCCTCGGCGACGGGTCGCTCACCCACCGCTGACGGAGCGCGGATCCGAGCACGGTGTGACGCGCGGGGTCTGCGCGTTCAATCGGCGCTGGTGACCGACTGCACGCGACCGTCGGAGGCGAGGTTGACCAGCAGAACGTCGTCGGTGGCATCCGGATCGAGGGCGTACTCGAGGACCGCGAACGGGTCGGCGCCGCCGTGCTCGTCGGCGAGAATCGTCATGCTCATCAGCTGCAGCGCCTTGATGACGTCGATGTGCGTGTCGCCGCTCACATCGGAGAGGAGGTCGTCGAGCTCTTCGCCGAGGGTCGCCTGCTGCTGCAGGACGTACTCGGTCACCTCACTGGTGCGGGAGTCCAGCTCATCGACCATGGCGTTGCGAGCGGCGAGATCGATCGACTCGAGCGAGGAGACCATGGATGCCGCGACGTCGAGGGCCTCGACGGACACGTCGTCCTGATCGGGAGCCGTCAGGTCGACGGTGACGCTCTGGTCACCGAACTCCACGTTCTCACTCCAGAAGATCGACCCGTCGGGGCCGGATTCGAGGAGTCCGAAGAAGTCGTGCTCGATGGCCATGCCTCCATGTAAGCAGTCCGTCCGGGCTTCGGGAAGACGACCCGCCCGCAGCTCGCCGTGCGGTATGGGCACGGATCCGCGAGGGGCCGCCTGCGCGAGCACCCCGCGTGGCGCGTGACCCTGCTCAGTCGACGAGCGAGGCCGCGAACACGTGCGGGGTGAAGCCCGTCAGATCGCCGATGCCCTCGCCCTGCCCGAGGAGCTTGACCGGGATACCGGTGAGCTCCTGCACGGCGAGCACGAACCCGCCCTTGGCCGACCCGTCGAGCTTGGTGAGCACGAGACCCGTGACCCCCGCACTGTCGAGGAAGGCCTGCGCCTGCATCAGACCGTTCTGTCCCGTCGTCGCATCGAGCACGAGGAGCACCTCGCTGATCGGCGCCTGCTTCTCGATCACGCGCTTGATCTTGCCGAGCTCGTCCATCAGGCCGCCCTTGGTGTGCAGGCGCCCGGCGGTGTCGATCAGCACGATCTCGGTCGCGGTCTCTTTGGCGTGGGCGACGGTCTGGAAGGCGACGGATGCCGGATCCTGACCCTCGTGCTGCGGGCGCACGATGGTCGCTCCCCCGCGCTCGGCCCACGTCGCGAGCTGGTCGACCGCCGCGGCGCGGAAGGTGTCGGCCGCGCCGACGACGACCGTGCGGCCGTAACGCTGGAGGAACTTGGCGAACTTGCCGATCGTGGTCGTCTTGCCCACGCCGTTGACGCCGACGACCAGCACGACCGCGGGACGCTCGGTAAGACGGAGTGTCGTGTCGAACTTGGCGAAATGCTCCTCGAGCGTCTCACGGAGCATCCGCTGCAGGTCGCGCGGATCGGTGGTGCGGAAGCGCTCCACCTTCTCGCGCAACTCGTCGATCAGGCGCTCGGTGACGTCGGGGCCGAAGTCGGCGGTGAGCAGCGCCGTCTCGAGGTCGTCCCACGTCGTCTCGTCGATCGTGGGCTTGACGAACAATCCGCGCAGAGCGCGGCCCAGCGACCAGGAGTTCTCAGCCATTGCTTCAGCTTACGGGCGCGGCCTCGTCCGGGGCGGCGGCGCGGACGGCCGCACGATCGCCCACGCGCTGCCCGACCACGGCTGACACGCCGTCCTGGCGCATCGAGACGCCGTACAGCGCGTCGGCGATCTCCATCGTGCGCTTCTGGTGGGTGATGACGATGAGCTGACTGCTCGCGCGCAGCTTCTCGAACACGCCGAGAAGACGCCCGAGGTTCGCGTCGTCGAGGGCCGCTTCGACCTCGTCGAGGATGTAGAACGGGCTCGGCCGCGCGGTGAAGATCGAGGTCAGGAACGCCACCGCCGCGAGCGACCGCTCGCCGCCGGACAGGAGCGACAATCGCTCGATCTTCTTTCCCACGGGGCGCACGGCGACCTCGATGCCGGTGGTCAACGGCGAGTCGGGGTCGGTGAGCGAGATGCTGCCCGAGCCCCCCGGGAAGAGGATGGGGAAGATCTCGGTGAACGCGACGCGGGTGTCCTCGAACGCGGCGACGAAGATGGTCTGCATCCGTTCGTCGAGGTCGGCGATGATCGTCTGAAGATCTGCGCGGGTCTGCTGCAGATCGGCGAGTTGTTCGGTGAGGAAGGCGTGCCGCTGCTCGAGGGCCGCGAACTCCTCCAGCGCGAGCGGGTTGACCCGGCCCAGCTGCGACAGCTTGCGCTCGGCATCCTGGAGCCGGCGCTTCTGAGCCGCGCGATCGAACGGGTCGCCGTCACCGTCCCGATCGACGGGAACGAGCTGATCGGGGCCGTATTCTGCGACGAGCACGTCTTCGTCGAGCGCGAGCTCGGACTGTACGCGCTCCAGCAGGCTCGTGACGTGGAGCTTCTTCTCGTGCATCTGCAGTTCGAGGCCGTGCACGCTTTCGGTGAGGCGCGCAAGACGCTCCCGCACGGCCGCTTCATCGGCGCGGGCGCGTGCCAGTTCTTCGGTGATCGCGGTGCGCGCCGACTCCGCTGCCGCGAGCTCGACCCGCGCCTGGCTGACCGAATGGTCGACCGAGTCGAGAAGCGCGGGAAGGTGACTCGCGACCTCCGCGGCGACCTCGCGTTGGGCGCGCCGGAGCACCGCGCGACGGGCGGCCTCCGCCGCGGCCGCACGTTCGCGCTCGCGCTGCTGCTCGAGCTGGACGATGCGGGCCTCCCCCGCCCGCACGCGCTCCTTCAGCCCCTCGATGTCCAGACGCGCTCGCATCTCCGTCTCGCGCGCGGCGTCGACCTCGGCGGCCATGCCCTCGCGCGCCGAGGCGTCGAGCAGAGGGCGCGGCGCCTCGAGTGCGCGCTCGAGCGCGTTGTCGGCGCGACGAGCGACGTCTTCGGCCTCGGCCACCGCGGTCTCCGTCTGAGCGAGACCCGCGGCGAGGCGATCGCATTCGGCGACCGCCGCCTCGTGCCGCACCGTGACGCGGTTGACCCTCTCGGCATGGGCCGCCAGCGCGGCGTCGTGGGCGCGCAGAGTCGACAGCGACTCTTTGGTGCGGTGTCGGGCGTCGGTGAGCGCGCGCTGCTCGTCGGTGAGGGCCTCGCGCAGGGAATCGGCGATGACGACGATCTCATCGAGCCGTACGGCTGCCGCATCGCGCTCGGCGGCGAGCTCCAGCCGCGACCGTCCCGACCCCGACCCGGCCCGGAGCGTCCGGGCCGTCGCGACCTCCCCGGCTCGGGTGACGACGGTGACGTCGGAGGGCAGCGACGCCTGCACCTCGCGGACGGTGGCGAGGTCGTCGACGATCACCGTCCGCGTCAGGATACCGAGCACCCCCGGCGACGCGATGACAACCTCGGTCGCGGGAACGGCCCTCGCCACCCCCGTCGCCGCGTCCGCCGGGGACCCGTCGGGTGCAGCAACGCCGGCGATGACGATCTCGACGACGCCGAGGTCGCCCTCGCGCGCGTCACGAGCGGCGGAGAAGGCCGCCACGGCATCGTCCACGAGCAGTCCCTCGGCCAGCGACCCCAGGGCCGCGGCGATCGCCGCCTCGTATCCCGCGGTGACCTTGACGTCGTCGCCCACGAGGCCGCGCACGCCCCGTCCGCCGACGGCGAGCAGGTCGGCTGCCGCGTTGCGCAGGTCGAGGGCACGGCCGATCGCGGTCGTCTGCGCGCTGAGGGCGTCGCGCTCGCGCTCGGCGGCGTGGAGGCGTTCGCGCAGTCCGGCGACCTTCGACTCGACGTCGTTCGCATCGCGCTGAGCCCGGTCGTAGGCCGCGGCGTGCTCGTCGGTGGATGCCTCCGGCACCACGTCGGGGTCGAGTTCGGCGCGGGCCCGTTCGGCATCGGCCCGACGTGTGAGGGCCGCATCGAGCGCCCGCTGCTGCCTGTCGACACCGGCCCGGACCGCCGCGAGGCCGGAGTTCGCGGCATCCGCCGTGCCGCGGAGCGCCTGGATCTTCAGGTCGTGCTCGGAAACGAGGGCGCTCTGCGCGGCGATGTCGACATCGAGGGCATCGAGGTCGGCGCGTGCGCGCGTGACGGCGCGGGCGGCCTCGGCCGCGGCATCCTGCGCATCGCCGAGACCCGCGGCGATGTCGTCGATCTCGGCCCGGACGTCGTCGATGGTGCTCTGCGACACGGTCGGGGCGAAGCCTGGGGTATCGGAGCCGTCGTCGGTCAAAAGGGTGAGGCGCTGACCGGCCAGGGAGTACAGGCCGCGCAGGCGCTCCTGCACCTGTTCGAGACCGAACGAGACGCTGCGCGCGCGGTCGACGGCCTCCGAGCGCTGATCGTTCTCGAGCCGCTCGACGCGCCGGCGCAGACCATCGGCCTGTTCCTGTAGACCGAGGCGCTCGGTGTGCCGCTCGCTCTCGGCGCGGGCGGCATCGGCCAGCTGCGTGCGCAGCCGCACGAGGTCGTCGGCGTAGAGTCGCGCCTTCGCATCCCGGACGACGGCGGCGATGGTCGCGGCTTCCCGCGCGATCTCGGCCTGCTTTCCGAGGGGCTTCAACTGTCGGCGCAACTCGCCGGCGAGATCGCTGAGGCGGGTGAGATTGGTCTCCATCGCCTCGAGCTTGCGTACGGTCTTCTCTTTGCGGCGCCGGTGCTTCAGGATGCCGGCGGCCTCTTCGATGAAGCCGCGGCGGTCCTCGGCGGTCGCCTGCAGCACCGTGTCGAGCCGGCCCTGACCGATGATGACGTGCATCTCGCGACCGAGGCCCGAGTCGCTCAGCAGCTCCTGCACGTCGAGCAAGCGGCACGTCTGACCGTTTATGGCGTACTCGCTGGCGCCGGTGCGGAACAGCGTCCGGCTGATGGTGACCTCGCTGTAGTCGATCGGCAGCGCACCGTCGCCGTTGTCGATCGTGAGCTGAACCTCGGCGCGCCCGAGCGGGCCGCGGGTCGAGGTACCGGCGAAGATGACGTCCTCCATCTTTCCGCCGC
This sequence comes from Microbacterium sp. ABR10, assembly GCF_057812175.1. Lineage (NCBI taxonomy): Bacteria > Bacillati > Actinomycetota > Actinomycetes > Micrococcales > Microbacteriaceae > Microbacterium > Microbacterium sp. ABR10. The sequence continues at coordinate 1,912,022 of NZ_CM173821.1, forward strand.
GCAGGGTCTTGGCGCCTTGTTCCCCCATCACCCACGCCAGAGCGTCGACGACGTTGGATTTGCCCGATCCGTTCGGCCCGACGATGCAGGTCACACCGGGTTCGAGCGCGAAGGTCGTCGACTGGGCGAAGGACTTGAAGCCTTTGAGCGTCACGCTTTTCAGATGCATGTCACCCGCCTTCCCGCCCGGTCGAATCCTCGCCTCACGCTAGTCGAGGATCCGCGGAAAACCGCGGCGGCGGGCCGCGCTCACCTTCAGGACGCGCCCGGACGTCGACCGATTCTGGGAAATCGCTTGACCTTCGGTGACGACCTCCGCTAGCGTCGGGGGTCGCAACCGACGTTGAAAGGAGGTCACACCATGATTCGCATCACGACCGGCTTCACCGCCACCGGCTTCACCGCCGCCCCCGTGCTGTCCGCACCCGCCATCGGAGTGACCACCGCCGTCGGCATGCCCCATCTCCAGGGCTGACCCCGTCGCGTAGAGACGCCCCGCGTCTCCGCTTCCCGCGAGCACACCCTCGCTGCTCGCCCGGATCTCCACGATCCTGCTACGCGCTCGTCGCGTCCCTCACTCGCTTTCGCCTCCACGGAGCCTCCGCATGAACGCCCTGTTCGCGCGCGCGCCGCAGCATGCCTCGGCCGCGCTCCCTCCCACCCCGTCCACGATCACGATCGCCACCGACCAGCCGCTCGGCCTGCTCGACCGGCTGTCGCTGCGCCTCGGCCTGTGGCTGCTCACGCGTCACGCCGCTCGCAGCCGAACGCTCGCGCACCGTGCCGACCAGGCGCACCGTCGCCGCGCAGCCGACGCCGAACGCGCCGCGCGTGAACGCGCCTGGCACCGCACGGCCGCCCTCATCCGGCCGCCGCAGTGATCCCGTGGGGCCGACCGCACCCGGCCGGCCCCACCCCACGACATCTCTTCCGAACCGAAAGCACCCACATGTACTCCCTTCCCGCCGGCCTTGAGCTGCGGCCCCTTCACATCCCGGCATCCATCGACGACGACGATGCCGCCGACTTCCGCGAGATGGTGCGCCTGCGCAACCTCGTCTACGAGGAGATCTCCGGACACGACGACGAGTCGATGCCCGCCGATGAACTGCTCCCCCTGTTCCAGCCCCGGCCGGAGGTGAAGCGGTTCTCGTGGATCGCCGTGTTCCACGGCGAGGTCGTCGGTCGCGCGGGCCTCGACCTCCCGCAGGAGGACGGCGCCCGCACCGGGTCGTACCTCATCGAACTACGCCGGTCCGCGTGGGGTCAGGGCATCGGTCGCGCCGCCTTCGCCATGATCGAGCCCCTCGCCCGCGCCCACGGACGCACGGTCCTGCAGTCGTGGGCGGCGCACCCTGCCGCCGAGGGACCGCAGTTGGCGGCACCCACGGGGTTCGGCGCCGTGCCGAAGGATCACTCGGCGCGGTTCCTGCTGGCATCCGGCTGCACGCTCGAGCAGATCGTGCGCGTGAGCACGCTCGATCTCGCCGACGCACGCCCACGCCTCGGCGCCCTCCTCGCCGAGGCCGAGGCCGCGGCGGCCGGGTATCGCGTGGTGCAGTGGACGCTGCCCACGCCCGACGAGTTCGTCGACTCCTTCGCCTGGATGAAGTCGCGCATGGCGACGGACGCGCCGTCCGCCGACCTCGACGTCGACGAAGAGGTGTGGGATGCAGCTCGGCTCCGTCGCCACGAGGCCACGTACCTCGACGCGGGTCGCCACATGCTGGTGACCGCGGCGCAGCACATGGACTCGGGAGAGCTCGCCGCGTTCAACGAGCTCGTCATCGGCAAGGACCGCACGGCGGTGACGGGACAGGAGGACACCCTCGTGGTGGCCTCCCATCGCGGACACCGCCTGGGTCTGCTGGTCAAGTGCGCCGGCCTCCTCGCGTGGCGCGACGTCGCCCCCGACTCGCCGCGCGTGATCACCTACAACGCGGAGGAGAACCGCCCGATGCTCTCGATCAACGAGCAGATCGGCTTCACCCCGATCTCGTACGAGGGCGTGTGGCAGAAGAACCTGTCCTGACCCCACGGCGCGAGACGTCAGGCCACGCCGCCCGGGACCGTCCCCGACGCCGCATTCGGGCGACTCGTGCGGTCGGTCCCGGGCGCGGGCCGAGAATCAGCGCCGTTTCTGGCAGTGCGGGCAGAAATGGCTCGAGCGGTTCATGAACGACACGCGCACGATCGGGCGCCCGCACCGGGGGCACGGTTGACCCGTACGTCCGTAGGCGTTGAGCGAGTGCGCGAAGTATCCGGCCTGGCCGTTGACGTTCACGTACTGCGCGTCGAAGCTCGTGCCGCCCTCGGCCAACGCCTTCTCGAGCACCGCCCGCACCTCGCCGAGCAGGCGGTTCACCGATCGGGTGGGCAGGTCAGAGCCGGGCGTCTCGGGGTGGATACGCGACGCCCACAGCGACTCGTCGGCGTAGATATTGCCGATACCGCTGGCGACCGTCTGGTCCAGGAGCACGCGTTTGATCCCGGATGCCGTGCGGCCCAGCCTCGCGCGGAATCGCGCCGCGTCGAAGGCCGGATCGAGCGGATCGCGACCGATGTGCGCCACCTGGGTGGGCACGCGCGCGAGGTCGGACCCGCGTCCGCCCGCGGCGCCGTCGGGCGTGTCGACGAGTTCGTCGAGCGCGAGCGAGCCGAAGGTGCGCTGGTCGGCGAAGACGACCGACAGTGGCCCATGCACGGGATGCTCGAGTTCGATGCGGATGCGCTCGTGACGTTCCTCCGGAGCGCCGGGAACCCGCAGCAGCATCTGCCCGCTCATCCCCAGGTGCGTGACGATCGCTTCGTCGCCGGCCACCGGCATCCACAGGAACTTGCCCCGGCGGACGGCGGCGGTGATCCGCCGGCCCGTCAGTTCGGCCTCGAAGTGGGCCGCTCCCCTGGTGTGCCGCGTCAGCGCGCGTTCGTCCCGCACGTCGACGGAAGTGATCAGCGCGCCCGCGACGGCGGGCTCGAGGCCGACCCGCACGACCTCGACCTCGGGGAGCTCAGGCACGGGTGTCGAGCTCGCGCCACGCCGTGAGGGCAGCGGCCATCTCGGCCTGCTTCTTGCTCGATCCGTTTCCCGTCGTGGCGAGCTCGCCGACGGTGACCGTGGCCGTGAAACGACGGTCGTGATCGGGGCCGGTGGCATCCACCGTGTACACCGGTGCGAGCAGTCCCAGCCGGGCCGCGATCTCTTGCAGGCTCGTCTTGGGGTCCATCGCGGCGCCGTAGCGTTCGGGGTCGGCGAGGAGCGGCTCGACCATTCGCAGCACCATGGCTGTCGCCGCCTCAGGACCCGCCGACAGGAAGGTCGCTCCGATGAGCGCCTCCATCGTGTCGGCGAGAATCGAGTCCTTGTCGCGCCCGCCGGTGAGGATCTCACCGCGGCCGAGGCGCACGAATGCCCCGAGCCCGATTCTGCGGGCCACCTCGGCGAGGGCGACGGTCGACACGACGCTGGCGCGACGCTTGGCGAGGCCCCCCTCTTCGAGCTCCGGATGCCGTGTGAATAGACGCACCGTGACGGCCTGCCCGAGCACCGAGTCGCCGAGGAACTCCAGGCGCTCGTTGTGCGGGATGCCGCCGTTCTCGTAGGCGTACGAGCGGTGCGTCAGGGCAAGAGAAAGAAGCTCGGGGTCGATGTCGACCCCGAGCTTCTCAGTGAGCGCAGCGCGCTCGACGTTGTTACGCGTCATGAATCGCCGATCAGACGTCGGCGACCTTGCGGCCCTTGTACTCGAGGAAGAGCTCGGTGCCCTGCGAGTCGGTGACGACCTTCGCCTGGTGAGGGCGGCTGTAGACGACCTTGCCGTTCTCGATGGTCTTGACCAGCGTGGGGGCCTCGGCCTTCCACTGCGCGCGACGCGAGCGGGTGTTGGAGCGGGAGACCTTCCGCTTCGGGGGGTTACCTGCCATGACTAGCTCTTCTCTGTCTTGGGGGCGGCGCGGAGCGCATCGCCGTCGTCTGGGGTGTACTGCTGGAGCGCAGCCCATCGGTTGTCGACAGGCGTCTGCTCCGTGTCGCCGGTGTTTTTCGTCAGCCTCTCGCCCGTGTTCGGGTCGAGCCCGGGGCAGTCCGGCTGACACACCGGCTGGAACGGAAGCGACAGGACAATGGCATCCCTGACCAGATTTTCAAGATCCACGTGGTCGTCTTGAACGTCGAAGTCACTCGCTTCGTGCCCAGGATACGCGAAAAGTTCCTGGAACTCGACTTCGACAGGCTCGTCGATGTCGATGAGGCAGCGTCCGCACACGCCCGTGGCGGTGGTGTCGACGGTGCCCGAGACGAGAATCCCCTCGTGCACCGACTCCAGCCGCACCTCGAGTTCGAGGATCTCGCCCTCGGGGATCGACAGCAGGCCCTCCCCCCATTTCTCGGGGGTGGGGAGGTCGAGGCTGTGCTCGCGCATCTCACCGGGATGGTGCTCGATGTCGCGGACGGGGAGTTGGAAGGGGCCGGGTCGACGGGTTCTCACGGTCGTCCATGCTACCCGCGCGCCCCTGGGCGAGGGCCGGCGGCACGAGCAGCGGTGCGGCGTCGCACGAACGAACACGCATAAACGCTTTCTGCGCGCAGAAACACGACGAGCGCGTGTTTCTGCGCAGAGATCGCGTTTACGCGTGGAAGGCGGACCACCTCGCACCCGCGGACGGGGGGGGTTCAGATGCCGCGGGCGCCGGTGTCGAGGTAGCGCGCGACGGCGGGCGGGACGTAGGGCGACACGTCTCCACCGAGGCCCGCCACCTGTCGTACGAGCGAACTCGACACGAGGGCGTGGGAGGGATCGGGCAGCAGGAACACCGTCTCGACGTGTGCGAGGTCGCGGTTGACGATCGCCATCGGGGTCTCGTACGCGACGTCGACCTGCGAACGGATGCCCTTCACCAGCACTTTCGCCCCCACATCGGTGGCGTAGTCGACGAGGAGGCCCACGCTCCACGCCGCGATGATCACGTCACCTTCGACCCCAGCCTCCGAGATCGACTGCTCGAGCAGACGTTGGCGCTCGGCGATGGGCAGCATCGCTTCTTTGCCGGGGTTGTGCACGACGAGCACGTGAAGCTGGTCGAAGAGGCCGGCGGCGCGACGGATGACGTCGAGGTGACCGAGCGTGGGCGGGTCGAACGAGCCGGGGACGACGGCGATCCGGGGATCCATGCCGCCAGCCTATCGACGCGACTCGGCGGAGAGCCCGGCGTTCAGGACTTCGCCAGCGCGGCACGCTCCTCGACGCCCACGCGGCGTTCGAGGGCGGCGGCGAGTCCGGGATGCCGCACCAGCGCGGGGTCGTCGGCGAGGAGGCGCTCCCCCTCGGCGCGCGCCTCGGTGATGAGGTCGGCGTCGGTCACCACCCGCAGCAGACGCAGCGACGATCGGGCGCCCGATTGCGCTCCGCCGAGCACATCGCCCTCGCCGCGGAGTTCGAGGTCGACCTCGGCGAGGGCGAAGCCGTCGAGGGTGGATGCCACGGCTTCGACGCGCGAGCGAGACGACGTGCCCGGTGCGGCTTCGGTCACGAGCAGGCAGAGGCCCGGGACCCCGCCACGACCGACGCGACCGCGCAACTGGTGCAGCTGGGACACGCCGAATCGGTCGGCCTCGAGGATGACCATCGTCGAGGCGTTCGGCACGTCGACCCCGACCTCGATCACGGTCGTCGCCACGAGCACGTCGATGTCGCCGCGGGCAAAGGCCTGCATGACGGCGTCCTTCTCATCGGAGGACATCTTGCCGTGCAGAATCTGCACACGGATGTCGGCGAAGCCCGGGAGCCGGGAGATCAGCGCCTCGACCTGCACGACGCCCCACCGCGTTCGATTGCTCTCCCCCGCGGCGGGGGCTGCCCCGTCGGGTGCATCGGCGGGTTCGTCGGTCTTGTCGTCAGCGGCGAGCTGCTCTGCGTCGATCGCCGCGCAGACGACGAACGCCTGACGGCCCTGCGCCACCTCTTCGGCCACGCGGTCCCACACCCGCGCGAACCAGCTCGGCTTCTCGGCCAGCGGCGCGACGAACGACTGGATGCCGGCGCGCCCGGCCGGCATGGTGCGGATCGTCGAGACGTCGAGGTCGCCGAACACCGTCATGGCGACCGTGCGCGGAATGGGCGTCGCCGTGAGCACGAGCGTGTGCGGAGAGTCGCCCTTGGAACGCAGCGCCTCGCGCTGGTCGACGCCGAAGCGGTGCTGCTCGTCGACGACGACGAACCCGAGGTCGGCGAAAGTCGTGGTGGCGCTCAGGAGCGCGTGCGTGCCGACGACGATCCGCGCCTGCCCCGACGCCACACGCAATGCCGCCCGGCGTCGCTCGGCCGCGGGCATCTGCCCCGTCAGCAGCGTCGGCATGAGCTCCGGCGCGAGTTCGGGACCGAGCATGCGCGCGATCGAGCGGAGGTGCTGACCGGCGAGCACCTCGGTGGGGGCGATCAGGGCGGACTGCCCTCCCGACTCGGCCACCTGCATCATCGCCCGCAGAGCGACGAGCGTCTTACCGGAACCCACCTCGCCCTGCACGAGACGGTTCATGGGCCAGTCGCCCGTGAGGTCGGCGGCCAGTTGCGCTCCGACGTTCTGCTGGTCGGGAGTCAGGTCGAAGGGAAGGATCGCGTCGAATCGCTCGAGCAGACCGCCCGGCGCTGCGGGTCGCTTCGTCGCCGAGAGCGCACGGACGAACTGACGCTGCTGCAACAGTGCCGTCTGGAGCACGAAGGCTTCGTGCATGCGCAGGGTCGCCACCGCCGGAGGGATGTCGTCGTCGTTCTCGGGTCGGTGGATGCTCTCGAGCGCCGCACGAGCGGGGAGGAGTCCCCGCCGGGTACGGAGGTCGTCGGGGAGCGGGTCGTCGACGTCGCCGAGTGCGTCGAGGACGACGGCGATCGTCTTCTGTACGAGCGTGCTGGGAACGGAGCTGGTGGCGGGATAGATGGGGATGGGCCTCTTCGCCGTCACCTCGGCCTCGGCGCGGGCTTCGGCGATGTCGTCGAACAGCTCGTAGTCGGGGTTCGTCAGCTGGGTCTGCCGCCGGTACTCGCCGACCTTGCCCGAGAAGATGCCCCGCCGTCCGGGAGTGAGGTCTTTCAGTCGCCAGGGCTGGTTGAAGAACGTCAGCGACATGCGCCCGTCGCCGTCGCTGATCACGACCTCGAGGAGCGAGCCGCGTCGGTTCTGCATGCGACGCTCCGAGGCGCTGACGACCTCGGCGACGATCGTGACGGGTTCGCCTAGCGGCAGCGAGGCGATCGGGGTGAGCTCGCCGCGCCGGGCGTAGCGGCGCGGGTAGTGCTCGAGCAGCTCACCCACGGTCTTCATGCCGAATGCGCGGTCGAACGCCGACGCCGTCTTGCCGCCCACGGCGCCGTCGAGCCGGGAGGCGAGCGAGAGACCGGGCATGCTGACGAGTCTAGGCAGGGCGCCCGACATCGCCGCCCGCACGCCCGGCCCGACAGGGGTCCCTGAGCCCGTCGAAGGGACCGAGCACCCGCGAGGATCCCGAGGCTTCGCGAGGATCTCGAGGCTTCGCGAGGATCCCGAGGCTTCGCGAGGATCCCGAGGCTTCGACAAGCTCAGCCTCCTCCGCCGCCCCGCTGCCAGGACCGACAGCATCCGCGACCCTAGGCTGGACCGGTGACGCGCATCATCTCCGGCCGAGCGGGCGGCACCGTTCTCGACGTCCCGCCGAAGGGCACCCGCCCGACGAGCGACCGAGTGCGCGAGTCGCTGTTCGGAGCACTCGAGTCGGCGGGCGTCCTCGACGACGCCCGGGTCGCCGACCTCTTCGCGGGCTCCGGAGCGCTGGGATTGGAGAGCCTCAGCCGCGGTGCCGCCTCCGCCGACCTCGTCGAGCTGTCGGCCCCGGCCGCCGCACTGATCCGCAAGAACGCCGAGCGGGTGCGCGCCGCGGGCGTCGCCGCCCCGGCGCGGGTTCACCGTGCGAATGTCACCACCTACCTGGCGGCATCCGCCGGGGAGTGGGATCTGGTGTTCCTCGACCCGCCCTACGACATCGCCGACCACGACCTCGAGAAGGCCCTCGTCGCCCTCGCGCCGCACCTGAGCCCGGATGCCATCGTCATCGTCGAGCGCGCGAAGCGCTCCGCGGCGCCCGACTGGGCGGCTGCCGGTCTGGTGCCCGAACGCGAGCGCAACTACGGCGACACCACGATGTGGTGGGGACGACCACCCCTGTGAGCGGCATCCGTCCCCGACGGCACCGGAGTCAGCCCCGGCCGGCGTCCCAGTCCCGGTAAGGGTCCCAGCCGGCGCGGCCCGTCCACGCCGCACCGTCCACCTCGATCGCCGCAGCTCCGCGCGGCTGCACGCTCCCGATGCGTCGACCGAGGGTCACGGCATCCGGGGGGAAGGTCACCAGGAAGCCGTGGTCCTCTCCCCCGCCGAGCGCCCGCGCGGGGTCGTCGCCGAGGGCGCTCGAGTCGATGGCGATCGTCACACCCGACGCGTCGGCGAGGCGTGTCGCGTCCAGGACGAGGCCGTCCGAGACGTCCATCATCGCGGTGGCTCCGGATGCCGCCGCCCTCAACGCCTGGTCCAGCGGCGGGCGCGGGGCGAGCTGGCTCGACAACGCCTTCGCGTCGGCGGGGTCGAGGGCGGCACGCGCCGCGTCCGTGAGGGCGACGGGGGCGCCGTCGGCATCCACGAACCGCTGGAACAGCAGGTCGAGGCCCCGGGCCGCCTCGCCGAGCTCCCCGATGACGTAGACGCCGTCGCCGGCCCGGGCACCCGACCGGCGCACGGGGGCGCGACCGTCGAGACTGCCGAGGGCGGTGACGGCGATCGTCAGCGTGTCCGAGACGGTGAGGTCGCCACCCTCGACGGCGCAGTCGGGTGCCAGCTCCGCGCAGGCAGCCGCGAGGCCGTCCGCGAATCCGCGCACGAACGCGAGGGGCGTCGTATCGGGCATGGCCAACGCCACGAGCAGGGCGATCGGCCGGGCCCCCATCGCGGCGACGTCGGCGAGGTTGACCGCCGCCGCCTTGAAACCGAGGTCGAACGGCGACGACCACGCCAGTCGGAAGTCGGGGCCGTGCACCAGCGTGTCGGTGGTGGCGACGACCCGACCGTCGGGAACGGCCAGCACAGCGGCGTCGTCACCCGGGCCGACCGGGGCGCTGGAGGGAGGAAGGCGGTCGAGGATGCCCCGTAGGATCTGCCCCTCGGACAGCTCCCCCACGGTTGTTTCACGGTCGGGCTCGGCGTCGGTCACTCCCCCACGCTATTAGCCTGGACGGGTGCCCCGCTCCTCCCGCTCCCTCGCACTCCTCGCCGTCCTCACCCTGGTTCCAGGGCTCGCGGCGTGCAGCACCACGGTGGCGATGGAACCCGCGAAGCTCGCCAACGACCCCGCGTGCGCCTCGGTGATCTCGCGTCTGCCGGAGAGCATCTCGGGCCAGGAACGCCGCTGGACCGACGCGCAGGCGACGGGTGCCTGGGGCGATCCGGCATCCATTCTGATGACCTGCGGTCTCGAACCCCCGGCGCCGTCGACACTGCCGTGCCGCTCGTTCGACGGCGTGGACTGGCTCGTCGACGAGTCGCAGGCCGCCGACAAGCTCTTCACCCTGACGACATACGGTCGCGAGCCCGCGATCCAGGTGTTCCTGAACCAGGGCACCGCGAGCAGCGGCGACGTCGCCCAGGCGCTCGGGCCCCTCATCCGCGAGTACCTGCAGCCGACGGGGTCGGTCTGCACCGCGGCATCCGACGTGGCGGCCTCGCCGGCGCCGACGCCGTAGCCGTAGCCGTAGCCGCCGAGCGGATGCCGCGGGCCGTCGTGGAGCGGGTGCCGCGGTCCCCGTCATGGGGCGGATGCCACGGGCCCCGTCTTCGAGCGGATGCCACGAGCACAACGGCGGGGCTGCCCGTCGACACGCCGCCACCCGGCATCCGTCCGCGACGTGTCGCCCACTTCACCCGCCGTTGTGCACCGCACGAACTGCGACGGGGCGACGGGCCTCAGGCCTTCTCGAGCGCGGCGTCGAGCAGGTCGCTGATGAGGTCGGGGTAGGAGAGCCCCGAGGCGATCCAGCACGTGGGGAACATCGAGATCGGCGTGAATCCCGGCATGGTGTTGACCTCGTTCACGTAGAACTCGGTTCCGGTGTAGAAGAAGTCGACACGCGCGAGGCCCTGCCCGCCGATCGCCTCGAACGCCTTCGCCGCGACGCGCTGCATCTCTGCCAGTTCACCCTCGCCGAGCTCCGCGGGGCACACGAGGTCGACGCCCGGGGCGTCGAGGTACTTCGCCTCGAAATCGTAAAAGTCCCGACCCGTCACGACGATCTCGCCGGCGACGCTCACGCGCACCGGTCCCCCGTCGCGCCCGGGCAACACGCCGCACTCGAGCTCTCGCCCGACGATCGCCTGCTCGACGAGTGCGAGGCGGTCTTCGGCGAAGGCCGTGTCGAGAGCGGCATCCAGGTCTTCCCACCGCGACACCTTCGTCACGCCCACGCTCGAACCCGCCTCGTTGGGCTTGACGAACACCGGCAGACCGAGGGCGCGCATGCGACGCTCCCACAGCGCGCGGTCGCGCGCGAGGTCGGCGCGGGTCACCGCGACCCACGGCACCACCGGCACGTTCGCGGAGCGGAGCACCTGCTTCGTGACGTTCTTGCTCATGCCGATCGCCGACATGAGCACGCCGCCGCCGGCGTACGGGATGCCGAGCAGCTCGAGCAGGCCCTGCACCGTCCCGTCTTCCCCGAAACGGCCGTGCAGGATCGGCAGCACGACGTCGACGTCTCCGAGCGACCGCGTGCCCTCGGCATCCGTCACCGTCCACTCGCGCGACAGCGTCGAGTCGGGAAGCCGCACGCGGGAGCCGTTGTCGACCACCTCGGGCAGAGCCTCGGGGCGCAGGGCGAACTTGTCGGGATCGTCGTCTTCGAGCACGAAGGCGCCCTCGCGCGTGATGCCGACCGGGATCACCCGGAAGCGGTCACGGTCGATCGCCCGCAGCACCCCGCCCGCCGTGGCGGAACTGATCGAATGCTCGCTGGAGCGCCCGCCGAAGAGCACCACCACCACCGGTCTGGTCATTCTGCGTCCTCTCGCCCTGCGGCTGGTCGTCGTCTGTCGTCAGGTGCGGCGCGATGTCGCGCGGGTCCATGGTGCCGTCGAGCACCATCTTCACCTGCTGCACGATGGGCATGTCGACGCCGACCTGCTTCGCGAGCTGGAGCACGGGGGCCACGGATGCCAAGCCCTCGGCAGTCTGCTGCATCTGGGCCACGACTTCTTTGTAGCCGTATCCCTGGCCGAGCAGTCGCCCGGCGGTGTTGTTGCGACTGAGCGGCGACTGGCACGTCGCGATGAGGTCACCGAGACCGGCGAGACCCTGCAGCGTCTCGGGCTTCGCGCCCTGGGCCACGGCGAAGTCGGTCATCTCGACGAGCCCGCGCGTGATGATCGAGGCCTTGGTGTTCTCGCCGTAGCCGACGCCGTCGACGATGCCGATCGCGACGGCGATGAGGTTCTTCAGCACTCCGCCGAATTCGGTGCCGATCACGTCGGTGTTGACGAACGAGCGGAAGTACCGGTTGCGCGCGCGCCGGGCCACCGCTTCGGCCGTCTCGGGGCTCAGCGAGCTGATCACGGCCGCCGTGGGCTGCTCGCGCGCGATCTCGAGGGCGAGGTTGGGGCCCGACGCCACCGCGATCCGCGCGGGGTCGCACTGCAGCACCTGCTCGATGACCTGGCTCATGCGAAGGCCCGTCGACTTCTCGACGCCCTTCATGAGCGAGACGATCGGCACGTCGGTGTGCTCCACGAACGGCTTGATGGCGGCGAGGTTCTCGCGCAGCGACTGGCTCGGCACCGACAGGTAGATCTGCTCGGCGCCGCGCAGCGCTTCGGCGAGGTCGGTGGTGGCCGTCATGGTCCGCGGCAGATTGATGCCCGCGAGGTACCGGCTGTTGCGCTTGGACTCGGTGATCTCGGCGGCCAGCTCCGGGCGGCGGGCCCACATCACGACCGAGGCTCCGCCGTCGGCGAGGATCTTGCCGAACGTCGTGCCCCAGCTGCCGGCGCCGATGACGGCGACCTTGGGTCCCGCCGCGGGGACGACGTTCTTACGGCTCAAGGCGCCCCGTCTCGTTCTGCCCGTGCTTCGACGGGTCCCAGCGTTCGGTCGGTGCGGGAAGACCCCGGATGCCGCCGAGCATATCGGCGACACGGTTCATCATCGTGTCGGTCGCCTTGACCAGCGTCGAAGGCTGTGTCGGCGTCGCCGCGTGCTCGGTCAGGTCGAGCGCGGGTCCGAACTCCACGATCACGTGGGAGCGCCGGGGGAACTTCAGCTTCCCGTAGCGCGGCAGGATCTGCTGCACGCCCCACTGCGCCATCGGGATGAGCGGGAGACCGCCCGCCAGGGCGAGGCGTACAGCGCCGGTCTTGCCGCGCATCGGCCACAGGTCGGGGTCCCGGGTCAGCGTGCCCTCGGCGTAGACGATGACTCCGCGACCGTCGCGCGCGATCTGCTCGGCGGCCTTCATCGACTGGTTGGCCCCCGACGATGCGCGCGGAACGGGAACCATGCCGGTGGCCTTCAGCGCCGCACCCAGCACGGGGACGCGGAAGAGGCTCTCTTTCGCCATGAACCGGGGGGCGCGGCCGAGTCGCCACACGGCGACGGCCACGACGAGCGGGTCGAACTCGGAATTGTGGTTCGGCGCCAGCACATAGGCCCCCTCGCGGGGCAGGTTCTCGGCGCCGCGGATCTCGATCCGGGCGAAGAGCCCCACCGCGGGCACGATGATCGCCGCGAGCGGCCAGAAGACGCTCGGGCGACTCGTCTCGGGGGTCGCGGTCGCCGACCTCATCCCGCGACGTCGAAATCGGCGTCGAGGGCGGTGAGCTTCTCGAGGAACTTCTCGTAACCGCGGCGGATGATGCCGATGTTGCGCACCGTCGACTCGCCCTGCGCGGCGAGGGCCGCGATGACGTAGCTGTACCCGCCGCGGAGGTCGGGCACCTCGACGTCGGCCGCGTGCAGGGGCGTGGGGCCGTTGATGACGGCGGCCTGCTCGAGATCGCGGCGAGGAACGCGACGGTCGGCGCTGTGGAGTCCCTTCGGGTGCACGACGATGTCGGCGCCCATCTTGTTCAGGGCCTCGGTGAAGCCGAGACGGTTCTCATACACCGTCTCGTGCACGACGGAGGTGCCCGACGCCTGGGTGAGGGCGACGATGAGCGGCTGCTGCCAGTCGGTCATGAAGCCGGGGTGCACGTCGGTCTCGACCATCACGGGCTTGAGCGCGTCGCCGCGACGGAACAGGATGCCGTCTTCGCGGACGTCGAACCAGCCGCCGGCCTTGCGGAAGACGTTGAGGAAGGTCAGCATGTCCTGCTGGCGGGCGCCCTTGGCGAAGATCTCACCGTCGGTGGCGAGGGCGGCGCACGCCCACGAGGCGGCCTCGTTGCGGTCGAAGATCGCGCGGTGGTCGTAGCCGTCGAGACGCTCGACGCCCTCGATGAAGATGACGCGGTTGGGCTCGTACGAGATGATCGCGCCCATCTTCTGCAGCACCGCGATGAGATCCATGATCTCGGGCTCGATGGCGGCGTTGCGGAGCTCCGTCACGCCCTTCGCGCGCACGGCCGTCAGCAGCACCTGCTCCGTCGCGCCGACGCTCGGGTACGGCAGCGTGATGTTCGCACCGTGCAGCCCGTTCGGGGCCGTGATGCGGATGCCCTCGTAGCTCTTGTCGACGACCGCACCGAAGGCGCGCAGCGCGTCCATGTGGAAGTTGATCGGTCGGTCGCCGATGCGGCATCCACCGAGGTCGGGGATGAGCGCCTCGCCGAGCAGGTGCAGCAACGGCCCGCAGAAGAGGATGGGGATGCGCGAGGCACCCGCGTGCGCGTCGATCTCCTCGAAGTGCGCGGCGACCGCGCCCGAGGGGTCGAGGTGGAGTGTGCCCTCTTCGTCGCCCTCGGTCACGGTCACGCCGTGCACCTCGAGGAGCGAACGCACGACCTTGACGTCGCTGATCATGGGCACGTCGCGCAGCGTGCTCGTGGTGTCGCCGAGCAGCGCCGCCACCATCGCCTTCGTGACGAGGTTCTTCGCCCCCTTGACCTCGACGGTGCCGCGCAGCGGGCGGCCGCCGCGGATCGTGAGGGTCTCGGCTTCCTCCCAGTCCGGCTGCCCGGGAATGCGGTCTCCGGAATCGGTGACGAGTGTGCTCATAGGGGGGTGGACCTCACTTCGTTGACGAGGGGCGGCGAATCGACCCGATCGGGTCGATCGAGCTCAGCGGACCGGGAGGGTCCGCGGCCGCCATGCCTCGCGGCGCGCCTCGAACTGCGTGATCTTGTCTTCGTCACGCAGCGTGAGCCCGATGTCGTCGAGCCCTTCGAGAAGCCGCCACCTAGTGTAATCGTCGATGTCGAACGAGACCTGGAGATCGCCGACGGTCGCCGTCTTGGCCTGAAGATCGACGGTCATCTCGATGCCCGGCTGCGCCTCGATCACAGCCCAGATGCGCTCGAGGTCTTCTTCGCTGATCACGCCGGTGACAAGGCCCTGCTTGCCGGAGTTGCCGCGGAAGATGTCGGCGAACTTCGGGCTCAGCACCACTTGGAAGCCATAGTCGCGCAGGGCCCAGACGGCGTGCTCGCGGCTGGAGCCGGTGCCGAAGTCGGGACCGGCGACGAGGACGGATGCCGAGCGGTAGGCGTCCTGGTTGAGGATGAAGTCGGGGTCCTGGCGCCAGTTGGCGAAGAGGGCGTCGTCGAAGCCGGTCTTGGTGACGCGCTTGAGGAAGACCGCGGGGATGATCTGGTCGGTGTCGACGGCCGAGCGCTTCAGCGGGGCGGCGACACCGGTGTGGGTGCTGAACTTCTCCATGTCAGGCCTCCGCCCCGGTCGAAACGGTCTCGTCGGCGCGCGCTGCGCCGCCGGTGATCAGGGTGCCGTCGCTCGAGATCGGGTCGAGATCGGCGGGGCTCGACAGCGTGCCGCGGACCGCCGTGGCCGCCGCGACCAGCGGCGACACGAGGTGCGTGCGTCCGCCCTTGCCCTGACGTCCTTCGAAGTTGCGGTTCGAGGTGGAGGCGCAGCGCTCCCCCGGTGCGAGCTGGTCGGGGTTCATCCCCAGGCACATCGAGCACCCGGCGAAGCGCCACTCCGCACCGAAGTCGACGAACACCTTGTCGAGTCCCTCGGCCTCGGCCTCGAGGCGCACACGGGCCGAGCCCGGCACGACCATGACGCGCACGTTCTCGGCCTTGGTGCGGCCCTGGATGACGGAGGCGAAGGCACGGAGGTCTTCGATGCGGCTGTTGGTGCACGAGCCCATGAACACGGCATCCACCGGGATGTCTTTCATCGGGGTGCCGGCGGCGAGGTCCATGTACTCCAGCGCCCGCTCGGCGGCGGCACGCTCGTTGGGGTCGGCGAAGTCGGCCGGGGTGGGCACGACGTCCGACAGCGAGACGCCCTGGCCGGGGTTCGTGCCCCAGGTGACGAACGGCTCGAGGTCGGCTGCGTCGAGGAAGACCTCGGCGTCGTAGACGGCGCCCTCGTCGCTCGGCAGGGTGCGCCAGTAGGCGACGGCGTCGTCCCAGTCCTGGCCCTGCGGGGCGTGCGGCTTGTCTTTGACGTAGGCGAAGGTCGTGTCGTCGGGGGCGATCATGCCCGCGCGGGCGCCCGCCTCGATCGACATGTTGCACATCGTCATGCGCCCCTCCATCGAGAGGGAGCGGATCGCGCTGCCGCGGAACTCGAGCACGTAGCCCTGGCCGCCGTTCGCGCCGATCTTGGCGATGATCGCGAGGATGATGTCCTTCGCGGTGACGCCGGGCTTGAGGTCGCCCTCCACCGTGATGGCCATCGTCTTGAAGGGCTTCAACGGCAGGGTCTGCGTGGCGAGCACGTGTTCGACCTCGCTCGTGCCGATCCCGAACGCCATGGCGCCGAACGCGCCGTGCGTGGAGGTGTGCGAGTCGCCGCAGACGACGGTGATGCCCGGCATAGTGAGCCCGAGCTGGGGACCCACGACGTGGACGATGCCCTGCTCTTTGTCGCCGAGCGAGTGGATGCGCACGTCGAACTCGGCGGCGTTGCGGCGCAGCGTCTCGATCTGCGTGCGGCTGGTGAGGTCGGCGATCGGCTTGTCGATGTCGAGCGTGGGGGTGTTGTGGTCTTCGGTCGCGATCGTCAGATCGAGCCGGCGCACGGGGCGCCCCTCGGCGCGCAGACCATCGAACGCCTGGGGACTCGTGACCTCGTGCACGAGGTGCAGGTCGATGTAGATGAGGTCGGGCTGACCGTTCTCGCCCTTGACGACGAGGTGGTCGTCCCAGACCTTCTCAGCCAGGGTGCGAGGGTTCTCGGGAATTGTGCTCATGTTTGCGTTTCTCC
This sequence comes from Microbacterium sp. ABR10, assembly GCF_057812175.1. NCBI lineage: Bacteria > Bacillati > Actinomycetota > Actinomycetes > Micrococcales > Microbacteriaceae > Microbacterium > Microbacterium sp. ABR10. Next base: position 1,928,412 of record NZ_CM173821.1, read on the forward strand.
TCGGGAGGGGTGTGAGGCCCGCGACGAACTCCGCGACGAGAAAGGCCTAGAACAAGGTCTCGTCGCGGCCGCTAAGGAGGAGGCCGGCGATCCGCACCTCGTCACGATACCACCGGGCCGGTCGGCAGCTCCCGCGTAACACGACGCCGCATGTTTGGGCGTTGCGCGCACTCGCGTGCGAGCCTGGGCCGACCCGTAGGAAGGAGCGTGCCCCATGGCCGCAGACGCCGAAACCGGATTCTCGACACGACAGGTGCACGCCGGCTCCGCCACCGCTCCCGCCACCCCGCGGGCGATGCCGATCTACCTGACCGCCGGGTTCACGTTCCGCGACCTCGACGAGTCGGCCGCGCACTTCGGCGCGGGCACCGGCTTCGGTTACACCCGCACCGGCAACCCCACCGTGCACGCGGTCGAGGAGCGTCTCGCCTCGATCGAGGGCGGCGATCAGGCCGTGCTCGTCTCCAGCGGCCAGGCCGCGGTGACCGTGGCGCTGCTGGCCCTGGCCGGTGCCGGCGATCACGTCGTCGTCTCGGAGCACATCTACGAGGGAACGCGCGGACTGCTCCTCGACAACCTCCTGCGACTGGGCATCGAGACGACCTTCGTCGACACGTCCGACCTCGACGCCTGGCGGGATGCCATCACCCCGCGCACGAGGGCGTTCTTCGCCGAGACGCTCTCCAACGCCCGCAACGACGTGCTCGACGTTGCGGCGATCTCGGCGATCGGTCGGGAGCACGGCATCCCTCTCGTGGTCGACAGCACCTTCACGACGCCGTACCTGCTGCGGCCGATCGAGCACGGCGCCGCCGTCGTCGTGCACTCGGCGAGCAAATTCCTCGCGGGCCAGGGGGCGGTGCTGGGCGGTGTCATCGTCGACGACGGCCGCTTCGAAGCCGCGGCATCCGGTCACCGCTTCCCCCACCTCGTGCAGACCGATCGCCTGGGCGGCGCCAGCTACGCCGAGAAGCACGGGGCCCGCGCCCGAGGCGCCTACATCCGCGAGAGTGTCGCCCCGCGCTTCGGTCCCGCGCCCTCGCCGCTGAACGCCTTCCTCATCGGTCAAGGCATCGAGACGCTGAGCCTGCGGGTGGAGCGCCAATCGCAGAATGCGCTGACCGTGGCGCGGTGGCTCGAGGGGCGCCCCGAGGTGGAGCGCGTCGATTACGTCGGCCTCGAGTCGCACCCCCACCACGAGCTGGGGCGGCATTACCTCACGCGCGGGAGCGGCTCGGTCTTCACGGTGACCCTGAGCGGCGGTCTGGAAGCCGCGCGGCACGTCGTGCAGTCGGTGAAGCTCATCACGCACATGACCCATCTCGGCGACGTGCGCTCGCTCGTGCTGCACCCGCAGAGCACCTCGCACTCGGCGCGCACCGTCGAGGAGCGCGAGCGCGCGGGCGTCTTCCCCGGCACGATCCGCCTGTCGATCGGCATCGAGGACATCGACGACATCCTCGCCGATCTGGATCAGGCGCTGGTGGGTGTGCCCGCCCTCGAGCGCGAGACGGTCGTGCTGTGACCCGCCTCCAGCACTTCGGCTGGTTCCTCGCGCGCGGCTTCGGACCGCACGGATGGGGCCACCCGTACCTGCGGTGGAACCATCGTTGGACCGAGTCGGGTCTGTACCAGGACTCCGCCCGCACGCTCGAGCAGGCCGGTTTCGACCTGCTGATCATCGAGGACGCCCCCTCGCTCGGCAGCGCCGAGACCATCGACCTGCGCGTGCGCCACGCGTTCGGCGGCCCGAAGCACGACCCGCTCCTGCTCGCGCCGTACCTGTTCGCGGCGACCCGGCACCTCGGCGTCGTTCCCACGGTGAACCCCGCGGCGTATCTGCCGTACACGGCCGCCCGTCAATTCGCGACGCTGCAGCACCTCAGCGGGCACCGCCTCGGCCTGAACGTCGTGACCGACACGGGCAGCGCGCGCCACTTCTCGTCTGCGCCGCAGCTCGGACACGACGCGGCGTACGACCGGGCCGAGGAGTGGCTCGGCGGCATCCGGGATCTTTGGCGCAGCTGGGGCGAGGGCGCCCTCGTCGTCGACGAGGAGTCCGGCGTCTACGCCGACGGGACGAGATTGGATGCCACCCGCCACCGCGGGGAGTACTACGGCTTCGACGGCCCGCTGAACGCCGTGCCGTTCACCGACGGCGAGCCGGCCATCGTTTCTCCGGGCGGGTCGGGCCGCGGACTGTCGTTCGCCGGGCACAACTCCGACGTGCAGCTGGCGCTGGCCCCGCTGGACGAGCAGAGCATCCGGGGCTATCGCGGGCGCATCCACGCCGCCGCGGAGGCCGCGGGTCGACGCGCCTCCGACATCAAGATCCTCTTCGCGATTCAGCCCGTGCTCGTGTCGTCGCCGGAGGAAGCCGACCGGCTGGTCGCGGCATCCGCTCACCCCGACGACGACGCGCTGATCGCCATCGCCCGCAAGCAGTCGAGCGACCTCGAGACCGACCTGACCGGACTCGACCTCGACCGGCCGCTGGACCGCGCGATCTTCGGCGAGCACGTGTCCGAGGGCAGCATCAAACGGCTCGTCGGGAAGCACGAACCCGACGCGCCGCTGCGGGCCATCCTCGCCGCGCACGCGCGCCTCGGGCGCCTGAACGACGGCACCGGGTTCGTGGGCACGGCCGACGAACTCGCGGACCGCATCGAAGAACTCGGCACGTGGGGCAACGACGGCGTGCTGCTGTGGGGCGACCTCCACCCGGTCACCGTTCACCGCGTGCTCGACGATCTGGTGCCGATCCTGCGGCGGCGCGGGATCCTCCGCGAAGAGTACGTCGACGGCGGCCTGCAGGCGAATCTGCGCGCGTTCTAGATTCCGGATGCCGGGGTCGCGGCGACGCACGCAGCGGGCTGCGCCCCCTCACCCCCTTGTCCCGATTGTGGTCGTCTCGGGGCTGCACAGGCAGCCACTTCTGGGACACGCAGCGCATCCACCGGGACATGGGCGGTGTCGCGCGGCGAAACGACGGCCATGTCCCACTGATGGTCGTCCGCGCGCTGCACGGACAGCCACCTTTGGGACACGCAGCGCATCCACCGGGACATGGGCGGTGTGCGGCGACGCGTCAGTCGCGGTCGGGGTGCTCCACCGTCGAGGGGGTGCCCTTCTCGTCGGCGACCTCGGCCGCGGCATCCTGTGCGCCGGCGGCCGCGGGCTCGCGACGGGCGGCGATCAGGCTGGCGACCGTCGCGACAGCCATCGACAGGATGATCACGGCGAGCGAGACCCACGTCGAGATCTCCGGCGCCCACTCGATCGGCTCGCCGCCGTTGAGGAACGGCAGTTCGTTGACGTGCATCGCGTGCAGGATCAGCTTCACGCCGATGAAGGCCAGGATGAAGGCGATGCCGTAGTGCAGGTACTTCAGGCGGTCGAGCAGGTCGCCGAGCAGGAAGTACAGCTGACGCAGACCCATCAGGGCGAAGAGGTTCGCGGTGAAGACGATGAACGGGCTCTGGGTGATGCCGAAGATCGCGGGGATGGAGTCGATCGCGAACAACAGGTCGGTGACGCCGATCGCGACGAAAACGATGATCATCGGCGTGAACAGCTTCTTGCCGTTGATACGCGTGATGACCTTCTTGCCGTCGTACGCGTCGCTCATCGGCAGGACGCGACGCAGCGTCCGCACGATGAGGTTCTCTTTCTGCGTGTCGTCGTCGTGATCGCCGCCGGGGAACGCCTGCCGGATCGCGGTGTAGATCAGGAACAGACCGAACAGGTAGAAGATCGGGCTGAAGTTCTCGATGATCGTCGCGCCGACCAGGATGAACGCGCCGCGCAGCACCAGCGCGATGATGATGCCCACCATCAGCACCTCCTGCTGATACCGGCGGGGCACCGCGAACTGCCCCATGATCAGCACGAAGACGAACAGATTGTCGATCGACAGGCTGTACTCCGTCAGCCAGCCGGCGACGAACTGCCCCGCCACCTCTCCCCCGGCGACGATCCACATCACGCCCGCGAAGATGAGAGCGAGGGTGACGTAGAACACCACCCACAGGGTGGATTCCTTCGGCGAGGGGATGTGCGGGCGCTTCAGGATGATCAGCAGGTCCGCGACCAGGATCAGTACGAGCACCACCAGGGTGATCGTCTGGAAGAGCGGGTCGAGCTGCAGCTCCATCGCGGGGCCTTTCGTCGGGGGAAACGCTCGAGTTTATCGACCCGACGGGGCGGTCCGTCGGCTTATGTAACTACTTCGCCCGTTGCGGACGTCGCGCCCGTGCCCTCCCGCTGCGCGCCGCCGTTGCAGTCGACCGTCGACAGCGCCGATGGAACCGGCGTGAGACGATCCGCCGCGGCGAGACACTTCTCAGTGAGAGAGTGCTCACGACAGCCCGCCCGAGGAGTGGAACGGATGCCATGACCGACGACGTGATCGACGACAGGGCGCTGGTCGCGCGCGCGGCCGGCGGCTCCGAGGGAGCGTTCCGCGAGCTGTACCGCGCGTACGTGCGCCCGGTGTACTGGGTGGCGTTCGGACTCGTCGGCGATGCCACCGATGCGGAAGACATCGTGCAGGACACCTTCGTGGTCGCCTGGAAGAAGATCCCCTCCCTGCGCCTCGAGGGCGCGTCGCTCCTGCCGTGGCTGGCGACGGTGTGCCGGTTCCAGGCGCAGAATCGTCTGCGCGCGCGGCGCCGGCACGGTTCGCACACGCAGCTCGACGAGCAGATCCCCGCCGCCGTCGACGTCGAGGCGCAGGTCGTCGAGGCACAGACTGTGGCGGCCATCGTCGCCGCCGTGGAGCGGTTGAGCGAGCTGGATCGCGAGATCTTCCGGCTGTGCGCCGCCGAGGGCTACGGCTACGAGGCCGCGGCGGCGTCGCTGGGCGTGTCGCACGGCGCGGTGCGAAACCGCCTCTCCCGCATCCGTTCCCGGGTGCGTGCCAGCGCGATGGAGACGGAGACGCCATGACCACCCCCGCACTGCCCTCACTGTCCGCCGAGCGCGTGGATGCCATGGAGTACGCCGTTCTCGGACGGATCGCCGATGAGCGCCACCGCGTGCGACGCCGTCGCCGCAACGTCTGGACGGGTGTTGGCGCGGCCGCCGCCGTCGTCGCGATCGCCGCCGTCGTCGGTCCGTCGCTTTCGTCCTCGCAGGGCGCGGGCGGGTCGATGGTGGTGGGCGCGAGCGGGGCCGAGAGCGCGCCGGACCTTCAGGATCAATATGACCCGGGCGGTGTCGACGTCGTCCCGGGTCAGGGTTTCGCGGAGTCCGGCGCCCTTCCCGACGAGTCGGCCGCTCGAGACGCCGGGACGCGCGACATCGTCGCCACCGGCTCCAGCACGGTCGAGGTCGACGACGTGCCCGCGGCGATCGATGCGGTCACCGCGGCCGCGGCCGCGGTCGGCGGTTACGTCGAGTCGTCGCAGCTCGGTGGCGGCATGGTCGGGATCCCGATCGACGGTTCCGCGGCGACGCCTGCCACGGCATCCTCCGGCTGGATCACCGTGCGCGTCCCTGCCGAGTCGCTGACCTCCGTCATGGACGGCCTTCGCGACATCGGAGACGTGACGGCGACCAGCGTGAACCGCTCGGACGTGACCGAGCAGACCGTCGACCTGCGTGCGCGGGTCGCCGCCGGTGAGGCATCCGTCGCGCGTCTGACGGAGCTCATGGGTCAGGCGGCATCGGTCGCCGACCTCATCACCGCCGAGTCGGCGCTGGCCGAACGGCAGGCTCAGCTCGACAGCGACCGGCAGGTGCTGCAGTCGATCGAGTCGCAGGTGGCCCTGTCGTCGCTGAGTGTGCAGCTGACCGAGCGCACGGCATCCGTCACCGCCGACCCCGCCGGCTTCGGCGACGGCCTTGGCGCTGGCTGGAACGGTCTCGTCGCGACCCTGAACGGGGTCGTCATCGGCGTGGGGTTCTTGCTGCCGTGGATCGTGGTGGCCGGGCTCGCGTGGGCTGTGGTGTGGGGCGTACGACGTGCGGTGCGGCGGCGGCGCGCGGCGCGCGGACGCTGACCTCGGCTCGGAATGGTGCGTTCGCGCCGACAGGGCAGCAGACAGCGCTGACGGCGCATGAGGCTCAGGGCGGCGCCCCCGATCAAACATCGGGTCTCTTCGCGCATACAACGCGAAATGCCGCTGACGATCGGCTATCGTGGACACAACAATCCGATGTTCACGTCAACATCGGCCGACTTGAGCAGTCTCGATGAGGAGACCCCCGATGCGAAAACTTCTCCCTCTCGCGGTGAGCGCGGTAACGGTGGCGGTTCTGACGAGCACGTCGGTGCAACCCGCCGTCGCGGCCGTGCCGACCGCCGCCGCCGAGACCACATCGACGACGGTCATCACCCCGAATCCCTGGTACGAACACACCCCTTTCACCGGGTGGGGCACGAGCCTCGCGTGGTTCGCCAACGCGGCGGGGCGCTACGCGCTGTCGGACGATCCGGATGCCAGAAAGCTGGCAGACGACTTCTACAACCTGCTCTTCAGCGACGCTGGACTGGACCTGCAGACGGTCCGCTACAACATCGGCGGGGGCAACGCGTCGGACACCACCGACTACCTCCGGCCGGGGGCCGCCGTCGAGGGGTGGTGGGCTCAAGACCCCACGGGGGAGGCTGGCCTCTACGGCGGATCACCCACGTCGTACGACGCGCGCGGTGAGCTCCTCGACCGGTGGGACCCCGACGACGATGCCGACTACGACTTCACCGCCGACGCGTCGCAGCGGTGGTGGCTGTCGAAGCTCCAAGCCGATCAGCAGGTGAAGAACTGGGAGTTCTTCTCGAACTCGGCACCGTACTTCCTCACCAATTCCGGGTACGTCTCGGGCCACTGGCGAGGGAGCTCCGACGACCAGCTCGCGGGAGACGGCACCGAGACCGGGTCGACCACGAACGCGACCGAGAAGTTCGCGAAATACATCGCCCGCGTGACCAAATACCTCTCCGACGAGTACGGCATCACCCCCGACACGGTCGAACCGCTGAATGAGCCGAACGACTGCCCCAACTGTTGGGCGACCGACGGAACCACCGACAGCCCGAAGGCGCGTCAGGAGGGCATGTCGGTCAAGCCCGACCAGCAAGCGCGGCTCATCCGCGATCTGCGCGAAGCGCTCGACGCTCAGGGGTTGACCACCCGCGAGGGCAAGAACCGCGTCTCGGCCATGGATGCCTCCAGCTCGCAGACGTTCTCCTCCGACTACCTCGGCTCCGACAACGGCGGCAACGGGTACAAGCAGAACGTCGACATCTGGCGCGACGCGCTCGGTCAGATCAACACCCACGGATACGGCGACCAGAGCCGCGCCGCCTGGATCCGCGATATCGCCAAGAGCTTCGACAAGCCACTGATGCAGAGCGAGTTCGAAGGCGACTACTCCGGCACCGGATACGACCCCTACGACTTCACCAACGCGATCAACTTCGCCGATCGCATGAACTATCAGATGGCCCACTACGAGCCGAACTCGTGGGTTCTGTGGCAGCCGGTCGAGGACTACTACAACATGGAACAGCCGCCGTCGACGGGAGGCGAGAACCTGAACTGGGGCTCGATCTTCATCGACTTCGATTGCCAGACCTTCACGCGCGCCGACGGGTCGACGGTGTTCGCTTCGGAACGTCGCGTCGACCGTCTCTACGGCGGCGTCGACGCCAACGGCCACGTGCGCGCCGACGTCCCCGCCTGCGAGCTCGCCACGAACTCGAAGTTCAACATGTTGAAGAACTACACGCACTTCATCCAGGCCGGCGACTCGGTCATCGCCACCGACTCCCTCAAAGCCACGGCAGCGATTCGACCCACCGACAAGAGCCTGCGGGTGGTCTACACCAACAGCGACTCGGCGAGCACCACGGTGAAGCTCGATCTCCGCGGCTTCGGCGACATCGCCCGCGGCGCGACCGTGCAGAAGTTCGTGACCACTCAGGCTCCGTCCGACGGTTCGACCACCGCGAACACGCTGGTGCACGACAGTGCACAAGATGTCGCCGTCGACGCGGGCACCCGCAGCGCGACGCTCGAGGTCCCCGCCCGCTCGGTCACGACCTTCGTCGTGACCGGCGTGTCCGGTGTCTCGGCCGACGCTGCGTCCGCCATCGACGGGCACACCTACCAGCTCGTCGGGCAGGGCTCGGGCAAGCCGATCGCCGCGCGCGCCGCCGGCTCGGCGATCGCGATCGATTCGACAGCAGCCGCGTCGGCACAGAAATGGACCTTCACGGCCGTGGCCGCGGCATCCACTCGACCGACGGACCGCGCCTACGTGCTCAGCAGCAGCGACGGGGCAGTTCTCGTCGGCGACTCCTCGGGTGTCCGCACGACCGCGGAGCTCTCGGTCGCGCGGGCGAAAAGCGACCCCTCCGCGATCTGGATCCTGAACACCACCGACGGCACGCACTTCTCCTTGGTCAACAAGGCGGGGGTGCAGGCCCTCGAGGTGCCGGGCGGAGCCACGACCGACGGCACCGCCCTCGCTCTCTGGGATTCCAACAACGGGACCAATCAGGCATGGACCCTGCGCGACCTGGCAGTCTCCTCCGCCACCGCTCTGACCTCCGCGACGCCGGTCGGACGCGCACCCACCCTGCCCGCCACCGCGATTCCCGCCTACCGTTGGGGAAGTGGTCAGCCCGCGCCGGTGTCGTGGCGACTGCCCGACGCCTCCGTGTGGAACACGCCGGGAACCGTCGTCGTCACGGGGTCCGCGACCGACGCGTACGGCACCGCTTTCGACGTCACGTCGACCGTCGAGGTCGGCGAGTTCACGATCACCGACCCCGCCTCGATGACCGTGCCGGTGGGCAGCTCCCTTCAGCGTCTCGTCGCGCAGGCGCCCTCCGTCGTCGATGCGCGCATCGGAGCCTCGGCGACCGTTCACCCGACGGCGGTCACCTGGGACTGGTCTTCCGTCGACCCGAACGCTCTCACGCGGACCGGCGTCGTCACGGTGACGGGTGCCGCGAAGACCCTGTCCGGCTCGACGACCATCCCCGCAACGCTGAACGTCATCGTCGTCACAGCGACCGACGCGAACATCGCGCGACTGCCTGCCACCCGAGTCGACGCGTCCTTCACGGAGAAGGCGCAGTACACCGCCGAGAACACTCGTGACGGCGACCGCGGAACGGTCTGGTCGAACTGGAAGCCCGAGGCCGGCGCAGATCGCGACCCGTGGTTGAGCTACACCTTCGACCGTCCGTACACGCTGAACTCGCTCGACTTCTTCGTCGGCACGGGCTCGAACGGTGCCGCGGAGTCACCGGTGGCCGGCATCGCGGTGCAGTACCTCAGCACGGACGGCAAGTGGACGAACTCCGGGGTCTCGACCACTCAGATCCAGACCACACCCGGAGTACCCACGACGCTCGATCTCTCGAGCCTCCCTCGGACAACCGGCGTGCGCCTGTCCATGACTTACTCGGCGGGCGGGTACTTCACCAAGGTGGGCGAGGTGGAGATCCTCGGTAAGATCGCGGATTCCGCCGACACGGCAACACTCGCCGCACTGCGGCTGGGGGGCACCCCGATCGACGGTTTCTCGCCCGACACGGCGGACTACCGCGTCGCAAAACCCGCCAGCGGATTGCCGAGCGTCGTCGCCATCCCCACCGACCGGGATGCCACGGCGGCCATCACCCCGCCGACGTCCGCATCGCCCGTCGCGACGATCGTGGTGACCGCCGCGAACGCTCGAGCAAGCCGCACCTACACGGTGACCTTCGTCGATGCGCTGGCGCCGGTGAACGTGCAGACGACCGTGACGCCGCGCTGCGTCGCGGGCAAGGTCACCCTCTACGTGGTCTCCAAGAACGCGGACACCGCGACGGCCACGGTGGGATGGACGACCGCGTACGGCTCCAAGAGCGGTGTGGGCATCCAGCCGACGAAATCCAGCTCGGCGTCCTTCACGACCCGGAAGGCATCCATTCCCGCGGGCACCGTGACGGTCTCGGCGACCGCGGACGGGCGCACTCCGCTCAACGCGGCGGTCCCCTTCCCTGCCACCACCTGCGCGAACTGACCCACAGACTAAGGGGGCACCGACCATATGGTCGGTGCCCCCTTAGTCTTAGTGGCCCCAGCGGGATTCTTCCTTCCGCCCCCTCCACATGCCGCTTCGCGGCGCGCGGAGACTCCGGGGGTGGGGCCCAACTCGCTCACGCGGCTCCTCATCCAGCTACGGCACCCTAACGACAAAAAGGCCCCGACCATTCGGTCGGAGCCTTTTTTCGTTGGTGACCCCAGCGGGATTCGAACCCGCGTTACCGCCGTGAGAGGGCAGCGTACTAGGCCGCTATACGATGGGGCCGCGTCACAACCGTTCAAGTATGCATCACGATAGGCGCGCACGCAAAATCGAGGTGGAACCGTCGAAATCTCGGGCGTGTCTCAGCACGGTACCGCGAACCGGGTGCCGACGGAAGAGGCGATAGACGCTGTTCACCCGCAGCGCCAGCGGTTGCCGCGCTCCCCGCAGGAAGAGTTGACTCGGATCATGCGCCTCACGAAGCACGAACACGCCGCCCTCGTCCTCGTCGAAACCGGCCACTCGCTCGTCATCGATCCCGGCAGCTTCACCTCGCCGATCGAGGACCTCGTCGGTCTGGTCGGAATCGTCCTCACACATGAGCATCCCGATCACTGGACGCCCGAGCACCTCACCCGCCTGCTCAAGGCGCACCCCGGAGTCCCGATCTACGGGCCCGAGGGGGTCGTCCATGCCGCCGCGGGGTTCGAGGTGACCGCCGTGCACCCCGGTGACCGGCTCGACCTCGGGCCGTTCCACCTCGAGTTCTCGGGCGGCGAGCACGCCGTGATCCACGAGTCGATCCCGGTGGTCGACAACGTCGGCGTGCTCGTGAATGACGCGTTCTACTACCCCGGTGACTCGTACACCGTCCCCAAGCACGTAAAGGTGACGCTGCTGGCCGCCCCGGTCGGCGCCCCGTGGCTGAAGATCGGCGACGCGATCGACTACGTCCTCGCGGTCAAGCCGGAGCGCGTCTTCGCCACCCACGACATGACGCTGTCCGTCGCGGGAAAGCAGATGGGCGACGCGCGCCTGACGTGGGCCGTAGAACAGAACGGCGGCTCGTTCGTCGACCTCAAGCCCGGCGACACCGTAGACGTCTGATCGGCACGTCCTCGGCGGAAGCTCCGTTCCCGCTCCCACCGCGAGTTCCTGGTGCTCCCGCGCAGACACCCCTGCCAGGCCCCGAACGCGGAAACACCGGATGCCACGAGCCCTGGGGGCCCGTGGCATCCGGTGTTCTGATACGGAGTGCTTACTGCGCGTCGAGGTCGGTCTCGAGAAGGGCGACGAGCTCGTCGAGCGCCTGCTCGGCACCCTCACCCTCGGCCTTGAGCGTCACGACGGTACCGTGGCCGGCGCCGAGACCCATGAGCGACAGAATGCTGCCGGCGTTGAGGTCGGCACCGCCGTCGGCCGAGATCGTGACGGGGATCTTCTTCTCCTGCACGGCCTGCACGAAGAGTTTCGCGGGGCGGGCGTGGAGTCCCGAGCTGCTGGCGATGGTGGCCTGACGTTCTGCCATGGTGAATCCTCTCGATTCGACGGGGGTCTTATGCGGCGACCGTGGCCGCGGGAGCGGTCTCGGCGACGGAGGCATCCTTCGGAGTGCGACCGATGCCCTTGAGGGCGACGACGATGAGCGCCGTCACGACCGTACCCACAATGATCGCCAGCGGGAAACCCCACACCGGGTTGATGGCGAACAGCACGAAGATGCCGCCGTGAGGTGCGTAGGACTGCACGCCGATCAGCATGCTCAACCCACCGGTGATCGCGCCGCCCACCATCGAGGCAGGGATGACGCGCAGCGGGTCGGCCGCGGCGAAGGGAATCGCGCCCTCGGAGATGAACGAGGCACCCAGCAGCCAGGCGGCCGCACCGTTCTCGCGCTCGACCGGGGTGAACCGTCCGCGCGAGAGGACCGTGGAGGCGAGCGCCATCGCGAGCGGGGGCACCATTCCGGCGGCCATGACCGCGGCCATGATCAGGTACGGAGTGGTGTTCGTCTGGGTCGCGGCGGCGAGGCCGGTCGTAGCGAAGACGTAGGCGACCTTGTTGACGGGGCCACCGAGGTCGAAGCACATCATGAGACCGAGGATCACACCGAGCACGATGGCGCCGGCGCCGCTGGCGGCGAGTCCGGTCAGGCCCTCGGTGAGCGCGGCCATGAGCGAGGCGATCGGGCGACCGAGGAAAAGGATCATCAGACCCGAGGCGAAGATCGAGCCGAGGAAGGGAACGATGACCACCGGCATGAGGCCGCGGAGCCAGCGAGGCGCGTTGAAGCGGCCGAGCCACCAGGCGATGAAGCCGGCGAGGAGCCCTCCGATGATGCCGCCGATGAAGCCGGCGTTCATGAGCACGGCCACGGCACCGGCGACGAAACCGGGCGCGATGCCGGGGCGATCGGCGATCGCGTAGGCGATGAAGCCCGCGAGGACGGCGACGAGGAAGCCCATCGACGTCGCGCCGATCATGAACGCGACCGAGCCGAGGTACTGGCCCAGTCCGCCCTCCGGCAGATCCCAGAGGGAGTTCTGGATGATGACGTTGGCCGCGTCGTCGGTCACCCGATAGCCAGCGAGCAGGAACCCGAGGGCGATGAGCAGACCGCCACCGGCGACGAACGGGATCATGTAGCTGACACCGGTCAGAAGCCAGCGCTGGATGCGGCGGCCGACCGACTGCTGGGCGACCGGCACGTCGGAGGCGGATGCCGCGGCGCCGCTGCCGGGAACTCGGGCGGCGTTCGGGTTCTCGCTGGCGGCGAGAGCCTCGGCGATGAGCTGCTTCGGCTGCTCGATACCGCGCTTGACGCCGGAGCGGACGACCGGCTTGCCGGCGAAGCGCTGAGGTTCGCGCACGTCGACGTCGACCGCGAAGATCACGGCGTCGGCCTCGTCGATGACGCTCTGCGGCAGGGCCTTGTAGCCGCTGGAGCCCTGCGGCTCGACGATCAGCTCGACGCCGTCGGCTTCGGCGCCGGCCGCTGTGAGCGCGTCGGCGGCCATGAAGGTGTGGGCGATGCCGGTGGCGCAGGCGGTGACGGCGACGATCTTCTTCGTCTTGGTGGCGGTGCGGGCGTCGGCGCGGGTGGCGGCGGGCACGGCGGCGGCGGCGGGGGCAGCAGCAGCGGGCTCGGGCGCCGGCGTGATGGCATCCGTGATGATGCGCACCGCGTCTGCGGGCGCCTGCGCGGCACGCAGGCCCGACATGAAGTCGTTCTTCATGAGGCTGCGGGCGAGCTGCGACAGCACCGACAGGTGGGCCTCGTCGGCACCCGAGGGGGCGGCGATGAGGAACACGATGTCGGCGGGACCGTCCGGAGCGCCGAAGTCCACGCCCGGGGTCAGGCGTGCGAAGGCGAGCGTGGGCTCGGTGACCGAGGCGCTGCGCGCGTGCGGGATGCCGATGCCGCCGGGCAGGCCGGTCTCGTCCTTCTGCTCTCGGGCCCATGCGTCGTCGAACAGTTCTTGAGCGCTCGTCGCGCGGCCCTGCGCGACGACGCGCTCGGCGAGGGCGCGGATCACCGACTGCTTGTCGGTACCCAGGGGCACGTCGAGTGTGACGAGCTCCGGCGTGATGATGTCGGACATTGTCGATGACCTCCGTGGTCAGGATGTAGCGATGGGGGTGGCGAAGTCGGTGACGACGATGGATGCGGTGGGCAAGTCGTCGGGTGTCGGGGCCTGGGTCCCCGGCAGGGTCGCGGCCGCGGCGCCGTAGGCGATGCTGCGCGCGAGGCGGTCGGGGGCCGTGGCCCCCTCGAGGTCGGCCAGCAGGTAGCCGGCGAGCGAGCTGTCACCCGCGCCGACAGTGCTGGCGACCTGGATCTTGGGGGCGCGTCCGCGCCAGTCGCCGTCAGCCGTGAACAGCAGGGCGCCGTCGGCTCCGAGGGTGACGAGAGCGGATGCCACGCGGCCGGGCACCAGGGCCCGAGCACGCCGAGCGGCTTCCGCGAGGACGTCGGCGTCGGACGCCGCGTCTTCGCCCACGAGTTCGGCGAGTTCTTCGTGGTTGGGCTTGATCAGGTCGGGGCGAGCGGTCTCGACGACGGCGGCGAGAGCGGCACCCGACGCGTCGACCGCTATACGGGGAGCTGCCGACCCCCAGCGTGCGCGGACGGCACCGACCAGATCGGCGTAGAACGTCGCAGGAACGCCCGGCGGCAGGGAGCCGGCCAGCACGAGCCAGGTGGCTCCCTCGGCCGCGGCGACGACTCCGGCGACGAGCGCCTCGGCCTCGGCGGCCGTGAGTTCGGCGCCCGGCAGGTTCAGCTTGGTGGTCTCGCCCGACGGATCGGTGATGGTGAGGTTGGCGCGTGCACGGCCGGCGACCTCGACGGTCTGCAGGGCGATGCCGGTGTCTTCCAGCAGCATCCGGTACGGATCGTGCGCGTTCACGGGCACGACGGCACGTGCGGGAGCGCCCGCGGCGGACACGACACGGGCGACGTTGACACCCTTGCCGCCCGCGTCTTCACGGGACGACAGGGCGCGCTGCACTTCGCCGGGGGCGAGGGCGTCCAAGAGCACGACGGCGCGGTCGGCCGATGGGTTGGCGGTGACGGTGACGATCATGCGACACGCACCTCGACGTCGGCGTCGGCGAGGGCTTCCGCCAGGGCTGCGGGCGGGGCCGCATCGGTGACGAGAACGTCGATCTCGTCGAGTCGGGCGAAGCGCACGAGCAGTTCCTCTCCGAATTTGGCCGCGTCGGCCACGAGGACGACGCGACGAGCCGACTGGATGATGGCGGCTTTGACGGCCGCCTCCTCGGGGTCGGGGGTGCTCAGGCCGAAGCCGGCGCTAAGTCCGTTGGTGCCCACGAAGGCGATGTCGGGGCGCAGCTGCGCGATGGCACCGACGGTGTGCGCACCGACCGCGGCCGCGGTGACGCCGCGCACGCGCCCGCCGATCGTGGTGAGCGAAAGCTGCTCCTCGCCCGCGAGCAGATGCGCCGCTTCGAGGGAGTGCGTGACGACCTCGACGCCGCCGCCCGTTCCGAGCGTCTCGGGCAGCATCGCCGCCACGGCGGCGGGGGTGGTGCCGCCGTCGAAAAAGATCGAGCCGCGGAATGACGCGCCGAGCAGGCTCGCGGCTTCGGCGGCGATCGCGCGCTTGGCATCGCCCTGACGGTCGCGACGCTCGGTGAGCGTCGACTCGGCGGTGCTCGCCCGATCGGTGCTGACCGCACCGCCGTGCACGCGGCGCAGCGAGCCGGTGCCCTCGAGGCGGTCGAGATCGCGTCGGACGGTCTCGGTCGTGACGTCGAAGCGGCGGGCGAGGTCGACGACGCTGACGCGTCCGACGTCTCGCAGTTCGCGCTCGATGAGCTGCTGGCGCTCCATTGCGTACACGGGATCCCCTTCGAAGATTCCCACACGATACAACACGAAACCACACAGAGCAACAGTCGCGCGAAGATCTGCCGGCGGTGGTCGAGGACGACCTCTCCGCTCCGCGCGGCGCGGGAGGGCGACCCCTGCACCGAATAGGGGGATCGCCGACCATCCCCGGGCGCTGGGCAGGTAGGCGAGCCGTCACTGGCGCGCTGGTCGGATAGGTGCGAGCCATCCCCCGGGCGCAGGGCGGGTAGGCGAGCCGTCCCCCGGGCGCGCTGGACGGGTAGGTGAGCAGTCCCGGCATGGCGAGCGCGGCGAAGAAACTTCACCCTCGCGGCGAGACGCCGTTCCGACCGACGGCGCCGCCCTCCAAAGGTGCACGCGACGTCAGGGTTCAGGGCGCCATGTCGGCGGTCGGCACGCCGCGTCAGCGGTCAGCACGCCACGCCACGTCGGCGGTCGACACGCCGCGTCAGTGGTCAGCACGCCGCGCACGCCGCGCCGGCGGTCAGTACTCGGAAACCGTGATCGTGAACGAGACCGTGGCGCCGTCGGGACCCGTGACGGTGGCCGCGGTGGTGCCCACCTCACGCACGATGAATCCGGGCCGGAAGACGGCACCCTCCGACGGTCCGCCGGCGGAGAACTCCGCGACGGCGACGTCTGCGGTCGTCCCTCTCCACTCCGCTTCGCTGCCCTCGGGCACGGCAAGCACGAGTGAGGTGCCCCGGATGACACGGACGTCTGTGCCCTCGAGGTCGTCCGGCGCGACGGTGGTCGGCGGCAGCATCTGATCCATCCCGGAGGGC
Source organism: Microbacterium sp. ABR10 (assembly GCF_057812175.1). NCBI lineage: Bacteria > Bacillati > Actinomycetota > Actinomycetes > Micrococcales > Microbacteriaceae > Microbacterium > Microbacterium sp. ABR10. Next base: position 1,944,597 of record NZ_CM173821.1, read on the forward strand.
GACGGAGCGGTCGACGCCGCTGGATCCGCGGTCGATGGGCCCCCGGATGCCGTCGGGGTGCAGCCGGCGATCAGCAACGGCAGGGCCGCAGCCAGGACGACGATGCTGATGCGCTTCACGAGGACCTCCTTCCGGGATGCTATCCCGCCGCATTGCCACCGCGCGGAGGTGGAGCCGTGTCGTCCGCTCCCCCGTGCTCAGTCGCCGTCGGCCGCCTCAACGGAATGGCCCAACGGGATCGCGATCGAGGTCGTGGAGTCGTTGCCGATCCCGAGCAGACCGGTCGGCGACGCAATCGGACGATCGTCATCGGGCAGCAGCTCGGCTTTCGTGCGCGGGCGCGCAGGCTCCCCCGGCAGGCCCGCCCACTCGCTCGGTTCCTCTGGTCGCTGTACGAAGAGTCCCATGCGTCCATTGTCGCCCCGGTGGGTGTTCTCGGACGGGCCGGGGTTCGATCGGTGACCGCGGTACGCCGCGCTGCTAAGGGCTCGGTCACTGCGCGCGGGGGCCCGCGGCGCACGACGCCCGCCCTTCCCCGCGGGGCCGGGATCAGTTGCCCCGCCCCGGCGGCCGTGCTTTGATGAGCGCGGTCCTGGGGGATCGGGGAGCGCCGCGCCTGATCATTCTGTTGCGGCGCCGGTTCCGGTGGTCGTAGACAGTCGTGTGTCGCTGCTCCATGGGGGCTTGGGGTGGTGTCGCGCGGGCCGGGCACTGACGACGACCCGCGTGCGAGCGCGGTCTACAGGGGGTAAATCATCGTGTCCATTCATCGCGCCAGAAAATCGCTGGCCTGTGCTCTATCGCTCGTCGTGGCGATCGGACTGGTCGGGGGGACCGCCGCGAACGCCGCGGCGAACCCCGTCGATCAGGACTCATCCACCACGGCCGGACGCTGGCACACACCGGAGGAGCGGGAGCAGTCGCCGGCAGAGCGTTCGGCACCGGTCTCACCGAATCGTCTGTTTTCGGCTGCCGCGGCGCCCGCCAACGACATGCTCGCGAATGCGACGAAGGTGTCGTCGCTGCCGTTCCAAACCAGCGGGCAGCCGTATGTCGGCGCCACCCTAGAGGCGGGTGAGCCGGCGACGTGTCGGACGACGGATCCCGACGAGTCCGAGTTCTTCACGGCCGGGGACCGGTCGATCTGGTACTCCTACACCTCTCCGGTCGCCCAGACGCTGTCGTTCGGCGGCGGAGTCGGCTCGGCTTACAGCATGGTCATCGCGTACGCCGCTGCGGCAATGAGTGACCTCACCCGCATCAGCTGCACCGAAGACAGCTTCCGTGAAGAGAACCACCTGCAGGCCAAGGCCGGAGTCACCTACCTTTTCCAAGTGACCGACTCCATCAATCCAGAAGGGTCACCCGGAACCGCGTCTCTCTGGATCCGAGGAAGCGCCCCGATCTCTAACCTCTCCCCCGAGACCGCGACCTCCGTCTCGGTCCCGAGCACGGTGACGGGGTCCATCTCCAAAGTGGACAACAACTGGTACTCGCCCTACGTTGCATCGTGCGGCGGCGACCTCGGGACGCTGTTGGGCACACGCTGGTACAAGTACGTCGCCACGAGCACGACGGGTGTCCGCCTGGATCTGCGCGGCAGTTTCTACGACGCGAACACCATGGTGTGGTCGTCCAACGGAACGGTACCCACCGCACCCCTCGCCTGCCCACGAGGTAACCCGAATGATCCGGGCACCCACGACGCCAACTTCGCATACGCGGATTTCGCGGTGGAACCCGGCAAGACGTACTTCATCCAGGTCGGTGGCTACTACTTCAGCGTCGGCGACTACGAACTCAAGTTCTCCACCTACCAGCTGCCCCTCCTGACGTCGACTCCGACCCCGAAGATCACCGGCACCGCCCAGGTGGGCTCCACGCTCACGGCGAACCCGGGAACCTGGGACGAGGGCACCACCCTCACCTACCAGTGGATGCGAGGCGGCGGCACGTACATCTCCGGGGCGAAGTCATCGACCTACACGGTCAGCCCCGCCGACGCGGGGGCGCAGATCACCGTCGCGGTCACCGCGAGCAAGCCCGGCTTCTCCGGAGCACGCAAGACCAGCGCACCGACGGCCGTCGTCGCCAAGGGCGTGCTCACCTCGGCCACCCCGACGCTCAGCGGGGCGCCGGCCGTCGGCAAGACGGTGACCGTCGCGCCGGGTGCATGGGGACCGTCTCCCGTGACGCTCACCTATCAGTGGCTTCGCGGCGGTGCGTCGATCTCGGGCGCCACGTCGGCGAGCTACACCCCCGTCGCCGCCGATGTCGGAACCCGACTGTCGGTCACGGTGACGGGCACGAAGAGCGGTTACACATCGAAGGCATCGACCAGCACGTCGGCCTTGGTCGCGAACGGCACCCTGACCGGGGCCAAGCCCACCATCACGGGAACGACGAAGGTGGGGTCCACGCTGACCGCGAAAGCCGGCACGTGGGCGCCCGCGCCGGTGACCCTCAGCCACCAGTGGCTGCGGAACGGCGTGGCGATCTCCGGCGCCACCGCCAGCACGTACAAGCTCACCTCTGCGGATAAGGGCAAGCGCATCACCGTCCGGGTCACCGGTACCAAGGCGGGCTACACCACCCTGTCCCAGACCAGCACCGCCACCGCCGCCATCGGGTGATCGGCCGCGCGTCCGTCGCCTCCGCGGATGACGCGGGGGCGACGGGCGTGGTACTACCCCACAGGGCGCGCGGACGCCGGCCGGAACGTCCGGGCTTGCGCCGCGACAGCGGGTGCGGGTGAACTTGGCGGATGTCCACGGAAACCACCGCGTCTTCCCCGGCCGACTCCGGCAAGCTCAAGCGCGTCGTCACGGGACCCCTGCTCTTCGCCTTCATCGTCGGCGACACGCTCGGCGCCGGCATCTACACGCTCGTCGGTTCGATGGCCACCGACGTCGGCGGGGTGATCTGGCTCCCGCTGCTCATCGCGCTCGTCGTGGCGCTGCTGACGGCCGGCACGTATGCCGAGCTCATCACGAAGTACCCCCACGCCGGTGGGGCCGCCCGCTACGCCGAGCGGGCCTTCGGCATCCCGTACGTCTCGTTCCTGGTCGGCTTCCTCATGATGGCCTCCGGCATCACGACGGCGGCGTCGCTGGCGAACGCCTTCGCCGGCGACTATCTCGCTGCGCTGGTGGACATCCCGCCCATCCCCACCGCGATCGCGTTCATCACAATCCTCACGCTCATCAACCTGCGCGGTGTTCGCGAGTCGCTCGGGGCGAACCTGGTGGCATCCGTGATCGAGGTCACCGGTCTCGTCATCGTCATCGTGGTAGCCGCGATGGTCTTCGGCAGCGGAGGGGGCGAACCGGCGCGCATCTTCGAGTTCGCGCCCGACGTGCCCCCGCTGCAGGGCGCCTTCGCCGCCTCGGTCATCGCGTTCTTCTCGTTCCTCGGGTTCGAAGCGGCGGCGAACATGGCGGAGGAGGTCAAGAACCCGTCGCGCACGTACCCGCGCGCCCTGTTCGGGGCGATCGCCACCGCGGCGGTGGTCTACCTGCTCATCGCCCTCGGCGCCGTGATCGTCCTGCCGCCCGCACAATTGGCCGAGTCCACCGGACCGTTGCTCGACGTGGTCGCCGCCAGCGGTGTCGCGATCCCGGCGTGGTTGTTCGGCACGATCGCGCTCGTCGCCATCGCCAACGGCGCACTGCTGTTCATGGTCATGGCCAGCCGCGTCGGATTCGGACTCGCCGAGTCGGGTCTGCTCCCCCACGCCTTCTCGCGCGTGCTGCCGCGGCGCCGCACGCCGTGGGTCTCGATCGTGGTGGTGGGCGCCGCGACGATCGCCCTCTCGTTCGTCGGCGACGTCGCCACCCTGGCCGAGACGACGGTTCTGCTGCTGCTCCTGGTGTTCCTGGCGGCGAACGTCAGCGTGCTGGTGCTGAAGAAGGACGAGGTGGCGCACGAGCACTTCCGCGTCCCCCGCGTCGTCCCCGTGCTGGCGATCATTGCGAGCATCGTGCTGCTCACGCAGCAGACGGGCATCGTCTGGCTCGGCGCGCTCGGTTACATCGCGGTCGGATCGGTGCTGTTCCTGGTCGCGCGGGCGGGGCGTCGGCGTGCCGAGCGCCGCGCCGCGTCGCATTAAGCGGGATGCCGCACGAAATCGATTCAGAAGGGCGTCAACGGGATGCCGCGGGGGTCGGCCCACCGCGCGGAGTCCCGAGTTGCAGTGAGCCGCGTTCCGCACACCACCGAACCGGACGGGCCGGGATGCCGTCGGGGGCGCCCCGGTCAGCGGGAGAGGACGTAGACCAGCTCGAGCGCACCCGCCGCCGTCACCGTCACTTCGCCGCCGATGTCGACGCCGGCGGAGGTCACCGTGGGGAGGCTCATCGTCGTTGCGACGCCCTCTCTCCGCGCCGCTGCGCCGACCTGGTTCTCGAGGGTCGCGATATCGGCATCCGACCATCCCCATTCACCCGCGCGCCCGCGGAGATCAGCGGAGATGCCCGTCCATGAGCCCGAGGATGCCGACACGACGGCGACCCGGGCAAGCACACCGTCCGTCGTGGCGAGGGAGAATCGCATCACTCCGCTGAACCGGAGGTCGCCATCGCTACCCCGCACCTCGACGGGAAGGGGAACGAGCGTCTCGACGGTCGTGGATCCGTCCCCGGGGAGGCCGAGAGCGGCAGCCGGGGCCGGCGCGCCCAGATCGATGGTCACCAAACCCTGTCGATTGAAGAAGTCCTGGCCCGCCTGGTCGAACCGCGACTGGCCGTCGGGGAGCTGTTGGTCGGCCGACGCGACGGGTGTCTCTTCTGTCCACCACGAGTTCGTCATGGCGTACGCACCCACGCCCACCACCGCGCAGATGATCGCGGCGATCCCCAGCGTGATCGCGGTCAGCAGGCGGTTCTTGCGCCTCGCTCGCGCGCTCGGCGACTCGCGCGGGGGCGACGGGGCGGTGGACGTCATGCGTCCTGCCTAACACGACGCGGCGCGCGCTGCCACCCGGGCGGAACGGGGCCGCCGTCCTGAAGGAAGAGCCGTGGGCGCGCAGAAGAAGGCCCCGAAGGAGACCTCGCCACTGGCGGTCGCTCGCCGGCGAGAGCCGCCAAAAAATCAAAACCTCCCCGGACGATTTCCGAAGGAGGGAGAGATTCTCGTGCGCGTACAGCTACTGAGACTTGCTGGGGTACCTGGACTCGAACCAAGAACAACGGAACCAGAAACCGCCGTGTTGCCAATTACACCATACCCCAAGGCGCTGAGCCGGAACTCGTGCCGAGGGACAAGCTTACGTGAGATGCCGGGGTGAGCAAAATCGGGGCCCGTCCGTGCGCGTCACGCCAAGCCGGATCTCGCTGGGACGCGCGATACCCGCAGCTTCCTCGGCAGGGTCTGCGAGGGTCGCGCGCTGCTGCGAGGATCGCGTGCGCCCGGCCGATAGTCGCATGCGCCCCGCCGAGCGTCGTGTGCGCACGACCCAGCCTCGTGTGCGCACGACCCAGCTCGTGTGCGCCCGACCCAGCCTCGCACACGCCCGACCGAGCGTCGCGTGCGCCCGACCCAGCGTCGCACGCCGCCGACCCAACGTCGCACGCGCCTGACCGAGCGCCGTCGCGTCCGCTCCACCCACGCACGGCCCGCTCAAACACCGCGATCCTCGCAGCCTCCGGTCGGGATTCTGCGAGGACCCGGCTCAGCCCAGGTGGGCCACCAGTGCGTTGAGTCGTCGCAGCGTCTCGTCCTTGCCGAGCAGCTCCATCGACTCGAACAGCGGCGGCGACACCCGGCGACCGGTCAGCGCGACGCGGGGCGGGCCGTAGGCGACGCGGGGCTTGAGACCCATCTCGTCGACGAGAGCCGTCGACAGGGCTTCCTGCACACCGGCGGCGGTGAAGTCGTCAACACCTTCCAGGGCGCGGACGGATGCCGTGAGCACCTCGGCCGCGTTCGCCGGGAGCCCCTTCATCGCGTCGTCGGCGTACTCCACGTCGGAGACGAAAAGGAATCCGAGCATGCCCGGCACCTCGCCCAGCAACTGCACGCGCTCCTGCACGAGGGGGGCCGCCTGGGCGATGATCGCACGGTGCTCGGCCGACGGCTCTTCGGCGATGAACCCGGCGCCCGAGAGGTAGGGGACGATCCGGGCGGCGAAGTCGTCGGCATCCAGCAGGCGGATGTGGTCGCCGTTGATCGCCTCGGCCTTCTTCTGGTCGAAGCGGGCGGGGTTGGGGTTGACGTCGGAGATGTCGAACGCGGCGATCATCTCGTCGAGCGAGAACACGTCGCGGTCGCTCGCGAGTGACCAGCCGAGGAGCGAGAGGTAGTTCAGCAGCCCCTCGTGAATGAAGCCCTTCTCGCGCTGCAGGAAGAGGTCTGCCTGCGGGTCGCGCTTGGAGAGTTTCTTGTTCCCCGTCTCGCCCAGCACCAGCGGCATGTGACCGAAGCGCGGGATGAAGGTCGTCACTCCGGCATCCACCAGGGCCGAGTACAACGCGAGCTGCCGGGCCGTGGAGGGCATGAGGTCTTCGCCGCGGATGACGTGGGTGATGCCCATGAGCGCGTCATCGACCGGGTTCACGAACGGGTAGAGGGGCACTCCGCCGGCGCGCACGAGCACGAAGTCGGGGAAGGAGCCGGCCGGGAAGGTGACCTCGCCGCGGATCAGGTCGTCGTAGCTCAGGTCGTGGTCGGGAACGCGCAGGCGCCATGCGGGCTGCCGGCCCTCCGCGCGGAAGGCGGCCCTCTGCTCGTCGGTCAGCTCGCGGTCGTGGTTGTCGTAGCCGAGCTGCTTCGCGCGTCCGTTCGCCTCGTTGCGGGCGTCGATCTCTTCGGCGGTCGAGTAGCTCTCGTACACCGCTCCCGCAGCAACGAGCTTGTCGAGCACCTCGCGGTACAGCTCGTGGCGCTGCGACTGGCGGTAGGGCGCGTGGGGGCCGCCGACCTCGACGCCCTCGTCCCAGTCGATGTTCATCCACCGCAGCGCGTCGAGCAGCTGCTGATAGCTCTCTTCACTGTCGCGAGCGGCATCGGTGTCTTCGATACGGAAGACGAGTTTGCCGCCGTTATGCCGGGCGTAGGCCCAGTTGAACAGGACGGTGCGGATGAGACCTACGTGCGGCAGGCCCGTCGGAGACGGGCAGAAGCGGACGCGAACGTCGGCGCCGGAGGCGGTCGTGGTGCGGGGATCGGGCGTGGCAGACATCCCCTTGATCCTACCGGCGGCGCGCTGCGCGCCCCGAGGGGTGGGGATAGTCGGCGAGCACGTCGGTCACGGCGTCGAGGGCCACTCCCACCGCCGGCACGTTCTCGGCCCCGCGGGCGGTGACGACGTGCAGGGTCCGAGCCTCGGCATCCGGCAGGCGGGGCACGGCGATGCCCGACAGCAGGGGCATGGATGCCACGGCCATGCGCGGCAGGATGGCCACGCCCACGCCCTGCGCGACGAGGTTCTCGACCGCGATGTAGTTGTCGGTCTCGAACGCGATGTCGGGTACGAACCCGGCGCGCGCGCACGCCTCGAGCAAGTGGCCGCGGCACTGCGGGCATCCGGCGATCCACCTCTCCCCCGCCAGGCGCGACAGGTCGATCGGGCCTTCGGCGGCCGGGTGGTCGACGGGGAGCACGAGCACCGTGTCATCGCCGCCCACCGTGCGAACGGCGAGTCCCGTGGCCGCGAGGTCGAGCTCGCGGCGGTCGCCGGGGTAGCTGTAGGTGAGGGCGATGTCGGCGCGGTCCTCGCGCACGGCGACGATGGCCTCGGGGGGCTCGGCCTCGACGAAGCTGATCGACACGCCGGGCCGGCGCGCCGTCATTGCCGCGATCACGCGCGGCACGACCGTCGACGACGCCGAGGGGAAGGCAGCGATGCGCACACGTCCCGCGCGGAGTCCCCGGAGTTCGGCGAGGTCGCCCGCCGCGGCATCCAATGCCGTCGTCACCGCCGCGGCGTGCCGCGCGAGAACCCGGCCGGCCTCGGTCAGGCGCACGCCCCGGCCGACGCGCTCGACGATGGGCATGCCCGCGCGGCGTTCCAGGCGGCGCAGCTGTTGGCTCACGGCGGGCTGGCTGTAGCCGAGCAGACGAGCCGCGGCCGTGATCGACCCCGCGTCGGAGATCGCCTTCACGACCCGCAGGGAGTGGGCGTCGAGGTCGTCGTCGGCATCCGTCACCCCGATACATAAGCAGAGACGATGATTCTCATGCAACACCTGTCCTAGTGCAATGAGCTCGCTCGCGCGAACCTGGATCCATGAGCACCCTCGCATCGCACTTCACCGGCGGCCGCGACTACCTCGCCGCGTGCACGCTCGGCATCCCCGCGCGCGGGACCGTGCGCGCCGTCCGCGCAGATCTGGACGCCGCGGCATCCGGTCGCCCCGATATCGCCGCAGCGTCGCGCGCCGTCGAAGACGCCCGCTCGGCCTACGCACGTCTGGTCCACTCCCCCGTCGGTGACGTGGCCATCGCATCGCAGACCTCGGTGATGGTGTCGCTCATCGCCGCCTCCCTGCCCGAAGGCGCTGAGGTTCTGTGCCCCGAGGGTGACTTCTCGTCGCTGGTCGCACCGTTCGTGCACGCCGGGCGCGGCATCCGCCTGCGCACGGCGCCACTCGCCCACCTCGCCGACGCCGTGACGAGCGACACCTCGCTCGTGGCGTTCTCGCTCGTGCAGTCGGCGACGGGCGAGGTGGCGGACGCCGCCGGCATCGCCGCCGCGGCGACCCGCGCAGGCGCCCGCACGCTCTGCGACCTGACCCAGGCCGCGGGCTGGCTGCCGGTCGACGCGACGCTGTTCGATGCGACCGTCTGCCACGCGTACAAGTGGCTGTGCTGCCCTCGCGGCGTGGGCTTCCTGACCGTGACCCCGTCCTTCGCCGCGACCCTGCGTCCCGTACAGGCGGGGTGGTACTCGGGCGACGATCCATGGTCGTCGTGCTACGGCACCGGGGGGCCGCTCGCCTCCGATGCCCGTCGCTTCGACGTCTCGCCCGCGTGGCAGGCCTTCGTCGGCGCCGCCCCCGCGCTCGAGATGTTCGCCGACGCCGACATCACCGAACTGCATGCCCACGCGACGGGCCTCGCGGCGCGTTTCCGTGCGGGACTGGGCCTCGCCCACCCGACGCGTCCGTCCGCGATCGTCACGTGGCCGGATGCCACGGGTGAGGCACTGGCGCGACTGACGGCACACGGCATCACGGCGTCGGGCCGAGCGGGTCGGGCGCGGGTCGCGTTCCACGTGTTCAACGACGACGCCGACGTGAATAGGGCGCTCGAGGCGTTGGGCGCGGGTGGTGCTGTCGGAGCGCGCGGTGCGAGTGGCGTGCTCGGCGCGGGTCGAGCGCATGCTGCGGAGGGAGCGGGCGACGTTGTCGGCGTGCTCCATCTGAGCGGAGCCGAGGGCACCGCCGCGCCGGACTCCGCGCACCGCGTCGGCGCGTTGAGCTACTCGATCTGACCCGTCGGAAGAATCCCCGGATCAGGCGCGCGTCTCACGCCGGATGCGTATCTCACCCCAGCCGCGAGTCTGGCAACGGACGCGTTTGTCACGCTGGACGCGAGCGCACGAAGACCGCGCCCGCGCACACGACAGCGATCGGCACGAACGCCCAGAGCGCGAGACCGCCGTACCCGACGAGGCCCAGGATGAGCCCTGCGAGCACCGACCCGACGGCGGCGGACCCGGTCATCAGCGTGTCGCTGCGTCCCTGACGCCGAGGGCGAGCGGCGAGCGGCGTCGCTTCGGTGAGCAGGGCCGAACCGGCGACGGTCGCCGCGCTCCAGCCGAGGCCGAGAAGCAGTAGCGCGATGAGGACGCCGGTCTGCGAGTCCGCGGCGGTCGACACGACCGTGAGGGCCACCGCCAGAAGCACCTGGCCCAGCAGGATCACGGGGATGCGACCGACGCGATCAGCGAGGATGCCGAACACCGGAGACAGCCCGTACATCCCGAACACGTGCAGCGAGATCGTGACTCCCACGGCGACGGTCACGGCATCCGGTGCCACGATGTGGGCGAGATGCACCGGGGTCATCGCCATCACGGCCGCCATCGTGACGTGAGACGCTGCGACCGCGAGCATCGCGAAGCGGGCGATGCGAGGTCGATCGACCTCGGGCGAGGCCCGGGCTGTCGGCGCCCTCTCGCGGTCGAGCCGTTGCGCGAGCAGCAGCGGGTCGGGGCGCAGGACCAGAACGTACAGTGCGAACGCGCATGCCTGGGCGAGGAGCGAGAAGAGGTAGGCGCCCGTGAGGCGGGGCATGCCGATGCTGGCACCGAGGAGTTCTCCCGGCGCCAGGAGCAGCGGACCCACGACTCCACCGACCGTGGTCGCCCAGACCACCGTTGCGAGGTCGCGGCCGCGCCGGGCCGTCGTCGAGAGGTCGGTTGCGGCGAAGCGCGACTGCAGGGTGGCCGCGTTGCCCGCGCCGATCAGCGCAATGCCCACGAGTAGCAGCGGGAACGCGCGCGTCGCAGCGGCGAGGATCACGAGGGCGATGCCGCTCAGGGCGGCGACGTTGCCGGTCGTCAGCGCGATCCGTCGCCCACGCCGCGCGGCCAGGCGCGCCAGCGGGATCGCCGTCAGGGCTGCACCGAGGGTCACCGAGGCGGTGGCGAACCCCGAGAGCGATTCTTCGCCAGACAGGTCGGCGGCCAGCAGGGCCCCCAACGACAGCGTCGAGCCGAATGCGACGCCGCTGAGCACCTGCCCAGCCGCCAGCACCCGCACCGTGCGGCGTTGCGCGGCGACGAGATCGATCGCCGCGGGCGCCGCGAGGTCAGGCATCACGCGCTGTGTTGCGCAGGATCCCGATGCCCTCGATCTCGACCTCGATCGTGTCACCCGCGTCGAATGACCCGATGCCCGCGGGAGTGCCCGTGAGGATCAGGTCTCCGGGCAGCAGCGTGAACACCGCCGACGCGTAGGCGATGAGGGCGGGGATGCCGTGGATCATGTCGGACACGGGGCCGTTCTGGCGCACCTCGCCGTTGACCCGCGTCGTGATGACGGCCGCGTCGAGATCGAGGTCGGTCTCGATGACCGGTCCGACCGGGCAGAACGTGTCGAAACCCTTGGCGCGCGACCACTGACCGTCACTGCGCTGCAGATCGCGCGCCGTGACGTCGTTGGCGACGGTGTACCCGAGGATGTAGTCGCTCGCGCGCTCAGCGGGGACGTTCTTGGCGACGCGGCCGATGACGACGGCCAGCTCGCCCTCGTAGTCGGTGTGGGAACTCAGTGCCGTGGGGCGCACGATCGCGTCACCCGGGCCGATGACCGACGTGTTGGGCTTGAGGAACATCAGCGGTTCGGCGGGGGCCTCGCTCCCCATCTCGGCGGCGTGATCGCGGTAGTTCTTGCCGATGCACACGACCTTGGAACGCGGGATGACCGGGGCGAGCAGAGCCACCTCGGTGAGAGGCACGCGTTCCCCCGTGGTGTCGAACCCGGCGAACATCGGGTCGCCGGCGAGCACGACGAGTTCGCCGTCGTCGACGATCCCGTAGCGAATGGCATCCTGGTGGCTGAATCGTGCGATCTTCACCGGTTCAGCCTATCCGCGAGGTCCGACATCGCCGGGGCGTTCCACAGCCTGCCGCGATGCGGGCTGCCCCGCGGTGCTGCTGGCCCCTGCGCCTCGGCGCTGCTGCGCTCCTGCGCCCCGGCACTGCTGCGCCCCGGCATTGCTGCGCCCCGGCACTGCTGCGCCCCGGTACTCCTGCGCCCCGGCGCTGCTGCGCCCCTGCACTGCTGCGCCCGGCACCGCTGCGCCCCGGCGCTGCTGCGCCCCGGCACCGCGGTGCTGCCGCGCCCCGACGCCCCTCCCCAGGAAGGTCGCCGCGTGCGCTGGCCCCGGGAGCACGCATAAACACGATCTCTGTCGATAAACGGGGCGTCAGCGTGTTTATCGACACGAATCGCGTTTATGCCGCGGGGGCCCGGGGACACAGGCTTCGGTCTTTCCGCGAATCCACTCAGGATTCAGCGCGAACGACGGAGGGACCCCCGGCATCCGGGAGTCCCTCCGTGTGCGACGCGTCAGGCGTCGAGTCTGTACAACCAGCCGTGCTTGTCTTCCGCGCGGCCGTACTGGATGTTCGTCAGCTCTTCGCGCAGTTCGAGGGCGAGGGTGCCGGTGGGCTGCTCGTCGATGAAGTCGCGACCCTTGAGCGTGCCGATGGGGGTGACGACGGCGGCGGTTCCACAGGCGAACACCTCGACGATGTCTCCGGATGCCACGCCCTCGCGCCATTCCTTCAGCGAGACGTTGCGTCCCTCGACGTGGTGTCCGCGGTCACGGGCGAGCTGAAGGAGCGAGTCGCGGGTGATGCCCTCGAGGATCGAGTCGGACTGCGGGGTGACGATGGTGCCGTCTTTGTAGACGAACACGACGTTCATGCCGCCGAGCTCTTCGACGTTGCGGTCCTGGTCGAGGAACACGACCTGGTCGCACTCGTTCTCGTACGCCTCGGACTGCGGCAGCAGGCTGGCGGCGTAGTTGCCCCCTGTCTTGGCCGCACCCGTGCCGCCCTTGCCGGCGCGCGAGTAGTCCTCGCTGAGCCAGATCGAGACGGGCTTCACGCCGCCCTTGAAGTAGGCGCCCGCGGGACTGGCGATCACGTAGAAGGCCACCTTGTGCGCGGGGCGCACACCGAGGAAGGCCTCCTTCGCGAACATGAAGGGCCGCAGGTACAGGCTCTGGTCTTCGCCGGAGGGAACCCACGCACCGTCGACGGCGATGAGTTCGCGCAGCGCCTGCAGGAAGTACGGAACGGGCAGCTCGGGCAGAGCCAGACGGCGGGCCGAACGCTGCAGGCGACGACCGTTCTGATCGGGGCGGAACGTGTGCACCGACCCGTCGGCGTGACGGTAGGCCTTGATGCCCTCGAAGATCTCCTGCCCGTAGTGCAGGACGGCCGCAGCCGGGTCGAGGGAGATGGGGCCGTAGGGCGAGACGCGCGGGCGGTGCCATCCGCCGCGGACCGACCAGCAGATGTCGACCATGTGGTCGGTGAAGCTCTGCCCGAAGCCGGGGGCGGCGAGGATGGCGTCGCGGTCGGCATTGCTCTTGGCTGCGAGATTGCGGGTGACGGCGAACTCGAGCGGGTCGAGTCCGGTGTCGGGGTCGGTGTCGATGGTGGTCATCTGGGGATCCAAAACTGTTCGATGCACGGGGGTGATGCGGGCCGATCGGTCCAGGTTACGCCTGGACGCGTTCGGCGATGGCGTCACCGACCTGCGCGGTGGTTCGGGCGCCGACACGGCTCGCGATGTCATCCTCGACCGCGCGGGTGACGCGGGCGGCCTCGTCGGTGAGCCCGAGATGATCGAGCAGGAGGGCGACGGAGAGGATCGCGGCCGTGGGGTCGGCCTTCTGAGTACCCGCGATGTCGGGCGCCGATCCGTGGACGGGCTCGAACATCGAGGGGAACGCGCCGTCGGGGTTGATGTTGCCCGATGCGGCGAGGCCGATGCCTCCGGTGACGGCGCCGGCCAAGTCGGTCAAGATGTCGCCGAAGAGGTTGTCGGTGACGATCACGTCGAAGCGGCCCGGGTTCGTGACCAGGAAGATCGTCGCCGCGTCGACGTGCAGGTAGTCTACGTCGACCCCCGGGAACTCGGATGCCACGGCATCCACGATCCGCTTCCACATGCCGCCCGCGTGCACGAGCACGTTGGTCTTGTGTACAAGGGTCAGCTTGTGACGTCGCCGCTCGGCGAGAGCGAAGGCATAGCGGACGACGCGCTCGACGCCGTATGCGGTGTTGACGGAGGTCTCGTTGGCGACCTCGTGCGCCGTGCCGCGGCGGATCGAACCGCCGTTGCCGACGTAGGGGCCCTCGGTCCCCTCGCGAACGACGACGAAGTCGATCTCACCGGGATCGGCCAGCGGTCCCGTCGCGCCGGGGTAGAGCTTGGACGGGCGGAGGTTGACGTAGTGGTCGAGCTCGAAACGCAGCTTCAGCAGCAGACCGCGCTCGATATTCGCGTCCTTGAGTCGGGGGTCACCGGGAACCCCGCCGACGGCACCCAGCAGGATGGCGTCGTGCGCGGCGATCGCGGAGAGGTCGTCGTCGGTGAGGGTGTCACCGGTCTCGAGGTACCGTCCGGCCCCGAGGGAGAACGGCGTCTTCTCGAACGACACGTCCGAGGCGGCGGTGACGGCGTCGAGGACCTTCACGGCCTCGGTGACGACCTCGGGACCGATGCCGTCACCGGGAATGACGGCCAGCTTCACGACACGCGACATCGCTCTCCTCAGAGCTCGGGGCACGTCACTTCTTGGACGTGCTGCGGGTTCCTCCCAGGGTAGCGGCAGCGATCAGTCCGGCCACGACGATCAGCACCGCACCGATGAGCGCGGTGACCACGACACCCGAATCGAAGGCGTGCGCCGCCGCCAGGCGCAACGACTCCGCCAGCGCGGCGTCGTCGAGCGTGTGCGACACGGCCACGGCCCCGGCGAGGGTCTCGCGAGCAGCCTGTGCTGCGGCGTCGGGCAGACCGGCGGGCAGCACGAGCTGCGTCCGGTAGAACGCGGCGAGGATTCCGCCGAGCACCGCCGTTCCGAGGACGGCACCGACCTCGTACGCCGTCTCGGATACGGCGCTCGCGGCGCCCGCCTTGGCGGACGGAGCGCTGGAGAGGATCAGTTCATTCGACACGGTCTCGGCCGCGCCGATGCCGATGCCGAGCAGCCCGAAGGCAACGATGAGCTGCACCAGGTCGGCAGTGGAGAAGGCGACCATCACGTAGGCCACGACCGAGAACGACAGCGCGATCGGAACGACGATGCGCGGGGCGAAGCGTTTGGCGACGGGCACGATCGCCAAGCCGGACACGATCATCAACACGAGTCCGGGCAGGAGGGCGAAGCCCGCGACCATCGGGGAAAGACCGACGACCAGCTGCAGATGCTGCGCGACGAAGTAGAGGAAGCCGACGAGGCCGACGACGCTGAGCAGATTCACGAGGATCGCGCCCGAGAACGTGCCGCGGTGGAACAGCGTCATATCGAGCATGGGGTTGTCGAGGCCCCGCTGTCGCCGCACGAACAGCCAGCCGAAGACGATGCCGACCACGAACAGCGCGGGCGCGAGCGAAAGCGGGCCCTCGACCGCGAGCTTCTTGATGCCGTAGACGATCGGCACCATCGTGGCGAGCGAGAGGACCACGCTCATCGGGTCGAAGCGGCCCGGCGCCGGGTCGCGGCTCTCGGGCACGAAGAACGGAGCGAGGACCAGGAGCGGCACGAGGACCGGTACCGCCATGAGGAACACCGAACCCCACGAGAAGTGCTCGAGCAGGAAGCCGCCCACGATCGGTCCCAGGGCGGCACCGGCCGAGAAGCCGGAGGCCCACACGGCGATCGCGAACCGCCGCTGGTCGCGGTCACGGAAGATGCTGCGCAGGAGCGACAGGGTCGACGGCATGAGCATGGCGCCGAAGACACCCATCAGGGCGCGGCCGGCGATGAGCAGAGCCGCGGTCGGCGCGAATGCCGACAGGGCGGACACGGCCGCGAAGCCCGTGGCGCCGATGAGCAGCATGCGCTTGCGACCGAACCGGTCGCCGAGCGTTCCCATCGTCACCAGCAGACCCGCGAGGACGAGCGGGTAGACGTCGATGATCCACAGCTGCTCGATGCTCGAGGGCTGCAGGTCGAGGGCGATCTCGGGAAGGGCGAAACTCAGCACTGTGTTGTCGACCGAGACCAGCAGCACGGGCAGCATGAGCACCGCCAGCGCGAACCATCCGCGCCAGCCGGCGCGGGGCACGTTGATCTCTTGAGTGGGCAACGACGAGGTGAGCATGGTTCCGTTCCGTTTCTTAACCGTCCAGCCGGTATAGTATCAGACGGAGCCGCCCGTCCGCACGTACGATCGAGGAGACATGAGCCGCCCTCCCCTCGCCCGCGACGCCGTCCTCGATGCGTTCACTCGCATCCTCGTCGACGAGGGCGAGCGTGCCGCGACGATGGATGCCACCGCACGCACCGCGGGCGTGTCCAAGGGCGGGCTGCTCTACCATTTCAGCTCCAAGAGCGCCCTGGAGTCGGCCCTCGTCGAACGCCTCGAGCGTCTCGCCCAGGAAGACGTCGCCGAGATCGAAGATTCCGACGAGGGCGTCGTCGCCGCGCACCTCCGCTCTTCCCAGAACACCGGCTCACCCCTCGACGTGACGATCCTCGCGGTGTCGCGCCTCGCGCAGAACGGCAACGACGCGGCATCCGCCTCCCTCCGGCGTGTCCGCGAGCTTTGGGAAGACAGCCTCCGCGCGCACACGCGGGACGAGACCGCCCTGCAGATAGTGCTGCTGGTCAGCGACGGCCTCTACTTCAACGCCGTGCTCGACCTCAACGCCGTACCCGGGCCGCAGCTCGGAGGTGCCGACCTCGACCGGTTGATCGCCGCGGTTGTCGCCGCGACCACCTGACACGACGCGGGCACGCCCGCGCGTCGACATCACGCCCGTGCCCGCGACGCCACCGGCACGCACGCGACTCACCATCACGCCCACGCCCGCGCCACCACCGGCACGCCCGCGACCCATCATCGCGCCCGCGCCACCACCAGCACCTGCACCAGGACTCTCAGGCCGGTCGATACAGATACCAGAAAGAGGGGGCCGCCGCAGCGACCCCCTCCCCCACGACCTCCCGGTCGTCAGTCCTCGACGATGTCGATCTGTCGGAACAGGTCAGCGCCGACGGCCTCGCGCATGGCGCCGAGGATGTCGTCGGGCACCGGCGAATCCACCGTGAGCACGGAGAGCGCACGGCCCGTGGCATCCGGAGCCGCCACCTGCAGACCGGCGATGTTGATACCCGCCTCGCCCAGCTTCTGGCCGTAGATGGCGACGATGCCGGGGCGGTCGGCGTAACGCATCACGAGGTGGTGCTTCTCGATGGGCACCTCGATGTCGTAGCCGTTGATCGAGACGACCTTGGGCACCATGCGGGTCCCGGCGAGCGTACCGGCGACCGTCAGCGTGGAGCCGTCGGCCAGGGTGCCCCGCAGGATCGTGATGTTGCGGTACAGCGGGCTCTCGGCCTCGACCACCAGGCGCGCCTCGACGCCCCGCTGCTCGGCGAACAGGGGTGCGTTCACGTACGACACGCTCTCGCTGACGATGCGGCTGAAGTAGCCCTTCAGCGCCGCCAGGCGGTAGACGCTCACGTCGTACTGCGCGAGCTCGCCGCGCACCTCGATGTCGAGGCTCGTGAGCGCACTGTCGGCGAGGC
Source organism: Microbacterium sp. ABR10 (assembly GCF_057812175.1). Classification (NCBI taxonomy): domain Bacteria; kingdom Bacillati; phylum Actinomycetota; class Actinomycetes; order Micrococcales; family Microbacteriaceae; genus Microbacterium; species Microbacterium sp. ABR10. The sequence goes on from NZ_CM173821.1 coordinate 1,961,817, forward strand.
CGCTGAAGAACTGGCCGAGCATCTCGACCAGCGCGATACCGGGGCGCACGAACGGGTCGATCGCGCCGCCGGCGACGTTCACGGCATCCGGAACGAGGTCGCCCTCGAGCGCGAGCTTGACCGAGCGAGCGACCGAGACGCCGGCCTTCTCCTGCGCCTCTTCGGTGCTGGCACCGAGGTGCGGAGTGACCACGACGTTCGGCAGGTCGAGCAGACGGCGCGCCGGGCCATCCTGGGCGGGCGGCTCGGTGGAGAACACGTCGAGACCCGCCCCGGCGATCTCGCCCGTGGTGAGCGCCTCGAAGAGCGCGTTCTCGTCGATGAGTCCGCCGCGGGCGACGTTGATCACGTAGGCCGTCTTCTTCATGCGGCGCAGCTGTTCGGCGCCGATCATGCCCGTGGTCTCGGGCGTCTTCGGCATGTGGATCGTGACGAAGTCGCTCTGCTCGAGGAGCTCGTCGAGCGAGACGAGCTGCACGCCGAGCTGCTGCGCGCGAGCGGCGGTGACGTAGGGGTCGTACGCGATGACGCGCATGTCGAAACCCTGCAGACGGGCGGCGATGAGGGCGCCGATCCGGCCGAGACCGATGATGCCGATCGTCTTCTCGAACAGCTCGGTGCCGGTGAAAGAGCTGCGCTTCCACAGGCCCTGCGCGAGCGAGGCGTGTGCGGCGGGGATGCGGCGCGCGAGGCTCAGCACGTGCCCGACAGTGAGCTCGGCGGCGGAGATGATGTTCGACGTCGGAGCGTTGACGACCATCACACCGGCAGCGGTGGCCGACTTGATGTCGACGTTGTCGAGACCGACACCGGCGCGGGCGACCACCTTCAGCGACGGCGCCGCGGCGAGGGCCTCGGCGTCGATCTGGGTGGCCGAGCGCACCAGCACCGCGTGCGCGTCGGCAAGGGCCGAGAGCAGCGCGGGGCGGTCGGTCCCGTCGACGTTGCGCACGTCGAAGTCGGGGCCGAGCGCGTCGATCGTGGCGGGAGAGAGTTCTTCGGCGATGAGCACGACGGGCTTCGTCACGGATGCGTCCTTCGAAACGGTGCTGGGGACTGGCGCGCACCGCCGCGCACCACCGGCGCGAGCCGGGCGCGCGACCCGTACGGGCCGTCTGCCAGCCTAGCGCGGAGGCGAGGACGCGCCCGACCGTGTGACGGCGGACGATGGATGCCGGGACCCCGCCACCGCGGTCCACAACGTGTGACGGTACCCCGCCGACTTCCGTCCGCCAGCGGCGATCGACCCGTCAGCGATCCATGTCCGGGGACCGCCGAATCGACGCGTCAGCCCCCGTACAGGCCGTACGACGTCGTTCCATAGCCGACGATTGCCAGCCAGAACGCCGCCGACACCGTCAACCCGGCGAGCAGCGCGATCGCGAACTCCCCCGCCCGGCGGCGAGCCCCGATCGCGAAGGCCGCGCCGAATGCGAGGAGGGGGAACGCGATGGGCAGGATGTAGACGAACCATCCCAGTCCGTTGAGCCCGAGCGGTCCGTTCACCTGCTGGATCAACAGCGCGACCGAACTCCACACGACGTAGGCGTAGAACAGGCCGAACACTCCGGCGATCGTCACGACCAGCCAGGTGGGCAGATGGCGGGTGCGCACGGTCTCGCTCATGCGAAGGCTCCCAACGAGAGGAAGGGCCAGGGAACGAGCAGCACGATCCCGAGGATCAGCAGCAGGAAACGCTGCCAGGTGCGCCACGACCGGGTCAGAGCGAGCACCGCGACGAACCACACGAGGGGGGCGAGGGCAGCGCCGATCGTCAGGGCGATCAGCGTGACGGACGGGATGGGCAGTCCCAGCCCCTGCAGCCGCAGGCCGGCGACGAGCCATCCGACGGCGAATAGCAGGAAGGTGGCGGCGACCATGCCGATGCCGATCAGGCCGGCGTTGCCCAGCGGCCTCGAGTGAACGGCATCCTGTTCGTCGTCTTCGGACTCGACGTCGTCGGCTTCCGGATGCCGGGCGGCCGGCGCCGTGGACGATGAACGGGCCTGCAGGGGCTCGGGCGCCGGCTGCAGGGGCTCCGGTCCACGCGCCTCCGCTGCGGGCTCGGAAGCCGGGACAGGCTCGGACGCCGCGGGAGCGGCGCGATCGGGCATGGCCTTCTCGCCGACATCGAGCGTCGGGTCGTCGTCACCGCCCCACGAGAGGGCATCGTCATCGCGCGGAGTGCTCACGCGTCCACGCTAGCGGCGCTCTCCCGCCGTCGGCGCGCGCCCCGCCGCGCGCACCGTGCGCGCCGCACCACATCCGACCGGTGGCTCGGACCCGAGACGAGGAACGCCCCGCGGCCGGAGCCGCGGGGCGTTCAAGGGTGAGGAACTCAGCGCGCGGCCGAGCCTTCGACGTAGTCGCTGTCCTGCTGCTTCCAGGCGAAGAGGCCGCGAAGCTCCTTGCCGGTCGCCTCGATGGGGTGACCCTGCTCCTTCTCGCGGAGCTCGAGGAACTCGGTGGCACCGTTGTCCTGGTCGTCGATGAAGCGCTTTGCGAACGCGCCCGACTGGATGTCGGCGAGCACGGCCTGCATGCTCGTCTTGACCTCGGGCGAGATGACGCGGGGGCCGGAGACGTAGTCGCCGTACTCGGCGGTGTCGGAGATCGACCAGCGCTGCTTGGCGATGCCGCCCTCCCACATGAGGTCCACGATGAGCTTGAGCTCGTGCAGAACCTCGAAGTAGGCGATCTGCGGCTGGTAGCCCGCCTCGACGAGAGTCTCGAAGCCGTACTGCACGAGGTGGCTCATGCCACCGCAGAGAACGGCCTGCTCGCCGAACAGGTCGGTCTCGGTCTCTTCGGTGAAGGTCGTCTTGATGACACCGGCACGGGTGCCGCCGATGGCCTTCGCGTACGACAGGGCGGTGTCCCAGGCCGAGCCCGAGGCGTCGCGCTCGACGGCGATGATGTCGGGGATGCCGCGGCCGGCGACGTACTCGCGACGCACGGTGTGACCGGGGGCCTTGGGCGCGATGAGGATGACGTCGACACCCTCGGGCGCGTCGATGTAGCCGAAGCGGATGTTGAAGCCGTGCGCGAAGGCGAGCGTCTTGCCCTCGGTCAGCTTGTCTTTGATCGAGTCGGCAAAGATCGACCGCTGGTGCTGGTCGGGCGCGAGCACCATGATCAGGTCGGCCCACTCGGCAGCATCGGCGACGTTCTTGACCTCGAAGCCGTCTTCCTGCGCCTTGGCGGCCGACTTCGAGCCGTCCTTGAGCGCGATGACGACCTCGACGCCGGAGTCGCGCAGGTTCTGCGCGTGGGCGTGACCCTGCGAGCCGTAGCCGACGATCGCGACCTTCTTGCCCTGGATGATCGAGAGGTCGGCGTCGTCGTCGTAGAAGATCTCTGCCATGAGGATGTTTCTCCTTGAGTCAGGTCCCAGAGCGAGTCGAAGGGACCGGGGTTGTGGAACGTGTGAAGTGGAAGATGTGGGCCGCTCGAAAGGCTCGAGGGCGGTGGAGGATCAGCCGCGCAGGACGCGTTCGGTGATGCTCTTGCCACCACGGCCGACGGCGAGCAGGCCCGACTGCGCGAGCTCCTTCACACCGAACGGCTCGATGGCCTTGAGAAACGCCCCGACCTTGCCCGAGTCGCCCGTGATCTCGATGACCATGGCGTCGGGGGCGTAGTCGACGACCGAGGCACGGAACAGGTTGACCACCTCGACCACGTTCGAGCGTGTGGCGTTGTCGGCACGCACCTTCACGAGCACGTGCTCGCGCTGCACGGATGCCGCGGGGTCGAGCTCGACGATCTTGATGACGTTGATGAGCTTGTTCAGCTGCTTGGTCACCTGCTCGAGCGGCAGGCCCTCGACGTCGACGACGACGGTGATGCGCGAGAGTCCGGGCACCTCGGTGACGCCGACCGCGAGCGACTCGATGTTGAAGCCGCGCCGAGCGAAGAGCCCCGCGACGCGGGTGAGCAGGCCGGGTTTGTCTTCGACCAGGAGGCTCAGAACGTGACGAGACATCTCAGTCCTCCTGCTCGTTGAAGGTGGGCGAGTGATCGCGCGCGTACTGGACGTAGCTGTTGCTGACGCCCTGGGGCACCATCGGCCACACCATCGCGTCGGCGCTCACGACGAAATCGATCACGACCGGGCGGTCGTTGGTGTCGAGCGCGAGCTGGATGGCGGCGTCGATCTCGTCTTCCTTCTCGACGCGGATGCCCAGGCACCCGTAGGCCTCCGCCAGCTTGACGAAGTCGGGGATGCGGCGCGTTCCGTGGCCCGTGTTCAGGTCGGTGTTGGAGTGGCGGCCGTCGAAGAACAGCGTCTGCCACTGGCGCACCATGCCGAGCGAGGAGTTGTTGATGATCGCGACCTTGATCGGGATGTCGTTGATGACGCAGGTCGCGAGCTCCTGGTTGGTCATCTGGAAGCAGCCGTCGCCGTCGATCGCCCACACCGCACGCTCGGGTTGGGCCACTTTGGCGCCCATGGCCGCGGGTACCGCGTAACCCATGGTGCCGGCACCGCCGGAGTTCAGCCACGCATTAGGACGCTCGTACTTGATGAACTGCGCCGCCCACATCTGGTGCTGACCCACTCCCGAGGCGTAGACGCCCTCGGGTCCGGTCATCTCGCCGATGCGCTGGATGACGTGCTGCGGCGAGAGCAGGCCGTCGGTGGTGGGTGTGTAGCCGAGGGGGAACTCGTCGCGGAGCCCGTTGAGGTAGGTCCACCACTCGGTGTAGTCGTGGGCGTTCTCGGCGTCGGCCGCGCGGAAAGCGGCCTCGAGGTCGATGAGAACCTCGCGCAGATCGCCCACGATCGGCACGTCTGCGGTGCGGATCTTGGAGATCTCGGCGGGGTCGATGTCGACGTGCACGACCTGCGCGTTCGGGGCGAACAGCGCCGCCTTGCCGGTGACGCGGTCGTCGAAGCGGGCGCCGAGCGAGACGATGAGGTCACTCTCTTGCAGCGCGAGCACCGCGGGCACGGTGCCGTGCATGCCGGGCATGCCGAGGTGCTGCTCGTGGGAGTCGGGGAAGGCCCCTCGCGCCATCAGCGTGGTGACCACGGGGGCGCCGGTCGCCTCGGCGAGCACCTTGAGCTCGGCCGACGCGTTCGAGCGGATCGCGCCGCCACCGACGTACAGAACGGGCTTCTTGGCGGTGGTCAGCAGGTGGGCCGCAGCCTGGATCTGCTTGCCGTGCGCCTTGGTCACCGGGCGATAACCGGGCAGGTCGATCTTGGGCGGCCACACGAAGGGCGCCTCGGCCTGCTGCGCGTCCTTTGTGATGTCGACGAGCACGGGACCGGGGCGACCGGTCGAGGCGATCTCGAACGCGGCGGCGATGGCGCCGGGGATCTCGTCGGCCGACTTCACCAGGAACGAGTGCTTGGTGATGGGCATCGTGATGCCGACGATGTCGGCTTCCTGGAAGGCATCGGTACCCATGAGGGTGGAGAACACCTGGCCGGTGATGCACACCAGGGGCACCGAGTCCATGTAGGCGTCGGCGATCGCGGTGACGAGGTTGGTCGCGCCCGGACCGGACGTGGCGATCGCGACGCCGACGCGCCCGGATGCCGCTGCGTACCCCTCGGCCGCGTGGCCGGCGCCCTGCTCGTGGCGCACGAGGATGTGGCGGACGTGCTCGTCGTCCATGAGCGGGTCGTAGACGGGCATGATCGCGCCGCCCGGCAGACCGAACACGTCGGTCACGCCCAGCAGGTCGAGCGAGCGGACGACCGCCTGCGCGCCCGTCATCATGGGCGCAGGGGCTGTGCGAGAGGGCGGCCGGGGAATGGCCGCGGTGGGGGAATCGATGGACATGGGAGTACCTCGAGAACCAGAGAAGGTGAGAAGAGAGACGGCCGTCAGCCCGTGACCGCGCCCTCCGCGGCGGAGTGCACGAGCTTGGAGTACTTGGCCAGAACGCCACGGGTATAGCGCGGGGGCAGCGGTTCCCAGCCTTCGCGGCGGGAATCCAGCTCGTCTGTCTCGACGATCAAGTCGAGAGTGCGAGCGGCGATATCGACCCGTATCAGATCACCATCGCGCACGAAGGCGATAGGACCTGCGTCCACCGCTTCGGGAGCTATGTGGCCGATGCAGAGGCCGGTTGTGCCGCCTGAGAATCGACCGTCCGTCAAGAGTAGTACATCTTTTCCGAGGCCCGCGCCCTTGATGGCCGCCGTGATGGCGAGCATCTCGCGCATGCCGGGACCACCCTTGGGGCCCTCGTAGCGGATGACGACGACGTCACCGGCCTGGATCTGACCCGCCTCGAGGGCGTCCATGGCCGCGCGCTCGCGCTCGAACACGCGGGCAGGGCCCTCGAAGACGTTTCCGTCGAAGCCCGCCGACTTCACGACCGCACCCTCGGGGGCCATCGAGCCGTGCAGGATCGTGATGCCGCCCGTCGCGTGGATGGGGTTGTCGAAGGTGTGGATGACCGTGCCGTCGATGGGGTCGGGGTTCAGATCGGCGAGGTTCTCGGCGAGCGTCTTGCCCGTCACGGTCAGCGCGTCGCCGTGCAGGAGTCCCTCGTCGAGCATCGCCTTCATGATGACCGGGATGCCGCCCTGGCGGTCGACATCGTTCATGACGTACTTGCCGAACGGCTTCATGTCGGCGACGTGCGGCGTCTTGTCGCCGATGCGGTTGAAGTCGTGCAGCGACAGCTCGACCTCGGCCTCGCGCGCGATGGCGAGCAGGTGCAGCACGACGTTCGTCGAGCCGCCGAGCGCCATGGCGAGGGCGATGGCGTTCTCGAACGCCTCTTTCGTGAGGATGTCGCGGGTGGTGATGCCCTGGCGCAGCAGGTTGACGACGGCCTCGCCCGAGCGGTGGGCGAAGTAGTCGCGACGACGGTCCGCCGACGGCGGGGCGGCGGAGCCGGGGAGGCTGAGTCCGAGCGCCTCGGCCACAGACGCCATCGTGTTGGCCGTGTACATGCCACCGCAGGCACCCTCGCCCGGGGCGAAGGAGCACTCGATGCGCTTGAGGTCGGCCTCACTCATGCGACCCGCCAGGCACGCACCGACGCCCTCGAAGGAGTCGATGATCGTGATCTCCTTCTCGGTACCGTCGGAGAGCTTGACCCAGCCCGGAGCGATCGAGCCGGCGTAGAGGAAGACGCTGGAGAGATCGAGACGAGCGGATGCCATGAGCATGCCGGGGATCGACTTGTCGCAACCCGCGAGCAGCACGGACCCGTCGAGGCGCTCGGCCATCATGACGGTCTCGACGCTGTCGGCGATGACCTCACGCGAGACGAGGGAGAAGTGCATGCCCTCGTGACCCATCGAGATGCCGTCGGAGACGGAGATCGTGCCGAACTGCAGCGGGTATCCACCGCCGGAGTGCACCCCCTCTTTCGCGCCCTGCGCGAGGCGGTCGAGGCTGAGGTTGCAGGGCGTGATCTCGTTCCAGCTCGACGCGATGCCGATCTGGGGCTTGTCCCAGTCGTCGTCGCCCATGCCGACGCCGCGGAGCATGCCGCGCGAGGTCGTGGCTTCGATGCCATCGGTGATGACGCGACTGCGGGGCTTGATGTCGAACTCGCCGGTGTTCGGATTCTGCGGAGCGGGCATCCTCGAAGTCTATTGCGCGCGCGCGTCCCCCCGATGCGCCACAGGGGATGAACGGCGGATTAATCGCCGTGCGCAGGAGCGCCCAAGACCCCTGGACGCGGGCGCCGCCCGGCGCACACGCCGGTCACGCGCCGTGCGCTCGGCGCAGGCGCGCCACGTCCTCCAGTACGGCGACGAACGCGGCGATGTCGTCGACGCGCAGGCTGGCCGTGGTCTCTCCCCCGCCGACCCGGACGCCGAGGTCCTGCGGTCCCAGCGAGCGCAAGGCGTCTTCATCGGTGACGTCGTCGCCGGCGAACAGCACGGCAGACGCCCCGACGCGCTCGCGGAGGCGCGCGACCGCGGAGTCCTTGCCCTCGTGGCGGAACGCGAACTCGAGGATGTCGTGCCCTGTGCGACGTCGCCAGGTGGGGGCTTGCGCTCCGACCAGTGCGTCGACGAGGTCTCGCGCGGCACGGGCGGTCGCGGCATCCGCCGTGCGCGTATGCACGCCGAGGCCGTACTCCTTCGGCTCGATCCACACACCGTCCATCTCACCGGTGCCGGCCGTGGCTTCCCGCTGCAGACGGTCGCGCAGCGCGAGGTCGTCGGTGTCGTCGGGGGTCTCTTCGACGCCGTTGCCGGGCACCCAGAACTGCGCGCCGTGCGAACCCGCGAGCCAGACCGGCGAGTCGTCGGCGTGCTCGGAGATCTCACGAAGGTGGGCCAGCGAGCGGCCGGAGACCAGCGCGACCACCGTCCGCGGCAGTGCCGCGAGCTCATCGACGATCGCGCGCGCCGCCGGGGTCATGCGCGCCGACATCGGCTCGTCGACCAGCGGCGACAGCGTGCCGTCGAAGTCCAGCGCGATGAGCAGGGTGTGGGTGGTGGCGACGGCCTCGACCGTCGCGTCGGCGGCGGTCATTCGGCATCCCCCTGACCGTCGTCAGTACCGGCCTCGACCTCGGCGGCCGCCGCACGGGACGAGCGGCCGTGGAACGCCGACAGCGCCTCGAGGAAGCCGCGCGACCAATCCTCGACGTCATGCTCGCGGACACGACGCCGCAGGGTGCGCATCCGTCGGCCCTGCTCGGCCGCGGGCATGTCGACCGCGCGGATGACGGCATCCTTCAATCCGTCGATGTCGTGCGGGTTGATGAGCAGTGCGCTGCCCATCTCGTCGGCGGCCCCGGCGAATTCGCTCAGCACGAGCACGCCGCGGTTGTCGATGCGGCTGGCGACGTACTCCTTGGCGACGAGGTTCATGCCGTCGCGCAGGGCCGTGACGAGCATGACGTCGGCGGCGAGGAACAGTGCCACCATCTCTTCGCGCGGATACGACTGATGCAGGTAGCGGATCGCTGTGTGCGTGGTGGTGTCGTAGTCGCCGTTGATACGCCCGACGGTCATCTCGATCTCGTCGCGCAGCTGCATGTACGCGTCGACGCGCTCTCGACTGGGGCTCGCGACCTGCACGAGGGTGGCGTCCTCGACCGTGGCCCGGCCGTCTTCGAGCACCTCGCCCCACGCCTTGAGGCGGTGACGGATGCCCTTGGTGTAGTCGAGTCGGTCGACGCCGAGCAGGATCTTGCGAGGATTGCCGAGTCCCTCGCGGATCTCTCTGGCGCGCTGCTGGATGTCGGGCCGCTGGGCCAACTCGACGTACGACTCCGCGTCGATCGAGATGGGGAACGCCTTCGCCAGGGCGACGCGCGTGCCGCCTTCGGCGTCGGGCACCAGGATGCCGCTGGCCTTGGTCTCGTAGCGCAACTGACGACGTACGGCCCGGGCGAAGTTGCCCGCGTCGGCGACGCGTTGGAAGCCGATGACGTCGGCGCCCAGCAGACCCTCGAGCACCTGCTTACGCCACGGCAGCTGGGAGTAGAGCCCGTAGGCGGGGAACGGGATGTGGTGGAAGTACCCGATCGTGATGTCGGGGCGCAACTCCCGCAGCAGCTTGGGCACGAGCTGCAGCTGGTAGTCCTGCACCCAGACGGTGCCGCCCTCGGCCGCGACCGCTGCGGCTGCGTCGGCGAAGCGCTTGTTGACCTTGACGTAGGCGTCCCACCACGCGCGCTTGTACGTAGGCGGCGAGATCACGTCGTGGTAGAGCGGCCAGATGGTGTCGTTCGAGAAGCCCTCGTAGTACAGCTGCACGTCGGAGGCGGACAGCGTGACGGGAACGAGGTGCATGTCGTCGAACTCGAACGGCTCGACGTCGACATCGGCTTGACCTGCCCACCCCACCCACGCACCGTCGGCACTGCGCATGACGGGTTCGAGGGCGGTCACGAGTCCGCCGGGCGAGCGCCGCCACCCCTCTCCATCGGGGGTGCGGTCGACGGGCAATCGGTTCGCGACAACGACGAAATCGGCCTGGGTCACAGGTCCTCCTCGGGGATCGACCTCAGGCTAACAGCGGGCCGGATCCCGGTTCGGGGGCTGGACGCCGGCGTGAGATCCGGTCGTGGCCGCCGGAAACGCTCCGACGCGCCGCATTCCGTCGCCCCCGTCGTTCACCGAACGGGGCGCGCGCGGGTGTCAAGGCGGCGGCGGCGATGAACCACGGGTCGGTAAGTTGGGCGCATGCGGCAGTACATCTTCGGAACCGGTCTCCTCAGCGCCATCACCGGCGGCGTCACGCTCCTGCGCGGACTCAAGAACGACGAGCCGTTCACCTGGCGGACCGCTCTGGCGTGGCTGAGCTGGGGCATCACCCTCGCTCTCGCCGTCGGCGCCGTCGTCGACACGCGTCGCGCCCGCCGGGGCCGGATGATCGCGGGTGACTCCCCCGTCCAGAAGAAGCAGGGCAAGCTGCTGAAGAAGCGCCTGACGCGCTGAGCACCCCCTCGAACGTTCCGGATGCCGCGGCCTGAGGGTCGCGGCATCCGTTCGTCGATCAGCGGGTGGGTGTCACCGGGTGAGGATGAGTGCGTCGCCCTGACCGCCGCCGCCGCACAGTGCCACGGCTGCCGTGCCACCGCCCCGACGGATCAGCTCATGCACCGCGTGCACGACCAGCCGGTTGCCGGAGGCGCCGATGGGGTGACCGAGCGCGATGCCGCCGCCGTGCGGGTTGACCACGTCATCGGAGAGTCCGAGCTCGGCCTGCGACCGCGCGACCACGGCCCCGAACGCCTCGTTGATCTCGACGAGATCGAGGTCGGATGCGGCGATGCCCTGCTTCGCGAGCGCCTTCTCGATCGCGCGTGCGGGCTGGGCGTGGAGGGAGTTGTCGGGTCCGGCGACCTGGCCCGCGGCTCCGAGCGTGGCGAGCACGTCCCAGCCGCGCTCCTGGGCGGTCGCGCGGGTCGTGACGACCACGGCAGAAGCGCCGTCCGAGATCTGCGAGGCGTTTCCGGCCGTGATCGAGCCGCCCTCGGCGAAGGCGGGGCGGAGCTTCGCGAGCGTTGCGACCGTGGTGTCAGGGCGGATGCCCTCGTCGGCGGTGACGACGACGGGTTCGCCTTTGCGTTGCGGGATCGACACCGGCACGATCTCGGCGTCGAACACCCCGTCGGCCTGCGCCGCGGCGGCGCGCTGGTGCGAGCGCACGGCGACGGCATCCTGGGCTTCGCGGGTGACCTCGTACCGGGCGTTCGCGCGCTCGGTCGAGGCGCCCATGCTCTCGCGGTCGTACGCGTCGGTCAAGCCGTCGAAGGCCATGTGGTCGATCACCTCGACGGAGCCGTAGGCGTAGCCCTCGCGCGAGTTCATGAGCAGGTGCGGGGCGCGGGTCATGGATTCCATACCGGCCGCGACGACGACGGTGGCGTCACCCACGCGCAGCATGCGGGCCGCGTCGATGATCGCCGTGAGACCCGAGAGGCACACCTTGTTGACGGTCGCGGAATGCACATCCCACCCGATTCCGGCCTCGATCGCGGCCTGCCGTGCGGCATTCTGCCCGGCGCCGGCCTGCAGCACCTGACCCACGAGGACGGCGTCGACGGCGTCAGCCGGGATGCCGCCGCGCTCGATGGCTCCGCGGATCGCGGCGGCGCCCAGCTGCACGGCGGTGAGCGGAGCGAGTTGCCCCTTGAGCCGACCCTGCGGGGTGCGTGCGGCGGCGACGATGACGATGTCGTTCTCAGCGCTCATGCGGTTGCGATCTCCTCGGTGAGTCTCACGGTCAGCGGGGGCTCGGTGGCATCCCGCACCTCGTCGACGCCGACGCCCGGGGCGAGCTCGACGAGCACGAGTCCATCCTGCGTCACGTCGATGACGGCGAGGTCGGTGATGATGCGATCGACGACGCCCCGTCCGGTGAGCGGCAGGGAGCACCGGTCGACGATCTTGGGCGAGCCGTCCTTGGCGACGTGCTCCATCAGCACGATCACCCGGGCGGCGCCGTGCACGAGGTCCATCGCGCCGCCGGGGCCCTTGACCATCTTCCCCGGGATCATCCAGTTGGCCAGGTCTCCGGATGCCGACACCTGCATCGCCCCGAGGATCGCGGCATCGATCTTGCCGCCGCGGATCATGCCGAAGCTCAACGCCGAATCGAAGAAGGCGGCCCCCGGGAGGGTCGTCACCGTCTCTTTGCCGGCGTTGATCAGATCGGCGTCCACCGCGTCGTCAGTCGGGTACGGACCCACGCCGAGGATGCCGTTCTCGGACTGCAGCACGACGGTCACCCCGTCGGGCACATGGTTGGGGACCAGGGTCGGCAGGCCGATGCCGAGGTTGACGTAGGCGCCGTCGGCGAGCTCGCGGGCGGCGCGGGCGGCCATCTCCGTGCGGGACAAAGTCATCTCAGATCTCCTTGACGATCGCGGCAGTGGTCCCTGAGCCTGTCGAAGGGACCGGTCCCGGCTCAGCGGCACCCTCGCGGATCGTGCGCTTCTCGATGCGCTTCTCGACGTCGCCGACCTCGACGATGCGGTGCACGAAGACTCCCGGCAGGTGCACGGCATCCGGATCGACCTCGCCCGGCTCGACGAGGTGCTCGACCTGCACGATGCAGGTGCGTCCGGCCATCGCCGCGAGCGGATTGAAGCTGCGCGCGGCCTTGCGGAAGACGAGGTTGCCGTGGCGGTCGCCCTTCCAGGCGTGAACGAGGGCGAAGTCTGTGGTGATCGCCTCTTCCAGGACGAACTCACGGGGCTCGCCGCGCACGTCGAAGCTCCGCACGTCCTTCGCGGGCGATGCCACAGCGATGCCGCCGGTGCCGTCGTAGCGGCGAGGCAGCCCGCCCTCGGCGACCTGCGTGCCGACGCCCGTCTGGGTGTAGAACGCGGCGATGCCCGCGCCGCCGGCGCGCAGCTTCTCGGCCAGCGTGCCCTGCGGGGTGAGCTCGAGTTCGAGTTCGCCCGTCAGGAACTGCCGCTCGAACTCCTTGTTCTCGCCGACGTACGACGAGGTCATCTTGCGGATGCGGCCGGCCCCGAGCAGGATGCCGAGCCCCCAGTCGTCCACCCCGCAGTTGTTCGACACGACGGAGAGATCGCGCGTCCCCTGCGCGAGCAGCGCCTCGATGAGAGCGATGGGATTGCCGGAGAGGCCGAATCCTCCGACGGCGAGCGAGGCTCCGTCGGGGATGTCGGCGACGGCGTCGGCCGCCGATGCCCAGGTCTTGTCGATCACGCGTACTCCTTCGAACAGCGGTGATCCCATGCTGCGACGGTGGGCGCGGGCGCACACAGCGACATCTTGCGATGTGGATGCCGCAGCGCGTAGCGTCCACATCGTGGACACCCCATCTGGATCGGCCCCACGAGCCGGCGTCCCCGGCGCGCAGGTCATCGCCCGTGCGGCGCACCTGCTGCGCCTGGTGACCGCCGCGGGCGACACCGGCACGAGCGTCGGCGACCTCGCGCACGACGCCGCCCTGACCCGCCCGACGGTGCACCGCCTCCTCACCGCGCTGCGCGCGGAGGGACTGGTCGATCGCGACGACGCCTCCGGACGGTGGCTACCGGGGCCGGAGCTGTATCTCATGGGGAGTGTGGCGGCATCCCGATTCGATGTCACCGCCACTGCGCGCGACATCGTGCGCTCGCTCGCGGTACGGACGGAGGAGAGTGCGTTCCTCTCGGTGCGGCGCGGCGATGAGACCGTCTGCCTGGTGCGCGAAGACGGGAGCTTTCCCATCCGCTCGTTCGTCCTGTCGGAGGGGGTGCGCTTCCCGCTGGGCGTCGCGTCGGCCGGACTGGCGATCCTCGCCTTCCTCCCGCCCCAGGATGTGGACGCCTATCTGGAGCGGCATCCGGAGCTGGCGGAGCGGTGGGGAGCGTCGCACTCCCCCGCGCGCCTGCGCGCGCGCATCGCCGATACGAAGGCCCGCGGCTACGCCGTCAATCCGGGGCTGATCGTCGAGGGCAGCTGGGGTCTGGGAGCGGCGGTCTTCACACGGTCGGGTGATCCGCAGTGGGCGCTGAGTTTGACCGGCGTCGAGTTCCGGTTCGGCGGTGAGCGCCTCGCCGAGCTGGGTCGCGTCCTGTTGGCGCACGCGCATCAGCTGTCGACGCGGATCGCCGCGCGATCGTGACGTCCTCCATTTAGATACCCTAGGTATATACCTGCGGTATGCTTTCTCCATGACCCGCGACGACGACCTGCAGACACTCTTGCTCGCGGTGCACGCCCTCACGCGCATCGCGGCCATCGACACCCAGAACGACGCTCCGGCGGCGCAGTGGCGCACGCTCACGCTCTTACGCGACCACGGGCCCCAACGGCTCGGCGATCTGGCAACCCTGAGCCGGGTGACCCAGCCGGGTATGACGCGGCTGGTACATCAGATGGATGCCGCAGGGCTCGTCGAGCGTGCCGCGCACCCGAGCGATTCGCGCGTCAGCGTGATCCGCGCGACCGACGCCGGCCTGGCGGCACTCGCCGGCTGGTTCGAGCAGTTCCGCGCGGCGCTCGCACCCCACGTCGCCGATTTGTCGGGGACGGAATGGGATGCCGTCGGCGTCGCCGCCTCGGCCCTCTCCCTGCGCGTGGGTCTCGTGCCCGTCGCGCCTCCCACCCACGAACTGGAAGAGGTCGTCCGGTGACCGCCGACACCGCAGCACCCCGCATCTGGCAGCAGCCCGCGCAAGTGTGGGCCGTCGCATTCGCGTGCGTCGTGGCGTTCATGGGCATCGGGCTCGTCGACCCCATCCTTCCGGCCATCGCCGAGTCGTTGCAGGCGAGCCCCGTCGAAACGGAGCTGCTGTTCACGAGCTACCTCGTCGTCACCGGTCTTGCGATGCTCGTGACGAGCTGGATCTCGAGCCGGATCGGAGCGAAGGCGACGCTCCTGGTAGGCCTGGCCCTCATCGTGGTGTTCGCGCTCCTCTGCGCCCTGAGCGGCAGTGTCGACGCGATCATCGGTTTCCGCGCCGGGTGGGGACTCGGCAACGCGCTGTTCATCTCGACCGCTCTCGCCACCATCGTGGGGGCGGCGTCGGGGGGCAGTTCTGCGGCGATCATCCTGTACGAAGCCGCCCTCGGCCTCGGCATCGCCGTGGGGCCGCTGCTGGGCGGCATCCTGGGCGAAGTCAGCTGGCGCGGACCGTTCTTCGGCGTGGTCGCCCTGATGGCCGTCGCGTTCGTGGCCGTGATGCTGCTGCTGCGCGGACCCACTCCCGAGCGCACGCCTCTGGCGTTCAGCGCACCGTTCCGTGCTCTGGGTCGACCCGCGCTGGCGATCCTCGCCGCGACCGCATTGTTCTACAACATCGGCTTCTTCACGCTGCTGGCGTTCTCGCCCTTCCCCCTCGGCTTCGGCGCGATGGGCATCGGCCTGACGTTCTTCGGGTGGGGTCTGGGACTGGCGATCACCAGCGTGTGGGTCGCACCGCTGCTGCTGCGGCGTCTGCGGCTGACGACGGTGCTGCTCATCGCCCTACCGCTTCTCGCCCTCGATCTCGTCGCGGCCGCGTTCGTGGTGTCGTCGGCCGCCGCCCTGGTCACCTGCATCGTGGTCGGCGGACTCGTGCTCGGCGTGGTCAACACCGCGCTCACCGAGGCGGTGATGGAGGCGACCGACCTGCCGCGTTCGGTGGCGTCGTCGGCTTACTCCGCCGTGCGTTTCCTCGGCGGCGCCGTCGCTCCGCCGCTCGCCGCCCTGCTGTGGCACGCCTTCAACGCGGGTGTTCCGTACATCATGGCGGCCGCGTCGGTCGTGATCGCCAGCCTCTGCATCCTGTTCGGACGCCCTCTGCTCGCCCACATCGACGGAGCGCACCCGGATGCCGCCGACGAGGGCGCCGCGGTGCTGGTGGGCGACGCGGCGTGACGCCGCGGAGCCGGTGGTGAGGCGCCGGATGTCGACACCCGATCGGGAACCGATCGGGCGCGGCATCCGGCGCCTCACCGTGCAAGCGTCAGCCCCAGATGGCCGCCAGGCGTTCGGCTGTCGGCACGGGCGCGATCTCGTCGAGGTCGTCGAGCGTCATCGGCTCGAGCTTGCTGAACCCGCGATCGCCCTTGGTGCTTTCTGACGCCTCGACCTCGGAGAACGAGTACGACGGCGAGACGCTGCCGGCTACGGTCGAGGTGTCCATCGCGAGGTCCGACCACGTTCCATGCAGGGAGTTCGCCGCGAGCACAGGCTGACCCCCCTCGTAGACGGGGTAGCGCTGCTGGCTGGTCTTGCCGCCGACGACGACGGTGTTGCGAATCTCGCCGCCGTTGTTGCTGCCCGCGATGATGCCCTGGTTGGACGACGCGAAGACGGCGGAGTCCTCGATCACGATGTCGGTCATCGTCCCCTTGCCCGAAGTGGTCACGAACTGGATCGTGTCGGTGTGGGCGTTCGAGCCACGAGCCTTGTAGTGCGGGGCGGCGTACAGACCCGAGAAGGTCAGACCGTCGATGTTGTACCCGTCGGCGGACTTGACCTCCATGCGGTCGTAGCCGGCGCCGGCCACGGCTTCGGTGCCCGCCACCACCTCGACCACGTCGGCGTCGCGCACTCCGCGGCCTCCGTTGGCGGTCACGAGGAGCGTGCCGACCGTGGTGTACCCGAAGCCGAACGACTCGACGTTGCGCAGCATCACCGACGTGTCACCCATGTCGATGCCGACGATCGACACACCGCGGACGCCGACGAAGGCGATCCCCTTGTCTCCGGCGGTCTTGACCGTGCCGATACCGTCACACGCGTCGACCAGGATGCGCGAAGCGCGGTTGGCGTTTCCGACGTCCTGGATGACGCCCTTCGCGCTGGATCCCGAGCCGTTGCCGCCCGTGATGGTTCCCGGCGAGACGCAGATGACCACGTCGTCCGACGTCTTGGCCTCCGCGTTGATCGCTGCGGAGATCGCGGCCCACGTCGGCTTCACCTGCACCACGCGTGCCTCATCGGCACGGGGGGTGTTGGCGGGCCAGTGGGTGCCGTCGGGGCCGACGGCACTGACGGGTCCGGCGGGGTCGGGCTCGGGCGCCGCCGACTCGACCGGAGTCGGAGTGGGTGCGGGCTCGGTCGGGTCCGGCTCGGTCGGCTCGACCGGCGACTCGGATCCGGACTCGAGGTCGGGTTCGGCGGTGAAAGCGATGTCGATGAGACCGCTGGAGGTCTGCCCGACGGTGGGGAAGCCGGCGGAAGCCTTGTACACCCCGGCCTTCGCGGGAGTGACGATGCCGTTGGTCGTCTTCGCCTCGGCGAAGAAGTTCTCGATGGCGGGGATGCGGCCGTCGTTGTCGAGCACACTCACGGTGTACGAGACGTCCGCGTCGAGGTCGAGCGCGATCGGGACGGTTCGCCAGCCGACCGCGGCCACGGGATTGACCGGCGCCTGCGCCAGAAGGACACCGGTGGACGACCAGACCGACGCGCTCACCACACCCGAGTTGGGGGCGTTCTGGTAGAACCGCACGGCCGATAGGGCGCCCGACTCCGCGGGCGAGAAGGTGAAGCCGACCTCGAGCGGACCGGGGACGGGCATCGCGTTGACCTGCGGTCGCGTGCTGTCGGGGAGGAGTCCCACCGGCCCGGTCACCGCGGCGACGCTGGGCGTCGCACTGCCAGCGACCAGGGCGGCGGCGACGGCGACGGCGGTGAGGATCAGGGTGCGTCGGTGGCGGGCGGACGAACGGGACGGAACACCGGAGGCGGCGTTGAGTTCCATGGGCGCATTGTGCTTTCGGCTCGAGCTCAGGGTGCGCATTGTTTCTTTACGCCCCGCGGCGGGTGCAAATGTCAGGACCGCTGCGGCGCAGCAAATCCGACCTTATACCCGCACCATTACGGGTGGATTAAGAATGGACCGCGCGGAGCCCCCTCATTCGAGCTCCCGAACGTGTCGCGCGACCATACCCACGGTGAAGATCGCGGGAACGACCGGGCCGTCCGGCGGGGAGCACGTGATTGCGCCGGGCGGTGGCCGCGCCTCGACAGCGGAGCAACCCGCATCAGGACGCGGAACGCGCTATTGACACCGCATTGTCGAGTGCCGGAAGATAGCGGTAACTCGGCCCTTGGGAGCGTGAAAGCGAGTACGAGAGCGTCATTCGACGATCCCTCTGCGATTTCCGCGGAACGCGCGATGAGAATGGACCGCGCGGCCCACCGTGGGACAGGACCAATCGCGTCAACGTAGCGAGCGCGGTTCCGCCGAACGTACGTTTCCGAAGCAATTCACCCGCGCGGTCTACGAAGTTCATCCCCTCGGCAGACGACGTCATTCTCTCCGCCGCGCGAACCGCCGATTTCAGGTTGTGCCGAAAACCCCTGCCGATCGACATCGATGCCGCTCCCCCGAAGAAGCGACTACGGGGTGCCGGAACCAGTAGTGGGGCACTACGGATCATGGGCGGGACCGCGGGACGACCGGCGCCGCGCGCGGTAGACATGATCGTCGGGTCTCCGCGTCGTGCGCGGAGGACACCATCGAGGGAGATGGATGTCGTGGTCGGGCGGGGGCCCCAACCACCGGCGGAACGAGGGGGACGCCGATGCTCATCGGAGAGCCATCGATAGGGCGACTGTTGCGATGGATGGATGCGAGGCTCGATCGACCCTCGCTCTGCGAGTTCGGGGCCCGGGGCGAAGTGTCGGAACCCCGATGCGAGATGATCGTCACCCCGCGGGTTGCACGGGAAGCGGGCCACCCCGGGTACTGCTCGCATGCGCACGACGCCCTCGCGCAGCAGGACCAGGTCTTCTGACGACGGTGACCGCACGGCAAGCGGGAAGACCGGCCGGGCACCACGGAAACACGGAAGCCCGGCGTCTCATCTCGCGATGGGAAGCCGGGCTTCGTAGCTGGTGCACCCCCTGGGACTTGAACCCAGAACCCACTGATTAAGAGTGAGATGAGCGGCATACATTCGTCGTAACGGGGACGTGCGCGGAACGTCCGCGATTCCGCTCCCTGACTGGCATCGAGCCGGTGACCGTGCTCGAACCGTCCGACGCGAGTACACCTATGTTTGCTAGCAATCAGCTAGCACGTAGCTAGCAGACACGACGCATGAGGTCGGAAGGCGTTGACCCACCCCCCTACCCCCGCCGATTCGGTCGACTGGGGCTGCCTGGGGGTAGGTGGGCGGCACACCGCACATCACCCTGGATGAGAATCGAAAATCACCGTGCCACGTCTAGAACTAGCAACACGAGCCCAGTGACACCTGAGCCAAGTACGAGCCACTGGCGCCTAAGCTCGCTCACCGTCTCGACGGGGCGATCCATGGCAGCCTCGACAGCCATGCTCATGTAGCTGGCTCTGCTCAGACTGATCCCGTGCGCGCGCAACATCACATCTCCGAACTCCCGAGCGTTGCGCTCTGCCCGGTCCCGCTGCGCACTCCCGTAAGGCATGTCGTACGACAGCTGCGTGCGCTCTTCGACCATCTGCGCGACGCGCATCCGCACGCGATACTCACGTCGCGCCTCTACCTGGTCGAAGGTGAACCACGCGCCAGCCCAGAATGCACCAACGATCGGAACAAACGCCGCCAAGAAGCCGAGGAGAGTCACGCTGGCCACCCTAGACGGGAGGCAGCGACGGCCTGGCCCGCCTGCGTGCAGCACCCTGAGTTCGACAGGCCCACTGATGGACGATCTGCTGGCCTACATAGGCGGTCTATGCTCCGGATATGAAGAAGCGGATGAGCATGGCCGTTGCGGTCGGCGTCGGTTTGGCACTCTGCTTGACGGGGTGCGCCGTGAGCAAGGAAGACACGGCGCTGAACCTCTGCAAGCAGGCGGCCGAGAAGGAGGTTGGCGCCTCTGTCGACTCGAGTGGGCTGGAGTCGACCAACATCGTGGACGCCCTATTCGAGGGCGGCGTTAGTAACGAGCGCCAGACCACTGACGACGACGCCCTTTTCACCGTGGCGGGGGACTTCACATTCGAGGACGCCGGCAAGGAGATACGACGAGGCATGGTTTGCACCGTCAAGTACGAAGGCGGGGAGGCCGGGGAGGCTGACCTCAGCATCGTCCAGAAGTAGAGGTGCGCCCGCAGGTTGTGCCGTCGGCTGAATGCATGCCCGCAGTACCCCTGGGGGGTATCCTCCACGCATGGGAACTGGCGAAGAAATGGTGAAGAATGCCCCGCCGCCGATCAAGCGAGGGGACGCCCTTCAGCGCGCCAGTGAGGGCTGGGCTCTGCGCGTGCAGGGGAAGACGTGGGCGCAGATCGCTGAGAAGGTGGGCTTCGCCTCTCCGCAGGGGGCTCACCGTGCCGTCATGCGCTTCGCCGGCACGATCCCCGACCCCGACCCGGCCGTGCTCAAGCGCATGTGGCGGGCGCGCCTGGACCGGCTGTATGCGATCGCTGACCGTGACGCGCGGGAGGGCAAGCCCGGGGCGCTTCGTGCTGGGGCGGCTATCGCCCAGCGCGCGGCCGCGATGGACGGGCTGGACGCACCGACGAACATCACCCTCACGGCCGTAGACACCGCTGAGCTCGCCACGATGGTTGACGTCCTTCTGCGTGCGAACGACGGTAAGGAGGTCGAGGCGAGCATCTGGGATGACGACGTGGTCGACGCGGAAATCGTCGAGGGTTGACACGCGAGAGGCCCCCGGCGCCGGTGTGGCGGCCGGGGGCCTCAGCTGTCTGTGTCAGGCCGTGCCGAAGTGGATGAGTCCCGGTTTGGACTCGGCCGCGCCGGCCTCTGACTCGTGCGAGTTGCCGAAATGCACGACGGGTCGCTGGAAGTGGTTGAAGTTCGTCACGACACCCACCCCGCTTCCGTAAGCTCGGCGCGCCGCTCCGCTTCCCGCTGCTCGACGTCGCGCTGGCGGTTTGCCTCGCGTGCGGCGGCGACTTTGGCCCGATATTCGGTGCGGAGCGGTTCGGGCAGCGACCCTGGCAACGCGATGCGGGCGGCTTCCCGGATCTCGTCGAGGGCCTCGGGCGCGAAGCTCCACGGCTCGTCGGTGCCGCTGTGATCGTTGCCGGCCACGTCGACGAAGATCTGCATCTCGTCGCCCAAGTACTCGTCGAGGCCCGCGCCGCTCGCCCCGCTCAGCGCCTCGATGCCGATCGTGCGCAGCGCCCGCTTGTCGGTCGTCGAGGGTCGCCGCCGCACGACGGCCGCGCACTTCGCGCACGCCGGGGCGTCTGTCCCGTCGGACCACTTCAGCGGGACCGCGTACCACTTCCGGGCGAGCCGAACGCCGCAGAAACCGCACGCGCCGTCGAGGCAGGCGTGATCCTCGTTTCGAAGCCGGTACTCGCGCGCCTCTTCGTCAATGATGTCGGACAACCGCTTGCGGTCGTCGGCGGTGAGGTGGGCCCACGCCTTGCCGGTCCAACTCTCGAAGGGGCTCGATCGCAGGTCGGCGTAGAGCGGCGCATGCCCGAAAGGGTCGCCGCCCGGAACGGGCGGATTCGCCGCGGCCAGTGCCAGTGTCGCCACGGCGTCGGACACCTTCCGGCCCGTGATTGCTCGCACGACGGCCGCGGAGTCGATGCACGCCTGGTGCTTCCGCTGCCAGCCGTAGAGCGGGGGCAGGCCGTTGTAGGCGCGCTCTGCGTCGATGTTGCGATCTGCGAGCGTGGGCTCGCCGATGACGAGATCGCGGCCGGCCCTCACGATCCCGCCGCAGACGCTACACACCGCCTTCGGTCGCTCGGCCTCGGCCGCGTCGGCTTTCGCCTTCTCGGCCGTCAGAAACGCGCGGGCTTTCGCCAGCGCCTCGGCGTCCGTATCGGTGGGGTCGGTGGTCATGGTTCTCTCCCTGCGTTTGAACATCAGGCGGTGATGGTCGAGCGGACGCGGAACTCTGCATCCACGATGAGGGCGTGCACCTGCTCGGCCAGGGCGTAGTGCCGGTTCCGGCGGGCATCGACGACGTCGCGCTCGACGATCTCGCCGTGCTCGATCGCGACGGAGCCGACACCGTAGACGGTGCCTTCCGCGATGGTCCCGGATGCCACGACCGGGGTCCCGTTGACCGTGCGCGGCAGCTGGCCCGCGGTGTACTCGAGACCGGCGCTGACCGCGTCGAACCGAGACATGAGGATGACGCCGCGGCCGACGTAGCCCGCGTCGATCGCCTGCTCGACACGGCCGACCGCGGCTCGTGCGTTCGCGCCGGCCGCGAGCCCGGTGCCGCCAGCCGCCCACGTGGCGAGGCGCTGCTCGAGCACTCGCTCGCGGCCCGATTCGAGGATCCGCAGCGCCTGCTCTGCCTCTTCGGGGTCGGGCGATGCGTGGCACTGCACCCCGGCGAAGAGGGTGAACGGCGCGCCGATCCCCTCGCCGATCGAAACGCCGCTGAACGTTTTGTCGGCGACCGGGGCCGTGGCGATGCAGCGGCTTTCCTCCGTGCTGGGCAGGGCGTTCGGCTCGCCCTGCGCGACGATCTCCTCGACGTGCGCCAGACGGCCGTTCGAGCGCTGCTCGGCGACGGCGAGAAGGCCACCTTCGCGCGGTGCCCGCGTCGGGGCCTGTACTTCAAGGGTGGGGCCAGAGGCCATGATGTTTCTCCTGGTGTGTATGTTTCTTGGGTGGTCGTGAGACCGGGGACGGCGCAGTGATGACGCCGCCCCCGGCGCGGTCAGGCCGGGGTCTCCATACCCGGCGCGACCTGTTCCGGGTCCCTCGGCCCGGAATCCCTTTCGGCGCCGCTGAGCGGCAGAACGGCGACGAGAGCCGCGTCGTCCCCGTCGCGTGACTGCAGCCATGTCGCGGCGTCGATGTGGCCGGCGGAGACGGCGTACGCCGTCAGCACCTCAACCGTCTCGGCGTCCGTGTCCAGTGCCGATGCGAGGTCAGATCGCATGACGACGGCGCCGCGAGCGAGGAGCGGATGCCGCCGCAGCTCAGCCGCCAGGCGTGCTTGCATCTCGTCGAGCGAAGGGCCGACGGTACGAACGGCCGTCACCCTGCACTCTCCGTCTGAGCGAACCGGACCACCAGGACGGCAGTACCGTCCGGCAGCTCCCGCCAGAGGCTCCGCTCAATGACGCCGCGGCCTTGCGCGACCGCGATGCCGATCTCGTAGTCGAGCGCGTCGAGGCCGGTCGCCGCGGCCAGCTCGTCGCGAGGCATGGCCGCTCGACCTCGCTTGTCGGCGACGGGCACCAGAGCCCGCAGCACGGCCGCGGTGCGCGGTGCGAGGGCTCCGCCGGGGTGGCGGTCCATCTCGACGTGCTTCGGGACGGCGATGGGCGCAATCATCGCTGTGCCTTGATCACGGCGCGCACTGTGCGGCGCGCCTGGTAGAGCCGCAGCGCGAGCGCGTCCAGCTCGCCGGGGGCCGCGGATGCCACCAGCGACGCCGACCACTCCGGGTGCGCGCAGACGGGGTGACGCAGGCCCGAAGCGAGCACCGCGGGCGCGTGAGGGTCGGCGGCCTCGCCGCACACGTCGCAGACGTTCACGGCCACGCGCTCCCGGTCCTCCGCGGCTCGCTCAGCCGCGACGAATTGCTCGACACGCGCGGCCCGCATGTGCACCGTCGGCACGGCGAGGGCCTCCGACCGCTCGCGAATGGCGCCGCTGGCGGTGAGGGACTGCCACACCTCACGGGCTCCCGTCTCCCCGAGTGTGGCGGCGAGGCGCTCCCGCACCGTAGTGAGCTTCGGACGCGGGCCCGCGGCCTCGATGATGCGACGCGCGGATGCCGCGGCGGTCGCCGTCGTAATCTGCGCAAGAAGCGGGGTGGTCATGGTGTGCGCCCTTCTCGGGGGTCGGAGGATCGGTCAGTGGTGGGAGTGGCGGCGAAGCCGGGGCAGCCGCGTTCGTGGTACAGGACGATGTGCGCGCCGTTCGGTGCGGGAGTGTCCAGCCAGATCGCCACGCCGTTGCAATCCAGGCATGGGCGCTGAACGCCCGCGGGGAGACGGCTTGCGAAGCTCTCAGGGGTCAGCTCGTCCACGCGCCCTGCTCCTGCTCGACAGGCTCAGGGACGGTTCCCTGGGAGCGTGGTTCGATCGAGCCGTACGCGGGGCTGTCCGCGGCTGGCAGCGCCGATGGAACATCGGCCCATCCGCCCTCCGCCGTCCAAAGCGGCTCCACCCCCGCCGCCGACGGGCGTAGCGGAGGCCCAAAGGCCGCAGCGGAGACCGTCTCTCGCTCGACATTCCGCTCTACCTGCGAGACACCTTTAGGTGTCTCGCTTAGGCGAGGCCTAGCCTGCCTAGCCTCGCCTAGTGACATACGCGTCTCGTCACGCGTGACACCTTCGCGCGGTTCCACAGATGAAGATCCGTCACGCGTTACGTCACGCGTGACGCGTGACGACCCTTCGGTGTGGTCCACATTCGAGGTGCGAGCCTGGGCAGACGGCCCCTTGCCGCGGTGACGCCGCTGCCGTTCACGCGACAGCTCGCGGGAGCGTTCGAGGTCGGCCGCGAGAGACTGAGTGCGGCCCCACTCGCGCACCCGGTAGTCGGTCTGCTCGTGTTGCCAGAGGCCGACCATCACGAGTGCACGCGCGTCCTCATCGCTCGCCCCTTCCGGGTGCAGCAGACGGAGGGCCGACCGCGGCACGAAGCCATCGCTCTCTTGCTCGGCGCTCCACATCAGGGCGCCGTAGTGAACGCGGGCGAGCCGGTCTGACAGCCCCGTGTGGCGAGGGTCCATCAGCCAGCGCCCAGGGAGTCGGGCGTCAGTCACGGGAGGCCTCCTGGGCATCGGGAAGGGATAGCGGCACGATGTCGAAGCTCAGCGCCCGAAGGCGCTGCTCTGCTCGCCGCCAGACTGCGCGCGGCACGCGCCAGCCGCCGATCTCGTCGACCCACGCCGCCCACTCCACCGCCGTGCGCGAGCTCTTGAGCACGTCAACGGCGTCGGCGTCATAGGCGAAGCGAGCGAGCACGCCGCCGTCCGTCTCCGAGATGTGCACCGCGGGTCGAGCACGTGCACGGGATGCAGTCGGGGCGCTCATCGGATCACCACCCCCGCCACGAGAACGGCGCCGATAATCATCCCGGTGAGGACAACACCGAGAACGGCGAGCGCGGCGACGAGGTCGCGCAGACCGTCGCCGTCGCGGCTCATCGTCCGGCCTGTTCGTTGAGTGACGCCCCCTCGAGAAGCAGAGCCGGGTCGATTCCAAGGGCACGGGCGAGGTCGGCGGTGCGCACGTGGAAACGGGAACCGACGGTGACGACGGGGCAGGGGAAATTGCCGAGCTGGTGCAGCTGGTAGCTGGCGGCGCGGGAGAGGCCCCAGCCCATTTTGCCGGCGGTCGGGAGCGTGATCGTCGGCGGCAGCGCTCGCAGATCAGCGAGGCGACTTGTCCGCCGTGGTGTGGTGTCGGTGTTTGTCATGCTGCTATCGTGATCGATGAGTGATCAATTAGTCCACGTAGAAAGTGTTCAATCCTGATGAGCAATACAGACGCCGCCACATCGATCGAGGAGGCGAGGCCCGCGCCGTCCGGTCGGCGGGTGTCGTCCATCCGTGTGGTCATTTCTCACGAAGCATTCGCCGGGCCCGCGCCGATCTTCGACGGCGCACATTGGCAGCCCGGGCGGACAGAGGTGCTGGGCGTGCACATCGTGGACCACGACGGAGGCGGGAGCTACGTCGTCACCCTCGACGATCACAACGCGGCGGCACCCGGACTGGCGTCGTCGTGGCGTTCGCCAATTCGCGGCACCTTCGCCAGCGTCGCCTGGATTCCAGACGCCGAACTCGTCGCCCTCGCAGCCGCGTACTTGCGCCGTCGTCAGGAGTGGCGCCGGGGCCTGGATGCTAGTTGGGGCCGCGCGACCGACGAGGGCCACCACGACCTTGAGCTCACGGACCTAATCCGCCAGGTTGGCCGCCCACCCCTGAGCGTTGTGGCCTCCGACGTCCGGCTGGCCCTTCAGGCAGGCCGGTCGCTGGAATGGGTGGCGACGAACCTCTGGCACGTGAGCTACATGACGGCCCGACGCTGGGCCACCGCAGCACGAGAGACGGCCGGCCCCGACGGCGTCAGTCTCCTCCCCGAGCTGACAGGCAAGCGCGGGCGCCCCCGCAAGACGACCCCGGAGAGCTGAGACCCATGAAGACGAACACCCGAACTGGCGGCGGCGTGTCACAACGCCACTCCGCATGCGACTGCGAGCGCGCCCACACCCCCAGCTGCAGCGGCACGGGCTGCCGATGCCCGCGCGAGCACGGCGCGAAGTGCGCGCACCGTGTGCGTCCCGACGGCAAGACGGCATGCGGCTGCCCCTGGTCCTATGCGGCGAGCGCCGTTCGCGCCGGTAAGCGCGTGCAGGCGACCGCTAGCGGCTTCACCTCGCGATCGGCAGCGCTCCGGGCGCGTGCCGAGGCCGTCGACACGCTCCGACGCGCGCCGTCCGCAGCCCGCCGAGGCGACACCCTCGCCGACTGGCTCGACTCGTGGCTCGCCCGGCGTTCCGAGGGGTCGAACGCCCTCCGCCCTGCCACTCTCGCTGAGTACCGGCGGCTCGTCGTTGTGATCCGGGATGCGATCGGCGGGGAACGTCTACGAGACGTGACGGCCGACACCCTCGACGACCTCGAGCGGCATCTGCACAAAACGCTGCCGGGTAAGGCGACGACGCATGCCCGCGTCTTCGCAGTGATGCAGTCCGCCGTGCGCGACGCATTCCGGCGCGGCATGATTGCCGACGACCCGACACGCCGCCGCGACGCCGTGCGCGCCCCGAAGACGCGCCGCACCATCCTGCAGCCGGAGCAGTTCGCGCGGCTGGTCGACTGGATGACCGACCGCGGCGAGCGCATGGCGCCGGTGTTCTGGGCGGCGGCGGCGACCGGTCTTCGCCGCGGCGAGCTCGCAGGCCTGCGCTGGATCGACGTCGACCTGACCGCAGGGCGGCTCGTCGTCGCCCAGCAGGCCGTGCAGGTCGGCCGCGAGGTCATCGTGGGCGCCCCGAAGACCGCGGCCGGTGAGGGGCGCGTCGTCATGCTGGATGAGCGCACCGTCGACACCCTGCAGGGGGTCCAGGCGCAGCAGGCGCGCGACGCGAGGGCGTGGGGGTCGGACTACCAGAACGACGCCGCGCTCGTCTTCACGAACGAAGACGGCTCCCCGCTCATCCCCGAGCAGCTGACGCGAGCCCTCCCCCGCGCAATCCGCCGGTTCAATGAGGAACTGCGCGTCGCGCAGCTGTCAGCGGACAAGGATGCAGCCGAGCTGGCGAGACTCGCCCGCTCGCACGGCATGGGCGCACGACGACTCGCTCTCATCCGCGCGGACCAGCACCTCACCGGCAAGCCGCTGCCGGCGGTCACGTTCCATTCGCTGCGCCACCTGCACGCCTCGATCCTTCTGGCATCCGGTCGCGGGCTGCAGGCCGTGCAGCGCCGACTAGGTCACTCGTCGATCACCGTCAGTTCGGACCTGTACGGCCACCTCGTCGAGAGCGCCGCGCGAGCCGACGCCGAGGCGGCTACCGCGCTCATCCCGTCGCGTCCGCGTCCCGTCGAAACGACCCGATCTCAGGACGTCAGCTAGCAATCAGCTAGCATCGCGGCGTAACGGTCGCAGACAGCACGAAACCCCCGGTCACGCTTTAGGCGGTTGACCGGGGGTTTCCTTGTGGTGCACCCCCTGGGACTTGAACCCAGAACCCACTGATTAAGAGTCAGTTGCTCTGCCGATTGAGCTAGAGGTGCGTTCCGTTTCGGACCGAAACTCGCGTTCCGAACCGAGGGATTACGTTACCAGGCGTGACGCGGGCACACCAAATCGGCCGCCCGTCGACCGATATCCTTGAGCCGTGTCCCCGATCGAAGCGACGCCTCCGACCCTCACCGACGACCTCGCCCTCGCCCTGCGCCTGGCCGACGCCGCCGACGCCGTATCGATGCGCAGCTTCGACGCGGCCGACCTCCGCATCGACACCAAACCCGACCGCACGCACGTGACCGAGGCCGACCTCGCAACCGAGCGCGCGATCCGCGAGATCCTCGACGCCGAGAGGCCCGACGACGCCGTTCTGGGTGAGGAGTACGGCGCTTCCGGAGACACCGCCCGCCGGTGGGTCATCGACCCCATCGACGGCACGCACAACTACATGCGCGGGATCCCTGTGTGGGCGACGCTGATCGCCCTCTCCGTCGACGGCGTTCCCCGGGTCGGCGTCGTGAGCCAGCCCGCCATCGGGCGTCGCTGGTGGGCCGCGGTCGGGCACGGCGCCTGGACCACGACGGCGTCGGGTGAAACCCGCGGCATCCGGGTGTCGGGTGTGGGTGAGATCGGCGCCTCGAGCATCAGCTTCCAGAGCATCCAGCAGTGGGACGGTGTCGAGCTGGTGCCCGCGCTCGAGCGACTGGCGCGCGCGGTCTGGCGCGACCGTGCCTACGGCGACGCGCTGCCCTACATGTGGCTCGCAGAGGGCCGGCTGGAACTCGTCGCCGAGTTCGACGTGAAGGAGTACGACATCGCCGCGATCGCACCGATCGTGCGGGAGGCCGGCGGCCGATTCACCGCGTTCGACGGCTCTGACCGTCTCGACGCGGGGTCGTCGTTCGCGACCAACGGCGTCCTGCACGACGACTTCTTCGCCCTGCTGCACGGCGAGGGGCCCCGGTGACCGGCCCGCGTCGGCGCGCTGCGTGGGCGACGACAGGGGGGCTCCTCGCCGCCGTCCTGCTCAGCGCCTGCACGGGCCCCGCCCCAGAGGCCGTGCCCAGCGTCGCCGAGTCCGCTTCCGGTCCCCCCATCGAGGCTCCCGAGACGACCGCCACACCCGCGTCCGAGACGCCCGACCCCACGTGCGAGAACATCATTCCGCAGGCAACCGCCGACGACTTCACGAGCCTCGGGTGGGTCACGCAGCAAGAGCCATTCCGTATCGGAGCGATCGCGCTCGAAGACGGCATCCAGTGCAAGTGGGGCGATCAGAAGATCGCGTCCGACCGCGTCCAGATCTTCGGGTGGGCGCCGATCGACGAGGCCACCGCCGCCACGGCCCAGAAGGAGCTCGTCGCCTCCGGCTGGAAGGTCGAGGTCGGCGACGACGGCACCTACGTCACCGAGAACCCGGAGTGGCTCGGTGGTCGCGGTGTCGACGGCTACGGACTGACGTACCTGTTCGGCGACGGCTTCGTCAAGCTCGCCGACACACGACAGAGCCTCATCCTCGTCGACACCCCGCGCTGATCGGCAGCGTGCCCGCCGCTCGACCTCAGCGGTACGGGTTGACCGCCCTGGCATCCCGTCCCGCAGCGAAACCCTCGTCCCACGCGTCGCCGCGAGCCTCGACGGAGCGCCACAGTTCGTCGGCACGCAGCACCTGGGCGGCGAAGGCGACCCACTCCCCCCACCCCGCTGAGATCCCGGATGCGGAACCCGCGGCATCGCCGCGCGGCACGGCGGTCCAGGTGGACGCGTCGGGCGTGGGAGCCAGGTGGAAAGGGCCGACGTCGATGCGGAGCGCGCGAGGGACAGGCATCCTCCGACGCTAGACGCCGCCAGGGGGCCCGACAAGCCGCGCACCGGCGCTGCGGGGCATCCCCGCTCGCGTAGGCTCGGTCGTCGTGGCTATCGGCTCGACCATTCACACCTTCACGGTGCAGCTCTCCGACGTCGATCGCGGCGTGTACGACGAGCTGCAGCTGCGGGTCGCCCGGCATCCGTCCGAGACGGCGCCCTACATGCTCACCCGCGTCCTTGCCTACTGCCTCGAGTACGAGGAGGGCATCGGCTTCAGCGAGGGCGTCGCCGCCACCGACGAGCCGGCCGTCATGGTCAAGGACCTCACCGGAGCGCTCGTGGCGTGGATCGAGGTGGGAGCACCGGATGCCGCGCGGCTGCACACCGGCAGCATGAAGGCCGAGCGCGTCGCCGTCTACACCCACCGCGACCCCGACAAGGTCTCGGCGGCCTGGGCGGGCAAGCGCATCCACCGTGCCGACGAAGTGCTGCTGCACAGCTTCGACCCCGGCTTCATCGAGCGTGTGGCCGAGGGTCTCGAGCGCCGCAGCACCGCCACCCTGACCCGCACCGAGGGTCGCGTGTACCTCGAACTCAACGACGTCTCGGGCGAGAGCGACATCCACACCCGCAGCGCGGGCTGAGCGCACGGATCGCCGACACGCAAGAAGCCCCCGACCCCGCCGAAACGGGCGCGAGCGGGGGCTTCTTCGTGCAACTCTTCGTGACAACGGCTCGTGGAGCTGGGGGGAATCGAACCCCCGTCCAACGCTGGGTCTCCGCGTTTTCTCCGGGCGCAGTCTGTGCAGACGTTCTGCTCGGCTCCGACCTTTGTCACAGACACCTAAGTCGACGAGCCCAGCCTGGGAAAAGTCCCGCGTGACGTCCAGACGCCGTCACACAGCAAGACCCCTAAATGACGCCAGATTCCGTGGCGGGGTCACACACGGTCTGACGGACTATCGGGCTCGCTTACGCAGCGAGGGCGAAGTCAGTGCGCTTAGCATTGGCACTTATTGTTTTGCAGGGAGCGTTTACGAGATAACCCCACATCCTCGGCCCGCTTTCTCGCGGGTTCGCAGGCGCTGTCGAAACCGATCAGCCCCGGGAACTCCGTGAAGGAGCGGCCGTTGTCACGCTATTGAGTTGCCACCTCGGTTGCCGAAACACCCGAGCATCCCACTCTACAACGGTTCGCGGGGCGCCGGGATTCCCACCTCCGGGATACACGGCGCCCGTCGCGTAGGCTCACCGCATGAGCGACGTCGTCATCACCGTCCGGGGCGAGAGCAACTCGCGCGTCCGCGCCGAAGAAGCGGCGGTGCGCGTCACCGTCTCCACCGACGGCCCCACGCGCGGTCCCGTCGTCGAGCGGGCGCAGGAGCGGGCATCGACCGTTCAAGACGGCCTGGTCGCCCACCTCCGCTCCGGCGAGGTGTCGGAGTGGTCGAGCGCGCGGGTCTCGGTGTGGTCGGACCGCCCGTGGAACAACGAGGGGGCACAGCTGCCCCTCGTGCACCACGCCAGCGTCGAGCTGTCGGCGACCTTCACCGACGCCGGTGCGCTGTCGTGGTGGCTGGGCGATGTCGCCGAGTCCGACGACGTGCAGGTCACGGCCGTCGAGTGGCGCCTCTCCCCCGACACGCGCGCACGCGTGGAGCGCGAAGTCGCAGCCGAAGCTGTCCATGTGGCCGTCGAACGCGCCACGGCCTACGCCGACGCCCTGGGCCTCGCATCGGTCGCGGCGGTCGAGATCGCGGATGTCGGATTGCTCGGCGGTCGCCCCGAGTCACCGACGCCGATGGGCGCCCGGATGATGGCCGCCAGTGCCGACGCCGGCCCGTCGTTCAGTCTGCAGCCGCCCGAGATCGTCGTCACGTCGACGGTGGAGGGGCGCTTCCGCGCGGAGTGACCCGCCCGGAGCGACCGCGACCCCGAGGCACTGACGGGGTCCGTAGCGGGGACTGTCAGTCGCCCAGGCGGTTCTTCGTCCGCATCGCGCGCTCCGCCTCGCGCTTGTCTTCGCGCTCACGGATCGTCTGACGCTTCTCGAACTCGCGCTTGCCCTTCGCCACGGCGATCTCGACCTTGGCCCGTCCGTCGAGGAAGTAGAGCCGCAGCGGGACGAGCGTGTATCCGCCCGCCGACACGGCGTGCGAGAGCTTGATGATCTCTTCTTTGTGCAGCAGCAGTTTGCGGGTGCGCTTGGCGGAGTGGTTCGTCCAGTGCCCCTGCGAGTACTCGGGGATGTGGACCGCGTCCAGGAAAGCCTGCCCACCGTCGATGTACGCGTAGCCGTCGGTCAGGTTCGCCCGGCCCTGCCGCAGCGATTTGACCTCGGTGCCGGTCAAGATGAGACCGGCTTCGTAGGTCTTCTCGATGGCGTAGTCGTGACGCGCCTTCTTGTTGGACGCGATGAGCTTTTCACCCTGCTCACGAGGCATGGTGCCACCTCCTCATGATCATGGGCACACAGAGCCTTACAGTTTACCCCACGCTCAGGTGCGCAGCCACCGCCGGATCGCGAAGCTGGCACTGAGGGCGGCCAGGATGACGCCCACGACGACGATGACCGGGATGACGATCGCGACGTCGCCCACGTCGACCCACGACGTGATGAAGCCGATGCGGTCTCGCAGGTACTGGTCGACTCCGACGCCGACGATCGCCCAGACCGCGACGCTCGCGAGTGCCGAGCCGACCAGTGCGGCGAGCACGCCCTCGACGACGAACGGTGTCTGGATGAAGCGGTTGGACGCCCCCACGAGCCGCATGATGCCCAGCTCGCGTCGACGCGCGAACGCCGACAGGCGGATGGTGGTGGCTATCAGCAGCACCGCGGCGATCAGCATGAGCCCGGCGATGCCGACGGCGACGTAGGTCGCGACCGTCAGCGCCTGGAACAACGGCTCGAGGTACTGCAGCTGATCCTGGACGTCTTCGACACCCGTCTGGCCGCTGAACGCCTCGGTGATCACGTCCGACTGACGCTGGTCCACCAGATTGATGCTGAAGGTCGCGTTGAACTGGTCGGCCGTGACGACACCGAGGATGTCCTCGGGCAGCTGCTGCTGCGCGTCGGCGAACACCTCGTCGCTCGTCTGGAACGTGTAGTCGCGGATGAGCGGCGCGAGCGCCGGCCCCTCGAGCGTCGCCCTGACCTCGTCGATCTGCTGCTGCGTCGCGGGCTCTCCCGCGGCGCAGGTGTTCACGTTCGACGAAGACGCGCACATGAACACCGCTACCTGGGCACGGTCGGCCCAATACGACTGCATCTTGCCGATCTGCATCTGCATGAGCATTGCCGCGCCGACGAAGGTGAGCGAGACGAAGGTGACGAGGATGACCGAGATGACCATCGACGCGTTACGTCGCAGGCCCGTGAAGGCCTCCGACAGGATGAGCCCGAACCTCATGACGTGGGCCCCACTTCGTCGCTGCGGTCTGTCTTCTTACCGAGGCCGAGGCGGTCGGCGAGTCCGAGCTCGTCGACCTGGGGCGTCGTGACCGAGATGAACCCCGTGTTGGTCCCCGGCTCGCGCGGCTGCCGGGTGGGCTCGTCGGCGGGGGCGTCCGATGCCGGCGCTGCCGCGGCCTCGGGGGCGGCATCTGCGGCCTCCGCCCGCGGTGCGGGCGCGGCATCCGTCGTCGGGAGGGGCTGCAGGGGACCCGTGCGACCGGTGACCTCGCGCTGCACCTCGAGCACCGCCGAGAGGGCGGCGACAGCCGCTGCTCCCTTCTCGACCTCGGGAGTCAGGCGCGGGATGCTGGCGGTGTCGCCGTACCCGCCGCCGCGCTCGTCGCGCACCATCTCGCCACCACTGAGCTCGATCACGCGCCGCTGCATCTGGTCGACGAAGCCGGCCTCGTGCGTGGCCATGACAACGGTCGTGCCGCCGGCGTTGATGCGGGCGAGCAGGCGCATGATGTCGGTGGACGTGCCGGGGTCGAGGTTTCCGGTGGGCTCATCGGCGAGCAGCACCTGGGGACGGTTGACCAGGGCGCGCGCGATGGCGACACGCTGCTGCTCACCACCCGACAGCTCGTGCGGCAGGCGCTTCTCTTTGCCGTCGAGGCCGACGAGCGCGAGGACCTCTGGGACGGCCTGCTGGATGAATCCACGCGACGACCCGGTCACCTGCAGCGTGAACGCGACGTTCTGGAACACGGTCTTGTTCGGCAGAAGCCGGAAGTCCTGGAAGACCGAGCCGATCTCACGGCGGAAGTAGGGCACCTTGCGATTGGACAGGGTGCGCAGGTCGCGACCGAGCACGACCACGCGCCCCTCGCTGGGCGTCTCGGCGCGCAGGATGAGCTGCAGGCACGACGACTTGCCGGACCCCGATGCGCCCACGAGGAAGACGAACTCCCCGCGCTGCACTTCGAAGTCGACGGCGCTGAGGGCGGGCTTCGCGGTGCCGCGATACCGCTTGGTGACGTTTTCGAACCGGATCATGGCTCGATGAGCCTAAGCGCGGGTCCGAGGCACGCCGTCAGGACGCGCCGTGTCGAGAAACGAGAGAACCCTGTGGATGCCGGTCGTCTGGCATCCACAGGGTCCGTCGTCACGTGAGTGTCAGTCGTCTTCTTTGCGCTTGCGCCAGCGGATGCCGGCGGCGATGAGCCCATCGAGGTCGCCGTCGAAGACGACCGCGGGGTTGCCGACCTCGTACCCGGTGCGCAGGTCTTTCACGAGCTGCTGGCCGTAGAGGAAGTAGGAGCGCATCTGGTCGCCCCAGCTCGCGGTGATGGTACCTGCGAGCTCCTTCTTCTTGGCGGCCTCTTCTTCACGCTTGAGCAGGAGCAGCCGCGTCTGCAGCACGCGCATGGCGGCGGCACGGTTCTGGATCTGCGACTTCTCGTTCTGCATCGACACGACCAGGCCCGTCGGGAGGTGCGTGATGCGCACGGCCGAGTCGGTCGTGTTCACCGACTGCCCGCCCGGTCCCGACGACCGGAACACATCGACGCGGATGTCGCCCTCGGGCACATCGACCTCGACGGCTTCTTCCATGACCGGGATGACCTCGACCGCCGCGAAGCTGGTCTGACGCTTGTCGGCACCGCCGAACGGGCTGATCCGCGCGAGGCGGTGAGTGCCCGCCTCGACGGAGAGCGTGCCGTAGGCGTAGGGCACGTCGACCTCGAAGGTCGCAGACTTGATGCCCGCGCCCTCGGCGAACGAGGTGTCCATCACCTTCACGGGGTACTTGTGACGCTCGCACCAGCGCAGATACATACGCAGCAGCATCTCGGCGAAGTCGGTGGCGTCGTCGCCGCCGGCGCCGGAGCGGATCGTGACGACGGCGGAGCGCGGGTCGTACTCGCCGTCGAGGAGGGTCTGCACCTCGAGCTGACCGATCACGTCTTTCAGCGAGGAGAGTTCGCGACGGGCTTCGTCGGCCGACTCTTCGTCGTCCATCTCGATCGCGAGCCCGACGAGCACCTCGAGGTCGTCGAGCCGCTGCTCGATCTCCGACACGCGCTTGAGCTCCGCTTGGCGGTGGCTGAGGCGACTGGTGACCTTCTGAGCGTTGTCGACGTCGTCCCAGAGGTTCGGGGCACCGGCCTCTTCGCTGAGACGTGCGATGTCTGCGGTGAGTGCGTCGACGTCGACCACGGCCTGGATATCGGCGAAGGTCGAGCGCAGCGCCTGGATGTCGGCGGTCAAATCGAGTTCGAGCATTTGGCATCCAGCCTATCGTGGACACGGTGACAGCCGACTCTCCCCGGAACGTGCTGGTGCGCTTCGCGCCGATGATCTACGGACCCACCCTGCTCTTCGCGGTCGGCGAGGGCGCGGTCATCCCCCTCATCCCCGTGATCGCCGACCGGCTCGGGGCCGACGTCGCCCTCGCGGCCCTGGTCGCCGCCGCCCTGGTCGTCGGCCAGCTGTGCGGCAACATCCCCGCGGGGTGGGCCGTGGCCCGATTCGGTGAGCGCGTCACGATGGGTGTCGCCGGCATCGTCGTGCTGGCCGGTCTCGTCGGCATCGTCTTCGCCTCGTCGCTGGCCGTGTTCGCGGCGGCGGTGTTCCTCATCGGCTTCTGCGCGGCGGCGTTCGCGCTGGCCCGCCATTCGTTCATGACGACGCGCGTACCGTTGCATTTCCGCGCCCGGGCGTTGTCTCTCCTGGGCGGTACCTTCCGGGCGGGCATGTTCGTCGGGCCGTTCATCTCTGCGGCGCTCTTGGGCATCTTCGGCGACGAGACGGCATCCGTGGTCTTCTTCGCCGTGTGCCAGGTCGCGACCATCCTGCTGGTGTTCTTCGGTCCCGACCCCGAGCGGGCCGTGCCCGTCGGGGCGGACTCGACGCCGCGGCCACCCACCGCGACCGGGGAGGCCGAGGACAGTGGCGAGCCTGTGACCGGCGCCATCCCCACGGTTGAACGGGCGGGGGTCTTCCGCACGATGTGGCGATTCCGCGGGGTGCTGGCGCGACTCGGGCTCGCGGCCGCCTCCCTCTCAGCGGTGCGGTCGGCCCGCCAGGTGGTGCTCCCGCTATGGGGTGTCTCGCTGGGGTTGGATGCCGGCACGATCGCGGTGGTGGTGGGGGTGTCGGGCGCGATCGACTTCGCCCTGTTCTATGCCAGCGGTCAGGTGATGGACCGCTTCGGGCGATTGTGGGCGGCACTGCCGGCGATGATCCTCATGGGCGCGGGGTTCATCGCGCTCTCGTTCACCCACGATCTGGGCTCCGCAGCCATGTGGTACGCGATGTTCGCCGCGGTGCTCGGTGTGGGCAACGGGCTTTCGAGCGGCATCCTGCTCACCCTCGGCGCAGACATCGCCCCTCCCAACGAGCCCGCCGCCTTCCTCGGATCGTGGCGGACGCTCACGGATGGCGGCGGGGCGCTGGCCCCGCTGCTCGTGTCGGCGCTCACGGCGGTGGCGTCGCTCTCGGTCGGGGTCGGTGCGATGGGCGCGATCGCGGTGCTGGGCATCATCGGGTTCGTCCGGTGGGTGCCGCGGTATGTGCCGCGCACGCGATGAGCCGGCCGGATAGCACGGAAGGGGGCGACGTGCGCGTCACCATCGGCTAGCCTCCGTGCAAAGCAAGTTCACAGGATGGAGATTCCCCCCATGTCCCAATCCCGAGCTCCACTTCGCACAGGCATCGCCGCTCTCGGCGCCGCCGCCCTCATAGCCGCGTTCGCGGTGGCGCCGGCAGGCGCCGCAACGGCCGCGATCCCCAGTGCCTGCGGCACGCTCTCCGCACCTTCACTGACGAAGATGCAGGCGTGTATCGCGTCGGTCGATCCGGCGACGCACTTGAAAGCGCTCCAGAAGATCGCCGATGAGAACGACGGCAATCGCGCGGCGACCACGAGCGGCTACGACGCCAGCGTGGCCTACGTCGCGGGAGTCCTCGAAAAGGCAGGCTGGAAGGTGTCGTACGACGAGTTCGACTTCTTCGTCTCTCCGCCTCCCGTCCTGAAGCAGATCTCGCCGGCCGAGGCGGATTACGTGGCTCTCGAAGCCACGGGCACCGGCTACGGGTCGGTCACGGGTGACGTCGTCGCCGTGGACACCGTTCTCGACCTGCCGCGCGACCCCGTGACGAGCGGGTGCGAACCGGAGGACTTCGCGACCTTCCCCGAGGGCGCCATCGCTCTGGTCCAGAGGGGCACGTGCTCCTTCCGGCAGAAGGCGGTCAACGCCGAGGCCGCCGGAGCCGGCGGCGTCATCATCTTCAATCAGGGCAACACGCCCGACCGCGAGCCGCTCTTCAGCGGCACGCTCCTCGGCACGCCCGATGAGGCTCCGCTGACGATCCCCGTGGTGACGACGAGCTTCGCCGACGGCGAAGCTCTTTCCGTCGGCACCACTGCGACGCTGTCCATCGATCCTCCGGTGAACAAGCCCCAGGTCAACGTCATCGCGGAGCTGCCCGGAAAGAATGCGGACAACGTCGTCATGGCGGGTGCGCACCTCGACAGCGTCGCCGAAGGCGCGGGCATCAACGACAACGGCAGCGGCTCGGCTGCCCTGTTGTCCGCGGCCCAGGCGCTCGGCAACGTCACCCCGCAGAACACCCTGCGGTTCGCGTGGTGGGGAGCCGAGGAAGCCGGCCTGGTCGGCAGCACCTCGTACGTCGATGGGCTCGCCCCCGACCAGATCGAGAAGATCGCCCTCTACCTGAACTTCGACATGATCGCGTCGCCGAACTTCGTCTACACCGTCTACGACGCCGACGAGTCATCCTTCGAGGCGCCTGTCGAAGTGCCGGAGGGATCCGAAGCGATCGAGTCCCTGTTCGCGAGCTACTTCACGGCCCTGCGGCTCCCGTATGACGATTCGGAGTTCAACGGTCGCAGCGACTACGAAGCGTTCATCAACAACGGAATCCCCTCGGGTGGCCTGTTCACGGGTGCCGAAGAGATCAAAACCCCTCAACAGGCTGCGCTCTGGGGTGGCACGGCGGGTGCCGCGTTCGACCCCAACTACCACCAGGTGGGTGACACACTCGCGAACCTCTCGAAGAAGTCGCTGTACGTGAACACGGGAGCGCTCGCCACCGCGCTCCTGACGTACGCGTACTCGACAGAGTCGGTCAACGGTGTCACGGGCAAGAAGCTGCCGATCCCGCTCCCGAAGCCCGCTCCGCCCGCCGGCACCTTCGTCGGCGGAGGCGGGATGTCAGTGCCGCACGCGTCGAACGAGTTCTGACGCTCGACACAGCCCCATCGGCGCGGGGTGACACTCGTCTTCACGGCGTGTGTCGCCCCGGACCGTTGCCGCCTGGGCGGCTCGCCACGGGGCCTGAGCAACATTTCCTCTCCCCCTGACGGACGAAACCGCCGGGGTCGTGCATCACGCGCGGCCCCGGCGGTTTCGTGTGTGGCGGTTACTCCGCGTCGCTCACGCGGATGAGCACTTTCCCCGTCGCGCCGTTCGCGACGGCGTCGTGCGCGGCGGCGGTGTCGGCGAGAGGGAACCACGTCAGGGGCAGCCCGGCGTCGTCTCCGACCGGTAGCGCTCCGTCGGCGACGGCTGCCGACACGTCTTCTGCGGCGGCGGCGAGCGCGTCTTCGCCCACGGTGTACAGCAGCAGACCCTGCCAGCGGACGTTCTTGGCGAAGCTGGCCCGCACCGCGGCGCTGAACTGGTCACCGCCGTTATCGGCGTAGTAGCCGATCGAGCCGTGGTTGGCGATCACCTCGACATCGAGGGCGGCGTTGTCGGCGATGGCGACCTCGACGATGTGCTCGACGCCGTTCGGTGCGAGCTCGCGGATGCCGTCGGCGAGCGCGTCGCTCGGGTACTGCAGCACGTGGTGGGCGCCGGCAGCGCGCGCGAGCGCCTCCTTCTCATCGCTGCTGACGGTCGCGATCACCGTCGCGCCTGCCCACGCGGCGAGCTGGATCGCCGCGTGGCCGACGGCGCCGGCGCCGCCCTGCACGAGCACCGTGCGTCCGTTCAAGGCTCCCGGCGCGAGTCGGGACGGCCCGTGCTCGTGCACGGTCAGGGCGCGGTGGGCCGTCATGGCCGGGACGCCGAGACTAGCCCCGAGGGCGAACGAGGCGTCGTCAGCGAGCGGGACCGCACGGGCGGCCGGGATCACGGCGTACTCGGCGGCCGTGCCGGTGGGACGCTCGTGCTGGGCGAGGTAGACCCACACCCGCTGACCCGTCGACGGGGTGTCGACGCCGTCGCCGACGGCATCCACGATTCCCGCGCCGTCCTGGTTGGGTGTGACCTCATCCCACGAGAACGGGCGGCCGCCCTGTCGGGCCTTCCAGTCGGTCGGGTTCACCCCCGACACGGCGATGCGCACGCGCACCTCGCCGGGACCCGGGTCGGGCAGAGGACGCTCGACGAGCGAGAGGACGGAGGAGTCACCGGTCTGGGAGTACGTGATCGCCTGCATACGGAGGGAAGCGCCCGAGGCGGTGCGCGCATTCCTTCGGCGTGTCGCGAAGGCTCCCGCCACACTGAAGCCGTGAGCAGCCTTCTCGTCGCCAACGGCGTCTTCTTCTCCGCCGGAAACGTCCTCGACGCCGACGCCCTGGGAGTGCGCGACGGCAGAATCGTCGCCGTCGGTTCGTACCGCGACGTGCGCGACACCCTGGGGAGGGTCGACGACGAGCTCGATGCGCGCGGCGGACTCGTGACCCCGGGGTTCGTCGATGCGCACCTCCACCTCGGAGGTGGGGCGGTCGACGCCCTCCGCTGCGATCTGGCGGGCGCGGACACGCTCGATGAGATCGACCGGCGCATCCGCACCTTCGCCGTCGGATCCGGTGCCTCGTGGGTGGTGGGCGGAGGATGGGACCCCACGCTCTTCCCTCCCACCGGCCCCACTGCCGCCCACCTCGACGCACTGGTTCCGGATCGTCCCGCCTTCCTGCTCGACGCCGACCACCACGGCGGGTGGGCGAACTCGGCGGCCCTCGTCGCCGCGGGCATCGACCGCGCCACCCCCGATCCCTCCGACGGGCGGATCGAACGCGCGGCCGACGGCACACCGAGCGGCGCGTTGCGCGAGGGCGCCATGCAGTTGGTCTCTCCGCACATCCCCCCGCACGAGACCGCGGACATCGCGCGGGCTCTCCTCGCGGTGTCGCGGTCGGCACTGGCCGCCGGCATCACCGGCTGGCAGGAAGCTGCGCTGGGAGAGTACGCCGGTTACCCCGACTTCTCGCACGCGTACCTCTCGCTCCTGCGCGACGGATCGCTGGTCGGGCGGGCGACGGGCGCCATCTGGGTGCCGCGAAACCTCACATCGGACACCATCGACGCCTTCGTCGCCGCCTGCCTCGAGCGCGCCCGCGCGAACACGGCGGCCGGGTTTCCCACGCGCACGGCGAAGCTCATGCTGGACGGCATCGTGGAGACGCGGACCGCGCACCTCTGCCACCCCTATCCCGACGGGTCGCATGGCCTGTCGTACTTCGCGCCCGAGCTCGTGCAGCAGCTGGTACCCGCGCTGAACGCCGCCGGTGTCGCCGTCCACGTGCACGCCCTGGGCGACGCGGCGGTCCACGACGCGCTCGACGGATTCGCCGCCGTACCGGCCGATCACCGCGCCCGCGTGCGCAACCACATCGCCCACCTCGAGCTCATCGCCCCCGACGACGTCCCCCGCTTCGCCGAGCTGGGGGTCACCGCCAACTGCCAGCCGTACTGGGCGTGCGCCAACGCCCTCGTTCGTCAGGTCACCCTGCCCCTGCTCGGCGCCGACCGCGCCGACGATCTCTATCCGTTCGCGGCCCTCCGCGATGCCGGCGCCGCGCTCGCGATGGGGTCGGACTGGCCCGTCTCCACCTTCGACCCGTGGCTCGGCATCCACGTGGCCGTCACCCGTCGCCCCCCGGGAGAAGCGGATGCCGAGCCCCTCGGCGCCGCGCACGCCCTCTCACTCGGCGCGGCACTCGACGCGTACACGCGCGGCTCGGCCGACCTTCTCGGTATCGGTGCGGGCACCCTCGCTCCGGGCGCCGCGGCCGACCTCGCGATCGCCGACCGCGATCCGTTCACCGGCCCGTCCGTCGACATCCACGAGACTCGGACGAACGCGACCGTGGTGGCGGGTGAGGTGCTCGCGCTTTGACGGCTCGTTCACATCGAGCGCGGGCGCGTCCCGTTTAGACTGAACGCACTCGCGGGAGTGGTGAAATCGGCAGACACGCAGGATTTAGGTTCCTGTGCCTTCGGGCGTGGGGGTTCAAGTCCCCCCTTCCGCACGATTGGCCGCTTCACCCGCACCACCTCTCCGACCCGACGGGACCGATGTGATCCACACCACCGCCGCACTGCTCCCGTGGCTCGACCCCGCGACGATCATCGACGCCGCCGGCCCCTGGGCCCTCGTCATCGTGTGTCTGATCGTCTTCGCCGAGACCGGTCTGCTGATCGGCTTCCTGCTGCCCGGCGACACGTTGCTCATCATGGCGGGCATCCTGTCGAACCCGGTCACGCACCCGCCTCACGGGGTCTTCGGAGTCAACGTCTGGATCACCGGACTGCTGATCGGCCTCGCGGCCTTCCTCGGTGGCGAAGTCGGCTACCTCATCGGCCACAAGGCGGGGCCCGCGATCTTCGAGCGCAAAGAGTCGGGTCTGTTCAGCCGCAAGAACGTCGAGCGCACGAACGCGTTCTTCATCCGCTTCGGCGGACTCACCGTGATCCTCGCCCGCTTCGTGCCGATCGTGCGCACGTTCGCGCCGATCGCCGCGGGTGTCGGCCACATGAACAAGTGGAAGTACACGCTCTACAATCTGATCGGCGCCCTTCTGTGGGGCTTCGGCCTCACCGTCGCGGGCTACCTGCTCAGCCTGATCCCCGGCGTCGGCGAGTTCGTCGCGGAGTACATCGACGTCATCCTCCTGACGGTGGTGGTCGGCACCGTCGGTTTCGTCGTCTTCCACTACTTCCGCGAGCGCGCCGCCGCCAAGCGCGATGCGGCAGCCGGACACGACACCGTCACCCACGACGAGGCCGAGGCGCTGACGCTCGACCCGAAGTCGTTCGAAGACGGCGACCGCCCGGCGCGCTGAGGCTCAGGACGCCTTCGTCTTCTTCTTGGCCGCCGGCTTCTTGTCGGCGGCCTTGTCGTCGTCCCCCGCCCGTGCCGCCCGGCTGCGCTCGACGCTCGCGCGGAGCGCCTCCATCAGGTCGATGACTTCACCGCCGTCGTCTTCCTCCTGCTTTCCGAAGGTGGCATCCGTGTCGATCGCGTCGCCCTGTTCGAGCTTGGCGTCGATGAGGGTGCGCAGCTCCGCCTGATACGCGTCGGTGAACTCCTCGGGATCGAAGTCCTTCGAGAAGCTGTCGACGAGGGATGCCGACATCTCCAGTTCTTTGGCCGAGATCCGCACGCTTTCATCGAGCGCCGGGAACGCCGCCTCGCGCACCTCGTCGGCCCACAACAACGTCTGCAGAACGAGCACGTCTCCGCGCACCCGGAGAGCGGCGAGCCGCGTCTTCTGCCGCAGCGAGAAGCGCACAATCGCGGTGCGGTCCGTCTGCTCGAGCGTCTTGCGCAGGAGCACGTACGCCTTGGGCGACGACGAGTCGGGCTCGAGGTAGTACGCCTTGTCGAGGGTGAGCAGATCGACCTGCTCGCTGGGGACGAACTCGACGACCTCGATCTCACGGCTGCGCTCGCTGGGCAGTGACGCGAGGTCGTCCTTGGTCAAGACGACCGTCTGCTCGCCGTCGTCGTAGGCGCGGTCGATGTCGCCGTAGGGCACGACCTCGCCGTCGACCTCGCAGATGCGCTGGTAGCGGATGCGCCCGCCGTCCTTGTTGTGCACCTGGTGAAGGGAGACGTCGTGATCCTCGGTGGCCGAATACACCTTCACGGGCACGTTGACGAGGCCGAACGTCAGGGCACCCTTCCAGATCGATCGCATGGGTCCAGTGAACACCGAAACGACGGGGGATGCCGAGACCCTTGCGTCACGGGAGGGTCCCGGTCCCTGCACAGGCTCGGTCGTCAAGCCGCCGGGAGGCGGGCATCACGACGACAAGATGGACACTGCACCCGTGAGCGGCAGACCCGCCCGACGTGCCACGACCCCCGGAGAGAGGAACCCATGGACGACATCGACGCGCTGAAGCGATGCGTGGAATTGGCGACCGAGGCGGTGAACGCCGGGGACGACGCCTTCGGATCGCTCCTCGTCGACGGCGACGGGCGGATCCTCCGGGAAGAGCGCAACCGAGTCGGTCAGGGTGATCCGACCGCACATCCGGAGATCGCCCTCGTGCGGTGGGCGGTCGCACACCATCCCGCGGCCGAGCGTGCGGCGATGACGGTCTACACCTCGGGCGAGCACTGCGCCATGTGCGCCGCAGCTCACGCGTGGGCGGGACTCGGCCCCATCGTGTTCGCGGGGTCGACCGCCCAGCTGACGCGGTGGCGCGCCTCGTGGGGCGCGGCCCCCGCGCCGATCCGGCCCCTCGCCATCCACGACGTCGCACCGGGTCTCACCTCGCGTGGTCCCTTCGAAGCCTTCGCCGCTGAGCTCGAACGACTGCATCTCCAGGTCGCTCGACGCTGATCCGGTACGCCGGGTGACGTCGCGCGCCCGGCGACCTCGTCCGGGCGGCCCGATGCGGCTCGGACCCTCGGCGGGAGCCTCGGTCCCGCAACCCCCTCGGCATCCGGAGCCGTTCCCGCCCTACGCTGGGGCGATGGTGGAGCAGACGGTGCGGATCGGCGGGCGCCGGTTGCGCCTGTCGAATCTCGACAAGGTGCTCTACCCCGAGACGGGGACCACCAAGGGCGAGGTCATCGACTACTACTCGCGCATCGCACAGCGTTTGCTCCCCCACGTCGCCGAACGCCCGGTCACCCGAAAGCGCTGGCCTGACGGGGTCGGCACCGACTCCGACCCGGGCGAGCCGTTCTTCGCGAAGGCCCTCGAACCCGGAGCGCCCGCGTGGGTGCGTCGGTTCCCCATCGATCACTCGTCCGGCGCCAAGGACTATCCGCTCGTGGACGACCTGCCGACACTCGTCTACCTCGCGCAGGTCGCGAGCCTCGAGCTGCACGTGCCGCAGTGGCGGTTCTCGCCCGACGGCGAGCGTCAGAACCCCGACCGTCTCGTGCTCGACCTCGATCCCGGTCCCGGCGTCGGTCTCGCCGAGTGCGCCGAGGTCGCCCGGTGGGCCCGCGCGATCCTGCGGGACATCGGGCTCGACCCCTTGCCGGTCACGAGCGGCAGCAAGGGGATCCACCTGTACGCCCACCTCGACGGTCGCCAATCGAGCGACGCGGCCAGCGCGATCGCGAAGGAACTCGCCCGGGCGATCGAATCCGACCATCCCGACTTGGTGGTCAGCCAGATGTCGAAGGCCGCTCGACCCGGCAAGGTCTTCATCGACTGGAGCCAGAACAACGGGTCCAAGACGACGATCGCGCCCTACTCCCTGCGGGGACGCTCGCACCCGACCGTCGCCGCGCCCCGCACCTGGGAGGAGCTCGAAGATCCCGGGCTCAGCCATCTGCTCTTCAGCGAGGTCCTCGATCGCACCGGAGATCCGCTGGCGCCCCTCGAGCGCGACGCGGGCCCGCTGCGCGCGTACCTCTCGAAGCGCACCGCGGGCAAGACGCCCGAGCCCGTCCCCGACGCGCCGCACGGCGACCCCGCCCCCGAAGGGCTCCCCCGGTTCGTCGTCCAGGAACACCACGCGAGCCGCCTGCACTGGGATCTGCGGCTCGAACACGACGGCGTGCTGGTGAGCTGGGCGGTCCCCCGCGGCATACCGCCGACCACGGCGAAGAACAGTCTCGCCGTGATGACCGAGGATCACCCCATGAAGTATCTCGACTTCGCCGGCGAGATCCCCCGCGGCGAGTACGGCGCGGGTGTCA
Organism: Microbacterium sp. ABR10; assembly: GCF_057812175.1. Lineage (NCBI taxonomy): Bacteria > Bacillati > Actinomycetota > Actinomycetes > Micrococcales > Microbacteriaceae > Microbacterium > Microbacterium sp. ABR10. Next base: position 2,006,433 of record NZ_CM173821.1, read on the forward strand.
TGACGGTGTGGGACACCGGCACATACGAGCTCGAGAAGTGGCGTGACGACGAGGTGATCGCCACGCTCACCGGGCGCGACGACGGCCCGCTCGGACGGGTGCGACTCGCCCTGATCCGCACCGAGGGGCGGGGCGAGAAGTCGCAGTGGCTGCTGCATCGCATGAAGACGGATGCCGCGGGCCGACCACAGGGCGACGGGGCGCCGGTGGTGGCTCTGGATCACGGCACCACGGCCGGTCGCCCACGCCACGCGGCACCCGACGACGCATCGACCCCGATACGGGCTTCGGACGAGTCCGCGACAAGAGCGCCTGACACCGCGCCCACCGTGGCCGACCTGCGGCCCATGCTCGCCACAGCCGCGACCGCGGGTCTCGCCCGCGCCGCGGCCTCGAGATGGGGCGCTCCGTGGGTGGAGATGAAGTGGGACGGCATCCGGGGGTTGGGCATCTGGGACGGGGAGCGCCTGCGGCTGCGCTCCCGCAACGGCAACGACCTGACCCAGACCTATCCCGAACTGACCGGTGTCGACCTGGGCCTCGGGCCGCGACGTGCGGTCGTCGACGGCGAGATCGTCGCGCTCGACTCCCAGGGGCGCCCCAGCTTCCCCCTCCTGCAGAAGCGCATGAACCTCGCCCAACCGCGCGAGATCTCCCACGAGGCGAAGCGCACGCCGGTGCAGCTCTACCTCTTCGACGTGTTGTCGATCGATGGGCGCGACGTGGCATCCCTTCCCCTGTCCGAGCGACGTTCGCTGCTCGAGACCCTCGCCGCGCAAGCCGGCACCCCGGTGGTGGTGCCGCCCGTCTTCGACGACGTGGACGCCGCGGTCGCCACCAGCGGCCGGTTCGGGCTCGAAGGCGTCGTCGTCAAAGACCCCGCATCGGCGTACCGGCGTGCAACGCGCTCGGAGCAGTGGCTGAAGGTCAAGCACTCGCGCACGCAAGAGGTCGTGATCGGCGGCATCCGCCCCGGCAAGGGGAACCGCGCGGACACCATCGGGTCGCTGCTGGTCGGGGTGCCGTCGCCCGACGGGCTGCAGTACGCCGGGCGCGTGGGCTCGGGCTTCGGCGAGCAGACCCTCGCCCGTCTCACTGCCCTGCTCGAGCCCCGGCGCACCGACACCGACCCATTCGTCGGGGTGCCCGCAGCCGACGCCCGAGACGCGCTGTGGGTGCGGCCCGACCTCGTCGGCGAGGTGGAGTTCGCGGAGTTCACCCCCCGCGGCATCCTGCGTCAAGCGCGCTGGCGAGGGCTGCGGCTCGACAAAACTCCGGACGAGGTGGTGCGGGAGGGCTGAACCCTACCGGTCCGCAGGGCTGTCGGAGCCACCGGGCGCGGCGATCGACTCCGGGGCTAGGCGTGCCGCGAGTCGTGCTCGACGTGGCCGGCGGGTTCGAGCTGGAAGGTCGAGTGCTCCACGTCGAAGTGGTCGGCCAGACACGTCTGCAACGACGCGAGGATCGCCGCCGAACGACCGTCGCTCAGCGCGGCGTCCTCGACGATGACGTGGGCGCTGAACACGGGCGCTCCGCGTGTGAGCTGCCACACGTGAACGTCGTGCACGTCGACCACGCCGTCGGCTCCGCGCAGGTGGTCGCGGATCTCGGCCACGTGCACCCCGACGGGCGCCGATTCGGTCAGGACGACCACGACCTCGCGCAGCAGCCCGATGGCCCGCGGCACGATGAGCACCGCGATGAACAGCGAGGCGATGGCATCCGCCTGCACGAACCCGGTCGTCAAGATGACGATCGCGGCGACGATGACCGCCACCGACCCGATGAGGTCGCCCAGCACCTCGAGGTACGCACCGCGCACGTTGATGCTGCGCTTCTGCGCGCGACCGAGGAGCCACATCGACACGGCGTTCGCGACCATGCCGACGGCGGCGACCACGAGCATCAGCCCGCCCTGAACCTCTGCCTCGGCCGGTGCGAGCAGCCGCTGCACCGCCTCGAACCCCACCCACGCGCACAGCACGATCAGGATGACGCCGTTGACCAGTGCCCCGAGCACCTCGGCGCGCTGGTAACCGTACGTGCGGCGGTCGTCGGCGGGGCGTGCGGCGATCGAGGTGGCGACGAGGGCGACCACGAGGGCCGCCGCGTCGGTGAACATGTGCGCGGCGTCGGCGAGGAGCGCGAGGGAACCCGACAGGATCGCACCGACGATCTGCACGACCATCACCGTCGCGGTCAGGGCGAGGGCGGTCGCGAGCAGGCGCGAGTTACCGGCATCGCGGACGCCGGCGGCGGGCGCGTGATCGTGCATGCGTCCAGGCTAGGTCCGACCCCCGACACCGCGCGTGTTTCCGCGGCAGTCGGGAATGAGAACCGCTCGCATGGTTCGCGAAATCATGCGGGAGAACGGCTCAGCGTGACCGGTCGTGTCCAGTTGCCCCTTTCGATGACGGTTGGTCGATCACCCCCTCAGGTGCGTAGAACACCCTGAGAGGAGCACTACATGAACAAGCCACAGCTCTTGCCGAGCGGGAACTATCGAATCCGGATCACCGGCCCGGACGGTGCGCGACACAGCGTCACTGACACCACGCCCCGCAAGGTTGAGTTGGCCGCGAAGGCCCTGCTGGGCCAGCTCCACGTGGAGCACCAGGCGAAGCTCACAGCCAAGGCCGCAGCCAAGGAGGCCCGGGAGAACCCGCGCAAGCGCTTCGACCTGTTTGCGGAGTCGTGGCTTCACACTCGCCGCCCCGGGGAGCCCTACGGGTATCGGCCCGTGGTGTATCGCCAGCGGCTGAATCACCTACGCACCTTGAATGAGACGTTCGGGCACCGGTACGTGCAGGACATCACCGTGGCCGACGTACGCGCCTGGTGGAACTCCCGCTCCGGCACTCCGGCCCACCGCTCCAACATGTACTGGCTCCTACACAGCGTCTTCGAGGTGGCCCTGGATGATGAGCTGATCCAGCGGAACCCCTGCCGCGTGAAGGGCGCATCCCGACCCGCTCACCGTAAGCGCCCCACCTTCACAGACGAGGACGTAGACAAGATCCTGGCCGCGACCGCCGATCCTCAGATGCTCGTGATCCTCCAGGTGCTCGCTGGCACCGCCCTGCGCATCGGTGAGCTTCTGGCGCTCGACTGGGAGCACGTCGAACTGTTGGACCGCCGCGTGCACGTTGTGCGTCACCTGACGCCCCTGGGCCTTCTGGACGGCACGAAGAGCGGCGAGTACGACACCCGGTCCATCGCGCTGCCCCTGTGGGTCCAAGAGATCCTGCAAACGTGGTACATCACGACGGGACCGGAAGGCCCCATCTTCCGAAACACGCGGGGTACGCGCCTGAGCATCGACAGCGCCGAACGCATCTTCCGACCCATTCGCGCCGCCGCGGGGCTCGACCAGATGCACCTCCACGATTGCCGCCACGTTGCGCTGACCAAATACGGACAGCTGCCTGGCGTCACGCTTGCCGACATCATGCGACACGCCGGACATAAGAGCGAGCGGGTGGCCATGGGCTACCAACACTCCTCGGACGAACGCGGAGCGATGCACGCTGCCAACGCAGTTGCGCCCAGATGGGCCAGGACATGAGCGACCGTTGCCCCACCACTGGCCTGGCGTGCAGCGTGGCCTACCGGCGCAAGGGGTGCCGGTGCACGCCCTGCAAGGTTCAGCGCGCGAAGGCTGAGCGTCACCGGCTGCCCAACCGCAGGCTAGACGCCCTGGAGCAGGAGTTCATTGAGGCCGTGCGCGTTGACAGTCACTACCTCGTGGACATCGTGAAGGCGTGGAACCGTCTCCCAGCTCGGAAGCGCCGAGCAGAGAAGGAGTGACCCATGAAGGACCACCTCAGCATCGTCCTGGAGACCCGCCGCAACTGGCAGGAGGGCGTCGTGGTGATCGACACCGGAGAGTTGACCGACACGCAGCGCCACGACGAAGGGCAGTCCCGGACCCGCCTTCGGGTCAGCAAGTGGGGCCTCCGCTTCGAGATCGACAGCGCCCTCCACCGGCAGGTGATCGAGATCAACCTCGACGATGAGCAGCGCCTGGAGCTGGCATCCACCCTCGCCCGATACCCCTTCATCATGGACAGGGAGGAGCGGCTGGCGTTCGTTGACAAGCTGGACCGGCCCATGCGCCCCTGAGCCCACCTCATGACGAAGGCCCCCACTGGATCTCGCACAGTGGGGGCCTTCATGAACACGTTGGACCGGATTCGAGTTCTACGTTACCGGTTATCGGACGGGGGCACAGGGAATTGCCTGTATCAAGTGAACTAGCACTGGCTCATGTTGCAGCTAAATGCGTGTGTTTCAGCCCGTATCAGATGAGCTAGGCGTAGGTGTATCAGACCAACTAGGTGTAGGTGTATCAAATGAACCTATCTTCCAGGGGAAGATGGTCATGAACTCCAACACACCTCTGCTCTTACTTGACTACCCCCTCTCGTGGGATAATCTCTACACGACAGCTTGATTCCAGATCACGCGGAATCGTTCGAGTAGTGCTCGGACTGGTCGCCTCCCGATTCATCGTCGGTGAGGGGGTAGCTCACAAGATGAGACCTTTGGACCGGTCATGAAGCTCTACCCCTACCCACAGCCCCGCATCGCTCTGCACCGTCGAGAGAACTCCTCCGGTCACGCCAAGAGCTACTGGAACCACAGCACTCACGTCATCCGCTGGATGGGGCGAAACGCCCTCCGCCGCATCCGTGACTTCGACGCAGCTGGTCAGTCCTGGCCCACTGTTGACGAGCTGGAGGCCTGGATCATGGAGACCCATCAGAAGGCCCTGGCGCACTGCACGGACGCGGACTACGCCGCCAAGGCGCAGGATGCCGCCGTCTTCGCCCTCTCCGCCTACGACCCCGCCGAGTACGACAGGCGCGTGCAGCGCGCACGCAACGGCGGGAAGGCGTCCGGCCACAAGAAGGGTGCACGAGGCAAGCGCCCACCCGTGCACAAGCCGGAAGACCTTGACGGCCTAGAGCACCTGAGCAAAACCGAGCAGGCCGAACGGCTCGGATGCTCACCGGCCACCATCGGGCGGCTCCGCGCCGAACGTGCACGTATGCAGGCTGAGCCCGACTTCCTGGATTCGGTTATGGCCGACATCGACGCCGAACGCGCTAATTCCGTTCGTGCTAATAAGCCCGAACCCGTTGCAGCTAACTCCGTTCGTGCCAACAACCCAATCGTGTCAATTGCAACAGGTAAACCCATCCAGTACCTGGAGCAAGTCCTACTGGATATCAGGGCTGAGCGCGAACAGAACGCATACGACCACGCCAGCGACATGCTCGCCGTCATCGGACTCTAAGGACAGTTCCTAGCGGATGCGCGCCGAGATGCGGCGAGCGCAGCAGCGGCCCTGACCCCGGATCTCGGCCATGGCCGTCATACGTGCTAATGATTTAGCTGTCACAGCGTGCAGACCCATGCCGATGAGCGGCGATGACAAGAATTTTCCGCAGATTGCGCACTTCGAGGGCCGAGGGGCCGATATGACATTGCATGAGGACCATTCAGACGAGGGCAAACGGCGAGCGAGTCTGCACCATCTGCGCCTCGCCGCACGCCGAAGCGCTCCGCGTCGCGCTGGCTGAGGGCGAATCCGCCACCTCACTGGCACGTCGCTACAACGTCTCGGTGGATGCCTTGGGGCGTCATCGTCGGGCCGGTCACGAAGCCGCACGCCTCATTGTGATCGACCCCGACACCGCCGCACTGGGTCTCATTGACTCAACCGTCACTCTGCTTCAGCTGGCCCGCGCCGCCGCAGCACACGAGTACTCCCGAGGGAACAACCGTCTCGGCGCTCAGGTGTCCGACACCGCCTTGCGGGCGGTCGGCACCCTCCGCGACCTGGGCCTGGACGCCGACGCGCTCACCGCGGACATCGCCGCAGCGAAGGACGCCCGACGCAAGGCGTATCGCCTCTCAAAGGCCGTCGAGGACCTTCTCGAAACTCATCCCGACCTCATCCCCGAAATGGCTGACCATGCCGAGGCCCGCGGCCTCCTGGACATCGCGGCCATTCTCCGCGCCGACGACACCGAGGAGCAGTCATGACCGACAACTACGACAAGGCAGAAGCCGAGCGCATCGCCCGCGACCTCCTCCGCACCCTGCGCGACCACCACATGGGGGGCGTCCTGTCGGTAGCAGTTCCCACCCCGGGTATCGCCCGCGCCCTGGCGGACCACCTGAACGAGACACCGTTTCTGAAGCCGGACGACCGAGGCACCATGGGTGCGCGCGAAGACGACTTCCGTCGTCGCCTTGGGGCGCGTGAGGCGGTGAGCGCCTACGAGCAGCTGTACGTGCGAGCCGAGTGGCTGAGTTCTTCCGCGCACCTCCTCGCCTTTCACGACCTCATGGACACCGGCACGCCCACCGAGCGCGAAAAGTTCGCATCGCGCCTCCTCGGCCAGATCCGCCAGGACCTCGACCACTTCGCATTGCTCCTGCCTGAGGGGGCCGAGACGTGACCGGCGACCTGGACCATGGCCCCCTCCGCCGCGACCTCGCCCGCCAGACCGCGCCGCACCACCTGAGCACGAGCGACATCGCGGCCTCGTACGAGCCCCAGATCGACGCCCTGACCCGCCCGCCCCGCACGAACGCCTCCCCCGACTGAGCACCTGGAGAACATCATCATGAGCACTCCCGACACCGCCGACCTCGACGACTTCGACGACCTCCTGTCCGACGACACCCCCGAGCAGGGCTCCGCGTGGGAAGTCGGTGAGGTCATCACGTGCCTCACCTCCGGGAGCACGCAGAACTTCGGCAAGCCTCTGGTTGACCTGAGCCGCACCTATACGCGCGGCGACCGAATCGAGGTGACCGCCGCGACCCTGGAGCACCGCGCCGACGTTCTCGCCCTCGTGGACGACCCCACCGAGCAGATCCGCCGATGGGGTGAGCAGCGCTGGCACCGGGGCACGCTCGACGTGGAGCGATGGTCGCAGCGGGGCGACGCAATCTGGATTCTCGAACGCGATCAGGCCCGCGCCGTTGCCGCCGACACCATCGATCCCGTCGAGCGCGCGGAGCGCTACAAGGCGATCTCGGAGCGTTTTGGGGCCGCACCCCAGGCGAAGACCACGCAGTACCGTGACCGCGCCGCAGAGCGCCGCCAGGCCGAAGACCTGCACCGTCGTGCGCAGCAGCCCCGCGCGGTTTATCGCAGCACGGCGGACTGACCCGTGGACCGTCCCGAGCGCTCCGCGCGTAAAGTGTTTCAGTCTCTCGTCCTACGCATCCTCGACTTCGAGAATCTTCCCGTGGATGCCGCCGACCTCGACGCCCCCGGGCCGGATCTGGTGAACCGTCACGCCTGGATCACCGTCTCCGCGCAGAACCTCACAAAGGCGGGATTCAACCTCGCCGCCGCCCGGAGTCACGCGCGCGAAGCTGGCGACCTTCGCCCGGTGGTTGTTGTGAACCGCTACGAGCCCCAGGTTGGGCCGGTCGATGCCCTCGCCGTGATGTCGCTGCATGATCTCGCGGTGTTGCTGGGACGCGCCGCCGACGCCGAGGAGGTCGCAGCGTGAACGACGAGCACCCCCGCATTCTCCCCAAGATCACTATCCCAGTCGGTCCCAAGACCATCCGTGTCGGCGCGCTCACCCTGCGAGCCCCCGCCGATGCGACCCTGGCCGCAGGACCACGCGGCCTGACCTACGTGCTAACCGCGGGGCGTGTTCACTGTCTCAGCCCCCGCGGCGAAGAGATCTCGATCCCCGCGACCGTGCAGGCCCCCCTGCGCGCGGCGTACTTCCGCTCGACCACCTAGCTCAACACAGACCGCCCGCGTGCGTTGAACGCGCGGGCACGGGGCCGTCGTAGCCTGACTTCCTTCGCGGGCGTGGGAGTAGTTCACCCACCATGGCGACGGCCCCACCTCAGACGGGCACTGCCTTTCGTGCCCGCCGACCCGGGGGCTCTCGTCCGGACGTGCGACATGCGCGTCGGCATGAGCCGGAGGATTCCCCCGGGGTTCGGCACCCTGACCCCGCACCCCCTCCCACTCGTAGGAAGAGACCGTCATGAAGTAGATCCCTCGGGAGGGGGTGCGGCCTGATCCCTGGGCCTCTTGGTCACGCGAACGGCCCAGGTGCGACGGCCCCCGATTCTTAGCCGAGGTCGGGGGCCGTTCGTCTTCTCAGAAACGAAGCCGAGACGAGAACCCCGACCGCGAGAACGGTCCCGCGCAATTCCGGGTCTGGAGTAGCGGTGAGGCCTTCGTCAGATCTCAGACGAGAATGAGTCGCGCAAATGTATGAGATTATGAGATACTATATACATGACGACCTCGCAGAGTATCCGCCTCGGCTACACCCGTGTCTCGACCTCGGCGCAGGACGAGCAGCTACAACTGGACGCCCTCGACGGCGCGAAGGTACTCCGTCGCAACCGCTACTCCGACCACGGCGTCAGTGGCACGAAGGTCAGCCGCCCGGGCCTCGACGCAATGCTGGCCGACGCCTACGCGGAACGAGAAGCGGGACACGAGGTGACTATCGTCCTCTACCGCCTCGACCGCCTCGGACGCAGCTCCCTGCACATCGCACAGTTGTTGTCCGACCTCACCGAGCGTGGGATCAACATCGAGTCGATCTCGGACGGCCTCAACAGCGCCACCCCCATGGGCCGCGCCATGCTTCAGATGGCGTCGATCTTCGCGGAGATGGAACGCAACATCATTGCCGAGCGCACCGTGGCGGGCCTCGCCGCTGCGAAGGCGCAGGGGAGGACAGGGGGACGCCCGAAGGTCACCGATTCCGCGAAGGCCCGCAAGGCGCAGACACTCCGCGACGCAGGTGAAAGCATCCGCGAGATTGCCTCGACCCTGGGCGTGTCCATCGCAACGGTCTACCGAATCACCAAAGCTCCCGCCAAGTAGAGCCCCGAACCCTCCAAGGCCCTCAGATCGTCGCGCACGGCGTCCTGGCGGCCATTCCTCGTTCCATGCGGCGGATGCAACTGTGGATGGCACAGCGAGAGGTTCTGGATAACGGCTGGTGCGTCTTGCTCATGTGAGGCACGTTATAAAGGTAGGTCGAGAAGGTCCACGATGTCGTCCCCAGCTTTGCTCGCCATGAAGCACGATGCGCGGTCCTCCTCGAAAGAAAGGAATCGTCGTGGGCAAGTTCATCTACGACAGCGACATCAAGGTCGATTTCGAGGACCGAATACTAGCTCATCTTCAGGCCGTCATTTTGGCGAAGGTCAGGCGTAGCGAGTCGTTCTCGTTCTCGTGGAAAGACGACCTGAGCACGGGAGGCGGACGTACGACCGTCTACATTCACCCGAATGTCTCGCTGGTATTCAAGTATCACGGTGGGCGTACTCCGCAGCTGAACCCGGCGTGGTTGCACGCGCTGACCTACAACGCGAATTCCGGCCGGGGTCTCTACGTCTGCCCGGAGCCGGACCCCGGCAGCGCGCCTAGCGGACCGCCGGTCGAGCCAATGGTCTTCAGCGAGGTGCCTTCGAACGGCCCGCCTGAGGTGCCGCACCTTGGGGTGCAAGACTGAGCAGGTGAACGACCTGGACAACTCGCCTCCCCGTCGCAGTCAGGACCGGCTCCAAGCGTGGGTCGATGCGTTCAAGCAAGAGGGACATCTGTACGCCGGAACCGTGAGTGTCGCGTCGCAAGAGGACGACGACGAGCAGGACACGGGACTCGTCATCATGCGTCTCGCGAATGTGCCCGCAAGCGTCTCCCTGCAGCCCCGCAGCTACGACAACCCGTACTGGGAAGCGACACTGACGGGGTGGGAAACTGACCAGACCCTGAGCCCACACCAGCTGGCGAGCCTGGCCGCGGAACTCGTCGTGGCACAGAACCTCTGCACCTATCTGCAGTGGCGCTCCCTCGAATGGGACCGCGAGAGCGGAAACCACTAAGGGTTGTCTGGGGAGCGCGATTGCGGCAGGTGCTTAGTGGAGCATGGAACCACCGCTTCGGGTGAAACCCAGTGCCTGGTTGGGTGACTCCAATCGTCAATCTCGGTTACGGCGTGCAGCTTGGCCCGATGCTTTCGTCCATGAAGAACTCGCCGACCCTTTCAGCCCGAGCAGCGGCGCGCCGACTGGGCGTCTCCGCACGAACCGTGCGCGAATGGTCAGAGTCCGGGGTCGGACCCCTCCCCGACGCAAGGGGACGTTACGACCGGGCCGGGGTCGATGTGTGGCGGGCCGAGGTAGAAGAACAGCTATGTGCGCGGAGCACCGTGGACGCCCCGTGAACGACGTTCTCGACCGACCTCGACCCACGGGGCCGCGCCCTCGATCTCGGCGGCGAGCGCGTCGCACAAAGCCATATGATGCTTGCCCTCGTAGTAGCCGGAGCACGTGCCGGCCACCTGGGCCAGAAGCTCGTCTTCCTCCACGGCGAGCGCGCGCAGCTGGGCGATCACCGGCGCTGGATCTCGCACGAAAAGATTCCGCGTAATCGTCGCGGACAGGCTCACATCGAGCCTGGTCCTGGGGCTGAGGCGTCGGGAAGGCACACCCCGGACGCTAGGTCACACCTCCGACATCTCAGGCGGTTCGGGCTTCGGTCGGGATCCCGCCGGAGTGCCACAATCGGCGCATGATGAAGCGACGCGAGGTTGTGGACGGCCAGGTGCAGTGGCACGACGACGACGGCTTGACGACGATCTGGTACGTCGAATCGACCGTCCTCTCGGACGATGCTCAGCAGGCCTTGGGACTCGTCGCGTACTGGGCCGCGTTGTTGGAGCAGCAGATCGAGACCGCGCTCATCGAGTTACTGTTCGGGCTCGCCCATTACGAGCGCGGTCGGGTCATGACTAGGGACCTCACGGCAATGGCCATGATCCAGCGGTGCAAGGCTCTCGTGAAGCTGGAGGCGACCGAGGACACAGCCGCACTGGAGGTATTGGAAAAGGCGGCGACCGCTCTTCAGGAACGGAACGGCGTCCTCCACGGAGCCATCGGAGGCCACCTCTCAGAGGGCATGCTCAGCGTGCGCAACAGAAAGCTCGGCTCGATCTCCGAGGCCTCAACCGCAGACATCTTGAATGTGGCTGAGGTGGTCTTCGACGCTGGGATGACGGTCGGAAACGTCTCATGGCACAAGATCGGTACTCACTGACGGCCAGACCCGCTCTGTCAGGTCTCCAGCCGCCCCCGGAGGGCCGCGGTCTCATTGGCTAGGCAGGGGTCTCCTTCCTGCCAGCCTGATCGATGAGCCCAAACATGTCCTGAACCGCCTGAGGCATCGCAGCAGGGCGGGGGCGCTCAGCAGACGACCGTTGAGCTTCGGGTTGCGGAGCATCAAGCGCCTCCACGTCGGCCAGCAACTCTTTCACTGACTGGTACCGCTGTTCGGGCTGCGAATGGATGCACCTCTGGACAATGCGCTCCACCCGGGGGTCGATGCCTTTCGTCACAGATTTACGTCCGGTGAAGATGTAGAGCAGGACGAAGCCCGCAGCGTAGATGTCATTGACCGCCGCGAACTCTTTGAACGACCCCAAGGCGGGGTCGATCTTGGTGCCCTTCATCTCCGTTTCGGTAACGGTGAAGTCTGACCCCCGTTGCTTCGCCAGGCCGAAGTCAGAGAGCTTCACCAGAACCGCCGAGCCCCCGAATGTGCGCAGCAACACATTGCGCGTGCTGATGTCGCGATGAAGATGCCTCCGCGAGTGGATGAAGTTGAGGCCGTACAAGAACTGCAGCGCGATGCGCTTTCGAGTCAGGAACCCGAACGCTTGTTGATTGTTCTTCTCGGCGACGAAAGCCTCCAGTGAAGCGTCGCAGTACTCCATCGTGTAGGACCAGTCGGACTCGTCAAACCGGTACACCTCCAGGACGTACGGGAATTGAAGGTCCTTCATCAGGTCAAACTCACGGCGAAACCGCTCCTTCTCGCGTTGGTCCGACCCGGGCTTCAGACGCTTTCGCGCGAAGGTCAAGCCGTAGTTGGGATCGGTGAAGCGATGCACCAGCGCAAAGGCACCTTCTCCAACCTGCGTGAGCTTCGCTGTGCGGGAGTCATCGAGCTTGACTGCATGATCGTGAAGCTGGAAGACCGGCGCATAGCTCTCCACCTCTATGGGGGTAAAGCCTTCGGGGATTGCGCTTCCCCCGCTGCTGCTAAGCCATTTCGCAGCCCCATCGAGGACCCGCTCGTACTCCGGATTGATGACTAACCCCAGACCCGCCTTATCGAGCGCGGTCCGAACTTCTCGAATGCGGTCGATGAGGTCGAGGAGATTGCGCGAGTTGTCCGCGTTGAAGTGGCCACCGTGTCCTCCCCTGGCCTTCACGTTCATCCACTTGAACTCGGCGTCGAGCCCCGCGTGGATGAACGCGAAGGCGTTGGGAAGAATCTCCTCACGCCGATAGATGTCGAGGTATGTCGGATCGACCGGCGTGTTCTCGTACTCCCGCTCGAACCGTCCCAGTCTTTCCAGCGCCACCGTTTCCACGGCCCCAGGCTACCGAGCGCCGCTCTGCCACGTCCTCGACACGTCATCGAGAGCCGTCCGTGTCCAATTCGTGTCCACTGCCGTGGCCACGGGCTACGCTGAAGGCCCCTGAGGGATCGTCCATTTTCTAGAACATTGGACGGGTCTGACGATAAGTCGGGAACGAGAACCGCTGTCACTCACGGGCATCGCCGACTCGGGGGCGTCCGTTTGCGGACACGACCGCTAGAGGACCTTGTGAGGACGGACCGCGCCTGCCACCTTCGGGGAAGGGCTGCCGACGGCCCGAACGAGGGATTCCGATGGATGAGACCACCGCCACGCGCCCGCCACTGACGCGCTCCCTGGGCGGGTTCCAGGTCTTCGCGATCTCGTTCGCCTTCATCTCGGTCGTGGTCGGCGTGTTCGCGACCTACGGCGAGATGCTGCAGACCTCGGGACCGGTGGGTGTGTGGCTCTGGGTGGTGGTCGGTGCCGGCCAGACGCTGGTCGCACTCGTCGTCGCGCAGTTCGCGGCGCGCATCGCCCTCAGCGGCTCGTCGTACCAATGGGCCTCCCGGCTCGCCTCACCCCGCGTGGGGTGGTTCTTCGGCTGGTTGTCGTTCTGGTTCCTCGCCATCGCGGTGGTCGCCATCGCCAACGCGCTCGCCGGTCAAGCGATCATGCCGCTGCTGGGAATGGGCGCCGACGAGGACGTCGCGCGCTGGCTGACACTCGTCATCCTGGCCGTTCAGGCGATCCTCGTCATCGTCTCCACGCGCCTGCTCGGCATGGTCACATCGGCGGCGGTGGCCGTCGAGCTGGCGATCGTCGCGGTGCTCGTGGTGGTGCTCCTCGTCGTCGCCCTCGCCACCGGCACCGTGCAGCCGCAGAACCTCGTCTCGCGCGGTGTCGCCGAGGCGGATCCGCAGTACTTCGCCCTGGGCGGCGGGCTGATGGCGGGCATGCTGATGGGGCTCACCACCCTCGTCGGCTTCGATTCCGCGGCCAACCTCGCCGAAGAGGCGAAAGATCCCTACCGAGCGGTTCCGCGCGCGATCGTCGGATCCGTCGTCGCGGCGGCGGTCGCCGGATTCGCGTTCCTGCTGACGCTGACGGTGTCGATCCAAGACGTGGCCGCCGTCACGAGCGACCCCTCCCCCGTCGCCGCGATCATCCGCGGACAGCTCGGACCCGTCTGGGAGCTGATCCTGCTCGCGGGCATCGCCTTCTCGATGTTCGGTGCCGGAACCGTGGTGCTGGCCGCCGCCGCCCGACAGGCCTTCGCCATGGCCCGCGACGGCCGCTTCCCCGCCTCGCGCCTCATCGGTCGCGTCGACGCGCGCACCCGCACGCCGGTGTTCGCCACCCTGCTCATCGTCGCCATCGGGTGCGTGCTGATGCTCGTCCTGCCCGGAGAGGCGCTCCTGCAGCTGATCATCGGGAGCACCATCCTCCCCGCCCTCATCTACGCGGGCGTCGTCGTGCTCTACCTGGTCGTACGCCGTCGGCTCGAGCGCCGCGCGGGCGGCTTCAGTCTCGGGCGCGCTGAGGTCCCCGTCGCCGGCGCGGCGCTGGTGTGGATCGCCTTCGCCCTGCTCGCCCTCGTCACCCCCGGCGATGCCCTGGTTCCCGTGCTCATCGTCCTCGGGCTCGTCGTCGTGGGCGGCGTGTACTTCGTCCTGCTGCTTCGGCTGCGACCGGGCGTGATGGACGAGCAGCCCGGGGCGGACGATGAGCCCGGCCGTGCCGCCACGCCCTGACGTCTTGCGATCATGAGCGCGCGAGCGCTCCCGACGAAAGCGGCGACGACTCACGACTCCCGCACCGCAGGGCGCTCGGAGCCGCCTCAGCTGCGCAGAGCCCGAAGCTGCGCTTGCACCCGCCGGTGCATGTGCAGTGCCGGATAGACGCTCAGGAACACCGCCATCGGTGCGCGCAGGCGTACGTCGCGGATGTCGTGCGCCGAGTAGGTGTTCTCGAAGCGGTCGATGTAACGACGGAAGTCGCGCGGACGGTCGTCGAGGCGCCGTGCACCGATCGCCGCGACCATCTGAGAGGAGTAGACGATGCGTCGGCCGCCCAGCGCGAGGTGGACGGCGATGTCGAGGTCCTCGTGCATGACGTCGTCTTCGTCGTCGCAGAGGAATTCGCGTACGTCTCGCCAGGCATCCGCGCGCAGGGCCATGTTGCTGCCGAAGAGGAAGACGAAGTCGCCCGCGAGCCGCACCTGGAGGCGGCGGAAGGCATCGTCGACCTGCTGGCCGATCGCACGCAACGGGAGGTCGTAGTACTCCACCGGACCCGAGGCCGCGTCGACCTCGCCCGACGCGAACACCTGTGACACCTGGGCCACCCAGTCGGGTTTCAGGGCCGTGTCGGCGTCGATCCGGCCGAGCACATCGCCGATCGCGGCATCCATTCCGAGGTTTCGGGTCGGGACGAGTCCCTGCCTGTCATCCTGACGGAGCAGCCGGATGCCGGCGTCCGGATGCCGCGCGATGAACCGCTCGACGACCGTTCGGGTGGCGTCGGTCGACCGATTGTCGACGACGAGGACCTCGACGGGGGCAACCGTCTGACGAACGATGGCCTCGAGGCACTGGGTGATCACCGTCTCCTCGTTGAAGGCGGGGACGACGATCGACACCGAAGGCAGCACGGTCATCGATCCGGTCTACACGCTCAGAGTGACGCGAGAAGGGGCGCCAGCTGAACGAATGCCCGGGCGCGGTGCGAGTGCGCGTTCTTCTCGGCCGCCGTCCACTCGCCGACAGTGCGCTCCACGCCCGCGAGCTGACCGTCGGGCACGAAGATTGGGTCATACCCGAAACCACCCGGTCCGGCGGGTTTCATCGCCAGGCGACCGGGCCACCGGCCCTCGACCGTCTCCTCGGCGCCGCGCGGATCCACCAGCGCGATCACCGACACGAACTGGGCCGTGCGGTGAGGGTCGGCGACGTCGGACAGCTGGTCGAGCAGCAGCTCGAGGTTGGCGGTGGCGTCTTTCTTGTGCCCCGCCCAGTACGCCGAGAACACACCGGGCGAACCGCCCAGCACGTCGACAGCGACGCCGGAGTCGTCGGCGAGGGCGGGCAGCCCCGTGTGGGCCGCGGCCGCGCGCGCCTTGATCAGGGCGTTCTCGGCGAAGGTCACGCCGTCTTCGACCGGCTCGGGTCCGTCGTAGCCGACGACCTCGAGGTCGGGGCGCACCTCGGCCACGATCGCCTGGAACTCCTCGACCTTGTGCGGGTTGTGCGTGGCGAGGACGACGCGTGCCATCTCAGCCCTCGAGCGCCGCGGTCTGGATGCCGCGCAGCTCGGCGCACCCGTTCACGCCCAGTTCGAGCAGACGGTCGAGCTCCGCTTTGTCGAACGGTGCACCCTCGGCGGTGCCCTGCACCTCGACGAACAGGCCGCGGCCGGTCACGACGACGTTCATGTCGGTTTCAGCCCGAACGTCTTCGACGTAGGCCAGGTCGAGTAGCGGCTCGCCGTCGACGATGCCCACAGACACCGCGGCGACCGAGTCGCGCAGCACCTCGGAGCGCTGGCCGATGAACTTCTTCTCGCGTCCCCAGGCGATGGCATCCGCGAGGGCGACGTAGGCACCGGTGATGGCCGCGGTGCGCGTGCCGCCGTCGGCCTGCAGCACGTCGCAGTCGATCACGATGGTGTTCTCACCCAACGCCTTCGTGTCGACGACGGCGCGCAGCGCCCGCCCGATCAGGCGCGAGATCTCGTGCGTGCGCCCACCGACCTTGCCCTTGATGCTCTCGCGGTCGTTGCGGCTGTTCGTCGCGCGCGGCAGCATCGCGTACTCGGCGGTGACCCAGCCCTTGCCCTTGCCGCTCAGCCACCGCGGCACGCCATTGGTGAACGACGCGGTGCACAACACCTTCGTGCCGCCGAACGTAATGAGCGCCGAGCCCTCGGCGTGCGCCGACCACCCGCGCTCGATGGTCACGGGGCGGAGCTGATCGGCGGTGCGGCCGTCTTTGCGGGTCATGGATCCTCCAGAGGAACGGGAACGGGGATGCCACGCCTCAGCGCGGCAGGTCGATGGCGCCGGTCTGCACGAGCTGCACCTCGCGCACCTCGCGGCCCATGAGGCGGTGCGCCAGGCGAAGGAAGTCGTCGGCGGACGAGCCGGTGGCTTCGTAGCGGTGGCGGGGAGTGGCATCCGGACTCGCCAGGAGGTCTCGCGAGACGAGCTGGCGGAAGACGTCTTTCGCGGTCTCGCTGTCGCTGGAGACGAGGCTGACGTCGGGGCCCATCACGTAGCTGATCGCCCCCTCGAGGAACGGGTAGTGCGTGCAACCGAGCACGAGGGTGTCGACGCCGGCGTGCCTCAGCGGGGCGAGATACTGCTCGGCGGTGGCGAGCACCTCGGGCGAGTCGGTGACGCCCGCCTCGACGAACTCGACGAAGCGCGGGCAGGCCTCGGCGAACACCGTCAGGCGCTCGTTGACCTCGAGCATGTCCTGGTAGGCGCGGGAGCCGATGGTTCCGACCGTGCCGATGACGCCGATCCGGCCGTTTCGGGTGGTCGACATGGCGGTGCGCACGGCGGGGCCGATGACCTCGACCACGGGGACGTCGTAGCGCTCCCGCGCGTCGCGGAGCATCGCCGCCGAGGCGGTGTTGCAGGCGATCACCAGCATCTTCACGCCCTGCTCGACGAGGGTGTCGAGCACCTCGAGGGCGTACCGGCGGACATCGGCGATCGGCTTCGGGCCGTAGGGCGATCGGGCGGTGTCGCCGATGTAGAGGATCGACTCGCGCGGCAGCTGCGCCGACACGGCCCGGGCGACGGTGAGACCGCCGACACCCGAGTCGAAGATCCCGATCGGCGCGTCGTCCATAGGGTGCCAGCCTACCGGGCGGGCAGGAGTCGAGCAGGTCGTGCGGGTGCACCGCGCCGGGCTGTCCCCCGTAGGACTCCTGCGGGAGCGACGGTTCACGCGGACATCCGGCGGAGACGCGCGGAAACGTCGAAGTCGTGCACCGGCGAGGGCGACCCGGGCGCGTGCATGCGCGGCGGGCGCGGCAACGGCGGGGGCGCCGGAATAGGCTGGCGCGATGACGCGCAGCACTGCTCTGCTCACCGACCGCTATGAACTCACGATGCTGGACGCGGCCCTCCGCGACGGTACGGCCTCGCGCCGCTGCGTGTTCGAGGTGTTCGGGCGCCGGCTCTCCGGCGGGCGCCGCTTCGGTGTCGTCGCGGGCACCGGCCGGCTGCTCGGGGCCATCCGCGACTTCCGCTTCGGCGACGATGAGCTGCGCTACCTGCGGGATGCGAGGGTGGTGGATGCCACGACCCTCGACTTCCTCGCCGACTACCGCTTCACCGGATCGGTGACCGGCTACCGCGAGGGCGAGGTGTACTTCCCCGGCTCGCCGCTGCTGACCGTCGAGGGGACCTTCGCGGAGGCCGTACTGCTGGAGACGCTCGCGCTCAGCATCCTGAACTACGACTCCGCCGTGGCCACCGCTGCCGCGCGCATGAGCGTCGCCGCCGGCGACCGACCGCTCGCCGAGATGGGCTCGCGTCGCGCAAGCGAGGAGGCGGCCGTCGCCGCCGCCCGCGCCGCGTACATCGTGGGCTTCTCAGCCACCAGCAACCTCGAGGCGGGGCGGCAGTGGGGCGTTCCGACGATGGGAACCGCCGCCCACGCGTGGACCCTGCTGCACGACAGCGAAGAAGACGCGTTCCGTTCGCAGGTCGACGCGCTCGGCAGCGGTACCACGCTGCTCGTCGACACCTACGACATCGCGGACGGCGTGCGCACGGCCGTGCGCGTGGCCGGCACGCAGCTGGGCGGCGTGCGCATCGACTCGGGCGACCTGCCGATCGTCGCGGGCGAGGTGCGGGCGCTACTGGACGAACTCGGCGCCACGGGCACGCGCATCACCGTCACGAGCGACCTCGACGAGTACGCTCTCGCCGCCCTCGCGGCCTCCCCCGTCGACTCCTACGGCGTCGGAACCTCGGTCGCGACCGGATCGGGCGTTGCGACCGCCGGTCTGGTTTTCAAGCTCGTCGCGCGCGAAGCGACCGACGGGTCGTGGGTGGGTGTCGCCAAGGCATCGACGCAGAAGGCCTCGCACGGGGGCCGCAAGGCCGCGTTCCGCACCCTCGACGGGGGCACCGCGACCGCCGAACTCATCATGGTCAGCGACGGCTTCGAAGAACTGTCCACCGCGGCCGAGCATCCAGACGCCCGTCCCCTGCAGACGACGCTCATGCGCGACGGTGAGGCCGATACCGCAGCCCTCGGCCCGGAAGGCGTCGAGGCCGCACGCCGACACCATGCCCGCGTGCGCGAGGAGCTACCCGTGCGGGCGCTGGCGCTCAGCAAGTCGGAGCCCGCTCTGCCGACGGAGTACCGCGAGGCGGGCTGACCGGCCGCCAGGGGCCGGCGAAGGACCCGATCGGGACCGGTGCGGGGTTCGGCGCACCGTGAACGGACGGGTCGACGGACCGTGGGGCGCTGAGGTGAGACGTCGGGTGATCGGAGCCCGCATCGGGCTCTGCCGGTTCGGCCGCCCGGTTAGCGTGAATGGTTGTGCGATCCCGCCGACGGCATCGCGGGAAAGGACCCTCATGCCGCACCCCGCAGGCGAAGTCCCTCAGCCGACACGCCGCGGTGCCATCGCTGCAGCAGCCTGGACGGTGCCCGCGATCGTCGCAGCGACTGCGACCCCCGCCCTCGCCGCGTCGGGAGGCAGCGTCCCGGTCGCCAAGATCCGCCCGAGCTCGGACTTCGCGGCGCAGGACCTGCACGAGTACGACGCCGCGACGAACAGCAACCGGGGGCCCATCGCGGTCTACGTCCGCGCGCGGTACGACCAGAACATCGTGTGGTGGCCCGTGCGCGACCCCGGAGTGGCGGTCATCCCGTACGTCGTCTCCGTGGAGGGACCGCTCGGGCCGTCGACGATGACGGGGGTGCTCAGCATCCCGATCGGTGGATACGTGCAGGACACGCGCACCTACCCGGCCGATGGCAGCCACCCCCTGCCCAGCGGCACCTATCGCTTCACGCTCATGCTGTTCGGCTCCGACGGGTCGGCGGCGGCGACGACCTCGGTGGAGATCAGCTGACGCTCACTTGACGAGCGACTCGTAGATCTCTTTGCACTGCGGGCACACCGGGAACTTCTCGGGATCGCGACCCGGGGTCCACTTCTTGCCGCAGAGCGCGCGCACCGGTTTGCCCGTGATGGCCGACTCGAGGATCTTGTCCTTCTTCACGTAGTGCGAAAAGCGCTCATGGTCGCCGGGCTCGATGTTCTCTTCGCGGATGAGCTCTTCGAGCTCTCGATCCAGGGTCGCGAGACCCCCGCTGTCAGGACTGTCGAGAGGCGTGCTCATGGAGAGCCAGTGTAGCCGCGGACCACGCTCGGCGGTCGGACGGGTTCGACTCAGGTCGCTTCGGCGAACTCCATGAGGCGGGTGGCGCGGCGCTCGTAGACCACGGCGCCCCCCACGATTCCGAGGATCAGCACGACCGCACCGGCGCCCACACCGACCCAGAGCGCCAACATCGCGTCGATGGTGGTGCCGTTGATGGCCTGCCATGTCAGCCAGCCCGCGGGCAGCGCGGTGAGCACCGCCCCGAGCATGACGAGTCCCTGTGCGACGACCCCGCCGGAGCCGGTGCGCTGCGGCTGCTGGAAGGGGCTGTCACCCGGCCGCGATACCGCGTAGGGGGCCATCACCGACGAAAGGCTCGACAAACCCAGACCGCCGAGGAACAGGGCCGCGCACACGCCGACCATGGCCGGGAAGATCGCCCAGCGACCGTGCGCGACGATCGCGAGCGGCAGGCTGACGGCGAGGATCGGGATGCCGATGAGCAGGATGGGCACGAGGCGCCCCACGCGATCGGGGATGCCGCGCACGCCGCTGGCGATGTGCATCCACAGGGCCGTGGAGTCGTACGCGAGATCGTTGTGGGGCAGCCAGCCGAAGAACAGCGCCATGATCGGCACCGGCAGCAGCACCGCCAACTCGAACGGCACCCCCGCGACGAGCAGCGGCACCGTGGAGACCACGGCCGCGATCGGCACGATCACGACGTTGACGATGTATCGCCGGTCGCGCAGCCAGTACGACAGGCTCCGGGCGGCGACGGCTCCCCCCGGGGTGCCCGGCAGGAGCGCGAACCACCCGAGTCCGCCGCGCTCGCGCACTGCGGCCGGACGACGCGTCGTGGTGAGCAGAACCTCGACCAGGGCGAACCACGCCAGGGTGAGCAGCGCCACGGTCGCGAGCGCGACGACGAGGCTGC
The DNA here is from genome assembly GCF_057812175.1 of Microbacterium sp. ABR10. Taxonomy (NCBI): domain Bacteria; kingdom Bacillati; phylum Actinomycetota; class Actinomycetes; order Micrococcales; family Microbacteriaceae; genus Microbacterium; species Microbacterium sp. ABR10. Next base: position 2,027,161 of record NZ_CM173821.1, read on the forward strand.
CGACGGCCGCTCCGGTCGTCGGTGCGAGGCCGACGGCCCATGCGGCCCCGACGGGCGTCCACGACAGGATCTCGGCCGCCGACGCCAGCTGCGACGGCACCGCGCCGCGCCACTCGAGCGATCCGAGGAACACCCCGATCGGCACGACGACGACGAGCACCGCGATGAGGTAGACGCTCATCAGTTCGCGGGATTGCCGGGGCCGCTGCACGAGCGCCCCGAGCGCCATGCTGACGCGGGCGAACAGCACGCACGTCGTGAGCCCCAGAACGACGGATGCCACGCCCGCCACCACCGAGGCACCGTGCGCGCCCCACGCCACGGCGACGCTGACGCCGAGGACGAGCGTCACGAGGACGGGCACGCTGCAGAAGCCCGCGAGCAGCAGCGCCCCGGCGAGCGGACGCGGCTCGGGGCCCACGACCGCGAACCGCCGCGGATCGAGGGGGTCGATCGAGGCCGTGACGGGCGGACCGACCGCGAACCCGAGGGTCACCGCGGAACCGGCCAGGACGGTGACGACCGCTGTCGTGAGGCGGTCGGCATCTGCGAGACCGGCGGCGCTCATGGCCGCGAAGACGGTGGCCGCGATGAGAACGACGACGCCGATCGCCCGCCGGATCACGTCGCGCCGGTCGCCCCGCAGGGCGCCCAGCATCATCGCCAGTCTCAGGCGGAGAACGTGTGCAACCACTCGAGGCCCTCCACGTCGCCCAGTCCGCCCGACAGTTCGCGGAAACGCTGCTCGAGCGTCCCCTCGCCGCGCACCTCGTCGACGGTGCCCTCGGCGAGCACCTGGCCCGACACGATGACCGCGACGCGGGAACACACCCGCTCGACGAGCTCCATGCCGTGGCTCGACAGGATCACCGTGCCGCCGTGGTCGACGTAGGTGCGGAGGATGTCGAGGATGACGCCGCTGGACACCGGATCGACGGCCTCGAAGGGCTCATCGAGCACGAGCAGACGCGGAGAATGAATCATCGCACCCGCGAGCATGACCTTCTTCGTCATGCCCGCCGAGTAGTCGGAGACAGGCCGCGCGAGCGCGTCGACGAGGTCGAACGCGCGGGCGAGGTCGGCCATGCGGCTTTCGACGAGTCCGCTGGGGAGCCCCCGCAGCGCACCGTAGTACGACAGCAATTGGCGACCCGTCAGACGGTCGAAGGTGCGCAGGCGATCGGGCAGTACGCCGATCATCTTCTTCGCTTCGCGCGCCCGCTTCTTGGCATCGACGCCGTTGATCGTCACGTCGCCCCCGTCGGCGCGGAGCAGCCCCGCGATGATCGACAGGGTCGTGGTCTTGCCGGCGCCGTTGGGGCCGACCAGACCGTAGAAGGAGCCCGCGGGTACGGTCAGGTCGATCGCGTCGACGGCGCGGAGCTCGCCGAACGTCTTGGTGATGTGGCGGAGCGTGAGCGCGGGGACGGCGGCGTCGCCGGCGTCGCCGGCCGGATCGGTGGATGCCGCTGTGTCGGTGGATGCCGCTATGACGGTGCCCGAATCAGCGGACGCCTCTTCGTCGGTGGCGGAGTGGGCGGAGACGTCTGTGCCGGTGGACGTGTCCGCGGTGACCGCGCCTCCGACGACCGCGTCGGGCGACGCCTCGGCGTCCGTGTCAGCGGGGATCGCGGTGTCGGCGGGCGACGCCTCGGCGTCCGTGTCGACGGGCGTCTCGGTAGGCGTGTCAGCGGTGTCGGGCACCGGGGTGTCGAAGGTCTCGCCGGCTGGGACCTCGTCGTCGAAGCGAACGTCGGGCGGAGTGGGATCCTGCGGATCATCGATCTGCGTGTCGTCGAACGTGCGCGCACCCGGGACGTCATCCGGTGCGACAGACCTGGCGCCGGCGCTGTCCCCGGCGTCGGGGACCTGGGACGTCGCCCGTGTACCGTCGGCGTCGTCGCGCGAGTCGAGCGGGGTCGCGACGATCACCTCGACATCGGATGCGGCGGGCTCGAGGTCATCTTCGGCGGCGGGCTCGTCGGCTGTGGTCGGCGAGCCGTCAGCGGACGACTCCGCGGCGGGCGGACCGGAGATCACCGGCTCCTCGACGGCGACATCTGCCGGCGTCGGGTCGAGGGCGACGTGCTCGTCGATCCCGTCCGCCACAGGCGCCTCCGCCGCGAGAGCGCCGGGAAGCGGCGGTCGCGGAGGGATGACGATGTCATCGAACGCGACGGGGGACGCGGCCTGGGGCGCGACGAGGTCCGGATCGGACGGTGCCGGGCTCGTCGGATCGGTCTCGTCCGCGGCCGGCGAATCGAACGCCGGAGCGGGCGCCCCCGGAGTCACCGGCGTGACAGCCGCCGCCCCGGTCGTCTCAGGAGTGTCCGCAGCCTCCGAGGTTGCGGGCTGGTCGAGGTCTGCCGGTGCGCCCACGGCATCCGCGGACGAGGGCTGGTCCTCCGCGACACGCGCGTCAGCGGCATCCACCGACGCCGCCGCGGGGACGACGGCCGCGTCGACCGTCGCCTCTTCGGCGGCGGAGGCAGACGCGGTGCTCGGAGGCGCAGGGATCGGCGACGCCGTCGTGGTCGAGGCGGCGGAGGCGCGCGGCGAAGCCGGCTTCTTCGCGGCGGTCCGCGCGGTCGCCGGTTTCTTCGCCGCGGGAGTACGCGGAGCCGTCGTCGCCGAGGCGCGTGCCGCCGCCGTGCGCGGGGCACGGGGTGCGCGCGGCTTCGAGGCCGGTTTCGCCGCCGCAGCACCGGTCGACGCGTCGGTTTCGGACGCCCCGTCGCCCTGGGTGCGAGCCGGCGGACGCTTCGCAGGCGTGGTCCGCGGTGCGCGCGGGGTCGACGGGGTCTGACGGGCCGCGGGTTCGACGCTCGCCGCGACGCCCTCGGTGTCAGAGGGGGACGAGTCTCGGGGTTCCGGCAGCGACGCTGTCATCGCACCAAACTACCAACCCCCTCCGACACCGCCCTTCCTCTTGCCGACGCCGGTTCCACATGCGTCGGTGCCCCGGGGCTGCGCGGCCTCCGGTGCGGCGAGACCGAGCAAGGGTCTGCGCCGGAGGGCCGATGCGTTCGCCCGACGGATCCGCGCTCCGCCGTCAAGTCACGGCGCACGTCGAGCCGGCCGGGAGAGGATGAGGTCATGGCTGAGAAGGTGCACCGCATCCACTCCCTCCCGCAGGACGCCCCGTGGACGGGCGGACTCCCACCCGCGGGATCGGAGGAGCATCCCCGCACGATCCGCATGCTCGACCGCGTGCTGTCGGTGCAGCGACCCGTCGTGCTCGCGCACCTGCGCAGCATCCGCCTCCGGCATCCGGATGCCACCGTCGAGCAGATCCTGAGGATCCTCGAGCGCCGCTACCTCGCCGCGGTGACCACGGGCGGCGCCGCCGTCGGGGCCACCGCCGTCGTGCCGGGCATCGGCACCGGCGTCACCCTTGCCCTCAGCGGCGTCGAGACCGTCGCATTCCTCGAGGCGACCGCCCTTTACGCGCAGTCGGTCGCGGAGGTCCACGGCGTCGCCGTCGAAGACCCCGACCGAGGGCGGGCCCTCGTGCTCGCGCTGATGCTCGGCAAGGAGGGCGTCGACCTCGTCTCGCAGCTCGCCGCGCAGGCGGCCGGCCGCGGCACCACCCGCTCGGGGTACTGGGGCGAACTCATCACGAAGACCCTTCCGCGCGCGGCCGTCGGCCCCCTCGTCGACCGGCTGAAGACCTCGTTCGTGCGGCAGTTCGCCACCCGTGGCGGGGCGTCTTGGCTCGGCAAGGCCCTGCCCTTCGGCGTCGGCGCCGTGGTCGGCGGCACCGGCAACCACATCCTCGGCCGGCGGGTGCTGGTCAACGCACGTCGCGCTTTCGGGAGTCCCCCGCTCGCGCTGCCCGCGGATCTCGAGCCGCGCGAAGGCAGCGAGCCTTTCGAGCGCAGCGCCGTGGGCGGCGTCCGCCGCGCGGGCTCCGTCATCGCCGACGCCGTCGGATCGGCGGGGCGACGCACCGGCTCGGTGGCGCGCAAGGCGCTCCCCCACCGTCGTCAGCGCGACGCCGACGCCGAGACCGTCGACACCGTCGAGACGGACTGACCCCTTCTCATCGAGACCGCCCCGCGCGCAAGTCCTGCGCGACGGGCCCCGTGGCGCGTTAGCCTCACGGCATGGGCGACCTTCTCGATCTCCTCGCTGTCTGGATGCCGCGTCAGCGCTGGTACGGCACGAAAGGCCGCGACCCGCGGCTCACCATCGTGGCCGACTGGCCTCTCGATGACGACGTCCGGCTGCTGCTCGTGCGCGATGAGGCCGTGCACCCGGCCATCGTCTACCAGGTCCCCGTCGCGGTCCGCGCGGAGGGATCGGTTCCGCCTGGCAGCCTCATCGGCGCGTCCGGAGAGGGACATGTGTGGACGGATGCCACGACCGACGCCGGATTCACCGACCAGCTCTACTCGTGGGTGACCGCCGGCGGCGAAGTCGGCGCGCCCGGCGACGGCTTCATCGGATTCGCCCTCGCGATGTCGGACGGCAAGACGCCGGCAGCGCGCGCGACCGCGAAGGTCTTGAGCGGCGAGCAGTCCAACACGTCGCTGATCTTCCGCCCCGACGAGGGAACCGCCGGTGTGCCCGTCATCTGCAAGCTCTTCCGCCAGGTGAACCCCGGCATCAACCCCGATGTCGAACTGCAGTCGGCTCTGGCAGCTGGCGGTGCCACGTTCGTTCCGGCGGCCATCGGCGAGGTCCGCGGATCGTGGATGACGCCCGAGGGCGTGCCGGTGAGCGGCTCGCTCGCCTTCGCGCAGGAGTTCTTCGACGGCGTCGAGGATGCCTGGCGCGTCGCACTGGATGCCGCCGCGGCCGGCGAGGACTTCGCCGAGCGCGCTCATGCCCTCGGCACCAGCGTCGCGGGCATGCACGTCGCCCTCGCCGCACAGTTCCCCACCCGCGAACCCGACGACGCCGATCGCGCGGCCGTGGTCGGCGCGTGGGACCGACGACTCGCCATCGCCCTCGCCGAGGTGCCGGCGCTGGCCCCCTACGCCGATCGCATCCGTGCGGTGTACGCCGCCGCCGCGCGTGCGCCGTGGCCGTCCCTTCAGCGCGTGCACGGGGATCTGCACCTCGGACAGGTGCTCCACACCCCCTCGAACGGATGGGTCCTGCTCGACTTCGAAGGCGAGCCCCTGCGGCCGATCGAAGAGCGGCTGCTGCCCGACGTGGCCGTGCGCGACGTCGCCGGAATGCTGCGCTCGTTCGACTACGTCTCGGGTGCGGTGGCCGACGACGACGGTGACGCGGTGCGCGCGTGGGTCATCGACGCGCAGCAGGCCTTCCTCGCCGGCTATGCCGATACCGCGGGCGCCGTGCGCACCGACGACGATCCGCTCCTCGCCGCGTTCGAACTCGACAAGGCCGTCTACGAGGCGATCTACGAGACCCGCAATCGTCCCGACTGGATCGGCATTCCGCTGGCCGCGATCGGCCGTCTCGCGCCGCTCGACTGAGGGAGTCGTACCCGCCGGCTCCGGTCCCTTCGACAGGCTCAGGGACCTCCGTCGTCACCGGGCTCGATCGCCCGGGTCGCGGTGGAGGTTCCTGAGCTCGTCGAAGGAACCGTGGTCGGTGCCGCGCTCCGCCGTGACACAACGACGCCACCCCGCGAAACGCATCGCGGGGTGGCGTCGTGCCGGTGACGGCGAGGGTCAGCTGGTCGGCATCGAACCGAGTGTCACCTCGGCGGTCCGCTCCTGGCCGCCTCGGAGGTAGGTCACCTGGGCCTCGGCGCCCGCGGCGAGCGCGCGCACCTGGGCGGTGAGGTCGATGGAGTTCGTGACCGGGATGCCGTTGAACTCGGTGATGACGTCGCCCTGGGTCAGGCCCGCGGCTTGCGCTGCACCGCCGCTGACGGCCTCGGCCACGAGAGCGCCGGTGGTGGTCGCCCCCTGCTGGGAGGCGGCATCCTGAACCGACGCGCCCAGCAGACCGTGCGTGGCGGAGCCGTTCTCGATGATCTCCGACGAGATGCGCTTGGCGATGTCGGCCGGGATCGAGAAGCCGACCCCGATGTTGCCCGACTGCCCACCCGACGAGGAGCCGCCGGCGCTGGCGATCGCGACGTTGATGCCGATCAGCTTGCCCTCGTCGTCGACGAGCGCGCCGCCGGAGTTACCCGGGTTGATGGCCGCGTCGGTCTGGATGACGGCGATCTTGATGGTCTGGCTCGCCGACTGCGACTGCTGGCCCTGACCGAAGTCGAAGCGGAACGGGCTCTCCTGTCCGGGCTCGGTCTGCTGCTCGTCGGAGCCGTCGCTGGGTGCGGCCGAGGAGGCGACCTGGATCGACCGGTTCAACGCGCTCACGATCCCGGTGGTCACGGTGTTGGGGAGATCCAGCGGAGCCCCGACGGCGACGGTGGCGTCGCCGACGTTCAGCTTGGAGGAGTCGCCGAACTCGATGGGCGTGAGATCCGACACGTTCTGCAGCTTGATGACGGCGAGGTCGTAGGTGGGGTCGGTGCCGACGACGGTCGCGGCGTACACCTTGCCGTCCGACGTGGTGACCGAGATCCGTGCGTCGCCCGTCTGTCCGTCGAGGGTGACCACGTGGGTGTTGGTGAGCACGTATCCGTCGGCGCTGAGGACGACGCCCGATCCGGTGCCGCCGGCCTGCGAGCCGGTGGCGCTGATGGTGACGACGCTCGGGACGACCTTCGAGGCGACCGCCGCGGTGGCGTTGACGTCCTGCGGGTCATTGACGGTGATGGCCGTGGGACCGGCGACGCTCGAAGCGTTCTCGCCGCCCCAGAGGCTGAGTCCGGCGTACGTACCGCCCAGGCCCGCGCCACCTCCGACGAGGGCCGCTGCCACCAGGAGCGCGGCGATGCGGGGTGCCGAGCTCTTCTTGCGGGCGGGGGTGGATGCCGACTCGGGCAACGCCAGAGTGGGGTGCGCGTTCGTGGCGGCGGGGCCGAACCCGTGGCCCGTGGGGCTCGGTGCACCGGAGGGAGCCGAGGCGTAGGCGCCGTGGGCGGATGCACCGGGCTGGGGGGTCGCGGTCCCGGCGGCGGGCGGGGGCCACGCGGCGGCAGCGGCGGCCGGCGAGCGCGTGGGCACCGGCGGCACGTCGGGACGCGAGGTCGCGGCCGGCGGGGTGTGCGCGGCGGGGGCGGGCGTCTCGTGCTGAGGCGAAGGCTCGCTGGTGTGGCTGTGGTCGTTACCCTCGGGACGGTTGTCCGTGGTGTCGCTCATGGGATGCTCCTTCTTCCAGGCGCTTCTACGATGACCACGGATGCTGTGGGTCACCTATGACAGAAGTGAGCCGCCTCTATGGGTCTAGCAGCAACGCACCGCGAAGCATTCCCCCTTGCCCCCGGCGCGCGTGCGGCATGCTGGATCCATGCACCAGCTTCCCGGCGCCTGGCAGCGCACGGCCCGCGGCGCGGGCCTGCTCGCCCCCGACGGCTCCTCGGTCCCCACGATCTTCGCCGAGATGAGCGCGCTCGCCGCGGCCACCGGCGCCCTCAACCTCGGTCAGGGCTTTCCCGACGAGGACGGGCCCGCACCGGTTCTTGAGGCGGCACGGGATGCCATCGCCCGCGGCGTCAACCAGTACGCCCCCGGGCGCGGCTTCCCCGACCTGCTGTCGGCCATCGCCGAGCATCAGCGACGCTTCTACGGTCTCGAACTCGACCCGCAGCGTGAGGTGCTGGTCACGGTCGGGGCGACCGAGGCGCTCGCGGCGACCCTGCTGGCCCTGATCGACTCCCCCGACGACGAGGTCGTCGTCTTCGAGCCCTACTACGACTCGTACGCGGCGTGCGTGGCGCTGTCGGGCGCGAAGCTGGTGCCGGTGCCGCTGCGGTGGCCCGACTTCCAGCCCGACCTCGAGCAGTTGGCATCCGCGGTCACCGATCGCACGCGGGTGATCCTCGTGAACGACCCGCACAATCCCACCGGCACGGTGTTCTCGCGCGAGGTGCTCGACGAGGTCGTGCGGCTCGCGCATCTGCACGACGCGATCATCGTCACCGACGAGGTGTACGAGCATCTCGTCTTCGACGGGCCGCACGTGCCGATCGCCACGCTTCCGGGAGCCGCCGAGCGGACGCTCTCGATCTCGTCGGCGGGCAAGACCTTCTCGCTCACCGGATGGAAGACCGGCTGGGTCACCGGCCCCGCCCAGCTCGTGACCGCCGTCCTCGCCGTCAAGCAGTTCCTCACGTACGTGGGGGGCTCGCCCTTCCAGCCCGCGATCGCCGTCGGTCTGCGTCTGCCCGACGCGTTCTTCGCATCGGTCGCCTCCGAGATGGCCGAGAAGGCCCAGCTGCTCGGCACCGGTCTGCGCGGCGCCGGGTTCGAGGTGTCGACCCCCGGCGGGTCGTACTTCACGGTGGTGGATGCCGCCCCGCTCGGCGCCACCGACGCCGACGCGTTCTGCCGCGAGCTGCCCGCCCGCGCCGGAGTGGTCGGCATCCCGCTCACCGCCTTCGTCTCTCCCGCCCACCGGGACCGCTACGCCACGCTGGTGCGGTTCGCGGCGTGCAAGAGGGTCGAGGTGCTCGCCGATGCGGCCGAGCGCCTCGCCGGGATGACGGTGTCGTGAGGCCGGAGGAGCCGAGAATGACCGACGACTGGACCGTTCAGATCTACGTGCCTTCGCCCGCGGCGTCGGGAGATACTGACGAGCAGGGCACGGGCCGGGCTCCGGGCCTCCGCGACCGCGGCGGCCGAGTGGTCGATGCGAGCGTCGAGGCATTGCGGGAGAACTGGCGCGACACCGTGCAGAAGCTCGTCGAGATCGGTGACGGGATCGATGACGCCGAGTCGGGGTGGGGCGTCGCCGAGATCGAGGTGGGGCTGACCCTGAGCGCGAAGGGCCAGCTGCTGTTCATCGCCGAAGCGGGGGCGGAGGCGTCGGTGAAGATCACGCTGACGCGGCGAGGTGTCGACGTGCGGCCCCCCGCGAAGGACTGAGCGCCCGCGGCACGCGAGACGCCGGCACTCTCGCCTCGGCGCAGCTCGGACGCGCACGACGCCGGTCAGGGCCCCTCAGGGCGTGACGCCTCCAGACTCAGCGAGGGGTCACGCGATAACGACGGAGCTGGAGCGCCGGGTTGACCCGGCGAACCCGCTCGATGGCATCCGGATCGATGTGCGCGACGGCGAGGTCGGTCGATGTGCCCACCTGAGCGACGGTCACCCCCTGCGGGTCGACGATCATCGAGTGCCCCACCCCGAGTGGCGGCGGATGATCGGCCGCGGCGACGAAGAAGGTGTTCTCGATCGCGCGCGCGTGCAGCAACGTGCGCCAGTGATGCTCCTTGAGGGGCCCCCGCACCCACTCTGCCGGCACGAGTGCCACGTCGACGCCCGCGTCGGCGAGCGTGCGCGCGACCTCGGGGAAGCGCAGGTCGTAGCAGGTCATCAGACCGAAGCGCAGTCCGGCGACCTCGAAGGTCTCGGGAGGGGCGATCTCGCCCGGCTCCACCCAGTCGGACTCGCGCTGCCCGAAGGCGTCGTAGAGGTGCAGCTTGCGATAGATCGCACGGACGCCGTCTCCGCCCACGGCGACGACCGCGTTGCGCACCCGTCGACCGTCGTCGGCCTTCTCGAGAAGACCCGCGACGATCACCGTGTCGAGCTCGCCCGCCAGCACGGTGAGGGCGGCGACGAACGGGCCGTCGATGTCTTCTGCGTTCGCAGCGAGGGTGTCGTCGAACGGGTCGACGAAGTAGCTGGAGTACTCGGGGAACACCACCACGCGCGCGCCACGCTCCGCTCCCGTGCGGGCGGCGGCGGTGATGTGGTCGAGATTGACGGCGCGCGACGCCACGGGCGCGAACTGCGCCACGGCGACGCCGACGGTGTCCTGACTCATGGCGCGCCCTCTCTCCCCCCGCGCCGGATGAACACCGGCACCACCACCCAGAGTAGGAGGATCACCGCCCCGAGCACGACTCCCGCCGTCACGGCGGCGGCGAAGCCGACCACCACGTCGAACACGAACACCACCACGCCGACGAGAAGAATCGACACGAGCGCCAGCGCTCCCCGGAGGGCGTCATGCCCGAATCGGACGAGCGCGGGCTTCACCTGCAGGTGGAAGACCGCGCGGTGCAGAGCCACGGGTGCGAGCGCCACGACAGCGCTGAGCGCCGCGAGACACACCAGCGCCAGGTAGAACGTCCGCTGCGCCGGGACGAGATCAGCGAACGCGGCCTGGAACGCCAACGCCAACAGGAAGCCCGTGAGAATCTGCGTACCGGTCTGCAGCACCCGCAGTTCTTGCAGGATGTCGTTCCAGTTGCGATCAGCGCGCTGCGCGGGGCTTTCTGGGCGTCCGTCGGCCAGATCATCGAAAGTGTTGCTCACCGGGTCATTCTCTCGCGACACTCCCGGGCTGCGCGTCCCGATTTGCCATGCCGTTCATCTCGGCGTAATGTTTTCTCTTGTGCCGCGGGGTGGAGCAGCTCGGTAGCTCGCTGGGCTCATAACCCAGAGGTCGCAGGTTCAAATCCTGTCCCCGCAACAAGAAGAAGGCCCCGGATCGCGAGATCCGGGGCCTTTTGCCTTTGGTTTCTCGGACGTCCGGCTCCGCGGAGTTGCGCCGAGGCGCCGCGATGAAGCTGGGCTAACGAGGACGAGATACGGAGTCGGGCGCGCAGCCATCCGCATCGGGCGCTCCCTACGCCCCGACAGAGCCACTTTCGATGTGACAGCGGCGCGGGCGGACCGGCCGACCGGGGCGTCACCAGATGCGTTCACCCATCGGCACCGGTGCCCAGCACATCTTCCGCTACAAGAGGAGGTATGGCCGTTGTTTAGGCGCGATTCGCGCCGAAACAAGACGCACGAAGAATCGCCGTCAATAGCCTCAGGCGGCGCCAACGGATCGTTTTCCTGCCGTATTGTTGCATTAGTACTAACGAGGCTGTGCGGCTACGCCAATTGCTACACGCCCGGGGTTGGACAACACCGACCGACACGGAGGCAATCCGCGCCGGCTCACGTGCTGACCGTGGGTTGGCGCGGGCGCCCTCTTCACCGAGTAGACGTCCCGCATGACGCCCACGACATCGCAAGTGAACGCACTTCAGCCGGCCGGAGTTCTTCATGACCACACTGTCGATAGTCCAGACATACGTCCCCAGGTATCGACTGCCCTTCTTCGAAGGTCTGCGTCGAGAGTTGGCGACGGACGGTATAGAACTCGAGATCGTGGCGGGCCAACCCACAGACGCGCAGAAATTGCGTGGAGATGCGGCCGACGCCCCATGGATCAAGACGATCCAGACGCGTGAGATGAAAGTCTGGAATCGGACGCTTTCCCTGACGTACTCCCGCCGCCTGTGGAAGGCTTCCGATGCCGTGATAGTGCCGCATCAGGGCACTTCTATCGACGCCGTGGCCGCGCTCGCGTACGCCAACGCTCGCCGCGTGGGAGTGTGGGGGCATATCGCCTCATACACGTCGCCCTTGAACCCCGTAGACGGCGCGATCGAAAATTGGCAGCTTCGCAGAGCCAACCACGTCTTCGCGTATGTGCCCAGTGGGGCGAGGTATGCGTTGGACCGCGGCGTTCAACCCCGTCGAGTGACGACAGTCATGAATACCATCGACACCACGGCGCTGGAAGACGCGCTCGTCAGCACGACCGACGACGAGGTCCATCGGTTCAGACTCGAGCACAGTATTCCCGATGGCCCGTTTCTTGCATACATCGGGGGTCTCGACAGCAGCAAACGAGTCGATCTCCTCGTTGACGCGCTTGACATTCTGCATTCGAGGCGAAGCCAGGTTCATGTGGTCGTGGCGGGGCGCGGCGAACAGGAAGACATGCTTTCGCCCGCCATCGCTCGAGGCCAGGCGACCCACATCGGATACGCCTCAGCGGAAGTGAAGGCTCCCCTACTCCGCGGTGCGACGGCGATCGTCAACCCGGGACGAGTTGGGCTCATCGCAGTCGATGCTCTCGTCTCGAAACGCAGGCTTATCACCACGGATTGGCCGTGGCATGCACCTGAACTCGAGTATCTGGTGCCCGGAGAGTCGGTCATCCTGACGGGAGGCTCAGCGGAGGAGTTCGCTCACGGACTCCAGGAACAGAGCGACGAATCGCCGTCCACCGACATGCGTACTTCATGGCCTCAGCCTCCACGGCTCGACGAGATGATCCGCAATTACCGGGAGGGCGTGCTCGCCCTATTGAGCGGGCCGTAACAGCGCCCGTCCTTTCTTTACAGAAGGCCCCGAATCCAAGATCCGGGGCCTTCTGCCATCCCTGCTCAGCCGTCCGGCTCCGCGGCATGAGGTCTCCGCGCGGAGCCGGACGAAGCCGTCGTCAGTGGTAACTGCGGTAGCGGCTGGCCGCGGCTGCGGGGGCGGCCACGATGAGAGCGGCGACGAGGAGGAAGACCCCCGTGTCGCCGTGCATGGTGATGATGGCTAGACCCGCCACCGCGAATGCGATGACCGCGGTCCACAGGACGACCGTGGCGAGCGGGGTCGCCCACGTCGGTCGGTCTGCAACATGGTGCGCGTAAGGGTGCTGCATTGCTCCTCGCCTTCGAGTTGCTCTGAAAAACCTGTCCAGGGGGTGCGACAGGGTCGCGCCGGACTACGGCGTCGACTGCGTCGATCGTATGACCATTTCGCATTGGCGACGCAACCCTTGACGGGTGTCGCGGGAAATATGACGAAAATCTCTCCACGCGTCCGTCAATCCCCTCCGATGGAGAACTCCGAAACTTGTCCCCCATTAGGGGGACACGTATGATCAGCGAGGCCGATTCGCATTGCGCTTTCTCAGGGCGAGTCGGTGAAGGGGGACGGGGAAAGAGTTGAGCAATGTTTGCACCACTCACGCAGGCGAGGATTTTGATGAGTGAGTTCCTGTTCGGCGCAACGAAGGTCACGTGCGAGACATGCGGGGACTCCGTGCGTCCGCAGCACGCCGTATGGCGCAGCCACCGACCGTATTGCTCGGCGGCGCACGAACACGCTGACCAGCCGTGACTCAGGTCGTCGGCTGCTCCCAGTCGGCGACCCACCAGTCCGAGATCTGCGCCATGTGATCGGCCGCTTCGCGGTGCGCGTCCGACGAACGCCACTCACCGAACGCCTTGGCGTCGGCGAAGGTGGCGTCCTGAACGAGGATCGTGCCCTTGCGACCGTCAAGAGAGCGCTCCACGGCCCACGAGACGACGCCGGCGTGCCTACCGAGCTCGCGCAGCGTCTTCGTGGCGGCATCGACGTCATCCGTGCCCACACCGTCGCGGACGCGGAACAGCACGACGTGCCGGAACATCAGACGCGGAGGGCGCTTGCGTTGTCGCGATACCAGGCGACCGTCCGCTCCATCCCTTCCTCGAGCGAGATGCCGGCGGTCCAGCCCGCGTCGCGGAGGGTGGAGACGTCGAGCAGTTTCTGCGGCGTGCCGTCCGGCTTGGATGTGTCCCAGCGGGTCTCCCCCGTGAAACCCGTCACCCGGGCGATGGTCGCGGCGATCTCGCTGATGGTGACGTCCGAGCCGGTACCGACGTTGACCTGACCGGGCCCGTCGTAGTGCTCCATGAGATGCAGACAGGCATCGGCCATGTCATCCGCGTGGAGGAACTCGCGTCGGGGAGTACCCGTCCCCCAGTTCGTGACGGTATCCGCGCCCGACGTCGCGGCCTCGTCGTACCGACGGATCAGAGCCGGGAGCACGTGAGAACCCTGCGGTGAGAAATTGTCGTTCGGGCCGTAGAGGTTCGTCGGCATCGCGCTGATCCACGGCAGTCCGTACTGTCGCCGCACCGCCTGAGTGTGCAGGATGCCGGCGATCTTGGCGATCGCGTAGGCGTCGTTCGTCGGCTCGAGGTGGCCGGTCAGCAGGGATTCTTCACGAATGGGTTGATCCGCGAACTTGGGATAGATGCAAGACGATCCGAGAAAGAGCACGCGCTCGACGTCGTTCGCCAGGGCGGCGTCGAGAACGTTCACCTGAATGCGCATGTTGTCGCTGAGGAAATCGACGGGGTACGTCGAATTGGCCAGGATCCCCCCGACCTTCGCCGCCGCGAGGACGACGTAGCGCGGCTTGATCTCGGCCATGTAGGCGAAGACCGCTTCGCGGTCCTTCAGGTCGAGCTCCGCCGATGTCTTGCCCACGACGTTCTCGAACCCCCCGCGCCGGAGTCGGCGCACGATGGCCGATCCCACCAGACCGCGGTGACCGGCGACGTAGAACGACGCGTCTCGGTCGAGCTCGCCCGGCGTGTAGGTCACCCCGTCGACGGCTGTCGTCACGCGCGAACTCCCACGAGTTCGCGGTTGCTCCAGCTGGGCAGCGAGACCGTGTCGATCCATTTCGCCCCCTGCTCGAGCGCGACGGTGTCGGCGTCGACCATGAGCCGGGCCAGTTCGTCACCGTGCACGGAGGGCACCCAGCCGAGCTTGTCGGCCGCCTTGCTCGGGTCGCCGATGAGGGCGTCGACCTCGGTCGGGCGCAGATAACGCTCGTCGAAACGCACGTATTCGGCCCAGTCGAGCCCGACATGACCGAACGCCACCTCGAGGAAGTCCTTGATGGTGAAGCCGACGCCCGTGGCGAGAACGAAGTCCTCGGGGGTGTCCGCCTGCAGCATCCGCCACATGCCCTCGACGTACTCGGCGGCGTAGCCCCAGTCGCGGATCGAGTCGAGGTTGCCGAGGTAGAGGTGGTTCTCCTCCCCCGCCTTGATACGCGCGACCGCTCGAGTGATCTTGCGTGTCACGAACGTCTCGCCGCGTCGGGGCGACTCGTGATTGAACAGGATGCCGTTGACGGCGAACATGTCGTACGCCTCACGGTAGTTCTTTGTGATCCAGTAGCTGTACAGCTTCGCTGCCGCGTACGGGGAACGCGGGTAGAACGGGGTCTCTTCGTTCTGCGGGGGCGGCGTCGCGCCATAAAGCTCCGATGTGGACGCCTGGTAGAACTTTGTCTGGATGCCGGCGAGGCGCACCGCCTCCAACAGGCGAATGGTCCCCGTGCCCGTCGTGTCGGCGGTGTGCTCCGGTTCGTCGAAGGAGACGCGCACGTGGGACTGGGCGGCGAGGTTGTACACCTCGTCGGGGTCGATCTGGCTCAGCAAGGTGACCATGCGCGCACCGTCGGACAGGTCACCGTAGTGCAGGAACAGCTTGGCTTCCGGGTCGTGCGGGTCGACGTACAGGTGGTCGATGCGACTGGTGTTGAAGGTCGACGCACGACGGATCAGACCATGCACCTCATAGCCCTTCGACAGCAGGAGTTCCGCCAGGTAGGAACCGTCCTGGCCGGTGATGCCGGTGATGAATGCACGCTTCGTCAAAGTACTAGTGCCGATCTCTTGGGGGTCAGATCAATGAACGCGCTCAGCGCCTACAGGGGCGGTCAGATTGTCGAGAAGACTACAGAACCGGTCGATCGCATTTGTTTCCTCGAGAACCGTCTCTTTGTAACGTTTTCCGCTCGCACCGAATCGACGGCATTCGTCACGGTCGGATGCGAGGAGCTTCGCTCCGTCGAGAATCGCCTCCGGGCTTCCCGCCGCAACGACCAGGCCCGCGCCTGCCGCGGTCACTTCTTGAGCGGTGATGCCCGTCGCGTCGGTCGCGGCGAGCACGGGCCGGCCCGAGGCGAAATACGACGTAAGTTTGCTGGGGACGGCCATTTCTGCCACGCCGGGGAGCTCATTGACGAGCAGGATGTCGGCCGACTGCAAGGTCTCGGCGAATGCCTTGTCGTCCAACGGCGGCAGGATCTGCGTCGTCGTGGGGTGCTCTTCGATACGCTGCTGGAGCTCATCGCGTTGGGCGCCATTGCCCACCAACACGAAACGTACCCGCTCGCCCCTTTCGTGAGCCAATCGGCCCGCATCGACGACGTGCTGTAGCCCCTGCTTGACCCCCATGTTGCCGGTGTGAACGACGACGACATCGTCATCGGACCACCCGTGCGCCCGGCGCACATCGGCCACGTCGACGGGCGGCATCGGCGGGAGATGAGTCCAGTTGCGGACGACGGCGATGCGCTCGCGCGGGATCCCGAAGTCGTGATGGACGCGGTCCGCGAAGCGGTCGTGGATCACGACGACGGTCGACGCCGAGCGCAGCAGCCAGGCTTCCAGGGCTCGAAGTGCGCGCGCGGCGAGCCCTCCGCCCTGCCCCGTCTCGACGACGCCTAGACCGTACAGGTCCTGCACCCACACCACGAAGGGCGTCTCGCGATGGGTCGCGAGTGCGCGCAGGCGGACGATAGCCGACGACAGAAGGGCCGGAGATGCCGCGACGATAGCCGACGGCTGACCCCATCGAACGAACGCCTGGCGCACTCCGAAGCTCACCTCCGCGAGCGCGCGGGGCACCAGTGTGGGCCGGCGGGGCACGAAATGCAGGACGCGGTCGACGATGACGCCGTCCATTCTTTCGCGCTTCGACCACTGCCCGTAACCCGGCGCGATCTTCCACTCCGGATAATGAGGGTGCGCGACGACGGCACGAACTTGGCGCCCGCGCCGCGCGAGCCCGGCAGCCATTGCACCGGTGTACGGGGAGATTCCCGTAGTCTCCGGAGGGTAGTTCAATCCGAAGACGAGAGTTTGCGAAGATTGGCCCACAATGGCCCATCATACGGCTAGACAAACGCATTGCACCGACCAAGAAAGGGGCGGCATGAACAGCAGCCCGGTGATCGATCTTTCGAAAGCCCCTGGGGAACGTGCTGCGTGGGACCAGCCCACCTGGAAGGTGTATCTTTGGGCGATCTGCGAGTTGCTTTTCGTCACTAATCCATGGCAGATCAGCTCAGCCGTCCGCATTTCCGTCCTGCGCGCTTTCGGTGCTCGCATTGGCCAGGGCGTCATTTTCCGGCCCCGCACCCGTGTCAAATTCCCGTGGAATCTGCACGTCGGCGATCGCTCCTGGATCGGCGAGGGGGTCTGGTTCCACAACCAGGACGACATCCACATCGGGCACGACGTCGTGGTCTCGCAGGAGACGTTCGTCACCGCCGGCAGCCACGCCCACCGGCGCGACATGGCCCTCATCACCCGGCCGGTGCACATCGAGGACGGCGCGTGGGTGACCTCGCGCTGCGTGATCCTCGGCGGGGCGCGGATCGGCCGCAACTGCGTGATCACCCCTCTCAGCGTCGTCGACGGCCGCCCCGTGCCGGCCGGTGAGATCTGGGGCGGCAATCCCCTGGCCTACGTGGCGGATCGCGTCCTCGAGGGTGGTCGACGCTCGTGAAGATCGCCCACGTCGTCACCTTCACCTCCGCCGACGGCGCGTTCGGCGGCCCGACCCGCGTCGCCCTGGGACAGGCGAAGGCCCTCGTCGAGCTCGGCCACGAGGTCACCGTGTTCGCCGGCACACCGGCCGGGGAAGAGACGGACACGCGTCAGGACGGCTATCGCCTGCGGACCTTCCCCGTGCGAAAGCTGGCCCCTTTCGGTGGCTTCGCGACACTCTGGCCCCGCGGTCTGCGGGCGGCGTTGAAGTCACAGGCCCACGAGTTCGACATCGCGCACATCCACCTGGCCCGCGATCTGGCGACGCTCCCCGCAGCCTTGCTGTTCGCGCATCTGGGGATCCCGTACGTCACGCAGTCCCACGGCATGATCGACCGGTCCGATAAAGTGCTCGCCACGGTCCTCGACCGGCTTGCCACGCGCCGAGCGCTCGCGGGGTCGCGCAGCTGGCTCCTCCTCACGGCCGCTGAAGAGAAGGACCTCGCCGCGATCTCCGAGCCGCAGAGATTGACCTCCATCCGCAACGGAATCGAATCGCGGGACGTGACATCGTTGGACGAGCGCACCGACACCGTGCTCTTCCTCGCCCGACTGCATAAGCGCAAGCGTCCCGTCGCCTTCGTGCAGATGGCACAGCTCCTCGCCACGCGGCTCCCCCACACCTCTTTCGTTCTCGTGGGACCCGACGAGGGTGAGGCCGAAACGGTGACCCGGGCTATCGCGGAGGCAGGACTGGGAGATCGTATCCGCTGGATCGGTGCGCTCCCGCCCACGCAGACCTTCGCCGCCATGTCGGACGCCCGTGTGTACGTCCTGCCGGCCGTCGACGAGGTCTTCCCCATGTCGATCCTCGAATCGTTCTCGGCGGGGACGCCCGTCGTCACAACGTCTTCGCTCGGCATCGCCGCGGACTGCGAACGCCACGGCGCCGCCTTGATCACCGACGGCAGCCCCGACGAACTCGCCGAGGCGACCTACCTTGCGCACCAGAACCGTGAGACAGCGGATGCGCTGCGCGGCGGCGGGCTGGCGTACATCCGTTCCGAGCTCGACGTGCAGGACGTCGCTCGTGAACTCGTCTCGGAGTATCGCGCCGCGGCGGGGATGGTCGCGTGACCACCGGGGCGGTCCGCAGACGTTTTGTTCTGCAGCGCACCGCGGTCGCCCGAATTGGCTCGGTCGGTGCGACGCAATCACGTGTTCTCCTGCTCTCTCCCTGGGGCGCCGCGGGTGGGTACAGCGGGCCACTGACGTTCATGAACCGCATGTGGTCCGAGATCTCAGCGCGGCATCCAGATATTCGCGTCACACTGGTTCACCGCGACAGAGGGGTGGACCGCACCCCCGATTGGGCGCATCATGCTATCCCCGCCATGCGATCGCATGAGTTCGGCCGAGTGGCACAAATACGGTGGATGCTGAGCGCGGCCTTCTGGGTCATTCGCTACCGCAGGTCGGTGGATGTCGTCCACCTGCAGGGCACCTACCTGACCAACCTCTTTCCCTCACTGTTCGCTCGGCGGGGCACCGTCGTGATGCTGCCCGTTCTGGAGGACGGCGACCTGGGCGGGCTACAGCACTCCTCTGCCAAGCGATGGATCGCGCGACGCGTCGCCACGCGAGCCCGTTCTGGGTTCGCCCTGTCGAGCGGCATCGCGCGAGAGCTCGCGCGGGCGGGCCTGGAGGAGCATCGGATCGCCCGACTCTCCAACCCCGTGGATCCTCGGATGATTGCCGATGGCCCGAGCTCACCCGACCCACGTGGCCCGGTGCGGCTGGGATTCGTGGGGAAGCTTGGCCCGTTGAAGAACCCTCACCTGCTCGTCGAGGCAGCCGCCGCCCTTCGCGACATGGGCCGAGCGAGCGAGGTTCACTTCTTCGGACCGTTCGCTTCGCTCGCAATGGAACACCGACTCCGTGGCCTCGCCGCGGACCTGCAGGTAGAAGATCAGGTTCATTTTCACGGGTTCCAGAACGAGATCCTGCCCGCGTTCGAGCGCTTCGATATCCTCGTGCTGCCATCCGAGCGGGAGGGCCTGCCTGGTTCGCTGATGGAGGCGTTCGCGATGGGCAAGCCCGTCATCGTCACCGACGTCGGGTCGATGGCTGAATACGTCCACAGAGCCGGTGCCGGTCGAGTCGTTCGGGCGCGGACCGACGACATCGTCGACGCGGTTCTGGACTTCGACCACGCTGGTGCGTGGACGACCGCTTCTCAGAGCGCACGCGCGTTCGCATCGGAACATCTCGACCCCAGGGTTGTCGCCGATCAGTACGTCCACCAGATTGAGAGAACGACCCGATGACCACCACGCCACCCACCCAGGACAACGCCTCGTTCCCGACACTCCATGCCCTGACCGCCCGTCTGAGGAAGTGGGAGGGATCGCGCGCCGTTGTCATCTCCACAGCAGACTCGGCGGGCCGGCCCCTCGGCAACAACGGCGACGATCTCATGCACGCGGTCTTCTACCGGATTCTCAACCAGCTGGGCATCGAAGTCGTCGATTCCGCCCCGGACGTCGTCATCGTCCCCCCGTCGGGGGCACTGCTGGAGGTCTATGCCTTCCCGAAATTCCTCGCAGAGCGGCTGAAGGGGTACGAGGACGTTCCTCTGGTCATCTTCCCGTCCTCCGTGTACTTCCCCCGCACGGATCCCAGCTTCATGTTCGAAGGGCGTGTGGCACCGACGCTGCTGTTCCTCCGGGAAGACGAATCCCGCGCGCATCTGGATGAGAATTGGGCAGCACCGCTCCTGAACCGGGGCGTGGAGGTCGTGCTCGACCACGATGTCGTCGCGTCCGGCCACACGTTCGTTCCAGCCATCCTCGGGTCGACCACCAAACGCCCGATATCGCGTCTCGTTGCCGCGCGCATCGACCGGGAGGCATCATCCATGCACGAGTCCGTCGGGCGCGAGGGCACGAGTTCTGCACATCCGGTGTTGCACGCGATCGCCGCGAAGATCCCGTACGGTCCCCTCTACACGGCGGCCTCGCGGTACGCGCGACGCTCGCGAAACCGAGCAGCGGCCGAACGTCTGGCCTCGCGTGCCGGCTCCACGCTCGAGGACGCAGCGTGCATCGATATTAGCGCGAGGCAGTTCTCGACCTTCGATGAGTACCGGAGCATGCTCCTTCGCGCCGAGTCTGTCATCACCGACCGTCTGCATGTGGCACTACCCGCGGCGATCATGGGCAAGAACGTCACGATGGTCGAAGCGGGCTACTTCAAGCTTGGCGGCGTCTACCGACGCTCGCTCACCGGGGTCGCCAACGTGCGCCTGGTGAGCACGGCGGGACACTGACTTGCTCGGAGGGATCCTCAAACTCTCTGTCGGCACGGCTGTCGCCCGCGCTCTCGCCGCCGTCGGTCAGCTCCTCTTGGCCGTCTGGCTGACACCGACCGACTTTGGGTACTGGGCCGCGGCCACGTCGGTGATCTCGGTTCTGACGGGACTCGCGAACTTTGGGGAGGTCAACGGCTACCTGAGCGGACAAGGCGGGACTTTCACGCAGGCGCGAAGAGCGACTTTGCGGGTGAATTCAGTGCTGGCGGGCAGCGGCGCGATCATTGCGGCGTTGTACTGGATCGACGGCAACACGATGGTCGCCGCTCTTGCCGCGGTTTCGGCCCTCAGCATTCCTCTCATTGGCGACGCCGAATTGATGTATTCAACCGGCGTCAAGTACAAGGTGTACGCCAACGTCGTCACCGCCCAGATCATCGCGGCCGGTGCGAAGATCCTTGTGGGTGTCGTCATCGCGGCCCTCTTCGCCTCTCCGCTGGCGTTCGCCGTGTCGACCGTCGTCTTCTATGTTCTGATGGATGTTCTCATCCTCCGTCGGCTGCCGGCGCTCACTGCGGCGGAGTCAGAGTCGGCCCGGAGCGTCGCTCGAAGCACCCGATTCATGTGGGGTGTGAACTCCCTTTTCGTCACTCTGCCGATCCAGGTGGGCTTCATCGTCGCCCAGTTCGGCGCGAGCGCGGAAGTGCTCGGACTCTACTTCCTGGCGTACCAGGTGAGCCTGGGCCTGAGCGGGCTCGTGTCGGTCCCACTGGCGCGCGTCGCGTTGAGCTCCCTCTCTCGCGAGGCGCCGGAGCGTCGTGTCCCCCTCAGCATGGAATTATGCCGGCTGTTCGTTTTCGCCGTGTCCGGTCTCGCCGCGCTGGTCTCACTCCTCACTCCTCTGATGGGCTCGGTTCTGGGCGAGGATTGGGCGGCCGCCGCTCCTGCCGTCGTCGTTCTTCTGGCGAGCCTGGCGGTGCGGATGATGAGTCCGATCCTGGACGGGCTTCAGCAGGCGAACAACCGTTGGTGGCAGGGGACAGCCTTCAACGCCGTCGACACCGTAGGCACCGCGGTCGCAGCCCTAGTCTCCTTCACGGGCGACCTGCTTCTCCTCGTTAGCGCTGTGGCGCTCTGGAAGGTGCTGTTCGGACTCGTCAGAGCCGCCTGGCTGCTGAGATCGGCGCGTCCTCTCTCTCTTCTGGGGACTCTGCTACCCGCGCTGGTCATGAGCCTGCTCATCGGCTGGGCGTCTTTCCTCCCCCAGCCCGGTTGGACCATCGTCCTCGTGTCCGCCTTGGCCGTCTCTTCGGCGGGAGCCCTGATCGCGGCGCGCGCACGTCGGAAACGCGCGTGAGGCACCGCAGTCCTCACGCGCGCGCGGCGCGCCAAACGGCCGACAGCGTCGTCTTCCGATGCGCGGGCGGTGGACAGTTGCGTGACGCAGCGGGCGAGTGCGCGACATCGGTCCGTGGGTACGCCGCACAGATCGGGCGTGCGAGGAAGGTCCCGTTCGCCGAATCAGCGCAGAAGGCTTCCGACGACGCTCAGCGTGAGGAAGGTGACGTTGTAGATGACGTGTGCAATCACGGCGCCCCAAATTCTTCCGGTGAGGAGTACGACCGCCGCGCACAGCGAGCCGACGAGAAAGAGTTGGACGGCCGAGGACACGGAAAGGAGCGCGAACGTCTCATGGAGCAGCACGAAGGCACCCGCCGAGCACAGGAGCGCGGCCGCTCCCGCGGCCACCGCGCCGATCTCGCGCCGCAGCAATCGGTAGATCGTCACGAGGACGACCGCACGGAAGAAGAACTCCTCCACCACGGGTGCGACGACGCCCGAAGCGACGACCTGCTCGAGCCACCATCCGATCGAGAACGGCCCGCCGACGGTCTGCACGATCGGGAACGGCTGCAGGTCGGCGCGCTCCAGCACGCCCTGCACCAATCGCAGGGCCAGACCGAGCCCGACGCCCCAGACGAGGTCCGTCGCGCGGAACCGCAACAGGCCCTTCGGACGGGCGCGCGAGAGAAACAGCGCCGCGGGCGCGGCCAGCCCGAGCCACAGCGGCAGGAGGGATGCCACCGACGCCCAGGGCGAACCCGTGGAGGGCAGCACCTTGGACAGAAGGACTCCGGTGACGGCGGCGATGAGCGCGAGAAGAAGGAGCTGACCGTCGCCCGTCCGGGCGCTTCGAGGCCGCGACCTCCAGTCGCTCAGGCCACGTGCCGAACCCCGCGCGTCGATCGCCCGCTCCGAGGGTGGGAGAACGCCCGGCTCGGCGCTCCACAAGGGACGAGGAATCGACCGAGTCGAACGACGACGCTGATCTGTCACCCCCTCACGGTATCGACCATTCACCGATCCGAGGGGGAAACGTGCTGAATGTCCTCACCGTGTGCACCGGCAACATCTGCCGATCGCCGCTTGCCGCTCTGACCCTCGGAGCTCGAACGGGCGACGTGGAGGTACGGTTCGCGAGCGCCGGCACGCGCGCCCGCGACGGTGCCCTCATGACGGAAGAGGCCATCGACCTCGCCGTGGAGCGCGGTGTCCCCGCAGCCGTCGCGCATGGTCACCGCGCCCGGTTCCTGACGCCGACCCACCTGCAGCACGTCGACTTGATCATCGCGATGACACGCGAGCACCGTCGCGCCGTAGTCGAGATGGATCCTTCACGCCTGCGGATGACGTTCACCGCCCGAGAGCTCGTCCGGGCGATCGAGGGCATCGACGATCACGAGCTCGCGGCGATCGCCGCGGCCGGCGACGACGATGCCACGGACCCGCAGCGGGCGAGGTTCGCCGCCATGATGGCGGGGCTCCGGGCTCGACGCGGGCTCGTCGCCTCTCCCGCCGCCCCGGAGGACGACGACGTCATCGACCCCTACGGTCGCTCGCTGGCGACGTATCGCGCGTCGGCCGTTCAGCTCGACCCCGGGCTCGAGGTCGTGGAGCGGCTCGTGCGCCTCGCCGTCGGGGAAGCTCCGGGGGACGTCGACCGGAGTCGTGTCGAAGGTCGCCCCTGCCCGGGGATGGACGCCGGCGCCGTCGATTCCCGCAGTGCGGCGACGCCCCCGACGAGACGGGATCTCCGCGGGAGATGAAGCGACGCGGAATGCGTCCATCCGTAACATTCGATATGTCACACTGGTGTTCATTGCGCAGGTGATTTCCTGGGCCGAAACGCGTCGTCGAAAGGCATGATGGAGCTCAGCGATTACATCCGGATCCTTCGCAAGAATTGGATCGCCATCGTCGCGCTGACGCTCATCGGGCTGAGCGCGACAACGGTATTCACCCTCACGCGGACTCCGATCTACGAGTCATCCAGCACGATCTTCGTCTCCACTCAAGCCGGCGGCACGGCAGCCGAACTGCAACAGGGGTCGAGCTTCACGCAGGCCCGCATCAACACCTACGTGGGACTCGTCCGCACGCCCATCGTGCTCGACCCCGTGATCGAGCAACTCGACGTCTCGACGACCCCGGCGGCGCTCGCGGGACGCGTCACCGCCACCGCGGCCCTCAACTCCACCCTGATCACCATCACGGTGGCAGACCCCGACGCAACGCGCGCGGCGTCCCTCGCCAACGCGATCGCGTCGAGCTTGTCGTCGGTCGTCCCCCAGCTCGAGCCCGAATCCAACGACGGCTCCAGCCCCGTCCGCCTGAGCCGGGTGAGCGAGGCGCAGCCGGCCCTCTCGCCGTCGAGTCCGAATACGCCGCTCAACCTGGCGATCGGTCTGATCGCGGGACTCGTCCTCGGCCTGGGGGTGGCGGCGCTTCGCACCAGTCTCGACAACAAGGTACGAACCCTGCGCGAAGCGGAGACCATCACCAAGGCACCCGCGATCGGCGCCATCGCCTACGACGTGAAAGCCCGGGAGCGCCCGCTCATCGTTCACGCCGATCCCCTCAGCCCGCGCGCCGAATCGTTCCGAGCGCTGCGCACGAACCTGCAGTTCCTCGACATGGGCGGTCGCTCGAGCTTCGTCGTCACGAGCTCGATCGCGAGCGAAGGAAAGTCGACGACCACGATCAACCTCGCCATTGCCCTCGCGGACGCCGGAAAGCGGGTCGCGCTGATCGACGCCGACCTGCGCAAGCCCACCGTGGCCGACTATCTGGGTATCGAGGGCGGCGTGGGTCTCACCGACGTGCTCATCGGCCGCGCAGCGGTCGACGACGTGATGCTCCCCTGGGGCGGCCGCAGCCTGTTCGTGCTCCCGGCCGGCAAGATCCCGCCGAACCCGAGCGAGCTGCTCGGCTCACACAAGATGGGGTCGTTCCTCTCGGCGCTCGAGGAGGACTTCGACGTCGTCCTCTGCGACGCTCCCCCTCTGCTGCCGGTGACGGATGCCGCCATCCTGGCGCGGTTGACCAGTGGAGCCATCATGGTCGTCTCGGCCGGTCGTGCCACGAAGCACCAGCTCGCCGGCTCCACGGAAGCACTCAACACGGTCGGTGCGAAGCTCGCGGGCTTCGTCATGTCGATGGTTCCCACCCGCGGGCCCGACTCGTACTACTCCGCCTACGGGTACGGCTACGGCGGGTACGGAAACGGCTACCGCTTGGACACCCCCGCCAAGAAGAAGTGGCCCCGACGGACAGCGGCCGCGGCCCCCGGCATCTCGGAACGACGCGACGAGGCGGAGCGCGCCCAGGACGAAGCGGGTGGGTTCTCGCGGCGAGCGACTCGCGAAGCGCAGCGAACCGAGTGACGTCAGCGACGTCGATGCGCCGCCCGGGCGCACGCATGCGAGGAACGGACGCGAAGGGCGCGGGCGGCGCGCGGGGTAGAACCTCGCGACCGCTGTCAGGGCGAGCGGGCCGCATCGCGGGCTGGGTGGTCGGGGGACTGCTCCTGCTCGCCGTGGCGATCGCCGCGTGGGTGGGCGTGCGCGGCGCCCTGGCGTACCAGCACCTCTCGGCGATCCGCTCCCTCGCGCCGACGGCCGCGGCATCCGTCGCCTCCGATCCGGCCCAGGCGACCCCAGCCCTCGAGCAGCTGGCCACGGAGGCGAGCGCGGCGCATGACCTGACATCCGACCCCGTCTGGGCGGTCGCGGAGATCACCCCGTGGATCGGCCCGCAGTTGGCGGCTTTCGCGACCATCGCGTCCGCGTCGGACCGGCTGTTCGCTGACAGCCTCCTGCCGCTCGCAATCGCCGCGCGGGACGTCTCGCTCGATGATCTCCGTCCGCACGACGGCCGACTCGACACCACGGCGCTGAGCACCCTGACCGTCCCCGCACGGTCGGCCGCCGACGCGGCGACCGGCGCCGCAGCGGACATCGACGCCATCGACCCGACGCCACTCGTCGGAGCGGTCGCGACCGCCGTCGACCAGGCTCGATCGACCTTCGACACGGCGTCCAGCGCTGTCGACGCCCTCCGGCGGGCGACCGAGCTGCTTCCCTCGATGCTGGGCCAGGACGGCCCCCGCACCTATTTGCTGCTCGTGCAGAACAACGCCGAGTGGCGCTCGCTCGGCGGCGTCTCCGGCACCGCGATCGAGCTCAGCGCTGATCGCGGCGCCCTCTCGCTGGTCGAGACGCATTCGGCGACATCGCTGTCGCGGGGGATCTCGGGGCCCGTGGTCGAGCTTCCGTCCGATATCCAGAAGATCTACGAGACACGACCCGCGCGGTACTTCCACAACCTCACGCAGATCCCGGACTTCCCGACGGACGGTCCGCTGGCTCGGGAGATGTACCGCCAGCAGACCGGGCGTGAGGTCGACGGGGTGATGGCCGTGGACCCGGTGGTGCTGTCGTATCTGCTCGAGGCCACCGGCCCGGTCGCGCTGCCCGACGGTGAATCGCTCACGGGCGACAATGCCGTTTCGCTCCTGCTGGACGACACGTACCGGCGCTACGCCGATCCGGCCGCGCAGGACGCGTTCTTCGCGGGCGCCACGGGGGCTGTCTTCGAGGCCCTCCGGGAGGGGCAGGGCTCCACGCCGGGGTTGATCGCCGCCCTCGCCCGAGGAGTCGAGGAACGCCGGGTGCTGGTGTGGGCGGCGGAAGCGACGGAGCAATCCGTGATCGAGGGGACGACGCTCGCCGGGCAGCTGCCGGCGAGTGACGGGCGAACCGCACGATTCGGCGTCTACCTCAACGACGGCACCGGATCGAAGATGAGCTATCACATCGCGCCGAAGGCCGACCTTCGCTGGGGATCCTGCCGGACCTCGGGGGACGCCTCCGCGCGCGAGGTGACGCTGACCCTCACCCTCTCGAATACGGCTCCGGCGGACGCATCGACCTCGCTGCCCGCCTACGTGACGGGCAACGGCGTGTACGGAACCGCGCCCGGTGTCGCCACCGTGGTCACCGACGTCTATCTCCCCGAGGGGTGGACCCCGGTCGCGACGACGACCTCGTCCGGCACCGAGTTCACGCGTTCGACCCTCGATGGGCGCGAGGTTCTCACCATCGGCGCAACCGTGGCGCCTCAGGCGACGGCTCAGATCGAGATCACCGCGTCGGCCGTCTCGACGGCGACCGAAGCCGAAGCCCTCCTGACTCCCACGGCGGATTCGACCCTGAGCCCCACCGTTCGCGCCGAGTGCACGGGCGCGGCGGGCGCCGTCCTGCAGTGACGCCGGTGGGCGTTCAGTGCCGTCCGCGGAAGCGATCCCGAAAATTAATGTCTCGGAAATGCTTTCAGCTTGCGTCCATGAAGCGCCTAAGCAATACTCAGGATGGTCTTTCAGTCAGTACATTCCCGCATCATTGTTGTCCTCCCCTTGCGTCGTTACGGGATAGCACGAACGCGGACCACCTATCCCTGGTTGCCCGAATTCGAAAGCAGACATTCATGAAACTCACCCTCGCAAAAGCCGGCGCTTCGCTCGCCCTCGCCGGCGCACTGCTCGTCGCGACCCCCGTGGTCGCCCAGGCTTACGTCCCCACCGCCCCCGGTTCGCAGACCATCACGGTCACGGAGGACGGCTCGTACGGCTTCGCCGGATACGAAGCCGGATCCCAGGTCACCTTCACCCTCGTGGGCGTGGGCGTGACCGGCGCCAACATCGCCACCGCGGGTCAGCAGGTGACCGCCGCCTCGGTCACCAAGGTCGCCGACGCGTCCGGCTCCGCCGCGGCCGACGTCACCCTTCCCGACCCGCAGGTGGGCTCCTACAGCCTCACCGCCTCCGGTCCTCTCGCGTCCGGCGGCGGCGCGTCCGGCGGCGGCGCATCGGTCGGTGGCGGCACGAGCGTCGGCGGCACGACGAACGCCGGCGGTAGCACCGGCGGAAGCGGCTCGTTGGCTGTGACGGGTATGGACGCGAACTCGCTCCTCGGCTTCTGGGTCGGCGGTGGCGCCCTCGTCCTCGCCGGCGCGACTGTCGCGGTCGCCGCGACGGCACGCCGCAACCGCCGCAGCAAGGCCTGACGCCTCACGCGTTCCTCGAGGGCGTCGCCGACGGAAGTCGGCGACGCCCTTCGGCGTTGTTCCGGGCGGCCCGTCCGTCAACCCTCCGTCCGTGGGCCGTTTCGCAGATTGACTCGTCACATGGACACGACCACCACCGCACCTCTCGACGACGACGGCCGCGACGCCGATACTCCGCCGACGCTGCCCTTCGTGCACATGTGGACCGGGCTCGACGGGAGGAGCCGACTCGACGAGTCGATCATGCGCGGCTTCGGACTGCAGAGCGTCGGAGGCGGGGCCGACCCGCAGTGGATGCGTCCTTTCCCGGGCGAGGTGGCCGCGGTGCTCTTCGCGGTGCTCCCCGTCGGCTGGGTCGGGGACTGGCATCCATCTCCTCATCCTCAGTGGGTCATTCCGCTGCGCGGGCGCTGGTTCCTCGCGACGCAAGATGGCGCGCGGGTCGAGATGGGTCCCGGAGACATCCATTTCGGACAGGACGTCGACACCGCGGAGATCGACGGCGACCGCGGGCATCTCTCGGGCACCGTGGGCGACGAACCCTGCTGGCAGATGCTCGTGCAGTTCACCTCTTCCCCCGGCGCCCCGACACCGCACCCGTTCGGCTGAACACGTCAACCCGCTCTCCGCTCCCATGCCGACCGGATTGACTGGGCGGATGCCCCTCCCCCTCGACGGTCAGATCCTGCAGCACCCGCGGTCCCCCGAGCAGGTCGAGATCGCCCGGCCCCGCGTCTGGGACGAGCGTCTCGCGGCCGTCCTGCCGCCGTCATCGCGCCTGTTGTCGCTCTACGCCGACGCCACATGGGCCGAAGGCCCCGTGTGGTGGCCGGAGGAGCGTTCCCTCGTCTTCAGCGATGTGATCGGCCGTCGCACGCTCGCCTGGCGCGAAGACGGCAGCATCGTCACGGTGCGCGACCGGTCGAATTTCGCCAACGGCAACACCATGGATGCCGAGGGCCGCCTCGTCCAGGCCGAGCACGGTCGCCGCGGAATCAGCCGTACAGACGCGACCGGCACCGTGCTGCTCGTCGACGCCTTCGAGGGCGAGCCGCTCAACTCGCCCAACGACCTCGTGGTGGCATCCGACGGGGCGATCTGGTTCACCGACCCCACCTACGGCATCTCCGACCCGCGCGAAGGGTATCCCGCCGACCCCGCCCTCCCGCACCAGAGCGTCTACCGCTGGCGCGAGGGCGAGAGCCTGCAGCGCATGATCGATCTCGACCAACCCAACGGTCTGGCCTTCAGCCGCGATGAGCGCACGCTCTACGTCGCCGAGTCCAACGCGGCGGGACTCCCCCGCGTCGTCGCCTGCAGCTGGGACGGCGTGACGCTCGGCACCCCGCGCACCTTCGCGACAGTGGATGCCGGAATCCCGGACGGCTTCGTCGTCGACAGCCGCGACTGGCTCTGGATCTCGAGCGAGGCGGGGGTCGTCATCGTTGACGAGACGGGACGACGCCTGGGCGTCATACCCACCCCGCACGTCGTGAGCAACTGCACCTTCGACACCGACGAGAAGCGCTTGTTCGTCACCGGCGACAGCGATTTGTGGATGGTGCAGCTGACGTGAGCCCCCGGGCTGGCAATATGACTCGACGTGGGTGAGATCCACAGGCCGAGTGTCTGAAGAGGCTCATTGACGATGACCTCTGATTGCGCAGCTTGACGCAATTGCGGTCGAAAGTATCGACATCCGACACGCGGGGGAAACGCGACCGTGGGAGGATTGACTACGTGGCAAGAATGAGACCGCTCAACGCCGGTGAAACGCTGCCCGCACCATTCCTCGCTACGGTAATTGCGCTTGTGCTGTGTGCGATCGTGCCGCTCGTCGTGGTCGGAACGACAAGTGCGTCGACTGACTCGTCGGTGTGGATGCCCGCATTGATCTCTACGGTGATCGCTGGGGCTCGATTCGTGTGGATTGTCGGGTCTCGCACACGCCACCCGTTCGAGATGACGGCGTGGATGTTCTTCTACGTCTTCGGCGGGCTGGCACCGCTCGTGCAGCGAATGACCAACGTCGACCCCTCCACGACTCCCAACGTGGATCACTCCTTCGACAGCACCGCCTTCGGGATCATCATTGCCACAGAATTAGCGCTCATCCTCGGCAGCACGATGGGGAAGCCCCATGCGGACCTCCTCGAACAGGTTCCGCGCCGTGTCGTCGATCCGCGTCGCACGGGAGCAGTCAGCGTCGTTCTGGTAGTGCTCGCTCTCAGCTACATCGCCGCAATTGGTTTCAGCACCTTGTTCACCAACCGCACTGATCGCGGCGCGGCGCTCTCCGGTGCTTTGTCAGATGAGGCTTCCCGCACAATCCTCTCGGCCCTGGTCACGTTGGGGCTCCTGGTCACCGTTGTCGCTCAGTTGCAGATACGTCGTGAACAGAAGGCGCGCCGAGACAAGAGGCCGTTTATCCTGCTCTCGATCTCGATGGTTCTCCTGCTCGTCATCGTCAACCCGATCGGCTCGCCACGATTCCTCTTCATGACGGTGGCGTTGTCGCTGATCGCGACGCTCGGGGCGTTCAGCAGGATGCGCGTCTACCGCGTGATCTCGGTGGCGGGGATCGCGGCGCTCGTCGTTTTACTACCCATCCTCGACTCGTTCCGTCGAAGCACCACCACGATCCGGTCGGCCGGGTCCCTCGACTCACTGACGGGTGGCGACTTTGACGCCTTCTCGCAGACGATCAACACCGCGTGGTGGGTTGAGATGAACGGGCTCGCCTACGGCAACCAGCTCTTGGGAGTCCTACTCTTTTGGGTGCCGCGGTCAGTCTGGCCGGGAAAGCCCGTGGATACCGGCATCCTCCTCGGTGAAGCGAAGGGGTATGGGTTCACGAATCTCTCGGCACCGCTCCCCGCCGAGCTCTACATCAACGCCGGATGGGTCGGTGTCATCCTCGGAGCGCTCATCCTTGGCTTCGGAATGCGCCGATGGGATGCCCGAAGCGAGCAGCGAATTCAGATCGACGGAGTCCCCACCGTGCTCGGCTGCGTTATCCCGTTCTACATGGTGATGCTGTTACGAGGTTCGCTCTTGCAAGCAGCAGCGAACCTCGCAGTCATCCTCTTCGCCTGGTTCTTCGTGACGCGGTCGACCGGGACCAAGAGCCCTCCGTCCCGACGAGCTGCAAACTGGCCGACAGTGACCTCACGGTAAAGCGCCGAGTCGAGGCACATTCACTTCACTCCAGTGGACGACCGGGGGCCCACAGACGGTAGACACCGCAGGGGCATCATCGCCTGCAGCTAGGACGGCACGACGCTCGGCACCCGCTCTGGCCTTTGGGACGGTGGATGCCGTCGTGAGCAACTGCACCTTCGACACCGACGAGAAGCGCTTGTTCGTCACCGGCGACAGCGACCTGTGGATGGTCCAGCTGGCATAGGGCGCTGGAGGGGGTCGACGTCGACCGCCGGAAGGATCCCCTGCGCCGACGGGACCGTTGTTCGACGCCGGCGCAGGGTTTTCTGAAGGAGAGCGGCCGTACCGCAAGATCCCCCGAGGAAATCCCCAAGCCGCTCATCCCCCCCTGTGCGTGACCCGTAACGTCGGTCGTGGGCCCGCTCCGTCACGGACATCGCGGGGCGTCGGGCCGGGTAGCGAGGAGAGCCACATGAAGAACGTGCTGATGCGCGTGCGAGACGCCGTGAACACGTCTGTGTTCGGTAGTCCCGTCGTCTGCTGCGAGACCTGTGGAGAGACCCTCCGACCCAGCCGCGCCGTATGGCGCGGGCAGAGGTCGTACTGCTCTGCCGCCCACGAGTACGCCGACCTCGACACCGAGGACCTGTCTTCACCCGTCTTCGCGGCGCGGCCGACAGAAGACGCGGGCACGCGTGCCATGGCGGACCTCGTCCGTTCCTGACGACTACACGAAAAGCCGCGGATGTCACCCTGGGCATTTCCGCCGGCACTATGCGTCACCCTTAGTCATCGAGTCTTCGCGGGGCCCCACGCCGCCGGCGGAACTCCCTGACCGGTGAGTGGTGAGCAACGTTGACTGACGTGGAAATGGCGACGATCCCCGCGGGCCGCGTGCTGCGGGGAGATCTGCGCGGGACTGAGCGTCGGGAGATCGTCGTCGAGGCGTTCGAGATCGGCGTCTACCCCGTCACCGAGGAGCAGGTGGCCGAACTACTCGGCATCCCTTCCCGACACCCCAGACGCCCCGCTGTCAACGTGAGTTGGCTGCGCGCCATCCGCCTCTGCAACGCGCTGAGCGAGTGGGAGGGGCTCGACCCGGTGTACTCCTTCGACGGCGAGGTCGTCGACGGGGATGCCGAGGCCGACGGCTTCCGCCTGCCCACCGACGACGAGTGGGAGTACGCGTGCCGCGCGGGGTCGGTCTCGGCGGCCTACGGGCCGGTGCGTGACGTGGCGTGGACTGCTGCCGACGGGGTGGGTCACCCGTCGGAGGTCGGCGCGCGCCTGCCCAACCTCCACGGCCTGTTCGACACGCTCGGCAACGTCTGGGAATGGTGCATGGACGCCTACGACCCCGAGGGCGACGGCGACGCCCGCGCGTTCCGGGGCGGCGGCTGGTCGGATGCCCCGGCGCTGGTGCGGGCGACGGCGCGTCGGGGAGGGCGGCCGCGGGAGGGGTTCGACGACGTCGGCGTGCGCGTGGCGCGAGGGCCGGCGCCGCGACGGTAGGGGGTCGCGCACGGCGCCCCGTCAGTCGTCGGTCGCGATGGCCTCGGTGAGTTCGTCCATGAAGCGCGTGACGGTGGCCAGCTGGGTGTCGTCGAAGCGGTCGGCGATCTCGCGCATGGCGCCGAGACGAACGCCGAAGTGCTGGAAGAACTCCCGTCGCGACTTGTCGGTGAGCACGACGACGCGCGCACGACCGTCGGAGGGGTGCGGGCGACGCTCGAGGTGGCCCGACGCCACCAGACGGTCGATGAGCTTGGTGGTGGAGGCTGTCGAGATACGCAGATGAGCGGCCACGTCGTGCGGACTGACCATCTGCCCGCGATGCTCGCGGATGGTCAGCATGCGCAGCGTCGCGAGGTCGCTGGCGTTCATGTCCATGTCGCCCTTCATGCCGCTGTGCATGCGATCGAGGGCGTCGCTCAGCATCTGGATGGCGCGCAGCGACTCGACGACACGGGGTCGGCTAGCAGAGGTCGACACGGGGCTGGTCACGGTGGACACCCCCTTTCCGCCTGGGTATAGTCAGGCTCACATCGCTAGCTAAACTAGCAAACAGGAGGCACGATGAGCGAGACCGAGTATGTCGTCCTCCTGGACGACTTCGGAGGCGAGATCGGCACGGCGCCCAAGGCGAGTGTGCACGATACCGACACCCCGTTGCACCTCGCGTTCTCGTGTCACGTCGTCAACGGCGACGGCCAGGTGCTGGTCACCCGGCGCGCGCTGCACAAGAAGACCTGGCCGGGCGTGTGGACCAACTCGTTCTGCGGACACCCCGCCCCGGGCGAACCCATGATCGCGGCCGTCCATCGCCGTGCCGGATTCGAGGTCGGGCTCCGTGTGCGCGATCTCGAACTCGCCCTCCCTCATTTCCGCTACCGCGCCGTCGACGCGAGCGGCATCGTCGAGCACGAGATCTGCCCCGTCTACGTTGCCCGCACCGATGAGGACCCGCAGCCCCACCCCGACGAGGTCGCCGAGTACCGCTGGGTGGACCCCCTCGACCTCGCCGCTTCGCTCGCCGCCACGCCCTGGGCGTTCAGCCCCTGGCTGGTCATGCAGGCCGAGCAGCTTGCGTTGTTCGACGCTCTACCCGCCGTGAGGAGAGCATCGTGATCGTCGCCGTCCCCTCTGCCCCCACTGCACGGCAAGAGATCGAAGACGCGATCGAAACAGCCCTCGAACGCCTGGAGTACCGCGTCGGGCCGCTGGGCGACGGCGCGCGTGCCCTGGCATCCGCCATCCGCCGCGCCACCACCGGGGGCAAGCGCTTCCGTCCCCTGCTGGTCGCCGCCGCCTACGACACCCTCGACGGTGACGCCGTCGCGCTCTCGGCACTCTGGCAGGTCGCCGCGGCCTTCGAACTCCTGCACACGGCCTTCGTCGTGCACGACGACGTGATCGACCACGACCTCGAGCGCCGCGGCATCCCGAACATCGGGGGCGAATTCCGCCAACGCGGCCTCGAGAGAGGCGCCGACGAAGCCGGTGCCGCGCTGCTCGGAAACGCCGCGGGAATCCTCGCCGGTGACATGCTTCTGCACGAGGCGGGGCGACTCGTCGCCCTGGCCGACGTGCCGGCGGCCATGCGCGCCGAACTCCTTCGTCTCGTGGAGGATGCCGTGATCGTCTCGGCCGCGGGCGAGCTCGCCGACGTCGAGAACGCCGTCTCCGCGGGCGACGTCGATGCGATGACCGTCCTGGCGGCCACGCGCGACAAGACCGCCGTCTACTCGTTCTCGGCTCCCCTGCAGGCCGGCGCCGTGATGGCCGGCGCAAGTGAAGCGGCGCTCCACGCCCTCGAACGCTTCGGCGAACGCCTGGGACTCGCCTACCAACTCATCGACGACCTCATCGGCGCCTTCGGCACCCCCGCCGTCTCCGGCAAGGACGAGGGCTGCGACCTGCGCGAAGCGAAGAAGACGCACCTGATCTCCCTCGCCCGCGAGACCGAGGACTGGCCCGAGGTGAGCCTCGCGCTCGCACAGGCCCACACCGGTCCCGTGGCCATCCGCGCCGCGCAGGCCGCGCTGTCGGCCTCAGGAGCGCGGAAGGCCCTCGAGCGCATGGTCTACGAGACGCTCGAAGAAGCCACGATGATCGTCGAAGGAGCAATGCTGCCCTCGGCGTGCAAGGCCATGCTGCTCGACCTCGTCGACACCGTGGCGGAGCGCGTTCCGTGAGCAACGCCCACACGGGACTCGAACTCTATTCGCAGACGGCCGACGACGCTGCGGCCGCGGTGATAAACCGGTACTCCACGTCGTTCGGCGTCGCCACACGTCTGCTGGGTGCCCGCCCGCGCCCGCACGTGCGCAACGTCTACGCACTGGTGCGCGTCGCCGACGAGATCGTGGACGGTCCCGCCCACGACGCCGGCCTCACCCCCGAGCGCGAGCGCGCGGTACTCGACGGACTCGAGACCGAGGTGATGGATGCCATCGCCTCCGGCTTCAGTGCCAACCTCGTCGTGCACGCGTTCGCCCGTACCGCCCGCGAGTGCGGCATCGGCGCAGACCTGATCGCCCCGTTCTTCGCCTCGATGCGCACCGACATCGACACCGCGACCCACGACGACCTCTCGCACGACGAGTACGTCTACGGCTCGGCGGAGGTCGTCGGGCTGATGTGCCTGCAGGTGTTCCTCAACGCCGGGATGTCGGCCCCCGCCCGTCCCGCGGCCGACCTCGTCGACGGCGCCCGGCGACTGGGGGCGGCGTTCCAAGACGTCAACTTCCTGCGCGATCTCGCCGATGACGCCGACCGCCTCGGCCGCGACTACCTCGACGGCGCGGCCGACGACGAGCGGCGCACCGCCGTGCTCGACCGGATCGACGCCGACCTCGCCGCCGCGGCATCCGTCATCCCGCACCTGCCGCCCGATTGCCGCGCCGCCGTCACCACCGCGCACGACCTGTTCGCCGAGCTGTCGCGCCGCCTTCGCTCCTCCCCCGCCGGCGCTCCCCGCGTCCGCGTCCCCGACGGTGTCAAAGCCACCCTCGCCGCCCGCGCCCTTCTCGGGCGTCCTCCGAAAGGTTCCCGCTCATGAGCGCCCAGCGCATCGTCGTCGTCGGAGGCGGAATCGCCGGACTCGGCACAGCAGCCCTCCTCGCCGACCGCGGACACGACGTCCAGCTCTTCGAGGCCCGCGACGCCCTGGGCGGTCGCGCAGGCTCGTGGGAGAGCGACGGATTCCGCTTCGATACCGGCCCCAGCTGGTACCTCATGCCCGAGGTGTTCGACCATTTCTTCCGGCTGCTCGGCACGAGCGCCGCGGAGCAGCTCGACCTGGTGCGCCTCGACCCGGCCTACCGCGTCTACGGCCCTCCCGGAAAGGGCGAGCCGATCGACATCGTCTCGGGACGAGAGGCCGTGCGCGCGCTGTTCGAGGAGCACGAGCCGGGCTCGGGCGACAACATCGACGCCTACCTCGACTCCGCGAAGGACGCGTACGAGCTCTCGACGTCGAAGTTCCTGTACGACCCGTACTCGTCGACGAAGGGACTGCGCGACCCGGCGCTCGTGAAGCGCCTGCCCACGCTCATCCCGCTGCTCACGCGGACGCTGTGGAACCGCGTGACCACCGACTTCAAGAACACCCGCCTGCAGCAGATCCTCGCCTACCCGGCGGTGTTCCTCGGTGGGTCCCCCTTCGAGGTGCCGAGCCTGTACCACCTCATGAGCCACCTCGACCTGGGTGACGGCGTGCTCTACCCCAAGGGCGGCATGACCGAGATCATCACCGCGATCGAGAAGCTCGCGCGCGAGCGCGGCGTACGCATCGAGACCTCGACCCCGGTGGATGCCATCATCACCGAATCCGGTGTCGCGCGCGGCGTGCGTCTGGCCGACGGACGCGTCATCTCGGCGGATGCCGTGGTCTCGGGCGCGGACCTGCACCACACCGAGAACGACCTGCTCGAGCAGAAGGACCGCCAGTACCCCGAGAAGTGGTGGAAGGACAAGGTTCCGAGCCCTGGTGCCCTTCTGCTGCTGCTCGGCGTCAAGGGCGAACTGCCCCAGCTCACCCACCACACCCTGCTGTTCACGGACGACTGGCACACCAACTTCGACGCGATCTTCGGGGAGAACAAGATGATCCCCGACCCCGCGTCGATCTACATCTGCCGTCCGAGCGCGAGCGACGACTCGGTGGCGCCCGAGGGCCACGAGAACCTCTTCGTCCTGGTCCCCGTTCCCGCCGACCCCGACAGCGGGCGCGGCGGCGTCTCGGGCGCCGGCGATGAGCGCATCGAGAAGGCCGCTGATCGAGTCATCGCCCAGATCGCCGAGTGGACCGGCATCCCGGATCTCGCCGAACGCATCGTCGTGCGCAAGACGATCGCACCCGAGGACTTCGCGAACGACCTGCACGCCTGGCACGGCAACTCGCTCGGACTGGCCCACACGCTGACCCAGAGCGCGATCTTCCGCCCAAAGAACCGCTCGCGCAAGGTGAAGAACCTGTTCTACGCGGGAACGTCTGTGCTCCCGGGCATCGGCCTGCCGATGTGCCTCATCTCGGCCGAGCTCGTCGTCAAGCGCCTGACGGGCGACACTTCCGCCGGCCCCCTCGCAGAGCCCGTCCGCGCGGCGGTCTGAGGTGCCCGGGATCTACCTGGGCGCGATCCTGTTCTCGCTGGCGGGCATGATCGCGATCGACGTGAAGTTCTCGCTGGCGCTGCGCGTGGCCCCGCTGCGGACGACGCTGACGGTGCTCATCGCGACGGCGTTCTTCCTCGTGTGGGATGCCGTGGGGATCGTGACGGGAGTGTTCGTGAAGGGCGAGAGTCCGCTCTTCGTGGGGGTCGAGCTCGCTCCCCACCTGCCGCTCGAAGAGGTCTTCTTCCTGCTGTTCCTGAGCTATCTGTCGGTCGTGATGTACGCGGTCTTCGAGCGTCGTGCGCGTGCGCGGGCTCGCGCCGGCATCCGGGGGCGCGCGTGACCTATCCGCTGATCGTCCTGCCCTTCGTGATCGCCACGGTGCTGGTGACCCTCGCGACGCGGGGGCGCCCGCGGTTCCGCGAGCGCATGGCATCCTCGGGTCTTCTCGCCCTGGTGCTGGTCGCGCTCACCCTGGTGTTCGACAACCTCATGATCGCGGTCGACCTCTTCACCTACCCCACCGAGCACCTCAGCGGCCTGCGCGTCGGCCTCGCACCGATCGAGGACTTCGCGTATCCGTTGTGCGCCGCCTTCCTCGTCCCGGCGGTGTTCACGCTGCTCGCCCCCCACACGTCGTCGAAGGATGCCGCATGACTCTGCCCGCGCTGACACCTGTTCGCATCGTGCGCGAGCTGTTCGTGTCATCTCGTCCGGTGAGCTGGATCAACACGGCCTTCCCGTTCGCCGCCGCGTACCTGCTCACGACCCGACAGATCGATGCACCGCTGATCGTCGGCATCATCTTCTTCCTCGTGCCGTACAACCTCGCGATGTACGGCGTGAACGATGTGTTCGACTACGAGTCCGACCTGCGCAACCCCCGTAAGGGCGGCACACACGGCGCGGTGCTCGCCAAGCGTATGCACCCGATCACGCTATGGGCCGCGGCCCTGTCGTGCCTGCCGTTCGTGGTGTACCTGGTCATCATCGGTTCGCCGCTGTCGTGGCTTGTGCTCGCGCTCAGCCTGTTCTTCGTCGTGTTCTATTCCGCTCCCCCGCTGCGGTTGAAGGAACGACCGTTCCTCGACTCGATGACCAGCAGCATCCACTTCTTCTCCCCCGCCGTGTACGGCTTCGTGCTCGCGGGGGCCGTCTGGACGCCGCAGCTGCTGTTCGTGTTCGTGGCCTTCGCGCTGTGGGGCATCGCGTCGCACGCCTTCGGAGCCGTGCAGGATGTCGAGGCCGACCGCGCCGCCGACATCTCGTCGATTGCGACCGCCCGAGGGGCGCGGTGGACCGTGCGCTTCGCCCTCACCGCCTACGCGCTGGCCGGCGTGGCGATGCTCTTCACCGCCTGGCCGGGGCCGTTGGCGGCCGTGCTGGTGATCCCGTACCTGGTGGTCTGCTGGCCCTACCGGAACGTGACGGATGCCGAGAGCGACCGCGCCACCGCAGGGTGGAACCGTTTCCTCTGGCTGAACCAGATCGCCGGATTCGGCACGACGATGCTGCTGATCTGGTGGTGGTTCCTCAGCGCATAGCGCGCTACCGCGCCTGGAGCGGGGCGGGCGTAGCGGGTGTCCCGGACGCCCGGACCGCCCGTCTGGCGCTCACACGGTGTTGAGTGTCCAAGACTCGCCGCACCCGCGGGCGGAATGCGGAGTGTCGTGGACACTCAACGGGTGCGTGGGTACGCCGTGAGGACGCGGACGGGACGACCGCGGGTGCGCCATCACATCTGTTGAGTGTCCAGGACTCGCCGTTGAGGACCGCGGCGACCGGCGTGTCCTGGACACTGGACGGGTCGTCCGCCGGGGTAGGGCGCGCCGGCCGTACGACGACGCCGGCGCCCCGCGGATGCGGAGCGCCGGCGTCGTGGTGAGGGTCGTCAGCCCGCGGGCGTGGCCTCGGGGGTCGGGGTCGGAGTGGTTGCGCCACCCTGTCCCTCCGCCTCGAGGGCGAGCAGACGCTGGACCGCTGCCGTCAGGCGGGCATCCTGCGTGGCGAACGCGGCCAGATCGCCGCTGGTCAGCGCCGCCTGTCGGGCGGTGAGCGCGTCGCCGGCCTCTTGCAGCGCCGCGGCGTAGTCGCCGGCCGGGACGGTGGTGCCACCGCCGGTACCGCCGGTGTCTCCGCCCTGGCCCTGGTCGACCGGGGTGACGGCCTCGTCGCCCGTGTTGGCGCCGGAGTCACCGCCGAACAGGGTGTCGAGGGCCTCGCTCAGCGTGTTCTCGAACGCGATCTCATTACCGAACGCCACCAGCACGCGCCGCAGCTGCGGCAGCTGCGTGTCACCGGACGACTGCACGAACACCGGCTGCACGTAGAGCAGACCACCGCCGACCGGGAGTGTCAGCAGGTTACCGTTCAGCACCTCCGACTGCCCCTGCTGCAGGATGTTGATCTGCGACGAGACGGCGGTATCGGAGTCGAAGGTGTTCTGCACCTGGCCGGGTCCGGGCACCGTGGTGGCCGCATCGATCACGAGCATTCTCAGACGTCCGTAGTCGTCGCGTTTGGACCCCGCCTGGTCTCCGGCGTTGGAATCCACCGCGAGATAACCCGTCAGCACGTTTCGTGCCTGTCCACCCTGGGATGCCGGGATGAAGCTCGTGAACATCGAGTACGACGGGTCGTCCTGGCTGGGCATCTTCATGGTCAGGTAGTACGGCGGCTGGAAGGTCGCCGGGTCCTGCGGGTCGTTCGGGGTGGTCCAGCGGTTGTCCTGACGGTAGAACGACACCGCGTCGTCGACGTGGTAGACGCCGAGCATGGAGCGCTGCACCTTCATCAGGTCGGTCGGGTAGCGCACGTGGCTCATGAGATCCGCCGACATGGCGCTCCAGGGCTGGAGTGAGGTCGGGTAGATGTTCTGCCACGCCTTCAGCAGCGGGTCCTCGTCGTCCCACGCGTACAGATCGACCGAGCCGTCGTACGCGTCGACCGTGGCCTTGACCGAGTTGCGGATGTAGTTGATGTCATCCAGTGCGTAGGTCGGAGCCGGGTTGTTCGAGTCGGCGATGGCGCGGGAGAGCGAGACGCCGGTCGAGTACGGGTAGTTCGCACTCGTGGTGTAGCCGTCGATGACCCACTTGATGCGACCGTCGACGACCGTCGGGTACGGGTCGCTGTCGAGCGTCAGATACGGCGCGGCCTTCTGGACGCGCGTCTTGGGGTCGCGGTCGTAGAGGATCTGGGATGCATCGTTGACGCTGTCCGAGAAGAGGATCTGCTCCGACTGGAACTTCAGGGCATAGATGAGGCGGTTGAAGACGTTGCCCACGCTCGGTCCGCCGTCGCCGTCGAACGTGGTGCGGGTCTCGGTGCCGCCGTCCGCGCCCAGCGGATAGTCGAGCTCGATCGGATCCGTGCCTTCGGGCGCACCGACGATCGAGTACGTCGGCGACTGCTCGCCGAAGTAGACGCGCGGCTGGTACTGCAGATCGGTGAGGAAGCCCGTGCCGGGGATGGCCTGCTCGAGGAACACCGGGTCGCCGTCGGCGGTGCGCTCGTTACCGGCGGCCGCCACCATGCCGTAGCCGTGCGTGTAGACGAGGGTGGTGTTCTGCCACGAGGCGGCGTCGCCGAGCTGGCCGATGTTGAGCTCGCGCAGCGACACCACGGTGTCCTGCGTCTCGCCGTTGATCGTGTAGCGGTCGACGTCGAGCGGGTTCGTAAACTGGTAGTACGCGCGGTACTGCTCGAGCTGGCGCACGGTCGGGCCGATGATCGCGGGGTCCATGATGCGCAGCTGCGCGGTGGACTCCGCGTCGTCGCGCAACTGACCGGCCTCGGCCTCGGTCGTGGCCTGGAAGTTCTCTTTCTCGACGTTGTCGATGCCGTAGGCGGCCTTCGTTCCGTCGAGGTTGCGCTGGTAGTACTGGCTCTCGAGGGTGAGCTCGTTGGGGCGCACCTGGAAGGTGGTGACCGCCCACGGGATGGCCGCGCCCACGACGACGGCCGAGACGACCAGGAGGGCCGTACCGATGAGGGGGTAGCGCCAGCGGCCGAGGAACGCGGTGACGAAAAACGCCAGGGCGACGATGACGGCGGCGATCGCGAGGATCGTCTGACCGGGGATGACCGCGTTCGCTCCCACGTAGCCGGGACCCGTGATGCGCTCCGACGGCTCCACCAGTGTGCGGAAACGGTCGAGCCACAGGCTCGCACCCTGCAGGAGCAGGTAGAGACCGGCGAGGATGGCGAGCTGGATACGGGCGGCCTTGGAGATGCGCAGCTCGCGCTGACCCACACGCACCGAACCGTAGAGGTACGACACGACGGCCGTCAGCAGAAGGCACACGAGCACCACGGCCGAGGCGAACCCGAGGGCCGCGGCGTAGAACGGCATCGCGAAGAGATAGAAGCCGGTGTCGAGGCCGAACTGCGGGTCGGTGACGGAGGTCGTCACGCCGTTGATCCACAGCCACGTGGTCTCCCACTGGGCGGACGCGGCGAAGCCGGCGAAGAAGCCGAAGAAGATGGGGATGCCCCACATGGCGAGGCGGCGGAGCGGCTCCACGACCTCCTGGTAGCGATCGAGCTGCGAGTTGAGGCGCGCGTACACCGGGCGCAGGCGGTATGCGAGTTGGATGACGCCCCACACCGGCACCGCCATGGCCAGGAAGCCGACGACGAACATCACGCTGCGACCGATCCACTGCGTGGTGAGCACGCCCGTGAAGCCCAGCTGTGCGAACCACAGCCAGTCGGAATACAGGTTGGCGAAGACGAAGAATGCCACGACGAGCGCGGCGATCACCGCCAGAGTGATGGAGACGATCCGTCGGGAGCGATTCGGGGGCGTGGCCTGGTTCGGCACTGAGGTCGTGGTCACCCCTTCATCCTAGGCGTGGCCTTCTCGGGGTAAGCCGTGAATGCTACGATCCCGAGCCACACGTGGGAAGGGCGTCGAGGTCGCCTCCCTCGCGCACCGTCTCCAGCACCGTCAGAGATTGCTCCAGAGTCGATGTCGAGAACACGCGCAGACCGTCGGGCACGTGACCCACGACCTCATTGCAGTTCGCCTCGGGAGCCAGGAACATCGTCGCGCCGGCATCCAGAGCCCCGTAGAGCTTCTGTCGGATGCCACCGATCGGTCCGACGTTGCCGTCGGCGTCGATCGTCCCGGTGCCGGCGTAGTGCACGCCACCGGTGAGGTCGCCCGGCGACATCTTGTCGATGATCCCGAGCGCGAACATCATCCCCGCACTGGGGCCGCCCACGTCGTTCAGCTGGATGGTGACGTCGACGGGGAGATCGAACGAGATGCCGAGAACGACGCCCAGGAGGTACTGCGTCTGCCCGTCCACCGTCGTCTCGCGGGGGGTGATCTGCGCGGAACCCGGGATGCCATCGCGCTCGAAGCCCACGGTGACCGGGCCGCCCGCGGCATCCTGGACCTTGGAACGGATCCCCTCGACGCTCGTGACGGCCGTGCCGTCGACCGAGTCGATCACGTCGTTCAGTTGCAGTCGACCCGCCGACGCTCCGTCGTCGTCGGTGCTCGCAACGGTGATCTCCGCCGGAACGTCGTACCCCAGCTCGCGGAGGGCGGCCGCGCTGGCTTCGTTCTGCGAGTCGGTCATGAGGGCGGCGTTCTCGGTGTTGCGCTGCTCGGTGCTCTGGCCCGCGGGGAAGATGCGATCGATGGGCACGACGGCGCGGGAGCGGTCGAACCACGCCCCGGCGAGCTCGAGCCACGAGGGGGTGCGCTCGCGATTTCCGCTCACCTGCACCGTCAGCAGATCGAGCTGCCCGGTGGAGGTGGTGTCGTCTTCGTCCGGGACCGAGATGAGCGGGACGTCCTGTCCGTCGGCGTTCTGCGAGGTGCCCAACGTGTCGAAGACGGGGCCGGGCTGCTGGATGACGTATGCCGAGGGCAGGAACGTCAGGGTGAGCAGAACGAGCGAGGCGATGGTGAGCGCCCACACACCGACGACGGAGCGACGACTCCACCGCTCGCGGGGCGCCGGCACGACGGCGACGTTCTCATCGAACAGGGTCACGGTGGGGGGGTCCTTTGCCGGGTCGTTCGCGTGCGGCGTAAGCGGCGCGAGGCCGGGCCGGCAGATGCGGGGAAGCGTGCGACTAGCGTAGGACTCGTTCCCCCAGACCTGGCTGAAAGGCGGCCGAAATGGCAGACGAGAACCGCGGGCCCGACGACCGGAGCCCCGAGGAGGAGTTCCAGGAGCTGATGCGCCGCCTGATGTCGGGCGACACCAGCGGGATCGACCCCGAGCAGCTCTCCCGCCTATCGGGCATGCAGATCGACCCCGCCATGCTGCAGCAGGTCATGAACCAGCTGCAGGGCGCTTTCGCGGGCACGCAGGAGGGCGTCGACTGGAGCCTGGCGGAGCGCCAGGCCCTGCACATCGCCAACCAGGACGGATTGGGCGTGACCACGGGTCAGCGCACCGACCTCGACCAGGCCTTCACGCTCGCGGGCCTCTGGCTGGGCGAGGCGACGACCATCGCCGACCTGCCGCTCCCGCCCCGCGCCGT
This sequence comes from Microbacterium sp. ABR10, assembly GCF_057812175.1. Lineage (NCBI taxonomy): Bacteria > Bacillati > Actinomycetota > Actinomycetes > Micrococcales > Microbacteriaceae > Microbacterium > Microbacterium sp. ABR10. Next base: position 2,070,834 of record NZ_CM173821.1, read on the forward strand.
CACCCGTGGCGCCTGGGTCGCCGCGACGCTCCCGGTCTGGCAGGAGCTCGCCGAGCCCGTCGCCACGAGCATCGCCGACGCCCTGACCGCGGCTCTCGGCCAGCAGGCACCCGACGACATGCAGGAGATGATCGCCGGAGCGGGGCGCCTCATGCGCACCGTGGGCGGGTCGCTCTTCGCGACGCAGCTCGGTCACGTCGTCGGCCGGCTCTCGACCGAGGTCGTCGGCGGCGGCGATGTCGGCATCCCGGTCATGCCCGACGGCGAGGCGGCCATCCTGCCGCAGAACTTCGCAGACTTCGGCCGTGATCTCGAGATCCCCGACGACCAGCTGGCGCTGTACCTCGCGACGCGCGAGTTGGCGCACGCCCGCCTGTTCCGTCACGCGCGCTGGCTGCGGCTGCACGTGATCTCCCAGGTGCGCGATTTCGCGCACGGGATCCGCGTCGACACCGACGCCCTCGAAGAACTCGCCTCGCGCTTCGATCCGTCGCAGCCGGAAGAGTTGCGCGGTGCGCTCGAGAGCGGAGCGCTGCTGCCCGAACGCTCCGAGGAGCAGACCGCTGCCCTCACGCGCCTCGAGAACCTGCTCGCCACGATCGAGGGATGGGTCGACGTCGTCACCGAAGACGCGACCTCCCGCCTTCCCTCGGCCGCGCGCATCGCCGAGGCCGTTCGCCGGCGTCGCGCGGTCGGCGGCCCCGCCGAGCAGGCGCTCGGCTCGCTCGTCGGTCTGGAACTGCGTCCGCGCCGCATGCGCGAAGCCGCGGTGATGTGGCGTCAGGTGACAGACGCGGTCGGCGTCGAGGGACGTGACGCGCTGTGGGACTACCCCGACCTCATGCCCACCGCCGACGACATCGACGACCCCGCCGCCCTCATCGCGCGCCTCACGGCTGCCTCCCGCGGCGAGGCGGCTCCCTCGGATGCGATGGACGACGCACTCGCGCAGCTGCTGGCCGAAGAGGCCGAGGGCGGCCGGACCGACGACGCCGGCGAGGATGCCGCAGACACGGGGACCGCTCCGACGTCGGACGACGATCGGCCCGACGACGACCCGGCGCCGGGCGACCAGCGGCCGGTGTAGGTCTCTCGCTCTCGAACGCGCCCGGCGAGGAGATCCATGGTCTCCCCGGGCGCGTTCGTACGTTCGCTCGGCTCGGTCCCTCCTCGCGGACGCATGGCCGGAGGTCAGGCGGTGGCCGCTGTCCCGGCGACGGCCGCTGTCCGGCGACGGCCGCTGTCCGGCGACGGCCGCTGTCCGGCGACGGCCGCACCGCGGTGGCGGTTCACGGCTCCTCCCCACGCGCCGGAACGTGACCGCGGGTGGGGACAGCGGCATCCGGGGTCGATGGGCGGGTCAGGATCGAGCCATGATCCGACTCGATCCCTCCGCTCTCCCCCTCTGGCGCGATGACGGCCGTGTGCAGTTCGGTGCGCCCGCGCTCGCTCACACCCCGTTCGCCGGTCGATGGGTCGACATCGTGGTCGCGGCTCTCGTGGCCGGCACGACGCGGGCGGAAGTGCGAGGTCTCGCGCGCGTGCACGGCGCGGCCGACGGCGACGGCGACGCGCTCCTCGACGCGGTGGCGCCCGCGATCGCCTCGTCCCGGCGAGGAACGCCGATCGCCGTGCAGGTCGCCGACGATCTGCCGGCGCGTGTCGTTCGAGCCGTCCTCGCTGCCCTCCCACTCCGTGCGAGCGTGATCCCCTGGGCCGGATCGGCCGGACACCGCGTTCCGACCGGCACGCACGTGGTGCTTCTGGCCGCCCACCGCGTCGACCCGCGACGTGCGGCCGCGCTGCTCAGCGCAGACGTCACGCACATTCCGCTCACGCTCGACGGCGGCAGCGCCGCCGTCGGTCCCGTGGTGGTCCCCGGGCGCACCGCGTGTCTCGCCTGCCTCGACGCGGCCCGGCGCCGTGACGACGCACAATGGCCCTCGATCGCCGCCCAGCTCCTGGGCCGCCCGCGCCCCGACGTCGACGTCGCCCTCGCCGCCGAGGCGGGACGCGCCGCCCGATTTCTGCTCAGCGGGCCGATCGCGTCGACGACGAGGTCGCTGCGCCTGCGCGCCGATTCGTTCCGGCGGGCATGGGAGTTGCATCGGCCGAGCGAAGAGTGCCAGTGCCGATCTCCCGAAGGAAGCGCGAGGGAGACCGTTCCATGCGCCCCCGACCTCGCGCCCAGCTCACCGACAGCGTCCGCGCCGCTCGCGTGACACCGACGTAGGCAAGGCGCCGCTCCTCGTCGACCGCCTCGAACGTCTTCGCGTACGAGATGGGCAGCAACCCCTCGCTCACCCCCACGAGGTACACGTGATCCCACTCGAGACCCTTCGCCGCGTGCAGCGTGGCGAGCGTCACCGTGCGCGTCGTCGGCTCGTGCTGGTCGCGCGCACGTGCCTGCAGATCATCGGTGAACGCGCGCAGGTCGGTGCCCTCCGGTGCGTCTTCGGCGAGACGCAGCAGTGCCGCCCGCGCCTCCCACGCCTCGCGCAGCGCGCCGCCGGCCGCCGGCGGGTCGTCGGTGAGTCCGACGCTGCGCAAGACGTCGCGCACCGTGGCGAGGAAACCCGTCTCCATCGGGGCGACCGATGCCGCCCGGAGCGCCATGAGCGCCTGGCGCACCTCCGGCAGGTCGAAGAACTTGCGCCCGCCCAGCACCGATGCCGCCACGCCGACCCCCGACAATGCGGTGAGCAGCGCCGCCGACTGCGCGTGTGCGCGGTAGAGCACCGCGATGTCGTGCGGGTCGACGCCGCGGATCAGGGAGTCGGCGATCGACCGCGCCACCGCGGTGGCCTCGTCCTCGTCGTCGTCGAAGGCGCGCACGGTGGGGGTCGGTGTGTCCAGAGCGCTCGCCGCGACCAGTTCGAGGGCGCCCGCTCGTCCGCGCATGAGCTCGTTGGCCACGGCGAGCACGGGGGCCGTGGAGCGGTAGTTCCGTTCGAGCCGCACGACGCGAGCGTCCTCGTGGGTGCGCTCGAAGTCCAGCAGGTACCTCGCATCGGCGCCCGTGAACGAGTAGACCGTCTGACTCGCGTCACCCACGACGCACAGGTCGCGCCGATCCCCCAGCCACAGCTCGAGCACGCGGTTCTGCAGCGGCGAGACGTCTTGGTACTCATCCACGGTGAAGTGCCGGTACTGCTCGCGCACCGCGGCGGCGACGTGCGGCTCGGCCTCGATCATCCCGGCGCACGTCAGCAGCACGTCTTCGAAGTCCATCTGGCGCCGCTCGTCCTTGAGCTTCTCGTACGCGCGCTGCAGGGCGACGACCTGGTCGACGCCCAGACGACCGACGCCCTCGGGTCGGTCCGCCGCGTACCGGTCGATGGAGCGCAGGGTGACCTTGCGCCATTCGATCGCGGCCGCGACGTCGCGCAGCGTCGCGGTGTCCGGCGAGAGGCCCACGCCGTCGGCCGCGTGCGCGAGCATGCGCACCTTGTTGTCGATGATCGAGGGGGCCTGGTCGCCGGCGAGCGTGGGCCAGAAGAAGTTGACCTGTGCGAGAGCAGCGGCGTGGAACGTCCGGGCCGATACCCCCGACACCCCGAGCGCACGCAGACGCCCCCGCATCTCACCCGCTGCCTTTGCGGTGAAGGTCACCGCCATCACTCGCTGGGGCGAGTACGCACCCGTGTCGACACCGTGCGCGATGCGCCGCGTGATGACGCGCGTCTTGCCGGTCCCCGCGCCGGCGAGCACGCAGACCGGCCCGCGCAGGGAACGCGCGGCTTCGAGCTGGTGCTCGTCGAGGTCATCGAGCGGGCCGGTCATGCGATCCCCCGGTACCAGTCGTCGATGAGACGTCGGGCGATGGATGCCGCGCCCGGCAGCGTCACGTCGGACTCCTCGCGCAGCGCCGCACCGATCTCGTCGCGGGTGAACCACCGCACCTCGACGATCTCTTCGCCGTCGGGGCGGGCATCGCCGTCGTCGACGACCCGGGCGCGGAATCCGAGCATGAGCGACCGCGGGTACGGCCACGCTTGCGAACCCCTGTACGCGATGTCGCGCAACCGGACACCGGCTTCTTCCTCCACCTCACGAGCGACGGCGTCTTCCAGGGATTCCCCCGCCTCGGCGAACCCGGCGAAGCACGAGTACCTCTGGCCGCCCCACGCGGCGTTGGCCCCGAGCAATATCCGGTCGTCGGATTCCGCTGACGTGAGAAGCACGATCACGGCCGGATCGGTGCGTGGAAAGTGCTCTCGCCCGCACGCCGGGCAGTGTCGCGACCACCCGGCATGGCGCACCTGCGTGAGCGTGCCGCACGCAGGGCAGAAGGGCGCGTCGCGCAACCAACCGGCCAGGGCAACGGCGGTGGTGAGCACCTCCGCCTCGCTGGCGGGCAGATCGCCCCCGGCGGCGCGCAACGGCGCCCAGGCGGCGTCCGCGACGAGGTCGTCGGGGGCGTCGTCGGCCAGGACGGCGAGCAGGATCGCTCCCCCGTCGCCGTCACGGCCCAGGAACGCCCACTCGTGAACGCCGGGCACGGTGGTCGCGGTCTTCTCGAGGGTGGCCCCCCGAAGTCGGCCGACCTCGGCCAGGGCGAGATGGCCCCCGATGACAGGCGCGGCGTCGCGACGCACGGCGAGCACGCGGGTGAGGGTGTCGTTCAGGAGGCGGGGCAGCAGATCGCGGTCGTCCCGCTCCGCGGCCGACCTGTCGATACGCACTTCCGGACCCGCAGCGGGATCTGCGGCGGACGGCGTGAACACGGAGCGCGTCATGAGGCACCTCTCTCACGAGTGGACGGGGCGGGCGGTTCCGGCGCGAGCTCCCCCGCTCAAGGGCGTGGCGTGGACGGCGGGGCGAGAGGCCCACCTACCCTGGGAGGCATGGCACGCTCGCCCCTCATTTTAGCTGCGTCGGCGACGACGGCTCTGCCCGGCACCGTGTTCACCAGCGCTCGGGCCCTCACCGAGAACGCGGGCGGACGGTTCGACTCGGCGCTCGCGCGCACCGACGACGGCCGCGAGGTCGTCGTGCGCATGCCTGCCGGCGAAGAGGGCGCCCACGACCTGGCCGCGGAGTCGCGAGCCCTGCACGCCCTGACCGCCGGCGTGCGGGCACTCTTGCCGTTCGCCGTGCCCGAGGTCCTCGGCGAGAGCGGGTCCGGTACGCAGCGCGTGCTCGTGGTCGATCGCATCGACGGCTACCGCATCGATCCCGCGCAGCTGCCGAAGGGGCCCGGTTACGCACCCGCGATCGGCGGGGCGCTCGCGGCCGTCCATGCCCTCCCGGCATCCATCGTGCGTACCGACGGTCTCCCGGTCCGCACGTCCGAGCAGGTCCGCGACGACATCCGACGCCTGCTCGACCGCGCCGACGCCACGGGGCGCGTCAGTGATGACCTCATGCTGCGCTGGCGGCGTGCCCTCGACGTCGACGAACTATGGCGTTTCGAGTCCGCGGTCGTCCTGGGCGGCGCGACCAGCGCGTCGGTCGTCCTCGCCGACGACGCCGACGGCATCCCGCACGTCGTGGGGGTTCTCGACTGGGCCGGCCTCAGCGTCGGCGACCCGGCGGTCGACCTGCGGTGGCTGGCATCCGCCCCTGCCGCCGCCGACGACGTGCACGAGGGCTACGCCGCGGCCGGCGACCGGTCACCCGATCCCCTGCTGCGTGAGCGCGCCCGCCTGTATGCCGAACTGGAGTTCGCCCGGTGGCTCGTCCACGGTCACGACGCCGGACAGGCCGACGTGGTCGACGACGCGGTCGCCCTGCTCGACGCCCTGGCCGACGGCGTCCGCGGCGATCACATCGTGCCCGACACGCGGAGCGACATCGACGACGCCATGGCGCTCGTCGAGAGCGTGCCTCCCGTGTCGGCGCCCGGTCGCGTCGACACGTCGATGCAGACCGACGCCTACGACCCCGAGGCCCTGTCGCTGTACCTCGCGGTCGAGCGGGATCGCGCCGCCGCCGCAGATGCGCTCGCCGCCGCGATGGACGACCGTGCGAATCCGGATGCCGCCACCGGCGCCCTCCACGTCGACCAGTTGCCCGCGCCCGACGGCGTCGACCACGACGCCACCGCTCCCGTCGACCTGGAAGGTTGGGGTGACGACGCACCGCGCGGCGCCGCTGCGGACGCCGCGGAAGGGTCGGACCACGGCGACGCCACGGCTCGCACGGCTGCGGCCTCGAAGCGGGAGCCGTCGCACGCGGGATCGACTCCCGAGACGGTCGTCGACGACGAAGAAGACGCCCTCCGCGCGAGCCGGGCCGCTCTCCGCCGCTGGGGGGTCTCGGGCGACCCCGCCTGAGCGTTCACCCGGGCGCGGCCGCCCCGCCACGCCCTGGCGCGCGACAGAGCCCGGGGCAACCCCGCCTGAGCCGGTAAGCACCCCGCGCGGGTGCTCTCAGCTCCGAAGCACCAGTTCGTCGCCGACGTAGAACAACGTCACGTCGATGAGGTCGATGTCGATGCCGTGCTTGGCGTGGTACGCCTCACGGTAGAGCTCGAGCTGCAGCATGCGCGCGCGTCGATCCGCGTCGGTGGTGGGCGGCCGACCCGTTTTCCAGTCCACGATCTCGTAGCGGTCGCCGCGGCGGTACACGGCATCCAGTTTGCAGATGACGACGTGCTCGCGACCGTCGAGTCGCGTGGTGACGAAGTCGATCTCCGTCTCGACCTCGAGGGGGCGGAGGTTCGCCCACTCCGACCGTTCGAAGCACTCGCGCAGCCGCTGCAGGTCCGCCGCGTCGGCGGCGGACGCCCCGATCTCGTCGTCATCCCACAGACCGTCGTCGTCCAGCCCGATCCCCGCGCCGACGTGGCCCGAGCGCTGCTCCACCCAGGCATGGAAGAGCGTGCCGAGACGCGTCTGACGGTACGGGCGTTCGGGCATCGGCCGCCGCAGGTCGTCGACGGCGCGGCCGTAGTCCGCGACGAAATCCTTGAACTTCGACGCCGGAATGCGCGTGGGGGCGGGGGCGTGCGACGGCCGCAGGCGGTCAGCGCGCTCCGCGAGCAGCAGCTCCAGGTCGTCGTCGGCGCGCGCGGGAGGATTCGCGCGCGCGGCGGTGGCGGTCGCCACGGCCGCCGTGATGGCGGTGCGGCGTGCGCCGAGAGGGTCCAGCGGCCAGTGCAGGAGCCGACGCTCTCCGTCGTACGGGTCGTCGCCGAGCTCGCCGACGGCGAGGTCGATGCCCAGGGCTTCCGCGGCTTCCTCGAGGAAGACGCTCGGTCGCCGCGGGCGCTTGGTGCCCGACCAACTCGACCCCGACAGCAGAAGATGGTCGCGGGCGCGGGTGAACGCCACGTACGCCAGTCGTCGATCCTCGTCCAGCTGACGCGCGCGATTGTCGGACACGAACGCCTCCATCGCTGCCTTCAGATCTTGCTGCGTCTCGGCGCCGCGCCAGCCGAAGACGGGTAGCCAGGCGGAGTCGCCGCGGAACTCGGAGGGCAGGATGCCGAAGCCCAACCAGCCTTTGGTGTCGCGCGCCAGCGACGGCAGCTCGTCGGTCACGAGCCGCACCACCGCCACGGCATCCCACTCGAGTCCTTTCGACCCGTGGATGGTCAGCAATTGGACGACGTCGGCCTCGGGGGGCTCGGTGCGCGGGGCGAACTCGTCGGCTTGCTCGGCGTGGTCGAGCCAGGCCAGGAGGCTCGCGACGGACCCCGACTCGTCGGCCGCGAGGAAGCCGCGGATCTCGTCGACGAACGCACGCAGCTGCGCCGACGCGATGCGCGCGGGTCCGCGCGACTCGTTCGCGGCGAGCTCGATGTCGAGTCGCAGCTCGGTCTCGATCAGCCTGATCAGCTCGGGGATCGGGGCGCCGGCACTACGGCGGAGCCCGGCGAACACGGCCCCCGCCTCGCGCAGACGCGCGCGCCCCTCGGGCGTGATGTCGGCCAACCAACCGTGACCGTCGGTCTGGCGCGTGACGAAGTCGAGGGCGTCGACGAGCGAAGCCCGGTCGGCGCCCGGCGTCGAACGCAGGCGGTTCACCACGTCGGCCGCCAGAGGTTGGAGCGCGACGTCGTGCGTGGCAAGGCGGCGCGCCACCTGGGCGAGCGCGCGGAGGTCGGCGAGGCCGACCGCCCATCGCGGTCCCGACAGCAGACGGATGAGGGCGGACCCCGCCTCGGGGTCGCTCATGACGCGAAGCACCGACACCACGTCGACCACCTCGGGTGTCGTGAGCAGACCCCCCAACCCGAGGATGCGATGAGGGATGCCGCGACGGCCCAGCGCGTCGCCGAAGCGCACCATGTGCTTCTTGCTGCGGAACAGCAGTGCCCCCGTGGTGAGGCGTCCCTCCGCGGCGCGCGCGGCGCGTACGCCCACGAACCATGACGCGACTCGGTCGGCCTCGGCATCGAGGTCGTTTTCGAACACCGTCTCGACGACACCGTCGGGCGCACCCGGCCGTGATCGCAGCTCTTCGACCGCCACAGCCGCGCGGGCGGCGAGCGGCGCGAGGACGGCGTTGGCGGCGTCGAGCACCCGCGCGCTGTTGCGCCAGCTGGTCAGCAGGGAGAAATGCTGGGATTCGCACGCGGGCGCGAAGGCGGCGGGGAATCCGCCCAGGTTGCCCGCACTCGCGCCACGCCAGGCGTAGATGGCCTGGTGCGGGTCGCCCACGGCCATGACCCCCGTCCCCCCGAACAGCGTCGCGAGCAGGTCGGTCTGAACGACCGAGGTGTCTTGGTATTCATCGAGCAGCACGACACGGTATCGCGCACGGAGCTCCTCGACGACGGCCGGATGCTCCTGGGCGATGCGGAGCGCACCGGCGACCTGATCGGCGAAGTCCATGACGCCGAGGCGCGCCTTCTCACGGTCGTACGCCGCGGCGAGGTCGGCGAGCAGCGAGAGCGCCGACACCTTCGTCGCGGCATCCGCTACCTCTTTGTAGACATCGACGCGGTTGGAGGTCGAGGGGCGTTCGACGACCCGGCCGAACTCGTCGGGGAAGGCCGCGAGCCGATCGAGGTCGACCAGGTTGTCGACGCCGTCGCGGGCGATCCGCAAAGCCGCGTCGATGAGCGTGCGCGGTGACTCCTGCCGCTCCTCCAGGCGGGGGTCGTCGGAGGTGAACACGACGCGTCGCATGAGCAGCCAAGCGGCGGATTCCGACAGCACCGCCGACTCGGCATCCCGCCCGATCCTCAGCCCATGCTCGCGCACGATCGAGTCGGCGAAGCTGTTGTAGGTCGACACCGTCGGGCGGTGCAGGAGCTGGTCGGCGTCGGACGCCGACACGGCGGAGACACCGACCTCGGAGGCGAGGGCGTCGAGCGCCTCTCGACGCGCCGCGTCGCCGCGGGCGCCCTCGACCTGCGCCAGGTCGCCGAAAACGGAGAGCCTGCCCGCGGCGTGCAGGGCCGGAAGGGCGGGCAACAGGCCACGCGACTCGAACTCCGACAGACGCTGCAGTCGCCTCTGGATGCGCTCGGCCAATTCACCCGCGGCTTTTCGCGTGAACGTGAGACCGAGCACCTCGTCTCGACGCACGTGAGCATTGGCGACGAGCCAGACGACGCGGCCGGCCATCGTCTCGGTCTTACCGCTGCCGGCACCCGCCACCACCAGCGCCGGGGCAAGCGGTGCCTCGATGACGGCCGTCTGCTCGGCGGTGGGCGGGAACAGACCTAATGCGGCCGCAATCGTCGCGGCCGAAAGACCACCGGTCATGAGGCGCTCACCGCCGAGACCGTGTGGATGCGGCACAGACCGTAGGAGAACTCGTCCCGGCAGTGCACCTCGTACGGTGCGGCGAAACTCGTGCCCCGCATGACGCCGACGGCGCGCTGGACGCGCGTGACGAACTCGTCACGCTGGGCATCGTCGAACGGCTGCTGCGTCGGCTCGGCGTAGTCCTTCTTCGTCGCACTCGGCCGCAGCACGAGGAGTTTCGCCCCACCCGACGGCAACCCCGCCACCTGCTCGATCGCCCCCGACGAGAAGGCCAGTTGATACGCCGCGAGCTGTGGATTGTCGGCGACCTTCTGGTCGGTCTGCGGTTCGTTCTTGCCGGTCTTGAGATCCACGATCACGACCTCGCCCGCCGGAGTGATCTCGACACGGTCGATGTCGCCGCTGAGCACGGCGCCGTGCTCGCCGGCGTCGGCGAGCGGGATCGGCACCTCGAAGTGCCGCTCCGCGCCCACCAGTCGCCCGCCGGCGTCGTCGAAGCGCCGCAGGTAGGCGGCGAGCCGCCGTACGAGATCACGCGCGCGCGTTCGTTCGGCCCGTTCTCTCCACACGGCATCGAACGCGAGTTCTCCCCAGCGCTCCTCGACGATCGCCCACAGGTCATCTTCGGACGACGACGACGCCGTTTCGAGCGCCGCATGGATGATCGTGCCGATGCCGGCGGTCGTCCCGCCGCGATCGCCGCCGAGGTCGGCGATCACCCAGTCGAGTTGGCACTCCTCGAGGGCGTGCAGACGCGACGGCGAGACGCGCACGTCTTCGCGATCGAGGTCGCGCAGCGGCGCGGTGGAGGTCGGCGACGCGACGCCGTACCACTCGTCGCTCGACGCCCCGGCCACGTCGGCCGCGGCCAGCAGCGCGAGTTGCCCGGCCGCATGGGCGCGATCGGCCGTGGGCACGCGGGGCGCGGTGAGCGAGCGTCGGTGGCGCGCGACGAGACCGCGCAGTGACAACGGGTGTTCGGGAATGGATGCCGCCGGCTCGGGCGCGGGGAGCATCTCGAACAGCACGCTGGGTCCGGTGTCGTCGTCGTCGACCGCCGTGACGATGAGCATGCGCTCGGCGCGGCTGAGGGCGCGCACGAACAGGCGCAGCTCGTCGTGCATGGCCGCTCGCCGTCGATCGAGCATGCCCGCGGCCGGGAGGTCGGGGTTCTGCACCGCGTCGGTGAGGCGCCAGGTCTCGAGCAGTCCCCCGCGCAGGCGCGTGTTGGGCCACACGCCCTCTTGCACGCCGGCGATGATCACCGTGTCGAACGCCGTGCCCGCCGCAGCGGCGGGGGTCAGGATGCGCACCGTGTCGACGACGGCGGGCTGCTCGATGCGGTCTTCCGCCACGTCGCTGTCGAGCACCGCGCGGAGGAAGATCGAGGCTTCGCCGTCGGGTTCGCGTTCGGTGTAGCGCTTCGCCGCCTGGAAGAGGGCCACGACCGCGTCGAGGTCGCGATCAGCCTGCTCGGCGATGGGTCCGTGCCCCCGTGAGGCCTCTCGCCAGGTGCGCGCCAGGGAGCTGCGTTCCCACGCCGTCCACAGCATCTCGTGTGCGGTCGCGCGCGATCGCGCCTGAGCCCCGAGGGCTGAGAGAGTCTCGCCGAGGCGGACGGCCCGCCGCGCCTCGCGGGTGTCGACCGCGGCGAGTTCGAGCGGATACCGCACGCCGGAGACGAGCAGGTCGGTCGCCGAGTGCACGCCGCCGTCTGCCACCTCGGCGTGCCGCAGTGCGGTGCGCAGCCGGCGCAGTTCGATCGGATCGAGGCCGCCGAACGTGCCGAGGAGCGCGTCGACGATGTCCTCGGGAGACCACTCGTCGGGGTCGGTCATGCCCAGCTCGACGAGGCGCACGAGGTCGCGAACGGGTCGCTGCACCCCGAGCGCCAGGCCGGGCCCGCTGGCCCGGGCCGGAACCTCGCGCGCGGCGAGCTCGGACTCGAGGGTGGCCACCTGACGCGAGTCGTGCGCGATCACCGCGCACGAGCCCCAGGGCACACCGCCGAGGACGTGCCGTTCCCGCAGCAACCGCGAGATCGCGTCGGCCTCCTCGGCGGGCGAGCGGAGGAGGTAGGTGCGCACCGACCCCTGCACCGGCGCGCCCTGCGGTGCCCGGCGGTGCGCGACGACGCCGGCGGCGCCGATGCGCGACGACACCTGACGCACGAGATCGACCTGTTCGGGCGTTCCGCGGTGCGGCGTCCCCAGGGCGACCGTCGTGCCGAGCTCACGGGCCAGCCGGGCGAAGTTCTCCGGGGTCGCGCCACGGAAGGCACCGGATGCCACATCGGGGTCGCCGAAGGCGACCACGCCGATGCCGAGCGCGCGACACGCTCCGAGCACGTCGATACCGCCGGGGGTGAGTTCCTGCGCGTCGTCGACGAGGATGCACCGCAGCGCCGCGAAGCGCCCCAGCAACTCGCGGTCCGCGCGGGCGTCGTCGAGCACGGCGACGGCCTCGCGGGCGAGGTCGGCGGCGTCGCGATGGGCCCCGCGCATCGACGCGCGGACGGCGCGGTACTCGTCGGAGAACGACGCCAGCGAGGCCCACACGGGCAGGTCGAGGTGGACGGCGAGGTCGGCCAGGTCGGTCGACGACACCCCGAGGTCGGTGCACTCGGCAAGGAACGCGCGAACATCGCCGCGGAAGCCCCGGGTCGCCCTGATCGCGGGGCCGAGCCAGTCGGGCCACCGCGAGACGCCGTCGATCTCGTCGAGAGCGTCGCCCTCGAGAAGGTCGCGGATGATCTGGTCTTCATCGCCGCCCGTGAGCAGCTGCGGTGGTTCGGCGCCACGGCGCACCTCGGCGCCGCGCACGAGCTGGAACGCGAACGACGCGACCGATCGCGCGAGCGCACCCGATGTCGCGCGCCCCACCGCGAGCGCGAGTGGATCGCGCAACGCCGTCGCGGCCGGCCGCGTGGGAGTGAGCACGAGCAGGTGGTCGGGATCGACCCCGGATGCCACGAGCTCGCGCACCCGGGCGAGCAGCGCCGTCGTCTTGCCCGAGCCCGGGGCGCCGACCACGGCTCCGCTGGCCTCCGCCGCCCACGACGCCACCGCCTGCTGGTCGACGTCGAGACCGCCCCCGAGCAGGGGGGATGCCTCGGGGGCAACGGCATCCGGAATCTGCATGCGTCCACGCTAAACCGCACCTCCGACATCGCTCCGCTGGTGGCCCGGGGCGCCGCGCTTTGCCAGCGAGGCCCTACCGCTCGGAGTCGTCCCGGGAGCGGGCGTTCGCCGTCCGCGAAGCGCCGCCCCCACCGGGTCGTCGCCCCGCACGCCTGCCCTAGAGTCGAAGGACGAGCAGGGCCGACCGCGGCCCCGCGAGGAAAGGACGCATCGTGGAGATCCGCATCGGCATCACCAACACCGGCCGCGAACTCAACTTCGAGACCAATGAGAGCTCCGACGCCGTCAAGACCGCCGTCGCTACGGCCCTCGACTCCTCGGCCAGCCACGTCGCCTTCACGGATGTGAAGGGCAACTCCTACCTCGTCCCCACCGCCAACCTGGCCTTCGTCGAGCTCGGCACCGAAGAGTCGCGCCGCGTCGGCTTCGTCGCCTGAGTCCACGACCGTGCAGATCCTGCTCGGCCTGATCATCGGCGCCGTGATCGGACTCGCCGCGCACTTCTCGCTACCGCACCGCCGACTGCGGGGGGCGCTTCTGGCGCCGCTCGCAGGTGCCGCGGCGGCCGGAGTCGTCTGGACGGCCGCCACGTGGATGGGGCTCGGGGTCGACTCGCCCATCCTGTGGCTCGTCGCCGTCATCGCACCGACCGCGACCGCCTTCGCTCTCGTCCCGCTCGTCACCCGGGCGCGTCTCGCTCGAGACCACGCGGACCGCGCGCGGCTCGGAGTCTGACGGGCGTCAGGCCGCGCGGTCGATGGCATCCGTCCCGCGCGAGGGTCCGCGTCAGGCGGCCAGCCCCATGGCATCCATCCGTCGTGCGTGCGCACCCATCAGTTCGCTGAAGACGGGCTCGACCTTCTCTTCATCGGCGCGATCGAGGTGCCCGTGCCGAAGGGCTGCGCGGGCGACGAGCAGCGTGTCGCCGACCAGGCGTCGACCCCAGAGGGCCAGGAGCCAACGCCACTCCTCATCGCTGTCGATGGTCGCCGCGATGATGTCGACGATCGCCTGCCGGTCATCGTCGGCCTGCAGGATGCGGGCGACGCGTCTCCCCGTGTCTCCGTAGCTCGACGACAGCGCGAGGTAGAAGTCGTCGAGCAGGCCCGCCGTGATGTGCACGGTCAGCATCGTCTCCTGCGGGCGCACGCCGTGGGTGTTGCGGCGGAAAGCGTCGAGCGACTCGCGGAACGGCAGCATGAGCTGCGTCGGATCGGCTCCCCGGTCGCGGATCAGCGCGACGAGTTCCTGGTGCTTGATGAGGGCCGCACCGGCCGCCCGCGAGAGCGATTCCTTCTCGGCGAGCTCGGGAGTGAGGGCGATCAGCTCGCTCAACGTCTCGAAGAACCCCAGCTGCAGGTAGGCCGCCTGTCCGAGGAAGGTCTCGACGTCGGGCGCGAGTTCGGCGAAGTCGACACGCATCGCCTCGCCGAGATCACCGCGCGAGCGCAGTTGGAGCGTGCGGCCCACGGGGCGCTGACGACGACGTAACCACGCGAACACGTAGACAGCCTAGGCGTCGGGGCCTCCGGAGACACGCCGGGTAGAGTGGTCGGGTCCCGACAACGGATCGGGACCCTGCGCCTGTGGACGAGTGAGGGCGTGGATTCGACTCCCAGGCGGTCTCTCGCCGCCGGAACAGGCACCTCATGACGACATTCGCCGAGCTCGGCGTCGACCAGGACATCGTCGACGCCCTCGCGACCAAGGGCATCATCGATGCCTTCCCCATCCAGGAGCAGACGATCCCCCTCGGTCTCCCCGGCCAGGACATCATCGGCCAGGCCAAGACGGGCACCGGGAAGACCTTCGGCTTCGGAATCCCCGTGGTGCAGCGCCTCGGACCGAACCCCGAGCCGGGCGTGAAGGCCCTCATCGTGGTTCCCACCCGCGAGCTCGCCGTCCAGGTCTACGAAGACATGGACATGCTCACCAGCAACCGCCCCACGAGCGTCGTCGCGATCTACGGCGGCAAGGCGTACGAGGGCCAGATCGACCAGCTCAAGGCCGGCGCGCAGATCGTCGTCGGCACGCCGGGTCGTCTGATCGACCTCGCCAATCAGCGCCTGCTCGACCTCTCGAGCGCGACCGAGGTCGTGCTGGACGAGGCTGACAAGATGCTCGACCTCGGCTTCCTCGCCGACATCGAGAAGATCTTCTCGAAGGTCCCGCCCGTGCGGCACACGCAGCTGTTCTCAGCGACAATGCCCGGCCCGATCGTGGCCCTCGCGCGCCGGTTCATGTCGAACCCGATCCACATGCGCGCCAACGACCCCGACGAGGGTTTGACCCAGGCCAACATCAAGCACCTCGTCTACCGCGCGCACTCGCTCGACAAAGACGAGGTCATCGCCCGCATCCTGCAGTCCGACGGTCGCGAGAAGGCCGTCATCTTCACCCGCACCAAGCGCGCCGCGCAGAAGCTCGTCGACGAGCTCGGCGACCGCGGCTTCAACGCCGCCGCCGTGCATGGCGACATGAGCCAGGAAGCACGCGAGCGTTCGATGGCCGCGTTCAAGGCCGGCAAGAGAGACGTCCTCATCGCCACCGACGTCGCCGCCCGCGGTATCGACGTCAACGACGTCACCCACGTCATCAACCACACCATCCCCGATGACGAGAAGACCTACCTGCACCGCGCCGGCCGCACCGGTCGCGCCGGCAAGACCGGTATCGCGGTGACGTTCGTCGACTGGGACGACCTGCACAAGTGGGCGCTCATCAACCGCGCCCTCGAGTTCGGCCAGCCCGAACCCACCGAGACGTACTCGTCGAGCCCGCACCTCTACACCGATCTCGACATCCCCGAGGGCACGAAGGGCCGCCTCGTGACGGCGCCGAAGGCGGTCGCACCGAGGCCCGAGAAGAAGGCCGACGGCCCCGCGGATGCCGAGGGCGAGAGCGGTCCGCGTCGTCGCCGTCGTCGAGGTGCAACGGGTGCCACGGCCGCCGGCGAGGCGGCTCCCCGCGACGAGGACGGCGCCGGCACGCACGACGGCGCCGGCAAGGAGCACCACGACGGCAATGCGGCCCCGCGTCGTCGCCGTCGCCGCCGCAGCGGTGGCAGCTCCGGCACCCCGACGGCCCCCGTCGCCTGACGCACCGCACCTCGATACGGCGCTGATCCCTCCGGGGGTCGGCGCCGTGTCCTTTCCCCCCGGCGGCGCGGCGGGCGTCCCGCGTTCCTGCGGCACCGGCCGCGCGCGCCTGCGGCACGCGCGCGCCCCGCGAGAAACGGCATCCGCCCGCGAAAACGCCTCGTCCGCGCGTTTCCCCCGCGGACCGCGTTCTCACGGATGCCAGACGGCAACCCCTGAGCCACGAACCGTGCTCCTCAACCGACGCCGGACGACAACCCCGAATCGCGCAACGCGTCACTCAACGGATGCCGGACAGGAGCCGCCCGCGCGGGGAGTTCACCGTCTACGGGTAGACCGGCGCCGTCCCGCGGCCGAGGGCGAAGATGCGCGCGACCATGTCATCGGCGGTGGTGTTCTCGCCCGGTACGTTGGGCTTGCCGAGGCCGTGATAATCGCTCGACCCGGTCACGATGAGATCGCGCTCCGCGGCGAGCCGTGCCAGCAACGCGGTCGGCTCGGGCAGGTTCTCGCGATGCGCCAGCTCGAAACCCGCGAGGCCCGCGTCGAGCATCGACTGCAGCACACCGTCGGGCAGCAGAGCCCGCCCGGCCGGGTGCGCGATGATCGGCACACCGCCCGCGCCGACGACGAGCTCCACCGCCGCGACGGGATCCGGGGCGTAGAGCGCCACGTAGTAGTCGCCCGCGGGATGCAGGATGCCGGCGAACGCCTCAGTTCGATCGACCACGATCCCACGAGCCACCAAGGCATCGGCGATGTGCGGGCGCCCGACGGTGGCCCCATCGCTGGTCTGCTCGACGATGTCGTCCCACGCGATGTCGTAGTCGCGCGAGATGCGCTCGGCCATGATCTGCGCACGATCCACGCGCGACGACCGGATGCGATCGGTCATCGCCCGTAGCGCGGGGTCGTCTGGATCCACGAGGTAGGCGAGCAGGTGGACGCTGCGCCAGCGGTGACGCGACGACAGCTCCATACCGGGCACGAACGTCATGCCGAGAGATGTCGCCGCCTCGGCCGCCTCCGCCCATCCCGACGTCGTGTCGTGGTCGGTGAGGGCGGCGGTGCGCAGGCCGTAACGGTGGGCCGCCGCCATGACCTCGGCGGGGGGTTCCGTGCCGTCGGAGTGCGACGAGTGCAGGTGCAGGTCGCTCGGTCCGGTGAATCGAGGGGCATGCGGCACCCATCGAGCGTAGCGCTCCGCTCCCCCGCCCGGACGGTGCCGCACCCGTCATCACCACGCAGGCGGCATCCGGCCGACGTCGGTCGATCTCCCAGACGTCTGACCTAAGGTCGGGTGCGTGCGTCGACTGCTCGGTTCCCTCGTCGCGCTCGTCGTGGCGGCGGGCGCCGCGGTGCTGACGTGGCCCTCCGCATTCGGTGTGGAACGTGTCTTCCCGATCGCGCAGGTGGTCTCGTTCCGCGCTCCCCTGGCTGCCGTGATGATCGCCGCGACACTGCTCATGCTGCTGTTCGCGCTCATCCGCCCGGTGCGGGCGCTGGCCCTCGTGCTCGCTCTGATCTTCGGCGTTTCCGGCGGCGTCAACGCGGCAGTGCTCGCGCAGCGCGGTCTCGGATCCGAAGACCTCCCCGCCAAAACGGAAACCAGCCTGCGCGTCATGACCTGGAACACCGCCGGGTCGGCCACCTCCGCCGAGTCCATCGCCCAGTTCGCGGTGGGGATGCAGGCCGACGTCGTGACCCTCCCCGAGACGACGATCGACACCGGCGCCCAGGTGGCGGAGATGATGCGCGACATGGGCCAACCCATGTGGGCGCACCACGCGGAGTACGGCGAATACGGGATCACCGGATGGGATGCCACCTCGACCACCGTCCTGATCCGCCCCGAGCTGGGCGATTACTCCGTCATCGAATCGTCGCTCGACGGCTCCAGCAACACCTCGACCGTGCCGAGCGCGGTCGCCATGCCGACGTCCGGCGACGGTCCGATCATCGTCGCAGCCCACGCCGTCGCTCCGCGGCGGGACTACATGACGCAGTGGCGCAGCGACCTGCAGTGGCTCGCCGACCAGTGCGCGAGCGACAACGTCATCCTCGCGGGCGACTTCAACGCGACCCTCGACCACATGACGGGGATGGGCGTCGAGGGGGGCACGCTCGGGCGTTGTCACGACACGGCATCCGAGAGCGGGAACGGCGGTGTGGGCACCTGGCCGACGGACGCCCCCGCGATGCTGGGCGCCCCCATCGACCACGTCATGGCGACCCCCGACTGGACCGTGTCGGGCTCCGTCGTCATGCGCTCGCTCGACGGTTCGGGCAGCGACCACCGCCCCATCGTCGTCCAGCTCGAGCGCACCTCCGGCTGAACCGAGACCCGTGGCATCCGTGCGCCCGTCGCGAACCGGTGCGAGACTGGAACGATGGATGCCCACTCCACCAGCGACACGACCGCGCCGACCGCCGACCCCCAGGCTGACGACACCAAGCCCCTCGACGCTCCGAGCAATCGCAAGGCGCCCTTCCCCCGCGGCTTCCTCGAGACCATCTCGACCGGCTGGGCGGAGCATCCCGACGTCCTTCCCGAGCCACGGGAGCAGTCCGCGTGGGCCGCACATCGACGCGCGCGCGTGTCGGAGGCGTTCCCCGGTCGGCGGGTCGTCGTACCCGCCGGGGGCCTCAAGCAGCGCAGCAACGACACCGACTATCCGTTCCGCGCCCATTCCGCCTTCGCCCACCTGACGGGGTGGGGCCGTGACGCCGAGCCCGACGCCGTGCTCGTCTTCGAACCGCGCGACGAGGGACACGAAGCCGTGCTCTACTTCCGCGAGCGTGCCGATCGCACCACCGCCGAGTTCTACTCCGACGCCACGGTCGGCGAGTTCTGGATCGGTCCCCGCCCCGCGCTCGACGGCGTCGCCGCCGACCTCGCCATCGCCACGGCGCACCTCTCCGACTTCCAACCCGGCGACGACGATCTCACCGTCGGCGACGACGACGAGGTCACCCGGTTCGTCTCGGAGCTGCGTCTGGTCAAAGACGAGTACGAATTGGCCGAGATGGCCCTGGCCGTCGAGGTGACCGGACGCGGCTTCGACGACATCGTCGCCGAACTGCCCCGCATCATCGAGCACCCCCGCGGAGAGCGTCTCGTCGAGGGCGTGTTCCACCAGCGTGCCCGGTCCGACGGCAACAGCGTCGGCTACGACACGATCGCCGCGTCGGGTCCGCACGCGTGCTACCTGCACTGGACGCGCAACGACGGTGCGGTCACGCCCGGCGACCTCATCCTCGTCGACGCCGGCGTCGAGGTCGACAGTCTGTATACGGCCGACATCACACGGACGCTGCCGGTGTCGGGCACGTTCACCGACGTCCAGCGCCGTGTCTACGAGGCGGTCCGCGAAGCCGCCGACGCGTCGTTCGCCGCGGCGAAGGTGGGGGTGCCGTTCCGCCGCCTGCACGAGGCCGCGATGGAGGTCATCGCCGCGCGCGTGGCTGAGTGGGGTCTGCTCCCCGTGACCGCCGAAGAGGCTCTGGACGCCGACAGCGGCGGCCAGCACCGCCGCTACATGGTGCACGGAACGAGCCACCATCTCGGCATCGACGTGCACGACTGCGCCCAGGCGCGTCGCGACATGTACTACGACGGTCTGCTCGCGCCGGGCATGGTGTTCACGATCGAGCCGGGGCTCTACTTCCAGATCGACGATCTCACCGTCCCCGAGGAGTACCGCGGCATCGGCGCCCGCATCGAAGACGACATCGTCATGACCGCCGACGGACCGGTCAATCTGTCGGCGGCGATCCCGCGCACCGCCGACGAGGTCGAGGAGTGGATCGCCCGGCTCTCGCGATGACGTTCACGCCACCGGCATCCTTCACCACGCGTCCGACCCTGCGGGGCACTTTCGGCATGTCGGCGTCTACGCACTGGACGGCCACGGCGACCGCCCAGGCGGTGCTCGAGCGCGGGGGAAACGCGTTCGACGCCGCCGTCGCCGGGGCGTTCGTGCTGCACGTCGTCGAGCCGCATCTGAACGGTCCGGGTGGCGATCTCGTCGCCCTGATCCGGCCGGCGGGAGAAGACCGCCCCCAGGTTCTGATGGGCCAGGGCCCGGCGCCCGCGGCCGCGAGCATCGACCACTTCCGCTCGCGCGGTCTCGACCTCGTGCCCGGAGCGGGCGGCCTGTCCGCCGCCGTTCCCGGCGCCGTCGATGCGTGGTTGCTACTCCTGCGCGATCACGGCACGTGGGAGCTCGTCGACGCGATCGCCTACGCCATCGGCTATGCCCGTGACGGACACCCGCTCGTCGCGGGGGCCGCGGCCACGATCGCGCGGGTCGCCGACCTGTTCCGCGCGCACTGGCCGACATCGGCGGAGCGGTGGATGCCGACCGGCTCGCCGCCGGCGCCCGACACGGTCCTGAAGAACCCGGTGTGGGCGGACGTCCTCGACGGTCTCGTCGCCGCCGGATCCGACGCGCCGGACCGCGAGGCACGCATCGACGCGGCGCGATCGCGGTGGATGACCGAGGTGCTGCCCGAGGCGGCGGCGTTCATCCGGCGTCCGCACCGGCACGCCGACGGCCGTGATCACCCCGGCGTCCTCGACGCCGACGACCTCGCCTCGTGGCGTGCGGGGTACGAGCCCGCCGTTACCGTGCGATTCCGCGGGTGGGACGTCTACAAGGCCGGCATGTGGTCGCAGGGCCCCGCCCTGCTGCAGACGCTGCGCCTCATCGACGATGCCGACGACACGCACCTCGACCCCGCGACGGTCGACGGTGCGCACCTTCTGCTCGAGGCCCAGAAGCTCGCGTACGCCGATCGCGACGCGTGGTTCGGCGATACGGACGGAGCCGTCGACATCGACGCCCTGCTCGACGACGACTACATCGCCGCGCGGCGAACGCTCATCGGTCCCGAGGCCTCGACCGACCTGCGCCCCGGATCGCCCGACGGACGACCACCGCGTCTCCCTCCGCTTCGTACCGACGCGGTCGGGGCCGACGGGTCGACGGGCGAGCCGACCGTCGACCGTTCGGGGCAGACGCGCGGAGACACCTGCCACATCGACGTGATCGACCGGTGGGGCAACGCCGTGTCGGCGACCCCGTCGGGCGGTTGGCTGCAGTCGTCGCCGACGGTGCCCTCACTGGGGTTCTGCCTGGGTACGCGGCTGCAGGCGACGTGGCTCACGCCGGGTCACCCGGCATCCCTCGAACCGGGCCGACGACCGCGCACCACGCTGACACCCACCGTGCTGACGCGGGGCACGGAAGTGATCGCGATGGGCTCACCCGGCGGCGACCAGCAGGACCAGTGGCAGCTGCCTGTCCTGCTGCGTCTGCTGGTCGGCGGGTACTCCGGCCAGCAGGCGATCGACGCGCCGACGCTCAACACGACCGCGCTCATCGACTCGTTCTGGCCGCGCACCTGGATGCCGGCGGGCGCGACGGTCGAGGATCGCCTCGGCGACGAGGTGATCACCGCCCTCGGAGCGCGTGGTCACCGGGTGCGCCGCACGGGCGACTGGTCGCTCGGGCGTGTGACCGCGGTCGGGCGCGATGTCGACGGTGTCTTGTGGGCCGCTGCCAACCCGCGGGGTGCGCAGGGATACGCCGCCGGACGCTGATCCCGCGTTCGTCTTCGGGCGAGCGCGATGGTGAATTCCATGCCGTTGTCCACAGGCGGGAAACGGGCGCGCGGTCGTCTTCATTAGCATCCGGGGATGTCGTTCTCCGTGCAGCCCGATGAGATCATCGGCATCGCCGATCGTGTCCGTCTCGCCCTCGACGACGCCCTCGATCGCTCGCGCGCACTGCGTGATGCTGTCGAGGCGCTGAGCGGCGCGCTCGGCGGCCTTCCGTCTGCGCGAGCGGCGTTCGACGAGGTCACGCACGCTCGGGTCGAGTTGTCGCGCGGCATCGTGTCGCGGGGTCGGTCAGCCCTTGCGACCCTCCGATCGGTCATCCTCGCGTACGTCGAGGCAGACGACGAGATGGCCTCGACGACGTCGCGCGCCGACGCCGACCCGGCGCCGTTCGATCCGGCGCGGTTCGGGCGGGCGCGTCCATGACCCCCTCGATCGACGACGTCCCCGTCTGCCCCGCCGATCCCGGCGAGCTGCGTCGACTCGCCATGTCCGTCGAGGCCGCGGGATCCGCCACGAAACCATCGGCCGATCGGATCCTGTTCACCTGGGGGCTGCTGTCGAGTGTGTACCGGGCACCCGAAGCGACCGCGCTGCAGCAGAGCCTGCGTCCACTCGATCCTGCCGCCGCCGAGATCCATACGGGCCTGCGCGGCGCGCGAGCAGCGCTCGAGACGCTCGCCGACGAACTCGAGGCGACGAACCGCCGACGCGACGCCCTGATCGAACGACTTCGCGAGCAGACGGCAACCTCGAGCCTCTCCCTCCCCGAGGCGAGCGACGACTTCGGTCGGCGTCTCGACGACATCGCGCACGCCGAACGACAAGTCGAGTTCCGCCGAGATTGCGCCGCCCTGATCGATGGATGGGATGCCGCAGCACGCGCATGCGCTGCGACACTGCGCGCGATCCCCGACGTCTCATGGACCCTCACCCGCGACCTCCCCGTCGACGAAGCCGCACTCACAGCCCCCTCGACCTCGATCCTCGACGACGCGGCGGTCCCGCTCCTTGAACGCCTCGCCCGCGGGGAGGCCACGGATGCCGCTCGGCTTCTGCGCGAGCACCCGGAGTGGGCCGACATCATCCGACGCGGGAGACCCGAAGCCGTGGCCGAATGGTGGTCGGGCCTGTCCCCCACCGTCGCCGCCGCGCTCATCGCGGGGGTCCCCGCCCTGATCGGCAACCTCGACGGCGTCGCCCTCGCCGATCGCGTCGCGGCCAACCGTGCCCGCGCCGCAGGCCACCTGACCGAGCTCCGCGCGAAACGCGACCGCGCGCTCGGTCGTCCCGGTTCAGGTGACGCGCCGCGACGCTTCGTGCCCTCCGCAGACCTCGACGCAATCGATCGGGAGGTGGCGTACTTCGAAGCTGTGATGGCAACACAGAAGCAGTTGTACGCGTGGGACCCCGACCACGGCTCGCTCATCGAGATGTCGGGGGATCCGTCTAGCGCAAAATCAGCGCTGTTCGTCGTGCCGGGTACCAATACGACGGCCGACTCCTTCTACGACGGAAACCACGTCACAGGCTTCGGTGAGTGGCAGGTGCGCGAAGGCTCGGGCTCGGTGGTGTCGTTCACCGTGATGACCGGTCCAATGCCGCAGCTCAGTCCGCTTCTGCTCGACGGACCGCAGCTCAACACCTTCGCCGCGAATAGGGCGCCCGAGTACGCAAACTTCATTCGAGGGGTCTCAGCCGCGCGCCCCGACCTATGGACCATGAGCTACGAGCACTCATATGCGGGGGCGGTCGGGAGTGCAGCCGAGCGCTACGGCGGGACAGTCGATTCCAGGTTCATGGCGGCCTCTGTCGGAGCTGTGGGTCCGTATGTCCCCTCCTCTGAAACCGCTTACTACGCCGCGCAGAGTCCGGACGACATCAACCGCTACTACGCCGGCCAACGCCTCGGGTACGTGGGTTTCGACATCGCCCCCGAAAGCTTCCTAGGAGTGCAGGTCGTCGATACCGGACTGCCAGGATTCGACCCGTGGAAGCTCGCCGGCGCTTCGCCCCTCGTGATGAAGGACAGTGTGGATCACCACAACGCTCTGATGAGCAACGACGAGAATGTGAACGGGGACGTGCTCCGTTTCGTCAAGAAGATCTTGAAGGAGGGAACGGCATGAAACGTACAGTCAGCGCCATCCTGGCACTGGCAGCCGTGCTCGGACTCGGAGGATGCGGCGTGAACGAACCGACCTATGACACCGTCCGGGAAGAAGTGGTTTCTTCCCTTGGTCGGGTCGTGGCAGTCATCCCCGACCCGAAGGAGGTGGCACCTCAGCCCGAGGGCGAGCCGTACTCGTGCGGCGACCCGTTGCTCTTGTCGAATCGCAAGGGAGCATTCTTCACAGGGCACTGGTTCGTTTATGTCCCGGAAGGTTTCGATATCGACGCATTCATCGAGACGCTGCCCGGCCTGCTGGGCGAGGACTGGGAGGTACGCGACACGCAGATCGAGGTTTCGTTCGCGAACGTAGACGTGCTTTACGAGCCCCTGGGCGTCACCGTCAGCGTCGAGAACGCGTTGGCGGGCGACCGCCCGGCCGTCGAACTCCTTGCGATCTCTCGCTGCGGCCTCCTCCCCGATGCCACCCGACCTCGCGAGTCATCGGGTGGCCGCGGGCGGTAGGAACACCCCTCACACCCCGCGAACGAACTCCCCCACCACCGGACCCAGCCCCGCGCCGATTTCGAGTGCGGGCCGCCGCGCGCCCTTCACCTCGAACGAGTGGTTGCCGCCGACGACCCAGTGCACCCGGGCATCCTGGCACGAGGCCACGACCTCATCGAACTGCGCCCTCGGATCGATGAACGGGTCGTTCTCCCCCTCGACGAACAGCTGCGGAACCGCGATGGCGGGCAGATGCTCACGCCGCGGCTTGTCGGGCCGGCCGGGCGGGTGCAGGGGGTAACCCAGATAGACCAGCGCTGCGGGGGCGATGACGTCCTCGGCGCACGCGACCGACGCCATCCGCCCGCCGTACGACTTGCCCACGGCAGCCCAACGACCGGGGGCCGCTGCGCCGAGCCACGCCTGCACGCCCGCCCACGTCGCGACGGCGTGAGCCGCGGGTCCGGGCATACGGCGTCCGGCCTCGACGTAGGGGAAGACGAAGCGCAACACTGACACACCGTCCGCCACCAGGGCGTCCGCCAACCCGGCGAGGAACGGATGTTCCATGCCCGCGCCCGCTCCGTGAGCCAGGGCGATCGTCGGCGCCGCCGGCGATTGCGCCCGTGCCCACAGCCCCGACACCTCGGAGGCGCCCGTCGACAGAGTGACGGGGATGCGGACGGACTGGGTGCTCACCGGGAGGGTGGCGTGGAGCCGCCGTCGGCGGCTGGGGTGTCGTCGTCCCCGCGAGGCGACGGCGTCACGCGCTCGCCGTACCGGGGCGGCTCCTCACCGGTCGGTGCGGGCGGCGAGGCGGGAGACGCCGTGGGGGCCGGCGGGCGCGGCGGAGCGGCCGGGGCATCGCCCCGGGGCGACACGCGTTCCCCATACTGCGGCGGCCCGACTTCGCCGACGGGAGCGGTGACCGGAGGACGAGGTGCGGCCGCGGGGGCCTCGGTCCCCGGCGTCACACGCTCGCCGTATCGCGGCGGCGCTGCGTCATCCGGAGCGGGTCGTGACACGACAGTGCGTTGCGCTCCCGTGGGTCCGACGATGCCCCGAGCCTTGTGCACACTGCCCGCAGCGACGCACACGTCGTAGTGGTCGGCGGCGACCTGCATGACCGACGCGAAATCACGACGACGGCGCACGATCGAGTAGGTGCCCAGGCTCAGCAGCATGCCGAGCGCCATTCCGACCAGCAGCACGCCGACGAAGGCGGAGATCTGCACGGTCGGGGTCCCGAGGACGAAGATGAATGCGAAGAGCAGACCGAGCATGAGGCCGTTCAGGGCGCCTGAGCGGGCGGCGGTGGCGTAGCCGAGCTTGCCGGTGATGCGCTCGATCGACCGCAGTCCCGATCCGACGATGGCGATGTCGCGCGCGGGAACCTCGCCGGCGATCAGCGACGAGACCGTCTTCTGCGCCTGCTCGTACGTCGGGAACGAAGCGATCTTCTCGCCGACGTCGTCGCGACCGGCACCCGGACGCTGCGCGAACATACTCATTTCACCATCCTGTCACGCGCGCCTGACCGTTCCCGAGGTGTTCACCGAGACCTGCGGACTACGCTGGACCGGTGAGCACGCAGAGGGTTTTCGTCGCCCGTTTGACGGGCTGCACGGTGTTCGACCCGGCGGGAGACCGTCTGGGCAAGGTGCGCGACGTCGTGGTGATCTACCGCGCGTCGGCGGCGCCGCGCGTCGTGGGGCTCGTCGTCGAGATCCCCGGCCGTCGACATGTGTTCGTGTCCATCGGGCGCGTCACCTCCATCCAGTCGGGTCAGGTCATCACGACCGGCCTCATCAACGTTCGCCGCTTCCAGCAGCGCGGTGGCGAGGTGCGTGTGATGGCCGAGATGCTCGGGCGCCGCGTGAGCCTCGTCGACGGCTCCGGCAGCGCGGTGATCGAAGACGTCGCGATCGAGCGCAACCGCCTCGGCGAATGGGACGTGGGCCAGCTGTTCCTGCGTCGCCCCCGCACGAGCGCCTCCCCGTTCGCCAAGGGGGCGACGACGTTCGCCGCCTGGGGTGAGGTGCGCGAGAACCAGACGCCCGGCGAAGCGCAGTCCGCCGAACAGCTCGTCGCGACCTACTCCGAACTCAAGCCCGCCGATCTCGCCAACACCCTCCTCGACCTGCCCGAGGAGCGTCTGATCGAGGTGGCGGAGGAGCTCAGCGACGACCGCCTCGCCGACGCCCTCGAAGAGATGCCCGAAGACGAGCAGGTGCACATCCTCGAACAGCTCGGCGACGAGCGTGCCGCCGACATCCTGGATGCCATGGAGCCCGACGACGCGGCCGACCTCCTCGGCCAGCTGCCCGAGTCCCGCTCCGAACAGCTGCTCGAGCTGATGGAGCCCGACGAGGCCGACGACGTGCGCGCCCTTCTGCAGTACGGGCCCGACACCGCCGGTGGTCTCATGACGCCCGAGCCCATCGTGCTGTCGGCGGATGCCACGGTGGCCGAGGCTCTCGCCCTCATCCGCCGTCACGAGCTGCACCCCGCACTCGCGGCATCCGTGTTCATCACCCTCCCGCCGTACGAGACGCCCACCGGGCGGCTCCTGGGAACGGTGCACTTCCAGCGGATGCTGCGCTACCCGCCGCACGAGCGACTCGGCGCGATCATCGACGACACCCTCGAGCCCGTTCCCGCCGACGCCACCGCGGCCGAGGTGGCGCGCCTGCTCGCCAGCTACAACCTCGTGTCGCTACCCGTGGTCGACCAGGCGCATCGCCTCGTCGGCTGCGTCAGCGTCGACGACGTGCTCGACTACCTGCTGCCCGACGACTGGCGCACGCACGACGGTGACGATCCCACACCCAAGACCACCACGAGGCAGCTCGCGACGCGGAGCATCCCCACCCAGGTCCCGCACACCCCGAGGAGGCGCTGATGGCACGCACGAACCGACGTCCCGCCCTCGACGCACCCCGTGGGCGCACAGGGGTTCTCGCCCCGCGCGCCCCGCAGCCGTCCCGCGACCGTTTCGGGCGCTTCACCGAGTGGGTCGCCCGCGCGATGGGCACGCCCACCTTCCTGCTCTCGCTCACGCTCTTCTGCGTCGTGTGGATGGCCTTCAACTCTTTCGCACCCGAAGAGCTGCGCTTCGACTCGGCGGCGATCGGCTTCACCGCCCTGACGCTCGTGCTCTCGCTGCAGGCGTCGTACGCAGCCCCTCTCATCCTGCTCGCCCAGAACCGACAGGACGACCGCGACCGCGTGCAGATCGAGCAGGACCGCCAACGCTCCGAACGCAACCTCGCCGACACCGAGTACCTCGCTCGTGAGATCGTCGCGCTGCGGATGGCCGTGCGCGACCTGACCGACGAGGTCATCACGAAAGACACCCTGCGCGCCGAGCTCAAAGCCGCCCTCGAGCGTCTCGACGAGCACGACGAGCACTCGCGGTCCGGCTCGTGACGGACGAGCTCGCGGAGCGCGTCCGCGCGGCCGTCGCGGCGGTCACCGACCCCGAGCTGCGCCGCCCGCTCGGCGAGCTCGACATGCTGCGCGGCGTCGACGTGCACGGGTCGACCGCCGACGTCGCGATCGCACTGACGATCGTCGGTTGCCCGGCCGCCGATCGCATCGAGCGCGATGTCCGGGATGCCGCAGCCTCGGTCGCGGGCATCGACGCCGTCGACGTGCGGATCGGTGTGATGTCGCCCGACGAGCGCAAGGCCCTGACCGACAAGCTCCGGGGCGGGCGGGCCAAACGGGAGATGCCCTTCGGCCCCGATTCGCTCACCCGCGTCATCGCGGTGACGAGCGGCAAGGGAGGTGTCGGCAAATCGACGATCACCGCCAACCTCGCCGTGGCTCTCGCAGCACGGGGCTTACGCGTCGGACTCGTGGATGCCGACGTTCACGGGTTCTCGATCCCGGGTCTGCTCGGCCTGGTCGACGACGACGGTCTGCCGCCGGCGCCGACGAAGCTCGACGACCTCATCCTCCCGCCCGTGGCCTACGGCGTGAAGGTCATCTCGATCGGGATGTTCCTGCGCCGCCCGGGAGAAGACGCCGCGGGCGCGGTCGCCTGGCGTGGTCCGATGCTGCACCGCACCGTGCAGCAGTTCCTCACCGACGTCTTCTTCGGCGATCTCGATGTGTTGCTGCTCGACATGCCCCCGGGCACGGGCGACGTGGCGATCTCGGTGGGGCAGCTGCTCCCCCACGCCGACGTGCTCGTCGTGACGACCCCGCAGGCGGCCGCCGCCGACGTCGCCGTCCGGTCGGGCCTCGTGGCGCGCCAGACGGGTCAGCGACCCATCGGCGTGATCGAGAACATGTCCGCGATGACCCTCCCCGACGGGACGCTGCTCGACCTGTTCGGCGCCGGGGGCGGCGAAGCCGTGGCCCGCGCCCTCTCGAGCGAGCACGACGACGTGCCCCTGCTGGCATCCGTCCCCCTGAGTTCCGCCCTGCGGACCGGTGGCGACGACGGGCGTCCGGTCGTCATCGCGAACCCCGACGACCCCGCGGCCCGCGCGATCGACGCCGCCGCCGCGGCCCTCGCGGTGCGCCCGCGTGGACTCGCCGGCAAGCCACTGCGTCTCGGCGTCTGACCCGGTCCCTCTGTCTTCCGGAGAGAGTCGGCTCAGGTGGCCTCGTCGTCGAACGGGGGACGCTCCCCCGCGACGAAGGGTGTCGTCTCCGGCTTCTCCCGGGCGGCCAGAGCCGCCGCACCCGCCGCGCGCATCGTCGCGGTCGGGGTGTCGTCGAGCAGAGCCTCGCGGATGATGCGACGCGGGTCGTACTGACGCGGATCGAGCTTCTTCCAGTCAACGTCGTCGAACTCGGGGCCCATCTCATCGCGCATGCGCGACCGCGCGCCCTGCATGGTCTCTTTCGCGCGTTTGGTGAACTTCGCCAGCGCCTCGGCGTAGCGGGGCAGGCGCTCCGGTCCGATGAGGACCGCCGCGATCACGCCGATCAGCATGAGCTTCTCGATCGTGAGCCCGAAGAACATGCCTCCAGATTACCGGCCGCGCCTGGGGGTCCCGCACCGATCGGCCGTCTAGCCTGAACGAGGAGGTCCACGTGAGCGGTCAACAGGCGAACGAGCGGTTCGTGCAGGAGTCGACGGTCGAGCCCGAGCACATCGCTCGCGCACGGGCGCACGCTCTCGAACTGGGTGCTGCGCCCATCAGTGCGGCGGTCGGTGCGCAGGCGGCTGTCCTCGCGGCGGCATCCCGAGCCCTCAACATCGTCGAGGTCGGAACCGGCGGCGGTGTCTCCGGCCTCTGGCTGCTCCACGGTTCACCGCGCGCGACCCTCACGACGATCGACAACGAACCCGAGCATCTCGGGGCCGCGAGGTCCGCGTTCATCGACGCGCGCGTCCCCGCCGCTCGTGCGCGCTTCATCACCGGTCGGGCATCCGATGTCCTCCCGCGCATGAACGAGGCGTCTTACGACATCGTGTTCATCGACGCCGATCCCGAGGGTGTCATCGAATACGTCGAGCATGGGTTGCGACTGGTTCGCGCCGGCGGCACGGTCCTCATCCCCCGCGTGCTTGCGAACGGCGCGGTGGCCGACCCGGTGCGGCGCGACGCCGTGACGACGGCCTACCGCTCGCTCATCCAAGAGGTGCAGACCTCGCCGGCCGTCATCGGGGCCCTGTCGACCACCGGTGAGGGCCTCCTGCAGTTGACGACGCGCCCGACCGACGTCTGAGCGTCGGGGCGCGGCCTCGCGTTCGACGGATCCTTCACCGGTCTCGAGCCCATGCGACAGCCCCCGCGGTTCACCGGCATTCCCGCGCACGCGCGGACTCAACGACCCACGACGATCGGGTCAGTCGGAGCACGGATCGTCCGCCGAAACCGCGCAGCCCCTCGCCCCGGAAGACACGGAAGGCCGACCCCGAGGGGCCGGCCTTCACACGTTGACGGTCGTCAGGCGGTGACGACGCCCCCGAGGACGTCGTAAAGTTCTTTCGCCTCGGCATCGTTCACGGAGACGACGAGTCGTCCACCCCCCTCGAGCGGCACCCGCACGATGATCAACCGACCCTCCTTCACGGCCTCCATCGGTCCGTCACCGGTACGCGGCTTCATGGCTGCCATCGCGGCCCCCTTCTCATGATTGCTCTCCGACTAGTTTAGTCGGTCACCGGCGCAACCCGCCGTCAAAGGTCGTCACCGGACGTCGCGAGGTCACGGAATCTGCCAATACGTGTTCCCGAGGGCGTACATGTTGTAGATCCACCACCACTGTCCGACCAGGGCGAGGGCGAGCATTCCGAGACGCCACGGCAACGATCGCGGCACCGCAAGGGCACCGAAGAGGGGCGACGCCGGCACGAGCAACCGGAAGACGCTGGACTGCGGGAAGAACACCAGCAGGAGGTAGACGAGGTAACTCGCCGACCAGAGGCGCACCTCGATCCCGAGCTTCTTCACCTGCGGCAGCAGAAGCAGACCCGCCGCGAGAGCGACGACCAGCAGGAAGAGGAAGATGTAGCCCATCTCGGGGCCGAGACCCCACTGCGTGAACCAGAAGCCCGCGGCCTTGACCCACCCGTCGACCGGCACGAACCCGCTCTCACCGCCCAGCCAATTGCGCCGCCAGGCGAGCTCGGTGGCGAGGTAGGCACCCGGATCGCCGGTCACGACAGCGGCCACCCACTGCCAGGAGAACCCCACGAGGGTGGCCAGAGCGCCCAACGACACGATGTGCACCACGTCACGCGTGGGCAGCGCCTCGCTGCGTCGGCGGGCGAAACGATGGATGCCGTAGAGCCCGAGGAAGAGCGCGAAGGCCAGGATGCCGGGGCGGGTGAAGCCCATGGCCGGCACCAGGAGGTACAACCAGCCCCACCGTCGCCGCTGGACGCATCGGATCGACAGGAACAGCAAGAAGAGGAAGAGCGTCTCGGCGTACCCGACCTGGAACAGCGCGGCGAGCGGGCCGCACGAGAAGAGCACGACCGCCCACATCGCGGCATCCCCTCCGATGCGCTCCCGCAGCATTGCGTGCAGAACGACGCACGCCCCATAGCCCGCCACGAGCGAGACCACGACGGCGCCCGCGCCCCACGACCCGAGGAAGAATCCGAGACCGGCCGAGAGATAGGCGTACAGCGGCATGAACGCCCAGGCGTTCTCGGCGATGTGACCGGCTTCGGCGAGCGGCAGCTGTGACGGGTACCCCGATACCGCTACCGTCCAATACCACTGTGCATCCCAGCCGATGGCGAGATCCGACAGCGAGGGGGCGATCCCGAATCGGGATCCCTCGGTCGACAACGACGCCGCGAACAGGAAGAACGCCGTCGTGATCAGACGTGCGATCACGTAGACGATGGCGATCCGCGCCGCGACGGGAAGCCGCGTCCATGCGTTCGCGGTGGTGGTGATGGCGGCTGGAGCGGTCACGACGCGCTCAGCCAGGCGCGGAGCCCGCGTTCGACCGCGTCGATCTGCGCGACGGGGACGCGTTCCTCATCGTGGTGCGCGAGGTGCGGGTCGCCGGGACCGTAGTTCACCGCCGGGATGCCGAGCGCCGAGAATCGCGCCACGTCGGTCCAGCCGTACTTGGGTGTGGGCGTCGCGCCGACGGCATCCACGAATTCCTTCGCCAGGGGCGCGTCGAGCCCCGGGCGCGCTCCCTCGGCGATGTCGACGATGTCGACCTCGAAACCGGTGAACACATCTCGGACGACGCGTGCGGCGCCCTCGGCGTCGCGGCTGGGAGCGAAGCGGTAATTCACTTCGACCTCGCAGGCGTCGGGGATGACGTTGCCCGCGACACCGCCCGAGATGCGCACGGCATTGAGTCCTTCGCGGTAGACGAGTCCCTCGACCTCGATCTCGCGGGCCCGGTACTCGGCCAGGCGGGCGAGGATCGGGGCGGCCTTGTGGATCGCGTTCTCGCCGATCCAGGAACGGGCACTGTGCGCACGCACGCCGTCGGTACGGATGAGGGCGCGGAGCGTGCCGTTGCAGCCCCCCTCGACCTCGCCATTGCTGGGCTCGCCGAGGATCGCGAAGTCGCCCACGAACAGGTCGGGGCGGTTGCGCGACAGACGCCCGAGACCGTTGAGCGTGGAGTCGACCTCTTCGTGGTCGTACCACATCCACGTGATGTCGACCGCGGGGTCGGTGAGCTCCGCGGCGAGCTTGAGCTGCACCGCGACGCCGGCCTTCATGTCGACGGTGCCGCGCCCCCAGAGGAACGCCTGTCCGTCGATCTCCCGGTCTTCGACGGGCAGGTTGCGGTTGATCGGGACCGTGTCGATGTGCCCGGCGATGACCACGCGTCGGCTGCGGCCGAGCGAGGTGCGCGCAACGATCGTGTCGCCGTCGCGAATGACCTCGAGGTGGTCGTAGGCGGAGACGGCGGCCTCGATGGCATCCGCGAGAGGAGTCTCGTCATCGGACACGCTGGGGATGTCGCAGATCACCCGGGTCAGGTCGACGGACGAGGCGGTGAGGTCGAGCACGGGCATGCCCCCGATCATTTCACACGCGCCCGCGCCGGTAACCTGAGGGTGTGAGCAACGAACGACGCATCAGCGCTGCCGGCCTCTCCACGCGGACCCTCGACGGAACGGTGCTCGACGCCTGGTTCCCGCGGCCGGTCCTCGGCTCCTCCCCCGACCTGGATGCCGAGAAGGCGGCGCTCGAAGCCTCCGCCGGCCCCGACGAACGACGCGCTGTCGTCGTCGAGACGGTGGCGCTGACCATCGACGCGGATGCTGCGCCCGCCTCCACCGTCGACGCCTATCTGCGTCTGCACGCGCTGTCGCACCTACTCGTGCGTCCGAACGAGATCAACCTCGATGGCATCTTCGGCCACCTCCCCAACGTCGCGTGGACGAACGCCGGTCCTGTGCACCCCGACGATGCGGCGCGCCTCCTTCCGCTGCTGAAACGCCACAGCATCGAGGTGCAGGGTCTCGACAAGTTCCCCCGTCTGACCGACTATGTCCTGCCCGTGGGCGTACGCATCGCCGACGCGTCCCGCGTGCGCCTGGGCGCGCACCTCTCCCCCGGAACGACGGTGATGCACGAGGGCTTCGTCAACTTCAACGCCGGCACCCTCGGTTCCTCGATGGTCGAGGGCCGTGTGTCGCAGGGCGTCGTCATCGGCGACGGGACCGACATCGGCGGCGGCGCATCAATCATGGGCACGCTGTCGGGCGGCGGCACCCACCGTGTCTCGATCGGTGCGCGGACGCTCCTCGGCGCGAACGCGGGCATCGGTATCTCGCTCGGCGACGACTGCGTTGTAGAGGCGGGACTCTACGTCACCGCCGGCACCAAGGTGAAGATCGGTGACGACACGCTCAAGGCCGGTGAGCTGTCGGGCCGCGACGGCATCCTGTTCCGTCGCAACTCCCTGACCGGCGCCGTCGAGGCATCGGCGCGCGCCGGTGTCGGCGTCACGCTGAACGAGGCGCTGCACGCCTGACGGCGCCGCACCCCCTCCGAGAAACGCCTTCCGCGCGAAGAAACGCCCCGTCTCGGCGTTTCTTCGCGTGGGAGGCGTTTCTCGCGGACAACGTGCTGAGGTCAGTCGCGCAGGCGCACCGACAGGCAGGTGACGCAGCCCTCGAGCTTCTCGAACTCGCTGATGGCGACCGTGACGACCTCGAGCCCGCGGTCGCGATGCGACGCGGCCGTCAGCGGGGCATCCGCCGACATCAGCACCGTGCGCTCGTCGAGCACGACCACCGCGGTCCCGTGCTCCTCCGCAACCGCCGCGAAGACGGGGAACAGCGCGGGGTCGTCGACGAGCGACTCGAACCCGATCACGGTGCCGTCCGGCAGCGCGGTCACACCCGACTTCAGGTGCAGCACCTTGGTCACGGGGATCTCTCGCACCTCCCAGCCGCGCGGCTCGACGATCTCGCGCAATTGCGCGATGCCCGCGGCATTCGACCGCGACGAAGCGCCCACGTAGACCGTGCGACCGACCTTGAGCACGTCTCCGCCGTCGAGCGTCCCGGGCGCCACTATCTCGGCGGTCTCGATTCCGGATGCCACGACACCGGCGCGCACCGTCTCGGCCTCGCCGCGGCGCGAAGCGGCGCCGGCTCGGCACAGCACGGCGAGGTCGCCGAACATCACCACGGCATCCTCCACGAACACCCCGTCGGGCTGGTCGTCGGCGGGGGCCATCTCCACGACGTCCCAGCCGAGCCCACGGAAGGCGTCGACGTAGGCGTTCCACTGCGTGAGCGCGAGCTCGGCGTCGACGGGGACCCGATCGAGGTGGGTGAGCTCGCCGTCGGCGAGCAGCGGCGAGGGACGACGAACGAGCAAACGCGGCATGCCCCGACCCTACTGCGCCGCCTCCCCGGCATCGGCCCGGCTGCTCGGCATCCACCCGATCGACCGTTCCGAGCCGCGCGCAATCGCCCCTCTCCCTCGCATAAGCGCGATTCCTGCGCAGAAACGCGCCGGCGGAGTGTTCATGGTGCGGAATCGTGTTTACGCGCGACCCCGGTCCCGCCCACGACGCCAAGCCCCGCTCCTCGGGTGGAGGGACGCGAAACGCCCCGCCCCTCGCGTGGAGGGACGGGGCGTCGTGGCGCGGCGTGTCAGCCGATGCCGGGGTAGTTGCGCTCGGCGGCACCCGTGTACAACTGCTGCGGGCGGCCGATCTTGGTCTGCGGGTCGGTGATGGCCTCCCGCCACTGAGCGAGCCAGCCGGGGAGGCGACCGATGGCGAACAGCACCGTGAACATCCGCGTCGGGAAACCCATCGCCTTGTAGATCACGCCGGTGTAGAAGTCGACATTCGGGTACAGACGACGCTCCTTGAAGTAGTCGTCTTCGAGAGCGATCTGCTCGAGCTCCTTGGCGAGGTCGAGGAGCGGGTCACTGACGCCGAGGGCTTCGAGCACCTCGTCGGCGGCCTCTTTGACGAGCTTCGCGCGCGGGTCGTAGTTCTTGTATACGCGGTGACCGAAGCCCATGAGCTTGACGCCCGCTTCTTTGTTCTTCACGCGCTCGACGAAACGCTCGACGCTCTCGCCGGAGTCGCGCATACGGCCGAGCATCTGCAGCACGGCCTCGTTCGCGCCGCCGTGCAGGGGCCCCGAAAGGGCCTGGATGCCGGCGGAGATCGACGCGAACTGGTTGGCACCGGTCGAGCCCACCAGGCGGACGGTCGAGGTGGAGGCGTTCTGCTCGTGGTCCTCGTGCAGCATCAGCAGCAGATCGAGGGCCTTCGTCATGACGGGATTGATCTCGTACGGCTCGCTCATGACGCCGAAATTGAGTTTGAGGAAGTTGTCGACGAAGCCCATCGAGTTATCGGGGTAAAGGAACGCCTGCCCGATGCTCTTCTTGTGCGCGTACGCCGCGATCACCGGAAGCTTGGCGAGCATGCGGACGGTGTTGAGCTCGACGTGCTCGGGGTTGTGCGGGTCGGACTCCGACTCGTAGTACGTCGACAGAGCAGCCGTCGCCGCCGACAGCACCGACATGGGGTGCGCGGTCGGCGGGAGC
Source organism: Microbacterium sp. ABR10 (assembly GCF_057812175.1). Classification (NCBI taxonomy): domain Bacteria; kingdom Bacillati; phylum Actinomycetota; class Actinomycetes; order Micrococcales; family Microbacteriaceae; genus Microbacterium; species Microbacterium sp. ABR10. Next base: position 2,106,451 of record NZ_CM173821.1, read on the forward strand.
GACGAGAACAAGCTCTTCAGGTCTTCGTGCAGCAGGGTGTGACGGCGGATGCGCTCGTCGAACGACGCGAGCTCGGACGCCGAAGGGAGCTCGCCGTAGATGAGCAGCCACGCCACCTCGAGGTAGGTGCTGTTCTTCGCGAGCTGCTCGATCGGGTAGCCGCGGTAACGCAGGATGCCCTGGTCGCCGTCGATGTAGGTGATGTCGGACTTCGTCGAGGCGGTGTTGACGAACCCGTAGTCGAGCGCCGTATGACCGGTCTGCTTGGTCAGCGACGCCATGTCGATGCTCGGTACCCCATCGGTACCTCGCAGGACCGGGAATTCGGCGGTGGTACCCCCCACCGTGAGGGTGGCCTTGTCGTGCTGCGTACCCGCGTCGCTCACCGCGCCTCCTTGCGATTTCTGGTCGCCCGTGTGGTCGATAGCGGGGTCCGAGGTTCCCGCGTCACGTCGACCAATGGATGCCACGGGTGTGTCATCCGGGTCGGCACGCGCACGGATGGTGACCCGGGCACAGTGCTTTTACAGCCTAGTAGTCACGCTGACGTACAGACGACACCGCCAAAGGATGCCCCCATCGAATGGAGGGATCCTCCTGCGCACGTCGCGCCGCGCGCGGGTGACTCCGCATCACCGGGACGCGCCGACGCGACGCCGCTACGCCCGGAGCCGCTCCGCCGCCGCGGCGATCCGCTCGTCGGTCGCCGTCAGCGAGAACCGCACGTGGTTCGGGTAGTGCTCGCCGTAGAAGTGTCCCGGACCGACCAGGATGCCGAGTTCAGCCAGGCGCTCCACGCTGTCCCACGCGTCGCGCCCCTCGGTCGCCCACAGGTACAGCCCACCCTCGCTGTGATCGATCGTGAAACCGGCTGCCTCGACCGCGGGCTTCAGCACCGCGCGGCGGCGGGCGTACAGCTCGCGCTGTGCGGCCACGTGCGCGTCGTCGCCGAGGGCGACGGTCATCGCCCGTTGCACGGGAGCCGGCGGCATGAGACCGAGGTGCTTCCGGCCGGTCAGCAGCCGCGCCACGAGCACCGGGTCTCCGGCGAGGAACGCCGCGCGATACCCGGCGAGATTGGACTGCTTGCTGAGCGAGTACACCGACAGCACATCGGTCAGATCGTCGCCCACGACGGCGGGGTCGAGCACGCTGGGCACGCGCTCGGTGTCCCACGGTGCGTCCCACCCGAGCTCGGCATAGCACTCGTCTGATGCCAGGACGGCGCCGATCGCGCGCGCCCGCGTCACGGCATCCTGAAGCTCATCGACCGAGAGCACCCGGCCGTCGGGATTGCCGGGCGAGTTGATCCACACGAGCTTGGTGTGAGCGGGCCACTCGGCCGGGTCATCGGATGCCACGGCCTCGGCACCCACGAGACGGGCACCGACCTCGTACGTCGGGTACGCGGCGCGGGGGTGCACGACGACGTCACCGGGACCGAGGTTCAGCAGGAGGGGCAGCAGCGCCACGAGCTCTTTGGAGCCGACCGTGGGGAGAACGTTCGCGGCCTCGAGACCGGGAACGCCGCGGCGACGGTGGTACCACTCGGCGATCGCCTCGCGAAGCGCCGGTGTACCGGCGGTCTGCGGGTACGAGTGCGCGTCGGTCGCGTCGGCCAGTGCCTCAGCGATGACGGCAGGAGTGGGATCGACGGGCGAGCCGATCGACAGGTCGACGATGCCGTCGAGGTGACGTCGAGCGCGCTCCGCGTAGGGGGCGACGGCGTCCCAGGGGTAGTCGGCGAGGTCGGCGACGCCCACGGCTCAGTGGCTCTGCGGGGGCAGCTGCGAGATGACGGGGTGATCCTTCGCGATCACGCCGACCTTGGCGGCTCCACCGGGCGAGCCGATGTCATCGAAGAACTCGACGTTGGCCTTGTAGTAGTCGGACCACTCTTCGGGCAGGTCGTCTTCGTAGTAGATCGCCTCGACGGGGCAGACCGGCTCGCATGCACCGCAGTCGACGCATTCGTCGGGGTGGATGTAGAGCGATCGTTCACCCTCGTAGATGCAGTCGACGGGGCACTCGTCGATGCAGGCGCGGTCCTTGACATCGACACACGGGAGGGCGATCACGTAAGTCACCCGCTCAGTCTAATCGCGCCGGGGAACCCGGCCCCGCAGCGAGGCCGGGTACCTAGGATTCGGCGGGGCGTTGAGCGGCGCGGAGCCGCGAGAAGTCGGGCCACATCGCCACGAGCACCATGAGTGCCGGACCCACGACCGTCCAGACCAGCGGAACCCACTCGGTTCCGGCCGTCGGAGCCGCGACGATCGCGGAGCCCCCGGGACCCACCTGAGAGAAGAGGTAGGTGGCCGCGGTGATCCCGAGGCCCCCCGCGAGGGCGTTGACCCGATCACCGGTGAGGGTGCGAAGCGCGACCAGCAGCGCGGCGCTTCCGACGGTCGCCAGGATCAGGCCGACCGGGACCGGCCCGACGAGGAACGCCTGGCCGACCGTTCCCGCCGTGCCGTAGAACGCGCCGATCAGGAAGGCGACGGCCCACCCGACGATCCGCAGAATGGATGAGCTCACCGCGTCAGTCTAGGAGCGGGCGTCGATGGTGAGGCTGGGAACAGCAATCATCCGGTGACGGCGTCCATCCACCGAGCAGCTGTCCGCGCGCTCATACCGCCCACCCCCACAGCCGCAGAAGCGCCGCCGTCACCGCCGCACCCGCGACGACGACGAGGAACGGCGCTCGCGCCCACAGCAGCAGCGCAGCCACCGCCACGGCGGGGAGTCGCGCATCCACGACGATCGCCGCACCCGCAGCGACGGTCTGCACCATCACGAGCGCGGCCAGCAGCGCCACGGTGAGCAGGTCGGCGATCCGGGCGGGACCTGGGGCGTCGAGCCACCGTGCGGGCAGCAGATACCCCACCGCCTTCAGCGCGACGCAGATGATGGATGCCACGAGCACCGCGGTCCACAGGGTCATGGCATCCCCTTCTCTTCCGGCGTCGCACCGGGGGGTGTCGACGGGCGACGCGGATCGAACAGTCCCACCGCCACGGCCACCCCGGCGGCGGCGATGACGGGGATGCCGGGCATGAGCCACGGCGTGAGGAGCGCGGCGACGACAGCGGCACCGGCGGCGACGGCCCAGGGTTGCCGCCCGCGCAGTCGCGGCCAGAGCAGCGCGAGGAACGCCGCCGCCGCGGCGGCGTCGAGGCCGTAGGTGCGCGGGTCGCCCAGCACATCGCCCAGCAGCGCGCCGATGAGCGTCGACACGTTCCACCCCAGCCAGATGGCGATGCCGGTGACCCAGAAGCCGGCTTGGCGAGCACGCGGGGTGTCCTGCGACAGTCCCACCGCGACCGACTCGTCGATGGTGAACTGCGTCGCGGCGGCCTTGCGCCAGAACCCGCCCGCGACGATGGGGGCCATGCGCATCGCGTAGGCGGCGTTGCGCACGCCGAGCAGGGCGGACGACGCGATCGCCGCCGGAGCCGCGGCGAGCCCACCGGCCGCGATGACGCCGACGAAGGCGAACTGCGACCCGCCGGTGAACATCAGCAGGCTCAGGACGCAGGTCTGCCAGACATCGAGCCCTGATGCCACCGACAGCGCGCCGAACGAGACGCCGTAGGCGCTGGTCGCGAGGGCGACGGCGAGGCCCTGTCGCGATGCCACACCCTCGGGTGTTCGGTGAAACGAACGCATGGACATCATCGTGAACGACGCTGGGTTGTTCGTCAAGTCGAACGAACGGCAAGCATAATGAACACATGACGGATCTCGGCGACCGTATCGCGACGACCCTTCGACGCGAGCGTGAGAGGCGCGACCTCAGCGTGTCGGAGCTCGCCCGACGCGCCGGCGTCGCGAAGGCGACGGTGTCCCAGCTCGAGAACGACGGTGGGAACCCCAGCGTCGAGACGCTGTGGGCTCTTGCCTCCGCTCTCGAGGTGCCGTTCGCGATCCTCGTCGACGAGGGGGTGCGCTCCCCCACCCTGATCCGCGCGGGTGAGGCGACCACGGCCGTGCCGTCGTCGGCATCCGACTATCTCGCCGTGCTGCTGTCGGCCAGCCCCCCGCACGCGCGGCGCGACATCTACCTGCTGAGCGCCGAACCGGGTTCACCACGTCTCTCGGACCCGCACCCCCGGGGCACGGTGGAGCACCTCGTGATGGTCACCGGCCGCGGCCGAGTGGGCCCCGTCGACGAGCCGTACGAACTCTCGCCGGGCGACTACCTGTCGTATCCGGGCGACGCCCCGCACGTCTTCGAGGCGCTCACACCCGGCATGAGCGCGGTGTGCGTGGTCGAGTCGCACTGACCCGCAATCCGCGCGCAATCCGCCGACCCCGCTGTCGAGTGTCCAAAACACTCCGCGTCGACGGGTCCGCACGCGGCGTTTCTCGGACACTGAGCGCTGCTCGGAGGCGGAACGGGTCGACGGGGGCGAGGAGGCGGGCTATCGTGCCGGGCATGTCCCGCATCTTCGGCGTCGCGTTCTCGGCCGTCTACCCGCTCTACATCACGAAGGTCGAGCGCAAGGGACGTACCAAAGACGAGTTGGATGCCGTGATCCGCTGGGTCACGGGCTTCGACGATGAGCAGCTCGCCCGTCACGCGGGCGGCACGACGACGTTCCGCGAGTTCTTCGACGAAGCGACGCTCAATCCCCGCGCCGACCTGATCACGGGTGTCATCTGCGGCATCCGGGTCGAGGAGATCGAGGATCCCCTGATGTACCGCATCCGGGTGCTCGACAAGCTCGTCGACGAACTGGCGAAGGGACGGCCGCTCGCGAAGGTGCTGCGCGCCGACGCGCACAGCGCCCACACCACCCGTTGAGTGTCTAGAACACGCCGCGTCGACGGCTGAGTCACGGCGTGTCGTGGACACTCAACTGTGGTGGGCGGCACGCGGAGACGGAACGGCCCCGCGCAGCGCGAGCTGAGCGGGGCCGTTCCAGAGGGAGCGACGCTTACGCGTTGGCATCCTGACGCTTCAGACGCGAGGCGGAGCGGCCGCGCTCGGTCGCGTCGAGCACGACCTTGCGGATACGAACGGCCTCGGGAGTGACCTCGACGCATTCGTCGTCGCGGGCGAACTCGAGGCTCTCTTCCAGCGTCAGCAGGCGCGGGGGCGTCATCGACTCGAAGGTGTCGGAGCTGGCCGCACGCATGTTCGTCAGCTTCTTCTCTTTGGTGATGTTGACGTCCATGTCGTCGGCGCGCGAGTTCTCGCCGATGACCATGCCTTCGTAGACCTCCTGCGTGGGCTGCACGAAGAAGCTCATACGCTCCTGCAGGGCGATCATCGCGAACGGGGTGACGACACCCATGCGGTCAGCGACGATCGAGCCGTTCTGACGGGTCGAGATGTGGCCCGCCCACGGCTCGTAGCCGTGCGAGATCGCGTTGGCGATACCGGTGCCGCGCGTGGTGGTGAGGAACTCGGTGCGGAAGCCGATGAGACCGCGCGAGGGCACGACGAATTCCATGCGCACCCAGCCGGTGCCGTGGTTCGTCATGTTCTCCATACGACCCTTGCGGCCGGCGAGCAGCTGCGTGATCGCGCCGAGGTACTCCTCGGGGGAATCGATGGTCAGGTGCTCGAACGGCTCGTAGGTCTTGCCGTCGACCTTCTTCGTGACCACCTGGGGCTTGCCCACGGTGAGCTCGAAGCCCTCACGCCGCATGTTCTCGACGAGGATGGCGAGGGCGAGCTCTCCGCGGCCCTGAACCTCCCACGCGTCGGGGCGTCCGATGTCGACGACCTTGAGCGAGACGTTACCGATGAGCTCGCGGTCGAGGCGGTCCTTGACCATGCGCGCGGTGAGCTTGTGGCCCTTGACCTTGCCCATGAGGGGCGAGGTGTTGGTACCGATGGTCATCGAGATGGCCGGATCGTCGACCGTGATGGCCTTGAGCGGACGCACGTCTTCGGGGTCGGCGATGGTCTCGCCGATCGTGATGTCGGGGAAGCCGGCGATGGCTACGATGTCGCCGGGGCCGGCGTCGTCGGCCGGGTAGCGCTCGAGCGCACGGGTCTTGAGCAGCTCGGTGATGCGGGCATTGCTGGTGGTGCCGTCGGCGCGCACCCAGGCCACCGTCTGACCCTTCTTCAGCGTGCCGTTGAACACGCGCAGCAACGCGAGGCGGCCGAGGAAGGGGCTCGAGTCGAGGTTGGTGACCCACGCCTGCAGCGGCGCTTCGTCGTCGTACGACGGTGCCGGGACATGCTCGAGGATCGCGCCGAAGAGCGGCTCGAGGTCGTCGTTGTCGGGCAGCGAGCCGTCGGCCGGACGGTTCAGCGACGCAGCTCCCGCGCGGCCGGACGCGTAGACCACGGGCACGTCGAGCAGGGCGTCGACGTCGAGGTCGGGCACGTCGTCGACGAGGTCGGACGCCAGGCCCAGCAGCAGGTCGTGCGCCTCTTCTTCGACCTCGGCGATACGCGCGTCGGGGCGATCGGTCTTGTTGACCAGCAGGATGACGGGGAGTTTGGCCTCGAGGGCCTTGCGCAGCACGAAGCGCGTCTGGGGCAGCGGGCCCTCGGACGCGTCGACCAGCAGCACGACACCGTCGACCATCGACAGGCCGCGCTCGACCTCGCCACCGAAGTCGGCGTGACCGGGGGTGTCGATGACGTTGATCGTCACGGGGACGTCGCTGTGAACGCCCTTGTAGGTGATCGCCGTGTTCTTGGCGAGGATCGTGATGCCTTTTTCACGCTCGAGGTCGTTCGAGTCCATCGCGCGCTCCTCGACGTGCGCGTGGTCACCGAACGAGCCGGTCTGGCGGAGCATGGCGTCGACGAGGGTCGTCTTGCCGTGGTCGACGTGCGCGACGATCGCGACGTTGCGGAGGTCAGGACGAAGGGCGTGCGCCATGGAGGGTCTCCAGGAAAATTCGGGGTGGCGCCCGGAATCGGGCCTGCCCAGTCTACCGGGCGCCCACGACACTCCCGGCAGGTGACGTTCAGGAATGGCCCGGGCACCCGGAAGGGCCGGAATCCCGCCCCCTCCACACGAGCCTGCGATCGCGAACGGGGAGGCGAATCCGCGCATCGCCCGAACGACCCGACGAACGAGAAGGGGCGGCGTCCGCGCGGGCGCCGCCCCTTCTCGGCACCGATCAGGATGCCGGAGTGTTCTTCAGCAGCTCGTGACGCAACTCGCGGCGGGCCGCCTGCACCTCGACGTCGGGAACGGGGATGGCCGCGATGAGACGCTGCGTGTACGGCTCCTTCGGCGCGCGCAGGATCTCGTCGCGGGTGCCCTGTTCAGCGATCTTCCCGCGGTTGAGCACGACGATGCGGTCGGCCATGGCATCCACCACGGCGAGGTCGTGACTGATGAACAGGCAGGCGAAGCGGTGTTCTTTCTGCAGCTCGCTCAGCAGTTCGAGCACGCGAGCCTGCACCGACACGTCGAGGGCGCTGGTCGGTTCGTCAGCCACGAGCAGACGCGGCTGCAGCGACAGGGCGCGGGCGATGCCGACGCGCTGCTTCTGACCACCCGAGAGCTCGTGCGGGTAGCGGTTGCGGTAGCTCCGCGGCAGGCGCACCTCGTCGAGGAGCTTCTCGACCCGGGCATCGAGCGCTGCGCCCTTGGCCTCGCCCGCCAGGAACAGCGGCTCGCCGATGGACTCCCCGATCGGCAGCCGAGGGTTGAGCGACGACGACGGGTCCTGGAACACGATGCCCACGCGGCGACGCAGCGACTTGATCAGCTTGCGCGATCCGCTCGAGATGTCGACGCCGTCGACGACGAGCCGGCCGTCGGCGATGGGCTGGAGGCCGATCGCGGCGCGCCCGATGGTCGACTTGCCCGAGCCCGACTCCCCCACGAGGCCGACGATCTCGCCCTCGGCGATCCCCAGCGTGACGTCGTCGACGGCGCGGAACGCGGCGACCCGGCCCTTCTTGCCGTACTCGATGGAGACGTTCTCGAGCTGCAACACGGGATGCGCGATCTCGGGGGCGGCGGCGGCCAGGGCGAGGGCCTCGGTGCGCGCCGGACCTTCGGCGACCGCCGTGGCCAGGGCCTCCACCAGGTCGACCGATGACTCGCCCTCCAGCGTCTCGCCCAGGCGCGGCACCGAGGCCAGCAGCTCCTTGGTGTAGGCGTCCTTCGGCGACCCGAGGACCTGAGCTGCCGGGCCCTGCTCGACGATGTCGCCCGCCTTCATCACGACGATCCAGTCGGCGAGGTCGGCCACCACTCCCATGTCGTGCGTGATGAGCAGCACGGCGGAATCGAGACGATCGCGGAGGTCGCGGATGAGGTCGAGGATCTCCGCCTGCACCGTGACATCGAGCGCGGTGGTCGGCTCATCGGCGATCAGCAGGGCGGGCTCCAGGCTGATCGACTGCGCGATCATCGCGCGCTGACGCTGTCCGCCGGAGAGCTGGTGCGGGTACGACGCGAACGCCTTCGCCGGGTCGGGCAGCCCCACCATCTCGAGCAGTTCGAGCGCTCGCGCCTTGGCCTGCGTCGGGGCGATGGTGGTGTGGGCGCGGAGCGCCTCGATGATCTGCGAACCGACGGTGAGCACCGGGTTCAGGGCCGTCATGGGCTCCTGGAAGATCGCCGCGACCTCGGGACCGCGCAGCTGCCGCATCTGCGCGGTCGACAGCCCGGTCACCTCGCGACCGTTCACCTTGATGCTGCCGGTGACGCGACTGTTGCGCGGCAGGAGGTCGAGCACGGCCATCGAGCTGACGCTCTTGCCCGAGCCGGACTCGCCCACCACCGCGACGACCTGGCCGCGGGCGATCGAGTAGGTCAGGTGCTTCGCCGCGGGGACCCACACGTCGTCGACGGCGAAGTCGACGCTGACATCGGCCATCTCCAGGGCGGGGATGCCGGACTTCTCGGTCGTGCTCATGAGATTGTCCTCTCGTTCCCGCCGAGCGGGAGGGAGTGATCGGGGAATGGAAGAATCGGGGGATGCCACGCCAGACGTTCCGTTCGACGTTCACCCGGGTCCTGTGCGGGATCGTGTGGGCGATCATCGCCGTCGTGGCGATCGGCCTGCTCGTGACCCCCGCCGCCACCGACGCCCCGGCTCTGGTCATCGTGGGCGCACTGGGGGCGGCGGCCCTGGTGGGCGGCATCCTGTGGTCGCCCTCGGTGTCGGTCGACGACGAGGGAGTCCAGGTCGACAACATCGCCCTGCGCTACCGCGTGCCGTGGTCTGCGCTCGTGCACGTCGACACCCGCTACGCGCTGCAGCTGCACACCCCGCACCGACGCATCAGCGTCACCGCCGCACCGTCGCCCGGCGCGGCCGGCTCGCTGCGCGCCGCGCGGGCCCATCGCCGGAGCGAGAGCGCGTCGACGCCGCAGGTACGTCCCGGCGATCTGCCGAACACCGATTCCGGCCGCGCGGCCGAAATGGTGCGCACCCGCTGGTACGCGCTCCGCGACGCCGGGCGCATCGAAGCGGGTAAGGCCGAACAGACCCCCGTCGCCGTCGCCGCACGCGTCGACAACGTGGTGCTGCTCCTCGTCGGCGCAGCCGGCGTCATCGCGGCGATCGCCCTCGCGTGAGGGCCACGCGGAGACGGTCGTCATGACGACGGTGTCTCCGGATGCACCCGGGCCTGCGTGCTCGCCGGAGCCGTGACGGACGAGCCGGCCTGCTCCTTGGTGCGACGCAGCGAGAAGCGCTTCTGACGAGGGTCGAACGCGTCGCGAAGGCCGTCGCCGACGAAGTTGACGAGCACGGCCAGCAGCACGATGAACACGGCCGGCCACCAGAACAGCCACGGACGAGTCGAGAACGCCGACTGGTTGTCGGAGATGATCAGACCCAGCGACACGTCGGGCGCACGCACACCGAGCTGCAGGTAGCTCAGCGCGGTCTCGAGGAGGATCGCGGATGCCGCGAGCAGCGTCGCCGCGACGATGACCACGCCGATGGCGTTGGGCAGGATGTGCTTGAAGATGATTCGGGCGTCGCTGGCTCCGGCCACGCGGGCCGCTTCGACGAACTCGCGCTCACGCAGCGAGAGGAACTCGGCTCGAACGAGGCGCGCGATCGTCGTCCACGAGATCATGGCGAGGAAGAACGCGAGCGGCACGACGCCCAGACCACCCGTCGCGCGACCGACGACGGCACCGATGACGATGATCGGGATGACGATGAAGACGTCGGTGATGCGCATGAGCACGGCATCCACCCACCCGCGGTAGTAGCCGGCGAGGGCGCCGATCACGGTACCGACGGTCGTACCTACGACGCTAATGACCAGCATGACCAGGATCGAGTTCTGGATGCCGCGCATCGTCATGGCGAAGTAGTCGATGCCGATGCGGTCCTGCCCGAACGGGTGGTCGCCCCACACGAAGGGGAACACCGACAGGGTGGGTGCCCCGCTGTTGCTCTGCGGGTTCAGCGTCGTGAAGTCGTACTTCCACCAACCGGGGATCGGACCGAGCCCGATCGCCGAGATGGAAACGGCCGCCAACAGGAGGAACAGGATGCCGGACACGACGGCGACCTTGTTTGCGAGGAAACGTCGCAGGACGAGTCGTCCCTGACTGACGCCGACGGTGTTGCGCTCGTCTGCGGGAGCCGGAGCATCCACGTTCGCGGGCTCGGGGAGCATCTGGGTCATGGGGAGACCTCCGGGAATCGGACGGCGGCGATCATGCGACGACTCGCACGCGGGGGTCGAGCGCCGCGTAGGCGAGATCGGCCAGGAAGTTGAACACGATGGCGGTGATGGCGATGACGATGAAGTAGCCCATCACCGGGTTGACGTCCACGCGCTGGATCGAGGTCACGAACAGCTGACCCATGCCGGGGATGGCGAACACCCTCTCCGTGATCACGGCACCACCCAGCAGAGCTCCCACGTCGGTGGCGATCAGCGTCACGATGGGGATCAGCATATTGCGGAGACCGTGACGCATGACCACGGTGCGCTCAGGCAGACCCTTCGCACGCGCCGTGCGGATGAAGTCCTGGTTCATCACCTCGAGCATGCCCGCACGGGCATACCGGGTGTAGCCCGCGAACGAGATCAGCAGCAGCGAGATCGTCGGCAGCAGCAGGTGTGTGAACGTGTCGATGCCGCTGATCCACATGTCGCCGCTGAACCCGGGAGTCGCCGCGCCGACCGTTGCGATCGGGCGACCGTTGATGCGGGGGTTGTTGACGTAGGCGGGCCACGACTGCATATAGCGGTCGAGCACGACGAGAGCGAACGAGAAGAAGGCGACGATCGCGCCGATGCGCGCCGTCATCCCGCGGTCGGGCGCACCGACGAGGTACCCGGTGATGAGACCCACCGCGACGGCCGCGACGATCAGGATGATGATCGTGGGGACCGTGGAGATGTCGAACAGTCCCTGCAGGACGTAGTAGGCGATGTAGGAGATCACACCGTTGCCGGCCGCGACGATCAACGCACGACGGTTCGACAGGCCCGAGATGAGGGCAGTGGTGATGACGACCACTCCACCGATCAGCAGGAGCAGACCCACCGGACCGAAGCCGGGGTTACGGAACCAGTCGGTGATGTTGAAGTAGACCAGCAGGGCGATCGTCGCGGCGGCGGCGGTGCCGGCGACGATCGCACGTCGGCGCGCCGAGCCGCCGATCATGGCCTGCCAGATCACCGCCGACACGACGGCGAGCAGCACGATCAGCCAGATCGGGATCGATGTCGCCGACTCGAGGAAGCTGTTGAACCCGAGGGCCAGGAACTCCTTCAGGAGGACCGCGACGAGGAACGACGGCAGAGAGAACAGGAAGAAGCTCAGCAGGGTGATGCCGAAGTCGAACCCGCTGTACTGGCGGAGGGCCGATACGACGCCGACGACAATTCCGAGCACGATGGCCAGCACGAACGACGCCGTCACGAGCTGGAGAGTGGAGCCCACCGCAGTGGGAAGGATGTCGAGCACGGGGGCGTTGCTGATCGTGAGACCGAGGTCGCACGTACCGGCGAACGGGATGAGGCAGCCGGCGGCACCGCCGAGCCACAGGAAGTAGCGCAAGGGGGCGGGGACGCTGAGGTCGAGCGCGGCGACGCGCGCGGCGATCAGCTGATCGCGGTTGGCGGCGGTGCTGTCGCGGAGGTCCTGGAGCGGGTCGCCGGAGTTGGCGGCGAGCACGTACATGATGAACGACGCGGCCAAGAGAACCAGGATCGAGACGGCGATGCGCCTGAGAATGAATCCGACCATCGCGGGAGGTCTTCTTTCGATCGGGTGACGGGCGCCGAAAAGGCGCCCTGGACAGAATAGTCGCGGGCATGGCGAAACGGCGCTGCACGCACGCGAAGTGAGGCGCCGGAGCCGAGCGACTCCGGCGCCTCACATGGACTCAACGGGTCATCAACCCGCCAGCGTCCACTCCTGCGCGTTCCACACGATGCCGGTCTGGCCGCCGAAGTAATCGACACCCGTCACCGAACCGTTGTCGGCGAACAGACCGGGCGACTGGAAGAGCGGAAGACCGTAGAAGTCCTTCGCCGTCGCCGTGTCGATCTGCACCTTGATGTCAGCGAGCTCGGTGGGGTCGACCGTCACCTGGCTCTCGTCGACGAGGGTGTCGACGGCGCTGTTGCTGTAGTTGTTGTAGTTTCCGCCGCCGGCGGTCTTGAAGATCTGCGGGAGTGCGGCGTTACCGGCACCGGGCGAGACCCACCCGAAGATCGAGGCGTCGTAGCTGCCGCTGCCCAGCAGCGAGCTCCAGTCGGGCGAGCCCGCGTCTTCGATCACGAAACCGGCCTGCTGCGCCGACTGCTGAATGGCGCGGAAGCTGTCGACACGGTTCGGGTTGTTGGTGTTGTAAAGGATGCGCACCGTCGGGGTCGCACCGTTCAGCAGAGCCGTGGCACCCGCGATGTCGGGCTCCGTGAAGGCGTCGTAGCCACTGGCCGCGACAGCGGTGGTGTACTGGTCGCCCTCGGTGGGGAGGAAGATCTGCGAGTTGAGAACCTCGGCGTCGGGGTTGACGGGCGTGACGATCGACTCGAGGATCTGCTGGCGCGGGATCGTCTTGAGGAAGGCCTCACGCACGTTCGCGTCGGCGAAGACCCCGCCGAAGCTCAGGTCGACGTGGTCGTAGGCGAGCTGGTTGCCCGAGTGGACCGTGGCGTTCGCGTTCTCGAGAGCCGTCAGCGTGTCGGCCGAGGCCTGCGGCTGGATCGCCTGCACCTCACCGTTCTGAAGAGCCGTGACCTGCGCGTTCGAGTCACCAATGAAGCGGATGATCAGCTGGTCGTACGAGGGCGACATCTCGCCCTTGTAGTTGGGGTTCTTGCCCAGCGTGATGCTCTGCTCGGGCGTGAAGTCGGTCACGATGAACGGACCGCTCGCAACGAGCAGGCTCTCATCGGTCGGCATGGCGGTGACGTCGTAGCCGGTGTTCCAGAAGTCCGCGGCGGCCTTGAGGGTCTCGTTCGGCGCGACGGGAGCAGCGGTGTCGCCCTTGGGGAGCGTGTTGAGCAACTCGATGAAGTCGGCTTCGGAGACGCCGGCCTTCTCGGCGAGCACATGGGCGGGCTTGCCGATGGGGTTGACGAGCTCGTAGTCGACGTAAGGGGTCGAGTAGGTCAGCGTCATCGACATGTTGTCGTCGCCGATCTCGGGGAACGCCGTGGTGTCGAGGCCCGCGGTGCTGCCGGCGAGGCTGAAGTACTGGGTGCCGCCGTTGGTGACGTCACCGGTCGCCGGGTCGAGGATCGCGTCGTTGTAGTAGCCCGAGTTGATGGCCCAGTTGACGAGCATGTCGTCGGCGTTGATGGGCTCGCCATCCGACCAGGTCAGTCCCTCGTTGATGGTGTACTTCACCGTCAGCGGGTCTTCGGAGAGCGTCTCGTAGGTGCCGAAGTCGGTGTTGTCGAGGACCGAGAAGTCCTTGTCGAGGCGCTGGAAGCCGCCGAGTCCGAGGCCGCCGCTCACTCCGGTGAGGTAGCCCACCATGCCGTTGGTGTCGAGGTTGGCCTCGGGGGTGTCTCCGTTGAACGAGGTGAACGCGTTCGTCGTGGCGATCGTGATCGTGCCACCCGTGTTCGTTTCGCCCTCGGGCGTGGCTGTGGTGGTGCATCCGGCGAGTGCCAGAGCCGCGACCGCGACTCCTGCTCCCGCCGTGAGGGCGCGTGCGCGCCGGGTCTTTTCAGACACTTTGCCTCCAGTGCAAGGTTGACGAGCACCCCACCGAGCAGACAGCCGGGGGGAGCCGTGGATACCGAAACGATAGGTACATGTCACCTGATGGTCAAAACATTTAGATGTTTCGTTACAGACCTTTAACCTCCGGCGTGCTCATCCGAGCATTTTGACAATCCCACGGGTCGTCGCTGCCCGCCCGCCCTTTCCCCGCAGGGGCGCTCATCGGCATCCCATAGGTGTGTCCCGATCGCGCGGTGTTGAATGTCTCCCATGTCCCGGAATCCCTCGGCCACGCGCCCCGGTACGGCTGACCTGTCGATGTCGACAGAGACGATCGGCCCCTTCCCCCCACCCATCGAGCGCTCCGACGCCTACGCGCGCACGAGGCTGGCGTGGGAGGTCGTCCTCGTCCTCCTGATCAGCGTCGGCCAGTCCGCGATCTACTCGGTGGTGTCTTTCGTGCGGGCGGCCACGCGCGCGCCCATCTCTCAGCAGCAGACGCAGCTGAATCCGTCGCGCAGTGCCGAGCCGCTGTGGGACGCGATCTATCAGTTCCTCGACATCTTCTTCTCGCTGGCCCTCGTCGCCGTCGCGATCTATCTGCTGTGGGAACCGGCCGGCAACGCCCTGCGGCGCATCGGTCTCGACTTCCGCCGGTTCGGGTCCGACGTGCTCCGCGGGCTCGCGCTCGTCCTGCTGATCGGCGTACCCGGTATCGGGGTCTACGCCATCGGCCGCGCGATCGGTCAGAGCATCGCGGTCGTCCCCGCGCCCCTCGACTCGTCGTGGTGGGTAATCGCGCTGCTCGTGCTCGCGGCGCTCCGCGCCGGCCTCACCGAGGAGGTCATCTTCCTCGGGTACCTCTTCGACCGGCTGCGCCGCCTGGGCTGGTCGTGGACGGGAGTGATCGTCTCGACCTCGCTGCTGCGAGGGAGCTACCACCTGTACCAGGGATGGCCGTCAGCGCTCGGAAACGTCGTCATGGGATTGGTGTTCGGCTGGTGCTACAAGCGATGGGGGCGGGTCATGCCGCTGGTCGTGGCGCACACCGTCATCGACATCATTGCCTTCGTCGGCTACCCGCTCGCGGCCGCCTGGTGGCCGGGGATCTTCGCCCCGCCTGCGACTCCGACACCCTGAACGCCTCCAGCCACTGTTTACTGCGGGGGCGCGGACCAGGTCCAGAACGCCGGCGGCACACCGTCGGGTTCGGAGGTGTAGTCCACTCCCCCAACTCCGGCGGCAGACACGACGGCACCCGTGCGCTCGAACAGCGGCACGCCGGCGAACGCGGCGAACAGCGAGCGGTCGATCTCCTTGGCCTCGGCGAGGATGTCCACCGGATCGGTGTGCACGGTCAGCTCGGCGAAGAGCTCGTCGGTGTTCGGGCCGTCCACGCCTTCGGCGATGCGATCACGCGCCGACCGGTAGAGGCTTTCGTCCTCGCCGACCCACGAGAGGGTGGCATCCGCGGTGTCGTCCGCCGTGGCGGCACGCACGGCGATGCCTGCCCGCGCCCCCATCGACACAAGCCGCGGGAAGACCTGCGACGACAGCTCGTCGGTCGCGTCGTAGGCCACGCGCAGGACGGCGGCGCGATCGCCGAGCGCATTGCGCGCGGCATCCGCATCACTGCCCGTACCGGGCGCGCCGTTGCCCGAGACGAGGTCGTTGTACAGCTGGCCGGTCGCCGACGACGACAGGAACGACTGCAGCGGCTGCGCGTCGGGACGCATCGGACCGAGCACGTCACGCACGATCGAGGAGCGGTCGATGGCCAGCGTCATCGCTTGACGCAGATCGGATGCCGTCTCTTCGGCGAACCGCAGGTGCAGGGTCTGGGTGGTGGGGCCGATCTGCACCTGGTAGCCCGCATCGGTGAGCGTCTCGCGCTCCGCCACGTCGATCTCGCCGACGTTGGCGATGTCGACGACCCCCGCTTCGAGCGCGGAGAGCTGCGCCGCCCGATCGGGGAAGAAGCGCACGCTGAGACTCTCAAGGCCGGGGAAGTGCGCACCCTGGTAGCTGTCGCGTCGGGCGAGGGTCAGCGTGTCGGCTGTCGACTCCGTCACCGTCCAGGGACCGGCGGAGACGACACTGGCCGGGTCGACCGCGGTGCCGGCGGGCACGTCGAAGCCGGTGTTCCAGGCCTGCGCCGCGGCCGCCAGCACCGGGTTCGGTGCGGCCGGAGCCTGCGGGTCGCCCTCGGGGACGGTGAGGATCGCCGTGAGCAGATCCTCTACGCTCACACCCGCGCGTTCGGCGACGACGTGTACCGGTCGGTCGAGCAGCCACTGCCGGTTCCAGTCCGCGAACGGTTCGTCGTACGTGAGGGTGAGCGTGTCGTCTGACCGGTCGATGCTGGGCCGCGCGGTCCGCGCGTTCGGGTCGGCGGGCATCGCGGTGTCGAAGTACCTCGTGCCCGAGACGATCTGACCGGCGTCGTCGTAGGTGGCGTCGTCAAAGAAGTGCGAGGTGACGGCCCAGCCGAACAAGAGGTCGTCGAGGCTGACGGGCGTGCCGTCGGACCAGACGCGATCGTCGAACAGTTCGTAGCTGACCTTCAGCGGGTCGCCCTGCACCCGGGTGATGCGGCCGAAACCGTCGTTGGGGACCACCTGCAGGTCGCCGTCGAGCGACCCGAGCTTCTCGTCGAGGAGGGATGCCACGGCCCGGTTGGCGGGGGTGTCTCCCGCGGCGCTGGCGGCGTTGAGGCTGGTGAGCGAGCCGACGACGCCCACCGTCAGGGTGGTGGGCGGTGTTTCCTGCTCGGTCTCGGGCGCGGGCTCCGGAGCCGAGCACCCGGCGAGGACGATCCCCACGGCGGCGAGGAGGGCGATCACGCGTCCCGGGCCACCGCGTCGTCGGGTCGGTCGAAGTTCCTCGTTCACGCCGTGATGCACACCGGGAACCTTACTAAATGCCCGCTGTGCGAATCCGGGGTGGGTGGGGGCGGACGTGGAGGACCTCCCCTCTCGGCTCCGCCGCACGGGTTCTCGGCGACCGCCCCGAGGAACGGTCGCCGAGAACCCCGCTGTCAGGCGAACGCCTCCGGCGGCGGGCACGAGCACACCAGGTTGCGGTCGCCGTACGCCTGGTCGATGCGTCGCACCGGCGGCCAGTATTTGCCGCGGATCAGCGAACGCACGGGATATACGGCCGTCTCGCGCGAGTACGGATGGTCCCACTCGCCCACCACGACCGTCTCGGCGGTGTGCGGGGCATTCACGAGCGGGTTATCCTCGGCGGGCCACTCCCCCGCGGCGACGGCGAGCGCCTCGTGCTTGATCGCGATCATGGCATCCACGAACCGATCGAGTTCGGCGAGGTCCTCGCTCTCGGTCGGCTCGACCATGAGGGTGCCGGCGACGGGGAACGACATCGTCGGAGCGTGGAATCCGTAGTCGATGAGGCGCTTGGCCACGTCGTCGACGGTGACGCCGGTCTGTTCCTTGAGCGGACGCAGGTCGAGGATGCACTCGTGCGCGACCAGCCCGCCCTCCCCCGCGTAGAGCACCGGGTAGTGCTCCCGCAGGCGGGTGGCGATGTAGTTCGCCGACAATACCGCGGCGGCCGTGGCCCGTCGGAGTCCCTCGGCGCCCATCATGCGCACGTACGCCCACGAGATCGGGAGGATGCCGGCGGAGCCGTGGGGCGCCGCCGACACGGGGCCGCCGTCGAACGTGCCCCCGGCGTGGTCGGCGCGCTGCGAGAAGGGGTGCGACGGGAGGTGGGGCGCGAGGTGCGCCTTCGCGGCGACCGGGCCGACGCCGGGTCCGCCGCCGCCGTGCGGGATTGCGAACGTCTTGTGGAGGTTCAGGTGCGACACGTCTCCGCCCAGGTCGCCGAAGCGGGCGAAGCCGAGAAGCGCGTTGAGGTTCGCCCCGTCGACGTAGACCTGACCGCCGGCGTCGTGGACGGCCTGCGTGATCTCCAGCACGTCGTGCTCGTACACCCCGTGCGTCGAGGGGTACGTGATCATCAGGGCCGACAGCTCGGCGGCGTGCTGTGCGATCTTGGCGCGCAGGTCGCCGAGGTCGACGTTGCCGGCCTCGTCGCAGGCGACGACGACGACCTTCATGCCGGCGAGGATCGCGGAAGCGGCGTTGGTGCCGTGCGCCGACGAGGGGATGAGGCACACCGCGCGCTCGGTGTCGCCGTTCGCGAGGTGATAGCCACGGATCGCGAGCAGACCCGCGAGCTCGCCCTGCGAGCCGGCGTTGGGCTGAAGCGACACAGCGTCGTAGCCGGTGACCTCGGCGAGCCACCGTTCGAGCTGGTCGATCATCTCGAGGTAGCCGTGCACGTCGGCCTCGGGGGCGAAGGGGTGCACGCGTGAGAACTCCGGCCACGACACAGCCGCCATCTCGGTGGCGGCGTTCAACTTCATCGTGCACGAGCCCAGCGGGATCATGCCGCGGTCGAGCGCGTAGTCGCGGTCGGCGAGCGACTTGAGGTAGCGCATCATCGCCGTCTCGCTGCGATGCGTGTGGAAGACGGGGTGGGTGAGGTACTCGTCGTCGCGGTGCAGCGAGTCGTCGACGCCGCGCAAGGCGATCCCCTCGGGCAGCTCCTCAGTCGCGAGGCCGAACGCATCGAGGACGGCCGAGATGTCGGCATCCGTCGTGGTCTCATCCACCGACACGCCCACGGTCGCGTCGTCGACCCACAGCAACTGGTATCCGCGCTCCCGGGCGCGGTCGACCACGTCTTGCGCGCGTCCGGGGACGTGCACGCGAACGGTGTCGAAGAACGCATCGGATGCCAGCGTCAGATCGTACGAGCGGAGGGCGGATGCCAGGGCGTCGGCCCTCCGCGCGACCCGCGTCGCGATGCTCTTGAGCCCCTGCGGGCCGTGGTAAACCGCGTACATCGCCGCCATGACAGCGAGCAGCACCTGGGCCGTGCAGATGTTCGAGGTCGCCTTCTCGCGCCGGATGTGCTGCTCGCGCGTCTGCAGCGACAGGCGGTAGGCGGGGGCGCCGACGGCATCCTGGGACACGCCCACGAGACGCCCCGGGAGCTGGCGCTCGAGACCGGCGCGCACGGCCATGTACCCGGCGTGCGGACCGCCGAAGCCGAGCGGCACACCGAAGCGTTGCGTGGTACCCACCGCGACGTCGGCGCCGAGAGCGCCGGGCGAGCGCAGCAGGGTCAGGGCCAGCAGATCGGCGGCGGCCACGACGAGACCGCCCGCGGCGTGGACGGCGTCGGCGACGGCCGAGAAGTCCCACACGCGCCCGGTGGCGCCGGGGTACTGCACGAAGGCTCCGAACGCCTCAGGGAGCTCGCCGTCGAACGAGGTCTCGTGGATGAGGATGCCGACGGCCGCGGCGCGGTGGTGCAGCAGCGCCTTCGTCTGCGGCAGGGCGTCGATGTCGACGAGGAAGACGCCGGTCTTGGCCTTCGACGCGCGCCGGGCGACGAGCATGCCCTCTACGACGGCGGTGGATTCGTCGAGCATGGACGCGTTGGCCGTGGCGAGCCCCGTCAGGTCGGTGACCATCGTCTGGAAGTTGATGAGCGCCTCGAGACGTCCCTGCGAGATCTCGGGCTGATACGGCGTATAAGCGGTGTACCACGAAGGGTTCTCGAGGACGTTCCGCGCGATCACCGACGGGGTGAAGGTGTCGTAGTAGCCCAGGCCGATCAGCGGGCGCGCCGAGCGATTCGCGTTCGCGAGTTCGCGGAGTTCCGCGAGGGCCTCGGCCTCGGTGGCCGCGGGCGGGATCGAACTGGTCGCGCGAGGTTGGACGTGGATGGATGCCGGGACGGCGGTCTCGACGAGCGCCTCGACGCTGTCATACCCGACGACCTCGAGCATGCGGGCCTCGGCGTCGGCGTCGATGCCGATGTGGCGATCGACGAACCCTTCGACACGCTCAGGGACCGTCTGAGGGACGGCATGCGTCCGGGGAGGAAGAAGGGTGCTCATGCGGTGAGGCCCTCGTAGGCGGCGCGGTCGAGGAGGTCGCCGGGCAGCTCGCCCTCGACGCGGATCTTGATGAGCCAGCCCCCGGCGAAGGGTTCGGCGTTCACGAGAGAGGGGTCGTCGACCACGGCGTCGTTCACCTCGACGACGGTGCCGGTCAGGGGTGCGTAGAGCTCGCCGACCGATTTGGTCGATTCGATCTCGCCGCAGACGTCGCCGGCCGAGACCGCGGATTCGGCGCCGGGCAGCTCGACGAAGACGACGTCGCCGAGCTTGTCGGCGGCGAAGTCGGTGATGCCGACGGTCGCGATGTCCCCCTCGAGGGAGATCCACTCGTGCTCGGACGTGTAGCTGAGGGCGGTGAGGTCGGTCATGCGTTTCTCCGATAGAAGGGAAGGGCGGTGACGATGGCGGGGATGCGGGTTCCGCGCACGTCGATGGTCAGTTCGGTTCCGGGTTCGGATGCCGCGGGGGCGACGAACGCCATCGCGACCGGGTGACCGAGGGTGGGGCTGAGGGCGCCGCTGGTGATCTCGCCGACGCTGTCGTCGCCACGCAGCACCGCGTAGCCGGCGCGACCGGCGCGACGACCTTCCGAGACCAGCCCCACCAGCACGGGCGCATCGGTGGGTCCGGATGAGAGGCCGTCTTTTCCGACGAACGCCTCCTTGTCGACGGCGACGACCCGACCGAGGCCGGCCTGGGCGGGAACGATGTCGCGGGAGAGCTCGTGTCCGTACAGCGGCATGCCCGCTTCGAGCCGAAGAGTGTCGCGCGCGGCGAGACCGCACGGCACGAGACCCTTCTCGGCGCCCGCGGCGAGCGCGGCGTCCCACAGGGCACCGGCCTGGGCGGTGGGGATGAGCAGCTCGTAGCCGTCCTCCCCGGTGTACCCGGTGCGGGCGACGAAGAGCGGCGCACCCTCGAACGTCCCGTCGGTCCACGCGTAGTAGCCGAGTTCGTCGAGCGCCGTACCGGTGATCTCGACCCCCGGCGTGGAGCTCAGGATGCCGCGCGCCTCGGGGCCCTGGAGGGCGACGAGGGCGAACTGGTCGGTGACGTCTTCGACCCGCGGGATAGCCCCACCGGATACAACGGCGTAGTCGGTTCCCTCGAGCGGGCCGTCGATGAATGCTTGCACCGCGGACCACGTGGCACGGGCGCCGTCTAACGCCGCGGCGACGGCATCCCGGTTTCCCGCATTCGCGATCACCAGGAAGTAGTCCTCGCCGGTGCGGTAGACGATCACGTCGTCGATGATTCCGCCGTCGTCGGCGAGCACGAAGGAGTACTTCGCTTTGCCGATACGCATCGTGGAGATCCGGCCCGCGAGCACGAAGTCGAGGAAGGCGGCAGCACGTTCGCCTTGCACCCAGAACTCTGCCATGTGCGAGATGTCGAACAGGCCGGCGGCCGTGCGGACGGCGTGGTGCTCGGCGAGGTCGGAGGTGTAGCGCACGGGCATGTTCCAGCCACCGAAGTCGGTGAACGAGGCGCCGAGGGCCTCGTGCCGATCGTGTAGCGGCGACGTGCGCGGTGGAGCGGGGGTGTTGATCATGAGTTCTGCCGTTCGCGATGACGGACAGACGCCGGTCAGCGCCTGAAGAACTCCCCCTCTGTCATGGGCCTGAGAGTTTCGCCCGCGGCGTCGTACGAGACGCGGGCTTTCACCGTCGGCGGATCCGGCGCAGTGCACCCGGATCACTTTCCAGAGTGGCCCGATCGACGCGGTACGCGTACCTGAGAGATTGGCGGGGAGGCTTGCTCCTTCGGTGCCCGGCTGCGTGCGCCGGAGCTCTCCCGCATCGATCATGGGGCCGGTGTGGACTTGTGGGGTCAGCTTATCGGAGTGGGGTGCGGGGTACAGCCCCGGTGATGTCCGGAAGTGAGTGAGGTCGTGCGCTCAATACGTGTCGCCACGCCAGATGTCCTCGGGGAGGCGGATACACGGAGAAAATGACGACACATGGACCTCTTCGCGACCAGGGTCGTATCGGACGATCCAAGACGAGAGATGGAGACCCGAGATCTCCACGATCGAGTCCCCGTCGCTGTCCCATCTGGCAATGGCCATGTCCTCTGCGTCCGTGTACCGCTGTTCTATGGGATCGAGTAGTCGCTGCGCCGAAGCGCCAGCCTGCACACGGACGGTGAGTCCGCCCGCCCACTGTTCGCCGCCGTCTCGCGAGCAGGCGAGGAAAGATCCCGTCTCGTTCTGATGAATGGCGACAACAAGATCGTCCGGTAGTGCTTCGGCGATATCACGCTCGACTGACTGAGTGCGAACTTTGGCTTCCGGCAATGCCAGATCCGGATCGATGTCGTTCCCTCCCAGAGCGCATCCGGAGAGAGTCGCCAGGAGAAACGCCACTACAGGAATGAACCGACTGACCTTCACTTCTTGTCCTCCAAAAGTGCATCGCGAATGTCGTCCAGCGCGAGACGGTTCTCTGGTCGGCTAGACACGATTAGCTGGTGGTTCTCGAACGGAGCGGAGGAGACCTTCAGGGATGGGCCGTCTGGATCCAAAAACGGAGCAAGCTCGCCGCCGAGGGGGATCGAGTAATCGCCCGGCCGGTCGTAGATGCGTATCTCGAAGCCAGGCACCACATCAGGATTCCGACCATCCCCCACCCACCCCAGATCTTGCGCCATCGACAGGAAGTCGGTGTAGCTCCAGTGGAAGTACGTCGTGTGCGGACGCGCACTCCACCCTTCCGGAACCCACGCCCCGGCGAAAGAGTGCACCGAGTCGTAGTGCGTACCGGCAAGCTCCGAACTCGTCACCGGAACGAGCCCCCAACTGTAGCCAGCCCCGATCTGGCGCGCGGCGGCGATATCGGAGTCGGTCCGCATCTCGGTCACGAATCGTGTGAGATCTTCGCCCGCCGGGAGAGCCCGAGCCTGATCGTTGGCCTCGTCTATCCCGACCGACTGGTCAGCAAGACCCGCACGCTCGTCGTCGCCGGGAAAGTCGGTGCCCTTCCAGACGAAAGCAACGACCCGCTCGTCCTGTTCGGTCATCCAGAGTGCGAGGTCCTGGGCCTCACCCCCATAGAAGCTCCGCACCGACGTGAACGTCCCCGGCACGTACGTCAGCACCCGCTGTGTTCCTGGACCCGGCGTCCCGATCATCTCGGCGATGCGGTTCTCCTCCGGTTGGTAGAGCACAAGCTGCACGTCTCCGGCCACGATGCGGTCCAGGTAGCCGCGTTCGGCGGTGAGGCGGTCGAGCGCACTCTGCCGCTCCGCTCGCAAGGTCGCCATCGCGCCCTCCTTCAAGAGCGATTCGTAATGCGCGATGTCCCTGTCGACGAGCACGATCCGATCACGCGCCACGACGCGGTTCGCCGCGACGCGGGCAAGCGGCGGCACGCCTCCGAGCGCCCCCATCGCCTCGGGAGCTCCATTGATCAGCGCCGTCTGCCGCCCGGGCGGCAGCGCGTCCCACCAGGCCTTCACCGTCTCCGGTGCGGGGGGACGCCGACGGAGCCGCTCCACCCAGTCGGGATGATCGGCGAGGATCTGCCTCATCCGTCCGGCTCCGCCTCGGGCGATCTCGACCAGCGGTGCGAGCATCGTCTCGACGGCTACCGCTTCGGTACGCATCTGCCGGGTGATCCGCGGTCCGATCGGCGGCGATCCCGCTCCGGTCGCCGCGAGGGGCAGCGGGGGCGGCTCGGCGATCCCGGCGAGGTCGCGGCACGTGTCGTCGATGACGGCGGCGACGTCGGACCGCAGGCGGGAGATGGCCGACTCGACGTCGGCGTGACCTGGCGCCGGGCCCCCCGTCGCCAGAGCGGTTGCAGCAGCTTCGTCGACGAGCAGAGAACGCCTCCATTCGAGAATCGCGAGCGCGTCGGCGAGTTCACCCAGCACCGCACCCACTCGCGCAAATGCCTCACTCGTCTGCCTCCCGCCCGCCGACAGGCTGTTCATCCTCTCCGTGAGCTCCGCGGCCTCGGGAGCGTCATAGAGCGCAGCCAGGTCACGCCACTCCGAGACGACCTCGTAGGCCGTCGATGCGACCGCGGCCGCGCGATCGCGCAGGCGATGGGCAGCATGCTCCAGCTCGTCGGAGCGAGCGGGTAGGGACGGTACGTCCACGCTCTGTTGACTCACGAGACCGTCCAGCGTCCGTGCCCGCGCGAATCAGCGGCGCGATCGGTGTCGACGGCCATTGCGGCATCCGCTCGGCAGTATTCGACGACAGCGCGCTCAGCAGCCCACAGAACCGCTCCCCCGTGCTCCGCCAGCGCCGTCGCGCGCTCCACCCAGGGGTCTACCGCTCTAGCGAAGGCGCGAGCAAGATCCGGCGCGAGAGCCACGGCATCCCGCATGTCGTCCGCGACGAACATCACGCCGAAAACAACCTCGGCGAGGGAGTCGAGACGCCGTGCCGTCCGCGCCGCCAGGTCGAGGAAGCCGTTCACGTCGATCGCGTATCGGTCAGCCATGCGGCGACCTTAGAGAAATGCGTCCGACGGCCTCGAAAGTTCTCCACAGGCTGCGCGGGGTGAACCCTCGTGCCGTCCGCGCCCCGGCCACGCGGCTCAGGCCCACATCGCTGAGCGCGCGGCGGCCGCGCTCAGTCCCCGCGGCTGTCCCCGCCGTCCGGTTCACCGGGCAGACCGGGCAGACGCACTCCCATTGCGGGGCGCTCGGCTGCCGGGTTCAGCCCCGCGTGCAGCTCCCGGATGCCACCGGCACCGTCAGCGCGTCGATCTGCGCCATGACCGGCCCGAGCTCGACCGGCGTCATGGCGTACCCGACGTTGTCGTCGGTGTCGGAGCGGGCGAACACGATCCCGCCGACCTCACCACCCGTGGTGAGAAGCGGTCCGCCGGAGTTGCCGGGGCGGACGATCGCGGCGAGCGCGTAGATGTCGCGCGGCGACGATGACCCGTCGTAGATGTCGGGGACGGGAACCGTTCCCTCCGATAGCACCTGGGCGCTGCCTGAGGTGAAGGGTCCTCCACCGGGGTATCCCTGCACCACGGCCGAAGAGCCGACGTCGAGCGTCGATACGACCGGGAGGGCCGCGGCATCCAGACCATCGACGGCGACCACGGCGATGTCGTCGATGGGGTCGAAGTACACGACGCGTCCTTCGCGGGCAGGGCGTCCGGGAAGCTCCACGACCGGGGTGTCGACACCGGCGACCACGTGGGCATTCGTCATCATGCGGTCGGCGGCCACGACGAACCCCGACCCGCTCGATGTCACACCGCACGCGTACGCGGTGCCCGAGATGCGGGCGACCGACTGCGCCGCCTGAGTCAGGGCCGGATCGTCGAGCGCGACCGCGGGGGCGCTCGGCACGGGGCCGATCTGGATGAGCTGCCCCAGGCGAGGGATGCCCTCGGCGAAGACGGTCCCGCGAAGCTCGGCGAGCGCGCCGCGTACCGGCGCCGGAGTCAGGTCGTCGATCGTTCGCACGACGGTCGAGGAACCGAGCGCTGCCGACACGACCGGCACCCCCACCGGCGTCAGCGACCCGGCGGCGAACGAGATGGCGAGCGCCGCGGCGGCGACGTTTACCACTCCACCGAGGAGACGTTCGGGCACCCGGAGCTTGATGCGATCGGCACCTCGACGGATGAAGCCGCCCACGGCGGTGCCGAGACCCGACCCGATGAGCAGGAGCAGGATGCCGGCGAGGATCATCGCCGGCCCGCGCCAGGACGGCGAGGTGACCCACTGCCCCACGAACGGCGTCGCCCAGTACGCGGCCACGGCGCCGACGGCGAGACCGGCGAAGAAGCCGATGGTCGCGAGGAATCCCCGTGCCAGGCCCGTGATGAGCGCGATCACCAGCAGGGCGATCAGAACGATGTCGATGATCGGCATCCGACCTCCCCAATCCGACTTCTACGCTAGGCCGCGCGTCTGAGAGAACCCTTTCGACGCGACCGGGGCTAGTGAAGTCCCCGACTCCGACGCCGCGTCGGGCTGACGCTCGGGCTTGGGGCGGGTTTGGCAAGTTGGGGCCGGGCGGATCGCGCCCCGAACGCGCGAATAGCGCCCCACACGCGGGGAAGCCCCCGCGTACCCCGCCGACCCCGCCCCGTCGAGGTCCGGGGCGCGATTCGTGCAGTGGGGCGGACGTCCCCCGCCCCGGTGCACATATCGTGCCCCGACCGCCCACCCCAGCTCGCAGGCCCTCCATCCCGCTGCAGTTCGGGGCACATTCTGGGTACGGGGGCGGACGCCACCCGCCCCAATGTGCAGGTCGCGCCCCACCCGCCCGCGCCACCCCACAACCCGCCCGCCCCGCTCAGACCGCCCAGGGCCCCACCCCCGACTCCCACGCTGCAACGCTGATTCGCCCTTCGGGTCGAGATGACACTAAGATCGGACGCGGAGATATGGTCACCATGACAAGAACCCCCGCCCCCGAGACCCGTGATGCCGACGTGCGCGTCGCGGTGTCGACCGTGATCTTCAGCGTGCGCCGCGACGAGCACGACGAACCGGTGCTCTCACTCCCCCTCGTCCGCCGCACCCGCGACCCCTTCGCCGGCAGGTGGGCGCTGCCCGGCGGCTGGCTCGACGCGGCCGAGGGGCTCGACGTCGCGGCATCCCGAACCCTTGCTGAGACCACCGGACTGACGCCGAGCTATCTCGAGCAGCTCTACGCCTTCGGAGCCGTCGACCGCTCTCCCACGCGCGTCGTGTCGATCGTCTACTGGGCGCTGCTGCGCTCAGACGAAGTCGACGCACAGGTCGCCGCTCACGCGCGGGGCGGAGACGCCCCCGAGAACGTCGAGTGGTTCGACGCCACCGACCTGCCGCCCCTGGCCTTCGACCACGACGACATCGTCGAGTACACGCTGTGGCGCCTGCGCAACAAGGTCGGCTACAGCCGCATCGCACACGGTCTGCTGCCCGACGAGTTCACGCTGGCCGACCTCCGCGAGGTCAACGAGACGATCCTCGGCAAGCGTCTCGACCCGGCGAACTTCCGCCGCCAGGTCGACACGTCCGACACCCTCATCCCCACCGAGCGCTTCCGCACCGGAAGCCACCGCCCCGCCCGTCTGTACCGCTACAACCGCGATGTGGAGCTCGCCGACCGCGGCCCGCTCCCCACCCGTCACTGATCGGAACGCCCATGGCCGCCACACACCTCACCCTGCAGCCCCGCCCCGCGATCGACCCGAGCGTCGATCACGCGATCCAGGCGATCGTCTCCGGCGCGTCGATCGACGCCACGTGCACCACCGACCTCGCCGTCGGCCCGTGGGACTTCGACACGCGCCCCGGGTACGGCCCCGGCTCGTCGATGGGCGACGTCATCCCCACGGGTGCGCCGCGCCAGGGAGAGCTGCCGCAGCGGTACCGCGACGCGTCCGACGACGAGCTCCATGCGCGGATCCGTGCGGCGAAACAGACGCTCGGCGACCGCGTCGTCGTGCTCGGGCACTTCTACCAGCGCGAAGAGGTGGTGCGGCACGCCGATTACGTCGGCGACTCGTTCCAGCTCGCCAATGCGGCACTCGAGCACCCCGAGGCCGAGGCGATCGTCTTCTGCGGCGTGCACTTCATGGCAGAGACCGCCGACCTGCTGTCGACATCCGAGCAGGCCGTCATCCTGCCGAACCTCGCCGCCGGGTGCTCGATGGCCGACATGGCCGACATCGATCAGGTGGAGGAGTGCTGGGAGCAGCTCGAAGACGTGCTCGGCGACCTCGACACCCCGGATGCCGACGGCCTCGTACCCGTCATCCCGGTGACGTACATGAACTCCTCCGCCGCCATCAAAGGCTTCGTGGGCCGACACGGCGGCATCGTCTGCACCTCCTCCAACGCCCGGACGGTGCTCGAGTGGGCGTTCGCGCGCGGGCGTCGCGTGCTGTTCTTCCCCGACCAGCACTTGGGCCGCAACACCGCCAAGGCGATGGGCGTGCCGCTCGAGCAGATGCCGATGTGGAACCCGCGAAAGGCCCTCGGCGGCTCGACCGCCGAGCAGGTGCAGGACAGCCGCGTCATCCTCTGGCACGGATTCTGCTCGGTGCACCGCCGGTTCACCGTCGACCAGATCGATAAGGCGCGTGCCGAGCACCCCGGCGTCCGCGTGATCGTGCACCCCGAGTGCCCCATGGACGTGGTGGATGCCGCTGACGAAGCGGGGTCCACCGACCTCATCCGCAAGGCGATCGCCTCAGCGATCGAACCCACGACCTTCGCGATCGGCACCGAGGTCAACCTCGTGCAGCGCCTGGCGGCCCAGTACCCGCAGCACGAGATCTTCTGCCTCGACCCCGTGGTCTGCCCCTGCTCGACGATGTACCGTATCCACCCCGGCTACCTCGCATGGGTCCTGGAGTCGCTCGTCGCGGGCGAGATCGTCAACCGCATCACGGTCCCGGGCGACGTCGCCGCCCCCGCCACGCTCGCCCTCGAACGCATGCTCGCGGCCAAGCCCAGCGGTGCGGTGAAATGACCGCCGTCGTCGTGGTGGGCAGCGGCATCGCCGGCCTCACGGCGGCGTTGCACGCGGCGGAGAACGGATGCCGCGTCACGATCGTGACGAAGGGCGAGCTGTCCGAGACGAACACGCGCTGGGCGCAGGGCGGCGTGGCCGCCGTCACCCACCCCGCCGACAGTGTCGCCTCGCACGCGGCCGACACGCGAACCGCCGGCGCGGGTCTGAACGATCCCGCCGCGGTGGACGTGCTGGTCGGTGAGGGCCCCGCGCTCATCGCCGAACTCGTGGCGCGCGGCGTCGACTTCGACCGCACGCCCGACGGCGACTTCGCCCGCGGGCTCGAGGCGGCGCACGCGATGCCGCGGGTGCTGCACGCCGGCGGTGACGCGACCGGGGCAGAGATCCAGGCGGCGCTCGGCGCCGCCGTACGTTCCGCCGGACTAGGTGTGCGCGAGCAGGCGCTGTTGCGCGACCTCGTGCTGCGCGGCGGGCGCGTCGTCGGCGTCGAGCTCGACGGCGGCGAGCGCATCGACGCCGACGCGGTGATCCTCGCGACGGGCGGCGCGGGCCAGCTCTACGCGCACACCACCAACCCTCTCGGCGCGACCGGCGACGGAATAGCGGCCGCCCTGCGCGCGGGGGCTGAGGTCGCCGACCTCGAGTTCGTGCAGTTCCACCCCACGGCCCTCGCCGCGGGCGCGCCCTTCCTCGTCTCCGAGGCCGTGCGCGGGGAGGGCGCGACCCTCATCGACGATGCCGGACGCCGCTTCTGCTTCGACGCCCACCCCGACGGCGAGCTCGCGCCGCGCGATGTCGTCGCCCGTGCGAACGCCCGCGCGATGGCCGCCCAGAACGGCCGCCCGGTGCGTCTGGATGCCACGGCGCTGGGAGCCGAGCGTCTCGCGCAGCGCTTCCCCACCATCGACGCCGCCGTGCGCGAGCGGGGTCTGGACTGGGCCGTGGATCCGATACCGGTCACCCCCGCGGCGCACTACCTGATGGGCGGCATCGTGACCGACCTCGACGGGCGCACGACGGTACCGGGGCTGTACGCGGTGGGCGAGGCGGCCCGCACGGGCGTGCACGGTGCGAACCGCCTGGCATCCAATTCGCTGCTCGAGGGGGCCGTTTTCGGTGCACGCGCGGGGGATGCCGTGGCTCGGGGCCTCGAGTGGCCGGCTCCTCCGCCAGCGGGGCCCGAAGCCGCCGGGCCGCCGCCGAAGCCGCGCCCGTCCGCGGGTGCCCCGCCCTTCTCGCGCACCGAGCTGCAGCGGGTGATGTGGGCAGAGGCCGGCCTCGTCCGCGCCGCCGCCGGTCTGGAACGTGCGGCCGGCATCCTCGCCGCGTGGAGCGCCGACCCCTCTCCGCGGTCGGTCGAAGACGCCAATCTGCTCCTCGTCGCCCGCCACGTCGTCGCCGCCGCCCGGGCGCGCACCGGATCGGTCGGGGCGCACTACCGGTCGGATGCCCCGGATGCCGGGATCCCGGTCCTCCTCGCCACGGGTGACACGACGATGAGGGAGGCAGCCCGCGCCGTGGGTGCGACCGGCGCGGCCGTCTCGACGCCCCACCGCGCCCGCTCGTCCGCCGCCGCGCGCGACGACGCGGCATCCGCTCCCCTCACCCAGGAGGTCCTCGCATGCTGACCCGTACCGCCATCGATCGCGTCGTCTCGGCCGCCCTCGAAGAAGATGCACCCTGGGGCGACCTCACCAGCGACACGCTCATCCCCGCCGATGCGACCGCGCGAGCAGCGCTCGTCGCGCGCGTCGACGGGGTCTTCTCCGGCGCCGCCGTGTTCGCTGCGGCCTTCACGCTCACCGATTCGTCCGTCGTGATCGAGCAGCGGGTCGCCGACGGGCAGCACTTCTCGTCGGGCGACACGCTCGCGGTGGTCACCGGTCCCGCGCGAGCGGTGCTGACCGCCGAGCGGATCGGTCTCAACTTCGTGCAGCGCATGTCGGGGATCGCAACGCTGACCAGCCGGTACGTGGCCGAGGTCGCGCACACGGGCGCCCGCATCGTCGACACCCGCAAGACCACTCCGGGCCTGCGTGCGATCGAGCGTCAGGCGGTACGCGACGGCGGCGGCCACAACCATCGCTTCTCACTCTCGGACGCCGTGATGGCGAAAGACAACCACCTCGCCGTGCTGACGGCGAACGGGATGTCGGTGACACAGGCTCTCGAGAGCGCGATCGCCCGGCTCCCGCACACCACGCACGTCGAGGTGGAGGTGGATCGTCTCGACCAGATCGACGCGGTGCTCGCCGCGGGCGTGGGCACGATCATGCTCGACAACTTCTCGCTCGACGACCTGCGGGTGGGGGTCGCCCGCATCGCCGGAGCCGCCCAGATCGAAGCCTCGGGCGGAGTGACCCTCGAAACCGTGCGCGCGATCGCCGAGACCGGGGTCGACGTCATCTCGGTCGGCGCCCTCACCCACTCGGCTCCGTCTCTGGATCTGGGTCTGGACATCCGCATCGAGACGGCGTGACGCTCTACCTCGACAACGCCGCGACCACCCCCGTGCGCCCGGAGGTGCTCGAGGCGATGGCTCCCTACCTCACGCGGTTCTTCGGCAACCCGTCGAGCCAGCACGAGGTGGGCGGGGCCGCGGCGTCCGCGCTCGACGATGCCCGCCGCCGCGTCGCCGCCGTGCTCGGCATGCGCGCCGGCGATGTCATGTTCACCTCCGGCGGCACCGAGTCGAACAACGCCGCGATCAAGGGCCTCGTTCTGGGATCCGGGCGCCGACACCTCGTCACGACCGCGATCGAGCACGAATCGGTGCTCGCCTCGGCCGATTACCTCGCGCGCCTGCACGGGGTCGAGGTCACCCACGCGCCGGTCGACGCGACGGGCATCCTCACGCCCGAGGTCCTGGACGCAGCGCTCCGCGATGATACGGCGTTGGTCAGCATCGGTTACGCCAACAACGAGGTCGGCACGATCCAGGATGCCGCCGCCCTCACGGCCGTCGCCCACGCCCGCGGCGTGCCGCTGCACCTCGACGCCGTCCAAGCCGCCGGGTGGCTGCCCCTCGCCGGGCTCGGAGCGGATGCCGTGACCGTGGCCGGTCACAAGATCGCGGCCCCCAAGGGCACCGGCATCCTGGCCGTCCGGGGCCGGCTGCCGTTCGAGCCGCTCCTGCACGGCGGCGGACAGGAGCGCGGGCGCCGCTCGGGCACTCCCGACGTCGCCGGAGCGGTGGCCATCGCCCGAGCGCTCGAACTCGCGGAGGCGGAGCGTCTCGACGAGGTCGCGAGGCTGTCGGCTCTCCGCGACGCCTTCATCGCCCGGGTGCTCGCCCTCGTTCCCGGCGCCCGGCTGACCGGACACCCCGCCCGGCGGTTGCCGGGTACGGCGAGTTTCGTCTTCCCGGGCACCAACGGCGAGACGGTGCTGCTCGAGCTCGAGCGCCGCGGGATCGTCTCCTCCAGCGGATCCGCGTGCGCCGCCGGCAGCGACGAGGCCTCGCACGTGCTCACGGCGCTCGGCGTTGCACACGACGACGCACGGACCGCCGTGCGCTTCACTCTGCCGCACGCGCTCACGACATCCTTGGAAGCGGTGGCCGATGCGGTCGCCGATGCTGTTTCGGCCATAGGATCGCGCGGGTGAGCTCCCGCGCCGTCACCGTCATCGTTCCCGGCTTCGACGTCGCCGCGTACGCCGCGGAGGCGCTCGACTCCCTGCGCGCGCAGACCCACGATCACTGGACCGCCGTCCTGGTCGACGATGCCTCCACCGACGACACGACCCGCATCTTCGCCGACGCCGCCGCCACCGACCCGCGGTTCCGTTTCGTCCGACACGACCGGCAGCGCGGCCTCGGCGCTGCGCGCAACACCGGACTCACCCTCGTCGACACCCCGTACACGGCATTCCTCGACGCTGACGACCGGATGCTGCCCGACGCGCTGACGCGCCTCACCGACACCCTCGAACGCACGGGCAGCGATTTCGTCGTGGGCGCATACGTTCGTCTGCGACCGGATGCCGAGGGCCACGGCTACACGGCCGGCGACGTGCAGCCGTGGGTCGCCGCGGCCACCGACCCGACGCGGGAGGGGACGACCCTCGCGGCCCATCCCGCGGCATCCGGGAACATCGTCGCGTGGTCGAAGGTCAGCCGCACGGTCTTCTGGCGCACGCACGACCTGCGTTTCCCCGAGGGGCGCTACTACGAGGATCAAGTGCTCGCGCAGCGCATGTACACGCTCGCCGAGACGTTCGACGTGATGCCCGATGTGGTCGTCGAGTGGCGGCAGCGCCGTGACGGCGGCTCGATCACCCAGCGCCTCGGCGAGCTCGACGTGCTGCGCGATTACCTCGACGCACTCGGCGAGGGCATCGCCCTGCTCCGGGCAGCCGGGGCCGACGCGGCGGTGCGGGAACGCGCGTCGCTCATCCGTACGCTCGACCTTCCCCCGCTGCTGCGCATCGGCGAGACGCACGCCGACCCGGCGTACCGGGTGGCGCTGGAGGCGTTCGTGGAGACGCTGCCGGCCTGAGCCGGCCCGGCAGGCGAGGCGGGAGAGCCCATCGGAGCCACTGTCATCCGCACGCCCAGACCCTCCACGGGCTCGGTGTCGTCGCTCTGCGCCAGGATGCTGCCGGCGCAAGCGAGGCGACCGAGCCCGACTCAGCCTCGTGCCCGTGCCAGTCGGGCGCTAGGCCGGCGGCTCATCGGCGCGGCGGGCGGGCAGCGCGGCGTGTGCGAGACCCGCTGCATCCTGCTGCTCCTCCGCGAGCACGAAAGAGGCGGCGAGTTGCTCGGCCGCGAGGCTCGCGTAGAGGCCGCCCGCGGCGAGCAACTCGCTGTGCGTGCCCGACTCGACGATGCGTCCGGCGTCGACGACGTGGATGCGGTCGGCACCGATCACCGTCGACAGTCGGTGCGCGATCGACAGCGTCGTGCGTCCGTGCGAGGCGGTCTCGAGAGCTTCCTGCACGATGCGTTCCGACACGGTGTCGAGGGCGCTCGTCGCCTCGTCGAGCAGGAGCACCGGCGGGTCCTTCAGCAGCACGCGCGCGATGGCGATGCGCTGCTTCTCGCCGCCCGACAGGCGGTACCCGCGCTCACCGACGACGGTGTCGTAGCCAGCCTCGAACGACGCGATCACGTGGTGGATGTTCGCGGCGCGGCAGGCGGCCACGATCTCGTCGTCGGTCGCATCCGGTCGCGCATAGCGCAGGTTCTCGCGCACGGTGGCGTGGAAGAGATATGTCTCTTGCGAAACGATGCCGATCTCGTCGACGATCGAAGCACGGTCGAGGGTACGCACGTCGGCGCCCGAGAACATCACCGCGCCGCCGGACGCCTCGTACATGCGCGGCGTCAGGTAGAGGATGGTCGTCTTACCCGCGCCCGACGGCCCGACGAACGCGACGTGCTGCCCGGGCTCGACCGTGAACGACACCGCGTCGAGCGTGGGACGCGTGTGCGCCGGAGCGTCGGGATAGCGGAACTCCACATCACGGAACTCGATGCGGCCCAGCGGTCCGGGTGCCGCCGACACGGGGGGCGCGTCGGGCACATCGACGATCGCCGGCTTCAGGTCGAGGTACTCGAAGATGCGGGCGAACAGCGCCGACGAAGTCTGCACGTCGAGCGCGACGCGCATGAGCCCCAAGAGCGGCATGAGCAGGCGCGCCTGCACCGTGGTGAAGGCGACGATCGTACCCGCAGTGATCGCCCCGGCACCCCCGCCGATGAGGTAGCCGGAGACAAGGTAGATGATCGCCGGCACGCTCGACATGATCACCTGGACGACGGCGAAGAAGCCCTGACCGCTCATCGCCCGACGCACCTGCAGATGCACCTGGTTGTCGTTCTCGGCATCGAAACGCGCCGATTCGGTCCGCTGGCGGTTGAAGGACTTCGACAGCAGGATTCCCGACACACTCAGCGTCTCTTGCGTGATGGCCGAGAGCTCCGACAGGCTCTCTTGCGTCTCGCCCGCGATGCGCGCCCGCACCTGGCCGACCCGCCGCTGCACGAAGATCAGGAACGGCATGAGGGCGACGGCGATCAAGGTCAGCCGCCAGTCGATCAGGATCATCGCGACCAGCGATGCGATCACGGTCACGGCGTTGCCCAGGATGCTGGTGACGGTGTTCGTGAGAACGCCCGAGACACCGCCGACGTCGTTCTGGAGACGCGATTGGATGACACCCGTCTTCGTGCGCGTGAAGAAGCCGAGCTCCATCGACTGGAGGTGGTCGAACAGACGCGTGCGCAGATCACCCGTGACGCGGTTGCCCACCGTGGCCGTGAGCCAGGTCTGCCCGACGTTCAGCCCGGCCGAGAGCAGGAAGAGCACGATCATCACGCTGACGAGCTCTGCCAGCAACCCGAGGTCGGGGCTCGATCCATCGACCGGGAACAGCGCGTCGTCGAAGATCCGCTGCACGAGCAGCGGCGGGATGACGGCCACAGCGGCGCCCACCACGACGAGAACGGCGGTGAAGGCGATCCGCCACCGGTAGGGCCGGAACAGCTCGACGACGCGGCGGCCCAGGTCGGCGACGCGCGGCGCCTGGGCGTTCCGACGGCGCTGCATGTCGGCGTCGACGCCGCGGAACATGCTTCCGCCCACACCACCCGGGTTCATGCGGGCCAGCCTACGTCCGACCGCCGACACCGGCTCCGCCTGACCGATGTCGGAGGTGCCCGCTAGACTCGGGCCTCGCCCTATGCGGCATCCCTCCCCCAGGTTTTTCTCTCGACGTCGGAATATCTCGGCGTCCGGCTCCGTTGTCGCTCATCGCAGTCACCCCCGTGGCGCCACGAAGCCCCCGTACGAATAGGACCTCGTCATGGCCGCCACCGGCACCGTATCCTCCGCTCCGCCTCAGACTTCCTCGGGCGTCACGGCCGAGCAGAGCCGCGTCATCTGGCTGCTGCTCACCGCCGCCTTCGTCGCGATCCTGAACGAGACGACGATGAACGTCGCGATTCCGTTCCTGATCCGCGACCTCGGCATCACCGCCGTCGCCGCCCAGTGGCTGACCACCGCGTTCATGCTGACTATGGCCGTCGTCATCCCGATCACCGGATTCCTTCTCCAGCGCTTCACCACGCGCCAAGTGTTCGTCACCGCGATGTCGCTGTTCTCGGCGGGCACCCTGGTCGCCTTCCTCGCCCCCGGATTCGAAGTGCTCGTCGTGGCCCGCGTCATCCAGGCATCCGGTACCGCGATCATGATGCCGCTGCTGATGACGACGATCATGACGATCGTGCCGCCCGCCCAGCGCGGCCGCATGATGGGTCGCGTCAGCATCGTCATGGCACTCGCGCCCGCCATCGGCCCGACCATGTCGGGACTCGTCCTCCAGTCGCTGGGCTGGCACTGGATCTTCGGCATCGTGCTGCCCATCGCCCTCGTGGCGCTCTTCGTCGGTGCGCGGTGGATCCACAATCTCGGCGAGACCCGCAACGCCCCCATCGACGTGACCAGCGTCATCCTCTCGGCGTTCGGCTTCGGTGGTCTCGTGTTCGGCCTCAGCCAGATCGGCGGCGGACACGGCGGTGACGCCGGAGCCGCCGATGCGTCGGTCATCACCCTGGTCGTGTCGCTGGCCATCGGCATCATCGGCCTCGCCTCGTTCGTCTGGCGACAGTTGCGTCTGCAGCGCACCGACTCGGCGCTGCTCGACCTGCGTGTCTTCCGCTCCCGCAACTTCACCCTGTCGGTGGCCCAGTTGGGCGTGATGTCACTGGCCTTCTTCGGCGCGATCACGCTGTTGCCGCTGTACCTGCAGACGGTTCTCGAGAAAACACCGCTCGAGACCGGACTCGCCGTGCTGCCGGGTTCGCTCGCGATGGGTCTCGCCGGCCCCGTGATCGGCCGTATCTACGACCGGTTCGGCACGCAGATCCTGCTGGTCCCCGGCGCGATCATCGTCAGCGCGACCCTGTGGTTCTACACGACCCTCGGAACCGACACGTCGTTCCCGCTCCTCATCGTCGTGCAGACGGTGATGATGCTCGGTCTCGCCCTGTCGTTCACGCCGCTGTTCACGGCGTCCCTCGGCTCGCTCGAGCCCCGGTTCTATTCGTACGGTTCGGCCATCGTCGGCACCGTGCAGCAGGTCGCAGGAGCTGCGGGCATCGCACTGCTCGTCACGATCATGTCGTCGGTGTCGGCCTCGACGGGCACGGGACTCGAAGCGGATGCCGCCGGCACGCGCATGGCGTTCCTGATCGCGGCGATCATCTCGCTGCCGCTCATCGTCGGCGCGTTCCTCATCCGCAAGCCCGCCGACCAGCTCGAGGGGGCAGCACCGCTGACGCACTGACGCGGGCGGCGCGGAAGCTCACCGCCGGCGCACTGACGCGTGCGACATGGGAGAACCATCGCCGGCGCTCTCACGCGGGCGGCACGGGGTCGTCCAGACGCGGCCGACGCGGCGTCATCGCAGCCTGACGTAACGCCTCGGGCCGGCCGGTCCCGTCCGCGGTTTCACGGTTCAGCGACCGCCTTCAGATCCGTCACGGCCCAGGCGACGCAACGGCAGCACCAAGCGTCCCCGAACCGCGAGTAGCGCGCGCAACGGTGATGTACTGGTGCAAGAGCAGACCCCGACCGGTCAGACCCGGATCAAGATGCCGCGAGCGAAAGGCTCAAAGCGAGCAGGAACCGCCGCCGCAGCACTGCGATGCGGGCCGCGCGGCGTCGTCCGCCTCCTCGGCGGGAGCGTTCAGCAGCGTGATCAGCGGCTTCTCAGCGGGCTTCGCGTCAGACATCGTGTCACCGGACATGCGCCCCATGCTACGCCCGTGCGCGAGCGACGGGGCCGCGTGCGCCGTCGGCGCATCTGGGCCGCGCACGACGGCGCCGCGTCGACCATCCGCACCTCGGACGCCGCCGCTCTGCTCGCGACGGCGCAGCGCCGACCATCCGCACCTCGGACGCGCCCCACCGCGCGCGACGGGTCGCCTTGGCGGGCTCACGTCTCAGACGCCCCCGGAGCGCGACGGGATTACCCTCCTCGCCCGGCATCCGCAACCCCCGCCTCGGGTGCGACGCCCATTCCTAGCGTGGCAACGACCCCCGATCGAGAAAGAGAGAGTCGAACCATGACCGATCTCAGCGGCAAGCGCATCGCCTTCCTGGCCACAGACGGATTCGAAGACAGCGAGCTCACCAGCCCGTGGGAGGCCGTGACCTCCGCCGGCGCCGAAGCCGTGCTGGTCTCGCCGAACGAGGGCAGCATCAGCGGCGAGAAGGGCCACGAGCAGAAGGTCGACCTCGCGGTGTCGGGCGCGTCGGCCGGCGACTTCGATGCCCTGGTCCTGCCCGGAGGCGTGCAGAACGCCGACGACATCCGCATCGTCAAGGATGCCGTGTCGTTCACCCGCGACTTCTTCGATCAGCACAAGCCCGTCGCGGTCATCTGCCACGGAGGGTGGATCCTGACCGAGGCCGACGTGCTCGAGGGCCGCACGCTCACGAGCTACCCGACACTGCAGACCGACCTGCGTAACGCCGGTGCGACGTGGGTCGATGAAGAGGTGCACGTCGATCAGGGGCTCGTGTCGAGCCGCAACCCCGATGACCTGCCCGCCTTCAACGCGAAGCTCGTCGAAGAGGTCGCCGAGGGTAAGCACTCCGGCCAGACGGCCTGATCAGGCGACAGACGAGGGGCTCCGGACCGCGGTCCGGAGCCCCTCGTCTGTAGGGATCAGTCGGTGCCCTGGCAGGACGGACACCACTGCCCGCCGCCCTTCGTGCCGGGGATGTCGTCGACGACGCCCCCGCAGTCCGGACACGGCTCACCGGTACGCCCGTGCACCCGCATCGCCGCGACCTTCGCCGCCTTCTGCTCGGCGATCGGCACGCCCCGGCGGGCGATCACCGCGGCGGTCATCGTGTCGTGCAACGCGCTCCACAGCCGTGTGATCTCGTCGTCCGTCAGGGCTGCCGCGTGAGCCGACGGCGACAGCCGTGCGGCGAAGAGGATTTCGTCTGAGTACGCATTGCCGATCCCGGCGAGCGTCTCCTGCTCCTGCAGCAGGGCCTTCAGCTGCTTGCGCCGACCGCCGAGCGCCTCGGCCAGCATCGCTCGAGAATAGGCGGGATCCGCGGCATCCGGACCGAGCTTGGCGACCGAGGGAACGTCGTCCGCGGCATCCACCACGTGGAGCTGCACCGACAGCCAGTCCCCCGCGTCTGTGACGCCCAGGACGGCGTCGTCGAACATCAGGCGAGCGATGACCGCCGCGACCGGCGCGTCGTCCGGCCGCTCCGCGACCGCCCCCTCGTCCCACGTCGCCCACCCCGCCCGCCCGAAGCCGAGGCCGAGGTGCACGCCCTCGAAGTCGATGTCGAGGTGCTTGCCGTGTCGGGTCACACCGCTGACGTCGCGACCGATCAGCTCGTCGAGCGGGCGCCCGCGGGTCTTCAGCGCCCGGCCCTCGACGAGTTCGACACCGGTCGTGGTGCGTCGGAGGAGGCGCTCGCGCAGGAACGACGCGAGCGCCTCGACCTCAGGAGCTTCGGGCACGGTGCGCGGCCCTCAGGCCCCCGGCTGGGGTGCGGTCGGCTCTGCCGGCGGCACGGTGGGTGCGGGGTACGTCTTCTCCGCGGACGCCGCGGGACGGCGCGTCGATTCTGCGAACGCGTCGGCCACCACGCGGCCCTGGATGATCTGCGTCAGGTCGATGCCGGTCGCCGCACGCACGGCCTCGAACGACGCCCGGAGGCCCGTGGCCGATTCGGTCGCCAGGTGCCCGCTGGCTCCCTCGCCGCCGAGGACGGTGATGTTGCCGACCCGGTCGTAGCCCTTCGCGAATTCGGTCATCATCGGCACCAGCGCCTCGAGCGCGCGCTGCGCCAGCAGGGCCTCCTGGTTATGCGACAGCGCCTCCGCCTCAGCGCGGATGGCTTCGGCGCGGGCCTCACCGGCCAGGCGCACGGCCTGCGCGTCGGCTTCGGCGCGCACGCGCACGGCAGCCGCTTCCTGCTCGGCGATCGCGGCGCGCGCCTGCGCCGCCTTGATCTGCGAGTACGACTCGGCGTCAGCATCTTTCTGACGCTGATACAGGTCGGCATCCGCGACGCGGGAGACCTCGGACTCCAGGCGGGCCTGCGTGTTCTGCGCCTCCTGCTGCAGGACGGCCTGCCGACGCTCGGCTCGTGTCAGCGCCTCCGCCTGCTCGGCCTCGGCGTTGGCGCGACCGACCTCGGCCTTGGCCGCAGCGCTGTTCTTGTCGAGCGCGGTCTGCTCGATGAGGTTGGCCTCGTCGGTCGCGATCTGTCGCGCGCGGATCTCACGCACGGCGTTGATGCGGGCGACCTCGGCCTCGCGCTTGACACGCTCGACCTCGGTCGCACCGAGCGCCGAGATGTAGCCGTTCAGGTCGGTGATGCCCTGGATCTGGAAAGAGTCGAGGATGAGGCCCTGCGAAGAGAGGTCCTGCTTGATGCCTTCGGCGATCTGGTCCGACAGGCGCTGGCGGTCGCGCATGAGTTCTTCGA
Organism: Microbacterium sp. ABR10; assembly: GCF_057812175.1. Lineage (NCBI taxonomy): Bacteria > Bacillati > Actinomycetota > Actinomycetes > Micrococcales > Microbacteriaceae > Microbacterium > Microbacterium sp. ABR10. The sequence continues at coordinate 2,146,396 of NZ_CM173821.1, forward strand.
CGGTCAATGTCGCCACCACTCCGCGCAGCGCACCCTCGAGCTGCTCCGTGGTGAACTGCTCGATCGCCTTGTCTTGCGAGGCGAAGCGCTCCGCCGCACGGCGCACGGACTCGGGGTCCGAGCCGATCTTGACCAGGGCGACGCCACTGACGTTGACCGTGACGCCGGTGGACGACTGCGCGGTCGGCTCCATCTTGATCTGGCGGGCTCGCAGCGAGATCATCTCGCCGCGCTGCGTCAGCGGGTTGACGATCGCTCCGCCGCCCGTGATGACCGTGATGCGCGAGGAGTTGCCGTCGGAGCTCTTCTGCCGCTTACCGACGATGACCAGGGCCTCGTCGGCCTTCGCGACGCGATACCAGCCGCGGACGACCAGGGCGAGGACGGCCATGACGACCACCGCGACCACCACGACGATGGCCACGATGACTCCGACGGCTCCCAATGCGGCGAGTTCCATGCTTCTCCTTCGATGGGCGCTGCCGAGGCGGCGCGGGGAATTCCTTCCAACCTAACGGGGGCCTGTGCGGGCGTGTCCACCCTTTCCGCGCACGATCGCGTCGCACCGGGGTGGGGAGGAGCGTACCGTTGGGGGGAGGCGGCCCGAACCGCCGAAGAAGGGTCCCCACATGAAGATCGTCTCGTCGCAGGACTGGCGCGATGCCATCCGCTTCGACGCCCCCGTCCTGGTCGCCGACGTCGTTCCGGGCGAGGCCACTCGCTGCGTCGCCTGCGGCACCGATGGCCCGCTCTACGAGCGCACCGAACTCTGGGCGGTCAAGCACCGCCACCCCAAGCACCACGACGGGTTCGTCCGCTTCTACTGCGAAGCGCACAAGCCGGCCGCGCCCCCTCCGCCGCCGGTCGCCCCCGTCACCGCCGCCCGCACCCGGGCAGCCGCCGCCCCGCGCGCGGAGCGCCGGAGCGCGAGCCCGAGGCCGACGCTCATCACCGACCGCCCCACGCGTACTATGTGCCCCGATTGCTTCGTCGAGGTGTCCGTCGGAGGCGACTGCGGCATGTGCGGTGCACAGGTCGTCTGACGCCCCGCACGCATGACAGAACCGCCCCGGGATTCACCCGGGGCGGTTCTGTCGTCATCGAGCGTCAGCGAGCGGAGATGGTCCACCCCGCCTCGTGAGACGCGCCCGGATCGAGCGAGACGACGCCGGTGTCGAAGTCGTAGACGTCGTCGTTGAAGGCGTCGGGCGCGCAGGTCATCGGCTCCACCGCGAGGCCGGCGCGGTGTCCGGGCGTGCCGGGGCCGGCGGGCAGGTCGGCCGTGTGGATCTGAACCCAGGGGCATTCCCCGGCCCAGCTCATCGCCACGCCCGTGCCCGCGGGGTCCGTGACGACCACGGTCGTCCGGCCGTCGGCATCCCGGATCAGCCCCGTGTACGCGTGGTCGATCTCGACCGCACCGAGGACGCGGTCCTCGCGGAAGTCGAACCGGTCGGCGTCGACGGTCACGGATGCCAGGGCCACCGGCGACAGACGGTCCGGCGTCACCTCGAGCACGGTGTCGGCCGGGAGGGTGAGGTTCCATTCATCCAGGGTCGCGGGGCCGGCGACGAGGTACGGGTGCGGTCCGGTCCCCCACGGTGCGGGAGTGTCCGACAGGTTCGTCGCGCGGACCGTCTGCGTGAGGCCGGCGGCATCCAAGCGGTACGTCGTCGACACCACCAGCCACCACGGGTACCCCGCCTGCGCGGTGATCGTCGCGCTCAGTGTGACGGCGCTGTCCGAGGCGTCGGTGACGTTCCAGTCCGCCCACGACAGCAACCCGTGCAGGGCGTGAGCGCGGTCGGGCTCGGTGAGGGGGAGCTGGTGCTCGACACCGTCGAAATGATGGATGCCGTCGACCACGCGGTTGGGCCACGGCGCCAGCGTGGTTCCGCGGTAGGCGGGACGCAGCTCGTCGGCGTCGAACGGCACGACGAGGTCGCGACCCTCATGTGTCAATGAGCGGAGCGAGGCGCCGACGCTGGCAATGGCGGCTTCGTAGCCGTGAGCGCGGAGGACGACGGGGGTGCCCGAGACGAGCGTAGGGGTCTCGGTGGGAACGGCAGTGGTCATGTCGCCATTATCGTGGTCGCACCGTGGGAGCCACGGCATCCCGGGCCGTCACGTCGGTCGGGTCGGTCACGCAAGATCTTCCTGCCGCCATCACGGCATGCCGTGTCGTCAGCCGCGCGTGGTCGCGGCCGCACGGAGTCGCCGTGTCGTTCGTCCGGTGCGGAGTGCCCGAGAACGACGAATGCCCCGACCGTGACGATCGGGGCATTCGGGGAGGGCGCTTATTTGAAGGCGTCCTTGACGTTCTCGCCGGCCTTCTTGACGTTGGCCTTGCTCTGGTCGCCCTGACCCTCGGCTTCGAGACGCTCGTTGTCGGTCGCCTTGCCGAAAGCTTCTTTCGCCTTGCCGGCGATGTCTTCAGCGGCGTTCTTGATCTTGTCGTCGAGTCCCATGGCGGCTCCTCCCGTGTGGTCCTCGGGTATTTCCCGATGGCAATCACGGTAGGTCTCCTCTCTCCAAGCGGTGGGGGGCTTGAAATTCGTCTCGGCGTGAGGCAATGCCCCGGGTTAGATTCGAGAGGTGCGCGCCTGCCCATCCCGCTTCCTGCTCACCTCCGAGGCTGAGACGTGAGTACCCTCGCCGATTTCCACAGCCTCCTCGACGATGCCCCTCGCGAACCCCAGCGCAATGGCCGTGCCGGCCGCATCGCGCTGATCGTCTTCCTCGTCATCACCTTCGTGGTTCTCGGCGGTAGCGGCGGATACGTCTGGTGGGCTTCGTCGGCCGCTCTTCCCGCACCGACCGTCACGTCGCAGACGCCGATCGCGTCCGCGGGGCCGGCGGCATCCCTCGCCCTGCCCGCCGACGGCGAGATGCTGATGAGCGTCGAGGGAGGCGCAGAGTATCTGGGACCGGATGCCGCGGGGGCCTTCGCCTCGTCGGGCGGCAACGACGCGCGGCCCATTGCGAGCATCGCGAAGCTCGTCACCGCCCTCGTCGTACTCGACGCCCACCCGCTCGACGGGCCGGGCGATCCCGGTCCGACGATCGCGTTCACCGAGGCCGACACCGACCTCTACGACCAGTTCTACGTGCAGGATGCGGTCATCGCATCGATGCCCGACGGGCTGACGATGTCGCTGCACGACTCGCTCGCAACCATGCTGATTCCCTCGGCCGCGAACTACGCCGTCGCCACCGCCCGCTGGGCGTTCGGCTCCGAGGGGGCGTATGTGCAGGCGGCTCGGTCGTGGCTGAGCGCTAACGGCTTGAACGACACGCGGATCGTGGATTCCACCGGGATCGACGAGCGCAACACGAGCACGCCCAGCGACCTCGTGGCCCTCGGCCGCATCGCCGCGGCGAACCCCGTCGTCGCCGCGATCGTCCGAACGCCGTCGATCACCGTCCGTGGGCCCGGGACCGTCACCAACACCAACGACCTGCTCGGCACCCTCGGAGTCTCGGGCATGAAGACCGGCAATCTGGGCGACGGGACGTTCAATCTCCTTTTCACGTCCACCCTCGACGTCGGTATCGGCGCCCCCCTGAGCATCACGGGTGTGCGCATGAGCGGTGCGACCCACGACAGCACCGATGAAGACGTCGCGCTCTTGCTGCAGAGCCTGAAGTACGGGTTCCACGACCTGACCCTGGGGACCGCCGGCGACGACATCGGCACGATCTCCACGCCCTGGGGCTCTCGTGCGTCCCTCGTGCTCGCCGAGAACGCGGCGCTCCGCACCTGGTCGGACACACCCGTGACGGTGAACCTCGACACCAGAACGCCGCAGAATTACGCCTACGGCGAGGTCGTGGGAACCGTGACCTGGACGGCCGGCCCGCAGACGACGGCATCCGAGGTCGAGATCAAGGGCGCGATCGAGGAACCGACCCTGTGGTGGCGTCTGACCCACCCGACCGAACTGGGCTGACGCACCCCACGGTCAGAGGGTCACACCGCCGGCAGCTCCGCGTGAGCGACGACGGCGTCGCCCGTGTCGCGCAGTTCCATTCGCGCCGCGTCGCCGCGCAGGACCGCCGCGTTCATGCGGCAGACGATGGGGACGGCTGAACCGAGCACCTCCCCCGCGGTGAACTCGGTGCCGTCCTCGCCGACGAAGACGAGCTCGTACGTCGCTCCCACGTCGAGTCCCGACGCCTCCAGGTACGCTTCGGTGCCCCACGTGTGGGCGACGACCTCCGCCGAGACATCGATGCCGCCGACGTCGTCGCGCACCTCGATCTGCTCCACGGCGCCGAGGGTGCCCGGCGGGCCCGACGGCGCGGGTGCACGGAACGCGCCGGCACCGTTCGCACCGATCGCCAGACCTGCGGCGAGGCACGCCGCGCCCACGAGCGGCGCGACCCACCGGCGCGGACGCCGCGCGACGGCGACCACCGGCGCCGATCCGACCGCCGTTGTATCGCCGCGGTCGAGCGAGGTCCCGATCCGCTCGAACAGGTCGCCCGCATCGCGGGGGGTGGTCCATCCGAGATCGCCCTGGCGCAGCCGCCCGGCGACCTCTTCGAGCGCGGTGAACTCGTCGGCACGCGCCCGGTCGGAACGTCGGAGCCCCTCGAACTCCACCGACTCGGCGGGGGTCAGTTCTCCGGCCAGCGCGGCGGCCACCAATTCGGCCCAGCGGTCATCGGGAGTGCGCATCGGGCTCCTCCATCTCTTCGAGGTGCGCCCGGAGGGCGCGGAGTGCGTGAAAGGTTCGGGTGCGCCAGGTCGCAACGGGGACGCCCGTGGCATCGGACAGCTCCTGGTACGTGCGCCCGTGAAGGTGGATCGCCACGACGGCCGTGCGGTGCGCCTCCGTGAGCACCGACAGCGCCTCGAGCATCCGCAGCCGTTCGAGAGGATCGATGGCCTCCGCAGCCCGACTCTCGAGCTCCGCGTGGTCGCCGATCAGGGGCAGGCGGGCGCGGGCGCGGAGGGCGTCCACGATCACGTTCCGGGCGATCGAGAACAGCCAGGTGCGCTCGGAGGCCTCTCGTGGATCGAATCGCTCCCTGGCTCGCCACGCCCGCAGGAACGTCTCCTGCACGCAGTCCTCTGCGAGAGGACGGTCGCGGAGCGCGTTCACGGCGTACCCGAGCAGCGCGCTGCCGTTGTCGTCGAACGCGCGGCGGAGATCGAATCCCGCCCCCGCCTTGCGTCGTCGAGACGCGTCCATGCGCCTCTCCCTGCTCCGTTCGGCGGACTCCGTCATGCGCGCCGTCCTCTCCGAGGCTAACGGTCGCCCCGACGGCGACCTGCGAGGTATACGTCGCCGACGGACTCTGCGTTCATCGCGGAGCAATTCGCCGCGGCGATGAACGTTCGGCCGCTTCCTCTCGTACACGCCCTCAACCGGACGCTCCGCGTCCCGATCGAAAGGCACGACGATGACGAAGAAGACGTACGCCCGCCCGTTGACGATCGGCGCCCTGGCCGGTGTCGCCCTGCTGGCCGTGGGATCCCCCGCCTTCGCCGACACCGAGGTCGACGAACCGTCGCAGTTCACGAGCGCATTCACCGTGATGGCGACGCCGGACCAGGTGATCAACAACGACGGGGTGGCGACACCGGGGCAGAGCGGTGCGACCGGCACGTTCACGTTCCGCATCAACTCCGACCAGGAGATCATCTGCTACGACATCCGCCTCGAGGGGGTCAGCGGCGACTACCAGAGCCCGGCGAAGACGGCGACGCACATCCATGAGGCCGCCGTCGGCAAGCCCGGCCCGCCGCGCATCGCCTTCCCCAACCCCGCACCCGTCGGCGACGGCCCGCGCACCTCGGCGGGATGCCTGCAGGGGCCCTTCACCACCGGCGTCGTCGCCAACGGTGCCGACACCGGGACGAACTTCTCGCTCAAGCAGATCGAGGCGAACCCCGCCGGCTTCACCGGCGACTCCCACACCGTCGACTTCGCGGCCGGAGTAATCCGCGGCCAGCTGACGTCCATCCCCGTCGGCGGGGTCGACACCGGCGCCGGTGGAGCGGCGACGAGTGAGTTCTCCGGCTGGGGACTCGCCGCCACGGCCGGCGGGCTCGGCCTCGTCGCCGCCACCGCCTTGATCGTCCAACGCCGCCGCGCGGCCGCGGCCGAGTGATCGACGCGCGGCGCGGTGCGCGTCGGCAGGCCCCGCTGGGGTGGCCGGCGCGCACCGCGTGCGTGCTCGCGCTGGTCGCCGTGCTGAGCTGCGCGGGGTGCAGCGCGGCGCCGCAGTCGGCCTCCCCCACACCTCTCCCGTCGGCTCCGACGTCCGTCGCGTCCCCGACCACGCCGATCACGCCGCCCGACGTGGACGCGCCGGCCACGCCCGCACCCGTCGCCCCCGCACGTGTCGTCATCCCGACCCTCGCGCTCGACGAGCCACTGATCGAACTGGGGATCGCCGACGACGGGGGCATGGAGGTTCCGGTCGACTACGAGGAGGTCGGATGGTTCTCCGGCGGCGGGCGCCCCGGCGGAAACGGACCCACCGTCATCGCCGCCCACGTCGATTCGCCCACAGGCCCCGCGGTGTTCCAGAATCTGGAGGACCTCGCGGTGGGAGACGTGGTCGAGGTGTACGGCGCCGACGGCGTGGTGCACGTCTACCGCGTCACCGAGACCGCCGACTATCCGAAGTCGGCCTTTCCCACCGCCCGTGTCTTCGGAGCCACCGCCCGTGACGAGTTGCGGCTCATTACCTGCGGCGGCGTCTTCGACCGGGATGCCGGTTCGTACGTCGACAACCGGGTGGTCTACGCCGTGCCGGCGTGATCACCCAGCGCGGGAACCCGGTGTCGGGGTAGCCTCCTCGACATGTCGCAGCACGAGCCCAGAAGATCTCCCGCCGGCCATGCGATGTTCCTCGTCATCTTCGCCGCGCTGTTCGCGGGTGGGCTCGTCGTGACGTTCCTCGCCGCGCCGCTGCTCGCCCTCACCCCGCTGCAATGGGTCGTCGCGCTCGTTCTCACGGTCGTTACGGGAGCCGCGACCGCGTGGGAGGTTCGATGCCTGGTCGCGGCGCTCAGGCATTCGAAACGCTCTCGCCCGAGCTGAACGGAGTGCCGACGACCGCTCGATCACGGAGCATCGACGAAGCACTCTGCCGTTCCCGCCCGCCCCGTCTGGGATGAACCACCGCACGCAGCCGGGTGCGACGCTGTCGCTCCTCAAGGCGTGGTCGACGAGCCGCCGACGGACGAAGGCCGTCCACGTGAGCCCCCGAGCCCGCTCGTCCCAACGATGGCGTCCGTCAGTTGTTGAAGCGGAACTCCACCACGTCGCCGTCCTGCATGACGTACTCCTTGCCCTCGAGGCGGGCCTTGCCCTTCGATCGGGCCTCGGCGACCGAGCCGAGCTCGACGAGGTCGGCGAACGAGATGACCTCGGCTTTGATGAAGCCCTTCTCGAAGTCCGTGTGGATGACACCGGCCGCCTGCGGAGCCTTCGCGCCCTGCGGGATCGTCCACGCGCGCGCTTCCTTCGGTCCCGCGGTGAGGTAGGTCTGCAGGCCGAGCGTGTCGAAGCCGATGCGGGCGAGCTGGTCGAGGCCGGACTCGTCCTGACCGGTGGATGCCAGCAGCTCAGCGGCATCCTCGGGGTCGAGGTCGATCAGTTCGGACTCGATCTTGGCATCCAGGAAGACGGCCTTCGCGGGCGCGACGAGCGCCGACAGTTCGTCTTTGCGAGCGGGGTCGGTGAGCACGGCCTCGTCGACGTTGAAGACGAAGATGAAGGGCTTCGCGGTCAGCAGACCCAGCTCGCGGATCGGCGAGAGGTCGATTTTGGATGCCGAGAGCAGCACGCCGCGCTGGAGGGCGTCCTGCGCGGCCTTGGCTGCGTCGAGCACCGAGGGGTCGAGTTTCTTGCCCTTGACCTCTTTCTCGTACCGCGTGATCGCCTTCTCGAGCGTCTGCAGGTCGGCGAGCTGGAGCTCGGCGTTGATGGTCTCCATGTCGCCGGCGGGGTTGACCTTGCCGTCGACATGGACCACGTCGTCGTCGGCGAATCCGCGGACGACCTGGGCGATGGCATCCGCCTCACGGATGTTCGCGAGGAACTGGTTGCCGAGGCCCTCACCTTCGCTGGCTCCGCGCACGATGCCGGCGATGTCGACGAACGACACCGCGGCCGGCACGAGACGCTCGCTGCTGAACACGTCGGCGAGCTTCTGCAGCCGCGCATCGGGAAGGTTCACGACCCCGACGTTGGGCTCGATCGTGGCGAACGGGTAGTTCGCGGCGAGCACCGAGTTCTTGGTCAGGGCGTTGAAGAGGGTCGACTTGCCGACGTTGGGAAGGCCGACGATTCCGATGGTAAGAGCCACGGGAGTCCAGGTTACCCGGCCGCCGCCCGCTCAACGTCCTTGGCTCCTCTCGCCGACGCGTTGAGCACCGGGACGCAACGTCGCCGACGCGATCAGTGTCGTCGCGCGCGGAACGCGTGCGTGACGTTCGGCAATGCGACCGCCCCTCCGTCGGCCAGGTCGGGGAGGGATGCCACAACCACCTCGACCGCCGCGTCGACGCATGCGCGCGTCTCGGGGTCGGCTCGTCCGCGCTCCCCCGCACCCGACCGCACCTCGGATGCCGCCGACCCCGGCGCGCCTCACCCCTTCGACGCGGCGGCGGGTCAGGGTGGATCCGTGGCATTGGACTTCACCGCGATCGACTTCGAAACGGCGAACTCCAGCGGCGCGTCCGCGTGCGCGGTCGGCCTCGCCCGAGTGCGGGGCGGCCGGGTGGTCGCGACCGCCGCCTGGTTGATCAAGCCCCCGGCCGGACACGACGACTTCGCCCCCATCAACGTTGGCATCCACGGCATCCAGCCCGCCCACGTGGTGAACGCGCCGTCGTGGAGCGATCAGCTCGCACGCCTCACCGCCTTCGCCGGCGCCGACGTCCTGGTTGCGCACAACGCCGGCTTCGACATGTCGGTGCTGCGTCGGGCCTGCGCCGCGACGGGCGACGAGTGCCCGCCCTACCGCTACCTCTGCAGCGTGCAGATGTCACGCAAGACGTACGCGCTCGCCTCGTATCGCCTTCCGCTCGTCGCCGCCGAGGCCGGATGCTCCCCCTTCGCGCACCATGACGCGCTCGCCGACGCCGTCGCCTGCGCCGAGATCACCATCGACTGCGCGCGCCGCGCGGGCGTCGACGACGTGCACGCCCTGGCCGCGCACCTCGGCGTGCGGGTCTCGCAGATCACGGTCGAAGCGGTCGAACGCGCCGTCGCCTGAGCACCACCGGCGGCGTCTCTCCGGCGATGTCGGAGGTCTGGTGCATGCTCGGAACATGGATGCCAGCGCCCTCCTCTTCGTGATCCTCGCCCTCGCCCTCGGCGTCGCCGCCGGGTGGTTCGTGGGGTCGTCGCGGGCCTCCGCGCGGGCCGCGATCGAACAGCAGGCGTTGGGCTCGCGGGCCGCCGCCGCCGAGACGGCACGTGTGGGTGTACAGGCCCAACTCGACCATCAGGTCGCGTTGTACCGAGAGCTGGTCGGGCAATCCCGCGCCGACCAAGCCGCACGAGAGGAACGCGAGCGTCGCGAACAGACAGTCCTGCGTGCGCTCGACCCGGTGCGCGACACGCTCGACGCGATGCAGCGCAAGGTCGACGGCCTCGAGCGCGACCGAGTCGAGCAGTACTCCGCGCTCGGCGAGCAGCTGCGGCTCTCGCGCGAGGCCGACGAAGCACTCCGCGCCACCACCGAGTCCCTCGCCTCCGCGATGCGTTCCGGCACGACCCGCGGCGTCTGGGGCGAGACGCAGTTGCGGCGGGTCGTCGAGGCGGCCGGTCTCACCCGTTACGTCGACTTCGACCTGCAGGCGACGATCTCCAGCGACGCCGGCGCGGGTCGCCCCGACATGGTGGTGCGCCTCCCGGGTGGCAAGGCCCTCGCGGTGGATGCGAAGGTCCCCCTCGACGCGTACCTGCAGGCGAGCGCCATCGCCGTCACGGCCGCCGGTGACGAAGGAGCGCGGCGCGCGGCTCTCCTGACGAAGCACGCACGCGCCGTGCGCGCCCACGTCGACGCGCTCGCCCGGAAGGCCTACTGGGCCGGGCTGACGACGAGCCCCGAATTCGTCGTCTGCTTCCTACCGAGCGAGTCGTTGCTGGCGTCCGCGCTCGACGAAGATCCCGCCCTGCTCGACTACGCCTTCGCGCGTCGGGTGGCCCTCGCCTCTCCCGTCAACCTCTGGGCGGTGCTGAAGACCGTCGCCTTCACGTGGACGCAGCAAGACGTCTCAGACGAGGCGCGCACCCTCTTCGCCCTCGGCACCGAGTTGTACGACCGGGTGGGCGTCCTCGCGAGCCACGCGAGCGACCTCCGCCGCGCCATCGAGCGCACGGTCGATAGCTACAACAAGTTCGCAGGGTCGCTCGAGACACGGGTGCTGGTCACCGCACGCAAGTTCCCCGGTATCGATGAGACCAAGCTCGACGTGGTCGCGGCTCCCGGCGCCGTCGACTCCGTGCCCAGACGGTGGACGGCACCCGAGATGCTCGACCTGGAGTCCGATCCACGACAGTCGTCCATCGCGCGGACGGATGAAGACGCTTCATCGCCGCGGCTCTCGGGAGCCGACCTCGGTGATGTGCGCGAGAGGGCGGGGCTGGCCGCCGATGACGCCTGAACGGTGTGTCGGTGAGCCCGCGGCTCAGGCGCCGCCGGGCACCCAACTGAGCAGGCTGATGACGGCGGCGGAGACGCCGACGAAGGCGCCGACCATCCACCAGGCGCTCACTTCGTGGCCCTCGGCGCGGCGCACGCGCAGCAGTACGTCGGGTCGGCGTGCCGGGTCGACGGCGCTGGCGATGACCGCCTGGGCACCTGTCTGAGGTGCGGTCTGGTTCGTCGGAGCTGTAGTCACGGACGATCCCCCTTCGGGTCTCGGAAGAACACAGCGTCACCGTTGACACCTCTACCGATTGTGCCAGAGTCCTCCTGAGAGACCGGTCACGCTTGCGTCACGACACGCCCGACTGCACCTGCGCGGACCATCTGCGCGCCGCACGGCTGCCCCCTGCACGTCGAAACGGCACCCCGCCGACGAGACGGTTGCAGCATGCAGCCGTCATGTCAGCGAGATGCCGTCTCGCGAGATGCACCACTCAGCCCAGGAGGGCCGGCGTCACAGCCACTTTGACGTCAGGTGTTCCGACGTGATGCGGCGCAGGGTCCCCGACGCCCCACGCAGAACGACGCTTTCGGTGTAAAGGAAGTCGCCCTCGCGGCGCACGCCCGCAACGAGCTGACCATCGGTCACGCCAGTGGCGACGAAGATCGTGTTCTTGCCCTTCACCAGACCGTCGGCCTCGTACACCTCGCCGTCGATCAAAAGTCCGGCATCCCGGCCCTTCTCCTTCTCGTCGTCGGTGCGAGGTGCGAGCACTCCCTGGATGTGACCGCCGAGCGCCTTGATCGCGCAGGCGGTCACGATCCCCTCGGGGCTGCCGCCGATGCCGACGCACATGTCGGTGCGGGCGTTGTGACGGGCCGCGTTGATGCCGCCGGCCACGTCGCCGTCGCTCATCAGACGGGTGCCGGCGCCGGCCTCGCGGATGTCGGCGATGAGCTGCTCGTGCCGCGGGCGGTTCAGCACCGAGACGACGAGCTCGTCGACGGGCTTGCCGAGGGCCTTCGCGAGAAGGCGGATGTTCTCACCGATCGGCAGGCGGATGTCGACGACACCCACTCCCGCGGGACCGGTCACGAGCTTGTCCATGTAGAAGACGCTCGAAGCCTCCAGCATGGTGCCCTGGTCGGACACCGCGATCACCGAGAGGGCGTTCTGGCGACCGGCGGCGGTCAGCGAGGTACCGTCGATCGGATCCACGGCCACGTCGCACTGGGGGCCGCGGCCGCTGCCCACGCGCTCCCCGTTGTAGAGCATGGGCGCGTTGTCCTTCTCGCCCTCGCCGATGACGATCGTGCCGTCGAAGTTGACGGTGCTGAAGAAGGCGCGCATCGCGTCGACCGCGGCACCGTCAGCGGCTTCCTTGTCGCCCCGCCCGATGAAGGGGACGGCGCGGATGGATGCCGCTTCCGTCGCCCTCACCAACTCCAGAGCCAGGTTGCGGTCGGGGTGCAAAGGGCTCATGTCGGCAGTCAGGCTCACCATGGGGCCACTGTATCCAGCAAAGCGATGACAATCGCGGGATTTCACCAGTCCCGAGGCGAAGGAATGGCGCTTCTTAACGATTCCGCAGAAGTGGCCGGTTCCTGTCGCGTGCGCCATGTCACGATCCGACGCCTTCGCTAGGCTGACGGTGTCCCGACAACACCAAGGAGCACCTCCATGCCCGTCGCTACCCCTGAGCAGTACGCCGACATGCTCGACCGCGCCAAGGCCGGCAGCTTCGCGTACCCCGCGATCAACGTCTCGAGCTCGCAGACCATCAACTCGGTGCTTCAGGGCCTGACCGAGGCCGGCTCCGACGGCATCCTCCAGGTCACCACCGGTGGCGCCGATTACTTCGCCGGCCACACCGTCAAGGCCCGCGCCACCGGCGCCCTGGCCTTCGCCCGGTACGTCACCGAGGTCGCCAAGAACTACCCGATCACCGTGGCGCTGCACACCGATCACTGCCCCAAAGACGCCCTGCCCGGCTTCGTCCTCCCCCTTCTCGAGGCCTCTGAAGAAGAGGTGAAGGCCGGCCGCAACCCGATCTTCCAGTCGCACATGTGGGACGGCTCGGCCGTTCCCCTCGACGAGAACATCGACATCGCGGCCGACCTCCTCCCCCGCATGAAGAACATCAACGCCATCCTCGAGATCGAGGTCGGCGTCGTCGGCGGCGAAGAAGACGGCGTTCAGCACGAGGGTTCGAACGACGCCCTGTACACCACGGTCGCCGACGTCACCAAGGCCGTCGAGCGCCTCGGCCTCGGCGAGAACGGCCGCTACATCTCGGCCCTCACCTTCGGCAACGTGCACGGCGTGTACAAGCCCGGCGGTGTGAAGCTCCGCCCCGAGCTGCTCGGCGAGATCCAGGAAGGCATCGCCGCGCACTTCGGCACCGGACCCAAGCCCCTCGACCTCGTGTTCCACGGCGGCAGCGGCTCGACCGATGACGAGATCGCCCTCGCCGTCGCCAACGGCGTCGTCAAGATGAACATCGACACCGACACCCAGTACGCCTTCACGCGCTCGATCGCCGGTTACATGTTCTCGAACTACGAGGGCGTGCTGAAGCTCGACGGCGAGGTCGGCAACAAGAAGCAGTACGACCCCCGCGCCTGGGGCAAGGTCGCCGAGTCCGCGATGGCCGTGCGCGTGGTCGAGGCCACCAAGCAGCTCGGCTCGTACGGCCAGTCGAAGAGCTGACACACCCGCTCGAGCGAACGCCCCGGTCTCCGTACCGGGGCGTTCGTCGTTTTCGGATGCCGCGGCCCGAGCCTGAGCCGCGACACGCGCCCGCCGTGCGCAACGGCGGGTCGGCTCGGCGACACGCTGATGACACGCCACCGCGAACGGCGTGTCACCGAAATTCCCCGCCGTTGTGCGCGCAACCCGCCCCGGGCGACCGGATCACGCCACAGTGAACGGCGTGTCATCGAGACACCGGCCGACGTGCAGGCACCCCGCCTCGAGCCACCGGATGCCGAGACCCGGCGTCTCAGCTCCGGTACACCTCGATCACCGTCGGCGCGCCCTCGGGTACCGACAGCACCTCGATGGCATCCCCCGCCCGGACGTCGCCTGCCCGGCGCACGCGCAGGTACGCGCCGAGTCGCCCCTCGTCGGAGAAGCGCTTCACCCACCCGCGCGCCGCGGAGCCGCCGACCCACCGCGCGAACGTCGCGCACGGGGTGCGGGGCATCGTCACCTCCACCTCGACGGTGTCGCCGATGCGCCAGATCTCGCCGATGCGGGCGCCGTTGACGTCGAGCCCCTCGACGCGGAGGTTCTCTCCGAACCACCCGGAGGGGAGATCTCGGTCGAGCTCTCGCTCCCAGAACTCCGCGTCCTCGTGGGCGTAGGCGTACACCGCCTTGTCGGGACCGCCGTGATGCTTCCGGCTCGCCTGCACGTCGGCGCGGACGCCCAGCTTTCCGACGCGAACGTCGCCCTCGATCGGGCGCTTGTCGATGGCGGTGACGCCGACGGATCCGGCATCCGGATGCAGGGTGTGGACGGCGCAGACGGCGACGAGACGGGGCATGCGACGATGCTAGAACGTCGCCGCAGCGCTTCCCGACTGCGCGGCGGAGCGCCGCGGGCCTCGTCGGCGCCGCGCCGATTCGCCTCGAGCGTCCACGCGATGGCCGATCCCGCTCCGCGGGCCCGACTCACGGCGTGTCGAACGTCCGCCGCATCACGACGCGGTCGCCGTCGACCGTGCGGATCTCGACCGCGTCGATGTCCGCTGCGGCGAGGTCGGTGCCGGCGCTCAGCTCAGTCGTCGATCCCGGGCCGGCGCGCCACGTCGACAGCACACTCGTCGACCCCGCATCGTCGGTGATCGCGAGGGCGTAGGGCCAGCCGCCGGGCGGGGCGTCGAGCACCTGCCCGGTGTACTGGCACACGAGGTCGATGCGCGTGCCCCAGGGCACAGAGGTGAGCTTGACCGACGCTTCGAGGGGCGCTCCCCCGATGTCGTCGAGCGCGTAGACCGCCCCCGACGGTTGCACTGCACCGGTCACCGCGATGACGCTCGGCACGGCGATCGCGACCAGCGCGACGGATGCCGCCAGCGTCCACGCCGTGATGCGGCGGGCGCGCCGACGACGCGCCGTTCGCACGAAGCGGCCCCGCAACGACGGATGGGGCTCCGAGATCGGCACCGGGCCGGTCGACTCGCCCACGGCGCGCGCCCGCTCGACGGACAGCCGCGACAGCAGCCCGGCGGTCGGCGCGAGTTCGGCGACGGCCGCCCTGCACTCGGCGCACGCAGCGAGGTGCGCTTCGAACTCAGCTCGATCGGCGGCGCTCAGGGCTCCAAGGACGTAGGCGCCGTCCGAGGCGGACAGGCGCTCGTGATCGGCGGTCATCGGGTCACCCCTCTTTCCTGCAGCGCGAGCCGCAGCGCCCGCACGGCGTAGTGCAGACGCGACTTCACGGTTCCGGCGGGTATGCCGAGCTCCTCGGCCGCCTGGGCGACGCTGCGCCCGCCGTAATAGGCGCTGACGATGACGGCGCGGTGGTCGGGAGTGAGGGTGGCCAGTGCCTCCTCGACGAGCAGGGCGTCGAACATGGCATCCGTATCGTCGTCACGCACCCGTTCGGGCAGTTCGTCGACGGGCAGTTCATGACGGCGCCGGGCGCTGCGCGCCTCGTCGATGACGATGTTGCGGGCGACGGTATACATCCACGACCGCAACGACGAGGGGTCGTCGGTCATCACCCGCGGCGTGCGCCATGCGCGCAGAAGGGTCTCCTGCACCACGTCGTCGGCGCCGGAGTGATCGCCGGTCAGGCTGACGACGTACCGCCACACGGGGACGGCGTGCGCGTCGTACAGCGCCGTCAGCTGCGCGTGCTCGTCCCGCACCACGGCATCCCCTCTCCCCGTCTCGAGAAACCCTCTCGAGTGAACACGGGATGCCGGCTCACGCGGTTCAGTTCGGGACGCTGCCGATGATGGCGGTCATGAACTGCTGATCGCCGACCAGGGCGAGGGTGACGCACACACCGGCGATCAGTGCGGTGGCGACGAAGCCCGCGATGGGGATCCAGAACGCGATGCGACCTCGCCTCAACCGGCGCCAGGTGAGCAGGGCGGTGAGCAGCCATCCGATGCCGTAGACGAGGGCTGCGGCCGCGCCCCAGACGTATCCCGCCTGCAGGTTCGTGTAGGCGGCGTCGACGCCGAGCACGGCGGCGGCCGACTCGGCGTAGCGCGGGAAGTCGAGCAGCTGCACGATGGTCGACACCGTGGAGACGAGCCCGTAGGCCAGCAGACCACCCGTGATGACGCGGTCCCAGAGCGGTCCGCGCAGAGCGCCCGGTCGTGGGCCGGCCGCGGGTGCGGGCGTCGGCGCGGGCTGCTCGGGCTGCGGGGCCACACCGGCGTCGAGCGCCTCGGTCACCTCGGGTCGCTGAATGCGCGCGCGCTGCTCTTCGGGGGTGGCGTACTCGCCGTACTGCGGGCGCGGCCGGACCTCGGGGTTCTCCGACGACCCGTCGCTCACGCGCTGCTCCGACCGCCGAGCGCGCGGCTGTCGCGCTGGCCGTTGGCATCCTGACGCAGCTCTTTGGGGAGGGAGAAGATGAGGTCTTCCTCGGCGGTGCGCACCTCTTCAACGTCGCGGTACCCCGCACCGGCGAGTTCTTCGAGCACCTCGGTGACGAGCACCTCGGGAACCGAGGCGCCGCTGGTGACGCCGACGGTCTGGACGCCCTCGAGCCACTCCTGCTTGACCTCGTCGACGTAGTCGACGCGGTAAGCCGCCTTCGCGCCGTACTCGAGCGCGACCTCGACGAGGCGGACGCTGTTGGAGGAGTTCGCGGAGCCCACCACGATCACGAGATCCGCACCGACGGCGACCTTCTTGATCGCGACCTGGCGGTTCTGCGTGGCGTAGCAGATGTCGTCGGAGGGCGGATCCTGCAGCTGCGGGAAGCGCTCGCGCAGGCGACGAACGGTCTCCATCGTCTCGTCGACCGACAGGGTGGTCTGCGACAGCCACACGACCTTCGACGGATCGCGCACCTCGATCTCGTCGGCGTGCTCGGGCGAGTTCACGACGGTGACGTGCTCGGGGGCCTCGCCGGCCGTCCCCTCGACCTCTTCGTGGCCCTCGTGGCCGATCAGCAGGATCTCGAAATCGTCGCGCGCGAAGCGCACCGCCTCGCGGTGCACCTTCGTCACGAGCGGGCACGTGGCGTCGATCGCCTGGAGTCCGCGCTCGGATGCCGCCGACACGACGGCGGGCGACACACCGTGGGCGCTGAAGACGACGTGCGAGCCTGCGGGCACCTCGTCGACCTCCTCGACGAAGACGGCGCCCTTCTTCTCGAGCTCGGTGACGACGTGGATGTTGTGCACGATCTGCTTGCGCACATAGACCGGGGCGCCGTATCGCTCGAGCGCCTTCTCGACGGCGATGACCGCGCGATCGACGCCCGCGCAGTATCCACGGGGTGCGGCGAGCAGCACCTTCTTCTGTCCGACGACGGGGATATCCTGGAGCCGCCCGCGTCGACCCGGGATGCGGGGAACGGGCAGGTGCACGGCAGGTGAGCTCACCCCGCGATTCTACCGGGGTGCCCCTGGACGCCGGCCGAACCTCCCCACCGCGACCCGCATGGATACGATGAGCCCTTCCCCGTCCGAGACCCTCCCGCCTCCTGCGCCTCCTGCCGCCGGCCCGCATCCGAGCGAGTGACATGACCTCCTTCCACCCCGAGACCGTCGCAGGGCAGGCGCCGCCCCCCGACAGCGTGCACCCGCGCGACTCCCGCACCGACGCCCCCACCTCGGTCTCCCGCCTGAACGACACGATCCGCGGCTTCATCGAGCGCTGGGGGTCGGTATGGGTCGAGGGCGAGATCACCTCCTTCAACCGCCGCGGTGGCAACGTGTTCGGGCGCATGAAAGACCTGGGAACCGAATCGACCGTCGCGTTCCGCATCTGGTCGAGCACGCTGAACCGTCTGCCCAAAGACCTCAAGGTGGGCGACCACGTCGTCGCGTGCGTCAAGGCCGACTACTTCCCCCGCACCGGCGACTTCTCGTTCTCGATCTCGGCGATGCGTCACGTGGGCCTCGGCGAGCAGCTCGAGCGCCTCGAGGCCCTTCGTGTGCAGTTGCGGTCGGAGGGCCTGTTCGACCCGGTCCGCAAGAAGAAGCTGCCCTTTCTCCCCCACTGCATCGGCCTCATCACGGGCGAGAACTCGGATGCCGAGAAAGACGTTCACCGCAACGCCGAGCTGCGCTGGCCGCGGGTGCGCTTCCGCACGAAGCACGCGGCCGTCCAGGGTGAGCGATGCGTACCCGAGACGATCGCGGCGCTCAAGGCACTGGATGCCGACCCCGACGTCGACGTGATCGTGATCGCGCGCGGCGGCGGCGATCCTCAGACGCTGCTCGGCTTCAGCGACGAGCGGCTGATTCGCGCGGTGGCCTCGGCATCCACTCCGATCGTCAGCGCCATCGGCCACGAGAACGACCGCCCCCTGCTCGACGACGTCGCCGACGTCCGCGCCTCGACGCCCACCGACGCCGCCAAGCGGGTCGTCCCCGACGTCAGCGAGCAGCGGGCGCTGGTGGCGCAACTGCGCGCACGGCTGACGGGACGCCTCACGCAGCGTGTGCTGCACGACATCGCCCAGCTCGAGCAGATCCGCTCGCGCCCGGCGCTGCGCGCGCCCCACTCGATGCTCACCTCGCGGGCCCAGGAGCTGTGGATGCTGTCGAATCGCGGTCGCGACATCGTCGACCGCCGCATCGAGGGCGAACGGCGTCGCACGAACGAGCTCGGCGCGGGGCTCCGCGCGCTCTCGCCCCTCGCGACGCTGGCCCGCGGGTACGCGATCGCGCAACTCCCCGACGGTTCGGTGCTGCGTGACGCGGCCGACGCGCCGGTCGGGACCGCTCTGCGCGTGACGGTCGAACAGGGCAGCGTCGCCGCCCGATCGGAGGGGACCGTCCCCGACGCCGTCGCGCACGACGCGGCGAGCGCGGATGGATCCGACGAGCCGCAGACGGACGCCGCGGATCGCGCCGATTCCCCGGCGACCGCGGATCGACCCCTCGATGCCGAGGCAACCGGCGACGGGGTGTCGCTGGGTCCCGCCTAGAATGGATGCCATGACCGCGACGACCCCCGGCTCCGCCGCCGACGTCGCGTCCCTCTCGTTCGAGCAGGCTCGCGACGAGCTCGTGCGCGTCGTCGCCGAGCTCGAGCAGGGCGCACCGACACTCGAAGAGTCGTTGGCCCTCTGGGAGCGCGGCGAGAAGCTGTACGCCCGGTGCGAAGAGTGGCTGCTCGGGGCGAAACGCCGACTCGACGCCGCCCGCGGCGAAGGAGACGAGTGATGGCCCGCGTCGTCGCGCACCTCGGTCGCCCCGAGACCCCGCAAGAGACAGCCGACCGCAAGGCGGAGTCCTCGCGTCGGTACCGCTCGAGCAAGACGTTTCGCAATCTCATCGCGGCGCTGCTCGTCATCATCGCGGTCGTCGTCGTCGTCGTCGCCGCGGTCCCCCGGGGCGAGCCGGCGCCGCGGCCCGCGCCCGACGTGCCGGCCCTGGCCGCTGATCTCGAAGCCGAGCGCGGGCGCCCCGTGCTGTCGCCCTCGCTGGGTGAGGGGTGGCGTGTGAACCAGGCCACCGTCGAGGGCGTCGGGGGAACCGAGGCGTGGACCATGGTCTACGTCCGCTCCGGCGAGACGGGCTTCCTCCGTGTCGCTCAGGGGTTCGACGCCGACGAGGCGTGGGTCGGACAGGTGCTCGACGGCACCCGCAGCACCGAGACCACCGAGATCGACGGCATCACCTGGAACGTCTACCGGCCCGCCAACCCGTCGGGCACGGGGAACATCGATTACGCCCTGGCCACACCGGCCGGCCCCGACCACGTGCTCGTCTACGGCGACGCAGCCCCGGAGACGGCGGCTCTGGCGGCCGCATCCGTCACCGAGCAGGTCGAGAAGTTGAGAGAGGTTCCGTGAGCGAGCGCATGACCCCCCATCAGGTGTGGCAGCAGATGGTGGAGGGAAACCAGCGATTCATCGCGGGCGCCCCCGCCCACCCCCGGCAAGACGTGGAGCGTCGCACCGAGCTCGCCAGCTCGCAGCACCCGACCGCGGCGCTGTTCGGCTGCTCCGACTCGCGTCTGGCCGCCGAGATCATCTTCGACGAGGGGCTCGGCGATCTGTTCGTCGTGCGCAACGCCGGCCAGGTCATCTCGGATTCGGTCATCGGCAGCCTCGAGTACGCCGTCGGGGTGCTCGAGGTGCCGCTCATCGTCGTCCTCGCGCACGACGCCTGTGGCGCCGTGGGGGCCGCGATCGACAGCACCGGCCTCGATGCCCCGACCCTGCCGGCCTACATCTGGCGTCAGATCGCCCCCATCGTGCCGGCGGTTCGCCGCGTGCAGCGCGCGAGTGCGGTTGACGGACGCCTTCCCGAGCACGTCGACCCCGAGCAGGTCGGCCGCGAGCACCTGCGCCACACCGTGGCCGAGTTGCTGCGCGCATCCGAACTCATCAGCGAGGCGGTGGCCGAGGGCCGTACCGCCGTCGTGGGCGCCAACTACCGTCTCGACGAGGGAGAAGCGTTCCCCGTCGTCATCGTGGGCGATGTGGTCGACGAGCGCGTCGAAGCCGCCCGCAGCTGAGAACTACCGAACACCGATCTGGAGGAACGACGACGTGACCGACATCGAGTACCGCATCGAACACGACACCATGGGTGAAGTGCGGGTGCCCAAGGACGCCCTCTACGCCGCGCAGACGCAGCGCGCCGTCGAGAACTTCCCCATCTCCGGGTCCGGGCTCGAATCGACGCAGATCGCCGCCCTCGCGCGCATCAAGAAGGCCGCCGCGCTCGCCAACAAAGAGCTCGGCACCCTCGACGGGCGGATCGCGGATGCCATCGCCCAGGCCGCCGACGAGGTCGTCACCGGTCGCCACGACGCGCAGTTCCCCGTCGACACCTACCAGACCGGCAGCGGCACCTCGTCGAACATGAACATGAACGAGGTGCTCGCGACACTGGCGACCGGCATCCTCGGTTCGACCGTTCACCCCAATGACCACGTGAACGCCTCGCAGTCCTCCAACGACGTGTTCCCCACCTCGGTGCACATCGCCGTCACCCAGGCCCTCATCACCGATCTCATCCCCGCTCTCGAGCACCTCTCGGTGGCGCTCGAGACCAAGGCCCAGGCGTGGAAGGGCATCGTGAAGTCGGGTCGCACCCACCTCATGGACGCCACCCCCGTCACCCTCGGCCAGGAGTTCGGCGGCTACGCCCGCCAGATGCGCCTGGGTGCCGAGCGCGTGCAGGCGGTGCTCCCCCGCGTCGGCGAGGTGCCCCTCGGCGGCACCGCGGTCGGCACCGGCATCAACACGCCCCTCGGCTTTCCGCAGAAGGTCATCGAGCTGCTCGCGGCCGAGACCGGGTTGCCCATCACCGAGGCGAAGGACCACTTCGAAGCGCAGGCCAACCGCGACGGTCTGGTCGAAGCGTCCGGCGCACTCCGCACCATCGCCGTGTCGCTGACCAAGATCAACAACGACATCCGCTGGATGGGATCGGGACCGAACACCGGCCTCGGCGAGTTGCACATCCCCGACCTGCAGCCCGGATCCTCGATCATGCCCGGCAAGGTCAACCCGGTCGTGCCCGAGGCCACCCTCATGGTCTGCGCGCGGGTCATCGGCAACGACGCGACCGTCGCGTGGGCCGGCGCCTCGGGCTCGTTCGAGCTCAACGTCGCCATCCCCGTCATGGGCACGGCGCTGCTGGAGTCGATCCGCCTGCTCTCGAACGCCATGCGCGTGCTCGCCGACAAGACCATCGACGGCCTCGAGGCCAACGTGGCCCGCGCCGAGGCCTTCGCCGGTATGTCGCCCTCGATCGTCACGCCGCTGAACAAGGTCATCGGTTACGAGGCCGCTGCCAAGATCGCCAAGCATTCCGTCGCCAAGGGCATCACCGTTCGTGAGGCCGTCGTCGATCTCGGCTACGTCGAACGGGGCGAGATCACCGAAGAGGTGCTCGACGCCAAACTCGACCTGCTGTCGATGACGCACCCCGGCTGAGCATCCCACGCACGTCCACGACGCCGAGGCGCGCCATAATCGGAGGATGAGCCCCGCGACGAGACCCGTCTCGACGCGTGTGCGACTTCTCGGCGCGATCCTCGGCGTCGTGCTGCTCGGCATGATCCTCGCCGGTGGCGTCACGTTCCTCGTGCAGAGCGATCGCGTGATCGCCAACGCCGAGCGTCAGCTCGACGGGTTCGTCTCGACGGTGTCGACGAGCGGTCAGGATGCCGCCGACCTCGTCGCCGCGGCCATTCCGGGCCGCACCGATGGCACGCTCGCCCTCGCCGACGCGCAGGTGCTCGCCGCGACGCCTTCACCCCCGGGCCTGCGTCTGGCCGACGACGCCGAGCTCGTGGCATCCATCGCCGGGGTCGTGGCCGAGGGGCGCCTCACGGGACGCCTCGACAGCAATCAGGGCCCCCTCCTCTACGCCGCGGTGCCCGCACGCGGCGGCACCGTCGTGCAGGTCATCTCGATCGATCAGCGGATGGAGCTCGTCACCCTCTCCACCACCACCTACGGCATCACGGCGCTGGCGGTGCTGATCCTCATCGGCATCGCGGGGTACTTCGTCACCGGCCGCCTGTTCTCGCCGTTGCGGCGTCTGCGTGCGACCGCCGACGCGATCACGATCGACGACCTGGGCACGCGCCTGCGCGCGCGCGGCAACGACGAGATCTCCGATCTCACCACCTCGGTCAACTCCATGCTCGACCGCCTCGCGATGTCGGTCGATGCGCAGCGCCAACTGCTCGACGACGTGCGGCACGAGCTCAAGACGCCCATCACCATCGTCCGCGGCCACCTCGAGATGATGGATCCCGCCGACCCGCACGACGTCACCGAGACACGCGACCTCGGCATCGCCGAGCTCGACCGCCTTTCTCGCCTCGTCGACGACATCGACGCCCTCGCCGACATCGAGACCGGTGCTCTCTCGGATGCCGTCATCGACGTCGGAGCGCTCACCGACCGCGTCGCGGAACTCGCGGGAGCGATCGCGGGACACACCTGGAGCGTCGAGCGGCGCGCCCGCGCCCGCATCCGCGGCGACGCCGACCGTCTGGTGCAGGCCTGGCTCCAGCTCGCCGACAACGCGGCGAAGTACACCCCCGAGGGCAGTCCCATCGAGATCGGCAGTTCCGTCGATGACAGCACCGCCCACCTGTGGGTGCGCGACCACGGTCCCGGCATCCCCCCGGCCGCCCGCCATCGCGTGTTCCGCCGCTTCGACCGCCTGTCCACCCGGCGGGGTGTCGAAGGTTCGGGCCTCGGCCTCTCGATCGTGGATGCCATCGCCAAGGCGCACGACGGACACTGCGCCGTCGTCGACACCCCCGGCGGCGGCGCCACGGTCGTGCTCCACATCCCCGTAGCCGGTGCGCAGTCGCCGGCCGATCTTCCCACGCCCGTACGCGCGGGCGACGTCGTCATGCAGAGAGAGGCCACCGGATGACCCGCATCCTCATCGCGGAAGACGAGGAGCGCATCTCCTCCTTCGTGGCGAAGGGGCTGGAGTCCGCGGGCTACCAGACGCTGATCGTCGACGACGGCGCTGATGCGCTCGACACCGCGCTCGCCGGTGAGGTCGACCTGGTGCTGCTCGATGTGGGGCTGCCCTCGCTCGACGGTTTCGAGGTGCTGCGGAGCCTCCGCGGCCAGGGATCGACGATCCCGGTCATCATGCTCACCGCGCGCACCAGCACGCGCGACACGGTCGACGGTCTCGACGCCGGGGCGAATGACTACGTCGCGAAACCCTTCAAGTTCGACGAGCTGCTCGCCCGCGTGCGCTCGCGCTTGCGCGAGCCGGTCACGGTGGGCTCGATGACGATCGGCCACGGCGACGTCTCGCTCGACATCCTCGCCCGGCGCGCGACGGTCGCCGGTCGCGAGATCGACCTCAGTGCGCGCGAGTTCGCCCTCGCCGAGGAGTTCCTCCGCCACGCCGGGCAGGTGCTCAGCCGCGAGCAACTGCTCAGCCGCGTCTGGGGGATGGACTTCGACCCGTCATCCAACGTGGTCGACGTCTACGTGCGCTATCTGCGCGCGAAGGTCGGGTCGGGTCATATCGTCACGGTGCGAGGAGCCGGTTACCGCTGGGAGTGAGTCGCGGTGCGGCAGCGCCGTCAACCCCGAAAACCCCCGGCGGGGGGCACCGGGGGTTCTGGAGAGACGCGTCCGGTGGTCTTCCGGCTCACCCGAAGAGCGGTGACCTGCGCGTGACGTGTTCTCTTGTTTCCATGGGGGAACCGCCGAAGCGGTGACGAAGTCTCCTTCGTCGACGTGTTCTACTCTGGCCGGTTTTCGTGAGAGAGGGGGGAGCCGAAGATGAGAAAGCTCTCATCTGCGTGGATCGCCGCCTTCTCGGCGAGGGGCCGGGATGCCATGGCATCCCGGCCCCTCGCTACATCCGGTCCTACGACAGCTCGCCGGCCTCCAGCAGCTCGGTCACCAGAGCCGCGATCGCGGAGCGCTCGGACCGCGTCAGGGTGACGTGGCCGAAGAGGCCGTGACCCTTCAGCGTCTCGATGACCGATGCGACACCGTCATGACGCCCGACGCGCAGGTTGTCGCGCTGACCGACGTCGTGGGTCAGCACCACGCGGGAGTTCTGCCCGATGCGGCTCAGCACGGTCAACAGCACGTTGCGTTCGAGCGACTGCGCCTCGTCGACGATGACGAAGGCGTCGTGCAGCGACCGACCACGGATGTGCGTCAGCGGCAGCACCTCGAGCATGCCCCTCGCGAGCACCTCCTCGAGCACGTTGCCCGAGACGACCGAACCGAGCGTGTCGAAGACCGCCTGGCCCCACGGCCCCATCTTCTCGGCCTGGTCGCCCGGGAGGTAGCCGAGCTCCTGTCCACCGACCGCGAAGAGGGGGCGGAAGACGATGATCTTCTTCTGCTGCTGCCGCTCCAGCACGGCTTCCAGCGCCGCACACAGGGCCAGCGCCGACTTACCGGTGCCGGCTCGTCCGCCGAGCGAGACGATGCCCACCTCGGGGTCGAGCAACAGGTCGAGCGCGATGCGCTGCTCAGCCGACCGGCCGTGCAGTCCGAACGCTTCGCGGTCGCCGCGGACGAGACGGTACTCGCCCTTGCCGGTGACGCGACCGAGGGCGGAGCCGCGCTCGGAGTGGATGACGAGACCGGTGTTGACCGGCATCCCCTTCACCGCGTCGCTGACGGCGACCTCGGTCTCGTAGAGGTCGGCGAGGTCGTCGCCCGACACGTCGATGGAGGAGATGCCCGTCCACCCGGAGTCCATCGCCTGCTCGGCGAGGTATTCCTCGGTGTTCAGGCCGAGGGATGCCGCCTTGACGCGCATCGGCAGGTCCTTCGACACCACGGTCACCTCGGCGCCGTCCTTGGCGATGTTCATCGCCACGGCGAGGATGCGGCTGTCGTTGCCACCCGTGCGCATGCCGGAGGGCAGCACGCTGGGGTCGGTGTTGTTCAGCTCGACGCGGAGCGAGCCGTTGTCGCCGACGGCGACCGGGAAGTCGAGACGGCCGTGCTCGACGCGGAGCTCGTCGAGGTGGCGCAGCGCCTGGCGGGCGAAGTACCCGATCTCGGGGTCGTGACGTTTGCCCTCGAGTTCCATGATCACGACGACGGGGATCACCACCGCGTTCTCGGCGAAGCGGAAGAACGCCCGCGGGTCACTCAGAAGGACGGAGGTGTCCAGGACGTACGTGCGAAGCGCCTGATCGGCCCCCGCTTCGGACTTTGCGCTCTCGACGACGTGACGCTGGTCGTACGGTGCTCGTGTAGCCACAACCCACTCCCGACCCGGGTGTTTCACCCGGTTTTCACGAGTCGACCTGTGGGTCACGAGTCGCAATCCGAAGGCCGACTCGATCGGACTCCGTGTCCGATGCTTCACCGTACGACGCTCCGAGAGTCGCGAGGGTCGTTAACACGCCGCGAATATGACGAGTTCATGAACACCTTGTTCGCGCGGCTCATCGTCCGGAAAGTAGTTCGGCGGATGCCGCTCGTTCCGCCCGCGTGAAGGGCAGACCCTTCGACGTGCCCGGCCTCCGCTGCGCCCTCGCGCCGGTGCCCGTCCACTGGCCACGGGGGGGTGAATGCGTCTCGGCCGTCGGGCCTACTGCCCGAAACGACGATCGCGCGCGCCGAAATCGCGGATGGCTCGCAGGAAGTCGACCTCGCGCAGGTCGGGCCCGAGAGCCTCGACGAAGTAGAACTCCGAGTGCGCGGACTGCCACAAGAGGAAGTCGCTGAGACGTTGTTCTCCGGAGGTGCGGATGACCAGGTCGGGATCGGCCTGACCGCCCGTGTACAGATGCTCGCCGATCTGCTCGGGAGTGAGACTCGCGGCGAGCTCCTCCAACGAGCCACCCGACTCGTCGTGCTTGGCGATGATGGAGCGCACGGCATCCACGATCTCACTGCGGCCCCCGTAGCCGACCGCCAGGTTCACGTGCAGGCCCTTGTGACCGCGCGTGCGTTCGGTGACCTCGTTCAGCACCTCGGCGAGTTCGGGCGGCAGTCCGTGCGCGCGTCCCACGTGCTTCACCCGCCAGTTCGGCTCGTGCGACAGCTCTCGGGCGAGTTCGGCGATGATCTCGAGCAGGTCCTGCAGCTCTTTGCTCTCCCGCTTGACGAGGTTGTCGTTCGACAGCAGGTACAGCGACACCACCTCGATGCCGAGGTCGTCGCACCATCGCAGGAACTCGTGCATCTTCGCTGCGCCGGCGCGGTGGCCGTGGGCGGCACTGTCGTACCCGAGCTGACGCGCCCAGCGACGGTTGCCGTCGATCATCATCGCGACGTGGTGCGGCACGGTCGCCGGCATGCGGCGGCGGAGGCGCGAGATGTACAGACGATAGAGGGGGCCTCGCCCCTCGTTCTTCCACACGCGCGCCACCCGCATACGCTACCGCGTCCGACGGCCGCCACACGGCGGGCTCGGGGTGGCGTCGCCCGGGTGACGGGTGAGCGCCGGCGCCATGTTCCCCCCGGAGCATGGGAGCGGACGTAGTGTCGAGGTGTGACACGTCCGACGCCCGCAGACGGCCCCGAGATGCCCCAGCTCCCCCTCATCGAGGCAGGATCGGTGGGCGCCGCGGTCGAGCTCAAGCCGACGTGGCGCGGGTGGATCCACGCGGGTACGTTCCCCGTCGCTATCGCCGCGGGGATCGTCCTGATCGCGCTCGCGCAGGGCGCCCCCGCCAAGTGGGCATCGGCGGTGTTCATGGCGACCTCCATGCTGCTCTTCGGCAATTCCGCGCTGTACCACCGCTTCCACTGGAAGCCGAAGACTCTGGCGGTGCTCAAGCGCATCGACCACGCGAACATCCTGCTGCTCATCGCGGGCACGTACACGCCGATCGCGGTGCTGGCGCTGCCGACGCCGAAGACCGTGCTGCTGCTGTCGATCGTGTGGGGCGGTGCCGTTCTCGGCATCCTGTTCCGTGTGTTCTGGATCAACGCGCCGCGCTGGCTCTACGTGGCGCTGTACCTGGCACTCGGGTGGGCCGCGGTGATGTACCTCGGCGACCTGCTGGCGGCGAATGTCGCGATGATGCTCCTCGTCGTCGTCGGCGGGCTGCTGTACACCGCCGGCGCGATCATCTACGCGGTGAAGAAGCCCAACCCGTGGCCGGGGCACTTCGGGTTCCACGAGATCTTCCACGTGTGCACGGTGCTGGCGTTCCTCTGCCACTGGACGGCGTGCCTGCTCATCGCACTCCAGCCCGCCTACCACGGCGGCTGAGCGGAAGATCTCCCGCGGCGACCGGAGGACGTGCCTCGCGAGCCGAGGCCGCCGGATGCAACAGACTCGCAGGGTGTGCCACTGATTCGGATGCCGGCGGCATCCTGATCCGAATCCGTTGCCGCGACCCGGATGCGGTGAACGGGCGGTCGCGCCTCCGCGGAGCCCGGTGCGAGTGAGGCCCGCTGCCGGCGCCCCCGAGGTCACGCCTCAGCCACGCCCGGCGGGATCAGCGACGCGGCGGAGCAGGATCGATGTCTTCGTCGTCGGTCTCGCTGGCCGCGGCGGCTGAGCGCGCCTGCTCCTCGGCATCCAACTCGGCGTTCACCTCTTCGCGGTAGCGACCGCGACGGATGCGGCGCAGCATGTCCCAGACGAGGAGGAATACCGCGATCGCGATGAAGGCGATCGCGGCGAAACCGAGCGGGCCGGGTGTGACGATCGACTCATCGGGGGTCACCACCGGTGAGGGCGTGGTCGCGAGGGCGACGATCACGGGGAGCATGGAGTCCTTCGGTGCGGGAGCGCGTAGCCTGGAACTCCAGCCTAAAGCCCGGGGAGACCATGACGACGCAAGACCTGCTCGACGACCGTTACGGGCGCACGCGCTCCCCGCGGCGCCGCCTCCTCGGCTGGTCGATCGTCGCCGTGCTGGCCCTCGGTGCGATCGGCTACCTCGGGTGGACGACCGTGGCCAGCAGCGCCGGGTCGGTCACCGCGACCGACACCGGGTTCTCGGTCACCGACGACCGGTCCGTCTCCGCCACGTTCCAGATCACGGCGCCCATCGGCCAGCCGGTCGCGTGCGCTCTCGAAGCCCGCGACGAAGAGCACGGCACCGTCGGGTGGCGGGTCGTGCAGTACCCGGCATCCGAAGAGCATTCCCGGGCTTTCAGCGAGACGATTCCCACGCTCTCGCTGGCCACGACAGGTTTTGTCAACGCCTGCTGGGTGCCGTAAACTCGCGGAATCACGACGCGCCCCGGCTCGATGCCGGGGCGTTCGACATATGCCCGGCGGTTCCGTGCGACCGCCGCTCGCCTCTCGAAGAAGGAGTACTCGTGTCCAACGACGCTCAGGTGACGTTCCTCACGCAAGACGCCTACGACCGTCTCCACAATGAGCTGGAGCACCTCTCGACCACGGGTCGCGAGGAGATCGCCAAGCGCATCGAGTCGGCGCGCGAAGAGGGCGACCTGAAGGAGAACGGCGGCTACCACGCCGCGAAAGACGAGCAGGGCAAGCAGGAGGCGCGCATCCGCACCCTCCAGCAGCTGTTGAAGGACGCGAAGGTCGGCGAGGCCCCCGAGAGCCACGGTGTCGTGGAGTCGGGCACCGTCGTGACCGCCGTGATCGCCGGCGGTGAAGAGAAGTTCCTGCTCGGCAACCGCGAGATCGCCGCCGACTCCGAGCTCGACGTGTACAGCGAGGCGTCTCCGCTGGGCGCCGCCATCCTCGGCCTCAAAGAGGGCGATAAGGGTTCGTACACCGCGCCGAACGGCAAAGAGATCTCGGTCGAGATCGTCAAGGTCGAGACCTACTCGGGCCAGTAAGCCCCTTTCGCTCGCGAGCCGCTCCCCCGGATGGGTGGGCGGCTCGCGGCGTTCAGAAGTATGGATGCCTCGACGCCGCTTCGGCCCTGCCGCGCCGAGGGCGGCGTTCCGCCGTGCAGCGGCGGCGTCGCCGAGCCACGCGCCGGGGCATCCGATGTGCACCGGGGTGCGCGCCGGCCGCCCCGCTGCACGAAACGCGCCCCGCAGGGCCGACCCCCGCGGCGCGACGACCACGACGCGCCGAGAGATCAGTCGGGGACGACGGTCGCGACGAACCCGGCCTCTTCCAGCGTCGAGATGACGAGCGCACGGTGCTCAGCGCCGCGCGTCTCGACGCTCAGCTGCAGGATGACCTCGCTGATCTGTAGGCCCTGTCCGTGGCGGGTGTGGAGCACCTCGATGACGTTCGCACCGACCCCGGCCAGCAGCTCCGACACTCGCGCGAGCTGCCCGGGACGATCGGGCAGCGGGATGCGCAGCGACATGTACCGCCCGGATGCCGAGAGCCCGTGCGCCACGACGCGCTGGAGCAGCAGCGGGTCGATGTTGCCGCCCGAGAGGATAGTGACCGTCGGGCCGTGCGCCGTGATCTTCCCCGCAAGGATGGCGGCCACACCGACGGCGCCGGCCGGCTCGACGACCTGCTTCGCGCGTTCGAGGAGGACGAGGAGCGCTCGCGCGATGTCGTCCTCCGTGACGGTGACGACCTCGTCGACGTACTGACGGATCAGTTCGAACGGGAGGTCGCCGGGACGGGCGACCGCGATGCCGTCGGCGATGGTCGGGGTGGTCGCGACCTGCATCGGATAGCCCGCGGCCAGCGACGACGGATAGGCGGCGGAGTTGTGCGCCTGCACCCCGATGATGCGCACCTCGCGCCCCTCGGCGGCCGCGCGGGCCTTCACCGCGGCCGCGACACCGGCCGCCAGCCCTCCCCCGCCGATGCCGACGATCACGGTCTCGAGGTCGGGCATGTCTTCGACGAGTTCGAGGCCGAGCGTGCCCTGACCCACGATGATGTCGCGGTGGTCGAAGGGGTGGATCAGCACGGCACCGGTACGCTCGGCGAACTCGGCGGCGAGGCGCAGAGGGGTCTCCACGGTGGCCCCCTCGAGGATCACCTCGGCGCCGTAGCCCTTGGTAGCGAGCAGTTTGGGCACGGGAACGCCCAGCGGCATGAAGATCGTCGCGGCGATGCCGAGCTGCTGCGCGGCCAACGCGACACCCTGGGCGTGATTGCCGGCGGAGGCGGCGACGACGCCGCGGGCGCGCTCCTCCGCCGTGAGGCGGGAGAGACGATAGGTCGCGCCGCGGATCTTGAACGAGCCGGTGCGCTGAAGGTTTTCGAGCTTGAGGTTGACGGGCACGCCGAGCAGCTCGCTGAGGTGCAGTGACTCGTCGAGCGGCGTGCGCGTGATGATGCCGCGCAGAGCCTGCGCGGCATCCTCGAACTCGGCAAGGGTGGGGGTGTCGTTCATGGTCTCCTTGCGCGTTCGCGCGGGACGGTCTGCCAGATGAGATCTCGGGATGCCAGGGCTTCGCCCTCGTGCTGCCAGGCCTTCGACGCGAGGTAGACGGCGACGACGTTGACGAACGCCGCCAGCGGCACGGCGAAGAGGGCACCGGCGATGCCGCCGATCATGGCACCGCCGGCGACGACGAGTACGACGGCCAGCGGGTGCACCTTGACGGCGGAGCCCATGAGGATCGGCTGCAGGATGTGGCTTTCGACCTGCTGCACACCCAGGACGACGATCAGCATGAACAGGGCGATGAGCGGGCCGTTGTAGACCAACGCGATGAACACCGCGAGAGCGCCGGTCGCGACCGCCCCGACGAACGGGATGAACGCGCCGAGGAAGACGAGCACGCCGATCGGGATGGAGAGCGGAACGCCGAGCAGGAAAGCGCCGAGACCGATGCCGACCGCGTCGATGGTCGCGACCAGCAGTTGCGTGCGGGCATAGCTCTTGACCGTGCGCCAGCCGGCACGACCGGCGCCGTCGACGGCGGGGCGGGCGACACGGGGGAAGAGCCGTGTCGTCCAGCGCCAGATGCCGCCGCCGTCGGCGAGCAGGCAGAGCAGGATGAACAGCGTCAGCAGCACCCCCGTGGCAACGTGGCCGAGGGTCGTACCGATGGCGAGGGCGCCGGTCCACAACACCTCCGCCTGCTGCTGGAGGAAGGTGGCGGCCTGCCGCAGACCATCGTCGATCTGCTGAGCGCTGAGGTGGAGCGGCCCGTCGATGAGGTACAGGCGGAATTGCTCGACCGCCTGCGTGGTGCGCTCGCGCACCGACCCGAACTCGCGGGTGATCTGCCATACGGCGAGCCACACGAGTCCCGAGATGATGGCGATCGTCCCCAGCACCGCCACGATGATCGCGAGCCACTTCGGCCAGCGATGGCGCAGCAAGAACGAGAAGCCCGGCCACACCAGCGCCGTCACGAGGATGGCCACGAGAAGCGGGATGACGAGGAGCTTCAGCTGGATGACGAGGAAGACGACGACGGCGAGAGCCGCCGCGATGACGAGCAGGCGCCACGCATAGGCGGTGGCCTGACGCAGCCCGGGCGGGACCGGGGGCTGGAGGTCGCTCGAGACGGTGCGACGCTTGAGGGCGTCGAGGAACGATCCACGCGGTTCGGGATCGGTTCCACTCATTCCGCCAGCCTACCGCCGCCCTCCCGCATCGCTCGCGGGCGATGTCGGTGGTCGGGGATACCGTGAGGGGCATGACGACGACCCTCCGTCGCGCCGACGCGCGTCGCATCGCTCTGGCCGCTCAGGGCTTCGCCCGTCCGCGTCCCACGGCCGTCGGCACGCGCCAGATCACCGCCGCGCTGCGCCGCCTGCTCATCCTGCAGATCGACTCCGTCAACGTCTTCGCCCGCTCGCACTACATGCCGCTGTTCGCCCGTCTCGGCTCGTACGACACCGCGCTGCTCGACAAACTGGCGTTCTCGCGACGGCCGACCTGGGTCGAGTCGTGGGCGCATGTGGCATCCCTCGTCTCGGTCGACGATTGGCCGCTGCTGCAGTTCCGACGCGATGACATGCGCCGCAAATACGGCCACGACGCCTGGGCGGAGGCGAATCAGCCGCTCCTGCAGTGGCTCCGCGACGAGCTGGCCGAGCGCGGGCCGCTGCGGCCGGCCGAGATCGATCACGATGCCCGCAGAGGCACCCGCGGCGCGTGGTGGGGCTGGGACGACGCCAAGAACGGTCTCGAGCGGCTGTGGTTGTTCGGCGATGTGGCGATCGCCGGACGACGCGGGTTCGAACGACGCTACGCCCTGGCATCCGACGTGTTGCCCGCTTCCGCGCTCGAGACGACGGTGCCACGGGCCGAGGCGATCACCGAGCTCGTGCGCCGCGCCGCCGTCGCCTACGGCGTCGCGACGGCGTCCGACCTGGCCGACTATTGGCGTATCCGCGATCGGCCCGCCGTGCTGGCCGGCATTCGCGATCTCGTCGACGCCGGTGAACTGATACCGGTCGAAGTGGAGGGGTGGCGGATCGCGGGTCGTCCCGCCAAGGCATGGTTGCACCGAGACGCCGCCCGCCCGCGAAAGGTCGACGCCGCGGCGATCCTTACGCCCTTCGACCCGGTGGTGTGGTTCCGCGACCGGGCGGAGCGACTGTTCGACTTCGACTACCGCATCGAGATCTACACCCCGGCGCCGCAGCGCCGGTTCGGCTACTACTCGCTGCCGGTGCTCGTCGGCGACGACGTCGTGGGCCGACTCGACCTCAAGGCCGACCGCGCCTCCAGCGCCCTGCGCGTGCAGTCGGCGTGGTGGGAGGCCGGAGCGCCCCCCGATGCCGCCGAGCGCATCGCCGCAGAACTCCTCACGGCCGCGCGCTGGCAGGGTCTCGAGACGGTGACCGTGTCGCGGTGGGGCGACGCAGCAGACGCCGTCGCCGGGGCGCTCGCGGCGGAGCGGCACGAACACCCCGACGGCCGGTCGAACTGAAACGCCCCCTCCGCCGGAGCGGAGGGGGCGTGTTCGGTCAGAACTGCACGCGGGGAGGTTCCGCGATCGCGGCACCGTCGATGACTTCGAAGAACTCGCGTTCGTGGAAGCCGAGCTGGCGTGCGAACAGGTTGTTGGGGAACACCTTGATCTTCGTGTTCAGTTCGCGGACGCCGCCGTTGTAGAACCGGCGCGACGCCTGGATCTTGTCTTCGGTATCGACGATCGAGTGCTGCAGCTGCAGGAAGTTCTGGCTCGCCTGCAGCTGCGGGTACGCCTCGGCCACGGCGAACAGCGACTTCAGCGCCTGCTGCATGTGTCCCTCGGCGATACCGGCCTCGGCGGGGCTCTGCGCCGACAGCGTCTCAGCGCGGGCACGCGTGACGTTCTCGAACACGGCCTTCTCGTGCGCCGCGTACCCCTTCACCGTCTCGATGAGGTTGGGCAACAGGTCGGCGCGCCGCTTGAGCTGCACCGTGATGTCACTCCACGCCTCGTCGACGCGCACGTTCAGCGCGACCAGGGCGTTGTAGGTGGCCCAGAGGTAGATGCCCGCGATCACCAGGATGCCGACGATCACAATGACCGGTACGAGCCACTCCCACATAAGTCCCCACACTTCCGTTCGAGAGATTGCTCTTCAGTGTAACTACGGGGTGGGGCGGGGGCCGGGCGGTGCTGAGGACTCCCAGGGGATCTGGATCGAGTCGACCGCGATGCCGGCGGGCCGGATCGTCGCGTACCCCCGGTGGGACTCGAACCCACACTGAAGCGATTTTAAGTCGCCTGCCTCTGCCA
Organism: Microbacterium sp. ABR10; assembly: GCF_057812175.1. Classification (NCBI taxonomy): domain Bacteria; kingdom Bacillati; phylum Actinomycetota; class Actinomycetes; order Micrococcales; family Microbacteriaceae; genus Microbacterium; species Microbacterium sp. ABR10. The sequence continues at coordinate 2,180,192 of NZ_CM173821.1, forward strand.
TTGGGCTACGGGGGCCCTCTTCCACCGTATCGTGGGGCGGCCTCGCGCCCACCGTCCTGCGGACCGCAACCCCGACACGCCGACCCCGGGTGCCAACACCCGGCGCGTTGCCCACGGCATCCGCTCGACGGCTCGAGCACGTCAGCCCGCGGCATCCGGAAACGACGAGACCCCCGCACCGGAAGGGCGCGGGGGTCTCGGAACGTGAGGTGTTACTTCGCCGCGACGGGCTCGGCCTTCTTCTCGGCCGGAGCGGGCGCGTCTGCGGCGGGAGCTGCCGGACGCGGGCGCGCGGCGAACTCCTCGAACGCGGCGCGGGGCTGCTGGACGGCCTCGAGGTTCACGACCTCACGACCGTGCAGGAAGTTCTGCATCCAGTCGCCGACCACGCGGAACTTGCGCTCCCACGTGGGCATGGCCAGGCCGTGGTAGCCGCGGTGGGCGAACCAGGCGATCAGGCCGGTCAGGGCGATGTTGCCCGACTGGAATGCGCCGTTGTACAGGCCGAGACCCGCAACGGCACCGAGGTTCTTGTGGAAGTACTGCTTGGGCTCCTCGCCCCGCAGGACCGCCACGATGTTCTTCGCCATGAGTTTGCCCTGGCGCACCGCGTGCTGGGCGTTGGGGACGCAGAAGCCACCGACGCCGCCACCCGACAGGTCGGGAACGGCCGAAACGTCACCGGCGGCCCAGGCGCCCTCGACGATGTCTTCGTCGGTGCCGACGCGCAGGTCGGGACGGGTGCGGATGCGGCCGCGCTCCTCGACGGGCAGGTCGCTGCCGCGGACGACCGTGGGGTTGGCCATGACGCCGGCGGTCCAGATGATGAGGTCGGTCGGCAGGTTCTCGCCGGTCGACAGCTCGACGACGCCGTCGACGGCACCCTTGACCTGGGTGTCGAGATGCACGAAGGCACCCTTCTTCGCCAGATCGGCGAGAACCCACTCGCTCGTCTTCTGCGAGACCTCGGGCATGATGCGGCCCATCGCCTCGATGAGGTGGAAGTGCGTGTCGTCGAAAGTCAGAGTCGGGTACTGCTTCAGCAGCGACGAGGCGTAGGCGCGCAGTTCGGCGAACACCTCGATGCCGGCGAAGCCGCCGCCGACGACCACGACGGTCAGCAGACGGTCGCGCTCGGGTCCGGCGGGGAGCACGGACGCCTTGTCGAAGTTCGAGGTGAGGCGGTCACGGATGGCGACGGCCTCCTCGATGGTCTTGAGGCCGATGGCGTTGTCGGCGATGCCGGGGATCGGGAAGGTCCGCGAGACGGCACCGGCGGTCACGACGATCTGGTCGTAGGCCTGCTCGAAGGACTCGTCGCCCGCGATCGGAGTGATCGTGGCGGTCTTGGTCGCGTGCGAGATGCCCGTGATCTTGCCGGCGATGACCGTGGTGCGCTTGAGGTGGCGACGAAGGCCCACCACGACGTGACGAGGCTCGATCTCGCCGGCGGCGACCTCGGGCAGGAACGGCTGGTACGTCATGTACGGCAGCGGGTCGACGAGCGTGACTTCGGCTTCGCCTCGACCGAGGAGCTTCTCGAGCTTCCACGCGGTGTAGAAACCTGCGTAGCCCCCACCGACGATGAGGATTCTGGGCACGGTAGTGGTCACGATGGGAGGGACTCCTCGTTAGTGATGCGGCTCGGCTCGCGGGAGGTGCGTGCCTGTCGGGATCGCCGGGCAGCAGCACTGACGCCGAGCGCAATCATTATAGCGGCCAGCGTGGCAGCGCCGAGCGGCAACGACCCGTAGAGCACGCTATCGCGCGACGGCAGCAGAGGCGAACTCGCCTGCGGCGCCGATTGGACCGGCGGGAGCGGCGGGATGGTGACCGGGCTCGCGCTGGGCTCGGGTGCAGGCTCGGCGTCCGCTCGGCGGTAGAGGCGGATCCATTCCGTGAGGCTTCCCAGCGGGTTCTCGCTCACGGTCGCGACCGGGCTGGACGACACCGCGCCGGCGGCATCCACCAGGCCGTAGCCGTACAGCTTGTCGGGCTTGGTCGACGCACCCGCGGCAGGCTTCGCCGTCTGAATGAGGCGGTTGAGGACGTTGTCGGCGTCGAGTTCGGGGTGCGCGGCGCGCACCAGCGCGGCGATGCCAGCGACGATGGGGGCCGCGCCGCTCGTGCCGTTCCACTGCACCAGGCTGCCGTCGGCGGAGACGCCGATCAGACGCTCACTGGGCGCGGAGAGGCCGATCGTGATGCCCTGCGTCGACGCGCTGTTGCTCGCAGCGCCGCTCGGGTCGACACCGCCCACGGCCAGGACGCCGGGGATCGTGGCGGGCGCGCCCACGCGGTCGGTGCCGCTCCCCCGGTTGCCGGCCGCCACGACGACGACGACGTTCTTGTCGAAGGCGTACTCGAACGCCTCGTCCCAGCTGCGGTCCCAGTCGAGGGTGTTCGTCGTGAGCGAGAGGTTGATGACGGTGGCGCCGTTGTCGACGGCCCATTTCATGGCCTCGGCGATCTGCTCGGTGAACGGCTTCGACGTCGTCGCGCCGAATCCGACCGAGATCGACAACAGCTCGGCCTCGGGAGCGACGCCGATCATGCCGCGGCCATTGCCGGTGCCGCGGGCGGCGGCGAGCGAAGCGACCCAGCTGCCGTGGTTGGCGTCCACCGCGCCGACGGGCGTGCGTCCGTCGCTCGATCCGACGCCCGAGACGTCGACGCCGCCGATGACAGCACCACTGAACTCCGTCGGGCCGCGGCCGATGCCGGTGTCGATGATGGCGATCTTCTGCCCGGCTCCGCGCGTGGTCTTCCACGCCTCGCGGACGCCGTACTGGTCGAGCCAGTACTCTGCCGCGCGCACCGAGTCCGTCGGGTCCTCGGCGACCGGGCCCGCCGGCAGCTGCGGGGCCGCCGTGGACGTCGGCGGGACGGGTGTCGCCGTCGCGCCCGTGAGCACCGCCACAAGGATGACGGATGCCACGGCGGCGGCGACGCGCTTCATCCGCCGGTCCCGGGGCTCTCGCACTGGCAGCGTTCGGGCGACCACGTACCGCGCTCGAGGGCTCGGTCGCCGATGGGGTTCACTCCCGGACCAGCCGCAAGAGCGTGCCCCGCGAGCGCGTGCAGGCACTTCACACGCGTGGGCATGCCGCCGGCCGAGATCCCGGCGATCTCCTCGGGCTCCCCGTAGGCGGCCCGGTCACGGAGATAGGACCGGTGCGCCGCCTCGTACTGCTGCTGCAGCTCTTCGCTCTCGGCGAGCTCGTCGGAGAACTCCTTCATGACGTGCCCGGCTTCGAGTACCGACATCGCGGCGGTCGCGGCCGGGTGGGTGAGGTAGTAGAACGTGGGGAAAGGGCTGCCGTCGTCGAGACGGGGAGAGGTCGCCACCACCGTCGGGTTCCCGCACGCGCATCGAGCGGCGATCCCGATGACTCCGCGGGGAACGCGTCCGAGCTGCGCCTTGAGCACAGCCAGGTCGGCGTCGGATGCGGGAGGAAGAGTCGCGGTAGTCATCGCTCCCAGGGTACCCGGCCCCTCCGGCGCGTGTCGGAAGGCGGGACGGATGCGGTCAGGGTGCGGGAGCGTCGGGCGCGGGCGTCGGATCGGGCACGCCGATCGTGGGCACGGCCACTTGCGCCGCGCCGGACGCGGTGACCGAGCGCACCAGTTGCGCCATCCAGTCGGTACGCGTCTGACCCACGTCTCCGCTGACGTCGTCCTGCTCCTGCGGCGTCGCCGACGCGGGCAGGTCGTTGTCGATGAGGTAGACGACCTCGCCCGGGAAGGTATAGCCGAGGCGCTCACGCGCCTGCGTACGGATGTATGCGGGGTCCGACCATCGGTCGCGCTGCATCTGCAGATCCTCGACCTCGGACTGGCCGATCTTCACCGCGCTCTCGAGCGCCTGGATCTGCTGACGCTGGTCCATGTACGTCCCCACCGTGGGCACGAGCACGAAGGTGCCCAGCACGACCAGACCGAGCATGATGACGACGAAACCCGAGACGCGCACTCGGCCGAGCCAGTCGCGCACGTCCACGCGGCGTTCGGGCGCCGACGGTCGCGGCGGACGATCGGGCCGGGCGCTGGGCGCACGCTTCGGTGTCTTCTTCGCCTTCGGGGCCTCGGATGCCACGGGACGGCGGGGAGGCAGGGTCGGTCGTTCCACGCCCCTCCCTTCGTTTCATGGACTGTCGATCAGGCCGCAGGCGAGTCTACGTCGCCACTTCGAGGCGCTCCGGGGACGCGCCGGGGGCTCGGCATCCGCTCAGACGGGTGACCATGATCGGCCGGGACGCCGGGATCTCGACCGCCGGGTAGCGCCCTCGCGGACCCCGGGAAACAAGAAGGGAGGGGGAGCCCCGCGGCTCCCCCTCCCTCGGATCGAACGATCAGCCCTTGAAACGGGGGAACGCCGAACGGCCCGCGAAGACCGCGGCGTCGCCGAGGTCTTCCTCGATGCGGAGCAGCTGGTTGTACTTCGCGACGCGCTCGCTGCGCGCGGGGGCGCCGGTCTTGATCTGTCCGGCGTTGACCGCGACGGCGAGGTCGGCGATGGTGGTGTCCTCGGTCTCGCCCGAGCGGTGCGACAGCATCGAGGTGTAGCCCGAGCGGGTGGCCAGGTTGATGGCATCCAGGGTCTCGCTCAGCGTGCCGATCTGGTTGACCTTCACGAGCAGCGAGTTGGCGATGCCGAGGTCGATGCCCTTCTGCAGACGCTGGGGGTTGGTGACGAACAGGTCGTCGCCGACGAGCTGCACCTTGGAGCCGATGGCCTCCGTCAGCTTCTTCCATCCGTCCCAGTCGTCCTCTGCGAGCGCGTCCTCGATCGTGACGATCGGGAAGTTCGCGACGAGGTCGGCGAAGTAGTCGACGAGCGTGTCGACGCTCCACTCCTTGCCCTCGACGGTGTACACGCCGTCCTTGAAGAACTCGGTGGCGGCGACGTCGAGGCCGACGGCGATGTCCTGACCCGGGGTGAAGCCGGCCTTCTCGATCGCGCGGATGAGGAAGTCGAGGCCCTCGCGGTTGCTGGGCAGGTCGGGGGCGAAGCCGCCCTCGTCGCCGAGACCCGTGTTGTACCCCGCGGACTTCAGCTCGCCCTTGAGGACGTGGTAGACCTCGGTGCCCCAGCGCAGGGACTCGCTGTAGGTGTCGGCGCCGATGGGCGCGAGGAAGAACTCCTGGAAGTCGATGCCGTTGTCGGCGTGCTCGCCTCCGTTGATGACGTTGAACAGCGGCACGGGCAGCAGGTGCGCGTTGGGGCCGCCGAGGTAGCGGAACAGGGGCAGGTCGGCGCTGTCGGCGGCGGCCTTGGCGACGGCGAGCGAGACGCCGAGGATGGCGTTGGCGCCGGTGCGCGACTTGTTCTCGGTGCCGTCGGTCTCGATCAGGATCTCGTCGATGATGCGCTGCTCGCTGGCTTCGACGCCCTCGATGGCGGGACCGAGCTCGTCGACGACGGCGGCGACGGCCTTCAGCACACCCTTGCCGCTGTAGCGGCTCTTGTCGCCGTCGCGCAGCTCGTAGGCCTCGAACGCGCCGGTGGACGCGCCGGAGGGGACGGCCGCCCGCTGGACGATTCCGTCGTCGAGGAGCACCTCCACCTCGACGGTCGGGTTACCGCGCGAATCCAGGATCTCGCGCGCGTTGACAGCCTCGATAAGTGCCACGAAGGACTCCTCGTTGGTTCTGGGGAAAGAGGGCGGAGCGTCGTCGGTCCGTCGTCGAGTCTAGTGACACGGGGTGACGGCCGTGGGGACGGATGCCGGTCAGCCGTGGATCCGCGGACGCGAGGTGGCGGAACCCGTCGGTTGCGGGCAGGTCCTTCGACCGGCACGGACCTCGCGACCGGGTCAGGGAGCGGCGGTGTCGACGATGATCGCCAGCGCGATGCCGTCCCACCCTTTGCGGTCGAGGGTCTGCAAGGCGGTGGCGTCGAAGCGGGGGTCGGTGCCGAGCATCTCGACGCCGCGGCGCGCGCCCCGGACCTTCGTGTCGGCAGTGTCGGCGTCGGCGACCTCTCCCGCGCGCACGACGTTGTCGAGCACGACGACGGTGCCGCGCCGACCCAGGCGCGCCGCCCAGTCGAGATACAGGGTGTTGGACTCCTTGTCGGCGTCGATGAAGACGAGGTCGAACGGGACGCCGCCCGCAAGGGTCGGCAGCACGTCGGCCCCGCGTCCGATCCGCACCTCGACGCGGTCGGCGACTCCGGCGCGCGCGAGGTTGGCGCGGGCGATCTGCGCGTTGTCCGGTTCGGCCTCGATCGTCACGACGCGGCCGGCGGGGCCGACGGCGCGGGCGAACCAGATCGTGGAGTACCCGCCGAGGGTGCCGATCTCGAGCACCCTCCGCGCCCCGGCGATCCGGGCGAGCAGATGCAGGAACTTCCCGTTGACGGGGGCCACCTCGATCGCCGGGAGACCGGCGTCGTGCTGCGCCCGCAGCGCGGCATCCAGCATCGGATCGTCACCGACGAGGGTGGCCGTGAGGAAGGCGTCGACGTCGTCGTGGGTAGGCACCATCCCACCCTGTCGACGCGGGCAGCGCGGGTCAACGCCCGGGAGGCCCGTGCTGGGCCGAGCGCGCACGGGACGGACCTGGGCAACGTGTCAGCGGGCGTCGGACCTCGCGGCCGCCTCGAGCGCAGCGAGCACCGCCGGCAGCAGCGCCTCGGCCGTGCGTCGGTAACCCAGGGCACTCGGATGGAAGCGGTCGACGCTGAACATCTCGTCGGGGCGCTCGGCGAACACCGGACCCACCGCCCGCGAGAGGGCGACGACGCGACCGCCGGCGCGATGGACGGCGGTGGCCTGCGCGGCAGCCAACTGCCGCGACGACCGCGCAGCGAGCGCCCGAAGAGGCTGCGGGATCGCACGGAGCGTCCCGAGGTCCGGACACGTTCCCACGACCACCGGGATGCCGTCGTCGCGCAGCGCTCGCACGACGTCCTCGAGCTGCTCGGCGGATCGGGATGCCGGGATGCGGTGCGTCACATCGTTGCCGCCGACGACGATCACGGCGGCATCCGCTCGGTACTCCGCCGGAAGAGCGGCGATCTGCCCCGCAAGGGCTGACGTCTCCGACCCCACGACGGCGACGGTGCGCAACCGGACCGGGCGACCGGCCTGCCGCGCGATGCCCTTCGCCAGGCGCGCGCCGAGCGTGTCGCGCCGGTGCCCTGCGCCGAGACCCGCAGCGATGGAGTCCCCGAGCAGCAGGAGCTCGACAGGCTCCCCCGGATGCTTCTTGCGGCGCCAGATCCGGTCGGCATCCAGAGCCTCTTCGCCGAGGGGCTTGCCGATGCGGCGCCGTGCGATCGCCGCCTGTCGGGTGAGCAGGGCGCGGAGCCCCACCGCCGCCGCACTCAGCACGGCGATCGACGACGCGGCCGTCACGGCGAGGGGCCGACGCGGAGACATGCTCCGATGACACTCGCCCGGGGTGAACGCCCGGTGGACGACGCGTGACGCTGCGGCGACGGTGGCCTCCCGGCATCCCGTGGATTCTCGAGCAGTCTCGGGATGCCGGAATCTCGTACGCCCCGCTCAGACCGCGGCGCGTGCGCCTCGTGCGCGCAGCACGACGGCCAGCACGAGCACGGCGACGGCGAGCACGAGGTCGAGGGCGAGCCCCGCGAGGAGCTCCTCTCGGCCGGCCACCCCGCTGAAGCTCACCACCCCGCCGATCACGATCACCCCGAACGACAGCGCGATCTGCTGTGCAGTGCTGAACATGCCTCCGGAGAGCCCGGCCGCCTCCACCGGCACCTCGCGCACGACGAGCTGGGTGAGGGGCGAGAAGATCAGCGCCTGTCCCGCTCCGAGCACCAGCAGGGCCGGCTGCAGCCAGAGGCCGATTCCGCTCCCCCACGCCGCGACGAGGATCGCGGCCATCGCCACGAGCGCGACGATCTGAAGCGCGACCCCGAGCACGAGCGTCGAGTCGCCGAGACGGCTCTGGATGCGGGCCACCGCGAGCGAGACTCCGGCGAAGACCACGGCGAAGGGCAGCAGTGCCATCCCCGCCTCGAAGGAAGTGAGACCCCCGGCCTCGACGGCTCGCGGGAAGACGTACAGCAGCGCGGAGTATCCCGCGAAGAAGAGCCCCGCTGCGATCAGCCCGAGTTGCAGGGGCCGCAGGCGCAGGACGCTGGGCGGCAGCAGGGGGACGCGGCCAGAGCGCTCGACGGCATCCTGGTGCTTCCACATCGACCACAGCGCGCCTGCGGCGACGACGAGCGCTACGGCCACCGGCCATGACCAGTTCCACACGGGTCCGAAGGTCAGCGCGACGGAGGCGGCGAGGATTCCGAGGGCGAGCGCCACGGTCCCGATCAGGTCGATGGCAACGACCTCATGAGCCCGGGAGCTCGGGGCCAGAGGCGCCAGGGCGATCGCCGCGCCGGCGACGAACGCCACCACCACGAACACCGCTCGCCATCCCTCGACGGGGCCGAATGAGAGGGCGGCGAGGGCGCCGCCGGCGACCTGACCGACCGCGGCGCCGATTCCTCCGCTCGCGCCGAACGCGGCGATCGCGCGGGTACGGGCCGGTCCCCGCGAGGTGGCCTGGATGGTCGCGAGCACCTGAGGGGTGCAGAGGGCTGCGCCCACGCCCTGGATCACGCGCGCGACGATGAGGGTGTCGATCGAAGGAGCGAGGGCGCACGCGATGGCCGAGACGAGGAACAGCCCCATCCCGAGGGTGTAGAGGCGGTGGCGGCCGAACCGGTCGCCGAGTCGCCCGCCGAGGATCAGCAGCACGGCGAACGGGATGCCGTAGCCGGCGATGACCAGTTCGAGCGAGATGTCGTCGGCGCCGAAGCGCTCGCGGAGCGTCGGGAGGATCACCGTCACCGCATTGAAGGCGAACGTTCCCACGCCCGGTCCGAGGAGGAATCCCAGATAGCGCCACGTCGGTACGCCTTCGGCGAGGTCGGGGCGGATCGGCACCGGCGCGCTCCCGGTGGCGGGGTGGGCGGAAGTCGTCATGGTGCCAGCATGGAGACCGCGGCATCCTGGTACCAGGAGTGCGCTCATCCTGGTAGTGGGAGCACTCCCCTCAGGCCGCACGCACGCCGAGCCGGCGATCTACGATCGCCGCGAGAGAGAGGGACGCCATGACGCGATCCGATGACGCCCGCGTGGAGTTCGCCGCGTTCCTGCGCAGCCGCCGCGCCCGCCTCCGCCCCGCCGACGTCGGCCTCCCCGAGGGTACGCGTCGCCGCGTGACGGGCCTCCGCCGCGAAGAAGTCGCACAACTCGCCGGCGTCGGACTCACGTGGTACACCTGGCTCGAGCAGGGTCGCCCCATCGCCGCGTCCGCCCAGGTCGTCACCGCCATCGCGCGAGCCCTGCGATTGAGCGATGACGAGCGCGACCACCTCTTCGCCCTCGCCGACCTCCCGGTCCCCGACCGCGAAGCGCGACTCTGCGTCGGGGCGACCCATCTCGACCTGCTCGAGAAGCTCCTGCCGTACCCGGCCGCGGTACAGACCGCGCGCTTCGACATCCGTGCCTACAACCGCGCCTACCGTTACCTCTTCGACGACCTCGACGACATCGCCGCCGAGCGCCGGAACTGCGCCGTGCTGCTGTTCACCGATTCCGATTGGCAGCGGTCGCATGCCGACCTCGATCACGCGCAGCGGCGCATCGCCGCGCGTCTGCGATCGGCGTACGGGCGCCACCATGAAGAACCCGCGTGGCAGCGGTTCATCGCCGATCTCGAAGAGGAGTCCCCGCGGTTCCGGGAGCTGTGGCGCCTCGGCGACGTCGGCGGGGAGCGGAACGCCACCAAGCACCTCGTGCACGCCCGCGTCGGCGAGTTGCACCTCGAGATGTCGAGCCTGTGGATCGACGACGGCCTCGGCTCACGCGTCGTGTGGTTCTCGCCCCGGGATGCCGCGACCGCGGGGCGTCTGGAGCGTCTCACCGCCGAGAGCCCCGAGGAGGCGTTGATCAGCGCGGTGGCGTGAGGGGACCCGTGTCGAGGCTCCGCTCCCTTCGCCGAGCGAGCGGCGGCCTGGCGGATATCGGCCCTCGGATGCTGCCACGCGGGGAGTCGGTGTCGCCGTGAGACGGGCGCACCTCCGCGCGGATCAGGCGAGCGACTTGAACTCGAGCGTGTCGGCGGTCGTCTCGGTGTCGACGGAGGCGAACGACGTGTAGCCGTCGGCCGCGGACCGCTCGAGCAGCGCCTTCATGTTCTTCACCCGCTGCTCGATGCGCACGCGTGCGCCCTCGGCGACGAGGTGCGCCTTCATCGCGAGCAGCGGGGCGAGGGCGACGTCGCGATCGTGCACGAGCACGACCGAGCGCTCTCCCTCGGCGTCGGTGTCGGGCAGCAGGTCGACGATGCGTTCGAAGCCGATCGAGAACCCCACGGCCGGGACCTGCTGGCCGAGGAAGCGACCGATCATGCCGTCGTAGCGTCCTCCGCCGCCGAGCGAGTAGTCGACGCTCGGGTGCGCCAGTTCGAAGATGGTGCCGGTGTAGTAACCCATCCCGCGCACGAGGAACGGGTCGAAAACCAGCGGCGCATCGGCACCTCGGGCGGCGGCGACGGTGTCGCCCAGGGCCACGAGGTGGGTGATGACCTCGTCGGGGATACCGTCGGGAAGGGCCGCACGAATCCCGACCTCGTCGAACGTCGGAGATGCCGCCGGCCGGTCGAGGTAGGCGGAGAGAGCATCGACGGCGCCCTCGTCGGCTCCCCGTCCGCGGAGCTCGGCGACGACGCCCGAGGGCCCGACCTTGTCGAGCTTGTCGATCGTGATCAGAACGCCGGGACGCTCCTCGGGGGCGAAACCGAACACGTCGAGCATCGCGTCGAGCACGCGGCGGTCGTTCACGCGGATCGAGCCGCCCGTGAGCCCCAGAGCGTCGAGCACGTCGAGACTCGCGATCATGAGCTCGGCCTCGGCGCGGGCGGTGGCGTCGCCGATGACGTCGATGTCGCACTGGAGGAACTGGCGGTAGCGCCCCTTCTGCGGACGCTCGGCGCGCCACACCGGCGCCATCTGGATCGCGCGGAACACCGTCGGCAGCTGCGCGCGGTTCGTCGCGTAGAAGCGGGCGAGCGGAACGGTGAGGTCGTAGCGCAGGCCCAGGTCGGCGAGGGCAGCCGGGTCGTCTGCCGCGGCGCGGATGCCCTCGGCATCCATCCCGCGCTTCAGGATGCTGAACGACAGTTTCTCGTTGTCGCCGCCGATACCGGCGTGGAGGCGGTCGTAGTCCTCCATGACGGGGGTCTCGATCTCGTCGAACCCGTGCGCGCGGTACCGCTCGCGGATGACGGCGAGCACGCGCTCGCGACGGGCCTTGTCAGCGGGGAGGAAGTCGCGCATGCCGCGCGGCGGGTTCACAGATGCCACAGTCCCATTGTTCCAGGCCCGGGCGGCAGGTCCGGATGCGGGGGCGGCTGACGCTTGCCTGGCTCGAGGTCGACGGCTGATCGCCCGTCACGCATGCTCGTCGTGCGCCCCCGCGCCGAGGGAGTGATCTCGCGTGAGGACCCGCTCAGCCCGCCGGTGTTCCGGGGTACCGCTCTGCGGTCTGCACCTCGGTGCGCAGCGTGCGGAGGCGCTCGCGCAGGGCGCGTTCGGCATCCCACCCGCGGGTGCGTCCCAGGTGCACCAGCATCAGCAGCGCGTCGCCCAGCTCCGTCTCGGTCTCGGGATCCGCGAGCCGATGCGACGGGGCGGGCACCCCGGTCTGCGCCGCCTTGCCCAGCATCTTCTGCGCCAGCGCCAGCGAGGGCATGTGGTCGCTGACCCCGTCCAGGACGCTCGTGCGCGCACGCTTCTCAGCGGCCTTCGCCGCGTCCCAGTGCACGAGGACCTCTTCGGGAGTGGATGCCACGGCATCCGCGAACACGTGGGGATGACGCCGCACCATCTTCTCGGTGAGGCCACGCGCCACATCGTCGATGTCGAACGGATCGTCGGGATCGCCCGCGGCGATCTCGGCGTGGAACAGCACCTGCCAGAGCAGGTCGCCCAGCTCTTCGCGCAGGTCGGCGCGGGTGCCCGCCTCCACCGCGTCGATCACCTCGGCGCTCTCCTCGACGAGGTAGGGCACGAGGTCGCGATGGTCGATCTGCTGCGTCCACACGCACCGCTCGCGCACGGCGTGCATCGTCTCGGCGGCCTCGCGCAGGGCGTCGACGCTCACGGGATCTCCTTCCGCGACCCGTGGCGCCCGGCATCCACCGGTTCCGCGGGAAACGCTCCCCTGAGTATGCCCCGCCCGCCGCTCCTCCGGTCGAGCCGAGACGGATCCCACGGATCCCCGGACACCGGGGCCTTCCCGCGCGGGACGTCGCGGTGCCCGCGGGCGCAACGTTCCGAGCGGATCTCCGCTGGGCGGCTCGCGGGTTTCTCCCGCTCGACAAGTCTTCGTGCGTCTCGACGCCGACGGGCGCACCCACCCCCGGGCGCAGGAAAAGTTCGCACGACGCTCCGCGCGCGACCTCACATCGGCCATGATGCTGCCCCCAGGCCGGAGAATCTCCGTCACGTGGCGCGCCGCCGAGTCGTCGCGACGGCTTCTCCACACGCTGTCGACCGGTACCACCGCGTCGACGTGTCATCTGCGCGCAACGCGACGCAGATAATCTTGGCCGTGTGCGTGATCTGACCCCGACCGAGGCCATCGACCTCGTGGGCCGCTTCGAAGCCGGCCAAGAGCTCCCCGAACAGATGCGTGCCGACGTGCGCCTGCTCGGATCGTTGCTGGGCCGTGTCCTTCGGGAGAGCGGCTCCCCCGGACTGTACGACGACGTCGAACGACTTCGTACAGCGACGATCCAGGCCTACACCGACGAGACGTCCGCCGCGTTCGAGCGAGCCGCGGCCATCGCCGACGACTTCTCCATCGAGCGGGCCGACGAAGTCGCCCGTGCCTTCACGGCGTACTTCCACCTCGTCAACCTCGTCGAAGAGCATCAGCGCGTGCGCGTCCTGCGCGAGCGCGGTGATCAGCCGTCGCGCAGCGGCATCCCCGACACGATCGCCAGCGCCTTCGAGAGGCTGTCGAGCGAGGTCGGCGAAGAGACCGCCCTCGCGCGACTCCAGGCCCTGCGCTTCCACCCCGTCTTCACGGCGCACCCCACCGAGGCCCGGCGCCGAGCGATCTCGACGAGCATCCGTCGTTTGTCGGAACTCCTCGGCGAACGCGACGCCGCGGGTGAGAACGCGGCCGAGACGCGTCGCACCGAGCGCCGCATGCTGGAGGAGATCGACACGCTCTGGCGCACCGCTCCCCTCCGCCGCGAGAAGCCGTCTCCCGTCGACGAGGTGCGCTCGGTCATGGCCGTGTTCGACGAGACGTTGTACACCGCTGTGCCGCACGTCTATCGCCGAATCGACGACATCCTCCAGGGCGAGAACGCGGGATCCCGCGCGCCTATCGTGAAGCCGTTCGTCCGCGTCGGTTCCTGGGTCGGTGGAGACCGTGACGGCAACCCGTTCGTCACGGCGTCCGTGACCCGCAAGGCCGCCTCGATCGCGAGCGAACACGTGCTCCTCGGCCTGGAGCGCACCGCGCTCCGCGTGGGGCGAGGTCTGACTCTGGATGCCGGCACCACCCCGCCCAGCGACGCCCTCGTCGCTCTGTGGCACCGCCTGCGTGCCGCCGACGAAGATGCTGCGACGGAGATCGCCGAGCGCTCCCCCGAGGAGCCGCACCGCCGGATCCTGCTGCTGCTGGCTCGGAAGATCGCCGCGACCCGCACCCGCAACGCCGACCTGGCGTACCGCGACCCCGAGCACCTGCTCGCCGATCTGCGAACCGTGCAAGAGTCGCTCGTCACCGCCGGCGCCGCGCGGCAGGCCTACGGTGCGCTGCAGAGACTGGTGTGGCAGGTCGAGACGTACGGCTTCCACCTCACCGAGCTCGAGGTCCGCCAGCACTCGGCGGTACACCGCAAGGTGCTCGAAGAGCTTCGCGTCGGCGGTCAGCGCAGCGAATTGACCGACGAGGTGCTTGAGGTCTTCCGCTCCATCGCTTACGTACAAGAGCGCTTCGGACCCCGCGCCTCCGGCCGCTACATCGTCTCGTTCACGCAGTCCGCCGAAGACCTCGCGAACGTGCACGAACTCGCCTCGAACGCGATGGGCCCGGGCGAGGCGCTCCCCGTGCTCGACGTCATCCCGTTGTTCGAGACGTTCGCCGACCTGCAGGCGGCTCCCGGCATCCTCGCCGAGATCGTGACGCACCCCTCGTTCGTCAGCCGACTGGATGCCACCGGCCGTCGCCTCGAGGTCATGCTCGGCTACTCCGACTCGTCGAAAGACGTCGGCCCCGTCGCTGCGAACCTCGCTCTCTACGAGGCTCAGGCGCAGATCTCGACCTGGGCTGCAGCCGAGGGCATCGAGTTGACGCTCTTCCACGGCCGCGGTGGCGCGCTCGGTCGAGGCGGCGGACCCGCCAACTCGGCCATCCTGGCCCAGCCGCCCCACTCGGTCGATGGTCGGTTCAAGCTCACCGAACAGGGCGAGGTGATCTTCGCTCGCTACGGCGACCCCGACATCGCAATGCGCCACATCGACCAGGTCGCGGCTGCGGTGCTCACGGCATCCTCTCCCTCGATCGAGCGGCGCAACCGGGGAGCGGCCGATGCCTTCGCCGACGTCGCTCGCATCATGGACATCGCCTCGCGCGAGCGTTTCTTCGCCCTGGTGAAGGCGCCCGGCTTTGCGCCGTGGTTCGCCACGGTCACTCCGATGGAGGAGCTCGGCCACCTCGCCCTCGGCTCGCGCCCCGCACGCCGAGGTCTGTCAGTGGAGTCGCTCGAAGACCTCCGAGCGATCCCGTGGGTGTTCTCGTGGACGCAGGCGCGCATCAACCTCGCGGGATGGTTCGGTCTCGGCACGGCACTCGACGCCGTCGACGATGAGCAGCGTCTCCGTGAGGCCTACGAGCAGTGGCCGCTGTTCCGCACGATGATCGACAACGTCGCAATGAGCCTGGCGAAGGCCGACGAGCGCATCGCCCGCCGCTACCTCGCGCTCGGCGACCGCGACGACCTCGCTCAGCTCGTCATGGACGAGATGCTGCTCACCCGCTCTTGGGTCGAGCGCATCACCGGCGGCGATCTGCTCGGAAACAAGCCCGTTCTGCAGCGCGCCGTGAAGATGCGCAGCCCCTACGTCGACGCCCTGTCACTGCTGCAGCTGCGGGCGCTCCGCGCCCTGCGCGATGCCTCGCCCGAGTCGGAGATCCCGGATGCCGAGCAGCAGCGCCTCCTGCTGTTGTCGGTGAGTGGCGTGGCTGCGGGTCTGCAGAACACCGGCTGAGCCCAACCCGATCCCGTGACGCGCCGGCGCCCCCAGAACGGGTGACGGCGCGCCACCGTTCCCGCGCGGCGAGGGGCACGACCGTCGGGTCGACGTCTCAGTCCAGTCGGACGTCTGAGGCGTGGCGGGAGAGGCTCCGGCCGTAGCGCTCGGTGAGCTGCACCATCAGGTCAGGCGTCTCGCGGTCGAGCCCGAAGACATAACCCGGGAAGTCGAGCTCCTTCTGCGCAGCCCAGATCTCCTCGTGACGGTCGGGTGGGAGGATGAGCAGCGGATCGCCGACTGCGACCCAGGAGATCGGGACGATGGTCTCGGCGGGCAACACGGTGCGTAGGTGGACGACCGCATTGATGCGGACCTCGCTGCGATCTCCGATCTCGGCTCCGTTGAAGATACGGGTGCCAGTGGCGAGGAAGACCTCGGCGCCGACGTCGGCGCCCGCGACGCTTGCCATCGGACCGATCAGGGTGTGCGGCCCGATGTGCACGGCGTGGGTGGCGCTGGCCCGGATCAGAGCATTCTCCATCACGATGGTGTTCTCCCCCAGCACCACCGGGCTGCCCTCGGCGGTGAGAACAGCGCCGTGCAGGACCTGGCACCCGGCCCCGATGGTCACGTCGCCGCTGATGACGGCTGTGGGCGCCACAACGGCATCCGGATGAATGCGGGGATCGGCCCCGAGGTGACTGAATCGCATGGCCGCGTCCTTCCCATCGATGCGGTCAGCGTAGCGCCGACCCTTCCGTCCGAGCGACCGCGACGTGCACCGGGTACGACGAAGCGCTGGTGCGTGGTCCCCGGTTGGGGGATCACGTACCAGCGCGTGGTGGTGCGTGGGTGGTGAAATGCGAAATGGCCACCCAGCGTTGGGTGGCCATTTCGGCTTAAAGGAAGTCCGGCGGTGTCCTACTCTCCCACAGGGTCCCCCCTGCAGTACCATCGGCGCTGAGAGGCTTAGCTTCCGGGTTCGGAATGTGACCGGGCGTTTCCCTCTCGCTATGGCCGCCGAAACACTATTGATGTTCCGTAAACCAACAACGATATTTCATTGTTGTTGTTCTCGACCGTACATCGAGAACCACTCAGTGGACGCAAGCACCAAAAACGGTGTGTTATCAAGTCATCGGCTTATTAGTACCGGTCAGCTTCACGTATTACTACGCTTCCACATCCGGCCTATCAACCCAGTAGTCTGGCTGGGAGCCTCTCACCCCTAAGGGTATGGAAGTCTCATCTTGAGGCCGGCTTCCCGCTTAGATGCTTTCAGCGGTTATCCATCCCGAACGTAGCTAATCAGCGGTGCTCCTGGCGGAACAACTGACACACCAGAGGTTCGTCCAACCCGGTCCTCTCGTACTAGGGTCAGATCCTCTCAAACTTCCTACGCGCGCAGCGGATAGGGACCGAACTGTCTCACGACGTTCTAAACCCAGCTCGCGTACCGCTTTAATGGGCGAACAGCCCAACCCTTGGGACCTACTCCAGCCCCAGGATGCGACGAGCCGACATCGAGGTGCCAAACCATGCCGTCGATATGGACTCTTGGGCAAGATCAGCCTGTTATCCCCGAGGTACCTTTTATCCGTTGAGCGACAGCGCTTCCACAAGCCACTGCCGGATCACTAGTCCCGACTTTCGTCCCTGCTCGACCTGTCAGTCTCACAGTCAAGCTCCCTTGTGCACTTACACTCGCCACCTGATTGCCAACCAGGTTGAGGGAACCTTTGGGCGCCTCCGTTACATTTTGGGAGGCAACCGCCCCAGTTAAACTACCCACCAGGCACTGTCCCTGAACCGGATCACGGTCCTAAGTTAGATATCCAGAGTGACCAGAGTGGTATTTCAACAATGACTCCACACTCACTGGCGTGAATGCTTCACCGTCTCCCACCTATCCTACACAAGCCACACCGAACACCAATACCAAGCTGTAGTAAAGGTCACGGGGTCTTTCCGTCCTGCTGCGCGTAACGAGCATCTTTACTCGTAATGCAATTTCGCCGAGTTCGCGGTTGAGACAGTTGGGAAGTCGTTACGCCATTCGTGCAGGTCGGAACTTACCCGACAAGGAATTTCGCTACCTTAGGATGGTTATAGTTACCACCGCCGTTTACTGGGGCTTAAATTCTCAGCTTCGCCTTGCGGCTAACCGGTCCTCTTAACCTTCCAGCACCGGGCAGGCGTCAGTCCGTATACATCGTCTTGCGACTTGGCACGGACCTGTGTTTTTAGTAAACAGTCGCTACCCACTAGTCTCTGCGGCCACCACACCCTTTCGGAGCAAGTCCTAATAAGTGGATGGCCCCCCTTCTCCCGAAGTTACGGGGGCATTTTGCCGAGTTCCTTAACCACGATTCTCTCGATCTCCTTGGTATTCTCTACCTGACCACCTGAGTCGGTTTGGGGTACGGGCGGCTTGAACCTCGCGTCGATGCTTTTCTCGGCAGCATAGGATCACCCACTTTTTATCCGCATCGTGTCTCAGCCTTCATGACTCCCGGATTTGCCTAAGAGTCGGCCTACGCACTTGCACCAGGACTACCATCGCCTGGCTTGGGCTACCTTCCTGCGTCACACCTGTTAATACGCTAACCGCACCAGCATGGGGTCGAGCGTTCGCCAAGACGGCTTCACCCCGAAGGGATCCATCCATTCCTGGTTAGGACTCTTAGCACCACTGGATTAGCTTGGGCGGTTCTTCGCCGGTACGGGAATATCAACCCGTTGTCCATCGACTACGCCTGTCGGCCTCGCCTTAGGTCCCGACTTACCCAGGGAAGATTAGCTTGACCCTGGAACCCTTGGTCTTTCGGAGGACGTGTTTCTCACACGTCTTTCGCTACTCATGCCTGCATTCTCACTCGTGTAGCGTCCACGGCTGGGTCACCCCGCCGCTTCACTCGCCACACGACGCTCTCCTACCCATCAACACGGCTGGACCACGAAGGCCTACCAAAAATGTCAATGCCACAACTTCGGTGGCGTGCTTGAGCCCCGTTACATTGTCGGCGCGGAATCACTTGACCAGTGAGCTATTACGCACTCTTTCAAGGGTGGCTGCTTCTAAGCCAACCTCCTGGTTGTCAAAGCAACTCCACATCCTTTCCCACTTAGCACGCGCTTAGGGACCTTAGTTGGTGGTCTGGGTTGTTTCCCTCTCGACTATGAAGCTTATCCCCCACAGTCTCACTGCTGCGCTCTCACTTACCGGCATTCGGAGTTTGGCTGACGTCAGTAACCTTGTAGGGCCCATCGGCCATCCAGTAGCTCTACCTCCGGCAAGAAACACGCAACGCTGCACCTAAATGCATTTCGGAGAGAACCAGCTATCACGAAGTTTGATTGGCCTTTCACCCCTATCCACAGCTCATCCCCTCAGTTTTCAACCTAAGTGGGTTCGGTCCTCCACGACGTCTTACCGTCGCTTCAACCTGGCCATGGATAGATCACTTCGCTTCGGGTCTAGGACACGCGACTGAATCGCCCTATTCAGACTCGCTTTCGCTACGGCTACCCCACTCGGGTTAACCTCGCCACGTATCGCTAACTCGCAGGCTCATTCTTCAAAAGGCACGCTGTCACCCCTACTAAGGAGGCTCCAACGGTTTGTAAGCAAACGGTTTCAGGTACTATTTCACTCCCCTCCCGGGGTACTTTTCACCTTTCCCTCACGGTACTTGTCCGCTATCGGTCATCTGGGAGTATTTAGGCTTATCAGGTGGTCCTGACAGATTCACACGGGATTTCTCGGGCCCCGTGCTACTTGGGATACTTTTCACGCCAAGAACAGGCATTTCGACTACGGGGTTCGCACCCTCTATGACCGGCCGTTCAAAACCGTTCGTCTATACCCTCTTGTCACGTCGACTGCTCGGCAGAACAATCAGAAAAGTCCCACAACCCCCAACGTGCAACACCTGCCGGCTATCACACACGCTAGGTTTAGCCTCTTCCGGTTTCGCTCGCCACTACTCACGGAATCGCTTTTGCTTTCTCTTCCTGTGGGTACTGAGATGTTTCACTTCCCCACGTTCCCTCTACCCGCCCTATATATTCAGGCGGGAGTCACCAGGCACGCACGCGCCCTGGCGGGGTTTCCCCATTCGGACACCCTCGGATCAAAACTCGCTTATCAGTTCCCCGAGGCTTATCGCAGATTGCTACGTCCTTCTTCGGCTCCAGATGCCAAGGCATCCACCGTTTGCTCTTAAAGACTTGAAATCACATGAGTTGAATCGTCAAAAAATTGACTAATGATCTTTAAGATCATCTTCACGACACCATCCCGAAGGATCATGTCGAAGATGCTCGCGTCCACTGTGTAGTTCTCAAAGTACGGGCGGAACCCCCTCCCACCCCACCAACCGGTGAAGCCAAAGAAGGCCCAGAGGAACAGCCACCAACCACCCAGCCCAAAGACTGACGCGATCAGCGCCCGGCCCCTCAGGACCCAACAGCGTGCATGTACCCACCCCTCCGACCCCGAACCGTTCCCACAGCAAGCTGCGTACTAGATCCAAAACCATCAAAATGAGCACCAAGTCAAATGTTCCACCCATGAGCTACCGGCAGACACGAACGGTCTGATCCGGCGCCTGGACACCACCAAGCCGAAGCCCGCTGATGCCAGATGCTCCTTAGAAAGGAGGTGATCCAGCCGCACCTTCCGGTACGGCTACCTTGTTACGACTTAGTCCTAATTACCGATCCCACCTTCGACGGCTCCCTCCACAAGGGTTGGGCCACCGGCTTCAGGTGTTACCGACTTTCATGACTTGACGGGCGGTGTGTACAAGACCCGGGAACGTATTCACCGCAGCGTTGCTGATCTGCGATTACTAGCGACTCCGACTTCATGAGGTCGAGTTGCAGACCTCAATCCGAACTGGGACCGGCTTTTTGGGATTCGCTCCACCTCACGGTATTGCAGCCCTTTGTACCGGCCATTGTAGCATGCGTGAAGCCCAAGACATAAGGGGCATGATGATTTGACGTCATCCCCACCTTCCTCCGAGTTGACCCCGGCAGTATCCCATGAGTTCCCACCATTACGTGCTGGCAACATAGAACGAGGGTTGCGCTCGTTGCGGGACTTAACCCAACATCTCACGACACGAGCTGACGACAACCATGCACCACCTGTTCACCAGTGTCCAAAGAGTCCCGTATTTCTACGGTGTTCTGGTGTATGTCAAGCCTTGGTAAGGTTCTTCGCGTTGCATCGAATTAATCCGCATGCTCCGCCGCTTGTGCGGGTCCCCGTCAATTCCTTTGAGTTTTAGCCTTGCGGCCGTACTCCCCAGGCGGGGAACTTAATGCGTTAGCTGCGTCACGGAAACCGTGGAATGGTCCCCACAACTAGTTCCCAACGTTTACGGGGTGGACTACCAGGGTATCTAAGCCTGTTTGCTCCCCACCCTTTCGCTCCTCAGCGTCAGTTACGGCCCAGAGATCTGCCTTCGCCATCGGTGTTCCTCCTGATATCTGCGCATTCCACCGCTACACCAGGAATTCCAATCTCCCCTACCGCACTCTAGTCTGCCCGTACCCACTGCAGACCCGAGGTTGAGCCTCGGGATTTCACAGCAGACGCGACAAACCGCCTACGAGCTCTTTACGCCCAATAATTCCGGATAACGCTTGCGCCCTACGTATTACCGCGGCTGCTGGCACGTAGTTAGCCGGCGCTTTTTCTGCAGGTACCGTCACTTTCGCTTCTTCCCTGCTAAAAGAGGTTTACAACCCGAAGGCCGTCATCCCTCACGCGGCGTTGCTGCATCAGGCTTCCGCCCATTGTGCAATATTCCCCACTGCTGCCTCCCGTAGGAGTCTGGGCCGTGTCTCAGTCCCAGTGTGGCCGGTCACCCTCTCAGGCCGGCTACCCGTCGACGCCTTGGTGAGCCATTACCTCACCAACAAGCTGATAGGCCGCGAGCCCATCCCAGACCAAAAAATCTTTCCAACCCCCACCATGCGATAGAGGCTCATATCCAGTATTAGACACCGTTTCCAGCGCTTATCCCAGAGTCCAGGGCAGGTTGCTCACGTGTTACTCACCCGTTCGCCACTGATCCACCAAGCAAGCTTGGCTTCACCGTTCGACTTGCATGTGTTAAGCACGCCGCCAGCGTTCATCCTGAGCCAGGATCAAACTCTCCGTAAAAGAAAAAAACCACAACACCGGGAAAACGATGCCGCAGCGAGTTCGAAACTGACCAAAGAGAAAACATCATTACTGACGAATCCATAATGCCAACCCCCGGAAGGGCTGGTCTTTGATCCAAAGGAATTCTCACCAGTCCGAAGACCGACGAGGAATAAAATTGGCATTTGACAAGTGCACGCTGTTGAGTTCTCAAGGAACGGACGCACCCACAGAAACAGTCTTCCGACCAACCCATGAGGCAGTTCACATCAATTGACCAGCCACTCAGCACACAGTTCCGCAGTGGGACCTCACGAAGAGATCGACCTCGGGAACCGGCCGAACGACCAGAACCAAAACCATACACCATTCGGTGAGATCTTGGGCGGTTCACCACGTGAGAGGAAACAGGGGCCCTTCGGCCGCTCCGCTCTCCCCTGTGGGGCGAACAAGGAATAATTTACGCGTGAACCACCACTCCGTCGAATCCACGCCCTCCCCGGGCGTGTCGCGGACCGCGCTGCCGGAATGACGCCGAAGAAAGCGAGCGGGCCCGACCGACACGGAGGTCGATCGGGCCCGCGGAGCGACCGTCCTCCGGGAGGACTCGAGCTCAGGCGTTCGCCGCTTCCGCGGACTTCTCCACGGGCAACGGCCACAGGGCATCCAGGATCTGACGCACCCACGCAATCAGGTTCGCGTCGTCGGCGTCTTGCGGGAGCGGCACCACCATGGCATCCCCGCCCGCGACGAGCTTCGCCTTCGGGTACAGGCGCTGCAGGCGCACGCGCATGGACTCGGCGAGGTGAGCGGGGGCGATGCGCAGGTTCGATCCCATCGCCACCACGTCGGCGAGTCCCGCTTGCGCAGCTCGGCGGCGCAGACGCGCGACCGCGATGAGTCCCTCGACCTCGGCAGGTGGTTCGCCGTATCGGTCTCGGAGCTCCTCGATCACGAGGTCGATGGCGTCGTCCTTCGCGCCAGCCGATGCCGCCGCCGAGAGCTTCTGGTAGGCCTCGAGGCGCAGGCGCTCGCTGTCGATATAGAACTCGGGCAGGCGTGCGTCGACGGGCAACTCCAGCCGCAGTTCGCTGGGGCCGTCGACGTCTTCGCCACGGAAGGTCGACACGGCCTCACCGATCATGCGCAGATACAGGTCGAAACCGACGCCGGCGATGTGCCCGGCCTGCTCTGCGCCCAGCAGGTTGCCGGCCCCGCGCAGCTCGAGGTCTTTCAGCG
The DNA here is from genome assembly GCF_057812175.1 of Microbacterium sp. ABR10. Classification (NCBI taxonomy): domain Bacteria; kingdom Bacillati; phylum Actinomycetota; class Actinomycetes; order Micrococcales; family Microbacteriaceae; genus Microbacterium; species Microbacterium sp. ABR10. The sequence continues at coordinate 2,202,841 of NZ_CM173821.1, forward strand.
CCACCTGCATACCGCTGCCGAGTTCGTTGTTGACGGCGATCGTTTCGAGGCGGTCGGCCGCCGTTTCGGAGAGGGGCTTCATCTCGTCGTACAGGAAGTACGCGTAGGCCCTGTCGCGCCCGCGGCCCACGCGACCGCGCAGCTGATGCAGCTGCGACAGGCCGTACTTGTCGGCGCGGTCGATGATGATCGTGTTCGAGTTGGAGATGTCGAGGCCCGTCTCGATGATGGTCGTCGACACGAGCACATCCGCTCGACGCTCCCAGAAGTCGTCGACGACTCGCTCGAGGGCGTGCTCGCCCATCTGTCCGTGAGCGACCACGATCCGCGCCTCGGGGACCAGCTCAGCGAGGTGCGCAGCGACGCGCTGGATCGACGAGACGCGGTTGTGCACGTAGAACACCTGGCCCTCGCGCAGCAGCTCGCGCCGGATCGCCGCGGCGATCTGCTTGTCATTGCGGGGTCCGACGTACGAGAGGATCGGATGCCGATCCTCAGGCGGAGTCGCCAGCGTCGACATCTCACGGATGCCGGTGACCGCCATCTCGAGCGTGCGCGGGATGGGAGTCGCGCTCATCGCGAGGATGTCGACATTCGTCTTGAGCTTCTTCAATGCGTCCTTGTGCTCGACGCCGAAACGCTGCTCCTCGTCGATGATCATCAGCCCGAGGTCTTTGAAGATCACCTTCTCGGTGAGGATGCGGTGAGTACCGATGACCATGTCGACGGTGCCGTCGGTGAGGCCCGCCAGGGTCGCCTTCGCCTCTTTGTCGGACTGGAAGCGCGAGAGCGGACGCACCGTGACGGGGAAACCCGCATACCGCTCGGCGAACGTCTCGAGGTGCTGTTTGACCAACAGTGTCGTCGGCACCAGCATGGCGACCTGCTTGCCCTCCTGGATGGCCTTGAACGCGGCGCGCACGGCGACCTCGGTCTTGCCGAAACCGACGTCTCCCGAGAGGAGCCGATCCATCGGGATCGGCTTCTCCATGTCGGCCTTGACCTCGTCGATCGTCTGCAGCTGATCGAGGGTCTCTGCGAAGGGGAAGGCCTCTTCGAGTTCCCGCTGCCAGGGGGTGTCGGGCCCGAAGGCGTAGCCCTTCGACGCCATGCGCGCCGAATACAGTTTCACCAGCTCGACCGCGATGTCGCGGACCGCCTTGCGCGCGCGGCCCTTGGCCGCCGCCCAGTCGCTCCCGCCCATCTTCGACAGGGTGGGCGCTTCTCCGCCGACGTACTTCGACAGCAGGTCGAGCTGGTCGGTGGGCACGTAGAGCTTGTCGCCCGGGTACCCGCGTTTCGCGGGGGCGTATTCGAGGACCAGGTACTCCTTCGTGGTCTTGACCGCGTTTCGTCCGCCGCTGGAGACCTCGCGCTGCGTGAGCTCGAGGAACTTGCCGATGCCGTGCGTGGCGTGAACGACGACGTCGCCGGGCTTGAGCTGCATCGGATCGACGACGTTGCGCCGCCGCGATGCGAGCTTCTTGACCCCCCGGTTGTCACCGCTGACCGACCGACCGTAGAACTCGGTCTCGGTGATGACGGCGAACTTGGCCTCGGTGAGCTGGAACCCGCGTTCCAACGGTGCACACACCACGTGCGCGACACCGGGCTCGGGGGCCGCGTGGACGTCGTCGACGCGGCGCGCCGCGATGCCGCGCTCGGCGAGCACGTCGCGGGCTCGATCGACCATTCCGGGTCCGGATGCCGTGACCACCACCGACCAGCCGTCGGCGAGCAACTGACCGACGTGCGCCGTGGCTCCCTCGACGTTGCCCTGGAAGGACGGCACCGCGTCGGCCTTGACGCGGTGCGCCGAATCGTCGCCGACGACAAGACCTTCGTCTTCGGCATCCGCGGCGCCCGAGTCGAAGGCGCTGAGCTCCCACCAGACGCCCCCGCGTCCCGTGGCCCTTTCGTGCAGATCGTCGAGCGTCACGAAATCACCGGAGTCGAGGTCGACCGGGGTGTCGGCTCCCGCGGTCGCCGCCGACCACGCGGCCTCGAGGAACTCGCGGTTCGTGTCGCCGAGCGTCGTCGCCCGCGCGAGCGAGCGCTCGGGGTCGACGAGCGCGACGGCGCTGCCCCCGGGCAGGTAGTCGACAAGGGTGATGAGGTCGTCGATCAGCACGGGGATGAGCGACTCCATGCCCTCAGCGGGGATTCCTTCGGCCATCTTCTCGAGCAGTTGCCGAAGACCCGGATAGGCGTCGCGCAGCTCGGCGGCACGGGCGCGCACCTCGGTGCTGAGCAGCAGTTCACGGCTGGGCACAAGCGTGACGTCGGTGACCTCGCCCGGGAGGGATCGCTGATCGGCGACGGAGAACGCACGGATCTGGTCGACCTCATCGCCGAAGAACTCCACGCGGTACGGATGATCGGCCACGGGCGGGAAGACATCGAGGATGCCGCCGCGGACGGCGAACTCGCCGCGCCGCGACACCATGTCGACGCGGTGATAGGCCAGCTCGACCAGCCGCGTCGTCACGGCCTCGAGCTGGTGACCGCGACCGCCGACGACGAGCTGCACCGGCTCGACGTCGCCGAGACCGGGGGCGAGCGGCTGCAGGGCGCTGCGGACGGATGCGGTGACGACCAACGGCACCTCTCCGTCCCACGCAGCGATTCGGCGCAGCACGTCGAGGCGACGGCCGACCGTCTCGGGGCTCGGGCTGAGGCGCTCGTGCGGCAGGGTCTCCCACGCGGGGAAGTGGAGCACGTGGGCGCCGGGGAGGACGGCATCCAATGCCGGACCCAACGACTCGGCACGACGCCCGGTCGGGGCGATCACCAACACCGCGCCGGGCCCGCCCGCCGCACGGCGACGCTCGATCAACCCCGCGATCACGGGTGCGTCGAGGCCGTCGACAAGGGAGAGAGACAAGTCGGCGGATGCCGAGGAAGCGGCCTCACGGTAGGACTCAGCCTGCTCGAGGGCGCGAACGATCCCGGGAACTGTCACTCGAAAGAGTCTACGCGGGGGGTCCGACATCGGGCCGTGTGTGCCCACGACCTTGACCGACGACGTCTCGTAGAGTGACGGCATGAGCAGCCCCGGCGTCCCGAACGGTCCGGTCTTCGCCGCGCCGCACGTCGCTCCGCCGGTCGGGACCCTCCTCGCTCCCCCACCGCCGCGTCGCCGCGCCCGACCCCTTGGCATCTGGGCGCTGCTGGCGTCGATCGTCGCCATCGTCCTGGCATCTGCCGTCGGAGGCTTCGCCGCATTCCGCACCGCCCGGGGTGCGGGGCCGGGGCTCGAGACGCTCACGTCGTCGACCCTCGATTGGCGTGTGCTGTCGCCGGTGCGCGACGTGGTGCTCGTCGGAGAGATCTCGTTCTGGGCGGGGACCGTCGTGGGGGTGACCGCGCTCGTGCTCGGCATCGTCGCCACCACGGTCGGATCGGGACGCGGGGCGGGCATCACGGCCATCGTCCTCTCGGTGCTGGGACCCCTGGTGTTCGGGGGCCTCGTCGCCGTCGGCCTCGTGGCGGGGATCGCGACGATGGCGAGCGGGCTCACCCCGGTGTGACCGGCGTCCTCGGGTGCGATACCGCGCCGAGAAGGGGCGCGTCCAGCCCTTCGGGTCCCCGCCCGGGGCTCGCCTACACTCGCGGCAACGGGCGTCGTGTCCGTCATCCGCCGAGCAGGCGTGTCCTGCCCGTCGACGACCAAGGGAGCAACTCGTGAGCACCACACCGCCGCCGCCGGAGCCGTACAACCCGCCCCCCACGCGCAGCGAGCCGCACGCCGCGCCGGGTGGCTACGCCGCTCCCGCCTATGCGCCCGAGCACCGGGCGCCGGTGTCGAAGAAGCTCGGCATCATCGCATTCGTCGCCTCTGTCCTCGCAGTCCTCGTGGGTGCGATCCTCGCCTTCGTGGCGGGCGTGCAGACCGGGGGCCTCGGTCAGTACGTCGACTCCTCGACCGGTCAGGTCGACCCGGAATCGCTGCCGCCCGGCGCCGAGCAGTCGGCGATCGCGGTGGCCGCGCTGTCTGTCGCGGCATTCGTCGTCTACGGCATCCTGGGTCTCTGGGGCTTCATCCAGGGCATCATCGCCGCGGTGAAGAACCGCGGCCGCGGGTGGGGAATCGCTGCGATCGTCATCGCCGTGCTCGGCGGTATCGTCGTCATCACGGCCCTCGGCGTCGGTGCCGCGGTGGGCGTCGGCTCCATGATGTGACATCGGACCACGTGAAGACCCCGGCCTTTCGAGGCCGGGGTCTTTTCTTCGTGTCGCCGCCAGGGGCGCGCAGAAGGGTGGACCGACGGTGCCGATGCACTGGGTGATGCGTGCCACCCGTCGCGCGGACACCGGTCCCCTCGACGGGCTCAGGGACCCCCATCGCGAGAAAGGTTCGGGCTCGGCTCCCTCGACGGGCGCCGGGGTCTCCGGTCTACCGGGGGCGACGTCAGGCGCGGGGAGCGTGGAATCGCTGCTGCGCCGAGACCAAGCCCTCATCGACGAGCAACTCGACGGCATCCGCGGCATCCGACACGAGGATCGGCAACGTCTGGCGCTCGGTCGAGCCGAAGGGGTCGAGCACCCAGTCGGCGGGATCCTGACGGCCCACGGGGCGACCGATACCCACCCGCACGCGCGGGAAGTCCGCGGTGCCGAGCGCCTTGGCGATGTCGCGCACGCCATTGTGGCCGCCGTGACCGCCGCCGATCTTGAGCTTGATCGTGTCGTAGGGGATATCGAGCTCGTCGTGGACGACGACGACGTGATCCGCCTCGACGCCGTAGAAGCGGGCGAGCCCCGCGACCGGGCCGCCGGAGACGTTCATGAAGCAGTTGAGCTTGGCGAGGACGAGCTTCGCGGACCCCGGCCGGAGCCAGGTTTCGACGACGCGTGCGTTGGCCTTGTGCGCGCGGAACGCCTCGCGCCGGCGGCCGGCGAGCTCGTCCATCACCATCTGTCCGACGTTGTGCCGGGTCGCCTCGTACCGCGGGCCGGGGTTGCCGAGACCGACGATGAGCCAGGTGTCTGCCATGGCATCCATCCTTCCCGAAACGCGAACCGGGTCCGCACGCCATGAGCCGGGCCGCGAGAGCCGCGGAAAAAGAACGAGGGGGCGCGAGTCGCGCCCCCTCGTGATCGGCGGGCCGGAGCCCGCCCGGGATTACTTGTCGTCGCCCTCGGCCTCTTCGGACTGCTCCTCGGCGATCTCTGCGTCGGCCTCGGCGATCTCCTCGTCGGCGGCGAGCGTGTCGAGCGGGACCGAGACGCCCACGATGAGGGTCTCGGGCTCGGTCACGAGCGTGGCGCCCGCGGGCAGCGTCAGGTCGGCAGCGGTGATCTGCGTGCCGTCCTCGGCGCCCTCGACCGAGACCTCGACGTTCTGCGGGATGTGGGTGGCCTCGACTTCGAGCGACACGGTCGTGTTCTCGAGGTTCGCGATGGTACCGGGGAAGGGCTCACCGATGACCGTGACGGGCACGTCGACCTGGACCTTCTCGCCCTTGCGCACCACGATGAGGTCGATGTGCTCGATGATCTGACGCACGGGGTCCTTCTGCACGTCCTTCACGAGCACCAGCTGGCCCTTGCCGGCGATGTCGAGGTCGAGCAGCGCGTTGGCGCGACGAATGAGCAGCGCGACCTGGTGGCCGGGCAGCGCGACGTGCTGGGGCTCGGTGCCGTGACCGTAGATCACGGCCGGGATCTTGCCCGCGGCGCGAAGGCGACGGGCGAAGCCCTTGCCGAAGTTCTCGCGCAATTCCGCGACGACCTTGTTGTCTTCCGACATGATGTTCTCCTCGCGGGCACGCGGCCCGCAGCTTGTGCGCGGACATGGCCCGCACCTGTGTGGTCTGGATTCGACTCGAACGCGAGCGCGTGAGGAAAGCCGGGGAGCCTGCATCACTGCGTCGATCACGGATGCCACGTGCACCGGGCGGTGCGCGGCAATCCCTCGCCGAAGTTCCCCGGAAGTCTACCAGCGCTCGCGCGTCCCTCCGACCCGCGTGCCCAGGCCCCCTCACCGGACTCGTCGGCGTCGGACACCCGAGCGACGTGCCAGCGTCGGACGTCCGCGCAGCGTGACGCGACGCAGGTGCCGGCGAGGCGGCGACCATCCCTGACCGCCCCGGCGCTGCAGGGGCACGGACCTCGCGACGGTAGGATCGATGTGCCACACCGACCCGGAGGATCATCATGGACAGCGGCTTCTTCTCTCACGTCGTGCTCTGGGTCATCGGCGGTATCGCCACGATCGGCCTCGTCGGCACGGTCGGCGCCCTCTTCTCGATGGGGCGCAACGCGGGCTACAAGAAGCACTGACCCTCGGCGCCCCGCCGCGGGGCTCCACGGATCGGCGCCCCTCGACAGGGCGGAACGTTCCTCTTTCGGCGCACGTCTCCTCATCGCGCTGACCGTCGACGGAGCGCTGCCCCGCGGCTCGACCGTCAGCCGAACGAGAGCGCGACCTTCGACGACGCGGACGAATCGGCGGCGGTCGCGAAGGCCGACAGGGCGTCCGCGACCGGGACGACGTGCGTGATGATGCCGTCGACGTCGAGCGAGCCGTCGGCGAGCGCCGCGATCACCTCGGCGAACTCGTCGCCGAAGCGGAACGACCCGGTCAGGGTGAGTTCGCGCGTGATGGCGGTCGCGAGCGGGGCCATCACTGACCCGGCGGCCTGCAGGCCCAGCAGGACGACGGTGCCACCGCGACGGGCGGCGGCGATGGCGGATGCCAGGCCGGGCACCGTCCCGCTGGATTCGATCACGACGTCGGCGTGCAGCTGAGCGATCGCCTCGTCGTCGCGCGCATCAAGCGCCCGAGCGCCGCGCGCCTCCGCGAGCGAACGCGGAAGCTCGTGGAGATCGGTGGATATCACCTCGGCTGCGCCGCGGTGGCGCGCGACCGCGACGGCGAGTTGACCGATGGGCCCCGCGCCGATCACCGCGACCCGGCGTCCCGCGACGGCTCCGGCCTGGCTCACCGCGTGCCACGCGACCGCGGCGGGTTCCGCCAGGACGGCCGCGCGCAGGTCGAGGCCCGAAGGGAGAGGGAACAGCATCCGCGAGGGCAGGGCCACGCGCTCGGCGAAGCCGCCCTGGGTGTGCGGCAGGTGCATGGCGGAGCCGAGGTAGGTCGAGGCCGGCGCGAGCTGGGGCCGATCCTCCGGCCAGGGCGTCACCCCGTCACCCCGGGGGGTGAGCGGGTGCACGGCCACCGGGGTTCCGACGGCCGGCCCGCTGCCGTCGGCCGCGGCACGTACGACCGTGCCGGACAATTCGTGCCCGAGCACGAGCGGCCCGCGGAGGATCGACGCGCCGGCCGCTCCGTGACGCCAGTAGTGCAGGTCGGACCCGCAGACGCCGCCGTAGGCGACGGCGACGACGGCCTCGTCGGCATCCGGGATCGGTTCGTCGATGTCTTCGACGCGGAGGTCGTCGGCGGCATGGGCCACCACGGCGAGGTTGGTCATCGTCGCTCCTCAGGACGTTGGGGTCGACAGGCGCAGGTCGCCGATGACGATCTCGACAGTCTCACCGGCGTGGACGGGGGCCTGCGAGTGCGGGGCGCCCATCATCACGACATCGCCCGGGCCGAGGGTCGTCCACCCCGCGACGTAGGCGAGGCACTCCCGGGGCGTCATCGGCAGGCGACCGGCCGACGTCTCGGCCCGGGCGACGCCATCGGCGAGCAGTGCCATGGGCAGGTCGGCGTCGAGCGAGAGGGCGGTGTCGATCCACGGCCCGAGCGGGGTGTACCCCTCCCCCGACTTCGACTCGAAGTTGCGCGGATCCACCACTGCCCGGTCGGGGCTGGACAGATCGTTCACCGCGGTGATCCCGAGCACGTACTCATGGGCGTTCTCGGCCGTGAGTCCGGTCGTATCCCGCCCGATCACCACGGCTACTTCGGCCTCGGCCACGGTCTGGCCGGCATCGCGGCGCAGTCGCACGGTGACCCCGGGGCCCGTGACGGTTCGCGGACTCTTCAGCCACGCCTGCACCGGCGACGCGTGGCCCGGCCCGTTCTGCGCGATGCCCACGACGACCGTCGGGGTGCACGGAGGAGCGAGATCGCCCTGGACGGGCTCGGCGGCATCCTGCGGCTCTTTCCCTCCCGCGAACGCGGCGTAGGGGTCGTCGACGGGGATGAACGACCCATCGTCGTCGACGCGCACGGTCGTGACGCCACCTGACGTGATCACTCGAGCGATACGCATCAGACCACCGCCGTCATTCCGCCGTCGACGAAGATCGTCTGACCGTTGACGTAGTCGCTCGCGGAGCTGGAGAGGAACACCAGCGTCCCCACCAAATCACTGGTGTCCCCCCATCGTCCCGCCGGGGTGCGCGTGCGCACCCACGCCGAGAACGTCTCGTCGTCGACGAGAGCCTGCGTGAGCTCGGTCGCGAAGTACCCCGGCGCGATGGCGTTCGCCTGGATGCCGTGGGGTGCCAGGTCGGCGCACAGCCCCTTCGTCAGCATGGCGATGGCCCCCTTCGTCGCGCCGTACGGGGCGATCGAGGGGCGGGCGAGTTGCGACTGCACGCTGCCGATCTGCACGAGCTTGCCCGAACCGCGTTCGATCATGCCCCGGGCCACCCGCCGCGAGACGTAGAAGGCGCTGGAGAGGTTGGTGCGCACCAGGTCGTCCCAGTCGGCGTCGGCGAACTCCGCGATGGGCGCGCGACGCTGGACGCCGGCGTTGTTCACGACGATGTCCGGGATGCCGTGGCCCTCTCCGATCCGGTCGATGCCGGCGTCGACGGCGGCCGAGTCGCCGACATCGAACGTCGAGACGTACGCGGTCACGCCGGTCGCCGCGGTGATCTCGTCGGCGGCGCGGCCGGCGGTCACGGCATCCCTCCCGTGCACGATCACCGTGGCGCCGGCCTCGGCGAGCCCCTGGGCGAGGGTGCGGCCGATGCCGCGGCTGGAACCGGTGACGAGGGCGAGCCGGCCGGCGAGATCGAACGCGCCGCTCATCGGATCGTCCGGACGGTGACGGTCGTGGCATCCACGCCCTCGCCGGCCTCTTCACGCGACACCTTGATGGCGTCGTCGGTGCGCGTGAGGTCGCGACGCAGGGTCTCAGGGACGAGGAATGTCGAGGCGGTCGTGATCAACGCCAGGGTCGCCATGTAGATCGCCAGCAACAACCAGTTCGCATCGCTGACGGCGATGATGTAGGCGCCGAGGACGCCCGCGAGGCCACCGGCGAGAACGGCCGAGAGCTCGCGCGCCATGGCCACGCCGAGGTAGCGGTGACGGTTGCCGAACAGCTCGGGGAGCATCGCGCACTGCGGTCCGAGCATCGAATTGACCGCGATGCCGATGCCGATCGCGACGACGGCGATGGTGATCGGGTAGCTGCCGAGCGACATGAGCCACCAGGCCGGGAAGGTGAAGACGAGCATGAACAGCGCACCCGCACGGTAGACGGTCCGCCTTCCCATCCGGTCCGACAGCGCACCTGTCAGCGGCACCGAGAAGATACCGATGAGGGAGCCGAGCGTGACACCCCACGTCAGCAGGCTGCGGTCTGCCTGGCCCCCGACGGTGGCGACGAAGAACGTCAGCGCGAGGGTGTTGAACATGTAGGAGCCGCCGTTCTCGGCCATGCGCAGGCCGATGCCGACGATGACGCCCGGCAGGCCCCGGGTGAAGATGTCGCGGACGGGACGCTCGGCGATCTGCTCGCTCTTCTCGAGCTCGATGAAGGTCGGCGTCTCACGCAGACGCATGCGGATGAACAGTGCGAGCAGGATGAGCACGAACGAGGCGAGGAACGGCACGCGCCAGCCCCAGCTGAGCAGCTGATCCTCGGGCAGCAGCGAGATCAGGCTGAAGACGACGGCCGCGAGCAGGGTGCCCGCCTGGATGCCGATGAAGGGTAGCGCCGAGAAGAAGCCGCGGCGCTTCACGGGCGCGTACTCGGCCATGAGCACCGTGGCACCGGCCTGCTCGGCGCCGGCGCCGAAGCCCTGGAGCAGTCGCATGATCACGAGCAGGATCGGCGCGAGGATGCCGACGGCCTCGTAGGTGGGAAGGAGACCGATAGCGGTGGAGGCTCCACCCATCAGCAGGATCGTGATGACGAGCACCCACTTGCGGCCCAGCTTGTCCCCGAGGACGCCGAAGAAGAGCCCGCCGAAGGGCCGGGCGAGGAAGCCGACACCGTAGGTCGCGAACGCGGCCACCGTGGCGAGGGCGGGGTCGTCCTGTGAGAAGAACAGGACGTTGAAGATCAGCGCCGTCGAGAGGCCGTACAGCGCGAAGTCGAAGTACTCCAGCGCGCTGCCGATGCTCGAGGCGAGGGTGGCGCGGCGCAGGTTCGCGGCGTATTCGGGATCATCCGTCGGCTGCGGCGTCGGTGTGGATGCAGTGGTCACGGCCATCTCCTTCGATCGGCTGGTGTCTTGCGACGAGCCGACTGTACCAACGGAGTGAACGCAGTTCAACATGTTGGACAGAATTCGCGAAGGGTTGCGGTCGGTGTCCATCGATTCGGGGCGGGATCGGCCGTTCGGGGCGCGGCGGACGCGCCCCGAAGGGCGCGGGAGGCGCCCCGAACCCGCGCCCCGCGACGCCCGACGCAGGGCGCGAGAGACGCGTCGAATCCGAGCCGTGGGCCGCGACGCGCGTCAGGTGGCGCGGGAAGCGCTGAACGGGTTCGTCAGTGCCCGCGCCGCCTCACGAAGCGCAGCGCCGACGCGCGAGATCCGCTCCGGTGCGGCATCCGCCACGGGGATGCCGACCCCCAGCGCCAACTGCGGATCGCCCGGCGCCCAGCCCTCGAGGGGCACGGCGACGCCGACGATGCCGCGGAACGACTCCTCCTCGTCGACCGACCACCCGCGCTCACGGGCGGCGGCGATCTTGGCGAGGACGGCATCGACGTCGATCGTGCTGTGCGAGGTGAGCCGGGGCAGCGGACGCCCCCGCGAGAGCATCTCCCGAACGTCGTCGTCACTGCGGGTCATCAGCAGCGCGCGGCCCGTCGCCGACAGCGCAGCGGGCAGACGGGACCCCAGGGGCGTTCCGAGGCGCACCGAACGCGATCCCTCGTAGCGCGCGAGGTAGAGGGCGTCGGTGTCGTCGAGCACGGCGACCTGTACGAGCTCTGTGGCGAGCACCGGCGAAGTCTCGCACACGGCGTAGAACTCGCGCACCTGGTTGAACTGCGCGGCGAAGGCGCCGCCGAGCTCCGCGGTACGGATGCCGAGGCGGTACCCCAGCGGGACGCGCTCGATCATGCGCCCCGCCTCCAGCGACAGGCACAGATTGGCCGTCGAGGACTTCGCCAGGCCCAGGCCCGCGGCGAGCTCCGTGAGTGTCAGCGCACGTCCCGCCTCGGCGAGCAGACCGAGGAGTCGGATGCCGCGCCCCACCGCCGGGGCAGGATCCCGGACGACGCCGCCCTCTTCGTCATCGCTCACCGCGACCTCCCCGTCGTGCGGGCGCCACCGCAGCGGCGCGTCAGTAGAACTCGACCGTATCGACAACGGCGCGCATCGGTTGCCCGTCGAGAAGGCGCGTGGCGTTCTCGGCGAAGCGGCGGGCGATGCGCTCCTCCTCTTTGCTGCTCAAGGCCGCCGTATGCGGGCTGACGAGCACGCGCGGATGCCGCCACAGCGGGGAGTCCTCGGGCAACGGCTCCACCTCGAAGACGTCGAGGGCGGCGAACGACACCCGCCCGTCATCGAGGGCCGCGAGGAGCGCAGCCTCGTCGATCACCGTTCCGCGACCGACACTGGCGAGGATGACCCCCGGCTTGACCGCCGCGAGCACGCGGTCGTCGATGAGATGGTGCGTCTGGTCGGTGCCGGGGAGGGTGACCACGATGGCATCCACATCTCCGACGGCACTGACCAGCTCCTCGAGCGGGACCAGGCGGTCGACCCCGTCGACGGGCGCGCCGGAGCGGGTGGTCCCCCACACCTGGGCGCCGAGGGCGTGGAAACGGCGGGCGCACTCGGCACCGATACCGCCGAGCCCGACGACGAGCACGGTCATCTCGTCGACCTGGCGCATCTCCCACCGGTCGGTCCACGCGCGTTCGGCCTGCTGTCGGGCGAGACGGGGCAGGTCTTTCGCACCGGCCATCACGCCGAATACGGCGAACTCCGCGAGAGGTCCGCCGTGCACGCCCGCACTGGTGGTGAACACGACACGCTCGAGCGCGTCGCGGTCGAGGCCGGCGGCCTTCACCTGGCCACCTCCGCCGGCGGCCGTGGTCATGACCCAGCGCAGGTGCGGATTCGCGGCGACCGTGCGGGCGAGGACCGTCGGATCGACGTCGGGGATGCCGAAGAGCACATCGGCCGAGTCGACCATGGCGTCGAACTCGTCCTGCTCCTTCGCCGAGCGCTCGTGGGCGGGGTCACCGGACCAGTCGGCGGGGCCGCGCATCGGATGCGTCAGCCGCGCGTCGCGCACGAGGTCCAGCCGCGGCTCCAGCCGCTCGATGAGACGGCAGTGCTCCTCTTTCAGGGGCACGGCCACCACGGCCCGTAGTCTGTCGTTGGTCGACATCGTCGTCTCTCCCTCCGCCGCGTCGGTGGGTGACCGCCACGGCTCGCGTGAATCCTCGTTCACCATACTGAACCCTGTTCAACCTGTTGTCCAGCCGATAGGATGCCGTCATGACGCAGCTCGACGAAGAGACGGCCACCCCCGCAGCGACCGACGTGCGACTGGGCGTGTGGGGCCTCGGCGCGATGGGCGAGCCTATGGCGCAACACCTCCTGGCCGCGCGCGGGGCACTCACGGTGCACGCCCGCCGTGAACGTCCCGCCCTGACCGACGCCGGCGCGCACTGGGCTCCCACTGCCCGCGAGCTCGGGGCCGCGACCGACGCCGTGCTGGTGATGCTGCCCGATCTGCCGCAGCTCGGGGAACATCTCCACGGGCCCGACGGCCTGCTGGCCGGCATCGGAGAGCGCGAGTTCCTGCTCCTGATCGGATCGACGTCGTCACCGGTCGGCGTGCGCGACCTGGCTGAGCGCTTGGCCCCCGGCATCCGAATCGTGGACTGCCCCGTCTCGGGCGGCGAGGATGGCGCGAAAGCCGGGACGCTGTCGATCATGCTCGGTGGCTCACCCGCCGACACCGACCTCGCCGCAGCCCTCCTGGCACCCTGCGGCACCCCGGTGCGCCTCGGCCCACTCGGCGCGGGAGAGGTCGCGAAGGCGTGCAATCAGATGGTCGTGGCGGCGACCATCCTGGCCCTCGGCGAAGCGACCGAGCTCGCGGCCCGCTCCGACGTCGACCCCGCCGCCCTCTGGGCGCTGCTCGGGGGCGGATACGCCGGCTCGAACCTGCTCCAGAGTCGCCGACAGAAGCTCGTCGACGGCGACGACTCCCCCAGCGGCATCGCCGGATACATGGTGAAGGACCTGGGCTTCGCGGCCGATGTCGCCGCGGCCACCGGTACCCGACCGGCGCTGCTCCCGGCCCTGCGCGACGCCTTCGACGAGATCGTCGAGCGCGGCCTCGGCGAGCGCGACATCGCCGTCACCCGCCGTTTCACAGCCGAGCGCAGCGAGACCGACGCGTCCGGCTGACGTCGGCGGATCCGCTCAGTCGTCGGAGGTTGCGGATGCCATGGCGTCGCCGGCCTCGCGCACGATCAGACTCATCGCCTGGGCGGCCTCGTCCGCACGGCCCGCGGTGACGGCGAACGCGACGTCCTGGTGCCAGCGGACGGCGTGCGGGTTGGCGTCGTGCGGCATGAGGTCGTGCAGGGTGCGCCCCACGAGCACCGACTCCACGACCGAGCCGAGAGCGGCGAACATCGCGTTGCCGGATGCCGCGAGCAGCGTCCGGTGGAACCGCACGTCGGCCGCGAGATACTCGGCGCCGTCCGCGTCGCGCTCGGTACGGGCCATCTCCATCACGGCGGAAACGAGGTCGCGGCGCTGCGCATCGGTGGCGGAAGCGGCGGCCGCCCGAGCGGCGAGCGGTTCGATCGCGCCTCGCAACGCGCTGAGCTCTCGCAGTTGGGCGCCGCGGCCGGGGCCCGCGAGCCGCCACGCGATGATCTCGGGCGCGTAGACGTTCCATTCCGTCGCCGGGAGCACCTCGACGCCGGTCTTGCGACGTACGCGCACGAGACCGAGCGACTGCAGCACGCGAACGGCCTCGCGGCCGGCGCCGCGAGATGACCCCGACGACAGCTCCGCCGTGATCAGGCGGGATCCGGCCGCCAGTTCGCCGTCGACGATGGCCGACCCGAGGCGATCGACGAGCGCGTCGTGCAGCGACACCGCCTCGTTGCGCTCCGTCGTCATTCCTCGATGATGCCAGACGTGACGTAAGACATTTTCAGTTTCATCGTGCGTGATTCGTCGTCATGTGGTTTTATGTACGACAAATAACAAGCGGCATTGCTGCCGCCCGCCGGAACAAGGACGCTCATGGCCCTCACCTCCCTCCCTGCACCCCTGGTGCTCGCCGCCGCCGACACCGCGACCGCCGCCCCGGCCGGACAGCTGATCACCGCCGCCCTGGTCGGCGTCGCCCTCATCGTGGTGCTGATCACGTGGGGCAAGCTCCACCCGTTCCTCGCCCTGACCATCGGCGCACTCACCACCGGCGTGGTCGCCGGCATGGCGATCCCCACCACCGTCACCAGCTTCACCGGCGGTTTCGGCTCGACGATGGGCGGGGTCGGCATCCTCGTCGCCCTCGGCGCGATCTACGGAAAGCTCCTGGCCGACTCTGGAGGCGCCGACCGCATCGTCGACACCCTCGTCGCGCGCGCGACACCCCGGAGCCTGCCGTGGGTGATGGGCCTCATCGGCGCGATCATCGGCCTGCCGATGTTCTTCGAGGTCGGTCTCGTCCTGCTGGTGCCGGTCATCATCCTCGTCGCCCGCCGGTCCGGCGTCGCGCTGATGAAGATCGCCATCCCCACCCTGGCCGGTCTGTCGGCGATGCACGGTCTCGTGCCCCCGCACCCCGGCCCCCTCGCCGCCATCGACGCGCTGGGCGCCAACCTGGGCCTGACCCTCTTCTTCGGCGTGATCGTTGCCATCCCCGCCGTCATCATCGCGGGCCCGCTCTTCGCGCCCATCGCCGCCCGGTGGGCACCGGTCCCCGTTCCCGAGCTGTTCCTCTCGGCGGAGGAGAAGGGCGACGCGCCCGCGCGCCGGCCCTCGTTCGCCGCGACCCTGGCCAGCATCCTGCTCCCCGTCTTCCTCATGTTGCTCAAGGCCGTCGCCGACATCGTCGCGCCCGGGTCGAACGACGCGTGGAAGGTCGTCATCGACTTCCTGGGCCTGCCGATCATCGCGCTGCTGCTCGCCGTGCTCGTCGGCTTCGTCGTGCTGGGCCGCGGGGCGGGCTTCGACCGCGCGAAGCTGACGAGCGTCGTCGGCTCCTCTCTCGGACCGATCGCCGGCATCCTGCTGATCGTGGGCGCCGGCGGCGGTTTCAAGCAGGTGCTCGTCGACACCGGGATCGGCAAGGTCATCGCCGACCTCGTCGCCGGGTCCAGCGTGTCGGTGCTGCTGCTCGCCTGGCTCGTGGCCGTCGTGATCCGCGTGGCGACGGGATCGGCCACCGTCGCCACCATCACCGCCGCCGGAATCCTGCAGCCTCTCACCGAAACCCTGGACGCCCCCATGACGGCCCTGCTCGTGCTGGCCATCGGTGCGGGATCGGTGTTCCTCAGCCACGTCAACGACGCCGGCTTCTGGCTCATCAAGGAGTACTTCGGTCTCGACATCCCCATGACCCTGAAAACATGGACGGTGCTGGAGTGCGTGATCTCGATCACGGGCCTGGCCGGCGTCCTCGTCATCAGCGCGTTCGTCTGACCGGAACGGAAAGAGAGCATCATGGCATCCCACCCCGTCCTCGTGTTCATGGGACCCGCCGGCACCGGCAAGTCCACCGTCGCGGGCATGCTCGCCGGCCGCCTCGGCTGGGACTTCCAGGAGGGCGACGACCTGCACCCCGAGGCCAACGTCGCCAAGATGGCGTCGGGGCACGCGCTGAACGACGACGACCGCTGGCCCTGGCTCGACCGGGTCGCCGCCTGGATCGACGGCCGGATCGCCGCGGACCGTCCGGGCATCATCACGTGCTCCGCGCTCAAGCGCAGCTACCGCGACGTCCTGCGTCGCGACGACCTGACCTTCGTGCTGCTGATGGGCGACCCCGCCCTCGTGCTCGAGCGACTCTTGCGCCGTCAGGGCCACTACATGCCCCCGTCGCTGCTCACCTCGCAGTTCGACACCCTCGAGATGCCGGATGCCGACGAGCAGGCGATCCGCGTCGACCTCGACCTCACCCCGCAGGAGCAGGTGCAGGAGGTCGTCGACCGTCTGCGCCTCTCCCCCGCCTGAAACACGGGGGACCCGAGCCGATAAAGTGGCATCGGCAACCCCACGTGCGCCCGATACCCCTTCTCGCAGCCGATTTACGGAGCAACGAATGACGTCGACCCCCTCCCCGACCGGACCCTCGATCGATCAGGATCAGGCCCCTCACCGGGCCGCACAGGTGCACGAGGGTGCGCCCGGCATCGAAGAGGTGGAACGCCCCACCGCCGAGGCCGACTCCCGCCCCGAGGGCACGGGCGACGGTCGCGCGAACATCGGCGTCGTGGGCCTGGCCGTCATGGGCTCGAACCTCGCGCGCAACCTCGCCAGCCGCGAGGGGAACACCGTCGCGGTATTCAACCGCAGCGCCGACAAGACCGAGCACGTGCTCGAGGCGCACCCCGAGGCGAACTTCGTCGCGTCGTACTCCTACGAAGACTTCGCCGCCTCGCTGTCGAAGCCGCGCACCGCGATCATCATGGTCAAGGCCGGCCGCCCCACCGACTTCGTCATCGACGAGCTGGTGAAGGTGTTCGAGCCGGGCGACATCATCGTCGACGGCGGCAACGCCCTGTTCACCGACACCATCCGCCGCGAGAAGGCCGTGCGCGACACGGGCATCAACTTCGTCGGCATGGGCGTCTCGGGCGGTGAGGAGGGCGCGCTCCTCGGCCCCTCGATCATGCCCGGCGGCTCCGACGAGGCCTGGGCCACGCTCGGCCCGATCCTGAAGTCGATCGCCGCGGTCGCCGAGGGCGAGCCCTGCGTCACGCACGTCGGCCACGACGGCGCCGGACACTTCGTCAAGATGGTTCACAACGGCATCGAGTACGCCGACATGCAGCTCATCGCCGAGGCCTACGACCTCATCCGCCAGGCCACGGGCAAGACCCCCGCCGAGATCGCCGACGTGTTCGCCGAGTGGAACCGCGGCGAGCTGGAGTCCTACCTCATCGAGATCACCGCCGAGGTGCTGCGTCAGGTGGATGCCGACACGAGCAAGCCCCTCGTCGACGTCATCCTCGACCAGGCCGGCGCCAAGGGCACCGGAGCCTGGACGGTGCAGACCGCCCTCGACCTGGGCGTGCCCGTCTCGGGAATCGCCGAGGCCACCTTCGCGCGGTCGCTGTCGAGCCACCCCGAGCAGCGCGAGGTCTCGCGCGAGCTCCCCGGGACCTCCGTCACCGAGCTGCTCTCGGGTGACGACGCCGACACCTTCATCGAGCAGGTGCGCCTGGCGCTGTACGCCTCGAAGATCGTCGCGTACAGCCAGGGCTTCGACGAGATCCGCGCCGGGGCCGCCCAGTACGACTGGAAAATCGACCTGGGCGCGGTGTCGAAGATCTTCCGCGGCGGCTGCATCATCCGCGCGCAGTTCCTCAACCGCATCGCCGAGGCGTACGACGCCGACCCGACGCTCCCGGTCCTGCTGACCGCGCCCTACTTCGTCGAGGCCCTCGGGCGTGCGCAGGACTCGTGGCGCAGCATCGTCGGGCAGGCCGCGGCCGCCGGCATCCCCGCTCCCGCGTTCAGCTCGTCGCTGGCCTACTACGACGGTCTGCGCGCCGAGCGTCTGCCCGCCGCCCTCATCCAGGGCCAGCGCGACTTCTTCGGCGCCCACACCTACCGCCGCATCGACAAGGAGGGCACCTTCCACACCCTCTGGTCGGGCGACCGCACCGAGATCGAGGCCGAGGACACCCACTGACCCGGCTGGTCACGAAGCGGCGACGGGCACTGCTCGTCGCCGCTTCGGCGTTGTACGCGTGGGGCCTGTGGTGGATGACGTTGCGCCCCACGCTCGTCGACCCGCAGGTGGAGAGCGTGATCTGGCGTGTGGTCCGGGTGCTGCAGTCGGCGCCGGGGCTGGGATGGGTCGCCTACGACGGAGTGGAGTTCGCGGCGAACGTCGCGATGTTCGTTCCCCTGGGGGCGCTCATCCTGGTCTGGCGCGGCCGCTGGTGGCACGGCATCCTGGGCGGACTCGTCCTCAGCGCCGGCATCGAGACGTGGCAGCTGCTTTTCCTGCCGACCCGCGTCGCCGACGTCCGCGACCTCGTCGCGAACACGCTCGGCGCCGCGATCGGGGTGGGGACGGTGGTGCTGTTCAGCCGGAGGCGTACTCGCTCACAGCAATCACATAACCCGCTCCATAGAAAGGTCATAGATTCCCCCGCAGAATGAGTGCATGACCGCGACCGCCGCCGCCCCCGCCTTCACCCGCCCCGACGGGAGCGCCCTGCGCGTGCTCGTCGTCGACGACGAGCAGATGCTCACCGACCTGCTGTCGATGGCGCTCCGCATGGAGGGCTGGGAGGTCAAGACCGCCGGCTCCGGATTCGATGCCCTGCAGTCCGCCCGCGAGTTCGAACCGGATGCCATGGTGCTCGACATCATGATGCCCGACCTCGACGGCATGGCCGTGCTGCAGCGCCTGCGTCACTCGGGCAACGACGTTCCCGTGCTCTTCCTCACCGCGAAGGATGCCGTGGCCGACCGCGTCGCGGGCCTCACCGCCGGCGGCGACGACTACGTCACCAAGCCCTTCAGCCTCGAGGAGGTGGTGGCGCGCCTGCGCGGTCTCATGCGCCGAGCCGGCACCGCGCTGACGCGCGACTCCGAACCGATCCTGCGCGTGGGCGATCTGTCGCTGAACGAGGACAGCCACGAGGTGGTCCGCGGCGGCAAGGAGATCGAGCTGACGGCGACGGAGTTCGAACTGCTGCGTTTCCTCATGCGCAATCAGCGGCGCGTGGTGTCGAAGGCGCAGATCCTCGATCGCGTCTGGAACTACGACTTCGGCGGTCGCTCGAGCGTCGTCGAGCTGTACATCTCGTACCTGCGGAAGAAGATCGATGCGGGGCACGAGCCGCTCATCCACACCGTGCGCGGCGTCGGCTATATGATCAAAGCCCCTCAGTGAGCCTCCCGCCCCGGCCCTCTCCCCCGCTCCCCGAAGAGCCCCCGCGCGAGAGTGTGATCACGCGGCTCCGCCACCCGTGGACGCTGCAAGCGCGGCTGATGACCGCGGTGATCGGCATGGTCGCGTTCATCCTCGTGATGATCGGCATCTCCACCAGCGCCATCCTCAGCCAGGTGCTGTACGTCAACCTCGGTGCGCAGGTCGACGAGGCGGCCTCGTCGGTGCAGTCGCGTACGGCCTTCTCGTCGAGCGCCGAGAGCGTGCTGGAGTCCGCACGGTCCCCCGACGGCACCCTGCTCGTCACGATCTCCGGGACCCGTCTCACGGGGGCCGTGGTCGACGACGAAGGTCCCCGTGAGCTGAGCGCCGACGACCTCAGTCAGATCGCAGACAGCCTGCAGTCCAGCGACACCCTGCAGTCGAGCGACCCCTACGCCCAGACGGTCGACCTCGCCAACCTCGGCGAGTACCTCGTGCGCATCTACCCCGCTCCCGGCGGTGGGGCGTTCCTCGTCGGGCTCCCCCTCTCGAGCGTCACGGGCACGATCGGTGCGATCCTCACAACCGTCGCCCTCGTGACCGCGGGCGGGCTGCTCCTGCTCGCGGTCATCATCGCCATCGTCATCCGCCTCGGTCTGCGCCCCCTGCGCGCCGTCGCCGACACCGCGACACGTGTCGCTTCCATGCGGATGGAAGAGGGCGACGTGTCCATCACCGAGCGCGTGCCCGCCGACCAGGTCGATCCGCACACCGAGATCGGGCAGGTGGGTACGGCGCTCAACACCCTCCTCGACCGCGTCGACGCCTCCCTCGGCGCGCGACAGCGCAACGAGGAGCTGATGCGCCGATTCGTGGCGGATGCCAGTCACGAACTGCGCACGCCCCTGGCATCCATCCGCGGGTTCAGTGAACTGTCGCTGCGGGCCATGCGACAGGCGCAGGACGACGAGAGCCGGCAGCGCGTCGCGCTGGCAGTGGAGACCACGGAACAGTCGCTCGAGCGCATCCAGGCGCAGTCGGTGCGCATGACCCGTCTGGTCGAGGACCTGCTGCTGCTGGCCCGCCTCGACGAGGGACAGGAGCTGGTGTACGGCTCGGTCGACCTGACCCGCCTCGCGGTGGAGGCCGTGGGCGACGCCCGTCCCGCCGGGCCCGACCACGCGTGGACGATCGACGTGCCCGACCGGCCCGTCGAGCTCGCCGGCGACGCCTCGCGCCTGCACCAGGTCGTCGCCAACCTCCTCGCCAACGCCCGGACGCACACTCCGGCCGGCAGCGAGATCGCCGTCTCCGTCACGCACGAAGGCGACGCGGCGGTACTGCGCGTGCACGACAACGGCCCCGGTATCGACCCCTCGGTCGCCGCGCACCTGTTCGAACGGTTCGCCCGGGCCGACAGCTCGCGCGACCGCAAGACCGGCGGCACGGGACTCGGCCTCTCGATCGCCCGCGCCATCGTCGAGGCGCACCACGGGACCATCTCGGTCCAGAGCACCCCCGGTGACACGACGTTCGAGGTGCGACTCCCCGCGAAGCCGGCCGACCCGGCGTGAGCCGCGGGCCGGTCCATCGGGCTGCGGGCGCAGGGCGTCGACATGGGTGCCGTCCGCGACCTGAGCGGTGTCATTTTCGCGTCGTTCAGCGACCCGAACGGCAACACGTGGGAGCTGCAGTCGCTCCGGGGGCTGGGCGGCCCTGACCGGCTCGGCGGGCGGGGGGCTCAGCCCCAGAGCGGCTTCACCGACGCGGCCAGTGCCCGCAGCTGCCCGCCGTCGACGATGACCCGTGACTCCCCGATGCCGAACGCAGGCCACTGCAGGACGAGCTCGAGGGGACCCTCGGGCGGGAGCGGCCAGAGCCACAGGCTCTCACGCATCAAGTACGTCGAACTCCCACCGCCTCCCCCACCGCGGATGACACGCAAGGTGTGTCCGTCGCTCGGATCCGCCGCCGGAGCGCCGAAGCTTCGGTCCTCGAAGATCCGCTCCCCGTCGTCCAGCGCCATCCCCCATCGCAGACGGTCGTCGCCGCTGGCACCTCCTGCGCCGTGACCGGAGAACTCCGTCTGCGCGGCCCGCCATTGCCGATGATCCCGAGAGCCCCGGCGCAGGTGCCGTTCGATCAGCAGTTCGACTCCGTCCGAGAACACGCGTGCGCCCGCGAGCGCGACGACCACATCGTCGCCCCGGCCGATGACTTCCGACACCGCGAAGGGCGCGGGGAGCTCGTCGCCCGGCGGCTCGGACCAGGGCCTGCGCTCGGGCTCCGGGGCGAACACGAGCTCGTCGTCGGGCGGAGGATCAGCCGGGAAGAAGTTCACTCCCCCACTCTTCCGACTGACTCCCCCCGCCGCCACCCCTGATTCAGTACCCCGCGAACGCGTCGGTCGTCAGCGACTTCGCCTTCCCCAGCGCGGGCGCGAGAGCCGCGATCAATCGCGGCGGCCCCGAGACGTACGCCGCGCGCTGCGCGATGTCGGGGACCGCGCGCACCAGCCCCTCGGCATCCACACGATCGGGTCCCGCCCACGTCCAGCCGGCGGGCAGGTCGGTCGGCTCATCGCGCGAGTACACCACGACGGGGATGCCGCTGGCGGCGATGTCGTCGCGGAACGCGAGCTCCGCCGCCTCCGACACCACGTACACCAGCACGGCGTCACGGTCCCGGCCGGTGGCGACGAGGTGACGCAATTGCGAGACGAAGGGTGTCACACCGATACCCGCGGCCACGAGCAGCACGGGCGCTGTCGGGCGGGACGGCAGCACGAAATCGCCCCACACACCGGTGACGGCGAGCGTGGAGCCCGACTCCACGGCTGCCAGAGCTTTCTTGTACGAGGACTGCGACCCGTCCTTGAACGCGATCCGCACCTCGGGAAGGTCTTCCGGCGCCGACGCGATCGAGAACTCCCGACGGGTGCCGCGGGCATCGGGACGTCGATGCGGCACGTCGAGCTCGAGGTACTGCCCCGGGTGGAACGAGAACGGCCGGGCGGCGTGGAACGTCAGCTCGCGCACTGTCGGCGTGAGCTCGCGCCGCCGCTCGACCCGCAGGCGCACGGCCGCCCGCAGACACAGCAGGAATGCGAGCAGGTTGCCGATCAGCAGGGCGCGCTCCTGACCGAGCGTGATGTCGCCGACAGGCACCGGCCAGCCGGCCAGAACGCCGACGACGATCGCGACGACATACTGCTGCGTGCGACGCGGGGGCAGGGTGAGGGGCTCGGACAGCATGAAGGCGCCGAGGAAGAGGAAGGGCGACGAGAACGCCACCTGCATCAGCACGGCGGGTACGTCGACGGGAAAACCCGCGGCCTGGAACTGCACCGTCGTGCGCGCGAACGCCACGATCATCGCCACGGCCCAGAACACCGCAACGATCGGCAGCTTGTCGGTGCGGAGCAGCAGCAGGACGCCGAGCACGAGCACGGGGGCGGCGAGCCAGGGCGAGCCCACCCACCAGGCCGAGGAGCCCAGGTCGGGCGCCCAGATGCTCACGATGGTCAGCACGCTCGCACCGGTCGCGGCGGGGTTGAAGATGTGGCGCCCGCGCCAGACGAGCAGGTACTTCGACGCGGATGCCACGACTCCCGCGAGGGCGAGACCCGCGAGCCCCAGCGGCTCGATCGACGGGCGCAGCACGAACAGCAGGATCAGGGCCGTGATCAGCGATGACTCCAGCCGTCGCGGCATCCGGAGCACGCTCTGGGCGACGAGGTCGGTGGCGGCGCAGGCGAGGGCGAGCACCACCGCGCTGACGACGAGCTCGAGCGGGGCGGGAACGACGAGGCCGACGAAAGACAGCACGAGGGCAAGCAACGCGAGCAGCCCGAGCGACGACAGCACGAGGCGGTACATCGAGACCCGGCCGATCAGGCCGAGCATGCGGGTCGAGCCCGCGGTGAGCGTGACGCTCATGAGAAGACCTCTCCAGTGAATCCGGGCGACCACTCCACGCGGCCGTCGGTGCGCATGCGCACCCAGTGCGCGTTCCAGGATGCCGCGAGCTCGGGGCCGCCGTCGAAGAACAGCGCCGTGGCGAGCGCGTCGGCCCGCATCGCCGTCTCGGCCAGCGCCCAGGTGGCGGCGAACGCCCGCACGGGCGCACCGGTGCGGGCATCGAGCACGTGATGCAGTCCGTCGCCCCACGCGCGGCGGTTGATGGCAGAGGCGCACAGCGCGCCGTCGGTCACGGTGACGACGCCGATGGCGAGGGTGGGGTCGTACGGGTGCTCGAGCGCGACGCGCACCGGAGCACCCCGCGCGGCGAGGTCGCCCGACGCGTCGACGACGACATCGCCGTCGACGTGCGCGCGCACCACGTCGAGCACGAGGTCGACGAGACGGCCCTTGCCCAGCGCGCCCACATCGATGATCGACGTCGTGGACACGCTCAGTCGACCGTGGCGCCACGATACGGCGTCGCGCCAGGTCGGCGCCGGCTCGGTCTCGGCCGAGGGAACGAGGGTCAGGCGCGCGTCGTAGCCCAGGCGGGCCAGCGCTTCGCCGACCAACGGGTTCACCGCTCCGGCGGTTGCGGCATCCAGTTCGTCGTAGAGCGAGAGCATGGCATCCGCGTCGAACGGTGCGGGGACGGATGCCGCCCGGCCCTGCGCGAGCGTCGACACCGTGGAGTCGTCACGGAAACGCGACCACTCCCGGTCGAAGCGCTCGACGAGGGCGGCGACCTCGTCGCGGGCAATCGACGACAGCGGGTCGGCCGTGTCGATCGCCCACGTCGTGCCGATCGCGTCGAAGACCCAGGTCGAGCCCGTCGCGGTCGGAGGGATCATGATGGTCAGGCCTGGGCCTCGGTCTTGATGGTCTCGACGGCGTTGTTGAAGCCGCCGCTGGTCAGCGACGAACCGGCCACCTTGCTCACCGAGATCTCGTCGAGCTTCTTGCCGACGACCTCTGCGGCGATGCCGCCGATGAACTCGCTCTGGTAGCGCCGGGATTCCGCGGCCTGCGGGTCGCCCGTCACGTTCACCTCGGTGATGGTGTCGCCGGCCAGGGTGAGGGTGACGTCGACGGTCTCGACGCTCTCGGGGGTGGCGTACTGACCGGTCGCCTCGTAGGTGCCGTCGGCGTAGGTGCCCGACGTCGTGGCGCTGCCCGTGGCGGCGCTCTCGCTGGGCGCCGAGGTGGCCGCCGGGGCGGCGGTCGTCGCGGCCGGTGCGGGGGCGGCGGCATCGCTGGTCGCTCCGCCGGCGCAGCCGGCGAGGGTGACGATGCCGGCGACTCCCAGCAGTGCGGTGCCGATGCGGACGGGACGGGGTACGGCTGTGGTGCGGATCATGAGGGTCCTCCTTCGGTCGTGCCGAGCTCGTGCGTTCGTGCTCACGGTAGGGACACGACCTTGACGGCAGCCCGGTTCATTCTTTTGCGCCGGCTGTGAGCGACTCCCTCGTCGGAGCGGGCTATCGCGGACGATCCGGGTGACACGCCGCACCCGCGGCATCCGGGACCCGGCCTGTCAGGGTCCGACGCCGCTCGACGGCGCAGCCGCGGCCGACCCTGACGAACTCAGCCACCTCCCCCGAAGGGCAGATGGCTGAGCGTCGAGGGTGCGGAACGCCTACGCGTCGCCGCCGAACATGCTCGTGACCGAGCCGTCCTCGAAGACCTCGTGGATCGCGCGGGCCAGCAGCGGGGCGATCGGCAGCACCGTCAGTCGGTCGAAGCGGCGCTCAGCGGGCAGCGGGACGGTGTCGGTGACGACGACCTCGTCGATCGCGGCATCCTGAAGCCGTTCGGTGGCCGGGTCGCTGAAGATCGCATGGGTCGCTGCGACGATGACCTTGCGCGCACCGCTGGCCTTCAGCGCCTGGGCGGCCTTCTGGATCGTGCCGCCGGTGTCGATCATGTCGTCGACGAGGAGGCAGGTGCGCCCCTTCACGTCACCGACGATCTCGTGCACCGAGACCTGGTTCGCGACCTTCGGATCGCGGCGCTTGTGGATGATCGCCAGCGGGGCACCCAGGCTGTCGGACCATGTGTCTGCGACGCGCACGCGGCCCATGTCGGGCGAGACCACCGTCAGGGTCTCGCGGTCTTCACCGGTGAGCTTCTGCTCGAAGTGCTCGAGCAGCACGGGCTTGGCGAAGAGGTGGTCGACGGGGCCGTCGAAGAAGCCCTGGATCTGCGCCGCGTGCAGGTCGACGCTCATGATGCGGTCGGCACCAGCGGTCTTGAGCAGGTCGGCCACGAGACGGGCGCTGATCGGTTCGCGACCGCGGCCCTTCTTGTCCTGCCGCGAATACGGGTAGTACGGGGCGACGACGGTGATGCGCTTGGCGGACGCGCGCTTGAGCGCATCGAGCATGATGAGCAGCTCCATGAGCCACTCGTTGACCGGCGGACCGAACGACTGGATGACGAACACGTCGCATCCACGGATCGATACCTCGAAACGGGTGTAGATCTCGCCGGAGGCGAAGGTGCGGTGCTCGGTCGGGGCGAGTTCGGTGCCGAGGTGGTGTGCGACCTGGGCAGCCACTTCGGGATGCGACCGACCCGAGGCGACGACCAGTCGCTTCTTCGTCTTGGCGACGAGCCCGGGGGCGATGCCGTTGTCGCGGTCGAGATCTACACGATTCTTCTTACGAGCCATCGGCCGCTTCCTGTTCAGCCCGAGCCCGAGCGGCCACGTCGGCTGCTGCGGTGCCCGGTCGGTTCTTCTCGACCCACCCCTCGATGTTGCGCTGGGGTGCCACGCTCAGTGCCAGAGCACCGGCCGGGACGTCCTTGCGGATGACCGCGCCGGCTCCCGTCTTGGCGCCATCCCCAATCGTAACCGGCGCGACGAAGACGTTGTGCGAACCGCTGTGCACCTCGTCGCCGATGACCGTGCGGTGCTTGGCGATGTCGTCGTAGTTGGCGGTGATGGCTCCGGCGCCCAGGTTGACGCCGCGTCCGATGTCGGTGTCGCCGATGTACGACAGGTGCGGGACCTTGCTGCCTTCGCCGATCGAAGAGTTCTTCACCTCGACGAAAGTACCGACCTTGCCCCGGACGCCCACGCGGGCATTGGCGCGGAGGTAGGCGAAGGGCCCGACGCTCGCCCCCGCCTCGACCACGGCGAGGGTGCCGTCGGTACGGGTGACGGTGGCGCCCTCGCCGACCTCGCAGTCGACCAGGCTCGTGTCGGGTCCGATCGTGGCGCCCGAGGCGATGACCGTCGCTCCGCGCACGTGCGTGTTGGGCAGGATCGTCACGTCGGGCGCGAGCGTCGCGGTCGTGTCGATCCAGGTGGTGGCGGGATCGACCACGGTGACGCCCTCGAGCTGCCACCGACGCACCGTCCGTGCGTTGAGCGTGCGGCCGGCCTCGGACAGCTGGACGCGGTCGTTCACACCCAGTGCGGCGGAGGCGTCGGAGGTGACGGATGCCGCGACCCCGAGCTGCGCCTCGCGCAGCAGGCCGATCACGTCGGTGAGGTACTTCTCGCCCTGCGCGTTGTCGGTGCCCACGAGCGCGAGCTGCGTGCGCAGCGGAGAGGACCGGAAGACGTAGACGCCGACGTTGATCTCGTTCACGGCGGCCTCGTCGGCCGTCGCGTCCTTCTGCTCCACGATGCGGCGGACGCCGTCGGCGTCGTCGCGCAGGATGCGGCCGTACCCGAACGGCTGGTCGACCCGCGCGCTCAGCAGCGTCACGGCCGTGCCGCCCGTGCGATGCGTCGCCAGCAGTTCGGTGAGCGTGCCGGTCTCGAGCAGCGGCACGTCGGCGCTGAGCACGAGCACGTCGCCCTCGAACCCCTCGAGCGCACCCAGGGCGGCCTCGACCGCGCGGCCCGTTCCGGGCACCTCGTCTTGATCGACGACGATCACCCCGGGGGCGAGCTCGGCCACGGTCTCGGCGACGAGCTCGCGCTCGTGCCGCACGACCACGACGATGCGGGCGGGGTCGAGGGATGCCGCGGTGTCGAGCACGTGGCCGACCAACGGCCTTCCGCCCACCGGATGCAGCACCTTGGGGGTGCGTGAGCGCATGCGGGTGCCTTGACCCGCGGCGAGGACGACGACGGCGAGCTCGGTCGTGGAAGTCATGCTCCGCCGCCAGGATTCGAACCTGGACCTAACAGCTCCAAAGGCTGTCGTGCTGCCGTTACACCACGGCGGACCGTGCCCGCGGGCACCGGTCAAGTCTGCCAGACGGCGCGCCTCCGCATCCGCGCCGCGACACCCGGGCCGCCATAATGAGACCGTGAGCCGGGACAGCGACGAGGTCGACCGCATCGTCGATGCGTGGGTCCGCCAGCGCCCCGACCTCGATTTCTCCCCGCTCGAGGTGCTCTCGCGCGTCGCGCGGCTGTCGCGGCACCTCGACATCGCCCGCAAAGAAGCGTTCCGCCGCAGCGACATCGAGTCGTGGGAGTGGGACGTCCTGTCGGCGCTCCGGCGGGCCGGCGAGCCCTACCAGCTCAGCCCCAAGCAGCTGCTGCAGCAGACCCTCGTCTCCAGCGGCACCATGACCAACCGCATCGACCGTCTCGTCGCCCGACGGTTCGTGCGGCGCGAGGCCGACCCGGGTGACGGACGGAGCATTCTGGTGACCATGACCGAAGACGGCCGCGTTCGCGTGGATGCCGCCATCACCCGCCTCGTCGACGCCGAGGCCCTGCTGCTCGAGGGCCTGTCGCGCGGCGACCGCGACCGGCTGGCGACACTGCTGCGCAAGCTCAGCATGGGATTCGACGCGTGAGCGCCGAGGTCGGCTCGCCGTCGCGGTGGGACGGTGTTCGCGCCTGGTTCGACGTGCGCTTCCGCTCCCCCGCCGCGATCTACGGCCTGATCGTGTTCGCGGCGTTCGTCACGATCGCCGACGACCATGCCGAGACGGTGGGCGAGGTGCTGCTGAGCGCCTCGAGCTCGCTCGTGGTGTTCTTCATCGCCCACGTGTTCGCGCACACCCTCACCCAGCACGCGGAGCATGGGCTGCGCCACGCCACCGCCGACGGCATCCGTCATGGCGCCGGCATGCTCTACGCGTCGGTGCCCTCCGTGCTCGTGCTGGTGTTCGCCGACGCCGCTGGCCTGTCGGTCGAGGATGCGTCCGAACTGTGCGGGTGGTCGACGTTCGTGGTGCTCGGGATCCTCGGTTACTTCGCGTACGCGCGGCGCAAGGCGAACCTGGTGATGCGTCTCCTCGGCGCTTTCGCCACCGCGTGCCTCGGGCTGTTCATCGTCATCCTGGAGTACGCCGTCCACTGAGGGGCTCGCACTCCCCCGTCTGGGGAGACCGCGCCGGGAGGAGAATCCGGGAGCGGAGGACGGATGCCGGGCCACTGGCCCTGCGCTCCCGGAATCCCCTCCGCTCCGCTTCGGCACCCTGCAACGGTGCGAGAACGCGCCGGGAGGAACTTCCGGCAAGGGAGGACGGATGCCGTGCGCCCGATCCTCCGCTCCCGGAATCTCCTCCGCCCCGTGCGGCGCGCCTGGGCCGGCGCGACGGGAGAGCCGCGTCCCGTCCGGGTCAGCCGATCGTCTCGGTGAGCTCGAACCACTGCATCTCGAGCTCGTCGCGCTCGGCCTCGAGCGTCGAGATCCGCTGCATCTCCTTGCCGAGACCGACGTAATCCGCCTGATCGTGCTCGGCGAGCGATGCCTTGGCCCGATCGATCTGCTGCTGCAGCTTCTCGATGCGCCGCTCGGTGGCTGATGCTTCCTTCTGAGCGGCCCGGAGTTCCGCGCCCTGCAGGCCGGACGCCGCGGGGACGCCGCCGGATGCCGCGGAGCGTGAGGGCTCGGCATCCTGGATCGCCCGCAGGCGCAGGTACTCGTCGACGCCTCCGGGGAGATGGCGGAGCCGGCCATCGAGGATCGCGTACTGCTGGTCGGTGACCCGCTCGAGGAAGTACCGGTCGTGCGAGACGACGATCAGCGTGCCCGACCACGAGTCGAGCAGATCTTCCATTGCGGCGAGCATGTCGGTGTCGAGGTCGTTGGTCGGCTCGTCGAGGATGAGCACGTTCGGCTGGTCGAGGATGACGAGCAGGAGCTGCAGGCGCCGCTTCTGACCACCCGAGAGGTCTTTCACGGGCGTCGAGAGCTGGGCGCTCGAGAAGCCGAGCCGCTCCAGCAGCTGACCGGGGGTGAGCTCCTGCGACTTCGATCCGGCGCCGAAGGCGTAGGTGGTGCGAAGGCTCGCGATCACCACGCGCACGGGGTCGTCCATGTGCTGCTCGAGCTCGTCGAGACGCTGAGTGAGGGTGGCGACCTTGACGGTCTTGCCGCGCTTCACGCGTCCGCTCGTGGGTTCGAGCGAGCCGGTCACCAGGTTCAGCAGCGTCGATTTACCCGCGCCGTTGACGCCCAGGATGCCGGTGCGCTCACCCGGCGCGATGCGCCATTCGATGTCCTTCAGCACGGTGTGATCGCCGTACGTCACGCCGGCGTCGAGCAGATCGACCACGTCTTTGCCCAGGCGCGCGACGGCGAGGGACTGCAGGGCGACCTTGTCGCGGATCTCGGGCACGTCGGCGATGAGCTCGTTCGCCGCATCGATGCGGAACTTCGGCTTCGCCGTGCGCGCCGGAGCGCCCCGGCGCAGCCACGCCAGCTCTTTCCGAGCGAGGTTCTGACGCCGCTGTTCGATGGTCGCCGCCTGACGGTCGCGCTCGACGCGCTGCAGGATGTACGCGGCGTAACCCCCCTCGAAGGGTTCGACGAGACGGTCATGCACCTCCCACGTGGCGGTGCAGATCTCGTCGAGGAACCACCGGTCGTGGGTCACGACGAGCAGGCCGCCCGCGCTGGGCGCCCATCGCTTCTTCAGGTGCATGGCGAGCCAGGTGATGGCTTCGACGTCGAGATGGTTGGTGGGCTCGTCGAGGAAGAGCACGTCCCAGTCGCCCGAGAGCAGTGTCGCCAGCGCGACGCGTCGACGCTGACCGCCGGACAGGTCGCCGAGGCGCGCGTCCCACGGCAGGTCGCCGAGAAGGCCCGCGATCACGTCGCGCGTACGGGCGTCGCCGGCCCACTCGTGCTCGGCGCGATCGCCGACGACCGCGTGGCCGATCGTCTCGTCGTCGTCGAGGGTGTCCTGCTGGTCGAGCACACCGACGGTCACGCCGCCGCGCACCGTCACGCGGCCGCCGTCGGGCTCGCGGATGCCGGCGAGCATGCCGAGCAGGCTCGACTTGCCGTCGCCGTTACGACCGACGATGCCGATGCGGTCGCCCTCGTTGACGCCGAGCGAGACGGAATCGAAGACGACCTTGGTCGGGTATTCCAGGTGCAGGGCTTCGCCCCCGAGCAGATGTGCCATATCCGTCCCAGGCTACGCGGTGCCCGGCGCGGTGCTGCGCGGTATCCGCGGCATCCCGGCGTGGCATCCGCGATTCCTCCGTCGAACGACACCACGCCGAGGAGAAGCGGTCTCACGGATGCCGCGGACCCGGCGCCCCGCAACCGAGAGAGCGGAGCCGTTCGGAGCCGCGAAATGCCCGCCCACGGAAACGACGCGGGGGCCGTCCGGCGAACCGGACGACCCCCGCGCAGGAAACGGACTGGTCAGACCAGGCCCGCCTCCTTGAGCCAGTCGGCGGCGGCGGTGGATGCCGATGCCTGCTCGCTCCCCTCGACGCGGTCGCGCAGGGCGATCAGGTCGTCGGTGGTCAGCTTGGCCGAGACGGCGTCGAGCGCCTCCTTCAGCTCCGGCGTGTCGATGGACGCGCTGAGCAGCGGGAGCACGTTCTGCGCCGCGATCAGGTTCTCAGGGTCTTCGAGCACGAGGAGGTTCTCGGCCACGAGCGCGGGCGAGGTCGTGTAGATGTCGGCCACCTGCACGGTGTTGTCGACGAGCGCACGCACGGTGTCGGGACCGCCGAAGTCCTCGTAGGGCACGAAGGTCACGTTGCTGACGCCGTACACCGAGGCCAGACCCGGGATGCCGTATCCCAGCTCCGCGAACTGCGGGTTGGCACCGAGGCTGAACGGCTGCACCTTCGCCAGGTCGGCGATGGAGGTCAGGCCGTTCGCCTCCGCGTACGCCTGAGTGACGACGTAGGCGTCCTTGTCTTCGGCCTCGGCCGACGAGTACACGACGAGGTCGTCCGCCGCCACGGCGTCGGTGAGCGCCGCGTCGACGTCTTCGGTCGTGCGCTGGGTGAACTCGGTGTCGTAGTACGCCAGCAGGTTGCCGTTGTACTCGGGGATCAGGTTGATCGAGCCGTCCTGCAGGGCCGGAATCGTCTGCTGACGTGGGCCGATGTTGAACTTGGTCTGGACGTCGAAGCCCTTCGCCTCGAGGGCCTGGGCGTAGATCTCGCCGAGGATCTCGCTCTCGGGGAACGCGAACGACCCGACGGTGATCTGGCTCGAGTCGCCGCTACCGGCATTACCGGTGTCGGGAGCGGTGGGATCCGCCTGCGAACACCCTGCCAGGGCCACGACGGCCCCGACCGCGATGACGCCCGCGGCGACCCGGCCTTTACTGAAAATGCTCATGCTGTGACATTCCTCTCGTGGGTTGGTGTTTCCACCACCGACTCGGGACGGGACGCCCCTCGACGGACTTTGTTTCCTCGGCCGCCGGCGCCGACTCCGGGGCCGCGGGTGAAGCGTTGGACGAGCGCGAACAGCGCGTCGACGACGAGGGCGAACACCGTCACGAGGATGGCGCCGCCCAGGATGCGGTCGTAGTCGTTGAGACCGATTCCGCTGCTGATGATGCGGCCCAGCCCGCCGAGGCCCGCGTAGGACGCGATGACCGCGGTGGCGATGACCTGCAGGGTGCCCGCGCGGAGTCCGCCGATGATCAGCGGCAGGGCCAGAGGGATCTCGACGCGCGTCAGGATCTGCATCTCGGTCATGCCGACCGCGCGGGCGGCGTCGATGACGGGCCGCGAGACCGACTCGAGACCCGCGTACGCCCCCGCCAGGATGGAGGGGATCGCGAGGATGACGAGGGCGACGATCGTGCCCCAGAAGATGCCGGACGCGCCCCTCACGACCGAACCGAGCACCATCGTCAGGAAGAACAGCACGCCCAGGGTGGGCAGGGCGCGCATGGCACCGGTGAATCCGATGACGAACTGGCGGCCCTTCCCGGTGTGACCGATGTAGAACCCCAACGGCAGGGCGATGAGCGCCGCGATCACGACGGCGAGGGCCGTATAGAGCAGGTGCTCGAGAAGGCGGTCCTGGATGGGCAAGGGGGATTGTCCCCCCGGCTGCCAGTTCTGGGGCGCGAAGATCCACGCGATCGCGTCGAGGAAGAGGTTCACTCGCGGCCCCCCGGGAGAACAGCGTTACCCGCGGCGATGGGCGCGGTGCCCCCCGATGCGAGGTGGGTGAGGGCGACGTCGCGCTTGGCGCGTCGGCGCGTGCCCCGGTCGACGCGGACCCACGGCATGAGGATGCGTCCCAGTGTCACCAGGATGAGATCGAACAGGAGGGCGATGAGGAGCGTGGCGATGATGCCCACGGCCACCTCTTCGAGGTTGTTGCGCTGCTTGCCGTTGGTGAACAGGTATCCGAGGTTCTCGGAACCGATGAGCACGCCGACCGAGACCAGGGCGATCGTCGACACCGACACCACGCGGAGTCCCGCGAGCATGACGGGTCCCGCGAGCGGGAACTCGACGCGCCAGAATCGACGCCAGGCCGAGAAGCCCATGGCGGTGGCCGCCTGCTTGGTGTCGGCCGACACCGAGAAGAAGGCGTCGGAGGTCGCGCGCACCATGATGGCGACGGCGTAGATCGTGAGGGCGACGATGAGGTTCGTGTCGCTCAGGACGCGCGTGCCGATAATGGCGGGCAGGATCACGAACAGCGGCAACGACGGGATCGTGTACAGCAGGCTCATCGCCGTGATCATCGTGGCGCGAGCGTACCGGCTGGTAAGAGTCAGGCGTCCCAGCGGCACGGCGATCACGAACCCGAGCACGATGGGGATGATGCTCAACCGGATGTGGTTGAGCGTGAGATCCAGCACGAGGGGGAAGTTTCCCCACAGCCAGGTCACGACAGCGGCTCGTCTCTCAGGGCGCCCTGCGTGCGTCCCTCGGCATCCACCACGACCGTTCCGGTCGGCGTCTGCTTGAGGTGGAGCGCGCGCTTACCCTTCACGGCGCCGATGAAGCTCGCCACGAAATCGGATGCCGGGTTCTCGACGATCTCGCTGGGGGTGCCGACCTGGGCGATCTTGGCCCCCTTTTCGAGGATGACGACCTGGTCGCCCAGAAGGAAGGCCTCGTCGATGTCGTGAGTGACGAAGACGATCGTCTTGCCGATGTCGCTCTGCAGGCGGATGAGCTCCTGCTGCAACTCATCGCGGACGATCGGGTCGACGGCGCCGAACGGCTCGTCCATCAGCAGGATGTTGGGATCGGCGGCGAGTCCGCGCGCGACGCCCACGCGCTGCTGCTGCCCGCCCGAGAGCTGGCTGGGGTAGCGGTCCGCCATCGCGGCATCGAGCCCGACGGTCTTCATCAGCTCGAGGGCTCGCGTGCGCGCGGCCTTGCGGTTCTGGCCCTGCAGCACCGGCACGGTGGCGATGTTGTCGGCGACGGTGAAGTGGGGAAGGAGTCCCGAATTCTGCATCACGTAGCCGACGCTGCGCCGCAGCTGCACGGCCGGCTTACCGCCGATGTCGTCGCCGTCGATCTCGATCGAGCCGGAAGACGGTTCGACCATGCGGTTGATCATCCGCAGCAGCGTGGTCTTGCCGCACCCGGACGATCCGACGAACACCGTCGTCTTACGTGAGGGGATCACCAGGTGAAAATCGTCGACGGCGCGGGTGCCGTCGGGGAAGACCTTTGAGACGGCCGAGAACTCGATCATGGGTGCGACCGACCTCAGTCGGAGACCACGACCTTGCGGTCGAAGGCGACGTAGCCGGCGAAGTCCTTGCCGACGCGGTCGACCGCGCCCGGGCGCAGGTCGGGGTAGGACCACGCGCCATCGGTGAGCTCGGCACCGTCGAGCGAGATGCTCCAGTACTGTGCTGCACCCTTCCAGGGGCACGTGTAGGGGGTGGGGCTCTGCTGCAGAGCACCGTCGCGGACGGCCTGCGGCGGGAAGTACCAGTTGCCCTCGATCGATGCCAGGTCGTCGCGGTCCGCTTCGGCGATAACGACGCCGTCGAGCACTGCCTTCATGGGATACCCCCTTCGTGGCGCCCCGCGGGCACGGCACCCAGCGGTGACGAACCACCTCGGACGAGGGTAGCGAGGTACGGATCGCACGATCTGAAGATTGCCCCGTATGTCCACCTGGGTTATGGTGCCGCGCCATCCGCCGCACGACCCCCTCTGCGACGCCCGCGTCCGCGAGGTCGCGGAGGGTCCCGGTGGCATCGATCGCCTCCGGCGACCTGCACCGGGAGGGATGTCCCTGACCCCGTCGAAGGGACCGGACCGCCGGCGTCAGACCACGCGGGCGCCGGGGACCGGGCCGTGCACGTGCAGCGCGACGAGGCCGGCGGCGCTCAGCGTCACCTGCAGGTCGATCGCGGATGCCTCGTCGGCCGCGAGGAAGGCGAGGGTGGGACCCGAGCCCGAGACGAGACCGGCGAGGGCCCCCGAACTCTCACCGCGTTCGAGCACGCGTGCCAGATCCGGACGCAGGTGCAACGCGGGGGCCTGCAGGTCGTTGCGCAGTGTCGCTGCGAGCATCTTCGCGTCTCCCTGCCGGAGCGCGTGCAGCACATCGGGGTCGACGGCGGGCACGCGCGGGGCGGGGCCGATGTCGACCGCGTGGCGCTCACGATGGGCGTCGAGCTCGCCGTAGACGACCGGCGTCGATATGCCGACGTCGTTGGGTACGAGTACCCAGTCGAACCGGCCGCGTGCCAGCGCCGGACTCAGTTCATCGCCGCGACCTGTGCCCACCGCCGTACCGCCCATCAACGCGAACGGCACGTCGGCACCGAGGCGCGCGGCCAGTCGCGAGAGCTCGCTCATCGGCATCCCCAGCCCCCACAATGCGTCGCACGCGACCAGCGCGGCGGCCGCGTCCGCCGACCCACCGCCCATTCCACCGGCCACCGGCACGGCCTTTCGGATCGACAGGTGAGCGCCGCGGTCCACTCCTGCGGTCTGCGCCAGCAATCGGGCGGCGCGGATGGCGAGGTTGCGATCGTCGGTGGGGACGCCGTCGATGTCGACGGGTCCGCGCGACGACACCTCGAGCGACATCTCGTCGGCGGGCGTCGCGGTCATCTCCTCGTAGAGCGACACCGCCTGGAAAGCAGTCGCGAGCTCGTGGTAACCGTCGTCTTGCACGTCGCCGACCTCGAGGAAGACGTTGATCTTGCCGGGCGCGCGTACGCGCACGGATGAGGGGGTGTGCGTGGTCATCGCCGTTCTCCCGCCCCCGCTCGTCCACCGCTGCCCGCGTGTGCGAGACTGAGGCTTCGGTCCGAGGCCCCCCGCCGCTCCCCAGTCGGTACGGGGAGGTCCGGTCCGGAGCGAGCGATCTGAGTCACTCTTCGACAGTAGCGCTCCGCTCCCCGACGTTCGCCGCCGCTGCCGAAACGTCTTCGAAACCCCGGAACCGTACGGTGACCGGATACCGTCCCCTACCCCCG
Organism: Microbacterium sp. ABR10; assembly: GCF_057812175.1. Classification (NCBI taxonomy): domain Bacteria; kingdom Bacillati; phylum Actinomycetota; class Actinomycetes; order Micrococcales; family Microbacteriaceae; genus Microbacterium; species Microbacterium sp. ABR10. The sequence continues at coordinate 2,238,598 of NZ_CM173821.1, forward strand.
AGGAGGCAGCATGCGCCCAATGGTCCCCCTGTCGATCGACGCCGATCCCTGGCGCGCGCTGCTATCCCGCTCCGACATCCGGATGCATGACGGCATCCTGCACATGGTCGACGACACCGCGACCCCGGCCGTCGCCGAACGGGAAGACCTGTTGACCGCCGCCGCCGCGATCGAGGCCGCGGGGATCCGCGTTCTGCTGGTGCGCGACGCGAACCGCCGCCCCAAGCTCGTCGTCGACACCGCCCACGCCGAAGCCGCAATCGAGGCGCTGCGCGACCCCGAACTCGGCCCGGTCTACATGAAGGCCCGCGGCGAGGACCCCGTGCCCGCGCACAGCGTGCACCCCACCGCCGGATCCGTACAGGCGTACGCGGTCTTCCGCCCGCGCACCTCGACGGAGGGCTCGTATCGCTACGGCGCATCGCTCGCCCCCCGCCTCGAGCTCTGGCGCTTCGGCGAGAAGACGATCGAAGCGCCCCGTCCGAACGCCCTCAGCCGCCGCCGGTTCGCCGCGACCGACCTCGACCTCGTCGAGGTGGAGCGCTACGGGCGCCGGTGGGAGACCATCTCGGGCATGTTCGACCCCCACCCGAACGAATTCACCGCCGATGTCGACATGGTCTTCTCGTGGGTCGACGGGTCGTCCAGCGAGTTCCAGCGGCAGCGCGCCGCGCGCATGAAGGGGTACGTCGTCGGCGACGGTGACGACAACGCCGCCCGCTACCGCCAGGTCGACGAGTTGCGTTACGCGCTCCGGAGCGTGCACATGTACGCCCCCTGGGTACGCCGCATCTTCATCGCCACCGACTCCCCCACGCCGGAATGGCTCGCCGATCACCCCAAGGTCACGATCGTGCGCAGCGAGGAGTTCTTCGCCGACCCCTCGGTGCTCCCCACGCACAACTCCCACGCGGTCGAGGCCCAGCTGCACCGCATCCCGGGTCTGGCGGAACACTTCCTCTACAGCAACGACGACATGTTCTTCGGGCGCCCCGTGACACCCGAGCTGTTCTTCAGCGGCGGCGGCGTGAGCCGCTTCGTCGAGAGTGGCGTGCGTATCGGCAGCGGTCCCTCGCACATCGACCGATCGGGCCACGACAACGGACTGCGTGTGAACCGCGCCCTGCTCAAAAAGCGCTTCGGCCGGGTCATCACGCTCGACCTCGAACACTGCGCCACCCCACTGCGTCGCTCGGTCGCGGCCGAATTGGAGCAGGAGTTCGCCGACGACTACGCCCGCACCGCCGCGAGCCGCTTCCGTTCGGCGACCGACATCTCGGTCACGAACAGCCTGTACCACTACTACGCGCTGGCGACCGGTCGCGCGATCGTGACGACCGAGCCCCGAACCCGCTACGTGCAGACCACCCAGCTCGACTCCCTGCGCACCATGGAGCGACTCGTCACACGTCGGGACACCGACATGTTCTGCCTCAACGACGGCAGCGTGCCCGAAATCCCCGAAGAAGTGCGCGTGCCGGCGCTCCGAGCATGCCTCGAACGGTACTTCCCGGTCGCAGCCCCCTGGGAGAAGCCCGCGGTCAGCGCAGGATCGGCAGCGGCGTCGTCGGCGGCGACACCGGTCCACTGAGCTCACGCGTGGCCGGGACGACGAGCCCGGCCTCGCGCAGGCGCCGCTGCGACTCGGCGGCATCGACGTACTGCAGCGCCTCGGCTGCCCCGAGCGGGACGACCGAGTGCACGACGGTCTCGTCGTATACGTGGACGATGTTGAAACCCTGGGCCGCGTCTTGCGGGCGCGTTCCCCCCACCGGAACCATGAGGTCCTGCGTGTAGCAGGTGGCGGATGCCACCGACACGGGGATACCGGCGAACGTGGCGAACGTCGAATAATGCAGGTGACCGGCGAGGATCGCGCGGACGTCACTCCCGCGCAGGACGGCGGCGAGGCTGCGCTGGTCGCGGAGTTCTACCGAGGCGGCCAGATCGAGGACGCTCGGCACGGGCGGGTGATGCATCGCGAGGATGGTTCCGAGAGGGGCGGGGGTGGCTAGCACATCGGCGAGCCACGTCAGCTGGTCGGCGCCGACCTCACCGTGGTGGGCGCCCGGCACCGAGGTGTCGAGGGTGATGATGCGGAGGCCGTCGAACTCGTCGACGCGGTCGACCGGCGCGGTCGGGTCGGCGCCGTCGCCGGGAAGCAGGCTCGCACGGAACGCGGTGCGGTCGTCGTGGTTGCCCATGACCCAGACCACGCGCGTGCCCAGGCGCTCGGCGAGCGGCTCCACCAGCGCGCGTACGCGCTCGTACGCATCGGCCTCGCCGAAATCGGCCAGGTCGCCCGTGAACACCAGGGCGTTCGGTCGCACGCCCGACGCGTCGATGGCCGCCACCGCGCGGGCGAGGTAGGCCTCGGAGTCGACGCTGTCGTACAACCGAGTGCCGCCGGCACGTAGGTGGGTGTCGCTGAGGTGCAGCAGCACACGTTCGGCACGGGGGTATTCGGAGTAGCGCATCTCGAGTTCCTCTCGGGCCGTCGGGTGCGGCCTCGTCACCGGCGTGATGCTCCCGGTGCCTCAAAATGTTACAGACATGTTTCGCGAACGCGTGATGAACACGTCGGTAATTCACCCTGACGCGGCTGTGCGCGTCGGCGACACCGCCGTCCAGCTCCTGGCATCCGGAACACGACGGCGGGCGCCGCACCCGACACGCCGCTAAAGACCCGGCGCCCTACGGCGTGTCGCCGAACGCCCCGCCGTTGTGCACCTACGCGCCGCACGCCGCGACCCCGACGGCGCCGCCGGAGCCGGCGCTCGCAGTGGCGGCGCGTCAGAGGGCGGCGACGCGGGCGTAGTCGTCGACCGTCAGCTGCTCGCCGCGCAGCGTCGGGTCGACGCCCGCCTGCTCGAGCATCGCCGACGCCTGGGCCGCCGTGCCACCCAGCACGCCCGCGAGCGCCTGCCGCAGCATCTTGCGGCGCTGCTGGAACGCGGCATCCACGATCTGGAAGGTGCGGCGCCGGTGCTCTTCGGTGCCGCGGGGCTCGGCATCCCGATCAAAACCGACGAGCACGCTGTCGACGTTCGGGACGGGCCAGAACACCTGCCGCGACACCGTCCCTGCCAGACGCCACGAGCCGTACCACGCAGCCTTGACGCTCGGGGCCCCGTAGATCTTCGAGCCCGGCGGGGCGGCGAGTCGCTCCCCCACCTCGGCCTGCACCATGACGACACCGCGCTGGAGATAGGGGAAGGTCTCGAGGAAGTGCAGCAGCACGGGAACGGAGACGTTGTACGGCAGGTTGGCCACGAGCACGCTCGGCTCGCCCGGCAGATCGTCGACGCGCAGGGCATCGGCGTCGATCACCGTGAGGCGGTCGGCCGGCACGTCGTGCGCCGACGCGGTCGCGGGCAGGCGCTCCGCGAGGCGGTGGTCGATCTCGACGGCGACGACCGAAGCGCCGGTCTCGAGGATCGCCAGGGTGAGGGAGCCCAGGCCCGGCCCGATCTCCACGACGCGATCGGATGCCGTGACCCGCGCGGCGTGCACGATCTTGCGCACCGTGTTGGCGTCGACGACGAAATTCTGCCCGAGCTTCTTGGTCGGGGTGACGTCGAGGTCGGCAGCGAGCCGACGGATCTCGGCGGCACCGAGCAGGGAAACGGGCATTGTTCCACTGTAGTCAGGGCGCCGCCAGAACCCCTCCGGCGCGAGAGCCGGGAGTAGCGTGGGCGGGTGAGTCAGACGCAGTCGATCCCCTCCAACGCCTTCACGCTCCGGAGCCCGTACGGGCGACGAGCGATCGGGCTGTCCCTCGCCGCCGCCGTGGGCGGGTTCCTTTTCGGGTTCGACTCCTCGGTCATCAACGGTGCGGTGGACGCCGTCGAGAGCAACTTCGAGCTCAGCCAGGTGCTCACCGGCTTCGTCGTGGCCGTCGCGCTTCTCGGCTGCGCCGTCGGCGCCGTGGTCGCCGGAGCACTGTCGGACCGCTGGGGCCGGCTGAAGGTCATGCTGCTGGGTGCCGTGCTGTTCTTCGTCTCGTCGATCGGCGCAGCCCTCACCTTCAGCGTCCCCGACCTCATCCTGTGGCGCGTCATGAGCGGTCTCGGCATCGGCATCGCCTCGGTCGTCGCCCCCGCCTACATCGCCGAGGTCGCACCCCGCCAGATCCGCGGTTCGCTGGCGTCGCTGCAGCAGCTCGCGATCACGCTCGGCATCTTCGGAGCGCTCCTCTCCGACGCAGTGCTCGCCAACAGCGCGGGCGGCGCCGCCAATGAGCTGTGGCTCGGGATGGAGGCCTGGCGGTGGATGTTCCTCGTCGGCGTCGTGCCGGCGGCGGTGTACGGCATCCTGTCGTTCACCGTTCCCGAATCCCCGCGGTTCCTGCTGGCCAAGGGCCGGGTCGACGAGGCCCGCTCGATCTTCGCCCGGCTCGTGCCGCCCGCGGACCTCGAGAAGACGATGAAAGACCTCACGCAGGCGATCGACACCGACCGCAAGAACGCGAATGTATCGCTGCGCGGACCGGTGCTCGGCCTTCAGCGCATCGTCTGGATCGGCATCATCCTGTCGGCATTCCAGCAGTTCGTCGGCATCAACGTGATCTTCTACTACTCCACGACCCTCTGGAAGGCGGTCGGATTCCAGGAGAGCGACTCGCTGCTCATCTCGGTGATCACCTCGGTCACCAACGTGCTGGTGACCCTGGTGGCGATCTTCCTCGTCGACCGCGTGGGGCGGAAGCCCATCCTCCTGACCGGTTCGGTGCTGATGACGGTATCGCTGGGCGCGATGGCCCTGGCGTTCACCTTCGCCCAGGGCAGGGGCGAGGACGTTTCGCTCCCGGCCCCGTGGGGCACGGTGGCGCTCGTCGCCGCCAACCTGTTCGTCGTCGGCTTCGGCGCCTCGTGGGGACCCCTGGTGTGGGTGCTGCTCGGCGAGATCTTCCCGAGCCGCATTCGCGGTCGAGCCCTCGGCGTGGCTGCCGGTGCGCAGTGGATCGCCAACTTCGCCATCACGGTGTCGTTCCCCGCGATGTCGAGCTGGTCGCTCCCGCTCACCTACGGCATGTACGCACTGTTCGCGGCGCTGTCGTTCTTCTACGTCGCCTTCCGCATCCCCGAGACCAAGGGCATGGAGCTCGAACAGGCTGAGACGTTGTTCGTCGACAAGCCGAAGACCAGAGCGAAGGCATAGCGGATGTCGGAGGGACGGCGCCCCGCGGGGTGCCGCCTCTCGTGCGCGTGGGGTCTGCCGCGGGCGTTACCTCAGCGATTCGCACAGACTCAGCGGCATCCGGGATGAAGCGGGTGAGGTCACGCACATCACTGAGGTTGTGCACATCGCTGCTCTGCGCTCGCCGCGCACAACCTCCACGATTCGCACAGAGTCAGCGGCATCCGGGAAGAAGCGGGTGAGGTCACGCACATCACTGAGGTTGTGCACATCGCTGCTCTGCGCGCGCCGCGCACAACCTCCGCGATTCGCACGAACTCAGCGGCATCCGCGACGAAGCGTGTGAGGTTACGCACATCACTGAGGTTGTGCGCCGCGCCGCGCGCCCTCCGGATCCGTCGGCCGGCGCGGTCGCGTGGATCGCGGTGCGCGCAACCTCCGCGATCTGCACGACCTCCATCGCATTCGGAGGCGCATAGCTGAGCGAGGGCTAACCGAGCGGGTTCGCGCAACCCCGACTACACCCCGAGTCGTAAGCGGGAGGGTGCGCGCACCGCGGGCGCTGGGCGCGGGTCAGTCCTCGAACGCGCCGTACACCTCGACGGTGTTCGCCGCGACCTGGGCGCCCAGTTCGTCGGCGTCGATGCCCAGCTCCGCCGCGAGGAAGCGCAGCGTGACCGGGATCAGGTACGGCGCGTTCGGGCGGCCCCGGTACGGTGCCGGCGTCAGGAAGGGCGCGTCGGTCTCGACGAGGATGCGATCGAGCGGCGTCACGGCGAGGGCGTCGCGCAGGTTCTGCGCGTTCTTGAACGTGACGTTGCCGGCGAACGACAGGTAATAGCCACGGTCGGCGGCGATGCGCGCCATGTCGGCGTCGCCCGAGAAGCAGTGGAACACGGTCTTGTCGGGCGCGACGACGCGCTCGAGGGTCTCGAGCACCGCGTCGTGCGCGTCGCGGTCGTGGATCTGCATGGCGATCCCGTGCTTCTTCGCCAGCGCGATATGCGCCTCGAATGAGCGCATCTGCGCCGGGATGCCATCGGCCCCGGTGCGGAAGAAGTCCAGGCCCGTCTCGCCGATCGCCCGCACGCGCGGCTCGGCGGCGAGCTCGTCGATCACGGCGATCGCGGCATCCAACTCGCCCGCCCGCTCGTACTCGGGAGCTTCGTTGGGGTGGATCGCGACGGCGGCGAGCACGCGCGGGTGCGAGCGCGCGGCCCACGCCGACCAGCGCGAGGAGTCGACGTCGCCGCCGGCCTGGACGACGCCGTGCACGCCGACGGTCAGCGCGCGCTCGAGTTGCTCGTCAAGGGACAGCCCGGTGTCGCCGTCCTCGATCTCGAGGTGGGTGTGGTTGTCGTAGACCGGGATGCCGAGCGGCTCGGGCGCGGGCGGATAGCTGACGTCGCGGCGGCCGTCGGCACTGCGCTCGCGCACGTACTGGCTGGGGTCACCCGCCTGGATCGTGCCGCGGGGGCGCTCGACGGAAGTCGATCCGGCGGCCGAACCCTTGGTCGGGCCGGGCCCCGCCGCACGGGAGCCCTGCTGCTCACCGTCAGCCGCGCCGGACGCCGGGGCCGGCTCCGGTGTCACGGGCGTCACGCCTGCTCGACGCGCGGGAACAACGGCGTGAGAACGGTGACCTTCGCCCCGGCACCCAGCGCGCCCCACTCCCCCGCCCGGCGGAGAGGCTGCTCGACGAGAAGCCCGAGGCCTTCGTCGGCGCCGAGGGCACTCCACAGCTTCTCGGTCGAGCTCGGCATGACCGGCGACAGCAGCACCGCGAGGGCGCGCAGACCCTCGGCCGCGGTGTAGAGCACCGTGCCGAGGCGCTCGCGCTGCGCCTCGTCTTTGGCGAGGGCCCACGGCTCGTTCTCGGTGATGTAGCCATTGAGAGCGTCGACGATGGTCCAGACGGCGGCGATGGCCTCGTCGATGCGGAAGCGCTCCACGGCGGAGTCGGCGGCTGCCGCGGCATCCGCCACGATCTTCTGGATCGCCAGGTCGCCCTCGGCATAGGCGCCGGCCGACGGCACGACCCCCTCGAAGTACTTCTCGATCATCGCGACGGTTCGCGACGCCAGGTTGCCGAAACCGTTGGCGAGCTCGGCCTGGTAGCGGGCCGACAGGTCTTCCCACGAGAAGGACCCGTCTTGCCCGAAGGCGATGGCGGAGAGGAAGTAGAAGCGGTACGCGTCGGAGCCGAACACGTCGGTGATCTCGGTGGGCGCGATGCCGGTGAGCTTCGACTTCGACATCTTCTCGCCGCCGACGAGCAGCCACCCGTGGGCGAAGACGCCGCGGGGCACGTCGAGACCGGCGGCCATGAGCATGGCCGGCCAGATGACGGCGTGGAAGCGCAGGATGTCTTTGCCGACCACGTGGAACGCCGGCCACCGGCGGGCGAACTGCTCGGGGTCGTTGCCGTAGCCGACGGCGGTGGCGTAGTTGAGCAGCGCGTCGACCCACACGTAGATGACATGCGAGGGGTCCCAGGGCACCGTGATGCCCCAGTCGAACGCCGAGCGCGAGATCGAGAGGTCTTTCAGACCGCTGCGGACGAACGAGACGACCTCGTTGCGCGCCGATTCGGGCCGCACGAAGTCGGGCTCGGTCTTGTACAGCTCGAGCAGCCTGTCTTGGAACTCGCTGAGCTTGAAGAAGTAGTTCTTCTCCTGCAGCAGTTCGAGGGGCTTGGAGTGGATCGCGCACACCTTGAGGCCCTCGAAGGGACCGGTGCCGTCGACGATCTCGGCCTCGGGCTTGAACTCCTCGCAGCCGACGCAGTACAGCGCCTCGTATTCGCCCGCGTAGATGTAGCCGCGGTCGAACAGCGCCTGCACGAACTGCTGCACGCGCTCCTCGTGTCGTGGCTGCGTCGTGCGGATGAAGTCGTCGTTGGCGACGTCGAGCGTCTCGAGGAGCGGGAACCACGACTCGGTGACGAGCTTGTCGACCCATTCCTGCGGCGTGACGTTGTTGGCGGCCGCGGCGCGCAGCATCTTCTGGCCGTGCTCGTCGGTGCCCGTCAGCATCCAGGTGTCATCGCCCGCCTGGCGGTGCCAGCGCGCGAGAGTGTCGACGGCGACGGTCGTGTACCCGTGCCCGATGTGGGGCAGATCGCTGGGGTAGTAGATCGGCGTCGTGATGTAGAAGGATCGGCCGGAAGTCACGTGAGGATTCTACGCAGGAGGCACCCACGCAGCCGACCGTGTGACGCCCCGACCGCGCCGCCGTCCGGTCGCGCAAGCAGGCGCGTGAGGGGTCGTCTTTGTCGCCGCGGGCGATACTCGGCGACACGTTCCGACCCCTCGCGCGCGGTGCGGGCCGAGGACGGGCGTCAGCGCTTGACGGCGAGTCCCGCCTGGTACAGCTCGCGCGAGGAGTGACCGGTCTGCGACGCGACCTCGGCGGCCGCCTCTTTGAGCCGCGTCCCACCGCGCACGAGCTCGAGCACCTGGGTGACGGCATCCGGGAACGCCACCTCGCGGGCTTCGGCTCCGCCCACGACGATCGCGATCTCCCCGCGCACGCCCTCCGCGGCCCACGCGGCGAGTTCGGCGAGGGTGCCCCGCTTGACCTCTTCGTAGAGCTTGGTCAGCTCGCGGCAGACGGCGGCGGGGCGATCGGCGCCGAACGCCGTGGCGAGGTCGTCGAGGGTGGATGCCAGTCGCGACGGCGACTCGAAGAACACGAGGGTCCGCTCCTCGGAGGCCAGCTGCGCGAAGGCTCTGCGGCGCTCCCCGGGCTTGCGGCGCGGAAACCCCTCGAACGCGAAGCGGTCGGTGGGGAGCCCCGCGACGGCGAGCGCGGTGACGACGGCGCTCGGGCCCGGGAGGGCGGTGACGGTGACACCGGCCGCGGCCGCCGCAGCGACGAGACCGTACCCGGGGTCGCTCACCGTCGGCATACCGGCGTCGCTGAGAACGAGCAGATCGTCTTCGCGGGCGAGCTCGACGAGCTCCGCCGCCCGCTCCTTCTCGTTGTGATCGTGCAGGGCGATCAGCCGCGGGCGGTTCTCGACGCCGAGGCCCGCCAGCAGGCGCTGGGTGGTGCGGGTGTCTTCGGCGGCGACCACACGAGCGTTCTCGAGCGCCTCGACGAGGCGCTTCGAGGCGTCACCGAGGTTGCCGATCGGCGTCGCCGCAAGGATGATCACCGCCCCACCTTATGCTGGGGCGCGTGAGCACCGCTGTCCCCTCTCTGCGTCCCGAGGTGGAGCGCACGCGCCTCGATCGATGGCGCGACGTGCTGCTGGGCGACCCCCGGGGGCTCCGACTGTGGCGTTGGCTGGCGCCGGCGCTCGTCACGATCGTCGCCGGGGTGCTGCGCCTGTTCGACGTCGGCACACCGCACGCGCTCGTGTTCGACGAGACGTACTACGTGAAGGACTCGTGGAGCCAGTGGGTGCTCGGCTACCCGTCGGCATGGCCCGAGAACGCCGATCCGAGCTTCGTCGCCGGCGACACCGACATCTTCACCGGCGTGGGCAGCTACGTGGTGCATCCGCCTCTCGGCCGCATCCTGATCGGCGCCGGAATGGCGCTGCTCGGTCCCGACTCGGCCACGGGATGGCGACTGTCGGCCGTGATCTTCGGCACAGCCACCGTGCTGCTGGTCTACCTGCTCGCGCACAACCTCACCCGCTCGATCACGTTCGCCACCGTGGCATCCGGTCTCATCGCGATCGACGGTCTGAGCATCGTGCTCAGCCGCACCTCGCTGCTCGACGTGTTCCTGACCTTCTTCGTCGTGCTGGCGTTCTGGTTCGTCGCGCTCGATCACAAACGCACCGGCGACCGTCTCGACGCCGCCATGGACAAACTCCCCGGCACCACCCACAACTGGGGACCGTTGCTGTGGGACCGCCCGTGGCTGCTGGCGGCGGGCGCCGCCGCCGGTGCCGCCACGGCGGTGAAGTGGTCGGGGCTGTACCTGATCGCCGCGATCGGCATCTACGTCGTCGTGACCGATGCGCTGGCGCGCCGCCGCGTCGGGATCGTGCAGTGGCCGATGGATGCCGTTCGCCAGGGCCTGATCTCGTTCGTGCTCATCGTGCCGGTGTCTCTCGTGGTGTACCTGACGAGCTGGTCGGGCTGGTTGTTCACGACCGGCGGCTACATGCGCAGCAGCGAAGCTCTGGGCACCGGTCTGCTGTCATTCCTTCCCGTGCCGCTGCAGAACCTCTGGGCCTACCACGAGTCGATGTACGGCTTCCACGTCGGACTCGTGACCCCGCACAGCTACGCAAGCCCCGCGTGGCAGTGGCCGCTGCTGATCCGTCCCACCTCGATGTATTGGCACCAGGACGACTTCGGCGTCAACGGCTGCGCGCTTCCGAACGGCTGCACCGAGGCGATCTCGAGCAACGCGAACCCGCTCATCTGGTGGGCGGGCATCGCGGCATCCGTGTATCTGCTCGTGCGCTTCGTCCTGGTGCGCGACTGGCGCCATGCGCTGGTGCTGACGGGCCTGGGCGCCACCTACCTCCCGTGGCTGCTGTACCCCGAGCGCACGATCTTCCAGTTCTACACGGTGGCGATGGTGCCCTTCCTCGTGCTCGCGGTGGCTTTCGCCCTGCAAGACGCCGTGCGGGGCGTCTGGCGGCTCTCCCGCGCCCACGCACAGGTGATCGCGGTGGTGTTCCTCGTCGTCTGCATCGGGATCTCGGCGTTCTGGTATCCGGTGTGGGCGGGCCTTCCCGTCTCGTACGAGTTCTGGCGCCTGCACAACTGGCTGCCCAGCTGGATCTGACGTGTCACGGGGCGACGACTGGCTGCACGACCCGCGGCCGATCCAGCGCGTCAAGGTGTTCCGCGACGCGCCCGTCGATGCGCGGGCGTGGCCGGCCGACATCCCCGCCGTCGCTCACTTCCTCGACGTCGCGAGGACCGACGGGTGGGAGTTCGGCGCGGGCGTGACCTTCCTCGTCGGCGAGAACGGCTCGGGCAAATCGACGCTGATCGAGGGCATCGCCGAGGCGTACGGCCTGCCCGCGGAGGGCGGGTCGACCAACGGCGGCGGTGAGACCCGCCGTACCGAGAGCCCGCTCGGCGAGTGGCTGCGCGTCGAACGCAGCCCGCGCGCCGCGCGGTGGGGCTTCTTCCTGCGCGCCGAGACGATGCACGGCTACTACTCGTGGCGCGACGACCTGCCCGACGCGCCGCCGAGCCTGCATCCGATGAGCCACGGCGAGTCGTTCAACGCCCTGCTCGACGAAGCGCTCGACCACCCCCGCTACGTCGCGGGGCTCGCGTGCCTCGACGAGCCCGAGGCAGCGCTGTCGTTCTCGTCGACGCTGCGGTGGTTGGCATCCCTCGATCGCATGCGCTCGCGCGGCACGCAGGTGATCTGCGCGACCCACTCCCCCGTACTGGCGGCGCTGCCGGGCGCGACGATCCTCGAGCTCGGCGAATGGGGCATCCGCGAAAGTGCGTGGGAAGACCTCGAGGTGGTGCGGTTGCAGCGCGGGTTCCTGGAAGCGCCGGGGCGGTTCTTGCGGCATCTGCTGGATTGAGGGCGGATCGGCGGGCGGCGACAACGGCGGAACGACCGCGGGCGCCACGATGCTCGCAGAATCACGCGCAACTCGCAGATGTGCGGGCGAATACCGCGAGAAAAGAGCTCGTCTGCGAGATTCGACAATGCGCTGACCGGCGCGAAGTATGCGTCGGCTCACTGGACCACCGTCATCTGCCGCGCCGGCCCCCATGCCGTCGTTGCCGAACCGAGGCGCCCGGCCGGACAAGCCTGCGGCCGCACACCCGATGACCCCGAACCACCCCCGGTGATCAACCATCCCCGCAATCTCGTCGTTCGAGGAGACTGAGCCGGTACGGCTGTGGGATAGCGACCTTGGGGTCCTACGGACGATCGAAGAGCAGTGAGTCGCGGGGAATATGGTGCAGAGCTGTGGCCTGACGCGTATCTGCCGCTCGATCCTGGTCATGACAGGGCATGAGGACGCTGGATAGGGTGGAACATGGCTGGTTCGCGCTTTCGGGGTATCGCACAGGTCAACGTCTGGGCTGAGGATGTGGCACGCGCCCGCGATTGGTATGCCGCGGTGTTCGGCATCGAGCCGTACTTCCAGCGGCCGGACGCGGACGCTCCGCTCTACGTGGAGTTCAGGCTCGGAGCGGACGAGGACGAGTTCGGGATCGTCTCCACAGATTTCGCGCCCGGCGCGCCCGTCCCTGCCGCCGGGTCGAGAGACGTCTGCCCGCGCGGTGTCATTGCGCGGTGGCACGTGGACGACCTCCGCTCCGTTGTCGCGGATCTGCTCGAGCGCGGCGCGAAAGAGTGGGAACCCGTCGTAGAACGGGAAGCCGACTTCATCACGGCATCGGTGGTCGACCCGTTCGGTAACGTTCTCGGACTGATCCAGAGCCCGCACTTCGTCTCTCGCGGTTCGTGAGGCCCACCGTCGACCGCGGACTGGGGCGAGCGAGTGGTCCGGGGTATCGGATCCGTCCAGCCCGCCGAGCCGGACCCGCGCTCGCGTCAGACGCACCCGGCCCCACGCGTCAGACCAGCGCCGCCGGATTCGTCGTCGGCAACGCGCACGTGAACGCGCGGCAGTCGTACGCCGTCGCCTCGCCGCGCAACGCGACCTTGGCCTCGAACAGCTCGAAGCCCGCCGCGGCGAACGCGACGGCCTGAGCGGGCGACACCACGGCGACCACGTCGGCGGCGACCCGACGCGCGGCGTCGGCGATCTCGGCATCGGGCTCCCCCACCACGACGACCTGACGCGGCGCGGATGCCAAACCCACCGCGACCTCGAGGATCGCTCCGTGCGCGAGGGGCGTCGACAGCGCGGCCTCGGCGGCGGCGCGCACGAGGGTCTCGGCGGCGGTGCGGTATCGCTCCCCCGCCCCCAGGCGCCAGAGGTCGAGCGCTGCCGCGGCGAACACCGACGGCCCCGAGGGCGACGCGCCGTCGCTGGGCACTCCGTGCGGCTGCATGCCCTGCGCGACGAGCACGGGATCGCCACCGCCGGGAGGATGGATGCCGTCGGCGCCGAGGCACTGGTCGACGAGGCCCCGCGCGCGCTCGGCGTACGCGACCTCGCCGGTCGCCCGCGCGAGGGCGAGAAGGCCCCGCGCGAGGCCGCCGTAATCCTCGAGTGTCGCGGGAGCGGCGGAACGGATCTCGTCGAGCGACGCGCGCCGGAGCGTGCCGTCGTCGGCGACGTTGCTCTCGAGTACCGCGTCGGCCGCCCAACGCGCGGCCTCGAGGAAGCGCGGGTCGGTGCGGGTTCCGGCGGCGGCGAGTGCGGCGATCGCGTGGCCGTTCCACCCCGTGACGACCTTGGCATCCAGAGCCGGGGGCTGCAGCGCCGACCGGTCGGTCACGCGGTAGTAGCCGCCCTCGTTGCGGACGCCGTCGATGATCGACTCCGAGTCTTGGGCTGCGGCGATCCCGCCCGACGGCAGCTGCAGCACGTCGACGAGGAAGCGCGCCGCATCGGTCGCGACGGACTCGTCGGACGCTGCGAGCGCGACCTCGATCAAACCCGCATTGTCGGTGAGCATGCGCTCGTAGTGCGGCACGCTCCAATCGCGGCGGGTGGCGTAGCGGAAGAAGCCGCCCTCGACGGTGTCGTGCAGGTCGGAGCCGGCCATGGCCGACAGGGCGCGGGATGCCACGTCCGCCGCCTCGGGGGCGTCCGAGGCGAGCGCGGGGTGCTGCAGGAAGCGGAGCACGGGCGTGTTCGGGAACTTCGGCGTCTCGAAGGCCGGTCCCGCGGCGAAACCGGCGTACTCGCGATCCTCGCGCGCGGCGACGGTGCGCGCGGCGGCGGCGAGCTGCAGGAGGGACGGGGGCGCATCGGCGGGGGCGGTCGCGGCGGCCGAGAGCGCGTCGCGCAACGAGGAGCCCGTGGCATCCACCTCGCTCCGGCGCTCGGTCCACGCCTCGCGGACCGCGGCGAGCACTTGGCGGAACGACGGCTGGGGCGGGCGCGGTGCGGGCGGGAAGTACGTGCCGGCGTAGAACACGCGGCCCTCGGGGGACGCGAAGACCGTCAGCGGCCACCCGAGGTGCGGGGTGAACGCGGACGCGGCGTCGAGGTAGGCGGCATCCACATCGGGATGCTCCTCGCGGTCGACCTTGACCGCGACGAAGCCGTCGTCGAGGATCGCGGCGATCTCGGGGTCTTGGAACGACTCGCGTGCCATCACGTGGCACCAGTGGCAGGTGCTGTAGCCGATCGAAATCATCACGGGGACGTCTCTCTCGGCCGCGAGCGCGAACGCCTCGGCCCCCCACGGGAACCACGCGACGGGATTGTCGGCGTGGGCCCGGAGGTAGGGGCTCGAGGCGTTCGCGAGGCGGTTCATGCGCGCCTTGTCAGATCACTCGACGTCGTCGGGGTGCGAGCCGACCCGGCCCGAACCGTCACCGGGGTCGACGGCGTCGATCGCGGCCATCTCGTCGGAGGTGAGCTCGAAGTCGAACAGGTCGAAGTTCTCTTCGAGGCGCTCGCGGCGCACCGACTTGGGGAACACGATGAAGCCGTGCTGGATGTGCCAGCGCAGAACGGCCTGCGCCGGGGACTTGCCGTGGGCCTCGGCGGCATCCTTCACCGCGGGAAGTTCGAACAGGTCGTACTTGCCCTGGCCGAGCGGGCCCCACGACTCGATGTGCATGTCGTGCTCCTGGCCCCAGGCGGCGATCTCGCGCTGGCTGAGGGCGGGGTGCAGCTCGATCTGATTGACCACGGGGGTGACCCCGGTCTCGGCCACGATGCGGTCGAGGTGCGGCACGAGGAAGTTCGAGACGCCGATGGAACGGGTCTTGCCCGCCTCGCGGATCTCGATGAGCTTCTGCCAGGCGTTGAGGTAGTTGTCGGCCTTGGGGGTCGGCCAGTGCACGAGGTACAGGTCGACGGCGTCGAGGCCGAGCTTCTCGAGGCTCTCGTCGATCGCGGCGTGCGGGTCGTCGCCATCGTGGCGCGCGTTCCACAGCTTCGTGGTGACGAAGAGGTCGTCGCGGGAGATGCCGCTGGAGGCGATAGCGCGGCCGACACCCTCTTCGTTCTTGTAGATCGCGGCGGTGTCGATGTGGCGGTAGCCGACCTCGAGGGCCTCGGACACGGCGCGCTCGGCGTCGTCGGCGGGCACGAGGAACACGCCGTAGCCGAGCTGGGGGATGGAGTTTCCGTCATTGAGCTGAACAGAAGGAACGGTCATGGCATCCACCCTAGGAGCCGCCTCCGACATCGGATCCGGGGGTTGACGGCCCCTACGACAGCGGAGGTGCGGATGCCGCTCGGGCGAGCGCGTCGGCCACCAGCCGCACATTCTCGGTGACCGATCCCGCCGTGACCCGCACCCGCTGCTGCGCGGAGGCGTCGGCCATGAACGGCCCGCCCGCGGCCACCGCGATGCCCTCCGCGGCGAGGTGGACGACGGCGGCGCGCTCGTCGCGGACGGGCAACCACAGGTTGATGCCGTCGGGTGCGCCCACGTCGATGCCCAGGCGGCGAAGGGCCGCCGCCATGCGGTCGAGCCGGTCGCGGTAGATGAGCCGGGCCGTGCGGACCGGCGCGACCGAGCGCGAGTCGGTGAGCAGTTCGAGGAGCACGCTCTGCAGCAGGCGCGACGTCCACCCCGGTCCCAGCATTCGGCGCCGCACGATGCGCTCGACGATACGGGCGGGTCCGCCGAGGGCGGCGATGCGCAGGTCGGGGCCGTGCGATTTCGAGAACCCCCGCACGTGCACGACCTGGCCGGGGAGCCACCGCGCGAGGGTGACCGCCGGAGCGGTGGCGATGAGGGCCGAGTGGTCGTCCTCGATCACCGTCACCTCTCGCCCGCCCGGAACGGTGAGCAGCACGTCGGCCAGACGTCTCGCCCGCTCGACCGACATCGACACTCCGGTGGGGTTCTGCGCCCGGGTCTGCAGCACCAGCGTCGACGGCCGCTGCGCGAGCGCACGCGCCAGGGAGGCGGGCAGGATGCCGTCGGCGTCGCTCTCGAGCGGCAGGACGACGCCCCCGGCGGCATCCACCAGATCGAAGATGTAGGGGAACCCCGGGGACTCCACCGCGACCCGGTCGCCGAAGCGCACGACCTGCTCGACCGCGCGGGAGATGCCGTCGAGCGCTCCGTCGACGACGGTGAGTGCCTCGACCGTCCGCACCGGCCAGTCGTCCACGAGGGCGTCGTGCAGCTCGGGGAGGACGGGAAGGTCGTGGTAACGGCCGGTGTCGGCGCGCGGACGGGCCCGGGAGAGCGCCCGCTCGAGCGAGGGCAGCATGGCAGGGTCGGGCGTGCCGAGCGAGAGATCGAGACGGATGCCGTGCGCGCCCCGCCCTCCGAGTCCGCTGGGAGCCGCGGCGGGTGGACCCTCGCCCGTGGACATCCCGCGCACCCGCGGACTCAGCCACTCACGCCGCTCCGAGCGGACGAAGGTGCCGGAGCGACCGCGGGAGGTGACGACACCCGCGTGGGCGAGGGCGCGCCACGCCGCCGCGATCGTTCCGGTGGACAGGCCGAGGTCGGCCGCCATCTGCCGCACGGTCGGAAGGCGCTCCCCCGGCACGAGCGTGCCGTCGGTGACCAGGCGGGCGATCTCCGCCGCCAGCCCCGCGGCGGAGCGGGATCCGAGGGCGCGGGGAGAGAGCATGCGGCTCCAATTAACGGCGAAGTCACCCGACGAAATCGTCGGGAAATGTTCAGGCGCGACAGTAACAGAACACCCCGTCAGAATGCGACCACCCGCATTCCCCCGCGGGGCAGAGATCGAGGAGGACCCATGACGACGGTGCGAGCGGCCATCACGCAGACCACGTGGACCGGTGACAAGGAATCGATGCTCGACAAGCACGAGCAGTTCGCCCGTGACGCGGCGGCGCGGGGAGCGGAGATCGTCTGCTTCCAGGAGCTGTTCTACGGCCCCTACTTCGGCATCACCCAGGACCAGAAGTACTACCGCTTCGCGGAGCCCGTCGACGGGCCGATCGTCCAGCGCTTCGCCGCCCTGGCGAAGGAGCTGGGCCTGGTCAGCGTGCTGCCCATCTACGAGGAGGCGCAGACCGGGGTGTACTACAACACCTCGGTGCTCGTCGACGCCGACGGCACCGTGCTCGGCAGCTACCGGAAGAACCACATCCCGCACCTCGACAAGTTCTGGGAGAAGTTCTACTTCCGCCCCGGCAACCTCGGCTACCCCGTCTTCGACACCGCGGTCGGCAAGGTGGGCATGTACATCTGCTACGACCGGCACTTCCCCGAGGGCTGGCGCGAGCTGGGCCTGAACGGCGCCCACATGGTGTTCAACCCGAACGCGACCAAGCCCGGCCTCTCGAACCGCCTGTGGGAGGTCGAGGGCCCGTGCGCCGCCGTCGCGAACGGCTACTTCGTGCTGCAGCCGAACCGCGTCGGCCGCGAGGACAACGAATACGGCGAGGACGCCGTCACCTTCTACGGAACGAGCCAGGTCATCGATCCGCGGGGCAACCATGTCGGCGCGGTGGGCTCGTCGGAGCACGAGGAGATCCTCATCCGCGACCTCGACATGGACCTCGTGCAGCAGATGCGCGACGACTGGCAGTTCTACCGCGACCGCCGCCCCGACACCTACGGCGAGATCGTGGAGGCCTGACATGGCCACCACCCTGCTCACGCGCGGCACCGTCGTGTCGGCGACGGGTCGCACCGCCGCCGATGTGCTCCTGGACGGCGAGAGCATCGCCGCCGTGCTCGCGCCCGGGTCGACCCTGCTCGGCCACGACCTCGCGGCATCCGTCGACACCGTCATCGACGCCACCGGCAAATACGTCATCCCGGGCGGGATCGACGCGCACACGCACATGCAGCTGCCCTTCGGCGGCACGAGTGCCTCGGACACGTTCGAGACCGGCACGCGCGCCGCCGCGTGGGGCGGCACGACCACGATCGTCGACTTCGCCGTGCAGCGCACCGGCGAGCGCGTGCAGGACGGCCTCGCCCACTGGCACGAGCTCGCCGCGGGCAACTGCGCGATCGACTACGGCTTCCACCAGATCGTCGGAGGGGTGGATGCCGACTCCCTCGCGGCTCTGCCGGGGCTCATCGACGAGGGCATCTCGAGCTTCAAGATGTTCATGGCCTACCCGGGCGTCTTCTACGCCGACGACGCGCAGATCCTGCGGGCGATGCAGGTGGCCGCCGACACGGGCCTGTTGACGATGATGCACGCCGAGAACGGTCCCGTCATCGACGTGCTCGCCGAGCAGCTGATCGAGAAGGGGAAGACCTCGCCGTACTTCCACGGCGTCGCCCGCGCGTGGCAGATGGAGGAGGAGGCCACCCACCGCGCGATCATGCTGTCGCACCTCACCGGCGCCCCGCTGTACGTCGTGCACGTCAGCGCGAAGCAGGCCGTCGAGCAGCTCGCCTGGGCGCGCGACAACGGCCAGAACGTGTTCGGCGAGACGTGCCCGCAGTACCTCTACCTCTCGCTGGAGGATCAGCTCGGCGCCACGAGCGAGGAGTGGGGCGACTTCGAGGGTGCGAAATGGGTGTGCTCCACGCCGCTCCGCTCGAAGCAGGAGGGCCACCAGCACCACATGTGGCAGGCCCTGCGCACCAACGACATCCAGATGGTGTCGACCGACCACTGCCCCTTCTGCATGAAGGACCAGAAGACCCTCGGCCAGGGCGACTTCCGCGCGATCCCCAACGGCATCGGCTCGGTCGAGCACCGCATGGACCTGATGTACCAGGGCGTCGTCACGGGGCAGATCACGCTCGAGCGGTGGGTGGAGCTGACCAGCACGACGCCGGCACGCATGTTCGGGATGTACGGCAAGAAGGGCGTGATCGCCCCCGGCGCCGACGCCGACCTCGTCGTCTACGACCCGGCCGGTCACACGTCCATCGGTGTGGGCAAGACCCACCACATGAACATGGACCACTCCGCGTGGGAGGGCTACGAGATCGACGGGCACGTCGACACCGTCATCTCGCGCGGCAAGGTCGTCGTCGACGACGGCGCCTACCTGGGCGCGCCGGGCGACGGCCGGTTCGTCAAGCGCGGCCTGAGCCAGTACCTGATCTGAGAGGAGACCCCATGGACTTCGGTGTCGTCCTGCAGACGAACCCCCCGGCCGCCCGCACGGTGCAGCTGTCGCAGCTGGCCGAGGCGCACGGCTTCAGCCACGTGTGGACCTTCGACTCGCACCTGCTGTGGCAGGAGCCGTACGTCATCCACTCCGCCATCCTCGCGGCCACCCGCCGGGTGACCGTCGGCCCGTTCGTGACCAACCCCGCGACCCGCGACTGGACCGTCACGGCATCCACGTTCGCCACGCTCAACGAGATGTACGGCAACCGCACGATCTGCGGCATCGGCCGCGGCGACTCCGCGGTGCGCGTCACCAACGGGCGCCCGACGACGCTGAAAGCGCTGCGCGAGTCGATCCACGTCATCCGCGAGCTCGGCAACTCCCGCGCCGTGGAGTACAACGGCGCGACGCTGCAGTTCCCGTGGAGTCGCGGGTCGGAACTCGACGTGTGGGTGGCCGCCTACGGTCCGCTCGCGCTGAAGCTCACCGGCGAGGTGGGCGACGGCTTCATCCTGCAGCTCGCCGACCTCGACATCGCCGAGTGGATGATCGCGACCGTCCGCAAGGCCGCGGAAGACGTGGGCCGAAACCCCGACGAGATCGCCTTCTGCGTCGCCGCCCCGATGTACATCGGCGAGGACACCCCCGAGGCGCGCGCCCACATGATCGAGCAGTGCCGCTGGTTCGGCGGGATGGTCGGCAACCACGTCGCCGACATCGTGACCAAATACGGCCCTTCGACAGGCTCAGGGACCGCCGAGAAGGTACCCGCGGCCCTCACCGACTACATCGCGGGGCGCACCGGATACGACTACAACTCGCACGGCAAGAGCAACAACGACCACGTCGACTTCGTGCCCGACGAGATCGTGGAGCGCTTCTGCGTGCTCGGCACCGCCGAGGAGCACATCGCCAAGCTCGAGAAGCTCCGTGCCCTGGGCGTCACCCAGTTCGCGGGCTACCTGCAGCACGACAACAAAGAGGAGACGATGCGGGTCTACGGCGAAACCGTCATCCCCGCGCTCACTCCCCCGGTGACGGCGAAGCGGTGACACGCTTGTGACCGACCAGGTGATCGCCCCCGGTACGGCGGCGCCCGTCGAGACGGCGGAAGAGGGACGGATGCCGCGGGACTCCGGCATCCGTTCCTCCCGCGCCCGCACCGCCGCGGTTCGAGCGGGATGGGGAATCGCCGGTATCGCGGTCGTCGTCACCGCGTGGGAGCTGTACAAGACGTTCGGCCCCGCCGACGGCCTCACGGTCGGCAGCGACGGATCGGCCGGTTCCGGCGTGATCCTGCTCCCGCGCACGAACGACCGCGCCATGCCGCACGTGTGGGACATGGTCACGCGCATGTTCGCACCGACGAGCGGCGGGGACACCCCGCCGCTGATCGTGTCCGTCGCGGGAGCGGCGGGGATGACGCTCGGCCTCGCCGCCCTCGGCTGGGTGATCGGCGTCGTGGTCGGCTCGCTCCTGGGCATCGCGATGCAACGGTGGCGTCTCGTCGAGGCGGGACTCCTGCCGTGGATCGTGGTGAGCCAGATCGTGCCGCTCATCGCCTTCGCACCGGTGGTCAACGCCATCGGCACCCAGGTGGACCGCTCGGGCTTCCCCTGGCCGCCGTGGTTGTCGGTGGCGCTCATCGCGTCGTACCTGGCCTTCTTCCCCGTCGCCGTCGGCATGCTGCGCGGCCTCTCGGCGCCCGACGCCCTGCACCTCGACCTTATGCGCGCGAACTCGGCCGGCTGGGGGCAGACGCTCGTGCGACTGCGCCTCCCGGCGGCCGTACCGTACCTGTTGCCCGCGCTTCGCCTCGCCGCCGCGTCCGCGGTCGTCGGCGCCGTCGTCGCCGAAGTCTCGATCGGCCTCCGTGGCGGCATCGGACGCATGCTCATCCAGCTCGCCGGCCAGGCCTCATCCGACCCGGCCGCCCCCTGGGCCCCCACCTTCGGCACCGTCGTGATGGGACTCGTCGCAGCCGGCGGCGTCGCGCTCGTCGGGGTCGCACTGCACCGTTTCCGTCGCGGGGAGGACACCGCATGACCACCCAGACCGTCACCGACCTCGCCGTCCGCGCCGCGGGCGTCGGCAAGGTGTTCCCCAGCGCCGGCGGCGAGGTGACCGCCCTCACCGGGGTCGACCTCACCGTCGCCGCGGGCGAGTTCGTCTCACTGATCGGGCCCTCCGGCTGCGGCAAGTCGACACTGCTCCGGCTCATCGCCGACCTCGACAGCCCCACCGGCGGCGAACTGACGCTGTACGGCAAGTCGGCGCGCCAGGCGCGCCTCGACCAGGACTACGGCATCGCCTTCCAGCAGGCGGCGCTGCTGCCGTGGCTGACGGTGGCCGCGAACATCGCTCTCCCTCTCGACCTGCACAAGTGGTCCCGCGCCCGCCGCGACGCCCGCGTGGCGGAGCTCGCCGAACTCGTCGGGCTGACCGACTTCATCGGCCGCTACCCCGACCAGCTCTCCGGCGGTATGCAGCAGCGCGTCGCCATCGCCCGCTCCCTCGCCGCACAGCCCCGGCTGCTGCTGATGGACGAGCCGTTCGGCGCGCTCGATGAGATGACCCGCGAGCGGCTCCAGTCCGAACTCGCGCGCATCGCCGCCGAGACCGGTGCCGCGGTGGTGTTCGTGACCCACTCCATCCCCGAGGCGGTGTTCCTCTCCGACCGCGTCGTCGTCATGAGCCCTCGGCCGGGGCGCATCACCGACGTGATCGACACCCGCCCCGGCCGCGAGCGCGACGACCACCTCCGCGAGTCGCCGGAGTTCTTCGCCCGCGTCACCGCCGTGCGCGAAGCGCTGCACGGAGCCCCCGTCCAGCGGGCGAACGAACGATGAACGGGGTCCGACGCGCGGCGCGCCAGCCGGTGGCATTCGGGATCCCCCGACGGACCACGGATGCCGTGACCCGGCGTGCCGTGGCATCCGTCACCGCCGGAGGTCGGCGATGAACGCCACGCCCCTGCCCGGCTGGGCGCGACTGGCCGCCCCCGTCGTCGTGGGGCTCGCGGGACTGCTCGCCTGGTACGCGTTCGTCGCCTCGGGCAGCGCGCCGCGGATGTTGCCCGATCCGATCACGGTCGCGACCGAGCTCGTCGAGCGCTTCCCCCTGGTGTGGGAGGCGGCCGGCATCACCGGCACGAACGCCCTCGTGGGGCTGCTCGCCGGAACCGTCGTCGCGGTGCTGCTCGCCGCCCTCGCCGCGACCTGGCGGCCGGTCGACGGCATGACCGCGCCGCTGGTCGCAGCCCTAGCGGTGGTGCCGATCGTCGCACTCACCCCGATCCTGAACACCATGTTCGGGGCGTCCAGTCAATTCGGACGCCAGGCCGTTGCCGGGATCGCGGCCTTCGTGCCCGTTTTCGTCAACACCCTCCGCGGACTCCGTCAGACGCGCCCGGTGCAACGCGACCTGTTCCGGGCCACCGCCGCCACCGGCGGACAGACGTTCCTGCGGCTGACCCTTCCCACCGCGCTGCCCTACCTGCTCACGGGCGTGCGGGTCGCGGCATCCCTCGCCGTCATCTCCGCCCTCGTCGCGGAGTACTTCGGGGGTCCGGCCGACGGCATCGGAACCGCCATCGCCACGTATGCCAAGTCGGGCCGCGCGGCCCTGGCCTGGGCGTTCGTGGGCGGGGGCATCGCGATCGGTCTCGTCTTCTTCGTCGTCACCGCCCTGCTCGAACGCGTCGTCGCGAAACGGCTCGGCGCCCTGCGCCCGTGACGCCGGCGACACCTGAAACCTGTACCACCCGACATCCGCTCCACCCGAACCGGAAGGACCTTCCATGAGACACAGCACCCGTCGCGCCCTCGGCGCGATCGCGGGGGTCGCGGCCGCGACCCTCGCCCTCTCGGCCTGCTCGGGAGGCGGCTCCGAGCCGTCGGCGGCCGATGGCGAATTCACCCCGCTGACCTCGGTGAAGCTGCAGCTGCAGTGGCTGCCGCAGGCCCAGTTCGCCGGCTACTACGTCGCCCTCGATCAGGGGTACTTCCAGGAGGAGGGCTTCGACGACGTCGAGGTGCTCCCCTCGGGCGGCGACATCGTGCCGCAGGACGCCCTCGTCGCGGGCGACGTCGACTTCGCCGTCGCGTGGGTTCCCAAGGTTCTCGGAACGCTGGAGAACCAGGGGGTCGAGCTCACCGACATCGCCCAGGTGTTCCAGAAGTCGGGCACCACCCAGGTGTCGTGGAAGGACTCCGGCATCACCGGCGTCGAGGACTTCGAGGGCAAGCGCATCGGCTCGTGGGGCTTCGGCAACGAGTGGGAGATCTTCGCCGCGATGGCCGACCAGGGCCTCGACGCCTCGACCGTGCAGATCACGACGCAGGACTTCTCGATGAACGCGCTGCTGGACCGCGACGTGGATGCCGCCCAGGCGATGACCTACAACGAGCTCGCGCAGCTGTTCGAAACGGTGAACCCCGCCACCGGGAATCTGTACACGATGGACGACGTCGACGTGATCTCGTACGAGGACACCGCCGGAGCCATGCTGCAGGATGCCATCTGGGCCGACACGCAGCGACTGGCCGACGATCCCGCCTACGCCGATGCCGCGAAGCGCTTCCTCAAGGCCGTCGTGAAGGGCTGGGTGTATGCCCGCGACAACCCCACCGAGGCAGCGGAGATCACCTACGCCGCGGCGACCGCGCCGGGTGTCGACGCCTTCCCCGTGGGTCCCACACACCAGCTGTGGCAGATGAACGAGGTCAACAAGCTCATCTGGACCGGCGGAGAGTTCGGCATGATCGACTCGGCCGCGTGGGACCAGACGGTCGAAGGCGCCCTGAAGGCCGTCAACCAGGACGGCCTCAATCTCATCACCGAGGAGCCGGGCGACTCGGCGTACTCGAACGACTACATCGAGGACGCGCTCTCCGAGCTGAAGGACGAGGGGATCACCGTCGACGGTGAGTACACGCCGATCGAGGTGACGCTGACCGAGGGCGGCAAGTAGTCCGGGTACACGGTGGGGCGGCTCTTCCCGGGGCCGTCCCACCGTCGTGTCCGCGCGCCGAGCCGCCCCCGGCCGACCGTGGTTGACTACCCCCATGTCCGTCACCCCTCCGGCCCATCACGCGCAGCGCAGCCCCGACTCGGGCGTGCGGCGCGGTCTGAAGCTGGCCGCGATCGCTCTGGCCGTCCTCGTGGTGGCATCCGTGGCTGTCGGCGGGTTCTACGCGTGGTCGCTCACGCAGCGCCTGCAGGAGGCCGCGGTGCCGCTTCCGGACGCGCCCTCCGAGCCCCCCGCCCTGAGCGCCTACACGGGTCCCTTCGCGGTGCTGGTGGTCGGAACCGACGAGTGCGACGACGTCGTCTCGGCGGCCTTCGGGCCACGGTGCTCGGACCCCGAGAACGACGGTGCGCGAAACGACGTCAACATGCTCGTGCATGTGTCGGCCAACCCCCGCCGTGTCACGGTGGTCTCGTTCCCGCGTGACCTCCAGGTCGAGATCCCCGAGTGCACGGCCGCCGACGGCAGCACCTTCGCCGGCGCCTTCAAAGCGTCGATCAACACGGCCTACGAAGCCGGTGGACTCACCTGCGTCGCCGAGACCGTGTCGGAGTTGAGCGGCCAGAGCATCCCCTTCGCCGGGAAGGTGAGCTTCGGGAACGTCGTCAACATCACCGACGCCATCGGCGGCGTCGAGGTCTGCATCGCGGGCGACGGCATCGACGACCCCGACGCCGGTATCGACTGGCCTGCGGGGCCACGGGTCGTGAAGGGCTTCGACGCCCTGGCGTTCCTCCGCACCCGGTACGGCGTCGGCGACGGCAGCGACCTGGCCCGCATCGGCAACCAGCAGCAGTACCTCTCGCGGCTGATCAACAAGCTCCGCAGCGACGAGGTGCTGTCGAACCCCGGCACGCTGCTGGGCCTGGCCAACACGGCCGTGAACAACATCACGCCGAGCGAGAGCCTCGCCGACCCGGTGCGCATCGCGCAGCTCGCCTACACGCTCAAGGACGTCCCCTTCAGCGACATCACCTTCGTGCAGTACCCGGTCGTCGACGACCCCGACGACAGCAACCGCGTCGTGCCCGACCTCGAGGCCGCCGACACGCTGTGGCAGGCCCTGGCCGACAACGCCCCCCTGGCGCTGACGGGCGGTCTCAGCGGCAACGACGGTGTCATCGCCGACCCGTCCGCCCCGACGGCGGAACCCACGGAACAGGCACCGGATGCCGCGACCTCGGCGCCCGACGCCGGCGCCACGCCCGGCGCGAGTGCGGCGCCCGATGTCGTCGAACTTCCGAGCAACATCAACGGGTCGAAGGCGAATCAGCCGACGTGCTCCGACGGAAACGGCTGATCCGGCGCGATCCGCCGGAGCCGTGGCATCCGGATCCTCCGCGATCCGCTTAACCTCAGCGCGTTCCACCGAATCCCAGCTGAGGTTGTGCGGATCGCTGAGGTTGCGCACGCCTCCGCGGGTCGCGGCGGCCAGCCACGCCGTCTGACGCCGTCAGCGCAGGTGCGTGTCGGCGTAGACGGTCATGGCGTCCCGGATCACGGCGGCGTTGCGCTCCCCGCCGTACACGGCGGCGAAGCGGGCGTCCGATACGTAGAGCTCGCCGAGACCGATGTAGGACTCGGCATCGGGGGTCCGGCCCCACTGGTCCGTGATCCAGCGATGATGCGTCTGGACGAGCGCCTGCAGTGCGGGGTCGTCGGGGGTTCGTCCCGTCGCGGCCGCGTCGCGCAGGGCGGCGTTGAGGTCACGACCGCGGTCGTCGTCGGCGCGACGCTGCTCGGGGCTGAGGGCGCGTCGGCGGGCGGCGCTGCGCTCCCACGCGTCGTCGCCCCACCGCTCGCGGACCTCGTTCTCGTAGCGGGAGTCGTCCACTCCCGCCAGGGCGTCGTCGATGCTCACGTCTCTTCCTTCCTCCAGGGCCGTCAGGGTGTCGCGCACCGCGGTGATGCGCTGCTCGAGGCCCGACCGCGTGCGTTCCAGCGCCGCGAGGTGCGCACGCACCGTGTCGGCGAAGGACTGCTCGTCGCCCAGCGCCCGCGCGATATCGGGCAGCGAGAGGTCGAGCGCGCGAAGCGACAGGATGCGGTAGAGGCGGGCGATCTCCGCGTCGCCGTAGAACCGGTATCCGTTCTCGGCGACCCGCGCCGGACGCAGCAGCCCCACGCTGTCGTAGTGCCGCAGCGTACGGCTGGTGACTCCGGCCGCACGGGCGACGTCGGCGATGGGCCATTCGTTCATGGCATCCACCCTGCCGATTGACGCCGCGGCAGAGTCAAGTGCCGGGATCGTTCAGGCCCATGAGCGACCATCGAGGGGTGAAGAGTCCCGCGCGTCCGACCGCCCTGCTGATGCTCGCGGCGCTGACCCTCACCGCGTGCGCCCCCGCCACGGCACCCACGGTGTCACCGACCACGACGATCGCGCCTACGCCGACGCGCACGCCCACCCCGACCCCCACGCCGACGCCCGACCCGCTCGCGGGCATGAGCGTCGCCGACAAGGTGGGGCAGATGTTCATGGTCGGAACCTCGGTCGACGGCGCTGACCCGACCACGCTCGCGGCCGTGGCCGACGACCACATCGGCGGCGTCTTCCTGCACGGACGATCGGATGCCGGTACGCAGCCGATCGCCGGCCTGGTGTCGCAGTTCACCGCCGCCGTCAGCGTCGACGACCCCGGACTGTGGGTCGCGACCGACCAGGAGGGCGGCACGGTGCAGGTGCTCTCGGGGCCGGGCTTCGACGGCATCCCGTCGGCCGTCGAGCAGGCGCAGCAGCCCGACGCGCAACTGCGGACGAACGCGTCGACGTGGGGCGCGCAGCTCGCCGCGGCGGGCGTGAACATGAACCTCGCGCCCGTCGCCGACATCGTCACCAGTCCGGAGTTCGCGGCATCCAATCCGCCGATCGGCGAGCTGGCACGCGAGTACGGCTACGACGGCGCGACGGTCGCCGCGAAGGCCGGTGCCTTCGCGGCGGGAATGCGCGACGGCGGCGTGCTGCCGACCTTCAAGCACTTCCCGGGGCTCGGTCACGTCGACGACAACACCGATTACTCCACCGGGGTCACCGACGAGGTGGTCACCGCCGACGGACCCGATGTCGGCGTCTACCGCACCGTCCTGTCGCAGGGCCCGGCGGTGGTCATGCTCTCGACGGCCGACTACGCCTTGATCGACCCGGGCGTCCCCGCGGCATTCTCCTCCCGCGTCGTCGGGGTGCTCCGTGACGGCGCGGGATTCGAGGGCGTCGTGACCTGCGACGACCTCTCCGCCGCCGATCAGGTGGGAGGCTACTCGCCGGCCGATCGCGCCACCCTCGCCGTCGAGGCGGGGGTCGACCTCCTGCTGGTGTCGGCCGACCCGTCGGTCTACCCCGAGATGCACCAGGCGGTACTCGCCCGCGCGCAGAGCGACCCCGCATTCGCGGCGAGAGTGGATGCCGCCGTCACCCGCATCCTGGCCCAGAAGGCGTCGATGCCCTGAGACCCGGCGCGGCGCGGGTCGAGGAGGCGCGGGTCGAGGAGGCGCGGGTCGAGGGGGCGCGGGTCGAGGAGGCGCGGGTCGAGGAGGCG
The DNA here is from genome assembly GCF_057812175.1 of Microbacterium sp. ABR10. NCBI lineage: Bacteria > Bacillati > Actinomycetota > Actinomycetes > Micrococcales > Microbacteriaceae > Microbacterium > Microbacterium sp. ABR10. Next base: position 2,266,358 of record NZ_CM173821.1, read on the forward strand.
CGGGTCGAGGAGGCGCGGGTCGAGGGGGCGCGGGTCGCTGCGGCGCAGGGCAGTGACAAACGCTCTCTGACGCGAGGCAAGGCGCGACGCGGCGTTTCTCGCACGCAGAAGCGTTTCTCGGGCGGCCGCGCGGCGCAGCAAGCGCGATCAGCGGCGGCGTGACGGCGCGGTGACGCGGCGACGTGACGGCGCGATACGCCCCCGGGCGCGACGCCGCGATAGGCTGGAAGGCTGTGTCTGTCGAACCCGTCATCGTCTACCCGCCCGAGCTGCCCGTCAGCGCCGCGCGGGAGGAGATCGCGCGCGCCATCCGCGACCACCAGGTCGTGATCGTCGCGGGCGCGACCGGCTCGGGCAAGACCACGCAGCTGCCGAAGATCTGCCTCGAGCTCGGCCGCACCTCCATCGCCCACACGCAGCCCCGCCGCATCGCCGCGCGCACGATCGCCGAGCGCATCGCCGACGAGATGAAGGTGCCGCTGGGCTCCACCGTCGGCTACAAGGTGCGCTTCACCGACAAGGTGTCGGCCGACACCCGTGTGGCGCTGGTGACCGACGGCATCCTGCTCAACGAGATCCACCGCGACCGGCTGCTGCGCCGCTACGACACGATAATCGTCGACGAGGCGCACGAGCGCTCGCTGAACATCGACTTCCTGCTCGGATACCTTCGCCGCATCCTGCCGAAGCGCCCCGATCTCAAGGTCATCGTCACCTCGGCCACGATCGACCCCGAGAGCTTCGCGCGGCATTTCGCTGCGCCGCCGACCGAACCCGGCGGTGAACCGGTTCCCGCGCCGGTGATCGAGGTGTCGGGGCGTACGTACCCGGTCGAGATCCGGTATCGGCCTCTCGACGGCGCGGACCAGACGCCGAACGACTCCGACGACGAGGCTCCGGATGCCGGCACCCCGGCGTCGGTGCCCCAGAAGCCCCGGAGTTCGGCACGGCCCGCCCCGAAGGCCGGCCGCCCCGACGACGACGTCGACGAAGTCGGGGCGGTCGTCGCCGCCCTCCGCGAGCTCGACCGGGAGTCCGCGGGCGACGTGCTCGTCTTCTTCCCCGGCGAGGCCGAGATCCGGGATGCCGCAGATGCCATCCGCGGGGCGTACCAGAAGGACGCCGCCCCCACCGAGGTGCTCCCCCTCTACGGCCGGCTCTCCGCCGCGGAGCAGCATCGCGTCTTCGAGCGCTCGAGCGTGGCGGGCGTCCGCCGTCGCGTCATCCTCGCCACCAACGTCGCTGAGACGAGCCTCACCGTCCCCGGGATCCGCTACGTCGTCGACACCGGCACCGCGCGCATCTCCCGCTACAGCAACCGCTCGAAGATCCAGCGGCTGCCGATCGAGGCCGTCTCGCAGGCGTCGGCGCAGCAGCGCTCCGGGCGCGCCGGCCGCACGTCGCCGGGTATCGCGATCCGGCTCTACTCCGAAGACGACTTCACGCGCCGCCCGGAGTACACCGAACCCGAGATCCTGCGTACGTCGCTGGCATCCGTCATCCTGCAGATGCTGTCCCTGGGCTTCGGCGACATCCAGGCGTTCCCGTTCCTGACCCCGCCCGACTCGCGGGGTGTGAAGGCGGCGTTCGACCTGCTCGTGGAGCTCGGCGCGGTGAAGCTTCCGGCGCCGGGGACGCGGGGCGGCGGCGAGTCAGCGCGGGAGCGCGACGTGCGCGGCGACGGCGACCCCTCGCGCCAGCGCTCGAGCCGCCGTGACGAGAGCGGCCCGCGCCTCACCGAGATCGGCCGCGAGATCGCGCGTCTGCCCATCGACCCGCGATTCGCCCGCATGCTCATCGAGGCGCGACGGAACGACGTGCAACCCGAGGTGCTCGCGATCGTCTCGGGCATGTCGATCCAGGACGTGCGCGAGCGCCCCGAGGAGCGCCGCGAGGAGGCCGACCGGTTCCACGCGCGTTTCACCGATCCCACCAGCGACTTCCTCTCGCTGCTGAACCTCTGGGACTACCTGCAGGAGAAGCAGGCCGAGCTCGGATCCAGCGCCTTCCGACGCCTCTGCCGCAGCGAGCACCTCAATTACGTGCGCGTGCGCGAGTGGGTCGATGTGCACCGGCAGCTCCGGTCTCTGGGCGGCGAGGGCGGGCGCAGCGAGGGTCGTTCGCAGAACCATGTCCCACAAACGGTGGGTTCGGGCCGCTCTCACCCGCACGATTCGGGACATGCACCGTCACAAGTGGGACGAGGTCCTTCCACCACCGGCCGGACGGGACGTCCTCCGGCGGAGGCGCGAGGAGGACGCGGCGACACCGCCCCCGAGGGACACGCCGCCGGCGACGCCATCCACCGCTCGATCCTCTCCGGACTGCTGTCGCACCTCGGCATCCTCGACGCGCGCACGATGGCCCAGACCAAGGACCGCAAGACCCCGGGCGACGCACGACCGGTCAAGGGCGAGTACATCGGGGCGCGCGGGGCGCGCTTCGCGATCTTCCCCGGCTCGGGGCTGAAGAAGAAGCGCCCGGCCGCCGTCATGGCCGCCGAACTCGTCGAGACCTCCCGCCTGTTCGCCCGCACGGTCGCCGCCGTCGACCCCGCCTGGGCGGAAGACCTCGCTCCCGACCTGGTGAAGCGCTCGCTCAGCGAGCCGCACTGGTCGAAGGATGCCGGCTCCGCCGCCGCCTACGAGAAGGTCACCCTCTTCGGGGTCGAGCTCGTCGGACGCCGCCGCGTGCAACTCGCGCGCTTCGACCGGCCGCTCGCGCGCGAGATGTTCGTGCGCCACGCGCTCGTCGAGGGCGAATGGGACCCCTCGGTGCTCGACAAGCGGCTCACGGCGTTCCTTCGCCGCAACGTCGAACAGCGCCGACTGCTCGAGAAGATCGAGGAGCGCGAGCGTCGCCGCGACATCCTCGTCGGCGACGAAGCGGTGTTCGCGTTCTACAACGCGCGCATTCCGGCCGACGTCACCGACGTGCGCTCGTTCGAGACGTGGTGGAAGGATGCCATCACCCGCACGCCCAACCTGCTCGACCTCCGCGAGTCCGACCTCACCGGTGATCGCGCGCAGGGTGACGACCGGGCGTTCCCCGCGCGCTGGCGTCAAGGCGACCAGACGCTGAACCTCGCCTACCGCTTCGAGCCCGGAGCTCCCGACGACGGTGTCACGGTGGTGGTGCCGCTCCCCCTCCTCGCCCAACTGCGCCCCGACGGCTTCGACTGGCAGGTGCCGGGCATGCGCGACGAACTGGTCACGGCACTGCTCCGGGCGTTGCCGAAGACCATCCGCCGCAACGTGGTGCCCGCCGCGGACTGGGCCGAGAAATTCAGCGCCGAACTCGCCGAGAAGGGGCCCGAGCACGCGAACGGTCTGCCGAGGACGACCCTCGTCGACGCGCTCGCCGCCCTCGTGCAGCGCGTGGCGAACCAGCGCGTGAGCGCCGCCGACTTCGAGCTCGAGCGGGTCCCTGGTCACCTGAGCCCGTCGTTCCGCGCAGTCGACGCGCGGGGGCGCGCGATCGGCAGCGACCGTGACCTGGGGGCGCTGCAGCGCCGCCTCGCCGACAGGGCCCGCTCCAGCGTCGAGTCGGCCATCACCCGCGAGCGCCCCGCCGCGCGTTCCGCCGCGGCGAAGGTCGCCGAGGCCTCCCCCGCGTTCGCCTCGCGAACGACGCTCACCGCGTGGGACTTCGACGAACTCACCGAAGTCGTCGACACTCCCGTCGCCGGCGGCGTCGTGCGCGGGTATCCGGCTCTCGTCGACGAGGGCGACAGCGTGGCTCTGCGCGTCGAGGCGACCCCCGAGGATGCGGCGCGGCTCACGCGCGCCGGCGTCCTGCGTCTGATGCTGCTCGCCGTCCCCTCCCCCGCCAGCTACGTGCTCGACCACCTCACCGCGAACGAGAAGCTCGCCCTGGCGGCATCCCCGTACCAGAACGCGAAGGCCCTGATCGAGGATGCGCGCGTCGCCCTGGCCGACGACCTGTTGGGGCGCGAGAACCCGAGCGGCGTCGTGCGGACGAAGGCGGATTTCGTGCGGGTGCGCGACGCGTTCTCGGCGGCATCCGTCGAACGCACGTTCCAGACCGTCTCGCTCGCGGCGAAGATCCTGCTCGCGCAGCGCGAGGTGGAGCGGGCGATGAAGGATGCGGCATCCATTACCCTCCTCGGCGCGCTCAACGACGTGCGGGGTCAGGTGAAGGGTCTGCTGTTCCCCGGCTTCCTCTCGCGGACCGGCCTCGCGCGCCTGCAGCACTATCCCCGCTACCTCACGGGCGCGCTCGAGCGCGTGAAGACCCTCACGGACAACCCGGGCCGTGATCGCCAGCGCATGACCGAGTTCGAGCGCGCCGCCGCGGGCTTCGTCGAGGCCGGCGGGACGGTGCCCCTCCCCTCCGGCGCCCCGGCGAACCTGGTGCAGACGCGGTGGCTGCTCGAGGAGCTGCGGGTGAGCCTGTTCGCCCAGCGCCTCGGCACCGCCGAGCAGGTGTCCCCACAACGCATTGCGAAGGCACTGAAGGGCTGAGCCCGGCTTCTCGCCGAGCCTTCGCACTCCCCGCGCCGCTTCCACTCGCGCAGCAGCGCCTCGAGGCTCCGGCGCTGAGTGGGGGCGAGCAGCGTCGGACCGCCGCGTGAGTCGCTGCACGCCCGCACCGACGTCCCGGCCTCGACCGGGCGCGGCCCGCGCGGGGGCCGGGCGCGAGGGTACCGGCGCCCGAATGTGGACATGACCACAAGTGGACGTTGCGCCCGAGGCGCGATGTCCGCCACGGTGAGAGCAGCGACCCCGGCGGTCGACCCGTTTCGAGGAATCGGACGATACCGTTCCCCTCGTTCCGCTCGTCTTGGCCGCCCTGCCCGCGGCATCCCGCGGCGGGCATTCGAGCCGGCTGGCGCCCGGCTCCCGACTCCGAAAGATCTCATGAAACGCATCACACAGCTCGTCACCCTGGTCGCCCTGACGACTCTTCTGGCTGTCGGTGGCGGCACCGCGGCCTCGGCCCGTGGCACGGCCTCCGTCACCGCCAGCCCCAGTACGGTCGCGGTCGACGAGACCACGACGATCACCGCCACCGGGCTCGGTGGGCTGGAGGACGCCTTCTTCGGCCTCGCCGGTTCACCGGGGGGTCTGCTCTCGACGCAGTCGGGTGGGGCCGGCTCCACCGACGTCAGCAGCCCGGCGAACGACGGCCAGGCCACGGCGTACTTCCGCGCGACGCAGGCGGGCACCTTCACCGTCGCCGTCGGAGACGGCGAGACCGTGCTGGGCACCGTGTCGGTGACGGTCAGCGGGTCGGCACCTCAGCCCACCGCGACGTCGCAGACCCCCATCATCGAGGTCGATTCCTCGCTGGTCGTCGGGCAGAAGACGCAGGTGGAGGCGAAGGTCAGCGGCCTCGAGACCGTCGGCTTCGGCCTGGACTCCACGGACGGCGGGTCCTTCAGCGACGGAAGCAGCAGCGGGCCGTCGATCACGACCGCCGTCACCGACGGCACGGCCACGGTCGAGTTCACGCCCGCGCGCGCCGGCTCCGTGACCATCGCCTTGTCGGACGGCGAGACGGTGCTCGCCTCCGCCGTCGTCCAGGTCGCGGCCGCACCGGTCACCCCGTCAGCGACGCCCACGCCCAGCGCGACGCCCTCCGCGAGCCCGACGCCCGCCCCGGTCGCGGACTCTGCTCCGGTGCTGCCCTGGATCCTGCTCGTCGTCGCGATCCTCGTCATCGCCGGACTGATCGTCTGGCTGGTGGTCTCCCGCCGTCGGGGCTCCGGCGCGCGTCGGAGCGGTCCGACCGCGGACTGACGGAGAACGCGTGAGGGGTCGCTTCCTGTCGCCGAACCGGAATCCGGGCGACAGAAGACGACCCCTCACGTGCGCCGTCAGGAGCGAAGCCTCACCGACCCCATCGTCGCGGTCACGTCGACCGTGGCCGTGGCCGACGGGCTCGTGCGCAGACCGTTGTCGACGGAACCGGCGCCGTCATCGACGCGGACGCGGTATTCGTCGTCGGGCAGCATGACGTCGGCGGAGCCGGCAGTCACCTCGACGTCGGTGCGGGTCGGGGTGACCCCGCTGAGTGTCGCCGTCAGCTCGCCCCCGGCCACCTCGAAGGCGGCTGTGTCAGCGTCGATGATCGCGGCCGTGGCCGATCCGCCCGTCACCGTCACGTCGATGTCGCGTGCTGCACCGTCGAGAGTGGCAACGCCTCCGGCGACCTCCACCGTCACGTCGCCGAAGCCGCCGGTCAGTTCCAGCGCACCGCCGGTGACCCGGATGTCGGCGGCGATCCCGGATCCGTCGAGATCCCAGGGCAGGGTGAGCGTGGCCCGCGCCGCGCGCCCCGCGTCGACGAACGAGCCGGAGGGCGAAGCGACGCGCAGGGAATCCCCGTCCTGGTCGAACGTCCACCCCTGTCGGCCGCGGCTGTCCGCATCGAGCTGGGGCGACTCGACATCGCCGTACTCGACCGTGAGTTCACCCCCGGCCAGGTCGATCTGCAGGTCGGTGAGCGACAGCGCCGAGCTTTCGGACGACACGTCGTACGACGACGTCTCGCCCCGCCAATCGGCCATGCCCGCCACGGCCGACACTCCGGTACCGGCGAGGGTGCCGACGGCGACGACCGCACCGACGACGATGGTGGCCACCGACACGGCGAAGGCGGCACCGCGACGACGGGGCGGCTCGGGGGCGGCGGGGGTGGGGAGGGGCGTCTGCGCGGTCATGAGGTGGCTCCGGTGTGATCGTGGCCGAGGTGGACGAGGGCGGCGATCACGCGGCGGTTGCCGGTCTCGTCCTGCTCCAGGCCCAGCTTGGTGAAGATGGCGGTGATGTACTTCTCGACGCTGGCCTCGCTCACGAAGAGCGCGCCGGCGATGGCCTGATTCGAGCGGCCCTCGGCGATCAGCGCGAGAACGCTCCGCTCGCGCTCGGTGAGACTCTGCAGACGCTCGTCGCGGCGTCGCCGCGTGAGCAGCTGCGCGACGACCTCGGGGTCGAGCACCGTCGCGCCGCCGGCGATGGATGCGACCGCGGCGAGGAAGTCGGCGACGTCGGCCACCCGGTCTTTCAACAGGTACCCCAACGCGCCCTGCCCGTCGGCGATGAGATCGCTCGCGTACCGTTCCTCGACGTACTGCGACAGCACGAGGACGGCGAGACCCGGATGCCGGGACCTCAGCGCGATCGCCGCACGGATGCCCTCGTCGGTCCAGGTCGGCGGGAGCCGTACGTCGAGGATGCACAGCTCCGGCGCCGTCTCGGCGACCGCGGCCTCGAGCCCCGCGGCATCCGGGAGGGCGGCGACGACCTCGTGGCCGTCGTCGGCGAGCAGGCGCACGAGTCCCTCTCGCAGCAGCACCGAGTCCTCGCAGATCAGGATGCGCACGGGACGTTCACCTCCACCGTGGTCGGGCCGCCCTGCGGGCTGTCGATGCGCGCCGTGCCGCCCGCGGCGGCGACGCGGTTGACGATGCCGTCCAGGCCGCCGCCGGGGACGATCCGCGCGCCCCCGAGCCCGTCGTCTTCGATGCGCGCCCAGAGCGAGCCGTCCTCACGCGCCCGCACGTCGACGCGACAGGCGGCGGCGCGGGAGTGCTTCGCGGCGTTGGTGAGCGTCTCAGCGATGGCGAAGTAGACGGCCTCCTCCGCCGCGCGACCGCATCGCCGCGGCAGACGCACGTCGAGCGTCACCGGGATGTGTGAGCGGGATGCCAGGGCCGACAGCGCGGCATCCAGTCCCCTGTCTTCGAGCACCGAGGCGTGGATGCCACGGGCGAGCTGACGCAGTTCGGTGATGGCCGACTTCGTCGAGGCGTGCGCCTCGGCGATCAACGCCTTCGCGGCCTCGGGGTCGTCGTCGATCTTCGTCTGAGCGAGGCCCAGCGTCATACCGATCGACACGAGGCGCGGCTGGACGCCGTCGTGCAGGTCGCGCTCGATGCGCGTGCGCTCCACCTCGGCGGCCCGGACGGCGCCGGCCCGACGGGTGTCGGAGGTGCGGGCCTGCTCGACCAACTGCGCCTCGCGGGAGGGGACGAAGATCGCCCGCACGATCACGCCGTGCAGGATCGCGAGGCCGACGATGACGCCGAGGGCGACGATGATCGCCGCGACTCCCGTCAGGGGCGCCGCGATCCCGGGGAGCGGCAGGATGCCGAGCAGGCGCGTGTCGGACCACCCGAAGATCGGGCTCGCCGTGAGACCGATCCCCCACGACACCACGCCGATCGCGGCGATCGTGGCGAGACCCAGAACAGTCGCGATGGCGAAGGATGCCACGGCGCGCCACTGCAGCGGGTCGATGGCCTGCAGCCAGATGGTGTGCAGCACCCCGAGGAAACCGGGCTTCGGACTGCGGCGCGGGCGGATCGGCGCGAGTCCGAGGCCGTAGAGGCCGTCGACGCGGGCACGCTCGAACCAGGCCACCGCGAAGAGCGCGTAGACGAAGACGACGAGCACCACGACGCCGATGAGCAGGGCGGGGAGCAGCCCGAATCCCGAGCCGAAGAGGCCGAACAGGGCGGTGAAGACGGCGGGGCCCACGACGCCGAGGGCGGCGAGGTGCGCGGCTGCGCCGGCGACGCGACCCGGCGAGGAGATACGCACCTTCGGCGGGACGGCGACGGCGGTCGACGCGGGCGGCGCGGTCGGAGCGGTGGCGTCGTGCGCGGAGGACGCGCCGGGGATCGGCGGCGGGGGCGGGAGAACGGATGCCGTGGTCATGGCATCCACGCTATGACTCCCTCCCTCGCGACACCTCCCGGTCAGCCCCCGGCTCGATTCGGGTTATCCCGAAGCCGGAGACGACGAACGCCCCGCCGCACGAGGCGACGGGGCGTTCCAGGAGGGCGTGGATCAACCGCGCGTGCGGTTCTTGTTCCACACGTCGAAGGCCACGGCCAACAGCAGCACGAGACCCTTGATGAACTGCTGCACGTCGGTCGAGATGCCCATGAGCGACATGCCGTTGTTCAGCACACCCATGACCAGACCACCGGCGATCGCGCCGACCACGCGGCCGACACCACCCTGGACGGCGGCTCCACCGATGAAGGATGCCGCGATGGCGTCCAGTTCGAAGAGGTTTCCGGCGCCGGGTCCGGCGGAGTTCAGTCGGCCCGTGAACACGATGCCGGCGAGGGCCGCGAGCACACCCATGTTCACGAACAGCATGAAGTCGACGCGGCGGGTGTTGATACCCGACAGCTTCGCGGCGGTGCGGTTTCCACCGATCGCGTAGATGTGGCGGCCGAAGACGCTGCGGCTCATCACGGTCGAGTACCCGATGATCAGCACCGCGAGCACGACGAGCACGATCGGCGTGCCGCGCGAACCGGGGGCCACACCGAGCAGGTAGGTGAGGTACACGATGAGTGCGCCGCCGCCGACGACCTTCACGAGGAAGGCGACCTGGGGCTCGTTCTGCAGCTCCAGCGCCGCACGCTTCGCCCGCTGGCGCACCTGCGACACCACGAAGAGCACCAGGGTCAGAACGCCCAGGGCGACGGTGATCCACTCCGCCGGCGACGAGGTGGCCGGGAACAGGTCGGGGAAGAGGTAGCCGCCGCCGAGCTGGCGGTACTCGGTCGGGAAGGGCGTGATCTGCGTGTTGCCCAGGGTCATCTGCGTCAGACCGCGGAACAGGAGCATGCCCGCCAGCGTCACGATGAAGGCCGGGATGCCGATGTAGGCCACCCAGAAGCCCTGCCACATGCCGACGACCGCGCCGATCAGGAGCGACAGCACGATGCCGAGCCACCAGGGCATGCCCCACTCGACGATGAACACACCCGAGACCGCACCGACGAAGGCGGCGACGGAGCCGACCGACAGGTCGATGTGGCCGGCGATGATGATCATCACCATGCCGATCGCGAGGATCAGGATGTAGCTGTTCTGGACGATGATGTTCGACACGTTGCCCGCGGTGAGCAGTCGCCCGCCGGTCAGCGCCTGGAACAGCAGCACGATGACGATGAGGGCAATGAAGATGCCGATCTCGCGCAGGCGCGAGGTGAAGAACTGCACGAGGCCACCGGCACCGCTGCCGGCGCCGCCGCCGACGGGTCCCTTCGGCGTGGCGGGACCCTTCGGGGTCACGGTGTTGTCAAGCGCTGACATGGTCGGCTTCCTTTTCCTTCGTCATGAGCACCATGAGTGCCTCGGGAGTTGCCTCTTCGATGGGCAGCTGGCCGGTGATGTGGCCTTCGCTGAGGGTGTAGATGCGGTCGCAGATGCCGAGGAGTTCGGGCAGCTCGGACGAGATGACCAGCACCCCCTTCCCCTGGGCCGCGAGGGCGTTGATGATCGTGTAGATCTCGTACTTCGCGCCCACGTCGATGCCGCGGGTCGGCTCGTCGAGGATCAGCACCTCCGGGTCGGAGAACAGCCACTGCGACAGCACGACCTTCTGCTGGTTGCCGCCCGAGAGCTTGCCGACGACCACGTCGACGCTGGGGGCCTTGATGTTCATCGACTTGCGGTAGCGGTTGGCGACCAGGTACTCCTCGTCGCCGTCGACGAAGCCGCCCTTGACGAGCTTGCGCATGCCCGCGAGCGAGATGTTGCGCTTGATCGTGTCGATCAGGTTGAGCCCTGCGCCCTTGCGGTCCTCGGTGACGTACGCGAGACCGCTGCGGATGGCGTTGGGCACTGTGGAGGTGTCGGCCTTCTTGCCGTTGATGTAGACGGTGCCCGAGATGCGCGAGCCGAAGCTCTTGCCGAACACGCTCATCGCCAGCTCTGTGCGGCCGGCGCCCATGAGACCGGCGATACCGACGACCTCACCGGCGCGGACGTTGAGGTTCGCCTGGTGGATGACGGTGCGCGCGGCATCCGTGGGGTGACTGACGTTCCAGTCCTCGATGCGCAGGACCTCGTCGCCGATCTCGACGTCGCGGTCGGGGTAGCGGTTCTCGAGCTCGCGGCCGACCATGCCGCGGATGATGCGGTCTTCGCTCGTGCCGCCGGTGGCCACGTCGAGCGTCTCGATCGTGCGACCGTCACGGATGATCGTGACCTCGTCGGCGATCGCGCGGATCTCGTTCAACTTGTGGCTGATGATGATGCAGGTGATGTTCTGACCGCGCAGGTGGCGGATCAGGTCGAGCAGGTGCTCGGAGTCGTCGTCGTTGAGGGCGGCGGTCGGCTCGTCGAGGATGAGGAGCTTGACGTCCTTCGACAGCGCCTTGGCGATCTCGACGAGCTGCTGCTTGCCGACGCCGATCTCGTTGACGGGCACGTCGGGGCTGTCGCCCAGGCCCACGCGGGCGAGGAGCTTTGCCGCCTCGCGGTTCGTGGCATCCCAGTCGATCAGGCCCCGGTGGGTGATCTCGTTGCCGAGGAAGATGTTCTCGGCGATCGACAGGTAGGGGCTGAGGGCCAGCTCCTGGTGGATGATGACGATGCCGGCCGCTTCGCTGTCGCGGATGTCCTTGAACTCGACGGTGTTGCCGTCGAAGACGATCTCACCGCGGTAGTCGCCCGCGGGGTACACACCGCTGAGCACCTTCATGAGGGTCGACTTGCCGGCGCCATTCTCGCCGCAGATGGCGTGAACCGTTCCGCGCTCGACGGTCAACGACACGTCGGCGAGCGCGATGACGCCGGGGAACTCCTTGGTGATCGAGCGCATCTCGAGGATGGTGCTCACGAGGTCCTCCTTGCAGAACCGGCTCGTCGCCGGTCGGGATGATGGGGGGGCGGGTGCGCGTCACGCGAACCCGCGGGAGCCCCCGCCGCGACCCGATGGGGCCGCGGCGGAGGCGGGTCGGGAGGGCCGGAGCCTTCCCGGAGGGATCAACCCAGGTCGGCCTCGGTGTAGTAACCGCTGTCGACGAGGATCTCCTTGTAGTTGTCCTTCGTGACGATGGTCGACTCGAGCAGGTACGACGGGACGACCTTCTCGCCGTTGTCGTAGGTCTCTTCGTCGTTGACCTCGGGGGTCTCGCCCTTGCGGATGTCGTCGACCATGGTCACGGCCTGCTTGGCGAGCTCGCGCGTGTCCTTGAAGATCGTCGAGTACTGCTCACCGGCGATGATCGACTTGATCGAGCCGACCTCGGCGTCCTGACCCGTGACGACGGGCAGGTCGCTGGCCGAGTAGCCACCCGAGGTGAGGGCCGAGATGATGCCGATCGACAGACCGTCGTAGGGCGAGAGCACGCCCTGCAGCTTGGTGGAGCCGATGACGGTGAGGATGTTCTCCATGCGCTCCTGCGCCGTCTCGGGCAGCCAGCGGAGGATCGCGGCCTGGCCGAACTCGGTCTGACCCGAGGGGACGACGAGCGTGCCCTTGTCGAGGTACGGCTGCAGCGTGTCGATGGCGCCCTGCCAGAAGAACGTGGCGTTGTTGTCGTCGGGGCTACCGGCGAACAGCTCCACGTTGAAGGGACCCGCGGCACCCGTGTCGGCGCCCGATGCGTCGAGCACACCGAGGCCCGTGAGGAGCGACGTGGCCTGCTGCACGCCGACCTTGTAGTTGTCGAACGTCGTGTAGTAGTCGACGTTGGGCGTGCCGTTGATGAGGCGGTCGTACGCGATGACGGGGATGTCGGCGTCGGCTGCCTGCTGGAGCACGTCGGTGAGCGTGGTGCCGTCGATCGAGGCGATGATCAGGGCCTTGGCGCCCGTGGTGATCATGTTCTCGATCTGCGAGACCTGGGTGGGGATGTCGTCGTTGGCGTACTGCAGGTCGACCTCGTAGCCGAGCTCCTCGAGCTGCGACTTGACGTTGTTGCCGTCGGCGATCCAGCGCTCCGACTGCTGCGTCGGCATTGCGACACCGATGATGCCGCCCGCCTCTTCTTCGCCGCCACCCGCGTTGCCGCCGGTACGGTCGCCCGCGCAACCCGCGAGTCCGATGCCGAGCGCCAGGACGCCGGCTCCGGCGACCGCCTTGAGCATGCTGTGCTTCTTCACTCTGGTTCCCTCCATTGGGTGTTAGTCGCGATGTCTCCCCCTGGAGTCCATCGCAGGCACTGCTGACGGAGCATTCCGAGCACGCACGGCCTCAGGGGCGAAACGAAGGGCCGGTCGGTGGCGTGGGAGAACCCGCGTCGTTCGAAACGTCTTCGTCTCGACGGATCCGCTCCGCAGCGAGTCCCGTCGGCCGTGTGACCCGGTCATGTGACCGTTCACATTGTGTGTGTGATGCTACCGCGCCCGGCGGTCAACCTGTCAAGTCTCGGGGCGAATGACATCGAGCCGTTGCCGAAACGTGACGAAATCAGCGCGAGGGTGGGGCGGTCGACGACCGCACGATCAGACGCAGGTGGTCGGGCTCGGCCGCGGGTACATCGCCCTCGAACTCGCCGAGCGTGGTGAGCAGATCGGCGACGGCGCGCGTACCGATCCCCCCGAAGTCCTGCCGCACGGTGGTCAGCGGTGGCCAGAGGTGGGCTGATTCGGGTACGTCGTCGAAGCCGATCACCGAGATGTCTTCGGGGACCGAGCGACCTATGGCCCGAACGGCATGCATGAACCCCAGCGCCATATGGTCATTCCCCGCGAACACCGCCGTGACGTCTTCCGTGCGCAGCAGCTCTCGTCCGGCTTCATAACCGAACTGCGCGGTCCAGTCGCCCAGCACCGGCGGCCTCGGCGGGAGGTCGTTCGCATCCATCTCCGCCAGGTAGCCCCGCATGCGATGGTCGGCCTCGATCCAGTCGCGCGGGCCGGCGATGTGCAGGATGCGGGTGTGTCCCAGCTCGATCAGATGACGCACGGCGGCACGCGCCCCCGCGGCCTGATCGTTGTGCGAGGTCGAGACCCCCGTGGATGCCACGGTCTGCACCGGCACCGGGAGCTTCAACTCCTCGAGGATCGGGATCACGCGGGTCTGCGGCGCCACCGCGATGAGCCCCTCGACCGACTGCTGCATGAGGTGGTCGATCGACGCGCGCACATCGTCGGGGTCGCTCGTGGCGAGATTCGTGACGGTCAGCCGATAACCCGCGGCGCGTGCGGCGGACTCGATCGCCTGCACCATGGATGCCACGCCGTGGGTCGTCACGCGCGGGCCCAGCACGCCGATGAGACGCGATCGACTGGTAGCCAGGGCTCGGGCGGCCTGGTTCGGCACGAACTTCAGCTCGGCGATCGCCGAACGCACCTTGGCCGCCGTCTCGGGGCGCAGCTGCGAGCTGTTGTTGATCACCCGCGACACCGTCTGGTAAGACACCCCCGCCACCCGGGCGACATCGCGGATGCTCGGGGCGCGCCCTGTCGCCCCCGGGATATCGGTGTCGCTCATCGTCCGCCTCATTGCGGGTCGCGCGCTGCTGCGTGACCGGTCACACGAGGATAGCCGACGACGCGAGAGGGGTGCACCCGGCGATCCACGAACAGGTTCGTGCGGGTGAACCCCATGACCCGGGGTGCCGTCGCGCGCCGATACGGTGGATGCCATGACCGGACTGCATTGGGGCATCCTCGCGACGGGCGGCATCGCCCACGCCTTCACCTCCGACCTTCGCACGGCGGGCTTGCACGTCGCCGCCGTGGGTTCCCGCCGCATCGACAGCGCCCGCGAGTTCGCGGCGCAGTACGACATCGCGAACGCCCACGGCTCGTACGAAGAACTCGTGGCCGACCCCGACGTCGACATCATTTACATCGCGACCCCGCACCCCGGCCACATCGACAACGCCCTGCTCGCGCTGAATCACGGCAAGCACGTGCTCGTCGAGAAGCCCTTCGCCCTCAACGCGACCGAGGCGACGATCATCCGCGATCGCGCCGCCGAGAAGGGCCTGCTCGCCATGGAGGCGATGTGGACGCGCTACCTGCCGCACATGGTGCGCATCCGCGAGATCCTCGCCGCCGGCACCCTCGGCGAGGTGCGAGTCGTCTCGGCCGACCACACCCAGAAGCTCCCCACCGACCCCGCGCACCGCCTGAACGACCTCGCGCTCGGCGGCGGCGCCCTTCTCGACCTGGGCATCTACCCCATCTCGTTCGCCGTCGACGTGCTCGGGCTGCCCGAGCGCATCACCGCCCTCGCCCGCCTCTCGGATGCCGGCAGCGACGCCGAGATCGCGACGACGTTCGTGCACGCGGGCGGCGCGGTCTCCACCACGGTCTCGTCGTCGCGGGGCGCCGGCACGAACGCCGCGCAGATCGTCGGAACCGAGGCGCGCATCGAGATCGACCGCGTCTGGTACACGCCCACCTCGTTCCGCGTCGTGTCGCCCGACGGCGATGTGCTCGAGGATTTCTCCTCCGAGGTCGAGGGGCGCGGCATGCAATATCAAGCGCTCGCCGCCGAACGCTTCGCGGCCGATGGCACCGCCGCGAACGACATCCTCCCGATCGACGAGACCGTCGCGATCATGGGCGTGCTCGACGAGGTGCGCCGCCAGATCGGCGTCGTCTACCCCGGCGAGCGCTGAGCACCGACGCGCGCGGTCCTCGCGCGGGAGGTGTTTCCGCCTTCCCGGGCGCGGGGTTTCTGCGCACCCGGCGGACGGGTCAAACTGGAGTCATGCCCGACACCCAGACCGCCCGCGTCGCCGTCTACCTCGACTTCGACAACATCGTGATGTCGTGGTACGACCGCGTTCACGGGCGCAACGCTTATTCGCGTGACCGGCAGAAGATCGCCGACAGCCCGGTCGACCCCGAGATCACCGAGCGGCTGACGAAGGCGACGATCGACGTGGGAGCGATCATCGACTACGCGGCATCGTTCGGCACCCTCGTGCTGACCCGGGCGTACGCCGATTGGTCCGCTCCGGTCAACGCCGAGTACCGCTCGCAGTTGGTGGCCCGCGCGGTCGACCTCGTGCAGCTCTTCCCCGCGGCGGCCTACGCGAAGAACGGCGCCGACATCCGCCTGGCGGTGGATGCCGTGGAAGACATGTTCCGCCTCCCCGACCTGACGCACGTGGTCATCGTCGCCGGCGACAGCGACTACGTTCCCCTTGCGCAGCGGTGCAAGAGGCTCGGGCGGTACGTCGTGGGCGTCGGCGTGGCGGGCTCCACCGCGAAATCGCTCGCGGCGGCCTGCGACCGCTTCGATGCGTACGACTCCCTGCCCGGCATCCCGAACCTGGCCGAGACCAAGAAGGATTCCCCGCCCTCGCGGCCCCGGGCGCGCAAGCGCTCCAAGGACCCGGCTGTCGACCTGCTCGAGCGGGCGATGCAGCTGGAGGGAGAGCGCGCCGACGGGGAGTGGCTGCACGCGTCGGCGGTGAAAGACCTCATGAAGCGTCTCGACCCATCCTTCAGCGAGAAGGCGCTGGGATTCCGCAGCTTCTCGGACTTCCTGAAGGCGCAGACCGAGCACGTCGAGGTAGACGAAGAGTCCAACGTCGTGCAGGTGAAGGCGGTCGTCCGCGGCTGACGGAGAGGGCCTCGGCGTTCAGCGGCGCTCGGCACCGGGGGCGACGTGTGCGAGCACGCGCTCCCAGACCGAGGTGAGCGTGACGTGTCCGTTGACCGAGGTGATCTCGGCGTCGGGCACGACCTCGGCCTCGGCCGATCGCATCCGCTCGACGTACCACCCGGCGTCGCCGGAATCTGCCGGACCGTCGCCCCCGACGACGACGAGAACCTCGGCGTCGAGGTGGTCGAGGAGGGGTGTGCGCAGATCGCGGCTGAGCGGGTCGGACGGACTCTGCACGCCGACGATGGCCAGGCGGTCCACGACCGGGCCCAGGGCTGCGGCGAGATAGATCGCGATCGGGCCGGCGGAGCGCTCCCCCACCAGTCCGACGATGGCGCCGGGCGCCTCGCGACCGACCAGCTCTCGTAATGCCTCCACGGTGAGACCGGCGGGGGTCTGCCCGCCGAAGACCGGGGGGTCTTCCAGCTCGGGGGCATCGAGCCCCACGGCGACCACGCGCACGTCGTAGCCGGAGGTGACGCGCGCGTCGGGGTCGGTGGTGGCCGCATCTCCGGTGCGCAGAACGAATACGGCGCGCGGCGCCCCGGGTGTTCCGAAACTGCGGTAGCCGAGCTCGCCGTCGAGCCAGGGTGCGAGACTCATCGCGTCGTCCTCTCGGTCCCGTGGCGTGTCACGAGACGATCTCTTCGCCCACCCGGCGACTGCCGGCTGCGTGCTGCCCACGGCATCACACCTCACCCGACTCGTCGGAGTCGGCCGACCCGCCGCCCCCGGGGAGGAGCGAGCGCAGCGTATCGATCGTGTCGGCCTCGGCCGCAGGCTTGTCGGAACGGTAGGCCTTCACGCGCGCGAAGCGCAGCGCCACGCCGCCGGGATACCGCACTGATCGCTGGACGCCGTCGATCGCGATCTCGACGACCGTGTCGGGCACGACCCGGATGCCGCCGGGGATCTCCCCGGCCTCGCGCTCGGAGAAATGCGCGGTCTGCCAGTTCAGCAGCTCGTCGGTGAGGCCCTTGAACGTCTTGCCCACCATGACGAAACCGTCGGGCTGCCCGAAACGGCCCGCGGGGTCTCGCGCCCCGAGGTGCAGGTTCGAGAGCCAGCCCGAGCGCCGCCCCGAGCCGCGTTCGACGCCGAGCACGACGAGGTCGAAGGTGTGCACGGGCTTGACCTTGAGCCAGCTCTTGCCGCGCCGACCAGCCGTGTACGGGGCGTCGAGGCCTTTGACCATCACGCCTTCGTGACCGGCCGCGAGGGCATCGCGCGCGAACGCATCGGCGGTCTCGACGTCGTCCGTGGTCACCGCCGGGATGCGCCAGGGCGAGGCGATCCTCTCCAGTTCTTCGAGTCGGGCCGACAAGGGCTCGTCGACGAGGTCGCGCCCGTCGATGTGCAGGAGATCGAAGAACCACGGGCGCAGGGCGATCTCGCGCGCCGTCTCGGCACCGAAGCGCGCCATCGTGTCTTGGAAGGGGCGCGGACCCCCGTCGTCGTCGAGCGACAGCGTCTCACCGTCGAGGATGACGTCGTCCACCGGCAGACCGCGGACCACCTCGACGATCTCGGGCACCCGGTGGGTGACGTCGGCCAACGTGCGGGTGAACACGTGCACCTCGTCACCATGCCGGTGCACCTGCACGCGGGCCCCGTCGAGCTTGTACTCCACCGACGCCCGGCCGGCGACACCCAGCGCGTCGGCGACCGATGTGGCGGTGGAGGCGAGCATCGGCTGCACCCCGCGACCGACGATGAGGCCCACGGCGGCGAGATCGTCGACCGTGCCGGTCAGGGCCACACGCGCCGTCTGGCCGAGGTCGCCCGAGAGCATCGCGGCGCGCCGCACCGCGGCACCGTCGCGGTCGGAGGCACGAGCGACGGCATCGACGAGCACCCCCTCCAGCGCACCCGTTCGCAGTTCGCCGGTCATGACGCGGATGAGCAGCTGCCACTCCGCCGCCGTCGCCCGCTCGGCCAGCGTGTCGAGGAGCGCCGTGCGGACCGCCGCCGACCCCGCACCGCCGATCCCGGTCAGCCGCGAGAAGGCCTCGTCGACGTCGTCGACCGTCAGCGAGGGCTCGCCGGCGTGCGATCCGCCGCGGCTCGACAACGTGCGCCAGCCGACACCGAGACGACCCTGACGCGGCGACGCCGTCAGCAGGCCCACCGCCGGCACGATCTCGTCGGGCGCGAGAAACCGCAGCACCGCGGCGAGAGCGTCGACCTTCGCCAGCCGCGAGCGTGTGTTCGTCACCGTCGCGAGGGCGGTCTCGATGTCGCTGAAGAGCATGTCGGCATCCTGGCACTCCCCTCCGACATCGGCCCGGCGCTTGCGTCGTCGCGGCGCCCGTGGCATCCGGGGTCCGACCCGCACCGCGGTGTCCCGCGCGGGCCGCCGCAGGACACGACCCCGCATCGGGCCGGCACACGGTGGCCGAGGCCGCAGGCGTTCGCCGGGCGAGCCTACCTTCGCCGGGTCCGGGTGCGCGCCGAACCCGTGCGGTCACGAGTCCGATTCGGGCGCGGACTCGACCGTTCGATGCGAGCTCGGCGTCGGCGCCCCGCGCCGCTCGTCACGGTCGCCGTCCATCACACGTCGCCGACGGCCGCAACCCCCGGCGCGATGTCGGAGGTCTGAGGTGTCCTGGGGGCTCCCCCAGGAATGAGGCATCCGTGAACGCTCCCGCCACCCTCGAACAGTCCGCCCGCACCGCCCGAGAGGTCTTCGGGTGGGACGACCTGCTGCCGGGGCAGGCCGAAGCGATCGACGCGGTCGTCGGCGGGCGCGACACCCTCGTCGTGTTCCCCACGGGCGCGGGGAAGTCGGCGGTGTACCAGATCTCCGGATGCGAGCTCGGCGGCGTGACCGTCGTCATCTCGCCGCTGCTGGCGCTGCAGCGCGACCAGATCGACTCCATCGACGCCGCTCCCGATGCTCCCGCCGCCGTCGCCCTGAACTCCCGCACGAGCGCGTCGGCCAAGAAGGCCGCATGGGCGGCGATCGAGAGCGGCGACGCCGTATACGCGTTCCTCGCGCCCGAGCAGCTGGCGAACAGCGAGGTGTTCGACCGCCTCGCGAAGGCCGATGTGCGTCTCGTCGTCGTCGATGAAGCGCACTGCGTCTCGGCCTGGGGCCACGACTTCCGACCGGACTACGCGCGGATCGGCGACGCCGTCGAGGCGCTCGGGCATCCGCCGGTGTTGGCGCTGACGGCCACGGCATCCGCCCCCGTCCGTGACGACATCGTGGCGAGTCTGGGCATGCGTGAGCCGCACCTCGAGGTGCGCGGCATGGATCGTCCCGAGATCCACATGGCGGTCCGCCGCCACGAGCACGATGACGACAAGCGTCGTGCCGTCATCGCGGATGTCCAGGATGCCGGCGGCCCGGCGCTGGTGTATGTGGCGACCCGCAAAGAGACCGACGCGTACGCCGACGAGCTCACGGCTCTCGGCCTCCGGGCGGCCGCGTATCACGGCGCGATGGCTCAGAAGCGGCGCGACGAGGTGCACTCGGCGTGGAGCGCGGGTGAACTCGATGTCGTGGTCGCGACCTCGGCGTTCGGCATGGGCGTCGACAAGAGCGACGTGCGCCTGGTCGTGCACGCCGACGTCACCGAGTCGCTGGACTCCTATGCGCAGGAGATCGGCCGCGCGGCGCGCGACGGGAAACCCGCCCGGGCGATCCTTCACTACCGCGCCGAAGACTTCTCGCTGCGGTCGTTCTTCGCCGGTGGGCACGCAAAGCGCGCCGACATCGCCGGCGTCTGGGACGCCCTGCGGCGCGCGAAATCGCCCCTGCGCACGAAGGACATCGCCGAAGAGGCCGGCCGCTCGACCCGTGTCATCGGTCGCGTGCTGAACCAGCTCGTCGCGTGCGGTCTGGCCGTGTCGAGCCCCGAGGGCGTCTCGATGCGCGAGCGGGTGTCGGCGGGCGATGCGGTGAGCGCCGTTCGCGAGCGTGACGAGGCCGAGCAGCGTATTCGCGCGTCGCGTATCGAGATCATGCGCGGTTACGCCGAGACGACCCACTGCCGCCGACGCGCGCTGCTCGAGTACTTCGGGGTCGAGGCGTCCGAACGGTGCGGGGCGTGCGACCGCTGCGACAGCGGCGCCGTGGGTCCGGTCGACGTCGACGGCCCTGCGGACGCGGACGAAGACGGCATCCGCATCGACTCCGTCGTCGAGCACGGCGAATTCGGCACCGGCACGGTCATGGGGATCGAAGACGACCGGCTCACCGTGTTCTTCCCCGAGCACGGCTATAAAGTTCTCGCCCGCGCGGCTTTCGAGAACGGGATCCTTGAGCTCGGCGAGGCGGCGTAAGCGTCCGGACGTCGCGGGGTAGCGGGAGGCCTCGTCGGGTTCAGCGGCTGCGCGAGGAGCTGACTCGTCGAGTCGAGTCGCATCAGTCGCTCCTGGGGCGTGTTTCGCCCGCCCTTAGGGGCAGCAGGCGCTCCGAACACGCTGCTGTCACGCTGCCCGCGGGCCGCTCTGGCACTCGGGGTGTTCCGCCGGTCCGGAGGTGTGACCCGCTACGGCGGTCCTGGTCGGGGGGGCGCGTTACAGGCAACGGGGCGGCCACCGACCGCCCCGACGCCCAATGGGTGCCCCACGCCGAACCAGCCGCACCGCGCGAAGGAGCTCGTCACGTATCGGGGCGTGTTTCGTCCTTCGGGGCGCACGAAACACGCCCCGATGCGCGAATCCCGCCGAAAACAGGACCCGCTCAGCGAGGGTCAGCGCTCGCGCGTCGCCCACCACGCCCATGCGACGAGCGGCACCTGAAGGAACAGACGGACGAACCGCGCACGGTCGGTGTTGAGGCCCGGCGCAGAGCGACCCGTGCGCCACTGGTGCACGTTGCCCGGGAACACGGCGACGAAGAACGCGGCGATGACCGCGCCGATGCGGCGGCGTTCGCGCGGCAACGACATCAGCGCCGTCCCGAGGAGCATCTCGACGGCTCCGGATGCCACGACGATGGCGTCCTTGTCCGTGTGAAGTATCCGCGTGGCCCAGCCCGGTACGACGATGCGATACCCCCGCCGTCCCCACGTGAGGTGGCTGACGCCCGCCCCGACCAGCAGCAGGGCCAGCACCCCGCGCGCGATCGAGCGGATGGTGAGACCTCGACGACGTGGCATCCGGTCAGTCTCGCACCAGAGAGAGGGAGGCGGGCCACGGTCTCGCGGTCCGGGCGTCTATGCGGTCTACGCTCAGCCGGGAGACGGGGCCGCCCGGCGGACGAAGTCGAGGTACGCCTCGACGGTGTCGTCGGGAACGACGGCTCGGAGCACGACCTCGTCGGCCGCGGCGGTGTGTGCCTCGAGCGCGTCACTCAGCTCGGTGACGTCGCGGATGGTCGTGTCGGCGGCCCCCACTCCCATTCGTTCGAAGTTGGCGGCGTAGTTCGGGAACGAGGCGTAGCGCGCAGTCTCGGCGTCGAGGCGTTCTCGCGCGGCGGGGACGATCGCCGCACGCACGTAGACGGCGACGTGCGCGGCGGGTGAGATCGCGTGCAGCGCGTCGGCCTGGGTTCGCACCTCGGTGGGCGGCACCCAATTGAGCAGCACTCCCTCAGCACGCTCCGCCCCCGTGCGCCGCATCTTCGGCCCCAGCGCCCCGACGACCACGCGCGGCACCCCGGCGTCGTGCAGCACCTCGACGGCCTGGCGGACGCGCGCGAGCGCCCCCGCTTTGGACACGCCCGAACCGATCCCGAGCGTCAGCCGCTCGATCGGAAGGTCGAGGGACGCCACCTCGGCGGCGATCGTGTCGGCGGGCCGACGGTCGACGGGCACGACGCCGGTGGCGAGGTGCAGGCGTTCTGTGACGCGCGCGGCAGCGGCCAGCGCGGCGAGAGCGTCGCCGTCGGGGGTGTCGTTGACCCACAGCGTGTGGAAACCCGCGTTCTCCACCGCCGGGGCGATGCGGGCGATCACGTCGGGGCCGAGGGATCCGGCGACACCGAGCGAGACCGCGCCTCGCGTCATGAGACGCCGCCGGCGTTCGGGACGGCCACGGCGACCTGGCCGACGGCGGCGTAGAAGGCCGCCAGGTCGACCTCATCGGTCGGGAGCAGTACCACGTCGTCGACACCCACCGCCTGGAACCGCGCCACGCCCTCGGCGACGTCGTCCACCGAACCCGCCAGCACACGGTCTGCCGCGTCGGGGCGGTCGCGCATCGACGCAGTCGCGCGTTCGAGCGCGTCGGGACCGAAGGCGGTGAGGACGTAGGCCACGACATCCGCGCGGCCCTCGTGCGCCGCGGCGGTGCGCGCCGACTGCAGCGTCTCGACCGCGACGGCGATCTCGGCGACGGTGTGCCGACTGTCGAGCACGACTCCGTCGGCGACGGCGCCCGCGAGGGCGAGCGTCTTCGGGCCTTCGGCCGCGGCGTACACCCGCGGCGGGGAGGCGGGCGGCCAGTCGAGCGCGACGCCGCGGAGCTTCACGTAACGGCCCTCGGTGCTGACCGTCTCGCCCGCCAGGAGCGCTCGGAGGGCGGGCAGCTGCTCCTGCATCAGCGTGAGCGGCGACGCCGCTTTTGCGCCGATCTGTCGCATCCAGTCCTGCACGCCGTGGCCGAACCCGGGCAGCAGGCGACCGGGGAAGATGCGCTCGATGGTGGCGACCTCCATCGCCGAAGCGGCGACATTGCGCAACGGGAAGGGCGCGATGCCGACCCCGATGCGCAGATGGTCGGTGACCGCGAGTGCGGCGGCGGCCGCCGCCCACGCCGAAGAGCGGAAGCAGTCTTCCCACAGCCACAGTTCTTCGACCCCGGCATCTTCGGCCGCGCGCGCGGCGTCGCGCAACTGCTCGGGCGGGTGCGGGTAGGGGCTGAAGATCGTGCCGATACGACTCATGCGTCTACTCTGCCCCCAACCTCCGACATCGGGCCAGGGGCTTCCGTCCGTGCAGGATTCCGCGGAACCGTGGTCGCCGGCCCCTTCCCGCGCCCGCGACGACACGACGCGAGAGTTCGGCGCGAGACCGGGCCCGACGCGCCACCGAACCGCGGGCTACGGCAGGAATCCCCTGCGTTGTGTCCGGTGACCCGGCGCGACGCCCGTCGAGGGATGCCGAACCTCCGGCACCCCGCCGGACGACCCCGCGCAGCGCCCGTCCAGGGATGCCGATCCCGCACGCGCCGTCGCCCCCGAGACGCGAGATGCCCCCGGTGCCGAAGCACCGGGGGCGTCGTGCCGTGGACGCGCGCTCAGGCCGCGAGCGCCGTGACCACAGCCCGCACGACGAAGCCCGCGTCGGTGGCATCCACCGTGACCGCTCCCCCGTCTGCCAGCTCTCCCGACACGAACAGGTCGGCGATGCGGTCGTCGACCTCTCGCTGGATGACCCTGCGCAGCGGCCGCGCACCGTACTCGGGTTCGTAGCCGACCTCGGCCAGGCGATCGATCGCGGCATCCGTCGCGTGGAAGGTCACCTCGCGAGCGGCGAGCCGTCGAGACGTGGCTCCGAGAAGCAGCCCCACGATCTCTCGAAGCTGCGCCCTCTCGAGCTTGCGGAACAGCACGATGTCGTCGATGCGGTTGAGGAACTCCGGCCGCATCGCCTCACGGAGCTTCCCCATCACGCGGTCGCGCAGGTCGTCGTCGGCGAACTCGCGGCCCGTGGTGGTGAAGCCGATCGCACCGGAGCGGGATGCCAAGAACTCGGCGCCCAGGTTCGAGGTCATCACGATGACCGTGTTGCGGAAGTCGACCGTGCGCCCCTGGCCGTCGGTGAGGCGTCCGTCGTCGAGCACCTGCAGCAGCAGCGTGAACACGTCGGGGTGTGCCTTCTCGATCTCGTCGAACAGCACCACCGCGTAGGGGTTGCGGCGCACGCGCTCGGTGAGCTGGCCGGCCTCGTCGTAGCCGACGTATCCCGGAGGGGCACCGATCAGGCGCGAGACCGTGTGGCGCTCGCCGAACTCGCTCATGTCGAAGCGGATCACCGCGCCGTCGTCGTCGAAGAGCGACCCGGCGAGCGCCTTCGCCAGCTCGGTCTTGCCGACGCCGGTGGGTCCGAGGAAGAGGAAGGATCCGACCGGACGGTTCTCGTCGCCCATGCCCGTGCGATTACGGCGCACGGCCTTGGCGACGGCCGCGACGGCGTCGTCCTGCCCGATGACCCGGGCGTGCAACTCGGTCTCGAGGTCCGCGAGACGCCCACGCTCGGTCGCCGTGAGGCGCGCAACCGGGATTCCGGTGGCGCGGCTGATCACCGCGGCGATCTCGGGCTCGTCCACGACGGCCGAGAGGCGGGGGCCACCGGCCACGTCATCGAGGCGCGTCTGCACTGCGGCGATCTCGTCACGCAGGCGCGATGCCTCCTCGTAGTGCTCGGCCGAGACCGCGGCGTTCTTGTCGGCCTCCAGGGTCGCCAGACGCTCGAACAGGGAGGAGGTGTCGGTGCTCACCCCGAGGCGCAGGCGCAGGCGCGCCCCCGCTTGGTCGATCAGGTCGATGGCCTTGTCGGGCAGCACCCGATCGCTGAGGTAACGGTCGCTCAGCTCCACCGCGGCGCGCAGAGCATCGTCGGTGTAGGTGACGGCGTGGTGCTCCTCGTAGGCCGGACGCAGCCCCCGCAGGATCTCCACGGCATCCGGGATCGACGGCTGCCCCACGCGCACGGGCTGCAGGCGCCGCTCGAGCGCGGGGTCCTTCTCGATCGTGCGGTACTCGCGCAGCGTGGTCGCGCCGATCAGGTGCACGTCGCCGCGCGCGAGGCGGGGCTTGAGGATGTTTCCGGCATCCATCGATCCGTCTCCGCTACCGCCTGCCCCCACCAGCGTGTGCACCTCGTCGATGAAGACGACGAGCTTCTCGGATGCCGAGACCTCGTCCATCGTCTGGGTGAGACGTTCCTCGAAGTCACCGCGGTAGCGGGCGCCGGCGAGCATGGCGGCGAGGTCGAGCGACACCACGCGGGTCTCGCGCAGCTGCTCGGGCACCTCGCCCGCGACGATGGCACGCGCGAGTCCCTCGACGACGGCGGTCTTGCCGACACCGGCCTCGCCGATGAGCACGGGGTTGTTCTTCGTGCGACGACTGAGGATCTCGATCGTCTGCTCGATCTCGTCGGTGCGCCCGATCACGGGGTCGAGGTCGCCGGCGGCGGCGCGTGCGGTGAGGTCGGTGCCGAAGCGGTCGAGGTTCGGGGTGACGGATGCCGTCTCTGCCGACGCCTCGTCCTGCCCGCCGCCGAGGACGGTCTCGCGCACGCCCTCGGTCAGGGCCTCGGCGGTGACGCCGGCCTGCGCGAGGATCTGACCCGCCGGGGCATCCTGCGCGAGCACGAGCGCGAAGAAGAGGTGGTCGGGGTCGACGTACGTCGATCCCGCCGCGCGCGCCACCTGGAACGCGTGGAACAGGGCCCGCTGCACGGAGCCCGCCACCACGGCGCCGTCGACCTCGGCGGCGGGCGAGGCGGCGGGGAGCCTGCTCTCGGCGGCCCGGGCGATGGCGACGGGGTCGGCGCCGAGGCGGCTCACGGCCTCCCTCGCGGGCGAGCGGCCGACGAGCACGTGGAGCACGTGCAGCGCGTCGAGTTCGCGCTGACCGCGGCTGAGGGCGAAGCGACCGGCTTCCTGCAGGGCGTCCTGGGTGCGGGCGCTCAGGAACCGGCTGAGGTCGATGGAGCGCTCGGCACGGGCCTGCTCGCCCGCCAGGTAGCGAGCGAGGAATTCGTCGAACGACTGCGCGCCGTCGCCGGCGCCGGGGGTGACATCTTCGGGCAATTCCGTCTCCTGTGATACGTGGGGGCTGGCAACTTGAGTGCCGCCGTATCAACTTCAACGTGAGGTCGTCGCCGCTATTCCCGCAGGCCCGGATCGAGGTCGTTCCAGAGCTCGACGGTCTGCACCACCCAGAACACCCCGAACAGCGCGAGGGCGATCGACTCCCCCACGAACACCACGGGGAACCCCGTGCGCTCGACGTCCGCCACGACGCCGACCACGAGCAGGATCAGCGTGACGAGGATCCCCATCGCGACGGCCCCGTACGCACGACGCAGTCGCGCACGGCGACGGCCCACCGACTGCGGCCGCCACGCGGCGAGGGCTGCGACCGCCGCGATCAGGACGAAGAACGCCACAGCCGCGACCTCGTGCGCCATCTCGAGGAAGCCCTCCGGCGCGATCGCCGCCCACGCCACGGCCGCGACCGTGAGCGACACGATCACCCCGATGGTCGCCGCCACCCCGCGGCTCGCCGTGCCCTGGACCCGCGCGAGGATCCCGCCGGCGACCGCTCCGAGAAGGACCACGGATGCCACGGCCACACCGTTGTTCACCACGGTCGCGCGCACATCGGGTGGCACGCACCGCCGCACCGGCTCGCAGACACCCGCCGCGACGGTGGTGGGAACATAGGCCACGGCGAGCGCGAGGACCGCGGCGATGTCGAGCAGACCCTGCTCCAGGCTCCGGCCCGACAGGGCCAGCAGCGCCAGGGCGATCGCGCTGAGCGCGCCGACGAACACCGGCCCCGCCGGGCCGTAATAGGCGGCGCTGACGGACGGGAGCGCCGCACCGCCCGCGACCTGGAGTGCGACGCCGATGGCGAGGAAGACGGTGGCGCCGATGATCGCCAGTCGCACGTACCGGTAGGTGCGCTGGGTCGAGGTGGTGCGGATGCGCATACCGGCATCCTTCCAGTGCCCTCCGACACGACGTGCGGGCGCTTCCCCTCGCGCGATGTCGGAGGTCGGGTCCATACTGGCCGCACATCGAGAGGAGCCGCTCATGGAGTGGAAGATCGAGCTCATCTTCGTCCCGGTGACGGACGTCGACCGGGCGAAGCAGTTCTACGAGCGCATCGGATTCCATCCCGACCACGACCATCAGGTCACCGACGAGCTGCGCTTCGTGCAGATGACCCCGCCGGGGTCGGCGTGCTCGATCGCCTTCGGCACGGGTCTCGAGCTGACGCTCGAACCCGGACGCCAAGACACGATCCAGGTGGTCGTGCCCGATGCCGACGGCGCGCTCGCACACCTGCGGGAGGCGGGAGTGGAGGCCGACGGCGTCGACGAACAGCAGTGGGGGCGCTTCGTCACGTTCGCCGATCCCGACGGCAACCGGTGGACGCTGCAGCAGCTTCCGACGTACTGACGCTCGACGCGACGCGGCCAGCTCCGCGAGAGAGGGTCTGGAAGACTCTCCCCATGCGCGAATTCCTCACCGGTGCGGGACTCCTGTTGCGTGGCCTCGGCCAGTGGCGTCGCACCCCGGGGGCGATGGCCCTCGGTCTGATCCCCGGAGCCGTGGTCGGGCTCGTCTTCGCCGTCGCGCTGGTGGCGTGGGGCATCGTGCTGCCCGGCCTGGTCGACGACTGGACGCCCTTCGCCGACACGTGGCCGTCGTTCTGGGCCGATGTCGTGCGCACGGCGATCGGCGTCGCGTCATTCGGTGCTGCCCTCCTGGTAGTGGTGGTGTCGTTCACGGCGGTGACCCTCGCGGTCGGCGAGCCGTTCTACGACCGCATCTGGCGAGCGACCGAGCGCAGCGCCACGGGCAGGGTGCCCGACGCCGACTACGGCTTCTGGCGGGCGGTCGCCGACAGCGTGCGCCTCATCCTCCGGGGCATCCTGGCTGCCGCGCTGGCCTGGCTCATCGGACTCATCCCGTTCGTCGGCGGCGCGCTGGGTTTCGCCACCGGTGTCGCGCTGACCGGTTGGCTGCTCGCCGACGAGCTCACCTCGCGCTCCCTCTCGGCGCGGGGGTTCGACCGCCGCGCGCGGCGCGCGATCATCCGCGCGCACCGCGCGCGAGCCCTGGGCTTCGGCGTCGCGACCCAGCTGTGCTTCCTCGTTCCCCTCGGCGCCGTCGCCGTCATGCCCGCCGCGGTGGCCGGAAGCACCCTCTGGACGCTCTCGGCCCTCGACGGCAAGCGACCGCTCGGTGGCCCCGCCGACGCCATCCGACCGCTCGGCGCGCCCGCCGACGCCGACCCGGTCATCGCGGCACCCGCCGATGCCAGCCGGCCCACCGTGGCACCCGACGTACCGGCGGCGCCCCTCGCCGCCACGCCGACCCCTCCCGCGAACCGCCCGGTCGACCCGGCACGATAGCCTGGACCGACCGAAGGGATCCTCATGTTCATCGTCTCGCTCATCCTGTTCGTCGGCGGCATGCTGCTGACGGGACTGTCGTTCTCGCTCGCCGCTCCGGCGCTGTTCTTCGCGCTCGGCATCATCCTCGTTTCGGCCTCGCTAGCACTCCCCTTCCACTTCGGCACCCGGTAAGCGGCACGGCGGCCATGACGACGTACACGGTCGCCGATTACCTCCTCGACCGTCTCGCCGAAGCGGGTGTACGACACCTCTTCGGGGTGCCGGGAGACTTCACTCTCGCCTTCCTCGACCACGTCGAGCGCCACCCCATCGTCGAATGGGTCGGGTGCGCCAACGAGCTCGGCGCCGGCTACGCCGCCGACGGCTACGGACGCCTGCACGGTCTCGGCGCGCTGAGCACGACCTTCGGCGTCGGCGAGCTCTCGGCGATCAGCGCCGTCGCCGGCAGCTACGCCGAGCACGTGCCCGTCGTCCATGTCGTGGGCGCGCCGACCACCGCCGTGCAAGCCGCCGGTCGGGCGAGTCACCACTCCCTCGGCGACGGCGATTTCGGACACTTCGCCCGCATGACGGCCGAGGTCACCGCCGCGCAAGAGGTGCTGTCGGCCGCCGACGCCCCCGCGCAGATCGACCGCCTCCTCGCCGAGGTGCGGCACCGGCGTCTGCCCGGCTACCTCCTCATCCCGGCCGACATCGGCGAAGTCCCGGCCGATCCGCCGTCCTCGCCGCTCCCCGACCCCGACGTCGTCACCGACCCCGTCGTGCTCGCGCGTTTCCGTGACGCCGTCGCCGCCCGTCTCGAGGCGTCCGACACCGTCGCCGTGCTCGCCGATATCCTCGTCGCTCGTCTCGGCGCCGAGGACGCGCTCCACGCACTGCTCTCGCACGGGCTCGCCCACGCCTCACTGCTCTGGGGCCGCCGCGTCGTCGACGAGTCGGCATCCGGATACCTCGGCCCCTATCTCGGCGCCGCCAGCGCTTCCGCGGTGCGCGATGGTATCGAGGGGGCCGACCTGCTCGTGCTGGCCGGCGTGCAGTTCACCGACCTCACCACGGGCTTCTTCTCGCAGCGCATCGATGCGGCCCGCACGGTCGAGATCCGCGGCGAGCGCGCGCGGGTCGGTGACGACGACTTCCGCCCCCTCGCGATGCGCGACGCGCTCGACGCCGTGGCCGCCGAGGTGGCGGTGCGGGGCGACCACTTCCGGGCAGACGACTCCGCGTCGACGCCGGCTCCCCCGCACCCGCCTGTCGCCGGTAATGCCCTCTCGCAGCGGGCCCTCTGGCACGAGGTGGCGGCGTTCCTCCGCGACGGAGACACGGTGCTCGCCGACCAGGGCACCTCGTTCTACGGCATGGCCGGAGAACGGCTCCCCCACGGCGTCGTCTTCGGCGGCCAGCCCCTGTGGGCCGCGATCGGCTTCACGCTCCCCGCGATCCTCGGGGCCGCCCTCGCCCGACCCGAGCGGCGCCCGGTGCTGCTCATCGGCGACGGTGCGGCGCAGCTCACCGCGGCCGAGCTCGGAACTCTCGTGCGTCACGGCATCCCTGCGGTCATCGTGGTCGTCGACAATGCGGGGTACACCGTCGAGCGCGTGATCCACGGGCTGCACGAGGAATACAACGACATAGCCACCTGGGACTGGACGACGCTGCTCGCGGCGATGGATCCCGCCGGCACGAGCACGGGCGTACGGGTCGACACTGTCGAAGACCTCCGACGGGCTCTCGCCGACGCGCGGTCGTCGTCGTCGTTGACGCTGATCCAGGCGGTGGTGCCGCAAGACGACGTGCCGCCCGTACTGGCCGACCTCGCCGCCGCGGCCGCCGCCGCGAACCGTCGCGCCTGAGTCGCGCCCGGCGTCACCGCCGCGAACGCCGCGGAGCCGCCCGCCCGACACGGGTACCGTTGCACGGTGCCCTTCTCGTTCGATGCCCTCCGTCGCCGCCCCGACCTCGAAGGCCCCGACCTCGCCGCCGTCGACGCCGCCGACCGCCTGATCCTCGACGAGTCGGCCGCCGCGCGCGCGGGTCTCTCCGACGGCGCCCTCGTCGTCGTCGGCGACACGCACGGCGCGCTGACCCTGGCCGCGGCGGACGCGGGGGCGCGCGGCATCCGGGTGCATCAAGACGAGCTGCTCGGGGAGCGGGCCCTCGCCGCCAACGCCGCCGAGGCGGGGCTCGACACCGCCTTCGTCTCTCACCCGCTCGACAAAGCGCTCCTCGCGGGGGCGCGCGTGGTGCTTCTGCGCCTGCCGCGCTCGCTGCGGGCGCTCGCCGACATCGCGGGACTCATCGCCTTGCACGCCGACCCCGACGTGGTGGTGTTCGCCGGCGGACGACTCAAGCACATGACCGTCACCATGAACGACGTGCTGCGCGCCCGCTTCGATCGCGTCGACGTCTCGCACGCCCGACAGAAGTCCCGCGTCCTCATCGCCCGCGGCCCCCACGACGGGGGCGAACCCGTCCCGGAGGCTGCCGAGGTCGACGGCATCCGGGTGCGCGCGTTCGGCGGCGCGTTCGCGGGGGCGTCGATCGACATCGGGACCCGTCTGCTCCTCGCGCACCTTCCCGAACCGCAGGCGTCCGAGGCCATCGACCTCGCGTGCGGCACCGGCGTGGTGGCGGCGGCGCTGGCCACGCGGCATCCCTCCCTTCGAGTGCTCGCGTGCGATCAGTCGGCGATCGCCATCGCGTCGGCGCGGGCGACGGCGGCCGCCAACGGTGTCGACGATCGCGTGCGGGTGGAGCGCGACGACATGCTCCAGGCGCACCCGGATGCCACGGCCTCATTCATCGCGCTCAACCCGCCGTTCCACGCGGGGGCCGCCGTGGCCGACGGTCTCGCGCCGCGAATGTTCGCCGACGCGGCGCGGGTACTTCGTGCGGGAGGAGAGCTGTGGACCGTGTGGAACTCCGCCCTGCAGTACCGCCCGGTCCTCGAGCGCGTCGTCGGACCCACCCGGCAGGTCGCGCGTGATCGCAAGTTCACCGTGACCGTGTCGACGAAGCGCTGACGGCGGTCGCCTGCCGCGCGTCCTCCCTCGGATTCACCGCCTCCGCCTCACCCCGCCGTCACCTCGGCGCGGCCGCCCCGTGGCGCGTCCGGTGGCGCCGCACCGCGGCCGAGCGTAGATTCGCAATCGTCCACAAGGAGGTGCGGATGCGTGTGCGCACGATCGCTGCGACGCTCTGCGCCCTGGGTGTGGTCGTGGGTCTGCTCGCGACGGGCCCGACCGCCCCGGCGGGCGCCTCCCCCATTCCTCTGTCGGAGAGCGTGTCGTCCCCGCTGCTCGCCGACTGCTCGAGCATCACCGGCAACGGCCGCGGGTACGCCCGACTGCACGACATCGCGTTGTGCGGCGCCGACACCATCCCGCCCGACGAGCCGTTGCGCGTAGAGGCCGTCGGCGGTGAGGAGTGCGGGTCGGCCACCCTCACCCTCACCAGTCGCGGCGGAGGGCTTGCGACGGTCTCGTGGCGGGTGGCATCCACCTCGGGTCCCATCCTCGACGTCGAGCTGGACGCGTCGTCCTCCGGCCGGACGGGCGGGACGACGCGCCGGTTCTCGGTCCGCGAGCCCTCGCTGCACGCCACGGGTTCCTCGATCGCGTTCCTCGGTTCCGGCCAGGCGATGGCGACGTTGTCGGGCACCGTCGAGACCTTCACGGCGACCTGCCGCATCGCCCCGGCGAGCGTGCGGGTGCACCTGCGCTGACGCGCGGCACCCGCTTTCGGAACACAACGCAGGAGTCCGACGGCACGAACGCTCGGATCCGCCGCGCGACCACAACAGATCCGCGAAGCTCCTGCGTCGTGTCCGTCGTGCGCGCAACCCCGCGCGGAGACCGCGCCGTCTGCGGATCCCGTCGGACCGGGCTCAGCCCTTCCCGCCCGGTGGACCCACCACGAGCAGCACCACGAACACCACGGCGACGACGGCGACCAGCGCGACCGCGAGCGCCCACGGACGCCTTAAGAAGAAGCGCAGCATCCGGTCGATGGGCCGCCGGTCACGCGGGTCGGCGGTCTCGTCGAGCCGCCACGCCCCGCGGAGTCGTCCGGTGCGCTGCAGCCAGACCTCGGTCGGAATGGTCGCATACGGGATGACCGCGCTGACGACGGCCAGCGCCGTCGCTCCGATCCCCCACCGCTGGTTCAACGCGACGAGCACGGCGGTGGCGCCGTAGGCGAGGAACACGAACCCGTGGATGCCACCCCCGATCGTCACCGCGAGAGGCAGGTCGGCTACGGCACGAAGGATCAACCCGCCGATCAGCAGGGTCCACGAGACCGCCTCGGCGATCGCGAGCGTACGGAACAGGTTCAGGGGCGTGCGGAACACGTCTCTCCTCGGGCGGGTCGGGGCTTCCCACCCTACGCAGGGGCGTCATGCGCGCGCGGCCGCTCGCCTCGACATCGAGGAGTCACTCGATGGGCTCGTCGTCCGCCTCCAACGAGGGATCGGACGTCGACCCCTCCGCCGCGGTCGTCGTGTCGGGTTCGGGCCCGGGTTCGATCGGGGGCTTCTCGCCTTCGGCATCCATGGATCCACCTCACCAGAGATCGTCGACCGGATGCCAGTACCTGGACGCCGCGGACGCCTATCGGCCGACCGCGGGGGAAGCCGAGGTGGAGCGTAGGGTGGTCGGGTGGCGGAATCCCGGGGACGCGTGTGGACCGGGGTCATCCGGGTCGGACCCCGCGCGGGCGATCATCGCGTGGCCGTCCGTGCCGTCCTCAGCGTGGGCGTCCCCCTCGTCGTCCTGCTGCTGATCGGCCGACTCGATCTGAGCGTCTACGCCAGCTTCGGCGCCTTCGCAGCGCTGTACGGCCGCTCCGACAAGCCACGGCCCCGCGTGATCATGCAGGCGACCGCGGGCTCGATCCTCGTCTGCTCGATGCTCATCGGCACGGTCGTCTCGGCGCTCGGGAGCCCGGCGGTCGTAGGCGTCGTCGTCGTTGCCGCCCTCGCCTCGGCCGTCACCCTCTTCGCGTACCGCGCTCAGTGGCATCCACCCGGAGCGCTCTTCGCGGTCTTCGCCGGTGGCGCGACGGCGAGCCTTCCGGCCACGTGGTCGTCGCTGTCGCTCGTCCTCCTCGTCGGTGGCGCGAGCGTGGCGTGGAGCCTCATCGTCACCGTCGCTTTCGTGCTCGCCCGCCGCGGATCGTGGACGCGGCCGACACGCTCGCGCCCGGCGATCGGTCCCGTCGCATGGGAGATGGCGGCGACCGTCGGCGCCGCCGCCCTGCTCGCGGGCATCGCCGGAGCGCTCCTGGTGGGCACCCACTGGTACTGGGCGATGGTCGGAGCGGTCGCGGCCGTCGGCGGCGCGCACGTGACGGCCCGTCTCATCCGCGGTGTGCAGCGCCTGGTCGGGACGCTCCTCGGCGTGCTGATCGCGGCGGGGCTTCTCGCCCTCCATCTCCCGCCCTGGCTCGTCATCCTCGTCGCCGTCGCACTGCAGGCCGCCTCCGAGCTGTTCGTCGGCCGCAACTACGGCATCGCGATGATCTTCATCACCCCTCTCGCGCTGCTGATGATCTCGCTCGCCTCCCCCGCTACGCCCGAGCTGCTGCTGCGAGACCGCGTGATCGAGACGATCATCGGTGTCGCGGTGGGTACCGTCGTCGCCATCGTCTCCGCCGTTCTGCGCCGTCGATCCTCGAGGAGCTGATTCCATGACCGCCGCGACCGCGAAACCCCTCGGCCACATCGCCGCCGAACGCATCAGCGCGGGGTGCTACGGCGCGCTGGTGTCGGCATCCACTCTCATCGGTCTCGGCGGCTCCGACCTCGGAGTGGTCGTCGCCGTCGTCGCGTTGACGAACGTCGTGTACTTCGCCACCCACGTCTTCGCCTACACGGTCGGCGACACCTCGACGGAGCGCCCCTCGAGGATCGTCGCCCACCACCTGCGCGTCAGCGCGCCAATGGTGTCGGTGACGTTCCTGCCGCTCCTCGTCGTGGTGGTGCTCGCCGGGTTCGGCGTCGACCTGTCGACGGCGCTGCTCTGGGGCGTGGGCGTTGCGATGGCGTACCTCGTCGTGGTCGCCACCGCCGGAGCACGGTTGCGGGGCTACTCCGGCCTCGGCGTCGTGTTGACGGCGATCGGTGCGGCTCTGATGTCGGCTCTGCTGATCGTGGCGAAGCTGCTGCTGCACTGAAGCCATCGGACGCACGGCGCAGCCCCCGGGCGGCGGCCGGGCGACCGCGCCCCTCCCTCACACGGCGGTCGTGGTGTGGTCGCCGTGACGGTGGACGATGCGCCAGACGCCGTTCTCCCGACGCCAGACGTGCGTCACCCGCACCACGAACGGGCGCGGCTCCGCCCCGTCGACCGACAGGGTCCCGCGCTCCCGCCCGGCCGTCATCGCCCAATCGTCTCCGACGAGCACGCGGTCGTACTCCGGCACGAGGGCTCCGCCGCGGAACCGTCGGGCCACCGCCCGCAGGGTCGAATCCACCTCCGCAGCGGTCGTCGCGTGCGTGCCGAATCCGCCCATCAGAGTGGCATCGTCGGTCCGGGTCCACAGCGCCGCGAACGGATGCGGATCGCCGTGCCCCATGGCATCCAGAGCCGCCGCCACCGCGCGGAGCGCATCATCGAAGGGCTGCAGCGACTGCGCTGCCGACGTGTCGCCGAGGGGTCCGCTCGTCATGGACACATCATCCCGTGTCGCGGAGCGGAGCACCGTGGCGCGTGACAGGGTGGATTCTCGTGACCCCTCCTCCCCCGACGCCCGAACTCACCGTGGTCGGTGCGATCAACGTCGACCTCACCGCCCGCGTCGAACGAGCCCCCGCCGCGGGTGAGACCGTCGCCGACGGCGTGCTGCACCGCGGACCCGGCGGCAAGGGCGCGAATCAGGCTGTCGCCGCCGCCCGGCTCGGAGCCGCCGTGCGGTTGATCGGAGCCGTGGGCGACGACGCCGAGGGGCGTGGCATCCGGGATCGGCTCGTCTCGGTCGGCGTGGACGCCACCGGGGTCCAGACCTCGGATGCCGCCACCGGCACGGCCCTCATCGTCGTCGACGCGACGGGTGAGAACTCGATCGTCGTGTGCGCGGGTGCGAACGCGGCGATCGACGCGGACGCGCTCGACATCGAGCCGGGAGCTGCGGTGCTCATGCAGCTGGAGGTGTCGGATGCCGTGGTCTCGGCCGCCGCTGATGCCGCCGGTTTCCTCGCCCTCAATGCCGCCCCCGCACGTCCGCTCCCCGCGGGGGTGCTCGAGCGGTGCGACCTCGTCATCGTGAACGAGACGGAGTACGCGCAGCTGCCCGAGGTGCACGACGCGCCTCTGCTGTGTGTGACGCTCGGCGCGGATGGCGCGCGCCTGTACCGTCACGGCGACCTGGCAGCATCCGCTCCCGGCATCGCGACGACCGTGGTCAATACCGTCGGCGCGGGCGATGCGTTCTGCGCGGCGCTCGTCGTCGGCCTGCTGCGCGGCGATTCCGCCGACGACGCGCTCGCGCGGGCGTGTGCCGTGGGAGCCGCGGCCGTCGGCGACGACGCCTCGCAACCCGCGCTCCAGAACCTCGACGCGTACGAGGTGGCCCCGTGACCCGCCGCCCGATCATCGTCGACTGCGACACGGGCATCGACGACGCCCTCGCCCTGGCGTACCTGCTGGCCGAGCCTGCGGTCGAGATCGTCGGCGTCACGACGGTGTCCGGGAACACGGATGCCGCCCGCGCCGCCGCCAACACCCTCTCGCTCCTCGAGTTGGCCGGCGCGGACGACATCCCCGTCGCCGTGGGCGCCCACGACTTCCGCGGCCGCGCGTACGCGGGCGGTGCTCCCCACGTGCACGGTGACGACGGGGTCGGCGGTATCGCCCTGACCGCGTCGGCACGTGCCCATGACGCCCGCGCCGCCGTCGAGCTGATCGACCATCTGGCATCCCGGCATCCGGATCTCACCGTGCTCGCCCTCGGGCCCCTGACGAACCTCGCGGCCTACGCCGAAGCGCCGGGCGTCGCTCGGTTCGACCGCCTCGTCGTCATGGGCGGCGCGTTCGCGCACTCGGGCAACGTCACGGCGTGGGCCGAAGCGAACATCCACAACGATCCCGAGGCCGCCGCCGTGGTGTTCGCCCAGGATTGGGACACCACGCTCGTCCCCCTCGACGTGACGATGACGCAGACCCTGGATGCCACCGACCTCGTGCGCCTCGAAGCGATCCCGGGTGCGCTGCCGCAAGCCCTGGCCGCCATGCTGCCGCTGTACCTCGACTTCTATGCCGGCCGCGTCTTCCCCGACCGACGCTGCGCCCTGCATGATCCGCTCGCCGCAATGGTGGCGGCGGGGGTGCTGCGGGGCGTCAGCGTCTCGTCGGGCCAGGTAGAGGTGCGGCTCGAGCGCGGTGAGCGCGGGCGCACGGTGTCGTCGCGCGGATCTTCGACGCAGCGGTGGGTGCGCGGCATGGAGGGGTCGGCCGTCGAGGTGCTGCTGGGGCGGTTGGAAGGGCGGGAGTGGCCGGGCTGATACGGCTCTGCCTTCCCGTCTCCCGTCAGTCGGCGGCGAAACGCGGATCGCGGGCGTAGTCCTGCTGACGGAGGGCGAGGGCGGCGCGGACCTGCGCCGGGGCGTCGTCGCCGACCAGCACGCGCAGCCGTTCGTCGTCGTCGTCGCACACGCGGCGGAAGATCGCGTCGGCTGCCTCGTCGGGGTGCGTGCCCCCGGTCGTTTCGCCGGTCGCGGGCCAGGGAACCTCGGCGGTGCCGAACAGCTGTGCACGCAGAGCGTCGTAGTCGGGCTGGGGTTCACCGAAGCGCATGCTCCCGCCAGCCCAATCGGTGTCGAGGGCGCCGGGTTCGATGAGCGACACGCGGATGCCGAACGGCCGCACCTCGGCCGCCATCGCCTCGCTGAAGGCTTCCAGCCCCCATTTGGACGCGTTGTACAGCCCGAGCAGGGGGACCGTGCCGACGGCGCCCACGGTGGAGATCTGGACGATGTGCCCGGCTCCCTGCGCGCGCATGATGGGGATCGCCGCCTGGCTGAGCCAGAGGGGGCCGAGAGTGTTCGTCTCGATGATCGCCCGCGCATCGTCTTCCGACACTTCTTCGGCGGCGCCGATCAGTCCGTACCCGGCGTTGTTCACGAGCACGTCGAGGGACCCCATCTGAGACGCCGCCGTGCCGACCACGTCGAACGCCGCCGTCCTGTCTCGCACGTCGAGGGCGAGCACGGTCAGGCGGTCGTGAGCGGGAAGGCTGTGGTCGCCGCGAACCGTCGCCACCACGGAGTGGCCCGCCGAGAGGGCGCGCAGAGTCAGGGCGAGACCCAGCCCACGATTGCCTCCGGTGATCATCCATGTCTTCGGTGAGGTCATGCTGACACCCTATTCAAATATGGACGTTGCGTCTCGTTTCAGCCGTAAGCTCTCATCATGG
Source organism: Microbacterium sp. ABR10 (assembly GCF_057812175.1). Classification (NCBI taxonomy): domain Bacteria; kingdom Bacillati; phylum Actinomycetota; class Actinomycetes; order Micrococcales; family Microbacteriaceae; genus Microbacterium; species Microbacterium sp. ABR10. The sequence goes on from NZ_CM173821.1 coordinate 2,304,163, forward strand.
CCCGCCCGACCACCCGCAAGAAGGTGCACGAGGCCGTCCTCGCGCTCGCCCGCGAGAGTCGCGTCGACTCCCTCACCATGGAGGGCGTCGCCGCCCGCGCGGCAATCAGCAAGCAGACCCTGTACCGTTCGTGGCCCACCACGGGCGCGATCCTGTTCGACGCCCTGCTCGCGCGCAGCGAGGGCACGGACGGTGAGATCGTCGTCCCCGACACGGGCGATCTCGGCGCCGACCTCGACACTCTGGCCACGGCGATGGTCGCGGAGCTCACCGATCGCACGGTCGAGCCGCTCCTGCGTGCGGTGACCGCTGAAATCCAGACGGATGCCGCACTGGCGACGCAGTACCGCGAGACGCTCCTGTCGGTGCAGATGTCGGCGATCGGACATCGCCTACGCTGTGCCGGCGTCGCGGACCCCGACGAGGTCGCGGAGTTGTTCGTCGGGCCGATCCTGCATCGCTGGCTCCTGCGTTCTCGCCCGTTCACCGGGGACTGGGTCGCGCGGCACGTCGCGCGGACGGTGCGGGCGGCCGGCTAGGCCGGCCTCGTCGCTGCGCTGGCTCCACCCGTCTGGCGGCGAACGACGGCGCGGCACCGGCGCCCCGACCGACCCGATATCCCCGCGTCGACACACGAAAGACCCGCCGTCGCGAGCGCGAAGACGGGTCTTTCGATGGTGTGGCGGACGGTCAGAAGTCCCAGTCGTCATCCTCAGTCGCCTCGGCCTTGCCGATGACGTACGACGAACCCGAGCCGCTGAAGAAGTCGTGGTTCTCGTCGGCGTTCGGCGAGAGAGCCGACAGGATCGCCGGGTTCACGTTCGTCACCGACGACGGGAACATCGCCTCGTAGCCGAGGTTCATCAGCGCCTTGTTGGCGTTGTAGTGCAGGAACTTCTTGACGTCTTCGCTCAGGCCGACCGAGTCGTAGAGGCTCTGCGTGTACTGCACCTCGTTGTCGTAGAGCTCGTACATCAGCGAGAACGTGTAGTCCTTGAGGTCCTGACGACGCGCCTCGTCGACGGTCTCGAGACCACGCTGGAACTTGTAGCCGATGTAGTAACCGTGCACGGCCTCGTCGCGGATGATGAGGCGGACCAGGTCAGCCGTGTTCGTCAACTTCGCGCGGCTCGACCAGTGCATGGGCAGGTAGAAGCCCGAGTAGAACAGGAACGACTCCAGCAGCGTCGAGGCAACCTTGCGCTTGAGCGGGTCGTCGCCACGGTAGTAGTCCATGACGATGCGCGCCTTCTTCTGAAGGAACTCGTTCTCGCTCGACCAGCGGAACGCCTCGTCGATCTCCTTCGTCGAGCACAGCGTCGAGAAGATCGACGAATAGCTCTTGGCGTGCACCGACTCCATGAACGCGATGTTCGTGTAGACGGCCTCCTCGTGCGGAGTGAGCGCGTCGGGGATGAGCGAGACGGCGCCGACCGTGCCCTGGATCGTGTCGAGGAGCGTGAGCCCCGTGAACACGCGCATAGTGAGCGTCTGCTCCTCGGGGGTCAGCGTGTTCCACGACTGGATGTCGTTCGACAGCGGCACCTTCTCGGGGAGCCAGAAGTTGTTCACGAGACGGTTCCAGACCTCGAGGTCTTTGTCGTCTTGGATGCGGTTCCAGTTGATGGCCTGCACGTGGTTCAGCAGCTGCAGCTTCTCAGCCATGGCGTTCCTGCGTCCTCTATCGGTGTGTCAGTCGGGGGGTGTCAGCGGCTCAGAGCATGCACGAGACGCACTCGGTCATGTCGGTGCCCTCGAGCGCCAGCTGACGGAGACGGATGTAGTAGATGGTCTTGATGCCCTTGCGCCACGCGTAGATCTGCGCCTTGTTGATGTCGCGCGTGGTGACAGTGTCCTTGAAGAACAGCGTCAGCGACAGGCCCTGGTCGACGTGCTGCGTCGCGGCGGCGTACGTGTCGATGACCTTCTCGTAGCCGATCTCGTATGCGTCCTGGTAGTACTCCAGGTTCTCGTTCGTCATGAACGGCGCCGGGTAGTAGACGCGACCGAGCTTTCCTTCTTTGCGGATCTCGATCTTCGACGCGATCGGGTGGATCGAGCTCGTGGAGTTGTTGATGTACGAGATCGAGCCGGTGGGGGGCACCGCCTGCAGGTTCTGGTTGTAGATACCGTGCGCCTGCACCGACGCCTTCAGCTCGCGCCAGTCGTCCTGCGTGGGGATCTGAACGCCGGCGAAGAGCCCCTTCGCCTTGGTCGTCTGCGGTGCCCACACCTGGTCGGTGTACTTGTCGAAGAACTCCCCCGACGCGTACGTGGAGTTCTCGAAGCCGTCGAAGGCTGCGCCGCGCTCGATCGCCAGGCGGTTCGAGGCGCGCAGCGCGTGGAACAGAACCGTGTAGAAGTAGATGTTCGTGAAGTCAATGCCCTCTTCGGAGCCGTAATAGACGTGCTCCCGTGCGAGGTAACCGTGCAGGTTCATCTGGCCGAGGCCGATGGCGTGCGAGCGGTCGTTGCCGTCTTCGATCGAGCGCACCGAGGCGATGTGGCTCTGCACGCTGACGGCGGTGAGGGCACGGATCGCCGTCTCGACCGTGAGGCCGAGGTCACCGCCGTCCATCGCCAGGGCGATGTTCATCGACCCAAGGTTGCACGAGATGTCTTTGCCGATCTCGGCGTAGGACAGGTCTTCGTTGTACGTCGTGGGCGTGTTGACCTGGAGGATCTCCGAGCACAGGTTCGACATGTTGATGCGGCCGGCGATGGGGTTCGCCTTGTTCACCGTGTCTTCGAACATGATGTACGGGTAGCCCGACTCGAACTGGATCTCTGCGAGCGTCTGGAAGAACTCGCGCGCGTTGATCTTCGTCTTCTTGATGCGGGGGTCGTCGACCATCTCGCGGTACTTGTCGGTGACCGAGATGTCGCCGAACGGCTTCTTGTAGACCTTCTCGACGTCGTACGGCGAGAAGAGGTACATGTCTTCGCCGTTCTTGGCGAGTTCGAACGTGATGTCGGGGATGACGACACCCAGCGACAGCGTCTTGATGCGGATCTTCTCGTCGGCGTTCTCACGCTTGGTGTCGAGGAAGCGCAGGATGTCGGGGTGGTGCGCGTTGAGGTACACCGCGCCGGCACCCTGACGGGCACCCAGCTGGTTGGCGTAGCTGAAGCTGTCTTCGAGCAGCTTCATGACGGGGATGATGCCCGACGACTGGTTCTCGATCTGCTTGATCGGGGCCCCCGCCTCGCGGATGTTCGACAGCAGCAGGGCGACGCCGCCACCGCGCTTCGACAGCTGCAGCGCGGAGTTGATGCCGCGGGCGATCGACTCCATGTTGTCTTCGATGCGCAGGAGGAAGCACGACACGAGCTCGCCGCGCTGGGCCTTGCCGGCGTTGAGGAAGGTGGGGGTAGCCGGCTGGAAACGGCCCGAGATGATCTCGTCGACCAGCTGCACCGCCAGACGCGGGTCGCCGTCTGCGAGAGCGAGGGCGGTCATGACGACGCGGTCCTCGAAGCGCTCGAGGTAGCGCTTGCCGTCGAAGGTCTTCAGCGTGTAGCTCGTGTAGTACTTGAACGCGCCGAGGAACGTCTCGAAGCGGAACTTGGCGCCGTAGGCGCGGTCGTTGAGCTCCTGGATGAACTCCATCGAGTACTTCGCGAGCACGGTCGGCTCGTAGTACTCCTTCTCGACGAGGTAGTCGAGACGCTCCTTGAGGGAGTGGAAGAACACCGTGTTCTGGTTGACGTGCTGCAGGAAGTACTCCCGCGCGGCGCGCTTGTCGGCGTCGAACTGGATCTTGCCGTCGGCGTCGTACAGGTTCAACATCGCGTTGAGGGCGTGGTAATCCAGTCCCTCGAAGCGGGCCTCGGTCTTGAAGTCCACGTCGGTCAGCTCAACTTCCACCATCGTTCCAATCCCTCGGTGACCCGCTCGACATCGTCGGGGGTGCCGAAAACTTCTAGCCGGTAAAGGTGCGGCACCGCGCACTTGCGCGCGACGATGTCACCGGCGAGGCAGAATGCGTCGCCGAAATTCGTGTTTCCCGCGGAGATGACCCCGCGGATGTTGCGTCGGTTCCGCTCCTCGTTGAGGAACCGGATGACCTGCTTGGGGACCGCGCCCTTCTCGACACCCCGGCCGGCACCCCCACCGTAGGTGGGAGTGACCAGCACGAAGGGTTCGTCGATGTCGAGGGCCGGGTCGGTCGGCAGCAGCGGAATGCGCACGGCCCGCTTTCCGAGCTTCTCGATGAAACGTGCGGTGTTGCCCGACACGCTCGAGAAGTAAACCAGCAGCGGAGCCTCGGTCGCCGACATGACAGCGCTCATGACAGGGGTCTGAGAGCGTGTCGCGGGGTCAGGCGAGACGTGACGCCAGCTCGTCGATCTTGTCGGGACGGAAGCCCGACCAGTGGTCCTCGTCGGTGATGACGACGGGTGCCTGCAGGTACCCGAGCGACTTGACCTGCTCGAGTGCCGACGGGTCTTCGGACAGGTCGAGCACGTTGTACTCGATGCCCTTCGAGTCGAGTGCGCGGTAGGTCGCGGTGCACTGGACGCAGGACGGCTTGGTGTAGACCGTGATCGCCATGTCGTTCTCTCTTTCCCCTGGAAAATCATCGTCCGGACGGGCAGGGCTCGCCGGGACCTCAATACTACATATGGGGACAGACATCGGAAGGCACCACAAGGGGTAGTAGTTACATCCGTGTGATTTTCCACCGTCTCTCCCCAGATACAACACAGGTTGTCCACGTTTTCATCCACAGATCGACCCCCATTCGGCGTCCTGTTAACACGCGCGATTCCGCGGTTGTCGCGGTGCGCGCCCGCTGTTGTCCACAGTTCGCACGCTAGTCGGGGGTTCCGACATCGCACAGGCCGACGATTTCGGTGACCGGCGTGTCGCGGCGTGTCGCGGCATCCGGTGTCCGACGGGTCCGAAGCGCGTGTCGGAGGTCGGTTGTAGCGTGGTGCGGTGGCCGGCTACCGCGTACTCCTTCGAACCCCTGGCGTGGGGCGCATCATCGCCGCGCAGTTGACGGCACGCTTCCCCAACGGCATGACGAGCCTCGCGGTGCTGCTGCACATCGAGCACGTCACCGGTTCGTACGGGGCGGCCGGTCTCGTGCTCGCCGCCACGAGCATCGGCCAGGCCGTCGCCGGCCCCGTCACCAGTCGATGGATGGGCATCTGGGGCATGCGGCGCGTGCTCTCGGTGACGCTGCTGGTGTGCGCGGCCGCCATCGCGACCCTCGCCCTCATCGAGATGCCGCTGCCCCTCTACATGGTTCTGGGGCTCGTCGCCGGACTCTCGACCCCTCCGGTCCAGTCGGCGGTGCGCACCATCTATCCCAAGATGGTGCCGTCGAAGCAGCTCACGCCGCTGTACTCGCTCGACGCCTCGTTGCAAGAGATCATCTGGGTGCTCGCGCCCGTGGTGATCACCCTCGTCGCCACGCAGGTCGGCACCGTTCCGGGCCTGCTGCTGGTGGTCGTCATCCTGCTCGGCGGCGGCGCGTGGTTCATCTTCAGCCCCGAGGTGGGCCGCGTCCGCATCCCCCGCAGCCGTCGCGCCCTCGGTCGGGTGCTCGCCAAGCCGCCCGTCATCCTGGCCACCGCCACGGGGTTCCTGCTCATCGGCGCGTGCGCGGCCGTCGAGGCCGGCGTCGTGGCGACGTTCGACCACGGCGGACTGGAGGCGGGGCTGATCCTCGCGGTCTTCGCCGTCGGCAGCCTCGCGGGTGGCCTCTCGTTCGGGCATATCCCCATCGGCCCGTGGGCCATGGCCCGTCGCTTCGCGATCGTCGCCCTCGGCCTATCGCTGACCATCGTGTCGCTGAACGCGTGGTGGCTCGGGGCCACCCTGATCGTCGCCGGCGCCGGCATCGCACCCGCCCTCGCGGTCATGTTCGCCATGACCTCGGCGAGCGTGCGCTTCAGCGAGACCGCCGAGGCCTACGGCTGGATCGGCACCGGTCAGCTCATCGGTGCGGCCGCAGGATCCGCCGTCGCGGGCTTCCTCGTCGACGGCGTCGGCCCCACCGGCGCGTACGTCGCCGCGGCCGGCTTCGCCATCGCCGGGTTCATCGTCTCGGCCGTGTTCGTGCGCGGCTTCCCCGACCTGCGGAACCGCGACTCGAGCCCGATCCCCGACACCGAACCCGTCGAGACGATCACCTGATCCCGGATGCCGCTCCGCCCGGCATCCACTTCTCCCCCGGCGCGGACCGTGTCTCGCCGGAGCCGCTCGCGTTGGCCCCCTCTTGGTGTGGGGCGGAATCGGTTGGTTCGGGGCGGAATCGGCGCCTTGGGGCGCGAACCCCCCGCCCCGAACGCACAGATCCGCCCCAGACCGCGGGCCCCCGGCACACCACAGCGCCCCACACCCGCGCGCGCGTCAGTGCGTGCGACGCAGCAGCTCGAGGACGGCGAGCGCGTAGGCGTCGGCCGGCGCCGGGTGGTCGAACACCAGCGTCGCCCCGCCGATCGAGATCTCGACCTCGTACGTGTCGGATAGTCGGCGCAACGACCGGAACGTCGCGCGCAGCAGTTCGCGCAGCTGCGACTCCGACGGCAACCACAGGGCGTCTTCGGTGGCGACGGAATCCAGCGCCCACTCCGTCGTGCCGTTGAAGGCGAGGATGCGTCCGGTCGGGTAGTCGCGGGGCTCGACCGTCATGTCGCTCACCGTGAAGACGTCGGCCTCGAACTCCGGCTCGTCCAACTGGAAGCGGTCGCCGGAGCGCGGGTGCCACACGAGTCCCGCCGCGCGGAGCGCCTGAGCCATCTCGGTCGAGATCATGGCATCCATTCTGGGGGCGATCCGGCGGCACGGGCCCGCGCGCCCCCTCTCGGCGAAGAGAGAATGGATGCCATGCCCGCACCCGTGACCCTCCCCCGCCTGTCGTGGGGCTCGCCCGGCGGCCCTCGCGCCCTGCTCGCTCACGGTCTCGGTTCGGACGGCGCCCTCATGTGGCGGTACGGCACGGCCCTCGCCGATGCGGGATGGCACGCGGTGGCGGTCGACCTGCGGGGGCACGGCGTCGCGCCGCGCGCGCTGGACTACTCCCTCGCCGCGTACGCCGCCGACCTCGCCGCGACGGTACCGGGTGCGGACGCCCCGTGGGACGCCGTGGTCGGGCACTCGCTCGGCGGCGCCGCGGCGACGGTCGCGGCGGCGGGCGAGCCCGGATGGACGCGGCGGCTCATTCTGATCGACCCCGCCATCGCCCTGTCGGACGACGACCGCGAGATCGTGCGGGTGAGCCAGGAGCAGGCGTTCGCCGACCCGAGCGTCGAGGCGGTGCGGGCGGCGCACCCCGCGTGGCATCCGATCGATGTGGAGCTGAAGGCCCGGGCCACGCAACGTGCGAGCCGCTGGGCGGTCGAGCAGACGAGTCTGCAGAACGCCGAGTGGGATGTGCGGGCCGCGGCGGCCGCGCTCACGGTACCCACCCGCGTGATCGGAGCGGATCCGGCGGTGCACTCGATCTTCACGGGCGATCTCGCCGCGCAGGTGCGGCGCAACCCGGTCGTCACGATGAGTGTCATCGCGGGTGCCGGGCACTCCCCGCATCGCGATCGACCCGAAGCGGCGGTCGCCGCGCTGCTCGACGCGCTGAGCTGACCGCGACGCTCGCTCCGCACCCCGAGCGGCTCCGGGGCGGGTCCGCGTCGCGGGACGGGCGGCGGGTCCGCGTGTGTCGGATATCGCAGAAGGGTCCGGATCTCGCAGGATGACGTCCCGACCCTGCGAAGGAGACGACCCTCTGCGGAGCCGCTGTCACCCCCGGGCGCGATGTCGGTGGTCCCGAGCAGAATGGATGCCATGACCTCGTTCGATCCGGCTCGCTATCTGCCCGACGATCTCCTCGCGCGCATCCACGACCGAGCGGCGGTGCACGACCGCGAGAACACCTTCCCCCACGACGACCTCGACGAGTTGCGCGCGGCGGGGTATCTCGGCGTCCTCGTTCCGGAGGCCGCCGGGGGCGCGGGCCTGAGCCTCGCCGAGGTGTCGTTGCTGCAGCAGCGTCTCGCGGGCGCGGCCCCGGCGACGGCGCTCGCAGTCAACATGCATCTCGTGTGGACGGGCGTCGCCAAGGTGCTGCGCGACCGCGGTATCGACGACCTCGCCTTCGTCGAGGACGCAGCGGCGGCCGGCGAGGTGTTCGCCTTCGGTATCAGCGAGGCGGGCAACGACCTCGTGCTGTTCGGCAGCGACACCGTCGCCGAGCCCGACGGAGAGGGCGGTTATGCCTTCACGGGCACCAAGATCTTCACCTCGCTGTCTCCCGTGTGGCAGCACCTGGGCGTGCACGGGCTCGACTCCACCTCGTCCGACGGTCCGAAGATGGTCTTCGCCTTCCTCGACCGCAGCGACGCGGTCGTCACACGCGACGACTGGGACACCCTCGGCATGCGGGGCACGCAGAGCCGCACGACCGAGCTCCGTGGCGCGCACGCCCCGGCCGAGCGCGTCGTGAGGCGGATCGATCCGGGCCCGCAGCCCGATCCTCTGGTGTTCGGCATCTTCTCCGTCTTCGAGATCCTGCTGGCCTCGGTCTACACCGGTGTCGCGCGGCGCGCGCTCGACCTCGCCGTCGAGGCGGCGACCTCGCGGCGGTCGAAGAAGACGGGCACGACGTACGCGAACGATCCCGACATCCGCTGGAGGGTGGCCGACATGGCCCTTGCCTACGAGGCCCTCCCGCCGCAACTCGCCTCGCTCGCGCGAGACGTCGACGACCTCGCCGACCACGGCCCGCGGTGGTTCTCGCTGCTCTCGGGTGTGAAGCACCGAGCCGTCACCACGGCGAAAGACGTCGTCGATGACGCGATCCTCGTCGGGGGCGGGGCCGCGTACTTCACACGCAACGAGCTCAGCCGTCTCTACCGCGACGTCCTGGCGGGCATGTTCCACCCGTCCGACCCCGAGTCCGCCCACTCGACCGCCGCATCCGCGTGGCTCGGACCGGTGACGGCCTGATGGCCCGCACCTCGACGGCGGCGCTGAGCCCCGCCGACCAGGAGCGCCGCCGCGCCCTGCGTGTGATGAAGGGCGTCGCGCTGGGCGCCCTCCTCGGCATGGCGATCGTCTTCGCGATCTCGTTCTCGCTGCAGCGTGAGGTCGAGTGGCTGCAGTACGTTCGCGCGGCAGCCGAGGGAGGCATGGTCGGCGCCCTCGCCGACTGGTTCGCGGTGACGGCGCTGTTCCGGCATCCTCTCGGATTGCCGATCCCGCACACGGCGATCATCCCGCGGCGAAAAGACGAGATCGGCCGCCAGCTGGGCGAGTTCGTCGAGACGAACTTCCTCGAGGGCGACGTGGTGCGGGCGAAGCTCGAGTCGACGCCCCTCTCGGCGCGCGCGGGCGCCTGGCTGGCCGAGCCCGCCCACGCAGACCGTGTCGCCGCCGAGGCGGCCACGCTGGCCTCGAGCATCCTCACCGCGCTCGACGACGACGACGTGCAGGGCCTCATCGAAGACCTCGCGCGGGAGCACCTGCTGTCGCCTGACTGGGGCCCGTCGATCGGCGGATGGCTCCAGCGGGTCGTGGCCTCCGGCGCGCACCACGGTGCTGTCGATCTCGCCCTCGACAACATCGCGGTGTGGCTCGGCAACAATCGCGACACGTTCCAGGGCCTGGTGTCACGGCGCCTGCCGGCGTGGGTGCCGGGAGTCGCCACCCGCCTCGTCGACGACACCGTGTACCGCGAGGCCGTGCAGTTCGTCGACGCCGTGCGCGCCGATCCGCGGCACCAGGCGCGCGGCGCGATCGACGGCTACCTCACGCGGCTCGCCGACAACCTCCAGAACGACCCGGCCACCATGGTGCGCCTCGAAGAGGCGAAGGCGGCGGTCTTCGACAGCCCGCGTGTTCGTCAGCTCGCCGCCGACGCCTGGAACACGGCGAAGACGGGCCTGCTGCGCTCGCTCGCCGACCCCGAGAGCGGGCTGCGGCGACGCGCCTCGGCCGCCCTCGCCGAGGTCGGTGCGCGCCTGCAGCGCGACGAGACGCTGCAGAAACGCGTCGACGGGTGGGTGACCGATGCGGCCGTCTTCGTGGTGGGGCGCTATCGCCACGACATCGCGTCGATCATCACCGACACGGTCGAGCGGTGGGATGCCGAAGAGACGACCGAGAAGATCGAGCTCATGGTCGGCCGCGACCTGCAGTACATCCGCCTGAACGGCACGATCGTCGGCGCCCTCGCCGGCCTGGTGATCTTCACCGTCGCCCACCTCGTCTGGGGCTCTTGACCGCTCCCGTGGCCGGTAAACGAACGGCCTCGCGTCGAAGCAGCGTACGCCGCAGGCAGGTGAGTAACGTGAGCCTCGTGAGCGACGGTTCGGGGACCGTAGAGCCCCTCTTCACCTACGGCGTGCTTCAGACGCCCGACGTGCAACTCGACACCTTCGGTCGCCTCCTCCACGGCGATCACGACACCCTGCCCGCGTTCCGCCTCGACGACGGCGAGAGCGGTGATGAGCGGGGCGCCCCCGCCGCGAACAGCCACCGCCGCCGGGTGCTGCGGCACAGCGGTGATCCGCGCGATCGTATCTTCGGGACGGTCGTGCGTCTGAGCCCCGACGAGCTCGACGCGGCCGACGAGTACCTGATGACGGGGTCGCGCCGTATCTCGGTCGTGTTGGCGAGCGGGCTGAGTGCCTGGGTCTACGTGGGCGCATGACGGCGCTGTCCATCGACCCGCTCTGGCCGCGCGCCGGGGACTGGCCCGCGCCGACACGCGAAGAGACACCCGACGCCGTGCTGCTCGGCGTACCCGCGTGGCGCACGTCACTCTCGCCGACGGGCGCGGGCGAGACGCCCGCCGCCGTGCGGGAGGCCCTGCGCCGCTACTCCCCCACGCTCATGGGCCCACCGCCCGTCGACCTGGACGCCGTGCTGCGCATCGCCGACGCCGGCGACGTCGACGAGCCCGACGGGCGGGAGGGCGAAGCGCGCGTGCGGGCCGCTGTGGCCGAGCTCGCCTCGGCACGACTGCTGATCGCCCTCGGCGGCGACAACTCCGCGACCTACGCCGTCGCGCAGGGTCGACGGGCGCGCGGGCTGATCACGCTCGACGCGCACTTCGACCTGCGCGACGGAGAATCCAACGGCTCGCCCGTGCGTCGGCTGCTCGCCGAAGGACTCGATCCCGGACGGGTGGTGCAGATCGGCATCGCCGACTTCGCCAATTCCGCGGCGTACGCCCGACGCGCCCTCGACGCGGGTGTGACGGTCATCACGCTCGACGAGGTCCGCCGCCGCGGCATCGGCGAGGTCGTCGCCGACGCCCTGCGCATCGCGGGAAGCGGCGGTGTCGTCGCCGCCGCCGAAGCTCGCGCGCCCGCGCCGGGACCTCCGGCCGAGCCCGGCGACATCCACCTCGACATCGATGTCGACGTGTGCGATCGGTCCGTCGCGCCCGGCTGCCCGGCCAGCGTTCCGGGCGGGCTCGCCGCGTGGGAGCTGCGGGCACTGGTGCGTGGGATCGCCCGCGACCCCAGCGTCACGAGCGCCGACATCGTCGAGGTGGATGCCACGGCCGACACCACCGACGCCCGCACCGTACGACTCGCCGCGCTCTGCGTTCTCGAACTCCTCGCTGGATTGGCGGAAAGACCATGATCCAACTCATCCTCGCGCGGCACGCGAAATCCGACTGGGCCGACGAAGGCCTCGACGATCACGACCGCCCCCTCAACGACCGTGGGCGGCGCGACGCGCCCGCGGTCGCCCGCACCGTCCAGCGCGCGGGGGTGCGACCCGCCGTGATCCTGACGAGCACAGCTCTCCGAGCGCGGCAGACGGCCGAGGCGTTCGGGAAGGCCTTCGAGGTCGAGGTCGTCGAGCGGCCCGAGCTCTACCTCGCCGCACCCGATGGTCTGCTCGACGCCGCCCGCGCCAGCGGTGTCGACGAGGTGATGGTCGTCGCACACGATCCCGGCATGAGCTCGCTGGTGTCTCGCCTGGCCGACCGCAACGAACGGATGGTGACGTGCGCGGTCGCCGTCTTCACCTGGCATGAGGGCACGTGGGACGACGTCGACGCGATGCCGCCCGATGAGTTCGACCTGTATACGCCGTAGGCCCGCCGCAACGGCCCGCACCCGGTCGGAGCCCTTTGTCGCGCACCGTCGGCAAAGCGCGACAACGCTCCCCGGTCCCCGATCGCGGCGATGGACATGCTTCGCGAATCAGCGTTTCGTCATCCGGCCGACATGTGACTCGCTCTTGCAGCGAACATCCGTCTGATAGAACTGTTGACAACCGACGCGGCCGTCTGTGTCGCGCGGGGACCCGGCGGGCGCAGACGGCGGAACCTGAGGAACGGTCATGACTCCCGACAGCACTCTCGCGCCCGCGCAGAGGATCGCGTGGATCGACGTCGCACGCGGCATCGCCATCACCCTCGTCGTCTTCCACCACTCCATCCAGTTCCTGGACGCCACCGGGTGGCAGGTGGACGCGCTCGTGCAGGTGACCGCCGCGCTGTCCACGTTCCGGATGCCGCTGTTCTTCCTCGTGTCGGGGCTTCTCGCTTCCTCCGCGATCGCGCGTCTGAGCTTCGCCTCGCTCTTCTGGAAGCGCCTGGCGCTCCTCGTCTACCTCTATGCGCTGTGGTGCATCATCTGGTGGGCCTGGTTCCTCTTCGTCCCCCGCCCCTTCGACCCGCTGACCTCCCCCGTGGGAGATCTGGCGACGGCGCTGTACCTCCCGTGGTCGGGCCTGTGGTTCCTCTACGCGCTCATCCTCTACACGGTCGCCGCCTGGGTGCTCCGCCGCCTCCCGCGGGTCGTCCAGCTCGGCATCGCTTTCGGCGTCGCCTGCCTCTTCGCCACCGGCATCGTCACCGTCAGTTCTTCGTACACCTGGCGGTCGGTCGGCACGTACTTCGCGCTGTTCATGACAGGGGTGGTCTGCCGGCAGATCGTCGAGGCGTTCGCTCGACGCGTCAACGTGTGGTGGCTGTTGGGAACGGGTGCGGCCCTCGCTGCGGGGACCGCCGTGTTGCCCTTCCTGCCGCTGCAGGGTGTGTTCCGCGTGGCACTGTGCGTCGTCGGCGCGGCGTTCGGCGTCTCGATCGCGGTGATGCTGGCGCGTTCGCCGATCGCTCGGAGGGCTGTCGGTGCGCTCGGGTCGCGCACCCTGCCGATCTACGTGCTCAACTCGCTGCTGCTCGCGCTCGCGGTCGCGATCCTGCCCGTCGAGCTGGTGCCGGGGTCTCTCGCCGCCGTCCTGCTCACGGCCCTCGTCATCACGACGGCCCTGATCATCCGCCGCGCGGTCGGCTCGTTCTCGGGGATCTTCACCCTCCCGACCCCGATCGACCGCTTCGCGAAACGGCGCCTGCAGGTCGACCGCCTCGGAGCCGGGCGTGGCCACTGATTCGCTGACCCTGCCCCGCACCCGCCGCCGTCGCGGCTGGGTGATCGCCCTCGCCCTCCTCGCGGCGATGGCCGTCGCCGGAGTGGCGATCATGGTTCAGGCGTACGTCTTCCCCGCCGTCGCCGCACCGCCCGCGCGCGCCGACGTCATCTATGTGATCGGTCCTCCTACCGAGGGGAGGACCGCCCTCGCCGAGCGACTTCGCAGCGATGGGGTGGCCGACGACATCCTCATCTCGGTCCCCTTGGAGGGCGAGCAGTCGGCGGCGAAGCTGAGCGTCTGCCAGGAGCAGAACGTGACCTGCGAGCACCCCGACCCGTTCACGACCGCGGGAGAGATGGCGCTCCTGAACGCGCGGTACGGCCCCGAGGCGAGCGCCGTCGTCATCACCTTCACCCCCCACGTGAGCCGGACGCGCTTCATCGCGGCGCAGTGCGCCGACGCGAAGGTGACCGTGATCGACGTGCCGACTTCTCTCGACCTCGGAGAGTGGATGTACCAGTTCGCCTACCAGACGGGCGGGTTCGCCAAGGCGGTCGCCGCCCCCTGCTCCTAGGGCGCCCCCGCGGCGCGCATCTCTTCGCCGTCCTTCCACACCCGACGGACGAGTGGCACACCGGGTCGGTAGGCGAGATGCACGCGCGACGGGGCGTCGAGCAGCACGAGATCGGCCCGCATCCCAGGTGCGATCAGTCCGACGTCCGTGCGGCGCAGCGCCCGCGCGCCGCCCGCCGTCGCCGCCCAGACCGCCTCGGCCGGGGTCATCCCCATCTCGCGCACGGCGAGCGCGATCATCAACGGCAGGGAGCTGGTGAAGCTCGAGCCCGGATTGCAGTCGCTGGCGAGCGCGACGGTGACGCCGGCGTCCAGCAACCGGCGCGCGTCGGGGTAGGGCTGGCGAGTCGAGAACTCCACGCCCGGGAGCAGAGTGGCCACCGTGTCCGATCCGGCGAGCGCGGCCACGTCGTCGTCGGAGAGGAAAGTGCAGTGATCGACCGCGGCGGCTCCGAGGTCGACCGCGAGCCGCACCCCCTCGCCGTAGCCGAGCTGGTTGCCGTGCACCCGGATGCCGAGACCCGCCGCGCGGCCCGCCTCGAGGACCCTCCGGCACTGATCGGCGGTGAAGGCGCCCTCTTCGCAGAACGCGTCGATCCACCGCACGTGCGACGCGACCGCGCGGAGCATGTCGCCGACCACGAGGTCGACGTACTCCTCCGCGCTGCCGGTGTGGTCGGGGGCGACCACGTGCGCCCCGAGGAAGGTCACCTCGTCGGTCACCTCCGCGGCGAGTCGCGCCAGACGCGCTTCTGTCTCGACGTCGAGACCGTAGCCGGTCTTGACCTCCACCGTCGTGGTGCCCTGCGCCCGGCCTTCCGCGACGAGCGCGGCCAGGCGAGTCCGCAGGTCGTCGTCGGTCGCCGCCCGCGTCGCCGCGACCGTCGTACGGATCCCTCCCGCCGCGTACCGCTCCCCCGCCATCCGCGCGGCGAACTCCTCCGCGCGATCACCGGCGAAGACGAGGTGGGTGTGGCTGTCGACGAAACCGGGGATCACGGCGCGGCCGCCGGCATCCACGACACGGACACGGGAATCGGAACCGGATGCCACGGCATCCCGGGCATCCGTCGCCCGGCCCGCCCACGCGATGCGGCCATTGCGTACGAGCACCGCGGCGTCGTGGATCGTGCCGCACGGGTCACGGTCGACGACGACGTTGGTCGTCAACTCGCCGATGCCGGTCAGCAGGAACGTGTTCGCGGCGTCGGCATCCGTCGCCTCGGAGGGGCCCACCACCTCGGCACCGGTCGGCACGGGGATGCTCACCACATCGGCACCGTGAGGCCCCGTTCGGCGGCGACCTCCCGGGCGCGTTCGTAGCCGGCATCCACGTGCCGCATCACCCCGGTGCCGGGGTCGTTGACGAGCACGCGCGCGAGCTTCTCGGCGGCGAGCTCCGTGCCGTCGGCGACGCAGACCTGACCGGCGTGGATGCTGCGGCCGATGCCGACGCCCCCACCGTGATGGATCGACACCCACGACGCTCCGCTGGCGGTGTTGAGCAGGGCGTTCAGCAGCGGCCAGTCGGCGATGGCATCCGATCCGTCGGCCATCGCCTCGGTCTCACGGTAGGGCGAGGCGACGGAACCTGCGTCAAGATGGTCGCGACCGATGACGATCGGGCCCGCCAGCTCGCCGGAGGCGACCATCTCGTTGAACTTCAGGCCCGCCAGGTGGCGTTCTTTGTAGCCGAGCCAGCAGATGCGCGCGGGCAGCCCCTCGAACTGCACCGTCGACCCGGCCTTCTCGAGCCAGCGGTGGAGCGCCGCGTCGCCCGGGAACAGCTCTGCGACAGCGCGGTCGGTCTTGGCGATGTCCTCCGCGTCGCCCGACAACGCCACCCAGCGGAACGGACCCTTGCCCTCGGCGAAGAGCGGACGGATGTACGCCGGCACGAACCCCGGAAAGGCGAAGGCGCGGTCGTACCCGCCGAGCTCGGCCTCACGGCGGATCGAGTTGCCGTAGTCGAACACCAAGGCCCCGGCATCCTGGAACTCGACCATCGCCCTCACGTGCGCGGCCATGCTCTCTCGCGAACGCCGGGTGAAATCCTCGGGGTCGCGCGCGGCTTCGGCACGCCAGTCGTCCACCGACGTCCCCACGGGCAGGTACGACAGGGGGTCGTGGGCGCTCGTCTGGTCGGTGACGATGTCGATCCGGATGCCGCGCGCGAGCAGTTCCGGGAACACCTCGGCCGCGTTGCCCTCGACGCCCACCGACAGCGCCTCGCCCGCGTCGCGCGCGGTGCTCACCCGCTCGATCGCCGCACCGAGGTCGTCGGCCACCTCGTCGAGATAGCCGTGGGCGACGCGTCGGTCCAGGCGGGTGCGGTCGACGTCGACGATCAGCACGGCACCACCGTTCATGGTTACCGCGAGCGGTTGCGCCCCGCCCATCCCGCCGCAGCCGGCGGTGAGGGTCAGAGTGCCGACGAGCGACTCGCGACCGAGCGACGCCGCGACCGCGGCGAACGTTTCGTACGTCCCCTGCAGAATGCCCTGCGTGCCGATGTAGATCCACGATCCCGCGGTCATCTGGCCGTACATCGTCAGGCCGAGCTCCTCGAGACGGCGGAACTCGGGCCACGTCGCCCAATCGCCCACGAGGTTCGAGTTGGCGATGAGCACGCGCGGTGCCCACTCGTGCGTGCGGAACACGCCCACGGGCTTGCCCGACTGCACGAGCAGCGTCTCGTCGGGCGCCAGTTCGTCGAGGGTGCGAACGATGGCGTCGTACGCGGCCCACGAGCGGGCGGCCTTACCCGTGCCGCCGTACACCACGAGGTCGGCGGGACGCTCGGCGACGTCGGGGTCGAGATTGTTCATCAACATGCGCTTGGCCGCCTCGGCGCCCCAGCTCTTCGCGGTTCGGACGTTGCCGCGCGCGGCGCGGACGGGCCCACGGGATGCCGGGACCTCGGCCCCTGCGCCGTCGGCGGCGGCGATGTGCGAGGGGTTCATCGTGTCGGTCATGCGTGATCTCCTTCGATCCGGTCAGGGGCGGTCTGGGCGGGCGGTCTCGGCGGGCGGTCTCGGCGAGGCGGTCTAGGTGGTGAGTGCGGTCTCGGCGAGCGCGGTCTGAGCGAGGGGCGTCTGGGCGACGGCGGCCCGTGCGACGGCTCCCGAGAAGACGAGGTCGGTGACGGCCTCGATCTCGGGCGAGACGAAGCGATCGGGGCCGGGGCCGGCGACACGCGTGCGGACGAGGGCGCGCACGGCGCGGGTGGCCGCCGCCGGCACGAGCGGGGCACGCAGGTCGAGGGCGCGGCATCCGGTCATGACTTCGATCGCGAGGACGCGCCCCAGCCCGTCGATCGCGCGGCGGAGCTTGCGCGCACCCGCCCACCCCATCGACACGTGGTCCTCCTGCATGGCGCTCGAGGGGACGGAGTCGACCGACGCGGGCACGGCCAGACGCTTGAGCTCCGACACGATCCCCGCCGCGGCGTACTGGGCGATCATCAGGCCCGAGTCGACGCCCACCTCGTGCGCGAGGAACGGCGGTAGACCGTTACTGCGCGCCGCATCCAGCGCACGGTCGGTGCGGCGCTCCGACATGGATGCCACGTCGGCCACCGCGATCGCGAGGAAGTCGAGCACGTACGCCACCGGTGCGCCATGGAAGTTCCCGTTCGATTCGACGCGGCCGTCGACGGTGACGACGGGGTTGTCGACGGCGGATGCCAGCTCGCGCTCGGCGACGACGGTCGCGTACTCCAGCGTGTCGCGCGCCGCGCCGTGCACCTGCGGGGCGCAGCGCAGCGAGTACGCGTCCTGCACGCGCGTGCACTCGGGTCCGCGGTGGCTGGCCACGATGGGCGACCCGGCGAGGAACGCGCGCAGGTTCGCGGCGGATTCGGCCTGACCGAGCTGCGGGCGGAGCGCCATGAGATCGGCGGCGAACACGGCATCCGTCCCGAGCTGCGACTCGATCGACAGGGCCGCCGAGACGTCGGCGGTGACCAGCAACGTCTCGAGGTCGTGCAGGGCGAGCAGCAGCATGCCGAGCATGCCGTCGGTGCCGTTGATGAGGGCGAGCCCCTCCTTCTCGCGCAGGGCGACGGGGGTGATGCCCGCGGCGGCGAGGGCGTCGGCCGCCGGGACCGATCGTCCCTCGGCGTCGCGTACATCCCCTTCGCCCATGACGGCGAGGGCCACGTGCGACAGCGGCGCGAGATCGCCCGAACAGCCCAGCGAGCCGTACTCGTGGACGACCGGGGTGATCGCGGCGTTCAGCAGCGCCGCGTATGTCTCGACCACGACGGGGCGCACGCCCGTGCGACCGGTGGCGAGCGTCTGCAGGCGCAGCAGCATGAGCGCGCGCACCACCTCGCGCTCGACCTCGCCGCCCGTACCGGCGGCGTGGGAGCGGATCAGGCTCGCCTGCAGCTGCGCGCGGCGGTCCTCGGCGATGAAGGTCGTGGCGAGAGCTCCGAAGCCGGTCGAGATGCCGTAGTGCGGCTGCGGGTCGTCGGCGAGGCCCTCGATGAGGGTGCGGGTGTCCGCCACCCGGCCGAGCGCGTCACCGTCGACGACGACCCGCGCGCCGTGGCGCGCGACGTCGACCACCTCGCGGGGGGTGAGGGGGGCTGCTCCGACGGTGATGCTGACGTCCATACGCCGATTCCATCGCGAGGGATGGTCCGAGACGAGAGGGTTCTGGCATCCTGTGTCTGTCATGTCAGACAATCCGCGCCCGCAGGTTCCCGCCGCCGATCAGACGCTGCGGATCCTCTCGCTGCTCGCGCGCCAGCCCGGGCCGATGGCGGCGCAGTCGATCGCGTCGAGCCTCGGCATTCCGCGGTCGAGCACCTACCACCTGCTCGCCACGCTGGAGGAGCACGGATACGTCGTGCACCTGCCCGGCGACCGACGCTGGGGCCTGGGCACGGCCGCGTTCGAACTGGGCGGCGGATACGCGCGGCAGCAGCCGCTCGCGCGTCTCGGACGACCGCTGCTGGCGGCGTTGTCCGACCGGGTCGGCGAGTCGGCCCACCTCGCCGTGCTGGCGGGACGCGACGTGCTGTACATCGTCGAGGAACGCGCCCCCCGGCGCCCCGCACTCGTCACCGACGTCGGTGTGCGCCTTCCCGCGCACCTCACCGCGACGGGTCGGGCGATGCTGGCCGCCCTCCCCCGCGAGCAGGTGCGGGCGTCGTTCCCGGATGCCACGGCCCTGACCCAGCGGCACGGCTCGGGCCCCGCCACCCCGCGCGCACTGCGGGAGGTGCTGCGCGAGGTGCGCGCGGCGGGCTTCGCCCGGGAAGACGGCGAGGTCACGCCCGGTTTCCGATCCGTCGCTGCCGCCGTGCTCGACCACGCCGGCTGGCCGGCGGCCGCGGTGGCGATCACGTGGCCCTCGGACGGCCCGGAGCGGGATGCCGCCTCCCTCGCGGCCGCAGCGACCACCACCGCCGCCGAGCTCGCGCGCCGCATCGGCCGCCACGCCTGACGCGCTCTTCCCGCTCCGCCCCGCCCGGTTCGGGGCACGGAATGTGCACCGGGGCGGACGCCGACCGCCCCGGTGCACAAAACCCGCCCCGAACCCCAGACCCCGACCACGCCCGGCGGAGCCGCCCCTCACCGCACGACGAGTCGCGGCTCCACCAGCACGTGGGCCGTACCCGCCGTCGCGGCCCGGGGCGCGACGACCGTGCCGTCGCCCATCAGCAGGTCGAGAGCTCCGGATGCCACCCGCTCGGGCAACTGCTCGACGCTCGACAGTCCGAGGGCCTCGGCGGCGGGGGTGTTGTCGAAGCCGACGACGGTGATGTCGGCGCGCCCGGCGAGCGACGTCGCGAGGTGCGCGCCGATGGCGAGGGAGTCGCTCGCGCAGACGATGCCGGTGACCCCCGGGTCGGCGGCGAGACCGGCCGCCACGACGTCGCGCGCAGCCGACACGTTCTCTTCGACGACCCAACGCGGACCCGTGCTCGCGGTCTCACGCCAGCCGCGCTCGCGCTCGTCCCCCGTGCCCGACCCCGCGGGCCAGCCGAGGAAGGCCACGTGGCCGCTGCCGTGCACGAGCGCGTGCGCGGTCGCGGCCCGCGTCCCCGCCGCACCGTCGACGTCGACCCACAGGTGTGCCGGCGCTTCGACGTCGTCTTCGCCCCACGGTCGGCCGAAAGACACGAACGGGAGGTTCCGCGCCGTCAGCCACCCGGTGCGGGGATCACCGTGGAAGGTTCCGGTGACGACGACGGCATCCACTTCTCCCCCTTCCAGCAGGTCGCCGAGTCGGGCGATCTCCTCCTCCGGCGTGCGGGCGGCGTACAGCAGCACGCGCATGTCGCGCTCTCCGGCGCGTTCGGTGAGGGCGTGCACGAACCGGTCGAGCACGACGCCCGAGATGCCGCCGGCGTACGGATCGAGGTGGATGCCGATGGTGGAGCTGCGGCGCATCCGGAGCCGACGCGCGGCGGCATGGGGGCGGTACCCGAGCTCGGCGATCGCGGCCTCCACCCGGTGCCGTGTGGTCTCGCGCACGATGTCGGGGGTGTTCACCACGTTCGACACGGTCTGCCGCGAGACGCCGGCGACGCGGGCGACGTCGTCGACGGTGGGCGCCTTCGCCATGTCGTCCCCTCCCGTATCGATGAGCACGAGCCGATGTCGAGCAGCGGTTCCACGGGCCGGCCCGGCGGGGGTCCGGCACGCGCGTCCAGACCGTCAGCCTAGGCGGGCGGCAACCTCTTGACATCTGCCGCGACGTGTTCGTACCTTGGTGAGACCGTTATTTGAACGTTCAAACTGACGGCCCTCCGACCACATGCGGAGGGGTCGCATGCCTCATCGAAGGAGAGAGACACATGACACGGCACACGCCCGCACCCCGCACACGCACGGTGCTCGCCGCCGGCGCCCTGCTGGCCACCGGAGCCCTGACGCTCACCGCCTGCGGCTCGGGCTTCAATGACACCCCCGGCGAGGGCCAGGCTTCCGGCACCGGCAGCCTCAGCATCCTCATCGGCTCCTCGGGTGACGCCGAGACGAAGGCCGTCACCGACGCCGTCGCCGCATGGAGCGAGCAGTCGGGCGTCGCGGCCGAGGTGCAGACCGCCAACGACCTGCCCCAGCAGCTCTCGCAGGGCTTCGCCGCCGGCTCCCCGCCCGACCTGTTCTACCTCGCCCCCGAGGCCCTCGCGGGCTACGCGGCGAACGGCTCGATCGCAGCCTACGGCGACGACCTCGCCAACAAGGACGACTTCTACCCCTCCCTCGTCGACAATTTCACCGTCGACGGGTCCTTCTACTGCGCCCCTAAGGACTTCTCCACCCTGGCGCTGATCATCAACGCCGACCTGTGGACGGCCGCCGGACTCACGGATGCCGACATCCCCACGACGTGGGACCAGTTGGCATCCGTCGCCCAGCGCCTGACCGCCGACGGGCGCGTCGGACTCGCGTTCGGCGCCGAGTACCAGCGTGTCGGTGCTTTCATGGCGCAAGCGGGCGGCGGCCTCGTCACCGACGGGCAGGCCACGGCCGACAGCCCCGAGAACGTCGAGGCGTTGACCTATGTCAAGACGCACCTGAACGACGGCTCGTTCGCCTTCGCGTCCGACGTCGGCGCGGGCTGGGGCGGAGAAGCGCTCGGCACGCAGAAGGCCGCGATGGTCATCGAGGGCAACTGGATCACCGGAGCGATGTCGGCCGACTACCCCGACGTGAACTACACAGTCGCCGAGCTCCCCGCCGGCCCCGGCGGCAAGGGCACGCTGCAGTTCACCAACTGCTGGGGCCTCGCCGCCGACAGCGGCAACCAGGAGCAGGCACGCTCGCTCGTGGAGTACCTCACCGGCACCGACCAGCAGCTGGCGTTCTCGGAGGCCTTCGGCCCGATGCCGTCGATCCAGTCCGCGGCCGACGCATGGACCAGCGCCAACCCCGATCTGGGCGCCTTCCTCGCCGGAGCCGAATACGCACAGTTCCCGCCGAACATGGCCGGCGCCGCCGACGTCATCACCGACTTCAACGCGCAGCTCGAGTCGCTGAAGACCGGCGACCCGCAGGCGCTGCTGCAGACGGCACAGTCCAACCTCGAGGCGATCGTCGAGTAATCGTGAGCGCCCTCACCACCGCGTCGCGTCGCGCCGGGTCCCCGTCCTCGGGGATCCGGCGCGGCGAGGCCGCCGCCGGCTGGCTCTTCACCGCGCCCGTGCTCGTCATCCTGGGTGTGTTCCTGCTCGTCCCCGTGCTCATGGCGCTGTGGGTGAGCTTCTCTGACTGGACCGGTCGCGGCAGCCCCTTCTCGTCGAACGTGAACTTCGTCGGCGTCGACAACTACGCCGCTGTCACGACCGGCGGCGGACTCGCCGAACGCGACTTCGGAACGGCCCTCCGCAACAACGGGTGGTACGTGCTGCTGGTGGTGCCGCTGCAGACGGCGCTCTCGCTCTTCCTCGCGGTACTCGTCAACCGGGCGGTCCTCCGCGGTCGCGGGTTCTTCCGCACCGCCTTCTATTTCCCGTCGGTCACCAGCTCCGTCGCGATCACCGTGCTGTGGTTGTTCCTCTTCTCGGCATCCGGTGCCGTCAACGAGGCGCTGTCGTGGCTGGGCATCAACGGGCCGAACTGGTTCAGCGACCCCTCCGGCGTCGTGCACAATCTGCTCGCCACCGTCGGCGTGACCAGTGGCCCCGCTTTCCTCACCGGCAACACCCTGCTCGGCGTCTCGTGGTGGGACTGGCTGGCGGGCCCCTCGGTCGCCATGTCGGCGTTCATCCTGATGGCCGTGTTCACCACCTCGGGGACGTTCATGCTGCTCTTCATCGCGGGCCTGCAGAACATCGGCGGCGACGTGCAGGAGGCCGCCATGATGGACGGCGCCACCGGCTGGCAACGCTTCTGGCGGGTCACCCTGCCGCAGCTCAAGCCCGTGCTGTTCACCGTGCTGACCCTCGGCCTGATCGGCACCTGGCAAGTGTTCGACCAGATCTACACGGGCACACAGGGCGGCCCCGGCAAGACCACCCTCACCCCCGCGTACCTCAGCTACTCCTCGGCGTTCCTGTCGCAGCAGTGGGGTCAGGGCGCCGCCATCGCCTTCGTGCTCTTCCTCATCATCGTCGCACTGACGATCCTGCAGCGCTTCGTGCTGCGCGACCGCCCGGTCTCTCGTCGGCGCATCCGCCAGTACGAAGTGCGCGGAACGGGCACGAGCCCCGTTCCCGCCGACGACAAGGGCCCCGGAGCGGGCTCGAGAGGAGGCACACGATGACCGCCACGGCCTCCCCGCAGACCACCGTCCTCGCTGAGCAGCGTCTGGACGGACCGTCCCGCCGCCCCGCGAAGCATCGCCTGTCGCGCAAGGCGCTCGGATGGCAGATCGGCCTCTACACCCTGCTGATCGTGCTCGCGCTCATCTACATCTATCCGTTCCTCGTGCAGGTGGCGACATCGTTCAAAACGGATGCCGCGGCGGCGGCCGATCCCATCTCGCTCCTGCCGCAGACCTTCACGTGGGCGGCGTACGAGCGGCTCTTCCTGAACTCCGATTTCCCGGTGTGGTTCGCCAACTCCGCGGTGGTGACGGTGTTCGTGACGGCGGGCCGGGTGTTCTTCAACTCTCTCGCCGGCTACGCCCTCGCCCGCCTGCAGTTCCGCGGACGCGGTCTCGTCTTCGCGGGGCTCATCGCGGTGATGGCCGTACCGACCGTGGTGCTGCTGATCCCCAAGTTCCTCGTGATCAACCAGCTCGGCATCTACGACTCCTACGCGGGCATGATCCTGCCGCTCCTCGTGGATGCCGCGGGCGTGTTCATCATGAAGAACTTCTTCGAGTCCATCCCGCCGTCGGTCGAGGAGCAGGCGCGCATCGACGGCGCCGGCACCTTCCGCATCTTCTGGTCGGTCGTGCTGCCGATGGCGCGACCGGCTCTCATCACGATCGTCATCCTGTCGTTCCAGGGATCGTGGAACGAGCTGAGCCACTTCGTCATCTCGACCCAGTCCCCCGAACTCACCACCCTGACCAAGGGCGTCGCAGCCCTCGCGAGCGGACAGCTCAGCCAGGGCAGCCAATTCCCCCTCAAACTCGCGGCCGCGGCCATCATGACGATTCCGGTCGCCGTGGTGTTCTTCGTCTTCCAGCGCCGCATCATGAACGCCAGTGAAGGAGCCGTCAAAGAATGACCACCGCCCCCACCGCCTCCCCGGCGGCCGTGACGGATGCCGTGACAGCCCCGCTCCAGCCCCTGTTGAACGACGCGGTCATCGTGCTGCGCGCCCCCACGCAGGTGTGGTCCGACGCCACGGGCGACATGGGCGCGGCAGCCGTCCACGGTGTGTACCACGGCGACGTCCGACACGTGCGCTCCCTCGCGCTCGTCTGCGACGGCTCGCCCGTCGAGTGGGTCTCGAGTGCACCCGACGGGGCCTCGCGTCTCGTGCTCGGGGGTCTGCTGCGTGGACTCGACGACACCACGCCCGACCCGAAGGTGCGTGTGCTCCGCGACCGGCGCGTCGCCGATGGGGTGGTCAGCGAGACCTGGACGCTGCACTCGCGCATCGACCGGCCCATCTCGACGACCCTGCGGCTGGCGTTGTCGCCCGAGTTCGCGCAGCTGCACGAGGTGAAATCCGGCCACGCGCACCCCCGCGAGATGACGACCGACCTCGACGGTGACCGCGCGATCGTGGATGCCGGGGCGCAGGGTCTCGAACTCGTCGCACCCGGCGCCCGCGTGGCATCCGGAGCCGACGGGCTCGAGGCGAGCTGGGGCGTCGAGGTCCCCGCCTTCGGGAGCGTCGAAGTGGCGTGGACGCTGACGCTGCGCGACGACACCCTCGTCGTCGGGTCGGCCTCAGCGGCACCGCGGTGGGATGCCGCGGCCGTCGCCGCCGAGGCGCCCGACCCCCGCCTCGCGCGCTGGTTGCGTACCGCCCTCGACGATCTCGCCGCCCTCCGCCTCGTGCTGCCCGAGCACCCCGACGACGAGTTCTTCGCCGCCGGCGCGCCCTGGTTCTTCACGCTGTTCGGGCGCGACTCGATCTGGGCCGCACGTCTCGCCCTTCCGCTGGACCGCGAGATCGCGGCATCCACCCTCCGCGTGCTCGCGCGGCTGCAGGGTGCCGACGACGACGCGCAGACGGCGCAGGAGCCGGGCAAGATCCTGCACGAGCTGCGGGCCTCGGCCCTCGAGATGCCGGGCGAGGGCATCGTGCTGCCGCCGAAGTACTACGGCAGCGTCGACTCGACCCCGCTGTGGATCTGCCTGCTCGCCGACGCCTGGCGCGCCGGCATGCCCGAGGCCGAGGTGCGGGAGCTCCTCCCGACGCTCCGCGGCGCCCTCGGCTGGATCCGCGACAGCGGCGACAGCGACGGCGACGGCTTCCTCGACTACATCGACCGCCTCGGCACGGGGCTGTCGAACCAGGGCTGGAAGGATTCCGGCGACTCGATCCAGTGGCGCGACGGCCGGCTCGCCGAGGGCCCCATCGCGCTGTGCGAAGTGCAGGCCTACGCCTACGAGGCCGCCCTCGCCGGCGCCGATCTGCTCGACGCTTTCGGGGAGGGGACGGATGCCGACGACGCCACGTTCTGGCGCAGCTGGGCGGCCGATCTGAAGAGGCGCTTCGCCGAGACGTACTGGGTCGAGACGCCGGAGGGCCGCTACCCCGCGGTCGCCCTCGACAACGCCAAGCGTCCGGTCGACTCTCTGACGAGCAACATCGGGCACCTGCTCGGTACCGGCCTGCTGACCGGCGACGAGGAGGCGCACGTCGCGTCGCTGCTGCTCGGCGAGAGCATGTCGAGCGGATACGGCATCCGCACGATGTCGACCGGGGCCGCGGGGTACTGGCCGCTGTCGTACCACGGCGGAAGCGTCTGGGTGCACGACACCGCGATCGCGGTGCACGGCATGCTGCGCGCGGGCCTGGACGAGAAGGCGCGCGCTGTCGTCGCCGGACTCCTGGATGCCGCCGAGGGCTTCGCCTATCGCGTGCCGGAGCTGCACGCCGGCGATCCGCGCACCCACTCGTCGGTGCCGACGCCCTACCCCGCCGCCTGCCGGCCCCAGGCCTGGTCGGCCGCCGCCGCGGTGGTCTGCCTGACCGCACTCGCACCCGACCCCGGGGCCTGAGCGACAGGACGGTGGCGGCACCCGCGCGTCACCGCGCTGTCCCTGCCCGCGCCGCGTAGCGGGCTCGTCACGGACACATCCGCACCGGGTGCGGGGCGCCGAATGTGCACCGGGGCGCGCACCGATCGCCCCCGTGCACATTTCCCGCCCCGCACCCCTGTACCGGCGCGGCCGCGCTCGCTGAAGCGCGGTACCCGTCGCCTCGGACCACCGTGCGGGGCGCCGAATGTGCACCGGGGCGTACATCGACCGCCCCGGTGCACATTTCCCGCCCCGCAACCCCGCGCCCGGCCCCGCTGAACATCCCGTGACCCGGCGCGCGGCTTCGCGACCGCGCGCGATTCACGCCACGCGCACGACCGCACCGCCGGTCAGGCGCACCAGCTCCTCGAACGTCAGCGGAAAAACCGTGTGCGGCGTACCACCCGCGGCCCAGATCTCGTCGAATGCCGCGAGATCCTCATCCACGACCGTGGTCAACGGCGCCGGGTGCCCGGTCGGCGCCACTCCCCCGATGGGCTGTCCTGTCGCCGCCAGCACCTGATCCGATGTCGCCCGACGGATGCCGCTGCGCCCGAGCCGCTCCGCCAGAGCCGCCGTGTCCACGCGGTGCGCGCCGCTGGTCATCACCAGCAGCGGCTCGTCGTCGCTCCAGAAGACGAGGCTGTTCGCGATGGCCCCGACCTCGACACCGAGGGCCGCCGCCGCGAGCGCGGCCGTCGACGCGGCATCCGGAAGCATCACGATCTCGCCCTCGACACCGGCCTCTCGGAGGGCTGCGGCGACGAGACGACTACGGGCGGGCAGGGCGTCGGTCATGACCGCCAGCCTAGAACGACGCCGTGCCACGCCGACCAGCCGTGCGCGCAGCCTCAGCGAAACGCGCCACCGCGACCGACCCCGCGCGCGTCGCCGGGGTGACGCGACCCTGCCCCGGGCGCCGCCATCGGCTCCGCGACCCGAGCGACACCGGCCCGACCGGCCACCCCGCACGGCTCGCCGAGACCCTGCCGCGCGCCCCTCGCGTCCGTCGACGACGCGCGCCACAATGGAGACGGATGCCGCGACGCTGCGGCATCCGAGAAGAGCCGCCCACAAGGCGGCCGACGACAAGGAACGCGATGACCAACGCCCTGCCCCTGCCCGATTTCACGCACGAACGCGTGGAGGTGATCACGGGGCGGCGCAGCGGTCTGCTCGTCGCCGTGGCGCTTCACTCCTCGGTGCTCGGCTCCGCCCTCGGCGGCGCCCGCCTGTGGACCTACCCGTCGTGGACCGAGGCCCTCGGCGACGCCCTGCGCCTGTCCGCGGCGATGACGCTGAAGAACGCCGCAGCCGGACTCGACGCGGGCGGTGGCAAGAGCGTGATCGGCCTGCCCGAGGGGACGGTCCTCGACGCCGACCGTCGCCGCGCGGCTTTCCTTGACCTCGGCGACGCCGTCGAGAGCCTCGGCGGGCTGTACCGCACCGCGGAAGACGTGGGCTCGACGACCGACGACATGCTGGTCGTGAGCGAACGTACCGCGCACGTGGTCGGACTCCCCGATTCCGTCGGCGGCTCCGGCGAACCCGCGGGCCCCACGAGCCTCGGCGTGTACGCCTCGCTCGTCGCGACCCTCGAGCGCGCCGTCGGGACCGGCGATGTCGCCGGTCGCCGCATCACCGTCGCGGGTCTGGGCCAGGTCGGCGGTCGTCTCGCCGAGCGTCTGGCATCCGAGCACGCCGTCCTCACCGTCACCGACGTCAACCCGGCGAAGCGGGCGCTGGCCGAAGACCTCGGCGCCGCCTGGGTCGAGCCGAGCGAAGCGCACCTGATTCCCGCCGACGTGTTCGTTCCCGCCGGCATCGGCGGTGTCCTCACCGACGAGGTCATCGACGCCCTCGACGCGCGCGCGGTGTGCGGGCCTGCCAACAATCCGCTCGCCGAGCGGAGCGGCGCTGAACGGCTGGCGCAGCGCGGCATCCTGTACGCCCCCGACTTCGTCGTCAACGCCGGCGGCGTGATCTACCTCGACCTGGTCGCCAAGCAGCGCGGGACGATGGACCAGATCATGGGCCGTGTCGCCGGGATCGGCGACACGATCCGGCGCGTCTTCGACGAAGCGGCCGCGCGGGGGGTCACCCCTCTCGCCGCGGCCGAGGGCTTGGCCGCCGAGCGTCTGGCGGTCGGCGCGCGCAGTACCGCCCTCGTCTGACCCGTTCGATCGCGAACGCCGGACGACCCTGAGTCGACGGGTCGCACCCGCCGCGCGGCGCAACAAGAACCGGATGCCACGAGTTCGTGGCATCCGGTTCTGTCGGCAGGTGTCAGTGAGCGGCGTCGTACGCGTCGAGGACCGATGAGGAGATGCGTCCACGCGTGTTGACCGGGTGGCCGTTCTTCGCGGCCCAGGAGCGCACGTCGGCGAGGTCTCTCGTGGGGATGGCCCGACCGCGGGGAGTTCGTCGCGGCGCGGAGTGGAGGGAATTCGCCGCGCGACCCGCGGAAATGTAGGGCCGTAGCGCATCGCGCATCTTCTCGGCATTGTGTACCGACAGATCGATCTCGTATGCGCGTCCCTCGAAAGAGAACTGCACGGTCGTACCGTCGTCGATCACGGAGCCGTCGAGATCATCGATCACCTGGGTGATGTGCTTTTTCGCCATGCGCCGACCCTAAACCGCCGAGCTGCGCCGTTTCGGCGAATGCAATGCGAATTCACCCGCATGTTCGCCCCAATTGCGACCAATGGTCGCGTCTTTCACGAAGTGGAAGACGAGACCCCGCGACTCTCGACGGCGACGATTCGATGATCGTCGTCATGGGTGAGCTCGGTCGAGAGGAATTGTCCGTCGCGGGGAAGCCGCAGGCTGAAGTCGGCGTACGCCGACATACGCAGTCGCCCCTCACGCACGCGCGCGTCCAGCACATGCCCCCCGACCGACCGATCCTCGCTGAGGAAATGCAGGTGCAGGCCCGCCACCGTGATGCCCTGATAGATACGCGGCATCCAGAAACCCACGAGAGTGCCCGTGCATTCACGCGTGGTGGTCTCGATCTGTTCCGCCGCGACCTCGGCGAGGGGGCGGAACGGCGGCTCCTGTCGGCGCGTGACGCGGGTGAGGACGTGCGCGAAGACACCGTCGACCCGCACCGCATGGAAGAGGTTCCTGCTCAGCAGCCGATCCGCCACCGCCGACTCCAGGCCCGTGAGATCGAGGTCGACGAAGGCGGACCCGGTGGACTCACCCAGGGAGCAGACGTCGACGAACGGCAGGAATTCGTCGTCCGTCATCACCCGCGGGGGCGCGTCGGAGGTGCACTCGTAGAGCTCGCCGTCGAGGATGACGACCTCGCCACCCAGCCCCTCGCAGCACCCCACTCCGGTATCGCCCGCCGCTCGCACGACATCGACCGACGCGCCCTGCGAGTACACGCCGGCGAGGAGTGCGTCGAGGACGGCGAATTGCGTCACCGCACCAGGTGCCAACTGCGCAGTCATGCCTGCGCTCCGCCGCCTCGACGAACGATCAGGACGTCGCTTCGGTGTAGGCGTCGAGGATCGTCGCGGGCACGCGGCCGCGGTCGCTCACGGTGTGCCCGTTGGCGCGCGCCCACTCGCGCACGGCGCCGAGGTCCACGTCGTTCGACCGGCGGGCCGGACGCCCGCGACGCGCCGCGGTGTTGCCACGCGAGACCGAGCGTGCGGCATCCACGAAGGGGGCGATCGCCGAATAGAATTTGTCGGCATTGCGGTCGGAAAGGTCGATCTCATACGCTCGACCCTCAACCGAAAAAGTGAGCTGCTTTCCCTGTCCGTCTTCGAGGACGGTACCGTCGAGGTCATCGACGAGGTGCGTGATGTGCTTCATAGCCATAATGCGTAAAGATTACACCCGCGAGAATTGATTTACCTCACATCGCAATTCCGTGTCATCATGCACGTCGCCCGTCCGCGCACGGATAGTCAGCGGGCACGGATGGGACTATCCTCCGTGGGTGGTGTCCGCTCCCTGGACATCGCCTGAGACAGAGGAAGCACAGCGTGAGCCTTTTCCGCACCAAGTCGGTGGAGCAGTCCATCGCAGACACCGACGAACCGGAGTTCCGACTCAAGAAGTCCCTGACCGCGATCGACCTGACCGTCTTCGGCGTCGGCGTCGTCATCGGCGCCGGGATCTTCACGTTGACCGGCCGCGCCGCCCACGACGTCGCCGGACCCGCCGTCGTCATCAGCTTCATCATCGCGGCCATCGCGTGCGGTCTCGCCGCCATGTGCTACGCCGAATTCGCCTCGACCGTGCCCGTTTCCGGCTCGGCGTACACGTTCTCGTACGCCTCGCTCGGCGAGCTGTTCGCGTGGATCATCGGATGGGACCTCATCCTCGAGATGTTCCTGGGCGCCAGCGTCGTCGCACAGGGGTGGAGCGCCTACCTGGGTACCTTCCTGCAGCAGATCGGCATCGTGCTGCCGGAGGCGATCTCGTACGGCGGCGTGGTCGACCTCCCCGCGATCCTGCTCGTGCTCGTGCTCGGCGGTCTGATGACCCTCGGCATCAAGGAATCGTTGCGCGTCAACCTCGTGCTCGTGGCCGTGAAGCTGTTCATCGTCCTGTTCGTCATCATCGCCGGCATCCTGTTCATCAACCCGGCCAATTACTCCCCGTTCGTGCCCGAATCGGTCCCCACCGAGTCGGCATCCGGTCTCACCCAGCCGCTGCTGCAGTTCCTGTCGGGCCTCGAACCCGCCACGTTCGGCGTGGGCGGCATCCTCGCGGGCGCGGCGCTGGTGTTCTTCGCCTACATCGGCTTCGACGTCGTCGCGACCACTGCGGAAGAGACCAAGAACCCCCAGCGCGACCTGCCGATCGGCATCATCGCCTCGCTCGTCATCTGCACGATCCTCTACTGCGCCGTCGCGATCGTCGTCACCGGCATGGTGCCGTACGGCGAGCTGAACCCCTCGGCGGCTCTGGCGAACGCCTTCGCCTTCCACGGCCAGACCTGGATGGCCACGGTCATCGCCGCCGGCGCCGTCGCCGGTCTGACGACGGTGGTTCTGACCCTCATGATCGGCGCGACCCGCATCATCTTCGCGATGTCGCGCGACCGGCTGCTGCCCGGGGCGCTCGCCAAGGTGCACCCGCGGCTTCGCACCCCGTGGGTCATCTCGATCCTCGTCACCGCGATCGTCGCGGTCGTGGCCGGTTTCACCCCCATCGGCGTGCTCGAGGAGATGGTCAACATCGGTACCCTCTCGGCATTCGTGCTGGTCTCGGTGGGCGTGCTCGTGCTGCGGCGCAAGCGCCCCGACCTCAAGCGCGGCTTCCGCGTGCCGTGGAGCCCGGCGCTGCCGATCCTCTCCGCCCTCATCTGCACCTACCTCATGCTCAACCTCTCGGTCGAGACGTGGCTGCGCTTCCTCATCTGGCTGGCCATCGGCTTCGCCATCTACTTCGCGTACTCGCGCCGCCACTCACGTGTCGGTACGGGCGAATTCATCGCCCCGCGCGTGGTCGGTCCCCCGAAGCAGTAGCGACGGACACCGGATGCCACGACCCCACCGCCTCTTCCGGCCGGGGCCGTGGCATCCGTCGTTCCGCACCATCACCGGCTCCTCCCCGCCGCGGCGCGCCGGTCGCCGGAACGGATGACATACCCCCGTCCCCGCGGGCGAAAAACGCCGCGGAACAGACGATGCGGGACCACCCCGTTCTGGGACGTCGCGCCCTCCCCCCTAGGGTGGAAGGCGTTCGATGACGACGATTTCCGTTCCGGGGGGTTTCATGGGGATCGCACGCACGTGGGTCTTTCCGATTCTGCGTATTCTTCTGGTCGCCCTCGTGGCGGCCGCACTCGTCAAGCTGGCGTTCTTCCCCGACCGCCCGGTCGACGCCTCGCCGGCCGTGCCCACGGGCGCGATCGTCGAGCCGCGCACGGTTGCGTCGCTGGGCACCATCACGAACGACGTCGTCCTCAAGGCCACCGTCTCGGCCGACGCCGCCGTCGCGATGAAGTCGACGGCCGCGGGCACGGTGAACAAGATCTTCGTGGCCCAGGGCGCCACCGTCGCGCAGGGCGACGTGGTCTTCGACGTGAAGGTGCCGATCGAGCGGGACCCCGCCGACAGCGTGGATGCCGAGGGCAGACCCAAGCCGGCGATCTTCCGCTACGTGGAGGTCACCGCCCCCGCTGCGGGCACGCTCAGCTCGCTCTCGGTGATCGCGAACCAGGACGTCACGATCGGCGCGACCACCGGCACCGTGGCACCGCCCACCTTCTCGGTGACGGGCACGCTCGAGCCGTCGCAGCAGTACCGTCTGCTCGATCGCCCCACCGAGGCGACCGTGACGATCACCGGCGGGCCCGCGGCCTTCACGTGCGGCAACCTGCGCATCACGACACCGCTGGCCGGCAGCACCGGCGGCGACACCGCCGGCACCGGCGCCGTCGACGGGAGCGAAGGCGGGGGCGGCACGGCCACCGGGGCCGCCGGGTCCGGCACGACCGCCACGTGCTCGGTCCCGGGCGATGTCACCGTCTTCGCCGGCCTCGCCGCCGAGATGACGATCGCCGGCGGGCGAGCCGAGAACGTGCTGATCGTCCCGACGACCGCCGTGCGTGGGGCGGCGCAGAGCGGCACCGTGTGGGTCACGGCCGCAGACGGCTCCACCGAGGAGCGCGCCGTCGCCCTCGGCCTCACCGACGGCACGCAGGTGCAGGTCACCGAGGGCCTCGCAGAGGGCGACGAGATCCTGGAGTTCGCCCCGGGCGCGATGTCGGTGCCCGACGACGGATGCACCGTCTACCCCGACGGCGGAATGTACTGCGAACAGGCCCCCGCGTCGTGAGTCTGCTCACCCTGAGCGAGGTCACCCGCACGGTGATCCCGCCGGACCAGCCCGCGCTGACGATCCTCTCGGGGGTCGACCTGACCATCGAGCCCGGCGACCACGTGTCGATCGTGGGCCGCTCGGGCTCCGGCAAGTCGACGCTGCTGAACATGCTCGGCCTGCTCGATCTGCCCACGAGCGGCGAGGTCACCTTCGACGATCGCCCGGTGAAGGCGTACTCCGCGGCCAGGCGCGACCGTCTGCGCGGTGCCGCCATCGGCTTCGTCTTCCAGCAGTTCAACCTTCTCCCCGGACGCACAGCCCTTGAGAACGTCACCATGCCGCTGCTGTACTCGACGGGGCGCACGTTCTGGCGCCGCAAGAGGATCGCGGCCGAAATGCTCGAGCTCGTAGGCCTCGGGCACCGTCTCAGCAGCATGCCCGACCGCCTGTCCGGAGGCGAGCAGCAGCGGGTCGCCATCGCCCGGTCGCTCGTCCGCGGCCCGCGGCTGATCCTCGCCGACGAACCCACCGGTGCCCTCGACCTCGACACCGGTCAGAGCGTCATGGAGCTGATCGACGAGGTGGCCGTCCGCACCGGGGCTGCCCAGGTGACGATCACGCACGACCCCACGATCGCCCGGCGCGCGCGCCGCCACTTCCGGCTCGACCGCGGCGTGCTCACGCCCGTCGACGATCCGAGCCTCGAACCGCCCATGCGCCGCGACAGGCGCCAGGTGACCCCGGATGCCGAGGGGAGCGGGGCCGCCGATTCCCCCGACGCCGACGCCGACTCCACCCTCGAGCGCCTCGGTCTGCGCGAACAGTCGACCTCGTCTTCCGACGCGCCACCCGTGAGCACCGAGCGGACAGACTCCTGATGCGCGCCCTGACAGCCCTCGTCGGCGCCCTGTTGGAGGCCTGGCAGGAGGTGCGGGTTCATCGCACCCGTGTTCTCCTCTCGCTCGTGGGCGTCGCCGTCGCCGTGTGCTCACTCACCACCGTCGTCGCCCTCGGGGCGATCGTGCAGCAGGCGAACCAGGAGCTCAGCGAGCGCAGCTCCGGCCGCCCCGCCACGCTTGTCGTCTCCGTGTTCCCGAGCGGCGGCGAACCGCTGGATCCCGAGCGGATGGATGCCGCCTGGGCCGCGGTCGTAGAGCGCTACGACGTGACCTACGCGAGCCGTCTGCAGAACACGACGAACCTCGTGCCCTTCGCCGACGGGACCGTGGAAGTCGGCACACAGGCGGTGGACCAGCCGTACGGCGAGATGCATCGCGTGCAGATGCGCGAGGGCGAGTGGTTCACCGCCCTCGACACGCAGCAGCTCGCGCCGCAGGTCATCGTCAACGAGATCTTCTGGGACCGGATGGGCCGACCGCCGCTGTCGAGCCACCCGGTCGTCGCACTGGGCGGACAGGGAGTGCCGGACTCGGCATCCGGAATCCCGTCCGGCGGCGTGCGCGCTGTCGTGGTCGGTGTCACCCCGTCATCGACGTGGGACACAGCCCCGTCGATGTTCATGCTCATCGATCACATGACCGCGATGCAGGACGCCGCCGCCGGCGAGCGCGGAGCGAGCGCGGCAGCCCCCGTCGATCCGTACGGCGGCGGCGCCCCCCAGACGCAGTACGAGATGTGGGTGCCGACCGAGCTGTCCGACCAGCTGACCACGCTCGTCACGCGCGACCTCGCCGGAGCCCTCGGCGACGGCGTCGAGGTCAACATCAACCGGCAGGACTGGGCGACGTACGGCGACGACCCGTTCGCGGTCACCCGCACCGTCGTCACCGGCATCGCGGTTCTGGTACTGCTGCTGGGCGCCCTGGGTTTGGTGAATATCGCCCTCGTCACGGTGAAGCAGCGCGTGCGCGAGATCGGGATCCGCCGGAGCTTCGGTGCGACGGCGAGCCGGGTGTTCTTCGCGGTGATGATGGAGAGCGTCGTCGCCACGGTGGTCGCGGGCGGGGTGGGCGTGATCGTCTCGATCCTGGTCGTGCAGTCCCCCGCGGTACGCGACCTCATCGGTCAGGGAATGATCAGCGACTTCCCGCCCTTCCCCGCGGATGCCGCCATCACCGGCCTCGTCGCCGCGACCGCCGTCGGCGCTCTGGCGGGTCTTCTTCCCGCGCTCGTCGCGGTGCGTGTGAAGGTCATCGACGCGATCCGCTATTGACGCGAGGGGCCCGGGTCTAGGGTGAGGGCGATTCGTCCCCGTTGGAAGGATGCCGCCGTGTCGACTTCTCTCGTCGTGTACCTCTCGTTCTCCGGCGCCGCGCGCGAAGCGATGACGTTGTACCAGTCCGTGTTCGGAGGGGAACTCACCATCAGCACCTTCGCCGACTTCGGTATGACGGACGCCCCCGCCGACGGCGTCATGCATTCCGAACTCCGTGCCGACGGGTTCACCGTCATGGGCGCGGACGCGTTCCAGGAGCCCGCCGGAGGCTGGGGAACCAGTCGCGCGCAGGCCGCCTTCATGAGCGACGAGCTCGATCGCGTACAGGGGTTCTACGATCGGTTCGTCGAGCAGGGCGCGAAGGTCGTCCAGCCCCTGGAGAAGCAGGTGTGGGGAGACCTCTACGGTGAACTGACCGACCCGTGGGGTGTCGCGTGGATGTTCAACATCGCCGCTCCCGGCGGGTGGGCCGAAGGGATCTGAGCAGCGCTCGCACCTCCGCGGCCCGGCCCACCCCGGGGGCGCCGCGGGCCGTCAGACGCTGCTGCGACACGACGTAGTTCGGGATCGCGTCGAGACGGGTTCCGATCTCACCGTCGACGCCGGTCGTGTGGTGCGGCCGATACCCCGCGAGGACGTCGTACGTCCGGCGGCCGAGCAGGAGAGCGCCCATCCGGGCGATGCCGCGGACGACCTCGTACGGAGCGGTCGAGGTAAACCTCATACGTATGAGCTATATTTGACACCGGTCACCCGACCTCGTCGAAGAAGACAGGAGTTCAGCAATGCCGCAGCACTTCCCCGGCGCCCGTCGCCGTCTCACCCTGGCCGGTGGCCTCGCCGTCGTGTCGGCTCTCGCGCTCAGCGCGTGCAGCCCCGGAGCGACCGGCGGAGGCGACGCGGACAGCGCATACGGCTTCACCGCCGCCGATCAAGATACCTCCGGCGCCATCACCGTGTGGGTGGACTCCTCGCGTGAGCCTCTCGCGCAGGCATTCGAGACGGCCAACCCCGACGTCCCGCTGAACATCGAAACCTACGACGGTGGCGCCGGCGGCTCGGGCTCGTTCCAGCAGAAGGTGGCGCTGTTCGATCAGTCGGGCGAGGGCTGGCCCGACGTGGTCTTCTCCACGCAGCAGAACGACACCTCGTGGGCATCCAAGGAGAACAACGG
This sequence comes from Microbacterium sp. ABR10, assembly GCF_057812175.1. NCBI lineage: Bacteria > Bacillati > Actinomycetota > Actinomycetes > Micrococcales > Microbacteriaceae > Microbacterium > Microbacterium sp. ABR10. The sequence goes on from NZ_CM173821.1 coordinate 2,340,335, forward strand.
CGTCCAGGCGTTCGCCGCTCCCCTCAACAAGGGCTTCTTCGATCAGAGCTTCCTCGACGGCTTCACCGACGGCGCACTCACCCCCATGACCGTGGACGACACCGTCTACGGCCTCCGCAACGACCTCGCCCCCGTCGTGTTCTGGTACAACCAGGCGCTGTTCGACCAGTTCGGATACGACGTGCCCACGACCTGGGAGCAGTACAAGGAACTCAGCGACAAGGTCGCTGCCGAGCACCCGGGCTACATTCTCGGCTCGGTGGGCGACTCGTTCCAGGCTCCCTACGTCTACTACTGGGGTGGCGAAGCGCCCATCTTCCAGGTCGACGGCGACACCTTCAGCTCGAACTTCTCCGACCCGAACTCCGAGAAGGTCACCGAACTGATCGACCACATGCTCGGTAATGGCACGCTCGTCACGGACAGCGTCTTCGGCACCGACTTCGTCGCGAAGTACAAGGACAAGATGCTCGGCATCCCGGGTCCGGCCTGGTACTCCGGAGCGCTGTTCGAAAATCCCGAGAGCCTCGGCTACTCCGCGGGCACGATCGGTGTGGGGGCTCCCTTGACCTGGTCGGATGGAGACAAGGTCACCGGCAACGTCGGCGGCGGCGTCTGGTACGCCTCGAGCCACTCGAAGAACCTCGACGCGGTCAAGACGTTCCTCGAGTTCGTCACCAGCTCCGACGACGCCGTGACACTGGCGTCGGGTCTGCCCGCGTACCAGTCGGCAGCGGACTCCTGGCTGGCCGAGCAGGCGGCATCCAACTTCTACACCGGCGATTTCACCGGCAACATCTCCGCCGCCGCGAGTTCGGTGTGGCAGGACTGGGGCTACCCCGGCTTCAGCGTCGAGGCCGCCTACTCCAAGGTCGTGCTGCCTGCCATCACCGCAGGCGACACCGTCGCCAGCGTGAGCGACGCCTGGAAGACCGAGATGGACAATCAGGCGCAGGTGCAGGGCTACACGGTCGCCGAATAGCCGCTCCGCCCCCTCCCCTGAGCTGGCCGCAGCTTTCTTCACCGCTGCGGCCAGCTCTTCCCCCCGAACGGAAGTGACCATGCTCTCCCTCCGAAAAGCGCAGTCGACGTTCGCCTACCTCATGGTCGGTGGCTACGTCGTGCTGCTGCTGGCGTTCGGCGTCATCCCGACGCTGTACGCCGCCTTTCTCGCCTTCACCCGCGACGGTGCCTTCGTCTGGTTCGAGAACTTCCAGCGCGTCGTCACCGATTTCCGCTTTCTGCCCGCTGTGGGACACGTCGGGGCCTTCGTGGCGATTTGGCTGACCACCTTGGTGGTCATCGTCGTCATCCTCGCCGTCATCGTCCATGCGATCCGTGTGCGGTGGCTCTCGTCCACGGCACGTTTCATCTTCTACATCCCCGGCGCACTCGCCGGCGCCTCCAGCGTGCTGCTCTGGCTGTTCATGCTCGACCCGACAGTGAGCCCTGTGAGCGGTCTCCTGAGGGCGCTCGGCTTCAACACCTTCGTCGACGTCGTCGGCAACGAGGGAAATCTGCCCGTCGTTTTCACCGTCATCGCCTTCTGGGCGGGAGCCGGTGGCTGGATCGTCATCATGTACGGCGCGCTGAACAACATCAGCGTCGAGGTCATGGAGGCCGCCCGCATCGACGGTGCGGGCCCGATCGCCACAGCCTGGTACATCCAGATCCCGCTGCTGCGCAAGTGGATCTCGTACATGGCCGTCATGTCGCTCGCCGCCGGTACGCAGCTTTTCGTCGAACCGCGGGTGCTCTCGCAGGCGAGCAAGGGCGTCGTCGGTCTGGACTACTCGCTCAACCAGGTGGCCTACCTCCACGCCTTCCGGCAGAACGACTTCAACGGCTCCGCGGCGATCTCGCTGCTTCTGCTGGTCGTCGCCGCGGGCCTTGCCGCCTTCTTCGTCTTCCGAGGGGGACTCTTTGAACGCGACTAAGCGCGTGTTGACCCCGGCCGCCTTCCTCGGCCGGTCATTGGTCACCGTGATCATCCTGTTCTTCGTCCTCGTCTTCGGCCTTCCGGTCGTGTGGTTGCTGCTGGCGCCGTCCAAGTCGTCGACCGAGCTGACCGGCCAACCGCCCTTCAGCTTCGGGTCGTTCGCGACGATCGCCGAAAACTGGGCGCGGCTCTCCGAGTTCCAGAACGGCATCATCTGGCAGTGGACCGGCAACGCGGTGTTGTATACCGGCGTCGCCCTGGTTCTCACTCTGCTCGTGACCATCCCCGCGGGCTACGCCCTGGCCATGACGAAGTTCCGGGGCCGCGGCCTCCTGCTCGTCGTGACGCTCGTCGTCATGCTCATCCCGAACACCGCACTCGTCCTGCCGGTCTTCCTCGAGATGAGCGCGCTGAAGCTGGTGGGCACACCATGGGCCGTCATCTTGCCCTTCTCCTTCTTCCCGTTCGGGGTGTATCTGACGTACATCTACTTCACGACGAGCGTCTCGGAAGACCTGCTCAACGCCGCTCGCATCGACGGCGCGAGCGAGCTGCGGGTGTTCCGCTCGGTGGCGCTGCCCCTGGCCACCCCCGTGATCGCGCTGGTGGGCTTCTTCAACCTCGTCGGCAACTGGAACAACTACTTCCTGCCGTTCGTGATGGAGCCCGGCCGTAAGGCGCCCATCCAGGTGGGTCTGGCCGAACTGCTGTCGAACGTTCCCCTCTTCAACCCGACCTCGGCCGCATCGGTGACGCTCGATCTGCCCGTGATGGCGCTGGCCACTCTCGTCTCGGTCGCGCCCATCCTGATCGTCTTCCTCTTCTCGCAGAGATTCCTCGTCGAGGGAATGACCGCGGGCGGAACGAAGGAATGACCCCGGCACCCGGGGTAGGAAAGGTCCAGCTATGAAGATCACCGGCTACCGGCTGATCAACACCACCGTCGATTGGGGCCGCCCCGTCGGCGACGTGAACGGCTTCATCGCCTCGGGCATCACTGCCCTCCCCATCGTGATCGTCGAGACCGACGAGGGGATCGAGGGGGTGGGGATGGGGATGCACGACGGCATCCCCCAGCTGTTCGAGGCGGTCGAGGGAGAGGATCCTCGAGCCACCTCGGCGCTGTATGACCGGATGATCTCTCGAATGTTCAAGAACGGCCACGGGGGTGCGACCTTCGGTGGGATCGGCGCCCTCGACACCGCCTTCTGGGACATCAAGGCGAAGTCGGCGGGGCAGCCTCTGTGGCGTCTCCTGGGCGGGCGCGATCGGTTCGTCCCCGGTTATGCATCGGGGCTCGACATCGCCCTCGATTCGGACGCGCTCGGCGCCTACTACCGCACCATGAGCGATCGGGGATTCACCGCCGCCAAGCTCAAGGGCGGTCGGGACGTGCAGCACGATTCCGAGCGACTTGCGCTGGTACGCGACGTCCTCGGCCGCGCGACCGACGAACCGTTGGTCATGCTGGATGCCAATGAGTCCTGGAATCTGACTCAAGCCGTTCGCTACATCCGCCACCTCGAAGAGACGGTGGAGCTGGCCTGGATCGAGGAACCACTGCGACGGTGGGATGCGCAAGGACTCCGCCGGCTCCGCGACAGCGTCGCGCCTGCCGTCGCCACCGGAGAGAACCTGACAGGACTGGAGCAGTATCAACAGCTCTTCGACGCCCAGGCGGTCGACATCGTGCAGTCGTCCGCGGTCTGGGGTGTGACGCACGGTCTTCGCGTCGCCATCGCCGCTCATGCGCGCGACCTCGTCGTCAGCCCGATCGGCATGGGATCCAACCCGGCGGTCTCGAGTGTGGCCACCGCCATCCCCAACCACCTCATGACCGAGGTCACGACGCCGCGCATGCCCGCTGGCATCCGCCTCGACTACGAGGTCGCCGACGGTGGACTCGTCCTCGGCGATCTCCCCGGCGCCGGCGTCGTGGTCGATGCCGGAGTCGGACACGGTGCCGCCGATTACGTGTGGGGCGGCGCCACCGGACCGCACGTGCGCAGCAGCCGAGCGGGCCTCGAGTTGAGTGTGCGCCTCCCGTCCCGGACCGTTTCCCCGGAGTAGCATGCACCCTATGCCTTCCGCCTCGTTCGATGAGCATGTGTTGCGCCCGAAGAGGGGACATATCGATCGCATCGGCGTTCGCGTTCTCGAAGAGCTCGTCGAGATGATCGTCACCGGAACCGTCGCTATCGGCGAGTTCCTCCCTCCGGAACAAGCATTGTGCGACGAGTTCGGCGTGAGTCGGACGGTCATCCGAGAGTGCATCAAGCGGATCCAGGAGAAGGGACTCATCCTGGTCACGCAAGGGCGCGGAACGCAGGTGCGCCACTTCAGCGACTGGAATGTGTTGGACCCGGACGTCTTCGATGCTCTCGTGCGACATGATGCCTCGCTCGGCGTGCTCGACGAAGTGAGCGTGGTGCGTGCGGCGCTGGAGGGTGTGATGGCGAGCGAGGTGGCCGCGAACGGAAGCGCTGAGGCGCTCCTCACGATCGAAGAGCACCTGAAGGACATGCGACGTCTGCAAGGCGATAGCGTCGCCTTCCTGGAAGCCGACAAGCAGTTCCACTTCGCCACCATGGTCGCCAGCAAGAACCGGATCGCAGGGATAATCGCGCGCTCGTTCTTCGTCCGACCACTGCAATCAGCCCGGTGGGAGGGAAACATCCCCGCGGATGGATTGAAGCGCACACTGGACGAACACGAACGCGTCTTCGCAGCCATCCACGCTCGCGACGCCCGTGCAGCCCGCGTCGCGATGGAGGAGCACATCCTGGGTTCGTGGCGCCGCCGCCGCCCCCTCGACGGAGACCACCACCTCAGTCCCTGAGGCCATCGAGGTGGAACACCTCGGGTAGCGGGAGCCACCGGGCCTGCTCGGCGCCATCGACGGGTGCCTGGAGCGTCGCCATCAGGGCGTTCCATTCGATGCAGGCGGGTATCAGGTCGAGTGCGGCGAGGTCGCCCTCGTAGTCCGTGCCCTCGTACTCCCAATACGAGAACAGCAGCGTCCCGTACCGATAGATCGAATAGGTGCGGATGCCGGCGGCGGATATCGCCGCGAGCACGTCGGGCCACACCTCGCGGTGGTACCGCTCGTACTCGGCGATTGCGGACCCGCGGAGACCGATGACAGCACCCGCTCGACGCACCGTGGACATCTCGGACATCGTCTTTCCTCCTCCTGTGAAGCACGTACGATTCTCGGTCGTTCTCCCGCCGTGGTCGTCGAAACCGGCGGGGCCTCCTCGCCGCGGATCGACGTCCGACGCTCCCGTCCGGGACGGAGTGTCCAGACGGGAGCGTCGTCGACCCGGAGCATGCGCGGGCGGTGAATCGGCCACGTTCCCGCGGCCGATCCTCACGCCACGATTGCGAACCTCATCGGCACTGCACTGCGGCGTACGGGGCCGTCCGCGTCCACGAACTGCCGCCCGCCTCCACTGTGGCGGTGATCTGCCCCGACGGCAGGACCGCCGTTCGGCTGTTCACCGTCGCGGTGACCGTCTTGTTCGTGGTGACCTGCGCGAACGACTTCTCGCCGTAGGGCGAGGCCAACGTCGCATCGAGCGGAGCCTGCCCGTTGTTGCGGAGGGACATCAGGACGTACGCCTTCCCTCCCACGCACCGCGACTCCGCCTTGACGGTGAAGGCCGGGGTGGTGACGAATGCGCTCGCTGTCGATCGAGCACCCTCGCCGACAACATTGACGGCCGACACGACGTAGGCGGCCCTCGTTCCCGGCGCGATCCCCGTCACACGCACCTGCGCAGCCCCGGCTGCCGCGACGGCGACGGGCGCGGCACCGCCCGTGGCGTACACGCGGTACTCGAGCACGGCACTTCCCCCGTTCGACGAGGGGGCAGTCCACGAGACGAGAACGTCATCTCCGTCGGACACCGCGCTGACGGCCGTCGGTGCTGCGGGGGCGGTGGTGACGGGCGGGCTGATGATTCGCCACACCTGGTTGACGGCGTCGGTGCAGGTCCACAAGCCGATCCTCGTTCCCACGCTGTTGCCGCCGCCCAGGCCGTCGGCGCACAGGCCCGACCCGACTCCGACGAGATTGCCGTTGCTGATGATCTCCCATTTCTGGTCGGGCGATCCCGTGCAGTCCTGCGCCGCAAGCGGGGTCTCGAGCGCGCGGTTGCCGCCCTCCGCTGCGAGGCATTTGTCGAGCACGCGCAGCTCACGCTCCGCCGTGTAGGTGAATGACTGGTCGGCTCCGCCGTCGCAATTCGCAAGCGCGCCGCGCGAACCCGAACCGCCGACGTCGATGCACCGGCCCGCTCGGGTTTCGGTGATCTTCGCGTTGGTCGGTGCGGCATCGGTACGCCAGATGACGCCCGTCGAGGGGGACGACGCCGCGCCTGCCGAGTCGAGGGTGAACAGACGGTACTTGCCCGGGGTCGCAGGAACGGCGATGGACTCCGCCGAACCGGACGCCGTCGTGATCGTCGCTCCAGGCACGAACGACGTCGTCCCCTCCGGTGCGATCCAGACCGAGCGGGTCGGGTCAGCCGAGCGCCTGATCGGGATCGATGCGCTGCCGCTCTCCACGCGCACGCTCGTCGGCAACACCTGATCGGCCGACGACAGCACCGGTGGTGCCAGGAGGTCCCAGTACTCCGGCTGCAGACCGGAACCGAGGGCGACGTCGTACGCCTCACGCGGCCAGATCTTGTCGGGGAACACCAGCAGGTTGTCGATACGACTCTGGGGAACGACGGCCTCGTAGATCTTGTTGTTGGGCGACCAGGTGTTGGTGATCGTCAGGTTGTTCTGCCGACCCCACACCCCCGAGTTCAAGGCCCACAGCACACCCTCGGAGATGTTCAGGACGTTCTTGTCCCATCGGAGTGAGGCGGATCCCTCGTCAGGGTGCAGGCCGTAGGTGTGACCCGCGCGTACGCCCTGGATGTAGTTGCTCGACAGCTCGGTGCCCGGCTGCGACCCGAGCGTGTAGATGGGAGCGGAGTCAGCGAGTGCGCCCATGGTGTCGTAGAACGCGTTGTATCGAACGGAGTTGTCGCGCGCGACGGTGGTCGGTACTCCGGGGCGGACCGAGTTCGCGTCGCCGTCGAAGTCCTTCCAGCCCCAGCCCAACGAGATTCCGTTCCAGGTCGTCTTCTCTACACGGTTGTGTTCGAAGACGAGCCCGTCCAAGAAATAGGCCGCGACGACGGGCGATCCCGCGAAAAGGGTGCCGGTGTCGTAGAGGTAGTTGTTGGTGACCCGGATGTCGGTGGGCGCACCCTCAACGCCAGGCATGTACTTCTCCCCGTTCGTGGGCGTGCCGTCGCCGATGTAGACATGCTGGGGGTGGCCGATGCTGATCGCCGTTCCGCCGATGTCGCTCGTCGAGTTCCCCGTGACGTCGCTGTCGACGACGTCGTTCATCAGGCTGAGGCCGTCGGCACCGGCGTGGTTCACGCTGTTGCGCGTGAACGAGAGCCCGCTTGCACTGGACACCTCGATGGCTGCCGGAGCAAGATCGACATTTCGGTACTCGTACTGGTGCCAATTGCTCTTGGCATAGGCCACGTTCGACAGGTTGGACTGCGTCGCCTGCTTGACCATCGAACCGTCGACCGTCGCGAGGTTCCAGTCGGTGTGTTCGACCGTCAGACCCTCGAAGCTGAGGTTCTGGATGCGATCTGAAGTCGAGTTTCCGGCGATATCGAGAACGGTCTCGAGCTTGTTGGGCGCCACCACCGGAGTCTTCGCCATGTCCACACCGGACGCGGCCTTGTAGAAGACGGTCTGAGCGGCACGGTCGAAGTAGAACTCGCCCGCGGCGTCGAGGAACTCGTAGGCATTGCTGATCGTGTGCGTGCCCCCCGTGGCGAAGGGCCCGTACATCGCCCCCATCGCGATCGCCGCACCCGGTTGTTGCAGTCGCAGCAGACGTTGGTTTCCTCCCGAGATGGTGTCGACCGCGCGCACACCGACCAGGGCCGTCGTCCAGGTCGTCGCGCTGGTGATCTCCACGTCATTCACGTTGCGAGTGATGGCGGGAACGGACCCCGCGTCATACGCGATGCCATCGCATTCGGTACCCGACTCCCATGCCCAGGGAGCCTGACCGGCTGTGATGGAGTATGTCCCGACGCATCCCCGCGACGACACCGTGGTGCTCGCCATCGTGGCACGCCGCCCATCGACGTAGAGCGACCGGAGCTTGCTGTCCCGGGCGAGAGGCGCCTTCCACACGTCGCCATCGTGCCGCGTCCACCCCGACACCGCGGTTCCCGCTTCCAGCACGGGGCGCTCCCCCTCGGCGGCGGCGTAGATCACGCGATGCCCGTTGGTGCCGGAATCCTCCACCGTGAAGTCGATGGTCTGCGTGATGGGGTAGGTACCACCTCGGAGGAGGACGCGGATGTCGCCCGTCATGTCGTCGTTGACGGCGCGCACGGCATCCCGTGCCCTTTCCAGGGTCTTGAAGGGTGACGCCGACGAGCCGTCGGCGGAGTCATCGCCTTGAGGATCCACCGTGAACGTGATCGCCGCTGCGGCGTTGGCAGGGGCGGGCTGAGCCCACACCACCCCGGCGAGCGACACAGTGATCGCCGCGAGCCCCGCAATCAGCGCCCGCCACCGAAAAGTACTCATGAACGTCTCATCGTTGAGCATCGTTGATCTCCTCAGACCACTACACCCGCCATTGCAGCAGGCATACCTATGACATCCTACCAATACGGTTTCATTCCGTTCAAGACCGCGTCTCCGGGGCCGCGAACGCCATCTCGCATACCGAGAGGTCGGATATCGCGGGTGCCTATCGAGTCGGTCGCGGCGTGAGTCCGCCGAACGAACCCGACGCGGATCAGGCCGGATCGACGCACACGACCCTGGATCGCCCTGAGGCTCCCCGCCCCGCCATCACGAGCCTCTCGACGACTCGAGGCTTGCACGGTGCCGAGAACGGCGTCGCAGGACGACCCCTCCCGCGAGGGCGACACCGCCTGCCGCGAGAAGGAGGCTCGCCACTGCCCCGCCCGTCCGCGGTAGTGCCTCGATGCCGCAGATGATCGTGCAGTCGTCCTGCGGCAGTGGACTCGACGCGGGTCGAGGTGAGATGCGCACCGTGACGCTCGCGGCCGAATCCGGGCAATCCTCGGCACCGGTCGACGCGGACCCGCAGAGCAGAGCGGGAACCAGCAGGATGACACCGACCATCGCTGTCGTCCGCGAGGTGGCTCGCACCGTTCGCGTCCTCACGATGCGGATCGGTCGCCGGTCACCGACGCGGCTGCCTCGCGGACGCCCTCCTCACGCGCCTGGGCGATCAACGCGCGCACGCGTCGGCGGTTGCGGATCGTGCTCCAGGTGAGGCCGCCGACGATGAGACCCGCACCGGCCATCAGGAGGAGCTGAGGAAGCGGCGGCGCCCACACGGTCGTCCCGCCACGGGCGACGATCGAGGGCACCTGCTCGCCGTCGAGAGCGATTCCGGTGAGATCGGCAGACGCGTCCACCGGCACCAGGAACAGGGGCACGACGTCGGCGATTCGAACCGCGAAGCGTCGACTCTCGCCTGGAAGAAGTTCCTGGGCCTCGGCGCCCGAATCGGGGAAGGCGACCGACGTTCCGCCGATGTCGATACGCCCCGCGATGACGAGGCGAGTGTTGCCGGTGTTGGTGAGGACGACCTCTGCGTCCACCGTTCCACCGGAGAAGGGGTTCCATGCCGTCGTGTACGCCGCGGTGACGGACGTCACCTCCGCGCTCGGCGCGAGCGCCCCCGTCACCCGCGTCATCACCCGAAAACCGACGCGACCGTTCACGCCCACCGCGGCACCCCCCGCATCAGCGGCCGTGGTCGTTACCGACGCGGCAACCCCGGCGGCGTGGTCGCCGGGTTCGGCATTGTCGGGAACGGTCGTGGTGAAGGGGACGATCTCGGTCTCATCGGGCCCCACGGTGATCGAGGGGGCGATCGAGATCCAAGTGCCCGCCGCGACGGATTCCTCGCTCGCGGGGAGCATCGTGAACCGCCCCGTGTCGGTGAAGTAGCCGTCTGCCGCGGTGAGGGCGAAGGTGACCGGCTCGGTGCTCAAGTTACGCAGGACGAGGTGTTCTTCGCTGCGCGCTCCGGGGGCGAGCTCCTGCTCGATCCACGAGCGTCCGTCGGGGCCGGACTCGGTGCCCGGTCGTACCGACCAGGTCACCGGTGATGACGCGGAAGCGTCCGCCGTCTCCGCGTCGGCTGCACCGACCGGCATGACAGACGCGAGAGCGGAGAGGATGACGGCGCTCAGGGCCGTGAATGTGGCGCGACGGATGGCAGAGCTGTACGGCATGGAGGCGGCGGGTCCGGTTCGTTCGGGAGGTGGCGGCGCCGGATGGCGCCGCCACCGGAGTCACTCGAAGAGCGACAGCGTGAGGGTGGAGGAGTACGTTCCGGAGTCCGTGGTGACCGGCACCTTCAGGAACAGATCGGCATCCGCCTTCCACGTTCCGACCGCCTCGGCAGAGTCGTTCGCGAGGGCGAGCAGCTCCTGGTCGACGAGGCCGACGTTGTTCGGTGCCGGGTCGAGAACCGTGCCCACCTCGGGACCGGCCGCGACCAGTCCGGTGCCGTCGGGGTCGGCGACCTCGGGGGTCCAGCCGAAGTGGCCGGCGCTGATCGGGTCCTGGCCGGAGTCACCGACGAAGTCCGTCGAGGTACCGACGACGTACCAGAACGCGCCGGCCGGGATCTCGTCAGGGGTGCGCGTGTCGGTCACGGTGACCGTGGGCAGCGCCCCCCTGAACTGACGGACGGTTCCCGTCGATCCCGACTCGGTCAGCGTCGCGGAAGATCCGTCGACCGTCATGGCCAGGACGCCGGGGGTGGTGATGTCGGCGATGTCGACCGAGACGTCGACGTCGCTGTCAGGCCCCACGGGATCGGCGGCGAATGCGGCGCTGGCGACGCCGCCCATCATGACGCATCCGACGACGACGGCCGACGCTCGGATAACGAGGCTACGCGTGCTCATTGGTGTTCTCCATCTCTCGACCGGCGAGACGTCGGTCGGTCCTGGTGCGCGATCGGCGGGTCCGATCGCAGGTTGTGGGGGGTCAACCGAGATCGTCGATCGCGGAAGACAGGTCGGCGGTGGCGGTGCTCAGTTGCGTCGCCGTCGCGGAGGGATCGTTCATCACCGACGCAGCGGCCCGGAGGTCGACGGTGAACGCCTCCCAGGCCGCGGCCGAGTATGCCTGCTTGTCGAGAGCGTCGGCACGCTGCAGCTGTGCTTGCAGACCGGCCCGCTCGGCGGACGCGGCGAGAGGAGCGCTGACGGACAGGTAGTCCAGCTCGATCTTCGACCCCCCTTGGGCAGTTGCCGCGTTGCGGATCTGCACCGTGTGGGAGCCGTTGCTCAGGCCGGTGACCGAGGCGAGCAGCACCTGATGGGCGTCCGAGGCGTCGTTCGTGGGAACGGCCGCCTTCTCGACCCCGTCGACCGACACGATGACCGTGCCCCAGGTTCGACGGCTGTTCGCGTCGTTCTTGGTTCCGTAGACGTCGACCCCGGTGCCCGTGAAGGTGTAGGTCGCCGTAGCACCCGGCCCACTCTCGACGTAGTGCAGTGTTCCGTTGCGGTTGCGGCTGTCCTGGTTCCAGACGCCCCACCCGGAGGAGTACGTGATCCCGGGATCCGCGTCGTCGACGACGGTTCTCGTCGTGGAGTCACCGTAGACCCTGATCTGCGTAGTCGCGCTGATCCCGCTTCCGTCCGTGGCGGTGGCCGTCACCGTGACCGTTCCGTTCTTGCTCCCGGCGGTCACGGTTCCTGCGGCGTTCACGGTGGCGAGCGACGAGTCGTTCACGCTCCACACGACCCCGCGGTTGCTCGCGTTCGACGGCGAGGCCTCGGCGACCAGCCGCAGCGTTCCCCCCGCGGCGCCGATGCTGCGGGAGCCGGAGAGAGAGTCGATCCGGATGGACTGCACCGGAACAGCGCTGTCATCCCGCACGCGGAACGCGTCGAACTCGATCTTGCTTCCGCCCGCCGGGCTGGACGCCCCGGTGGCGACGACCTTCAGCCGGTGGACTCCCTTCGGGAGGTTGTCGATGATCAGATGCTCCTGCTGAACCTTCGAGGTGGCGGAGTACAGGCTGTACGGCTGCGCCCCGACCTTCTCTCCGTCGACGTAGAAATCGACCGACGTGAACGACGTGTTCATGGGCGAGATGAACGAGACACCCGTGCCGACGAAGTCGAGCGAGATGGATTCTCCCCCGGTCGTCTGCTCGATGAACTTGATCGTTCCGTTCAGATGCTTGGACTCGTTCCAGTTCCCCCACGCGCCGGTGTAGGTCAGCCGCGAACTCCGATCATCGATGACGCCGATCGCCCGGATGTCCACGACCTGTACCGGCAGGGACGGCCGCGACGTACCGGATCCGACTCGGGTGGAGACCCGGTAGCGGTACTCCCCCGCGCCTGACGCGGCGGACTCGTCGACGAAGGACGTTCCGGATGCCGCATCCGTGATCACCTGGAAGTCGCCGTCGCCGACCTTGCGCTCGACCACGAAGCTCGCCGATCCGGGAGCCCCGGCCGCCCAACGGACGTCGACAGCGGTGTCCGAGGTGCGCAGCGCAGCCACGTCGGTCGGCGTCGAGGCGAAGGTGCCGACCGCCGGCAGGGAGGTGACGGTGTAGCTCTGGCCTGCCACGGTCGGGAAGGAGATGCGGTCCTGGGAGATGACCGTCGGAGCGATCCGCTTTCCTGACCCGTCGGTCACCGTGCCGAGAGAGATGCCCGGGTAGTCGCCGACGAAGTCGCCTCCGGACCGCGACGTCACGCTCACCGTTGTGGCACGACCCTGCGCCCAGTCGATGCCCAGCTCGAAGTCGCCCCGAGCCACGATCCCGTCGACCGATCCGGAATCCCAGTCAGTCGGCAACGCGGGGAGGAGAGAGACGTACCCCATGTTGCTCTGCATGAGCATCTCGTTCACTCCGGCGGTGTAGCCGAAGTTGCCGTCGATCTGGAAGGGCGGGTGCGTGTCGAAGAGGTTGGCGTAGATACCCGTGCGCAGGAGCTGCTCGATGATCTTCAGCGAGCGGTCACCGTCACCGATTCGAGCCCAGGCGTTCAAGCGCTGCGCGATTCCCCAGCCGGTCGCGGCATCGCCGCGATCGTTCAGGGAGACCTCGGCCGCCTGCAGGTACTCGGGGGTTTCGACCGAGATCAAGTCGCCAGGGTACAACCCGAGCAACTGCGAGATGTGGCGGTGATTGGACTGTGCCCCGGACACGCTGCCGAGAGTTGTCTCCTCGTACCACTCCTTGATCTGACCGCTGGCGCCGACCTCCACGGGCACGAGACGCGCCTTGGTCGCCTCCCAGGTCTGGACGAGGTCCGCGTCGAGGCCGAGCTTCTCGGCCGCGGTGATGACGTCGGAATAGAGCTGCCAGATGAGCTGCTCTTCGTAGAAGTTGCCGTTCGTGATGGGACCGTGCTCCGGTGAGTACGTCGGCGACGACACGAGCATGCCGGTCGCGGCATCTTCCACCAGGGTCTGGTCGTAGTACCGGGTCGCTTCTTTCATCATCGGGTAAATGACGTCGCGGAGGTAGGTCTCGTCACCGGTGTACTCGTAGTACTCGTACACGTTCTGCAGGATCCACGGCACGGCCGCTGGTGACCAGCCCCAGGTGAACTGCCACCCCGGGGTCGTCCATCCGAAGGGCGTGTTCTGGGTGTGGGCGGTGAAGCCGTTCTCCGGGTTGTCCGGCGTGCTCGCCACGCCGCCGTAGATCTCCGCGGTCACTCGACCGGGCTCACGCAGGCCCTCCACGTAATCGACGAGAGGCGTGGCGGTCTCGGCGAGGTTGCCCGAGTAGGCCGGCCAGTAATTCATCTGGAGGTTGACGTTCATGTGGTAGTCCGACCCCCAGGGAACGGGACTGCCCGAGTTCCCCGTGTTGCGGTCGGCCCAGATGCCCTGCAGGTTGGAGGGAAGAGTGCCCTCACGCGAGGACTCGATGCCGAGGTAGCGCCCGTACTGGTACAGCACCACCTCGAGGGTGCGCTTCTCGACGTCGGTGGCGGTGGAGTTGCGGTACTTCGCGAGCAGGTCGTCGGTGGCATCCGTCGACAGCTGTCCACCCAGGGTCAGATCTACGCGCGAGTACAGCTCGCGGTAGTCGGCCAGATGCCGATCGCGCACCGTCGAGTAACCGTCGGCGGCAGCCAGGTCGACGCGGGTGCGCACCTCCGATGCGACATCGGCGTCACTCTGCCCGGTGCGATAGTTCGGGTAGACGTCTTCGTAGTCGGTCGACGCCGTGACGTAGAGCAGCACCTCGTCAGCATCGCGGATACGCATCTGCGTGCCGTTCGCGCTGACGGTTCCCCCCGAGGGGACCGCCTTCACGATCGCATTGTGCTTGAGCTGGTTGTCGGCCAGCGCACCCGAAACCGTCAGGGTGTCGCCGCTGACGACCGTGGACGCTCCTCCGAGTGCGAAGTCGAAGGCCACGTCGATGTCGAGAGCGCCCGCCTGAGAGGCCGTCAGACGCACCACCATCACGTTGTCGGGGTAGCTCGTGAAGAAATCGCGCGTGTACCGCACCCCGCCGCGGTCGAACGCCACGGAGGCGGTCGCCGTCTCGAGGTCGAGAGAGCGCTGGTAGTTCGAGACCCCGGATCCGTCGAATCCGTAATCGAGCCAGAGATCGCCGTACGACTCGTACGCGCCGTACCCGTTCTCGCCACCGACCAGTGCGCTCTGCGCCAGGTTCTGGGCCTCAGCCGTCTGTCCATTGGCGAACAGTCGCTGGACCTCGCGCAGAGCCTCGCCATTGCGGCCCTTGTCTTCGAGGTTCCCGCCCACGTAGTCGGGGCGCGAGCTGCTCGGGCCTCCGGTCCACAACGTCTTCTCGTTGAAGACGAGGTGCTCCTTGCCGATCTCTCCGTAGACGGTGGCACCGATGTTGCCGTTTCCGATCGGCAGCGTGCGCTGCTGCCAGATCTGGTTCTCCGTCGTGCTGGGGAAGGACTCCCCGGGGAAGTTCTCCCGCGCGCCGGCCGAGGCGGGCTCGTCGTACCAGAGACGGGGACCGTACTCGGCGGCCGGCACCGTCTCGGCGTGCGCCTGGTCGCCCGCGCTGACGAACCCGAGCGGTGCCACGAGCGCGGCCGCTACGGCGGCGGTGAGCAAGAGGCGCCGACGAGAGCGGGCTTCAGTGGAATTCGTCATGGTTCCGTTCCTGGAAGTACTCGGGATACGACGTGAGAGGGGGGCGCGCATCAGACCGCTCCGCAGGAGAGAGCGGGATAGGGCGCGCTCATCGTGGAGCTCTGACCGTCCGTGGTCCGAGCAGCGACCGTGACAGCACCGGCGGGCATGTTCGTCAGACGCGAGGTCCACGAGACCGAGGTGGACTTCGACGGCGCGAGGGCCGCCACGGATTTCGAGCCATAGCCCGAAGTCAGTTGCAGCGAAACCGACGCCGTCCCGGTGTTCTTGACCGTGACGTAGACGTAGGCCTTGCCTGCCACGCACTTGGAGGTGGCGACGGCTTCGACGCCGGTCGCCGAAGTGGCCTCCACCGTCATGTCGTTCTTCCCCATGGGAATGGTCACCGTCGGCGAGGCGAGCTGCTCCGGGGTCAGCTGGGCGCCTGTCACCCGCCACCCGCGGAAAGACGCAGGATTGCTGGCGGTGATCGTCACCATGTCCGGGGCGGATCCGGTCGAGCCGTCGGCTTTCACGCCCGGCCCGGCGAAGAGTCCGGTCCCGCCGCGGAAGGGGTTCTGCGCTGCGCCCGCGCTCGGCGCCGCGGTGCCCCCCACGACACGAACGGACGACAGCGGAACGAGTTGCTCGGGCCGCGCACCGTAAACGGCGAGGCCGGTGAATGTGCGTGCCGTGGTGTCCCACCCCGCGGAGCCGGAGCGGAAGTACACGGGCATGCCACGGGTGAGCCCGAGCCGCTGGGCCTGTGCGAGCGGGGCGGCGACGTAGACGCTTCGAAGATTCGCCGCCGAGGTGAAGGGAATCGAGGGGGCCTTCGAGAGGCTGACCGGCAGGGCCCCGTCCAGCAGTGATCGCGTGCTGGCGAACGCACCCGTGCCGATTGCGGAGACGGCGTCGTTGGCCTCGAGACCGGTAGAGGTCAAGGCGGTCGCGCTGGCGAAGGCGAAGTCGCCGATCGACGTCACCGATCGGTTCTGAGCAAGCCCGGTCGAGGTGATCGCCGACGCCCCGCGGAAGGCGTTACGGGCGATCCCCGTGATGCGGTACTGCGCGCCGTCGTGCTGGATGACGGTCGGGATGCCCACATCCCCCGCGGCGGAGGTCCGGATCGCGGGGGAAGAGCCATCTCCGACGCTCACCTCCCCGGGCGCCGAATCCGGCGCCCGGGTGATCGAGAAGGTCGTCGGCAGGGTGGAACCGCCCACGGTGATGCCCGGGGCCGAGAAAGTGTCGCCCTTCTCGGCGGCCGAGACCGCGGTCTGACCCACGAGCGCGGGCACCAGTGCGGCGACCAGGGCAACGGATGCCAGGATCGCCCACCGGCTGCGCGCCGCGAGCAGGGAAGGAGCCGTTGCCGGCGGATAAAGAGCCATTGTTTCGCTTCGCCTCGTTCTCACGTCTTCGTTGGATCAGTTAGCGCAGGTGGTGGCGGGGAAGGAGACCGGCGCGTCGAGGGGGGTACGCCCCTCGGCGGTGGCAGTGACCCTTACGGTGCCCGCGGGGACGGAGCCCTTTCGGGTGCTGAACGACGTGGAAGTCGATTTCGTGGGCTGGATGTTCATCCCGCTCTTCGAGCCGTAGACGGAGCTCAACCCGACGGTCGCCGCCGCAGAGTCGACGTTCTTCGCCACCACGTAGAGCGTGACCTTCCCGGCGACACAGCGCGGGGTGACGGTGGTCTGGATGTTCACCGTCGGCGGCGTCGGGTCGAGGCCGTCGAGCGCTGCCCGAAGTGCCGTTGCACGGGTGGAGTACGCGGCGGTCGTCGCCGCGTTGTCGCGGTAGACCGCGTAGGAGGCATCGAGCTCATCCGCCAGAGTGGCTCGCGGCTGCGGTTCCGCGTCGTTGATCTCCCCGGTTTCGATGACCTCGACCACGTCGGCGACGACCTGGAGCAGGTCACCGTAAGCGCGGGCCGGAGCCGTCGGCACGGGCGCGGTGCCCGTCTCGATGTAGTCGATCCCGATCTTCCCGGCAGAAGTCAGCTCCACCGTGTGCGAGCCCGACGAAAGCCGTTCCGAGGTCCACGCCACGCGGTAGGAGTTGCTGCCGTCCGTGACGCGGGTGGACACCGAGCCCACATCGACTCCGTCGATCTTGACGCCGAAGCCGGTCTGGCTGCCGTCGAACTTGGCGCCGATGCGGACGAACTCGCCCGTGAACTGCAGCGCCATCGTCGATCCGCTTGCTTCGGTGAACGTCTCGGTACCCGCGAAGGCGGAGCTGGTGGGATAGTTCGCCCAGCTGCCGGTCTTGCGCAGCGACCCGCTCTCGCCGTCGACCTTCTGTCCCCACGTGATCGAACTCGCCGGAGTGGCGATGAGCCGGTCCGGATCCGCACTCACGCGCACGAACGACGACAGGGGCTGAAGGTTCTCGGAGTCCCAGACTCCGACCGTGGCGTAGTGCCCCGCGATGGCGGCATCCACGGGGATGACCAGATCGGCATCCGCCGACTTACCCGGGTCGATCGTGAGCTTCTGCGTGCGGATCTCCCGCAGTCGCCCGGAGCCGTCATAGACCTCGATGCCCGCGGTGACGCCGCGGGCGGTGTCGCCCGTGTTGGCCACGCTGACGGCGGCGCGGTAATCCACGCCGGCCTGGAGCTGGTCGGTCATCCCCACGAAAGAGCTGCGCAGTCCGCTCTGCGGCGCGGTGATGTCACGGATCGCTCCGAGCAGACGCAGATCGGCCCAGTCGGTGTGATCCATGCGGTCGGATCCGTTGGTCTCGGTCACCAACCGCAGCTGCGTGACGTCGCTGACGGAGAGGTCGAATCGCTCGGTCGCGGTCCCCGACAACTCGCGCGAGAAGATCAGCTGGCCGTCGGCGTAGATCTCGAACAGCGCGTCGCCCTGGTCTGCTTCGTCGTCGATGCCGGCGATGCCCACGAGACGCGAGTACTTCGCGTCGAGGTCGACGACCGCCACACTCTCGGCGTGCAGGCCGACGCCCTTCGCGTACGTCGTCCCGCCCACCCGGATGGGGTTCCCATCGGCGGAGCGGTCCTTCTGCTTCGACCCGTAACCGGTGGTCACGTCGTTGGCGTAGTCGAGGATGTCCGAAACGTACACGCCGTCGGCGGAGTACTGCGGGCTCTGAGCGGCGTCGTTACCGAAGACCTGAAGCTCGGCGAGACCCGCGCGCTGGGTCGAGGTGAGCGCGGGGAACGAGACCCGGATCGACTTCGCGTAGAGCCCGTCGAGCGACTCTTCGCGGGGGCGGCTTCCGACGGTGCTCGCCGTGTACGTTGCGACCGTGGTCCAGGCATCGTCCGCCCCCTGCACCTCGAGGGTGTAAGGCAGAGCCGCTCCCTGGAAGTCCAGTCGCACCTTGTAGACGTACTGGGCGACCTCCAAGAACGAGGCGATGCTCTGCCCCGATCCGGTCGACGCTGCCAACCAGCTCGTAGCAGGGTTGCCGTCGGCGGCGAGCGCTCGTCCGTTTCCGGACTGCTCCGAGGTCGCGGTGAGCGGACGCGAGAGGGCCTTGTTCACGTCGCCGTACTGCGTCGGCGCAGCGATAGAGGTCTGCTGGCCGCCCCAGAGGCTGGCGTTCCCGAAGTTCTCCGGCTCCGTGTCATCCGCCGATCCGGCGACCGCTTCGGTGGTCACCTGGAACGTGGCGTCCGCCAGTCCCTCGGATGACGCTGTGATGGTCGACGTCCCCGCGAAGGCTGAGCGGAACGCCACGGCGCCCTTCCCGTCGAACAGGTTCAGTCCGGGGGTGAAGGAGTAGCTCTTGCCCCCGGGCAGGATGCCCGGACCATCGGTCACCGTCAAGGTGACGGGACGCGCGTCGTTCACCCAGGCTCCCGCGCTGTTACGCAGGGTCACGACCAGTTGCGTGTCGGAGCGTCCGTCATCCGTGATGGTGTCGCTGGAGTACTTCGACGGAGCGAGCGTCATCGCGGTTGCCGCGCCCTGGACGGACGACTCGCGGGCCACGGAAACGGGGTCGGCGACGATCGCCTCGTCGGTCCACCGCTGCTTGTTGGCACGGAACCAGTACCACTGGTCCTTCGGAAGCCTGCTGAAATCGATCATGCCCATACGGGCGAGACCCGCACCGCCGATGGTGCCGTGATCGAAACCGGCCCAGATGGTGAGTCCGGCGCTGCCGGTGGTGAGGTCGAACTCCTGCCGATCACCGGAACTGGCCACGTAGTCGTAGTGCGGGTCGTACGAGCCCGGACGATCCGAGGTGTACGAACCGTACTCGGCCACGAGGTTCGGCATCCGCGTGTTCTCGATGTCGCCGCCGTCGCCGTTGTATCCGGCGATGTCGCTGACGCTCAGTTCGTCGTACCCGCTTCGCTGCACACCACCCATGCCGGCCTTCCGCGTGGGATCCAGCTTGTGCGAGAGGTCGCGGAGTCGGCTGACGAGGGCCTTCGCCTTGGCCTGGGTGGAATCGGAGGTGAAGAAGACCTCGTTGCCCATCGACCAGTTGATGATGGAGGGGTGGTTGCGGTTCACCCGGATCATGGCCACGAGGGCGTCTTCGACGCTCTTCTCGAACGCGGCCTCATCGGCGGGGTTCTGCGGGTAGGCGTCGCGCAGCCAGTCGCTGGGACGATCGATCGGGTCGGCATCCTTGCCGGCTTGTCCGCCCATGCCCCAGAACACGCCTTCCGACCAGTACATGACGCCGAGTTCGTCGGTCGCCTGCACGTAGTCAGGGTCGTGAGGATAGTGGGATCCTCGGATGAGGTTCATGCCGGCCTCGCGGATCATCTCCACGTCGCGATGGAAAGCGCTGTTCGGAACGGCGTTCCCCCACCCGGCTTGATCCTGGTGGGCGTTCGCGCCGAACAGCAGGGTCTTCGACCCGTTCAGGTAGAAGCCGTCGGTACGGAACTGCGCGCTGCGGAAGCCGAAGGAGCTGTCGAAGGTGTCGACCACGCGGTCGCCGACGACCACCGAGGTGGTCACGCCGTAGAGCGCCGGGTCGGTGGGCGACCACAGGCGAAGGTCGTCGAGCATGGCGCCCGTGTCGGCGAGTGAACCGCTCGAGGCGTCGATGCTCGCGGTGGCGTCGGCGGCCACCGTGACGCGCTCGGACTCGAAGGTGGCGAGCACCGTGCCGTCCTCATCCGTGACCTCGTGGACGACCGCGACGTCGGCCGGGGTCGAGCCCTCGTTCGTCACCTCGGTCTGCACGCGCACGTTCGAACGACGGGCGTCGATGTTCGCCTGCAGGTCGGTCTGCGACGGGTACTGGCTCAGATCGATGTTGCGGTAGTACGCGGGGTCGCTGGTGTTCCAATCCGGGTTGGTCAGCGCGGGGGTCGTCACCGCGGTGCCGTACCAGTCGACGTGCACCGGGTCGGTGACGTTCAGCGTGACGTCGCGGTAGATGCCGCCGGTGAACTGGTGGTCGCCTGCGCGCGGAGCCAGATCGTGGCGCCACCGGTTGTCGACACTGATGGCGATCTCGTTGGCACCGGACACGACGTAGTCGGAGATGTCGACTTCGAAGCCCGAGAAGCCGCCTTCGTGGGTGGTGACGTTGCGTCCGTTCACCCAGATGTCGGTGACCTGGAACGAACCCTCGAAGTCGAGCTTCAGGACCTTGCCCGCCCACTCCTCGCCGACCTGGAAGGTCTTGCGGTACCAGCCGACGCCGATGAAGAACTTCTCCCCACCGTTGTCACCGCCCACGTTGTAGGGAGCGTCGAAACTGTGGGGCAGTGCGACATCGACCCACGCGGAATCGTCGTAGTCGACGTTCTTCGCGTCGGGGACGTCCTGGCGGATGAACTTCCACTCACGGTTGAAGTTCACCTCGTCGCGAGGGGAATCCGCGCCCGCGGCGGCCGCGACGACGGGAGCCGCCGGCGGGGTCGCGGCGGTCGCCGACGTGGCACTGAGTCCGGAGAGCAGCAGTGCGCTGCTCACGGCGACAGCAACGATGCTGAGCCTCTTCATCGGGGTAACTCCTGGATTGGTCGAACGGCGACGGGACGAGCGGGTGAGGCTCATTGACAGGTGGTTGCGGGATACGCCGCAGCGATGGTGCGAGTCACGGGAGACCCCGCGACGGAGGCGTCGGCACGGACGCTCACCACTCCCGCCGCGACGTTCGCGGAGCGGGTCGTGAACGCTTGAGCGACGGACTTTCCGGGTGCGACGGAGGCGAAGGACTTCTTCCCGAAAGGAGAATCCATGGTGATAGACATCGGAACCGCGTCGGTGTTGGTCGTCTGCACGGTCACCACCACCTTCTTCGCCACACACTTCGTGGTGGCGACGGCGGTGACGGCGAGCGAGGGGGCGGCAGGCTGATCCAAGACCACCATGAGCCAGCTCAGCTGGACGTCGGGTGCGCGGGTCTTGCTGAGGGTGAACGTCACCTGCCGATCGGCACCCACCGTGATGTCGCGGTAGCTCCCCGTGGCATCCGCCGCGCCATAGACATGCTCGGCCTCGACGACAGCACCGTTGACTGTCGCCCGGGCTGCCCGATCCGCCCACTGATCCCACGGGTCGGAGTAACCCGCATAGACGCTGTACGTGCCGGGAGCCAGATCACCGAAGCGGTACGTGAGGTCACGGCCGCTCACCGCGTAGCGCAGTGTCGAGAACATCGTTCCGTCGGCGGAGCCGTAGGGCTGGCTCCCTGCGCTCTCGTATCCCCACGACGCTCCGGATGCCGCGTCGACTCCGTACGGCTGCTCGGGGCGGCTGTTCAGGAGGGGTGCCTGCTGCGCGGCAGCCGACGTGAGAGCGGTCCAGTCAGACGTGGTCTGACCGCCGGCGTTCACCGCGTAACGCACCCCGTCGGGAACCACGGCGACCGTGCGCGTGAAGGTCCTCCCGCCGAAACCGGGCAGTGTCCCGGTC
Source organism: Microbacterium sp. ABR10 (assembly GCF_057812175.1). Lineage (NCBI taxonomy): Bacteria > Bacillati > Actinomycetota > Actinomycetes > Micrococcales > Microbacteriaceae > Microbacterium > Microbacterium sp. ABR10. Next base: position 2,362,334 of record NZ_CM173821.1, read on the forward strand.
AGGGTGACGACGCCCGGAACGTCGAACGAGCCCGACGTCGCCCACTGCACCGCCTCCGTGCGGGTGGAGCCGTTCTGCGTCACCGTGACGGTGGAGACGTCGAACCGCTGTCCGAGTTTGAGCGTGGCGGGAACTCCAGACACCGTCCAGACCGCCAGCGGGTCGAGGTCCGACCGGGTCCATTCCTGTCTCACATCCACGGAAAGACTGTCCCCCCCTTCGCCCATCGCGATGGGCAACCAGACCATCTGCGCGTTCCGAAGGTCCGTGCCGCCGTTCCAGCGGTCGCCCATGTAGATGTACTTGCCGTTCTCGCGATCGACGGGGATGACGGACGACGGCTGGGAGTTCCACGAGTTGCTCTGGGCCGAGGCCGGGAACGGATCGCCCATCGTGGCCCACTCGCCCATGATGTTCGTGGCCGTTCCCCACCGCGACGGGTTGGGGTTCCACCCGGTCGTTCCCGAGGTGATGAGGAAGTACCGATCGTCGTGCCGGAAGATCGCCGGAGACTCCCGCGATTCGTTGACGAAGATGCGGTTGTAGTCGACGCCCTGGACGGCGCGGTCTGCCGGTGTCGCCAGGTCGGTGTAGTCGGCGTTGAGCTTGGAGATGAACATGGTGGCGTTCTCTTCGCTCGAGTAAATGATGTAGCCGGTTCCGTCGTCATCGACGAAGAGGTTCATGTCGCGCGCCATGCCCTTGTTGTCGGGCGCACGGTTCGGCGGCACCGCGTCTGCCGGCGCGTAGTTCAGCCGGTAGCTGTCGATGTAGCGGAACGGACCCTCAGGGGAATCCGCGATCGCGACGCCGGCGTTCGCCTTGGCGTACTGGGCGGTCGACGTGGCGGACGGGCCGTCCATGTGGGCCCACATGACCCATTTGCCCGTTGCCGCGTTGTAGATCACCTTGGGACGTTCGATGATCGGAGGAGTCGTGCCCGCAACCGGGACGGTTCCGAGATCCCGGTACACCGCGTCGCGCTGCGCCGGGGTGTAGGTGCCGTAGAGCGCCGAGAAGTAGGGCTTCTGGAAATCAGCGGTCGAGCTCAACGAGCGCAGCGCGACCCCGCGGTCCTCCCAGTTGTAGAGATCGGTAGAGCGGTAGACGTGGACACCGGGAGATGAGAACGTGCCGTTCGCGCGGTCCTCGCCGTACAGGTAGTAAACCGTCCGCCCCTGCTCGTCCGTGGAGGGGACCACCTGGCCGCCGTGCGCCTGAATGACCTTGCCCTCGGTGTCGAGCCACTCCTGACCCGGGCGGAACGAGTCGTACACGGGGGTGGTGTCTGCCGAGGCGAGGGTCCACGACTGGTTCGCGCCCCCGTTCGATCCCCACAGGCCGACCGACGACCCCGTCGCGGTCTTGGCGTCCGCGACGTCGAGCACGTCTTCGCGGCCGGCGTTGAGAAGGGTGAAGGTCGTACCGTCCGTCGTGCTCAACAGCCACTGGAAGGTCGCATCTGCGGCGGCTTGCTCATCGCTGACCGTTCCGAACGCCGTACTCCCGCCGTTCGACTTCAAGGCCCGGCCGTCGGCCAGGCGAAGGGCGAAACGGTCACGTGAGGTGCCGGGGGCGTCGACCACCCGCGTCGCGGTCCAGCTCTGGGTAGCAGCCGCTTCGCTTCCGGGGGTGCCCAGGACGGCGCCCGACGAGGAAGCGGCGAGCGGCTTGGCGCTCTGAACGCCCGTGATGGTGTACGTACCGCCATCGCGCATCCCGGATGCGGAGTCTGAGACACCCGAGACGCCGGAGACGACGAGCGTCGAGACGGACTTGGCCGGCACGGTGACGACGGCCGTCCGTGAGGCGGCGTCGACGGGCACGGCGGCTCCGGCCACCAGTGCGTTCGCGGTGCGGTCATCGGACGGCGACTGCGTGGTCACGATCGGCGTCACCGTCGCTCCCGCACCGATCTGACCGAACCGCGACAGGTCGACCCGCACAGTGCGGGCGCTGTCGCCGTTGTTCGTGTAGACGAGGGTCGCTCCCGACCCATCACCGTCGATTGCGGCCGTGGTGTCGCCGTCGTCGACGGCAACGAGCTGGTCTCCGGGCTCGATGTAGTGGGTGAAGTTGCGCAGCGTGTTGAACTTCGAGTTGACCTCGATGCCGCAAGAGGGGTCGGCCTCACCGTCGGCGATGCGACGGGTCGAGTTTCCGTTGGCGTCGCAGTCGAAGTCGATGAAGACGGATCCCCAGTTCTTCTTTTCGACCTTCTCCATGTTGTAGAGGTCCTCGACCGGCTGCCACAGCACCCACGCCTCGGACTCGAGCTCGCGAAGATCGCCGGTGATCCGCGACGCGACACCGAGACCGTTCTCGATGGAGTCGGGGTTCCAGGAGTCGCCGCCCCAGTTCCCTTCGACCTCGCTCATCCACAGCGGCTTGCCGCTGGCCTTGGAGATGTCGCGGGCACGGTTGCGGTCTCCCGTGGAGTACGTGTGGACGTTCAGCTGGTCGACGGCGTCCTTCGTCTGCTGATCCCAGCCGTACCAGTCCTGGACGAAGCGGCTCGGGTTCGTCTCGTCGGGACCGGAGAGCTTGGCGGCGGTCGTCGCACCGGGCTCGGCGAGCTCCGCGGACATCGCCTTCAGAACCTGTGACTGCAGACCCGGACCGGCGTGGGCGCCCTCTTGTCCGCCGCGGTAGGGCCACCCGTTGTTCCCGAGTGTGGTGCTCCAGTAGTCGGTGTTGGGCTCGTTCAGAGGATCGATGCTGTCGAACCGGATGCCATGGGTGTCCTCGACGTGCTCGGTCACCGTTCGCAGGTAGGTGGCGAACTCGTCGACCGAGTCGGTGCGGATCTGGTCGGAGTTACCGTCGAAGCCACCGCTGACGAAACCACTGTTCGTCATGAAGTAGGGCGGTGAGTTGCTGAATGCTTCCCAGGTGTCGACGTCGTCTTTGATCGCATCCACCCACGCCAGCTGCGCAGAATCGGCGGAGAAATCGTAGTCGCTGGCATTCTCGCCGGTCCACGCGGCTCGGAACCGGTCGCGGTCCGCGAAGTTCGAGGAGATCGGGCCCTGAGCGTCGCTCAGGGGGGCCGAGGGGTTCCACCACCCCGGCACGGCTCCACCGGGGCGGAGGTAGCCCGGAACGTCGGATGCGTTCCCGCCGCCGATGTTATATCGGGCGATGTTGAGGTTCAGGCCGTCGTCGCCGAACACGGCGTCGATGAGCTCGTTGCGCAGCTCCGTGGGATATCCGCCGGTGGCGTTCGCCATCCACACCAGGCTGGTCCCCCAGCCCTTGAACGGAGCGCCCGCGTAGGCGGGGTTCGGGGTGATGGTGCGATCCGGGGTCACGGCGAAAGCGCTGGGAGCGGTGGCGACAATGGTCCCCGCAACGAGTGTGGCGGTGGCCACTGCGCTTGTGGCGCGCAGGGCGTTGAGCCTCGACATTCTGGGCATCTTCATTGATTCCGTTCGTCCGCATGCTGCTTGCGTCATCAGAAGCTAGCAGATACATCCTACCTTATTGAGGGATTCACAGCGTCATTGCATGAAAACCCTTAACTTCATGCGGCCCCATCGAAACCGTCGACAAGATCAGTCCTATGTCTGTGAACACCGCTGCACCCGTACGCCAGTTCTCGTGCTCACTCGCTCAACGACGAGTCGCCCCGGAGGGGTCGCGTGATCGTGCACGGAGACGACCGGCTCTGACGGGCGTCAGCATCGGGCTCCCGCGCCGCCTGCGCGCACGCGGTGAGCCGCCGGCAGCAATGGGGGGAGGCGGCGGAGGACCGCCGCCTCCCCCTCACCGCATTACTTGTAGAGAACGGCCTGGATCTTCGGGTCGTCGATGTTGGTCGCGTCGTACCAGTAGAAGCCCGTGTCGATGGACTTCGGGAGGGACTCACCGCGGATGGCCTCGACGGCCGCCTTGACGGTCTCGTAGCCGATACCCACGGGGTTCTGCGTGATCGCGCCGAGCATCAGCCCATCGGTGATGGCATCCATCTGCGCCTCGCCCGAGTCGAAGCCGACGACGGCGAGGTCACTCGGGCTGAGGCTGAGTTCCTTGACCGCCTGGACGACGCCGATCGCCGAGCCCTCGTTGGTGCCGTAGATCCCCTTGAGGTCGGGGTTGGCGGCGATGATCGCCTTGGCAAGGTCAGCGGACTTGGCCTGGTCGCCCCCGCCGTACTGGATGTCGACGATCTGCACGCCGGGTGCATTCTCTTCGATGTAATCGACGAAACCGTCGCGCCGCTGCTGGCCGGTCAGAGAGGTCTGGTCGTGAGCGACGACCGCGACCTTTCCGGACCCGCCGATGGCTTCGACCAGGTGCTTCGCGGCCTCGGCCGCGGCGGCCGTGTTGTCCGTCGCGGCCGTCGTCAGCGGGATGTCACTGTCGACACCCGAGTCGAACGCGATCACCGGGATGCCGCTGTTCTGCGCCTGAGTCAGCAGAGGCCCGACGGCCTGGCTGTCCAGAGCGGCGATTCCGACCGCGGCGGGATTCTTGTCCAAGGCCGTCTGAAGCTGCTGAATCTGCTGGTCCACGTCGGCTTCGGTGTCGGGCCCCTCGAAAGTCACCTCGACGTCGAACTCCTCCGCCGCCTGCTCCGCGCCCGACTTGACGGCCTGCCAGAACTGGTGCTGGAAACCCTTCGAGACGAGGGCGACGTAGGGCTTATCCCCGTCGCTACCGCCCGATGCCCCGGGTGCGCCGGACCCGGCGCAGCCCGACAGCGCGATTCCTAGAGCGGCCAGTGCCGCTACTGCGCCGATCGTTCGTTTGGTCCACATGTGATGTCACTCCTTTGTGCTTGGTGTCACGTTCGAAGACGAAAACCGTGTTCGAGGACGTTTCTCTGGATTGCGGGTTTTTGGGTACACGAAACGGACCTGACTCACGCCGGGGTGGTCAGAACGGGTCCTTCGCGACGGTCAGGCTCGTCGACGACGAAGCATGTCGAGATAGACAGCCACGAGAATGACGATGCCGACGGCAACGGACTGCCATTCCTGAGGCACGGAGATGATCCGTAGGCCGTTGGTCAGCACGGCCATGATGAGCGCACCGATGACAGTGCCGACGATGGATCCCTTGCCGCCGTGCAGCGACGTGCCGCCGATCACGACGGCGGCGATCGCCTCGAGTTCCAGCCCCATGCCGCCGGTCGGTTGGGCTGACGACAGTCGCGACGCCGAAAGAACTCCGGCGAGACCGACGAAGAGCCCGGCCATGGTGTAGATCAGAGTCTTCCATCGCCGCACATTCACTCCGGAGAGTGCGGTGGCCGCCTCATTGGAGCCGATCGAGAAGGTGTAGCGACCGACGATCGTCTTCGAGAGGAGGAACGCGGCGATCAGAATCATGACCACGAAGATCACCACGCCGAGCGGGAAGCGCACGCCCGGAATGATCGACAGGTTCATGATCGACTGGAAGTCGGGGTGATTGGGGAAGTAGATGGGCTTCGTCCCCGAGATCACGAGCGACAGTCCCGCGGCGACCAGCATCATGCCCAGCGTCGCGATGAAAGGGGGAATGCCGAGGAATGCGATGTTGGTGCCGTTGATGAGGCCGATGAGTCCACCGAAGGCGATGGTCGCTGCAACGCCCAACCACAGTGGCCAGCCCCAGTACGTGAGAAAGACACCGCACATGACACCGCACAGGATCATTCCGGTGCCGATGGAGAGATCGATGCCGCCGGTGATGATGACGAACGTCGTTCCGAGCGCGAGAATGCCCGTCACCGTGGCGGCGGTGAAGATCGAGATCAGGTTGTTGGCCGTGAAGAAGTGCGGGCTGGCGACCGAGAAGAAGATGACGATCACCACGAGGCTCGCAGCCGCTAGGAGCTGCTGAAGCGACCCGCGGATCCGAGCGAATCGCGGCCCACGGGCCTGTACGGCCCGCACCGTGGTCGTGGACCTCGCTTCTTCGCGGGGGGGCGAGGATGGCACGGTCATCATGCGATGATCCCTTCGGCAGTGAATCGGGTGGCGTAGTCCATGAGGTTCTCTTGTGTGGCGTCGGCGTTGTCGAGGATCTTCACGAGGCGCCCCTGGGCCATGACCGCCACGCGGTCGGAAAGGCGGAGCACCTCCGGCAGTTCGGACGAGATCATGATGATCGCCTTGCCCTGATCGGCCAGCTGTCGCAGCAGGAGATAGATCTCCTCCTTCGCGCCCACGTCGATACCTCGCGTCGGCTCATCGAAGATGAGGACGTCGCAGTCCTTCACGAGCCACTTCGCAATCACCACTTTCTGCTGATTGCCGCCGGACAGGTTGCCCACGAGTTGCGCCGTCGACGGGGTCTTGATGCGGAGAGTGGAGACGTACTCTCGACCGGTCTTTTCGATCTTGCGCCCGTTGACCACTCCGAGCCCGCCGACGAAAGCAGGCAGCGATGCGAGGACGATGTTTTCTCGGACACTGCGCTCCAAGAGCACGCCGAGCTTCTTCCGATCTTCCGAGAGGTAGCCGATACCCCATCGCGCGGCGTCCGCAGGATTGCTGATCGACGCAACGCGGCCGTTCACCGTGATCGTGCCGCTCGTGGTTCGATCCGCACCGACGATCGCTCGCGCGACCTCCGTCCGACCGGCTCCCATGAGTCCCGCGAAACCGAGGATCTCGCCCTGGCGAACCTCGAAGCTCACATCTCGCAGAAGGTGCTTCGTCGACAGGCTCTCCACTGCGAGCGCGACAGGCGACTCATTCACGGTCGCCGACGGTCGCGCCTCGACCTGGATGGTTCGACCGACCATCATGGAGATGATCTCGCGCTGGTCGGTGGCCGTGGTGTCACGGGTGCCGATGTACTGACCGTCGCGGAGAACGGTGATCCGGTCGGAGATCCGGCTGAGTTCCGGCATCCGGTGGGAGATGTAGATCACACCCGTCTCGGGGGATCGGAATCGCTCGATCAACTCGAAGAGCACATCGACCTCGGCATCGTTCAGCGCCGCCGTGGGCTCATCCATGATGAGAACCTTCGCGTCGAAAGACAACGCCTTGGCGATCTCCACCATCTGCTGCCGAGCGACGGTCAACTGTTCGACGGGCTCGTCGGGATCCAGGTCGATGCCGAGTCGATCGAAGAGCGTCGACGCCCGCCGCGCGAGTGCACGGTTGTCGAGAAGCCAGCCCGCCCGGCGCGGTTCTCGGCCGATGAAGATGTTCTGGGCGACGGTCAGGTCAGGCATCAGGTTGAACTCCTGATGGATGATGCTGATGCCCATCTCCTGCGCGTGGCGCGGGTTCTGTGCGCGGAAGTCCCGACCATCGAGACGGAACGACCCGGAATCCGGGACGTAGATCCCGGCGAGCAGCTTCATCAGGGTCGACTTCCCTGCGCCGTTCTCACCGACGAGTGCGAGAACCTCTCCGTGGCGGAGGTCGAAACCCACGCCGTCGAGAGCCTTCACACCGGGGAAACTCTTGGAGATCCCTTCGGCTTCGAGAAGCAGTGTGGAGTTCATCGCGTTGCCTCCCTATATGCCTCGATGTCGACCCACAGCTGGTCGGGCACGGGCGCCTCGAGGCGAGCCGCGTTCTCGGCGATCGCCTCGGCACGCGCCGATCCCACGACCACGGATGCCACGAGCGGGTGCCGCAGCGGAAACTGGAGTGCCGCCACGGGCAGCTCCACACCATGGGCCGCACAGATCTCGGCGATGTCACTCACGCGCTCGCGGATGCTGTCCGGTACCGCTCCGTAGTCGTAGGTGGCACCCGCTTGGGGCGTGGCCGTCGCGAGAAGGCCGGAGTTGTAAGGCGCCGCAGCCACGACGCGGGTTCCCTGTGAGGTGCAGGCCGGAAACAACTCCCGCTCCGCCTCCTGATCGAGCAACGTGTAACGCCCGGCGATCATCACGAGATCGAGGCTCGCCTCACGGACGGCGCGCGTGGCGGTCGCGGCGTCGTTGACACCGACACCGATCTGACGAACGAGCCCTTCGTCGCGAAGCGTATCGAGGGCGGGGAGCCCGGACGACAGGCCCGCCTCCAGGTCGTAGACGTCGGGGTCGTGGAGGAACAGGATGTCGAAGCTGTCGAGACCCGTGCGCTCCAGGGACGCCTCCAGACTCTGGCGCACCCCGGAGATCGTCGGGTCGAAGCGTCGGACGAGATCGTCCGGCACATCGAATCCGTTGTCGAGGTCTGTGCCGCCCGCGAAAGAAGGATTGGGTTCGAGAAGGCGTCCGACCTTGGTGGAGATCACGAACTCATGCCGAGGCTTTTCCTTCAGGAATGCGCCGAGGCGTCGTTCCGAGAGACCGAGTCCGTAGTGCGGGGCCGTGTCGAAGTAACGGATGCCCGCCGCCCAGGCCTGCTCCAACGCATCGTGAGCCTGCTGGTCGGTGACCGCCCGGTAGAGGTTCCCGACCGGCGCTCCCCCGAAGCCGAGACGACTCATGGGCGCGGTCATACGCGCACCTGCTCCGGCGTCCAGGTGTATTCGGCGATCGAGGCGCGCAACATCTCCGTGCCGGCTCCCGCCGCGATCGGTGCCATGTAGCGTCCCCGGCGGATCACGGTCGGAGTGACGAAATGCTCGTGCAGGTGATCGACGAACTCGATCATTCGCCCGTCCAGAGAACCGGAGACAGCGACGAAGTCGAACATCGAGAGGTGCTGGACCGCTTCGCACAGCCCGACGCCGCCCGCGTGCGGGCACACGGGTACCCCGAACTTGGCCGCGAGCAGAAGGTTGGCGATGTTCTCGGCCACCCCGCCGACCCGAGTCGCATCGATCTGCATCACGGAGATCGCACCCGCCTGCAGCATCTGCTTGAAGACCACACGGTTGGGCACGTGCTCGCCGGTCGCCACACGGATGGGCGCCACCGCGCGGGCGATCGCCGCATGTCCGAGGATGTCGTCGGGGCTGGTGGGCTCTTCGATCCACGCCGGGTCGAACTCGGCAAGCGCCGTCACCCAGTCGATCGCCTCCGCGACATCCCACCGTTGGTTCGCATCGATGGCGACGGGGAAGTCAGGACCGACGCACTCCCGGGCTATGCGCATCCGCCGCTTGTCGTCGTCCAGGTCGGCGCCCACCTTGAGCTTGATCTGGGGGAACCCGTCGGCGACCGCTTCCTTGCACAGCCGAGCGAGCTTCTCGTCCGAGTAGCCCAGCCATCCGGGCGTCGTCGTGTACGCCGGGTACCCGTGCTCGAAGAGCTGATCGATGCGCTCGGCCCTGCCGCTCTCTGCCGCGCGGAGGATGCTGAGCGCTTCCTCGGGTGTCAGCGCGTCGGACAAGTAGCGGAAGTCGACCAGCGAGACGATCTCCTCGCTCGTCAGCCGCGACAGATGCAGCCACAGCGGCTCACCCGCGCGCTTCGCGCGCAGATCCCAGAGCGCGTTGAGGACCGCGCCGACCGCCATGTGCATGACGCCCTTGTCGGGCCCGAGCCACCTCAGCTGCGAGTCGTCCATCAGCAGCCGAGCAGTGGCTGCCATGTCTTTCAGCAGCACGTCGAGGTCTTGCCCGATGAGGTGTCCGCGCGTCGCATCGATCGCGGCGACCTCCACATCGTTGCCTCGACCGATCGTAAAGACGAACGCGTGCCCCTCGAGGTGGTCAGCGGCATCCGTGTGAATGATCACGTACGCCGCCGAGTAATCGGGGTCGAGATTCATCGCGTCGGAGCCGTCAAGACTCAGGGACGTGGGGAATCGGATGTCGATCGTCTCGACATCGGTGATGACAGCCATGTCTTCCTCTCCGCCACCGACTATAAACATGGGATGTATGAAGGTCAAGTCGTCCCAGTTGTGGGACGATTGGCCCATCGGAGCACATCCGTACTCCGCAGAGTTCCGACCTTAAGGAAGACTCGATTATGCGTTTCGCACGTCTGGGAAGCTTCGGCGATGAAGTTCCCGTTGTCATCGAAGACGATCGCGTCCTCGACCTCCGCCCGCTGACGCCCGACCTCGACGGGGCGTTCTTCGCCTCGGGCGGCATCGCCCGCGCGGCCGACGCCGTCGAACGCGGGATTCTTCCGGAATTGCCCAGCGGTGGTCGAATCGGCGCTCCCATCGGACGCCCCTCGGCCGTGTACTGCGTCGGTATGAACTATGCGGCCCACGCCGCCGAGTCGGGATCGACGCCACCGGAGAACCTCGTCCTCTTTCTGAAAGCGCCCAACACGGTGGTCGGCCCCGACGACGACGTCGCGATCCCTCCGGGGAGCGTCAAGCTGGACTGGGAGGTCGAGCTGGGAATCGTCATCGGCTCGCGCGCGAGCTATCTCGACTCGCCGGAGAACTCGCGGGAACACATCGCCGGGTTCGTCCTGGCCAACGACCTCTCCGAGCGCGACTGGCAACTGTCTGTCTCGGGGGGCCAGTGGTCCAAAGGGAAGTGCGGACCGGGCTTCCTTCCCATCGGGCCGTGGTTGGTGACACCCGATGAGATCGACGCGGACGACGTGCGGCTGCGGTCGTGGGTCAATGGGGAACCTCGCCAGGATTCTCGTACCAGCGACCTCATCTTCGCGATCGACACCGTGGTGTGGGAGCTCAGCCAGTTCCTCGTCCTCGAGCCCGGTGACCTTATCCTCACCGGGACCCCAGAGGGTGTCGGCTTGTCGGGGAGGTTCCCGTACATCTCGCACGGCGACGTCGTCGAGGTGGAGATCGACGGGTTGGGCCGTCAGCGACAGACGTACGTCGGCTCGGACCGCCGCGGGACGAACCATGGCTGAGCCGCTCGAAGGGCTGGTCGCGATCGTCACCGGAGGCGCTTCCGGAATCGGCAGCGCCATCGCGCGCCGACTCATCGCCGATGGGGCGCGAGTGGCGGTGCTGGATCTGAACCCCGCGGGTGCTCCGTGGGCAGATCTCGCCGTGCACGCCGACGTCTCGAGCGACGGCAGCGTCACCGCTGCCATCGAGGATGTCGTTCGCGGCCTCGGGGGTATCGACATCGTGGTCAACAACGCCGGGATCGGGGCGCAGGGCGACATCGCGGCCAACTCGGACGACGAGTGGCATCGGGTCTTCGACATCAACGTCATCGGCATCGCGCGCGTGACCCGGGCGGCCTTGCCGTACCTACGTGCGTCATCCGCAGCGGCGATCTGCAACACCTCGTCGATCGCGGCTACCGCCGGCCTGCCCCAGCGGGCGCTGTACAGCGCTACGAAGGGCGCCGTGCTGTCGCTGACCAAGGCGATGGCCGCCGACCACCTCCGAGAGGGAATCCGCGTCAACGCCGTGAACCCCGGCACGGCCGACACCCCATGGGTCCAACGACTCCTGGAGTCCGCCGCCGACCCGGAGGGCGAACGCGTTGCCCTCGCCGCCCGCCAGCCCCACGGCAGACTCGTCTCCGCCGAGGAGGTCGCCGATGCGGTCGCGTACCTGGTCAGCCCCCGTGCGGGCTCGACGAGCGGGGTGGCGCTGGCTGTGGACGGTGGCATGCAGGCGCTGCGGATGCGACCCATCCCGTCACCGCAGCACTGACGAGATCGCCGCGATCACAGGTCGAGGAGCCGGCTCCGTCCCCCCGGGAGTGGCTTCCTTCGCGTGATCCTTCCGCGCGAGCGCCGGCCCGACGGAGCCATCAGAGCCGTCGGGCCGAAGCGCTTCTCATCGCGCCGGCGCAAGGCCGTAGAAGCGCTCGCCGACACCACCCGCGAGGAGATCCCACTCCTCGGGGGTGGGAGAGACCGCACGCCGGACTCTCTCGACCCACCCCGACGTCGTGGATCTTCCGCCGAGCACGGCGCTGACGGGCCAATCGCTTCCGATCATCGACCGCTCGACACCGAACGCCTCGACTGCCGCAGCGATGAACGCATCCGCGTTCGCGTCGAAGGACGCTTCGTCCGTCGACTCGGCCGCCAGACCCGAGATCTTGACCGTGACGTTGGGGAGCTCCGCGAGTCGCTGGATGGAGTCCTTCCACGCCAGTCCCTCGGCGCTCGCGATCCCCGCATCGACGGGGGGCTTGCCCAGATGATCGATGACGATCTTGGACCCTGGGCTCGACCGGGCGATCTCGAGGAAGGCGGGAAGCTGCCGATGCCGAACGCACGCATCGAACGTCCACCCTCGACGTGCAAGTTCTGCCAAGCCGGCGGAGATCGCGTCCACCCGCCAAGACTCCGCTGGTTCGGGCTGCAGCTGATGGCGTACTCCGACGACCAGGTCGATCTGCGACAGCGCGTCGAGCTGACGCGGAACGTCGCCGCCGAGATCCACGCCTGCCACGATTGCCGCAAGCTCGGGCCACTCATTCTGCAGGCCGGCGATCCACTGCGCCTCACTCAGGCGGTCGGTAGGCGCCGCGTCTGCCTCGACCGCCACCATGCGTGTCGTCAGAGCATCAGCTCGGTCGATCTGGTGCGGCGCGCACACACGACCGAGGTCAGGGACCTCGGCAAGCCAGGGTTAGGCGATGGTCGACCCACCCCAGACGTGCACGTGGGTGTCAAGAAGTGTCGTCATGGCAGTCCGATCTCTCGCGAGCTGTGCAGGAGGCGACGCGCGATGATCGCGGTCCGAACCGACTCGGCTCCGTCGATCCTCATGCACCACTCGAGGACGCGTCGCGGATCCACTGCTCGATTCCCGCGATATGGGTCAGGCACAGCGCCGCCGACAGTTGTGCATCGCGGCGTCGCAGGGATTCCAAGATCGCTCGATGCTCGGCGATCGTCCGATCGACGGCGCCTTGCTGAGTAATCCCCCGCCAGATGCGCGCTCGCAGGGTGCTGCTCTGCATCGATTCCACCAGCCGGCTCAGATACTCGTTCCCTGCTGCTTCGACGATCCCTTGATGAAAGGCCAGGTCATGCTGCACCAAGTCTTCGATGGTCACGGTCTCGTCGATTTCGTTGAGGAGAGCGTCAAGTCGCGCGAGGTGCTCGTCGGTGAGACGGACCGCCGCGATGCTCGCGGCCGCGGGTTCGAGCATGCGCCGAACTTCGAACGCCTCCAGGATCGAGCGATCCGTGTGGAGGTCGACGACGAAGCTCAGAGCCTCGAGAAGCAGGCGCGGCTCCAGACTGGTCACGTACGTGCCGTCGCCACGCCTGACGTCCAAGACGCGGATGACTTCGAGCGCCTTGACCGCCTCTCGCAGAGAGTTGCGCGACACGCCGAGCTTCTCCCCGAGTTCCTTCTCGGGGGGAAGTCGATCACCGGGACCGAGCTCACCGGAGGTGATCATTCCCTTGATGCGGATGATCGCATCGTCCGTGACAGCCATCTACGAAGTCTAGACATGCGACGCGATCGAACCCACGCGGGGCGGTTGTCGGGCCACGAGGCGAATTGGCGGACCGCCCTATCATCGGGGGGTGACCGCCGACCCCACGTTCCGCACGCCGCTGGAAGCAGCCAACGATCCGCGCATCCTCATCTTCGGCCGGCTGATGGGCGCGGCGAATCGACTCGAATACATTCTCGGTCGCGACCTCGAATCCGAGACGGGCCTCAGCCACACCCTCTTCGAACTCCTGCTCATGGTGGGGCGCAGCGGAGACGGCGGGCTTCCTGTGCGCGACATCGCCCAGGGCAGGGTCCTCACCTCCGGCGGCGCAACCCGTCTCGTCCAGCGCGGGGTGGACCAGGGACTCGTCGCGCGCACCCCGTCGGAGACCGACGCACGCGTGCAGTTGATCACGCTGACACCCGCGGGACGCACCCTCTTACTGCGAGCGAGCGCGCTGCACGCTCGCAACATCGAGCGGCACATCGTCGACGTTCTCGGTGCCGACCAGGCGGCAGACTTCGCGCGTTCCGTTCGCGCCCTCAGCATCAGCGCCGCACGGTCCCTTCCCCCCATGCCATGACCCCGGGACCCCGGGGAACGTGCGGATCGATCCTGCGGGAATAGCTGACTAGTCAGCTATTGTTGAGAGGGTCACACCGCTCAACGGAGCGGATGACCCGGTGCGGTTTCCGGGTGCCCCTCAGGAAGGATCACTCACTGCCATGTCACTCACTTTCGAGGTCTTCGATCTGGACTTCCCGGTCGGATCGAAGAACAAGTCTGCTGTCCTCGTCACCGGCGAGACCGAGGCTGTCCTGATCGACGCCGGTTTCACGCTGGCTGACGGGCACCGCCTGGCTGCCGCCGTACTCGACTCCGGTAAGAAGCTCACGACGGTGTTCGTCAGCCACGCCGACCCCGACTATTACTTCGGCCTCGAGGTCCTCGCGGACGCCTTCCCGGATGCCGAACTGGTCGCCACCCCGATCGTGATCGAGCACATCGCGGCATCCTTCGAGGGCAAGCTGCGGGCGTGGGCGGCGCTCGGCGCGAACCTGCCGACCCGTCTCACCCCCCTGACCCCGTTCGAGGACGACGCCATCCACATCGATGGTGAGCGGCTCGAGCTCCGCGGCGGGTCGGCCCCGCTCTCAGACCGGCATTACCTGTGGCACGCGGAAAGCCGCACCGTCCTGGGTGGCGTTCTGGTCTTCCAGCAGGAGCACGTCTGGACCGCGGATACCGCCACCCCGGAACTCCGCACCGCCTGGATCACCGCCCTCGACGAGATGAAGAACCTCGACCCGGCGGTCGTGATCGCCGGCCATCGACTCCCCGGAACGCCGAACGACGTCGGCGCGATCGACTACACGCGTGAATACCTCGCGAACTTCGAGAGTCTCGTCGTACCGTCTCCGGATGGCGCAGCCATCACCGCAGCGCTCGTCGATCGATACCCTGAGTCAGGCATGCTGATCGCGGCCCAGATCGGGCCGAAGGTTGCGAAGGGTGAGATGACATGGGGCTGAACACCGAATCCGATTTCGACACGTCGCCGGCGCCTCGCGACGTGGTGCGCCGTCAGTACCTCGCGTCGGCGGCGGGCGACCTCGAGGCGCTCCGCGCCACGATGGCCCCCGACGTCGAGTGGACCGAGATGGCGGGGTTCCCGCTCGCGGGCACGTATCGCACCCCTCACGGCGTCACCTCGAACGTGATGGAGATCCTGGGCAGGGATTGGGACGGATGGGCCGCCCACGACGACACCTACGTCGTCGACGGTGAGAACGTCGTCGTGCTGGCTCGTTACACTGCCACGAACAAGGCCACGAACAAGGACCTCGACGTGCGCGTTGCTCACCACTTCGTGGTGCGGGGCGGACTCATCGTGCGATTCGAGCAGTTCGTCGACACCGCGAAGGTCGCCGAGGCGGCCACGGCCGCCCTCCCCGCCTGAGCGCGCGGCCCGCGCCGGGGCGGCCAGGTCGAAACAACTGGTCACCCCGGCGTGCGGGGCGGTCCCGCCCTCGTCGCCCGTCGACCCGCAGGGCGACGAGGGCGCTGCCGCTTCGGGATCGTCGTCTCACGGATCGCGGGGGCGCGTCCCTGTTACCTCGGCGAGCAACGGATGCCGACCCGTCTTCCGGGAGCGAAGACGAGCAGTCTCGACGTCAATGGTCGAATCGGTAACGGCTGCCTTCGATATCGGCCTGGTGTTCCAACGTCCAGGAAACGAATGCTTCCAGAGGGTGGCGGAACGAAGCTCCCCGTGCGGTCAACTCGTACTCCACACGCGGCGGCGATTCCGGATAGCTGGTGCGCGTCACCAGGCCATCGCGCTCCAGCCGTCGCAGGGTCTGAGTCAGCATCCGGTGCGAGACACCGGACACGTTCGCCATCAGTCCGGTGAATCGGACCGGACCGTCGGACAGCGCGCCGATGACACGCATCGACCAGCGGTCGCTCGTCATGGCCAGCATCTCGCGCACGAGGCCGTGCGCGTCGGTCTCATCGCAACGGGCCTGGATGTCGGCATCCCCGGCGAACGCCGATGGAGGGTTCGGCACGGGGATCACGTCGATCGCGCCTTCCCTCTCGCCACGCGGACACAGACGGTCGAGGTGTCCGACAGACGCACCGGGCGCTCCCGCATGGTCGCCGCACCCCCGAGGGAGACACGCGCGAGGCGGTCTTCGAGCTGATCGTCACGGGTGCGCTCGGACCTCGGCCGCCGCGGCAGACGACGACTCACGAGGCGTTGACCGAGTCGGCGCGCGCGGCGCGAACGACGGCTTCGATCTCGCGGGCGCCGATGTCGGCTCCGAACAACGGACGGCCGGGCTGGAGGATCGCACCCTCCGCGAGAGTTCCGATGTCGACGGGATCGAAGCCGAGTGCGTCGACGACGGCGGCGACGGCGCGACGGTCGGCGGGATCGTCGCCCGCGACCGCGATGCCTTTGCGGCCGGCCGCCCCCGCCGGACGGGGCTCCTCATCGAGATCGTGGTAGCCCATGTGGTTGAAGGCCTTCACGACCCGCGATCCGGTGAGATGGTCGCGGATGATCTCGCTCGTGGTGGTGCGCGGATCGTTCAGATCGTCGCGTTCACCATCGACCTCCCACCAGTAGTTCATCGCATCGATGACGAGCTTCCCGCGGAGCGCCTCGACCGGCAGAGTGCGGTACTTGCCGAGCGGCAGAGCGAGGATCACGATGTCGCCTTGGGAAGCCGCGTCAAGGGAGCTGGTGGCCCCGGCACCGGGGGCGAGGACGTCGATGGTGAGAGCGATTGCGGAGGGGTCTCGCGATCCGCTGATCAGCACCCGGTAACCGGCGCTGAGGGCGAGTCGGGCGAGGACGGTGCCGACCTTTCCGGCACCGAGGATGCTGATCGTCTCGGGGTGGACGACGGGGGTGGTGGTCATCGGATTCTTCTCTCAGCTGGCCAGGATGTCGCGGATCTGCGGGATGACGCGGGTACCGTAGAGCTCGACGGCACGCATGCGGTCGCTCATCGGGATGGGCCCCGCGGAGTAGATGAGATCGAAACGACCGACACCGAGGGTCGTGATCGCCGATGCGATCCGCCGAGCGACGGTGTCGGGTGAGCCGACGTACATCGAGCCGTGCTCGACCTCCTGGTCGAACTCCTCCCGGCGTACCGGCGGCCAGCCCCGGAGGGCCCCGATCCGGTCGCGGACGATCTTGTAGCGCGGGAAGAAGATCTCGCGGGCTTCCTCGTCGGTGTCCGCGATGAAGCCGGGCGAGTGCATCCCGATCGGATGCGCGGTGGTGCCGAATTGCTCGGCCGCCCGCCTATAGAGGTCGGTGTACGGAGCGAATCGCTCGGGGCTGCCGCCGATGATCGCGAGCATGAGGGGAAAGCCGTACTTCGCGGTACGGATGACCGACTGCGGTGATCCACCCACCCCGACCCAGGTCGACAATCCGGACGCCGTCTTGGGGAAGACATCGGCGTTCGTCAACGCGGGACGCGTGGTGCCGCTCCAGGTGACGGGCGTCTCGGACAGCAGCTGCGAGAAGAGTTCGATCTTCTCCTCGAAGAGGGTGTCGTAGTCGCTGAGGTCGTAACCGAAGAGGGGGAACGACTCGGTGAAGGATCCGCGTCCGAGGATGACCTCGGCGCGGCCGTTCGAGAGCGCATCGACCGTGGCGAAGCGCTGGAAGACGCGCACGGGGTCATCGGAGCTGAGCACCGTGACACCCGAGGCCAGACGGATGCGACTGGTCTGGGTGGCGATGCCGGCGAGCACCGTCTCCGGGGTCGAGATGGCGTACTCGGGCCGGTGGTGCTCTCCGACCGCGAAGACGTCGACGCCGAGCTGATCGGCGAGAACGGCTTCGGCGACGACTTGGCGGATGGCTTCGGGATGGGTGGCGAGCGCCCCGGAATCGGTTTCCGGGATGTCGCCGAACGTGTCGAGTCCGAATTCGATGTCAGGCATGGAGTGCGTCTTTCGTGAGGAGTTCATCGAGGAGAGGGGCTACTTCGCGACCGAGGAGGTCGATGGTCTGTGCGCGGGCGTCGCGGGGAAGCCCGATGAGGTCGTACTTGAGGTCGAAACGGCTGAGATGCAGATCGCGAGCCATCGTGGCGATCTTCGTGGCGACGGTTTCGGGTGAACCCACGAACAGGGCACCGCTGTCGAGCTCGCGAGCGAAGCGCTCGCGTGTCGGAGCGTAGAAGCCGCGCTCGCGCGCGATGGTCTTCACCACGGGCTGCCACCACTCCCACCAGAGGTCCTGGGCTTCCTCGTCGGTTGGCGCGACGAGCCCCAGCGAGTGCTGGCCGATCGGCTGAGGCGCGTGCCCGAACTGCGCGAGCGCCCGTTCGTAGAGCTGGACGTTCCGGCTGAAGCGTTGCGGGGTCCCGCCGATGATCGCCATCATCAGCGGCAGCCCGTGACGCGCAGCCCGGACGACGGAGTCCGGGGTCCCGCCCACACCGATCCACGTGGGGATGCCACCCTCCCGCATCCGAGGATGAAGAGTCTGACCGGTGAGCGCCGGTCGGGTCGACCCCGACCACGTGACCGGTCCCCCCTTCTGGAGCTGCATGAACAGGTCGAGCTTCTCGTCGAAGAGCGCCTCGTACTCGGCGACGTCGTAGCCGAAGAGAGGGAACGACTCGGTTGCCGACGCTCGCCCCAGCACCAGTTCGGCGCGGCCGTTCGACGCGGCATCCAGGGTCGAGAATTCGTGGAAGAGGCGCACGGGGTCGTTGGTGCTGAGCACCGTGACCGCCGTCCCCAGGCGGATGCGGCTGGTGACACCCGACATGGCGGCCAGCAGCACGGCCGTGGCCGAGTCCACCTGGTTGGTGCGGTAGTGCTCGCCGACGCTGAAGATGTCGAGGCCCACGCGCTCCGCCGCTTGCACCTCGTCGATGAGAAGGCGCACCGTCTCGGCGTCGCTGAACATCCGGCCACCGTCGCTCGCCATATCCCCGAAGGAGTTCAGCCCCAACTCGATCCGATGACCGGTCATTCTCTTTCCCCGCTCCATGTTGTTGATGTGTCAATCATGCGATGATGTAGTTGACATGTCAACGAAGGGTCGGTCATGAGTATTCCCCCGTCCGCGCCGCGGCGTCGGCAGTCGCCCACGGCCGCAGAGCTGCGGGCCTGGAGGCTCTTCATCGAGACGTCCGAACAGGTGAAGAACGTCGTGGCCGCACGCCTGCAGAACGATGCCGGGCTGTCCACCGGCGACTACGGGGTTCTGCTCGCGCTCTCGGAGCATCCGGAGAAGCGGATGCGTTCGTCCCTGCTCGCGGAACACATCGGCTGGGAGCGCAGTAGGCTCTCGCACCATCTGGGTCGGATGGAGCGCCGGGGGCTCATTCACCGCGACCCCGTCGCCGGCGATAGCCGGGGAGCGGAGATCGCGCTCACCGCTGTCGGTGCACAACTCTTCCGCGCTGGTTCGGCGCCACACCTTCACGCGATTCGCGATGTCTTCTCACGGGCACTCTCTCCGGAGCAGCTCGCCTCGCTCGAGGACGTGATGCGGACGCTCCGAGAACACGTGGACGACCTGCCTCACTGAGGCTGCCCCGCCGGCACCGGTCGACCCGCATCTCCGCGATGTCGCTCCGGGCCGAGGCGGGACCGCGTGACGCACGGTACCCGGGACCGTAAAACCACGGGTTCGGTGGAGTACCGCCATCCGGCCGCGGCGCGTCGGGTGTACGCGCGGCCGGATGGCGACTCGAGGGCTACGCGGCAGCGACGCCAGCCCGAACGGTCTGCAGCGCCTTCGACCACGACACGAGCTGGTCGAGCATCGTGTCGACCTGCGGCAGCAGGTAGTCGTTCGGCTTGAACACCGAGAAGTTCTCGAACTCCGTCATCAGCGAGATGGCGACCTGGCCGCGCACCGTGGCGAGCTGCAGCTCGGAGGCGATGAGGCGGAGGTGTTCCACCGCGCGCGCCCCTCCGACGCCGCCGTAGCTGACGAACGCGGCAGCCTTGTTGTTCCACTCGTTGTACAGGTAGTCGAGGGCGTTCTTCAGCACACCCGACGTGGAGTGGTTGTACTCCGGCGTGACGAAGACGTAGCCGTCGAAAGCGGCGATCCTCGCCGACCAGGCCTTGGTGTGCTCGTTCTGGTAGGCGCCGTACGCGGCGGGGCCGGGCTCGTCGAGGTGGGGAAGCGGGTAGTCGGCAAGGTCGACGAGCTCGAACTCGGCGTCCGTGCGACGCGAGGCGATCTCCTCCACCCACCTGGCGACAGCCTCACCGTTACGGCCCGGGCGGGTGCTGCCGAGGATGATGGCGATCTTCGTCATTGTGTCTCTCCTTCTGAACGCGGACGGGGCGTTGTCCCGACCGTCCCCCTCCCAGAACGCGCTCTCGCAGGGTTTACTCCCGCCCCCCGCCTCGCACTTTGAGGTGCGTCACGCACTTCCGAGGAAGTCTTGCCGTATGGCGCAGCCCACCCGCACGGGCCACCGGGGAGCTACGACGCGCGGTAGCCGATCACCGTCGCCATGCCGGATTCCGCGTGGTAGAGGTTATGGCAATGCGCGAGCCAGACGCCGGGATTGTCGGCGTCGAATTCCACCGTGAGGGTCTGCCGGGGCAGCACGATCGACGTGTCCTTTCGGGGGCCGCCCTTTGCGTGCTGATACGTATGGCCGTGCAGGTGAAAGGGATGCCACATGTCGGTGCTGTTGGGGACCTGGAGCTGAACGCGCTCGCCGGCCCGAACCTCGTGCGCCGCGGTGAGTGGTCGGTCCATATCGAAACGCTTGCCGTCGATGCCCCAGTCGTATTTCTCCATCCCTCCCGTCAATGTCAGAGCGATGGTGCGATCCGGCGCTCGCGCAGGAAGGCCCGCGCCCGACGCAGCCGTCAGGAAGTCCGCGACTCCCACGCGACCCCCACTCAGTTCGGACATGCTTTCCGGGGCGGCGGGAGCCTCCCCTCCGCCCGTTCGGACCAGGGCGAATGCGCGGTCGCGTTTGCCCTCCGCGAAAGCGACCAGGGGGAACACCCCATCGCCGAGAGTGATGATCGCGTCATACCGTTCACCCATTCCCAGCAGGATGCTGTCGACCACGGTCGGATCCACCGGAAACCCGTCAGTGTGGGTGACGGTGAGCGAGTGACCACCAACAGCGAAGCGGAAAGCGGTGTCGCCGCCCGCGTTGATGATCCGCAGTCGGATCCGGCTCCCCGGCCTCGCGACGAACTGGGCGGGGTCAGTGGGGGGTTTCCCGTTCACGAGATAATTCGGGTAGAAGACGTCGCCGGCGTCACCGGCAAGCAGGTCGGACGTGGCACCCATCAGGGTGTTTCCCATCCGCATGAACATGTCGCCCATCCCTCCCCCGCTGCCCATTCCCGCGGAAAGGTCCGCGAGGACGCCGTCCGGTGTCGCAGTGACACCGTCGAGCCAGTCATCGAGAACGATGACCCATTCATCGTCATATGCACCCGGCTCGGACGGATCCTCGATGATCAGCGCGCCGTACAACCCGCGATCGAGTTGCGTGCCGACGTGAGAGTGGAACCAGTACGTTCCTGGATCGGGTGCGCGGAACCGATACTCGAAGTCCCCACCGGCACCGATGGGCTGCTGAGTGAGCGGTGAGACACCGTCCATGTCGTTGCGGAGCGCGAGGCCGTGCCAGTGAACAGACAAGTCGGCCTCGAGTCGATTGCGGACGGTCGCCGCCACCGTGTCACCGGCGCGCAGCCGTACCACCGACGCCGGGCCGGAATCGAAAGCCCAGGTCGCCGCAGGGCTTCCCGCCAGGTCCCAGACCGTCTGAGCTGCCGTCAACGTAACGCTGGTCGCTCGGCCGCTGTTCTTCCGGCGCCGTTCTCGGTCCTCCACCTCGGGCCCGTCAGGGCGAACCCAGTTCGCCCTCGGCGTGCACGACGCCAATCCGACAGCTGCAACGGCGCCCACGCCCACTCCGAGGAAGCCGCGCCGGCTCAGTTTCACGCTGTCGCCCCTCACAATCGAGAGCTTGCGTCGTCAGCCCGCGCGTCGTTCACGGGGATACCTACGTCTGAGACCGGGTGAGGAGTGGGGGTCGATCGAGGAGAGATACCGCGTAGAAGTGTCATGAGCTCTTTCTTCGCTGATGAGAGGAGAGGGGCACCGTGAGCACCCCCGGTGATGACCGCCGAACGACTCGTGGACGCGTGACCGGAGACCTTCCGTCGTCGCACGGGGGCGGTGCTCCCGGACAGGGGCTGTAGATGGGCACCTCGGCCCCCGTCCGGGCGGCCACGTCAGACTGTGACCCTTCAGAGGGTGGCGCGGATCTCCCTCATGACGGCGATCTCCGCTGTCTGACCGTCGATGATGTTCTGCGCGAGGGCGGCGACGTCGGGATCCTTCCCCTCGGCGAGGATCGATTCGGCCATCGTCACCGCGCCCTCGTGGTGCGCGATCATGCCGTCCAGGAACAGGCGGGCAGCGTCGTTTCCGGTCGCTGTGTCCAGAGCAATCATGTCGTCGGCCGACATCATGCCGTCGGCCATACCTTCCATTCCCGACGACGACTCGGCGGCGGCGACGCCCCATGTCTCCAGCCAGCCGCGCATGGTGCGGATCTCCGGCCCCTGGGCGGCCGTGATCCCCTCTGCCATGGTGACCACTCGTCCGTCGACGCCGGTTTTCGAGAGGATCTGATCGGCCATTTCGATGGCCTGCTCGTGGTGCGGGATCATCATCGTCACGAACATCTCGTCCGCCGCGTTCCACGTTGCCGCGCTCTGCGACGGAGCGGTGCTCGTCATGGCGCCGGAGCCGTGGTCCATGCCGGGCATTGTTGCATCTGCGGGCGCGCAGCCGGAAAGCGCCAGAAGGGTCGCCGCGGTGCCGGCGGCTACGGTGAGGGTACGAAAACGCATCAGGTGTGTCCTATTCTGCTCAGTCGGTGGGGTTCTGATTCATCGCCCAGGAGGGCGGAGCGAGCGTGCCGACGACGGTCGTCGGGATGCCGTGGAATCAGGTCCGGCTGATGCAGAGGACGAGCAGCGAGGGCGGGCGGGGCCGCCGCAGAGCGGCGAGCAGAACCCGTAGCGGAGGGCGCAGAGTGCACAGGGGGCGCGTGCCGGATGTCCGAAGACCCGCGGCGAACACCATGACCAGGGCGGTGAGCAGCGCCAGCACGCACGTCATCATCAACATCGAATGATCTGGCATGCCCGAAGGGTCGTCGCACTCGCCCGGAGAGCAGGCCGCACCGCCCCCTTCGGCCGCTACCGGTCTCGTCGGGCTCGCGCCAACGAGCGGGGAGTCGAGGTTCGTTCCCGCCGCGCTCATCGCCGTGATCGCCGTGCCGTGCGCGGGGTCGTGGGGCGCGGGGTCGTGAGGAGCCGTCAGCACGTGCATGGACAGCAGCCCGGCGATGATGGCGAGAGCCACGGGAACGGCCAGGACGAGCCGCGCCGCACCGAAGCCCCGACGTACGAGCTCGCTCATCACTTTCATGACGACCTCCTCCCGCCGATGGACGTGGGCCTGAGTCAAGATGACAAGGCCTGCTCGCGTCGGTGAACGCTCTTCCCGTAACCGTATACCCACGGGGGGTATGCCATGAACCTTACGCGGTGAGGCGGACCAGGGTGCCGAAGCACCCCCGCGTTGCACCTGTTCGGCGCGGACCGAAGGACGTCCCCGGTCTGCAGGGGGTAGCTGGAGAGATCGACCCGATTCCGTGTGACACCTTCGGTCACGGAGGTCACTTTCCCGTCAGGCGAGCATCAGCTCTGGTGGCGCTGCGGCTTCCGGGTCGAGCGCGCCCGAGAAGGCGGAGCCTTCTCCGGTAAGGACTGCGACGTGGCGGGGACGCCGGTCGACGGTGAAGCCGAAAACGTCGGGGCGGCTGTAGTGCCCCACGGGATCAGCGAAGGTCTTCGCCATCGCGATGGCACCGAGATCGATGTCCGCCACGATGAAACCCTCTTGGTCCGTCGGAAGGGGATCGCCGAGAGGTCCACCGTCGGGACCGAAGATGCGTGCATAGCCGCCACCGCCGTCGATGATCGGCGACGGCGATCCGTTGACCAGGAACTGTTGCGCGCCTTCTTCCGAGATCATCTGGCACGACGCGAGCACGAATGCGCTGCCCTCGATGGCATACGTTCGGGTCACGGCCAGGCACGCTTCCGCGCCCAGGCTGGGATGTTCCTGGAAGATCCCGAAGCACGGCCAGCCGGCGACGTGCACCTGCTCGTGCTGGGCATACAAGGCGAACTTCACCAAGGGTTGGATGTGCTCCCAGCAGTTGAGGGCGCCCATCCGACCGAAAGGTGTGTCGACGACCTGCAGCCCAGACCCGTCCGACTCGCCGAACAGGGTCCGCTCGGCATGGGTCGGCTTCAGCTTGCGTCGGTGGAGCAGGATCGTCCCGTCGGCACTGATGATGGCCTGTGACATGTAGAGCGATCCTTGGTCACGTTCGCTGAAGCCCAGCACCACGCTCACTTTTCTGCGTGCAGCGGCTTCCCGGATGCGGGCGAGCTCCGGCCCGTCGATCCGGGGCGAGTTGCGGTGGTAGCGGTCGATGAATGCCAGTTGTTCCGGCACCGGGTGCGACCAGAGAAAGATCGGGTACCCGGGCAACCATGTCTCCGGGAACGCGAGCAACTCCACGCCCGCCGCCGCCGCTTCCTCGATCATCGAAACTGTCTTCTCCGTCGTAGCTGCGAGGTCGAACCACACTGGTTCGGCTTGCACAGCAGCTACTCGCATCGTTTCACTCATCCGTGTCTCCTCCGGTCTGCTTCGATCGTAGGAGCGGTCGCACGCAGCAAGAGAGGCAAAAACCGCAGCCCATCGCGCAGATCCCGCACAAGAACGCCTGCGGCAACAGTGTCGTCGCCGCGCGGAGATGCGCTCGAAACGCGGGTAGCCGACGATGAGACATGCCCGAAATCCTCGTGCGCGACAAAGACAGCTGGGCTGACCTCGCCAGTCGGTCTTTCGTGCCGGTCGAGGTCACCCGCATTGCACCCGACTTCATCGGCACCATGCGCACGCGCCTGGGCACGCACACCTCCCTCACCAATGTGGCCTCGTCTGCCTGCACGATCGAGCGTGCGCGTACGGACGCGCCAGCGATGGTGTTCGTCGCACTCCAAACCCGAGGGGCAACCACCCTCACCCAGGGCCGCACGAGCACCTACGCGGTCGCCGGCCGGTGCATCGCATATCGTTCGGATCGCCCTTACCGGCTCGAGCACGCCGGGCCCTACGCATCGACGATCCAGCGAATACCTCGGGATCTGCTTCCACTTACCGAGGCACAGCTCGACAGTGCGCTCAGCGCCAGAATCCCTATCGACGACGTCATCGGGAGGACGTGGAGCCGCCTGGTGTTCAGCAGGAACACCGCCGGAGCGCGCGAGCTCGCTGGCGAGGAACGCGTCGAGATCGAGCTACTGGGTGCGCTCCTCGGAGCTGCGGCAGGGCGAGCTGGACGTGTCCAGACTTCGCGTGCTCAACATGCTGCGATGCTCACCACGATCGAGGATAACCTCGACAACCCCCGGCTGAACGTGGCATTCCTCGCGCGCCAGCACCACCTCTCGGAGCGAGGCGTGCACGCGATCTTCGCTCGTGAGCGGACGACGCCGGCGTATACGATCCGCCAACGTCGAGCCCAGAGAGCATTGGGCCTGCTGCAAAACTCGAGCAGCTCCATTCTTGAAATCGCCGCCTTGTGCGGATTCACCGGCGCAAGCAGCCTCCGCCGCGCCATCAACGAGCACTTTGACACCACCCCAACCGGACTAAGGCAGAAAGACTGAGCGATCCTGCGTGACCTCTGACAGATTTCACTTGAGCTCGACGTAGGCGCTATCGAACTGCCATCGAACGATTGCAAGATGCCGCGATCGAGCAATCAAACCTAAGAACGATCGCTCCGCGGAAACCAGCTACTCCGACGCGCTTGCCGACCGACTTATGGGCGGCGGACGCGTGCCGGTGAAAATGACGCCCGCTGGCCGCCGAACCCGTTCCGGAGGCCCACCTCAGATCTCGGGTAACTGGGCGAAGAATGGTTCCAGAACCGACCGGGCCCGTGGGGGCACTCAGCGGGTGGGCAGCGCCTGGAGCAGGAAGCGGGCGGCGTCGTCGAGGGCCCGTCGAGCTTCGGGCAGCTGGTCGTGGTGCATCTGCCAGACGTGAAACATTCCGGGCCACACATCAAGGCTCACTCGCACACGATTCTCCGCGAGGTGAACGGCCAGGCGCATAGCGTCGCTGAGCATCAATTCGCTTTCGCCAATGGTGACGAGGATCGGAGGTAGGCCGCGAACGTCAGCAAAGACCGGCGACGCATCAGGGTTGTTGGGCAGTTCCCCATCGAGGAATGAGCGCGCCAGAAGGTCGAGGACTTCCTTGCTGTTCAGCGGGTCGAGGCCTTCCCTGTTCGTCATCGACGCACCTGTATGTTCCAGATTCGCCCAGGGCGAGAACGCCACCCCCGCTGCAGGCAGGCTCAAGCCGAGGTCGCGGGCCTTCGTCATGACGGTGACCGTCATTGCGCCGCCGGCAGAGTCTCCGGCGACCATCAGATGCTCGGGGTCCTGGCCCTGGTCCAACAGCCACCGGTAAGCGCTCACTGTGTCATTGAGAGGCGTCGGGAACGGGAACTCAGGAGCGAGCCGGTAGTGCGGGAGGAACACGCGTGCTTTGAGGCGAAGCGCGAGGTTCCCGGCAAGTCCGTGATAGCCCGCCGGGCTCCCGACGATGTAAGCGCCGCCATGGATGTAAAACAGCGTGCGCCCCGTCTCGACGGTCTCCGGGGTCACCACGATCCCCGGCACTCCTCCCATATCGATCTCTTGGATGCTGATTCCTCCGGGGGCGGGATGAGCCCCAAGGATCGCGTCGTAGGCGCTCCGGACCGCCTCCAGCGTCGTCTCAGACGGTTCTCCGCGCAGCAAGGGCGGAAGGGCGGCCAGGCTGGAGCTCCAACGCTGAACTGCGGCTGCAGCTTCTGGGGTGACGGGCATGATCGTTCCTTTCCTCGGGGACGACCCCAACCGTAGCATCAAATCGGTAAATTGCGATTTGCCGATACGGGAGTAGTATTTCGAGAGTGAGCATCCATGAGGACACCAAGGCCGAGCTGCCGCAAGATGACATGCTCGTCGCGTTGCGTGCGCTGTCAAACCCCCACCGGCTTGCGATCTTGCAGTGGCTGCGCGACCCCGTCTCGAACTTCGAGGAGCAAAAGGTCGATGCAACCCACTTCGGTGTGTGCGTGTCGAGTATCAGGAAGCGCTGCGAGATATCTCAGTCAACAGCCTCCCAGTTCATGGCTACCCTCGCCGATGCCGGACTCGTACAGACCACTCGCGTCGGGCAGTGGACATACTTCGCCCGCAACGAGGACGCAATCGAGCGTCTGAAAGCCACGCTGGGCTCGGCACTCTGAATACGCCCGCACGACCAGGAAACCAGTTCTGTTTGCCCGGCAAGGCAAATTCCTACCCGACAGGAGCCGCATGACTAATCTGTCCGACCCGCTGGGACTGCGCAACGGGCGTACTCTGCCCAATCGTTTGGTCCTCGCGCCCATGACAAACCAACAGAGCAACCCAGACGGGACGCTGTCAGAAGACGAGCTCGCCTGGCTGGGCGCCCGCGCTGAAGGAGGATTCGGCCTCCTGCAGACGGCGGCCGCGTACGTGCACCCGGCCGGACAGGTCTGGCCAGGCCAGCTCGGTGTCTCCTCTGACAAGCACCTGCCCGGGTTGGAGCGCCTTGCCGCCGCTCTGTCCGCCGCGGGTGCTCGTTCCTCGCTGCAGCTCCATCACGGAGGCGTCCGAGCGGAGAGAACACTCTCCGGACAGGAAGTCGTGGGTCCCTGGGACGATGCGCAGACCGGGGCGAGAAGCATGACGACCGGTGAGGTGCACCGAGCGGTTGAAGACTTCGCCACGGCCGCCGCCCGGGCTGAGAAAGCCGGAATGGACGGTATCGAAGTTCACGGAGGCCACGGCTACCTGGTCGGCCAGTTCCTCGATGCCTCGAGCAACCTCCGCACGGACGGGTACGGGAGCGACTCTGCGGGTCGTGCCCGCTTCGCGAAGGAGGTCGTCCGCGCGATCCGGGAAATCACCGGCCCGGACTTTCACGTAGGACTCAGGCTGTCCGTCGAACGTCACGGAGTGGTCTTGGCGGACATGGTCGAGCTCGTCCGCGAGCTCCTGGCCGGCGGAGACATCGACATCCTCGACCTGTCGTTGTGGGATGTCGCCAAGCTCCCCGCGAACGCTCCCGAGGGGAGCCGCACACTCCTCGAGCACTTCCTCGACCTGCCACGCCACGGAACAGCCGTCGGTGTAGCCGGACAACTGGCGAGCGCCGCAGCAGTGCAGCGGGCACTCGACCAGGGGGTCGACCTGGCCTACATCGGCAAAGGCGCCATCGCCGACCAGTCCTTCGCTCATCGGGCAATTGCCGACGCCGGCTATCGCGCACCGTCGTTCCCTGTGACACGAGAGCACCTCCGCGCGGAAAAACTCGCGGAGCCGTTCGTGACCTACTTCGCGACCACCTGGCCCCACCTCGTCGAAGACTGAGACCTCCCGACTCCTCCGTTGCAAAAGGGAAAGTTGCGGCTCGGCTTCACCCCACACGTCATCCCGCCCTTTCCCCCGACGCCCCCTCCCCCGAGGGTGACAACGGTGCCTGATCGTTCAGGCCGCGCACGTGCGGCGCACACTGCGCGCGCGATCAGACGGTCATTAGATGATCTCTCCGAAGCCGGTGGCCGCGAGCGAGCGCCGGATGAGTGGCGAGAACACGATGAAAAGAACGCCGGCAGCGATTCCGACGATCGCGAGCACCGAGAAGAATGCGTCGTGCGTCTCAGCTCGTCCGGAAGCGCACCGAGACGACGAAGGCCCCGTGAGCAGCAAACCGGAGGACTGGACGCCGAAGCCACAGGCGGGTCGCAGCGATGTGGTGGCCGGCGTGGGAGAAGCGTGAATGAACGACGGCGCCCCGCCATGAGGCGGGGCGCCGTGTTCGACAGATGCGGAGCAGCCGCTCGTCTCAGAGACGAATTGGTGGACCTGAGGGGATTCGAACCCCTGACCTCCTCGATGCGAACGAGGCGCGCTACCAACTGCGCCACAGGCCCGGAAACCTCGTAAACACTATCACGGCGCCCGCGCGCCACCCGACGCGCCTGCACGTCGGGCGCGTCGCACCGCGTTCCCGAGGGAGCGTTCCGGCGAGCCCCTTCCCCCGCGCCGAGACGCCACGGTGAGCCGGGTGACCGGCAGTCGCCTGGGGCCAGTGGTCGGAGGCCTGAAGCCGCGACGCTGCCACCAAGGCCAGCCCCAAGGGGTGTGTTACTGGCCCGACGCGCGACGCTCGAGGAGGTGGCGCACGTGGTCCTCGATCTCGCTGTCGTCGACGTAGCCCATGGCCGCGTACGGCGAGGGAGCGGCGGCGGCCGGACGCACCGTCTCGATCGGGGTCGGCGCCTGCTCGGCGGCGATCTCCCGAGCGGCTTCCTCACGGGCGGCTGCACGCAGCGCCTCGCGGGCCATCTGCTCGTCGACGACGGCGGCCGCACGCGAGCCGGCCGACGCGACGAGGGGCCGGGGAAGTTCCCGGGGCGTCCACGTGGGGCGCGGCGTCGGCACGAGCGGCACGTCCTGCAGCTCAGGGACGACGGAACGGGTGACGGACACTTCGGCAGGGCGCACCGCGCGGCGCGCGGCGATGACCGTGACCCGCCGGAGGACGACGAGGGATGCCACGATGACGGCGGCGCCCGTCACCAGGAGCAGCGGAGCCGCTCCCCCGACGACCTGCACGATGCCGATCACGGCCGCGACGACTCCGGCGAGAGCGACAAGAGCGACGGCGCGGCGGAAGCGGCGGCGAGCCTGCGCGCGGCGGGCCTCCGGCCGGACCTCGACCGCCTGACGTTCGGCGTGAGCGCGTTCGAGCGCGGCGGCCTTCTGCGCCCGCGTCTTCTCGAGGGCCGCGGCCTGCTCGGCGCGGGCGACTTCGAGGGCCGCGGCACGCTCGGCGCGAGCGACCTCGAGCGCGGCAGCACGCTCGGCACGAGCCACCTCGACCGCTGCCGCACGCTGCTCTCTGACGAGGTCACGCTCGCGAGCGCCCTCGAGCCGGGCGACCTCGAGACGCGCTTTCGCCGCCGCGAGTTCGGTGCGCGCCTTGTCGGCTTGCACCTGTCGCGCGAGCTTCTGCTGCTGATGGGCCGTGCGGGCGGTCAGCTCGAGCTGCACCTCACGCGGGGCCTCGGCGGTCTCGGCGAGCACCCGGAGGGCCTGGTTGAGGCGGACGGCGTTGCGCTCGGCGGACGTGAAACGGTGCCGGCTCTGCCACGACGGCAACAGGTAGACCAACCACAACGCGACCGCGACGAAGACGATCACGCCACCGCTCAGAACCTGCCCACCCATGGGACAAAGCTAGGTCACCGAGCGATCACAGAGCGGCATCCCTCCGCGTGTCGTCGGGACCATCCGGCCATCCGCGCGCAAGAACGCTCAGATGCGGTCGGACGGAGGCACGCGCGCCGCGTCGGGGGGCACCTGGCCGCGGTTCCAGCGATCGAGCACGCCGTAGGGCACTTCTTCGCGCACGAGCGCGAAGGAGTAGTGGTCGCGCCAGTCCCCGTCGATGTGGATGTACCGCCGACGCAGTCCCTCGTACCGGAAGCCGAGCTTCTCGACCACGCGCAGACTCGCGTGGTTCTCAGGGCGGATGCAGATTTCGACCCGGTGCAGATTCAGGGCGGTGAAGCAGACGTCGGTCGCCATCGCGACGGAGACGGTCGTGATGCTGCGACCGGCGTACGCCTCGGCCACCCAGTACCCGATCGTGGCCGAGGCGAGGGACCCTCGCGAGACACCCCAGACGTTCAGCTGACCGGCGACCTCGTCGTTCCACTCCATGACGAAGGGGACGCCGAGGCCGTCTCGGTACTGCTGTAGAAGCCGCCGTATCCCGAGGCGCATGTCGAACGACACCGGGCCGTCGGGGCTCGTCGCCTCCCAGCGGCGCAACCACGAGCGGTTGTCGGTCAGCTGCTGCTGAAGGACGCGCGCGTCACGATTGCGGATGAGGCGTATCGACACCTCGCCGTGCCGCCGTGGGACGGAGAGATCCATGGAAGCGGGCGGGGTCACAGACCCTGCGCGAACTCCTTGAACCACGGACGCAGGGCCGGACCCAGGTCGTCACGGTCGGCCGCGAGCTGCACGATGGCCTTGATGTAGTCGACCCGGTCACCCGTGTCGTAACGACGGCCGCGGAACACCACGCCGTACACGCCGCCGCCGTCTCCGCCGCCGGTCGCGAGTTCTTCGAGCGCGTCGGTCAGCTGGATCTCGCCGCCCTTGCCGGGCTCCGTGTGCTCCAGGACGCCGAACACGTCGGGGCCGAGCACGTAGCGGCCGATGATCGCGAGGTTGGAGGGGGCGTCTTCGGCCTTGGGCTTCTCGACGAGCTTGGTGACCTTGACGACACCGTCTTCATCGGTGGGCTCGACGGCAGCGACACCGTAGAGGTGGATGTGCTCGGGGTCGACCTCCATGAGCGCGATCACGGTGGCGCCGCGCTTGTCGTACTCCTCCATCATCTTGGTGAGGAGGGGGTCACGCTCGTCGATGAGGTCGTCGCCGAGAAGCACGGCGAACGGGTGGTCGCCCACGTGCGCGCGCGCACGCAGCACGGCGTGTCCGAGGCCGCGCGGCTCCCCCTGACGGACCAGGTGGATGTCGGCCAGGTCGGACGAGTGCTCGACCTTGGCGAGCTTGTCGTCGTCGCCCTTCTCGCGCAGCTTCGCCTCGAGCTCGGGCATGGAGTCGAAGTGGTTGGCGATGTTGTTCTTGTTGCGGCCGATGATGATCAGGACGTCATCGATGCCCGCGTGGGTGGCCTCTTCGACGACGTACTGGATCGCCGGCTTGTCGACGACGGGGAGCATCTCTTTGGGCATCGCCTTCGTGGCGGGGAGGAAGCGAGTACCGAGACCGGCGGCCGGGATGACGGCCTTGAAGGGCTTATGAGGCATGGGCATACCTTAGCGGTGACCGATGACGCTGCTGTAACACGTGCGCACGTAGACTGAGCGGCATGGCGGACCGCATCGAGCAGGCCAAACGCGCGCTTCGCGCCGACCTGCGCGAACGTCGGCAGACGGTGTCCGCACACGCCCGTGAGGTGGCTGAGGCAGGGGTGAAAGCCCAGCTCGACGCCCTCGTCGAACGCCTCGGCGCCCGGAGCATCTCGTGCTTCCTGTCGACACCGACCGAGCCGGGCACGCACGCCTTCGTCGCCGACGCGGTCGCCCGCGGCATCCGGGTGCTGCTTCCCATCACGCGGGAGGACGGCCTGCTCGACTGGAGCGTCGCCACGCCCGACGCCGAGATCGCCGAGGGCCTGTTCGGGTTGCCCGAGCCCGTCGGCGACGTGCTCGGACCGATCGCGGTCAACGACGTCGATCTGCTCGTCATCCCCGCCGCCGCCGTCGACCAGCGCGGGATGCGCCTGGGCTGGGGCCGTGGCTACTTCGACAAGACCCTCGGCTCGATGGAGAAGTGCCCGCCGGTGTACGCGGTCATCTTCGACTCCGAGTTCGTCGACGACGTGCCGCGCGACGTGCACGACCAGCCGGTCACCGGCGTGGTCACCCCCACGCGCACGGTGTCGATCGTGGACCCCGCCGCCTGAACACCCGAAGGAACACCATGCCCACCTATTCCTACGCCTGCAAGCAGTGCGGCCACCGCTTCGACACCGTGCAGTCCTTCACGGACGCCGCCCTCACCGAGTGCCCCGAGTGCGGCGGCGAGGTGCGCAAGCAGTACGGGTCGATCGGCGTGACGTTCAACGGCTCGGGCTTCTACCGCACCGACTCGCGCGCATCGTCGTCGTCGAGCTCTTCGGGCGCAAGCAGTGGCGACTCGTCGTCATCCACGACATCATCGAAGTCGGAAACGAAGGCGTCCGCCCCGTCCTCGGCCTCCTGAGCCCCGGTCGGCGCGGCAGAAGGGGAGCCAGCGCATGATCAAAGGATTCAAGGAGTTCATTCTCCGCGGAAACGTCATCGACCTCGCGGTCGCGGTCGTCATCGGAGCGGCGTTCACCGCGGTGGTCAACGCGATCGTCACGGCGCTCATCAACCCGTTGATCGAGATCTTCTACGTGCCGAACGAGAACGGCGAGTTCGGACCGAGCTTCACCGGCATCTACGGCCAGGAGGTGGTTTTCCCACTCGGCGGTCTGCTCACCGCCGTCATAAGCTTCCTCGCCGTTGCCGTGGTGGTCTACTTCGTCTTCGTCTACCCGATGAACCACTGGAAGGCCCGCGCCGCCGCACGCGCCGGCGTGGCCGCCGCGGCATCCGATGAGCCCAAGCTGCCGACCGAGCAGGAACTGCTGGTGCAGATCCGCGACCTGCTGGAGCGCCAGAACAAGCTGTGATGTTCGACGGCGTCCGCGACCGGAGTCGTCTCCGGCGCGGGCGCCGTCGGTCATGAGACCTCAGTAATGGGGCGGGACGTCGCCGAGCATGCGGTCGTCGTTCGGACCGGATGCCACCGGCTTGGACCCCCGACCCCGTTCGCGGTCGTCGGCGGGAGCCGGCTCGGCCGTCGTGCCCGGTGCGGGAAGCAGCCGGGCGCGCCGCGAGCCGCGCACGCGGACGACGGGCTGACGCGCGGGCGGCGCCGTGCGGGTACCGAAGGCTTCGACGGGCGCAGTCACCTCGGGCGTACCGGGGACACCGCGAGCGTCGACACGCTCACCCTCCGCCGAGGCGGGGACGGCGGATCCCCCTGACCCTGTCGAACGGAGTGGGACGACAGGCTCGACGTCGCCCCCGGCGGCATCCGGAGAATCGGTCATCGGACGATCAACCGGGCAGGTCGAGGGGCTCGGTCGTCGACTCGGGCGCGCCTGCGTCGGGCGCCGCTCCCAGCAGTTCGGCGATCCGCGACGCAACCCCCGCGGGGTCGCTGTAGAGGTCGAACGCGTGCACGCGGACGTAGTGCCAGCCCAAGCGTCGGAGGATCTGCGGGCGCAACCGGAGCGTCTCGCGCAGCGACTCCCCGATCGTCTCGGGATCGCTCTCGGCGACGACGGCCTTGCCCTTGTAACGCGCGACGAGCGGTAGCAGGCCTCGATAGTCGACGTCGACCTCGACGCCGAGGCGGCGGAGCTCGCGCGCCAAGGCGCGGGTGAGCGGGTCGGCGAGGTCTTCGAGACGGCTCTCGCGGCCGCGCGAGGCGAGGTTGCCGAGGATGCCCATGAGAGTCGCCGCACCATGCTCGAGGCGGCCGTCGTCGAACGCCGACGGACGGATCGACGACACGATCACCATCGAGCGGCGCGCGCGGGTCATGCCGACCGTCAGCAGGCGCTCCCCGTCAGGGGTCGACAGGTCGCCGAAGTCGCTGAGCACGCGTCCATGGCGGGTGAGGCCGAAGCCGAGCGAGAACACCACGCGGTCGCGGCTCTCGGCCACCGACTCCTCGAGGGTCAGCACGGCGAAGGGCTCCGCGGCATCCCGCGAGACGAACTCCGCCACATCGGACCGGCCCGCCAGAGCGGCCACGACCGAGGCCCGCACACGCTCGGCGTGCCGACGGCTGGCGGTGACGACCATGAGCGACTCGGACGCGCGGTTGACCGCGTGCTCCACGACGAGCGTCACGACGCGGGCGACTTCGGCATCGGGACTCTCAACCGCACCGCTCACGGGGTCAGGGGCACCGACGCCGCCCTCGACGTAGTCGACGCTCAGGCTGCCGCGTCCGAGGTAGGACCCCGCCCACGGCAACGACACGATCTCGCCGCCGTAGAACGCGTCGTTCACCAACTGAGAGAGGTCTTCGCCACCGGCGCGGTAGCTGCGGGTGAGCGTCTCGACCGGCAGCAGCTCGGCGATGCGCTCAAAGACGGAGGTCTCGTCGAACGGCACCTCGTCGGTGTCGTCGGGTGCGGGGATGATCGACGCGCTCACATGGAAGGGCGTGGGCTTCTGCACGACCGGGTCGCCGAACAGCACGACCTGGCGGGCCCGGCGAAGCGCCGGCGCGGCCTCGGCGAGGCAGAGGGCCGCGGCATCCGCGATGATCACGACGTCGAAGGCCAGATCCTGCGGCACGTCGGGGACTTCATAGGGCGAGGCGAGCCACACGGGCGCGAGTGTGCGCAGCAGGATGGGCGCGGCATCCGAGATCTCCTGCGCGGTGTGCAGGCCGTCTTTGAGGGCGCGCTTGAGGGCGGCCGCCTCATCGGCGTGATCGACGATGCCGATGCGCCACTGCGTCGCCAGGTGCGCCGCCAGCAACGGACCCGCCGCCGCGGCATGCGCCTCGTCGACGAGACGGAAGTCGCGCTCGAGCCTGTCGACGACGCTCGTGTTCGCGCCCAGCAGCGCCCGGTCGGTGCGGAGCACGTGCTCGAGTGCCGACTGCCACCACGCGAACTCCAGCTCGGCGCCGACCCGTTCCTCGGGCACATGGCGCACCGAGAGTTCGACGAGCAGCTGTTCGAGCCCGAGGCGGGCGAGTTCCGAGCGCAACTGCGCGCGCTCGACGAGGTTGTCGAAGAACGTCGACTCGGCGGCGAGCCCTGCCAGCGTCCGCACGAGGCGTTGAACCGGCAGCGTCGTCAGGCGCTCGGAGCCCTGACGGCCGAGGATCTGATCGAGTTCTCCGAGCAGGGCGTCGGTGCGCTGCCAGGCGACGTGGACGTCGGCCAGTCCCAGGGGCACCTCGGGCGCAACGCCGGCTTCGACCACGCGCTGCCACTCGGTGCGCTGCTGCTGGATGCGCACCAGCGCCTCGTACATGTCGGGCACGTGGACGCCCGGACGCACGTACTCCTTCGACAGGCGCTTGAGGCGACGGCGGTTGGGCCCGCTCATCGGCGACGCGTCACGGCGCGGCGAGTGCGCGTCGATCAACTCGCCGAGCGGGCGCTCGAAGACCGTGGGACTGAAGCGATCGAGCGACTCGCGGATGCCCTGCAGCAGTTTGAGGTAAGCGCCCAGCTCCGACACGGTCTGGAAAGGACGCATCCGCGTCTTGGCGATCAGCTCGTATCCGCGCTCGAGCAGACGCGGCACCTCGTGGGCGTGGAGCTTTCCTGCGAGGTCGTGCGCGGCACGAGCGTCTTCGGTGCGTGTGAAGCTGACGCCGTACCAGGGCGAATCGTCGGGTCCGAACCGGAACTCCCCCAGGCGAGCGGCCATCGCGAGGGCCCGGGCGGCGGCATCCCGTCGCCCGGCGAGCTTCTCGAGCGTGGCGAGGTCGAACCGCGCCTCGGTCGAGGGGGCAGGGGAAACGGATGCCAGCGAGGTGAGCGCGCGCAGTACGTCGAGGGCCGAGACACCCAGTGCCAGGTGCGGCTCGGTCACCGCTGAGCGGTAGTCGCGAAGGACCGTGCGCAACCGCACCAGCGCGTCGTCGATCTCGGCGACCTTCGGCTGCTCGGCCTTCTCGTTGCGGCTGATCGCGCGGATGAGGTCGCGGCGCACGTGGCCCGGCGAGACGGCGAGACCGGTGAGGCCGACGCCGGCGAGACGGTGGCGGATGCCATCGAGCGTCGACCGGCGCGCGCTCACGACCAGCACGCGCTTGTTGTCGCGGACGAGCTGACCGACCGCATTGATCACGGTCTGGGTGCCGCCCGTGCCGGGCAGGGTGTGCACGGCGAGCGAGTGGCCGGCGCCGATGCGGGCGAGCACGCGCTCCTGCTCGGCGTCGGCGTCGAGCAGCAGCGTGTCGGCCGCGGGGGTCCGCTCGTCGGGGCTCACGATCACGGGGTCGTCGCGGCGCACCGTGACCCGTGCGCGGTCGTCGTGGTGCCCGGCGAGGGCGTTCAGCAGCGGGTCGTCGAGATGGTGGGTGTCACGGGCCATGCCCGAGGCGACATCGGCGAACGACGAGATCACCAGACGCGGGTGCACGACGAAGGTCGGCACGTGCGTGGTCAGACGGCGGATGTGGTCGATGACCGGCTGCGGCTTGAACACACCTTGGTCGTAGGCGAGGCCGGCCAGGGCCGCACTGTCGATCTGGATGCCGAGGTGCGTACGGAATGCGCGGGCGAGTTCGGGGTTCATCACGAACGCGCCGTGCAGCTTCAGCTCGAAGTCGCCGTGATGACGGCGGATGGCCAGCGGGCGCAGCAGCACGGGGGCCGACCACTCCACTCCCCCGATCTTCCACGCCGAGAGGCCCACGGCGAGGTGCACCGGCTCGAGACCGCGCGCGGTGCGCAGCTCCACGTTCTTCGCGGTGATGCGCTCGGCGGCCAGGCGTGCCGTGCGCAGCGCCACCTCGTCGCGGAAGAGGTTGGACAGCATGGTCGCGCGACCCGTGATGAACTGCGGGAGCGAGCCCGGGTGCGCCTTGGTGATGTCGATCCCGGCGTCGCGCGCGTCGTCGAAACGCAGCAGGGTCGATCGTCCGCCCAGGGCGGCCGCCTCCGCGCGAATGCGGTCGCGCTCGGGGTCGGCGACGTGGCGGACCACGATGCCGGGCTCCGACAATCGCAGCTCGCCCGGATCGACGGACGAACCCGTCTCGTCTCCGTCGATACCGCTCACGGCACCGTCCTCAGCTCGCCACACACCTGCCAGACTAAGCCGGGCACCTGTGGATCCCTTGCAGTGGGCGCGAGTTTCGCGGTAATCGGCGACACGCCGCCCCATCGGGCGGTTCCTCCCCAGCGGGCAGGTCACCGGCATCCTCCACCGATCGCCCGAACGCCCCGGGCGTCGGAGTTCGCGCCTCGTGAAGATGGGCCCATGAACAGAGTCACCAGCACCGAGTACGACAGCCCCGTCGGGCCGGTCCTCCTCACCTTCGTCGACGACGCCCTCGTGTGCCTGCAGGTCGCCCACGACGGCATCGACATCGCCCGTGCACAGATCGCCCAGCGACTGGGGGTGCTGCCCGACCCCGACCCCTCCCCCGGCGACGACCTCGCCCGTCAACTCGACGAGTACTTCGACGGCGCGCGCCGGTCATTCGAGGTGCCGCTCGATTGGCGTCTGGTGCGCGGGTTCACGCGCGACGCGCTCGAGGCGTCGCAACAGATCCCGTACGGGGAGGTCGCCTCGTACGGCGAGGTCGCCGCGATGGCCGGGGCGCCTCGCGCGGCGCGAGCCGTGGGCACCGCGTGCGCGTCGAGTCCGTTCTCGATCGTCGTGCCGGTGCACCGGGTCGTGCGCGCCGACGGGTCGATCGGCGAGTACGGGGGCCACCCCGAGGTGAAGGAGTTCCTGCTCTCGCTCGAGGACGAGACGGTGCTCGGGGACGGGCTACGCACCGGAGGGTGACGGCCGACCCACTCGGATTCCACGTACGCCGACGTCAGCGATGAGTCGCGCGACGCTCGCGCGCCGGCCCCCACGCGCGATGGTGCCCGGCCCCGCGAATGCGGAGCCGGGCACCGGGTGTCGTCAGTGGTTCGACGCCTTCTCTGCGCCGAAGCCGGTGAGCGAGCGGACGTCCATCTCGGCGGCCTTGCGCGGGTCCTCTGCGGTGCGAGAGGTGACCGAGCCGAGCCAGCCGAGGAAGAACCCGAGCGGGATCGACACGATGCCGGGGTTGTTCAGCGGCCAGATCGCCACCCCGGTATCGGCGAACACGCTGGTGGGCGTGCCCCAGAACACGGGCGAGAGGAAGATCAGCACGAGGGCCGACCCGAGACCGCCGTACATGCTCCAGACCGCGCCGCGCGTGGTGAACCTGCGCCAGAACAGCGAGAACAAGATGGTCGGCAGGTTGGCCGAAGCCGCCACGGCGAAGGCGAGGGCCACGAGGAACGCCACGTTCTGCCCCTGCACGCCGATGCCGCCGAGGATCGCCAGCACGCCGATGACGATCACGGTGCGGCGGGCGACCTTGACCTCGCCGTCGGGAGGGACGTCGCCCTTCTTCATCACGTTGGCGTAGATGTCGTGCGCGAACGAGGCTGCGGCGGTGATCGTCAGACCCGCCACCACCGCGAGGATGGTCGCGAACGCCACCGCCGAGATGAAACCGAGCAGCAGCGGACCGCCGAGGGCGAGGGCGAGCAGGGGTGCCGCCGCGTTGACGCCGCCGGGAGCGGCGAGGATCGCCTCCGACCCCACGAGAGCACCGGCGCCGTAGCCCAGCACAAGGGTGAGGATGTAGAAGAGCCCGATGAGCCAGATCGCCCACACGACCGAGCGCCGCGCCTCCTTGGCGGTCGGCACGGTGTAGAAGCGCATCAGCACGTGCGGAAGACCCGCGGTGCCGAGCACGAGCGCGAGAGCGAGCGAGATGAAGTCCCACGGATTCTTGCCGTACTGCAGGCCCGGCGCCAGAATCGCCTCCCCCTTCGGCGACGCCGCGACAGCGCTCTCGAGGAGTGTGTTGAGGTTGAAGCCGTTGATCGCCAGCACCCACACCGTCATGACCAGCGCCCCGCCGATGAGCAGGAACGCCTTGACGATCTGCACCCAGGTCGTTCCCTTCATGCCGCCGATGAGCACGTACACGATCATCAGGATGCCGACCACCCCGACGACGATCGACTGGCCCACGCGTTCGGTGATCCCGAGGAGCAGCGACACCAGGCCACCGGCACCGGCCATCTGCGCGAGGAGGTAGAAGAAGCACACCGCGAGCGTCGTGATGGCGGCGGCCATCCGCACCGGCCGCTCCTTGAGGCGGAACGACAGCACGTCGGCCATCGTGAACTTGCCGGTGTTGCGCATGAGCTCCGCCACCAGCAGCAGCGCGACCAGCCACGCCACGAGGAACCCGATGGAGTAGAGGAAGCCGTCGTAGCCGTTGATCGCGATCGCTCCGACGATGCCGAGGAACGACGCCGCCGAGAGGTAGTCGCCGGCGATCGCGAAGCCGTTCTGCGGACCGGTGAAAGACCGACCGGCGGCGTAGTAGTCGGCGGCGGTCTTGCTGTTGCGGCTGGCCCGGATGACGATGAACAACGTCACGGCGACGAACGCGCCGAAGATCGAGATGTTCAGCACGGGGTTGTTCTCGACCGTCTGTGCGGCCGCGTCGAGCTGGGTGAGCACGTCGTTCACGACCGACCCCCCTCAGTCCGCTCGAGCTCCTCGCGCAACTGCTGCGCTCCGGGGTCGAGTCGACGGTTGGCGTACGCGACGTAGCCCATGGTGATGGCGAACGTGGTGACGAACTGACCGAGCCCGAACAGCAGCCCTACGGTGATCGCGCCCGATACCGGCTGGGCCATGAAGTCCGGCGCGAACGACGACAGCAGAACGTAGACGAAGTACCAGACGAGGAACGCCACCGCCAACGGGAAGACGAAGCTGCGCTGGCGCCGCTTCAATTCCTGGAACGGTGCGGACTCCTCGACCGCGATGTAGTCGACGCCGCCCGTGGGGGCACCGTCGATGCGACGATCCGTCATGTGGCCTCCTTGCCTCATGAGTCCGGCGCTGCACTGCGCCGAAAGGGGGGTATGACCGGGCTGTGAAAACGCTCCCGGTGGTAGGGTCGACGCTACGAAACGCGGCGATGAGGCCGTCACCCCCGGAAGTAGGTAGTGCGTGGGAGCACCATCCACTCTTCGAGACGACACGAGCCTGATCTCGCACGCCGTGGCCGAGCTCGCCCGGCGTACGCATTTCCCCGTCGCCTTCGGTGGCCTCGAGCACGACGGGGCCGTTCACGTCACGACCGTCGTGGGCGCGCGTACGCGGAGCATCGAGGGCCTCGTGGTGCACGAGTCCCGCGGCCTCGGCGGACGCGCGCTCATCGAGCGTCGTCCGCGGATGACGCTGGACTACCGCACCTCCCGCACGATCACCCACGACTACGACCGCGCCATCCTCGGTGAGGGCATCGCGACGCTGTTCGCCGTACCCGTGCTCGTCGCAGGCGCGGCCCGCGGCGTGCTGTACTGCGGCTCGTGGACGCAGACGCCGATCAGCGACGCGCAGGCGCGACCGGCGTTCGACGTCGCCGGCGAGCTCGGCGCCGAGCTGCGCGTGCGCGCGGAGGTGGAGCGACGACTCTCGGCGGCTCCGACCGTCGAGGGCGGCCTCGGCGCCGGAGCGCGCGAAGAGATCCGGGAGAGCTACGCGCAGCTGCGCAGCATCGCCGCGACCGTCGGCGACGCGGACGTGCGCCGCCGCCTCGAAGACATCGAGGCGCGCCTCGCCGCGCTCACCGGCGACGCACCGGCCGCCGCCGTCGATTCGGACCTGCACCTCTCACGGCGCGAGACCGATGTGTTGGCGTGCGCGGCCGTGGGGTCGACGAACGGCGAGATCGCGGCATCCCTCGGTCTTCGCGAGACCACGGTGAAGTCGTACCTGGCCTCGGCGATGGCGAAACTCGACGCCTCCACCCGGCACGCCGCCGTGACCCGCGCGCGGCGGGCGGGGCTGCTTCCCTGACGCCTGAGCGGACGGTGGGAAACCCCTGGCAATGGCCGCGAGGAGTTGAGAGCCGCTGCCATTCTCGGCATCGTGGCTGGCTCCTGTCGTCGATCAGAAAAGGAGAGTCACCCATGCTGACGCTCACCGAAGAGGCCACGACCGCCGTCAAGACCATCACCGCCCAGTTCCCGGATGCCGCCCAGGGCGGCGTACGCATCGCCGGAGCCGGATCGCCCGAGTCGCAGTTCGCGCTCTCGGTCGTCGACTCCCCCGAACCGGCCGACACCGTCGTGGAGAACGCCGGCGCGCGGGTCTTCCTCGACACCGACGCCGCGGCCGTCCTCGACGACCGCGTGCTCGACGCGCAGATCGACCCCCAGGGTTCGGTGCAGTTCGCGGTGACGAACACCGCCTGACCCCCTCGCTGCGCGAACGATGCCCCGGCCCGGTGCCGGGGCATCGTCGTGTCTCCGGGGTCTCTGCACAGCGAGAAGGCATCTCGCGGACGAATCGGCTGCGCGCGGCGATCCGGGTATCAGCAGGACGCCGCCGCGAGGGCACCGAGCAGGCGGATGCGGGGCGGGCAAGCGGCGGGCGAGCACCGGCGGGACGAGCAAACGGCCGCGGGGCGGGCGAGCGGTGGGGTCAGCCTCGGAAGACGACGACCTCGTCGTTCTCCTCGTCGTACACGAACTGCAGGGCGGTGCCCGCGGGGAAATTCGTCTGCTCGCGCTCGGGTGTCTCGTCCCGAAGCAGCATCGTCGAGGCCGGCGGAAAGACACCGGCGCCACAGACGCTCATCACGAAGTAATCCCCGTTGTAGGAGAAGCCGGACCCGCCGCTCGTGTCGAGCAACGCGGGCTGCCAGAGCGTCATGCAGCGCGCCGTTCCCCCCGGATCCTGATACGAGGGCAGGGTCACCGCCCGGAAACCCTCGAACTCCTCGTAGGCGGTGACCTCGCCGGTGACGCCCCGTGCCAGCGTGGAGGGGACGTCGAAAGTCGGATCGGCCGGCAGCCGTGCGATCTGCGTCGCACCGGTCTGCAGAGGGTCGGTCTGCACGCGCTGGACGAGGGTCAGGGCCGTGACCAGGGTTGCGACGACGAGGGCCGCCGCTCCCAGGAGCACGACCGTCGATCGACGCGGGCGCGGCAGGGAGAAGCGCGGCGGGGCGGGAGCGACATCCGGTGCCGGCTCACGAGCGGGGATGAGGGGTTCCCCCTCGACCGGAGCGGGTTCCGTTTCCGCCGCGACCGGCCGCGCCTCGAGCTCGATCAGTCGTTGCAGGGCGAGCGGGTCGGAGGCGATGTCAGCCGTCGGAGAGTAGGCCCGGCGACGCAACCGGGCGAGTTCGTCTTGTTCATCGATCGACATGAGGCGATCTCACCATCAACGGCGGCCGGGGGTCGCGCGGCGAACCGGGCCTCGCCCAGATCGGCGGGCCGGCCGGCTCATGCCCCACTCCGTGCAGCCCCGATACCGCTCTGTCGCACGACTCGGGACATGGACTGTGGGGTCGGTGCGACGACATGTCCCACTCCGGGCCGTCTCGACCCCCGGAATGCGCACGCAGGGGGACATGTCCCGCGCCGTCGACCTCACCGCCCCGTGAACTCCGGCGCGCGCTTCGCCTGGAACGCCGCGAAGCCCTCGCGGTAGTCGTCGGTGCGGGCGAGGGCCGTCTGCGCGCGGTTCTCGAGCGCCATCGCCTCCCAGAGGCCCAGCCGCTCGTCACGGACGGCCGTCACGATGCGCTTGCTGGCGCGGAACGCCTCGGTGGGCCCGGCCGCCGCGCGACGGGCGGCGAGCCCGGTGGCATCCTGGATCTCGGATGCCGGGACCACCCGTGAGAAGAGCCCGGCGCGTACCGCCTCCTCACCGGTCAGCATGCGGCCGGTGTAGATGAGATCGAGGGTGGCGTGCGTGCCGAGGCGTTCGACGAAGAGCACGTGGCCGCCGGAGTCGAGGGTCGCGCCGAGGGCGGCGAACGGGGAGCCGATCTTGGCGTCGTCCGCGACGTAGACCACGTCGGTGGCGATGAGCAGACCGAGACCCACGCCGAGGCACGCCCCATGGGCGGCGGCGAAAGTCGGCGCGGGGAACGCCGACATGCGACGGAGCAGGGGCGCGAGTGTGCCCTCGAGGTACCCCGCGACGTCGTCGGTGGCCGGGTCGACGCCCGAGATGTCGCGTCCGGCGCAGAACGAGGGTCCCTCGCCGCACAGCAGCACGGCGCGCGCCCCATCGGCCTCGGCGCGGTCGTAGGCCTCGGCGAGCGCGCGCAGATCGTCGACACGGAGGGCGTTCCGGCGCGACGGCGCGTTCAGGGTGATCTCGGCGAGACCCTCGGCGAAGGCGTAGTCGATCACGGCATCCCTCTCATCCGTCGTAGTCGACGCGCACGACGTCGGTGCGCGGGTGCGACTGGCAGGTGAGGACGTAGCCGCGCTCGATCTCGTCGGGTTCGAGCGCATAGTTCTCGGTCATCGACACCGCCCCCTCGATCACGCGGGCGCGGCAGGTGCCGCACACACCACCGGCGCAGGCGAAGGGCACGTCGGGGCGCACGCGGAGAGCGGCGGCGAGGATCGTCTCGTTCGCGGCGACCGGGCTCTCGACCGCGGCGGACTGCCCATCGAGGGTGAACGCGATGCGGCGCACCGCCTCGTCGGCGCGGACGCGCACGGGGCGCACTCCGCCGGCCTGCGCGGGCGCATCACCGTCGCCCGCGGTGAAGAGCTCGAATCGCACGCGGTCGCGCGGCACGCCCACCTCGCCCAGCACCCCGCGGCACAGCTCGACCAGCGCGTACGGCCCGCACAGGAACCACTCGTCGACGGATGCCGTATCGATGAGCCGCGACAGGATCACGTGTAGGCGCTCCTCGTCGAGGCGACCGGAGAACAGCGGTGCGGTGCGCTGCTCGCGTGAGAGCACGTGGTGAAGGGTCAGTCGGGCCGGGTAGCGGTCCTTCAGGTCGGCGAGCTCGTCGACGAACATGACATCGGTCGACGAGCGGTTGGCGTACACGATCGTCACGCGCGTCTCGGAGGATCGTTCGAGCACGCCCTCGGCGAGCGCCATGACCGGGGTGATCCCCGATCCCGCGGCGATCGCGACGACGTGGCCGGTGGCCGTCGAGTCCCTCGAAACGAAGGTGCCCTGCGGACTCATGACGTCGATCCGGTCGCCG
Organism: Microbacterium sp. ABR10; assembly: GCF_057812175.1. NCBI lineage: Bacteria > Bacillati > Actinomycetota > Actinomycetes > Micrococcales > Microbacteriaceae > Microbacterium > Microbacterium sp. ABR10. Next base: position 2,406,638 of record NZ_CM173821.1, read on the forward strand.
GGATGCAGTCCCTCGTGAGCCCAGGACGAGAACCGGCCCTCGGGGTCGCGTTTGATGCCGACGCTGAGAGAGCCACGCGCGGGCGGGCGGCACAGCGAGTAGGAGCGACGCAGCTCCTCTCCGTCGACATGGGCACGCAGCGCGACGTATTGACCGGGCGCGTAGTCGAAGGCGTCGGCGAGATCGTCGGGGACGGTGAGGGTCACCTCGATCGCCGTCGGCGTGAGCGGGCGCACCTCGGCGACCCGCAGGGTGTGAAATCGCGCGCGGGCGTGCGGGATGTCGGCACGCGCGACGCCGGTGACCGACGCGGGGACTCGCGCGGGGCTCGGGGGCACGGCATCCCTCCTCGTCATCGGAGCGCCTTGAAGTGGTCGAAGGGCTCGAGGCAGGCGCGGCATTCCCAGTGCGACGTGCACGAGGTGGAGCCGAAGCGGGAGACCTCGCGCGTGTCGAGGGAGCCGCAGCGCGGGCAGGCGACGCTGAGACTCAGGCGGATGGGTCCGGCGGGCGCGCGTCCGGTGGGCGGGGCGATGCCGTAGGCGGTGAGTTTGCGCCTGCCGGCCTCGCTCATCCAGTCGGTCGTCCACGCGGGGGCGAGGGTGGTCCGCACGACGACACGCTCGAAGCCGGCCGAGGTCAGCGCGAGCAGGATGTCGTCGCGGATCGCGTCGACGGCGGGGCACCCCGAATACGTGGGCGTGATCGTGACCGTGACGGTGTCGCCGTCGAGGCGCACATCGCGGAGCACCCCGAGGTCGTCGATCGTGAGCACCGGGACCTCGGGATCGACGACCTCCGCGACGACCTCGCGTGCACGTTCGAGCAGCGCCATCACCAGGTCGCCCCCGGGTGGCGGCGGGCCAGCACCTGCATCTCGGCGAGGAGCGGCCCGAAAGCGGGGTGATGGATGCCGCGGCGTCCGCCGGCCGAGGACCCGGGGATCGCGGGAACCGGCACGTCCTCCTCCGCGAGCACCGCCGCCAGCACGTCATCGACGCGCCCGCGCAGCGTCGAGGGACGCACCGCGACGTCTCCGAGACGGTCGTGCAGGGGCTCGTCGCGGAAGAGCTCGTCGAGGAACGGCCAGGTGTCGTCGAGCGCGACGAGGAAGCGTCGGCGGGACTCGTCGGTCCCCCCGGCCAGGCGCAGCGTCCACTGCACGGCGTGGTCGCGGTGGTAGTCCACCTCTTTCTCCGCTTTGGCCGCGACGGCGGCGAGGACGGGATCGGTGGATGCCGTGAGCTCGCGGTACAGCTCGAGAAGGAATGCCGAGGCGAGGAGTTGGCGCGCGACCGTGTGCGCGAAGTCGCCGCGCGGGAGCTCGAAGAGCCACGCGCAGCGGAACTCGCGCTCGTCACGCCAGTAGGCGAGGTCGTCCTCACGCCGGCCGTCGTGACTACCGGCGTAGCGCAGGAGCGAACGGGCGTGGCCCAGCAGATCGAGGGCGATATTGCCGAGGGCCACGTCCTCTTCGAGCTCGGGCGCACGCGCGATCCACCCGCTGAGGTTCTGCGCGAGGATGAGCGCGTCGTCGCCGAGGCGCATCGCGTAGGCGGCGACGTCGGGATCGACGGCGCGTTCCTCTTCCCCGGCGAACTCGGAGGAGAGCGGGCGCGCGTCGAGCGAGACGTCGCCGTGCGGGTCGTCCCCGTGCGGCGCGGCGGCGTGCGGGTCGGTGCGGTCGGTCACGGTGCTCACAGGTGCGGCACCCCCTCGGACGCGGTGTAGTACACGGCGTGGCGATAGTTCTTCCCCGACGGCGACTCGAAGAATGCGCCTTTCGCTCCCGGGTCGCTGGTGGTCACGGCATCCGAGGGCACGACCCACACCGACACCCCCTCTCCACGGCGGGTGTAAAGGTCGCGGGCGTTGCGCACGGCGAATTCGGCATCGGGGGCGTGGAGCGATCCGACGTGAACGTGGCTGAGGCCGCGGCTCGCGCGTACGAACACCTCCCACAGGGGCCAGGTCTCGGCGGGGCTGCCGCCGGGCGTGGCCATCAGGCGGCCTCTTGCGCGATGCGGCGCTGCTTCTTCGCGGCGTACGCCGCGGCGGCTTCGCGCACCCATGCGCCCTCTTCGTGGGCGTCGCGGCGGTGCCGGCGGCGGGTGGTGTTGAGCGGTCCGCGCCCGGCGAGCACCTCGTGGAACTCGGTCCAGTCGATCTCGCCCATCTCGTACCGCCCGGTCTCGTCATCGAAACGGAGCTCGGGGTCGGGAAGCGTGACGCCGAGCACGGCTGCCTGCGGAACCAGCATCGACACGAACCGTTGGCGCAGGTCGTCGTTGCTGAAGCGCTTGATGTTCCATGCCATCGACTGGACGGAGTTGGGCGAGTCGTCGTCGGGGGGCCCGAACATCATGAGGCTCGGCCAGTACCAGCGGTCGACGGCATCCTGAGCCATCTCGCGCTGCGCCTCGGTGCCCTGCATCAGGGTGAGCAGGATCTCGAAACCCTGCCGCTGGTGGAACGACTCCTCTTTGCAGATGCGCACCATCGCGCGGCCGTAGGGTCCGTACGATGCCCGGCACAGCGGCACCTGATTGCAGATCGCGGCGCCGTCGACGAGCCACCCGATCGCGCCCATGTCGGCCCAGGTCGGGGCGGGGTAGTTGAAGATCGACGAGTAGCGCGCCTTCCCGTCGACGAGCTGCTGCGTCATCTCATCGCGCGTGATGCCCAGGGTCTGCGCGGCGGAATAGAGGTACAGGCCGTGACCGGCTTCGTCCTGCACCTTGGCGAGCAGGATCGCCTTGCGCTTCAGGCTCGGCGCCCGGGTGATCCACGCCCCCTCGGGCTGCATACCGATGATCTCGGAATGCGCGTGCTGCGAGATCTGCCGGATGAGCGTGCGGCGGTACCCCTCCGGCATCCAGTCGCGCGGTTCGATACGGCCGTCGGCCTCGATGAGGGCGTCGAACACGACCTCGCCGTCGTCGACGACGGGGGCGGACTCGGGTGCGGTCATCGTCATCATCGACTCCTTTACAGACCGATCGTTCAGTAAACTGTATCCACGGGGTTGTCGAACCGCAACGGCCGCACGCTCACGCCGGCACCGGCGCCGGCTGCCACGTCTTCGCCACCAGCGTCAGCACGTCGTACTGGGCGACGATCTCGTCATCCTGGTTCCGGATGACGGCGTCCCACCGCACCTCGCCGTACTCGTCGGTCTCGCGCGGGGTGATCTGCTTGGCCGTGAGGGCGACGCGGATGCGGTCGCCGGGTGAGACGGGGGTGACGAAGCGGAGGTTCTCCAGGCCCGAGTTCGCCAGCACCGGACCCGGTGCGGGATCGACGAACAACCCGGCCGCCCACGACACGAGCAGGTATCCGTGCGCGACGCGCCCCGGAAAGAAAGGGTTCGCCGCGGCCGACTCCTCGTCCATGTGGGCGTAGAACGTGTCGCCGGTGAAGGTCGCGAACACCTCGATGTCGTCGAGGGTGACCTCGCGTTCGGCCGAGTCAACGGCATCCCCGATCCTCAGCTCGGAGAGGGCCTTGCGGAAGGGATGGATGCCGCCGGTGTCGGTGTCGGCACCCGGATGCCACACCCCGGTGAGCGCGGTGAGCATGCGGGGAGATCCCTGGATGGCCGTCCGCTGCATGTAGTGGAGCACTGAGCGGATGCCGCCGAGCTCCTCGCCACCGCCGGCACGGCCGGGGCCACCGTGCACGAGATGCGGCACGGGGGCACCGTGGCCGGTCGAGGTGCGGGCGTCGTCGCGGTCGAGGAAGAGCACACGGCCGTTCATCGCGCCCATGCGCGTGAGCAGTTCGGTCGCGACGTCGAGGTCGTGGGTGGCGACGCTCGTGACGAGCGACCCGCCGCCCCGACCCACGATCTCGGCCGCCTCGGCGACGTCGGAGTACTCCACGATGCTGGCGACGGGGCCGAAAGCCTCGATGTCGTTGACGGCGGGGGTCGCGGCATCCGCGAAGGCCAGGAGCATCGGCTGGAGGAAGGCACCGTCGGTCGGGGAACCGTCGACCGTCCGGGCATCGGGAGCCTCGGCCGATCCGACGACGAAGCGCCCACCGGCGTCGGTGAGCGCCGCCACCTGACGCCGCACCTCCTCGCGCTGCGCGAGGGAGACGACCGGGCCCATCGTCACACCCTCGGCACGCGGGTCGCCGACGACGACGCGCTCAGCGATCTTCTGCCGCAGCGCCTCGGCCACGGCATCCGTCATCCCCGCCGGAACGATCGCCCGACGGATCGCGGTGCACTTCTGTCCCGCCTTTGTGGTGAGCTCGACGAGCAGCTGCTTCACGTACGCGTCGAACTCGGGGGTGCCACGCACCGCGTCGGGGCCGAGGATCGAGGCGTTGATCGAATCGGTCTCGCTGGTGAAGCGGACGCCCGATCTCGACTGTGCGCGCAGGCGTTCGGCCGTGGAGGCGCTGCCGGTGAAGCCGACGGTGTCGCCCACGTCGAGCAGGTCGAACAGGCCCGGGACACCGCCGCTCACCAGCTGCAGCGAGCCCTCGGGCAGCAGCCCCGACTCGACGGCGATGCGCACCCACGCCTCGGCGACGTACGAGGTGGGGGTCGCGGGCTTGACGATGGTGGGGAGGCCCGCGAGGAAGGCCGGGGCGAACTTCTCGAGCGCGCCCCACATGGGGAAGTTGAAGGCGTTGATCTGCACCGCGACGCCCGGGAGGCGCGTGTAGACGTGCCGGCCGAGGAAGGAGCCGTCCTTCGACAGCGGCTCGATCGGCCCGTCGAGCACGACATTGCCGGCGGGCAGCTCGCGGCGCGCTTTCGAGGAGAAGGTGAAGAGCACGCCGATGCCGCCGTCGACGTCGCTGAGCGAATCGCGGCGGGTCGAGCCGGAGCGCTCCGACAGCGCGTAGAGCTCTTCGCGGCGGTCGTTCAGGGCGATCGCGAGGTTCTTCAGCACCATCGCGCGCTGGGGGAAGGTGAGTGAGCCGATGCTTTTCCGGCCGGCCTTGCGCGCGTACTCCACCGCGCGGGCGAGGTCCAACCCGCGAGTGCTGACGCGCACGATCTCGTCGCCCGTCGATGCGTCGCGAACGATCGCGGCATCCGGATCCCCCTCGGGCGTCCACCACGCGCCGTTCACGTAGCTGGGGAGAAACGTCATCATTCGCTCCATTCGTAGAAACCGCGGCCGGACTTCCGGCCCAGATGCCCCTCGGCGACGAGTCTCCTCAGCAGCGCGGGCGGGGTGAAGCGGGCGCCGAACGCGCGCTCGAGTTCTTCGGCGATGCCCAGGCGCACGTCGAGTCCAACGAGGTCGGTCGTTCGAAGCGGTCCTATCGGATGCCGATACCCCCGCTCCATCGCCGTGTCGATGTCGTGCGCCGAGGCGACCCCCTCCTCGAGCATGCGGATGGCCTCGAGCCCCAGCGCCACCCCGAGCCGACTCGACGCGAAACCCGGCGCATCGCGCACGACGACGGCGGTCTTGCCGATGGCGTCCACCCAATCCCGGGCTGCCTGCACGACCTCCGCAACGGTGGCGGCACCGGTCACGACCTCGACCAGCGCCGATGCCGGCACGGGGTTGAAGAAGTGCAGGCCGAGGAAGCGCTCGGGCCGCGCGAGCGATGCGGCAAGCGCGTCGATCGAGATCGAGGAGGTGTTGGATGCCACCACCGCGGCGTCGTCGACGACCTCCTCGATCCGCCGGAGGGCGTCGAGCTTGAGGGCCCGATCCTCCGGGACGGCCTCGACGACGAGCCCCGCACCGGCGACGGCGGCGAGGTCGATGCCGGTGGCGAGGGTGTCGGCATCCGGGACCGTCCTCCCCCGCGCGGCGGAGCGCTCCAGGTCGGCGTCGACCCGGGCCCGGGCGTGACCCGCGGCGGCAGCGTCACGCTCGACGATGTGCACGCGGCAGCCGGCGAGCAGGAAAGCATGCGCGATGCCGGCTCCCATACGGCCCCCGCCGAGCACGCCGACGGTGGCGGGGAGGGATGCCGGGGGTCCGGAACGGGCCGACGTGCCGGCGCTCGGGTCGGCGGGGAGGGCGATCACTTCTTCCTCTCCAGGAACGCGGTCATGCGCCGGTGCTTGTCGACGCTGTCGAAGAGTTCGGCCTGCATCTCGCCGTCGATGGAGGGGTGCGCGGCGCGCGGCGCCAGCAGAACGCGTTTCGTGAGCACCGTGGCGCGGGCGGAGTTCGCTGCTATCCGGTCGGCCATCGCGTGCGCGGCGGCGAGCAGGTCCTCGGGCTCGTGCACGCTCGACACCAGCCCCCAGGCGAGGGCCTCGTCGGCATCGATCACGCGCCCGGTGAGCAGCAGTTCGCTCGCGCGCGCGTGACCGACGATCTCCGGCAGGCGCCACGACGCTCCCGCCGCGGCGATGATGCCGAGGCCGGGCTCCGGGTTGCCGAAGCGCGCGCGAGGAGTGCCGATGCGAATGTCGGCCGCGTACGCGAGCTCGGCGCCGCCGCCCAGTGCGAAGCCGTCGATCGCGGCGATCACAGGCATCGGGAGGTGGCGGATGCGATCGAAGACGGTGGCGTTGATGCCGCGGCGCGCGTCGTCGCCCGTGCGTTCGCGCAGCTGGGCGATGTCAGCGCCCGACGCGAAGACACCCCCCGCGCCGGTGAGGATCATCGTGCGCGGATGCCGCTCGAGCTCTGCGCAGAGGTCGTGCAGCTCGTCGACCATGGTCTGGTCGATCGCGTTGCGGCGGTCGGGGCGGTCGAGGGTGGCGACGACGCGGTCGTCACGGACGTCGATGCGGACGCGGGGGGCGTCGCCCGCGCGGCGTGTCGCACCGAGGCCGAGGGCGGAGTCGTTCGGCGCCTCCGCCGCACGGACCGTGGGAGGACGGGGCTCGTCAGCGGACCGACGGCCGTGCGACGCCTCAGGCATCGACGCGCTCCGCAACCGGGGAGCGTGCACCGCCGAGGGGATGCGTGAGCGACATCGTCATCCTCTCCCCCGCCGGGTGCGGCAGGGTCACCCCCCTCATCCGCGAGGTTTGTTGACCGATCGTTCAGTAATCATGTCAGACCGCGGCGCGCGCGGCAACGGTGCGTCGCCATTCGCGAGAGCCCGGCTCACCGTGATCGACGCCGCCGCCCACGCCTTCCTCGCTGCGCGTCAGTTAGAGCGATCAGCTCGCAGTGCACCCACGGGGTTCGAGTGGGGTTGCACGCCCTCGTCCTGCTTCCGGTACGCCGTGGGGTTGAGCCCCGTTTCCTTGAGGAACTGCCGGTTGAAGTTGGCCAGATTTCCATAGCCCACGGCGAGGCTGATCTCCGCCACCGAGGTGTCCGTCTGCTGCAGGAGACGGCAGGCATTCGCGATCCGCAGGCGGCGGACGAGGGTGGAGAACGTCATTCCACTGGCCTTCTTGAAGTATTTCGAGAAGGTCGGCTCCGACATGAAGGCCAATCTGGCGGCTTCCGACATCCGGATGTTGCCGCTGAGATTTTCCACGACGTAGGCGAGCCCGGCATCCACGGCTGCTTGTCCTTCTGCTCCCGCCGAAGACGAGTAGAGGTCGTGCGCCACGAAGTGACGCTCCTCGCGCGGGGCGTTCACGAAGAGGCTCAACAGCGCGAGGAAGTGGGCCATCCGCTGGACACCCGTTGCGGTGCCGACGAGTTCGATCTGGTCGGCAGCGGCGCTCGCGGTGTGTCCCGAGTAGATGATGCCGCGGCGCGCGTCTTGGACGAGGTCCTGAGCGTGGTGGAGCTCGGGAACCGCGCGGACGGCGGCGTCCAGCCACGTCGGCGTGAACTGGATCACAGCGTCACGATTGCGGATGACTTCTCCGGGTTCAAGATCGCTCACCCAGTCGTGCGGGACGTCGGATCCGACGATGGCGACGTGACCGGCGGTGAACGCGCCGACCTCATTGCCGATGATGTAGCTTCCGGCGCTCTCGCGGATGAGGTGGATCTCCACCTCCGGGTGGTAGTTCCATCGTGCGATGGGGGCGGGGTAGTCGTGCTCCATCCACCGGAAGCTCTCTCCCGCTGTGAGGGGCACGAGTTCGCGGACCGCGGGCCGGTCGACGACGCTGCGAGCTGCAGTCTCGGGTGATGTCTTCATGCTCACAACGTCCTCGTTGTCGGCGATCCTCGGGCCTTCTTGGAAAAAAAGTATCAGAAGTAGATGAGTTCGGCGGAGACGCCGGCGTGCCTCCGGAGCGATTCTTAGGGGGCCGCAGAGGGGAACAGCGACGTCGGAGAGTGCCACTCTCCACCCGGCGGCAGCGAGATCCAGCAACCACGACAAAGGAGTTCGAATGCTTCGCACACGACGCGTATTGGCTGTCGGTGGGGCCTTGGCCGTTACGGCTCTGGCGCTGACCAGCTGTGCCGGCGCCGGGGGGAACAAGAGCGGAGACGTCACCCTCACGCTCGCCACCGTCAGCAACCCCCAGATGAAGGACATGGAGGAGCTGAAGAGCCACTTCGAGGACGACAACCCCGGTATCAAGATCAACTTCGTCCAGATGGAGGAGGGCGACCTCCGCGCCGCCGTCACCGCCGACGTCGCCTCCAAGGCCGGTCAGTACGACATCGTCACCGCCGGCGCGTACGAGGTTCCGCAGTGGGGCGCCCTCGGCTGGCTCAAGGACCTCACCGCAGACCTCGCCGCCGACGAGGACTACGACGTCGACGACATCCTCGAGCCCGTCCGCACCGCGCTCTCCGTCGACGGCAAGCAGTACGCCGTTCCGTTCTACGGCGAGTCGTCGATCCTCATGTACAACAAGGAGATCTTCGACGCCGCCGGCCTGACGATGCCGAACAACCCCACCTGGCAGCAGGTCGCGGAGTTCGCCACGCAGCTCAAGACCGACGACCAGGCCGGCATCTGCCTTCGCGGCAAGCCCGGCTGGGGCGACCTGTTCGCCCCGCTGACCACGGTCGTGCAGACCTTCGGAGGCGCCTGGTACGACGAGAACTGGGACGCCCAGGTCGACTCGCCCGAATTCACCGAGGCCGTCAACTTCTACGTCGACCTCCTCAAGAACGCGGGCGAAGCCGACCCCGTCTCCAACAGCTTCACCGAATGCCTCAACCTGGTCCAGAGCGGCAAGGCGGCGATGTGGTACGACGCGTCCGTGGCGGCCTCCATCCTCGAGGACACCAAGACCTCCGCCGTCGCGGGCAAGATGGGCTACGCCCACGCCCCCGTCGTCAAGACGAAGGAATCCGGCTGGCTGTGGTCCTGGAACCTCGCCATCCCCGAGACGACCAAGAACTACGACGCCGCACTGACCTTCATCAAGTGGGCCACGAGCAAGGACTACCAGCAGCTCGTCGGTGAGGAACTGGGCTGGACGCGCGTGCCCCCGGGAGCGCGCAACTCGACCTACGAGATCCCCGAGTACAAGGAAGCCGCCGCGGCGTTCGCTCCCATCACCCTCGAGGTGATGAACTCCGTCAACCCGAAGCAGCCGGGCGTGAACCCGCAGCCCTGGGTCGGCATCCAGTACGTCACGATCCCGGAGTTCCAAGACGTCGGAAACCAGGTCGCTCAGTACGTGGCTGACGCCATCGCCGGACGCGGGACGGTCGAAGAGGCCCTCGCCAAGGGACAAGAGATCGCTCAAGCCGCCGGGGACAAGCAGAAATAGTCCCCCCGACCCCCGCGTGAACCGGGGTGGCGACGACGACAGCCGCCGCCACCCCGGACCACCAGGCAAGGAGATCGAAGATGACCACTTCAGCCATCGTCACCGACGCGGGCATCAACAAGCCCAAGCTGCCCCCCAAGATCGACCCCAGCACGCGCAGGAAGGCCCGCACGGCACGCGGACTCGTTCTCCCCGCCCTGCTGATCTCGATCGCCCTCACGCAGATCCCGTTCATCGTCACGATCGTCGTGTCGTTCATGAACTGGAACCAGCTCCGACCCGACGAGACGGGATTCGCCGGACTCGACAACTACCTCAGCATCTTCTCCAACGCCGACTTCCTCTCGTCACTGTGGGCCACCGTCTCCATCACCGGATCCTCGGTCGTCCTCGCCCTGCTGCTGGGACTCGGATTCGCGCTTCTTCTCGACCGCAACTTCGCCGGCCAGGGAATCGCGCGGACCCTGCTCATCACGCCGTTCCTCGTAATGCCGGCCGCTGCGTCGTTGCTGTGGAAGTTCCTGATGCTGGACGTCAACAACGGCATCGTCAACGTCGCTCTGCAAGCGGTCGGGCTGCCGTCCATCTCGTGGAACACGGACATGCCACCGGTCACGATCATCATCGTGATGACCTGGCAGTTCACCCCGTTCATGATGCTGATCCTCCTGGCGGGGCTGCAGAGCCAGGACAAGGGTGTCCTCGAGGCGGCATCCGTCGACGGCGCAGGGCGCTTCCGCACCTTCCACTACATGACCCTCCCGCATCTGCGGCAGTACATCGAGATCGCCGTTCTGCTGGGCGGGATCATGCTGCTGCAGATGTTCGACCCCATCGCGATCATGACCAAGGGCACCGGCGGGACCAAGACCCTGCCCTACCTGCTGTACGAACGCGCATTCATCGGTCTGGATATCGGCCAGGCCGCCGCATTCGGCGTCGTCACCGTCGCCATCACCCTGGCTGTCGCCAGCATCGCGCTGCGCAGCTTGTTCAAGGTCTTCGTCGAAGGAAAGGTGCGCGACTGATGCGTAAGCTCCGCGCGAGTCTGCTGACGACCGTCACGTGGATCGTCGTCCTGATGTTCTTCTTCCCGATCGGCTGGATGGTCTTCACCAGCTTCAAGTCGGAATCCGCGGCGGCATCCATCCCGCCGACCGTGTTCACCCCGCTGAGCTTCGACAACTACATCGCCGTGTTCGACCGGGGAATGGGGGATTACCTCACCAACTCGTTCATCTCCAGCATCTCGTCCACGGTGATCGTGCTGCTGCTGGCGATCCCCTGCGCGTACGGACTCAGCGTCCGACCGATCAAGAAGGTCACCGATGTGCTCTTCTTCTTCATCTCCACCCGGTTCCTGCCGGTGGCGGCATCCATCATCCCGGTGTACTTCATCCTGTTGTCCCTCGGTCTGCTCGACAACATCACCGCGCTGACCTGGCTCTACGTGGCGATCAACCTGCCCATCGCCATCTGGATGATGCGCTCGTTCTTCACCGAGGTCCCCGTGGAGATCATCGAGGCCTCCCAGATCGACGGCGCGAACCTTCGCACCGAGCTCATCCGGGTGGTTCTGCCCATCGTGCTCCCGGGCATCGCCGCCGTGGCGCTGATCTGCTTCATCTTCTCGTGGAACGAGTACTTCCTCGCGAGCATCCTCACCAGCGACACCGCGCGCACCGTTCCGCCGTTCCTCGCCAGCTTCGTCGACGGCCGCGGACAGTTCCTGGCGGTGCTCTCCGCCGCCTCCACCGTGGCAGTGCTCCCCGTCGTCGCCGCCGGGTGGCTGGCGCAGAAGCAGCTCGTCCGAGGTCTCGCGATGGGTGCGGTGAAATGACCACGACCGACACGACCGGGCGGCCCTTCACCGCGCTGCCCGGTCTGGCCGAAGCCACCCTCGGCCGGCTCGACGCGTCCGTCGCAGCCCCCACGTACGACCGCTCCCACCTGAAAGCCGGAATCGTGCACGTCGGGGTGGGGGGCTTCCACCGCGCCCACATGGCGATGACCATCGACGATCTTCTGTCGCAGGGGCTCGCCACCGATTGGGCCATCTGCGGGGTGGGTCTGCTCGAGGGCGATCGCCGGATGAAGACGATCATGGATGAACAGGACTCCCTGTACACCCTCACCGTCCGCCACCCCGATGGCCGCGAAGAAACCCGCGTGATCGGCAGCATCATCGACTACCTGTTCGCCCCCGACGATGTCGACGCCGTCATCGAACGCATGGCACACCCCGACACCCGGATCGTGTCGCTCACCATCACCGAGGGCGGGTACAACCTCGACCGGGTAAGCGGCGCCTTCGACCTCTCCACCCCGACCGTCGCCGCCGACCTCGCCGATGACACCCCCTCCACCGTATTCGGTGTCGTGGTGGAAGCGCTGCGGCGTCGGCGCGAGCGAGGAATCGACCCGTTCACCGTCCTGAGCTGCGACAACATCGAGAACAACGGCGAGGTCGCCGAGGCCGCGTTCCAGGCGTTTGCGAAGGCGAAGGATGCCGAGCTGGCGGCGTGGATGGACACCCACGTGAGCTTCCCGAACTCCATGGTCGACCGCATCACCCCCGTCACCACACCCGCTGATGTGAAGGCCATCTCCGAGCGCACCGGCGTGGTCGACCAATGGCCCGTGGTGTGCGAGCCGTTCTTCCAGTGGGTGATCGAAGACGAGTTCAGCCTCGGTCGCCCGCCGTGGGACAGCGTGGGCGTCCAGATGGTGTCCGATGTTCGACCGTACGAGCTCATGAAGTTGCGGCTGCTCAACGCCAGCCACCAGGCGTTGTGCTATTTCGGCTACCTCATGGACTATCGCCTCGTCCACGAGGCCACGACCGACCCGCTCATCTCCACCTTCCTCGCCCGCTACATGAACGAGGAGGCCACCCCCACCCTCGCACCCGTACCGGGAGTGGACCTGGATGCCTACACACGCACGCTCATCGAGCGGTTCTCGAACGCCCACGTGCGAGACACCATCGCCCGCCTCTGCGCCGAGTCGTCGGACCGCATCCCGAAGTGGCTCGTTCCGGTGGTTCGAGAGCAGCTGCGCACGGGAGGATCCGTCGCCTACGGTGCCGCGATCATCGCCTCGTGGGCACGGTACGCCGAAGGCGTCGACGAACACGGCGCTCCCATCGAAGTCGTGGATCCGCTCCGCGAACAGCTGGTCCCCCTCGCCCGACAGCAGCGAATCGACCCCTCCGCCTTCGTCACGAACCGGAGCCTGTTCGGTGACCTCGCCGACGACCCACGGTTCCTCGGGGCCTACCTCGACACTCTTCGCAGTCTGCACGATCACGGTGCGCGGAGCACCCTGCAGGCGATCGTGAGCGGCGATCGCGGACCCCGCCCGGTCATGACCGCCCCCGAGGAGACGGCGACGTGAGTCTCCTGGAAGTAGCGCTGTCCCTGATCTGCGGTCTCATCATCGTCCTCCAGTGCGCCGCGCTCGCGAGCGTCCTGCGGGCGGACGCGCTCCCCGTCGAGGTGCGACTGGTGTGGATCGCCGCGATCATCGTGATCCCGGTCTTCTCGGCCATCGCCTGGGGACGTCTGACGCCCGCGCTCCCGAGGCCCCTCGCCTCGCCCCAAGAACCCCGCCGCTGACTCTGAACCAGAAGTAGGACGAACATCATGCCTGACACGCTCACCGACATCGACTCCCCCGGCGGACGGCCCACAACCTTTCGCAGGGCAGTCTCCGTTCCGACCGCCGGCGTGCACCTCGAGGACGCAGTCGCCCTCGTTCCCCAGCCGAACGAGGTACTCGTGCACTCCCGCATCGTCGGCATCTGCGGGTCGGATACTCACGCGCTGGCCGGTTCGCACCCGTTCCTGACCAGCACCTACGTCCCGGGTCACGAGGCGGTCGGTGTCGTCGCCGGATGGGGTGAGGACGTCAGCGGTTTCACCATCGGCCAGCGAGTGATCCTCAAGCCCAACGTCAGCTGCGGGACGTGCGTGAACTGCCTCGCGGACCGCTCCAACGCCTGCGAGAAGCTGACCTGGATCGGTTGCGACCCGTCCCAGCAGTGGTCCGGTGCGATGGCCACCGAGTTCGTCGCCCCGGCGCAGAACCTCTTCGCCGTCCCCGAGGGGATGGACGACCGCACCGCTGTTCTCGTGGAGTGTCTGGCGACCCCCGTCCACGCCGCACGCATCGCCGGCGACCTCACCGGCGCCTACGTGGTCGTCCTCGGAGCAGGCACGATCGGGGTCCTCTGCATCATCGCAGCGCTGGCCGCAGGGGCGAAGTCCGTGGTCGTCACGGATATGGACGAGGGCAAGCTGCAACGCGCGCTCCGCATCGGTGCGCACGGGGCCGTCCTCGCCTCCGCAGCTGACGTGAACGAGCACGTCATCCACGCACTCGGAAACCCGACCGCAGACGTCGTGCTCGACTGCGTGGCCAACGAGCGCTCACTCGCCCAGTCGGTGACGCTTCTGCGTCGCGCGGGAACGCTCGTCGTTGTCGGTGTGCCCGCACGCGACGCCTCGTTGCCGATGCCGCTCATCCAGGACTGGGAGATCCGCGTGCAAGGAAGCGCGGCTTACACGGAAGCGGACGTGCTCACCTCCATCGACATCGCCGCCCGTGGAGGCCTTCCCGCTGACGAGATCGTCTCCCAGGAGTTCGACCTCGAGCACGTCGCGGATGCCTTCGCGGCGGCCACGAACGACAGCTCCGGCAAGGTCCTCATCCTCCCGTGAGCATCGTCGTCATCGGCGAGGCCCTCGTCGACATCGTCCGACAGTCGGGGGGATCGCCGTCCACGAACCCCGGCGGTTCCCCCATGAACGTCGCCGTCGGGCTCGGGCGCCTCGGCCACACCGTGGACCTCCACGCGACCGTCGCGAGTGACGAGAACGGCGCCGCCATCCTCCGTCATCTGGTGGACTCGGGCGTTGCCCTCCGCAACGACAACCCGCCAGCTCGCACATCGTCCGCGATCGCGACCATCCAGGAAGACGGTTCCGCCCGGTACGAGTTCGACATCACGTGGGACCTTCCCGCCGTGCAGATCCCGCCCTCCACTCGATTCGTTCACGCGGGCTCGCTCGGTGCCGCGCTCCCCCCGGGAGACGCCGGCGCACTGACGGCGCTGCGGGCGGCGCGGGAGTACGCCATCACCACGTTCGACCCGAACGTGCGGCCCGCTCTCATGCGTGCCCACGCCCCGCAGCTCGAGCTCACCGAGGAGTTCTTCGGTGCGGCAGATGTCGTCAAGCTCAGCGACGAGGACGCCGCCTGGCTGTACCCGAACGGGACGCTCGACCAGGTCGTGGACCGACTCCTCGATCTCGGAGCAGCAGTCGTCGCCGTGACCCGCGGGGCGGACGGCGCCATCCTCGCGACCGGTGACCACCGCGTCTCGCTCGCGACACAGGCGTCCGATGTCGTCGACACCATCGGAGCCGGCGACTCCTTCATGGCCGGAATGATCCACGCGCTCGACGACACGATCGAAGGCACGGACCTGGCCTGCGTCGACCGCACTCGTCTCCTCGATCGGTCCGAACTCGCCCGAGTGGGCACGTTCGCACAGTCCTGCGCTGCGATCACCGTCTCGCGCCGCGGGGCGGACCTTCCACGGATGAACGAACTCGCTCTCGGCCACTGAGCTCGAGACCCCGCCCAGGGCGTATGCATGGAGCCCGCGAGCATGGCGCGGGCGCTCGACGCCCGGAATCGCCACACCTCGGCACCTGTGGCGCTGCCGCTCCGGACATGTGGCGCGCGTCCGGGCCTCTCGCCAGCGCGGACACCGCCCGGCCCCGGCGAAAGAGTGTGCCCCCGACAGGATTCGAACCTGCGACGCCCGCGTTAGGAGTGCGGCGCTCTATCCCCTGAGCTACGAAGGCGGGATGCCACCAGCCTACTGCGCGGGAGTCGACCCCTCGGATGCCGGATCGGCGGCGTCCCGGTCCCCCGCATCGCCCAGACCGGGGATGCCACGACGCAGCCCCGCGATGAGCCCGTCGTCCCAGCGGCCGGGCTCGGCAGGGGTGGCCTGACGTGCGTCGACTCCCTCCGGTCCGATGCTCGCCACGCACACCAGCAGCGACTCCAGAAGGTGATCGTCGTGGGCGTCTCGCCGCAGCACCGACGCCGACGGATCGCTGGTGGCGTGCGCGACGACGTCGAGCCACGGCATCCACCAGTCGTCGCCCGGTCCGATGCCGGCACGACGGAAGTCCTCGAGCCACCGCCCGATGCGCGGGGTCACCGGGTCGTCGACCTCGTGGTGGGCGACCATGTGGGTGCCCGGTGCGATCCGCGAGCGCCGCGCGACGAGGCCGTCCCACTCCACGAGGTGGGCGCCATCGGCATCCACTTCGACGAGGTTGAACCCCCGTGTGCTCGGACGCTCCGGGATGCCGGCTCCCACCGCATCGAGCGGAATGCTGCCGCGGCTGACGACCTCGTCGTCCGAGCGATCGGACAGGTCCTGCCGGTTCAGGAGCACGGCCAGTCGTCCCGCGTCGGGGTCGACGGCCAGCCACGCACCGCCCGCGCGGTCGTCGCGAACGCCCAGGATGCCGCCACGCTCGGGCCACCAGGGCCCCAGCCCGCGCCACGGTCGGTCGCGCTCCTCGTCACGGACGGCGAGCAGGCGCACGGGCTCACCCGCGGCCTCGGGGACGTCGATCACGACCGTGCACATTGCATCCACGCTACCGGCGCCCGGTGCGATGGGGGCTCTCCCCGACCGCCGCGCCCGCCACGTTCTCGCCGCGACGAGACTCGCCGCCCCGCCGCGGCAGCCGACCTGGAAGACTGGGGCGATGTTCGTCGTCGTGGGAGTGACCGGGGGCATCGCGGCCTACAAAACAGTCGGCCTCGTGCGACTGCTGGTGAAGGCGGGGCACGATGTCCACGTCGTGCCCACAGACGACGCGTTGCGGTTCGTCGGTCTGCCGACCTGGGAATCGCTCAGCCGCAACCCGGTCACGACGTCGGTGCACGACGACGTCGCGAGCGTGCGCCACGTCGCCCTGGGCCAATCCGCCGACCTCGTCATCGTCGCTCCGGCCACCGCCAACACCCTCGCCGCCATGGCCGCGGGCCTCGCCTCCGATCTGCTCGGCACGACGCTGCTCGCCACGACCGCGCCGGTGGTCGTCGCCCCGGCGATGCACAGCGAGATGTGGCGGCATCCGGCGACGACGCACAACATGGAGGTGCTCCGCGCCCGTGGGGTTCACGTGGTCGGTCCCGCCGACGGCGTGCTGACGGGCGGAGACTCCGGACCCGGGCGGATGTCGGAGCCCGAAGAGATTGTCGCCGCGGCCCTCGCCATCGTCGAGCGCCCGCAAGACCTCCGGGGCCTGTCGATCGTCGTGAGCGCCGGCGGCACCCGCGAGCCGATCGATCCGGTGCGCTATCTCGGCAACCGTTCCAGCGGACGGCAGGGCGTCGCCATCGCTCGAGCCGCCGCCGATCGCGGCGCCGACGTCGCCCTGGTCGCCGCACACCTCGACGCCGACGTGCGGCCGGATCCGCGGGTCGAGGTCATCGCCGTCGGTACGGCCGCAGAGCTCGGAAGGACGATGGATGCCGTCTCCGGCGGTGCGGACGTCATCGTCATGGCCGCGGCGGTCGCCGACTACTCCGTCGCGTCGATCGCCGAGGGAAAGCTCCGCAAGCAGGACTTCCCCGGTGCGCTGACCCTGGAGCTCGTCGAGAACCGTGACATCGTCGCGGGCCTCGTGGGGCGTCGCCGCCCGGGGCAGACCATCGTCGCCTTCGCCGCCGAGACGGTGACCGACGAGGAGGAACTGCGCGAGCGTGCCCGCGCGAAGGCGATCCGCAAGGGCGTCGACCTCCTCGCCGCGAACGCGGTCGGGTGGGCGCAGGGCTTCGAGGTCGTCGACAACGCGCTCACGATCGTCGGCCGCGACGGGGAGGTCGTGGCCACGGCATCCGGCTCGAAGGACGACACCGCGCACGCGCTGCTCGACGCGATCATCGCGGCGCGGCGGACCACCGCGAAGTGAACGTCCGACGAGGCGCCGCGCGACGCCGACGCGACGATGGACACCGGGCCTGAGCTACCGACCGCTGAGTCGGTCGAGGATCTGTTCCGTCTCGGTGCGCCCGCGGGCGGCGCGGCCGACCCCGTCGTTCAGTGAGACACGAAGTCACCGGACGTCACTTCACGCGAAACCCTGGCGCCGCGCGCCGACCCACCTCGCGAAGCGATGAGGAGACCACACCGCCGCCGCAGGCCGCGGCGCGCGGCGCGGCGCTCAGTAGCCGTAGGTGTACTGCAGCTCCTGCACGAGCGAGAAGAGCTGCGTCAGCAGCATGACCACCCACACGCTCGCGATGATCCACGTCACCACGGTCACACCGATCGCCGTCCAGAGCGGGGCGAGGCCCTTGCCGGTGTGACGGCGCACGATCACGCTGCGCCCGATGATGTAGACGAGGCCGCTGCCGATCGCGAGAACGAAGAAGCTCCACGCCCAGTGGAACGGCCGCTCGATTCCGCGAGCGCGCAGCTGACGCCAGTCCAAGAACGCGAACAAGACGGTGGCGGCCGCCAGCACGAGGCTGAGGACCGACGACACCACCGTGAGGAGCGTGCCGGCCATCGACGGGCTCGCCAGAGACTCGGAGTACAGGTCGTTGTACACCGACTCGCGCATGAACGAGCCCCAGTCGAATGCGAACAGGCTCAGAACGCCCACCAGCGGCAGCGCCACCAGAAGCCAGATCCACACGGTGTTCGTGTTGAGGTCACGACGTGGCGCGGCGCCGTACCCGACCGGCGGCGCGGAGGCGTATCCCGGGGCGGCCGCGGTGGGTGCTCCGGGGTACGACGGGGCGCTCGCGGAGGCGGTCCCCGGGTACGCCGGCGTACCCGCCGAGGCGGGAGCACCGGGATACGCCGACGCCGAGGGGAACGCGGGGGCCGGAGCGACGGGAGGGGTGACCGACGATGCCGCAGGAGCAGCCGCGGCGGCCGCGGCGGCGACGGCGCCGGCGCCTGCAGCGGCGGGAGCGTCATGCGGGTCGTGGGCAGCGGCGGGAGCGGCATGCGGGTCGTGGGCGGCCAGCGGCTCACGGCCGGCGGGCTGATCCTGAGCGGCGAGCGGCTCCTGAACGGCGGACGCCTCCTGAGCCGCGATCGACTCCCACCCGGCGGACGAACCCCGCGTCGCGGCCGACTCACCCGGCGTCGACGAGGCGACCGCGGGGGTGTCCTCGTGCCAGGTGGGATCGTCTTCGGTCGAGCCGTGACCCACGTGCGCGGCGACCGAGTCAGAGGCGACCGAGTCGGAGGCGAGCGGCGAGGATCCGCCCTCTACACCGAAGGACTCGGTCGACGTCTCGTCGGCGGCGCGGTGGTCGTCGGGGGTCGTGGTCGCCGAGGTGACCGCGTCGCGGTCGGAGGCGGCGACATGCGAAGCGTCGTCATCCGTCGGCACCGTGGCATCCTCCCCCTCTCCGGAGGAGATCGGTGTGCTCCCGTCGACCGCCCGCACCTCGTCGGTCCACGACGTGCCGTTCCAGCGGCGGAGGCCGCCACCTCCGGCGGGATCGGGGTACCAGCCGTCGGGCGGAGTGGGTGTGTCGGTCATGGCGCTCCCTGTTTGATGCGGAACCGGCGGGATGGCCCGAGTCTAGTGAGGGCACGAGGATGCCGTGCGCGTCCGTCCCCAGGCCGCGGGCGTCGCGGGCGGGGCGTCGTCGTACGTCCGGCAGGCCCCTCGCCTGTGGTCTGAGACCCTGCCGGGGATCGGCAGCGGGCAGGCAGCCGGCGATACCACGGCCGGACACCCGTTCGTCGGGGCGGGGCGGAATCCCCGCGTGCGGCGGGATCACCTCCGACACTGTCAGGGCACGACGGGGCGCTCGTTCTCGTATAGGGCCCGAACCTGTTCGGCGGTCAGAGCACGGTCCCAGACACGGACGCGGGCGAAGGTGCCCTCGGCGTAGTTGCCGACGGTCGAAGCCATCTGCACCGCGCCGACGGTGAACTCCGCGGGCGTCGGATTCAAGCCGTCCGGGTAGGGGTACGGGTTCTTCATGGAGGTGTTGCCGAACTTGTCCTTCACCGGCCCCAAGGGGACGGAGAGGCCATCGAGGTAGGAGACGGCTTCTCGACCGTCGTACGTGCCGACGTGCAGTTGCCAGACGCGGCGGGTGAAGGTCTGTCCGGATGCGGAGTAGTCGATCGAATACGGGTGACCGGCCGTGGGTCCTCCCGTCCGCGACACATGGAAGTTGCCGCGTTCGTCTCCGCCGTACATGGAGAGGTCGTAGAAGAGTCCGTACGACCTGCGCGGATCCCCACTCGACTCTGACCACATGCCGGCGACGAACCCGGCGTTGTCGTCGGTCATCAGGACCCAGGCCGCAACGGTGACCGTTCCCCCGCCCGCTCCGACGTTCAGGCGGCCGACGGAGTCGCGATGCAGTCGCAGGAAGCTCTTGCCGGGCAGGTTCACTCCCCGCCCGAACGGCGTCGCGACGGTTGTCGCGCGTACGTTGCCCGCCTGTTGGAGCGGAAGGTCGCCGACGGTCGTACGGAAAGGAGGGGCGGCTTCGTCGAACCGCCACTCGGCGATCGGGGTAGGCACGCCGACAGGACCGGACGGAGTCGGCGCGGGGGTCGCCGTCGGGGTCGGTGAGGGTGCAACGGTCGGGGTCGCCGTCGGGGTCGGTGCGCGCGTGGGTGTCGGCGCCGCGGTCGGGGTAGGGGTCGGCGTCGGGGTCGCCGTCGCGGCCGGCGTCGGGGTCGGCACGACGGGAGGACTCGGCGTCGGGCTCGCGCCGGCGCTGGCGGAGGTCACGGTGAGGGCATCCACCGTCACGTTGGAGTTCTGTGCGGCGGCGGACTTCTGGCCCGTTGCGGTCACGGTGAGCGTGTGCGCACCGGGAGCGAGGTCTGCTCGCTCGTAGAGAACCGTGTTGAACACGTTCGACGACGCGTACGCGTCGATGCGGGCGGAGAGGACCCCGTCGATGCGAATCTCACTGATGCCGCTCAGCGGCGTCTTACGTCCGTGGATGCGGATGCCGGTGCCCTCGAAGCGGTACGAATAGAACGCCCGGGCGGCGTTCGCGTATTGCACGGAGCCGTTGTGATCGGCCTTGTTCGAGGTCGTGCGCCACGAACCGCTGTAGGTGATCGACGCGTCGAGCCCGTCGATGGTGCGCACGGTCGGCGCGGAGGTCGCCGCGAACGACGGCGCACTGGCGACCGAGGCCGAAGCGATGATCGCGAGCGCGGTGAGCACGGCGATCGCTCGTGAACGCCACTTCATCGTCGGTGACATCTTGCGGCTCCTTCAGCGCGAGACCTGTGCGGCCGCGGCAGATGGAAGGCGCCCCCACGACCTCACCCCATCATGCCGCTCGCCCCGCCCGGATCGATGGGCGAGCCCCTGAAGTTGCGCGGACCGGCCGGACGCTGCGCCACCCCTCTGCCTTCTCACCGGAAGTCCCGCGACGCGTGGGCGACCCCCACGCGCAGATCGGTGAATCCGTCGGCGACCACGTTCGTTACGCCCTCCATGGAACGTTCGAGCATGCCACGCACGATCAGCGCGGGCGATTCGCGGGCGACCCGGCGATACCTGTTCCACACCCCGACGGAGCAGATGATGTTCATGAGCCCGTGTTCGTCTTCGAGATTGAGGAACGTGATGCCGGATGCCGTGGCCGGTCGCTGGCGGTGGGTGACGAGCCCCGCGACCTCGATGCGCCGGTCGGTCTCGAACGTGCGGAGCTCGCGCGAGGTCAGCACCCCGCGCGCGTCGAGCGCCGACCGGAAATGGGTGAGCGGGTGGTCGTCGGCCGAGAGACCCGTCGCCCAGAGGTCGGAGGCGAGGATCTCGTAGCTCGACGGGTCGGTGAACAACGGCGGCTGCACGGCGACGAGGGAGTCGGGGAGGAATTCGGCGCGGTCCAGTGCGGCCGAACCCGACAACCAGATCGCCTCGCGCCGCGTGTGCCCGAAGCACTCGAATGCCCCCGCCGTCGCGAGCGCCTCGAGCTGCGCCGTGACCAGCCCGGTGCGACGCACGAGGTCGCGGAGGTCGCGGTACGCACCGCCGCGCTCTCGTTCGGAGACGATGCGCGCAGCCACTTTCGTGCCGATACCGGTGACCCCGGCGAGGCCGAGGCGCACGGCGAACCCGCCGTCACGACGGTGCGCCAGGGTCTCGTCGGGCTCCGACGGGTCGAAGTCGCCGGTCGGAGTCTGCCGCGCGTGCGCGCACGCGTCGAGCCCGGTCGGCGACCCCTTTCCTCGTCGCTGCTCCGCTGCGGGCGTGGCTCCGCCGGCATCCGCCCGTCCATCTTCCGGCGCCGTCGTATCGACCGCCTCGAGGGTCGCTTCAACCCCCGACCGCGACAGGTCGGGCCGGCGCACCACCACGCCGTGCCGCCGTGCGTCGGCGGTCAGGGTCGCGGGCGAGTAGAACCCCATGGGCTGTGCGCGCAGCAGTCCCGCGAGGAACGCCGCCGGATAGTGCAGCTTGATCCACGAGCTCGCATAGACCAGCAGCGCGAACGACAGCGAGTGCGACTCGGCGAAGCCGAAGTTCGCGAACGCCTGGATCTTGGCGTACAGCTCGTCGGCGACCTGACCGACGAGGCCGTTCTCGGCCATGCCGGCGTACAGCGTCTCGCGAAGTGAGTCGATGCGCTCCAGGCCCCGTTTGGACCCCATGGCCCGGCGCAGCAGGTCGGCGTCTTCGGCCGAGCAGTTGCCGACCGCCACGGCCATCTGCATCAGCTGCTCCTGGAAGACCGGCACCCCCATCGTCCGCGCCAGGACCGGCTCGAGCTTGGGGTGCACGTAGGTCACCTTCTCTTGCCCGAGCTTGCGGCGGACGAACGGATGCACCGCCCCGCCCTGGATCGGTCCCGGACGGATGAGTGCGATCTGCACCACGAGGTCGTAGAACTTCCGCGGCTGCAGGCGGGGCAGCAGCCCCATCTGCGCGCGGGACTCCACCTGGAACACCCCGATCGAGTCGGCCCGGCACAGCATGTCGTACACGGCCTTCTCTTCTTTCGGCAGGGTCGACAGCTCCCACTCCTCACCGGTGGCATCCCGGATCAGGTCGAAGCAGTACTGCAGGGCCGCGAGCATGCCGAGCCCCAGCAGGTCGAACTTCACCAGTCCCATCCACGCGGCGTCGTCTTTGTCCCACTGGATGACCGTGCGGTCTTCCATGCGCGCGTGCTCGATGGGCACGACCTCGCCCACCGGCCGATCGGTGAGGACCATGCCCCCGGAATGGATGCCGAGGTGTCGCGGCGCCTTCAGCAGCTCCGACGCGAACTCGATGACCTGATCGGGGATGTCGTGGTCGCCTCCGGTCTCGAGCGTCGCCCCCCAGCGCTCGACCTGCTTCGACCAGGCATCCTGCTGACCGGGCGAGTGTCCGAGGGCCCGGGCCATGTCGCGCACGGCGTTCTTGGGGCGGTACTGGATGACGTTGGCCACCTGCGCCGCCCGCTCGCGCCCGTACTCCCGGTAGACCCACTGGATGATCTCTTCTCGGCGGTCGGAGTCGAAATCGACGTCGATGTCGGGTTCCTCGTCGCGCAGGCTCGACAGGAACCGCTCGAACGGCAGCTTGTAGAAGATGGAGTCGACCGCGGTGATGTCGAGCAGGTAGCAGACAGCGCTGTTGGCGGCCGATCCGCGCCCCTGGCACAGGATGCCGCGACGGCGGGCCTCGGCCACGATGCCATAGACGATGAGGAAGTACCCCGGGAAGTCCTTCATCTCGATGACGCCGAGCTCGCGTTCGATGCGGCGGCGGTCGTCGTCGGAGAGATCCGGGTACTTGCGGGGCACGGCCTCCCACACCAGGTGTCGCAACCACGACATGGGCGTGTGCCCCTCGGGAACCTTCTGCTTCGGAAGCGCGGGCTTGGCGCGGCGCAGCGGAAAGGCGATCTCGTCGGCCAGCGTCACGGTGCGCGCGACCGCGCCCGGGTAGCGCGCGAACCGGGCCGACATCTCGACGCCCGAACGCAGGTGCGCGCCGGCATGGGCGGGCAGCCACCCGTCGAGCTCGTCGAGACCCCGGTTCGCCCGCACCGCGGCCACTGCGGCGGCGAGCAGCTCTTTCTGCGGGGCGGCGTAGTGCACGTTGTTGGTGGCGAGGGTCGCCAGCCCCCGCTCGGCGGCGAGCGCCGCCAGCACGTCGTTTCGACGGGAATCGAGCGGGTCGCCCTGATCCATCAGCTCGACGTAGACGGCCTGCGCACCGAACAGGTCGACGAGGGTGTCGAGTTCACGCGCGGCCCCCGCCGGTCCCTCGGATGCCAGCGCCTGCCGGACCGCTCCCTTGCGGCATCCGGTGAGCACGGCCCAGTGCGGGTCACGGGGACCGCCCGCCCGCTCGGCGAGGTCGGTGAGGTCGTAGACGGGCCGCCCCTTCTCGGCGCCGGTGAGCTGCGCGTGGGTGATCGCGGCGGCGAGACGGTGGTACCCCTCTTCTCGCCGCGCGAGGACGAGCAGGTGCGAACCCTCGGGGTCGGCCGCGCCGTTCTGCGGGCCGCTGAGTCCCAACGACAATTCCGCCCCGAACACGGTCTTCACCGTGCGGGCCTCGGCCGCCTCGGCGAAGCGCACGATGCCGTAGAAACCGTCGTGGTCGGTGAGGGCGAGGGCGTGCAGACCCAGGCGCTCGGCCTCTTCGACGAGCTCCTCGGGCGAGGAGGCGCCGTCGAGGAACGAGTACGACGAGTGCACGTGCAGTTCGGCGTACGGGATCGTGTCGTCGGGGCGCTCGATCGACGGCGGCACATAAGCCCCGCGCTTGTGCGACCATGCCGGGCTGTCGCCGCCGTCGCCGTTGGGCGGCGTGCCGGTCGGCCGACGCGCGTCGCTGAGCAGACGCTCCAGCTCCGACCACTTCACCGGGGGGTTGGTCCATCCCATCAGCTCACCCCCGCCTCAGTCATATCGACCCTCCGCCCGCCACTCGCCCTCTTCGACCACCAGCAGCCACGCGCCGCCATCGGCATCGATCACCTGGAATCGGTGCGCCCGGCGTGCCCGCAACGGGTCCCACCCGCGCTCGCTGATCGGCCAGGGCCCCGCCCACTCGTGGATACGACGACGCTGCCCCGCCGTCTCGAGCACCGCGGGCGGGGCGCTCAGCACGTCGCGCTCCCCCACCGTCACGGGGGCGCCCGCGATGTCCGTCACGCCGACCAGGCGTGGTTCGGGGTACACCGTGGCCGGTAGGGGGTCGGGAAGGCTGCCGGGCCAGGGCCGCGCACGATCTTTCGCCGTGACGGCTCGATCGCCCCACGGCACGTTCACCTGGCGTTCGGCGAGCCATCGCCCGCCGCCGACGACCGGCGTCACCACGGCACGATGACCGAGCATGGCCTGCACGCG
This sequence comes from Microbacterium sp. ABR10, assembly GCF_057812175.1. Lineage (NCBI taxonomy): Bacteria > Bacillati > Actinomycetota > Actinomycetes > Micrococcales > Microbacteriaceae > Microbacterium > Microbacterium sp. ABR10. Next base: position 2,431,612 of record NZ_CM173821.1, read on the forward strand.
CGACAGCGCGTGGTGCACGCGTTCGTCGGGGCCGGCGCCGAAGAGCCCTTTGGCGTGATGGGCTGCGGCATCCACCGCTTCGGGTTCGATGTGCACACCGGCCACACCGCTGCCGAAGATGCCCTGCGCGTCTTCGGCGAGTTGCCACCGCACCCGGTCGACCACGGCGGCGGCGTCGAACGACCCCGGATGCAACCAGACGCGTTCACTGCGCTCGGCTCGTTCGCCGGTGAGGACGACACGCAGTTCGGTGCACACGAGGTCGTGCGCGCCTAACCCGGCGATGAACTCCTCGGCCGCCACGCGCATGCCGAAGGCGATCTGATCGGCGAGTTCGAGCGGGGGTTCGAAGGCGATGTCGCGGTGCAGTTCGGGCGGAGGCGTCCGCGGCTGCACCGGCTGGGAGTCGAGCCCTCCCGATAGGGCATGCAGCCGCACCCCGCGGCCGCCGAAGCGCTCCCGCACCCGCTCGACCGGGAGCGCGGCCAGATCGCCGAGCGTGTGTACGCCCAGGCGCGCGAGCAGGCTCCCGAACTCGTCGTCGTCGAGCGTCGCGACGGACAGGGGTGCCAGGAACGCGCCGGCTTCCCCCGGTGGGACGATCCGCACCGGGTCGTCGCTGCGCGCTGATCGCGCCGCCTGCTCGGCGGTGAAGACGCCGTCGGCGACACTCGCCCGCACGTCGCTGAAACCGACGTCGTCGAGCAGACGGATCAGCGTACGAACCGCCTCGCGTTCGCCGCCGTAGTATCGGGCCGGTCCTCGCGCTTTCAGCGCGCACAGCCCGGGTCGCACGACCTGCACTCCGGGGGCGTACTCCTCGACGCGCGCGACGACGGGGGCGAAGGCGCGCGCGTCGCGCACGGGGTCGGCGGGCACGACCTGCAGCGCCGGGCACAGGGCCTGTGCGTCGCGGCGCTTCTGACCCCGACGCACCCCCTGCGCCCGGGCCGCCCACGAGCACGCCACGACGATGTTGTTCGCGAACACCGCGACGGCGGCATCCGGCTTCGGGGGCGAGACGGTCTCGTGAGCGAACGCCGTGATCGGCCAGTCGGGAAACCACAGCACGAGGCTGCGTGTGGGCGCCTGCATCAGCCCACCGCCCGTACGGGGTAAGCCGCCCCTGAGTAGGCGTCATGATCACGCGGCATGAGGCGTTCGGCGGGTGCACCCAGCAGCTCGATCGACCCGTCGGCGGCGGGCAGCAACATGCGCGCGCGACGGGCGTTCGGCGAACGCCGGCTGCTGACCGAGACCGTCAGTTCACGACCGGCGAGATACCCGTTGCCCTGACCGAGCCCCGACCACTGCGGGTCGGCCACGTCGATCACCGCTTCGGCCTGCGGCCAAGCGCCCTGCACGAGCAGCACCGACCCGCGGTCGCGCAGGCGTGCGGCCAGGCGCGTGGTCTCGGCACCCCCGCGAGCCGCCGTGGAACCCGCGGGCGGGCGCACGGCCACCACCGGCAGCACCTCGGTGATCGTCGCGGTCACCGCGAGCCACCGTGGCCCTGGATCGGGGATGAAGACGAGCCGGTCGAGATCGAGACCGTACTTCTCTGCGGCTTCGGCCCCCAGCTCGGGCATGCCGATCACTCCACACCACGCCCCGTCTTGCGAGGGTCGGGCCATGAGCGCCAGCAGCAGCGAGGACGAGCGGGCGAGGGCGTAGGCCGAGCCCGGGCGTAACCCGCCTCCGGGCAGCAGCGGCGAGAACGCGGGATGCGTCGGAAGCACCGGGGCGTCCATACGACGCCCTTGCATGCGCTCGAGGCGATCGCGCAGCGCATGGATGTCGGGTACGGCCTGTACCTGGTCTCGCATGATCGCCCTCACTCCCACAGGTTAGAACATGTGTTCTATTCCCTCAATCCCTGTGGGTCGAAGATACGATCGACCTCCGACATTGGCGGAGGAGGTCGATTGCGGCGCCCCCGAGACACGACGTCCATCCCTCGACACACCCTCGGGCGGCATGACGATGAGCCCAGCGAGCCGGGGCGGGCGGGCGGGCGGGCGGGCGGGCGGGCGGAGCAGCGTCAGGCCGCGAGCGCCAGGTACGGCTCCCACCGCGGGTCGCTCTTGTCGACGCCGCGGACCGTCCACGACGAGCCATGCGGCGGGGCGGGCACGAGCCGCAGCTCCCACCGCATCTCCTGCGGCGTGCGATCGCCCTTGATGTTGTTGCATGCGAGACAGCACGCCACCAGGTTCTCCCACGTGTCCTTGCCGCCACGCGAGCGCGGCATCACGTGGTCGATCGTCGAGGCCGCCTTGCCGCAGTACCCGCAGCGGTGCCCGTCGCGGCGGAGGACGCCGCGACGCGTCACCGGCACACGCCGTGCGCCCGGCACGCGCACGTAACGGGTCAGGATGATCACCGCCGGGCGATCGTACGTGCCGGCGGAGGCCCAAACGGGATCCTCCTCGACGCGTTCGACGACCACGGCCTTCTCGTTCATCACGAGCACGAGCGCTCGCTTGAACGACACGACGGCGAGGGGCTCGTAGCCCGCGTTGAGCACCAGTGTGCGCATGTACGTCTCCTCTCGAATGGCCGAGACGGCTTCTCGGATGTTCGACTCGCGACGACGGCAGGCGCGGAAAGGGTATGAAAAAAGGCGCTGTCAGGCAGACAGCGCCTTCGGACGCGCGGCCAGGCCACGGCATCCGAACTCACGATGCCGAAGAACGAGCAGCCCGAGCGCATCCATGGTGCGGATGCGCGGACTGGCGTTCATCGGCGTTCCCTCCGGTTCTTCCGACGTCGAGGAAAGGCTAACCCACCACGACACGCCCGGGGTCGGGCGGGAGGGGAAACGGAAGACGGCGTGTCGGAGAACGATGGTCTCCGGCACGCCGTCTCACGTAGGGAAGGTCAGCCTGCGTTCTGCTGCAGCCAGGCGTAGGGGTCGACCACCGAGTTGTTGATGTGCACCTCGAAGTGCAGGTGGTTGGCGGTCGAACTGCCTGTCGAACCGACGAGACCGATGAGCTGACCCGCGGCGACGGTCTGCCCCGCCTGCACCACTCGGCTGCCGTAGGTCATGTGACCGTAGGTGGTCGACACCTTCTGGCCGTTGATGACGTGCTCGAGCACGATCGCGACGCCGTACCCGCCGTAGCTCTCCTGAGAGATGCTCACGACACCCGCGGCGGCGGCGAAGATCGGCTGGCCACCGGGCGCGAGAAGATCCACGCCCTGGTGGTAACCGGAATCCCACAGACCACGGCCGAGGATGTAGCTCGTCAGAGGCCAGCGAACCTCGCCCGAGCCGGGCGCGGTCATGGTGAGGTCGACGGACGAAACGGAGGTGCTGGCCGTGGATGCCGCCTGGCGTGCGCGCTCGGCGGCGGCAGCGGCAGCGGCCGCGGCCGCGGCGGCCTCTTCGTCCTTCTTCTTCTTGATCTCGTCCGCGGTGGTGGCGGAGTAGCTGCTGCGGTCGAGCGTCTCGGCCGTGGCGTCGGATGCGACGACCAGCGACTGGTTGTCGGCGGCCGACATCTGCTGCAGCGTCATGGTTTCGGCGGCGGGCATGGTGGCCGCGTAAGCCGGGATGGCCACCGTCGCCACGAGCCCCGCCACCATCGACAGGATGACGGCGCTGCGCAATGGCTTGCCGATGCCGCGCGTCGATGAGGGACGGGGAGCAGGGATGGCACGCACGGCCGGTGCAGCCGCGGTGCGGGCGACCGGTACGGCCGCGATGCGAGCGGAACGGTTCGTCGTTCGGGCGACGGCCGCGCGTGTGCTCTTTCGGGTGGGGCCCGTTACGGGGACCTCGGGTAGGTCCGCAGCGGGATCGTTGTGTTCAGCCAAAGTTCCTCCGGCGCCTCTGCGTCTTCGGGGACGCTGGCTCGTCAGCACTCGATCATTGGGGGCACGATGTGCGGGCTTAGCCCTCTGCAGACGACGAGCCGATGAGGCAAACCGCGAGGGGTCCGACGGCGGGCTTCCAGCCTGTGGACCCTCTGAGGCTACCCGAAGATAACGAACAAGTCACGTTGCCGGGTCAGCCCCAGTATCTCGCGGCTCGGGACCCAGTGCCCATCTTCGTGCCAACACCGTGCCAACGACGGTGTCCCGCGAAGGCCCCTCATCCGTATCACGGTCATGAGGAACACATCATGGTGAAGCCCCGCCAACTCGCCAATGGGAAGTACCAAGCGCGCGCCTATCTGGGCGCCGGAAAGTACGAGTCCCTGGGCACGTGCAACACGTACGAAGAGGCCTTGAAGGCTCAGCTCCGACACGAGCTGGGGATGGAGAAGAAGGCCGCGCCGGTCAAGAGGGAGGTGGTCCGCGGCCACGTGAAGTTCGGCAAGTTCGCGGAGGATCTCCTCGCAGCACGAAAGTCTCAGCTCGCCACGGGGACCTGGCATCTCCACACTTGGGTGCTCCAGCGCCATCGGATTCCGACCTTCGGGCATCGGAAGCTGATCGACATCACGCCGCGCATGGTCCGCGCATGGTGGGCGTCGATGCCTGAGGGATCAGGGCGCCGGAACGCATACGTGGTGCTCCTCGCCACGATGCGCACGGCTGTGGACGACGGTGAGATCCAGACTTCCCCCGTCAAGATCAAGGGCGCCGCCGCTGACGTCTCCAAGCCCCGGCCGACCTTCACGCCGGGTGATGCGCACATGCTCATGGACATGGCCGGAGAGGGCCAGCTCCGGGTTCAAATCCACCTCCTGCTGTCGTCCGGCATGCGCGTCGGTGAGGCCCTAGGCGCCGATACCCGACAATCCTCGACGCGAACTCTTCCCGTGAGGTGGAGGCCATTCTCCTGGGAACAGCCGAGCCCATCCAGGTCGGTATGCGCCGGGTCGGCGACGACAGCGACGACGACGTCGCACCCTGGCCTGATCGCAGCGACGACGACAACTAGGCCGCTAGATCGGCGCCCGTCGTCTGCCGAGCCTTCAGTCTCTCCTGACGGTTGCCCTCCTCGGCGATGGCGATCGCGTAGGCCGGGTCGATGCGGATCGCGGCGATAGCTCGATCGACCTCTCCGCTCGCGATGAGCGCTTCGGCTCGCGCGTTCGTCTCGATCATGCGGCGAGCGTAACCCGTCTGAACACCCTCGACGGGGCCATGGCCGAGAGTGTCACCGCGGGTTAGCGCGTACCGGCATATAGGCTCCGGCGCAGGGGGCACGGATGACTCGATCGGACGACTTTTTCAAGCGGTCTAAGGCCGCGCAGGCCACGCTGAAGCATTCGATCTTGCGGTCGTATCTCGCGACCTTCGCTACGGCCACCGGAACGCGGTCTCCGGACCACCGGGTCGGGTACATCGACGGGTACGCGGGCCCAGGCGAGTACGTCAACGACCTCACCGGCAGCCGCGACGAGGGTTCGCCCATCATCGCTATGAACGTGGCGCGGCACCAGTCCACGCTCAGGGAGCCGCGGACCCTGGAGTGCATCTTCATCGAAAAGGACCGGGAGCACTACGACTCGCTATCGGCCCTTGTCGCGCAAGCGCAGACGGAGGGGCTCCGGGTCGAGGCTCAGAAGGGTGACGTAACACGTCTCCTGGCGCCCGCGATTCAGCGTTTCCAGGCGTTGCCGCTTCTCGTGTTCCTTGATCCGTTTGGCGCCTCCCTGCCGCACTCCGCGAGCATCCCCGCCGTGCTGGGTCGCAGCAGCGACCAGCCCACCGAGGTCCTGCTCAACTTCAGCGTGGAAACCCTGCGCAGGGCAGGTGCGCGCATTCACGAGGAGTCCGACGCCGCGGGTCGCGAGGCCACGCTCTCGACTATGGACAACTGGCTGGGCGGCGGTTGGTGGCGCGAGCATTTCAGCGATCCTGCGACCGTTCAGGACACCGAAACGGCATACGAACCCGCCGAGCGCATCACGGACGAGTACGCGCGCATGGTGTGTCGGGAGTCGAGGACCAACGTTTTCCCGGTGGATATCCGCCGAGCCGCGTCACACAAGCCGCTCTTCAGGCTCATGCTGTTCCACCCCAAGCCGCTTGCCGCGTTCAAGTTCAATAACGCCGTCAGCTCTGGCAACGAGAAGTGGCGGTCGCTCATGTGGGACATGGATGTTGAAGTCGCTCAACGCGAAGACGCGCGTAACCCGCAGCCCGGTATGAGTCGGGAAGAGGAAACGCGCATGGCGATGGCCGCAGATCCCGCCCAGGTGATGGACGACAATGTTGAGATCCTCAAAGACAACATTCGAGCGGCTCTGAGGACACGGCCCCTCCTGACCATGGAGCACGACTTCGGTCTGATCTTCGGTTCGGCTATCGGGTCTGCGCGCGGAACGCACCTGACCAAGGCGTGGGACGCGCTAACCGCTGAGGGCGTCACGCAGCCTCGCAAAGGATCGACCTACGACTGGGCGAAAATCTGGAGCGCTAACGCTGGCGTGAGCTTCAACTAGAGGACGTGCGCTTCAACTAGAGGAGGGAAGCATCAGCATGGCGAAAACAACGATCGAGTGGACCGAGGTCACTTGGAACCCCGTCACGGGGTGCGACCGGACCTCCGCGGGCTGTGACAACTGTTACGCGCTCACCCTCTCCAAGCGCCTGAAGGCCATGGGCGCCGAGAAGTACCAAAACGACGGGGACCCACGCACCTCCGGCCCTGGGTTCGGCGTGACGATCCATCCCAAATCGCTGGAACAGCCGTTGAAGTGGCGCAAGCCGCTGACGGTCTTCGTCAACTCGATGAGCGACCTCTTCCACGCGAAGGTGCCGACCTCCTTCGTCCAGGACGTTTTCGACGTCATGGCCGCGACGCCGCAGCACACCTATCAGGTGCTCACCAAGCGCTCCTTACGGCTCCGCCGCATGGCTGACAAGCTCACCTGGCCCTCCAACGTCTGGATGGGCGTCTCCGTCGAGGAGCCCAAGGTCCTGAACCGCATCGACGACCTGCGCGAAGTGCCCGCCGCGGTCCGGTTCCTCTCGTGTGAGCCGCTCATCGCCGCTCTGCCGGGGCTCAACCTCGACGGCATCGACTGGGTGATCGCTGGCGGCGAGTCTGGCGCTCACCACCGCCCGATGGAGTCGGCGTGGGTGGAGGACATCCGCGACCAGTGCCTCCACGCTGACGTGCCGTTCTTCTTCAAGCAGTGGGGCGGGCGCACACCCAAGCAGCACGGCCGCGACCTCGAAGGCCGCACCTGGGACGAGATGCCCCGGCCACGGGTTCGCGCCGTCGCATAGCCGTTACTGTCGCCGTGTGGACGTCTAGACGGTGCTACTTTGCCGCACCATTTTTCCATTTCGCCAACGACGGAAGCTAACGCCAGCACCGACGGCCAGCCTCGCTTTTCGGTGCGAGGACGGGATCCCCTCACCACTCAGCAGGTGATGGCTGAAGAAGCTCTGAGCGTAAAGAGAAGCGGCCGCCGAGTGTACGGATTGCAGAGGCGCCATGTAATCCGAGCAGACGGGCGCGGAGCTGAATGGGCTGGCGAAATCTGCACGGCCAGTCAGACAGCTCAGGGAGATGAAGGTCTTTGGGTTGGTGGTCGGCGCTGCGCTTTCCAATAACGCGGCCAGGTCCTTCCCGAGCACAGGGTTTGGACGGTCAATGAACCGTATGGAATCCGCAGCACCGTGTCCGATCAACAAGACGTGACTGGTGACCGGCTCGATCTCCGACCAGACGCGTGACACTTCGGACGTTGTACGCAGTTTGTACTTTCTCAGGAGCCCGTCGTCGAACAAGAGTCTGAGGTACTGCAGGACCGACTTCGTCAGCGGGTCGAGCGTGGACGTCTCCGTAAGCAAGTCTCCGATCTCCAGAATGGCGATGCCGAGGTGGTCTGCGTGGACGAGACGTGACGCGACCTCGATGTCTTTTCCGGACGTATCCTGGCGATCAATCCGGATCGTGCGATTCCGTTGGCCCGTCACTTTTGCTTCTGCCAGCGCATGCGGCTGCTGGTCCGGATGCGGCAACTTCCGGGATGGCACAAACACCCGATCTCCCACAGCAAACTTCGTCGTCATGATGACGATCTTGGCACCAGCGAGTCGGTTAGCAGTGCGACGCCCAGGGCCTACGACCGCCGGTGCGTCGGCGCACCTCCTGAGGCTTTGCCTCGCCGCTTGGCCGTGCAGGGTCGATCCACTCTCGTGTCATCCCTGACGAGCACTCACAGACGGCCCGCCGTGCCAACGACGTGCTAACAAGGCTCGTCCGCCACTACCGTGGATCGCGAGGGAACCCGCGATATTTCTGGAAACGAGTTGCCCCCGGCATCGAGGTAACAAAAAAGTCACGCTTCGGTCAGGTGCCCTGACGAACACCGGGGTGAATCCGCGCCGACGTTCAGTCGCCGGCGACCAGGAAGATGTGCGAAGCCACCTCGACGGGCAGCTCCAACCCCTCGTCGATGCCCTCCATCTGCAGGAGGACGTAGCCCTCGTTGAAGCGGTAGTCGCCGCGCTTTCCGGGCAGAACGCCGGCGGCCTTGAGCTGCTGCAGGAGTTCGGGGTCGACCTGCGCGGGTTCGGCGAGGCGCCGGATCGTGCCGGAGACGGGGCCACCGGCATCCGTCAGCTTTCGCACGAGACCGACCACGCCATCGTCGAAGGTGGCGCTGGAGGCGTCGCCGAGCTGGTCGAGTCCGGGGATCGGGTTGCCGTACGGGGACTCGGTCGGGTGCCCGAGCAGTTCGACGAGACGTCGCTCGACCTGCTCGCTCATGACGTGCTCCCACCGGCACGCCTCGTCGTGCACGTAGGCCCAATCGAGCCCGATGACGTCGCTCAGGAGGCGCTCGGCGAGACGGTGCTTGCGCATGACGTCGACGGCCTTCTGGCGTCCGTCGTCGGTCAGCTCGAGTCGGCGGTCCTCGGAGACGACGACGAGACCGTCGCGCTCCATGCGGCCCACGGTCTGCGAGACCGTCGGACCCGAGTGGCCGAGACGCTCGGAGATGCGCGCGCGCAGCGGCACGATCTTCTCTTCCTCGAGCTCGAGGATCGTGCGCAGGTACATCTCGGTGGTGTCGATCAGGTCGGTCATTTAGGTGTCCTCGATGTCGCGCGGCAAGTCCTCCCAGCCTACCGACCCCCTCCGACATGAGCGCGGGAGAGGCGGGACGGGGACTCTAGAATCGGTCCATGCCGCACGTGGAACTCCCCAGCGAACTCCTGCCCGCCGACGGCCGCTTCGGGTGCGGCCCCTCCAAGGTGCGCGGTGCGCAGCTCGAGGCCCTCGTCACCCGCGGAGCGTCGATCCTCGGTACCTCTCACCGCCAGGCCCCCGTCAAGAACCTCGTCGCCAGCACGCGCGAGCGCCTGTCGCAGCTGCTCCGCCTGCCCGAGGGCTACGAGATCATCCTGGGCAACGGCGGGTCGACCGCCTTCTGGGATGCCGCGGCGTTCGGCCTCATCGACACCCGCAGCCAGAACCTGGTGTTCGGCGAGTTCGGCGGCAAGTTCGCCTCCGCGGCCGCCGCTCCCTGGCTGCAGGCGCCCGACGTGCGCAAGGCCGCACCGGGCACGCGCACCGTGGCCGAGGCCGTCGAGGGTGTCGACGTGTACGCCTGGCCGCACAACGAGACCTCCACCGGCGTATCCGCTCCGATCGAGCGCGTCCAGGCGGATGCCGGTGCGCTCACCGTCATCGACGCGACCAGCGCCGCCGGCGGGATCGACTTCGACGTGACGCAGGCCGACGTGTACTACTTCGCGCCGCAGAAGAACCTCGGCTCCGACGGGGGACTCTGGTACGCCGCCGTGTCGCCGGCCGCCATCGAGCGCATCGAGCGCATCGCGGCATCCGATCGGTACATCCCCGAGTTCTTGAGCCTGAAGAACGCCCTCGACAACTCCCGCCTCCAGCAGACGCTCAACACCCCCGCGTTGGCGACCCTGCTGCTGCTCGACGAGCAGCTCGGCTGGATCCTCGACAACGGCGGTCTGTCGTGGGCCGCCGCCCGCACGGCCGAGTCGTCGGCGGCGCTGTACGAGTGGGCCGATGCGAGCGCCGTGGCGACCCCCTTCGTCGCCGATCCTTCAGACCGCTCCCCCGTCGTCGTCACCATCGACTTCGACGACAGCATCGATGCGGCCGCGATCGCCAAGAGCCTCCGCGCGAACGGCATCGTCGACACCGAGCCCTACCGCAAGCTCGGGCGCAACCAGTTGCGCGTCGCGACGTTCGTCTCGATCGAGCCGGCTGACGTCCGCCGTCTCATCGGCGCGATCGACTACACGATCGAGCACCTTCCCGGCGCCTGACGCCTGAACGACGAAGGCCGTCCCGCATCGTGCGGGACGGCCTTCGTCGTGAACTCAGTAGCTGCGGTCGCCCTCGTCGCCGTCCTCGTCGGAGTCGCCCTCGTCGGAGTCGTCCTCGTCGGAGTCGTCGTCGTCGGAATCGTCGTCGTCCGCCTCGTCGAGGTCGTCGTCCGCCTCGTCGAGGTCGTCGTCCGCCTCGTCGGGGTGATCGGCGTCCAGCTCATCGATGTCGACGCCGTCGAGATCGCCGGCGTGGAAGCGCGCCTTCGGCTCGTCTTCGTCGTCATCCGCCTCGTCGTCGTCGACGTCATCCGTGTCGTCGTCGTCATCGTCGAGATCGTCGTCTTCGTCATCGACCGTGGCCGCGGCCACCTGCGCCGCCTGATAGTCGGCCAGGCGCGTCGCCCACGGCACCCAGTCGGGCGCGAGGAGGGCTCCGTCACCCGGCAACAGCTCGACCTCGAGCACGGTGGGATCGGACCCGTCGACCACGGCGACGCTCACCGTCCAGAACCAACCCGGGTACCCGGAGAGCCGGGTGTGAAAACGCAGCGATACGGCTCCGTCGTCTTCGGCCGTGTACCCGGCCGCGGGACCGACGGTGTCGGCGGGCGTGATCTCGTGCAGGGCGGCGAGCGCCAGGTCGTGGGCGCCGGTCAGACGCTCGTCGACGAACTGCTCAGGCTTCGAAGTCATCGGCGACCTTGCGCAGGACGGCCGCGATCTTCTGCGCGTGGGGGCCGTTGGGGTACCGGCCGCGGCGCAGGTCGCCACCGATGCCGTCGAGGAGCTTGACGAGGTCTTCGACGATGATCGCCATGTCGTCGGCGGGCTTGCGGGAGCGCTTGGACAGGCTCACCGGGGCGTCGAGGACGCGCACGGACAGGGCCTGGGGGCCGCGCTTGCCGTCGGCGACGCCGAACTCCAGTCGCGTCCCGGCCTTGGGCCCGGGGGTTCCGGCGGGCAGAGCCGTGGCGTGCAGGAACACGTCCTGGCCGTCATCGGTGCTGATGAAGCCGAAGCCCTTCTCGTCGTCGTAGAACCTGACCTTGCCGGTGGGCATGGACACCTCGCTGAGTGTGTGCGCGATCGCGCGGCGGAACGCAGGACCCGATCGGATCCCGGTCTTCCAGACTACGGCACCGCCGCCAGGCAGTAGGCTGAGGCCGATGAGCACCCGCACCTCCGGCGGCAGCACGCCGGGCGACGACGTTCCCGTTCGCCGCATCGACCGCATCCTGGCGTTCATGTCGCTCGGGTTGCTCGTGCTGGCGCTCGTATGCTTCTTCGCGATCATCATCGGCTCCACCGCCGGCGCCGATCTGGCCTCGGGCGTGTGGCCCGTGGTGAGCCTGCTCGTCCTCGTCACACCCCCCATCGCGTTCGGATGCCTGCTGGCCGTGCTCATCATGAGCTTCGTCCGAAGGGCCCGGGCCAACAAGGCTCGTTGACGTGGCCGAGACCTCCGCTCAACGCGCACTGGCGGTCTCGTTGGGCGCGCGCTCCGACGACGAGCTCGCGCGCCTGTTCGCCGACCGGCACGTCTCGCCGTCGGCGACCTGGCGTGACATGTTCGACGCCGCCGAGGCGCTGCTCGAGCCGGTCTCGGTCGCCCGCGCACTGCCGGCCCTCACCCGTCGGGAGTCCGACGCGCTGTTCGCCGCCCTCGCCGGCACCCCCGCCACCGGCGACGTGCGTGACGATCTGATCTCCCGCGCGCTGGTCGGAGACGACGGCCTCCTCTTCCCGAGCGTGGCCGACGCGGTCCGCGAGGCGCTGCCCGACGGCGTTCCCGCCGCCGCGACACCGTCGCCCACGCCATCCGCGGCCGAGACCGCCGCGGCATCCGAGGCCGCTTTCACGTACGCCGCATCCGTGGCCGACATCCTTCTGCAGACCCTCGAGGCGCCGCTCGGACGCATCGGATCGGGATCCCTCGGGGCGACGGAACGCCGTCGACTCGTCGACGCCGGAGCCGTGTCGACGCCCGCCGACGCCGATCTGCTCGTCGGTCTCGCCGCCGACGTCGGCCTGCTGGGCGCGAATGATCGCGCCTGGCTCGTCTCGTCGGCCGGCCGGGAGTGGCTGCGCCTGCCCACCCTCGAACGCTGGCAGCACACGGCGGTGGCGCTGCGCGACGCCCTTCCCCGCGCCTACCGCTCAGCCGACGGAGGGTGGATCCCCGTCGACGAGTGGGCCGGAGCCACGCCGTTCGACCCCGAGGGCGCGGACCGTGCGGCTCTGTGGGCACGCCGTCTGCGGCGGTGGGGGCTCGTGGATGCCGCGGGGCGCACCGCTCCGTGGGCGGAACCCCTCGCCCGGGGCGGCGACGTCGACACGTCGGCGCTACGCGAACTACTCCCGCCCGAGGTCGATCGTGTGTACCTGCAGAACGACCTGACCGCGATCGCGCCCGGGCCCCTCGCCCCGCACCTCGACGTCCGGTTGCGATCGATGGCCGTGCGCGAGTCGCGGGCGCAGGCCTCGAGCTACCGTTTCAGCGCCGCCTCGATCGGCGCGGCGATCACGGCCGGCGAGACGGCCGACTCCCTCCGCGACTTCCTCAGCGGCATCTCGCTGACCGGACTCCCGCAGCCGCTCGCGTATGTCATCGAGCGCACGTCCGCCGAGCACGGGCGGGTGCGAGTGATGAGCGACCCGGCCACCCGCCTGACGCGCGTCGTGACCGATGACGAGACACTCTTGCGCTCGATGGAGATCGATCAGTCGTTGCGCTCGATCGCGCTGTCGCGCACCGACGACGACGAACTGGTCTCGCACGTGTCGAGCGACGTCGTGTTCTGGGCACTCACCGACGCGCACTACCCCGCCGTCGCCGTCGACTCCCACGGACGACCGCGCGCGCTGGAGCGCGCGAGGCTGGCCCCGGGCTCGCAGCCCGCAGCCGAACCCGCCGACGTCTACACCGACCTGCTGCGGCGCCTGCGCGAGGGCGTGGGCGACTCGGATGCCGCGTGGCTCGAACGCGAGCTCGACCAGGCCGTCCGCGCCCGCGCCGTCATCGACGTGACCGTGCGCCTCCCCGACGGCTCCGCCCGCGTGTTCCGTCTGGAAGCGACGGGGCTGGGCGGCGGACGCCTGCGGGGTCGCGACCGGGGAGCCGACGTCGAGCGCACCGTGCCGCTGTCGCACATCGACGGTGTGACCCCCGTCGGGTGACGCCCCTTCGTCGGCGTGGTCGGCCGTCTGCGCTGCGACCCCGGTAGAATCGAACGCTATGGCTGACGGTCCCCTCATCGTGCAGAGCGACCGCACCGTCCTCCTCGAGGTCGCACACCCTCAGGCGGAGACGGCGCGGCACGAGCTCGCCATCTTCGCCGAGCTCGAGCGCGCACCCGAGCACATTCACACGTACCGCATCACGCGCCTGGGGCTGTGGAACGCCCGCGCGGCAGGTCACGACGCCGACGCGATGCTCGACACCCTCGACCGGTGGTCGCGCTTCCCGGTCCCGGCCTCGGTCAGCACCGACATCCGTGAGACGGTCAATCGTTACGGCCGACTCGTGATCGAGCGCAACGACGACAAAGAACTCGTGCTGCGCTCCACCGATGCCGCGGTCCTCAGCGAGGTGTCCCGCAACAAGCGCATCGCGCCGCTGCTCATCGGCCACCCCACCCCCGACAGTTTCCTCGTCGACGCGTGGGCTCGCGGGCACATCAAGCAGGAACTGCTCAAGATCGGCTGGCCGGCCGAAGACCTCGCCGGCTACACGCCCGGCACGCCGCACCCCATCGATCTCGCCGAAGACGGCTGGAGCCTCCGGCCCTACCAGCGACAGGCGGTGGACTCCTTCTCCGAGGGCGGCTCCGGTGTCGTGGTGCTCCCCTGCGGCGCCGGCAAGACCCTCGTGGGCGCGGGCGCGATGGCCGACACCCGCACCACCACGCTCATCCTCGTCACCAACACCGTGAGTGCGCGGCAGTGGCGCGACGAGCTGCTGCGACGCACCACGCTCACCCCCGAGGAGATCGGCGAGTACTCCGGTCAGGTCAAAGAGATCAAGCCCGTCACCATCGCGACGTACCAGATCCTCACCGCCAAGCGAAAAGGTCAGTACGCCCACCTCGCGCTCCTCGACGCCCTCGACTGGGGCCTGGTGCTCTACGACGAGGTGCACCTGCTGCCCGCCCCCGTCTTCAAGCTCACCGCCGACCTGCAGGCGCGACGCCGTCTGGGACTGACAGCGACGCTGGTTCGGGAAGACGGCCGCGAGGGCGACGTCTTCAGCCTCATCGGGCCGAAGCGCTTCGACGCGCCGTGGAAAGAGATCGAGGCTCAGGGCTTCATCTCTCCGGCCGCCTGCTACGAGGTGCGCATCGACCTCCCCGCCGGTGAACGCCTCGAGTACGCGGCCGCCGCCGACGAGGACCGCTACCGTCTCGCCGCCACCGCGCCCGCGAAGATCGACGTCGCTCGCCGCCTCGTCGAACGGCATCCGGGTGAGCGCGTCCTCGTCATCGGGCAGTACCTCGACCAGATCGACGAGCTCGCCGAAGCGCTCGGCGCCCCCCAGATCACCGGGGCGACGCCGATCTCGGAGCGCGAAGAACTGTTCCAGGGTTTCCGCGACGGCAGCATCCCCCTGTTGGTGGTGTCGAAGGTCGCCAACTTCTCGGTCGACCTGCCGGAGGCCTCGGTCGCCATCCAGGTGTCGGGCTCGTTCGGATCGCGTCAGGAAGAGGCACAACGTCTCGGTCGACTCCTGCGGCCGAAGCAGTCCAACCACACGGCGAGCTTCTACACGCTCATCGCGCGCGACACGGTCGACCAGGACTTCGCCCAGAACCGCCAGCGGTTCCTCGCCGAGCAGGGGTACGCCTACACGATCCTGGATGCCGACGGAATCGACGCCGCGGCGGCCTGATCCATAGCAGGGCGCGCCCATCGGTTCCATATCCAGCGGATTGCTGGGTCGGGTCACGATAATGAGGTCATGACAGCACCTCGCATCCTCGTCGTCGACGACGAACCGAACATCCGCGACCTGCTCATCACGAGCCTGCGCTTCGCCGGGTTCCAGGTGCGAGCCGTCGCGAACGGCGCGCAGACGATCTCGGCCGTGCTCGAGGAGGAACCCGACCTCATCGTGCTCGACGTGATGCTCCCCGATATGAACGGCTTCAGCGTCACCAAGCGTCTTCGCGGCGCGGGTTACACCGCGCCCATCCTGTTCCTGACGGCGAAAGACGAAACCGAAGACAAGATCGAGGGCCTGAACGCCGGAGGCGACGATTACGTCACCAAGCCGTTCAGCCTCGACGAGATCGTCGCCCGCATCCAGGCGATCCTCCGCCGCACCATGCAGGCCGACGAGGAGTCGATCATCCGCACGGGCGAACTCACGATGGATCAGGACACCCACGACGTCAGCGTCGGCGATGTGTCGATCGATCTGAGTCCTACCGAGTTCAAGCTCCTGCGCTACCTCATGCTCAACCCCAACCGCGTGCTGTCGAAGGCGCAGATCCTCGACCACGTCTGGGAGTACGACTTCAACGGCGACGCCGGCATCGTCGAGAGTTACATCTCGTACCTCCGCCGCAAGATCGACCCGCACTCCTCCGAGCCGCTCATCCAGACCAAGCGCGGCTTCGGCTACATGCTGAAGTCGGGCAAGACCGCCTGACGAGAAGGCATCCGCCCTGTCGCATCCTGACGATTCCCTCACGCGCTGGTGGCGCGGCCTGAGCCTTCGCACCAAGGTCACCGGCGTCACGGTCATGCTCCTGGCGATCGGCTTGTTCACGGCGGGCATCGGCACCATGGTGTTCCTGCGGACGACCTTGGTGAACAACCTCGACGAGCAGCTCGCCCAGCAGGCGGCGGGCAACATCGCCGACAGCGTGTTCACCGTGACGCCCGTCGACGGTCAGGTCGTCTTCTCGCAGATCGAGAACGCGCCGCAGATCGGGTCGATGGTCGTCGTCTACGGCCCCGACGGTGAGCGCAAGGCGTTCTACAACGGCACGGCATCGCAAACACTGCCCGAGTTGCCGTCGACGTTCAGCGTCGAGCAGACATACGGGCAACTCGATCGACGCATCGAGCTGCACGACGGCGATTCGGGTCAGCATTTCCTCGCCCGCGTCGGCGTGCTGCCGGTCAACGGGAGTTCTGGCGTCTACACCCAGATGGTGATCCAGCCGCTGGCGCCGACCGATCGCATCGTCGCCGCCTACATCGGCATCTACGCCTTCGTCGCGCTGCTCATCCTCGTCGCGACCGCCCTGCTCACCCGATGGCTGGTCACGCTGGCGTTCAGAAACCTCCGCCAGGTCGAGACGACCGCGATGGACATCGCCGCCGGCGACTTCAGCCAGCGCCTCACCGACATCGTCCCCGACACCGAAGTGGGCCGGCTCAAGACCGCCATCAACGCGATGCTCGCGCGCATCGACGGCGCCCTCGGCCAACGGGACGCCACAGTCCGGCAGATGCGCCGCTTCATCGGTGACGCCAGCCATGAGTTGCGCACGCCTCTGGTGACGATGCGCGGGTACGCGGAGCTCTACCGGATGGGCGCGATCCGCTCGGATGAGGACGTCGCGCAGTCGATGGAACGCATCGAGAAGGAAGCCATCCGCATGGGTGCGCTCGTCGAGGATCTCCTCGCCCTCGCGCGTCTCGACGAGCGACGCGACGTGACCATCACCCCGCTCGACCTGCGCCCGATCGCCCGCGACGCGGCTCTCGATCTGCGGGTCACCTCGCCCCAGCGGGAGGTGACGGTCGACGACACCACCTCACGCGACGAGATCGTGCTGCCCACCATCACCCTCGACCCTCTGCTCGATGCCGGCGGGGATCCCGCGACGGCCGCGAGCCGCCGACGCGCCGCCCCGACCACGTCGGCCATGGCCATCGCGGGTGCGACGCTGTCGCGGTTACGACGCAAGCCCAAGGATGCCGCCGAGTCGCCGTCCACGTCTGCTGACGCCGCCCCGACCGCGGCGCCCACCGCTCCGACCGGAGTAGTACGCACGCCCCCGCGGATCGCGCCGATCGTGCTGGGAGACGAGAACAAGGTGCGCCAGGTCGTGGCCAACCTCCTCGGAAACGCCCGCCGCTTCACCGGCGACAACTCCCCCATCGGCCTTCGCGTGGGCGTCGACGTCGAGAGCGACATGGGGTGGATCGAGATCATCGACCACGGCGAGGGCGTTCCGGAGCAGATCCGCGATCAGATCTTCCAGCGCTTCTGGCGCGCCGACACCTCTCGCACCCGCGAGACGGGCGGGTCGGGCCTCGGCCTGTCGATCGTGGCATCCATCGTCGATCTGCTGCACGGAACGGTCGAGGTGCGCGACACACCGGGAGGCGGTGCGACCTTCCGCGTCTCGCTCCCCCTCGCCGACCGTCGTGACGCCCAGGAGCACGCGCTCATCGAGACGCAGCCCCTCGAGCGTCTCCCTGCGGGCTATCGGCCCGAGCCGACCGCCTGACGACGCAGGACTGCCGCCGCGGGCTATCGGCCCGAGCCGACCGCCTGACGACGCAGGACAGCCGCCCGCGAGTCCTCCCTCGCCCGGTCCCGCCGCGGGCCGACGGGCGCGTGACGGGCGGACGAGCCGAAGACAGCGAAGCGCCGTCAGCCGCGGCGGGGCGTCGAGAGCGGAGGAGATCCGGGCGGCGGAGGATCTTCCGGTGCGGATCCTTCCTCCCGTCCCGGAATCTCCTCCGCTTCCGACTCCGCCGGGTGGGGCGCCTGCGACGCGTCACCCGGCCGAGTGCTGCGTGCCGACCGCGCCGCCGAACACACGAGAGAACGCGCCGCACACGCAGAACGCCCCCTCCCGGAGGAGGGGGCGTTCTGTGAACGTCAGGCGTGGATCAGAAGTCCATGCCGCCCGTCGGGTCGCCAGCCGGAGCGGCGTTCTTCTCGGGCTTGTCGGCGACGACGACCTCGGTGGTGAGGAAGAGGCCGGCGATGGATGCCGCGTTCTGCAGCGCCGAACGCGTCACCTTGGCGGGGTCGATGATGCCCTGTGCGAACAGGTCACCGTACTCGCCGGTCGCGGCGTTGAGGCCGTGGCCCACGGGGAGCTCGGCGACCTTGTTGGCCACGACGCCGGGCTCGAGACCGGCGTTGAGCGCGATCTGCTTGAGCGGGGCCTCGATGGCGACGCGAACGATGTTGGCGCCCGTCGCCTCGTCACCGACGAGGTTGAGGTTGCCGAGAGCGTTCTTGCCGGCCTGGATGAGCGCGACGCCACCACCGGCGACAACACCCTCTTCCACAGCGGCCTTGGCGTTGCGCACGGCGTCTTCGATGCGGTGCTTGCGCTCCTTGAGCTCGACCTCGGTCGCGGCTCCGGCCTTGATGACGGCGACGCCACCGGCGAGCTTCGCGAGGCGCTCCTGGAGCTTCTCACGGTCGTAGTCGCTGTCGGTGTTCTCGATCTCGCGGCGGATCTGGGTCACGCGACCCTCGATCAGCTCCGACTCACCTGCACCCTCGACGATCGTGGTCTCGTCCTTGGTGATGATGACCTTGCGGGCGCGGCCGAGCAGGTCGACGGTCGCGTTCTCGAGCTTGAGGCCCACCTCTTCGGTGATGACCTGGCCGCCGGTGAGGATCGCGATGTCCTGCAGCTGCGCCTTGCGGCGGTCGCCGAAGCCGGGAGCCTTGACGGCGACCGACTTGAAGATGCCGCGGATCTTGTTGAGCACGAGCGTCGCGAGGGCTTCGCCCTCGACGTCTTCGGCGATGATGAGGAGCTCTTTGCCCTCCTGGATCACCTTGTCGACGATGGGCAGAAGGTCCTTGATGTTCGAGATCTTCTGGTTCGCGATCAGGATGTAGGGGTCTTCGAAGACCGCTTCCTGACGCTCGGGGTCGGTGACGAAGTAGGGGTTGATGTACCCCTTGTCGAAACGCATGCCCTCGGTGAGCTCGAGCTCGGTGCCGAAGGTGTTCGACTCCTCGACGGTGACGACGCCTTCCTTGCCGACCTTGTCGATGGCCTCGGCGATGAGCTCGCCGATGGCGGGGTCAGCGGCCGAGATCGACGCGGTCGCAGCGATCTGCTCTTTGGACTCGACCTCTTTGGCGGAGGCGAGCAGCTCGTCGGTGACGGCCTTGACGGCCTTCTCGATGCCCTTCTTGAGCGAGATGGGGTCGGCGCCGGCGGCGACGTTGCGCAGGCCCTCGCGCACGAGCGCCTGGGCGAGAACGGTGGCGGTGGTGGTGCCGTCACCCGCGACGTCGTCGGTCTTCTTGGCGACCTCCTTGACCAGCTCAGCGCCGATCTTCTCGTACGGGTCGTCGAGCTCGATCTCCTTGGCGATCGAGACACCGTCGTTCGTGATCGTGGGGGCGCCCCACTTCTTCTCGAGCACGACGTTGCGACCGCGGGGGCCCAGGGTCACCTTGACGGCGTCGGCCAGCGTGTTGAGGCCGCGCTCGAGGCCGCGCCGTGCCTCTTCGTCGAAAGCGATGATCTTTGCCATAAGTGTGTCGTCCCTCCCGGACGGGTGACTTGCAGAATTGGCACTCGACGAAAGCGAGTGCTAACTCATTCTGGCACTCGACCCTGGGGAGTGCAAGCCACCGAACCCCCGCGAAACGACGAACGCCGCGGCATCCGGAACTCGGATGCCGCGGCGTTCGATTCAGCACTCAGGCCAGGCGCACCGACTCCGCCTGCGGTCCCTTCTGACCACTGCCGACGGTGAACTCGACGGCCTGCCCCTCTTCGAGGACACGGAAGCCCGACATCTCGATGCTCGAGTAGTGGACGAACACGTCCTGCCCGTCAGCGACGGTGATGAAGCCGAAACCCTTCTCGGCGTTGAACCATTTGACAGTGCCCTGCGTCATGCGAATCTCCTGTTGCTGAACGACGAGGTCATCGTAAGCACGGAGGGCGCCTCCGGATCAGGGTTCGGACGCATTGTTGACGCGCGTGCCGTCAAGTTGTTACTCCGCGGAAACACGCGGCAACGCGGGTCAGGATGCGGGCGACTCCGACGCCTGACCAGCGGCGCGATCGAGGCCGATCACGACGATGAGCCGCTTGACCGCGCTCTCGTCGTCGGGGGTGTCGGGGTCGTCGGTCGGCTGCAGGAAATCGCTCTGCGCGACTTCGGCGCCGCCGATCGCCTGGGCCAGACCCTCCGCGGCCGCCTCATCGCTCTCGCGGAGGTAGAAGACGGTCGTCTGGGCGAAGTCGGTGCTGTCGGAGTCACCCGTCTCGACGCCGTCGCCGGGCCACCCGGCCGCGACGATCGTGTCGCGCAACGAACCGGCCAATCCCTCGTCGGCGGTGCCGTTGAGCACGACGACCGCATACGACGGGTCGACCACGGCGGGCGTGGTGGCCTCGGCGGTGGGCACGGGGCTCGCGGCGTCGTCGGGACCGAGCGAGATGCGCCCGGACACGACGAGCGTGGCGAAGATGCCCGCGATGATCAGAACGAGCGTCGCGATGGCCGCCCACAGGAAGACAATCCATCCGCGCAGCCGGGGGTTCTCGGCCCGGTGAGCGCCGATACGGCCGGAGGGATCGGGCAGGTCGTCGAAGCGATCCCGAGGGAAGGTCGATCTGGCCATTGGACGATGCTATCGGTCGGAGCCTGGCCGCTCCCTCAGCGCGACGCCGCCCGACCGAGCCGTGACCGGTGGCGGTCCGCGGCCTCGTCTCGACGGCGTCGAAGGCGGCGCACGAGCATCGGGTCGTGGGCGAGGGCGTCGGGGGTGTCGATCAGGCGGCCGAGCACCTGGTAGTACCGGGCGGGCGTGAGGCCGAACTCGGCGCGGATCGCCTCTTCTTTCGCCCCCGCGTGGCGCCGCCACTCACCCTCGAAGGCGAGGAAGGCGAGTTCGCTGTCCGACAGAGTCACGCCTCCACGCTAACGGCGGACCGCTTCGGATCCGGGATGCCACGCCACCCACGCCCCCAGCGGATCCACCTCCGCGATCGCGTCGCCGTCGAGTGCCAGCGTGAAGCCTCCCCGCAGCGACTCGAAGGGTCGTGTCCAGCCGTCGTGAAGACCCGGCGCGTCGAGGGTGATCCACCGCCCCGCCGCGCGGGCGGCCGCGATCACCGCCGCGCGACGGGCGCGCGGAATGTGCGCGAGGACGCCGGGGGTCGTCACGACCAGGGTGGCGTCGCGCGGCGCGCGGGCGGCGAGGGCCGGGAGCGCGTCGGCTCCGTCGCCGGCCACGAGCAGGGGCGGATCGGCCGCGGCGATGTCGAGTGCGCCGACGATGCGTTCCCGCCGCCCCTCCTCCCCCGGCCACACGAGGTCCGTGAGCCACGCCCGGTCCTCGGCTCGGCGCGCGTCGAGCGGGTTCAGATCGATGCCCGCTCGCCACACCACCTGCGGCATCCGCACCTCCGGCATCCCCTCCAGCACGCTGTCGAGCACGACCGGACTCACCCCGTCGGCAGGGTCCAGAGCGAGGGTGTCCGCACCGCGTCGGTAGCGGTACGAGTAGCGGTCGGGGAAGAGGCAGAGCCCTGCGCTCGCGCCCACCTCGAGCAGCGCGATGGGGCCCTCGATCAGGGACAGCGCCGGCAGCAGAGCGGCGCACCGCAGTGGCTCGTTCGTCTGCACGCTCCGTCGCTCGCACTCGGCGGCGATCTCGTCGGCGTGCGAGACGACCCACGACGCCCAGGCGTCGAGGTCGCCGAACGGGGCGCCGAGCACGCGGAGGACGGCGAAGACGAGCGGAGGCTGACGTCGCGTCTCCGCGATTCGCGCGAGCGCGGTCGCCACCGCGGGATCGTCCACCACCCGGCGCGCCCACGCCTCGTACACGGCGGATCGACCGGGCGCCTCGTCGCGGGCGAAGCGCCCGTACCTCTCCACGACGGCGGTCACGGCATCTTGATCCATCCCGCAGATTATGCCGGGCCGACCTGACCGCTCCCGGGCACGACAGAATGGATGCCGGAGAAGGGAAGTTTCCATGACTTACGCCGTCGACAAGTCCGACGACCAGTGGCGCGAAGAGCTGACGCCCGAGCAGTACGCGGTGCTCCGCCAGGCCGGCACCGAGCGCGCCTGGACGGGTGAGCTGCTCGACGAGAGCCGCGCCGGTTTCTACACCTGCGCCGCATGCGGTGCGGAGCTGTTCCAGAGCGGCACGAAGTTCGACTCGCACTGCGGGTGGCCGAGCTTCTACGAATCGGTCCGCCCCGAGGCCGTCGAACTCATCGACGACAACAGCCACGGTATGCAGCGCACCGAGGTGCGCTGCGCCAACTGCGGCTCGCACCTCGGCCACGTGTTCCCCGACGGCTTCGGCACGCCGACCGGCGACCGCTACTGCATGAACTCGCTCTCGCTGACCTTCACCCCGGAAGACAAGGCGTGAGCGCACTCGAGGCGATGCGCGACCGCCGGTCGTGGTCGAAAGTCACCGACCTCGCCCCCACCGGACCCGAGCTCGAGGCGTTCGTCGCCGCGGCCGGTCGTGTCGCCGACCACAAGACGCTGCGCCCGTGGCGCATCATCGAGATCCGCGGCAGCGACCGCGATGTGCTGGCGCGCGCCCTGAACAAAGCCGACGGCAAGCGCGGGTATTCCTCGAAGCCGCGTCGTGCGCCCCTCATCATCGCTCTGGTGGCCGACGTGTCGTCGAAGAAGATCCCCGCGTGGGAGCAGGAGGCCACGGCATCCGGTGTCGCCCACATGCTCAGCCTCGTGCTCGACGAAGCGGGCTTCGGCGTGTTCTGGCGCACCGACGACAACACCCGCAGCAAAGTGCTCGCGAAGGCGCACGGCCTGAACAAGGGCGAGGTGCTGCTGGGCTGGCTGTACGTCGGGGGCAAGCCGCAGCGCTCGCGCCCGGTGCGCCGCAAGACGGTGGATGCCGCGAAGCACATCTCGCGTATGCCCGGAGGCAAGAAGAGCCGCAAGGTCGACGACGTCTCCCTCTGATCCGTACGAGTCAAGCGACGCCGCCCGGGGCTTGCCTCGGGCGGCGTCGTCGTCCGGATCGGCGGAGCGACCCTCAGCGGCGTCGACGACGCCAGGGCACGGCCGCGACGACGACCCCGGCGATGGCGACCGCCGCCGCGAGCACCGCGACCGCGGGGGACGGCGCCGCCGGAGCGGGCCACGCCGCGTCGAGCAGCACCGAGGTGGTGAGGAGCCCGACGACCGACCCGAGTCCGAGCAGCAGCACGCCCGTGCGACGCACGACCACCGACGACAGGAAGATGTAGATCACGCCCACCGCACCGCCGCTGTACAACCATGGTTCGGTCGGCACGGCGCGGGGTGCGCCGACCACGGCGGTGTGCACGACCGCCGCGACGAGCAGCACCGCGGTGCCGCCGATGAAGTTCACGAGCGTCGCTGTCAGCGGGCTCTCGACCCGCACGCGGAGGCGCCCGTTCGTGCCCTGCTGCCACGATACGGCGGCGCCGGCGACCGCGGGCACGATCAGCATCCACAGGGGCACACCCCCGAGGGCGTCGCCCGACAGGCAGACGACGACACCCGCGATCGCGAGGGCCGCCCCCACGGCGCGGCGCACAGTGACGGGGACGACCCCGGCCGGACCGTAGCCGATCCGATCGAGCACGAGGCCACCGGTGGTCTGACCGGCGACGAAGCCGACCGTGAACAGGGCGACGCCGATCGTGGCGACCGTCAGCCCTTGACTCGCCACGGTGAAGGCGCCGACGAGGCCGCCCAGGAGCATCCACGGGGGAACGGACCGGGTCCGGATGCCGTGGACCAGCCGCCCGAACCCTCGCCGTCCCTCGGGGAGCACTGCCGACAGCACGATGAGGATCAGCAGCCCGGAACTGAACGACACCGCCGCGGCGACGATGCCGTCGCCGAACGCGGCGCCGAGGGTGCCGTTGATGCGCGCCTGCAGGGCGGTGAGGGCACCGATGAGCACCGCTCCCCCGACGGCCACGCCGACCGCACCCCGTTCCGACACCGTGTCCCCCTCGTGCCCGATGTTCGGGCCGTCGTCGATCGTACGACGTGGGCTCGCGCGGCGCGCGCCCGGACGCCGCCGCCGACCGCGTGAGCGTCGTCGGGATCGCGGGCACGTCGCTGCCGACCGGGACCGATTCCATGCGTCAGGCTGTCATCCGTGACACAGCTCAACCCCGGCCCCCACGATGTCTCGCACATCCTCGGCGAACTCAACAGCGTCGGCGCCGACCGCGAGTTCCTCGCCCACGCCGAACTGCACCTCCCGCGCCTGCACGAGCTGTTCGTGCGCCTCTACGGTGAGCGCCCCGACGGCCTCGAGCGCCTGGCATCCGTCGTCGAGCTCGCCCGCCGCTCCTGGACCGAGCGTCCACGCGCGCTGAAGTCCCTCGACCGCGAACGCGACAGCACCCCCGACTGGTTCGAGAGCGAGCGCATGCTCGGGGGCGTCTGCTACGTCGACCGCTATGCGGGCGGACTCAGCGGCATCCGGGATGCCATCCCCTACTTCCGCGAGCTGGGTCTGACCTACCTGCACCTCATGCCGCTGTTCGACAGCCCCGAGGGCAACAGCGACGGTGGCTACGCCGTGTCGAGCTATCGCCGTGTGAATCCGGCACTGGGAACGATGGAGGAGCTCGCGTCCCTCGCCGCCGACCTCCGGCGTGCGGGCATATCGCTCGTGGTCGATTTCATCTTCAACCACACCAGCAACGAGCACGAGTGGGCGAAGAAGGCCGTCGCCGGCGAGCCGGGGTTCGAGGACTTCTACCTCATCTACCCCGACCGCGAGATGCCCGACGCGTTCGAGCGGACGACGCGGGAGATCTTCCCCGACGACCACCCCGGCTCGTTCGTGCAGCTCGACGACGGGCGCTGGGTCTGGGCGACGTTCTACCACTTCCAGTGGGACCTGAACTACGCCAACCCCGCCGTCTTCGAGGCGATGGCCGGCGAGATGCTTTTCCTGGCGAACCAGGGCGTCGAGATCCTGCGGATGGATGCCG
Source organism: Microbacterium sp. ABR10 (assembly GCF_057812175.1). Taxonomy (NCBI): domain Bacteria; kingdom Bacillati; phylum Actinomycetota; class Actinomycetes; order Micrococcales; family Microbacteriaceae; genus Microbacterium; species Microbacterium sp. ABR10. The sequence continues at coordinate 2,456,772 of NZ_CM173821.1, forward strand.
TGGCCTTCATCTGGAAGCGACTGGGCACGACCTGCGAGTCGCTGCCCGAGGCGCACCTGCTGCTGCAGGCGTTCAACGCCGTGCTGCGGATGGCAGCGCCGGGGCTGCTGTTCAAGTCGGAGGCCATCGTTCACCCCGACGAAGTCGTCTCGTACGTCTCCCCCGACGAGTGCCAGATCTCGTACAACCCGCTGCAGATGGCCCTCACCTGGGAGGCGCTGGCGACGCGCGACGGTCGCCTGCTGCAGCAGGCGCTCGAGCGCCGTCATGCGCTCCCCGACGGCACGGCCTGGGTCAACTACGTGCGCAGCCACGACGATATCGGGTGGACCTTCGCCGACGAGGATGCCGCCGAGCTCGGCATCGACGGCTACCCGCACCGCCGGTTCCTCAACGACTTCTACGTCGGCAGGTCCGACGGCACCTTCGCCCGCGGGGTGCCGTTCCAGGAGAACCCGCGCACCGGTGACGCGCGGGTCACCGGCACCACGGCATCCCTCGCCGGCATCGAGGCGGGTGACGCCGGCGGTGAGGACCGAGTCGTCCTGGCGCACGCTCTGGCGCTGTCGACCGGCGGGATCCCGCTGCTCTACCTCGGCGACGAGGTCGCCCAGCTCAACGACTACGGCTACGCCGATCGCGCTGCGGAGGCGGGCGACAGCCGGTGGGTGCACCGCCCGTTCCGCCCCGAACAGAACTACGCCGACCGCACGGATGCGGCCACTCCGGCGGGACGCGTCTTCTCCCGATTGTCGCGCCTGCTCGCCGTCCGCCGCGCAACGCCCGAGTTCGCCGGCAACGAGCTGGTCGCCTTCGACGCCCATGTGGGGTCGGTGGTGGCGTTCCTGCGCCCCGGCGACGGCGGGTTCGCGGTGCTGGTCGCCGCAAACGTCGCAGACTCCGCGGTGGAGGTCGACGCGGTGACCCTGTCAGGACTCGCTCCCGAGGCCCTCGACCTCGTCACCAGCGCCCCCGTGTGGCTCGGTGCGGGTGTCACGCTCGGTGCCCACGACGTGCGCTGGCTCCGCGTGCGGACACGCTGACCCGTCGTCCCGGCGCGATCCTGACCGCACGCTGACCCGTCGTCCCGGCGCCATCCTCACCGCGCCGAGGACGACGTCAGAGGCGTTCGGGTGCCGGCAGTCCGTCGGTGGTCGCGATGCGGCGCGCGGCCGCTTCGAGCAGCACCTCGGCCGTCATGTCCTCGATCTCGACGGCGGTTCCGATCCGGGTGTCGTTCATCAGGCCGGCGATCTGGGCCTGGTGGTCGTCGACGTGTTCGTTGCGGCTCGCACGACGCACGACGGCCACGGGGTAGACGCCGGCCTCGAGCAGGCCCAGGATGGTGCCGACGCCGGCGTGGGTGACCACCACGTCCGCCTCGTGGAGGGCGCGGTCGAAGGACGCGGCATCCATGTCCTGCACGACCCGGCCGGGCAGATCGTCACGGGTGGTGTACCCGAGCTGCCAGGTGGTGTCCTCGCCCATGAGACCCGTCGCCAGCAGGGCGTCCACGAGGGTGTCGAATCGGTAGCCCTGGATGGTGCCGAGCGTCACGAAGATCTTCAGCGGTCGTCCCTCGGGGGCGACACGATCCTCGATCGAGAACGTCTCCAACACGCTCGGGTGCAGGCCCCATCGACCGCCGGCCCACGAGCGGTGCTGCGTCCGCATCTCGGCGAGACGGCTGTGGTAGAGCATGCGGCCCGTCAGCGAGGGCCCGAGGACGCGCGAGACGCTCTCGATGTACAGCGCCGGGATGCCGCGTCGACGCGCGACCGGCAACGCGGCCGTGGCGAGTGCGGCCCCGGTGCTGACGGCGGCGTCGAAGTGTTCGACCGCGAGCGCCTTGTCGATCTGCCCCACCGCTTTGAGCGTGCCGCGCCAGTCGCGCGGTTTGATGTAGGGCACGAGAAGGGTGCGCTTGTCGCGCAGGAGCGATCGGGTCTGGGGCGAGTCGAAGCTGACCCACAGCGAGTCGTCCGTCGCCCCGAGCCCGGGTGCCAGGCGCACGAGCTGGGCGATGTGCCCACCGGTCGACGCCGCGAGCAGCATCTTGCGCGGGTTGTCGGGGTTCAGGTCGAGGCGGGCGGACATGTCACGCGCAGCGATCATCGGGCCTCACCCGTTTCAAGACGAACTGCGGAGGCCGCCGTGGTCTGCCGGCGCTCTCTCGTCGCCGCCCTCCCGGACGACGCATTGTCGGACGCACGAGTAAAAATCACTGATCTCCCCCAGATCTTGTGTCGGGACCGATCTCTGTCAGGCCCGACGTCAGAGTGAATTGTACGGTAGGCGCATTACAGGGCCGTGTCCGGCAAAGCAACGGAGCCGACCAGGAATACCATGTGCACCGTCGTCCGAGACGCAGAACGAACGGAACCGCCGGAATTCCGGAGCCCGTCCGCTGCGCCTAGGACCGAATCCGGCCGAGAATGTTGCGGTAGGCGTTCAGGGTCTGGGCGGCGATGACATCCCAATCGAGCGCGCGGAGATCGGCCCGCTCCGGCCTCCCCGACGTCGTGGACCACTCGAGTGCGCTCGCCAGGGCGGCAGGTGTCAGATCGCCGTCGAACAGGCGCACCCAGTCGTCGCCGAGCTGTTCTTGCAGCTCCTGCATCGCCCCCAACTGCGGAACGAGCACAGGGCGGTCCGCCGAGACGGCCAGGATCGCCGAGCCCGAGTTCTGGATCTGCGAGTAGGGAAGGATGACGAGATCCGCCGCGGCGAGGGCTGCGGCGATGTCGTCATCGGGGAGGAACCGCGCATCGATCACGATCCGGTCGTCTCCGCGGGCCGCCTCGCGGATCTCCGCCTCGAGCTCGGGCGGCGAGATCTTCCCGGCGATGAGCAGGGTGGCATCCACCTCGCTCTCTCGGAACACCCGGATCAGGTGAGGGACGTTCTTGTAGCGGCGGATCTGCCCCACGCTGACGACGACCGGACGACGGGGGTCGAGCCCCAACCGCTCGCGCGCCTGTGTGCGGCTGACCCCGAAGTCGTACGAGTCGCGGTAGTGCCCGTGCGGGATGACCTCCGCGGGAACGGCGGCGAGTTCGGGATAGGCGGTCCGGGCGCCGACGACGCCCTGCGCGGTCAACGAGATGATGCCGTCGACGTTCTTCAGCAGCAGCTTGTCGGCCAGAGCACGCAGGCGCGCCGTCGAGCGCTCCTCGTGCGCGGCGACGTTGTGCACCGTCCACACCAGAACGGTCCCCCGGCGCCGCGAGAGCGCGAGGCTGCCGTAGAACAGCGCGAGTCGGCAGACGTGCCGGTACAGCCGGGGTCCTGACAGGAACGACAGATCGGGCCAATGCAGATGGATGACATCGGTGCGCTCGACGAGCAGGCGCCCGTAGTGCAGGTCGCGGACGACCGCGCCTCGCCGCTGCAGTGCGCGCGCGAGGTCGGCGGTGTACGGATTCGCCTTCTCGGTGCGGAAGGCAGGTTCGGCCTGGACGACCAACGGATGCCGCGCCGTCGTCGACGGTTCCCGTCCGAAGAGGGTGCGTTCGGCGGCGGGGAACCCGCGACGCCACGAACGCCGGTGCGCCCACGCCTGCCGGTACGCGTCGCGCGAGCTGCGACGCAGGGCCTCGAGGACCGCACGCAGGGCCACACCCGCCTGGAGCAGCAGCACAGCGAGCAGCGCGACGGGAGCGGACCAGACCGTCGTGAAATAGGTGACCTTGCCGGCGAGGACCATCGCCAGCCGGCGCCCGCTCGAGCTGCTCGACCCGCCGACGTCGTGACGGATGACGGCCTCGGGCACGATGATCGGACGGAAGCCGCGGCGCCACGCCCGCGTCGAGAACTCCGCGTCCTCGCCGTACAGGAAGAAGCGTTCGTCCATGCCGCCGATGCGGTGCCACACGTCACGACGCGTCATCAGGAGGCAGCCCGTGACGATCGGGACCTCGCGGACCGTGTCGCGCTTCCAGCGGCCCAGGGACTCGGGGTCGAAGAGGGTGGACTTCTTGGCGACGGCGGAGGCCCCCGTGGCGTAGCAGAGCAGCGACCACAGGCTCGGCGCGCCCCAGCACGACGACGGGTCCAGCGCGCCGGTCTCGTCGACCGTGCGACCACCGTAGATCCCGTGTTCGGGGTGGGCTTCGGCGAAGCTGACCAGCGCTTCCAGCGAACCGGGGAAAGCGGACGCGTCGGGGTTGAACAGCATGACGTAGTCGGCCGTCGACGCCTCCACGCCCCGATTGACCGCGCGCGCAAAGCCGAGGTTCTCGCCCGCGTCGATCAGGGTCACGGCGGGATGCGCGGCGCGGATCGCATCGAGGGAGCCGTCGGTCGATCCGTTGTCGATCAGGACGATCCCGAGCCAGTCGAGGTCGAGATCGACCAGGGACTCGATGGCTTCGAGAGTGCGATCGCGGGTGTTGTAGTTGACGATGATCGCGTCGACGGTGGGCGCGCTCACGCGGTGACCCGGTCGGGCGTCGACGCGGGCTCGGCGTCTCGCCGGTAGGCGATGACCTTGGCCGGTACGCCGCCGGCGATCGCGTTCTCGGGGACGTCCTTCGTGACGACGGCTCCGGCGGCGATGACAGCGCCGTCTCCGATGGTGACGCCGGCGAGGACGACGACGTCGGCCCCGAGCCAGGTTCCGGCCCCGATGACGATGTCATCCTCCTGCTTGGGCTGGTCCATGGGAGGGACACCTTTTGCGATGCCGTAGTTCGATGCCGTCAGCGTCACGCGGGGAGCGAGAAGCGCCCTCTCGCCGAATGTGATGCGGCCGGTCGAATTGCCCGCCCAGATGGTGGAGTACTCCCCGATCCGCGTGCCGGAGCCGATGGTGATGCGCTCGGCGTTTCGGAAGGAGACGTTGGGCGCGAAGGTCACGTCCGTGCCGCGTGTGAGTTTGCGCACCTGCGAGACGTGGGAGTACCCGTAGAAATGCAGCACGCGCAACCCGTGCAGGTACACCCGAGGGTCGAGCAGTGAGGCGACTGCCACGAGCGTTTTGCGGATCTTGTTCATTCGTCCACCCCTTCGAGCATCGAGCGGATACGACCGGCGATGCCGGCGGTGTCCAACTCCGCGCGGGTCGTCACGGTCAAGGTGATCTTCTCGCCGTAGACCGCGGCGAACACGGCGAGTTCGTCCCGACGGTCCGACGCCGGCAGCACGATGAAGCGCTCCACGACATCGCCGGAGAAGAATCTCGGCTCGCGTGACCACGGCACCAGCGTCACGTATCCGATCGAGCGACCGCGCGGCGGCTCCTCGACGGCCAGACCGCGAGCGAACGCCGCGACCTGGGAACGCACCGACGCGACGACCTCGGGCAGGCCCGACGCAGGGGTCCCGTGCGCGCGGAGCATCTCCACGTGGTTGCGGATGGCGCGCTCGCCCTTCTTGCGGCGCGACACCGGCACCATCACGTCGATACCGTCACGGTCGTCGTCGACCGCGCACATGGCGGCAGCGACGATCAGGTCGTTCAACGAGCCGCGCAGCTTGGCCGCCCGGCGCGTGGTCGCCGAGGCGTCGACCTCGAAGGAGGTGTCGGTGAACGGCGGGATGAAGCTCGCACGCAGATTCCGGCGGGTCGCGTAGACCTCCTTGAGCGGGCGGATGTTGCGCCCGACCACGCGTTTCGCCCTCTTCACGACGGGCTTGCGCCAGTACTCTCGCCACGCGGCGGACACGTTCGGCTGCAGTCGCCACCAGTTGCGGGCCGCGTACAGCGGCACGAGCGCGCGCGATGCGGGCGGCCGAGCCGTGCGCGGCATGGGCGTCTCCTCGGAGACCTCGGACGCCTCGGTGAGCTCGGTGAGACGTTCCATCGCCCACTTGGCATCCCCGTTGGCGTGGTGCATGCGGGCACCGAAGGCGACCTGACCGGTGGTCAGCTGCGTGAAGGTGAAGTCCCAGAGCGGGCGATCACGCGGGAGCAGGCCACGGTCCCCCTCGATGAACCACCGCAGGCGCTCGGTCCCGAGATCGTGGGTCCCCTCGGGGAAGTGCACGTGGTCCCGCAGGGTGAAGTCCTCTGCCGGAACCCACGCGGGCGCCGTCACCCCCAGCGGGGAGTCGATGACACGCAGCCGGAACTCCGGAACCCGTCGCACGAGGCGATCGACCCCGGCCAGGATCTTCACCTGGTCCAGCGAGCCGTCGTCCAGATGCAGATTCCGACCGCTGAGAACGAGGATGCATCCGGTGTGCATCGTCTCGTACTGGATGTTCGTCGCGAGGTGCGTCTCGTCGAGGATGCGGAGCAGTTCGACCGACACACCGGGCGCGGCCGAGGCGTCTCCGGCCGGCGCCGGCGAGACGCTCGCCGAGGAGGGGACGGAGGCGAACCGCTCGCCGATCACCGGCGAGCTCCACGCCTGGCGGGCTCCGGTGACGATGCCGTCGAACATGGCGTGTTCATGGGCGGCCGGCTTCTCGCGGACGAAGGCCCGCACGATGCGCACCACCGATCGCCCCATCAGACGCCACGCGAGCCGGGTGCCGAGCACCGGGTCGATGTGGATCCACTTCGCGATCATCGCTCCCAGCCCCAGGCCGTAGCCGCGGTGGAGGTTGACGTAGTCCTGGCCCTCACGGGTGTTGTTGTGCCAGACGATGCAGGTGGCGTCGTGCACGATGGTGGACCCGGCACGCACAATGCGGACGAAGATGTCGAGGTCCTCGGCACCGGCCCAGGGCTTACCGGCGCCCAGGGCGTCGTCGAAGCCGCCCATGCGCAGGAGCATCTCGCGTCGGAACGCCATGACGGCGCCGTGGCCGGCATCCAGTCCCTGAACGGGCGTGCGGTACAGGCGCTGCCTGCGGTAGGGGGCCTTGGCGGCGGACTCGGATCGGTGCAGCATGCGGCCCGTGACCGCCCCGACCGTCGGGTCCTCGAAATGCGGGAGGACGACGTCGATCCACCCCTCCTCGGGCAGGCAGTCGTCATCGGTGAAGATGACGAACGGACGCGCCGAGGCGTGGATGCCGGCGTTGCGCGCGACCGACAGTCCGGCGCCGGCGAGCACGTAGACGACGCCGGCCTCCTCGGCGATCTGCCGTGTCTCGTCCGTGTCGGAGGCACTGTCGACGACGACGACCTCGGTCTCGGGTGGAGTGTTCTTGCGGATGGCCTCCAGCGCCTCGCGAAGATATCCGGGGCGGTTGCGGGTGCAGACGATGACCGAGATGTCAGACGGCGTGAGCATGCGCACCTCCCGCCGTGGCGCGGTCGCGCGCGGCGTCGTAGCAGCGGACGAGGGTGTGGGCTGCGGCATCCCAGGTGAGCTCCGGGCCGTGTGCGATCGCGGCGGCACTCATCCGCGCCAGCTCCGTACGGTCGTTCGAGAGCAGGTCGAGGTGCGAGACGAGCGCGTCCACGTCGCGGGGCTCGTGGAACAGCCCCTGCACGCCGTCCTCCATGAGCGCACCGGATGCGGTCGAGACGAGGGGAACGCACCCCATCGCCTGCGCCTCGTACGTCACGAGCGCCGACCCTTCCTCGATGGTGGGGAGAAGAAGGACATCGGATGCCGCCAAGGCCGCCTCCACCTGGTGGGTGAAGCCGACGACCCGCACGCTCGGGTGGGCCAATCGGTCCGCGAGGAGTGCCTCGTACGCCGGGAGCAGGCGCCCGACGACCGTGAGGGTCCCCTCCTTGCTCGCTTCCGACCTCAGCCACGCGTCGAGGGCGTAGTGGAGTCCCTTCCGGGGCTCGCCGAGTCCGACGTAGACGGCGCGAAGAGGCGCCGGCGCCGCGGTGCGGGCCCGCGCCACCCGCGTCCCGGGGCGGAAACCGTACTGATGACGGAGGATGCGGTCGTCGGCGAAACCGGCGTCACGGAACGTCTGCGCGACGAAATCCGACGGCGCAAGAATGGCGGTCGCCTGCGACCAGTCCGCGCGCTCCATGTCGAGGCGACGGTCGTTCGCCGTGTGCGCGGTGTCGACTTCGCCCTGCAGGCCCAGTCTCGCGACCTCCTCGGCGACCACCCGCCACGCGAACTCCGTGTGGGTGTTCGGCGCCTCGCGCACGACGGCGGTCCCGCGCTCGCGCGCCGTCGCCGCGGTGCGCCCGGGGCCCGTGGGCCACAGGTGAACGATGTCGTATCCCCCACGCGCCGCGAATCGCGCCGCTCGGGCGTCGTGCCACGCGAAGGCACGGTCGCGCCCGATCGCCCGATGCGGGACCCTCTTGCCTCGGACAGCGAGCGTCTGCGTCACACGCACGTTCGCCGGCACCGGCCGCGCGATGCTCGCCGCGACGACGTGGACGTCGTGACCGAGCCGGGCGAGTCCGTCGACCTGGTTCCACGCCGTCCAGCCGATACCTGGCGCCCCGAGTGCATGAGGAAACGAAAAAAGCACCCGCATAGACATTGCCCCCGTTTCGAGCAGACATCGAATGCAAACATCGATACCCGCCGGTCTCCTACTGTGGACACGGGGCGGCGGCATTGCAAGTTGAGTACTCGATGTACACCCGAACGACGCGACGTTGTAACACGTACGAATCGCTAATACCAGAGGTTGCCCGCATACTGTCAAAGTGAGGTCGGCCGGTTCACCGGTTACGGGGTGTCTCCGGAGATCCTCTCATTCGCCATAGGTGGCTCAAGTTACATCGTCGCCCGGGGGGGCGACTGGAGGGGAAACAATGGAAATTCCGACGTATTTGCGCGTCCTGTGGAGGAGCAAGTGGCTCCTCGTGGTGGGCGCCGTGGTCGCGGCCGTGGCTGCGTTCTTCGCCGGCTTCACCATCACGAACGGCCAGGTCGAGCCGCGCGCCGAGCAGTCGTACCGCGCCGGCACGACCCTGCTGCTGAACGGCCCCGACCAGCCGCTCTACCAGGCGGTCATCCCCGGCCAGGAGCTGCAGGAGGGCCAGACCCAGCCGCAGACGGTCGACCTGACCTCGCGCGCCATCCTGTACGCGTACCTGATCAGCGGTCAGGACATGCGCGCCACGGTGGAGTCGCAGATCGGAACCTTCGCCGAAGAGGAGACGCTCACCGCTCTCCGTCGCACCACGCAGCCCGCCGGTGACGAGTCCTTCGCCGGCCGCTACGTGCTGCCCATCCTCGAGGTCGTCGGCACGGCCTCCACGCCCGAGCGGGCTGAACAGATCTCCCGCACGGCTGCCCAGACCTTCGAGGCGCAGGTCGTGGCAGACCAGACCGCCGCGGAAATCCCCGAGGGCAACCGCGTCCTGATCACAACCATCGACCAGAAGCCCGGCGCGGCCCTCGAGGGCTCCAACCCGGCGATCCCCGTCGTGGTCACCTTCCTCGGCGTCTTCCTGCTCTTCGTGGCGGCGGCGTACATCATCGCCGGCTCCAAGGCCTCCCGCGAGCGCAAGCGTGCCGCGAAGGCTGCTCGCGAGGACGACGACGCCCCCTCATCGGCCAAGCTCGATGACGACGCCGACTTCTCCATCGACGACCTCCTGCCGGGCCAGAGCTCCGAGTCCGAGGCGGAGGCCGTCCGCTCGCGAGCGCGCAGCCGGTCCTCCCGCGTCGAGTCCGCGACTCTTCGCAGCGACCTCTGAACCCCGAGGCCCCTCCCGTGTCACTGCACACATCGCAGACGCGGGGGCCGCACGATGCTGCCCCCGCGTCGCCTCCTTCCTCACCGGCTCCGGTGACGGAGGACGAGGTGACCCTGCCCGTGGGCAGGGCGATCCTGGCCGTGGTGATCCTCGTCGCCGTGGCCGCCGTATCCGTCATCTTCCTGCCCCCGGTCGCGGCCGGCGGCGCGATGATCGTCGTCGCCCTGGCGGTCCTGGCACGGAGGATCCTCACCTCGTGGGTCGGTTGGCTCGGCATCCTCGTCGCCGTGGTGATGTTCATCCCCATCCGGCGCTACGCGTTGCCCATCCCCCTGCCCTTCCAGCTCGAGGCCTACCGCCTCGTGCTGTTCGTGATGTTCGCGGGCATGGTCGCGGCCCTTCTGCTGGACCGCAACCGCAAATGGAAGCCAGTCGCTTTCGGCTGGCCGATCGGGATCTTCTTCGTCTCGCTGTTCGTCTCCATCCCGCCGAACGGCACGCGGCTCGTCGAGGAGGGCCTCGCCACGAGCGCGGTGGGTACCCTCGTCAACTGGGTCGTGCTGCTGTCGGTCTTCTACATCGTCCGGCAGATCATCGACACAGAGACCATCGCGATGGGCCTCATGACCGCGCTCGTGTGGTGCGGGACGGTCGTGTCGGTGTTCGCGGTGTTCGAACGCGTGACGCGTATCAACGTCTTCCACCGGCTCGAGACCTTCCTGCCGCTGAACCTGATCTCCGCCGACGGCGAATCGTTCCGCGCCGGTGGTTACCGCTCGTTCGGCTCGTCGCAGCACCCGATCGCCCTGTCCGTGATGTTCTGCATCCTGATCCCCCTGGCGATCTACCTCGCGCGCTACGGCCGGTGGCCCAAGAACGAGTGGACGCGCCGGCTGGTCTACTCCCTCGTCACACTCGTCCTGCTGATGGGCGTGCTGGTCGCGGTCTCGCGCACCGCGGTCATCGTGCTGGGCGTCATGTTCCTGCTCACCCTGCTTCTGCGGCCGTGGCTGGGTATCACCCTGGTGGCAATCGGTGTGCCGCTGCTTGCCGTCGGCATGGCAGCCCTCCCGAAGGTCGTCGGCACGCTGGTGCTGTCCTTCCTCGACATCGACGCACTCATCGCCTCGCAGCAGACGTCGCCGGGTTTCCGCGGTGCCGGTCGATTGGCCGACCTCGGGCCGTCTCTGATCGAGGCGTCGCAGTCTCCGTTCTTCGGAACCGGCTTGGGAAGCCGCATCGTCGTGGGTGACGAGCAGAACGCCTACATCCTCGACAACCAGGTGCTCGGTTCGCTGCTCGAGGTCGGAGCCGTCGGCGTGCTCGGTCTGGCCGTGTTCATCCTCGTTCCGATCCTGATGATGGGCGCCTGGGCGTTCACCACGGCGCGGGACGAACCGCGCTACGCGATGCTGGCGTTCGCGCTGTTCCTGAGCGGAGCGGGCTACGCCGCCGCGCTGTTCTTCTACGACGCGTTCGGCTTCATGCAGACCTTCTTCGTGTACTCCATGTTGCTCGCGGTCGCCGGGTGGCTGCTCACCTCGAGCCCGCCCGCCCTGAAGGCGCGTGCGGCCGGCGAGGGGATGTTCGTCCGGTGGCCCCGTGCAACAACGGTGTCATCCGGGGTCGCCCTATGACCCCTCGGATGTCGATCGTCATCCCCGCCCACGACGAGGGCCCCCTGGTGCGCCGAAGCCTGGAGCAGATGCTCCGGGGTGCGGCGCCCGGGGAGTTCGACGTCGTCGTGGTGGCCAACGGATGCTCGGACGACACCGCGGAACAGGCGCGCGCCGTACCCGGCGTCACCGTCCACGAAATCACCGAGGGCTCGAAGATCGCGGCGTTGAACGCCGGCGACGCGCTCGCGCAGGTGCTCCCCCGCGCCTACATCGACGCCGACGTCGGGCTGTCGGTGTCGGCTCTGCGGGCGATGGCAGACGAGCTCACCGGCACGCCGGCGCCACTCGCGGTGGCCCCCCGCCTCATCGTCGACACGTCGCGGTCGAGCCTGCCCGTGCGGTGCCACTCGCGCGTCTGGGCGGCGTCGGCCTATCGATCCCGCGGTCACGTCGGCTCCGGGGTCTACGCGGTGAACGCCGCGGGCCGCGAGCGCTGGGAGACTTTCCCCGACGTCATCGCCGACGACAGGTTCGTGCAGCTGCGCTTCGCACCCGACGAGCGCACGACCCTCGCCGACGAGACCTTCACGGTCCACGCTCCGAAGAACATGCGCGCGCTCGTGCGCCGCGGGGTCCGCATCGAGCTGGGCAACCGACAGCTGCCGAACGGCGGCGTCGAGCGTGACCGCGGCGGGCTCCTCGGGCGCGTGGCCCGCTCCCCCCGCATCTGGCTCTCCTTCCCCTTCTACGTGTGGGGATATGCGATGCCCAAGCTCATCGCCCGTCGCCGATCGGCAGGTCCCATCGCGTGGGACCGCGACACATCCCTCAGAGAGGCATCACGCCGATGACAAGCGACCTCAAACACAAAGCGTCCCGCGGCGCCGCGGTCACCGCGGGCGGCCTATGGATCAAGACGGCGCTGCAGCTCATCTCCACGATGCTGCTCGCACGCCTCCTCGACCAGTCGGACTTCGGTCTCGTCGCGATGATCATGGCCATCGTCGGTGTGGCGGACCTCGTGCGCGACTTCGGCATGACCGGAGCCATCCTGCAGGCCAAGAAGCTCACCGAGGATCAGTGGCGCTCGCTGCTGTGGTTCTCGGCGATGCTGGGCACGGTGCTCATGATCGGCATCGCCGCCTGCGCTCCGCTCATCGCCCTGCTGTACGGCGAGCCCCGCCTGACGATCCTGACCCTCGCCATCGCACCGACGCTCCTGATCAACGGCCTCTGCATGCCTTTGCAGGCCTCGGTGCAACGCGACCTGCGTTTCGGGACCCTCGCTCTCATCGACATCGTCGCGATGGCGGTCGGCGTCGCGCTGTCCGTCGTGGCCGCCCTGGTGGGCTTCGGCGTGTGGTCGCTGGTCGTCTTCGCCGGGGCGGGACAGGTGTACCGCCTGATCGCCCTGTGGATGGCCGCCAAGCCGCGCTGGGGTCGCCCCCGTGTCGGTCGTGACATCCGCCCGCTGCTCTCGACGGGCGGAAGCCTCTTCGGTGTGCAGCTGCTCAACTACGCCTCCCGCAACCTCGACAACGTGGTGATCGGTCAGCAGCTCGGCGCCGCGGCGCTGGGCCAATACTCCCGCGCGTACGCGCTCTTCCTGCTTCCGCAGCAGCAGTTGACGGCTCCCCTGGGCCGGGTCGCCCTGCCCATCCTGAGCCGCCTGCAGGATGACGGCGAGCGCTACCGGCGCTACATCAGCAACGCCATGGTGGTCATCGGCTATCTCGCCCTCCCGGTGTACGCGATCGCCGCGGCCGTCGCGCATCCGCTGATCCTTCTGCTGCTCGGTCCCGGATGGGACACGGCGGCGGACGCCTTCGCGCTCCTCGCCCTGGCGGGCGTCGCCCAGGCGGTCGGCAACGTCAACGGGTGGATCTACATCACCCTCGGACGCGCGCACCGCCAGCTGGTCTACTACCTGATCACGCGCCCGATCGTGATCGCCGCCTTCTTCGTCGGCGTGGCGTGGAACGGCGTGAACGGCCTGGCCCTGCTGTACGGCCTGGTGACCCTCGCGCTCCTCGTCCCGGGATTCCTCGTGGCGACGCAGGGCACGTTCCTGCGCAGCGGTCGCGACATCGCCCTCCCCCTCATCCGCCCCACGATCGCGGCCGCCCTCGCTTTCGGGGCGTCCTGGGGAACCGCGCAGCTGCTCGTCGACTGGCTCGCGATCCTCCAGGTCATCGGCGGAGGTCTCGCGGGCCTGATCGTCCTCGGCATCCTGTATGTCGTCCCCGGTTACCGCCGCGACTACCGGATGATGCTCGACTTCGTGAAGCAGGCGCGAAAGCCCGCTCCGCGCAAGCCCGCAGTCGACCAGCCCACCAGCGCCGCGGCATCGGATGCCGACGCGGTCTCGCAGCCCACCGCTGCCGAGATCGACCTCGAGGCGACGCCCGTCGATGCCCCGGCCACCGTGCTCGGCGCCGACGAGCCGTCGGCCGGCGAGCTCGAATCCGAGATCGAGCAGGAACGCGCTCGACGGAAGGACAGCCGACGATGAAGACCAAGATCTCCGCGGTCGCACTCGGACTCGCCCTCGTCGCCGTCCTGGCGGGGTGCACGCCGCCCGAGGCCGCGCCCTCGACCCCGACGGAGACCCCCGACGCCCAGATGCGTGCCGTTTCGTCGATCGCCGTCGTCGGCGACTCGATGTCGGTCGGGATGGCCGCCTGCGGCTCACGCGATGAGTGCCCTGAAGCCTCGTGGGCACTCGGTACGGATCCCGCCGTGTCGTCCATCCGCGAACGCCTCGGCGGCGACTCGATCACTCCCCTCTTGCTGGCTCGCCCGGGCGCGGCCGTCGCCGACCGGATCACGGCCGTCGAGAAGGCCCAGGGCAAATCGGCAGATCTCGTCCTCGTCGCCGTCGGCACGAACAACGTGTGCACGAGCAGTATGGACAAGATCACGCCCGTCGACGAGTTCGGGACGACGTACCGCGAGTTACTCGCGACCATCCGCGCCGGCGTACCGGACGCCCCCATCGTGGCCCTGTCGCTCCCCGACATCAGCCAGCTGTGGGAAGCGGGTCGGAACGACCCGAAGATCGTCGGCCTGTGGAACCAGAGCCCGTCCTGCCGCACCCTGCTCGGTGATGCCGACTCGGATGCCGCGGCGGACGAGGACCGTCGCGCCTCGGTCATGCAGACGCTCGCCGGCTACAACGCCTCGATCATCGACGCGTGCGCGGCCGTGACCGAGTGCACGACCGACGACGGAGCCGTCAACCAGATCACGTTCTCGTTGGACGACATCTCGTCGGCCGACCATTTCCACCCCTCGGCCTCCGGCCAGGCGAAGGTGGCGGCCGCGGCGTGGCCCGCCGTGCAGAGGGCCCTCGGCGGCTGATCGTCCGCTCGCCCCTCCGTCGCGTCCCGACCGGCTGACCGGTTCGGACGCGACGGAGGGTGTCAGACGTTCGCCGGTGCCGACGCGCGGTGGCGGGCAGACGACCGCAGAACGAGGTCCAGCACCGCACGGTGCCGCGAGGTCCACCCGTTGTCCTCGATGAACGCCGCGCGCTGCGCGTCGGTGAGGGGCCCGCGCTCGAGCGCGTCGTCGATCTGGGGGGCCATCTCGGCCGTGCTGGCGGAGAAGGTCACCCGTTCGTGGATCCCCCGTACCGGCGGGAGGTCGATGGAGACCACCGGAAGACCCGCAGCAAGGTATTCGTACACCTTGAGCGGGCTCATGGCCTCAGTGAGCGCCGTGCGCCGGTGCGACAGCAGCGACACGTCGCAGTTGCGCAGTGCCGCCACGAGCTCCGACCGACCGACCCCAGCGTGCTGATGGACGTTCGGGATCTCGCGCAGGGCGCGAGTGTAGCCGGGCTCGGGGGTGGGCCCCAGCAGCACGATGTGGAGGTCGGGTCGCAGAACCGCCAGGTGCGCGATCCCCTCGACGTCGAGTCGACTGTCGATCGTGCCGACATAGATCGCACGCGGACCGGGGATGGCGGCCAGCCAGTCCGGCGCCGCGGGGCGGGGGCCCATCCACTCGCCAGGGTCGACACCGTTCGGAACGACGACAGCCGGTCCACGCGGGTCGATCCGATCGATGATCTGCTGCGATACCGCGGCGACACCCACCTCGCTCTCGCTGATCTGGCGGTAGGCCGCGGCATACGCCGGCCAGTAGGCCTGACGTGCCTCCGAGCTCAGCCAGTCGTCACGCCCGAAGTACGTGACCGTGTCGGCCCACCCGAACGGACAGAATGCCGCCACGAGCGGGTTCGTCGTCACGATCGCGGTGCGGCTCATGCCGGCCCGGGCGGCCGCGGTACGCAACTGCTCGTCGTACGAGCGGTAGGTGCGCACGATCGCGGGCACGCTGACCGGGTCGCGACGAGCGAGACGGGTCGGGGTGATGAGCCGCCGGTCCGCGCGGGCGGGGAAGGACTCGGCCGGCCGGATCCCCCGGGCCGCCACGCTGGCGAGCGAGCGGAACGGGTTGGCGACGAGGAGGTTGCCCACCTCGTCCGACGACATGAGGGTCTGAAGGATGCGGTCCGGCGGACGCATCATCCCGCGAGCCGCCGCATCGGCGTAGGTCTCGTAGGAGAATGTGAAGACGACGTCGCGTTTCACGAGACGATCTCCCGGAGCACGCGGGCCGGAGCGCCCACGGCGACGCAGCGGGGCGGGAGGTCGGAGGTCACGACGGCGTTCGCCCCCACGACCGTGCCGGCCCCGATGGTGACGCCGGGCATGACCACGACGTTCTGACCGAGCCAGGCACCGCGACCGATCCGGACGGGAGCCACGCGTGACAGCGGCTGGTCGCGGATGGGGATGTCGGGATCGTCGAACCCGTGCGTGTGATCGGAGATGTAGACGCCGCGGGCCAGAGCAACGGCATCCTCGACGATCACCTCTTCGACGGCGGTGATCGAGGTCTGATTCATCCGCACGCGGTCACCGATGTGGATGACGGGACCGGCGGCGTCGAGCCGCGGCACCATGAACCACGACGACGGCCCGATGAGCACGTCGCGGCCGACCACGACCTTCTGGGGGTTGCCGGCGCGGAACGGCAGCATGATTCGCGATCCGCTCCCGAACTCGGCGAATCCGGTTGCCGCGATCTTGGTGTACGCCGCATCCCGCGCGCGGGTGGCGTACTCCATCAGCGTCATCGGGTTGATGGCCCGCCCCCTCATGACAGGCCCTCGACGTTGCGCCGCGCGAGGTCCGTGACGGTCTCGCGCGCGCCGAGGATCCGCGAACGTAGCTCGGCTCGCTGCTCCACGGCGGTCGACACCGCGGCGAAGAGATCGGCGTCGAACGACGACCCCGGAGCGACGCACAGCTCCGGCGCTCCGAACAGGTCCATCAGTCCCTCGACCTTCCCCTGCGTCGCGACCGTCACCGGCGGCGTCCCGGCCATCAACGACATCACCGCGAGGTGCATGCGCCCGGTGACCGTCACCGAGGCACGCGCGGCGAGGCCGCGGATCTCGGCCGGGGCGAGCAGGCGCGGAACGAGGTGCACGTCGGCGTCGCCTCCGGCGGCGTCCACGAGCGCCTGGCACAGCGGCAGATCGTCGGCGCCGTGACGCGACACGTGCGGGACGACGAGGACCACGAAGCCCGCGGCGCGCAGGGTCTTCACGACCCGCACGTAGGCGGGCAGTCTGTCGCCGACCAGCCCCGACGCGTTCACGAGCGCGAGTTCGCGGTCGCCGAGCTCGGGCAGCAGACGCGGCACGATCGTGTCGTCCCGCGATGTCGCGGCGAAGACGATGTCGGCACTGTCTCGCACCGAGAGACCGTCTGCCCGTGCCCGTGCGGCGGAGCGCGGATCGCGCAGGTACAGGCGCACCCCCGCATCGCCGGCGCGGCGCAGGGCCGCTACGGATCGCTCGTGAGGAGCCGCGTTCCAGCTGAAGCCCACGATGCGGGTGGGCCACCCGAGACGGGCGAGCCGTTCGGCGAGTCCCGCGCGGTTCACGGATGCACGCAGGACGTACGCGCCGTCCATGATGTCGGCACCGATGACGGAGAACGACCGTGCAGAGCGGAGCTCGCGGGCCAGGGCGCGCACGTCGCGCGCATGGCCGACCGCGGAGCCGTAGACGAGAGCGGGAAGAGGGACGACGCGCATCCGCTCGCGCAGAGCGGCCGGCACGTCGAAGTCCTGCACGGATCGCGTCAGGACGACCACCGGTCCGTCGACGGACTCGACGAAGGCCTCTACGAGAGCTTGATCGCCGATGTTGCCGCGACCCGGAGGTGCCAGCAGGACATGGTTTCGGGCCCCCTTCTGCGGTCGAGCGTGGAGGAGGATGCGATCCACGAGGCGGATCAGCCCCTCGGACTGCAGCGGTTTCGCGAGGCGACGGAGCGCGCTCACGGAGCACTCTTCTCGAAGACGTCGGCGGGCTTCCGGCGAGTCGACGGAATGATCACAGTTTCCAAATGGCCCTCAGGTATTCATCGGTAGGTGTAGGTGTGCGCTGTTCGAGCCACGCGGAATCTACGGTTGAAAGGGTCGGATCACTCGTCCATCTCCCGGAATTGGAGTAGGTCGTCGTGGCCGGCGTGAAGGAATTCTCAACGGATGCCCAGACGCCTGGGACGCTTCCGATCATAATCGAATCGCGTGCAGCCAAAACGCCGTTGGTGCCCGACCCGTTCGCTGCCTGGGGCGCACCCGTGGTCGACGTGTAGGCGCCCGTGGGGAGCGGATAACGCTGGAGCATGCGGCTTCCGGCGACAACCAGGCAATGCTCGAAGCGGACGCCGCTCGCGAGCTCGGTGGGGATGAATGCCGCATTCGTGGAGGCGAAGATGACGGTGTCCTTCATGACGACGTCGCGGAGCGCGTGCGTACCTGACAACTGGTAGGTGTCGAGGTGCGCCGACGAGCCCGAGGGCTTGTACATCGACGCGATGTAACAGCCGGTGATCGACAGATCGGTCACGGTGCTGCCCGCCGTCCGCGTCGCCCACGCGTCGGATTCGGTGAGCTGCGACTCAGGGGTCACGCACTCGACGAACTCCACTCCGGACACGGCCCCCGTCTCATTGCTCGAGATGTTGAACGCCCGCCCTTTCGACCACGCCCATGCGAAGTCGGAGACGCCGGTGAGCACCAGCGAACCGGGGAAGGTCCAGAACCCGACGAAGCTCACGCCCTTGACCCGATCGAGCCGGATCGACGCGTCGAAGCTCACGCTGGCGGAACCGTCTCGCGGCATGATCAGGATGCGACGGCCTCGGCCGGTCTGTCCGATGTTCTGCAGGACGGGCTTCGACGACGAACCAGCGCCGTTGCCGGCCAGGCGGCCGGGGCGCACGAGGATGCGCACATTGCCGTTCGGTGCGACCGTGCGCAGCGACGCGATGGCATTCGCGATGGCCGTCCAATTGCAGTCGCATTCGACGGTCTTTTCGAAAGCGTCGGTGGGGCGGGGAGTTCGAGACGGCCAGTGCGAGCCATCAGGTCCGAATCTGGTCGACATGACGGTGGCGGCGGAGGCGACCTGCGGGAGGAGCAGGGCGGAGGCGGCGACCAGGGGCGCCGCAGCGAGGAATCCTACGAAAGAGCGGCGCGTGACAGAATTCATGGCGCAAATATATGAGCAACATGAATAGACGGAAGCTTCTTGCGGGAATCGACCGCTGAACTTAATGTCTTCTTCGCATTACGACCGGTCGGCGCCTCTGGACGCGGTGACACGCGGCGCTAGCGCAGCTGCCAGATCTCCCGCAGCCGGTCGTCCGTCGGCATCGGTGCCCGCTCGTCCAACCAGTCGGCGTCGATGTCGGCCAGCGAGGGATCCGACTCGAACGCACCGCCCGTGGCGGCGGGCGGATCCGCTGCCGAGATAGTGGAGTTCTCGACATTCGCGAACGTCCCCCTCACGCGGCCGATGAAGATGGAGTCCTTCGCACTCATCTCGTCGATCGACTTGGCCGCGTTCACCACCGACGGCGGCCCAGAGGTGAAGGCGTTCGCGCCGTCGGGCAGCGGATAGCGCTCGAGCATGCGGTCGCCTCCCACGAGAAGGCTCCGATCGAAGACGATGTCGCGGGCCTCCGCCGCCGGGATGAACCCGGCGTTGGTGGAGGAGAAGAGCACGGTCCCCTCGAGCAGCAGACCCTCCTTGTCGGCGTTACCCGATAGCTGAAGAGTGTCGCAGTGCGAGGACGAGCCGTCCTCCTTATAGGTCGGGGCGATGTAGCAGCCCCGCACGGAGATGTCGCGGAAGGGGTTCGACCCTGTCCGGAACGCCCAGGTGTCGGCGTCACCCGAGACCGCGTCCGGGGTGACGCACTCCACGAACTCCGTGTTCTCGGTGGGGCCGCTGTCGCCCGACGTGATGTTGAATGCCTGCCCCTTCGACCAGGCCCAGGCCACGTCGCGTGTCGAGGTGAGCACGAGGCTCTTGGGGAACGTCGAGAACCCGGCGAAGGCCACGCCCACGACGGCGTCCAGCCGCAGAGACCCGTCGATCGTCACCGATTCCGTCCCATCGCGCGGGATCACGAGGACTCGGGACGCGCGCCCCTCGCGCCCGACGTCTGCCAGCACGGGTTCGGACGTGGATCCCGCTCCGTTGCCGGGCAGGACGCCCGGTCGCACCAGCACCCGCGCCGAGCCGTCCGGCGCTGCGACGTCGACTGCGGTGATCGCGGCGGCGATGGCTTCCCACGTGCAGTCGCACTCGATGCTCGCGTCGAACGCGTCGTAGGCGCGCGGCGTCCGAGTCGGCCACGTGTGTCCGGTGGGACCGAAGACGTCACCCGCGGGCGGGATCTCCGGAGCGGTGGATGCCGCTGCCGGGGTGACGACGCCGAGACCCTCGCCCGAGGAGTCCGGCGCGGACGGCGACGTGGTCGGCGTCACGGGTTCCCTCTCAGGGGCGCACGCGGCGACGACGGCCACCGGCGCCAGAAGAAGGAGGGACATCGCGGTCCGTCGAGAAAAATCAGTCATTCTTCATTCCGAACACTCCGTAACGGTCCCCACCAACGTCCGACCCACCCTACGCACACGGAAGGTCGGCGACGTTACGGGGGGACGATCTCTCCGCGTCTTCGGGGTGAGTCCACGGGTGAGGAGGATCAGCTCCACAGATCCATTGCCAGATCTCGCTGTCGTGTCCTGCTGCCGTGCCCTGCCTAGGGCGCGTCGAGCTGACGGTTTCCCGGGAGCGACCGACGTCTACCCGCCCATCGTCGAGCGAAGACGAAGCCGACGGCGCCCGAGGGGCCGTGCCCGCTCGCCCGAAGAACGGAGACAGCGAGGGGACGACGTGCCGGCTACAGGACTTGAACCTGCAACCCCCGTATTACAAGTACGGTGCGCTACCAATTGCGCCAAGCCGGCGTGAGACGCCGCGGGCGTCTCGGAGGACGAGTCTAGGCGGTGGGCCGTATCACTCGTTGTGCTTGCCGCTGCGGCGGTCCCAGTCGAGGGACTTGAACTGCAGGAACGAACAGAGGTTGCCGGCGATGACGAGCTCGGCCGCGAGGCTGGCCATCTCGTGAGGCGTGAGCGTCAGGTCGTCGGGGCGGGCGCTGAGCGTCGCTTCCCACAGTGGCTCGTCGAAGCCTTGCGGCTGCATGTAGATCGACGCATTCGCATTCGACAGACTCACGACGACGAGACCCGTGTCCTGGCCGTCCGCGTCCTCTTGGTCGACGACTTTGATCTTTCCCGCGACGAGGTGCCCCTGATCACGGAACTCCTGCACCCAGATCTTCAGCTGATCACGGGACCGCCGCGGCGGGGAGTCCTCGATCTCATCGTTCATGACAACAGAATCGCACACCGCCGCCTCCACCGAGAGATCAGTTCAGCCCGCGGGCGTGGTCGACGGCGCCGGGGTGGCGGTGGAGTAGTACGCGTTGCTGTCGACGGTCAGCACGAACTGCGCGAACTCCTTCGCGTCATCCATATTGCCGACGTACGGCGTGCCGTTCACCAGCACGGTGGCGGTGGAGGTGAGTGCCTGTCCGTCCGTGCCGGGCAATCCCTTGATCGCGCGATCAGTGGCGGCCTTGGCCCAGGCGGTGTACGTCTCGTCCTCGATGCACGACCGCACGGTCGCGACGTCGCTCACGCCCGCGCCCTGAGCCATGTCCGCCAGCTGCTGGTCGCTGTACCCGTCGGTGTCGACGGCGGGCTGGGTGGTGAGCAGTTCGTGGTTGAAGGCGAAGAAGCGGTCCGACGCGTGGGTCGCCACGCACGCGGCGGCTCCGGCGGCGCGCAGGCTGTACTTCGTGCCGTTCGACTTCGAGGTGAGCATCGCCACCGGGTAGTAGGTGAGGGTGGCGGCGTCGTCGCCCACCCACTTCGACAACTGCGTCGCGTTGGCGGACTGGAACTCCCGCGCCTCCGTGGAGAGGTAGTCGACGTAGACGCGGATGTCGACGGGCGCGGCCGTCGATGTCGGCTCGGGAGTGGGCTCCGCGGTCGGGGCGGCCTCGGCCGCCATGGTCGCGGCCGTGCCGTCGACGGTCTGGTCGGCGAGCGGGTTCGCCACCTGTGGTGCGCTGGTGACGAGGAATCCGTCGTCGCTGGCGGCATCCGGAAGCGCCTGCGAGCGGTCTTCGCGCGAGTTCAGCGCGGCCGAGACGCCCACGGCGCCGATGCCGATCACCGCGACGGCGCCGACGGCGATGGCGGAGCGCCGCGCGATGCGCCAGCGCGTCTGCTTCGCCTTGACCTGCTGCGCCTTCTCGCGCACCGCCTCGCGACGGTCGCGTTCGGCGGGCGCATTCGCTGAGGGGTCGTGGGACATGAAACCTTCCGGACGCGGGTGATCGCCGCATGAAACGAGGGGGTTCGCACGGGTGGGCGAACGAGCACCGATGGTAGCCACGCTGGCTGAGAAATGACCAGACACGTGCCATACTGACCCTGCGTGCACTGTCGCCCGCACGGGGTCGCCCCCGCTCATTCCATTCACTACGGATCGTCCGGCACGTACCTGCCGGTGAAGGAGAAGAAGAAATGGCGTCCGTCACCTTTGACAACGCAACCCGTCTGTACCCCGGCGGAACCCGCGCCGCCGTCGACAAGCTGAGCCTCGACGTCGCAGACGGCGAGTTCCTCGTCCTCGTCGGCCCCTCCGGCTGCGGTAAGTCCACGTCGCTGCGCATGCTCGCCGGCCTCGAAGAGGTCAACTCCGGCCGCATCCTGATCGGTGACCGCGACGTCACCGACGTGCCCCCGAAAGACCGCGACATCGCGATGGTCTTCCAGAACTACGCGCTGTACCCGCACATGACCGTCGCCGAGAACATGGGCTTCGCGCTCAAGATCGCCGGCATCGGCAAAGAAGACCGCGCCGCCCGCGTGCTCGAGGCCGCCAAGCTCCTCGACCTCGAGCAGTACCTCACGCGCAAGCCGAAGGCCCTCTCGGGTGGTCAGCGTCAGCGCGTCGCGATGGGCCGCGCGATCGTCCGCCAGCCCCAGGTGTTCCTCATGGACGAGCCGCTGTCGAACCTCGACGCGAAGCTCCGTGTGCAGACGCGTACCCAGATCGCGTCGCTGCAGCGTCGCCTGGGCGTCACCACGGTCTACGTCACGCACGACCAGACCGAGGCCCTCACCATGGGAGACCGCATCGCCGTCCTCAAGGACGGCCTCCTTCAGCAGGTCGGCACCCCGCGCGACCTGTACGAGACCCCGAAGAACGTCTTCGTCGCCGGCTTCATCGGCTCGCCCGCGATGAACCTCTTCACGGCCGACCTGGCCGAGGGCGGCGTCCGCTTCGGCGACATGGTCGTCGCTGTCGAGGCCGACACGATCGGCAAGGCGCACGGCTCCGAGGTCACCATCGGTGTCCGTCCCGAAGACATCCAGGTCGCCCCGGCCGACGGCCGTGGCCTCAAGGTCGTCGTCGACCTCGTCGAAGAGCTCGGCGCCGACGGCTACCTCTACGGTCACACCGAGATCAACGGCAAGCGCACCGACCTGGTCGCACGCGTCGACGGTCGTCGTCACCCCAACGCGGGCGAGACGGTCGTGCTGGCTCCGGTCCCCGGACACATCCACGTGTTCGACCTCGAGTCCGGCGACCGCCTGACCGACCGGGCCATCGCTTCGGCCTGACCCACGCACCGACGCGGCGCGTCCCCGGTCCCGATTCGTTCGGGCGGGGGCGCGCCGCACTGTTTCCCGGAGGTTCCCGTGTCCGAATCCCTCAGCATCACGGCCAGCGCCGTCGATCCGGGGCTCCTGCAGCTGCCGTGGTCGACCGGACTCGGCGAGTGGCCGAGCAGCCACATCGTGGCGCTTCCGAAGGGCATCTCGCGTCACCTCGTGCGCTTCGCCACCCTCTCCGGCCGCGTCGTCGCCATCAAGGAGACGACCGAGGAGATGGCGCGGCGCGAGTACGACATGCTCGGCAACCTCGACCGCCTCGCGGCCCCCTGCGTCGACCGGATCGCCGTGATCGCCGGGCGCACCGATGCGTCGGGCCGTCCGCTGCCCGCGGCCCTCGTCACCGCGCATCTGCGGTTCTCGCTCCCCTACCGCGCGCTGTTCACACAGGTGCTGCGACCCCACACCGCCACACGCCTCGTCGACGCCCTCGCCGTGCTGCTCGTGCGTCTGCACAACGTGGGGTTCTACTGGGGTGACGTGTCGCTGTCGAACACCCTGTTCCGCCGCGACGCGGGTGAGTTCGCCGCCTACCTCGTCGACGCCGAGACCGGTGAACTGCACGGCAATCGCCTGACCCCCGGCCAGCGCGCCCACGACCTGGACATCGCGCGCACCAACATCGCCGGCGAGATCATGGACCTCGAGGCGGGCGGAAGACTCGAGGGCGGAGTGGACGCCATCGCCATCGCCGACGGGCTGGTGTCGTCGTACCACTCGCTGTGGGGTGCGCTCACCGACAAGGAGTCCTTCGCGGTCGATGAGTCCTGGCGCCTCACCGAGCGCGTGCACCGGCTCAACGCCCTCGGCTTCGACATCGGCGAGATGTCGATCCGCACGGCGAGCGACGGCACGCAGGTGTCGATTCAGCCGAAGGTCGTGGACGCCGGGCACCACCAGCGCCGCCTGCTGCGCCTCACGGGGCTGGACGTCGAAGAGAACCAGGCCCGCCGCCTGCTCAACGACCTCGACGAGTTCCGCGCACGCGTCTCGCGCCTCGGCGCCGATGAGGAGATGGTCGCGCACGAGTGGCTCACCCGCGTGTTCGAGCCCATCGTGATGGCCATCCCGTGGGACCTGCGGGCCAAGCTCGAGCCGGCGGAGGTGTTCCATCAGGTGCTCGAGCACAGGTGGTACATGTCACAGGCGCGAGGTCGCTCGGTTCCGCTGGCCGAGGTCGTGAGTTCCTACATCGACGACGTGCTGCGCCATCGCCGCGACGAGGCGACCGTGATGGGTCCGCCGACCGACACCATGTCGCTCCCCACCGTGTCCGACGCCGACGCCCCCGCCACGGGTGAGGTGCCGACGACCGACACCGACCTCGTCGACTGGCGCGACCTGGTCTGACCGACGGAGGCCGTGGCATCCGGAGTCGATCCGGGATGCCACGGCCTCTGTCGTACGCGGGGTCAGTACCCGACGGTGAACCGCTCGCGGGTGTGCTTCGGTTCTTCGATCTCGTCGAGGACGGCGACGGCGAAATCGGCGCCGCCGATGAAGGAGTCGCCGTTGTCGTCGACGACGAGTACATCGCCGCCGTCGCGATAGGACCCCGTGCGCTCCCCCGGCGCCCACGCGCCGAAGCCGCCGGCCGGGTGCACGTAGAACCAGTCGCGGCCGGTGTCATCGGCCTGGAGGTCTTCGAGGATGCCGATGGCCTCGCGGGCCTCGGGCTTGTACTCCTCGGCGAAGCCGTCGGTGTCGATCAGACGCGGTCCTCCCTCGGAGGCGAGCGAACCGCCCGCCCCACCGACGACGCCCAGACGTACGTCATCGGGCAGCGCGGTGACGAGCTCGGTGATGGCGGGGCGCAGCTTGCCCTCCATGTCGCCGCGCGGGGCGACGGCCGAGACCACGACGTCGACGCCCTCGAGCTGGGCGACGAGACCCGGCACGTCGAGGACGGTGCCCTCGATGTACGTGGCTCCCTCGATGCGCTCGGCGGGGACGGAGCGGGCGATCGACACGACCGTGTGGCCGCGACGGACGGCCTCGGTCACGATGTGGCTACCGGCGTAGCCGGTGCCTCCGATGACGGCGATGCGGGGCATGGCGTTCCTTTCGTCGGTCGTGCGGGGAGCAGACCTCGTCGTCGTCCAGCGTGCCGCGTTCAGCACGGCTCGGCAACGCGACGCCGGAGGTTCTCCCCGCTTTCAGAGCAGGGTCGGGCGCGTCACCCGGCGGCGCGCAGCGTCGACACCTGGTAGAGGGCGACGGATGCCGCGATGCCGGCGTTGAGCGACTCGGTGGCGGCCGTGATGGGGATCGACACGACCTGGTCGCACGTCTCGGTGACGAGGCGCGACAGGCCCTTGCCCTCGGAACCGACGACGATCAGGACCGGACGGTCGGCGAGCTCGAGCGAGGGCAGCGATACGTCGCCGTCGCCATCGAGGCCCAGGACGAAAACGCCCTGCTTCTTGAACTCCTTCAGCGTCGCCGTGAGGTTGGCCGCCAGCGCCACGGGGATGCGGGCGGCAGCTCCCGCGCTGGTCTTCCAGGCGGCGGAGTTGACGCTCGCCGAGCGACGCTGCGGAATGATGAGCCCCTGACCGCCGAAGGCGCCCGTGGAGCGGATGATCGCGCCGAGGTTGCGCGGGTCGGTCACGCCGTCGAGCGCCACCAGCAGCGGCACCTCGCCGCGGTCGATGATCTGCTCGAGAAGGTCTTGCGGGTGCGCGTAGGAGTACGGCGGAACCTTCAGCGCGACGCCCTGGTGCACGCCGTCGAACCCGGCCATGCGGTCGAGCTCGGGACGGGTGACCTCGAGCACCGGGATGCCGCGGTTCGTCGCCATCGACAGCATCTCTTTGACGCGGTCGTCCATCTCGACGCGCTGGGCGATGTACATCGCCGTGGCGGGGATCTTCGCGCGCAGCGCCTCGAGCACCGAGTTGCGGCCGGTGACCGTCTCGGTGTCGTCGGCCGCCTTGGGGCTCTTGCGGTTGGGGTTGCCGACCGCGCGCACGCCGGGCCGACCCTTGCCGCCGGCGGCGGCGTAGCGCTCCTCGGCAGCCTTGCGCTTGCCGGCGGGGTGCCAGGCACGGTCTTCGGCCTTGGGGGTGGGACCCCGACCCTCGAGCGCCTTGCGGACGTGCCCGCCGGTGCCCTTCAGGGGGCCTTTCTTCTTGCCGGGGTTGCGTGCTCCGGGGCGTCCAGGCTTAGGCATCGATACTCCAATGTGTTCCGGCCGGAGTGTCCTCCAGCGTGATTCCGGCGGCGGCGACGGCATCGCGGATGCGATCGGCGGCCGCCCAGTCCTTCTCCGCGCGAGCGCGGGTGCGCTGCGCGATCATCTCCTGCAGGAGGGCGTCGAGGGTCGCGTCGGACGACGCGCTCGCGACCGTGGGCTCGGAGGCGTCCAGTCCCAGGATGCCGAGCATCGCGCCGACCGAGCGATGAGCGGCGATCGCGGCGTCGGTGTCTCCCGCGTCGATGGCGACGTTTCCCGCACGCACCGTGTCGTGCAGTGCTGCCAGAGCCTGGGGGACCCCGAGGTCGTCGTCCAGGGCTGAGGCGAATGCGGCGGGGACGTCGCCCGGCACGAGCACGAGCGGATCCGCGCCGGAGGACCGCAGCACGCGCTGACGAAAGGTCGCGATCCGCTCGAGCGCGCTGGCCGCCTCGGCGAACCCGCGGTCGGACACGTCGAGGCTGGAGCGGTAGTGCGCGGCGGCGAGGGCGTAGCGCACGACCACCGGGTCGTGTTCCGCGAGCACATCGGCGGCGAGGGTGAAATTGCCGAGCGACTTCGACATCTTCTGCCCGTCGACGGTGACGAGGCCGTTGTGCACCCAATAGCGGGCGAAGGCGTCACCCGCGGCGGTCGACTGCGCCATCTCGTTCTCGTGGTGCGGGAAGCGCAGGTCGAGCCCGCCGCCGTGGATGTCGAACTCCGTGCCGAGGTAGCGACGCGACATCGCCGAGCATTCGATGTGCCAGCCGGGACGACCGTCTCCCCAGGGCGAGGCCCAGGTGGCCGATGCGGGCTCCCCGGGCTTGCTGCCCTTCCACAGGGCGAAGTCGCGCGGGTCGCGCTTGCCGCGCGGGTCTGCGTCGGCCGCGGTCTCCATGGCATCCAGGCTCTGACGGGTGAGCTCGCCGTAGGCGGGCCACGAGCGCACGTCGAAGTAGACGTCTCCGGCGGCGGAGTAGGCGTGGCCGCGCTCGATGAGCTCGGCGATGAGCTCCTGCATCTGGGTGACCGACGCGGTGGCGCGCGGTTCGTACGTGGGGGGCAGGATGCCGATGGCGGCATAGGCCCGGGAGAATTCGAGCTCCATGCGGTACGCGAGCGCCCACCAGGGCTCGGCGTCGGTGGCGTTCGCGAGCACCTTGTCGTCGATGTCGGTGACGTTGCGCACGAAGGTGACGCGCCCGAAGCGGTGGGTGAGCCACCGGCGCAGCAGGTCGAAGGCGAGAGCTGCGCGCACGTGGCCGATGTGGGGCCCGGACTGCACGGTCGGGCCGCAGACGTAGACGGTGACGTTCGAGGGGTCGAGAGGGACGAAGTCGCGCAGGTCCTGCGCCCTCGAGTCGTACAGCCGAACAGTCACCGCACAAGCCTACCGGCCACTCCGTGCGCGACACCTGGGGGAAACACGCAGCGGCTACGGTGCGGGTATGCCCCTGCTCATCCGCCCCGACGACCTCACCGGCGCCGAGACCCGCGCCCTGGTCGCCGCCCACCTGGCGGGGATGCTCGAGAACACCCCGACCGAGAGCATGCACGCCCTCGACGCCGACCGTCTGAGCGCCGACGGCGTCACGGTCTGGTCGGCGTGGGTCGACGACGAGCTGGCCGGGATCGGCGCGTGCAAGGATCTCGGCCATGACCGAGCCGAACTGAAGTCGATGCGTGTCGTCGAGCGCTTCCTCGGTCAGGGGATCGGCCGGGCCATGCTGCGGCACATCATGGAGGATGCCGCGGAGCGTGGCATCCGGAGCCTGTGGCTCGAGACCGGCAGCACCGACGATTTCGCGGCCGCGCGGGGACTCTATGCGAGCGAGGGATTCCGCGAGTGCGAGGCGTTCGCGCCCTACGAGCCGGACCCGCTGTCGACGTTCATGACCCGCGAACTCTAGAGCGGCACGACCAGGGCCGTGGCGAAGGCCGCGACCCCCTCGGTGCGTCCGGTGAAGCCGAGTCCGTCGGTGGTCGTCGCGCTGACCGACACCGCCGCTCCCCCCAGTGCCGACGACAGCACTCGCTCGGCCTCGACACGACGCGCCGCGAAGCGGGGGCGGTTGGCCTGCACCTGCACCGAGACGTTTCCGACCCGCATCCCCGCCGCGCTCAGCAGCTCGACCGTGTGCGCGAGGAACGCCTCGGCGTGGGCACCGGCGAACTCGGGACGATCGGTGCCGAAGTGCGTGCCGATGTCGCCCAGTCCCGCCGCCGCCAGGAGGGCGTCGACGATGGCGTGCGCCACCGCATCGCCGTCGGAGTGCCCCGACAGGGCCTGCTCCCCCGGCCATTCGAGGCCCGCAAGCCACAGCGTCCCCTCGCCGCCGAAACCATGCACGTCGGTGCCGATGCCCACCCGCGGCACCGGGACCGACGGGGAGGGGACGGATGCCAGGGGGGCGGCGGCGAGCAGGGCACGTGCGCGCTCGAGGTCGGGGGTGGTGGTGATCTTGAAGGCCACCGCGTCGCCGTCGACGACGACGACGTCGTGCCCGGCCGCGGCCACCAGGGCCGCGTCGTCGGTGTGGTCCGCCTCGACCGCGTTCAGAGCCGCACGCAGGACCGATACGCGGAAGGCCTGCGGGGTCTGCGCGGCCACCAACTCGCTACGGTCGACGGCGGCCACCACACGGCCGTTCGCGTCGACCCGTTTGATCGTGTCGACGACCGGCACGGCGGGGATGACCGCGACGGCACCCGCCGCGATGCGCGCGATCACGCGCTCGAACACCGAGGCCGGGGTGAGGGCCCGGGCCGCGTCGTGGATGAGCACCGTGTCGACGTCGTCGCGCAGGATGGCGAGCCCGGCCGCGACGGACTGCTGACGGGTGGTCCCGCCCGAGACGATATCCACCGCGCGGGGATCGCCGTCGGCGGCGTCGCGCGCGACGTCGAGAGCGGCCGCCTCATGGCCCGCAGGAACGACGATCACCACCTGCGCCGGTCGCGCCAGGAAGACGACGCGGAGAGCATGGTGGAGGATCGATCGATCGTCGACGGCCACGAACGCCTTCGGTGCTCCGCCGCGAAGACGGGTACCGGAGCCGGCGGCCACGACGACGACCGCGAAACGCGGGTCCGGGGCGTGAGTCACCCGTTCACGCTAGCGCGACGACACCCGGAGGAATCGCACACCGAGCGGCGTCAGGACGCGAGGACCTCGTCGAGGACGACGCCCGCGCGGTCTTCGTCGGTCTTCTCGGCCAGCGCGAGCTCGGAGACGAGGATCTGACGCGCCTTGGCCAGCATGCGCTTCTCTCCAGCGGAGAGGCCACGATCCTGATCGCGGCGCCATAGGTCGCGGACGACCTCGCTCACCTTGATCACATCGCCCGAGGCGAGCTTCTCGAGGTTCGCCTTGTAGCGGCGCGACCAGTTGGTCGGCTCCTCGGTGAACGGTGCGCGCAGCACCTCGAAGACGCGGTCGAGACCCTCTTTGCCGATGACGTCACGAACGCCGACCAGGTCGACGTTGTCAGCGGGAACCTCGATGACGAGGTCTCCTTGCGTGACGTTGAGCTTCAGATACTTCTTCGTCTCGCCCTTGATGACGCGTTCTTTGACCTCGATGATCGTGGCCGCACC
The DNA here is from genome assembly GCF_057812175.1 of Microbacterium sp. ABR10. Taxonomy (NCBI): domain Bacteria; kingdom Bacillati; phylum Actinomycetota; class Actinomycetes; order Micrococcales; family Microbacteriaceae; genus Microbacterium; species Microbacterium sp. ABR10. Next base: position 2,486,818 of record NZ_CM173821.1, read on the forward strand.
ATGGTGCGGATAAACGACGGTCTCGCCAACCTCAAAAAGCATGGAGTTATGTCCTTTCGGCAACATCCAGGATACCACAGGCCCGCATGCGCTATTGTTCCGCCCACCCTGCGCCCCTCCCCCTCGCGCGCGGGCCCCGCATGCCCTCACGGGTGCGGGACGGCGCGGGGAGCCCACCGCGCGAGGCGGACGCGCGCCAGGGACCCCGTAGGATGAGGGGGATGCCGTCTGTCGATCTTGGAGGATCCGTGAAAACGCGCCTGATCGCGTCCGTCGCCCTGGGTGCCGCTGTTCTGCTGGGCACGACGGGGTGCAACCTCATCGCTCCGCAGGCGACCACCATCGACTACTCGGCTTCGGACGGCGTGAACGTCCCCGCCGACGCCGGCCCGCTGTCCGTGCGCAACGCCCTGATCGTCGCCAACGACGACGGCACGACCGGCAACCTCGTCGCCGCGATCGTCAACGACACCACCGACCAGCTGGTGCTGCGCATCGAGGTCGGCGAGGGCTCCTCCGCCGTCCGCGCCGCCGTGAACGTGCCGGCCGGCCGCACGCTCAGCCTCGGCGACCTGACGGACGACGTCGAGCCGTTGCGTCTCGACGACATCGACGCCGTCCCCGGCTCCACCGTTCCGGTCTACTTCCAGTCCGGAGACGGCCAGGGATCGCTCATGCAGGTGCCTGTGCTCGACGGCGCCCTCGAGTACCTCGCGCCCCTCGCCCCGACGCCCGAGGCGACCGTGACGATCGCGCCGATCCCCACGAACACGGCGACGCCGACGCCGACCGCGACACCGACACCCTCTACCTGAGGCCGACCGCGACACCGACACCCTCTACCTGAGGACGACGCCCCTCTCCTTTCGACGACGAAGGCGCCGACGCATCGCGTCGGCGCCTTCGTCGTTCTCTCGCTCACGCCTCGAAGCGATACCCCAGGCCGCGGACGGTGACCAGCATGCTGGGCTCGCTCGGGTTCTGCTCGATGCGCGAACGGATCCGCTTGATGTGCACGTCGAGCGTCTTGGTGTCGCCGAAGTAATCGGTCCCCCACACACGGTCGATGAGCTGACCGCGCGTCAGGACCCGTCCCGCGTTGCGCATCAGCACCTCGAGCAGCTCGAACTCCTTCAGCGGCATGTTGATCTCGCCGCCGTCGACCGCGACGGTGTGGCGGTCGATGTCGAGCACCACGCGCCCGCCCGCCAGGACGCGATCGTCGAGGTCGGCGTCGTCGGGTGTGCGTCGTCGGAGTACCGCGCGCATGCGCGCCAACAGCTCCCTCGTCGAATACGGCTTGGTGACGTAGTCGTCGGCGCCGAGTTCGAGCCCCACGACGATGTCGACCTCGGAGTCCTTGGCCGTCAGCATGATGATGGGCACCTGCGACGTCAGCCTCAGCTGCCGACAGACCTCGGTGCCCGGCATCCCGGGGAGCATGAGATCCAGCAGCAGAATGTCGGCACCGCGCTCGCGGAAAGCGGCCAGCGCGAGGGCGCCGTCTTCCGCGATCTCGACCTCGTAGCCTTCACGGCGCAGCAGGTAGGCCAGCGGGTCGGCGAGATCGGGCTCGTCCTCGACGATCAGAACGCGAGTCATACGGTTTCCTCTTTCACGGGAGCGGAAGCCGCGGCAGACGCCTTACGGCCCTTGCGACGCTGCTTCGGACGGACGATGTCGAGATCCGGGGTCTCCGACAGCGGGAGGCGGATGGTGAAGGTCGAGCCGCGGTCGGGCCGCGACCACAGCCGCACCTCGCCGCCGTGGCGCTGAACGGCGTGCTTGACGATCGAGAGACCGAGCCCGGTGCCGCCCGTGCGGCGCGAGCGCGCCTGGTCGGCGCGGTAGAACCGCTCGAACACCCGGTGCTGGTCGCTCTCCGGAATGCCGATGCCGCGGTCGGTGACGGCGATCTCGACGACGTCGACGTCGAGCTTGATGCCGACTCCGACTTTCGAACCCTGCGGCGAATAGGCGATGGCGTTGGCGATGAGGTTGCCCACGGCCTCCGTGAGGATCTGGGGCTCGCCGCGCACCCACAGACCCTTCGTGCCGCCGCGCACGACGACCACCTGCGCCGAGTCGGCCTGCACCGTGTGCGACTCGACGGCGGCGGTGACGACCTCATCGATCGACACATCGCGCACATCGCGCAACTCTTCGGACGCCTGCAGACGCGACAGGCTCAGGATGCGATTGACCAGGGCGCTCAGCCGCGCCACCTCGGCCTGCATGCGCGCGGCGAAGTGGCGCACCTGGTCGGGGTCGTCGGCCGCCGACTCGATGGCCTCGGCGAGCAGGCTGACGGCGCCGACCGGCGTTTTAAGTTCGTGAGAGGTGTTGGCCACGAAATCGCGCCGCATCTCCTCCACCCGCTCGCGCTCGGTGATGTCGCGCAGCACGACGAGGGTGAGCCGGTTCGAGATCGGCGTCGCCCGCACGGCGACGAGCCGGGCCTCCGCGGGGGCGGCGCCGCGTCGCAGGCGCAGGTTCTCGGCGACGGAGGCGCCTGTGTCGCGGGCGACCCGTGCCACCCGCTTCAGCTCGTCGCTGGCGACGACCTCCCCCGTGTGAACGCCGAACACCTCAGCGGCGGGCGAGAGCGCCAGGACGGTCGACGACGTGTCGCACACGAACGCAGGGTCGTCCATCGCCTCGAGCATGGCGTCCACGCCCTCCGGCACCTCGACGGAGGTCTGGGCCAGAGAACGATCGCGGGCCCGCAGAGCTGCGACGACCAGGCCGACCACCGCGGCTCCGATCAACAGACCTGCGAAGAGCGAGAGCAGCGCGAGCTGCGGTTGTTGCATGCCCCCAGCGTAAACGTGACGATGCGGCTTCACCCGCCGTTCACCCCCGCGCGCACTCACGCGGACGCTACTATTCACTGTCACAGCACCACTCGTTAACCTTCGCTGGACAGAATCCCGGAGGGTTGCGGGACACCTATGTGCCGTGCCGCCGACGAGGAAGGTACCCGCCATGCGCGAAGTATTCCACCAGTCCCTCGAGGACGTTCAGAACCGCCTGGTCGAGATCGCCGACCTCGTGACCATCGCGATCGACCGCGCCACGCGCGCGTTCGGCACGAGTGACGTCGCCCTCGCCGAAGAAGTCATCGAAGCCGACGCGATCATCGACGAGAAGGCCGTCGCGCTCGACGAGCTGGCCATCGAGATCCTGGCCCGCCAGCAGCCGGTCGCCCGCGACCTGCGCATCGTCGTCACCGCCCTGCGCGTGAGCGCGTCGCTCGAGCGCATGGGCGACATGGCCGAGCACATCGCCCAGCTCGCCCGCTCGCGCTTCCCGGAGCGCGCGATCCCCAAGGGTCTCAAGTCGACGTTCACCCGCATGGGCGAGCTCGACGTCGAGGTCGCGCGCAAGCTCGCCGAGCTGTTGCGCACGCAGGATCTGCGCGTCGCCGAGGCCATTCGCGACGCCGACGACGACATCGACGAACTGCACCTGAGCGTCTTCGAGAAGGTGCTCGGCGACTCGTGGAAGGGCGAGGCGACCGCGACGGTCGATGCGACCCTGGCGAGCCGCTATCACGAGCGTTTCGCCGATCACGCGGTGTCGGTCGCCAAGAAGGTCACCTACCTGGCGACCGGGGACTGGGCCGGTGCCGACGAAGACATCTCCTACGAACCCAGCCCGGCCATCTGAGCACGAACGGAAAGGGGGTGGATGCCGATCGGCATCCACCCCCTTCGTCGTGCGGTGTCAGTGCTTGTTGCCCTGCGCGGCCACGGCCGCGGCGCCGGCCGCGGCGGCCTCGGGGTCGAGGTACTCGCCCGGTCCGACCGGCGTGAGGTCGTCGTTCAGACGGTAGACGAGCGGGATGCCCGTAGGGATGTTCAACTCGGCGATATCGGCGTCGCTGATGCCCTCGAGGTGCTTCACGAGACCGCGCAGCGAGTTGCCGTGCGCGGTGACGAGCACCGTCTTGCCGGCCTTCAGATCGGGCACGATGTCGCTGTGCCAGTAGGGCAGCATGCGGTCGATGACGATCTTCAGTGACTCGGTGTCGGGCACCTCGCCGTCGATGCCGTCGTAGCGGGGGTCGCCGACCTGGCTGTACTGGTCGTCGGCAGGCAGGGCCGGCGGCGGCACGTCGAACGAGCGGCGCCACAGCATGAACTGGTCGTTCCCGAACTCTTCGAGGGTCTGCGCCTTGTCCTTGCCCTGCAGAGCGCCGTAGTGACGCTCGTTGAGGCGCCACGAGCGCTTGACGGGGATCCAGAGACGGTCGGCCGCATCGAGGGCGATGTTCGCCGTCTGGATGGCACGGCTGAGCACGGAGGTGTGCAGCACATCGGGCAGCACGCCCGACTCGGCGAGCAGTTCACCGCCGCGCTTCGCCTCGGCCTTGCCCTGGTCGGTGAGTCGCACGTCGACCCAGCCGGTGAACTGGTTGGTCTTGTTCCACTCGCTCTGCCCGTGGCGGAGGAGGATCAGCGTGTGAGGCATGACTCCATGCTATCGACGCGCGGGCGTCGACCAGGAGCTGCGGCTGGCATCATGTCGGACGTGACCTCCTCCCCCGTCGGCCGTCCCACCCGCGGCACGACCGGGGTCAACCGCCTGCGCCGGGTCGACCGCTGGATCGCCCGGCATCCGGCGTTGCGCCGAAGTGACGACCCGCTCGTGGTCGATCTCGGGTTCGGGGCGAGCGCGGTCACGCCCCTCGAGTTGCACGCCCGCCTGATCCGCGAGCGACCGGATGCCACGGTGCTGGGGCTCGAGATCGACGCCGACCGCGTGGCACGCGCACGGGAACAGGCCGCGGGGGTCGCCGGGGTCACCTTCGCCCGCGGAGGGTTCGAGGTGCCCACCGCCCCGGGCCGACGCCCGGCGATCATCCGCGCGATGAACGTCCTGCGTCAGTACGACGAGGCCGACGTCGTCGGCGCGTGGGCGCGCATGTGCGCGCGCCTCCAACCGGGCGGCATCCTGGTCGAGGGAACGTGCGACGAGATCGGCCGGGTCGTCACGTGGGCCGAGGTCGGGGCCGACGCGGTACCCCGGAGTTTGACGGTCTCGCTCAGGCTCGCCGAGCTCGACACCCCCGCCATCGCGGCCGAGCGCCTGCCCAAAGCCCTGATCCATCGCAACGTCGAGGGCGAACGGGTGCACGCGTTCATGGCATCCCTCGACCGGGAATGGACGCGCGCGGCGGCGGTCGCGCCATTCGGCGCCGTGCATCGCTGGCGCACCGCGATGAAGGGGATGCAGGATGCCGGCTGGCCGCTCGTGCGTCGCGAGCGCTGGCGGCTGGGAGAGGTCGGCGTCGCCTGGGAGGCCGTTGCGCCGCGGTGATCGGGGCGACCAGGGCGCAGATACCTCGATACGGGAAGAATCGATCCGGGGCGCCGTCTCAGATGCGCGGGAGCAGCGCCCGCGCCTCGGCGGACGGCATTCCGGCCGCGGTCAGCAGATCGACGGCCAGCGGTCGCATCGCGGCGACGAGGTTGAGTTCGCCCACTCCGCCGTCGGGCAGCAGCGCCGCCGGATCGAGGCGACGAATGACGGCGACCACCGCCGAGCGCGCTGCCGGTTCGAGCGAGATGTCGTCGAGGCTGTCGCGCACCAGCGACGCGCCCCGGGCGAGCTCGGCCAGCAGGTCGGCCGGTATCGGTCGCGTCTCACCGTCCGCGCACAGGTAGGCAGCGCGCCGGGCCACGACCCGCAGGTTGCGCGTGGCCAGGTCCAGCGACTGCCTCACCCGCTCATGGCGCTGCAGCTCCGTGCGCTGGCGTCGGAGGAACGGCGAGATACGCGCGACCTCGCGTCCCGACTCCAGCGACCCGCTCCACGCGTCGACGTAGGTCTGCAGCGACCGGGCACGCTCGAGGCCCCGCTCGGCCCGGACGCGATCGCCCCGGCGCAGCGCCCGCACGATGGTCGCCATCGCGATCTCGAGCGCGTCGAACAGCTCGTCGGCGTCGCGCAGTTCGGTGCGCCTCAGCGTCCGCGGGATCAGCGCCGTGACGATGAGCGCCGCGACCCCGCCGATCGCGCCGTCGGCGAGACGCAGGAAGGGCGCTCCCGTGACGACGACCAGGGCGATCAACGACTGCACCACGGCCGCCAGGGCGAAACCCGGTTGAGGTGAGAGGAAGCGGGCGATCAATAGCGTCGTCGTCATCGCCACGGCGATCTGCCACCAGCCGCTGCCCGCGGTCACCAGCACGATCTCGGCGATGAGGATGCCCACCAGCATGCCCATGACGGTTTCCGCGACGCGCCACGGACGCGCGTCTCGCACGAGACCGAGACTCGACACCGTCACGGTCGCCGCCAGGAGCGGGACCGGATGCCCGAGCACGAAGTGGGCGAACGCGTACGCCGCAGTCGCTGCGACGACGATCTGCGAGATCGCGGGAAGCGACTCGCGCACCCGCGCGACGCGCCGCCGGAGCGTGGAGCGCAGGCGCGAGCGGGGTACGACGACCCCGACGGTCGTCGAGGGGTCGTCGGCGATCATTCCGCCGCGCGGCGGCGTCCGAGGCGGGGCATCCGCGGAATGGACGCGGTGGCCCCCGCGTCGGCGGGTACGACCGTCTCGGCCGCGGCGGCGAGCGGACCGTCGGCGGTATCGACGACGAGTGGCACTCCCTCGGGTGCGGTGCGCTTGACGAGAGCGAGGGCAATCGGCCCCTCCTCGTGGTGCACGGCGACCGACGTGATGGCGCCGATCACGGTGTCACCTGCGCGCACGGCGTCGCCACGGGCGGGGAGGACATTGTCGCTTCCGTCGAGCTGCAGGGCCACGACGCGACGAGGCGGGTGTCCGAGGTTGTGGACTTTGGCCACCGTCTCCTGGCCGCGGTAGCAGCCCTTCGACAGGTGCACCGCCGTGCGCAGCCAGTCCATCTCGTGCGGCAGCAGGCGTTCGTCGGCGTCGACACCGACGCGCGGACGCCAGGCGGCGACACGCAGCGCCTCGACGGCGTCGAGACCCGCGAAGGCGATCTCGCCGCGGACGGCGCCGTCGAGCACGCGACCGAACTCCTCGGCGTCCACGATCGCCTCGGCCCAGTCGCGCTCGGCACCGGGGTGCGGTTCGACGCGGGCGTAGGCCCAACCGCCGGGTGAGACCGCGGGCCAGGGATCGACCCAGACGGGGGCCACCGTGCGCAGGGCCTCGAGGGCCGCGCGGGTGCCGCCCACGACGACGAGGTCGTCGGAGCGGTCCTGCACCTCGACCCGCAGACGGAAGCGCATGCGGGTGAGCCAGGTCGCGAGGGCTTCGGCGTCGGACGCGTCGACGAGCAGCCATGTCGTCTCGCCGTCGTCGACCACCGCGGCCGCATGCTCCACCCGCCCCTGGGGGTCAAGGATCAGCAGCTCGGTGGACACCCCGGGCGCCAGATGCGTCAGAGCCTGCGACGACAGCGAGTCGAGCCAGCTGCGGCGGTCTTCGCCACCGACGGAGATCACGCGCCGGTCACCGAGGGGCGCGAGCGCCGATCCGGACGACAGCCGTCGCTGTTCGGCCACGGGCGAACCGACGTGACGCAGCCCGCGGTCGTCGATCACGGCGCCGGGGACGTCGGTGAGGGAGACCACGATCAGTCCGCCCGCGCGAGACGCGCCGAGGCGTGCGAACCGAGTTCGCGGCCCAGGGCGGCGATGTCCCACGCCCACAGCAGGTGGTTGTCGACCAGTCCGTACAGTCGCGTCGCGGCGACATAGGGCTTCGCTCCGGCGGTGCGAACCACGGCATCCGTCGCCAGATCGATGCGGGGACCCTTGACCTGACCGACGTAGAGCTCCAGGATGCCGTCGGCGTGCGCCAGGCTCACTTCGATGTCGAAGCCGCCGTCGGCGTTGCGCAGAGCCTCGACGTCGTCGGCCGTGCGGATGACGGGCACGGCCGTCGCGGGAAGGAGCCCGGGACCGGCATCGGCATCGCCGACGGGTCGCGCCAGACGCCAGTAACCGACCTCGGACACGAGGGGACGCCGCTCTTCGCCGTCGAGCAGCCAGGCGTCGGCGGAGTAGTTGAGGAAGGCTCCCCCGTCGTGACTGAAGCTCACGCGGTGCGCGAATTCACCGGAGAAGGCACGGCCGTCCGCCTCGTAGTCGATGACTCCGGTGCCTTCCCAGACGCCGACGAGCCACGACAGGGGAACGAGGTCAGCCGGAAGATCGGTCGGGATCTCGATCACGGCGCTCAGCGCTGGCCGCGATAGAGGTTCCAGATGACCGTTCCGGACACGAAGGCGATCGCCAGCGAGGCGAGGCCCAGAAGTCCCACGAAGAACAGTTCGAGCGCGAGGAGGTCCATGCCTCAACTCTAGCCCGAGACCAGGGATGCCAGACCGAAACCGATCGTGATCACCCCGAGCACGACGAGCGCACCCAGCGAGCTCAGCGCCATCCGCTGGATGAACGCCTGCGACCGGCCGTACCAGAGCTGCACGGCGAACGAGACGATCACGCACCCGCCGAGGGCGACCGCGATCCACTGCGCACGCCACTGCTCGGGGGCGAAGATCCCGATGAGGACGCCGGCGATCGCCGCCAGCACCCATACCGCCACGACACCGGCGTAGGTGCGGCGCGGGGCAAGGTCGGGAGTCGACATGACCCCATCATCACTCAGGACCCCCGTCGCGCGCACGCGCAGCGCCGGTGATGAGGCCGCGGCCTCGTCGCCCTAAGATGATCGGGTGCGCGACACGCCGCACGGGAGGTCCTCTTGGCACAGCTTCTGGTACTCAGCTCCGCCCCGGGCGGCGGCGCTGCCCTGCCCGCGCTCGAATTGCTGAGCCACCGCGTGCGGCAGATCCCGGCCGAGGCAGCGCAGCTGGTGAACGCCCCCAGCGCCGACGTCATCTTCGTCGACGCCCGCTTCGACCTCGTCGGCGCCAAGTCGCTGTGCAAGATCATGTCGACCACCGGCATCGAGGCTCCACTGGTGCTCATCATCACCGAGGGAGGCCTCACCGCGGTCTCCACCGACTGGGGCATCGACGACGTCGTGCTCGTCGGGGCGGGTCCCGCCGAGATCGACGCCCGCATCCGACTGGCCATGGGTCGCCAGACGGCCGATCAGGTGTCGACGCGCATTCAGACCTCGGGCATCACCATCGACGAGTCGTCGTACTCGGCGAAGGTGCACGGCAAACCCCTCGACCTCACCTACAAGGAGTTCCAACTCCTGCACTTCTTCGCCACGCACCCCTCTCGGGTCTTCACACGCGAACAGCTGCTGAGCGAGGTGTGGGGGTACGACTACTTCGGCGGCACCCGCACGGTCGACGTGCACGTGCGGCGCCTGCGCGCCAAGCTCGGTGACCTCGAGCAGCTCATCGGCACCGTGCGCAACGTCGGCTACCGCTTCAACGTGTACGAGGACGACGCCCCCGTCGCGGCATCCGCCCCCGTCTGACCCGACGCGAACCGCCCGTTCACTCCCGTGTCACCGACCACTGCAATGATGTGGGGATGATGGAACACGACGTGCTGGATACGGGGCTCGGCGACGCCGACGACGACGACTTCGATGAGGCCGTCGAGGCCGAGGACGACCAGTTGCCCGATCACCGGTACCTCGACCGCGAGGTGAGCTGGTTGGCGTTCAACCAGCGCGTCCTCGAGCTGGCCGAAGACCCGGCCGTCCCCGTGCTGGAGCGGGCGAACTTCCTCGCCATCTTCGCCAGCAACCTCGACGAATTCTTCATGGTGCGCGTCGCAGGGCTGAAGCGCCGCATCGTCACGGGACTCGCCGTACCCACGAACGTGGGCCGAGCACCACTCGACGTGCTCGCCGACATCTCGGCCGAGGCGCACCGCCTGCAGGAGCGCCACGCGGCCGCCTGGACCGAGAAGGTCCGCCCCGCGCTGGCCGAGGCCGGCATCAAGGTCGTGTCGTGGGACTCCCTCGACGAGGACACCGCGGCTCGATTGACCGAGTATTTCCAGCGCAACGTCTTCCCGGTGCTCATGCCGCTCGCCGTCGACCCGGCGCACCCGTTCCCCTACATCTCCGGGCTCTCGCTCAACCTCGCCATCCGCATCCGCAACGCCCGCACCGGTCGTCAGGAGTTCGCGCGCCTGAAGGTGCCGCCCATGCTTCCGCGCTTCGTCGAGGTGCCGGGAGACGGCCCGGGCGTGCGCTACCTCCCGCTCGAGGAGCTCATCTCCAACCACCTGGGAGACCTCTTCCCCGGCATGGAGGTTCTCGACCACCACGCGTTCCGCCTCACCCGCAACGAAGACATGACGATCGAGGAGGACGAGACCGAGAACCTCATCCAGGCCCTCGAAGCCGAGCTCCTGCGCCGCCGTTTCGGCCCGCCGATCCGCCTCGAGATCACCGAGGACATGGATGACGTCACCCGATCGCTGCTGCTGAGCGAGCTCGACATCACCGAGCAGGAGGTCTACCGGCTTCCCGGCGCCCTCGACCTGCGCGGGCTGTTCGATCTCTCGCGCATCGACCGCCCCGACCTGCGATACCCGCCTCACGTACCCAAGACCGCTCTGGCGTTCCAGCCGCCGGAGCAGAACGGCCGCGCCGACCTCTTCCGTGCGATCCGCAAGAGCGACGTGCTCGTGCACCACCCGTACGAGTCGTTCGCGACGAGCGTGCAGGCCTTCCTCGAGCAGGCCGCCCGCGACCCGCACGTGCTCGCCATCAAGCAGACCCTCTATCGCACCTCGGGCGACAGCCCCATCGTGCAGGCCCTCATCGACGCTGCCGAGGCGGGCAAGCAGGTGCTGGCGCTCGTAGAGGTCAAAGCGCGCTTCGACGAGGCGAACAACATCGTCTGGGCCCGCAAGCTCGAGAAGGCCGGCGTCCACGTCGTCTACGGCCTCGTGGGCCTCAAGACGCACTGCAAGCTCGCCCTCGTCATCCGTGAAGAAGAGGGGCGACTGCGCCACTACAGCCACGTCGGCACCGGCAACTACAACCCCAAGACGAGCCGCATCTATGAAGACTTCGGCCTCTTCACCGTCGACGATCAGGTGGGTCGCGACCTGACCCGCCTGTTCAACGAGCTCAGCGGCTACGCGATCGAGAAGAAATTCAAGCGCCTGCTCGTCGCACCCCTGCACCTGCGCAAGGGCCTGCTGCGACACATCGACAAGGAGCGCCGCAACGCGCTGGAGGGCAAGCCGTCCGGCGTGCGCATCAAGGTGAACTCGATGGTCGACGAGGAGATCATCGACGCGCTGTACCGCGCCAGCCAGGCGGGGGTCCCCGTCGAGGTGTGGGTGCGCGGCATCTGCTCGATCAGGCCGGGAGTCCCGGGCATGAGCGAGAACATCATCGTGCGCTCCATCCTCGGCCGCTACCTTGAGCACTCGCGTATCTTCTCGTTCGCGAACGATGGCGATCCGCAGATCTTCATCGGCAGCGCCGACATGATGCACCGAAACCTCGACCGCCGCGTCGAGGCGCTCGTGCGCGTCGTCGACGAGAACCAGTTGCGCGAGCTCACCTCGTTGTTCGACCTCGCGATGGACGACGGGACGAGCTCGTGGCACCTCGGGCCGGAGGGCGAGTGGACGCGTCACAGCGTCGCCGCCGACGGCACGGCCCTCATCGACCTGCAGGAGCACACGATGTCGCGCGTCCAGCGCAAGCGCCGCGCCCGGACGGCCCGATGACGGAGACCGCCGTCTATGCCGCCGGCGGCGTCGTGTGGCGCCGGGTCGAGGGCAAACTCCGCATCCTGCTCATCCACCGCACCAAGTACCGCGACCTCACCCTGCCCAAGGGAAAGGTCGACCCCGGCGAGACGCTCGCCGAGACGGCGGTCCGCGAGATCCGCGAAGAGACCGGCATCCGTGTCGCACTCGGGGTCCCCGTGGGCGTCTCGCGGTATCGGATGCCGAACTCGCGCACGAAAATCGTGCACTACTGGGCGGCCGAGGCCACCGATGCGGCCGTGCGGACGTCGTCGTTCGTCCCCAACAAGGAGGTCGCGGCGATCGAGTGGGTGAGCATGAAGAAGGCGCGTAAGCACCTCAGCTACCCCGTCGACATCGAGATCCTCGACGAGTTCGCCCGCATCGTCGACGAGCAGGCCCTCCCCACGTTCCCGGTCGTGGTGCTGCGCCACGGCAAGGCGCGCTCGCGCGACGAGTGGGACGGTGATGACGCGGACCGCCCGCTCAACGCGCGCGGCCGTAAGCAGGCCGAGGCCATCGTCGGACCGCTGTTGGCCTTCGGGGTGCGTCGGGTGGTGTCGAGCCCTGCTGAGCGCTGCGTGCGCACCGCCACCCCGATCGCGCAGGCGATCGGTCAGCGGGTGCAGCTGTGCGCCGACATCAGTCAGGATGCGTGGGAGCAGGGCCGGGCCGACGCCCGAGCCGTCATCGGGCAGCGGGTGCGCGCGCGCAAACCCGTGGTCCTGACCAGCCACGGGCCCGTCCTGCCCGCCCTTCTGCACGAACTCGCCCTCGCGACCGGCACGATGGGCGGCTCCTATCTCGGCAGCGCGTCCGCCCTCGAGCCGGGCGCGTTCTCGGTCGCCCACGTGCCGGTGGAGCACCCGGGCGCGGGCATCGTGGCGATCGAGACACACGAACCGCGGGCGTGACCCTCCCGCCGGGCATCCGCATCGCGTGGCGGGCGGTTCTCCCGGGGTCGTCGCGGAGGGACACGTCGCGGGCGCTCCTCGCGGAGTTCCTCCCGGGCGCGAGGTTCGTCTCGCGATGCCCGCGGTGCGGTGGGGACCACGGTCGGGTACGGGTGGAGTGCGTGGATGCCACGGTGTCGGTGTCGTACGTCCCCGGGTGGACCGTCATCGCCGTGACACGAGAATACGGGCGCATCGGCGTCGATGCGGTTCCGGCGGACGCCGCGGGACTCGAACGTGTGCTGCCCGGTGAAGCGGATGCACAGGCCTGGGCGCGTGCGGAAGCCGTGCTCAAGGCCGACGGACGGGGTCTGACCGTCGACCCGGCACAGGTCGTCGTCGAAGAGGGCGCGGACGGGTGGCGGGCATGGATCGTCGAGCACCCGGGCGACCGGGACTCGACGGCCGAATGGCGTGGGTGGGACCTCGACGGCCCCGAGGGTGTCGTGGCGGCGGTCGTCGTCCCCCGATGACGTTGTCGAGGCTATAGGGCCGACACACCGGCCCGCGGCCCGACGAGGTGCTGAGCCCGGCGAGGTGCTGAGCCCGGCGAGGACACCGGCCCGCGGCACCCGCCCGCGGCACCCGAGGTGGCTGAGCCCGTCAACGCCACCGGCTTACCGCGGCCACGCTGACCCTTGCGTCCGACCCCTCCTCCCCACCGCCGCGGATTACCCATCTGTCCCCGCCCATCCCTCACGACCCGGTCCAATGTCGGAGGTCGTCGCTAGCATGCACACATGCACTCCGACACCGTCTCCGCACCCCCGCCAGACCCTCCCCCACCAGACCCACCCCGCTCATCGCGACCCCTCACCGCGGTGCTTGACGACGTTCTCCGCACGGGCGCTGCCCTCGCCGCCGCCGAGGTCGCCCGCACCCGCGCGCTGGCGGAAGCCGGGCACCTCGCCCTCGACGTGATGGCCGACCAGCGCGCCACCGCCCGCGCCGCGGAGCTGGCGTTACGGGAGGTCGCATCCGAACTCGCCGCCGCCGAGCACCTCTCCGACCGCACGATGCAGACCCAGATCGGGCGGGCGATGATCCTCGTCGACGACTACCCGCACACCCTCGCCGCATGGGAGGCGGGGGCGATCACCCGCGCCCACGTGCACGCGATCCTCGACATCGGGGCCCCGCTCCCCGTCGACGCCCGCGGGGAGTTCGACCTGCTCGCCGTGACCACCGCCGAGAGCCTCAGTCCCGGCCGGTTGCGCTCCCGCCTGGCGATACTCGCCGAACGCCTCCACCCCACCACGATCACCGAACGCCACCACCGCGGCCGCGACACCCGCAGCGTGCGCATCGTCACCGGCGAAGACGGCATGTCCGACCTCATCGCCACCCTCCCCACCGTCCTCGCCGTCAGCATCTACGACCGCCTCACCCAACAGAGCCGGGCGATCATCGACGCCCGCACCGGGGGAACGTTCGCGCTTCCCGACACACAGGACACCGCACGCCACAGTGCCGGAAGACCGGCGGCACCAACCGACACCACGACCCGCGGAGAAAGCACCGCCACCGTCGTAGCGACGGATGAGCGCACCACCGCACAGCTACGCGCCGACATCCTCACCGACCTGCTGCTCACCGCCGCACCCGAAGCCGACCCCACCCGCACCGACGACGGCCCCGGCACCCTCGGCACCATCCGCGCCCGCATCCAGGTCATCGTCCCCGCCCTGACCATGCTCACCCCCGACCGCGAGAACCTCGACCCCGCCGAACTCGTCGGCCACGGCCCCCTCGACGCCGACACCGCCAAAACCCTCGCCGACACCACCCCCCTCCCCTGGGACCGCGTCATCACCCACCCCCTCACCGGGGCCGTGCTGCACACCGACACCTACCACCGCACCACCGCCATCGACCGCCACCTCCGCGCCCGCGACCGACACTGCCGCTTCCCCGGCTGCACCGTCCCCGCCACCCGCAGCGAAGTCGACCACACCCACGACCACGCCCTCGGCGGCGAAACCACCATCACCAACCTCGCCCACCTCTGCCAACGCCACCACACCCAAAAACACCTCACCCACTGGACCGTGAAACAACTCCCCGGGGGAGTCCTCGAATGGACCAGCCCCACCGGCCGCACCTACACCGACGAACCCCTCCCCTACTCCCCCGCCGTCCGCTTCCTCCCCGACAACCCACCCCCACCCGACCCAGAACAGGGCCCCGCACCCTTCTGACACCCGACATCCGCTTCTGCCTAGGCGCACGAACGACACGCCCGCGCCCGAGGGACGCCGCGGCTCGCCGCCATTCCCGCGCAGCTGGGTGAAGGGTTGTCCCGGCGTCCGGCGTCCGGCGTCCGGCGTCCGGCGTCCGGCATCCGGCGCGCTGACACGCCGGCGACCCGACATCCCCGCATCCGGCGCGAAGGCGCGGAGGCGCGAAGGCGCGAAGGCGCGAAGGCGCGAAGGCGCGGAGGCGCGAAGGCGCGAAGGCGCGGAGGCGCGAAGGCGCGGAGGCGCGGAGGCGCGGAGGCGCGGAGGCGCGGAGGCGCGGAGGCGCGGAGGCGCGGAGGCGCGGAGGCATTATGAATGGTGCATGCTCCTCCCGGACGAAGCCCTCCCCGCTCTCCCGTCGCGTACGGCCGACCTCGACGACGACTTCGCAGAAGGGTTCCCCGATCCCTCCCGCTGGATCAGCTCGTACCTGCCGCACTGGACCGATGCCGAGCGGGCAGCGGCCCGGTGGAATGCCGAGGCCGACGGCGTCCGGCTCCGGATTGACCAAGATCAGCGCGACTGGCGTCCCGAGGACGCTCCCCTGCGAGTGTCCAACCTGCAGACGGGGCTGTTCGCGGGAGAGAAGGGATCGCATCGCGGCATGCACCGCCACCGCGACGACCTGACGGTACGCACGGAGGTGCCCACTTCGCTTCTGTTCATCCCCACCCGGGGTCGCGTCGACGTCACACTGTCTGCCACCCGGGACAGCGGATGCATGGTCGCCGCGTGGCTCGTCGGGACGGAGCACCTCTCACCACGCGATGCGGGCGAGATCTGCCTCTTCGAGATCGACGCCGACGCCGTCACCGACACCGAAACCCGCGCCCGCAGCGGAATCAAGGCGCATCACGACCCTCGATTGGCGACCGACATGGCCGAGGTCTCGCTTCCCTTCGACGCGGGCCGGCCGCACACGTGGACGGCCGTTTGGGGCGACGGCGAGACGATCATCGGGTGCGAGGGCGTCGTCGTCCGACGCATCGCCCAGGCCCCCGACTACCCGCTGGCGCTCATGATCGACATCTTCGAGGTCGATGCCGCCGTCGGCCCGTACCCGAAGTCCTTCGTCGTGCACCGGGTTCGTGGCTGGAACGGGTGACCCGCCCGGAATCCCGCGCGAGTCAGGGTCGCGACGGCAGAGCTTCGGAATCGATCCAGCGCGACAGCACCGCGGCGGCATCCGGTCCGCCCGCTCTCTCGACGGCGACGCGGAAGTCGTCGGTCGTGACCAACCCGTGCCGGTGCTCCGACGTCCACGAGCGCACCAGGTCGAAGAACGCCTGGTCGCCCAGAGTCCGACGAAGAGCGTGCAGTGTCAGTGCTCCGCGCTTGTAGACGCGGTCGTCGAACATGTCGTCGGGACCGGGGTCGGCCAGGAGCAGATCGCGGGGCTTGGCGGCGAGGCGCGCGTAGTGCTCGGCGACACAGGTCTCGACGGGGGTGCCGCCCGAGGCATCCGACCACAGCCACTCGGCGTAACAGGCGAAGCCCTCGTTGAGCCAGATGTCGCGCCAGCGCGCGATGCCGACGCTGTTCCCGAACCACTGGTGTGCCAGCTCGTGCGCCACCAGACGCTGAGCCGCCGGTACGAGATGGTTCATGCCGAAGACGGCGAGCCCCTGCGCCTCGAGCGGGATCTCGAGCTCGTCGGCCGTGACGACCAGCGAGCAGGTGTCCTGCGGATAGGGCCCGAAGAGCCGGTCGAACACGCGCAGCATCTCGGGCACCGCTGCGAACGCACGATCGACCGCCGCGCTCAGCGACGGGGGCGCGGTGACGCTGATCGACGGCACGGCATCCACTCCCCCACCGACGAGCGGTCGGGTGCGGTAGCGGCCGACGTGGACGGCTGCGAGGTACGTCGCGGTGGGCACGTCGGAGGTGAACGTCGCTGTCACGCGTCCGCCGCGCCGGGTCGTGGGACCCGCGACCCCCGTCGCCGCCACCGTGTAGCCGTCGTCGACGGTGATCTCCATGCGCATGCGCGCTCGATCGTCGGGACGGTCGTTGCACGGGAACCAGGTCGGCGCACCGATCGGCTGGCCCGCCACGAGCGCGCCGTCGGTCAACTCCTCCCACCCCACCGCTCCCCAGCGCGAGCGTCGCGGGGCCGGAGCGCCCGCGTACGCCACCTCCACCTCGAACACGTCGCCCGCGGCGAGCGGTCGCGGGGGCGTCACGCGCACCACGCGCGGACCGGCGGCGAATCGGGCCGCCGCCCCGTCGACGCGGACGCGCGACGTGCGCAGCCCCACGAGGTCGAGCGCGAACGAGGTCAGCGGCTCTCGCGCGACGGCCACGATGGTCGCCGTCCCCTCGAGGCGGTTGGTACGCACGCGATAGCCGAGCGCGAGGTCGTAGGACCTCACGTCGTACGACGCGTCACCGCTCTGCGGGGCGTAGGGGTCGGTCGTGCTCACGTCGTCGACTGGTAGGCGCGAACCTTCACCGCGCGCCAGGGTCCGATGGGGTTGCCACTCCAGCGCGAACCGACCGGAACGGTCTCGCCGCGCATGACGAGGGAGGCGGGGCCCACGGTGGCGTGCGCCCCCAGCGTGGATGCCGGCAGCACCACGCTGTGCGGGCCCAGGGTCGCCCCGGGTTCCAGCTCGACGGTGTCCATGCTCATGATTCGATCATGGAACAGATGCGTCTGAACGACGCATCCGCGGTTGACGGTTGACGCATCGCCCAACGTGACCAGGTCGGGTTCGGGCAGCCAGTAGCTGTCGCACCACACGCCCCGTCCGATCTTCGCGCCGAGGGTCCGCAGCCACACGGCGAGCGCCGGCGTCCCCGACGCCGCGCGGGCGAACCAGGGCGCCGCGACCATCTCGGTGAACGTGTCCGACACCTCGGTGCGCCACACGAAGCTCGACCACAGCGGCTGCTCCCCCGCGCGGATGACGCCGACGATCGCCCACTTCGCGGCGGTCGACACCCCGGCGGCGACCGCTCCGGCGGCCAGCAGGACGACGCCCGACAGCAGGAGCGTCCACACCGGTCCCGCGGTCTCCCACAACGCCGCGAGGGTGAACAGCACACCCAGACCGATGCCGCAGGTCACCACGACCGGCACGAAGCGGCAGAGTTCCCACAGGGTACGAGCCAGGCGCAGACCCGGTCCGGGGTTGTACGTGCGGGAATCGTCGACACCGGCCGACAACCGACGCAGCCGCACCGCCGGCGAACCGAGCCACGACGACCCCGCCTTGGCTTTCAGCGGAGCGGCCGACAGCACGGCGACGAGCCCGTCGCGCGGAACGCGGTGGCCGGGGGCGGCCATGCCGGAATTACCGAGGAACGCGCGCTTGCCGATGCGCACCTGTCCGATCCGCAACCATCCGGCGCGCAGTTCGTAGGAGGCGACCATGGTGTCGTCGGCGAGGAACGCACCGTCCTCGATGCGCGCCATCGAGGGGATGAGCAGGACGGTGGATGCCTCGACGTCGCGGCCGACGCGCGCGCCCAGCATCCGGAGCCACACGGGGGTGCACAACGACGAGTAGAGGGGGAAGAGGATCGTGCGGGCGGCATCCAGCAGTCGTTCGATGCTCCACGCCTGCCACGCGACCCGGCTGCGTACCGGATGCGTGCCCTCGGACAGACCGATCGAGAGCAGGCGGACGAGCAGGACGACGGATGCCGCGAAGACCAGGCCCGTGAGGGCGACGCCCGGAACGAGCCAGATGAAAGCCCGACCCGCCGCCTCGGCGAGCGAGTCGGCGCCGCGCATACCCTGGGCCACGACGAGTCCACCCACGGTGAATGCCGCCAGCGGCAGCAGGGCGAGCGCGACCGCGGACGCGGCGTAGGCCCACAACCAGCGCGTCGGCGCCGGCGGACGCTCGGTCGGCCATCCCTTCGCGGTGCCGCCCACGCGCACGGCGGGCGAGCCCGCCCACGACTGATCGGCCTTGACTCGACCGAACACCGCCGAACCGGGCGCGATCTCGGCGCGACGGCCGATACGGGTGCCGGGGGCGAGGGTCGAACGCGCGCCCACCGTGGCATCCGCCCCGATCCGCACCTCGCCGATGCGCACGAGGTCACCGTCGATCCAGTACCCCGTCAGATCGACCTCCGGCTCGATGGACGCACCGTCGCCGACCTCGAGCATGCCCGTGACGGGCGGCAGGGCGTGCAGGTCGACGTTGCGGCCGATCCGTGCGCCCAGTGCCCGGGCGTAGTACGACACCCAGGGGGCTCCGGCCAGGCCCACGGCGTCCACCTGATCGGCGATCTGCTCGGCCAGCCAGAGCCGGATGTGCACCCACCCCCCGCGGGGATAGTCGCCCGGACGAACGTCCGCCAGCAGAAGACGAGCGGATGCCACGGCGATCGCCATGCGCCCGAACGGGGTCGCGAACACCAGCAGACCGCCCACGAGCACGGGCCAGGGCACGCTGGGCAGCACGTCCAAGCCCGGGACGAGCTCCAGGATCGCGGAGGCTGTCAGCAGGTAGAGCAGCCAGCGCACCCCGGAGAGGATGAACAGGGGCGCGCCGAGGAGCGTCTGCGCCCACTGCGTCGTGCGGGGTGTGGGCGCGGCACGGTGGAACTCCGCAGGCGCCTCGTCGGCGAGCTGCGGCCCCAGCGCCTTGGCCATGGCGCCCAGACGCGGTACGTCGTAGATGTCTGCCACCGAGAACTCCGGCACCCGCGTACGGATGCGCGAGACGAGTTGCGCTGCGGCGAGCGAGCCGCCGCCGAGGTCGAAGAAGTCCGTCTTGCGCTCGGTCACGGGAAGACCCAGCACCGCCTGCCACTGCTCGGCGAGCCAGCTCTCGTCGGCGGTGAAGTCGGTGGCGGCGGGGGCATCCACACCCGGCAGGGGCCACGGCAGCGCGGCGCGATCGACCTTGCCCGACGTGCGGACGGGCAGGGCGTCGACGACGCCGAGGAGGGGGATCGTCGCCGCGGGGAGCCGCTCGGCGAGCGCCGCACGGGCGGCCCCCCGGTCGAGCTCCACGCCCTCGTCCATGACGAGGTAGCCCACGAGCACCGGCACGCCGGCCTCGGTCGAGCGGACGGCGACGGTGGCTGCGCTGACCCCCGAGAGATCCTGCAACGCCGACTCGACCTCGCCGAGCTCGATGCGGCGCCCGCCGACCTTGACCTGGTCGTCGGCGCGCCCCTGGAAGACGAGTCCCTCGGGCTCGAAGCGCACGAGGTCACCGGAGCGGTAGGCGCGGTCCCAGCCGAGGGTCGGCATGGGCGCGTACTTCTCGGCGTCCTTCGCCGGGTCGAGGTACCGCGCGAGGCCGACGCCGCCGATGATCAGCTCGCCCACCTGGCCCTCGGCGACCGGGAGGCCCTCGGCATCCACCACGGCGAGCGCCCATCCGTCGAGCGGCAGGCCGATGCGCACGGGCAGGGAACCATCGAGCGGGGCGGCGCAGGCGACGACCGTCGCTTCGGTGGGGCCGTACGTGTTCCACACCTCGCGCCCGTCGGCGACGAGCCGCGCGGCGAGTTCGGGCGGGCACGCCTCGCCGCCGAAGATCAGCAGCCGCACGTTCTCGATGGAGTCCGCCGGCCACATCGCCGCCAACGTCGGAACGGTCGACACCACCGTGATGCCCTGGCGCAGCAGCCAGGGCGCGAGATCCTCACCGGAGCGCACGAGCGACCGGGGCGCCGGCACGAGGCACGCCCCGTGCCCCCACGCCAGCCACATCTCCTCGCACGAGGCGTCGAACGCCACCGACAGACCCGCAAGCACGCGGTCGCCGGGGCCGAGGGGCTCCTGCTGCAAGAAGATGCGGGCCTCGGCCTCCACGAACGCCGCGGCCGAACGGTGCGAGACCGCGACGCCCTTGGGAACGCCGGTGGAGCCGGAGGTGAAGATGATCCATGCGTCGTCGTCGACGGTGGGCGGGGCGACGATGGGCACCGCGTTGGTACTCGGGTGGGGCGCGTCGCCGTCGTACAGCCGCACGAGGTCGGCATCCTGCGCGACGAACTCCCCCTCCCCCGCGACGATGCCGCGAACGCCCGCCTCGCCGAACACGAGGCGGGCACGGTCGTCGGGATCGTCGGCATCCACCGGGACGTAGGCGGCCCCGGCCGCCATCACCGCGAGGATCGAGACGTACAGCTCCTTCGATCCGGAGGGCATACGCACGCCGACCCGGTCGCCGCGGCGGACCCCCGCCTCGTGCAGGGCCGCCGCAGTCCGCCACACGCGCGCCAGGAGCTCGCGATAGCTCAGGGCGCCCGAACCGTCGTCGATGGCGGAGGCCTCCGGATGCCGAGCGGCGACGTCGGCGAGGAGGTCGATGAGGGTGCGCGCGGCGGGCGCGGCACCGATGCGATCGAGGGAAGCCTGGGCGGCGGAGGCGGGGATCGTCACGGAGGTGAACAGTACAGCGCCGAGGGAAACACCCCGGAATGGCGGGGCTGGTTCACCGCCCGTTCACCCGAGGGGCGCACTCTCTTAAGGATCGCTGTTTAGCGTTCCCGGCGAGTCCCCAGCGGGGCTCACCTCACAGCTCCCGATATCCCGAAGGACTTTCATCGTGAAGATCACTCGCTTCGCCCAGCTCGGCGCGCTCACCGCCGTCGCAGCTCTCGCCCTCGCCGGCTGCGCCGCGAACGAAGGCGGCGGCAGCACCGGCGGCAGCAGCAGCGACACCGGCTCGAACCTCTCGGGCGAGGTCGCCAGCGGTGGTGCGTCGTCGCAGGAGGTCGCCGTCCAGGCGTGGACCGCCGGCTTCCAGACGGCCAACTCGGGCGTCACCATCACCTACGACCCCTCCGGCTCGGGCGCCGGTCGCGAGTCCTTCCAGGCGGGCGCCTTCCCGTTCATCGGTTCGGACCGCGCATTCAACGACGAAGAGGTCGCGGCGGGCGGCTTCGGCGCCTGCGCCGACGGCTCGGGCATCGTCGAGCTCCCGACGTACATCTCCCCGATCGCGGTCATCTTCAACCTCGAGGGCGTCGACTCGCTCAACCTCGACGCCGCCACCGTCGCGGGTCTGTTCGCGGGCACCATCACCAACTGGAACGACCCGGCCATCGCCGCCCTGAACCCGGGCGTCACGCTCCCCGACCTGGCCGTCACCCCGGTCCACCGTCAGGACGACTCGGGCACCACCCAGAACTTCACCGACTACCTTTACCAGGCCGCCCCCAGCGTCTGGACGTCGGAGGCCGACGGCGAGTGGCCGCTCACCTCCGGTGAGGCCGCCAACGGCACCTCGGGCGTCGTCTCGGCCGTGTCGGGCGCCAACGGCACCATCGGTTACGCCGACGCCTCGCGCGCCGCGCAGGAAGGTCTGTCGACCGTCGCCATCAAGGTCGGCGACGACTTCGTCTCGTACTCGCCCGAGGCCGCTGCCGCGATCGTCGACGAGTCGCCGTTCGTCGAGGGCCGCGCCGACGGCGACCTCGCCATCGAGCTCGAGCGCACCTCGCAGGAGGCCGGTGTCTACCCCATCGTCCTGATCAGCTACATGATCGCGTGCGAGCAGTACAGCGACAACAACACGGCCTCGATCGTGAAGTCCTTCCTCGAGTACGTCGCGAGCGAAGAGGGTCAGACCGCCGCCGCCGACGCCGCAGGTAGCGCCCCCATCAGCGACTCGCTCCGCGAGCGCGTCAACTCGGCGATCGACCTGATCGTCACCCAGTAATACCCCTGAGACCCGGCCCGGAGCACACGAAGGCTCCGGGCCGGGTTCTCGCCCGTTCTAGACCCGAGACAGGACGACATGACCACCACCACGGCTCCGGCGCCACAGAAGCCGAAGCAACGCCCGGGAGACCGCGTCTTCTCGGGTACCGCCCTCTTCGCCGGCTCCATGATCCTCGTCACACTCGCCGCGGTGACGATCTTCCTCGTCGCCCAGTCGATCCCTGGATTCACCGCCACCAGCGAGAACGCGTCGATCCTCAGCAGCGACTTCTGGTCGTACGTGGGCCCCCTCGCCTTCGGCACGATCTGGGCGTCCATCCTCGCGCTCATCATGGCCGTGCCCCTTTCGGTGGGCGTGGCGCTCTTCATCTCGCACTACGCGCCCCGCCGCTTGGCACAGGGCCTCGGATACGTCGTCGACCTCCTGGCCGCCGTGCCCTCCGTCGTCTTCGGCCTGTGGGGCATCCTGGTGCTCGCGCCGGCCATCCAGCCGGTCTACGCCTGGCTCAACACCAACGCGGGCTGGTTCCCGTTGTTCTCCGGAACGGTCTCGGCCACCGGCCGAACGATCCTGACCGCCGCTGTCGTCCTCGCCGTGATGATCACCCCGATCATCACCGCCATCTGCCGCGAGATCTTCCTGCAGACGCCCGTCCTCCATGAGGAGGCGGCCCTCGCCCTCGGCGCGACGCGCTGGGAGATGATCCGCATGGCCGTCTTCCCGTTCGGTCGCAGCGGCATCGTTTCGGCGTCGATGCTCGGCCTCGGCCGCGCGCTCGGCGAGACGATGGCCGTCGCGCTCGTCCTCTCGGCATCCGGAGTCGTCACTCTCCAGCTGTTCACGTCCGAGAACCCCAGCACCATCCCCGCCAACATCGCCCTGACGTTCCCCGAGGCCTACGGCTTCAACGTCAACGTGCTCATCGCAACGGGTCTCGTGCTCTTCATCGTCACCTTCGCGGTCAATGCGCTGGCGCGCTACATCGTCAGCCGCCGCAAGGAATTCTCGGGAGCGAACTGACATGACCGCCACGTCCACTGCGCCGCGCACCCCGGCGACCGCGACACCCACGCGTTCGACCAACAACCTCACCAGCGGTCGCCTCCCCTCGTGGGCTCCGTGGGTCACCCTCGCCGGCAGCGCGGGCCTCTCGGCCCTGCTCCTGGGCATCGTCTCCCTCGCCGCCGGCGGCCCGTTCAACATCGCGGGATGGGCGGTCGTCGCCGCCATCCTGTACCTGGTCCTGATCACCACCATCTCCACGATCATCGAGGGGCGACGCAAGGGCGTCGACCGTCTGGTGACGGGCGTCGTGGTCATCGCCTTCGGGATCGCCATGGTCCCGCTGGTCTCGGTGGGAGTCACGGTCGTCACCAACGGCGTGAGCGGCATCAGCGCCGAGTTCTTCAACTCGTCGATGCGCAACGTCGTCGGCGAGGGCGGCGGTGCCCTGCACGCCATCATCGGCACGGTGCTGATCACGCTGGCCGCAGCCGTGATCTCGATCCCGATCGGCATCTTCACCGCCATCTACCTGATCGAGTACGGCGCCGGCAAGCGTCTCGCGCACGCGATCACCTTCCTCGTCGACGTCATGACGGGCATCCCGTCCATCGTCGCGGGCCTGTTCGCCTACGCGCTCTTCGCCCTCTTCCTCGGCCCCGGAATCCGCATGGGCATCATGGGCGCGATCGCTCTGGCGGTGCTGATGATCCCTGTCGTCGTGCGCTCGACCGAAGAGATGCTGCGGCTCGTCCCCAATGAGTTGCGCGAGGCGTCGTACGCGCTCGGCGTGCCCAAGTGGCTCACGATCAGCAAGGTCGTCCTGCCGACGGCCGTGGCGGGTATCACCACCGGTGTGATGCTCTCGATCTCGCGCGTCATCGGCGAGACCGCACCTTTGCTGCTGACCGCGGGTGTGGCCACCTCGGTGAACTACGACCTTTTCAACGGCCGCATGATGACGCTGCCGGTGTTCGCCTACTCCCAGTACATGAACCAGGGCATCCCCGCGTCGGCCTTCATCGACCGCGCCTGGGGCGCGGCCCTGGTGCTCATCGTCATCGTCATGGTGCTGAACCTCGTCGCGCGCGCCGTGGCGAAGTTCTTCTCCCCCAAGCTCGGCCGCTGACCGCGGCACGTCGACCCGACCAGAAATCACCCGAGGAATCGTGTCCAAAAGCATCGAAGTAAACGACCTGAACGTCTACTACGGCGACTTCCTCGCTGTCGAGGGCGTGTCCCTCGACATCGAGCCCCGCACCGTCACCGCCTTCATCGGCCCGTCGGGTTGCGGCAAGTCGACCTTCCTGCGCACCCTCAACCGCATGCACGAGGTCATCCCCGGCGCTCGCGTCGAGGGTTCCGTGCTGCTCGACGGCGACGACCTGTACGGCTCGGGCGTCGACCCCGTACTGGTGCGTCGTCAGGTGGGCATGGTGTTCCAGCGCCCGAACCCGTTCCCGACGATGTCGATCCGCGAGAACGTGCTGGCCGGGGTGAAGCTGAACAACCGCCGCATCGCCAAGTCCGACGCCGACGCGCTGGTCGAGAAGTCGCTCAAGGGCGCGAACCTGTGGAACGAGGTCAAGGACCGCCTCGACAAGCCCGGCTCGGGCCTGTCGGGTGGCCAGCAGCAACGTCTGTGCATCGCACGCGCGATCGCCGTGTCCCCCGACGTCATCCTGATGGACGAGCCCTGCTCGGCACTCGACCCCATCTCGACCTACGCGATCGAGGAGCTCATCGGCGAATTGAAGAGCGAGTACACCGTCGTCATCGTCACGCACAACATGCAGCAGGCATCGCGCGTGAGCGACAAGACGGCGTTCTTCAACATCGCCGGCACCGGCAAGCCCGGCAAGCTCATCGAGTACAACGACACGTCCACGATCTTCACCACGCCGTCGGTGCAGGCGACCGAGGACTACGTCTCGGGCCGCTTCGGGTAAGCACCCGACCCCACGCGAAAGCCCTGCTCCGGCGGGGCTTTCGTCATTTCCGGATGCCGAGCACCGGCGTCACCTGACGACGACGCCCTGCCCCGGGCGGCGGGCGCGGCGGATCAGTCCCGGGGACTCAACAGGTAGGCGTTGAGCTCGTCGCTGAAGGCCCGGTCGATCGGGAGAGCCCGCCCGTCCACCGCGGAGACCGGGGCTGCGAGACGCACGCTCGACAGCAGCCACGCGGCCTCCGCGTCCGCGAGCTCGGCGACCGAGACCGTGGCGTAGTCCGTGGCGAAACCCCGCCGTTCGAGGTGCGCGAACAGACTCACCTGCGTGGTGCCGTGCAGGATGCCGACGCTCGGCGCGGGTGTCACGAAGCGCTGACCGACGCGCAGGACGACGGATGCCGTGGGTGCCTCGAGCACGAAGCCGTCGCTGCTGACGAAGACCGCATCGTCGGCCCCGCGGCGTTTCGCCTCGCGGATGGCGGCCATGTTCGTCGCGTACGACAGGGTCTTGGCCCCGAGCAGCAGCCACGGCGCGCGGGCGGGCACGTCGAGGGCGTAGCCGCGGTCGAGGGTCGCGACGCGGACGCCGTCGATGCGCGCCGCCGTGTTGTCGGGCGCGTCGGCGAGGGTGATCCAGGCGGTCGGTGCGTCGGTCCCCTCGACACCCCGGCTGAGCAGGAGCTTCATCACGTTCTCGCCCCGGCCCGCCTCACGGGCCACCGTCACGATCGCCTGTCTCCATTGCGCGAGATTCGGCGCGGGCAGATCGCACAGCTGGGCCGAGTGGGCGAGGCGCTCGAGATGAGGCTCGACCTCTTGCGGGTGGGCGTCGACGACGCCGAGCGACTCGAAGACGCCGTCACCACGTTGGGCGCTGAGCTCGCCGATGGGAAGAGCGGGAGCGAACGGGTCGATCGCGCGGAACGTGTCGACGAAGGACTCCCTCCGCTCGACGGATGCCGCGGGGTCGATGCGGAGAGCGGAGCGCCAGGCCATGCAGCGAGCCTACGCGGCGGTTCTGACACGCCCGGGGCTTGTCAACGGGGCCGCGAGTGGGAATGACTCGGGCTCGCCCTTGTTACACTTTCCTAGCCGGGCCGCAGTAACCCCGGGCTCCATCTTTTGCCGCTCTGAGCGGCCATGCGCCGAGAGGCGTTCTGCGGTCCGGCACCCAATCCCCTCCAGGTAGGACCCTGTGCGAATCTCGCACCCGGCTCGCCGACCCGTCGAGAAGACCGCGAGCCCCCGTCATCCGGTGCGCTGCCGCTCGAAAGCCCCGCCGAGTCAGGTGAGCGCGTCGCGACGCCACAGCGCCGCGCATGCCGACAGGTCTTCGGCGTAGGTCGCCAGGCGCAGGGCTCGCGTGGTCAGCGCGCTCGCGCGCTCCGACTCCGTGTTCTCGTAGTCGTCCGCGAGGTGGGTGGAACCCGCTGCCTGCACGCGACAGAAGGCGGCCGCGCGATCGAGAGCGACGGCGAAGTCGCCCTCGAACAATCCGCGCAGGATCGTGTCGATGAGGCGCACCAGCTCCTCGGGCCCCGCGGGTGCCGGGGCGCCCGCCACCACGGCATCCACCGTGGCGATCTCGACCCGGCCGCGCTCGTACAGCAACGCCGCGGTCGCCGCGTCGTCATGGATCATGAGCTGCAGCAGGTACAGCCGCCAGAGCGCGCCCGGAAGCGAGCGGGCGGGCGAACGCGACCACAACTCGGCGATGTCGTCGATGCCGTGATCGTCGGTGAAGGCTACGAGGCGCTCGACGACGTCGACCGAGGGATCGGCACGCACGCAAGACAGAAGCGCGTGAGCCGTGCTGTGGGCCACCCGCGACACCTCGGCGGGATCGTCCGCCGCGAAGAGGCGGTCGAACAGTTCGGCGGGGCGCCGCACCGGCTTGTGGAACTCGCGAGAGGAATCGCTCATCCATCCAGGCTAGGCGGTCCCCCACCGCCCGCGGGTCGGGACCCGCCCCCCGGCCGGGCCCCGCCTCGGGTGGTCGTGTCAGGCCGTGGCGACGGCGACGACCGGGTCGGTGCTCGGTGTTCCGTCGGGCGACCCGCCCGCCGGCTCGATCGTGACCGCGATCACGTCACCGGCGTGCATTTCTCCCTGCAAGACAGCGGTGGCCTTGCCGTCGGCGTCGGGCTGGAACGTCCCTGCCGCGATCGGGGTCTCACCGCGGACGAACCACAGCTCGTACGTCGTGCCGTCGGCAAGCTCCGGCATCCCGTCGGTCACCAGCACACTCTGCCCCGTCGACGGCGACCAGTGCGCCGTCGCGACGGTTCCGTCGGACATCGTCGCCGAGGCCGACTGCGCGTCGGGGGTGTCCTCGATCTGCTGCAGGGCGACGACCGCTGCGGGAGGCGCGAAGAACTGACTGACGGTCACCGCACCGAATCCGAGCACCAGCACGGCCGCGAACGACGCGGCGAGGGCGAACCATCGCTTCGTCCCCCATCCCGTGCGGCCGGACGAACGGAGGGCGACGGGCTCACGCACCGTCGCCGCCGGGGCGATGCCCAGAGCAGCGAAATTCTCGTCTTCCGCGGAGCTCCGCACCTCCCGTGGCTCTGCTGACTCCTGCGGGAGCTCCGAGATGCGGGCGAACAACGACGCGCGCACGGCGGACGGCGGCTCGACCGGTTCGACGGAGGCGCTGAGAGCGGCGACGGTGTCGACCGCTCCGCGGACGTGATGGTCCCACTGTGGATTGCCCGCGAGAGCCTCCTGGTACGCGCGTTCATCTGCCTCGGATAGCGCATTCAGCGCATGTCCGACGGCGAGGTCGGCGAAATCCCTCTCGTTCACTTGTCCACCCCCATCTCCATCCTCAAACGCGACAGACCGTCACGCATCCTGGTCTTGACCGTACCGAGCGGCGCCCCGACGAGGGTCGCGATCTCACTTTGGCTGTACCCACCGAAATAGGCCAGCGTGAGCGCTTCCTTCTGAGCTTCGGGGAGCGTCGCCAGTGCATCGACGACGCGCCGCCCTTCCATTTTCAGTTCGACTTTCTCGGACACGTTGTCGTAGGCGACATCCATATCCCGGAAGCCCGCGCGTACGTCCCGATCCACGCTCGACTGCGACGACCGCACGCGGTCCACCGCTCGTCGATGCGCGATCGTGAGTATCCACGATCTTCCCTGGCCTCTATTCGGAGTGAACTTCGCAGCGGATTGCCAGATCTCGAGGAAGACCTCCTGCAGCACCTCTTCGCTCTGCGACCGGTCGACCAGGACGCGCCGGATGAGACCGAAGGCGCGGGCGGCGAGGGAGTCGTACACCTCGGCGAAAGCAGCACGGTCGCCGTCCGCGACACGCAGCAGCAGGGTGCCGATGTGATCGACCTTCTCGAGCCCCTCGTCGGGCAGGTCGAAACCGTCGATCACCATGGCATCCATCATTCCGTACTGCCGGGACGATTCCTGTACGCGCGCGCGAGCACGCGAAAGGTCTGCCCGAACCGTTACATAGGCCATCCCCTCGGCGATTCCCACGAACCGAGAAATATTCCAAAGAGTATTTTCAGCACTCTGATCTGGGTTTTCCCGATCTCAGGATGCCGAGGAACGACCGGA
Organism: Microbacterium sp. ABR10; assembly: GCF_057812175.1. NCBI lineage: Bacteria > Bacillati > Actinomycetota > Actinomycetes > Micrococcales > Microbacteriaceae > Microbacterium > Microbacterium sp. ABR10. The sequence goes on from NZ_CM173821.1 coordinate 2,515,840, forward strand.
TGGGAAACATTCCGCAATCCGTTCCCCGAGGGGTCCCGAAGACCCTGTGTAAGCCGCTCCACGGCGAACCGCCCCTCGCACCGGGGTGTCCTTGACGGGTCGCAGACGCGATCCGAACGATTTCGGAGGAATGTCATGCTCACCAATAAGAAGCCTGTCGTCGCCGGTCTCGCCCTCGTTCTGGGCTCGGCCTTCGCTCTCACCGCATGTTCGGGCGGCACCACCTCGGGTGGCACGACCACCGAGGAGAGCACCGCCCCCTCGATGGAGGCGTCGCCTTCGATGTCGGCCTCGGCATCCGCGATGGACCCGGCCGCCAACCTCGTCGGCCCCGGTTGCGCCGGTTACGCCGAGACCGTCCCCTCGGGTGCCGGTTCGGTTGCGGGCATGGCCGCTGACCCGGTCGCCGTCGCCGCCTCGAACAACCCGCTGCTCACCACGCTCACCGCGGCGGTCAGCGGACAGCTGAACCCCAACGTGAACCTGGTCGACACGCTGAACGGTAGCGAGTTCACCGTCTTCGCACCGGTCGACGACGCTTTCGCCAAGATCGACGCCGCGACCATCGAGACGCTGAAGACCGACACCGACCTGCTGACCTCGATTCTGACCTACCACGTGGTCCCCGGCCAGATCGCCCCCGACGAGATCGACGGCACCCACACCACGGTCCAGGGCGCCGACGTCACGGTCGCCGGCTCGGGCGACTCGATCACGGTCAACGGCACCTCGAACGTCATCTGCGGTGGCGTTCAGACGGCCAACGCCACGGTGTACCTCATCGACACGGTGCTGATGCCCCCGATGTAATTCCTCGACGCGTGAGCGATCACGCGCTCGACCGATCGATGACCGATCGGATCTGACGGCGAGAGCCGGACCCCAGGCGAGGGGGTTCGGCTCTCGCTCTTTTCGTGCGTCAGTCGGCGCCGACGACGCGCACCATCTCGTCCTGCACGATGCGTGCCGCGGTGGGGCCGGCGTTCATGAACCACGGGTCGAAGTCGACGGCGACGGTACGACCGCCCACCACGGCGTCGAGCGTGGGCCACAGCGGCGCCTCCTCGATGAACGCGATGCCCTGGCCCGTGCCGGCGTAGAACACGTGGTCCGCATCGGCGAGGTCGATCTGCTCCGCGCTGACCTCCTGCGACGTCTCGTCGAACTGCTGGGATGCCGGGCGACCGAGCCCGAGGTCTTCCGCGAGACCACCGGCGAAGGAGGGCACGCCCATGATGCGCGTGCGATCGCCCGTCGACTGCAGGAATGAGACGGTCGGCTCGCCCTCCGCGTGGGTCGCGGCGAACGCCGCGCTGTCGGACTGGAGCGAATCCAGGATGCCGCGCGCCGCGCCTTCGTCACCGAGCGCGTCGGCGATGAGCAGGAAGTCGCTTTTCCAGTTCACCCCGTTGCCCTTCGTCACCACCGTCGGGGCGACCGCGGACAGTGCGTCGTAGAGCTCCGCGCCCCGCGTGGCGTTGATGAGGATGAGGTCGGGGGCGGCCTGGGCGATCGCCTCGAGGTCGGGCTCCGTGCGCTGACCGATGTCGGTCATGGCGGCGAGCGCCGAGGCATCCTGGGGGAAGGCGTCGAGCAGGTACTGCGGCACCAATCCGCTGTTCTCGGCGCGGGTGGCAGCGGCGGGCACCGTACCCAGCGTGAGGAGCGCGTCGAGCTGGCCGGTGGACACGATGGCGATGCGGGACGGCCGTGTGGGGATCTCGGTCACCCCTTCGAAGTGGGTGACATCGCGGGGGTAGACACCGTCGGGCTCGGTCGAGCCCATGCCGGGCTCCAGGTCGCGCGACACGACCCACTCCCCCGTGGCGCCGGCTTCGGCGTCGACGGTGGATGCCGGAGCGGCGGCGCCGGCGCAGCCGGCGAGCGCAAGGACGGCCACTGCTCCGAGGGCGGCGGCGAGTGGACGAAAACGGGCGGCGATGGACGGGGAACGAAGCTTGGTCACCTACTGAGGGTATCCTTACCTTCGTGATCGATCTGTCCGCGGCCGCTCAGCCGGCGACCGCGGCGCATCTGCTTCACCGCCGCCGGAGGGCGCGGCGGCGTGCGACCGGGCTGACCCTCGTCGCGCTCGTCATCCTGGTCGGGCTCGTCGTCGCGAGCCTCGCGGTGGGGTCGCGCGCTCTCGCCCCGACGGATGTCATCTCCGCGCTGTTCTCGGGTCAGCGGGACGCTGTCGGCGTCATCGTCTTCGACCTCCGCATCCCCCGCACGCTCACTGCGCTGCTCGCCGGATCGTGCCTGGGGGTCGCGGGAGTGCTGATGCAAGCCGTCACCCGCAACCCCCTCGCAGATCCCGGTCTGCTGGGCGTCAATGCCGGGGCGGCGGTCGGCGTCGTCGTCGCCATCGCGTTCTTCGGCGTGGGCACCGCCGCCGGATACGTCTGGTTCGCTTTCGCCGGAGCGGCGGGAGCGGCTCTCCTGGTGAACGCCGCCGCACGGCCGGGGCGGCGCGGCGACACGGTCGGCCTCGTTCTGGCGGGGGTGGCGCTCAGCGCGTGCCTCGGCGCGGTGGTCCGCATCATCACGCTCGCCGACGACGACACGTTCGAGTCGTTCCGTTTCTGGGCGGTCGGGTCCTTCGAGCGACGCGACCCCGACGTCGCCGCCCAGCTGCTGCCGTTCGCGATCGCGGGGGTCGTCCTGGCCGCGGCGGTCGCCCGCGGGCTCGATCAGCTGCAGCTCGGCGCCGACCTGTCCCGTTCGCTCGGGGTGTCTCCCGCGCTCGTCGTCGTCGTGGCCGGTACGGCCATCACCCTCCTCTGCGCGGCAGCGACGTCGGCCGCGGGTCCCCTGGCGTTCATCGGACTACTCGTCGCCCACATCGTCCGCGGTGTCGTCGGCCGCGGTGTGCGCACCTCGCTCCCCCTGGCCGCGTCGGCCGGCGCCGCGCTCACCCTCGCCAGCGACGTGATCGGTCGGGTCATCGCTCTTCCAGGCGAGGTCGAGGCGGGTATCGTCGCCGCATTCGTCGGCACTCCCCTGCTGCTGTGGCTCGTCGTACGGAAGTCGTCGTGAGGCGCCCTGCCGTCGCGTCGCGACACCGTCGGTACGCCATCGCCACGGCGGCGACCGTCGTCGTGGCGGTGCTCGCCGCCGCCGTCGGCGTGACGACCGGGTCGTTCCAGGCGTCGCTCGGCGACGTCGCCTCGGCTCTCACCGGCAGTGCCGACGGCCGCACGAACGTGGTGGTGATGGGGCTGCGGGTGCCCCGAGTCGTCGCGGCCCTGTCGATCGGTGCGGCCCTGGGGCTGGCCGGCGCGGTCTTCCAGACGCTCGCCCGCAACCCTCTCGCGAGCCCCGACATCGTGGGCTTCACCGCCGGATCCGCCACCGGCGCCCTGGTCGGTCTCATCGTCATCGCCCCCACCGCTTCCCCCGCCGCCGGCGCGTGGATGGGCGGGCTGCTGACGGTCGTGGTGGTCATGCTCCTGGCGCGCAGCGTCGGCGTCTCGCGAGAACGGACGATCCTCGCGGGTATCGCGCTCTCGACGCTGCTCGGGGCGGTCAACGACTACCTCCTCACCCGCGCGCCCGTCGAGATCGCGCGCAACGCCGACCAGTGGTTGCACGGGAGCCTCGCCGCCACCTCCCTGGATGACGTCGCCCTTCTGCTCGGCGCCCTCGGCATCCTGAGCCTGGTGCTCACCCTCGTGCACCGCGACTTCCGCGCGCTGGAGCTCGGCGACGACACGGCGCGCTCCCTGGGCGTGCGGACCGGCCGCGTGCGCCTGCTCCTGGTCGTGGTGGCGGCACTGCTGACGGGAACGGCCACCGCGGTCTCCGGTCCGATCGGCTTCATCGCTCTGGCGGCGCCGCAACTCGCCCGCCGCACGCTCGGCACCAGCGGCATCCCCCTGTTCGGTTCGGCGCTGACCGGTGCGGCGATTCTCGTTATCGCCGACGTCGTCGCCCAACGCGCACTCGCGCCCCTGCAGATCCCGGTGGGTCTGCTCACCGGCGTCGTGGGGGGCGCCTACCTCTTCTGGATCGTCGCACGCACCCGTCGATGAGCACGAAGCCGCGGCCGCTCCCGGTAGGCTGGGTGCATCAGGGCCTGTAGCTCAGTTGGCAGAGCATCGGACTTTTAATCCGCGGGTCGAGGGTTCGAGCCCCTCCGGGCCCACCACTTCCCCCACTCGCACACGAGTTCTCGGGATCGGCGCGAGACCAGCCGCTACGCAGCTAGAGACAGAAGCCACGCGTAGAGGCCCATCGAGGCCCCGTAGACGGCGATCAGGATGCCGAAACCCAGAGCCTGCGCGCGCCAGCCCGGCTTCGGCTTCAGCCACCACGCGAACATCTTGAACACGCGCGGCATCACGAACCACCCGAGCAGCTGGGTGCTGACGAAGTTGCCGACGAACAGCGACAGCCAGAACGGGATGGCGTGCGGACCGTCGAACAACGGCGTGCTGACGAAGTAGCCCCACCCGAACACGATCGGATACAGCGCCGCCAGCACGAGCAGGTTGTTCTTCATCACCGATTCGCGAGCGGTCTCACCCGCCGGCGTCCAGAAGTCGAAGCCGAAGCTCGACGCGGCGACCGACAGGTCGGCGTTGAACCGCTCCCCCTCCTCGAGGAGACGCTTGCGCTCCGGCGAGTCGATCCAGGTCGCGAGGTTCTCCGCCGTGTCGAACGTGAGGATGACGACCCACGCGTCTTGCACACCGGGAACGGGACGCTGGATCCGGTGGCCCCGGAAGCCGCGGAATTGCGCCTCGACGTCGGAGATGCGCTTCTGCCACGCCAGGTAGTCCGCCTCGAGAGCCGGGGGAACCGTGGACGAGATGAGCACCGAGACGTCATCGCCGGATGACGGGTTCTCACGGAACAGCGTCACCTCTTCGTCGATGACCTCGACGTCGGAGATCTGCTCGTAGAGTTCCCGCCGGGCGGAGCTGTCGAGCCACGCTCGTGCGGCAGCGGCGTCGGTGAAGCGCTGGACGAGTGTCCAGTCGTCCCTCGACTCGCTCGGGGAGATGACGGTGCTGCCGAGATACCCCGGCGTACCGGTGAGGGCTCGGCCCGATCGCTCCAGCCACCCCTCGAACGCCTCGACGTCGCGGGCGGCGACCTTTCGGTGGGTGACGAGGGTGACCGCCGTGTCGTCGGCGCCCGACACCTCCCCCGACGTGGGCCGTTCGTCCGCGACGGCGAGGCGTTGCACCGTCAGCCCTTCTTATAGAGACGTACGCCGGACACCCAGGTCTCGTCGACGTTGCGGTCGTCGCCGACCATCATCACCGCGAACAGCGCGTGCGCGGCCTCCGCCATCGTGGTCGGCCCCGCTTCGTCGAAGAAGAGGGACTGGTGCCACGGCATCGCCGAAGGACCCGCGTTCCAGTCGAGTGCCACGAAGTCCGCGGACTTCCCGACCTCGAAGTTTCCGACCTGGTCGTCGATGTACAGGCCCTCCGCGCCACCTAGGGTGACCGACCAGAACGCCCGGTAGGGCGAGAGCTTGCTGCGCTCGGACGCGGCGAGGTCTTGCGTGACGCGGTTGGTCGTGCCGTCGAGCAGGGTGTTGCCCAGCATCCCGACCTTGTAGGCCTCGTCGAGGACGTGGATCATGCTGAACCGGTTGCCGCCGCCCATATCGGTACCGAACGACATCTTGACGCGCCGGTCGGGGTCGGTCGCCTTCCCCAGCCGGAAGATCCCGCTGCCCAGGAAGAGGTTCGAGCACGGGCAGAACACCACCGCGCCGCCGCTGTCGGAAAGGCGTCCGAATTCATTGTCGGAAAGCCAGACCGCGTGTCCGCCGGAGAATTTCGGGCCGACGAGATCATATTTCTCGTACACGCCGAGATAGTCCGTGCAGTCCGGGTGCGCCAGGAGGAGGTTGGAGATCTCCAACGGATTCTCCGAGATGTGCGTGTTCACCCAGAGATCGGGATGCTCCTGCTTCAGCCGTTGGCAGGCCTTCAGCAGCTCTTTGCTTGCACCGAGGGCGAATCGCGGGGTGATCGCATAACGGCTGCGACCCACGCCGTGATATTTCGCGATCATCGCCTTGCTGTCGTCATAGAACTGTTCGGGCGTGCTCGTCGAGCCTTCCGGCGCGAACTGATCGATGCCGGTCACCCCGCTGATCACCAGCATGTCGCGCCGCGCGGCGGCCTCGAAGAACTCCTCGACGGCAACGGTGGAGGTCGTCGTGAACGCCTGCACGGTCGTGGTTCCGCCAGCGAGCATGTTCTCGAGGAACCGCTCCGACCCGGCGCGCGCGTATTCACGGTCGCTGTAGCGGGCCTCCTCGGGGAACACGGTGTCGATGAGCCACGGCAGGAGCTGCTGCCCGAAAGCACCCAGGGCCCGCGTCTGCGGAACGTGCACGTGGCCGTCGATGAAGCCGGGAGTGATGATGCGCCCGCGGATCTCCGTGATGTCGAGGTCGGGATGCAGGGGGGACACTTCGTCGAACGGGCCGAATGCGACGATCAGACCGTCCTCGATCACGAGGAGACCATCACGGAGGAATCGAGCCGATTCCTCTTCTCTGCCGACGTGCTTCCACGGGTCGTCGATGAAATCGAAGAACGTACCGCGAATTCCAGAAGTGACGATGATCGCGCCTTTCACAGAGGTCCAATTAATGTCCGCGCCGGATGCCCCAATACTCTCGGCAGGCCAATCGGGCGCCTAGCGTCATAGTGGCATAGAACCGCTTAGGCCCGGGAACAAATTTGGGCGAACGATGTACGACCGCCGCGACTCACCGTGGAGGCGAGGCCGACCGCGGCGGGACCCTAACGAACGACGACCGCCGTCGGCGCCGACGTCTGCTGCGCCGAGGTGAAGCCGATCTTGCTCCCGGTGACGGTGACGGTGATCCGTTTGCCGACCTGCGTCATGGCGACCTTCAACGTCTTACCCGTCGCACCGGCGATGTCGACACCGTTCGCTCTCCACCGGTAGGTCAGGGTGACCGGGCTGGGTGTCCACGTGCCCGGCGACGCGGTCAGGGTCGACCCGAGCCTCGCGGTGCCGCTGATGGTGGGGGTGACCGCGCCGAGTGTGCCCGCCGTGACGCGCGCCGTCGGCAGCGACGTTGCGGCATCCGCTCCGTCCGGAGCCGAGACCGTGACCGAGATGCGCTTGCCGACCAGCGTGCCCGGAACGGCGAACGAGGCGCCCGTCGCGCCGGAGACGGCGGCGCCGTCGGCCCGCCACTGGTACATCACCGCCACATCGCGCCCGGAGACCGCCACCAGGGTCGAACCCGCCGTGGCGGTGCCCGTGATCGTCGGGATCGACGGCGCCGGAGGGTCGGAGCGGTACACCGCGACGTGCTCGACCGACATCGTGCCCCCGGAGGTCTTCGGCACCGACGCGCTGTCGCACCCGCAGACGCCGTTGGGCAGCCCCCCGCCGATGGCGAGGTTGAGGATGAGGAAGAAGTCGTTGGGGATGGCGGCATCCCACGCGCTTTCGCCGACCTCCGCCTCCTCCACGACGTGGGTGCTGACGCCGTCGACGAAGAACTCCAGCCGTTCCGCCCCGGGCTCCGTGCGATCGATGAGCGTCGAGTACGTGTGGAATCCGGTAAGGCAGGATGCGCACTCCAGGAGGCCGCTGGTGATGCCGAAGGGCTCGTCGCAGGCGCCCCCGTCGGGAAGGTCGCAGTGCAACGTCTGAATGAGCTGTGGCGTGCCGTTCACCGCCTCGAGCATGTCGAGCTCTCCCGTGCGCGGCCAATCGATCTGCGCGTTCGCGTCGCGACCGAGAGCCCAGAAGGCCGCCCAGTACCCGGTCGGATCGGCGACAGCGGGCAGACGAACGGATGCCGTCATCAGCACGCGTCCGCCCGCAGGTGCCGAGAAGGACTTGTCGGCGGTGATGATCCGCCCCGAGGTCCACGCACCGGACGCGTCGCGGAGAGCGCGGATGCCGAGGGCACCGGTCCCGTCGAGGAACACGTTCGCGGTGGACGCGGTGGTGCGGTCGATGGCACCCGTCCCCCACGTGCCGATCTCATGCTGGCGCGGGAGCGCTGGCCATGACCGGCTTCAACTCGGTGTGGCTCGGTCTCGCAGCCTTCGCCCTGATCGCTGCCGGCACCGCGGTCATGCGCATCGTCCCCCGCCGCACGCGCGAGTCCTGAAGACACGACCCCACCACTCTTAGACGGCCGTCGGCGCTCCCGCGTCGACGGCCGTCGCTCTGTGGACTGCCGCGCCCGGCATCCACCGGTTCTGAAAGCCAATACCCCCCCCGATTCGGCGACGACCACCGCGTTGTTCGAAGCGGGCCTTCGTCAGCAGCCGACTCTCACTATCCGAGACACGGGCGAAGCAAGGGACTTCTCGAATACGGGTCACTCGGGCGGCGGTGCGAGGATGTGGGCATGGCATTCGGGATGGCCCGGAACGTGCTGCGCCCCGCGGACTCCGCACGCGCGGATCGCGTGACGTACGTCGAGCTGTTCTTCGACCTGGTCTTCGTCCTCGCGTTGACTCAGCTGTCCGCCTACCTCTTCGAGAATCAGACCCTGCTGGGGGCCTTGGAGGGCGCCGTCATGGTGTGCGCCCTGTGGTGGGCATGGGTGTCGACCACCTGGGTGACGAATTGGCTCGACCCCATGAAGCTGCCCGTCCGCGGGGCCGTGATCGTGCTGGCCTTCGTCGCCCTCGTGGTGAGCGTCTCGATCGCCGAGGCCTTCGGCGACCGCGCGTGGGCATTCGCAATCGCTTACGTCATCCTTCAGGTGGGGCGCACAGGGTTCATCGTCTGGGCGACAATCCGCCACGACCGCGCGGTCGCCCGCGACTTCGCTCTCGTGCTCGGCTGGACGGTCGCCAGTAGCGCCCTGTGGATCGTCGGCGCGCTGCTGCCCCTCACCTGGCAGTTGCCGTTCTGGGCCGCGGCACTCGCTGTCGAACTGGCCGGTACGGTTCTGGGGTTTCCTGTCCCGGGCCGAGGCAGAGTGATGCTGCAGTCCTGGGATCTGTCCGGCCCCCACATCGCCGAGCGCACAGCGCTGTTCGTCCTCATCGCCCTGGGCGAGGGGTTGCTCGTCACGGGCTTCGCTTTCGTCGAGAAGGAGTCGTCCACGTCATCGATCGCCTCGATGGTGACGGCGTTCATCGCCGCAGCGGCCACCTGGTGGATCTACTTCGACCACGGCGAGCGCGTCGGCGCCGAAGCCATCGAGGCGTCCGATGAGCCGGGCCGGCTCGCCCGCACCGCCTACACCTGGGTGCATCTTGTGATCATCGCGGGCATCGTGCTGATGAGCGTGGGCGACAAACAGATGCTCACGCTCCCCGACCAGCGCGGTCTCGCGACCACGGTCGTGATCGTGGGCGCGCCGGTCCTCTTCCTCTTCGGCACCGTGGCGTTCCGTCGCGTCCTCGAGGGCCGCTGGTCGCGACCTCAGCTCCTCGGTCTCCTCGCTCTCGCCGTGCTCGCAGGTGTGGCATCCGTCGTCCCGGTCTTCGATGCGCTCAGGCTGTCGATCGTGACCGCGATGCTCCTGGTGGGTGTCGCTGCGGGCGAGACCGTCGAGCGCGTCCGTCGCGGCCGTCGCGCCGGCGGATGAGTCATCACCCGCTCGCGGAGACCGACCGGACGACTCATGCCGCTCCTCAGCCGAGCAGCGCCACCCCGAACGCGGCGACCACCTCGCGCACCTCCCCCAGGTAGCGCTGAGCCTGGTCGGTCAGCGGGATGGCGCTGCGTCCGATCCAGCCGATCTCGATACGCTCGTCGACCTCCAGCGGCACCGCCACGATCTCTGGATCGAGGTCGTCGCTGATGATGCCCGTCGAGATGGTGTAGCCGTCGAGGCCGATCATGAGGTTGAAGATCGTCGCGCGGTCGGACACTCGGATCTCTTGAGGGCTCGACAGGGTCGAGAGGATCTCCTCGGCGAAGTAGAACGAGTTGTTCGCCCCCTGGTCGAACGTGAGTCGCGGTAAGCCGACGAGGTCGGCGAGGGTCGCGCGCGAACGGGATGCCAGGGGGTTCCGCCGCGAGACGAAGATGTGCGGCGCAGCGACGAAGAGCGGGTGGAAGAGCAGCCCCGAATCGCGCAGCAGCTTGTCGAGCACGTTGCGGTTGAAGTCGTTGCGGAACAGGATGCCGAGCTCGCTGCGCAGCGTCCGGACGTCTTCGATGATGTCGAACGTCCGGGTCTCGCGGAGTGAGAACTCGTACTCCGCGGCATCCGTCGCCTTCACCATGCGGACGAACGCGTCGACGACGAAGGAGTAGTGCTGCGCCGAGACGCCGAGGAGTCGCCGCGACGGCGGGCGGCCGAGATACCGCTGCTCGAGCAGCTCCGCCTGCTCCACCACTTGACGTGCGTACCCGAGGAACTCCACGCCGTCGACGGTGAGCGTCACCCCGCGGGCGGATCGGGTGAGCAGATCGCGCCCCACCCGCGTCTCGAGGTCGCGCATCGCCGCCGACATCGTCGGCTGGGCGACGAACAGCAGGTCGGCTGCGGCGCTGATCGATCCCTCGGCGGCCACCTCGATGAAGTACTGGAGCTGCTGCAGCGTGATGCCGCTCATCCGCTTGGCCATAGGTTGAGGCTATAGCAGGGCATAGCGTCACGGAATTACCCGATGCCCCCTCTCACGCTGCACGATGTGGGGACCGACTTCTTCGAGACCGGGCCGGTCTCCCCATTCCCCGGATTGGCATCCCCATGTCGAACGACATCACGTTCCGCATCACCACCACCCGTTTCGACGAGGACTACGCACCCGCCGAGGGGTCGCGTGTCACGACGAACTTCGCCAACCTCGCCCGCGGGGAGGGTCGTCAGCAGAACCTGCGCACCGCCCTGTCGATGATCGACCGTCGCCTCAACGACCTCGCGTCCGACGACCCGGACGGCGAGCGGTATCGCGTCGAGCTCGACATCGTGTCGGTGCAGCTGCAGTTCGCCGACGGCGCCGACGAGGAGTTCCCGGTCATCGAGGTGCTCGACGTGCACATCCTCGATACGCACACGGGCGAGCGCCACCAGGGCATCGTCGGCAACAACTTCTCGTCCTACCTGCGCGACTACGACTTCAGCATCGTGCTGCCCGCAGCGCAGGCAGCCGCGGGCGGATTCTCGGTGCCCGGTGACTTCGGCGACCTCCACGGCAAGCTGTTCTCGCACTTCCTCGACTCCGCGGCCTATCGCGAGCGCTTCCCGCTCGCGCCCGTCATCTGCATCAGCGTCTCGACGAGCCGCACCTACCACCGCACCGGCGTCGTGCACCCCGTGCTGGGCATCGAGTACGCGCAGGATGCCACCTCGTCGCTGACCGACGAGTACTTCGGCAAGATGGGGCTTCAGGTGCGGTACTTCATGCCGCGCGGCAGCGTCGCGCCCCTGGCGTTCTACTTCCGGGGCGATCTGCTCGCCGACTACACCGACCTACAGCTGATCGGCACGATCAGCACGATGGAGACCTTCCAGAAGATCTACCGCCCCGAGATCTACAACGCCCGCACCCCCGCCGGCGACGTCTACCGTCCCAGCCTCGAGGCACCGGACTTCGAGCCGACCGAGGTGACCTACGACCGGGAAGAGCGCAGTCAGCTCGCCGTCGTCCAGGGACGCTACGCCGAGGAGCATTTCGTGAAGCCGCACCGCGCGATCCTCGACCAGTGGGCCGCCGACTACGCGCTGGCCGCCCGATGACCCGCGAAGGATCCACCGTCGTGTCGACGCTCCTGCCCACCTCGACCGTCGGAAGCCTCCCCAAGCCCGCGTGGCTCGCCAAGCCCGAGGTGCTGTGGTCGCCCTGGGAGCTCGAGGGCGATGTGCTCGTCGAGGGGAAGCACGACGCCCTCCGTTCCGCGGTACAGGAACAGGAGCGCCGTGGCCTCGACATCATCAGCGACGGCGAGCAGACCCGTCAGCACTTCGTCACGACCTTCATCGAGCACCTCGAGGGCGTCGACTTCGAACACCGCGAGACGGTTCGCATCCGTGACCGGTACGACGCGAGCGTGCCGACCGTCGTCGGGGCCGTCAGTCGTCGTGGTCCCGTCTTCGTCGACGATGCCGCCTTCCTCCGCGCGCAGACCGATCGGCCCATCAAATGGGCGCTCCCCGGCCCCATGACGATGATCGACACGCTCGCGGACCGCCATTACCGCAGCCGCGAGAAGCTGGCGTGGGAGTTCGCCACCATCCTCAACCAGGAGGCGCGCGAGCTCGAGGCCGCCGGGGTCGACATCATCCAATTCGACGAGCCCGCCTTCAACGTCTTCTTCGACGAGATGAAGGACTGGGGCGTCGCGGCCCTCGAGCGTGCGGCCGAGGGCCTGAACGCCCAGACGGCCGTGCACATCTGCTATGGCTACGGCATCAAGGCGAACACGGACTGGAAGGCCACGCTCGGATCGGAGTGGCGACAGTACGAGGAGTCGTTCCCGCTGCTGCAGCAGTCCACCCTCGACATCGTCTCGCTCGAGAGCCACCGCTCGAACGTGCCGATCGACCTGATCGAGCTCATCCGCGGCAAGAAGATCATGCTCGGCGCCCTCGATGTCGCCAGCGAGCGCATCGAGACGCCCGAGGAAGTCGCCGAGACCCTGCGCCGCGCGTTGCGGTTCGTCGACGCCGACAAGCTCATACCCAGCTCCAACTGCGGTATGGCGCCGTTGCCGCGCCAGGTCGCGTTCGACAAGATCAGCGCCCTCTCCGCGGGCGCGCAGCTGCTGCGCGACGAGGTCACCGGCGCGGCATCCTGACCGACGCCTCGATCGAAGCAAGCGAGGGATGCCGCGGTATCCGCGCCGGGGGCGGGCTCCGCGTTCGGGGTCGACAGGATGCCGTGGCGCCCTGGGCCGCCGGAGAGCGCGGACCGGGACCGGCATGGCAGAGTCGAGGCATCCCGCTTACGCCATTCGAGGAGCACCATGCCCATCGACGCCGACGACCCCCGCCTGACCTCTCCGTTCGAGGCCGCCACCACCCGCTACGACGACGTGCCTTTCCTGCGCGCAGGCTCCAGCGGCATCCCGCTCCCCCGCATCTCGCTCGGGCTGTGGCAGAACTTCGGCAGCGCGCGTCCGCTCGACACGCAACGCGAGATCCTGCGGCACGCGTTCGACCGGGGCGTCGTGCACATCGACCTCGCCAACAACTACGGTCCGCCGTACGGGGCGGCGGAGTCGACCTTCGGAACCGTGCTCGACAGCGACCTGCGCCGGTACCGTGACGAGCTGTTCGTCTCGACCAAGGCCGGATACGACATGTGGCCCGGTCCCTACGGCGACGGCGGGTCGCGCAAGTACCTCGTGCGCTCGCTCGAACAGAGCCTGATGCGCATGCGCACAGACCATGTCGACGTGTTCTACTCGCACCGCGTCGACCCCGACACGCCGATCGAAGAGACCGTGCACGCGCTCGCCGACATCGTGCGCAGCGGCAAGGCCCTCTACGCCGGCATCTCCAACTACCCCGCCGACCTCACCCGCCGCGCGCACGAGTTGCTGGCCGCCGAGGGCGTGCGCCTGTTCATCCACCAGCCGCGGTACTCGCTGTTCGACCGCACCCCGGAAGCCGAGCTGTTCCCGACACTGCGCGAGCTCGCCGTCGGCAGCGCCGTGTTCTCGCCGCTCGCGCAGGGCCTGCTCACCGCGAAGTATCTCGACGGGACGGTGCCGGCCGACTCCCGCGCCGCCGACAGCCGGTTCCTCGACGCCTCAGCGCTCACCGACGACTATCTCGAGCGCATCCGCGGCATCGACGGCGTCGCCCGTGAGGCGGGCCTCTCGATCCCGCAGCTCGCCGTCGCCTGGGTGCTGCGCGATCCGGTCGTGACCACAGCGATCATCGGAGCCTCGCGCACGAGCCAGATCGACGACGCGGTCTCCGCCAGCTCCACGCCCCTGGCCGACGACGTGGTCGCAGCCCTCGAGCCGTTCGCCGCCGGAGCGGGCGAGCGCATCGCCTGAGTCCCGGCACAGCACACGCGAACGCCAGGCGCAAGCGTGGCGGCGTCCGTCGTCCGATCCTGTCTGCTGGAGTCTCCAGACGCGACAGAAGGAGGCGCCATGGGTGTCGGACGATGGATCGGAACCGGAGCGGTAGGACTGGCCGGGGCGGTGCTGGCACGCACGGCGATCGGGCGTGCGGTCGCCGCGGGCACCGTCGCGTATCGGGTGTGGAACGACCCGAAGGTGCAGAAGGTGCGGCGCCGGGTGGTGACCAAGCTCGCCAAGCAGCGTCGCGCGCGCTGACCGGGCGGTGTTCCCCTCGCGTTCACCACGGTCTCGTAACCTGAGGCCACCGGAACGCGAGGGGAGCCACGGATGCCGAGGTCGCTGGGGGCACGGATCGGCATCGGCGCGGCGGTGGCCGGTGTCATCACCCTGGGAGGGGCGGGGGTGGTCCTCTTCGGCTGGGCGGTCGATGAGACCCATTTCGATCGCCCGAGCGCGGAGTTCGACGCCCTTCGCGCGGAGATCGCGGCGGTCGAGGGCGTTGATGTCGCTCACAGCGAGCGATGGGTGGAGGCGCCCACCTTCTCGGATCCGTCGTCGGCGGTCTTGCTGAAGGTTCGCGCCGACGCATTGCCCGACCTGCTCGCCCTCGCCTGTGCCAGCACCTACCCCGACCCCGTGTCCTGGGCCGTCGAAGTGGACACGCTGGCTCGGACGCGCATATCGCTCTTCTCCGACGCGGGGCGCGGCTGCCTCGATGTCGGCTTCGACCCCCTTCCCGCGGTCGCGGAGATCGACCGCTCAGCTCCGGGGGCGCAGGTGCAGGCGGCCGTGATGGAGAACGGGATGTTCACGCTGTACTCGCTCGACGACGCCTTCGAAGAACTGATCCCGCTCGTATCGCGCGCGGAAACAGTGCGCGACGCGGCCGGTCTGCCCCGCGCCGGGGCCATCGAGGTGGCGGGGTCGCGTCTGGGCGTCGCGGTCGGGCCCGGAGAAGGGCCGGCTTACGAGCAACTGCTGACCCGTCTCATCGACGACCACGACGTCACGTCCTTCTTCTCCCCCGCGGGCGGAACGCCCATCGACGGCGTCGAGAAGGTGCAGGTCACCGCACCCGAACGGCATCACGCGGCCGTCGAGGCCGCGATCGCCCGCTCGACTCTGCCCATCGCCGGACTGCCGGTCACGTTCCTTCCCCAATGAGGGCGGGCCGCGATGGCCGGGATCGTCGTGGCCATCCCGCCCGATGAGGAGGAGCATGCCGGTCGCTTCAGTCGACCGCGTCGCGATGAGGCGTCAGGGCACGCGATTCGCGCCGTCGCGGTGGACGGGCAGTGGCGTCAGGGGTTTGGTCACCCCGAAGGCGAAGGTCGTGTCGATCGACGACAGTGCGGGGATAGCCCGGAGGTGCTCGCGTAGGAGACGCTCGTACTCCTCGAAACTGGGGGTCACCACGCGCACGAGGTAGTCCCAGTCGCCGGCGAGCAGATGCGCTTCGACGATCCACGGAATGGCGCGCAACCGATCCTCCACCGCGTCGACGGTCGAGCCCTCGTGCGAGGCCAGACGCAGCCGCACGAAGGCCGTGATCTCGAGGTCGACGGCCTTCGGCGAGACCACCGCGCGGTACCCGGAGATCACGCCCGTATCTTCGAGACGCCGAACGCGGCGCAGGCATGGCGATGGCGAAAGCCCGACGCGATCGGCGAGTTCCTGATTGGTCAGACGGCCGTCGCGTTGCAACTCGGTGAGGATGAGTAGATCGATCGCGTCCAGGCCGCTCATAAAGCAGATTCTGCCAATCTGATCGGCTTAGAAGCAATATCCGCAATCGTGTGCCGCCCCTCTTTTCCTACGCTCACAGGGTGACGACGTTCGCCTTCCCGAGCCCCTCCGCGTTGTCGCGGCGGACGATGGTCGGTGTCGCCGCCCTCGCCGCCGTCGTCTGCCTGTGGTCGTCGTTCGCGTTGTCGACCCGCGCGCTCGAGACGACCGGGATGAGCATGGGGGATGCCGCGATCATGCGCTTCGGGGTGCCCGCGATCGCCCTCGCGCCCTGGATCCCCCGGACGATGCGGCACCTGCGCGGCGAGCACGCGAGCGTCATCGCACTGGTGCTGCTCGCGGGACTTCCCCATTTCCTGCTCTTCGCGTGGGGGGCGCACCTGACCTCCGCGGCGCTGACCGGCCTGCTCGTGCCCGGCACCGTGCCCCTGTTCGTCACGGTGCTGCTCTTCCTCGCGTTCCGTTCACCGATCCCCCGCCGCCGTCTGGTCGCCCTCGGTGCCATCGTCGCCGGCGTCGCCGTGAGCGCCACCCTCACCGGCGGCCCCGCCGGTGAGGGTGGGATCGCCGTGCTGATGGCCGCGGGATTGGTCTGGGCGGCGTACACGATCGGGCTGTCGCGCACGCGACTCGATCCGCTCGGGGTCATCGCCCTCGTCTCCCTCACCTCTCTCATCGCGGCACTCGTGCTCGCCGCGGCGGGAGCACTGCCGTCTCAGCTGTTCAGCGGCACCGTCGACGTGCCCGCGTGGGGGGCGTATGCCCTCGTGCAGGGCGTGGGCACCGGGATGCTGTCGACCGCGTGCTACGTCGTGGCGGTGAAGAACCTCGGAAGCAGCATCACCGCCGCAGCCGGCGCCCTCAGTCCCGTCCTCACCGCGGTGGTCGCCGTCCCCCTCCTCGACGAGCCGCTCACGGTCGGACTCGCCGTCGCGCTCGTGCTGATCGTGTCGGGGGTCGTGGCGTTCGCGCTGGCCCCGGCCGGCGCGGCGCGGCCCCCGGCCGCCGACCGCCGGCGCTGACCCCGCCACGCCGACGACAGCGCGAGCGAGCGAAGCGCGGGCCGCGGGCACGGCATCCGATCACCCCTCCGCTCCGAACAAGATACGAGGCGGGGTCGCGCGTGCGTGGCACCCGGGAACGAGGATGAAATGACCACCGACACCGCGGCTCGCACCGACGACGTGACCAGAGTGCGCCGCCCGCACGCGTGGATCTGGGCAGCTCTCGCCGGCATCGCATCCGCCGCCGTCCTCCTGGCGGTCGCGGAGCTGTTCGCCGCCCTCGTCGCCCGCTCGGCCAGCCCGGTGCTCGCTGTCGGTTCGTTCATCGTCGACATCGTGCCGCGCCCACTGAAAGAGCTCGCGATCACAC
The DNA here is from genome assembly GCF_057812175.1 of Microbacterium sp. ABR10. Lineage (NCBI taxonomy): Bacteria > Bacillati > Actinomycetota > Actinomycetes > Micrococcales > Microbacteriaceae > Microbacterium > Microbacterium sp. ABR10. The sequence continues at coordinate 2,532,928 of NZ_CM173821.1, forward strand.
TGTTCGGCGAGACCGACAAGATCGCCCTCCTCGCGGGCGTCGGCGTGGGTGCGGCCGTCGCCGCAGCCGTGGCCGGGATCGTGCAGTACCGCTTCCGCCCGGTCGGCGCGGTACTGATCGGCATCGGCGGAGCGCTCGCCACCGCCGCCATCATCACCCGCACCGGAGCCGGAGCCCTCGCGTGGCTGCCCCCGGTGCTCGGTACGGTCGCCGGGATCTTCGTCCTCGTCTTCTCCGTCGCGCGCCTGAAGCGGTGGGTCACGGCGGCCCGCGAGAGCGACGCGCGGACCGCCGGCACGAACCGCCGCCAGTTCCTGCTCTTCACCGGCATCTCGACCGTCGGCGCCGTCATCGTCGGCGTCGGTTCGCGCATCCTCAACGCCACCACCTCGTCGGTGGCCGCGGCACGCGATGCGCTACGGCTCCCCGCGGCTCGCTCCACCGTCGCGGTTCCCGACGGGGCGAGCTGGCAGATCGACGGCCTCACGCCGATCATCACCCCCAACGACGACTTCTACCGCGTCGACACCGCGCTGACCGTGCCCAATGTCGACCCCACCACGTGGAGTCTGTCGATCGACGGCATGGTCGACACCCCGATCGAGCTGAGCTTCGACCAGCTGGTGGGAATGGGCCTCGACGAGTACGGCGTGACCCTCACGTGCGTCTCGAACGAGGTCGGCGGCGGTCTCGTCGGGAACGCCATCTGGACCGGCGTGCCCATCCGTGACGTCCTGCGCATGGCGGGCGTGCAGGCCGACGCCGACATGGTGCTGTCGGAGAGCGTGGACGGGTACACGGCATCCACCCCCCTCTCGTCACTGACCGACGACAACCTGGACGCCATCTTCGCGGTCGCGATGAACGGCGACCCGCTGCCGTTCGAACACGGCTTCCCCGTGCGCATGGTCGTTCCGGGCCTGTACGGGTACGTGTCGGCGACGAAGTGGGTCACCAAACTCACCGTGACGCGCTTCGATCGTGACGAGGCGTATTGGACTCCGCGCGGGTACTCGGCCGAGGCGCCCATCAAGATGTCCTCGCGCGTGGACACCCCCAAGATCGGTGCGCCCGTCACCGCCGGTGCGATCGTCATCGCCGGCATGGCCTGGGCACAGCCCGTGGGTGTGGCGAAGGTCGAGGTCAGCATCGACGACGGCGACTGGCAGGAGACGCAGCTGTCCACCCCCATCAACGACCAGTCGTGGGTGCAGTGGAAGCTGGACTGGAACGCCGACCCCGGATCGCACTACATCGCGGTGCGCGCGACCGACAAGCAGGGCAACCTGCAGGTCCAGGACCAGGCCCCGATCGCCCCTGACGGATCGAGCGGCTGGCAACGCACGCTGGTCACCGTCTCGTCGTAACGGAGCAGACGGGCACCGGCGTCACGGTGTCAATCGCTGTCGGACGAAGCGGCCGCTCGGGCATGATCGCTGTATGCCTTCCGTACGCACCCTCCTGACCGGCGGTGTGCCCGCGTGAGCGCCGTGCCCGGCGGAGAGCCCGGTTCGACCGTCCCCGCCCCGCACGCTCTGACCAGCATTCGTCGATCGATCCCACGCGATTGGGACGAGCAGGTCGACCTGTTCGCGATCGTCAAGCTCGACAGCGGCGGGTTCGTGCGCGGATGGAACTTGGGCGCCGAACGCATCAAGGGCTACACCGAAGAGCAGATCATCGGATGCCACTTCTCGCAGTTCTACCGCGAGGACGCCCGTCACCGCGGCGTGCCCGACCAGCTGCTCGCCGCCGCTCAGCGCGACGGACACGTCGAGGACACGGGCTGGCGTGTCCGCAACGACGGCAGCGAGTTCTGGGCGCGCGTGACCATCTCGGCGATCCGCAACGACCAGGGCCAGGTACTGGGGTTCGTGAAGATCGTGCGCGACCTCACGAGCGAGAAGCGGGCGTCCGACGACCGCGCCGCCGCCCGGCGTGCCGTCGCCCATGATCTGCTCTCCCCCGCGACGGCGCTGCATGAACACCTGGCGCTGCTCGGCGAAGAACTGGGTTCCGACCATCGCGTGCTGCGGCTCGCGGCGGAGGCCGCCGATCGCATCCTCGCGGTGGCCGAGACGCTCGGGGGCGTCGCCGACGCCCACGCACGGCAGGGCCGGCGGAGCGAGACCTTCGCCGTGGTCGCGCGCGACGCGGTCTCGATCGTGCTTCCCGGTGACACCCACGGCCGCGTCGTGTTCGGACAGATGGATGCCGTACCCGTCTGCGCCGACGTGCGGGGACTGCGCAACGCCGTCGCGCACGTGCTCGAGAACGCCGCCAAATACTCCGACGACGTCATCGACGTCGACGCTTACGAAACCGACGAGGGCGCCGCCGTGCGCGTGCACGATCGCGGCCGCGGCATCCACGCCGACGATCTGGTCACCATCATGCAGGGGGGCCGCCGCGGACGATCCGTCGATGCGGAGGACGACGGTCACGGAAGCGGGCTGACGAACGCGCAGCGCATCGTCGGCGAGCACGGTGGCATCCTGCGCATCACCAGCGTTCCGGGCGAGGGGACGACCGTGACGATCACGATCCCCCGCACCGACGACTCGCTGTCGTGCTGACCGGGGTTCAGCCCTCGGACACGGCCAGTTGTGCTCCTGCGGCGGCGATCTCGGCCAGTGCAGCGTCACTCGATTCGGCATGGACGCCCGCGACGAGATCGGTGAGCACGCGCACGCGGCGTCCGGCCGCCAGCGCGTCGAGAGCCGACGCCCGCACGCAGTAATCGGTGGCGATACCGACGACGTCGATGTCACGGATGCCATGGGCGCCGAGGATCTCCGCCGCGGTCTCGCCGTCGTCCGACACGCCCTCGAAGAGCGAGTAGGCGGGCTTGCCCTGCCCCTTCTTGAGGTGGTGGGTGACGCGCGTGGTGTCGAACACGTCGTCGTACGCGGCGCCATACGTGCCGCCGACGCAGTGCACCGGCCACGTGTCGACGAAATCGGGCTCGGCCGAGAAGTGCCCGCCGTTGTCGTCGTCGCCGTTGTGCCAGTCGCGCGAGGCGACGACGAGCGCGTACTCGACGGCGTGGGCGTCGAGGTAGCGCGAGATGCGCTCGGCCACCGCGTCGCCTCCCTCGACCCCGAGGGCGCCGCGCTCGGTGAAATCGTTCTGCACGTCGACGATGAACAGGGCACGGGTCATGCGTCGAGCCTACGCGCGCGCCGTCCGGTCACGCCCCGCCCGGGGACGTCGCGGTCGGCCGCGTCGGCATCCCTCCGGCCCAGCTTCGACGGCCACCAGATCCGGCGGCCGAGGTCGTAGGCCAGCGCCGGCACGAGCAGGGAGCGCACGACGAAGGTGTCGAGCAGCACTCCGAAGGCCACGATGAAGGCGATCTGCGCGAGGAACAGGATCGGGATGACGCCGAGGGCCGCGAAGGTCGCGGCCAGCACGAGTCCTGCCGAGGTGATGACACCGCCGGTGGCGACGAGTCCGCGCAGGATGCCGGGCCGTGTGCCGTGCACGACGGATTCCTCTCTCACGCGCGACATGAGGAAGATGTTGTAGTCCACGCCCAGGGCGACGAGGAAGACGAACCCGTACAACGGCACCGACGGGTCGGCGCCGGCGAAGCCGAAGACGCCGTCGAACACCACCGCGCTCACCCCGAGCGCCGCACCGAACGACACGATCACCGTGCCGATGAGGATGAGCGGCGCGACGACCGACCGCAGCAGTGCCATCAGGATGAGCAGGATGACGACGAGCACGATCGGGATGATGAGCGTGCGGTCGCGGATCGACGTGTCGACCGAGTCGATGTCGGTCGCCGTCACACCGCCGACGGTCGCGGTGTCCTCGCCGAGCTCGGCGGTCAGGGTCGCGCGCAGTTCGCGCACCGTGTCGTCGGCGGCCGCCGAGTCGGCGGTGTCGGCCAGTGTCGCCGCCACCAGCACCTCCCCGTCGGAGACGGTCGGGGCGGGAGCGGGGGTTCCGGGCGGACCGAACGCGGTGGTCTGCAGAGTGCCCTCGGCGGCCGTGACGGGCGCCTGGCCGCCGGGCGCATCGGACGAGAGGATCCCGATGCTGTCGATTCCCGAGGTCCGCTCGAGCACGGCGACCGCCTCGGCGGCACGGTCCTCCGGCACCAGCACGTAGGCCGGGCTGCCCGAACCGCCCGGGAAGTGCTCGGCGAGGGCGGTCTGGCCATCGCGCGCCTCCGAAGCGCCGAGCACCAGATCGCTGGCGGGAACGCCGTCGGCGCGCAACTGCGTGACGCCGACGCACGCGGCCAGCAGCACGAGCGTGCACACGATCCACACCGGGCGCGCGCGTCGCGCGACGAAGCGCGCCTGGCGCGGCCAGAGACCCTTCGCGGGTGCGGTGAGATCGGCGGGCAGCGCGGCGGCTCCGGGCTTCGGCGCGAAGGGCCAGAAAGCGGCACGGCCGAAGAGCGCGAGCAGCGCGGGCAGGAAGGTGAGGGCCGAGAGCACGGCGAACGCGATGCCGATCGAGGCGATCGGGCCGAGCGCGCGGTTGGTCGCGAGATCCGACAGCAGCAGGCAGAGCAGTCCCGCGATGACCGTTCCCCCCGACGCGAGGATGGGCTCCACTGCTCCCTTCCACGCTCGCACCGTTGCATCCCATCGACGCTCGCCCGCCCCGATCGCCTCACGGAACCGCGCGACGTAGAGCAGGGCGTAGTCGGTGGCGGCGCCGATGACGAGGATGAACAGGATGCCCTGCACCTGTCCGTTCAGAACGACGATGCCGGCGAAGGCGAGCCACCACACCGTCAGCAGCGCGACGCACAGTGCGAACACCGATGTCAACAGCACGAGGATCGGCAGCAGCGGCGAGCGGTACACGATGACCAGGATGACGAACACCGCCACGAGCGCGACGATCAGCAGAAGACCGTCGATGCCGAGGAAGCCCTTCACGAGGTCGGCCGTGAAGCCGGCGGGGCCGGTGACCCAGGCATCGAGACCGCCGGGAACGTCGTCGGCGACCACCTCCCGCACCCGTTCGACCACCTCACGGACCTCGCCGGAGCTGTCGATGGGCACGAAGATCTGCGCCGCCTGCCCGTCGTCGGAGACGACCGGCGGTGAGGCGTCTCCCGCCACCCCGTCGATGCCGGCGATATCGGTGGCCAGCGTCTGAAGGGACGCGACCTGGGAGTCGCCGAGGACGCTGCCGTCTGCGGTGGCGGCCACGACGATGGCGGGAATGGTGTCGCCGCCGGTGAAGTCCGTCAGCCGCTCGCTCACCCGCGTCGCGTCGGCCGACTGCGGCAGGAACGACGACTGATCGTTCGTGGCGACCTCATCGACCTTTCCGAAGAACGGCCCACCGATCGACCCTCCGATGACCCACAGAAGCACGAGCAGGCTCGGGATGCCGATCCGGAGCCAGCGCGAGACGCGCACGGCGCCGTCGGCGCGCCGCGATCGGCGGAGGGTGGGGCGGAGCGAGTCGGACATATCACTAGCTTATCTAGCGACATGCGCGTCGCGCCAATTTCTCAGCCGCGGACGAACAGCATCACGATCGACACGATGAAAGCCACGAGTCCCAGCGCCAGGACCCCCGCCGCCAGGAGAGACATGAATCGCACGAGCGGCGACGAGCGCGTCAGGCGCATCCGGTGCTCGCTCCCCCGCCGGTAGAAGATGTCGATCATGTCGACGGGTCCGATCTTGGCATCGTCGTGCGCCGACAGTGCCGCCTCGTTCACGCCCCCGTCGTGGTCGAACCACCGCACGACCCGGCCTTCGTCGACATGCTCCACCACGGCCCGGGCGGGGAGCCACGTGCCGTCGGCGAGCAGGAGGAACACCGCGGCGAGGGCGAGCAGCAGCCCCGCGCCCAGGCCCACCCACGTGAAGATCTCGATGAGGGCGTCGATCGCATTCGACACGGGGACTCCAGCGGGTAGCGGACGGGCACGACCGTCGTGGGGGCGGGTTGTCAGCCTATCGGTCGGGTTGGCCGGTCCCCGGCGCGGCCCGGCGCGGGGCCTGCGGTCGCGCGCAGGAGCAGAAGCTGCGACGTACGGTCGCCCGTCGGGATCACAGCCACCGCTCGCCGGGCGCGCGCCGGGGCGGAAGGCCGGATGCCGGACCTCGCCGACGAGAAAAGGCCCCCACCCGGTGGAAGCGGGTGAGGGCCTTCGGAGCCGCCTAAGGGAATCGAACCCTTGACCTATTCATTACGAGTGAATCGCTCTGCCGTCTGAGCTAAGGCGGCACGTGCGCGCTGTCGCGTGCACGATCATCGAGTTTACATGCTCCAGCGCGCTCGGACGCACACGCCCGGTAAGGCGATCAGTAGTCGCCGCTCGCGGACCTGTCGGCGAGGATGTCGCGGCTGGACGACAGGCCCAGGCGCGTCGCTCCGGCGGCGATCATCTGCTCGGCGGCGCCGCGCGTGCGCACGCCACCCGACGCCTTCACCTCGGCCCGATCGCCGACCGTGCGCTTCATCAGCTCGACCGCGTGCACGCTGGCGCCGCCGGCCGGGTGGAACCCGGTCGAGGTCTTGACGAAATCGGCTCCTGCGGCCACCGCCGCCTCGCACACGGCGACGATGGCCTCGTCGCTCAGCGCCGCGGACTCGATGATGACCTTGAGCACGGTCGGCGCCGGGGCGGCGTCGCGCACGGCGCGGATCTCGGCCTCGACGAGGTCGTAGCGCCCCTCGACGGCGGCACCCACGTCGATCACCATGTCGATCTCGTCCGCTCCGTGCGCGACCGACAGCGCCGCCTCGGCCGCCTTGATCTCGGCGTGGTGCTTGCCGCTGGGGAAGCCGCAGACGACGGCGAGCTTCAGACCCGCGGGCACTTTCACCGGCAGGAACGACGGCGAGATGCACACGCTGTAGGTGCCCAGCTCGGCGCCCTCGGCGATGAGTCGCTCGACGTCGGCGCGAGTGGCCTCGGGCTTGAGCAGGGTGTGGTCGATGTACGTCGCCAGGTCGGCGGTGGGCGCGGTCATAGGGGTCTCCTCGGGGTGTGACGAACCAAGCGTAGGTGAGGTCGCTACTCGCAACGCAGCCCCGCCTCGGGCACAGTGCCGTCGACGAGGTAGTCGTCGACCGCACCGTTCACGCAGGCGTTGCCCTTGTTGTAGGCGAGGTGGCCCTCGCCGACGTAGGTGACGAGCACGCCCTGCGAGAGCTGCTCGGCGAGCGCCTGCGCCTCGGTGTAGGGGGTGGCCGGGTCACCGGTGGTGCCGAGGACGACGATGGGCGGCGAGCCGGGCGCGGTGATCTCGGCGCGCGTCCCCGTCGGGGGCGCGGGCCACGCCGCGCAGGGGTCGGGACCCACCCAGTAGGGTGCGACGACGGGGGCCTCCCGCTCGAGTTCCGCCTCGAGCGCCTCATCGTCGGTGTCGGCTTCGTCGGGGTAGTCGACGCAGTTGTATGCACGCAGCGCCTGAAGGGTGTTGCTCGGGTACTGCCCGTTCTCACGGCCGTTGTAGAAGTCGGCCAGTTGGAAGGCGACCGACGCGTCGCCGTTCTGCGCGTCGGTGAGGGCGATGCGCAGATACGGCCAGCTCTGGTCGCTGTACAGCGCGGCGAGGACGGCCGTCACGAGGGTGTCCGCGCCGAGTATGCGGCCGTCGCCATTGGTCAGCGGCCGGACGTCGACCCGCTCGAGCAGCGCGGTCAGATCGCTCATCGCGTCGTCGACGGAGCCGGCGAACGGGCAGTCCGAGCGCGTCAGGCAGTCGGCCATGAAGGAGCGCAACGCGTTCTCGAAGCCCACGGCTTGAGCGATGCCGCTCGCGCTCCCGGGAAGGCTCGGATCGATGCCGCCATCGAGCACCATCCGCCCGACCCGTTCGGGGAACAGGCCGGCATAGGTCGCTCCGAGCAGCGAACCGTACGAGAAACCGAGGTAGGAGAGCCTCGCATCGCCCAGCACCGCGCGCAGCAGATCCATGTCGCGCGCGGCGTTCTCGGTCGAGATGTACGGGAGGATGCCGTCGCTCCCCGCCTCGCACGCCTGGGCGAAGTCAGCCTGCCGCTTCTCGAGGGCCGCGTTGCGTTCGTCGCTCCCCCGCTTCCCCGGAGGGATGTCGTAGAGGAAGGCGTCCATACCGGACGCGTCGTAACAGGTCACGGCCGAAGACTGCCCGACACCCCTCGGGTCGAATCCGATCACGTCGTAGGAGGCGGTGAGGGTCTCATCGGCAACGAGCGAGAGCGAGTCGCGCACGGTGTCGACTCCGCTCACGCCCGGTCCCCCGGGATTGGTGAGAAGCGATCCCCGCGGCTCACCCGACGTCGCACGGTGGCGGATCACCGCCAGCTGCAGGTCGCCGGCCGACGGATCGGCGTAGTCGCGGGGGGCGGTGACCGTCGTGCAGTCGAAGCCGACACCGCCGCAGTCGCTCCACGCCAGCGCCTGGCCGTAGTACGGCAGGAGGGACGCCTCGACGCCGTCGGTCTGCGGGGCGAGCGAGCGCCCCGTGTCTGGCGCCATCGGCGGGATCTGGGCGTAGAGACACCCGCTCAGCGCGAGGGCCAGACCCGCCATCCCCGCGATGACGGCGGTCATTCGGCGGCGCAGGCTCACGGCGCCGAGCCGTTCGCCACGGTGATCATGAGGCTCTCGAGTGCCAGCAGCGGGGCGGCGTTCTGTTCGAGGTTGCGGCGCGTGACCGAGATGCGATCGAGCACCCCGAGAGTGCGGGAGGGCGTCCACTCGGCCGCGAGGGCGCGCAGGGCGTCGATCCGCTCGCTGTTGACGAGATCACCCTCTCGGCCGTACTGGATCATCACGACATCGCGGAACAGCGACTGCAGGTCGGTGAGCACCCGGTCGATACCGTCGCGGAGGCTGCGGGTGGCCCGGCGCTTCTGGTCGTCTTCGAGGGCGTTGACCTGCCCGCGCACCGACGGCGGCACGGCGGCGCCCTCGACGACGCCGAGCATGCGCAGCAGCGACCGGCGCTCCTCTTCGTCGCGGGTGGCCGTGAGGGCCTTGGCGTCGTCGGTGGCCAGGCGCACCATACGACCCGCGACGTCGACGGCGTCGCCGATGCCCCGCACCGCGAGGACGGCGGCGAGCGTCTCGGCACGGCGTGCCCGTGCGTCGTCGTCGGTCGCGAGACGTTGGGCCATACCGATGTGGCGCTGCGCGTGGCGAGCCGACTCTTCGGCGATCTCGGCGGACACGCCGGTGCGCTCGACGATCAGCGCCGCGACGTCGGCGACAGACGGTTCGCGCAGTCGGAGTACCCGCACCCGTGAGCGGATGGTGGGCAGCAGGTCGGCGTCGCTCGGCGCGCAGAGCACCCAGACGGTCTTCTCGGGCGGTTCCTCGAGCGCCTTCAGAAGCACGTTGGATGTGCGCTCCGACATGCGATCGGCGTCTTCGACCACGATCACGCGGTGCCGACCGAGTGACGGCGCGAAGGATGCGCGCTCCACGAGGCGACGGGCCTCGTCGATCCTGATCACGACCTGTTCCGTGCGAAGTGCCGTCAGATCGGGGTGCGTGCGCGCGAGCACCTGCCGTTGGGCGCGCTCGTCGCCCGGGTCGGCGATGAGCGCGGCGGCGAACGCGTAGGCGAGGGTGGAGCGCCCCGACCCGGGTGGACCGGTGATGAGCCACGCGTGCGCGAGGGAGGCGGGAATGGACGCCGCCGCACGCAGCGTCGCGACGGCCTCGTCTTGCCCCCACACGGCGTCCCACGGGAAGGGCGCCGTGCCGACGGCCTGCGGGGACGTATCGAGGGCGACGGACATGGGCTCCAGCCTAACCGCGGGGTCCGACACCGCCGCTGGCGTTCGGCTGTGCAAACCCTCGGCGACGTGGGCGGGCCGTGGTCTGCGGACCTCAGCCCAGACGCTCTGCGACCGCCTCGCGCACGAGGGCGGCGAGGTCGTCGGGGGCCGCTTCCGCGTCGAGCACGAGGAAACGCCGGGGCTCGGCGTCGGCCAGGGCGAGGAAGCCGGCGCGCACGCGCGCGTGGAAGTCCTCTTTCTCCGCCTCGAGCCGGTCGAAGGGTTTGTCGTCGGCGTCGAGACGGCGGCGCGCAGCGGCCGGGTCGAGGTCGAGGAGCACCGTCAGGTCGGGGAGAAGCCCGTCGGTCGCCCACAGCGAAAGCGCGCGCACGTCGTCGGCGTCCAGGATGCGGCCCGCCCCCTGGTAGGCGACGGAGGAGTCGAGGTACCGGTCCTGGATGACCACGTCTCCGCGTGCCACGGCCGGCCGCACGTGCGTGGCGATGTGATGCGCGCGATCAGCGGCGTACAACAGGGCCTCGGCGCGTGCATCGATGTGGCCGCGGTGATGAAGGACGATGTCGCGAATACGCACACCGACCTCGGTTCCGCCCGGCTCGCGGGTACGCACGACCCGTCGGCCCTGCTCTGCGAGCCACCGCTCGAGAAGCGACGCCTGTGTGGTCTTTCCCGCGCCGTCTCCGCCCTCGAAAGTGACGAACAGCCCCGGCCCCCCGGCCGCCGCCGCCCGGGGGGCGTGCAGCGGCCGGGTGAGGTCGTCGGTCACGAGGTCTTCGCCGGCGCCCTGCGCGGGGTCGTGGTCGCCGCAGCCGTGGTCGCGGCAGCCTTGGTCGCCGCAGCCGTCTTGGCCGCCGCCGTCTTGGGCGCCGCCGTCTTCGCCGCCGCGGTCTTCGTCGCCGCGGTCTTCGCCGCCGCGGTCTTCGTCGCCGTCGTGCGAGTCGCCGTCGTCTTCGTGGCCGCGGTCTTCGCCGCCGCCGTCTTCGTCGCCGCCGTCCGAGTCGCTGTCGTCTTGGTCGCCGCCGCCGTCTTCGTCGCCGCCGTCTTGCGCGCCGGGGCCGCCTTCTTGGGAGCCGGACCCTTCGCCCGCTTGTCGGCGATGAGTTCGATCGCACGCTCGAACGTGATCTCCAACGCGTTCTCACCGCGGGGCACCGTGGCGTTGGTCTCACCGTCGGTGACGTACGGTCCGAATCGGCCGTCCTTGAGCTTGATCGGCTTGCCGCTGACGGGGTCGGCGTCGAACTCCTTCAGCGCGCTCGATGCCCGGCGTGCGCCGTACTTGGGTTCCGCGTACTTGGCGAGCGCCTCCTCGAGGGTGATGTCGAAGATCTGCTTCTCGTCGTCCAGCGAGCGGGAATCCGTCCCCTTCTTCAGGTACGGACCGAAGCGCCCGTTCTGCGCGGTGATCTCCGCGCCCGTCTCGGGGTCGGTGCCCACGACACGCGGGAGCGAGAGCAGCTGCAGCGCGGTGTCGAGGTCGATGGTGTCGACCGACATCGAACGGAACAGCGACGCGGTGCGGGGCTTGGGAGCCACTTCCTTCTTCGCCCCACGCTTCTTGGGCTGCTCGACGACCTCGCCCGTTGCCTGGTCGACCTCCTCGGGCTCCTCGGCATCCACTTCTTGCACGTAGGGGCCGAAGCGGCCGTCTTTCACGACGACGAGCTTTCCGTTCTCCGAGTTCTCCCCCAGCACCCGGTCACCCGCTACGGGAGCGTCGATGAGTTCCTGCGCCTTGGTGGGGGTGAGTTCGTCGGGTGCGAGGTCTTCGGGGATGTTGACGATCCGCGGCTTCGCCTCGGCATCGGCCGCCGGATCGGTGACCTCGAGGTACGGCCCGTACTTGCCGAAGCGCAGGGTCGCGGTGTCGGTGATGCGCGTGGAGTTCAGCTCACGCGCATCGATCTCACCGAGGTTGTCGACGATGTGCCGCAGACCCACCTGCTTGTCCGAGCCGAAGTAGAACGACTTCAACCACTCGGTGCGGCGCTGCTCTCCGCGCGCGATGGCGTCGAGGTCGTCTTCGAGGGCGGCGGTGAAGTCGTAGTCGACGAGGTCGGCGAAGTGCTCCTCGAGCAGCCGCACCACGCTGAACGCGAGCCAGCTGGGAACGAGGGCCTGACCGCGCTTGGTGACGTACCCACGGTCGAGGATCACGCCGATGATGCTGGCGAAGGTCGACGGGCGACCGATCCCCTTCTCCTCGAGCGCCTTGACCAGGCTCGCTTCGGTGTAGCGGGGCTTCGGCGACGTGCTGTGGCCCTTGGGCTCCACGTCGCTGACGGCGAGTTCGTCGCCCACGGCGACAGCCGGGAGCGACTGGTCGGCGTCGTCGTCGTTGCGCTTCTCGTCGGCGCCCTCTTCGTACGCCTCGAGGAAGCCCTTGAAGGTGTACACGGTTCCGGATGCCGTGAACTCGGCGACCTGGGCCCCGGCATCCACCGTGAGGGTCACCGTGGTCGTCTCGTACTTGGCATCCGCCATTTGGCTGGCGACGGTGCGCTTCCAGATGAGGTCGTACAGCTTCTGCTCGTCGCGGTCGAGCGACGACGCGAGCGACGCCGGCGTGCGGAAGGTCTCACCCGAGGGACGGATGGCCTCGTGCGCCTCCTGCGCGTTCTTCGACTTGCTCTTGTACACGCGGGGGTTCGCCGGCACGGCTTTGTCGCCGTAGAGGGCGACGGCCTGCGCGCGCGCCGCCGAGACGGCCTGACCCGAGAGGGCGACCGAGTCGGTACGCATATAGGTGATGAAGCCCTTCTCGTAGAGCCGCTGAGCGACGCCCATGGCGTGCTTGGCGCTCATGGAGAGCTTGCGACCGGCCTCCTGCTGCAGAGTGGAGGTGGTGAAGGGCGCGCGAGGGCTTCGCGTGCCCGGCTTCGCCTCGACCTTGGCGACGGTGGCGCGCCCGGCCGCGGTGATGGCGTCGGCGAGTGCGCGGGCCCGCGTCTCGTCGAGGACGACGACGGCCTTCTTGAGCTGACCGAGGTCGTCGTAGTCGCCGCCGCGCGCGATGGGTGCGCCGTCGAGGCGGTTCAGTCGCGTGGTGAACGATGAGCCCGATCGCGAGGCCAACGCCTCGACGTCCCAGTACGAGGCCGAGACGAAGGCCATGCGCTCGCGCTCGCGCTCGACGACCATGCGCGTCGCCGCCGACTGCACACGACCGGCGCTGAGCGCGGTGCCCTCGCGGCCGGAACCGACCTTGCGCCACAGCACGGGCGAGACGTCCCAGCCGTAGAGGCGGTCCAGCACACGACGCGTCTCCTGCGCGTCGACGAGAGAGACGTCGAGGTCGCGCGTGTGCTCCGCGGCGTCGCGGATGGCGTCCTTGGTGATCTCGTGGAAGATCATTCGACGGACGGGCACCTTGGGCTTGAGCACCTCGAGAAGGTGCCATGCAATGGCCTCGCCCTCGCGATCACCATCAGTGGCGAGCAGGACTTCGTCGGCGCCCTTGAGTGCGCGCTTCAGCTCGGCGACCGTCTTGGTCTTGCGGTCGTTCACGACGTAGAAGGGATCGAAGTCGTTCTCGACGTCGATGGAGTACTTGCCGTACGCCGCCTTCTTGTCGGCCGGGATCTCTTTCTTCGACGCCAGGTCGCGGATGTGACCGACCGAGCTGAGCACCTCGTAGTCGTCGCCGAGGTATCCCTGGATCGACTTCATCTTCGTCGGGGACTCGACGATGACGAGCTTCTTGCCGTTTGCCACTGGGGTCCTTTCGTCGATGCACACCATACACACGCCTCCCTGTTCGGGTTCCGGGAGGTCTCACGGGGCGGACGCGTCGGGGGGTCCGGCCCGGGAGCGCGCATCGAATGGAATTCCACCGTACGCCCCACCGACGGAGATGGTGGCGATGAGACCCTCCAGATCGCACCGGACCAGACGGACCGCGTGCGCCGCGGCGATCCGTCCGGCCTGCTCGCACGGCGCGCCGGGCACCGCCCCGCTCGCGGCGTCGGCCGCAGCGAGCGCGGCGGCGTCGGCGACGCCGGCCACCCGCTGGGCTTCGATCGCCGCGGCGCCCGCGATCCCGAGCGAGACGGTCACGGCCACCAGCGTCGCGACGACACCGACGACCGAGACGCTACCGGCCATCACCGGCCTCCATCGAGCGCGCACGCACGTGCCGTGACGGCCGGCAGCGCCGGTCCCGCCGGAACCGGTGCCACGGCCGCCACGCACACCAGCCCGTCGTGACGTTCGACGGACGCCGTCCCTCCGGTCTCGGCGATGCCGACGAGGGCGTCGGTGTCGCCGCGACCGAGCAGGCGGGCGGCTTCCGTCGCGGCGTGTTGCAGACGCACGGTCGCCGCCGCCGATCCGAGGACCCCGACGCCGAGCGCGAGAACGATGATCACGGCCGGGAGGGCCACCGCGAATTCCGCGGCGACGGCTCCCCGGTCGTCGAGCAGCCGCCGCGTCATTGCACGGTGAGGGCGCGGCGGACCAGATCGGTCAGGATGCCGCGGACTTCGTCGCTGCGCATGATGACGACGAGCAAGCCGGCGAAGGCGACGGCCGCCATCGTCGCGATGGCGTACTCGGCCGTCGCCGCACCGCGATCGTCGAGGAACAGCGCGCCGGCGCGCGCGGTCGTCAACAGCGGCACGTCCGCTACCGGGCGCTGCGGACGGAACGGGTGGGGAAACGCGGTCATGGAGAACTCCTGGGGTCGAAGTGAGGGAGGTGAGGGAGGTGCGTCGGGGGGGCGATGGGGGTGAGAAGTCACGGAAGGGCCCCGGACCTCAGGATGCCGAGCATCATCGGGGCGACCGCGAGAAGGAGGAACGCGGGAAGCGTGCAGATCCCGAGAGGAAGCAGCAGCCGCGTCGACAACCGTGCCGCCGCCGTGCGTCCCGCTGTTCGTGCGCGCTGTCGGGCGAGCCAGGCGTCGGCGCGAAGCAGCTCCGCGGCGGGGACCCCGGCTCGGTGGGCGAACGCGACCGTCTGCGCCGCGGCATCGGGCGAGTCGACCGGCGGGCGAGAGCGCAGCGCGCTGTCCACCAGCGAGCGTGCGCGGTCAGCGGACACTCCGGCGGAGAGGGCGACGGCCCACAGTTCGGCGCGGAGCCCCGGGACCGCCGTGGGCGGCCGGGCGCGGCGCAAGAGCCGTCGTGACCACGACTGCGCGATCACGATGAGAGTGCTGCCCGATGCGAGGCAGGCCATTCCCGCCGGGTCGGAGAGCAGGATGCCGACGGAGTCGAACCCGAGGGCCATCCCCATCGGCACACCCAGGACGGGTAACCAGCCCAGGAGCTTGGCCGTGGCGGCAGGCTCCGCCAGGGCGACGCTCACATCGGCCACGACCTCGGTGGCGTCGCGGAGGGCGCCGCCCACCGCCCGGAGCGTATCGGCGAGGGGTGCGCCCGTGTGAACCGCGACCGACCAGACCGCAGCGACGTCGGTCCATGACACCCCAGCCCCAGCAAGCACGGCGCCGACGTCGTCACCTTCGGCGGCGGCGCGCGCGGCCGCGCGGCAGACGGGGTCTCCGGTGTCGGCGAGGTGCCTCCAGGCATTCGCCGGGGTCAGGCCGGCCGACAACAGGACCGCGAGGCGCATGATCGTCTCGATCGGGTCGGCCGGAGTCGCGTCGAGGCCGTCGCGTGCGGCGGTTCTCACGGCCATCGCTCGGGCTCGATCGTGATGCGTCCCGCGTGCGCGGCGGGGCGCCCCCACCCGCTCACGCGCCGCCGCCCGGCGATCCGCTCGACGTGGACGACCGCGTCGATGGCGCTGACCGTCTGTCGCGCCGTGGCCGCGGCATCCATTCCCGCGAGCGCTCCGAGTGCCTCGAGCCGGGCCGCCACGTCGGTGAGGCCGCTCGCGTGCAAGGTTCCGGCCCCTCCGTCGTGACCGGTGTTGAGCGCCATGAGCAGCTCTCGCAGTTCCTCGCCGCGACACTCGCCCACGACCAATCGGTCAGGTCGCATCCTCAGGGCTTCACGGACGAGACGGGCCAGCGGTATGCCGCCGGTACCCTCGATGTTCGGCTGCCGAGCCTCGAGGGCGACGTGGTGCGGGTGCGCGGGGCGCAGTTCGGCCACCTCCTCGACCGTGATGATGCGCTGCGTGGACGGCACGTGCGAGAGCAGGGCCGACAGCAATGTCGTCTTCCCGGCCCCCGTGGCTCCCGTGATCAGCACGTTCTCGCGACGCTCCACCATGCTCTGAAGGTGTTCGCGTTGGCCCCGGGAGAGCATGCCGCTGCGTTCGAGGTCAGACAGATCCGGCGCGTCCCAGCGCGGTACGCGCACCGACAGCGTGGTTCCGCTCGCGGCGACGGGGGCGAGGACGGCATGCACGCGCACCCCTCGATGGAGGCGGACGTCGACGCACGGCGAGGCGTCGTCGAGGTGCCGCCCGCCCAGCGCGATGAGGCGGACGGCCACGTGGCGCACCTCTATTTCGCTCGCGCGCCACGACGACACGCGTTCGGCTCCGTCGCCCCGGTCGACGAAGAGGCCACGGTCACCGTTGATGAAGAGATCGGTGACGGCGGGATCGTCGAGGAACGGGCGCAGGAACGCCAGCGCCGGATCCCGCCAGGCGGCGGAGGCGGGGTCGGGGTCGATCGGATGGACCGGAGCGAGCGAGGGCATGCCGACGACCGTAGGGACCATGCCTGGCCCGCCGTCGGCGAAGACATGCCATCCGTGGACGGCCGCGAGAATGCGACACCTGGGGAGGGGCCTCGGCGAACCACCCACCCCGCCGACGCAGAATCAGGGACGGAGCCGCAAAAGGAGGAGGCGGCATCCCGTCAGTGGGGGGCGAGGGATGCCGCCGTGCGGCCGGAGGAATATTGGGGGGCTCCCCCCGGACGCAAATGCCGGAAGCGATGTTCGGGCTCGTTTAGATTACGCGTGCCGAAAACTCCGCACCAACTCGACGCACCTATTCACCGCGATATATCACCTGTTTCGCCGAACTCGGGATGCCAACTATCGGAGGTGGCCCCCGTCGGAGGGGCTCGATAGCGTGACCCAGGTGAAGACGCCGTGCGCTGACGCGGGCGTCACGTAACGCGAAGGAGCGCCGCGATGAGCAGCCAGATCGACCACCTCCTCTCCGAATCCCGCCGGTTCCCGCCGTCGGCCGGATTCGTCGACAACGCCGTGGGCGACCGCGCCCTGTACGAACGCGCGGCCGCCGACCGCGAGGGATTCTGGGCCGAACAGGCGCGCGACCTGCATTGGCACAGGCCTTTCACGCAGGTGCTGGATTGGTCGAATCCGCCGTTCGCCGAGTGGTTCGCCGACGGCGAGCTGAACGTCTCCTACAACTGTCTCGACCGACACGTCGAGGCGGGCCACGGCGACCGCATCGCCCTGCGGTGGGAGGGAGAACCCGGCGACTCGCGCAACGTCACCTACGCCGAGCTCACCGAAGAGGTAAAACGCCTCGCGAACGTGCTCACCGGTCTCGGTGTCGAGAAGGGCGACCGCGTCGCCCTCTATCTGCCCATGATCCCCGAGGCGATCGCCTCGATGCTGGCGGTTGCCCGCATCGGCGCGGTCCACTCGGTCGTCTTCGGCGGATTCTCGGCCGACAGTCTCCGCGCCCGTATCGACGATGCCGGAGCGAAGGTCGTGATCACCGCCGACGGCGGCTGGCGCAAGGGCAAGGTCTCGCCCCTCAAACCCGCAGTCGACCAGTCGCTCTCCGACCGCAACGGCTCCGGCATCCAGGAGACCGTCGAGCACGTCATCGTCGTCAAGCGCGGGGGCAACGAGGTCGAGTGGACCGAGGAGCGCGACCTCTGGTGGCACGACGTCGTCCCGCAGGCGTCGTCCGAACACGAGGCGCAGGCCTTCCCCGCCGAGACGCCTCTGTTCATCTTGTACACCTCGGGTACGACGGGGAAGCCGAAGGGCATCCTGCACACGTCTGGCGGATATCTCACGCAGGCGGCGTTCACCAACCGCGTCGTGCACGACGTCCACCCCGAGACCGACGTCTACTGGTGCACGGCCGACATCGGCTGGATCACCGGCCACACCTACGTCACGTACGGCCCCCTCGCCAACGGGGCGACGCAGCTGCTGTACGAGGGAACCCCCGACACGCCGCACCCCGGTCGCTGGTGGGAGCTCATCGAGAAGCACGGCGTGACCATCTTCTACACGGCGCCCACGGCCATCCGCTCGTTCATGAAGATCGGCCGCGACGTTCCGCAGAAGTTCGACCTGTCATCGCTGCGTCTCCTCGGGTCGGTGGGCGAACCCATAAACCCCGAGGCGTGGGTCTGGTACCGCGAGATCATCGGTGCCGATGAGACACCGATCGTCGACACGTGGTGGCAGACCGAGACGGGCGCGATCATGATCTCGGCCCTCCCGGGGGTGACGGAGACCAAGCCCGGTTCCGCACAGGTGCCGCTGCCCGGCATCTCGATCGCCGTCGTCGACGACAGCGGCGAACCCGTCGCTCCCGGCAGCGGCGGCCTGCTCGTCGTCACCGAGCCGTGGCCCAGCATGCTCCGCGGCATCTGGGGCGACCCCGACCGCTATCGCGAGACGTACTGGGACAAGTTCGCCGACAAGGGCTACTACTTCGCCGGCGACGGCGCCCGTCTCGACGAGGACGGCGACGTCTGGCTGCTCGGACGCGTGGATGACGTCATGAACGTCTCGGGACACCGCCTGTCGACGGCCGAGATCGAATCCGCGCTCGTGGGGCACGAGGGCGTGGCCGAAGCGGCCGTCGTGGGGGCCTCCGACGAGACCACGGGTCAGGCGGTGGTCGCATTCGTGATCATCAAGAGCCGCTACCTCAAGCAGAAGCCCGTCGACGGTCTCGGCGACGAGCTCCGGCGGTGGGTCGGCGAGCAGATCGGGCCCATCGCCCGCCCGCGCGACGTCTACATCGTCGGCGAACTGCCCAAGACCCGCTCGGGCAAGATCATGCGCCGCCTCTTGCGCGATGTGGCCGAAGGCCGCGAGGTCGGCGACACCACGACGCTGGCCGACACCGCCGTGATGAGCGTGATCAGCGGCCAGGTGAAATGACACCGTCGTTGCGTGGATGCCGGGTGACCGGGCATCCACGCAACGACGAGCCGCGCGGCATCACCGCCCGCAGACACGAAGACGGGGCCGTTCATCCGAACGGCCCCGTCTCGTCGTTATCAGATCGAGCGGCGGCGACGCAGCAGCAGGATGAATGCACCGGCGGCGAGGACACCGGCGGCGATCAGCGCGATCGGCAGCAGCGAGGCGCCGGACATACCGGTCGTCGCGAGCGAGCCCTTACCGGACTGACCGTTGCCGGCCGGCACGGGAACCGCGGTCGCGGTGGCCGTCGGCGAGGCGGTCGGTGCAACCGTCGGCGTCGAGGTGGCCGTCGGCGTGGCGGTCGGCGTCGGGCCACCGGTCGGGGTCGCGGTCGGCGTCGGCGTGGACGTCGGCTGAGCGGTGGGCGTCGCGGTCGGCGTAGCCGTGGGCGTGGCCGTCGGCGTCGCGGTGGGCGTCGCGGTCGGCGTGACAGTCGGGGTGGGCGTCGGCGTCGGCGGCAGGTCGCAGCCGATCACGGTGACGCGCGAGTCCCACGCCGTGATGACGCCCGAGGTCCACTCCGGGTCGCCGCCACGCGAGGACGAACCGAAAGCGACACCCGCGGTGGTGTCGAGGTCGCTGCAGTCGTACCCGTCGAACGACGCCGACCAGGTCCACGTCTCACCGGGCGCGAAGCGCTTCTCGCTGAAGGTCTCGATCCACCCGTTGGTCTGGGCGACCGTCGCCGAGCCGTACGCGGTGACGGCCGAAGTGTTCTTCGCCCAGACCGCGACGTCGACCTCGTTGGGCGTGGTGAAGTCCAGCGTGACCCGAACATCACCCGTGATGTCGGCCGCGTAGGCAGCGGGGACGCTGATCCCGGCACCGACCGCGAGGGCGAGCGCCGTTGCGCCGGCCGCCCAGAATTTCGTCGTCTTCTTCATGTTTCCCCGTTTTCCCCTAAAGAATGTGCCCCCCACAGCACGTGGAAGGCGAGCGCAGGTGCGCTTCCCCGTAAATACCCTAATCATTCGATGGGCATATTCTGAAAACCGAAATGACACGCTAGGTTACGCTTTCGCTTCCTGGCACTGCCGTCGGTGATCAGGCGACGGTGAAGACGACCTCGACCTCGACCGGGCTGTCCAGGGGAAGGACGGGCACACCGACCGCAGAACGCGCGTGCGCGCCGGCCTCGCCGAAGACCTCGCCGAACAATTCGCTCGCCCCGTTGATGACGGCCGGCTGGCCGGTGAACTCGGGAACGGATGCCACGAAGCCGGTGAGTTTGAGCACGCCGCCGAGGTTGTCGACACCCCCGACCACCGCGGCCGCCGCCGCGATGGCGTTGAGCGCGCACTGACGGGCGTACGACCTGGCATCCGCCGGCGAGACGAGGCCCTCGGACTCACCGACCTTGCCCGTCGCGGGGAGGGCGCCCTGCACCATCGGAAGCTGGCCCGAGGTGTACACGAGATCGCCGTGGCGCTTCGCCGGGATGTAGGCGGCAACGGGGGGAACGACGGCCGGCAGGTCGACGCCGAGTTCGGCGAGGCGCTCGGAGACGGTCACTGCTGGCCTTCGAACTGGCGCGCGGCGACCTCGGCGGCGCCCAGGCCGGCGTTGGCGGTACCGCCGCCGGTCGGACGCTTGAGATAGGCCACGAGTCCCCCCTCGGGGCCGGGCACCACCTGCACGAGCTCCCACCCCTGCTTGCCCCAGTTGTTGAGGATGGCGGCGGTGTTGTGGATCAGCAGCGGAGTGGTGAGGTATTCCCACGTGGTCATTGTCGGGCTCCCGGCGATGGCTCGGCGCGCAACGATCGTGCGCGCGGACGGATGGCGTACGCGCGCGAGCGCACGCCTTCAAGGCATCGCCCAGCAACGTCGCTTAGCATCAAGCCTATGCCCGAGAACAAACGTACGGCTAGCGGTGCCCTCGGCGGCATCCTGGGCCTCGTCGGACTCAGCGCGGTCGCCGGACTCCTGGTCACCGCAGCCGTCACGCCGGCCATCGCCGTTTCCGGTGCCGCTGCCTCCAGCGCCATCACGATCTTCGACAAGATGCCGAGCTATCTGCAGCCCGACGAGCTCATGCAGCCCACCACGCTGACGGCCGGTGACCGGGTGCTGGCGAAGTTCTACGACCAGAACCGCTCCCCCGTCACCTTCGAGCAGATCGCGCCCGTCATGTACGACGCCGTCCTGTCGTCGGAAGACCCCCGCTACTACCAGCACGGCGGTGTCGACCTGATCGGCACCACGCGCGCGCTGCTCAACAATGCCGCCAGCGGCGACACGCAGGGTGGCTCCTCGATCAGCCAGCAGTACGTGAAGAACGTGCTCGTGCAGCGTTGCGAACGCGACGCGAAGGCCGTCGAGCCGACCGAGACCGACCCGGTCGGCAAGACGCGTGATGAAGCCCTCATCGAGTGCGCGTCCGCCGCCGTACAGGCCGAGGGCGCGGCGGGCTACCAGCGCAAGCTGCAGGAGATGCGCTACGCGATCCAGCTCGAGAAGGAGTACTCGAAGGACCAGATCCTTCTGGGCTACCTGAACATCGCGAACTTCGGCGGTGTGACCTACGGCATCGACGCCGCCGCCAAGCGTTACTTCAACATCTCGGCGTCACAGCTGAATGTCGGACAGTCAGCGGTCCTCGCCGGCATGGTGCAGAACCCCAACCGCTTCCGTGTCGACAAGCCGGACGGCTCGATCATCGATGGAGACGGAACGGCGTATAACAAGCAGCCCGACGGCTCGATCGACGACGTCGATCAGAGCACCATCCAGGCGCTGTACACGCTGCGCGACAACGGCGAGATCACGCAGGAGCAGCTCGTCGCCGCGGCCGATGGATACAGCGAGACCAAGGGGCGTCAGCTCTACGTGCTGAGCCGCATGGAGGCCGACGGCAAGATCACGCACGAGCAGTACGTGCAGTTCGCGGTCGAGCCCATCACGCCGCAGCTGTCCGAGACCGAGCAGGGCTGCGGCTCGTCGGGTGCCGCGTACTTCTGCCAGTACGTCGTGTCGACGATCCTCAACGACCCGGCCTTCGGCGCCGAGGTCGACGACCGCGTGCGCGCGCTCCGCCAGGACGGTCTGACCATCCAGACGACACTGGACTGGCGCATGCAGGATGCCGCGCAGAACACGATGAACGAGAACACCCCCGAGAGCATCGACGGCATGAAGTTCGGGTCGACGGCGGTGAGCCTCGAGGCCAAGACCGGCCGCGTCCTCGCCATCGCGCAGAACACGAAGTTCACGCAGGACCCCGAGCTGGCCCTGTCCGACCCGTCGTACAACTCCATCGTGTTCGCCGGCGACTCCACCAATGGCGGTTCGATCGGTTTCCCGGTCGGATCGACATTCAAGCTCTTCACACTCGTCGACTGGCTTGAGAAGGGCCACTCGCTCAACGAGTCACTGAACGGTCGCCTGCGACCGGTGCCCAACATGACCAACTCGTGTTCCGGAAACTGGGTGAACCAAGAGAACACGACCATCAACAACTTCGCGCGCAACCAGGGCTACGTGGGCACGCCGATGATGTTCACCCGTGACTCGCTCAACACCGGCTACCTCGCGATGGCGGCGGAGCTCGACCTCTGCGACATCGCCAAGGTTGTGAAGAAGCTCGGCGTGCAGTCGGGAACCGGCGAAGACATCCGGATGGAGAACGCCAACGAGGTGATCGGCAGTGACAACGTCTCGCCCCTCGCCATGGCCGGAGCCTTCGCGACCGTCGCCAACGGCGGCACCCACTGCCAGCCGAAGGTCATCGACAAGGTGACCACCGCTGAAGGCGAAGAGAGGCCCGTCCCCGAGCGGAAGTGCGAGGCGGCCCTCACCCCCGAGATCGCCGCGACCACCGCGTACGCCCTCCAGGGCGTCATGCAGCGCGGTGGCACCGGCGTCGACGCGAATCCCGGCGACGGTACGCCCGTATTGGGCAAGACCGGCACGCACGAGGGCTTCCAGACCTGGATGATCGAATCGTCCACGAACGCGACGACCGCCGTGTGGGTGGGCAACTGGGACGGCGACAAGGACCTGTTCGGCGAATACGCCAAGGGCAACCAGCTCAGCAGCATGCGTTACGTGCTCGCCCGCGACATCCAGAGCGCCGCGAACGAGTTCTACGGCGGCGACCGGTTCCCTGACCCGGTCTCGAACCTGCTGCGCACGCAGCAGCGCGATCTGCCCAACGTCGTGGGTCAGAGCATCGACAGCGCCCGGTCGACTCTGACCGGCGCCGGCTTCCGCGTCAGCGTGGGCGACCCCGTCGACTCCTCGTCCGGTGAGGGAACCGTGGCCGCGCAGAGCCCCAACGGGGGCTCCGCTCCGGCCGGATCGACCATCACGATCAACCCCGGCAACGGCCAGACCGGCACCGTGCCGAGCGTCGATGGACAGACGGTGAATGCCGCCCAGGCGGCGCTCTCCAGCGCGGGGTACACCAACATCTCCATCGGAGCGTGCCAGCGCGACGCCAACGCCCCGGCCGAGGGTCAGGTCGTCAGCACCAACCCGGCGGGCGGCACCGCCGCCAACAGGAACACGGCGATCGCTCTGTCGGTCGTGGCGCGGGAATGCCCGTGACGCGTCCCCTGGTGACCGCCGCCCTCGCACCCCTCGGGGTCGCGGGGGCGGCGGCCGTCGGGGCCGCCGTCTGGGGCGTCGGCGTCGAGCGTTACCTCTTCACGGTGCGCTACCACGCGCTCCGGCTGTTGCCGAAGGGTGCCGAGCCTGTCCGCGTGCTGCACGTCTCCGACGCTCACATGGCGCCGTGGCAGCACCGTAAGCAGGAGTGGATGGCGCGCCTGGCGGAGCTCTCCCCCGATCTCGTCATCAACACCGGCGACAATCTCGGACACCGCGACGGACTCACCGGCATTCGGACGGCCCTGTCCCCCCTCCGCGGTGTGCCGGGTCTCGTCGTGCACGGCTCGAACGACTACCAGGAGCCGGCTCCGCGCAACCCGTTCCGTTATTTCATCGGACCGTCAGGGCACCTGCCGGCGCACAAGCATCTCGACGTCGACGCGCTGGATCGGTTCTTCACCGACGACCTCGGGTGGAGCATCCTCGACGACACGGCCGTGTCGCTGGAGATCAAGGGACTGCGCGTGACCGCCTTCGGCGTGAACGACGGCCACCGCGGCTGGGATCACCCCGAGCTGATCCCGCCCGTCATCGAGACCCTGGATGCCGCCGACATCACCCTCGGCGTGATGCACGCGCCCTACCGGCGCACGCTCGACACGTTCACCGACTTCGGTGCCGACGTCCTGCTGGCGGGCCACACGCACGGTGGGCAGGTGCGCGTGCCGTTCAGCCGGAACGCGCTCGTGTCCAACTGCGACATCCCGCTCGACCAGGCCCGAGGTCTCAGCGAGTGGACGCACGATGGACGCACGGTGCCGTTGAACGTGAGCGCGGGTCTCGGCCATTCGATCTACGCGCCCGTGCGGTTCGGGTGCCGCCCCGAGGCGACCCTCCTGACGCTGCTGCCCCGCTGAGGCATCCTCCCCACCCGCGCAAGGGGCCGATCCATTCACGGATCGGCCCCTTGCCTCGTTTCCGCGCGTGCGACCTGATGGACGATCGAGTCTCTTCGAACGAAAGGGACTCCTCGCATGCATCACCCACCTCCGTCACATCGACGAACTCTCGCCGCGCTGACCGTCATCGCGGCGCTGCTGGGCGGTCTCGGCCTCACCCCGGCCGCCCACGCCGCTGATCGTGGCACCGGCTTCGGCACCTGGGCACCGCTGTCGCGCACCGGCTGGCACGGTTCGATGCGGGTCGGCGATGTGCACACCTACTGCATCCATCCCGGTCTCCCCGTCGCCACCGATCCCACGACCGACCGCGGTGTCTCGTCGGACGTCAACGGCCTGAGCCCGCAGCAGCTGGTGTCGATCAACCACCTGGTCAGCACCTACGGACAAACCGACGATCCCGTGCAGGCCGCCGGTGTCGGGTGGGCCGTCAAAGCGATCGTCGACCGTGACACCACCCTTCACTCCTGGGGCTACACCGGCGACAGCTTCCCCGAGGCGATCGACTACATCATGCGTCGAGCCAGCCCCGAGAACAGCGTGGCCGTGCAGGACCGGGCGGTGCACTACCTCGCCGAGGCCGAAAGCATCGCCGTTCCACGCGTCGGAGGTGCCCTGGCGGTGACGACGAGCGACGACGACGCGACCCGCGGCACCGTGACCGCCGATGTGGATCCGTCGGCCACGGGCACCCTGCACCTCGACAACGCCGTGTTCGCCGACTCCGGTCGAGGCGATCGTACGGACGTGCGCGCCGGACAGAGCTACGACATCATCGCGCCCGCGTCCTCGTCCGACGACGGCCGTCCGTACAGCGTTCGGGCGACGGGGACCTTCTCCGTGCGCTCCGCCGCGATCCACTACTTCTCCACGCCCGGACAGCAGGAATCCGCGGGGCCCGCCGGCCCCACGACCTTCACGCTGTCGGCAGAAGACGCGGAACCCCGACTCGTGCGCTTCTCCCCCCGCATCGAGACGACCGCGCGCATCAAAGACGGTCGTTTCATCGATCGCGTCAGCGTGTCGACCGCCGACGGCGTGTGGCCACGCCATGCCGACGGTTCGTTCGTGGCGATAGCCGCGACCGCCGACGTGTATCGAACGGGCGCCTATCCGGCCGAATCGACCGAGATCCCGTCGAACCTCGACCCCGTGATGCGTCTCGACCTGCGAACGGACCCGAGAACCGGGCCCGGCGCCTACGAGGTCACCTCGGAGCACCTGCCCGGACCGGGTGTCTACACGGCCGTGTGGCGCGTCGATCGAGCGGATCAGGATGCCGACGCCCTCGCACATCTCCCGCTCGATTACCTCTGGCAGGAGCGATTCGCCTCCCCCGCGCAGACCGAACAGCTCACGCCCACGCCCCCTCCGAGCGATCCGACATCGTCTCCCACCCCGCCGCCCGCTGCCGCGATCCCGCCGGCTCCCGTGGCCTTTCCGTCCGCCGCGCCCACGGCCCTGGCGATGACCGGTATGTCCGCGGCGTCGCTGGGAGGGGCGGGAGGTGCGGCCGCCGCGGCGATCGGGATAGGGATCATCGCCTGGAGTGTGGCGCGGCGCCGATCCACTCCGAGGATCTGAACACGTCGGGCGCCTGGTCGGGCCCCGCGATCTGATCCCTCTCGGTGCCCCTGCGGCCGCCATGATGGGCCGCATCGATCATGCCGACGGCTCCCCGTTCGCGGCCGTCCTCGTCACCCCGCGTCGAGGACGGCCGCGAACCGCCTCCCCCGCGGCGGGCGTGGCCCAGATCGGGGCCTCGCGAATGTCCCGCGACTCGCCCGAACCTCGGCTCTGGTTCGGAACCGGGCCGGAACAGGGTAGACTTTTCAAGTTGCTCACGGGGTGTGGCGCAGCTTGGTAGCGCGCGTCGTTCGGGACGACGAGGCCGCAGGTTCAAATCCTGTCACCCCGACCAATTGAGAAATCTCCAGCCGCTCGTCGAGGGGTTGTGAGGTTCCAGCAACAGAGAGCCTCCCGCGGATCGCGGGGGGCTCTTCTGCTCAGGTAGGTAAGCCATCGGCATCGATCGGGACGGTCGACTTCGGCGGGGACTGCAGCACCCCTCAGCCGACCATCGCCATGATCACCCTCGGTCCGACGAAGGCGGGTGAGCCCGCCTCACTCTCGGTCACCCGGGATCCACCCGACGGGGTCGTGACACGCTCCCCCGTAGAATCATCGTGGGCCGTCTGCGGCTCCGCGCCGTGCGCGCCCGGATGGGCGTCGACCGCACCGCGACCCCGAGACCTCCAGGAGAACCGTGTCCGACGCCTCGCCCCGCCTCGTCGCTTTCGACCTCGACGACACCCTCGCCCCGTCGAAGTCGGCCATCGACCCCCGCATCGGCGATCTGTTGCTCGCCCTGGCGGAGCGCGTCGAGGTCGCGATCATCTCGGGGGGACAACTGCAGCAGTTCCGCACGCAGGTCGTCGAGCGTCTGCCGCAGGCCGCGCCCGCACTGCTCGCGCACTTCCACCTCATGCCCACCTGCGGCACGCAGTACTACCGCCTGACCGCCGAGGGCATCGAGACGGTCTACGCCCATTCCCTCACCGACGACGAGAAGCAGCGCGCACTGTCGGCCGTCCGCGAAGAGGCCGAGCGACTGGGCCTGTGGGAGGCGGAGCCGTGGGGCGACATCCTCGAGGACCGCGGCTCGCAGATCACCTTCTCGGCCCTCGGGCAGTCCGCTCCGCTCGAGGCGAAGATGGCGTGGGACCCCACCGGCGAGAAGAAGAACAGCCTGCGTGAGGCGGTGGCCGCCCGTATTCCCGACCTCGAGGTGCGCTCGGGCGGTTCCACGTCGGTCGACATCACCCACCGTGGCATCGACAAGGCCTACGGCATGAACAAGCTCGTCGAGGCGACGGGCATTCCCCTCGACGACATGCTCTTCGTGGGCGACCGCCTCGACCCCGACGGCAACGACTACCCGGTACTCGCCATGGGCGTCGAGTGCCAGGCCGTGCACGGATGGGAAGACACCGCCGCGTTCCTCGAGAAGCTCCTGCCGACGCTTCCCGAACGCGCCGGAGAGTAAACGCGACGACCACGGCCCGGGTGCGCCGCCGCGGTCCGACTGCTCGCGGCCGTTCCATCCAGCCCCGCGATCCCGGTCGCGGACACTCGACGGCTCCAGTCCACCCGCGCAGTCGTCGAACCACGCAGGAGTCCACCCGCGCGGTCACCGGACGGCGCCGCGGCCGGCGGGATGGCGTGGCATCGCCAGCCCGCCCGCGGCGCGAAACCCTCGACTACCTCAGAGGATCTGACCGATCGGCTCGCGCTTCTCAGCCTGGAAGCGGTCTTCGGTGCGGCCATAGGCCCAGTACCCCGACAGCGACACCTGATCGCGCGCCAGCCCCCACCGGCCGAAGACGATGTCGCGCAGCGCCTTCATGCTCTCGCGCTCCCCGTGCGCGAACACTTGACCCCGCCCGTCGGACGGTTGCCATTCGGCCACCGCGTCCGCCAGGACCGGGGTCGCACCGGCCTCCGCTCGACCGCGATGCACCCACACGATGCGCACCCCGGCCGGGGCGACGAGATCGAGCTGCTCTTCGGCGTTCTGCACCTCGAGGAACGCCACCCCGGTGGCATCCGGTGCCAGGGCTTCGAGAGCCGCCGCGATGGCCGGGATGGCCGACTCGTCACCGATGAACAGGTGCCACGCCGCGGCCCTGTCCGGCGCGTAGCCCCCGCCGGGCGACGACACCACCAGACGGTCGCCGGGTTGTGCGCGCGCGGCCCAGGGGCCGGCCAGCCCCTCGTCTCCGTGCACGACGAAGTCGATGGCGACCTGATCGCCGTCCACCGCGCGGACCGTGTAGGTGCGTGTCACGGGGAGGTCTTCCGGAGGGAGGGTCTCGCGGAGCGCGGCGAGATCGTAGGGCGGTTCGAGACCGAGCTCGGGCTTGGCGAAGGTGATCTTCACGTAACGATCGGTGTGCGGGCTCTCGCGGAACGCGGCGAGGTCATCGCCGCGGGCGTGGATGCGCACGAGGTGCGGACTCAGTCGCTCGGTCGAGACGACGTGCAGGATGTGCTGGGGACGCGGCGGACGCGCGGGTCGATCTGTCACGGGGGTCCTCCTCAGGCGGTGGTCACGATGGCGGAACCGGCGACGTCGGCACGCTGAGCCTGCGCCACCTCGGTGTAGTAGCGGGTGATGTGGGAGCGGACGGCCTCACGTGCTTCGTCGGCCTCGCCGCGCGACACCGCGTCAACGATGTGCCGGTGCTCGCGCCGCAGCCGGTCCACCACCGTGGGCCACGCATCCAGGCGGGAGGCGCCCGCCCCCGTGTACGCCTCGATGGAGCTGCGGAGTCCGGCCATCATGGCCGAGATCACGGCGTTTCCCGACACCTCGGCGAGGATCTGGTGGAAGCGCGCGTCGAGGGCGAGGAACTCCTCGGGTGTCAGGCCGTCGGCATCCATCGCCCCCAGCACGTCGTGAACGCCGGAGAGGTCGACGTCCGCCTGCGCGAGGCGCTCGGCGACGTCGCATTCGAGCACGATGCGCGTGCGCACGACGTCGGCCAGAGGGAAGCCGTTGGCCGCCACCTGCAGCCGCAGGAAGGCCGCGAGGCCCCCGCGGGGAGTGGTGACGATCATGGCCCCCGCCGTGGGCCCCGAGCCGGTCGCGGTGCGAACGACGCCGAGCACCTCGAGCACACGGACCGCTTCGCGGACGCTCGATCGGCCGACGCCGAGCTGTGTGGCGAGTTCTCGTTCCGGTACCAGCCGGTCGCCGGCCGTCAGACGTCCGTCGCGCAGATCGCTCTCGATCCGCTCGAGGACGACCTGCCACGCTCGCGGTGCGGTGCTGGCCATGGCATCCCCTGTTCGACCGGTCGTGCGGTGTGGCCGGACCACACCACCCTACGCGCGGCTGATCAGGCGTCGGCCGCCGTGACGTACCCGGCGGGGTTGGTGGTCTGCCAGTTCCAGTAATCGCGGCATGCGTCGTCGATGGACAGGCGCGTACGCCACCCCAGCAGCTCGCCGGCCTTCGTCGGGTCGCAGTACGTGGCGGCGACGTCGCCGGGGCGGCGGTCGAGGATCTTCTTCGGCAGGTCGTGGCCCACCGCCTTCTCGAAGGATGCGACGAGCTCGAGCACGCTCACCGGGCGGCCCGTGCCGAGATTGAACACCTGGTGTCCGGGCTGCGCGCGCTCGAGGGCGGCGACGTGCCCCTCGGCAAGGTCGACGACGTGGATGTAGTCGCGCAGCCCCGTGCCGTCGGGGGTGTCGTAGTCGTCACCGAAGACGCCGATCTCGTCGAGCGTGCCGATCGCGACGCGCGAGACGTAGGGCATCAGGTTGTTCGGGATGCCGGCGGGATCTTCGCCGATGAGGCCCGACGGGTGCGCACCCACCGGGTTGAAGTAGCGCAGGACCGTGACGTTCAGCTCGGGGTTCACCCGCGCCACGTCGGCGAGCACGACCTCGTTCATGCGCTTGGACTTGCTGTACGCGTTCGAGAGGTCGACGCTCGTGCTCGACTCCTCGGTGAACGGCAGGTCGGCCGGATCTGAGTAGACGGTTCCGGTACTGGAGAATACGAACGAGCGGATGCCGTGGGCGAGACCCACCCGCAGCAGCGCGAACGTGGTGTCGAGGTTGTTGGAGTAATAAGCCAGCGGCTTCTGCGTCGACTCGCCGACGGCCTTGAACGCGGCGAGGTGGATGATCGCGTCGATCGGGCCGTGCTCGTCGAACGCGGCGGCGACGACGGCATCATCGGCAGCGTCTCCGACGACCAGCGGTGCGGGCTTTCCGGTGATTTGCTCCACCCGTTCGGCGGCGACGGCGTGCGTCCCCGACAGGTCGTCGAGCAGGACGACGTCGTGGCCGGCCTCGAGCAGAGCCACGGCCGTGTGAGTTCCGATGTAACCGGCACCGCCGGCCAGGAGTACGCGCATGCCCCCAGGCTATCGGTCAGCGGCGACACCGCTCGCAAGCGTCGGCTCCGCGAGACCGATGACGAGATCAGCGCCCGTCGAGCCGCCCGCCGGATTCGCGCAGGTAGCAGACGGCGCACATGGATTCGTACGTGACCTCGCCCTGGATCTGCCCTTGGTCGATGGCGACCTGGTCGCCGTCGAAGACGAAGCGACCGCCGACCAGACGGGCGTTGAAGATCGCCTTGCGACCGCACCGGCAGATGGTCTTGAGCTCCTCGAGGCTGTGAGCGATCTCGAGCAGTCGTGCCGAACCGGGGAAGGCCTCGGTGCGGAAGTCGGTGCGGATGCCGTAGGCGAGCACCGGGATGCCGTCGAGCACGGCGACGCGCAGAAGGTCGTCGACTTGCGACGGGGTGAAGAACTGCGCCTCGTCGACGAGCAGGCAGGCTACGGGTGCGTGTCCCGCGGCCGCCTGGAAGACCTCGCGGAGGTCGTCGTCGGGGCCGACGAGGAAGTCGACCGCACGCATCACCCCGAGACGGCTCTCGATCTGGGCGGCACCCTTGGTGTCGATCTCGGGCTTGGCCAGCAGCACGCGCTGACCGCGCTCCTCGTAGTTGTACGCCGCCTGCAGCAGGGCCGTGGACTTGCCCGAGTTCATCGCCCCGTAGCGGAAGTACAGCTTCGCCACGTTTGCCTCAGGGGTTGATCGCGAGCGCGCGGGCGGTGGCATCGAGCTCTTTACGAGCCACCTCCGGACGCGTATTCAGCGTTTCGCCGTAGCTGGGGATCAGGTCGCGCAGGCGCGGCTCCCACTCGGGCATGCGCTCGGGGAAGCACGTCTTGATCAGGCCCAGCATGATCGACACGGCCGTCGACGCGCCCGGAGACGCCCCGAGGAGCCCGGCGATCGAGCGGTCCTCGGAGGTGATGACTTCGGTGCCGAACTGCAGCACGCCACCCTTGGCCTTGTCGCGCTTCATGACCTGGGCGCGCTGACCGGCGTCGAGCAGCTCCCAGTCCTCGTCCTTCGCGGCGGGCATGAAGACGCGAAGGCTCTCGACCTTCTTCGCGTGCGTCTTGAGCAGCTCGCCGACGAGGTACTTGATGAGGCTGGGATTGTCGATCGCCACCTTGAGCATGGGCCCGATGTTGTGCGGGCGAACCTGCGTGACGATGTCGAGCATCGAGCCGTTCTTCAAGAACTTGGGGCTGAAGGTGGCGAACGGGCCGAAGAGCAGGGCCGACTCGCCGTCGACGACGCGGGTGTCGAGGTGGGGCACCGACATGGGCGGGGCTCCGACCGAAGCCTGCGAGTAGACCTTCGCCTGATGCTTCGACACGATGTCGGGGTTCGAGGTCTTCAACCACTGCCCCCCGATGGGGAAGACGCCGTAGCCCTTGATCTCGGGGATGCCGGAGCGCTGCAGAAGCTTCAACGCCCAGCCGCCCGCGCCGACGAAGACGAACTTCGCGTTGATCGAGCCCGGGGTGCCGCCGATCACGTGGCGATACGAGACCTCCCAGGTGCCGTCCTTCTGCTTCTTCAGCTTCTTGACGTCGTGATTGGTGACGACCTCGACGCCCTTCTCACGGAGGTTCGCGAAGAGTTGCCGCGTGAGCGAGCCGAAGTCGACGTCGGTGCCGGCGGGCACACGGGTCGCGGCGAACGGCTCCCCCTTGCGACGCTTCTGCATCAGCAGTGGCGCCCACTGATTGATGACGCGGGAGTCCTCGCTGTACTCGATGCCGGCGAACAGCGGCTGCTGCCTGAGCACTTCGTAACGCTTGCGGAGGAACGCGACGTCTTTCTCGCCGCGGACGAACGTCATGTGCGGGGTCGCGTTGATGAACGTCGACGGCTCGTCGAGCACTCCCTCGGCCACGAGAGACGCCCACAGCTGACGGCTCTGCTGGAACTGCTCGTTGATCGTGACCGCCTTGGCGGGGTCGATCACGCCGTCCTTGCCCTCGGGCGTGTAGTTGAGCTCGCACAGCGCCGCGTGACCGGTGCCGGCGTTGTTCCACGCGTTCGAGCTCTCCTGCGCGACGTCGCTCAGGCGCTCCAGCACCGCGATCTTCAGATCGGGCTGGAGGTCCTTCAGCAGCGTGCCGAGAGTGGCGGACATGATGCCGCCACCGATGAGGAGAACATCGACGTTTTCAGTCACCCGTTGATTCTAGGTGCGAGCCGTGAGGTGTCTCGACATCGAGAGATCGGTCGGTTCGATGTCGAGACAACCCCGGTTCACGGCATCCGGATGCCGTCTGCTCAGACGCGCGTGGAGAGCTTGTGCGCGACGATCTCGGCGATCTGCACCGCGTTCAGCGCCGCACCCTTGCGCAGGTTGTCGTTGCTGATGAACAGGACGAGACCCTTGCCCTCGGGCGCAGACTGGTCGGCGCGGATGCGGCCGACGTAGCTGGGGTCGGTGCCGGCGGCCTGCAGCGGCGTCGGCACCTCTTCGAGCTGCACGCCAGGAGCGTCGGCAAGGAGCTCGCGGGCGCGCTCGGGCGTCAGGTCGCGGGCGAACTCCGCATTGATGCTGAGCGAGTGGCCCGTGAAGACGGGGACGCGGACGCACGTGCCCGCGACGCGGAGGTCGGGCAGCTCGAGGATCTTGCGGCTCTCGTTGCGCAGCTTCTTCTCTTCGTCGGTCTCGTTCTGGCCGTCGTCGACGAGGTTGCCGGCGAAGGGGATGACGTCGAACGCGATCGGCGCGACGTACTTCTCGGGCGCGGGGAAGTCGAGAGCGGAGCCGTCACGGACGAGTCGCTCGACGTCGCCCTGGGCGAGGACGCCCTCGACCTGGCCGAGGAGCTCCCGGGCTCCGGCGAGACCCGATCCGGACACGGCTTGGTAGGTGCTGACGATCAGGCGCTCGAGGCCGGCCTCGGCGTCGAGCACCTTCAGCACGGGCATGGCGGCCATGGTCGTGCAGTTGGGGTTGGCGACGATGCCCTTGACGGCCTGGTCGATCGCGTGCGGGTTGACCTCGCTCACGACGAGGGGCACCTCGGCATCCATGCGCCATGCGCTGGAGTTGTCGATGACGAGAGCGCCCGCCTCGGCGAAGCGGGGGGCGTGCGCGCGGCTGCCGGTGGCGCCGGCCGAGAAGAGCGCGACCTCGACACCCGCGGGGTCAGCCGTGGCGACGTCTTCGACGATCACCGAGTGGCCACCGAAGTCGATCGCGGTGCCGGCTGAGCGGGCCGTGGCGAACAGGCGCAACTCGCGGATCGGGAATGAGCGTTCGCTGAGGATCTCGAGCATGACGGTGCCGACCTGGCCGGTGGCGCCGACGACGGCGAGGGAGATTCCGGAATCGGAGATGCGGGTCATGCGAAGTACCTCGGGTGTTCGGGGGCGGATGCCGCGACGACGGCGTTCGGGTCAGGGTAGCGCGGGGGGCGGTGGGACGCCGACCAGACCGACACAACGCAGGAGAACTGTCGCTCCGCTGCCCCAGATCGGCGGGAATCCACCGTCGTGCGCGGCCTCGGAGGGAGAGAGTCCTGCGTGGTGTCCGCGCGGTGCGGTACCCGGGCGACGGGCGCTACTCCGGTTGGGACCCCTGGCGGGGGTGAGTGGGGCGGCGGACGCGACGCCGGCGTCAGCGACCGGTGCCGGCGTGGACGGTCACTTCGTCGTCGCCGTCGAGACCGTACGCGGTGTGCACGAGGCGAGCGGCCTCGGCGAGGTCGACGCCGCGCACGACGACCGAGATGCGGATCTCGGAGGTCGAGATCATCTCGATGTTCACGCCCGCCATGCTCAGCGCCTCGAACAGCGTCGCCGAGACACCGGAGTGCGTGCGCATGCCGGCACCCACGACCGACAGCTTGCCGATCTGGTCGTCGTGCACGAGGCTCTCGAACCCGACCTCGGACTGCTCGGCGGCGAGAGCGCGAAGGGCGGTCGCGGCATCGGTCTTGGGGAGCGTGAAGGAGATGTCGGTGCGGCTCGTCGCAGCAGCGGACACGTTCTGCACGATCATGTCGACGTTGGCGCCGGACTTGGCGACGATCTTGAAGATGTCGGCCGCCTTGCCGGGGACGTCGGGAACGCCGATGACGGTGATCTTCGCCTGGCTGAGGTCGGTGGCGACGCCGGCGACGATGGGCTCTTCCATGGTGTCTCCCTCGGGGACGAGCGGTGAGGTCTTCGAGGCGTCGAGCACCCAGGTGCCCTCGCCCGAGCTGAAGGTGGAACGCGCGTGGATGAGCACGCCGTGGCGGCGGGCGTACTCGACCGCGCGGATGTAGAGGACCTTCGCGCCGTTGGCGGCGAGCTCGAGCATCTCTTCGCTGCCGACGCGGGCGAGCTTGCGGGCGAGGGGGACGACGCGCGGGTCGGCGGTGAAGATGCCGTCGACGTCGCTGTAGATCTCGCACACGTCGGCCTTGAGCGCCGCGGCGAGCGCGACGGCCGTCGTGTCGGAACCGCCGCGGCCGAGCGTCGTGATGTCGCGGGTATCGCGGTTGAAGCCCTGGAAGCCGGCGACGATGACGATCGCGCCCTCATCCAGCGCCTCGCGCAGACGTACGGGGGTGACGTCGACGATGCGGGCCGCGCCGTGCGTGGCGTCGGTGATCATGCCGGCCTGGCTGCCGGTGAACGAGCGGGCTTCGAACCCCATCGAGTGGATGGCCATGGCCAGCAGAGCCATCGAGATGCGCTCACCGCTGGACAGCAGCATGTCGAGTTCGCGGGGCGCGGGGATCGGCGCCACCTGAGCCGCGAGATCGAGCAGCTCGTCGGTGGTGTCGCCCATGGCGCTGACCGCGACGACGACCTCGTGACCGGCGCGACGCGTGTCGACGATGCGCTTGGCGACCCGCTTGATGCTCTCGGCGTCGGCGACGGACGAGCCACCGTACTTCTGGACGATCAGAGCCATGAGGGGAACTCCCGGGAGGGGCGTGCGTCGGAATACCACGACGGGGCGCCCGGATGCCGCGCCCGAGGGTTCATCTTACGGAACGGCGTATACGCGCCCGTACATGATCCACCATCCCCGCCATGCGATCGACCTCGTGCGCCCCCGGGCCGACTCCCGAGCGGTCGCGACTAGGATCGACGGGTTCCACCCCCTCCCCCTGGAGCGATCACATGCCGCTCACCCCCGGCCACTGGCTGTCCTCGCTGCGTCGCCTCACCCATACGGCCGACGCGGCATCCCTCGACACGACCCTCCTCCCGGTCATCGACGAGGCGCTGGCCACCCGCATCCTCGACCTCGCCATCCGCATCGGCGAGACGATGCTCGTCGTCGGGGCACCCGCGAACGAGGTGACCCTGACGATCGTGCGCGTGTGCGGGGCGTACGGGCTCGACCCCGTGCACGTCGACGTGACGTACAACTCGATCACCATCGCGCACAGCCGCCCGGGGGCGAACCACCCGACCACCTTGCTGAGGGTAGTCCGCGGGTCGGTGCCCGACCACGCGAAGTTGCAGCGCCTGCAGGCACTGGTCACCGAAATCACCGGCGGACTCGCTCTCGACGACGCCATCACCCGCTGCCGCGCGATCAGGCGACTGCCGTTCCGCTACCGCCCGGCCATCGTGATCGTCTCGCAGGCGTCGCTCGCCGCCGGCGTCGCGATCATGTTCGGCGCCAACTGGCTCGCGCTGGTGCTGTCGTTCATCGCCGCAGCCCTCGCCGCCACGACCCAGCACGTGATGGCCCGTGCGCGAATGCCGTACTTCTTCGCGCAGATCGCGGGCGGTTTCGTGCTGACCGTCGTCGCCGCCCTCTCTCCCCTGCTGCGCTACACCGGCCTGGATGCCGCCATAGACATCCGTCCGTCGGTGATCGTGGCATCCGGGATCGTCCTCATGCTCGCGGGGCTCACCGTGGTGGGAGCGGCACAGGATGCCATCGACGGGTTCGCGCTGACGGCGACCGGGCGCATCCTGGAACTCACGACGCAGACCCTCGGTGTGGTGCTGGGCATCCTGGCCGGGCTCGAGACCGTGCGCGTGATCGGGCTCGGCATGTCGCCGCCCTCCAGCGCCCTGCCGCTGGGACCCCTCACCGTGCAGTTCGTCGGCGCCGCCGTGATCGCCATCGCCGTCGCCGTCTACAACGGCGCCGGTACCCGGAT
This sequence comes from Microbacterium sp. ABR10, assembly GCF_057812175.1. NCBI lineage: Bacteria > Bacillati > Actinomycetota > Actinomycetes > Micrococcales > Microbacteriaceae > Microbacterium > Microbacterium sp. ABR10. The sequence goes on from NZ_CM173821.1 coordinate 2,569,251, forward strand.
CATCGTCGTCTCCGCCGCCCTCAGCCTCGTCGCGTGGGCCGGGTACGTGGGCGCGACGTCATTGGGCTTCGAGGTGGCCGCCGCCAGCGGTGTGGGCGCATTCGTCGGCAGCTTCGCGGGCATCGTGGTCGCCTACCGCCTGCATGTGCCGTCGGTGGCCATCACGACCGCCGCCATCCTTCCGCTCGTGCCCGGTGCCGCGGTGTTCCGCGGACTGCTCGGCATCGTGGAGTCGGGCGACGACGCAGCCGTGCTCATGACCGGCGTCACGACCCTCGCCGGCGCGGCGACCATCGGCATCGCCCTCGCCGTGGGGGCCTCGCTCGGCATCTACCTCGGCCAGCCCGTGCGCGCGACGCTGTCGAGCGTCACCCGGGTCAGAGCGCGGGCGCGCGGGTAGTCGCCGAGGCTTCGGATCGGCCGGAGGCGTCGGCGTCGGTGCGATGCCGCTTCGTCGTGCACAACGGCGGGTGGCACCCCCGACGCGCCGCGAACAGGCCCCGCGGCAGGGCGTGTCGGTCCAACGGCCCGCTGTCGTGCACGGATTAGCCGAACGGAGTGGCGGCAAAGCACAACGACGGACGGCACCGGCGACACGCCACGACAGGGCGGACCGACACGGCGTGTCGGTGAAACGACCCGCTGTCGTGCACAGCGGAACGGCCGGAGCCGCGGGGCGCACCGGGACGGGCCTGTCGGGATCGGAGGAAGAGTCTGCCGGCCCGAGGAGTGACACCGGTCAGAGCGTGCGGCGACCCTCGAATGCGCGACCGAGGGTGACCTCGTCGGCGTATTCGAGGTCGCCGCCGACCGGCAGGCCGGATGCCAGGCGGGTGACGCGGATCTCGAGGGTGTGCAGCAGGCGGCTGAGGTAGGTGGCCGTGGCCTCGCCCTCGAGGTTGGGGTTGGTGGCGAGGATGACTTCCTGCACCGTTCCGTCTGCGAGTCGTTTCATGAGTTGCGTGATGCGCAGGTCGTCGGGGCCGATGCCGGCGATGGGGCTGATCGCCCCGCCGAGCACGTGGTACAGCCCGCGGAACTCACGCGTGCGCTCGATCGCCGCGACGTCTTTCGCGTCTTCGACGACGCAGATGAGGACCGGATTGCGTCGCGGGTCGCGGCAGATCGAGCAGCGATCCTGCTCGGACACGTTGCCGCAGATCTCGCAGAACTTCACCTTGTCGCGGATCTCGCCGAGCAGCGTGGACAGGCGTGAGACATCGAATGACGGTGACTGCAGGATGTGGAACGCGATGCGCTGCGCCGACTTCGGGCCGATCCCCGGGAGTCGGCCGAACTCATCGATCAGGTCTTGCACGATGCCGTCGTACATCAGCTGAACCTCGTCGGGGGCTCGTAGGGCTCGTCGCGCACGTAGGTGGCACTGAGCACCTGGCGGACGACCGCCTCGCCGTACCGCTGGACACCGCCGCGGAGCGGGGCCATGCGCGGGACGACCACGGGGGGCAGGGGTGCCTCGACATCGTCGGCCGGCGGGATCACGTCGTCGTCGTCGACCTCGTCGGGTGCGGGCACCGAGGGGGTCACCTCACGCGGCGGGAGCACCACACCGGGGTGAACGGCGAAGGTCTCGGGCGTCGCGGCGGCCTCGTCGGGCTCGTCGTCGACGGCCAGAGCCGTCGACGCGAGACCGGCGGACGCAGTGTGGCCGCCGAGGGGGGATGCGGCAGAGGGCGCGCCCGTCGTGGGGGCACCTGCCCCGGCGACGTCGGCGGACGGAATCGGGGCGACAGCCCACTCGGTGACCGATGCGGTGTACGGCGCCGCCGATCGTGGAGCGGAGGGAGCGCTCGCGGATGCCCCGCCGCGAGGGGCGTCGGATCCGGCCGCGGGGCCGCGCGGCGGTGCCCCGGGACCGGAACCCCCCGGACCGTCGCCGTCGAGGCGCGCGAGATACTTCACGCGGACGCCGAGCACGGTCTGGATGGCATGGCGCAGGTCTTCGCTCGCACCCCCGTCGGGCGTGCGCGTCTTGAAGGCGTTCAGGTCGCCGGCGGCGCGGAACGACAGGGTCAGCACGTCATCGTCGAAGGCGCGCACGGTGGCCGTCGACACGACGAGCCACGACGCACGGCTCGCGACCTCGAGCTGGGCGAGGATCTCCGGCCATGCGTCGCGAAGATGCCCGAGCTCGATCGGGCCGACGGGTGTGACCGGCGGGGTCGGGGCGGTGGCCTCGAGAGGTGAGACGTCGTCGGTGGCTGCCTCCGACGCCGCGGGCGCGGGAACTGATGCAGTGTCGTCGGCGGCGGCGGGCGGTGCGGTGTCGTCGGCGGCGGCGGGCGGTGCAGTGTCGTCGGCGGCGGCGGGCGGTGCAGTGTCGTCGGCGGCGGTGGGCGGTGCGGCGGCTGCACGCGCCCGCGCCGCAGCCGGTTCGAGGTCGCCGGACGCGGGCGCCGTGGAGTCGGGATCGGCCGCCTTCTGCGGCGCCGAAACCGCGGGATCGGGAGTGCGGCCGGAATTCGCCGTGGTGTCGGGAGTGGGCGCGGCGCCCGAGTTCTCGGTCGTCTCGGGAGTGGGCGCTGTGTCGAACGGGTGCGCGTCGGCGGCAGCGGCTCGTGGGGCGGGCGCTCGCCCGCGGCCCCCGGGCTCGGCCACCGGTTCGGGATCATCGAACGGAGGCGGCGCGTCGTCGTCGGTGAGCGGCGGCGCGTCGTCGTCGAACGCGCCCCGCCCGGGCGTCGTCTCGGGACGCGCGGGTGCCTCCGACGGACGCGAGGATGCGTCCGACGGCTGCGGGGAAGCCGGCGAAACGGTCTCGGCAGCGGTGGCCGGCGCGGAAGAGGGCGGTGCGGTTGCGCCGGGCGACGCGATCGCCGGCGTGGCGACACCCGAAGTGGCGACACCCGGCGAGGCGACGGCGGGCGCCGCGACGCGAGGCGCGGCCGGAGCGGCGGTCGACGCACCCGGAGAGGCGATCCCGGTCGACGCGAAGGAGGGCGACGGGCCGGACGGCGAAGCCACGCGCGGAGGCGACACGCGCGAGGCACCTGACTGGGGCGCGGCCCCACCGGGCGACGCGATCGCCGGAGTCGCGACGCGCGGCGACGCCGGTGCGGCATCCGTTCGTCCGGGTGCGGCGATGTCGGCGGCGGGTGAGGCGGGTCGGCCGGTGGCCGGAGCGAGCTGCGGCGCGGACGACGTGGTGCCGCGCGCCGCCTCGAGGTCGTGGGCCGCAGCGGGCGAGGTGCCCTGCGACACCCCCGCGTGGGTGAGCACGCGAGCGACGAGCAGTTCGAGTTGCAGGCGCGGGGAGGTGGCGCCCGTCATCTCGTCGAGCGCGGCCACCACGAGGTCGGCCGTGCGCGAGAGGCGATGGACGCCGAAGGCCGTCGCCTGACGCGCCATGCGCTCGAGTTCGTCGTCGGGCACCCCGCGCAGCACGGCGGACGCCCCGGCGCCGGTCGCCGCGACGATGATGAGGTCGCGGAGCCGCTCGAGCAGGTCGTCGACGAAACGGCGCGGATCTTGCCCGGTCTGAACGACCCGGTCGACCGCGGCGAAGGCTCCCCCGCCGTCGTTCGACGCGAATGCATCGACGACCTCGTCGAGGAGCTCGGAGTGGGTGTAACCGAGCAGGGCGACGGCCCGCTCGTAGCGGACGAGGACGTGGCCGGCCGGTTCAGTCCCCGAACCTGTCGACGGGTCGGAGCCGGCGATGAGCTGATCGAGAAGCGAGAGCGTGTCACGGGGCGATCCGCCGCCGGCGCGCACGACGAGCGGCAGCACACCGGCTTCGACCCCGACCCCCTCGGTCTCGCACAGCTCGTTGACGTACTCGAGCATGGCCGCGGGCGGGACGAGGCGGAACGGGTAGTGGTGCGTGCGCGAGCGGATCGTGCCCAGCACCTTCTCGGGCTCGGTGGTGGCGAAGATGAACTTCACGTGAGCGGGGGGCTCTTCGACGAGCTTGAGCAGGGCGTTGAAGCCCTGCTGCGTGACCATGTGGGCCTCGTCGAGGATGAAGATCTTGAACCGGTCACGAGCGGGAGCGAAGATCGCGCGCTCGCGCAGATCGCGGGCGTCGTCGACACCGTTGTGGCTGGCCGCGTCGATCTCGACCACGTCGAGCGATCCGCCGCCGCCACGACCCAGCTCGACGCAGCTGTCGCATGTGCCGCAGGGGGTGTCGGTGGGGCCGGCTGCGCAGTTGAGGCAACGGGCGAGAATGCGGGCGGACGTGGTCTTTCCGCAGCCGCGCGGACCCGAGAACAGGTACGCGTGACCCACGCGATCGCTGCGCAGCGCGGTCATCAGCGGCTCCGTCACCTGCGACTGCCCGATCATCTCGCCGAACGCCTCGGGGCGGTATCGGCGGTACAGGGCTGTCGTCACCCGAACAGCCTACGGCGTCCCTCCGACATCGCCTCCGCGGCCTCGTCCGACCGGGTCAGAAGTCTCGACAACGCGCCGCGAGCGCAGGCCCCGCGACCGCGCGGCTCGAAGGCGCAGCGACCGCGCGAGGCGAACGCCCAGCGACGCGGGGCTAGCGGAGGACGAGGGACGAACGGAGGACGCCACAGGCACCCAGGTCCTCCCGCGGCCCCCGACCCTCCGCCTCTCACTGACGCGGGCGTCCTCGCGCATCCGCGGCCACCCGCACCTCACGGCCCGACCGCCCGCCCCTCACGCCCGGAGACGCGGCACGCCGGTAACGCCGCACGCGGTGACCCCCCGAGCAGGGAGCCGCCACGTGCGCGGGTCAGAAACCCCCGTCGAGGCCGACCGCGATGGGGCCGTCGTCGTCGTTCACGACCGGGATCGTCGCCGTGACGATGGGCACCGACGCCGACAGCAGCGTGCCGTCCTCGCGCACCGAGCCCTCGAGCTGACGGATCGAGGGGCGGCCCGGACGCACCGGACCCTGCCCGTGCAGCGCCACGCGCACCGTCTCTCCGGGAGCGACGGTGTAGTCGACACCGCGCACCGCGAACGCGACGGGCGCGCCTTCCTCCCCCGCACGCAGCGTGAGCGCGTTCGTCGTGAGGGTGACGTTGAGCCGCGTCCCGTGCCAGTGCAGCACGTACGACAGCTCGGGCCAGTCGGCGGGGAGGCGCGGATCGAATGTGAGCCGTCCGAAGTGGTCGCGCATACCGCCGAAGCCGCTGACGAGCGCCGTCCACACACCGCCGGCCGACGCCACGTGCACGCCGTCGGCAGCATTGTGGTGCAGGTCGCCGAGGTCGACGAACGCGGCCTGACGGAAGTACTCCAGAGCCAGGTCCTGGTAGCCCACCTCGGCGGCCAGGATCGACTGCACGACCGCCGACAGCGTCGAGTCACCGGTGGTCAGCGGGTCGTAGTACTCGAAGTCGGCGAGCTTCTCGGCATCTGTGAAGTGATTGCCCTGCAGGAACAGAGCAAGGACCACGTCGGCCTGCTTGAGCACCTGGTAGCGGTAGATGACCAGCGGGTGGAAGTGCAGCAGCAGGGGGCGCTGGTCGGGAGGGGTGTTCTCGAGGTCCCAGATCTCGCGCTCGAGGAACACGGCGTCTTGGGGGTGGATGCCGAGGGCCTCGCTGAAGGGGATGTGCATCGCCTCGGCGGCGCGCTCCCAGCGTTCGGGTTCGGAAGGGTCGAGGTTCATGCGCTCGGCCATGTTCGCGTACGCGTCGGGGTCGTTGTCGGCGAGGTAGCGGACCGTGCGGGCGGCGAAGCGCAGGTTGAAGCGCGCCATCACGTTGGTGAAGAGGTTGTCGTTGACGACGGTCGTGTACTCGTCGGGACCCGTCACGCCGTGGATGTGGAACGAATCGTGCTCGCCGTCGTCGGCCGCGTCGCTCGAGCGCCAGAAGCCCAGCGTCGACCACAGGCGCGCGGTGTCGACGGCGATGTCCACGCCCTCGCGGGCGAGGAACTCCTCGTCGCCCGTGGCTCGCACGTACTTCGCCAGGGCGAAGGCGACGTCTGCGTTGATGTGGTACTGCGCGGTGCCGGCGGCGTAGTAGGCCGATGCCTCTTCGCCGTTGATCGTGCGCCAGGGGAAGAGCGCCCCGGCCTCGTTGAGCTGGTGAGCGCGCTTGCGCGCCGCGGGCAGCATCAGATAGCGCATGCGCAGGGCGTTGCGTGCCCAGAGGGGCGACGTGTACGCCAGGAACGGCAGCACGTACACCTCGGTGTCCCAGAAGTAGTGCCCGCTGTATCCCGACCCGGTCACGCCCTTCGCGGGAACGCCCTGGCCGTCGGCGCGGGCCGCCGCCTGCGCGAGCTGGAACAGGCACCAGCGCGTGGCCTGCTGCAGATCGCCGTGTCCGCCGATGCGCACGTCGGAGCGCTCCCAGAAGTCGGCGTACCAGTCGATCTGCTGGGCGAACAGGCCCTCGATGCCCGTCTCGACCGCACGGTCGAGCGTGCGGCGGCACCGATCGAGCAGTTCACCCGTGGGGACGCCCCGCGACGTGTGGTAGCTGACCAGCTTGGTGATCGTGGTGGGGACGCCCGCGCGCGCCTGCACGCGGTAGACGTTCTTGGCGATGTCGGGCTCGATGAGTCGCCGCGCGGTGTACTCGTTCTGCGTGTCGATGAGGTGGTCGGCGATGACCGCGAGCGTCATGTTCGACTCGCTGACCTCGTAGCTCAGGGCCGAGCGATCGCCGTCCTGCCAGTACTCGCGCGGCTGCAGCACCCGATCGCTGAGCTTCTCGGTCTTCCGCGGGTCGAATCCGGCCTTCCGGGACGCCATCGGCGAGCCGCCGTAGATGCCCTCGCCGTCTTGCCGGTTCAGCAGCTGGCTGCTGACGGTGACGGGCGCGTCGGCGTCGAGCACGGTCACGGTGAGCCGCAGCACGGCGAGGTGCTTCTCGTCGTACGAGACGAAGCGCTCGTCTTCGATGCGCACGCGCTTGCCCGAGGGGGTGACCCACAGCAGGCTCCGGCGCAGGATCCCCTGGCGCATGTCGAGCACGCGCTCGTACTCGCGGACGTCGGCGACGTCGAGCGAGAGCGGCTCGTCGTCGACGTAGACGCGCAGAACCTTGGCGTCGGGCGCGTTGATGATGGTCTGGCCGACCTCGGCGAAGCCGTAGGCCTGCTCGGCGTGGCGGATGGGGAACGTCTCGTGGAACCCGTTGATGTAGGTGCCCTGCTCGAGGGCGAACCGGCCCTCGATCGAGTTGCCGCGCAGGCCGAGATAGCCGTTGCCGACGGCGAAGAGGGTTTCGGTGACCCCCACGTCGTCGAGCGAGAACTGCGTTTCGACGAGGCGCCACTCGTCGACGGGGAAGCGATCGCGATCGATCATCGGGGGTGCCTTCCGGTGGCCGGTTCTGAGTCGGCGCGAGACGGCGGCATGCCGCTCGTGCGGGTGGAGCTCGGGTTCGCCGCTCGGGGACGGCGAGGGGGTGTCGCGTGCAGGCGACGGCTCAGTCTACGAACGCGGCGAGGTCGTCGACGACCACCGTCGCACCGGCGGCGGCCAGGTCGTCGGCACCGACACCTCGATCGACGCCGACCACGACGACGTAGCCGGCCGCCGCAGCGGAGCGCACCCCGCTCAGGGCGTCTTCGACGGCGGCCGAGCGGGCCGGGTCGACGCCCAGCATGCGGGCGGCCTCGGCGAACACGTCGGGGGCGGGCTTGGATGCCAGGTGGTCGCGCTCGGCGACCACGCCGTCCATGACGACGGGGAACCGGTCGCGGATGCCGGCGGCCTCGAGCACCTCGACGGCGTTCTTGGAACTGGAGACGACGGCGATCGGCGTGCCCGCGGCTTGCAGCACGTCGAGCAGGGCGATCGAGCCCGGGTAGGGCTGGATGCCCTCGCTGCGCAGGATGCGCGAGAAAACCACGTTCTTGCGGTTGCCGACGCCGCAGACGGTGTCTTCGGACGGGTCGTCGGAGGGGTCTCCCCAGGGCACCTCGACGTCGCGGCTGCGCAGGAGCGAGGCGACGCCGTCGTAGCGCTTCTTGCCGTCGACGTACTCGAAGTAGTCGCGATCGGTGTACGCCGGCTCGATCCGCCACGCGGTGAAGAGCTCGTCGAACATTTCTTTCCACGCCCGCATGTGCACCTCGGCGGTGGGGGTGAGCACCCCGTCGAGATCGAACAGGACGCCTTCGAAGGTCGTGAGGTCGGGCAGGTCGCGGCTGTCGGTCACGGCGGGCTCCAGATCGGGGTGCGGTGGCGCGGGCGCCCGGAGCGCCGCCTCCCCAGCGTACTGGCGGGTGCGGCGCCCGGGCGTCAGCGGGTCGGCACCGACAACGCGCGTCCGCCGATCCAGACCTGCGACGGATGCCATCCGGCATCCCACTGCACGAGGTCGGCGACCGCGCCCTCGGCGACGTGGCCGATGTCGGAGCGCCCGAGCGAGCGCGCGGCGTTCTCGGTGCAGGCGGCCAGCACGACGGCGGGGTCGATTCCGGCTCCGATCATGCGACGCACGCCCTCGTCGAGGACGATGCCGGCCCCGGCGATCGTCCCGTCGCGACGACGACCCAGGCCGTGTTCGTCGTTGGCCACCGGCTGCCCGCCGAAGTCGAGCCACTGGCCGGCGTCGAGGCCCGCCGTGGCGATCGCATCGGTGACGCCGACGGTACGCCGACCGGCCGCGGCGAGCACGAGCGAGACGACGCGGGGTTCGAGGTGCTGCCCGTCGATGATCGTGCCCACGAAGAAGCGGTCGTCCGTCAGCACGGCTCCGGGGACGCCCGGTTCGCGGGGCTTCAGCGGCCGCTGCGCGTTGAACACGTGCGTGGTCATGGTGGCACCCGCGTCGCCCGCCGCGTGCACCTGCGCGGCGGTGGCGTCGCTGTGGCCGACCGCGACGATGTACCCCTCGCCGGTCAGACGGCGAATGGCGGCGAGGGCGCCGGGCAGCTCCGGCGCAAGGGTCACCGTGCGTAGCGCGTCGCGCGCCGCCGGGCGTTCGAGCAGGGTGTCGAGGTGCGATCGCTCGGGCATGAGCATGCACTCGGCACGGTGAGCGCCTTTGCGCGCGGGCGAGAGGAACGGCCCCTCGAGGTGCGTACCGAGGATCCTGGCGACGGGCTCGTCGGCGAAGGCGTCGCGCGCCCGTCCCACGCGCTCGAGGGCGGTGACGGTCTCGGGCAGGGGTGCGGTGATGACGGTGGGCTCGATGCCGGTCACGCCGCGCGCGGCCAGACCCGTCAAGAGCGTCTGCCAACCGGACTCGTCGGCTCCCGCGACATCGACGCCGAACGAGCCGTTGACCTGGAGGTCGAGCAGGCCCGCCGTCACGACCCCGTCGACGACGTCGTGATCGACGCTCTCGTCCCCGGTCGCGGGGCGGATGCGGTCGATGCGTCCGGCGGCGACCTCGATGACGACGGGACCCACGAACGCTCCGCCGATCAGGGCGCGAGCGGCCCGCAGGCGCATCACAGCCCCTGTCCCACCGGCTTGCCGGCGTAGGTCGTGCGGTAGTAATCGACGAAGGCGAGCTGGCGGGCGGCATCCTCATCGACCACGACGGTCGCGTGCGGGTGGAGCTGCAGCACCGACGCCGGCCACCGCGACGACAGCGGACCCTCGACGGCCTCGCGAACCGCCTGCGCCTTGGCGCGGCCGAAGCCGAGCATGACGGCGTGGCGGCTGTCGAGGATCGTGGCCAGCCCCTGTGTGAGGCAGTGGGTGGGGACCTGCTCGACATCGCCGCCGAAGAAGCGCGCGTTGTCCTGTCGGGTGCGCGTGGTGAGGGTCTTCACGCGGGTGCGGCTGGCCAGGCTCGACATCGGCATGTTGAAGGCGAGGTGCCCGTCGGATCCGATGCCGAGGATCTGCAGATCGATGCCCCCGGCATCCCGGATCATCCGTTCGTACACCGGCCCCGCGTCGAGGGGGGCGGCATCGAGATCCCCCGGTCCGACGATCGCTCCGAGTGCGAAGTCGACATGCTGCTCGAGTTCGGCGCGGATGAACTCGCGGTACCTCTCGGGGTGCCCGGGGGGCAGGCCCACGTATTCGTCGAGCAGGAACGCCCGCGCCTCGGCGAAGCTGAGCCCCTCCTCGCGGTGACGGCGCGCGAGCTCGCGGTAGATCGGCAGCGGGGTCGAGCCGGTGGCCAGGCCCAGCACCGCCGTGGGCGTCCGCTCGAGGAGGGCGGTGTAGGCGTCGGCGACGACGCGCGCCGCCTCTTCGGGGGTCTCGACGACGACGACCTCCATCAGAGCGCCTCGAGGATGTCGTTCTTCAGCGCCTCCGCGCGGGGGCCGAATACGGCCTGGACGTTGTCGCCCACCTCCAGCACACCGGCGGCACCGAGCTGCTTGAGACGCGCATGGTCGACGAGGGCGCGGTCGGCGACCTCCATGCGCAGTCGCGTGATGCACGCGTCGACGTGCACGAGGTTGTCGCGGCCGCCGAACGCGGCGATCAGCTGCTCCGTCGTCGACGGCTCCGCGACCGCCGCGGCCGATGCGGCGCGCGTCTCGGAGGCGGATGCCGTGACCGGCTGCGATGCGCCCGCCACGGAGCCGGTGGTGTCGGCGTCCACCGCGGGAGCATCCCCCGTCGGGGCGGAGAGGTCCTCACGACCGGGGGTACGCAGGTTCCACTTCTTGATGACGAAGCGGAACAGCAGGTAGTAGACGGCGAAGTAGACCACGCCCATGACCACCAGGAGCCAGACGTTGTTGGCCGCAGGGGCGGTGCCGTAGAGGAGCAGGTCGAACAGGCCCGCCGAGAACGAGAAGCCGAGGTGGATGTCGAGCAGGTAGGCCACCGCGAGCGAGATGCCCGTGAGCAGCGCGTGGACGACGTACAGCGGGAATGCGGCGAACATGAAGGCGAACTCGAGCGGCTCCGTGACGCCGGTGAGGAAGGCCGTCAGGCCCGCCGCGCCCAGGATGCCGATGGCCGCCTTCCGCTGCGAGGGGTTGGCGAGGTGGATCATCGCGAGCGCCGCGGCCGGAAGACCGAACATGAGCACGGGGTAGAACCCCGCGGTGAGCGCCCCGGCGGTGGGATCCCCCGCGGCGAAACGCGTGAGCTCCCCCGTGACGACGCTGCCGTCGCTCTCGGTGTACGACCCCTGCAGGAACCAGACGTAGGAGTTGAGGATGTGATGCAGACCCACCGGGATCAGCATGCGGTTGGTGAAGCCGTAGACGAAGGCCCCGATCGCGCCGGTGCCGCCGATGAACGCTCCCAGGCCCGAGAGCCCGGTGTTGAAGATCGGGTAGAAGTAGCTCAGCCCGAATGCGACGACGAGGCTCGCAAGCGAGACGACGATGGGAACGAACCGGCGTCCGCCGAAGAAGCCGAGATAAGAGGGCAGTTCGATGGTGTGATACCGATCGAACAGCCACGCGGTGAGCAGCCCGATGACGATGCCGCCGAAGACGCTGTAGTTGATCTGCACCTGGTCGCCGGCCGCCGTCGTCTGACCCGCGAGCACGACCGGCGACATCACCGTGAAGACATTCGCCAGCACGAGGTATCCGACCACGGCCGAGAGCGCGGTGGAGCCGTCGGCCTTCTTGGCGAAGCCGATGGCGACACCGACCGCGAACAGCAGCCCCAGGTTGTCGAAGAGTGCGCCTCCCGCGGCGCTCATCGCCTGGAAGAACGGGCCGATGACCGGCAGGTCGATCCGACCGAGCAGGTCGGGTTGGCCGAGTCGGAGCAGGATGCCGGCCGCGGGCAGCACGGCAATGGGCAGCATCAGGCTCTTGCCGAGGCGCTGCATCTGGGCGAATCCAGGGATGCGGCGGCGGGCGACGGGGGCGGTGGCGGTCATGGAGGGTTCTCTCTCGACGGTGAAGGAGTGGATCAGACGGACAGGAGCCGGGCGCCGGGCAGGACCTCGGCGCCCTCGGCGCCTACGACCGTGACCTCGTCAGCCGAGCGCTCGAGCACCACGACCGGGACCACGCTGGAGAGCCCCGCGGCGCGGATGGCGGGGACGTCGTAGGCGATGACCGGGGTGCCCGCGCTCACGCGGTCGCCCTTGGCCGCGAAGGCCGTGAAGCCCTGCCCCTGGAGCTGGACGGTGTCGAGGCCCAGGTGCACGAGGACGGCGAGTCCGTCGTCGGCGACGACGACGAAGGCGTGCGGGAACACCTGCAGGAGGGTGCCGTCGATGGGGGCGACCGCATCGACCACCTCGGCCGGCGGGTCGATCGCGACACCGGGCCCCATCGCGCCCTGCGCGAAGAGCGGGTCGGGAACGGCCGACAACGGAAGGACGGTTCCCACGAGCGGGGACAGGATGTCGGGCATGGACACTCCTCGATGAGACGGCGGGTCAGCGGTACGCACCACCGAACGCGCATAGGCTGGGAGGTGAAACACTTGCCCGCCCCATGGTCTGCTCGCTGGGTCGTACTGGTACGTACCAGTGAAAGTAGTCGCCGGAGCCGACCGTGTCAACACCGAAAGCCGACGTCGTCATGACCCGTCTCCGCGAGGCCGACGCCCCGACCGCCGCCGTCACGCCCGGACCCGTCCCCAAGCACGCCCAGCTGCGCGCCATCCTCCTCTCGGACATCGGCACCACGTGGCCCGCGCACGCGGTCATCCCATCGGAGCGAGAGCTCTCCGCCCGACACGGCGTCAGCCGCGCGACCGTCCGCGAGGCGCTGCGTCAGCTCATCGAGGAGCAGAAGCTCTACACCGTGCAGGGGAAGGGCACCTTCGTCGCGGGCGAACGTGTGCAGTCGCACCTGCACCTCGCCTCCTTCACCGAAGACATGCGCCGCCGCGGCATGGTGGCGACGACGCTCGTGCGGCACATCGAATCAGCCGTGCCGCCGCTCGACGTTCGCGCAGCTCTCGCGCTGAACGACGGCGAGACGGCCTGGTGCATCGAGCGCCTGCGTCTGGCCAACGGCATCCCGATGGCTCTCGAACTCGGCTGGTACTCGCCTCGCGTCGCACCGGACCTCGGCGAACGGGAACTGAGCGGATCCCTCTACGGCGTGCTCGCGGAGCGATACGGCGTGCGCATCGACGCCGCCGAGCAGACGGTGTGGGCGGAGACCGTCAGCGGCGACACCGCCACCTCGCTCGACGTCGTCCCGGGGTCGGCGGTGCTGGTGTTCCGGCGCACGTCGCGCGCGAGCGGCATCCCCGTCGAACACGTCACGTCGTGGTACCGCGGCGACCGCTATCAAGTGCATATGGCGCTGGCCGGCGTCTGACGGCTGCCACCGGCCGGATCGATCGTCGGGCTGGTCCGGCGTCAGGCCGTGACCGACAGCGTCTGCCGGGCGATCTCGAGTTCTTCGTCGGTGGGCACCACGAGGACCTCGACGCGCGAGGCGTCGGTGGAGATGCGACGGATGCCGCGCTCGCGGCGGGCGTTGCGCTCGGGATCGATCTCGACGCCGGCGAATCCGAGCGTGGCCATCGCCTCAGCCCGCACGGCGGCCGCGTTCTCGCCCACACCGGCCGTGAACGAGATGACGTCGACACCGTCGAGCTGAGCGAGATAGGCGCCCGCGTAAGCACGGAGGCGGTGGATGTAGACATCGAAGGCGAGCTGGGCGGCCGGGTCGCCGGCGTCGCGTCGCTCTCCGATGTCGCGCATGTCGGACACCCCGGCGAGGCCCAGCAGGCCCGAACGCTTGTTGAGGAGGGTGTCGAGATCGGCGGTCGACATGTCGGCGCGACGCGCCAGCTGCAGGAGCACCGCCGGGTCGAGGTCGCCCGAGCGGGTGCCCATCACGAGGCCCTCGAGCGGGGTGAGGCCCATCGACGTGTCGATGGATCGGCCCCCCTCGATCGCGGCGACCGATGCGCCGTTGCCGAGATGGAAGACGATCTGCTTGAGCTCGCCCAGCGGCCGCCCCACGAAGGCGGCAGCGGCCTCGCTGACGAACTTGTGACTCGTGCCGTGGAAGCCGTAGCGACGGATGCGATGGGCTTCGGCGACCTCGCGGTCGATGGCGTACGTATAGGCCTCGGGCGCGAGCGACTGATGGAACGCGGTGTCGAAGACCGCGACGTGGGGGACGTCGGGGAACGCCTTCTTGGCCGCGACGATGCCGGCCAGGTTGGCCGGGTTGTGAAGCGGTGCGAGCACCGAAAGCTCGTCGATGTTGATCTCGACGAGCGGGGTGACGACGGTGGGCTCGAAGAAGCGCGCTCCGCCGTGCACGACGCGGTGCCCGACGGCGACGGGAGCCCGCTCCTCGAGAGAGGGGCCGTGCGCGGCGAAGGCCTCGAGCATGACGGCGAACCCCGCGGTGTGGTCGGGGATCTCGCGCTCGATCGTGTACGTGGCGTCGGTCACGGTCGGCGCGGGGCCGTCGGCGTCGGCCAGCGCGGCCGCCTTGACGGTGTGCGTCGCCGTCCCCCCGGACCCAGAGCCCGTCGAGGGTTCGCCGATGCGCTCGACCAGCCCGGATGCGAGCACGTGCTCGTGCTCCATGTCGAGCAGCTGGTACTTGAACGACGACGAACCGCTGTTGACGACGAGGACGACGCTCACGACGCGCTCCTTTCTGCGGGAGCCTCGGTGGCCGGGCTTCCCTGAGCCTGGATCGCCGTGATCGCGATGGTGTTGACGATGTCGTCGACGAGCGCGCCGCGCGAAAGGTCGTTGATGGGCTTGTTCAGGCCCTGCAGGACGGGACCGATGGCCACCGCGCCCGCGGAGCGCTGCACGGCCTTGTAGGTGTTGTTGCCGGTGTTCAGATCGGGGAAGACGAACACCGTCGCGCGTCCGGCCACCGCGGAGCCGGGCATCTTGGCCCGTGCGACGGCCGCGTCGGCGGCCGCGTCGTACTGGATGGGCCCTTCGACCAGCAGTTCGGGGGCCCGTTCGCGCACGAGAGCGGTGGCGCTGCGCACCTTCTCGACGTCGGCGCCCGTGCCGGACTCGCCCGTCGAGTACGACAGCATCGCCACGCGGGGGTCGATACCGAACTGCTCGGCCGTCGCCGCCGACGAGACCGCGATGTCGGCGAGCTGCTCGCTGGTGGGGTCGGGGATGACGGCGCAGTCGCCGTAGACGAGCACACGGTCGGCGAGCGCCATCAGGAAGACGCTCGAGACGACCGAGACGCCCGGGGCGGTCTTGATGATCTCGAAGGCCGGCCGGATGGTGTGGGCCGTGGTGTGCGCCGCACCCGAGACCATGCCGTCGGCGAGACCCAGGTGCACCATGAGGGTGCCGAAGTACGACACGTCGGTGACCGTGTCGGCGGCCTGGGCGTGGGTGACGCCCTTGTGGGCGCGCAGCCGCGCGTATTCGGTGGCGAACTTCTCGACGTACACGGCGTCGAAGGGGCTGAGCACCTCGGCATCACGGATGTCGATACCGAGCTCGATCGCCCGCCCGCGCACCTCGATCGGCTCGCCGAGGATGGTCAGATCGGCGATGCCGCGCGCGAGCACGGTGGCCGCGGCGCGGAGCACCCGGTCATCGCTTCCCTCGGGGAGGACGATGCGGCGCTTGTCGGTGCGGGCGCGGTCGACGAGGCCGTACTCGAACATCAGCGGGGTGACCACGCTCGGGCGCGCGACGCCCAGCTCGCGGGTGAGCTGCTCGGTGTCGACGTGGCGCTCGAACAGCGCGAGGGCGGTGTCGTAGCGGTGCTGGGAGTCGGCGGCGAGGCGCCCGCGGGTGTTCATGATGCGCACGGCGGTGTCATAGGTGCCGAGGTCGGTGGCGATGATCGGCAGGGGCGAGCCGAGGCCGTCGATGAGGCGCACGATCGCGTCGGGCAGCTCGAACCCGCCGTTGAGCACGATGCCCGCGAGCGAGGGGAAAGTGCCCGAGGCGTTGGCGAGCAGGGCTGCCAGCAGCACTTCGGTGCGGTCGGCGGGGATCACGACGACCGCGGATTCCTTCAGACGCGGCAGCACGTTGACCATCGACATGCCCGCGACCACGACGCCCAGCACTTCACGGGTGAGCAGCGCCGGATCGCCCTTGATCAGCTCGCCCTCGACCGAGCGCAGCACGCCGCGCATCGAGGGGGCGATGAGGAAGCGGTCTTCGGGCAGCGCCCACACCGGCACGTTGCGTCGCTCGGCGGACCCGCCCGCGACGGCGGAGTCGACTACCGCGGTGTCGACGACGTGACGCACGGATGCCACGACCTCGTCGAGGAGATCGGCGTCGGCGCGGTTGGCGATCACCGCGAACAACGCCGCGCGCTCGTGCTGCAACTCGGAGATGGCGAGCGAGGCGATCTGCCCGACCTCTTGCGGGGTGCGGGCCACGGATAGGCCCAGCGTCTCGCTGTGTCCCTGCTGCGCGCGGCCTCCGAGCACGAGCAGTACCGGCGCCCCGAGGTTGGCGGCGATGCGGGCGTTGTACGCGAGCTCGGCGGGGCTGCCCACGTCGGTGTAGTCGCTGCCGATGATGACGACGGCGTCGCACTGCGCCTCGACCGCCTTGTAGCGCTCGACGATGCGCGCGAGCGCCGCATCGGCGTCGTCGCGCACGTCGTCGTAGGTGACGCCGACGCAGTCGTCGTACGCGAGGTCGACGCTGTCGTGGTCGAGCAGCATCTCGAGCACGTAGTCGCGCTCGGCGGTGGAACGCGCGATCGGCCGGAACACCCCCGCGCGCGGCGTGACGCGGCTGAGCGCGTCGAGCACGCCCAGCGCCACGGAGGACTTGCCCGAATGACCTTCTGCCGACGTGATGTAGATGCTCTGCGTCACGTGCCCCAGCCTATTGCGGGGGCCCGACATCGCTCGGGGGTTGTTTCGTCGTCGAGTGATCAGGGGTGCCGCGCGTCTAGGCTCGCGAGCGTGACCCCCTCGGCTCCCCTCCCCGGCACCACCGTCCCCGACCACCGCGGCCGGAGCGGCCTGCACCTGACCGGTCGCGACCTCGACCGCAACCCACGGGTGATCGTCGATGACGTCGAGTTGCTGGCCGCCGGCTGGCACGTGCTGCGCGCCACGACGTACCGTTACCGCGGCGACGACGGGGAGTGGGTCACCCAGAAGCGCGAGACCTACGACCGGGGCAACGGCGCGACGGTCCTCCTCTACGACCCCACGCGGCGCACCGTGCTGCTCACCCGGCAGTTCCGCTATCCGGTCTACGTGAACGATCACCCCGACGGCATGCTCATCGAGACGGCCGCGGGGCTGCTCGACGACGACGACCCGGTCACGGCGATCCGTCGCGAGGCCGAAGAGGAGACCGGTGTGCGCGTCGACGACGTGCAACACGTCTTCGACGTCTACATGAGTCCGGGGTCGGTGACCGAGCGACTGCACTTCTTCGCTGCGGCCTACGACGGCTCCACGCGACGCGGCGACCGCGGCGGCCTCGTCGAAGAGGGCGAGGAGATCGAGATCATCGAACATCACATCGACGACGCGCTGACGATGATTCGCAACGGCTCGATCCAGGACGCGAAGACGATCATGCTGCTGCAGTGGGCCGTACTCGAGGGGCCCTTCGCCCGGGGCTGAGGGTTCGACATCCCTCCGCGGGCAAAGAAAAAGACCCTCCGCGCACCCGGTAGAGCCTGGTTACCCTTGCTACGTTTCCGTCCTGGGGGAGTTGGCCTGGATGCCGCCACGCGGAGAGCCGAGTACAGCCTACCCGACCCGCGGCGCTCGTCCCGCCCGCGGCATAGGGCGGAGAGCACCGGGCGGGTCGAGTACCGGGCGCGGACGCCCGTCACACCACGAGCGGAGCGAGGGCGTCGGCTGCCGGACGCAGGGCCGCCAGCACCGTGTCGGGCTCGTCGACGCGATGACGTGGTCCCGAGAAGCCCAGCGCCCCCGCGAGTCGACCCGCGTCGTCACGCAAGGGAACCGCCAGACAGCCGGAAGCCGCCGCCAGCTCGCCGCTCTGGCGCGTCGCCCCCCACCGCGCGAGATCCGCACGGGCGGCCTCGGCGGCCGCGCTCTGCGCGGAGGGATCGTCGACCAGCATCAGGCGCCCGAGCGCGAAGCGCCCCGGCTCCCGCGTGAGACGGGCGTGGTCGGACAGCGGGAAGTCGGGGTCGGCATCGACGACCACGATGCGTCCATTGACGAAGAGGACGACGTGCACTCCGCCGCGCACACGGTGACGGGCGTCGTCGACCACCGCCCGCGCGGCCGACGACAGGCGCACGGGCGGAGCGGCCACCGCGGCCAACTGCGCGACCTTGGCCCCCAGCGCGAAACCCGCGAGATCCGGAGTGCGCACGAGGAACTCGTCTTCGACCAGCAGGTTCAGCAGCCGGTAGGTCGTCGCGCGCGGCAGACCCAGCTCGGCCGATAGGCGTTGCGCGGTGACGCCCGCCCCGAGGTGCGCGACGGCCTCCAGCACCGACAGCGCCGAGTGCACGGCGCCCGGTTGGCGAGCGCTGAGCGCCGGCGCCGTGCGCTCACGCATCGCTCGACGGCCTCGGCGACGGCACTCCCCCGAGGACCTCGGACGCGGTCGGCTCGTCGTACGCGCCGATCGATCCCGACCCGTGCCGTCGCCGCAGCACGATCACGATCACCCCGAACACCACCGCGATCACGCTGACCACGGCGAGGCCCACGCCCCCGGTCGCGGTGTCGTCGACGAAGAACGCGATCAGGGCCGCCGTGAGGGCCGCGGCCGAGAAGGCGGCTACGACCGTCGGGAGAAGCGTGAGCTCGCCGATCCGGCGCAGGAACACCGGGGCGGCCACGCACACCAGGATGTAGGCGACGATGTAGCCCGCGGCCCCGACCGACAGTGTCGCGTGCATGGCGTCACGCATGTCGACACCTCCGCCCATCAGCAGCAGCGGCACGGCCGCGATGAGCGGGAGGGCGAGAGAGACGGCGGCCGCGGGCGTGCCGAAGCGCCGGTGCGTGGCGCCGAAGCGCGTCGGGAGCACACCGTCGCGGCTCAGCGCGAACAGCACGCGTACGAGCGCGGTGGTGGAGCCGATGGCGCACGCGACGAACGACGCGGCGATGCCGACGTCGGCGATGACCCCCCACCCGCCCAGGCCGTAGGCGGCGGCGAGGTCGTTCAGCGGCGAGGCGGACGCGGCGAGGTCAGCCCCCAGCGCATCGAACCCCGCGACCTGCGTCACGGCCGCGAGCACGAAAAGCGCACCCGAGATGACGACGGTGCCCGTGATCGCCCGCGGAACGTTGCGCAACGGCGAGACGGCCTCGACCCCCAGCGTCGTGGCCGACTCGAACCCGACGAACGCGGTGACGGCGACGACCGCTCCGGCGGCGAGGGCGACGGCCTCGCCGCCCGTCGAGGGCATCGCGAGCACCGAACCGACGTCGAGCGGGCCGACGTACAGCAGGAGGACTCCGAGCAGAACCACGATGAGCGCCACCGACAGCACCTCCACGACGAGAGCGACGCGCGCCGACACATGGATGCCGCGGACGAGCACGAACGCCACGATCGCCGTCTCGACGACGACGGCACCCGCCGCGACGAGCGGTCGATCGAGCGCGGGCCAGAGCCCGGCGAGCAAGTACGTGCCGTAGTAGGCGCCGCCGAGCAGGGCGAACATGGCCACGGCCGCGTAGCCCGTGACGATCGCGGCTCCGGCGGCCAGACCCGCGCGGGTTCCGAGGCCGCGGGCCGTGTAGGTGTACAGCCCGCCGGCCGCGGCGAACCGTCTCGCGAACTGCGCGACAGTGCGGGCGACGCCCAGGCTCAGCACCGCTGCGGCGACGATGGCCGCCACGGTCATGCCCGGTGCCACCCCGGCCACCAGCAGCACCACCGTGGTCGCGGCGGCCGCGGGAGCCACGGCTGCCACCGACTGCGCCGCCAGGTCGAGGACCCCGATGCGCCGCCGCTCCAGGCCGTGCAACGGCGAGCGCTCGCCGAAGCCGGCGACGGGAGCGGGCCGCGCGATGGCGCGGGAGAGTGCGGTCATGTCATCTCCGTCGGGATGAGCCGACGGTACGCCGCGGCGGTTGCGGCTCGGCGACACCCGTGTTTCAGGGGCGTGTCCCCCGAATGAGACGACCGCCGCCGTCGGTCTCAGTCGCGGGAACGACACCTTCACGCGCCCCTCACGGTCGCGCAACGGCGGAGGAGCACTGTCGGTTGCACACCCGAACCCGGAGGAACCGATATGACCCAACTCGAATCGCAGGGGGTGGCGGCGTCGGCGAAGCGGACCCTGCAGGGCTCCCTCGGCGTCACCGCCATCGTCTTCATGGTCGTCGCCGCGGCCTCACCGCTCACCGTCGTCGGCGGCGCCGCCCCCCTCGGCATCCTGATCGGAAACGGTGCGGGCTTCCCGACGCTGTACGCCGTCAGCGCCGTCATCCTGCTGCTGTTCGCGGTGGGCTTGGCCGCGATGACCCGGCACGTGCCGCGGCCCGGCGCCTTCTTCACCTACATCGGCTACGGCCTGGGCCGGCCGTCGGGCCTCGCCGCCGCGTGGACGGCGATGCTGACCTACACGACCATCCAGGTGTCGGTGTACGGCTACATCGGCTACCTCTTGAGCATCACCGTCGTGTCGCTCGGCGGACCCGCGGTGGCGTGGTGGCTCTACGCGCTGTTGACCGTCGGACTCGTCGGCATCCTGGGCTACCGGCACATCGACCTCTCGAGCAAGGTGCTCGGCGTGCTGCTGGTGGCCGAGGTCGCCATCGTGCTGGCGCTCGTCGCCGCCGTGGTGGTGAACGGCGGACCCGAAGGGTTGAGCGCCGCCCCCTTCGAGCCGGCCAACGTCTTCAGCGGCTCCCCGGGCGTGGGTCTCATGTTCGCCATCGCGGCCTTCATCGGATTCGAGGCGACGGCCATCTTCCGCGACGAAGCGCGCGATCCCGACCGCACCATCCCCCGGGCCACGTACGGCGCGGTCATCGGCATCGGCATCTTCTACACGCTGGCCTCGTGGGGCCTGGTGATGGCCTGGGGGCCCGGCGGGATCATGGAGGCCGCCGCCGATCCCGGCACCCTCATGCTCCGCACCGTCGCGATCTATCTCGGCACCGTAGGCGAGATCGTCGTCAACGTGCTGCTGCTGACGTCGATGTTCGCGTGCGTGCTGTCGTTCCACAACGTGCTCACCCGCTATCAGCACGCGATGGCGGGCGCGGGGGTGCTGCCCGACCGCGTGGGCGCCGTGCACGCGCGCCACCTGTCGCCCCACGTCTCGTCGATCGTGCAGACCGCGACCGCGGGCGTGCTCACGGTGGTGTTCGCCGTGCTGAACCTCGACCCGCTGCTGCAGGTGTTCACGTGGTTCGCCGGGGTGGCGACCCTCGCCATCGCGGTGCTGATGGCGGCGACCTCTGTCGCGGTGATCGTCTACTTCGCCCGCACCCGCGCCGATCGCCGGGTGTGGAACACGATCGTCGCCCCCGCGCTGGGCTTCCTGGGGCTGCTGGCGTCGGCGGTGATCATCGTCGTCTACTTCCCGATCATGGTCGGCGACGTCGACGGCGACGGGGCTCCGGTCTTCGGCGCCGTGACGTGGTCGCTGCTCGGACTCGTCGTCGTCTTCCCGCTGCTCGGATACGCGCAAGCGGCGTGGATCCGTCGCCGGCGCCCCGCCGCCTACGCGAAGCTCACCGACACCATCGCCGGGTGATTCCGGATGCCGCGGCGCCCGCGGCGCCTCCCCCGACGCCGCGGCATCCGGCGCCGCTGTTCCCCCCGACCCCGTTCCGACCGTTCCACCCGAGAGAGACACCATGACCCTCACCGATCCGACCGCCACCGCTTTCGTCGCCCCCGCCGCGCCCGCCCACCCCCTCGCCTCCCTCACCTCCGCCGAGATCACCGCCGTCCACGCCATCGTCGCCGGCCTTCCCGGCGTCGACGAAGCCACCCGCTTCGCGTACGTCGGCCTCGAAGAGGCCCCCAAGGGCGCGGTGCTGGCGTGGGAGCGCGGTGAGGCTCCGTCGCCCGAGCGCCGCGCCCGCGTGCAGCTGCTGAACCTGCGCACGGCGCACTCGCTCGACCTCGTCGTCTCGCTCGCGTCGGGCGCCGTGCTGCGCGAGACCGAGCTCGACGGCTCCGACGGACAACTCCCCATCCTCGACGCGGAGTTCGAGGAGGTCGGCGTCATCGCGAACGAGAGCGAGGTCTGGGTCTCCGCCCTCGCCGCGCGGGGCCTGACCACCGCCGACGTCGTGCTCGTACCGCTGTCGGCGGGGCACTACGGCTACGAGAACGAGGTGGGTCGACGGGTGCTGCGCACCTTCGCGTTCCGGCAGGATCACCCCGCCGACCACCCGTGGGCCCACCCCGTCGACGGCCTCACCGCCTACATCGACGTCGCCGACCGCCGCGTGATCGAGGTCGTCGACACCCCCGGTTTCACCGTGCCCGAGACGCACGGCAACTACGACGACCCCGAGTTGCAGGGCCCGGCGCTGGAGGGCCTGAAGCCCATCGTCATCACCCAGCCCGAGGGGTCGAGCTTCGCCGTCGACGGCGAGCACGTCACGTGGGGCGAGTGGGATCTGCGCATCGGCTTCGACACCCGCGAGGGCCTGATCCTGCGTCAACTCTCGTTCGCGGGGCGCCCGGTGATGTACCGCGGTTCGATCAGCGAGATGGTCGTGCCCTACGCCGACCCCGCCCCGAACCGGTTCTGGCAGAACTACTTCGACACCGGCGAGTACCTGTTCGGCCGCTACACGAACGAGCTCGAACTCGGATGCGACTGCGTCGGCGACATCACCTACGTCGACGCCGTGCTGTCGGACGAGAACGGGATGCCGCGCACCGTCCGCAACGCGGTGTGCATGCACGAGGAGGACTTCGGCACCCTCTGGAAGCACACCGACATCTTCACCGGAGCGAGCGAGGTCCGCCGGGCCCGCCGCCTGGTCATCTCGTTCTTCACCACCGTGGGCAACTACGACTACGGCTTCTACTGGTACCTCTACCTCGACGGCACGATCGAATGCGAGGCGAAGCTCACCGGCATCCTGTTCACGTCGGCCTACCCGGGCGAGGGCTACCCCTACGCGTCGGAGGTGGCACCGGGACTCGGCGCCCCCTACCACCAGCACCTCTTCTCGGCCCGGCTCGACATGACCGTCGACGGCGTGGCGAATGTCGTCAACGAGATCGACGCGGTGCGCGTGCCGATCTCGGCGACCAACCCCGCCGGCAACGCCTTCACCAAGAAGGTGACGGCGATCACTTCCGAGAAAGTCTCGGGTCGTCTCGCCGACGGCGCGGTCAGCCGTGTCTGGCAGATCGCCTCGACCGAGAAGACCACCGAGCGCGGGCAGGCGACGTCGTACATGCTCTTCCCCACCGAGACGCCCGTGCTGCTCGCCGACGACGACTCCTCGATCGCCGCGCGCGCCGCCTTCGCCACGAAGAACCTGTTCGTGACGAAGTACGACCCCGACGAGCGCTACGCCGCCGGCGATTTCGTCAACCAGCACCCGGGCGGTGCCGGCATCCCGGCCTTCATCGAGGGCGACGAGCCGCTCGTGGGCGAGGACGTCGTGCTCTGGCACACCTTCGGCCTGACGCACTTCCCGCGTAACGAGGACTGGCCGGTCATGCCGATGGATTACGCGAAGTTCACGTTGAAGCCCTACAACTTCTTCGAGCGCAACCCGGTGCTCAACGTGCCGGCACCGGCGAGCACGCACTGCGCCCCGATGGCCCACACGGACGCGCACGGGCACGGTCCCCACGCGTCCGACGAGCCCGCTTCCGGATGCCACTGCTGAGGCGATGAGCGAGATCCTCCACGCCTGGGCGGTCGCGCCCGCCGCGGTCGGCGCCTGCTGTCTGGCAGCCGACCGCGCGCGGGTGCGGCCGCCCGAGGTCGCGGCATCCGTGCTCATGCTGCTGGCGATGCTGGATGCGGCGGTGGCGGGCCTCGTCGCGCCGGTGTACTGGACGGTGGTCCTGCTCGCGGCCGCGCTGGCCCTCGCCATCTGGCGGCGGCCGCGTCAGAAGCGGGCACCGAGGGTGTCCGCGCTGATGACCGCGCACACCACCCTGGGGATGGTGGTGATGGCCGCGCTGCAGCTCGGCATGGGCGGGCCCGCCGCGTCCCACGCGCATGGTCCGGGGCTCGGACCCGTGCTCGCGGGCGCTGTGATCGGGTACGTCGGCTTGTCTCTTGCGGCCGTGCTGAAGATGCCGGCGCGGCTCGATCGGGCCCAGATCGCCGCGATGGCGGCATCCGTGGTCCTGATGGCGGTCGCGGCCGTGTGACCCCGGTCGCGCGGAGGCCACGGCAACGCTTCGGCCGCTCAACGCACGGCGTCGGCCGCGACGAGGGGAGGACCCGGGACGAGTGGAGGAAGCCGCCGCCGCATCCCTCCTCCCCGCACCCCCGTCCTCCGCCGGTCACGCGCCGGCGCGACACGACACGCAGCCGAGGAGAAACCGGGAACGGAGGACCGTGCCCACGGCAACCCTCCTCCGCTCCCGGAATCTCCTCCCGCGCGCCGAAGGGCGCGGCAGAGACCAGCGGAGGAACAGGAGCGGCGCCCCCACCAAGCGGTGACGCGCACGCGCCACGGAACGGGCGCGGCGGGCGTACGACGGTGCGACCGGGGGCGTCGCGCTCCCCGGTCGCACCGGTCTCGTTCGCGCCCGCGGGCGCCGGCGGTCAGCGCTTCAGCCGCAGCGTCACAAGCTGGAACGGACGCAGGTCGAGCTCGACGGCGCCGCCCGAGACGCTCGTCACCGCCGCGGCGTCGACCTCGCGCTCGAGCAGGTCGGTCTCCGTGACGCCCGACACGTCGAAGCCCGCCTCGAGGTGCGCCCGCGTCCGCTCGCCCAGCGCCTCGTACAGCCGCACGACCACGTCGCCCGAGCCGTCCTGCGCGAGCTTGACGGCCTCGACGACGACGCCGGGCACGTCGATCGCGACCAGAGGCGCGACCATGGTCTCGGCGGCATCCGTCACCACGCGCGTCGGCAGATTGGTGCGATAGCCCTCGGCGACCGCGTCGACCACGTCGGCTCCCACGACGATGCCGACCTCGAGGTGATGCGCGCCCTGATCCTGGCCCGGGTCGGGGAACATCGCCGAACGGATGATCGACAGCCGCACCAGGGAGTACGTGCCACCGGCCTCGCGTTCGTGGCGGGTGATGTCGTGTCCGTAGGTGGAGTCGTTCGTCACGGCGACGCCGAAGCCCGGCTCGGCCACGCGCACCCAGCGGTGCGCGGCGGTCTCGAAGCGCGCCGAGTCCCACGACGTGTTCGTGTGCGTCGGGCGCACGATGTGCCCGAACTGGATCTCGGATGCCGCCCGGTCGGTGTGCACGTCGACGGGAACGCCGAGCTTGAGCAGCTTCTGCCGCTCATGCCAGTCGACGTCGAGCGACAGGCGCACCGTGCGGGAGCCTTCGGCGAGAGCGATGCGCTGGCCGATCGTGGAGTCGCCGACGGTGCGCTCGACGACGATCGCGTCGCCGTCGACCCGCACGCTGTCGGCGGAGTCGAGAGGCGTCGCATGACGGCGGTAGGTCTCGTCGATGTCCCACGCGTCCCACTGGGTGGGGGTGTCACGGAACACCTCGAAGAGGCCGGCGGTCCGGCCCGCGGGAACGACCTCTCTCCCGGATGCCAGATCCACGAGCGAGACGATCAGCCCGCGGCCGTCGATCTCGGCGCGGACGATGCCGTTGTCGAGGACGAAACCCTCGCCCTCGACGCGCGGGGCGACGTCGGCCGCGGGGGTCGCCGGGGCGATCGCGAGGGCCGGAGCCCCGGCGCGGCGGTGCGGGGCCGCATTGGCGACGATCGCACGGTCACCCGTGCCGACGAGGGCGCGGAGACTGGCGGAGATGACCTGCTCGAGCTCGGCCGCGATCGCTTCGTAGTTGCGCTCGGCGTCCCGGTGCACCCAGGCGATCGAGGTGCCGGGCAGGATGTCGTGGAACTGCTGCAGCAAGACCAGACGCCACAGCCGCTGGAACGTCTCGGCCGGATAGGCCGCTCCCGTGCGCACGGTCGCCGTGGCCGCCCACAGCTCCGCCTCGCGCAGCAGGTGCTCGCTGCGACGGTTGCCCTGCTTGGTGCGCAGTTGGCTCGTGTAGGTGCCGCGGTGGAACTCGAGGTACAGCTCCCCCGCCCAGACGGCGGGATCGGCGTATTCGGCCTCGGCCGTCTCGAAGAACTCCCGCGGGGTGGAGTGCTTCACGATCGGGGCACCCTCGAGGGAGTGCGTGCGGGCGATCGTCGCGGTCATCTCTCGGGTGGGCCCGCCGCCGCCGTCGCCGAAGCCGTAGGGAAGCAGCGAGGTGCGGGCGCGGCCTTTGTCGGCGAAGTTGCGCTCGGCGTGCGCGAGGTCGGCCGCGGTCACCTCGGAGTTGTACTTGTCGACGGGCGGGAAGTGCGTGAAGATGCGCGAGCCGTCGATGCCCTCCCAGCGGAAGGTGTGGTGCGGGATGCGGTTGGTCTCGTTCCAGGAGATCTTCTGCGTGAGGAACCAGCGGGCACCCGCGGCCTTCATGATCTGCGGCAGGGCGCCGCTGTAGCCGAACGAGTCGGGCAGCCATACCTCTTCGGTGTCGATGCCGAACTCGTCGAGGAAGAACGTCTTGCCCTCCACGAACTGGCGGGCCATCGCCTCGCCGCCGACCATGTTGGTATCGGACTCGACCCACATGCCGCCCACGGGCACGAAGCGCCCCTCGGCGACGCGGGCCTTCAGCCGCTCCCAGAGGGCCGGGTAGTGCTCCTTCATCCACGCGAACTGCTGCGCCGAGGAGCTCGCGAAGACGAACCCGGGGTCTTCGTCCATGAGTGAGAGCACGTTGCTGAACGTGCGTGAGACCTTTCGGGCGGTCTCGCGCACGGGCCAGAGCCACGCGGAATCGATGTGGGCGTGACCGACCGCGTGCAGCACGTGGGCACTGGATGCCGCGGGCGCGGCCAGCAGAGGGGCCAGCACGTCGCGACCGGCCTGTGCCGTGCCGGCGACGTCGTGGGGATCGACTGCGTCGATCGCGGCATCCATCCCCTCGATCAGGGTCGCGCGGCGGGCGGAGGTCGCATCGAGCTCGGCGATCAGCCCGTGGAGCAGGCGGAAGTCCTGAAGCAGGTCCCACACCGCCATGTCGCGCAGGCCGATCGACATCTCGCGGAGCGTGTAGAGAGGCGCGTCGCCGGCGGTGGCGGGATCGCCCACCGCCGTGGGCTCGAACGTGAAGAGGCTGCCCACATCGGGGTTGGAGGCGGCCTCCACGAGCACGTCGACACGTCCCTCGGCGTCGATGGCCGCGGGGGTGGCGTTGTTGAAGGGTGAGATGCCCTTGATGGGGGCGCCCTCGCGGTTCCAGATCAGCGCCTCGCACTGGAAGCCGCTCTGGCCGGCCGTGAAGCCGAGGTCGACGACGAGCTCGGCGACCGTACCTTCGGGCAGGGCGCCGTCGGCGTCGCGCCAGTCGGCGGGGACCTCGCCGGAGACGGCGAACCACGTGGTCCCCCACGCCCGGCCCCACGGCGTTCCGATCGTGAAGGGGCGGTAATCGGCATCCCGAGCCTCGTCGAAGGGAACGGGCTCGCCGGGCGCCTCCCACGCGGAGACGGTCAGGGGACGGCGGGCGCGATAGACGGCCGGGGCGAGGCGCTCGCGGATGAAACGGTCGATGCGCATCTCGGTGAGCGCGGTGCGGTCATGCATGAAATGTTCCTTGTCTGGGGGGACGAGTCAGCCCTTGACCGCGCCGGCGAGAGCCGACGGGCCGCCGAGTCCGCGCTGCACGAGCACGTACAGGCCGAGGACGGGCAGGGAGTAGACGATCGAATAGGCCGCGAGCTGGCCGTAGGCCACCGCCCCGAACGACCCGAAGAAGTTGAAGATGCTGACGGCGGCCGGCTGGTAGTCGGGGCTGAGCAGCAGCACGAAGGGCACGAAGAAGTTCCCCCACGCCTGGATGAACGTGAAGATGAACACCACGGCGATCCCGGGACGCATGAGCGGCAGCACGATCTGCACGAGCGTGCGCAGGGAGCCCGCGCCGTCCATCCAGGCCGCGTGCTCGAGCTCGACGGGCACACCGTCCATGAAGTTCTTCATCATCCAGATCGCGATCGGCAGGGCGCTCGCGGTGAGGAAGAGGATCGTGCCCCCGATGGAGTCGATGAGGTTCAGCTGCACGAACAGGCTGTAGACCGGCACCATGATCGCGGTGATCGGAAGGCACGTGCCGAAGAGCACCGCATAGAGGAAGGGCTTGCCGACGCGCATCTTGTATCGCGACAGCGGGTACGCGGCCAGCGACGCGAGCACGACGGTGGCGACGGCCGTGCCGCCCGCGAGCAGCACGCTGTTCCACAGCGGCAGAAACAGCAGGTCGGGCTTCATCACGGCCGCGAAGTTGTCGAGCGTGACGACCTCGGGCATCTTGATCGCCAGCGTCGGCTGCGCGTCGAGCGACGCCGTGACGAGCCAGATGAGCGGGACGACGAACAGGATGCCGACGACGATCAGCAGCGTGTTGCTCAGCACGCTCAGCGCGCGCGTGCGCGGCGACGACAGAGACGCCTTGGTCTTCTTCGGGGCCCGCGAGACGGACCGGCTGCGACCCGTCACTTCGGGGAGTGTGGTGGTGGCACTCACGACGAGACCTCCTCGCGCAGCGCGCGGACGTAGAAGAACGAGAACACCGCACCGATGAGCAGCATGATCGTGGCGATGGCCGTGCCGTAGCCCAGCTCCCCGAATTTCAGACCCTGCTGGTAGGCGAGGATCGGCAGGGTCGTGCTCGCGTTGCCGGGGCCACCGCCGGTCATGACGAAGATCAGTGTGAAGACCGAGAGGGTCTGCAGGGTCACGATCATCGAGTTGGTGCCGATGGTGGAGCGGATCATGGGGATGGTGATGAAGATGAGGCGCTTGATGCCACTCGCGCCGTCGACCTCGGCGGCCTCGGTGATCTCGGGCGGCACGTCGGCGAGGGCCGCGGAGTAGACCATCATCGAGAACGCCGTGCCACGCCAGATGTTCGCGAAGATCACCATGAGCACGGGCATCGTGAACAACCAGCTCACCGGTTCCGCGCCGAAGAGGGCGAGGATGCCGTTGAGGGTGCCGTTATCGCGGAAGAACGCGTACGCGGCGAACGCCGCGACGATCTCGGGGAGCACCCACGCCGTGACGACGATGGTGCCGACGACCGCGGTGACGACGCGGTTGCCCGAGCGCATCATGAGCGCCAGGGCGAGGCCGAGCACGTTCTGCCCGATGACGGCGGAGAAGAACACGAAGACGATCGTGTTGATGACCGAGACGGGGAAGTCGGGGGCCTTGAAGAGCTGGGTGTAGTTGTCGAGTCCGATGAACTCGCTCGCGACGGCCGTCGAACCCGAGAGGGTGGCGTTGGTGAGCGAACCCCACAGCGACACGAGGATCGGTCCGAGCAGGAACACCGCGAGCAGAAGGGCTGCGGGGAGAAGGGGGAGCGCCCGGGCCGACGACCGGAGGCCGCGCGTCTTCACGCGCGACCCCCGGCCGGTTCCGGTCGCCCCGGTGGAAGCCAGGGCGGTCACGGTCAGCCCTTCTGGGTGTTCTCTTCGCCGACGATGCCGATGACGGCCTGGTCGTAGGCGGCGGCAGCGTCCGAGACGCTGGACTGACCGGTCATGACGGCCTCCATGGCGACCTGGATCTGGTTCGAGATCTTGTCGTAGTCCTCGGTCGCGGGACGGAAGTGCGTGGTGTCGACGAAGCTCGAGAAGGTCTCGAAGCTCGGGTTGGCGTCGAGGTACTCGCTGGACTCGGCGACGTCGGCGCGCACGGCGATCTGGCTGTTGTCGATGCCGTAGGCGGTGGCGTTGTCCTTGTTCACCGCGGTCGAGAGGAAGTCCCACGCGGCGTCGGCGTTCTTGGTGTTCTTGCCGATGGCGAGGGTCCAGCCACCCGACATGCTCGTCGAGCCGGGAGCCTGGCCGTCCTGGGTCGGCATGGCGGCGATGCCGAGGGCGTCGCTCCACTCGGGCCACGCGGCCGAACCGCCTTCGACCCACGCGGCAGACTGCCATGAGCCGTCGAGCGCCATCGCGAGCTTGCCCGAGGGCAGCCAGTCGGCGGTCACGCTGGTGAAGATGTTGGGGTCGAGAGCCTGCTGCAGCGACGGGCCGAGGCCGCCCTGGTAGACGTCGGAGACGAACTGCAGCGAGTCCTTGAAGCCCTGGCTGCCGACGACCCACTTCTTGCTGTCGGTGTCGTAGAGGGTGTCCTCGGTGCCGTAGAGCAGCATCTCGAGGCCCTGCATCGACGCTGCCTCACCGGCGGTCTTGCCCGAGTAGACGTTGAGCGGGATGACGTCTGGGTTCGACGCCTTGACCTTCTCGGCGGCGGAGAGCACATCGTCCCAGGTCTTCGGCTGCCACGGCACCGAGATGCCGGCGGCGCTGAAGATGGCCTTGTTGTACCAGAGGCCTCGGGTGTCGGTTCCGAGCGAGACGCCGTAGGTCTTGCCGTCGGGACCGAGGCCGGCCTGCTGGGCGCCCTCGGCGAACTGCGACCAGTCCTCCCATGAGGCCAGGTAGTCGTCGAGGGGCAGCAGGTAGCCGGCGGCCGCGTCGGACTGGATCTTGAACGTGTCTTCGTACTGCACGTCAGGAGCGGTGCTGGCCGACTTGTTCATCAGCGCGAGCTTCGTGTAGTAGTCGGCGCCCTCGGCCTGGATCGGGACGAGCTCGACGGTCATGCCCTCGTGCGCGGCCTCGTACTGCTCCTTCGCCGTCTCCATCAGCGTCTGCATCGCGTTGAAGGTCGCCGTGGTCTGGTAGGCCACTCGGATGGTCGTGCTGTCGCCCGCGTCGGCGCTGCCGCCGGAGCAGCCGGCCAGAGCCACGGTCAGGGCGGTGGCGGTCAGAAGACCGCTCGCCATCGTCAGTTTCTTCATGGAAGCTCCCTTGCTCGGGTGGAGACACCGCGTCGCCAGGAACTTTTATAAATCAAATGGACTAACTCGGCAAGTCCGCGTGTGGTCCTCTCGGTAACGATCCAGCCACGGACGCCTGTGAACCGCGGAAAAACGCCTCAGAGGGCGATCATCATGCGAGCGGGTCGCGCCGCGAACGCGCCGTCGAGCAGGAGACAGGCGGCGCCCACCGCGGCCACATCGAGGCCGACGAGAGAGCGGCGGACCACGATCGCCCGCGTCGAGGTCGACACCGGATCGCTGGCCACCCGGGCGGCCACCGTGTCACCGAGCACCCCGGCGAGACGCTCCCAGACCGGGCCGCCGAGCACGACCTCGTCGACGTCGAGGAGGTTGTTGGTCACTACGAGGGCGCGCGCGATCCGCTCCCCCGCGCGCTCCAGCACCTCCACCGCCCGCGAGTCGCCCCGGCGCGCACCGTCGACCAGGCGGTCGAGGTGGGGGCGCGTGTCCCCCGCGTCGCCCGGGTCGTACCCGGCTTCGGCGAGGAGCACGCGCGGCTCGATCGACACACCGAGGCACCCTCGCGACCCGCACGCGCATCGCGGTCCGTCGGGGTCGACGACGACGTGGGCGATGCCGCCGGCGTTGCCCGTACGCCCGCGCACCGGCGCACCGGCGATGGCCACGCCGAGCCCCACGCCGGCGCCGTAGTACAGGAACATCGCGTCGGCCAGCCGGTCGGAGCGGTCGAACCACATTTCACCGATCATCGCCGCGGTGACGTCCTTCTCGACGAGGACCGGCAGCCCGGTCACCGCGCCGAGGTCCTCGCGGACGTTGACGTTGTGCCACTGCGGCAGGAGGGGAGGGTCGAGCAGGCGCCCGCCCCGGGCGTCGAAGGGGCCGGGAGCGGCCACACCCACACCGAGCACGAGATCGCGGGAGATGCCCGCGCGCTCGACGATCGTGTCGACGGCAGCGCCCACGGCATCCACCAATTCGGCGGGGGTGGCGTGAGGTGTGCGCGGGATCTCGTCGTGCACGATGACCTCGCCCGCCATATCGACGACGACGATCGTGTCGACGACGGGGTCGAGGTGCACCCCCACCGCGAAGCGGGAGCGGGGGTCGAGCTTCAGCAGCGTCCGGGGCTTGCCGGGGCCCGAGATGACCTTGCCCGCCTCGACGATGAGCCCCTCGTCGGCGAGACGCCGGGTGACGTTGCTCAACGTCTGGGCGCTCAGACCTGTGCGGGCGGAGAGTTCCACCCGGCTGAGCCCCTCGGGCGAGCGGCGGATCAGGTCGAGCACCAGCGTCTGGTTGTACTCACCCACCGCGGGCAGGTTGGATCCCGTACGCATGGCCCCCGCCTTCGTTCGCCGGTCCGCGGCGCGGCCCTCGCCATTCAGGGTACGCCCGCCCTGCCGGGGCGCAGGGCTGCCCTGCGGGGCGCCGGGCCGCCTGCGGGGCGCCGTGCCGCCCTGCGGGGAGGAGGCTGCGCGTCAGGACTGCAGAGCGAGGGCGGCGGCCCCCAACAACGGGCCGTCGCCGTCGAGGCCGGAACCGACCACACGGCAGCGACGCGCGTACGCGTGCAACGACGCCGCCTGGGCTGCCTCGCGCACCTGATCGATGTAATCGGGCGCCACGTGCGAGAAACCGCCGGCGATGGCGACGGCCTCGAGGTCGCACAGGGTCGCGGCCGAGGCGATGGCCTGACCGACGGCGGTGGCCGAACGCGATACGGCCGCGAGGGCGATGGGGTCGCCGGCCGCGTGCGAGGCGGCGAGGTCGAGCCCCGTCTCGCCCTCCCAGCCCTGTGCGCGGGCCCACGCGACCGTGCCGGGGCCGGCGGCGACGGCCTCGAGAGTGGATGCCACGACTTCGTCGCCCTCGATCGTGCGCACGAAGATCTGACCCAGGTGCCCGGCGTTACCGCTCGCACCCGTGGTCGGCTGCCCGCCCATGACGAATCCGCCGCCCACGCCCGTCGACACCACGATCGCCATGGCGTCATCGCAGCCGACCAGGGCACCCCGCCAGTGCTCGGCGAGCGCGATGCACGTGCCGTCGAGGGCGAGATGGATCGGGCCGTCGACGAGGCCCGCGAGCACGTCATCGATGGCCAGGCCCGCGGCCAGCGGGAGGTTCAGCGGCGACACCGAGCGCGAGGGCAGGTCGACCGGGCCGGCGCTGCCGACGCCGATCGCGCCGACTCGGGCGTCGGGGGCGGCGGCAAGGGCTGCGATCGCGGCCTCCCGGACATGGCGCGCGACCTCGTCGCGGTCGGCCTTCCGCCCGGTCGTCCGCCGCGAGACGCTCTCGCGAACGACCTCGCCGTCGAGGGAGACGAGGGCCGCATCGACTTTGGTGCCGCCGATGTCGACGGCGAGCACGTGCGTGTAAGCGGGAAGGGACGGGGTGGCTTCGGACATTCGCGGGGCTCCTCGGGTGGACCAACGCTCCCCGATCCTAGGGGCCGGTGCATACGCCGAGTGACGCCTGAACGTCCTGCGCAATCGAGCCCCGGTGCCCGCAGCGCGGGTTACGATCAGGTCACGGTTGCAAGGGGGCGCCTCTACCCGCGACACACCTCTGCCCCGCGAGACAAGGGATGCCATGGACGAGACGGTCACGCCCGAAGCGGCATCGCGGCTGCGCCGCAGCGATTCCGCCCCCGCCCGAGGGGTGCTGGACGCCCCGCTCGACGCGGACGAGTTCGCCCGCCTGACCGGGAAGATCCTCGCCTCGGTGGGGCAGGTCATCGACGGCAAGCCGCACGCCGTGCGCAGCGCCCTCATCGCCCTCCTCGCCGAGGGACACCTGCTCATCGAAGACGTGCCGGGAGTCGGCAAGACGATGCTCGCCCGGGCGCTGGCGGCCACGATCGACGCCGACGTGCGTCGCATCCAGTTCACCCCCGATCTCCTGCCGGGTGACATCACCGGCGTATCGGTGTTCAATCCGGTGCAGCGGCACTTCGAGTTCACGCCCGGCGCGGTGTTCGCCCACATCGTCATCGCAGACGAGATCAACCGCTCCTCCCCTAAGACGCAGTCGTCGCTGCTCGAGGCGATGGAAGAGCGCCAGGTGACCGTCGACGGACGCACGCACGTGCTCCCCTCGCCGTTCCTCGTCGTCGCGACCCAGAACCCGTTCGAGATGGAGGGCACCTACGCCCTCCCCGAGGCGCAGCGCGACCGGTTCCTCATGCGCATCTCGATGGGGTACCCGGATGCCGCGGCCG
Organism: Microbacterium sp. ABR10; assembly: GCF_057812175.1. Taxonomy (NCBI): domain Bacteria; kingdom Bacillati; phylum Actinomycetota; class Actinomycetes; order Micrococcales; family Microbacteriaceae; genus Microbacterium; species Microbacterium sp. ABR10. Next base: position 2,603,183 of record NZ_CM173821.1, read on the forward strand.
AAGCGCTCATGCTCCGCCAGCGCGACGCGGTCAACCCGCTCGACGGCCTGACCCCGGTCGCCTCGGCACGAGAGGTCACCGCGATGATCGCCTGGGCGCGCGGCGTGCACCTCGCCCCCGCGCTCGAGGAGTACGTCGTCGCCCTCGCGCAGGCCACGCGCAGCCACCCCGACATCCGTCTCGGCGCGAGCCCGCGCGCGACCCTGCAGCTCGTGCGCGCGGCGAAGGTGCGCGCCGCGCTCGACGCCCGCTCGTATGTGATCCCCGACGACATCACCGAGCTGCTGTCGCCGGTTTTCGCGCACCGCCTGATCCCGAACCGGTCCGCCGCGGGCGGGCGAGCCGGGGCCGCCGTCGTGGTCGAGGCGCTCGAGCGTATCGCCGCGAGCGTGCGGGTGCCCCTCGCGCCGCGTCCGTGAGGTCGGTGGTGCGACGCCGGTGGCCCTTCACCCTGCGCGGGACGGGGGCGCTGCTGCTCGCGGCCGCGGCGTTCATGATCGCCGAACGAGCCGGCATCCCGGAGCTGCTGTATTTCGCGACCCTGCTGACAGCCCTCCTGGTGGCCGCGGCGATCGCCCTCCTGCTCACGCGCGGTGGGGGCGCCGTCACCCGCGTCGTCTCCCCCGACGTCCCCGAGGTCGGCGGCACCGCGACGGTGACCGTGCGAGCGGGGATGCGCAGCGCCCTGCCGAGCGGCCCGGGCCGGTGGTCCGATGCTCTTCCCCCGGGCCTCGCGGGCCGCGCTGAGGGCACCTCTCCGGCCACCGGGTCGGCACTGTCGGGCACCGGCGCCTCCGTGCAGGTGCGCTACGACATGGTCGGCGTGACGCGTGGCATCCATGCTCTGGGGCCCCTCGAGGTGACGACCACCGATCCGTTCGGACTGCTGCGGCGACGCCTCGCTCTGGGACGCACGACGCCCGTGACGGTCGCGCCCGCCATCGTCGACCTCGCCCCGCTTCCCCGCGCCTCGGGCGAGGCCGGTGGCGGCCGGCAGACGACGACGCTGCAGCTGGGGCAGGGGTCTGACAACCTCGTCGCGCGCCCGTACGCCCCGGGTGACTCGATGCGCCGCATCCACTGGCGCGCGACCGCTCACCGCGACACCCTCATGGTGCGCCAGGAGGAGCAGGAATCGAGCCCGGCGGCCACGGTGGTGCTCGACCGCGCGCTCTCGCGATGGACCCCGCTCGCAGCGAGCGCCCCGGGCGCCGATGAGGCCTTCGAGACGGCGGTGACGGCCTGCGTCTCGGTCATCGCGCGCCTCGTGCACGAGGGGTACACCGTCGACGTCGTCGACAGCGACGGCAGTCTGCTGATCGATCCGGTTGAGGGCGGCGACGACGGAGAAGCGCGGGCCGCAGCGGCCGGTTTCGCCACCCTGCGCGCTCGTACCGACGATCCCGCACGCCGCGTGGTGCCGGCATCCGCCGCCGCCCTGACGGGTCCCGTCGTGGTGATCACGGGCACGCTCGAACCCGACGACCGCACCGCACTGGGGGCCGTGGCCCACCACTCGGCGCTGCCGGTGCTGCTCGTGGTCGCCGAGCGGGCAGAGATCGAGGGCCTGCGGGCCGGAGGATGGAAGGCCGCCGTCCTGTGGCCCGGGGGCGACGTGGCTGCGGCGTGGGACGACGCGATGGAAGAGGGGTACGCCCGTGTCGACAGCTGACGTCACGGTGCTGCGCACCCCGCGACGGCGGCGCGACGCGATGCTTCTGACCATCGGACTGTTCGCCGCGATCGCGAGTGCCCTGCTACCGGTGTTCTCGGTCATCGCCCCGGGGCCGTGGGTCGCGGGGGCCGTGTTCGTCACGGCCGCCGTCCTCGGGGCGGGACTGCTCGTACGCGTCGGACGACTGCCGGCGGTGCTCGCGAGCGTCATCGAGGTCGCGGTGGGCATCGTGCTGCTGACGGCGATCTTCGGCCGCTCCACCGCCCTGCTCGGGGTCATCCCCACCCCGGCGACGTTGGCGTCGGTGCCCGACCTGCTGGCCGCGGCGTCGGAGGAGATCCGTGTCGGTGTCGCGCCGGTGGACGCGCAGACGGGTCTGTCGTTCCTGTTGGTCGGCGCCATCGCCGGCCTCGCGGTGGTGCTCGACCACGTCGTGCTGACCGCCCGGATGCCGCTGCTGGCCGGTGTCGGCCTGGTCGCGGTGTCGTTGATCCCCACGATCGCCATCCCCTCCGACATCGACATCGCGGGATTCGTGCTGCTGGCGGCGGCGCTGCTGTTCCTGCTGCGCATCGACACGCGCGCCCGCGCGGCGACCGCGTCGTCGCGATCGGAGTCCCCGCGCGTGCGGGGTGTCTCGGCGACCGCTCTGGGCGTCGCCGCCGTCGCCGTGATCGTCGCGGTGGTCGCCACCCCGCTCCTGCCCCAACCGGATCTGCGCTTCGCGACCGGGGGCAGCGGCGGCATCGGCACGACCATCAACCCCAACCTCGAGCTCGGCAACGACCTGCGTCAACCGCGCGAGGTCGAGGTGCTCTCCGTGCGCACGACGGCACCCACGGCTCCGTACCTCCGAGCGGTGACCCTCTCGCGCTTCGACGGCGCCGTGTGGCAACCCGACAGCTCCGACACCGTGCCCGTTCAGGCCGAGGGCGCCGTATTCGACCCGGTCGCCGTCGCCGAGGGCGTGACCGTCGAGGACTACGACACCACGGTGACCGTCGACCAGCTCGACAGTCCGTGGCTGCCGGTGCCCTACCCCGCCTCCACCGTGACCGGACTCACCGGGGACTGGCTCGGGATGCCGCAGAACCGCACGGTCGTCACGCGCGCGGGGTCCACCCGCGAGCAGGTCTACGAGGTGCAGGCCGACGTGCCGCGGCCGACGCTCGAGCAGATCCGCTCGAGCGCGGTGGGGGGACCCGGTCTCGACCCGTCGCTGACGTCGTTGCCGGACGACGTGCCCGCCGTCATCGGTGACACCGCGCGCGAGGTCACCGCGGGCGCGCAGTCCCCCTACGACCAACTGCTGGCATTGCAGACGTGGTTCCGCAGCAGCGAGTTCCGCTACTCGCTCGACGCCCCCGTCGAGTCGGGCTTCGACGGCGCGGGAGTGGATGCCGTCGCCGACTTCCTCGAGGTGCGCGCGGGCTATTGCGTGCACTACGCCTCCGCCTTCGCCGTGATGGCCCGCTCGCTCGGCATCCCCGCGCGCATCGTCATCGGCTACCTCCCGGGAACCGCGTCGAGCACCGCGCAACAGGGCGGCACCGAGTACACGGTGAGCTCCAGCCAGTTGCACGCGTGGCCCGAGGTGTCGTTCGAGGGCATCGGATGGGTGCCCTTCGAACCCACCAACAGCCTCGGCGTGCCGACGAACTTCGCGTCCGGATCGGGTTCGGGCGGATCGGGGACGACCGACACCCCCGAGCAGGATGCCGCCTCCCCCGACGCGCAGCCCTCGACGGCGCCGTCGCAGGCCGGGCGCCCCGACCTGGGCGAGCAGGACGGCCCCGGCGTCTCCGCCGGACAACGGTCGTCGACGACGTGGGTCGCGCCGACTCTGGTCGCCCTCGCGTTCGCGCTGCTGGTGTTCGCACCCTCGGTCGTGCGGGTGTTGCGGCGTCGTCGCCGGCTCACGGCCGCCGGCGCGGGCGACCCCGTCTCGGCGTGGCGGGCCCTGCAGGAGGAGGCGGTGGACCTCGGCATCCCGGCCTCCGGAGCCGAGTCGCCCCGCGCCTTCGCCGCGCGTCTGACGAGCGATCACGGCGTCGACGCCGACGACGTCGGTGTGCTGCGTTCGGCGGTGGAACGCGTCAGCTACGCCGAAGACGCCGTGGACCCCGCGAGCGGACCCGCCCTGGTCGCCGCGGTCGACCGAATCCGCGTTCGTCTGCGAGCGGATGCCTCACGGACGCGGCGCCTGGTGGCGAGCCTGTTCCCGCGCTCGCTCGTCGTGCGCCCGGGTGCGGTCGAGGCGGAGCGCGAGACCGTCGGCAGCTGACGGCGCTGGGCCCGCCGAGAGGAGGGTAATCGGCATCCGGGGCGGGGCGCCAAGGGAAAGGCGATGAGCCCCACCCCCTGCGGGGTGAGGCTCATCGGGTGGCGGAAGTGACAGGATTTGAACCTGCGAGGCGAGTTACCCCGCCTACATGGATTCCAGCCATGCTCCTTAGGCCGCTCGGACACACTTCCAACAGGAGAGCTTACACGGCGACGGACCGTTACCCCGCCGCAGCCGGGACCGCGTCGTCAGACGGGATCGACCGATCCGAGGCCGGCCACGATGCCCCGCACGTCTTCGGGATCGAAGGCGTCGTCCGACGCGGCGAGCTCCGCCGGCGTGAACCAGCGCACGTCGACGATGTCGTCCTGCTCACTGGCGGTCCAGGCATCCCGGGCGATCTCGAAGCGCGAGGTGCGCAGCACGAAGTACACCGCCGTACGGCGCTCGTACTCCTCGGCCGGGGGGAGCTCGATGTCGCGGAAGGCGACCGGCTCGCCCACGCCATCCACCCGGAGACCCGTCTCCTCGTGCAGTTCGCGCACGGCAGCGGTCGCGGCATCCTCTCCGGGGTCGATGCCCCCGCCGACCGTCAGCCAGCGCGCGGGACGCACGCGGCGGCCCCAGTGCTGCTTCATCAGCAGAAGCGCCCCGTCCTCGTCGAAGACGAGGACTCGGGCCGTTCTGCGGGTCTTCGGCTCGCTCGCCGTCGTGTCGTCGCTCACGTCAGAAGTCTTGCAGAGCGCGTGCGGGGACGCGCCGAGGAGCTGCCCGGATGCCACGGTCGCGCCCGGGACGGGAGGAGAACCCGCGACGGGAGGACCGAGCGACTCCGCGGCATCCTCCCCTGGCCGGGTCTCCTCCTGGGCGGTACGCGTGCCGGCACGGTCCGGCCCGGGACACGGCCAGCCGCACGGGCTCAACCGCGCAGGCGCTCCTCGAGCCCGGCGCGAACCGCCGGCCATGGCCGGTACACGGCCAGCCGCACGGGGTCAGCCGCGCAGGCGGTCCTCGAGCCCGGCGCGAACCGCCGGCCACTCCTCGCGCAGGATCGAGAAGTACAGCGTGTCGCCGACGCTGCCGTCGGACGCGATGCGGTGGTGGCGCAACCGCCCCTCGGGCGTGGCCCCGAGACGCTCGATGGCCCGGGCGCTCCGCGCATTGCGCGCGTCGCAGCGAAGCGCCACGCGGTTCAGACCCCACGCGTCGAAGGCCTGCCCCAGCAGCAGCATCTTCGCCGCCGGGTTCGTCCTCCCGCCCTGGAAGGCGCGGCCGTACCACGTCGTCCCGACCTCGACCCGCCCCTGCGTCGGCGCGAAGTCGTAGAACGTGGTCGACCCGCGGATGCCGCCGGTCTCGGCATCCCGCACCGTGAACGCGAACATTCCCGGCGTCTCGCGCTGCTGCGCGACGCGGTCGGCATAGACCCGCGCCGAGTCGGGCCACGACGTCGTCATCCCGGCCCAGATCGCGGCGTCGGTGAGCGCCCACGCCTCGGCGGCGTCATCGGGATGCGCGGGGGTGAGACGGATGCCGTGGCCCTCGAGCACGAGGTCGTGGGCGGTCACCGCGCCTCCAGTTGCGCGACGAACTCGTCGGCGGCGTCGAGCTTGCGGCGCAGATCATCGCGGCGCGTGACGGCTTCGTCGCGGATGTCGGTCAGGCGGGCGGCGAGGACCGCATCGGAGGGGTCGGCGTCGAGCCCGTCGACGACGGCGAGCAGTTCGCCCATCTGCTCGAGCGAGTACCCCAGCGGCTTCATCCGGCGAATGAGCAGCAGCCGCGACTCGTCGTCGGGGGTGTAGAGCCGGAATCCGCCGTCGCTGCGCGCAGAGGGCCGCAGCAGGCCGATCTCGTCGTAGTGGCGGAGCGTGCGGATCGACAGCCCGGTGCGCTCGGCGAGTTCGCCGATCTGCATCGGTCGGTGGGCGGTCATGGCATCCCCCGTTCCGCAACCCTCTCGTTACGGTAGAGTTCGTAGCGGTCGCGATCGCGACCCCCCTATTCTTCCCCGTGCCGACGCGGGTTCCCTCCCACCTCTCGGAGCATCCTCATGACCGACGTCCTCGCGCGCCCGCGGCCGGAACCCACCGTGCTGCAGGCCCTGCGCTCCCCCCGCCTGCTCACCCGCGAGGTCCTCGCGGGTCTCGTCGTCGCCATCGCCCTCATCCCCGAGGCGATCGCCTTCTCGATCATCGCCGGGGTCGACCCGCGGCTCGGTCTGTTCTCGTCGTTCGTGATGGCCGTCGCGATCGCCTTCCTCGGCGGACGGCCCGCCATGATCTCGGCCGCGACCGGGGCGATCGCCCTGGTCATCGCCCCCGTCGCCCGCGAGCACGGGGTCGACTACCTTCTCGCCACCGTCATCCTCGGCGGCCTCCTGCAGGTGGTCCTGGGGCTGCTGGGCGTCGCAAAGCTCATGCGCTACATCCCCCGCAGCGTCATGGTCGGCTTCGTCAACGCGCTCGCGATCCTCATCTTCACCGCCCAGGTGCCGCAGCTCATCGGCGTGCCCTGGGCGGTCTACCCGATCGCCGCGGCGGGGCTCCTGATCATGTATCTGCTCCCCCGCCTCACCAAGGCGGTGCCGGCGCCGCTCGTCGCCATCGTGCTGCTGACGGGCGCGGCCGTGGTGTTCGGCATCTCGGTGCCGACGGTGGGCGATCAGGGCGCGCTGCCCGAGAGCCTGCCGGCGCTCCTGATCCCGAACGTGCCCTTCACCCTCGACACCCTCGCGATCATCTTCCCGTTCGCGGTGGCGATGGCCATCGTGGGGCTGCTGGAGTCGCTGATGACCGCGGCGCTCGTTGACGACATCACCGACACCCCCTCCTCGAAGACGCGGGAGTCGCTCGGTCAGGGCGCGGCCAACGTACTGTCGGGTCTCTTCGGAGGGATGGGCGGCTGCGCGATGATCGGCCAGACCATGATCAACGTCAAGGCCTCGGGCGCCCGCACCCGCATCTCGACCTTCCTCGCCGGCGTCTTCCTGCTCGTGCTCGTGCTGGTGTTCGGTGACATCGTGGCCATCATCCCGATGGCGGTGCTCGTCGCCGTGATGATCGTCGTCTCGGTCGCGACCTTTGACTGGCACAGCATCCGTCCGTCGACGCTGCGCCGGATGCCGCTGAGCGAGACCGTCGTGATGGTGCTGACGGTGGCGGTCACGGTCTGGACCCACAACCTCGCGATCGGGGTCGGTGTCGGCGTGATCGCCGCGGCGGTACTGTTCGCCCGGCGCGTGGCGAACCTGACCACCGTGACGCGCACGGTCGAGGCCGACACCGCCCGCTATGTCGTCGAGGGCGCACTGTTCTTCGCCTCGAGCAACGACCTCACCACGAAGTTCGCGTACCACCACGACCCGGGGCGGGTGGTCATCGACCTGACGCGCTCGCACGTGTGGGACGCCTCGACGGTGGCGGCACTGGATGCCGTGCAGACGAAGTACGCGCATCTCGGCACCACCGTGGAGCTCGAGGGTATGAACGCCGCCGCTCGGCGGTTCCACGGGCGCCTCACCGGGGGGCTCGGCGCGGGCCACTGACCGCGGCCACCCACGGGTGTCGCGGAGCCCGTCGAGAGGACCGGTACCGGACGCGTCGGTGACGGGAGGAGATACCGGGACGGGAGGATGCCGACACCCGGCAGCACCCTCCGCTCACCGGATCCCCTCCGCTCCGCCCCGCCGCACCCGTTCCGAGCCGGGGCGGCGGCCGATGTCAGGAGCGCAGCGTGGTGGAGGGCGTTTCGCCGAACTCGCCGCGGTACATCGCGGCGAAGCGTCCGAGGTTCGAAAAGCCCCAGCGCGCGGCGATGGCGGCGACCGTCTCGACCGACGGGTCCGCGCTGCGCAGTTCCGCGCGCGCGGCGTCGAGGCGCACCCGGCGCAGGTACTGCATCGGCGTGCGGCCGGTCGCCGCGCGGAAGGCGTACTGCAGTCCCCGAGGAGACAGCCGCGCCGCCTGGGCGATGTCGGCCAGCACGACGGGCTCGGCGGCATGCGCCTCCACGTAGGCCTTGGCACGACGCACCGGGGCGGGCAGCGGGCGCGACGGACGGCCCGCGGCGAGCGCATCGGTGAAGGTGGTGGGGAAGGCGAGAAGCGACGCCTCGAGCATGAGGGTGCGGGCCTGCTGCTCGATGATCGGGGTGCGCTCGGGCGAGCGAAGCAGCACGTCGCGGGTGTACTCCCACGTGCGCGTCCAGTAGCGCAGCCGCTGCTCGTTGACCGGCGCATGCCCGGTTGCCCGCACACGCAGCGTGTCGTCGCCGGAGAGCCGGCGTGCGGCCTCGTCGAAGTCCGATCGGGCGAACGACACGGCGGTGCCGGCGATACGACCGGCGAACGTGAACTCGATCGGGCGATCGACCACCATGAACGGCACCGCGGTGTCGATGCGTTCGCGCCGGTACGTCCCCGTCACCCGGGGACCGGCGAGACGTCCGACCACGACCTGGTCGAGCGGGTCGGACTCGACCAACATCGTGGAGCCCATCGTCCAGTCGCAGAATCCGAAACCCGGCTCGGAGGCGGCATGCCAGGCGAGCGCCGGCTGGATGGCCTCGGCTCGCGCGATTCGCGCACCGGGGACGATCGTCTGCCATAGGTGCTCGACGGTCTCAGCGTCGCGGGTTTCGATGTTGGTGTGCTCCACGAGTGTTTCCTAAATCGTCCGAGAATGTGCGGCAAGACCATTGCGTCGTCCGACGCGAGGACATATGGGAACGCTCTCACGCGGTCGGCGAAGCGGCCCGCGATCGACATCGATGCCCCCGCACCCGCACTCCACCGTAACCTTTGAAATGGCTGTGGTGCGCATTCGGCATATGTGGCCGCAACGCGCGCCATTCCGTCCGCCAGGCGCATTGTCCGTCCGCCGTCTTCGCGCGCACGGCGAGGAGGAGAAGGCTCCGTAAGCCGTGAGAGCGGCACGGACCGTGTCGTCGTCGTTACCCGGCGTGGGTGGTCGCGCGAGCTTTTCGGCGCGGCTCCCGTGACCCCGCGCAGACACGCTCGGCGCCCGCCATAATGAGGGGGGTTGCCCGTCAGGGCCCGCTCTCGAAGGGATGCCGATGCCGTTTCGCACCATGACGACGCTGCAGTCCTGGGTCGATGATTTCCGCGCCCTCGGATACGACGACGCCGACATTCTGCGCGTCATTCCGCAGGACGTCGGAGAAGGCGAAGACGCGGGCTTGATCGCGGCTCGTCTGCGCAGCGTGTCGACGACGTTCTACGTCGCACCTGGCGCGGCCGAGGGGTCGACGGAGTGGTCTGTTACCTTCGAACCGCGCGAAGACGCCGCGCCCCTTCCCGCGGGGCGTGTGATGGCGCTGTCGGGTGAGCTCGCGACGCTCGCGGCACTGTGCTCCTTCCTGCAGGCGCGGTCCGAGGCGTTCCTCGCCGCACGCGGCGCCTGAGGACGCCCGTGCGCTGACGCGCTGACGACCCGTCGGTGCTGCCCGCCGGAGCAAGCGACGAGGCGGTACCGTGCGGCGACGACGGCCTGGTCCACAGGCCGGTCCGGACTCCCACCGATCGAGATCCGGCGGCTCAGCCCGCAACCGTGGCGACGATGCGCTCGATCAGCTGCGCCATCCGTCGCGCCTCGGCCGGATCCACCGCGGCGATCGCGGACTCGATATCGGCGTCGAACGCCCGCAGTGACGACCATGGCGGCGCGTCGAGGTCGACGGTCGCGGTGATGTGGTTGACGCGACGGTCGTCGTCGTCGAGGTCGCGACGCACCGCGCCGCGCTGAACGAGACGATCGATGAGGGTCGTCACCCCCGCCGACGTGATGCCGAGGTGGTCGCGCACGTGGGAGGGCCGGGCTCCCGGATTCTCCGCGACGAAGAGCAGAGCGCGCGCGTCGAGCTCGTTCAACCCCAGTGCGCGACGCGCCTCGGCCGCGGCCGTTCGTCGCGCTTCGTCGTAGGCCAGCAGGGATCGACCGAGTGCCGACCCGGTCACGGGCGACGAGGAGGTCTCGGATGAGGTCTGCACGACCCACGATCGTACCCAGTTCGTACAAGTACGCGCGCGTCTTCCGTTCCGCGCGTCGCAAGCGGGAGCGGTCGGTGAACGGACCGACACCACGTCGGGCGGTGCAGAGACGCCATGCGGACGCGGGGCCAGGGCGAAACGGCCGCTCCGTCCCGTATCCCAGACCGCGCGCACGCACGAGGACGCGACCACCTCGCGATGCCCCGCGCCGCTTCGCGCAGGGGCCGCTTCGCGAACGGGCCTCTGCGCAGCTCGCCGCCGATGTCAAGCGGGCCGCGGGCGGCCTCATCCGGGGATATGACTATGACCAACAGCGCCCCGCGACAAGACGGGGACTCGACCCGTCGGGAGACGGGCGGACATCCCGTCGGGAGACGGGAGCGAGGAGAACACCATGATCTACGGACAGCACGGCGGACAGCAGGCACGCTCCGGGTGGAGCACCGCCATGTCGGCCGCCATGGGCAGCGGCATCGTCCCGCGTTCGACCGAAGAGCCCGGGGAGCGCACCACGGCGCGCTGGCCCTGGTCGCGCATGCGCGACGCGGGCACGGCGACGGAGGCAGCGCCCCGCGCCTGAACACCGCAGGCCCCATCCCCGGCGCGTCGACTCCCACCCCCGCGGAGTCGGCGCGTCGGCTCGTTATGGGGAGGCATCGAGCGCGGCTCCGGCGGGTGTCGACGTCTCGCCCCGCGTGTTGTCCCTCGCGGCGACCGTCCGCGGGCGTGCGGCCCGCCCATCGGTCCGTGCGTCTATCCGCGGAGAGCGGCGACGATGCGCGAGCGCGCGGCTGCGCCTGCCCGAGTGGGAAGGAGCGGGAAGTCATGCACGGCGCCTGCGCGTTCGAGGGAGGTGACCTCGACTCCGGCCGCCCGGGCCTTCTCCACGAGGAGGCGGGCGTCGGGGTTCAGGATGTCTCGCGTGCCCGATGCGATGAGCAGGGGGCCGAGGGCGTGCAGATCACCGAAGAGCGGGCTGACGACGGGGTCCGTGAGGGGGAGGTCGCCCGCCCACTTCGCCGCGAGGACGCGGCAGCCGTCGACGCCCAGCCAGGGATCGCTGGGCAGGACGTCCGGGATGCGGGGATTCGAGATCGTGAGGTCGAGGGCCGGAGCGATGAGGACCGTGCGGATTCCCGCGATGCCGGCGTCGCGAAGCGCGAGTGCGGCCGAGAGCGCGATCTGACCCCCGGCCGAGTCCCCGGCGAGGTGCACGAACGGGCCCGATCGCCGCAGCGCCGTGTGCAGACGGAGCATCAGCGCGTTCGCCTCCTGTGCGTCGCCGTACGGGAGCAGGCGCCAGATCGGCACGGTCACGGTGACCCGCGCCTCGGCAGCGATCTGGAAGATCAGGGCCCAGTGCTGTGATCGGATGGTATTGATCCACCCTCCGCCGTGGGCGTAGATGACGTGCCCCGAGGAACCCCCCGACCTGGGCGACACGGTGTACACCGGTGTCGCTCCGTCGCGATCGACGGTGATCGAGACGTCGGATCGCACCCGTGCGGGCGGGCCGTAGGCAGCCGGCCGCAGAGCTCGCTCACGGATGGCGTCGTGAGCACCCTGGACGGTCCGGAACGGCCTGTTGGCGTGAGTGAGGCGCAGAAGCGCGGGGAAGATCGCCTCGGGAAGGTACATCGGCCGTCTCCTTCATCGGGGGTGCCATGGTCCACCCCTGGGCGTGCGAGGGGTGCGAGCGTGCGCTGATTGTGTCAGACCATCGCGCGGATCACCCGTCAGCTCGTCCAGGCGCCGTGCGGCGCGGTCGGTCGACCGGGGCGGGAGCGCGCAGCCGGTAACCACGTGCGCGGGCGTTCATTCGATGGTCGCCCAGGCGTAACCCACGACCCGGGTCGGACCCTTCAGCATGGGACGACCGCGACCGCGGTGCTGGCATCCCGACCCGGAGGCGACCCGATGACCCGACCCGTCCGTGTGCTGTCGCTGTACGAGGGCTTCTTCGCCGGTGGAGCGCGCATCCTGCACTCCGACGTCGTGGCGGGTCTGACCCGCGACGGGTCGCAGCAGCATCGCGTGCTGTCGCTGACCTCGGCCGCGCGCCGCGACGCTTCCCTGCAGCTCGCTCGTGACGACGGTCGCTTCCGCCGCCTTCGCACCGCGGGCGTGCGGATCGACACGTTCGATCGCGTCGCCGGGGATCGTCCCCTCGCACCCGAGGACTTCACGGCCGCCGAGTTGGCCCGCGCGGCGTCGCTCTTCTCCGAGGCCGACGTGGTGCTCTCGCTCAAGGAGCAGCCCCTGAGCCTCGTCGTCGCGCTGCAGCGTGCGGGTCTGCTGCCCGACCGCCCGATCGCGGCGTGCCTGCACCGCTCCGACCCGACCCACTCGGGCCCGGCTCTCGGATGGCTGGCCGATTCGGCCGCGTCCGGTGCGGTGACGGCGACGATCGCGTGCGCCGAGTCCACCTCGGACGCCTACGCACGCGCCGGGGTCGCCGCCGCGACCTCGTGGGTCATCGACAACGGCATCGACACCCGCCGTTTCCGTCCGGGGACACGCGCCGAACGCGCTCGCATCCGTGCCGGCCTCGGCATCCCGGAGGCGGCGCCCCTGATCGTCCTGGCCGCGCGGTTCGACGCGATGAAGGACCCGGGTCTGTTCCTGCGGACCGTCGCCCAACACGCGCGGCGCACCCCCGACGCGCACTACGTCGTGTGCGGGGCGGGCATGACGTCCGACAACCCCGCCTTCCTCGCACTGCGGGCCGAGAGCGGTGTGGGGCCGGAGGTACCCGTCCACGCCCTGGGCCTGCGCGAAGACGTGCCCGAGCTGTACCGCGCCGCCGACATCGTCGCCCTCACCAGTGCGTACGGTGAGGCCTCGCCCCTGTGCCTCGTCGAGGGTGCGGCATCCGGAGCCGTGCCGGTGACCACCGATGTCGGCGACGCCGCGCGCGTCGTCGCGGGCTTCGGTGTGGTGACCGCGCGCGACGAAGCGGCGATCGTCGCGGCGTGGGACGACGTGCTGGAGCGGCGGACGATGCTGCGCGCGGCAGCGCTCGCCGCGCGTGGGCGTCTCGACCGGCGCCGCATGATCGACGACTACCGCGGGGCGATCACGGGCCTGCTCCAGCCCGCGGCCCTGGCCGCCTGAACCCGGCACCCCCGGCGCAGCGGCGGCGTCACGGGGTGGGCGCGTTGATACGCCGGATGCCGCGGCCCGCCACCGCGGTGCAGAGCGCGCACACGACCGCCGTCGCCCCGAGCAGTACCCACATCGGCGCGAACGCGCTGAGGGCCGCCAGCGCCGCCGGCAGGAGGAACCCCAGATACGTCAGCGAGTAGTACGCCGCCGTGATGCCCGCAAGATCCTGAGGTTTCGCAAGCGTCTGGGTCGTGGACAGGCCGAAGACCATCGCGAGCCCGTAGCCGGCGCCGAAGACGGGCGCGGCGGCGAGCACGATCCACACCTGCTGCGAAGACGCGGCGACGAGCAGCAGGAGCGCACCCGTGGCGATGAGGGACCCTCCGACGAGGCCCATTCGTCCGCGCAAAAGCGCTGCGAGGTGACCGGAGAAGAACTGCGTCACCCAGCCGACGCCGAGCGTCATGACCGTCACGACGGTGGCGAAGCCGACGGTGAACCCGGGGATGCGTCCACTCACCAGGCTCGGACCGACCGCGAACGACAGCGCCGGCGCCGCGAACACCCAGGGAGCGAGCGGGAGGACGACCCTCAAGAACGTCGATCGTGCCGGTCGGGGCACGCGGAGGTTGCCGAACAGCCGCGTCACGCCGGGGTCGAACGGACGGGTCTCGGACGCCCGCAGCACGAAGAGAACCGCGACGACGCACGCGGCGATCTGCACGAGGTAGGGCAGCACCGCGGGCCAGGGGGCCCATTGGGCGAGGGCCCCGCCGATGCCGGCGCCGCCCCCGAAGCCGATGGTGAGCATGCCCGCCGCGCGCCGGGCGCCCGCGGTGGAGCGACCCTCCGCGATGGACAACTCCTTGATCCACGACGTGCCGACGACCATGCCGGCCGCGACGCTGAGGCCGCAGATGAAGCGTCCGACGCAGAGCCCCGCGAAGCTCGCGCTGGAGCAGGCGAGCACGATGCTTCCGACGACGCCGAGCGCCAGACCCGCCAGCAGCACCGGTCGCCGACCGTACCGGTCGGACCAGGCACCCGACAGGGCGAACCCGGGGATGATTCCGACGACATAGGCACCGAGCAGGATGTCGACCTGCACCTGAGAGAACCCCTGCACGAGCCGGTAATACTGCATGAGGGGCAGGAAGTGGTTTCCACCCCAGCCGAGGACGATGAGCGCCGGGGCGACGAGCAGCCACGACCGGGCGGGGCGGACGTCAGTCACGGGGCCTCTCACGTGGTGTTTCTCGGGCGCCGACTCGCACCGGCGCGGTCGCGCGCAACCCGTGCGCGCCCGGCAGCCGCCGGTCGATCAATCCTGCGAGTCGGGCTGGTAGACCTTGCGGAACGCATCTTTGCGCGCGATCTTGCCGCCGCGGAACTCGTAGATGTCGCAGCCGCGCGTGGTCAGGATCGTTCCGTCGGGGCCGGGTCCGGTGAACGACCAGGTGGCCGCCCCTCGGCGCCCCGCGATGATCGGGTGCTCCTCTTCGTGACGTTCCTGCCCGGTGTCGAAGGCCAGCATGAGCGCGAACCCCTCGCGCACCTGTTCCCGGCCCGTCCACGTACGCCCGGGCTCGGGCCCGACCGATGCGCTGTAGACGCAGTCGTCGGTGACGTGGCTCATCAGCGCCTCGAGGTCGCGACGGGTCCAGGCGTCGCTGAACGCCGCCAGGACGTCCGGGGTCATGTCGCTCAGGCTGTTGTCGGGGGTGGAGTCGCTCATGAGTGAACTATGGCACCGGCGCGGCGTGATGTCCGTGAGAAGTTCGCGGCGAAACGGGATCGGCGGCGCCCGCTTGCGGACATGTCCGCACTCGGACGCGTCCGGGGTCGTCGGTTCGTACCGGGGGCGCCCCCGAACCGGCCCTCCCCGGCCCCATCGTGCGGATGCGTCGCCGCCACGGCTCCGCGACTTCGCGGCACCATAGACGCCGTGCACACGGCGCGCCATCCCCGCACCGGGTGTCCCAAGTCGTGCCTATGGTGAGTCATGACCGCGCGCATCCTCTCGATCGGCACGGCCCTCCCCGATACGCGCGTCGAGCAGTCCAGCCTGCGCGACCTGTTCGCCGCACAGCCCGGCTTCGACCGCATGAGCCGGCGGCTGGTGGGGGCGGCGTTCGACGCCGCCGCGATCGACACCCGTCACGTGGTGCTGCCGCAGCTGGCCGGACGCGACGGCGACGGCCTCGGCGTACGCGAGGGCGACACCCTGCTCATGCCCTCCACCGGCGCCCGCAACGACGAGTACCGCCGTACCGCACCGGGCCTGTTCGCGGAGGCGTCGCGCCTCGCGATCGCCGGATCGGGGTACGACGCGGATGCCGTGACGCACGTCGTGACGGTCTCGTGCACCGGCATGTTCGCCCCGGGCCCCGATTACCACCTCGTGCGCGACCTCGGCCTGACGCCGACCGTCGAGCGCTACCACCTGGGCTTCATCGGCTGTGCGGCGGCCATCCCCGCGCTGCGGCTGGCGGCGCGCATCATCGGCGCCGACCCGGCGGCGGTCGTGCTCGTCGCCTGTGCGGAGCTGTGCTCGCTGCACTGGCAGACCTCGTCGCACCCCGACCAGATCGTCGCCGCATCCGTGTTCGCCGATGGCGCGGGCGCCGCGGTCGTGGCATCCGGAGACTCCTCCCACGACGGCCTCGACCTCGACGTCTTCGCCACCCACGTGACCGACGAGGGCGAGAAGGACATGTCCTGGACCGTGGGCGACTCGGGGTTCGAGATGACCCTGACCCCCGAGGTGCCGCGCATCATCGGACGAGAGATCTCGGCCATCGCCGCCGACGTGGTGGGCGACCTCGCCGACGTCGACGCGTGGGCCGTGCATCCGGGTGGGCGGAGCATCCTTGATCGGGTGGAGAACGCCCTCGGGTTGGATGCCAGCGCGCTCGCCGCCTCGCGCGACGTGCTGCGCCGGCACGGGAACATGTCGAGTGCGACGCTGCTGTTCATCCTGCGCGACCTGCTCGCCGACGCCACCCGCATCGAGGGCGACCGGGTCGCGGCACTGGCGTTCGGTCCGGGCCTGACGGTGGAGGCGGCGAAGATCACCGTGCGCCGCCCGTCGGTGTGAACCCCGCCGCCCGTCCGCGGGGGCTCTCGCGGCGCGACACCGAGCTCGTGGAGCTCATGGACGACCCCGACTGCGACCCGCAGGCCCTCGCCGCCACCTACCGCCGGTTCGATGTGGTCAACCGTCTCGTATCGGCGTGGGGGCGGGTCTATCGCACGCGCCTGGCGCCCGAGCTGCGGGCGCTCGGTCGCCCGGCCCGCGTGCTCGACCTCGGCTCGGGCGGAGGCGATGTCGTCGTGCGCTTGGCCGCCCTGGCCGCGCGCGACGGTCTCGACGTCGAGTGGGTGGGCGCCGATCCCGACCCCCGCGCGCACGAGGCCGCCCGGGCACGGCAGCGATCGGGCGTACGGTTCGTGGCCGCGGGCTCGCGCGAACTGTTGGCGGCGGGTGAGCGGTTCGACCTCGTCGTGAGCAATCATGTGCTTCACCATCTCGACGCCGGGGGGCTGCGCTCGTTCGCCGACGACTCGCTCGCCCTCTCGCGCGGCTCGGTTCTGCACGCCGACATCGCGCGCGGGCGACGGGCGTACGCCCTGTACGCCGTGGGTATCACCCCTCTCTCGGTCGGCACCTTCCTGCGCGTCGACGGGCTGCGCTCCATCCGGCGGAGCTATCGCGCGCCCGAGCTGGCCGCTGCGCTCGGCCCCCCGTGGAGGGTGGAGTCGCCCGCACCGTTCCGGGTACTCGCCGTCGCACGGGGACTGGCGGATGTCGATGCCTGAGGTGCTCGTCGTCGGCGCGGGGCCCGTGGGCCTCGCCCTGTCAGCCGATCTCCGCTCCCGCGGAGTCGACGTCCAGGTCGTCGAACGTCGCGTCGATGTGGGCGGCGGAACACGCGCCATCGGTATCCACTCCCCCGCCCTGACGCTCCTCGAGGCGTGCGGCGCGACCGACGGCATCCGGGCCGAGGCCGTGCGGATCGACCGCGGCGAGGCGCGCGCCGACGGACGGGTGCTCGCCGAGATCCGGTTCGAGAGTCTGCGCGCTCGGCATCCCTATGTCGCCGCGCTCCCCCAGGGCGACACGATGCGCGTGCTGACCGGCCTGGCGCCACCGGTCCGAGGCGGGACCGCCGTCCAAGCGCTGCGGCATGACGGCGGCGGCGTGCGGGCCGAGGTGTCGGGTCCGGACGGCCGGAGCGAGATCCGGGCCGCGGTCGTCGTCGTGGCATCCGGGTGGGCGGGGCGCGAGCTCGTCTACCGCGAGGGCGCCGTTCGGACGCACCACTACCCCGACCGCTACGTCATGGCCGATGTCTCGGCATCCGGGGGTCCGGTGGCGCGGGTGCACCTCGAGCGCGGAGGCGTCGTCGAGTCGTTCCCGCTGCCCGGCGGTCGCCGACGACTGGTGGCGTGGGCAGGGTCGAGCGAGGTGACGGATGCCGACGCCTTCCTGCGCGACGCGGTGGCCGCCCGCACCGGGGTCGATGTCGACATCGCCGCGGCCTCCACGTTCGGCGTGCGCCGTGCCGTCGCCCCGGCCCTGCGGCGAGGGCGCATCGTCGTCGTGGGCGACGCCGGACACGAGGTCAGCCCGATCGGCGGGCAGGGGATGAACCTCGGGCTGCTCGACGCCCTCACCCTGTCGCCGCTGCTCACACCGTGGGTGCGTCGGGGCGACGACACCGGACTCGCCCGGTGGGAGCGCGACCGCCTCGCGTCGGCCCGGCACGCGGCACGGCTGGCGTTCCTCAACACCCTGCTCGGGCGCGCGGCGGGGCCGATGGCGCACGCCGTGCGGACGGGCACGCTGCGGTCCCTGCTGCGGGGACCCGGTGGCGCGGCCTTCACGCGCGCGTACGCGATGCGCTTCGACCGGGCGGCGCGGGGTACCTGACGGGTCTCGGGATGCCACGTCGTGCACAACGGCGGGCAGTCAGGGCGACACGCCGGAGACCGGGACGCCGGAGCGGCGTGTCGGGGACCCCGCCCGCGGTTGCGCACGCGGCGGCGTGCCCAGGGCGACTCAGACGACGACGAGCTGAACGGCCAGCAGCAGGGCGGCCAGCATCGTGAGCTGGAAGACGGCGCGACCGGGACGCTTCACGATCACCAGCACGGCGGTCGCCAGCGCCACGGCCACGACAGCACCGAAGAATAGGATGCCGATGAGGCTCGAGCCCCCACCGAGCAGCACCGCCATCGCGCCGACGACGATCCCCGCGGCGGCGAGCAGCACCGACGTGCGAGCGCCGAGCCGGTGCGGAAGGCCACGGACGCCGGTGCGGCGGTCGTCATCGAGGTCGCGCACGACGTTGGTCAGGTGGACGGCCGCCCCCAGCGCGGCGCCCGCGGTCGTCGCCCACGGCGCCGCGAGCGCGGGCATCGATGACGACAGCGTCGCGAACGACGGGAACAGCCCGAAGCTCAGCAGGAACGGCACGATCGAAAACGGCGTCGACTTCAGGCCCGCGTTGTAGGCCCACGCCGAAGCCAGGGCGATCGCGTGGGCGGCGACGAATCCGGGCCCGAGCGGCAGCGAGAGGAGCAGCGCGACGCCGACCGCCCCCCCGCCGACGGCCAGCGCCCGGTCGGCGGTGACCGCTCCCCCGGCGATCGGTTTGTCGGTGCGGCCGACCGCGGCATCCCGCGTCGCGTCGATGGCGTCGTTCGAGAGGCCCACCGACACCTGACCCGCGAAGACCGCGGCCACGAGCAGCACAAGGCGTCCGGGGGCGACGCCGGCGGCGACGCCGAGCGCGAGCGACAGGATCGTGACGACGAGCGTGGGGCCGGGGTGCGTCGACGCCCACAGCGCCCCGAGGACACCCGCGCGCCCGCGGGGCGTGCGAGCGAGGGGCGGCTTCGCCGCGGCATCCGTCACCCGATGACGCTACCGCGGGCGAGCGGAGGAGCGGGCGGTAGCCGGTCCGGCATCCCGCCGCGGTGTCCGCGCGGAGGCGCTCCCCGCCGCAGGTTGTAGGGGGCGCTCGCGTCCAGGCCCGCACGTACCACCGGCGGGGCCGCGCTTCGCCCACACGTGCCACCGGCGGCGCCGCGCCCCGCCCACACGTACACAACCGCGGGGACCGCGGGCGACACGCCGCTCCGGCGAACCATTGCACGGCGTGTCGTCAGAACACACCGCTCCTGTGCACCGGACGGGCGCATACGAAGCGATGCCCCGGGAGCCGCCGCGGCGAACCCCCGAGGCGTCGGAGGTCTCTCAGAGGTCCTCGGGGGCGAGGTCGCCCTGGCCCTCTTCGCCGAGCTCGACGACGCCCGGGTCCTGACCCTGAGAGTCGGTGCCGGTGTCGAGGGGGTGGATGTCCTCCAGCGGGATGTCGCTGTCGTCGGCGGGGATCTCAGCGGGGTCGGCACCCGTGGCGGTGGCCGGGTTGATGTCCTCGGGGTCGGCCCCCTCGTCGAGGGCCGTGGTCGCGTCCCACTCGGCCTGCGCCGGGTCGAGCGCGGGGTCGGGCTCGATGGACGTGTCGCCGTCGCGCAGGGGCTGCACGCCCGCGAGCCCCGCGTCGGCGGCGGGGGTCGTCTCGGCGGTGGTCGGGTCGATCGAAGCGTCGCTCATGGGGGGTCCTTCCGTCGGACGCGGGTCGCCGCCAGGATCAGCGGTGCTCTCATCCCACACGCCGGGCCCGGCTCCCCCCCGCCCCTTGACACGCGCCGGGCGCGGTCCGTCATGCCCGGACCACCCCACCGGTCGCGCGCCACAGTCGGCGGCGAGGTCGCTGTCAAGGCGCTGGCGCCGCGCGGCACCGCAGACGAGCGTGAGGGAGACGAGAGGATCCCCCATGAACGACTCCCGCCCCACCGCGCCTGAACAGATCGTCATCATCGGCGGTGGCAACGCCGGGCTGTCGGTCGCCGGCCGCCTGCATCGCGCCCGCGTCGGAGAGATCACCGTGATCGAGCCGCGCGAGCAACACGTGTTCGCGCCCCTGCAGTCCCACATCGCCGGCGGTGCCGCGCGCGCCTCCGAGGCTGTCCGTCGTCAGGCCGACGTCATCCCTTCGGGGGTCCGGTGGGTGCGCGACGAGGTCTTCACCGTGGATGCCGACGCGCAGCGCGTGCACCTCGTCTCGGGCGAGCACCTCGATTACGACCAGCTGGTGGTCTGCGCCGGCATGCGCATGGCCTGGGAGCAGGTACCCGGTCTCCCCGAGGCCATGTCTGAACCGACCGGTATCTCGAACTACGACTACGACCTCGCCGCGAAGGCATCCCCGGTGCTCCGCGACCTGCGCGCGGGAACCGTCGTGTTCACGCAGCCGCCGGAGCCGGCGTCCTGCGGCGCCGCGGCACAGAAGCCGATGTACCTGGCATGCGACTGGTGGCGATCGATCGGCGTGCGCGACGACATCCGCGTCGTGTTCGTGTGCCCCGACCCCGTGCCCTTCGGCATCCCCGCCATCGATCGGGAACTGCAGCGAAAGCTCGACGAGTACGGCATCGAGGTGCGCTACAGCCGCGAACTCCGCTCGGTGGATGCCGGAGCGGGCACGCTCGTGATCGGTCATGGTGACGCGGAGGAGACGCTGTCGTACGACGTTCTGCACGCGGTCCCGCCGCAGCGGGCGCCGGAGTGGATCGCGGGGAGCGGTCTGGCGGCATCCGACGATCGGCACGGGTTCGTCGACGTCGACCCCGAGACCTTCCAGCACGTGCGCCACCCCGAGGTGTGGTCGGTGGGGGATGCCGCCGCCGTCGCCACCCGACGCTCGGGCGGGGCCATCCGGCAGCAGGCGAAAGCGCTGGTGAAGAACATGAAAGCCGTGCGCGACGGTGGTACGCTCTCAGCGAAGTACAACGGCTACAGCGTCGTGCCCTTCACGGTGTCGCGCGGCACCGTGGTGTTCGCGGAGTTCGACCGGGAGGGACGGCTGCAACCGACGGTTCCGTTCTGGCGCTCGCTGTACCGTGAGCGCCGCCTGTCGTGGATCGCCGACCGCCGCATCCTGCCGTGGGTGTACTGGCACCTGATCCTGCGCGGCCTCGCCTGACCAGGATGCCCCCGTCCCCGCCGCCGCGGTCTCGGTAGGGGCCGTCGCTGCATGCACGCAAGGGGTACGCCGTCAACGCGACGCCTGTGGGTGCCCCGCCGCTGCCACGCTGGGTGCTCGGGCGGCCCACGCACGCTGACGGTGCTCGACCGCTGCCACGCTGGGGGTGCCCGGGCGTCGCACGCACGCTGTCGGTGCCCCGCCGCGGCCACGCTGGGGGTGCCCGGGCGTCGCACGCACGCTGTCGGTGCCCCGCCGCGGCCACGCTGGGGGTGCCCGGGCGCGCACGCGCGCTGACGGTGCTCGGCCGCCGCTCCCGCCGAGGGTGCCCCGCCACTGCCACGCATAAACGCGATTCGCGTCCATAAACACGCGCACATCGCGTTTCCACGCGCAGATCGTGTTTATGCGGGTGACCACCGCGGCACCGCCGCTCCCGCCGGGCGCGCCCCACCGCCGTTCCCTCGGGCGCGCCCCACCGCCGTACCCGCGGGGGTGGCGCACCGCCGCTCCCGCCGAGGGTGCCCCGCCACTGCCACGCATAAACACGATTCGCGCCCACAAACATGCTCACACCGCGTTTACACGCGCAGATCGTGTTTATGCGGGTGACCACCGCGACACCGCCAATCCCGCCAGGCGCGCCGCACCGCCGTTCCCGCGCGCGCCCCACCGCCGTTCCCGCAGGGCCGGCGCGCGTATAGGGCACGAACGCCGATCCCTCAACCCCGGGGGGCGTCTGCCGCACCGCGCGAAGACTGGGGGCAGCCCCGGAACCTATACGAAAGAGGACACCATGGCACAGGTCATCGAAACCATCGACGTCAACGTTCCCGTGCGCGTCGCGTACAACCAGTGGACGCAGTTCGAGGAGTTCCCTCACTTCATGAGCTTCGTCGAGTCGATCACGCAGAAGACCGACACCCTCACGCACTGGAAGGTGAAGATCGGCGGAGCCGAGCGCGAGTTCGACGCCGAGATCACCGAGCAGCACCCCGACGAGCGCGTCGCCTGGAACAGCGTCGGCGGAGACGAGAACCACGCCGGTGTCGTGACCTTCCACCGTCTGTCCGACGACGAGACGCGTGTCACCGTGCAGATCGACTGGGAGCCCACCGGCCTCCTCGAGAAGCTCGGCGCCGTGTTCGGCGCCGACGACCACTCGGTGAAGAAGGACCTCGACAACTTCAAGGAGTACATCGAGTCGCGTGGTGCCGAGTCCGGCGCCTGGCGCGGCGACGTCAGCTGACGTCACCCCTCCACGCAAGCCGGGCCCGTCCATAATGGACGGGCCCGGCTTCTGTCATTCGGGGATCACCACTGCGGGTGGATCTCCGCCCGCAGGCGCCGGTCGTACACCTCGCGCACGACCGCATCGAACGCGGCCAGGTCGAAGTCGCCGTCGAGAAGGTCGGCGGCCGCGGCGTTCGACGCCGCCTGGGCCACCGAGCGCGCGCCCGGGATGACCGAGGTGATCCCCTCTCGCGACGCGATCCATGCCAGAGTCGCGGCGGGCAGCGTCACACCTTCGGGCAGCGACGCCTTCAGCTCGTCGGCCGCGGCCACGCCCTCGTCGAACGGCACCCCCGAGAACGTCTCGCCCTTGTCGAAGGCCTCGCCGTTGCGGTTGTAGGTGCGGTGGTCGTCCTTGTCGAACGTCGTGTCAGCGGTGTATTTGCCGGAGAGCAGGCCGCTCGCCAGGGGAACGCGTGCCAGGACGGCGACGTTCTTCTCGACCGCGAGCGGGAGCACCTCGTCGAGGGGCTTGAGGCGGAACGGGTTGAAGATGATCTGCAGATTCGTCAGGTTCGGCCGGCGAAGCGCCGACAGAGCCTGGTCCATCGTCTCGACCGACGCACCGTACGCCGCGATGACCCCCTCGGCCACGAGCTGGTCGAGCGCCTCCCAGGTGGCGTCGTCGTCGATGACGGCCGAGGGCGGGCAGTGCAGCTGCACCAGGTCGAGCGTCTCGGTGCCGAGCAGGCGCCGCGATCGGTCGAGCCAGCCGCGGTAGTTCTCGATCGTGAAGTGCTCGGGCGACTGCTCGGCGCGCCGGCCCATCTTGGTCGCCACGGTGATGTTCGCGGCATCCGTGCCGCGCAGGAACTTTCCGATGATCTCTTCGGAGCGCCCGTCGCCGTAGACGTCGGCGGTGTCGAACAGCGTCACCCCCGCGTCGGCCGCCGCCGCGAGCACCGCGAGCGCGTCGTCTTCGCTCACCCCGCCCCAGTCGGGGCCGAGCTGCCAGGTGCCGAGGCCGATGGCCGAGACCTCGCGGCCGGTACGGGAGAGGGGACGCTGCTGCATTGCGGTTCCTTTCGATGCTTCGTCGAGCCTATCCAGCCCCTCCGATACCAGGGCCGCGCGGGAACGGATGCCGCGGTGCGACCCAGCGCAACCCCGGCCCGCCCCACCGGCGCCGCGCCTAACGTTGCGGCACACCCACGGAAGGACGACCATGAACACTCCCGCCGACCGCCTGCCCGGAGCAGACGAAGAGAACCTCGTCCCCGAATCGGACGGCCTCACCGCCGACGTGCCCGCGGGCGCCGCCGGCGCGGACTCGGGTGCCGTCGGCGCCGTCGGGATCGATCCCGACGACGAAGCGAGTCTGCAGAACATCTCGAGCCAGAACGACCTTCCCGGCGTGGGGACGCGCGCAGCGGACGGTCTGACCGAGCGCGGCACGGATCACGGCGACGGCGGCTCCACCTCGCGCCACACCGAGGACACCGACGGCGAGGCGGACGCCGCCGATGCGGACGACGATCCCACCGACCGCGACCGCACCCCGGCTTCCCCGCCGGTGCGCGACGGGGGCGAGCCCCACGTCGACGCCGACGACCCGATCGCGAAGTTCCAGCCCGGTGTCGGCCGCGATTCCGCGGCCTCCAGCAAGATCGCCCAGGGACTCGGCGACTCCGACGACGACTGAGCCCTCGCGGGGCGAACACCTCTTCGCACGGGCGTGCGGGGCGGGCACCTCCCCGCGCAGGGCGGCGACCTATCGCGCCAGGCGCAATGCGTCCTCCGCGAGGTGGAACAACGTCGGCGTCGCCGCCGAGACGGCCGCCACGTCCGCATCCGCCATCATCAGCACCACCGTCGCCTCGCTCGCCTCGTCGCGAACGAACCAGCTGCCGGTGACCACACCGCGACTCGACCCGCCCTTGAAGGCCACGTACGGCCAGGATCCGACGTCCAGCCCCTGACCGGGGTTCTCGCTCAGGATGCCGAGCACCTCGGCATCCTGAGTCTCCTGGAGCGCGCGGTGCACGGCGGCGACGTCGGCGGAGGAGGCGAACCACTCGAAGCCCTGCTGCCACACCGGGGTCGTCACGTCGGCCACCGCGACCGCCAGTGGCGCGGCATCGATGCGGTCGAGGAGCGCGCGCCTGCCCGCGTCGTCGGCGGCATCCCACTCGGAGCGCACGGCGGCGTCGCCGTAGCCGAGCGTGAACAGCTCCTTCGTCGAGAGGAACGGCGCGAGCGCCGACGGGTCCGCGTGGCCGCTGCGCGCGACCGCCGCCTCGACGCGCTCGCGCCCGAGACGGCCGATGAGCAGGTCGGTGGCGGTGTTGTCGCTGATGCGGATCATCGCCGACGCCGCCTCGCGCACCGATACCTCGGTGCCGGTCGGGGCGTCCTGCAGCTCACCCGAGGGCAGGCTCCGATCGGTGTCACCGAGCACGAGCGTCTCGTCCCAGGCCAGGTCGCCGGAGGCCACGGCATCCGCCACCGCCAGCAGGACGTACAGCTTGAACACCGAGGCCAGCGGCGCCGACCGGTCGGGGTCGATCGAGACAACGTCGGCGTCTCCGCGCCGCACGAGCGCGCTCACCTCGCCCGGGAGTTCGCGGAGGCGCTGCTCCAGCTCCTCCCACGACGTCGAGGGCTCCCACGGCGCGGCGACGGGGCCGAACACCATGCCGGTGATGCGGTCGTTCCCATCGATCGAGAGCGAGAGGTCGAAGGGGTCGCCGACCGACCCGGCGAGCGTCGCCACGGCCTGCGTCTCGGTGCCCTGGTAGGCCGTCACGGTGAACGGGGCCGCCGGACGGATCTGTCGGTTGAGAAGTTCGGCGACGTCCTCGGCCGACACCTGGGACCGGAAGTCCTCGTGCAGCACACGTGCCCATTCGCTCGCCGTCGTATCGGCCTCGGCTTCGAGCACGTCGATGATCCAGGTGACGCGCTCCCCCACCGGGGTCGACGGCACCTCCACGGATGCCGCCGCGGAGGCGGGGGCGTCGGAGGCGGCGCTCGTGCACGCGGTGAGGGCGGCGACGGCGACGAAAGAGAGGGCGGCGGCCAGGCGACGGGCGAGAGTCACGGGGATCCTTTCCGGGGGGGGGGGACGTCCCACGCTACGGAGCGGCCGGCGGCCGGACCTCCCTCGCGAGACGGAGATGCGCCAGGCTGGAGCGATGGACGATCTGCGGCTGGAACCGCTCGCCCCGAGCCTCGACGACTATCTCGAGCTGCGCCGTGAATCGGGCCTGACGCCCAAACGCCCTGAGCAGGGGGCACCGGCTCTGGTGAACAGCTGGGCCTGGCGGCGCATCGTGGATGCCACGGGCCGATCCGTCGCGATGGGCCGCGTCGTGGGCGACGGCGGGTGGTACTTCCTCGTCGCCGACATGGCGACCCTGCCCTCGCACCAACGGCGTGGACTCGGGCGCCGCATCCTCGAGGACCTTCTCGCGGAGATCCGCGCGAAGGCCCCCGAGGGGGCGTACGTGACGCTGCTGGCCGATCCGCCGGGTCAGGCGCTGTACCGGAGCCTGGGTTTCGAGCAGCCGACCAACGGCTCCGTGACGATGCACATGCTGCTCGCCTGACCCGCCGGCGGCCACATCGCACCGTGCCAGCGCGAAACTCCGCGGGGCAGCTCCCAGAGCCGGTGCCGCGGCGGAACGAGCCGGTGCCGCGGACGCGAGGGCCGGTGCCGACTCAGCGCGACGCGGCCTCACGCCGCTCGGACGGCGACACGCGTCTGGCGCGCCACCCGAGCAGCAGGTCGATCGCGACGAACACCGCGAGGGTGAAGCCGACCAGCGGCAGCACCAGCCCGATCGCCACCGCTGCGACGAGCACCGCACCGATACCCCACCACGGCGCATGTCGCAGCATGCCCCGCGCGGGCGCGGTGGCGAGCCCCCGCGTCGGCCGCCGCTTCCACCACATCGCGTAGCCCAGCACGACCAGCGCCGCGATACCGATCGCGAGGGCGAACAGCACGAGCTGGTTGGCGAGCCCGAACATCGTGCCCATATGCAGATCGACGCCCCAGCGGGAGAGCTTGGCGAGCAGGGGGTAGTCGGCGAAATCGACCCGGTCGGTCACCCGCATGGTCGAGGCGTCGATCGCCACGGCATCCACCTCGGTCGGGAAACTGCGGTGGATCTCCTGCACGACCCACGCCATCCCCTCTGCCGCGGGCGGGCGGATCTCGAGGTCGCCGGAGGTCACGTTGACCGTGCGGGCGACCGCGAGGACCTCGTCGAAGGTCTCGGCGTCCGCGGCGGAGGCGGGCTCATGCGCTCCCCCGTGATGGGCGTGCTCGCCGGCCGCGGCCGAGCCGTCGAGGGTCGTCACCAGCGCCGGTGTCCCCGACCCGACCGCCGCGCGCAGGTCGGCCACGTTGGCTCCCGCGTACGTCGACCACGTGATCCCGGTTGCCGAGAGGAACAACGCGCCCAGCACGACCCCGACCCCGATTCCCGAGTGCCAGCGCATCAGTCGCCGATAGCCCCGCACCCGACGGGTCGATCGCCGGCGCGTGGCCAGGAACCGCCCGATCCACAGGCCGAGCCCCGCGAGCGCGACGATGCCGAGCCAGGATGCCGCGAGCTCGCTGTACCAGCGGCCGACGTCGCCCAGGTGCAGCGAACGGTGCAGGTCGCTGATCCAGTGCCGCAGCG
This sequence comes from Microbacterium sp. ABR10, assembly GCF_057812175.1. Classification (NCBI taxonomy): domain Bacteria; kingdom Bacillati; phylum Actinomycetota; class Actinomycetes; order Micrococcales; family Microbacteriaceae; genus Microbacterium; species Microbacterium sp. ABR10. Next base: position 2,630,235 of record NZ_CM173821.1, read on the forward strand.
GCAGCGCGCCGCTCGTACCGTAAGCGGGGAGGTCGCCCCGGATCTCCGTGGTCGCGGGATCGACGAAGACCGCCCGCGTCGTGCTCTCGGGCAGGGCGTCGTCGGCGAACATCACCCGGGTGGTGTCACCCGCCGCGGGTGCCGGGCGCACGGCCACGGGCGTACCGCCTCCGACGTACGCCTCGGCGGCGTTGATCTGATCGGCCAGGGGCCTGACGGTCTGCGTCGACGACGCGGTGAGCTCGTGCGCGTACATCGCTTTCTCGAGGGTCGGCGTGAGGGCGTACAGCGTCCCGCTCAGAGCGGCGACGAGGATGAACGGCCCGACGAAGAGCCCGGCGAAGAAGTGCAGGCGCCGCAGGAACGGGAGGAACCAGCCCGAGCGGGGGTGGTCGGGCGAGACGGCGGCACCCGTGGACGGGGAGTGGGTCGCGGTCACGGGAGGACCGCCGGGATGGGGAACAGAGGAGACATCTGCGAGATCACTTTCCAGGTGCGGAGCACCCGTCATCCGGCGGCCACGAGGGCAGCACCGGGACCGCGCCGCCCGCGCGATGACACGCGGGTCATCGCGGACGGCGGGCACTCATGGGTCGAATTGCGCCCGGTGAGGACGCGGAACAGCCCCCGCGGGCGCACGACGGCACCCGGCACGGCGACCGACCGCCCCACCGCTCGAACGGGCGGGGCGGGACTCAGGATGCCGCGACCGGTGGTCCCCGACGAGCGCTCGCTCGCACGACGACCGTCGAGACCGGAGTGACGACGGCGACGATCGCGGCGCGCACGCACCGCACCGGGACCGGAACGAACGCGCTGACGCGGACGCGCGCCCGCACCCAGGCGACGCAGGCGCACGCCAGCGCCCGCAGCCCCGCCAGTGCCCGTTCGCCGCGGTGCAGGGCCAGCGTCGTCACGACGGCGGCGACGAGGTGCCCCACCGCCATGTCGGCATCCATGGCGAACGCCGGGGCCGACGAACCGCCCGCCACGACGGGGATGACACCGCCGTGCGCGTGGACACCGGCAGCGAGGTCGTAGCTGCCGAGCACGAAGAGGGCGTGGAACAACGCTTGGCTGACCGCGACCGACAACCCCAGCCGCCACGCCGACAGCCGCCGACCGGCGAGCGCCACGCAGACGACGAACGACAGGGCGAGCGGCACCACGATGCCGACCGGGCCCGGGACCGCTCCCCCCGCCGACACGTGCGACACGAGCGCGACGAAGCTGGCGAGGGATGCGGCGACAGCTCCGCGCGCGACGCGCGCGCCCCGGTCGTGTCGTCGCATGGCATCCATTGTGTCAGCCGGGTCGGCGGCATCAGGAGCGCGCGCCGCGGGGGCCTAGGCTGAATCCACCGACCCCAGGAGGACGCCGTGACCCGACCGCCCACCGCGCGCCGCGTCGTGATCGCCGGGGCGAGCGGCTTCGTCGGACGGGCGCTGACGCGGGCGTTCGAGGACGACGGGTACGACGTCTTCACCGTCGGCCGGACGGGGTCCGCCGTGTGGGGAGACGCCGCCGCGATCTCGCGTCTCGTCGACGGCGCCGACGTGCTGGTGAACCTCGCGGGCAAGATCGTGTCGTGCCGGTACACCGACGCGAACCGCGACGAGATCCTGCGCTCCCGCGTCGACACGACCCGTGAACTGCACGCGGCCGTCGCCGCGGCCGCGCATCCGCCGCGCGTGTGGATGAACGCCTCCACCGCCACCGTCTACCGGCACGAGACCGAACGCGGCAACGACGAGATCGACGGGGTCATCGGCGAGGGCTTCTCGGTCGACGTGGCGACGAGCTGGGAGCGCGCCCTCTTCGCCGGCGACCTGCCCGCGACCCGGCGGGTGGCGCTGCGCATGGCGATCGTCCTCGGAGACGGGCCCGCGACCCGCATGCTCTTCGCGCTCGGACGCCTGGGGCTCGGCGGACCGCAGATCGACAGCTGGTGGTTCCCGCACCGCCGTTACCGCGGCATCGGCGCCCACCCCACCGGCGCGGTGTTGTCGAGCTGGCACCGCACGTCGGGGAGACAGCGCTTCAGCTGGATCCACATCGACGACGTCGTGGCATCCGTCCGCTTCCTTCGCGACCGCGACGACGTCTCGGGACCGATAAATCTCGCAGCACCCGGCGTCAGCGACAACCGCACTTTGATGCGCGAGATTCGGCGCGTGGCCCGGATGCCTCTGGGGCTCCCGGCCTTCCGGTGGATGCTCGACCCCGCCATGGCCCTTCTTCGCAACGAACCGGAACTGGTCCTGAAGAGCCGGTGGGCGGTTCCGCGCGTGCTCACCGAGGCGGGCTTCTCCTTCAGCTACCCGGAGCTCGGTTCCGCGCTCGACGCGGTTGCCGCCTCGCGCAGGCCGCGGGCACGCGACTTGTTCTCGGTCTGAATCGATTCCCCCTGACCCGAAGGAGCCGACCCCGCGTTCGCGGTCGGTGAGCCCGGAGGACAGCGAGAACGACGGATGCCGTGTCCGCGGCGGGCCGCGTCAGACCTTCCGGCGGACGAAGCGCAGGACCGCCATGACGGCCCCGACGATCAGGATGATGAGGCCGATCCACAGCAGGAACTTCACGGCCTCGACGAAGATGCCGAGGAAGAGCAGCACGAGACCGACGATGACGAGAAGGATGGCGAGAGCAGGCATGACCACAGCCTGCGCCGACGCAGATTCCTCTTCCATGGCCTTGACACCTCGGCACGTGCGCCACAGGGCACCTGTCAAGACCGCTGCGGCGGCGCCCGGGCGGGTCTAGCGTCGACCCACCACGATCTAGGAGGCGGCAATGGCTGAACGCGATGTCAACGGACACGGCACGGGACCCGAAGAGGGCGAGTACACCGATCTGCAGCTGCCGGACGGGACGGCCGATCGCGGGAGCGCCGACCTGCCGGGCGAGTACGTCGACCGTCAGAACGTCGACGGCACCCAGGAGCGACCCCGGTCCGACGAGGCGGGCGCGTATACCGATGTGCAGCTGCCGGGCGGCGACGAGTCGCGCGAAGACATCGACGATCCCGGCGAGTACACCGACCGCGATCGGTGAGCCGCTCAGCGGTCCAGCGTGGTCTCGGGCGCTGAGCCGTATGCGGCGCGGTACGCCGCGACGAACGCGGCGCGGTCGAGGAAGCCCCACCGAGTGGCCACCTCGTCGACCGTGACGCAGGTCGGATCCGCATCGATGAGATCGGCGTGCGCCGCGCTCACGCGGGCGGCCGCGAGGTACTCCTCCGGGTTGTCGGCGAGTTGGCCGTTGGCGACGAAAGCGCGCCGCAGGCCCAGGGTCGATGTCCCCACGGCCCGAGCGGCGTCGTCGACCGTGATGGCCAGCGACGCATGATCGTCGATCCACGCCATCGCCGAGGTGTAGATCGACGCCTGCTCCAAGGCCGAGGCACGGCGTTCCCGGGGGTCGCCGGCAAGGGGGAAGGCCTCCAGGGTCGCGGCTACCAGCGACCGTCGCACGTGCGCACGAGCGAGGGGCTCCGCCATCACCGGCAGTTGGGTCTGCGCCCAGCGGACGGTGGCGAGCCAGTAGTCCCGCATGCGCCGCGACACCGGCTCGGCTCCGGCGAAACGCACGTTCAGAGACTCGTCGCCGTAGATCGCTCGCGCCGACTCGGTGAGCCAGGCCACGTCGAAGGCGACGAGCTGCACCGTGGTGTGGCGCGGGCGTCCCACGAGCTCCTGCCCGGGTTGCACGAGGCCCGGATCGACGCTGTAGTCCCCCGACTCCGAGCCGACGACCCAGGCGTAGCCGGGGGTCGAGGTCGCGAAGTAGAAGCGATCCGCCTCGTAGACCACCTCCGCCCGGCACGCCCACGTCAGTCGGCGCATCGAGAACGCGCCGTCCCCCACCGCATGCTCGGCGAACGACGCCCGCTCCGCCTGGACATCGACGCGGCCGTAGTGCTCCTGCAGCCAGGCCTGCGTCGCGGCGAGGTCGGCGGTTCGGACGCTCGTGTCGAAGAAGTCGTTCATGGGGAGATTGATCGACCGGCGAAATGCCGGTGCTTCGGTGCCCATGATAGTTAACCTGACACCTCATCCCCTTCCGGAGGAACTCGCATGTCGAACTCGCCGTCCATCCGCCCCGTCACCCCTGACGACGCCGGGGAAGTGCTCACCATCCAGCGCGCCGCCTTCGTGAGCGAAGCCCTCATCTATGGCGACCCCGATATGCCGCCGCTCACGCAGACCCTCGAAGAGCTGCGGGCCGAACTCGTCGAGAACCTCGGCTGCGTCGCCGTGACGGAGCAGCGCATCGTCGGGGCGGTGCGGGCGCGCCTCGATGGCAGGCTCCTGCTCATCGGGCGCCTGGCCATCGCACCCGATCAGCAGGGCGAGGGCCTGGGAACGCTACTCCTCGACGCGGTCGAGCAGCGCGGCCGCGAGGCCGGCGCGACCGAGGCCGAGCTGTTCACCGGGGGGTTGAGCGAGGCCAATCAGCGGCTGTACGAGCGGGAGGGCTATCACCGCACCGAGGAGACGGCCGACGGCGAGATCTTCTACCGCAAGGCTCTCGCCTGACTCCACCGGTGGCTTCGACAGGCTCAGCCACCTGTCCATGCGCGGCCCCGGGCCGGGCGCCGCTCCCCCGAGCCGCACACAGGTCCCCGGGCCGCGCATGAGGCCCTGAGGCGCGCACAGGTCCCCGGGCCGCGCATGAGGCCCTGAGGCGCGCACAGGTCCCTGAGCCCGTCGAAGGGACCGAGAGCCCGTCGAAGGGACCGAGACCCGCGCACGCAGAAAGGAGCCGCCGCCCGCACCCGGACGACGGCCCCTTCCTGCGCGGCACTTACGGCGTCGGCATCCCGCCGTTGACGTTGAGCGTCTCACCGATGACGTAGCTCGACTCCGCCGACGCGAGGTACACGAACGCCGGCGCGAGTTCGGCGGGCTGGCCCATGCGCCCGAGCGGGGTCTCCTCGCCGAACTCGTCGACCTTCTCGTCGGGCTGACCGTCGGTGACCTGCAGGGGCGTCCAGATCGGTCCCGGCGCCACCGCGTTCACGCGGATGCCCTTCGGCGCGAGCTGCTGGCCCAGCGCCTTGGTGAAGGTGTTGATGGTCGACTTCGTCGAGGCGTAGTCGACGAGGATCGGTGCCGGCGAGTACGCCTGGATCGACGTGGTGTTGATGATGGTCGAGCCCGGTGCGAGATGCGGCACGGCCTCTTTGCAGATCCAGAACATCGCGTAGACGTTGGTCTTGAACGTGTCGTCGAACTGCTCGTCGCTCAGCGTGGTGATGTCTTCGTTGAAGATCTGCTTGCCGCCGTTGTTGACGACGATGTCGAGGCCGCCGAGGCCCTCGACCGCTTCCTTCACGAGCGTCCGGGCGTACTCGCGCTCGCGCAGGTCGCCGGGGATCTGCACGACGGTCGCGCCTGCCTCGCGGAGGATGCCGGCGATGCGGTCGGCATCCACCTTCTCCTCGGGCAGGTACGACATCGCGACCGAGGCACCCTCTCGGGCGAAGGCGATCGCGGTGGCGGCACCGATGCCCGAGTCGGCGCCGGTGATGAGGGCCTTGCGACCCTTCAGGCGCTCGCTGCCGACGTAGGTGTCCTCACCGAGGGCGGCCTTGGGCGTGAGCTCGGCGTCGAGACCGGGCTCTTTCTGGTCCTGCGACTGCGGGTCGATGTCCGCGTAGAGCTTCGTCGGGTCGGTGAACGTGTACTGCGTGCTCATGGCGAGTCCTTTCAGGGGGATGCCGGGGCGGAACCGCACCGGCGGGGGTCAGTGTCCGCGGAGGTCGGCGTCGTCGACGAGATCGCGGATGACGAGAGCGGCGTTGATCAGTGCGAGGTGGCTCAGCGCCTGCGGCAGATTGCCCCAGAATGCGCCGTCGGCCTCGGCGATCATCTCCGAGTAGATGCCGACGTCGTTGCCCTGGGCGACGAGCGCGTCCATCGCATCGATCGCTTCGCCGTGGCGCCCGACGCAGGCCAGGGCCGTGGCCCGCCAGAAGGCGCACGCGACGAACGTCTGCTCCTCCTGGTCCATACCGGTGTAGCGGTACACGAGATGGGTGTCTGTCGTCAGGCGCTCGGTGATGGCGTCGATCGTCTTCGACATCCGCACGCCGCGGTCGAAGCCGGTGGGGGCATGCAAGAGCACCGACGCGTCGAGGTCGTCGCTCCCCGGCGCGAGCGTGTAGGCCTCGAGCTTCTCCGACCAGCAGTGCTCCTCGACCCAGCGGTGGATGCGGTCGCGCTCGGCGCGCCACCGGTCGCCATTGTCGGGGATGTGCCCGCCGTCGGCCAGCCACTGGGCATCGTCGAGCGCCTTCCAGCAGCCCATCTTCGAGGAGGTGTAGTGGCGCAGCTCGGGCAACTCCCACATCCCGGAGTCCTCGCGACGCCAGAGGTCGCAGGTGCGGTCGGCCACGTCGGCGAGCAGGCGCCCGGTCTGCGTATCGAGGCGGTTTCCGGCTTGGACGTACGTGCGGCACAGCGCGATCAGGTCGCCGTAGACGCCGAGCTGCAGCTGTCCCTGGGCGGGGTTGCCGGTGACGACGGGCTGGTTGCCGTTCCATCCCGGAACCTCGTGCTTCTCGAGGCCGATCTCGGCGTCACCGTCGAGGGTGTACATCACCTGCACCTCGGGACCGTTCTTGCGGATCGTGCGCAGCAGCCACGAGATCGCGGCATGCGTCTCTTCGCGAAGGCCGAAGCCCACCCACGCGTGCGCGGTGTACGCGAGGTCGCGCACCCAGGCGTAGCGGTAGTCCCAATTCTTCCCGCCGCGGGGGTTCTCGGGGAGCGATGTCGTCGCCGCGGCGGCGATCGCGCCGGTCGGGCTGAAGAGCAGCAGTTTCAGCGCGAGGGCGCTCCGCTGCACGTCATCAGCCCAGGGTCCCTCGTACGAGAACTCGTCCGACCACATCGTCCACCCGTCGACCGTGCGGTCGATGCCGCGATCGACGTTCTTCGCGTCCGGAACACGAAGGGGCTCGCCCTCGGTCGCGGCGATGACGAGCAGGTGCCGCGACCCCTTCGAGGTGGTGAAGCCGCCGTCGATGCTCTCGTTCCGCGAATCGGGTGCTCCGTGGATGCCATGCTCGTGCCCGACGACGGCGAGCGAGACGTGGCCGATGCGCATGATCGAGAATCCGTCGATACGTTCGGTCCAGGGCGACGCCGATCGCAGCATCGTCCCCGGCTGCACGCACCATGCGAACTCGACCTCGCCCTTGACCCCGTCGACGCGTCGGGCGAGTTCAGCCCACGGGAGGCGACCGGCGATGCCGGTGACCATGGCATCCGTGAGGGTGGCCACGCCCGTCGCCGTGGTGAAGGTCGTCTCGAGGACGTTGGTGCGCGGGATGTAGCGTCGCGTGACTTCGTACTCGCCCACCGGCGCCAACTGGATGCAGCCGCCGGCCGACTCGTCGACGAGTCGCGCGAACACCGGCCGGGAGTGGATGTTGGGAAGCGGCAGCCAGTCGACCGACCCGTCGAGCCCGATCAAGGCGACCGTTCGACCGTCGCCGATGGCCGCGTAATCGCGCAGCGGTCGAGACGGAGCAGGAGGGGTGGTTGTCACGTACTCACGCTAGGAACGGCTCGGCGGCCCCGAGGCGGGGTTGTCGAATCGATTCCGAGCGGCTACGGAGACCCCGGGCGGCGCCGGTACTCCGCCGCGCTGGACCCCGCAACCCCCGCCGCAGGGCCCGCAACGCCGCCTAACGTCGCTGATGACTGTGAGTGAAAGGAACGCGCATGTCCACCACTACCAAGGACGCCCCCACCAAGAACCGCCGTCGTCCCGCCCGAGGCGGGAGCGGCCCCGAGACCACCGACGAGCAGAACGCCGAGAAGGGCTTCCAGGCGTCGGAGCAGTTGACGGACGCCCTCCAGGCCGTCCTGGTCGACCTGATCGAGCTGTCGGTCCAGGGCAAGCAGGCCCACTGGAACGTCGTCGGCAAGAACTTCCGCGACACCCACCTGCAGCTCGACGAGATCATCGACGCCGCGCGCGAGTTCGGTGACGAGGTCGCCGAGCGCATGCGCGCCCTGCACGCTCTGCCCGATGGCCGCAGCGACACCGTCGCCGAGACCACCACGCTCCCCGAGTTCCCGCAGGGCGAGGTCGACACCGCCGAGGTCATCGACCTCATCACGGAACGTCTCGACGCGACCGTGGGCACCGTTCGCGACGTGCACGACGATGTCGACGACGAAGACCCCACGAGCGCCGACATCCTGCACAGCGTGCTCGAGCGCCTCGAGCAGCTGTCGTGGATGGTCAGCGCCGAGAACCGCGTCGCCCGCAAGTCGTAAAAGCGACCGAGGACACCGGATGCCGGGGCCCCAGGGCCTCGGCATCCGTCGTCGTTGCGGTGCCTCCGGGGACTTCGACGGGCTCAGTCCCCTTTGTCATGCGTGAAGGGCGGCCCCTGAGCCCGCCGAGGGGTCAGCCCCGTGCGATGAGGAACGGAGGGTGAGGACCTTCGATTCGCGCCAACGTGATCTTGACGTCCATGAGCGTCGCACCTACCTCCGCGATTCGGCGGTCGACGTCCGCGAATCGTCGGTCGACCTCGGCGAATCGTCCGTCGACCTCCGCGAATCGGCGGTCCACCTGCGCGAATCGCTCGTCCGTGCTCGCCTCGAGACGATCGAAGCGTCGATCCACGCGATCGAAACGCTCGTCCGTGCGCCGCTCCAGCCGTGCCAGCATCCATTTCATTCCGCCCAGGATGGCGACGGCGAATGTGAGGAAGAACGCGGCGAGCGCAACGAACGCCTGCACGGTATCGAGGGTCACGGGCGGTCCTTCCTGTTCACGGGATGCGTCGAATGTATGTCACTCCGCCGACGACGAGTCATGTGCACGTGCGATGTGCGGAGAATTTCACCCGAACCGTGCGTGTGGAGGAACCGTCAGAGCCGCAGCACCTCGGTGACCCGCACCATCGCGGTGCCCTCCTCCTCGGAAGCCGCGAGGTCGACCTCCGCCCGGATGCGCCAGTCGTGGTCGCCGGCGGGGTCGTCGATGATCTGCTCGACCCGCCAGAGGCCGTCGGCGGCCAACGACTCGTCGATGACGACGAGGGCCGAGGAGCGCGCCGCTCCCCCGGTGCCGATGCCGTCGTGCTCGTCGAAGTACGCATCCAGCTTCGCGGGCCAGTCGACGTCGGGGTCGAGCTCGACGAGCTCATCGTCGCGTTGGAGCGCTGCGAGTTGCACCCGGCGGAACATCTCGTTGCGCACGAGCACGACGAACGCGCGCCGGTTCGTGAGGATCGACGGCGGCGCCGGCGGGACCACGGGGGCGGTCGGGTCGTCGGCCGGGTTGATGAGCTGCTCCCACTCGTCGACGAGGCTCGAGTCCACCTGGCGCACGAGCTCTCCGAGCCAGGCGATGAGGTCGAGCAGGTCGGGCGTCTGCGCGTCGACGGGGACGGTCTGGCGGATGGCGCGGTAGGCGTCGCTGAGGTAGCGCAGCACGAGCCCCTCGCTGCGGGCGAGCTGGTACAGCGAGACGTACTCGCCGAACGAGCAGGCCCGTTCGAACATGTCGCGCACGACCGACTTGGGGGACAGCTCGAAGTCGCGGATCCAGGGCTGGCTGGATGCGAACACCTCGTACGCCTGCGCGAGAAGGTCGTCGAGGGGCTTGGGCCAGGTGATCTCCTCGAGCAGCTCCATGCGCTCGTCGTACTCGATGCCCTCGCGCTTCATCGCCGCCACGGCTTCCCCGCGCGCGCGGAACTGCTGCTGCGACAGGATCGGGCGCGGATCGTCGAGCGTCGCCTCGATCACGCTGACGACGTCCAGCGCGTAGTGGCCCGTGCCGACCGACGACGCCGGGGGCGTGGCATCCGGTGCCCATCCGAGCTCGACCTCGGGGTCGAGCATCTCGATCGCCGCGAGCGCGAACGGTGACAGCGGCTGGTTGAGGGCAAAGTTCGGCTGCAGGTCGACGGTGAGCCGGATGCCGTCGGGCCCCGCTTCGACCACTCCGGCCTGGACGAGCGTGCGGAAGATCGCGATCGCTCGGCGGGCGAGCTCGTACCGGCGGGTGGGCGACTCGTGGTTGTCGAAGACCAGGGAGCGCACGTTCGCGAACACGTCGCCGCCGCGCGCGATGACGTTGATGAGCATGGCGGCCGACAGCTTCATCTGCGGCTGCAGCGGCTCGGGTTCGGCGGCGACGAGACGGTCGTAGCTCTGCTCGGTCCAGTTGACGAATCCCTGCGGTGCCTTCTTGCGCACGATCTTCTTCTGCTTCTTCAGGTCGTCGCCGGCCTTGAGGATCTGAGCGGCGTTCTCGATCTCGTGATCGGGCGCCATGACCACCACCGTGCCGGCGGTGTCGTATCCGGCACGGCCCGCGCGACCTGAGATCTGGTGGAACTCGCGCGCCGAGAGCTGGCGCATGCGGGTGCCGTCGTACTTGGTCAGCGCGGTCATGAGCACGGTGCGGATGGGCACGTTGATGCCGACGCCGAGGGTGTCGGTGCCGCAGATGACGCGCAGGAGCCCGCGTTGCGCGAGCGTCTCGACGAGCCGTCGGTACCGCGGCAGCATGCCGGCGTGGTGCACGCCGATGCCGGCACGGACGTACCGCGACAGCGTCTTGCCGAACCCGGTGGTGAAGCGGAACCCGCCGATCGCCTCCGCGATCTCGTCGCGTTGCTCGCGGCCGATGATGCGGATCGACGACAGCGCCTGTGCACGCTCCATCGCCGCGGCCTGCGAGAAGTGCACGACGTAGATCGGCGCCTGCCTCGTGTCGAGCAGCTCCTGCACGGTCTCGTGCACGGGAGTGCGCGCGTACTCGAAGTGCAGGGGCACCGGACGCTCGACGCCGGTCACGCGCGCGGTCGGCCGGCCGGTGCGGCGCGAGAGGTCGTCGGCGATGTCGGTGACGTCACCGAGGGTCGCCGACATCAGGATGAACTGCGCGCGCGTCAACAGGAGGAGCGGCACCTGCCACGCCCAGCCGCGGTCGGCCTCGCCGTAGTAATGGAACTCGTCCATGACGACCTGGTCGACGTGCGCGTCGGCCCCCTGGCGGAGGGCGAGGTTCGCGAGGATCTCGGCGGTGCAGCAGATGATCGGCGCATCCGCGTTGACCGACGAGTCGCCCGTGACCATACCGACGTTCTCGGCTCCGAAGATGTCGACGAGCGCGAAGAACTTCTCGCTCACGAGCGCCTTGATCGGGGCGGTGTAATAGGTGCGACCTCCCCGGGAGAGGGATGCCGCGTGCGCCGCGACGGCGACCAGCGACTTGCCCGTGCCGGTCGGGGTCGACAGGATCACGTTCGCCCCCGACACGATCTCGATGACCGCCTCGTCTTGCGCGGGGTAGAGCGTCAGCCCGCGGGAGGCCGCCCACTCGACGAAGCCGAGGTACACGGCATCCGGATCGCTGCCGGTGGGCACGTGCTCGAGGAGGGGGGTCACTCCCCCACCCTCTCATCCGCCGGGTGGCGGGGCCCTTCGACAAGCTCAGGGACCACCCCCTCCCGCAAAATCAGGGACCAACCCTTCGACAAGCTCAGGGACCATCCTGCCGAGGTGGCTGAGCCCGTCGAAGCCACCGATCCGCTTCCCCGCCTCAGCCTCCTTCGGCGAAGACGCCCACGTTCTCACCGTCGAAGACGAACTGCACGCTGGTGCCGATCGGGAAGCGGTCGATGAACGGCTCCGGCATCCCCTCCGCCACGACGAACTCCACGGTCGCAGGGAAGATCCCCGCACCGCACCCGCCGTAGACGAAGTTGCCGCTGACCCCGCGCGCGCCGCGTTCCGCGACCTCGGAGGAGTCGAGGAGGTACACGCACGGACTGCGGTTCTCGGTTGCATCGACCTGGGCGAATCCCACGAACGCGGTCACGCCGTAGAAGTCCTTGAACGCGCGCTCCGCGCCCGTGCGCTGGCCGAAGATCGATGGGGTCTCGGTGTCGGGATCCTCCTCGAGCGTGCCGACCTGCGGAGCGCCCACCGAATTCGACACGGGCAAGAAGGTCACGCTGAGCGCCGTCCCGGCGCTCGCCAGCGCGGTGACGACCGCGAGCGAGATCGCCCACGCCCACACCTGACGCCGCGATCGCACGAGGGGGCGACGCTCGCGCGGCACCTCGTCGTCCTCGACCTCGGATTCTCCGGGGCCTTCCGCACCGTCGTCTGCACCGGACGCCGTCGGCTCGGCCGGGTCGTGCGGCGCCGGTGTCTGCGGCGGGGGCGAAAAGCGCTCGCGCCGCTCGAGTTCTTCGAGGGCCGAGAGCCGCTCCGACGCCGCCGGGTCGCCGGCGATGTCCGCGTCGGGACCGTAGGCCCGGGCACGCAGGCGACGCAGCTCGTGGCGTACGTCGTCGTCCATGCTCTGAATGGTTCCACACCTCGAAGGGGCCGGGGCCATCTGGCGGTCCATGCGCGGGAATAGACCGAGACGACCCGCGTTGCACCTCGTATGCGCTCCTTCGGCACACTCTCCTTCGGCCATTACGGCCCCCTCGGCGGCGGGCACCACCTGACCGCCGGTGACTCGATGCTGCAGGCGATCGACCTCGCCCAGGGCATGGACGACCTCGGCGTCAACGGCATCTCGTTCCGCGTGCACCACTTCGCCCGTCAGCAGGCGGCTCCTATGCCCCTGCTCGCCGCGATCGCCGCCCGCACCTCACGTATCGAGGTCGGCACCGGTGTCATCGACATGCGTTATGAGAACCCGCTCATGCTCGCCGAGGAGGCGGCATCCGTCGACCTCATCAGCGGCAACCGACTCGCGCTCGGCGTGAGCCGTGGTTCACCCGAGAGCGTCGTGCGTGGCTACGAGGCGTTCGGCTACACCGGGTCCGACGACCCGCGCGGCGGCGACATCGCCCGCAAGCACTTCGACCTCTTCCTCCGCGCGATCGACGGCGAGGGCCTGGCCGAACGCGACCCGCACAGCCCCTTCGGCGGCGGAACCGGCCTGCAGCGCATCGAGCCGCACTCCCCGGGATTGCGTAAGCGCATCTGGTGGGGCGCCGGCACGACGGCCACCGCCGAGTGGGCCGGTCGCCTGGGTGTCAACCTGATGTCGTCGACACTGCTCACCGAGGCCGACGGCACGCCGTTCGACCTCCTGCAGGCGCAGCAGCTCGACGCCTTCCGTGCCGCCTGGCGCGAGGCCGGCCACGAGGGCGAGCCCCGCACGTCGGTGAGCCGCAGCATCTTCCCGATCGTCACGGCCGAAGACGAGATGTACTTCGGCGGATCGGCGGGCAACGACCAGATCGGCGTCATCGACGGCATGCGCTCGACCTTCGGCAAGACCTACGCGGCCACCCCCGACAAGCTCGTCGAGCAGCTGCTGAACGACGCGGCGGTGATGAGCGCCGACACCTTGATGCTGACGATCCCGTCGCAGATGGGCGTGGAGTTCAACCTGCGCCTCGTCGAGAACTTCGCCACGCACGTCGCCCCTGCGCTCGGATGGCAGTCGACGCTCGCACCCGTCTCCGTCTGAGCGCCGTCGACGGCATCCGGTTCTCACACGAGCCTCGGATGCCGTCGGTGGCCCCATCGTGACAACCTGGAGAGATGGACGCACTGACTCAGCTCGTTCTTCTCGTCACACTCGCGGCCGTCGCGCTCTACGCCCTGTATTGGACCGTACGCCGGGCCATCCGCGACGAACTCACGTCCACCGGCGGGCGGGACGATCCGCCCGCCGGTGGACCGGGGACATGACCAGCCTGGCTCAGCGCTGGCCTGCAGCGGCGCGCGAGCGCGCGATGGTCTGCGTCACGAGGTACTCGCCCCACGCCACGGCGTAGGCCCCGAGGGCCGCCCACGTCCAGGTCGACGGGAGGAGCCCGACGAGGCCGAGCAGGGATGCCACGGTGAGAGCCGTGACGACGATGAGCACCGGCAGCACGACCCGCTCCCCGACCGAGGGTCCGGCGACCCACCAGGTCGCGAAGATCGCACCCGCCGTGGCGACGAGGAGGATGACCGGGGTCCACCACGACCCGAGCGCACCCATGGTCATGGCCGCGCCCACGCCCGCGATGGCGAGCGAGGCCGTCCGAAGCGACCGGGTGGTCATGGACCGGTCGGCGGGCGTGCGGGCGGCAGGGGTGCGGGACGCAGAGGGAATGACGGGCTCCTTCACGAAACGGGGTCGCTTCCCAGCGTAGACAGGATGCCGACGACGGGGCTGTCTACGGTGGACGAATGACCCTCACCCTGACCCGCGTCGAGGCCGGTGTGCGAGACCGTGACGCGTTGACCGCCTTTCTGACCGGGAACATCTTCCCCTTCCACGTGCGCGAGCGACTCACCGTCGCGCAGGTCACGGCGGACATCGACGCCGGACGCTGGGGCGATGACCGCACCGAGGCGTTCTGGATCGACGACCATGAGCGAGGCCACATCGGTCTGCTCCGCCTCGACGACCTCGGCGATCCGACGGCGGTGGTCGACCTGCGTCTCGCGGAGCGGTGGCGCGGCAGGGGCGTAGGCGCGGGCGTCCTCACGCTCGCCGTGGAGCACACGTTCCGCACGCATGCCGGCGTCGTTCGCGTCGAGGGTCATACGCGCGAAGACAACATCGCGATGCGCCGCACGTTCGAGAAGAGCGGGTGGGTGCGCGAGGGCTGGTTCCGAGACGGCTGGCCCGTGATGGGCGGCGCGCCCCTGGCATCCGTCGCCTACGGCGTGCTGCGTCGCGACTGGGCGAGCGGTGAGACGACGCTCGTCCCCCGCGATCCCGGGGTGGGTGCCCTGAGCCCGCGCACACGGGATGCCGAGACCCTCATCACTGACGCGTGGGCGGCCGAGGAAAGTCTGCTGGATCCTGCTGTCAGATCCGACGCCGACGAACTGCGCCGTCTGCTCGCCGACGACTTCACCGAGATCGGTCGGTCCGGACGACGGTGGACCCGTGACGACATCATCGTCGCCCTCGCCGCTGAGACGACGAGTGCCCGTCCGCCGACCATCGAGGAGCGGGAGAGCCGGCTGCTCGGACCGGAGACGGTTCTGCTGACTTACCTTCTACGAGCCGACGACCGCGTCAGCCGGCGATCATCGGTGTGGCAGGGCGATCCCCGTCCCCGCTGCGTCTTCCACCAGGGAACAGCGGTGCACGACTGACTCAGGGAGCAGAGGGGAACGAGGGCCGCGCGACAGGCGCGGCCTCGGGGTTCGCCCGGCGAAACGCGGCGAGATCGCGCACGTTCTTCTGCACGGCGACAACGGCGAACAAGCTCATCGCGAAACCGATGCCGTAGAAGCCCTTCTCAGAGAGAAGGAGCTCGGCGTTCCAGAGGCCGATCACCATCAGGGTCAACGACACCAGCAGCATCCCCCATGCCACGCCGAGGTACGCGCCGGTGACGGGAACGTCTTCGGCGCGGTCGCGCACCGCCTTCTGCACGCTGATGGCGGCGAAGAGACCGAGTAGGAACACCGCCAGGAAGAACCCCTTCTCCGACAGCAGCATCCGGGCGTTGTACAACCCGACGAAGTACACGGTGGCTCCCAGTCCGAGCGCCACCCACGACGCTCCGACGAACGCTCCGGTCGGTCGACCGAGCATCTGCTGCTTCTGGATATCCGACATGGTCCCCACCCTTCATCCGTCCCCCACGGGAGACATATTCCGTGGCGGAGAACCTAGCGCTGGCCACATGCTGGTGGAGACATACGAGCGAATCTGTGGATAGACCTGGGTGGGGGGAAACGGTCTGCTCCCGTCCGCCGTCCGCGAACTCCGTTCGCGAGGCGGCGGCGACGGTGGTTGGCTGGCGCGCATGCGACGCATACTCATCCTCGGTGGAACCGCATGGCTCGGCCGCGCGATAGCGGCGGCCGCGGTCGCGTCCGGCGCCGACGTGGTTTGTCTCGCCCGCGGTGAGGCCGGTGCGGTCATCCCGGGCTCACGACTCGTGCGCGCCGATCGACGCTCCCCGGATGCCTACGACGCGCTCGACGGCGAGTGGGACGACGTCGTCGAACTGTCATGGGACCCGGAGTTCGTGGCATCCGGACTCGACGCCCTCGCCGACCGCGCGAAGCACTGGACGCTCGTCTCGAGCGTCTCGGTGTACGCCCGCTCCGACATCCCGTTCGCCGACGAGGATGCGGATCTGGTGGAGCCGGCCGATCTGTCGCAGTACGCGGATGCCAAGGTGCACGCCGAGCGGCTCACCGCGGCGCGCCTGGGTGATCGCGCTCTGCTCGCCCGCGCGGGCCTCATCGTGGGTCCGGGCGACCCGACCGATCGCTTCGGCTACTGGCCGGCCCGCTTCGCCCGGGGAGGACGGGTGCTCACCCCCGATCCGCACGGGCGGTACGTGCAGGGCATCGACGTCGACGACCTCGCCGCCTGGATCGAACGCGCCGGCACAGCGGGCGTCACCGGGCCGATCAACGCCGTCGGCGAGGAGTACCCGCTGGCCGCGGTCCTCGCGGCGGCCGCCGACGCAGCGGGAGTCCCCGGCGACACGGCTGCGCTCGACGACGCCACGCTGACGGCCCGCGGTGTGCAGCACTGGATGGGTGCGCGCTCACTGCCGCTGTGGCTCCCCGCCGAGGCGCGGGGCTTCTCGCGGCGCAGCGACGCCGCCTTCGTGGCATCCGGTGGTCTGCGGCGGCCGCTCGCCGAGACGATGCGGCGCACGCTCGCGGATGAACGGGCGCGCGGTGTGGATCGCCCCCGCCGCGCGGGTCTCACGCTCGGCGAAGAGGCGGAAGTCCTGGCAGCGACGTCTCGCTGACGGCGGTCACCTGAGACGTCCCCCGAAGCGGTCGGGTGTCGGCACGGCGGTGCCGACGGGGTGATCGCCGGTCAGCGCCCGATACGGTCGGCGGCGGAGCGCGGCGGCGCCGAGGCCACCTCGAGTCGGTCGAGACCACGCAGCGACGTCCAGATCAGCTCCTCGCCCTTGGCCGCGTGCTGCGAGGCCCGCACGGCCCGCTCGTCGGCCCACGAGTTGAGCACGTGGCCGCTGTGTCCCCGGACGTGCTCGAGGACGACGTCGGGGAGCCCGGCGGCGCGGCGGGCGTCTCGAGCGGCGATGAGGGCCTCGAGGATGCCCTGGTTGGCGACGGGCTTCTTCGCGCTGGTGACCCACCCGCGACGGCGGTGACCGTCCATCCACGACGAGTACGTGTCGATGGCGTACTTCGAGTCGGCCTGCACGACGAGTTCGCGCACGTCCGCGTGATCGGTGATCGCGTGCAGCAGGCCGAGGAGTTCGCCGATGTTGTTGGTCCCCGCGGGGATGGAGCCCGCCGCCCAGTGCCCGTCCTCGCCGACCCAGGCCCAGCCGGCCGGTCCGGGATTGCCCTTGCAGGCTCCGTCGGTGGCGACGACATAGCGATCGGAAGGGGCGGGGGTGAGGGGTGCGGACGCGGGCGAACTCATCCCCCTAGTCTCCCCTCTCCCCCGGATCGACCCAGCCAGGTGACCTCGGGGGTGAATGGTGCCGCCCCTCCGCGGGCGGGGTGGGCGGACGGCGACCGCGCACCTTCATGCCTGTGGAAACCTGACCCTTCCGCGCCCGCCGCCCCGTCGAGAAGGACCGCCGTCATGTCGCCCGATTCCCCCGCGCGCCCCCATCTGCATCCCGCCGCCGTCACCGCCCTCGCGATCGCCGGTGCCGCCATCGTGGGCGCCGTGGGATTCCTCGTCTGGCTCCTCGCCCAGCCGGTCGACCCCAATGCCGAGGCGACGCAGCGACTCGTTCAGTGGGAGGAGGTCTTCGAGAGGTATCGGGCCGCCCACGGCGCCCTCCCCGACATGCCGTTCGGCGGGTACTGCCTGGGCGACGGCTTCCCCGTCGGCACCGGCAGCACGGCCAACTGCCGCGACTACGAGAGCACGACGTACTACACGCAGGACGCCAGCGCCTCGCTGATGGACGCGCTCCAGTCGGTCGGCGAGCTCCCGCGCGGCGCGACGACACCGGTGCGCGGCACGGTCGGGCCCTACGCGATCTACGACGAGGCGGGCGTGCGACTGCTCACCTCGGAGAACGGCACGTGCGAAGCCCCCGCCGCCGAGGTGTGGAACGACGGCGAGGGCCTCTTCGTGTGTCAGATCCTGTTGGAGCGCTGAGGCTCCGGCTCAGTCGCGCCCGCTCTCGGCCTTCTTCTGGCCCGCCTCGAGCACGTCACCCGCGGGAAGCTCCTGGTGACCGCCGAACTGCAGGCGCATCGCCGAGAGCACCTGGTTGGCGAAGTGGTCCTCGCCGCGCGAGGCGAAACGCTCGAACAATGACGCGGCCAGCACGGGCACGGGAACCCCGGTGTCGACCGCGGCCTTGACCGTCCAACGGCCCTCGCCCGAGTCGGATACGCGACCGGCGAGCCCGTCGAGAGTGGGGTTCTGCGAGAGAGCGGCTGCGGTGAGGTCGAGCAGCCACGACGAGATGACCGACCCTCGTCGCCAGAGCTCGGTCACGCGGGCGGTGTCGATGTCGAACTGATAGTACTCGGGCTCTTCGAGGGGGGCGATCTCGGCCGAGTGCTCGCCCTGGTGGAGGCCCGCATCGGCGTTGTTCAGGACGTTGAGGCCCTCGGCGAGCGCGGCCATGATGCCGTACTCGATGCCGTTGTGCACCATCTTCACGAAGTGACCGGCACCGGAGGGACCGCAGTGCAGATAGCCACGCTCCTCGGTCGTGAACTCGCCGGTACGGCCCGGCGTACGCTCGACCTCACCGGGTCCGGGGGCGATCGTCCGCAGCACGGGCTCGAGGTGCGTGACCGCCTCCTCGTGACCGCCGACCATCAGGCAGTAGCCGCGTTCGAGACCGAAGACACCACCGCTGGTTCCGACGTCGACGTAGTGGATGCCGCTGTCGTTCAGCTTCGCCGCGCGGCGCACGTCGTCGCGGTAGTTCGAGTTGCCGCCGTCGATGATGATGTCGCCGGGCTCGAGCACCTCGGCGACCTGGTCGACCACCTTCCCGGTGAGACCGGCGGGGATCATCAGCCACACGGCACGGGGCTTGTGCAGTTTCGAGGCGAGGTCGGCGATGCTCGTCGCTCCGGTGGCGCCCTCTGCGACGAGTGCGGCCACGGCATCCTGATTCACGTCGAACACGACGCAGTCGTGACCGTCCTTCATGAGCCTGCGGACGATGTTGGCGCCCATTCGTCCGAGTCCGACCATGGCGAGTTGCATCCGTACCCCGTTCGTCGTGGATCACGGACCGCGCCGCGCGGCCCCTCCGCGAGTCTAGGAGCCGACCGGGGGGCCGGGCATCGGTGCTAGCCCTGGAAGTCGTCGGGGTCGACGTCGTCGAGGAAGCGGCGGAACTCCTCCACCCTCTTCTCCTCGGCCGATGCGTCGACCTCGACCGCCTCGTCGGGCACGCCCGCCTCGGCGAGGACGTCGTCGGACACCCAGATCGGCGCGTCGACGCGGGCGCCGAGGGCAATGGCATCCGAGGGGCGGGCATCGAACGTGCGCTGTCCCGCCGGGGTGTCCAGCACCACGCGGGCGTGGAAGGTCCCCTCGTCGAGGTGGGTGACCTCGACGCGATCGACGGATGCCGACAGCTCGCCCAGCATCGCCGTCATGAGGTCGTGCGCGAGCGGACGCGGCGACGGCGTGCCCTCGATCGCGACGAGGATCGACATGGCCTCCTGCGGGCCGATCCACACAGGCAGCACCCGGTCGCCGTCCGCGTCGGTGTCGACCGGCTTCAGCAGGATCACGTGCTGCTGGGCCGGGTCGAGGGCCACTCCGACCACACGCACCCGGATCATCCGCCCATCGTACGGTGCTCCCCCCGCTCCGCGGTGCGGGCCCACGCACCGCACGGGGCGACCTCAGCGCAGGATGCCGAGCGCCCGCGCCGCCGACACCGCCGCCGTGCGGGAGGACACGCCGAGCTTCGAGAACACGTGCGCGAGGTGCGACTTCACCGTCGCATCGGTGATGTGCAGACGACGGGCCACATCGGCGTTGGACGCTCCGCGGGCGACCAGACGCAGCACCTCGATCTCGCGCGCCGACAACGTCACCCGCGGTTCGCGGAGGCGCGCGAGCAGGCGGCCGGCGATGGAGGGGGCCAGGGCGCTCTGGCCGGAGGCCGCCGCGCGGACGCCCGCGAGCAGCTCGTGGGGAGGGGCGTCTTTGAGGAGGTACCCGCTGGCCCCGGCCTCGACGGCCCCGAGGATGTCGCCGTCGGTGTCGTAATTGGTCAGGACGAGCACGTAGGGCGGCGCGTCGAGAGCGCGCACGCGCCGGGTGGCCTCGGCACCCGCGGCGCGATCGCCGAACTGCAGGTCCATGAGTACGAGCTCGGGTGCGAGCTCGTCGGCGAGGGCCACGGCCTCATCGGGCGTAGCGGCCTCGCCGACCACGTCGATGTCGGCCTCGGCATCCAGGAGCGCCCGCACGCCCGCCCGCACCACCGGGTGGTCGTCGGCGATGACGACGCGGATCACGGCGCACCGGCCGGCAGCGTCGCCATGATCGTCGTCCCCGCGCCGGGGGCGCTGACGACGTCGAGGCGACCGTCGAGCTGGTCGACGCGTTCCCGCATGGCGCGCAGGCCGAAGGAATCGGTCGCGGATGCCGCCCGCTCGGCCACGCGCGGATCGAACCCCGCGCCGTCGTCGGCGATCTCGAGACGCACCGCGTCGTCGGTCCGCTCGAGTCGGATGCCGACGCGGCCGGCGCGAGCGTGCTGCGCGACGTTCGCGAGAGCACCCTGCGCGACGCGCAGCAGGGCCGTCTGCGCATCCATGGGCAGCGCCGGCTCCCGCGACACCTCGACGGTGACCGCCACGCCCTCGCGCGCACCCCAGCCCTCGGCGAGGCGGTCGAGCGCCGCCCCCAGTCCGCTGTCGAGGCTCGGGGGCGCGAGCTCGCGGATGAAGCGCCGGGTCTCGGCGAGCCCGTCGGCAGCCGTCCGCCGTGCGAGGCGCACGTGCCCTATGCCGGGGCCCGTGGCATCCGCCCGCTCCGCCGCGTGCAGCAGCATCTGGATGCTCGACAGGCCCTGCGCCACGGTGTCGTGGATCTCGCGGGCCAGGCGCGCGCGTTCGGCGAGCACCCCCTGCTCGCGTTCCGCCGCGGCGAGCCGGTCGCGCGTGGCGATCAGTTCGGTCATGAGCGCCTCGCGCTCGGCCGCACGGCGCTCGAGGGCGGCGTAACCGAGGCCGATCAGCAGGGCGACCCCCGCACCGACCACCGGCCCCACGACGCCGCCGACCGTCAGGCCGCCGTGCACGGCGAAAGCCCCGATGGTCAGCGCGGTGGTGGCCACGACCGCGAGCGGACCGCCCACCCCGGGGAGCAGGTGCAGGTAGAGGAAGAAGAGCGGGAAGACGAGGTAGGCCGCCTCGGGAACGAGCCACACCAGCGCCGCCCACACGACGGTCAGCGCCGCGAGCCATGCGATCGCGGCGGCGGAGCGGCCCGTGCGCGAGAGCGCGATGCCGAAGAGGTAGAGCACGCCGAGCACTCCGGCGAGCAGCAGGGCGATGACCGGCGCACCCGTCAGCAGCACCCGCACCACGACCAGCGCGAGCAGTCCGCCGAACAGCACGTGCAGACCCGCGCGAAGGCCCGCGAAGACGGCGGCGAGGGTGCGGTGGGGCATGTCGGAGTCCAGGCTACGGATGCCGCGGCCCCGGCGGATCATCCGAAAGGTGGAGAGGGAGTTCGCCCGGGCCGCCGATGACCCGCTGACGTCTCACCACGAGGCTGGGGGAAGCCGGCGAGATCCACCGGCGGAAGGAGGCGACGTGTACGTCGCATGGCGCGATCTGCGGTTCGCCCGCGGGCGATTCGCCCTCATCGGGGCGGTCGTCGCCCTCATCACCCTGCTCGTCGGCTTCCTCTCGGGGCTCACCGGGGGACTCGCCGCGCAGAACGTCTCGGCCGTGCTGGCGCTGCCCGGTGACCGGCTCGTGCTGCAGCCCGACGGGGACGCCGCGGCCACCTTCGCCGACTCGGCGATCGACGACGCCACGGTCGCCGCGTGGCGAGACGCCGCGGGCGTCGATCGCGTCGACGCGGTCGGTATCCGGCAGACACGCGCCGAGGGCCCGGGGGCCGCGGGCGCCGTCGCGCTCTTCGGCATCGACGCGGGGACCCGCTTCCCCGCCCCCACCCGCGACGGCGAGGTCGTGCTCTCGGCGGGAGCCGCCGAGACGCTGGGAGCCGCCGTCGGCGACACGGTCGCGGTCGCGGGGTCGACCTATGCGATCTCGGCGATCGGCGACGACCTCTCGTACAGCCACACCCCGGTCGTCTCTCTCACCCCGTCGGCCTGGCGCGCGCTCGACGAACGCCTCGGCGGCACGGGTACCGCGACCGTGCTCGCCGTCTCGGGGGAACCCGCGTGGGACACCGTCGCCGCCGACACCGGCACGGTGGCATCCACCCCGCTCTCGAGCCTGTCGGCGTTGCCCACCTTCCGCTCCGAGATCGGTTCGCTGGCCCTGATGATCGCGATGCTCTTCGGCGTCTCGGCGCTCGTGGTCGGGGCGTTCTTCACGGTCTGGACCATGCAACGCGCGGGTGACATCGCCGTGCTGAAGGCCCTTGGGGCGAGCACCCCGGCGCTCATGCGCGACGCGCTCGGTCAGGCCCTCGTCGTGCTCGTGCTGGGGGTCGGGGTCGGCATCGGGCTCACCGCAGCCCTCGGGGCGCTCGCCGGTGGAGCGCTGCCGTTCGTCCTCGGTCCGCTCACGACCCTCGCCCCCGCGCTCGTCATGATCGCGCTGGGACTGATCGGTGCGGCCGTGTCGCTGCGCACCGTCACCAACTCCGACCCCCTCACCGCTCTCGGGAGCACACGATGATCCTTCTCGACGACGTCACCCTCACCTATCCCGACGGCGATGCGCGCGTCACCGCGGTCGACCACGTCACGCTCGAGGGCCGCCCGGGGGTCCTCACCGGAATCACCGGCCCCTCGGGCTCCGGCAAATCGAGCCTTCTCGCCCTCGCCGCCACCCTGGTGCGTCCCGACTCCGGCCGCGTCGTCGTCGACGGCGTGGATGCCACCGACCTCAGCGCCGCGGGGCGCACGACCCTCCGCCGCGAGCGCATCGGAATCGTCTTCCAGCAGCCGCAGCTCCTGCCCGCCCTCACCGTCCGCGAGCAGCTGCGCGTGATGGCCGAGCTCGGCGGGCGGGGCCGACGGGAGCGGCGCGCCGAGGTCCGCGGACGCGTCGACGAGCTGCTGGATGCCGTGGGCCTCGGCGCCCACGGCGATCGCCGACCCGCCCAGCTGTCGGGCGGGCAGCGCCAACGCGTCGCCATCGCCCGCGCGCTCGTGCACGACCCGCGCGTGCTGCTCGTCGACGAGCCGACGAGTGCGCTCGACACGGCACGCGGCGCCGAGATCATGGCGCTGATCGCCCGCCTGACCCGCGAGCGGGAGACGGCGACGCTTCTCGTCACCCACGACCTCGTGCACGCGGGGACGCTCGATGAGACGGTGGAGGTCGTCGACGGACGGGCCCGCCTCGTCGCCGCGCCGGTCTGAACCCGGCGCGGTGGACTTCACCAGCCGAAGCTGTTGAACCAGTCCCGCCGCCGGTCGGCCTCTTCACGCGTCTCGTCGCCGCGCCATGAGTCGTGCGCGGCGAGCACACCGTTCACGGGCACGACGAACGCCCAGCAGACCGGGCAGAGCGCTCGCCCGCCGGGATAACCGTCGGGCAGGGTGGGAGCCGGCGCCGCCGTCTCCCCCGCCCCGGTGCACGCGGGCGGGTCGGCCTGCAGATCGCTCCACAGCAGACGTCCGCCCGTGCGGTGGTGGAGGCCGCGGTGGCCGTCCTCACGGGTGCAGATCTCGCCGTTTCTTCTGCTCAGGCACAGCCTCCGCGCGGCGCCCGGCAGTGCCGCCAGCGTTCTCGTCATCCTCCGATTGTCTCCGCTGAGAGCGCAGCGGGGGCAAAGCCGGGATGCGCACGGGGGGATGTGGTCCGGTAGGGAAAGGTTCGGTGGTCATCTCCGACCACCACGGGTACGACGATTGTGCATGTCGACCTCCTGACGTCCCGAGCATCTCTCGTCGGGAGTCGGGAACCGAGGGGGTTGACAGAATGAGGGACGACGTCAGGCATACCCCACGGGGGTATCATTGCCGCCATGCACGGATACGAGGGCAACAAAGACGACCTCTTGAAGCGCCTCCGCCGCGCGGAGGGACAGGTGCGCGGCATCGCGCGCATGGTGGACGACGACCAGTACTGCATCGACATCCTCACCCAGGTGTCAGCGGTGACCAAGGCTCTCGAGAACGTCGCCCTCTCGCTACTCGACGACCATCTGTCGCACTGCGTCGCCGAGGCTGCGGCCCAGGGCGGGCCCGTCGCCGAAGAGAAACTGAAAGAAGCCAACCAGGCCATCGCCCGGCTGGTCCGTTCGTGAAGGAGACTCCTATGACCGAGCAGCGTATCGACCTCGGCCTGACCGCCACGACTCCCGCGTCCGGCGGATGCGGCGACGGGTGCGGGTGCGGCGCCGGGGGCGTGGCATCCACGCCGACGACGCAGGCCGCGACGAGCGAGCTCCGCGTCGAGGGCATGACGTGTGGCCACTGCGTGCGCGCGGTCACCGAAGAGCTGACCGCGCTCGACGGCGTCGAAGTCGTCGACGTCGAGCTGCACGACGGAGGCGTTTCGGTGGTACGCATCGCATCGACGGGGGCGGCGAGCGAGAACGACCTCGCGGCGGCGATCGACGAGGCCGGTTACACACTCGCGCGCTGAGCGGCCGCGCGCCGGCGTCAGAGGACGCGGCGAACCAGCACGTCCACGGCCGCGTGGAAGGTGACGTGTTGCGACACTTCGACCGCCCTGTCGTACCGTGCTCCGCCGAGGGCGACGAACACCGCGCCCACGACCTCGACGTAGCCGACGATGTAGCCGCCGCGGCTGACCTCGTAGAGGTCGAGGTCGATCCGCGTCCAGGGGATCTCCGTCGGAGCCACAGTCGACACCGTGGGAACGGGACCGGAAACGAGGGGACGGGCTGCCTTCGACGAACCCCGGCGGCTGAGCGGTACTTCCATGACCATGCGAGAACTCCTTCGGTCGTCCGGGGTGTTCTCAGAGTGGATCGTCGCGCTGGAAAGTGTCCCGGGCTTGACGGATTCTCACCACCGCGTTAGCCGTGCGCTACCCGGCTGAGCGGGCCGGTCGGCCGCGACGGGGACGGTCCTCGGACAGCTCGAACGGGGTCGCTCCGGCCGTGAGCGCCGCGACCTCGTCGAGCCATCGCAGGTCGGCGTCGAGCCGCGCGCGCCGGGCCGCACGAACGATCGCCGCGGGCACGGCATCCGGGTCTTCGGTCTCGGACTCGGCCAGGGCCGCACGAACGGCCGCGCGCTGGATGGACAGGATGCCGTTGATGTCGGCACCCGGCAGCGTCACCGCCAGGGCGATCTTCAGCGCGACGTCGTCGCGTCCCTCGGCGAGCGATGCGGTGGACAGCCACGCGCGGGCCTCGATGCGCCCGGCTTCTGTCGGCTCCCACAGCACGCGCGCCTCGTCGTCGACGCCGGCGCCGGTCACCAGCCCGTCGCGCTCGAGGCGCTCGAGCGTCGTGTACACCTGCCCGACGTTGACCCGCGCGCCCGTGCGCCGCTCGTACTCGGCGCGCAGCTGGGAGCCGTAGCAGGCGCCGCGATCGAGGATCGCGAGCAGGCTCTGACGGACGGACACGGACGCCTCCTGGCGGGTCGGAAATGACTTGCCCAGTATATCGTTCGATGCCGAGGGATCCCCCGACGCGCCGCAGAACCCCGGCGTACCATGTGGTCTGACCACACAATCCGGTTTGATCGGAGGCTCCCGATGGAGTGGCTCGACCCCCTCGCCCTCGCCCGCTGGCAGTTCGGGTTGACGACGCTGTATCACTTCCTGTTCGTGCCCCTGACGCTGGGGATGTCGCTGATCGTCGCCGTCTTCCAGACCGTCTGGTACCGCACGGGAGACGTGCGCTGGCTGCACATCACGCGCTTCTTCGGGAAGATCTTCCTGATCAACTTCGCCATGGGCGTGGTCACCGGGATCGTGCAGGAGTTCCAGTTCGGGATGAACTGGTCGGCGTACTCGCGCTTCGTCGGCGATGTCTTCGGCGCACCGCTCGCCTTCGAGGGGCTGCTCGCATTCTTCCTCGAAGCGACCTTCATCGGCCTGTGGATCTTCGGGTGGGACAAGCTCCCCCGCCTCGCCCACCTCGCGAGCATCTGGATGGCGTCGATCGGCGCCACCCTCTCGGCGTACTTCATCATCGCCGCCAACGCCTTCATGCAGAACCCGGTCGGCTACCAGATGTCGGCCGAGGGCCACCGGGCCGAACTCGTCGACTTCTGGGCCCTGCTCACCAACCCCGTCGCCCTCGCCGCCTTCCCGCACACGATCTTCGCGGGCTGGATGTTCGCCGCCATGATCGTCGTCGCCATCTCGGCCTGGCACGTGTCACGCGGACGCAACACCGACATGATGCGCAAGACCCTGCGCTTCGGCCTGTGGTCGACGGTGGTGTCGTTCGTGCTCGTCGCGATCGTCGGCGACCAGCTGAGCCTGGTCATGGTGGCCACCCAGCCGATGAAGATGGCCGCGGCCGAGGCGACCTTCAACACCGTCTGCGGAGCGGATGCCTCGTTCTCGATCTTCACGCTCGGAACCCCCGACGGCACGAGCGAGCTGTTCTCGATCCGGGTGCCGTTCCTGCTGAGCCTGCTGTCGACCCATTCGCTCGACGGGTGCGTCGAAGGCATCAACGACCTCAACACCCTCTACAGCCAGCAGCTGTTCCCCCAGTTCGCCGACCAGGTGGACGGCAACTTCGCCCCCGTGCTGTGGGTCACCTACTGGGCGTTCCGCTGGATGATCGCGCTCGGCGGCGTCGCCGCGCTGGTGTGCGTCGCGGGCCTGTGGGTCACCCGCAAGAAGGCCACCCGCCCGGTCGCGCCGTGGATGTGGCGAGTCGCCATCTGGGCCGCCCCCCTGCCGATGCTCGCCAGCCTCGTCGGCTGGGTCTTCACCGAGATGGGTCGTCAGCCCTGGATCGTGTTCGGGCTCATGCTCACCGAGGACGGCGTCTCACCCAGCGTCCCCGGCTGGAGCGTGCTCATCTCGCTCGTGGCCTTCACCCTCGTGTACGCCACCCTGGCCGTCGTGGAGTTCGGACTCATCAAGACCTACGCACAGAAGGGCCCCGACCCGCTGCCCAACCCGGATGCCGTGCGCGACGACTCCGTCGAGAACACCCCTACCACGGTCTACTAGGAGCACCTCATGGACCTCGCATACCTCTGGTTCTGGATCGTCGCCTTCCTCTTCGTCGGCTACTTCGTTCTCGACGGTTTCGACTTCGGCGTCGGCATGTCGATCCCTTTCCTCGGCAAGGACGACATCGCCCGCCGGCAGATCATCAACACCATCGGCCCCGTGTGGGACCTCAACGAGACGTGGGTCATCGTCGCCGGTGCCGCCCTGTTCGCCTCGTTCCCGGAGTGGTACGCGACGCTGTTCAGCGGGTTCTACCTGCCGCTGCTGGCGATCCTCTTGGCCCTCATCGCCCGAGGGGTGTCCTTCGAGTACCGCCATCAGCGCGACTCGCTTCGATGGAAGCGCGGCTTCGACCGCATGATCGTCGCCGGCTCCGCCGTGCCCGCGTTCCTCTGGGGCGTCGCGTTCGCGAACATCGTGCAGGGCGTACCCCTGGATGCCGACCACGAGTACGTCGGCACCGTGCTGACGCTGCTGAACCCGTACGGCATCCTGGGCGGGCTCACGACCCTCTCGCTCTTCTTCCTCCACGGCCTGTACTTCGTGGCGCTGAAGACCGACGGGCAGGTGCGCGCCGACGCCCGACGCCTGGCCGGTCGCGCCGGCCTCGTCACCATCGCCCTGGCCGCGCTGTTCCTGGTGTGGACGATCACGAGTGCCGCGGACGCGCCGCTCTTCCTCGGGGTGGTGGGCCTGTCCGGACTGGCCGCGCTCGCTCTCGTCGGCTCCTGGGTCGCGAACACCCGCGACCGCGAGGGCACCGCCTTCACCCTCGGCGCGGTGACGATCGTCGCGGCCGTCGCCGCGCTCTTCTTCGCCCTCTTCCCCAACGTCATGCCCTCGACCCTGGCCGAGGGGTCGAGCCTCACGATCGACGACGCCTCGAGCACCGACTACACGTTGACGATCATGAGCTGGGCGGCCCTGATCTTCCTGCCGCTGATCCTGGCCTACCAGGGCTGGACGTACTGGGTGTTCCGCAAGCGCGTGACCCGCGCCCGCATCGAGAAGGCCGCGCTGGTGGCGCATTGAAACCCGTCGACCCGCGGCTCCTCCGCTATGCCACCGCCTCCCGCGGCTTCCTCGCCGTCACCGCGGCGATCGTGCTCGCGCAGACCGGCGTCGTCGTCGGGTTCGCGTGGACGCTCACCCACGCGCTGGTCGGGGCGATCGAGGGCCGGCCGCTCGGCGAGCTGTGGGGCGACGTCGGGGTCGCGGCATCCCTCGTTCTTCTGCGCGGGCTCCTCATGGCGGCCTCGGAGCGCGTGTCGGCGCGGGGAGCCGCTGCGGCATCGCTGCAGCTGCGCGCGGCGATCATCTCGGCGGTCGGCAGACTCGGTCCCGGATGGCTCGCGCGGCGGAACACGGCCTCGCTCTCGCTCACCGCGGGGCACGGCCTCGAGGCGCTGGACGCGTACTTCGGCCGGTACCTTCCGCAACTGGTCGCCACCGCGATCACCATGCCTGTGCTGATCGGCGCGATCGCCCTGGCCGATCCGCTCTCGGGTCTCACCGTCGCCTTGACGATCCCGCTGATCCCGCTCTTCATGGTGCTGATCGGTCTCGCCACCCGCGGCGTCCAGCAGCGGCAGTACCGCACGCTCGGGCGCCTTGCGGCGCGCTTCGCCGACACCGTCGAGGGCCTCGGCACACTCAAGGCGTTCGGCCGGCAGCACCGGGCCGCCGACTCGATCGAGACGATCACGCGCGATTACAAGCGCGAGACGATGACGGTGCTGCGCGTGTCGTTCCTCTCCGGGTTCGCGCTGGAGTTCCTGGCATCCATCTCGGTCGCCATCATCGCCGTGACCATCGGCTTCCGCCTCCTCGCGGGGGATCTCTCGCTGCTCGTCGGGCTCTTCGTGCTGCTGCTGGCGCCTGAGGCGTACCTGCCGCTGCGTCAGGTGGGCGTGCAGTTCCACGCGGCCTCGGAGGGGGTTGCTGCGACGGAGGAGATCTTCGACGCGCTCGACGCCGCGCAGGTGGCCCCGACCCCGGATGCCGCGGACTCGGCGCCCGGATCGACGCTGGAGCTCCACGAGGTGAAGGTCGACCGAGAGGGGGTCGCCCTTCCGCGGGTGTCGCTGTCGGTCGGTCCGGGCGAGGTCGTGCTCGTGACGGGGCGGAGCGGCGTGGGGAAGTCATCGTTGATCGCTGCCGTGCTCGGCTACGCCGCGCACGACGGCGAGATCCGCGTCGACGGGGTCGCCGTGCCGCACGCGCGCTCGTCGGTGGCGTGGGCCGGGCAGCGGCCGGGGCTCGTCTCGGGCACCGTGGCCGAGAACGTGGCTCTCGGATCCGACGCCGATGCGGACGCGATCGCCGCCGCCCTGGCCGGTGCCGGAGCCGCGGGCATCGATCCCGCCGCGGTCCTGGGCGCCGGTGGCTCCGGCCTCTCGGGCGGCGAGGCGCAGCGCGTGGGTGTCGCCCGCGCGCTGTACCGGGCCCGGGTCGTGGGGGCGCCGGTGCTCGTGCTCGACGAGCCCTCGAGCGCCCTGGATGCCGCCGCCGAGGCGCACCTGTGGGCGACGCTCCGCCGCGAGGCCGACCGCGGCCGCGGCGTGCTGCTCGTATCGCACCGTCTGTCGGCGCGGGCGATCGCCGACCGCGTCCTGGAGCTCACCTCTTCGCGTGAGGGGTCGGAGATCGTCGCTCCGGAGGGGCTTCAGGCGGCGATATGCGACCCTTCGCGCTCAAGGGCGGGCGCGGGGGCGGGGGTGCGGTCGTGAACGCCCGCGTCCGCGGCATCCTGAGATCCGCGATGCCCTCGCGTCGGCGCTTCGCTCCCGCGGTGCTCGCCGGCTTCGGCACCGCGGCGAGCGCGATCGCGCTGCTCGCGGCGAGCGCGTGGCTCATCGCCCGAGCGGCGGAGCAGCCGCTGGTGATGTACCTGTCGATGGCCGTGGTCGGGGTGCGGGCGTTCGCGCTGTCGCGGGGGGTCTTCCGCTACCTGGAGCGCCTCACCGGCCACGACGCCGCCCTGCACCAGCTCGCCGGGGTGCGCGCCGACCTCGTGCGCGAGATCGTGCCCCTCGCCCCCGACGGTCTGGGGCGTGCCCGTCGAGGCGGGCTGCTCTCCAGCGTCGTCGACGACGTGGAGGAGCTGCAGAATCTGCCGCTGCGCGTCGTGCTGCCGCTTTCGGTCGCCGTCGTCACCTCCCTCGCCGCCGTCGTCTTCACGGCGCTCATCTCGTGGCCCGCCGCCCTCGTGCTGCTCGGGTGCCTGGTCGCCGCATTCGCCGTCGCGGTAGCCGTGGGCTGGGCGGCCGGAGCGCGCGCCGAGCGGTCGATCGCGCCGCTGCGCGCCGCCGTCGCCGACGCCGTGCACGACCTGCTGACGAACCTCGACGTGCTCACCGCGTACGGGGCTCTGGATGCCGCGACCGCCCGCATCCGCGCCGCAGACGTGGCGCTACGCCGGGCGGTCGTCCGCCGCGGCGGGGCGCAGGGGCTCACCTCCGGAGCCGTGTCGGGGCTCGCCGGCATCGCATCCCTCGGCGCCCTGCTCGTCGCCGCCCCCGCGGTGACCGGCGGCACGCTGTCGGGGCCGGGGCTGGCGGTCGTCGTGCTGCTGCCGATGGCGGTGTTCGAGGTGTTCGGCCCCGTGCCGCTCGCCCTGGCGTCATGGCGGCAGGTGCGGGCCGCCGCCGGTCGCATCGCCGAGGCGGTGCCCGAGCGAGTCCCCGACGGTCTCCCCCAGGACGAACCGACCCCGACGGGCGAGGCCCCCTCCCTGGGCCGGGGGCTCGAACTCCGCGGCATCCGGGCCCACTGGCCGGCGCGGGGCGACGCCGACGGTGACGCCGGGCGTCTCGTCGGCGTCGACCTGAACGTCGACCCCGGCGAATGCGTGCTCGTCACCGGACCCAGCGGTGCGGGCAAGACGACGCTCGCTCACGTGCTCGCGCGCTTCCTCGACTACGAGGGGTCGTACACGATCGACGGCGTCGAGGTGCGCGACATCTCGGGCGACGATCTGCGCCGCACCATCGGGCTCGTCGAGCAGGCACCGCACCTCTTCGACGAATCGGTGCGGCAGAACCTGCTCTTCGCCCGCGAGGCGGCGAGCGATCCCGACCTCTGGGACGTTCTCGCCCGCGTCGGCCTCGACTCCTGGGCGCGCGAGCGCGGCGGACTCGACATCCCCGTCGGCGACCGCGGCGCCCTCGTCTCGGGAGGGCAGGCGCAGCGCCTCGCCCTGGCTCGCGCGCTGTTGCGCGGGTTTCCGGTGCTCGTGCTCGACGAGCCGACCGCGGGCGTGGACCCCGCGGCATCCGATGCCCTTCTGCGCGACCTGCTCGGCGCTGTGGGGCGCGAGCAGGCGGTGGTGCTCGTGTCGCACGTGGAGGTGCCGGCAGGGCTCGTGGATCGCGAGGTGCGTCTGGAGGGCGGGCGGGTTGTGAGTACGCGCAGCATCCTTCGCCGCTGACGGCGCCGAGACTCAGCGCTGCGGCGGGAGCACGAACCCCTCGGGGAACTCGTTGCTCGAGACAGAGCCGTTCTGATCACCCACGCTGAGGATGGTGTGCGCGTCGATGTTGAGCGTGTCGCCGACGTACAGCGCCTCTCCGTCGCGGCGCGCGAAGTTCACCCAACGCAGCCACTGCTCTCCGACGCACAGGCGAGCACCCACCGTCGAGAACACATCGTTCTCCGCCACGACGTAGGCGACCGGTACCCCGGTGGCGTTCACGATCGTCTCCCCCGACGCGTGCGGCATCGGCCCCCGATCGAAGGGGACGGCGAGCGTCGCTCCGCCGAGCTGTTCGATCTGGCCCGGGTCGGACAAGACCTCCGGGAACCGGGCCGCCTGACACGGGTCCGGCTCACCCGGGAGGGCGAAGTCCGTCTCGACCGGCATTGCGGGCACCTGAGCTGCGCGGGTGATCTCGGGCCTCGCCGTGACGGGCGGCTGGGCTGCGGGCGGGGTAGGCGTACACCCGGTGACGATCAGCCCGATCGCGCACACGGCGAGCACCGCCCCACCTCGCCTCATCCCCATGCGTTGAGTGTAGGGGCGCGCCTGTGCGACACGACGCCCCCGTGTCAGGATGCCGCCCGGCCCTTCACTCCGACCCACCTCAGGATGCCGGCACGAACCGCACGCACTCCGGCGCGATCGACCACCGCACGTCGTCGCCGGGGCGGAGCCCCACCGCCTCGCGCGGTGAGACCTCGGCCGCGCCGACGTCGAGCACGACACGCACGCCGGTCGGGGTCGACTCCAGGTGCGAGACCCTGGCCGGCGCCCCCTCCCCCAGGCGTGCGTCGGCCGCGCGGAAGACGGCGGCCAGCGAGAGGCCGTCTCTGGCGGCGAGCGCGCGTGACGCGGCATCCGTCGACTCGAGCCGCAGCCCCTCCCGCACGAATGCTCCGCCCCGGGCGACCCCGACCACGCGCTCCAGCCCCGCGATCTTCGCGGCCACCTCGGTCGCCGCCGCCGCCAGCACCTCGCGCACCGGTCCCTCCTGCGTCACCCGCCCCCGCTCGACGATGAGGAGCCGGTCCGCCAGGGCGGCGGCGTCGACGGCGTCGTGCGTCACCGCGATCGTCGTGACCCCGTCGAGGCGCTCGCGCAGCATCGCCCGGATCTCCGAGGCCGTCACCGCGTCGAGGGCCACGAGCGGCTCATCGAGCAGCACGACCCGCGGCGCAGCCGCGAGGGCTCGGGCGACCGCAACGCGCTGCTGCTCGCCGCCCGACAGCTGCGTGGGACGACGATCGCCCGCGCCCGGGAGCCCCACCCGCGCCAACCACTCGTCTGCTGAGGTTCGAGCGACGGATGCCGAGACCGCGGCCGCCCTCGGACCGAAGGCGACGTTCTCGCGCGCGGTGAGGTGCGGGAAGAGCCGGGCATCCTGCCCGAGCAGCACGATGCCGCGGTGCATCGGGGCGGTCCGCACACGCGGAGGGCGGTCGAGCACCCGTCCGTCGAAGACGATCTCGCCGCCGTCCAGCGGCGTGAGCCCGGCGAGCGCGCCCAGCACCGTCGACTTGCCGGCGCCGCTGCGGCCCATGAGGGCAACGGTCTCTCCTGCGGCCACCTCGAGGAAGACGTCGACCTCGAAGTCCCGACGACGCACGACGACGTGGGCGCGGAGCGCCGCGGCATCCCGATCACCCTCGTCAGCACGCGCGGGCGACCCGGGCACCGCGGCATCCGGAGAAGATCCCGCGCCGCCGTCGACGCGACCGCCGCCGCCATTCATCGCCCCACCCCCGGCCGCCACCCGCGCACGAGCAACAGCACCGCGACCGCCGTCACCAGCAGCAGCAGCGACAGCGCCACGGCCGTGCCCTGCGAGACCCCCGCGCCGTTGAACGCGGTGTAGATCGCGAGCGGCATCGTCTGCGTCACGCCGGGGCGGTTTCCGGCGAACAGCGCGGTCGCGCCGAACTCTCCGATCGCGCGGGCGAAGCACAGCACGACACCGGCGACGATCCCCGGTGCGGCGAGCGGCAGGGTCACGCGCCGCAGGATCGTCGCGCGCGACGCGCCGAGCGACGCCGCGGCACGCTCGAACTCGACCCCGGTGCTGCGCAACGCGCCCTCCACGGCGAGCACGAGGAACGGCAGGGCGACGAACACCTGCGCGAGCACCACCGCGGGAGTGGTGAAGGGCAGCCCGAGCGCGCCGAACCAGCCGTTCCGCCCGAAGAGATAGAGCAGCGCGACGCCACCGACCATCGGCGGCAGCACGAGCGGCACGGTGACCAGCGCCCGAAGCAGCGCCGCGATGCGAGCGGGGCTCCGCGCGATGACAACGGCGAGAGGGACGCCGACGATCGCGCAGAGCGCCGTCGCCACCGCCCCCGTCGACAGCGACAGACCGAGGGCCGACAGCGAGGCATCCGAGGTGATGTCACTCCACAGCGTCGCCCACTCGACGCGGACGATGAGCGCCGTCAACGGCACGAGCAGGAAGAGCAGCCCGACGACCGCCGGCGCGATCAGCCAGCGCGGGACGTACCCCGCCGCTCTCATGGTGCTTGGAAACCGGCGTCGGCGAGGATCTGCTGCCCCTCTTCCGACAGCACGAAGGTGACGAACGCGGACGCCGCATCGGGGTTCTGCGCCTCGGTGAGCGCAGCGATCGGGTAGCGGTTGACGACCGCGTCGGCGCCCTCGGGCACGATCGCTTCGACGTCATCGCGCCCGACGACGTCGGTGGCGTAGACGAGCCCGGCGTCGGCTTCGGATGCCGCGACCTTCGTGAGCACCGCGGTCACGTTCTGCTCCGAGCTCGCCGCGCTCACGCTCACGCCCGCGTTCGACAGCAGCGTCGCCGAGGCCGCACCGCAGGGGACCTCGGGCGCGCAGAGCACGGTCGTGACGCGCGCGAGGTCGGCGAGGGTCCGGACACCGCCGGGGTTCCCCTTCGGCACGGCGATGACGAGGGTGTTCCCCGCGAACACCTGAGGGTCCGGCGCCTGGGCGGTGACCTTGGCCATGTTCTTCTCGTCGGCCGAGGCGAAGACGTCCGCGGGAGCACCCTCGCCGATCTGCGTGGCGAGCGTGCTCGATCCGTCGTAGACCGCGCTCACCGTGACGCCGGGGTGCTCCTGCTCGAACGCCGTCGCGATCTCATCGAACGAGCGCTGCAGGGAGGCCGCGGCGTAGACCTCGACGGTTCCCGACAGCTCACCGGACGACGCGGCGGATCCGGATGCCGCGGGGGCGGCGGGAGCGGCGGCGGCGCACCCGGCGAGGAGAGCCGCCGCGCCCAGAAGGGCGAGAAGACGGACAGAGCGAGACATGGCATCCTTCCGGCGACGCCGGAGGACCGCCACCGCCCCCATTATTCCGCATATGCGGACTCTTGGCCGCTACGAGGCCGCTTTCACAGCGAAGTGCATTTCGCTGACATCTCGGTCGCAAGCTGAAACCGCTCCGTCAGCCGGGTGCACCCTCGCGGGCCCGACCACGGAGCCGCCACTCCGAGCGCGAGGGGTGGACCGGCGAGTCCTGGCACGACCCCGCGCAGCGCGGTAGGAACAAGAGATGCGAGCGACGATATGAGCGACCTGACCGGCCTGGGCGACTTCCTCCAACGCCGCCGCGAGTCCCTGCAGCCCGAGGATGTCGGGCTCGCGCGCGGCGTGCGACGACGGACGGCGGGCCTGCGTCGCGAGGAGGTGGCCCTGCTCTGCCACATGTCCACCGATTACTACGCCCGTCTCGAACGCGGCACGGGTCCTACCCCCTCGGAGCAGATGCTGATCTCCCTCGCGCAAGGCCTGCACCTCAGCCTTGCCGAGCGCGATCACCTCTTCCGGATGGCGGGACATCAGCCGCCCTCCCGCCACTCCGGCACCGAGCACGTCAGCCCCGGGATGCTGCGCGTGCTGGACCGTCTCGACGACACCCCCGCCGAGATCGTCTCGGAGCTCGGCGAGACCCTGCGCCAGAGCCGCCTCGGGGTCGCCCTCCTCGGCGACGCGTCGCGGCGCACGGGTCCCGCGCGGAGTCTCGGGTACCGCTGGTTCACCGATCCGACCACTCGCATCGCCTACCCTGCCGACGAGGTCGCGGTCCTCTCGCGGGTCTATGCGGCGGGGCTGCGCGAGCTCGTCGCCGCGCGCGGACCGCACTCCCGACCGGCGCGATTGGCCGACGACCTCCGCGCCGTCAGCGAGGAGTTCGCGGCGCTGTGGGACGCGCACGAGGTCGGCGCCCGGCCGCCGGAGATCAAGCGGTTCCACCACCCCGACGTCGGCCATCTCGATCTGTCGTGCCAGACCCTGCTCGACCCCGACCACTCGCACCGCCTGCTCGTCTACACCGCCCAGCCCGGAAGCGAGAGCGCCGAGAAGCTCCGCCTGTTGGCCGTCATCGGCGCGCCCTCCACCGCAGCGCGCTGAGGCTGCCCGGTTGCGCTTCCCCACGACGTGCGGCGCTGAGGGGTGGACCGCCGATCAGCGGCTGAGCGGGCACTGGCCCGCTCAGGGCGCGGGCGAGAGCATCGAGACATAGACGCGAAAGGACCGACCATGTCCCCCACCTCTCCTCCCCTCCGCGGCCGTCTGGCCGTCGTCACCGGTGCCAGCGACGGCATCGGCACGGTCATCGCGACCCGCCTCGCCTCCCTCGGCGCGGAGGTCGTCCTGCCCGTCCGCTCCCCCGAGAAGGGCCGCCGCGCGCTCGACGCTCTGCGCAGAGAGGTCCCGGATGCCGAGGCCTCCACGCGCACGCTCGACCTCGCGAGTCTGGACTCGGTGCACGCTCTCGTCACCGAGCTCCGCGGGGAGGGGCGGCCCGTGCACCTGCTCGTCAACAACGCCGGCGTGATGACCCCACCCGACCGGCAGACGACCTCCGACGGCTTCGAGCTGCAATGGGGCACGAACCATCTGGGTCACGCGGCCCTCACTCTCGGCCTGCTCCCGCTGCTGCGCGAGGGTCGCGCGCGCATCGTGCACCAGACGAGCATCGCGGCCCGCCGGGGGCGTCTGCGCGAGGATGCCATCGACGCCACTCCGTACGACGCGATGGCCTCGTACACGCAGTCGAAGATCGCCATCGGTCTCTTCGCCCAGGAGCTCGAACGCCGCAGCCGCGCCCAGGGAT
Source organism: Microbacterium sp. ABR10 (assembly GCF_057812175.1). NCBI lineage: Bacteria > Bacillati > Actinomycetota > Actinomycetes > Micrococcales > Microbacteriaceae > Microbacterium > Microbacterium sp. ABR10. Next base: position 2,667,039 of record NZ_CM173821.1, read on the forward strand.
GGCAGATCACCAGCACCCTGGCGCACCCCGGCGTCTCGCCCACCAACCTGCTCGCGGCACAACCAGGTCTCGGCCGCTCGCGCGAACTCGGCGCCCGCCGTGTCATCCGGCTGCTCTCGCGCCTGCACGTCACCGGCACCGTGGCATCGGCCGCCGAACCCGCCGTGCTCGCCGCAACCGCTCCGGCATCCAGCGGCACCTTCTTCGGGCCCTCACGGCTCGTCGGCGGCCCGGCCCGCCCGATCGCGCTGTGGGAGCCCTTCCGCGACGCCGGCGACGCGCGGAAGCTCTGGGACCTCACCATCGACGGCATCGGTCCGCGATTCGCCGTCTGACGCTCGAGCGCGCGGCTGCGCCGGTACCCCGCCGCGCGGGCCTTGCCACGCACCACCTCGGTTGTGGGTGGCGTGATGCGCGCCTCAATCGCGCGGAGCCTCCACCGTCACGACCGTCGCCTTGACCGACGCCACCGCGAGCGAGCCGGGCTCGAGCGCCAGCTCGTTCGCCGCCTCGGCCGACATCAGCGACACCACCCGGTGCGGACCGCACTGCAGGTCGACCTGCGCCATCACCCCGTCGATCTGCACGCGGGTGACGATCCCGACGAACCGGTTACGAGCGCTGGAGGCGATGCCGGTCGGGTCATCGGGCTCGTCGGCGAGAGCGACCGCGCGCTTGGCCAGGGCGGCGCCGGGGATCTCCACCGGCGAGGACCCCGTCGTCGGAAGCACGCCCTGGTCGATCCACCGACGCACCGTGTCGTCGCTCACTCCGAGCAGTCGAGCGGCCGTCGCGATGCGGAAGGTGTTCGGCATCCCCCGACCGTAGCGCCTGAGTCCGCCGGGGCGTGGGACGGTCACGGGGATGACACAGGGGGTGCGTTCGGGGCTCCTGACGTTGTGCGCCGCCTCGGGTGTGGCGACGGGGTTTCGCACCGAGGGGACTCGCAGTATCGGTCTGCCGCCGACCACTCCGCCGGTGAGCGCCGGGAGGCTCAGCCCGCTCTCGGGTATGACGGGGAGGCGTCCCACAACCCCCACTCGATGGTGAGTGTGGGACGTACGGTTGCCGCGAAGCTAACCGGTGATGAGGGGGAACGATGAGCGCGCGTGGTGTGGCGGTAGTAACGGGAGGGTCTGCGGGCCTGGGGCGGGCGATCAGTCGGGAGCTGGCGGATCGGGGGTGGGATGTCGCCGTGCTGGCGCGAGGCGAGGACGGCCTGGCCGCCACCGTGCGAGAGATCGAGGCGCGGGGACGCCGGGGATACGCCGTCAGCACTGACGTTGCGGACTGGGACGCCGTCGACGCGGCCGCGTCGGCGATCGAGGACCAGCTCGGTCCTATCGACCTGTGGGTGAACAATGCCATGGCGGGCACCATCTCGGAGTTCCTCGACACGTCCGTCGAGGACTTCGATCGAGCCACACAGGTCACCTACCTGGGGGTCGTGAACGGCACGCGTGCGGCGCTCAGCCGGATGACTTCTCGCGGGACGGGGCACGTCATCCAGGTCGGTTCGGCCCTCGCCCATCGCGGGATCCCGTTGCAGGCGGCCTACTGTGGCGCGAAACACGCCGTCCATGGCTTCACCGATGCCGTTGTCGCGGAACTCACGCACAATCACAGCGACGTAGCGGTGTCACTGGTGGACATGCCCGCGCTGAACACGACGCAGTTCGGCTGGGTCAAGTCGAACTTCCCCGAACACCCCCAGCCCGTGCCTCCCATCTTCGAACCCGAAGTCGGCGCACGTGCGATCGCGGACGTTGCGGACGTTCCACGTCGACGCACGTGGGTGGGCGAACCCACGGCGGCCACCATCCTCGGCGCGCGATTCGCCGGCCGGTTCCTCGACTGGTTCCTCGCGAAGACCGCGTACAGCGGGCAGGTTGAGACGGGCAAGCCTCGCTCTACGCAGCCCGCGAACTTGTGGGAGCCCGTCGCAGGCGACCACGGCCCTCGAGGCATATTCTCCGACGACGCCCACTCCTTCAGCCCCCAGACGTGGGCCATCCGCCACCGCCGGCCCGTCTTCTCCACCCTCGCCCTCACTCTGGCCACCGCGGTCGGGGTGACGGCCGCGGCAGCCAGACGACGCTAGCCACCGCATCCGGGGATCCCCCGACCGACGTTCTCAGCGCGTCCGTCAACCCACGAAGTTCCCCCACTCCGTCTCGACCCGCCCCCGCCCCCGCGCGGCTGACCTAGGCTCAAGCCATGGATGCCGACCACGCACACGCGACATCGCGTCCGGTGTCCGTGCCGCTCGGCGCCACCGTCACCGCGGCGGCAGGCCCGGCCGCGCAGCTCGGCGCGATCCGTTCCACCGGAGGGCCCCGACCGGCAGATCCACAGCGGCCCGGACCGCAGCGCGAACCCGGCCCTGTCCGCGCCACCGGCGCCCCGACCGACGGCGGCCTGCAAGACCGCTTCGGTCGCGTCGCGACCGACCTGCGCGTCTCTGTGATCGACAAGTGCAACCTGCGCTGCACGTACTGCATGCCGGCCGACGGGATGCCGTGGCTCCCGCAGTCGCAGTTGATGAGCACCGACGAGATCCGCCGCATCGTCCGCGTGGCGGTGCAGTCGCTCGGTGCCGAAGAACTGCGCATCACCGGCGGCGAACCGCTCGTGCGCAAAGACCTCGAGTTCATCATCGCCGGCATCCGCGCCGACAACCCCGACCTGCCGATCTCGATGACGACCAACGCCGTCGGCCTCGACCGCCGCGCGCAGGCGTTGAAAGACGCGGGGCTCACGCGCGTGAACGTCTCGCTCGACACCCTGCACCCCGAGACCTTCGCCGAGCTCACCCGCCGCCCCCACCTCGACAAGGTGCTCGCCGGCCTGCAGGCCGCCCGCGCGGCCGGCCTCGGGCCCATCAAGATCAACGCGGTGCTGCTGCGGGGCATCAACGACACCGAGGTCGTGCCGCTCGTCGACTGGGCCGTGTCGAACGGCTTCGAGATGCGCTTCATCGAGGACATGCCGCTCGACGGCGATCGTTCGTGGAGCGCGACCAACGTCATCCCGGCGCGTGACATCCGCGCGGCCATCGAGCAGAGCTTCAGCCTGACCGCCGATCCGCGTGGCCGGGGCGCCGCCCCCGCCGAACGCTGGGAGGTGCGCCGCCACGGCGAGACGACGCTGGCCGGACACGTGGGCATCATCTCCTCGGTCACCGAGCCCTTCTGCGCCGCCTGCTCGCGCACGCGGGTCACCGCCGACGGTCGCATCCGCTCGTGCCTGTTCTCGCACGACGAGACCGACCTGCTCACCGCGCTCCGCGACGGCGCCGACGACGAGGGGCTCGCGCAGATCTGGCGGGACGCCATGTGGGCCAAGCCCCGCGCCCACGGCTCCGACCGCGTTGGACTCGCACGCCCCGATTTCGTGCAGCCCGAGCGCACCATGAGCGCGATCGGCGGATGAGGCCGCTCGTCGAGCCCGTGGCCGACCTCGCCCCGGAGGAGCTCATCCGCACCGCCCGTCACGCCGTGCTCACGGGCATCGGCGAGGAGGGGCAGCGTCGCCTCGCCGCCGCCCGCATCGCCGTGGTGGGTGCCGGCGGCCTCGGCTCCCCCGTGCTGCTCTCGCTCGCCGCGGCCGGGGTGGGCGAGCTCGTGATCATCGACGACGACACGGTCGAGCGGACGAACCTGCAACGCCAGCTCGCGCACCGCGTTGCCGACATCGGCACCGCGAAGACGGCATCCGCCGCCCGCGCCGTTCGCGACCTGTCGCCGCTCACCGTCGTTCACGAACGAAACCTCCGGCTGACCTCCGACAATGCCCTCGAGCTGTTCGCGGGTGCCGACCTCGTCATCGACGGCAGCGACACGTTCGACACGCGCGAGGCCGTCGCAGCGAGCGCCGAAGCCCTCGGCATCCCCCTCGTCTGGGGCGCGGTGCAGGAATGGGCGGCGCAGGTGACGGTGTTCTGGTCGCATCCGCCCGAGGGATACGCGGCAGTCGTCCTCGGCGACCTCTTCCCGCCCGGTTCTGCCGGTGATCCCCCGACGTGCGCCCAGGTCGGCGTGCTCGGCTCGCTGTGCGTCCAGGTCGGCGGGCTTCTCGCGACCGAGGCGATCAAGCTCGTCACGGGAGCGGGCGAGCCCCTCCTCGGGCGCCTCGTCGTCATCGACGCGCTGCGCGCCCGGCACGACGTCCTCCCGCTCGCCGGGGCGCGGCGACCGTGACCCGCCGGTTTCGCTCGCTGACAGTCCCGGCATCCGTCTCATCTCCGTCCGGAAGGTTCCCCTCGTGACCGCCCTCCTCACCGTCGAAGAGCACCGCGCCCGCGTGCTCACCGCCGTCGCCCTGCTGCCCGCCGAGTCGGTGCCGCTGTCGGAAGCGTCGGGCCGGACCCTCGCCGAACCGGTGCTCGCGGCGCACGACCTACCGGGCTTCGACAACTCCTCGATGGACGGTTTCGCCGTGCGCTTCGCCGACGTCGAGGGAGCGGATGCCGGGAACGCCGTGACTCTGCGCGTGGTCGCCGACCTCCCCGCCGGCACCGCCGACGACCCCGCGCTCGCCCCCGGCGAGGCCGCCCGCATCATGACGGGTGCCGTCGTCCCCGCCGACGCCGACGCCATCGTGCCGTTCGAGGACACCGTCGGCGGACTCGCCGATTCACTGGGCGCCGTGACCGTGCTCCGCGCGCCGACGGCCACCGGCGCGTTCATCCGCCGCCGAGGCGGCGACACCCGCACCGGCGACACGGTGCTCTCTCCCGGTGAGCGTCTCGGCGCGTTCGCCCTGGGTGCCGCTGCGGCCGCGGGCGTCGACACGGTCACCGTCACGCGCCGCCCCCGCGTGGCGATCATCTCCACCGGTAGCGAGCTGATCGCGCCCGGCCACGCGCCCGGCCGCGGTCAGACTCCCGACTCGAACGCGACGCTGCTCGCGGCCGTCGTCGCCGACGCCGACGCCGACATCGAGCTCGTCGACCGTATCGGCGACGATCCCGCGGGCATCGACGCCGTGCTGGCGCGCGCCACCCGCGCCGATGTCGTCGTGTTCACCGGCGGAGTGAGCGCCGGTGCCTACGAGCCCGTTCGTCTGGCTCTGGCTGATCGCATCGCCTTCGACAAGGTCGCGATGCAGCCCGGCAAGCCGCAGGCCTTCGGTGTTCTGGATGACGGCCGGTTGGTGTTCGGGCTCCCCGGCAATCCCGTGAGCGTGGCGGTGTCGTTCGAGGTGTTCGTGCGTCCGGCGCTGCTCGCCCTGCAGGGGCGCACCACCGTCGATCGACGTCTCGCCCGGCTCACGGCATCCGAGAGCTGGACGACCCCGCCCGGCCGCCGCCAGTACCTCCCCGCCGTCGTCGATCTCGTCACCGGCACCGTCCGCCCGGCCACCGCGGGTGGTTCCGGATCGCACCTGGCCGCCTCGCTCGCGCGCGCCGGGGCGTTCGCGATCGTGCCCGCCGACGTCTCCGCGGTGTCGGCGGGCGACCCGCTCGATGTCATGCTGATTCCATGACCTTCACCCACCTGGATGCCGCGGGCCACGCCCGCATGGTCGACGTCACGCTGAAGCAGCCCACCGTCCGCACCGCGACCGCTCGCGGTTTCGTCCGGTGCGCACCCGAGGTCGTCGAAGCCCTCCGCGGCGGCACCGCCCCCAAGGGCGACGTGCTGGCCGTGGCCCGCATCTCCGGCATCCAGGCCGCGAAATCCACGCCTGCCCTCCTCCCCCTCGCGCACGTCATCGGCGTTCACCGCGCCTCGGTGGATCTCGCGATCACCGACGAAGGGGTCGAGATCGAAGCCACCGTCGGCACCGCCGACCGCACGGGCGTCGAGATGGAGGCGCTCACGAGCGTCTCGGTCGCCGCGCTCGCGATCGTCGACATGGTGAAGGGCATGGACAAAGGCACCTTCATCGAGAACGTGCGCATCGTGTCGAAGACCGGCGGCAAATCCGGCGACTGGGTGCGTCCTGGGGAGGAATCGTGAGCGTTCGCGTCCGCTACTTCGCCGCCGCCGCCGAGGCCGCCGGCACCGATGCCGAGGACCGCACCGAGTCGACCCTCGTGGCCCTGCGCACCGCGGTCGTCGTCGACCACCCCGCGCTCGGCGGCATCCTGGACCGCTGTGCGGTGCTCGTCGACGGCACCCGGCACGACGACGACGCCCCGCTCGCGGATGTCACCCACGTCGACGTGCTGCCGCCCTTCGCCGGCGGCTGAGTCGCGCGGCGGACGAGTGCACCGCCGCCTCCACGCGCACGTTCCACGCACAAACGCGCGGATCTCGCACGACACGGCCGAAAGCCTGCGAGGAAGACGCGCCTTACGGGCAGCGCAGCGCTATCCCCCCAACCCCTTCCACGCCGTCGTGCCGTCGGCTTCGACCTGCCGCTTCCACACGGGCAGGTCGGTCTTGATGGTCTCGATCACACGTCGGCAGACCTCGAACGCCTCCGCGCGGTGACCGGATGCCACGGCGATCACGACCGCCGCCTCGCCGACGCCCAGGCGCCCCACCCGGTGGCTGACCGCGACGATCGCGTCGGTCCCCTCGGCCGCCGCGGCGGCGATGCGGTGCAGAGCCTGCTCGGCGTCGGGGTGCGCGCTGTACTCGAGCGCGATGACGGCGTCGGACGCGTCGGGGTCGGTGTCGCGCACGCGCCCGACGAAGGTGGTCACGGCTCCCGATGACGCGTCTTCGACAGCGTCGAGGTGCGCGTCGAGATCGAGCGGCGTCTCGGAGAGGCGCGCGATGCGCACGGAGCCCCGAAGAGGAAGGTCGGACGGCGAACCGCTGTCGGGCGTGGTCATGCGTGGTCTCCTCCGGCGAGTTGGTCGAGCACGTGCGGCGCGACCTCCGCGATCACCGCGACCCCGGATGCCACGGCTCGGGTCGACCCGGGCAGGTTGACGATCAGCGTGCCCGGGTCGACGATGCCGGCGAGCCCCCGGGAGATGATCGAGAGAGGGGTGTCGGACAGGCCACGACGGCGGAGCTCTTCGGCGATGCCGGGAAGCTCGCGGTCCAGCACCCGGGCCGTGCCCTCGGGTGTACGGTCGCGCGGTGCGATGCCCGTGCCGCCGGTGGTGACGACGAGCCCGGGGCCCGCCGAGACGGCTGCGCGCACGGCGCTCTCCACGCTGTCGGCACCGTCGGGGACGACGATCGCATCGGCGCAGTCGAACCCTGCCTCGCGCAGCAGCGAGACGGCGAGCGGACCACCCCGGTCTTCGCGGAGTCCGGCGGCGGAACGGTCGGAAACGGTGATCACCCGGGCGGCATGCGGCACGGGATCAGCCTAGGCGCGCCAGGATGTCACAGGCCCCGCGGGCGGGCGACACCGCCGTCACCCGCCGATCGTCTCGACCTCGGGCACCTCCGGTGCGATGCGGCCCGCCTCGGACTGCGGCTCGGGGTCTTCGCGCTGCACGTGCTCGGCGGCAGCGGTGATGCGTCGCGCCATGCCGCTGAAGATCAGCCCGTGGAACGGCAGGACCGCGAGCCAGTAGAGCCGCCCGGCGAGACCCGTGGGGAAGAACAGTGCACGCTGGTCGAAGCGGGCTCCGTCACCCTCGGGGGTCGCACGCAGCTCGAGCCATGCCCCGCCGGGGACCTTCATCTCGGCACGCAGCCGCAGCAGGCTGCCGGGTTCGATGGCCTCGACGCGCCAGAAGTCCAGCGCGTCGCCGACGGTGACGACCGAACGGCTGCGGCGTCCGCGCGCGAGGCCCACGCCGCCGACGAGCCGGTCCATCCAGCCGCGGATCGCCCAGAGCAGCGGCGAGGAGTACCAGCCGTTCTCTCCGCCGATCCCCTCGATCACCGACCACAGCTGCTTGGCGTTCGCCGTCGTCGTCATCGAGCGCTTGTCGGTGTAGACCAGACGGCCGGCCCAGTCGGGGTCGCTCGGCAGCGGGTCGCTCGGAACGCCCGAGACCTCGGCATCCAGCCAACTGGTCTCGATGTCGTCGTTGTTGACGCGCCTCATCGCCAGGCGGACCGCCTCGCGGTAGGGCATGAGTCCCGCCTCGGGACGCGGGATGAGGTCGTCGACCGCGCGGTCCTTGACCACGCAGTCGTTCTGCAGCGACTCCACGAGCGGGCGCGCGATCGCCTTCGGAATCGGTGTGACGAGGTTGACCCAGTGCGACGCGAGCCGCGGCGTGAGCACGGGCAGCGACGCGATCGGACGCTGGTTCAGGCCCGCTTCGAGGGCGTAGCCGTTCATCATCTGCCCGTACCGCAGCACGTCGGGTCCGCCGATGTCGACGGCCCTGTTGACGTTGGGCGCCACGCGCGCCGCCCCCAGCAGGTAGTGCAGCACGTCGCGCACCGCGATCGGCTGGATGAAGTTGCGCACCCACTTCGGCGCGGGCATGTACGGCAGCACGTCGGTGAGGTGACGCACCATCTCGAACGACGCGGAGCCCGAGCCGATGACGACACCGGCCTGCAGCACCAGGGTGGGCACCCCGCTGGCGAGCAGGATGTCGCCCACCTCGACGCGAGAGCGCAGGTGGGCCGAGAGGGGCGTGTCGAGCGGGTGCAGGCCACCGAGGTACACGATGCGACGCACGGATGCCGCGGCGGCCGCATCCGCGACGGTCTGCGCCGCGCGCCGGTCGGTGCTCTCGAAGTCGCGGCCGCCGCCCATCGAGTGGATCAGGTAGTAGACGACGTCGACGTCTTGCACGGCCTCGGTGACGGCCGAGGTGTCGGTCGCATCACCCTGTACGACCTCGACGTCGCCGCCCCACGGGAACGCCGTCGCGCGCCGGGGGTCGCGCGCGAGTACGCGCACGCGGTAGCCCGCCGCGATCAGGCGCGGAACGAGGCGCCCACCCAGATATCCGGTGGCGCCGAGCACGAGGGCGCGCGGTGCCGAGCCGTCGTCACGGGGCTGCGCGACGAGGGCGGGTTCGCGGCCGGTGGGTGTGGTCAGCTCGCTCATGCCCGTCACCGTACGCCGGGCCTCCGACATCCCCGGGGGCTTGACGGCGGCGCTAGGGTGGGCGCGTGATCGACGCGTCCCCCGGCCCGCTCGCCGAGGCCCCCGCCGGATCCTTTCGCGGTCGCGTCGGAGCAGGGGCTCGCCGGTGGCTGGGCATCCGTTACGGCCGGGCCCCCGTCGGGGACCTCCGGTGGCGCACGCCGCGCGCCGCGCACGACGCGGTCGAGGAGGTCGACGCCGTTTCCTTCGGCGCGGCGTGCCCGCAGCCGCCCAGCCCCCTGCCGCTCGGCGACGGCATCGCGCAAGATGAGGATTGCCTGTTCCTCAACGTCTGGGCTCCGGATGCCGAGACACCGTCGCCCCGCCCGGTGATGGTATGGGTGCACGGCGGCGCATACGTGTTCGGTGCCGCGAGCCAGCGCACCTACGACGGCGCTCGTCTGGCCGTGGCGGGCGACGTGATCGTGGTGACCCTGAACTACCGCCTGGGCACCCTCGGCTTCCTCGGTATCGACGCGGCTCTCCCGGGCGCCGGGTTCGAGGGCAACCTGGGCCTTCGCGACGTCCTCCTCGCGCTGACCTGGGTGCAGCGCAACATCACCGCGTTCGGCGGCGACCCCGATCGGGTGACGCTGTTCGGCGAGTCCGCGGGCGGCGGCGTCGTCACGACGCTCTTGGCCACACCGTCGGCATCCGGACTCTTCCACCGCGCCATCGCCGAGTCGTCGCCGGCGTCGAGCGTCTACGGCCGCGAGCGCGCGGGCAAGGTCGCGACGCGGTTCGTCCAGTCGCTCGGTGTCGACCCTGATGCGCCCGACGCCGCCCGCCAACTGCGGGAGATGAGCCCCGCGACCCTGGCGGCGGCCGGTCAGCGCCTCTTCGCCGAGGTGCCCGAGCACGACCCGGGGACCCTCGCGTTCGCCCCGACCATCGACGGCGACCTCGTGCCCGAGGCGCCCGTGACGGTGCTGCGCGAGGGACGTGGACTCCCCGTGCCCCTGATGATCGGCACGAACAAAGACGAGGCGTCGCTCTTCGTCTACATGAAGTCGCCGCTCATCCCCGTCACCGGCGACCGCATCGAGCGGATGTTCGCCGACATGGCCGCCGAGAACCCCGACGTCGTGCTGCCGGAGCGCTCACAGGTGCTCACCGCGTACGAGCACGTCCGCCATCGCGCGCTGGGCCTCGGCATCGCCGGCGACATCGGCTTCCGCCTGCCCACGCTGTGGGTGGCCGAGGGTCACGCCGCCGTCGCGCCCGTGCACCTCTACCGCTTCGATCACTGCACACCGTTCTTCCGTCTCGTGCGCCTGGGCGCCACGCACGGCAGCGAGCTGATCTACGTGTGGGGCACCCTCGACGGTGGTCCGAAAGACCCGACCTTCCGCCTCGGAGGGCGCCGCGCCGGAGAAGAGCTGTCGACGCGGATGCAGCAACGCTGGAGCGCGTTCGCGTACGGTCGGGCGCCATCGGCATCCGGTGCCCCCGACTGGCCCGCGTACACGGTCGACTCCCGCGCAACTCTCGTCATCGACCGGAACGACCGCGTCGTCGACGACCTCGACGCCGACCTCCGACGTGCGTGGGGTGACGGCGTGCTGGCCTTCCGCTAGCACGACCCCGCCCCCGGTGCCCCGACTGGCGACCTCGCGGCGATCGGGGTAGGGGTAGAAGAATGAACGAGAACACTCCCTCGGCATCCCCCTCCCCCCGTCTCGAGGTCGACGACGTCATCGTCGTCGACACGAAACGCGTGCGCACCGCCATCGGCGGCACCGTCGTCGGCAACTTCATGGAGTGGTTCGACTTCGGTATCTACGGTTACCTCGCGTTGACGCTCACCGCGGTGTTCGCCTCGGACGTCCCCGACCCGTGGGGGCTGCTGGTCACCCTCCTGGGTTTCGCGATCTCGTTCCTCGTGCGTCCTTTCGGCGGTTTCGTCCTCGGCCCCCTCGGCGACCGCATCGGTCGGCAGAAGGTGCTGTTCCTCACGATGGCGATGATGGCCACGGCGACCGCGCTCATCGGCATCCTGCCCACCTCCGCGCAGATCGGGCTGTGGGCGATCGTGCCGCTGTACCTGTTGAAGATGGTGCAGGGCTTCTCCACGGGCGGCGAGTACGCCGGAGCGACCACCTACGTCTCGGAATTCTCCCCCGACCGCCGCCGCGGCTTCTGGTCATCGTGGCTCGACGTGGGCTCCTACGTGGGCTTCGCCGCGGGCGCGTCGGCGGTGGCGCTGACCACGGCCATCACCACCTCGATCTCGGGCGAGAACGCCATGGTCGAGTACGGCTGGCGTATCCCGTTCCTGCTCGCCATCCCGCTGGGCGTCGTGGCGATCTACTTCCGCCTGCGGATCCCCGAGACGCCGGCGTTCGAACAGGCCGGCACCCACGAGGCCGACGCCGACGACCCGATGGCCCGCCAGGGCCTGGTCGGCATCGTGCGCCACCACTGGCGCGCGCTGCTCATCGGCATCGCGCTGGTGGCCGCCACCAACACCGCCGGCTACGCACTGACCAGCTACATGCCCACCTACCTGGAGAAAGAGGTCGGCATCTCCAACATCGCGGCAGCCGTTGCGACGGTCCCCGTGCTGCTGGTGATGTCGGCGACGCTCCCGCTCATCGGGCGCCTCAGCGATCGCATCGGTCGCAAGCCCGTCTACGCGATCGCCGCGGGCTCCGCGCTCGTGCTGCTGGTGCCGGCGTTCCTGATCATGCAGATCGGCGAGCTGTGGGCGGTGATGATCGCGCTGTGCATGGCGGCGGTGCCGGTGGCGTTCTACGTGGCGATCTCGGCATCCGCCCTGCCTGCGCTGTTTCCCACGGCATCCCGCTTCGGAGCCATGGCCGTCGCCTACAACGTCGCCGTCTCGCTGTTCGGCGGAACGACCCCCCTGTTCAGCCAGGCCCTCATCGACTGGACCGGAAACACCCTCATGCCCGCGTTCTACATCATGTTCTTCGCGGCGCTGGGGCTCATCGCCCTGCTGTCGATGCGCGAGACCGCCCGACGGCCGCTGCTCGGCTCGATGCCGACGGTGGAGACCCCCGCCGAGGCGGAGGCCATCGTCGAGCGGCAAGACCACGACCCGCTCATCGACACCTCGACGATGCCGCTCGCGGTCCGCCGGCCCTGAACCGCACCCCGCCACCACGGGAACCGGTCGGATCGGACGGAATCGGATGCCACACCCCTGGCATCCGATTCCGTGATCACGCCCCGACACGATGACGTCCGCACTACCGCCCCCGGCACGCGAGCCGGCGGCGCGACGCGTTCAGCGCCGGCGACTGTTGCCGAACAGGCCGCGGATCACGCCCGACACGATGCTCTTGGTCGCCCCGCGCCCCAGCAGCCCGTCCAACCCGGGCGTGGGTGCGCTCGCTCGGGATCGCGGCGCCGACGTGGACTTCAGGATCCGCTCGTACTCACGCTGCGCCTCCTTCTGCGCGGCGGCGTTGCGCTTGTCGATCGCGGCCTTCTGCTTGGCGTACTCGGCCTCGTCGGCGGCGGCCTTCTTCGCCCGTTCCTCCGCCTCGCGGGCCTCGGTCGCCGCCTGCATACGCGCGCCGAGGATCTCGCGCGCCGACTCGCGGTCGATGGGTGTTCCGTAGGTGGAGAAGAGGGGGGATGCCGACACGGCCGAGGCCATCGCGTCGGCGGCGATCGGCGACATCGACGCCCGCGGCGCGAAGATGCGCGTCCAGGCGACGGGGGTCGGAGCCCCCCGCTCGCTCATCACCGTGATGATCGCTTCCCCCGTTCCCAACTCCTGCAGCACGCGCTCGAGGTCGTAGCCGGAGTCCGGGTAGGTGCGCACCGACGCGCGCAGCGCCTTCGCGTCGTCGGGGGTGAAAGCGCGCAGGGCGTGCTGAACGCGCGAACCGAGTTGGGCGAGGACGTCACCGGGCACATCCTTCGGCGTCTGCGTGACGAAGAACACGCCCACGCCCTTGGAACGGATCAGGCGCACGGTCTGCGTGATGGCGGAAAGGAACGCCTTCGATGCGTCACGGAAGAGCAGGTGCGCCTCGTCGAAGAAGAACACCAGCTTGGGCTTGTCGACGTCGCCCACCTCGGGCAGCACCTCGTAGAGCTCGGCCAGCAGGTACATCAGGAACGTGGAATACAGCTCCGGACGGGATGCCACATTCGGCACCTCGAGCAGACTCACGATGCCGAGGCCCGCGGCATCCGTCCTCAGGAACACGCGCACGTCGAGTTCGGGCTCGCCGAAGAACGATTCCGCGCCCGCGGCGGAGAAGGCGACCAGCTCGCGCAGGATCACCCCCGCGGTGGCGGCCGACAGCCCACCGATCCCCTTGAGCTCCACCTTGCCCTCGTCACCGGTGAGGTAGGTCAGCACGGCGCGCAGGTCCGACAGGTCGACGAGGGCGAGGCCCTTCTCGTCGGCGTAGTGGAAGACGAGTCCGAGGCTCGACTCCTGGGTGGCGTTCAGGCCCAGCACCCGGCTGAGCAGCAGGGGCCCGAAGCCCGATACGGTCGCCCGCACCGGGATGCCCGAGCCCACGTCGTCGCCCAGCGCGTAGAACTCGGTCGGGAATGCCCGCGGCGACCAGTCCTGGCCGAGGGCGGCCGTGCGGGCGGCGAGTTTCTCGCTCGGGGTGCCGGGGGCGGCGACACCGGAGAGGTCGCCCTTGATGTCGGCCGCGAACACGGGCACACCGTTGTCCGACAGTTGTTCGGCGAGCAGTTGCAACGTGCGCGTCTTGCCGGTGCCCGTCGCCCCCGCCACGAGGCCGTGGCGGTTGACCATGGCCAGCGGGATGCGGACGGGAACGGATGCCACCGGCCCCCCGTTCATCAGCACCCCGAGGTCGAGCGCGGCGCCGTCGGCGGCGTACCCCGCGGCGATGCCGGCGACCTGCGCCGGGGTGAGCGGAGCATCGGATGCCGCGGACGCAACCGGTGCGGACGCGGCGGGGGCCGTTGATGCCGATGTCTCATCTTCGGAGCGCTGTGCGTCGGCCGTCGGCTCAGGTGCCGTGTCGCTGCTTCCCTCCGCTCGCCCCGCGCGATCCGCCGCGCCGCCGGCCACCGCGCCGCCGTCCGAGGCGCCGCCAGCCACCGCGCCGCCGTCCGAGGCGCCGCCAGCCACCGCACCGCCGTCCGAGGCGCCGCCGCCCGTCACGCCGCCGCCCGCCGCGCGCACGCGTGCGGCCGCCGCTGCGGCCTCCGCCGCGGCGAGATCGGCACGCGCGCGGGCCAGGCGCAGTTCGGCCTCGGCCGCCTCCGCCTCGGCCCTCAGCCGTGCCACCTCGGCATCGGCTGCGGAGGGAACGGGGGCTGCGTCGCCGGGCTCGCTCATGGGCGTCAGCCTACGGCGAGGCCGCCGCCTCGGCATCCGTTCTCCGGGCGCGTCGAATCGTCAACCGATCCTCATCACGGGCGCGCAGGCGCGAGAAAGCCGCCGCGAACACGAGGGCTGCTCCGGCCCCCACCAGCGCCCCGCCGATCGTGTCCGACAACCAGTGCGCGTGCAAATACGTCCGACTGAATGCCATCAGCACGACCCAGGCGACCCCGACGATCCGCACCCACACGTGGGGGAACAGCACCGCCGCGACCACCGCGATGGTCGCCGCGTTCGCTGTGTGGCCCGAGGGGAAGGAGCCGTAGTCGCTCAGGATGAGGATGTCTTCCGGGCGCGCCCGGCCGAAGGTCTGCTTGATCACCTGCACGAGCAGGGCACTACCCACCGACGCGGCGAGGAAGTACACCGCCGACCATCGTCGTCGCGACAGGAACAGTGCCGCAGCCCCCAGCAGCGGCACGATCAGCACCGCGGTGAGGTGGCCTCCCACGGTGTCCATCACGAGGGCGAACACGTACACCGGCTGCGAGGGCGCCGCAGCGAACAACTGGTTCCACCACACGTCGATGGCGAACGGGCTGGGTCCGCGGAAGAACACCCACGCCCCGAGTCCGCACGCGAGAGCGATGAGCACGACACCCACTACGGCTCGGAAGCGCTGCGGACGCATGTCGAGCACGACCTCGATCGCGCTGTCGCCTATCGACCTGTCATCCATCGACTCATGATGCCGTCTCGGGCGGCGCCGCGGAATGGTCGCGCGCGCGGGCGGGCACTCGCTCGTGCTCTGCTACTGTTCGCCGCGGCAAGAGGTGCCTTCGACAACGGATGCCCGAAACCGCACGTGCCGACGGCGCTTCACGACAATCGACCCGCGCGGTGGCGGGCACCTCATCCACCGACGATCGCCCGACCCGGTGGATGCCGGGAACCGCGCGTGCGGCTCGTGCACCCGCCCCGGCCGGATGCCGGCACGCACTCCGTGCGACCCCGCACGTCTCAGGGCGTCAGACGCTCCACCGTGCGCGGACGCACGAGCGTCCACAACGCGATCACGCCGATCACGGCGCAGCCGACCATGACCGACGCCATCGTGGTGGCGGTGATACCGGAGCCGGTTGCGAGCAGTCCGACGAGCGGTGAGATGACACCCGCGACGCCGAAGTTGGCGGCACCGATGATCGACTGCGCCGTACCCGCCGCCTTGCCGTGCCGGTCGAGCGCGAGCACCTGCGCGCAGGGGAAGGTGAACCCGCACGCGGTCATGAAGAAGAACAGGGGGATGATCGTGCCCCAGAGGCCCAGTCCGAGCTGGTCGGTGAGCACGATCGTTCCACCCGCGAGCACCAGCACCGCGGTCGACACCGCGAGCACCCACTGCGGCCCGAAGCGGGCGGCGAGGCGCGACGCCACCTGCACACCCACGACCACGCCCACCGAGTTGGCGGCGAACAGCACGCCGTACTGCTGCGGGTTGAAGCCGTACGTCACCTGGAAGAGGAACGAGGATGCCGAGAGGTACGAGAACAAGCCGCTGAAGGCCATCGCGCCGATGACGAGCACGCCGATGAACACCCGATCGCGGAAGACGCTGCCGTAGCGCTGCCAGACGGTCGTGGCGCCCGGGCCGCCGCGGCGAGCCGGCGGCAGGGTCTCGGGGATGAAGATGATGGCCGACACGAGCATCACGAAGCCGTAGATCGCGAGCACCACGAAGATCCCGCGCCAGTTCATCACCAGCAGGAGCGCCGAACCCGCCAGCGGCGCAAGCACGGGAGCGACGCCCGAGACCATCGCCATGCGCGAGAGCATGACGACCAGGCGGCGGCCACCGAACAGGTCGCGGATGATGGCCGCGGCCACGACGCCACCGGCGGCGGCGCCGGCGCCCATCAGCACGCGAGCGACCGAGAGGGTGCCCAGGGTCGGTGCGAGCGCTGCGAAGACGCTGGCGGCCACGTGCAACGCGGTGACCGAGAGCAGGGGCAGTCGCCGCCCCACCTTGTCGCTGAGGGGTCCGACGATGAGCTGCCCGAGGGCGAAGCCGATCATCGTGCCGGTCAAGGTGAGCTGAATGGCCGCGGCCGTGGTCTGGAAGTCGGCCTCGAGCACGGGGAACGCCGGCAGGTACAGGTCGATCGTGAACGGACCGAGGGCGGTGAGCGCGCCGAGCAGCACGATGTACAGCACCCGCCGCGACGACGGGATGGCGTCGCCCGGATGCAGCACGATCGGCGCAGTGGCCGGGTTCTTACCCAGCGTCCGGATGGCCCCGGTGGTGGTGGGGGCGGGGCGCGAGGGCGCCGTGGAGGGAGTGATGACGGGGTGGGAGGAAGTATCGAGCACGCGTCTGGTTTCGTTTCGTCACGCCGGACAGCCCGACGCTGTCGGGCTGAGAAAGTGGGGGGATCATCGAACCTCGAATCGATTCGACATCGTCATACTATCGCGACTCCCCCGCCTGCCACCATCCCGGCTCGGGGGTTCCTCCCAGGCCATCGGCCCATTCGCCCGAATAGGCTGGACGTGTCGGCGGACGCCGATGTGTCCCGCCCCGAAGAGAGACAGAACACAGCGCATGACCTCCCCCTCCGATAAGCGAGCGAGCGGCAACCCCGCCAAGCAGGCTCAGATCGACCTCACCGTCAAGCAGCAGCGCGAGCAGAAGCGCCAGGAGAAGCTGGCCGAGTACCAGAAGCAGGTGGCGCGTCGTAAGCGCGGCAAGCTCGTGTGGTGGGTCGTCGGCTCCGTGGCATCCGTTGCTGTGATCGGTCTGGTCGTGGCATCCTTCGTCTTCGCCCCCGCTCCCGCTCCCAGCTACGAGGCGGGCAATTCCACGGGGCAGGAGATCGGCGGCGTGGAGACCTTCGAGAACCGCTCCGACCACGTGCAGGGCACGGTGACGTACGAGCAGAACCCGCCCGCCGGTGGCCCCCACAACCCGTACTGGCTCAACTGCGGTGTCTACACCGAGCCCCAGGCGAACGAGAACGCGGTGCACTCGATGGAGCACGGCGCCATCTGGGTCACCTACGATCCGGCACGCGTCGACGAGGCCGGTATCGACGCCCTGAAGGCCGTGATGCCCTCCAGCTACGTCATCCTCTCGCCGTACTCCGGTATGGACACCGCCGTCGCGGTCAGCGGTTGGAACCACCAGCTCAAGGTCGACGACCCGGCAGACCCGCGCATCAAGGACTTCTTCACCGAGTTCTGGCGCAGCCAGAACGTCCCCGAGCCCAACGCCTCCTGCTCCGGCGCCATCGACGGACCGGGCAAGGCCTGAGGTGAGCGACGACGCTCCGGCGGCGCGTCCCGCGGTCCGTTGGATCGTCGTCGCGGTCGTGGCCGTCGCGGTTGTGGCCGTGGCCTTCGCGATCGGACGCTTCACGGCGTTCGGCGCGACGGCCGCGCCCGCGCACCCGTCCGAGACCTCGGCCGACGCGGGCTTCGCCCGCGATATGCAGGTGCATCACACGCAGGCCGTGCTCATGGCGATGGAGATCTACCGCAAGACCGACGACGACGAGCTGCGCACCCTCTCGTACGACATCGCGACCGGTCAGGCCGGTCAGCGCGGCGAGATGTACGGGTGGCTCGTCGAGTGGGGCCTGCCGCAGGCGTCGAGCCAACCCCTCATGACGTGGATGGAAGCGTCGGGCGAACACAGCCACGGCGACACCGCGGCGCTCACGCAGGAGCAACTGCTCGCCGAGATGGGAATGGCCTCGGACGCCGAGCTCGATGAGCTCAGCGCTCTCCAGGGCCAGCCCGCCGACTGCCTGTTCCTCGGCCTGATGATCCGCCACCACCAGGGCGCGATTCCCATGGCGCAGGCCGTCATCGAGCTCGGCGACGACCCGCGGGTGAAAGAGGTCGCTGGCACGATCGTCAGCGGGCAGTCCGCCGAGATCGACGCGATGACCGACATCCAGTCGCGCCTCGGCTGCAGCGCCTGACCCGCCCACGGCGTCGGCCTCCGCGGCCCCGGTTCGTCGCCCGCGCGTCCGCGGTGCAAGACGCCCCGCCCCTTCACGCATAAACACGATTCCTGCGCAGAAACACTGCGCCACCGTGTTTATGCGCACGGATGCCGTTATGCCTGCCCCAGCCGCTACGGCCCGCCGCCGGCCGCGCGGGCGCCGCAAGCCGCAAGCCGCGCGCCGCAAGCCGCGCGCCGCACAAACACGATCCCTGCGCAGAATTACTGCGCCACCGCGTTTATGCGCACGGATGCCGTTTACGCCTGCCCCAGCCGCCACGGCCCGCCGCCGGCCGCGCGGGCGCCGCAAGCCGCAATCCGCGCGCCGCAAGCCGCGCGCCGCGCGCCGCACAAACACGATCCCTGCGCAGAAACACCGCGCCACCGCGTTTATGCGCACGGATGCCGTTTATACGGGCGTAAGACCGGTCGAAGCCGCCGCGTCGGAGCCAGTTGGGGAACCGCCTGGCGCACACGTCGGAGCTCGTCGGCGGTACCGCCCCGAGCACACGTCGGCACCCGGCGCGGAGCACCGCACACGCGAAGGGCGCGGCATCCCCTCGGATGCCGCGCCCTTGGCGTGTAGTCGCGCCTCAGCCCTTCGTCGCGCCCGCCAGCAGACCGCGCACGAAGAAGCGCTGCAGCAGGAAGAACACGATCAGCGGCACGAGGATCGAGATGAACGTTCCCGCCGACTGCAGGAACCACTGGTCGCCCCAGGTTCCCGACAGAGAGTTCAACGACTGCGTCAACGGGAGAGAGGACGATGGCGCGAAGATCGTCGCCACCAGCAGGTCGTTCCAGACCCAGATGAACTCCAGCACCGCGAACGAGGCCAGGGCGGGAGCAGCCAGCGGCAGGATGAGGCGGAAGAACACCTGCCCGTGACCGGCGCCGTCGACGCGCGCGGCCTCGATGACCTCGGCCGGGATCTCTGCGATGAAGTTGTGCAACAGGAAGATCGCCAGCGGCATCGCGAAGATCACGTGCGCGATCCACACGGTGGCGAAGCTGTGCTCCACACCGCGCAGGTCGAAGCCCGGGAAGATCGTGACGTCGTTGATGGTCAGTCCTCGCGAGAACAAGCTGAGCAGCGGCACGAGTGCCATCTGCAGCGGCACGATCTGCAGCGCGAAGATGAAGATGAAGAAGAAGTTGCGACCCTTGAAGTCGATCCAGGCGAAGGCGTACGCGATGAGCGAGGCGATCGCGAGGGCGAAGAGCACGACCGGGATCGTGATCGCCAACGAGTTCAGGAACGACTGCGCCAACGTCAGGGCGGTGCCGCCCGATGTGAGTGCGAGGCGGTAGTTGTCCAGCGTGAACGCCGGGTCGACGAAGACCGTCCACCACCCGGTGGACTGCGTGTCGGATCCGGGACGGAACGACGTGATGAAGAGACCGAACGTCGGGATCGTCCAGAAGAAGGCGATCACGACGGCGGCGATCGTCGCGCCCTTCGAGGTCAGGCGCTTGCGCGCCATCGCCTCGTGCTTGCGCGTGTCGCGGGCGACCTGACGCGCGGTGCGGGTGTCGGTCGTGGGTTCGAGCACCACGGTGGAGGTGGTCATCGCACTTCCCTCTGCTTCCGGATCTGGCGCACGTTGAAGATGATCAACGGCAACACGAAGACGAACAGCACCACGGCCAGCGCCGCGGAGTGTCCGTAGCTCTGGAACCGCTGCTGCTGGTTGACCATCTCGAAGGCGAGCACGGTCGAGTCGTTACGACCGCCGGTCATGACGGCGACGATGTCGTAGATCTTCAGCGCGCCGATGGCGATGGTGGTGAGCACCACGATGAGCGAGGAACGGATGCCGGGGACCGTGACGTTGATGAACCGCTCCCAGGCGCTCGCGCCGTCGAGCTCGGCTGCTTCGTTCTGCTCCGGCGGCACGGCCTTGATGGCGGCCGAGAGGATGACCATCGCCAGGCCCGTCTGGCTCCAGATGAACACGACCACGAGCAGGAGGGTGTTCACCAACGGCGCCGCCGACAGCCACGAGATCGGCTGCCCGCCGAAGGTGGTGACGATGGCGTTCAGGATGCCGAGCTGGTCGCCCTGGCGGAAGTCGTAGACGAACTTCCAGATGATGCCGGCACCGACGAACGAGATCGCGAAGGGCATGAAGATGAGCACCTTGAGGTACTTCTCCCCCGCGGCGCGGTCGATGAAGACGGCGTACGCGAGACCGATCGCCGTCGCGATGGTCGGCGCGAGCAGCACCCAGATGAGGGTGTTGATGACCGACCAGAACCCTTCGGGGTTCGTGAAGGTCCAGATGTAGTTCTCCAAGCCGACGAAGTTCTCACCGGTCTTGTCGAAGAACGACTGGAAGAAGGTCGTGATCGCCGGGTACACCAGTCCGAGCAGCAGGAGTATCGCCGCGGGAGCGGCGAACAGGATGAGCTGGAACAGGTAGCCCGCGCCCTGGCGGGAGCGGTAGTCGGCGTAGAACAGGATCGCCCCGAGGAGGATCGCGATGCCCAGCACGTAGATGACGGCGTTCTGGTAGGGGCGCAGCAGCATGAATGCCAGCACGGGGATGACGAAGCACGCCGCCAACCGCAGCCAGAAGTATCCCTTGCCGGATCGCGGCGCGTATTCGATGAGCAGCAGCAGGATGCCGACGACGGCACCGAACGCCACGAGGACGAGCGGGATCTGCACGATGGGGCTGAGACCGCCGAGCCAGATGAAGAAGCTGTTGAGCGAGAACCCGAGCGTGGTCGGCCTGGTCTCCGCCGGCGCGCGGGTGACCATGAAGAGGAAGAGGGCCACCGCCAGGATGAGGCCGACGAGGACCACGAGCAGCGTGGTGCGATGAGTGGCCGCGGAGCCGCGTGACGCGGGCTTACCCCGTCCCGTCGGCGGTGGCGACGCCGCCGGCGTCGTCTCCGCGTTCTTGATGTCGGTCATGACGTCCCTCCCGAACACGTCTTCGTGCTCATCGATCAGTGCCCGGATGCCGCGTCGGGCAGGTTAGAAGTATGGACCGGATGGGCCGCCCGCGCACCGCGGGCGGCCCATCGATCGGTCACATCGATCAGTTGTTGTAGCCGGCCTGGATGTCGCTGAGCACCTGGTCGGTCGGCGTACCGTCGATCCAGCTGACCATGCCCTTCCAGAACGAGCCCGAGCCGACGGTCGCCGGCATCAGGTCAGAGGCGTCGAAACGGACCGTGGTGCTCGGGTCTTGCAGCGTCTGCATCGCCTCCGTGAGGAACTCGCTCGAGGCGAGCGACGGGTCGGCTCCCTTGTTGGCGGAGATCACGCCGCCGAGCTTGACGCGGGCGTCGGCGAACTCGGGCGTCGACATGAACTCGACGACCTTCTGCACGCTCTCGTCCTCGGAGAAGGCCGCGACGAACTCGCCGCCACCCTCGACCGCGAGCTCACCCTCGGTGACGCCCGGGGTCAGGAACGCGTAGACGTCTCCGTCGGGCGCGATGGTCGGGGTCTGACCGGCCGCGTTGGTGACCGTCAGGAAGTTGGCCGAGAGGAACGACGCCTGGTGCGTCATCGGGCAGCTACCGTCGGCGACCTTCGCGGCGACGTCGGCGAAGGCGGTCGAGTTGATGCTGCTGACGTCGCCGAAGCCGGCGTTGACGTACGCAGGGTTGAGCAGGATGTCGCCCACCGCGTCGAAGGCCGCCTTGATCTGCGGGTCGGTGAATGCTACCTCGTTGGCGACCCACTGGTCGTAGACGTCGGGGCCCGAGAGACGCAGCACCATGTCTTCGACCCAGTCGGTGCCCGGCCAGCCCGAAGCGGCGTCGGAGGCGAAGCCGGCGCACCACGGGGCGGCGCCGGTCTTCTGCTGGATGGTCGCGGTGAGGGTCATGAGCTCGTCGAGCGTCTTGGGGATCTCGACGCCCCACTCGGCGAACTTCGCCGGCGAGTACCAGATGTAGCCCTTGAGGTTGGCGAGCATCGGGGCGGCGTAGAACGTGCCGTCCTCGGTGCCGTACGACTTCCAGTCCTCGCCCCAGTACTCGTCGACGTTCGCCGAGACGGCGTCGGAAGCCGGCTGCACCTCGTTGGTGCCGATGAGGGTCTTCAGCAGACCCGGCTGCGGGACGATCGCGATGTCGGGGGCGTCGCCACCCGAGACCTTCGTGACGATGTTGCCTTCGAAGCCCTTGTCACCGGTGTAGACGACCTCGATGCCCGTGTCCTGCGTGAACTGCGCGAACGTCTCGTTCAGCGCGTCGGCCTCGGTGCCGGTGATTCCGCCGGAGATGCGGACCGTGGTCGCGCCCCCACTCGATCCGCTCGTGCCGCCACTGTCGCCTTCGGCGCAGCCCGCGAGCGCGATCGCACCGATCGCCAGCAGCCCGACGGGCGCCAGCATGCGAGTCCGCTGTGACATACCCATGTGGTCTCTCCTCTTTGAGTTCTATGGTGCATCGGATCCAGTAGGGAACCGATTCCAGGCAACCGTAGAGGCAATTCACAAGAGTCGCAACCAGCGTCAGGTCACGAACCGATAACTGGCGTATTTCCGCCGCCCACATCGTGCACGCGCCCCCGGAACCGGTTCCACTTTGCCGCGATGTTGGATACTCTTCTCGACGTCGACACGGACGTCGACCCATCACGAGGAAGTCCACGCATGAGCGGAATCGCTGAGGTGGCACGCCTGGCCGGCGTGTCCAAGTCGACCGCCAGCCGCGCCCTCACCGGCGGCGGCTACGTCTCCGACGGCACGCGCCGACGCGTCGCCGACGCGGCGGCATCCCTGGGATACGTCCCCTCCACGAGCGCGGTGAGCCTGGCCACCGGCCGCACGCGCACGATCGCGCTGATCGTGCCCAAGGTGAACCGGTGGTACTTCGGGGCGATCGTCGAGGGCGTCGAACGCACCCTCATCCCGCTCGGCTACGACGTGACCCTGTACGTTGCCGAACCCGGCTCGAACGACCGGGAGAGCCTGTACTCGACCTACCTGGCACGCAAGCGCTTCGACGGCATCATCGCGGTCGCCCTCGAGCCCGACGACGCCGACCTCGAGCGCCTCGCCAACATCGGCAAACCCGTCGTCAGTATCGGAAACGCCCTCTCCGGCGTGCCGACGCTCGGGCTCGACAACATCGCGATCACCCGCATCATCACGCAGCACCTGATCGCACTGGGGCACACCGACATCGCCTTCGTGGGCAGCACTCCCCCGACGGACGCCCCTGCGAAAGACGTCGACGAGCGCTCCATCGGGTATCGCAACGCAATGAACGACAACGGCCTGGCCGTGCGTATCCGAAACGTCCCCTCCACCCTGACCATCACCGATGCGTACGCCGCGGCGGCCTCCTTCCTCGCCGACGCGGCGTCGCGTCCGACGGGGGTGGTCGCCGCGTGCGACGAGGTCGCGATCGGCGTGATCATCGCGGCACGGCGCATGGGGATCTCGGTGCCGACCGAGCTGAGCGTCGTGGGCATCGACGGGCACGATTACGCCGAGATGTTCTCCCTCACCACGGTCGAGCAGTTCCCCCTGGCACAGGGCATCGCCGCGACACGCATCCTCGTCTCCCTGATCGAGGGCACCGGCGACGCCCCCCGTCGCACCGAGGCCGAGACGCGCCTCGTCGTGCGCGCGTCCACCGCGCCCCCGCGCTCCGCCTGAGACGACGGAGACCCCGGATGCCACGGCGTCCGAAGCCCCTCGTGCGAGACGACGAAGACCCCGGATGCAACGGCATCCGGGGTCTCCGCATCGTTTCGGATCAGTCGCTCTGGCGTACCGCCCGGCGACGCGCGAGCACGCCGAGCCCGAGCAGCGCGAGCGCTGCGAGGAGGCCGGCACCCATCCAGCCCGTGTCGGTACCGGTCATGGGGAGCGAGCCACCCGTGCCCGGTGTGCCGCCCTGGCCCCCGCCGCTGCCCGTGCCGGAGCCCGCGCCAGAGCCCGGACCGTCGCCGCCCGCGAGCGCGCCGACCTGGATCGGAACCGTCACGTCGGTGCCGCTCGGCTGTGCGCTGAGCTGCAGCACGACCTCGCCCGTGGCGTCGGCGGGAACGCCGAGGGTGACCGTCGCCGCACCGTTCACGACGGGGAAGTCCGCGGCCGCCCGCGCCCCGGCTGCCGGACCCCACGTCGCCGACAGCGACGTGTTGGCCGGAGCGCCGAGCGAGGTGAGGTCGAGGTTCGAGACAGCGACGGTGACGTCGCCGCCCGGCTCGACCTCGGCGGGCACACCCGAGACCTGCACCGCACGCGCGGTGAAGTCGGGGGTGAGGCCGGGGTTCGCCTCGAGATAGGCGATCCACCCGTCGCGGTCGATGAGGCCGGAGTCGCGCGTGTCGGCGCCCTGTCCGAGGACCGCGAAGGCGTCACCGCCCTGCAGGAGGAAGCTGAACGAGCCGACCCGGTACGTCGCCGCCGGGTCGACGGGAGCCCCGTCGATCCAGATGCCGGTGATGCGCTGACCCGCGCCCCGTGAGACGTCGTACGTGACGCGCACGTTCTCCGAGACACCGAGGGCGAGGTCGCGGTCGCGGCCGGCAGTGTCACCCCACTGCTGCTCGAGAGCGAGTCGCAGCTGTTCCCCGGTCAGGGTGGTGGTCCACAGGTTGTTCACGAACGGCAGCACGGCGTTCGCCTCGGCCAGTGTGATGACCCCGTCGCCGGCGTACAGGAGTTCGGCGCGCAGACCGCCCGGGTTGACCAAGGCGATCTCGGCCCCGCCGCGCGCGGGGTCGGCGAGGGTGTCACGCAAGGCATCGGCGACCAGGCCACCGAGTGCCGACTGCTTCGAGCGGTCGTCGCGCTGGCCGCCGGTGTAGACACCGTCGACGTACGAACCGCCCCGGAAGGCCGTGGTGATGTCGGCGGTGACCGACCCCACGGGCTGAGCACCGACTCGGTCGGCCTCGGTGCGCGCGAGCTTCACGATACGGTCGACCTCTTCCACGCGCGGGTAGGTGGCGATCAGCTCGGCATCCAGGGCAGCGCTGTTCGCGGCGGTCTGCTCGGGATTGTTCGGCACGGTCGCCGCGGCGAGGCGCGGCACGTTGCGCGCGGAGTAGTCGACAACCTCGCCGTTCTCCTCGTCGACGGTCAACACGATCTCTCCGATGTTCTCGCCGTAGCTCCCGGTCTGAACGATGGGGCGTGTCCCCTCACCGCCCGGGATCGGGGCGTTCCACGCGTACTTCTGGTGGGTGTGACCGGTGAAGATCGCGTCGACCGCGGCATCCGTGTCGTTCACGATCTTGGCGAAGGCGCCGCCGGCGGCCACCGCTTCTTCGATCGTCTCGCCCGTGGAGTCGCCTTCGGCGGCGCCCTCGTGGTACTCGGCGACGATGACGTCGACCTGGTCCTTGATCTCGGCGACGACGCGGTTCACCTCGGCCACGGGCTCGCGGAACTCGATGCCCTCGATACCGCCGGGCGAGACGAGCTGCGCCGTCTCCTGCGTGACGGCGCCGATGACGCCCACGCGCACCCCGTCGACCTCGAAGATCGCGTACTCGTCGAGCAGTGGCCGCCCGTCCTTGTAGACGTTCGCCGCGAGGTACGGGAAGTCGGCGGAGTCGGACACGCGCCCGGTGAGGTCGGCGGCGCCCTTGTCGAACTCGTGGTTGCCCGCGGCGGATGCCGCCAGCTCGAGCGCGTTCAGCACCTCGATGGTCGGCTCGTCGTCGAAGTACGCCGAGGCGAACAGCGACGCCCCGATGTTGTCGCCATTGGAGAGGAACAGCGTGTTGTCCTCACCGGCTTCGGCGCGTAGTTGCTCGATGGTGCCGGCGAACTTCACCGTGTTGGCGTCGATGCGACCGTGGAAGTCGTTGATGCCGAGCAGTTTGACCTGTGTGACGCCGAGATCGAGCCCGACGACGACCGGGTCGTGGTCGCTGGAGCGGTAGGGCGAGGCCTCGTAGAAGTTCAGCACGTTGTAGTTGAAGCGGCTGTACTCGAGGGCGAGCGCCTCGACGGCGTTGATGCTCCAGATGTCGGTACCGGTGACGAGCTCCCGTGCCGACGGCGACGCCAGCACGTGGTCGAGCGAACCGGACTGACCGCTGAACGAGTACGAGTACTCGCCCGTGCCCGCTTCGAGGGGCTCGAAGCCGTACTCGCGGAGCTTCTGGATCGGGTCCTCCTGCGTGTACGCGTTGAAGTCGCCGAGCAGGAACACCTCGTCGGTGCCGACCTCGGCCGCGCGGGCTTCCGCGAACTTCCCGAGGGCGTCCGCCTGGCGCACGCGGTCACCGTTGAAGGCACCCTGGACGCCATTGGCGTTGTCACCGGTGGCGGCGGGACGACTGTCGCCCTTGGACTTGAAGTGGTTCACGATCGCGAGGATCTTGGCATCCGGAGCGGAGACCGGGGCGAAAGCCTGCGCGAGCGGCTGACGAGCATTGCGGAATGCCGGGTCATCGAGGATGACGCTGTCACCCGACGGCGCGACGACGGCCTTCTTGTAGATGAAGGCGGTGCGGATGACGTCTTCGGATGCCGGAAGCACGGCGGCCGAGGGAACGAACGCCCACTCCGACGAGCCGAGCGCGGCGTTGAGCGCGTCGACGAGGGTCGACAGCGCCTCATCGCGGTCCTTGCCGAAGGCGGCGGAGTTCTCGATCTCTTCGAGCGAGACGACATCGGCACCGAGTCCGTTGATCGCCGCGACGATCTTGTCCTGCTGACGTTGGAGGTTCTCGGCGTCGGCGGCACCACGGGGTCCCGGAGCGGGGCACGTGTCGGCCGTGATGGGGTTGCCCTCGCGGTCCTTGTACGTCGAGGTGCAACCGACGTTCTCGGCGGTGGTCGTGAAGTAGTTGAGCACGTTGAAGCTCGAGATCTTCACGTTTCCGCCGACGTCCTCAGGCGCCGCGGTGCGGGTGTTCCCGAAAGTCGCCGGCTGCACACCGCCCGCGTTGTCGACGGTCAGCTGCTGCGTCGGCTGGAACTTCCACGCGTTGTTGCGGAAGTCGAGGATGATCGGCGTCTCGAACGACACGGGGGCACCGACGCGCACCGGCTCGGTGAGCGAGACGTACGGCAGCGGGATGCCCTTGTTGGCGTCGTTCAAGAAGTTGATCGACGCACCATCGTCGAGGACGACCGCGCGCGCGTTGTTGTCGGCGACGGCCGCCACGTAGGCGGGTGTGTCGGGGCGCGCCACGTCGGTGGGGGTGCGCAGCGGCGTCACGCCGGCCGCCAGACCCACCTCGGCGTACTGATTGGTCGAGTAGGTGTTGGTGACGGTGAAGTCGCCCTGCGGCTCGAGGAGCATGCCCTCGAAGCGCTCGCGCTCCTCGTCGGTCTTCGGCCATGAGACCTTCGCGGGCTGCACGGCGGCGGCCTGCTCCGTCAGGATGCCGACCGCGGCGCCGTCGGCGGTGATCTGGGTCTGGCCGGCGAATTCGGTCGCCGTTCCCGTGACCTCGACGTGCTGGCCGATCGATACCTTCATGGTGGCGTCGGAACCGTAGACGAAGACGGCGTCGGAGGCGGTGTGGGTGGCCGGGTCGAGCGGGCCCCCGGTGCCGGGTGTCTGGATGTAGAACCCGTTGTATCCGCCGGTCGGGTAGGCGGCGGTGACGATACCGCGCGTGGTGACGACGGCGCCCGCGAGCGGCGTCGTGGCTCCGGTGCCCTGGATGTCACGGATCGGCGTGACCGCGCCGGGGGTGACGGTCGCGGTGGGTGCCGGCGTCGGCGTGGCGGTCGGCGTCGCCGTGGGGGTGGCCGTGGCGGTCGGCGCGGGCGTCGGCGTGACCGCGCCGCCCGAGCCCTGGGGCGTCACGGTGGTGGTGTTGGTGAAGTCGAGGGAGTTGTCGTTCGTGTCGACGAAGCCCGTGCGCACGAGCGCGTTCGCCGTACCGTTGGGGCCGTCGACGGACGCCGCCGTGGTCTCGAAGCTCGCCGCGCCGCCGTATCCGAGGAAGTCGACGACGCGAGTGTCGGCGACGGAGCCCGCGGGCACCGCGAGCGACTCCGCGACGTTGGCGAGGAACAGCTGGCCGGTGGTGCCCGAGGGGTTGAGGCCCCCGCTCGTGATGTCAGCGGCGGGCAGGTCCGCCCCGTTCGCGCCGTTGCCCGGCAGTCCGATGAGGTAATAGCCGCCGGGGGCGATCGACCCGGTCAGCGGCTGCGTGTTCGCACCGGTCGGAGCCACCACGCTGCTCGCGGAGCGATACTGCAGCGACCATCCGCTGAGGTCCTGAGCGGTGTCGCCGGCGTTGTACAACTCGACGAACTTCTGGTTGAAGAAGGCGCCGTTGCTTCCACCCTTCAGGTAGGCCTCGTTGATCACCACCCGGGGGCCGTCTGCGGCGAAAGCCGGGAGCGGAACGAGTGCGGAACCGAGCAGAGCGACGCCGAGGGCGGCGCTCAGCGCGGTCGTGAAGCGGCGTGCGGGTACGCGCGAAGCAGCGTTGGGCATGAGTCTCCAGGTACCGACGCGCGAACGATCGACGTCGGATGGGGGGATCGACGGGGGTTCTCAACGACCGTAAACGATGGGCATACGGTTTTCCCAGGCTTCAACGTTTCGATCTGGTGAACATCGGTCCCTCGACCGGTGAAACCGGGTTCCACGCTGCGCGCACCGTCCAGATCCCGGATGCCACGCCCCGGCGTCGGAGGGCACCGGTGCCGAGCAGCCCCTCAATGTCGCTCCCCCGGCCGCAAACGACGAAGACCCGGATGCCAGCGGCATCCGGGTCTTCGTGTATCGCGTTACCGCGACCGCATGAAGCGTTATTACTTCAGGGTCACCGTGGCGCCGGCACCCTCGAGCGCCTCCTTGGCCTTCTCGGCGGTCTCCTTGTTCGCGCCCTCGAGCACGGCCTTGGGAGCGCCATCGACGACGGCCTTGGCCTCGCCGAGGCCGAGCGAGGTGAGCTCGCGGACGACCTTGATGACCTGGATCTTCTTGTCACCGGCGGCCTCGAGGACGACGTCGAACGAGTCCTTCTCCTCGACCTCTTCGGCGGGGGCGGCGCCACCGGCGGCGGGGCCGGCGACGGCCACGGGGGCGGCAGCGGTGACGTCGAAGGTCTCCTCGAACGCCTTGACGAACTCGGACAGCTCGATGAGCGTGAGCTCCTTGAACGCGTCGAGCAGCTCTTCGGTGCTGAGCTTAGCCATGTTGTATCTCCTTGATCGGGTTAATCAGCCGGGCCGGGTCAGGCCGCGGTGTCCTGCTTCTCGCGCAGCGCGTCGACCGTGCGAACGGCCTTCGACGGAAGCGCCTGGAAGACGTATGCCGCCTTGGTCATCGTCGCCTTCATCGCACCGGCGAGCTTCGCCAGCAGGACTTCACGGCTTTCGAGATCGGCGAGCTTGTTGACCTCATCCGCGGTCAGAGCGGCGCCATCGAAGTAGCCGCCCTTCACCACGAGCTGAGGGTTAGCCTTGGCGAAGTTACGCAGGCTCTTCGCGACGGCGACGGGGTCGCCGTGCACGAACGCGATGGCAGACGGGCCCTTGAGCTCGTCGTCCAGTCCCGTGACCCCCGCGTTGGACGCGGCGATCTTGGTCAGCGTGTTCTTCACCACGGCGTAATCCGCGTCCTGACGGATGTCGTTGCGCAGCTGCTTGAGCTGGGCAACCGTCAGACCGCGGTACTCGGTCAGCAGAACGGCGGTCGAGTTCTCGAAGTTCTTCGTGAGCTCGGCGACCGATGCATCCTTCTGCGCCATGGCCACTCCTTGTGTGTACGAGGCGCTCCGCGATGACGGGGCGCCAGCCGAAGACACCGGGTCTGGGCAAAAAGAAGAGCTCCGGCGCAGGCGCACGGAGCTCGGATTCCCTTTCGGGAGGAGTTCAAGTGACCTGCGTAGGTTCTCTGCTTCTCAGCAGACGCTTCGACCGGAGTGCGAGCACTCCGATAACCGACGGTCTTTGGCTTGACGTCCACTGTACCCGACGCCCGCCCCCTTCGCCAATCCACCCGCACCCCGCCCGCCGCCCCTCCGCCCGGCCCGCTGGCCCGCCGGCCCGCTGGCCCGCTGGCCCGCTCCGCGATGCTCGAGCGCCGAGAACGCATCGCTTCGTCGAGGACGCATCCGATCGACGCCGAACGGATGCGTCCTCGGCGACCGACTACGTCCTCGCCGATCATCGCGGCGGCTTCACCCCAAACGCAGCCAGGCGGGCGGCGAGCGCCTCCGGCGAGGCAATGTAGGCGAAGCCGCCGCGACACAATCGCCATTGCGTGACACCGCGGATCCAGTCTTCGCGTCGCTTCTCGTCCAGGACGACGTCTTCGACGGAACGACCTCCGCGGAGGGAGGGGTCCCGGTACTTCACCTCGCCGTCGAACTCCCAGAACGTCCGCACGTCGCGCAGCGCGATGTCGACGAAGTACGTGGAACCCCGCGGGCCTTCCACCGCCACCTGCAGGTCAATATCGCGGAACCCGAGCCGGTGCAGTTGCAGTCTGCTCACACTCTCGCCAGGCAACTCCGCCCTTCCATCGGCGAACTCGACGACCCAGCCAGCCTCGCGCACCCCGCGACGCCCCCGTGCGCACGCGACGCGCTCGCGCATGGCGTCACGCCAGAGGGTCTGCGCGTCGGAGTCGAACCGCCGGCCGTGCACAGCGACGCGACGAAGAGCCCCATCGGCGCAGCTCAACGCCACCTCCCGCGCCTCGGTGCAGGCGATGTCGAAGACCGTCCGCCCGAGCGAGGTGCAGCGGATCCCATCGACGACGACGACATCCTCGGGGTCGAGGGCGCCGGTGTGTCGGCGCAGTGCGCGACCGCTCGGTGGATGGGCGGGGCGTGGCACAATCGCGTGCACGGGCCCGCCGGGGAAGCGGTAAAGCGGCAGACCGTAGAGGACGGCCGCCGAGAGGTGGGAGACCACCCCAACGGCATCACGCGCCCTGCGGACAGCGGCGAGGATCGCGAAGCGGTGGCGATCGGCTGGCCGGGCCGCTGCCCATTCGTCGCGGGCGATGTACACCCCGGGCTCGATTCGTGACCACGCGCCGCCGACGCCGGCCTTCCTGAGCTCCGATTCCGAAACACCGCGCTCGCGCAGTTCCGATCTGGAGAAGAGCGACCGACGAGCGTGTTCGATCGGTGATTCCGCCTGCATGCGTCCACCCTGCCGACTCCGACATCCGGGCGTCGGCGTCTTTCCACAGGCGCGCGCGGGAGCAGGCCCACCGACCCTCGCGAGGACGCACTCGATCGACGAAGACGCATCGCCTGGGCAACGATTGCGAGCGTCCTCGGCAATCGCGTGCGTCCCCACCGGACCACCGCTACCACCCGCGCCCCGCCGAATCGCGGCCACCACGTTCGCGTTCCGCCGAGGCCGTGGGCATCCCGGCCGGCAAGCCGGACTCCCCAGCGTCAGGACACGCGCGGCTCCGGCAGCAGCGCCCGGGTCATGCGCACGATCCGCGACGGTGTGCGTGCGCCCAGCCAGACCGTGCAGACCGGGTCGTCGCCGCAGGCCCACTCGGCGCACCACGCATGGATGGCCTGCGCGAGACGTTCGCCGCGCGGGCGGAGCCCGCCGTCGAGCGACCGATCGAGCCAGCTCACCCGCCCCTCGCGCGCGTCGATGACGCCGACCTGGTCGGATCCGCGCACCTCCACCAGCACCGTCACGTGCGCGGAGGGCGACAGGGCGGCGGCGATGCGGCGCATCTCGGGCAGGTTATGCGCGTCGCCGCCGAGCAGCACCGCTCCCTCGAGATCGCACCAGCGGCCGCCGTCGGGGCGGCGCAGCGAAGCGGCATCCGGAGTCATGCCCCTCAACTTAGGGCACCCTTACCTGCACCACAAGACCCCGGATGCCGACGCGCCGAGGTTCGCATCCGGTCCACGCGCGAGCGGGGTTAGGGTCGAACGCATGTCCCCCGAGTTCGTCGCCTCCCGAAGCGCCGACCTCGACGCACGGATCGTCGCCGACTCCCGCGATCGGGTGGCCTGGATCCGCGCGCGGTCCCGCGGGATCACCGCCACCGATGTGGCGACCCTGACCAGCCCGAACGCGATCTCCCGAGCGGCGGATGCCAAGCTCATGGGCTCGAACTTCTCCGGCAACGCCTTCACCGCCCACGGTCGTCGGCGCGAACCCGAGATCGCCGCCTGGGTCGCAGCGACGCACGGCATCCGCCCCTCCTCCGCGCTGTACCACGCGGTCGTCGAGAAGCGTCACCTCGCCACCCCCGACGGCGTGGTCGTCGACGGCGAAGGACGTGTGGTCCTCGCCGAGATCAAGACCACCAACAAGGCGTGGCGCTCGATCCCCCGCACGTACATGAGGCAGATCTGGTGGCAGCAGCACGTGCTCGGCGCCGAACGCACTCTCGTGGCATGGGAGCAGCACGACGGTTTCGTGCCCCTGCACGACGAACCCCGCTGCCAGTGGATCGACCGCGACGAGCGCGAGATCAGCAAGCTCGTGAATCTGGCGACGTCCCTCATCGACGAGCTCTACCGCCGCACGATGCAGGCGCGTCAGCCGCGCCCCGAGCCCGTGCGGCCGGAGCCCACCGAGAGGTACCGCGCCCTCGCGCTCCTCGATTAATAGTTGACGCAAGTCAAGCATTCGGCGTATCGTTGACATCAGTCAACTAATCGCGCCACCGTCGTCGCGGCATCCGTCCCCCACGTGGAGTTCCGCATGACAACCGTTTCCCCCGAGACCGCCGCCCCGCGGCGTGTCCTCCCGGCCCTCATCGGGCTGCTGCTCGGCACCTTCGTGTCGATGCTCGCCTCGACGGTCGTCTCGACGTCGCTGCCGGTCATCGTGCACGACCTGTCTGGCGATCAGAACGCCTACACCTGGGTCATCACCGCGACCCTCCTCACCACAGCGATCTCGACCCCCATCTGGGGCAAGCTCGCCGACCTGTTCAACCGCAAGGTGCTCATCCAGGTCGCGATCGCCATCTTCGTGCTGGCCACCGCCGCCGCCGGGTTCTCGCAGAACACCGAGATGCTCATCACCTTCCGTGCCGTGCAGGGTCTGGGTGCCGGCGGTCTCGCCGCCCT
Organism: Microbacterium sp. ABR10; assembly: GCF_057812175.1. Classification (NCBI taxonomy): domain Bacteria; kingdom Bacillati; phylum Actinomycetota; class Actinomycetes; order Micrococcales; family Microbacteriaceae; genus Microbacterium; species Microbacterium sp. ABR10. The sequence goes on from NZ_CM173821.1 coordinate 2,700,267, forward strand.
CAGCCAGGTGATCATGGCCGACATCATCAGCCCCCGCGAGCGCGGCCGGTACATGGGCCTCTTCGGTGCGGTCATGGCCGTCGCGACCGTCGGCGGTCCGCTCCTCGGCGGCGTCATCACCGACGCCTTCGGCTGGCGCTGGAACTTCTTCGTCGCCCTCCCCTTCGCCGTTGCCGCCCTGCTCATCCAGCAGCGCACGCTGCACCTGCCGGTCCGTGCCACGCGCAAGGTGAAGATCGACTACGTCGGCATCGTCCTGCTGTCGACCGCGGTCTCGCTGCTGCTCATCTGGGTGACCAATGCCGGCACCTCCTACGAGTGGGCCAGCGTTGAAACGGTGCTCATGGTCGGCGGAGCCGTCCTCGCCGCCGTCCTGTTCGTCATCGTCGAACTGCGCTCCTCGGAGCCGCTCGTGCCCCTCACGCTGTTCCGCGACGCCACCTTCACCCTCGCCACGATCGCCTCCATCGCGACGGGACTGGCGATGTTCGGCACCTCGGTGTTCCTCAGCCAGTACATGCAGATGGCCCGCGGAGCCACGCCGACCGAGGCGGGTGTCATGACCATCCCCATGATCGGCGGGCTCCTGGTGTCCTCGATCGTGGTGGGTGCGCTCATCTCGCGCTTCGGCAACTGGAAGCCGTTCCTCATCGCGGGTGGCGCGCTGCTCATCGCGGGCTCGTTCCTGCTGTCGACCATCCACTACGACACGAACTTCGCCCTCGTCTCGCTCTACATGGCCCTCCTCGGCGCGGGCGTCGGCATGACGATGCAGAACCTCGTCCTCATCGTGCAGAACACCGCCAACCCGGAGCAGATGGGAGCGGCGAGTTCGGGAGTGACGTTCTTCCGCAGCCTGGGCGGCACGATCGGCGTCTCCGTCATGGGTGCCGCGCTCGCCAGCATGGCGACGAGCTTGTTCACCGACCGCGCTGCCGACCTGCAGGCGGCGATCACGGGACTCGGCGCGAACGGCGCCGCGGTGGCCGAGTCGCTGCAGTCGGGCACGATCCCGCAGGTCTCGGCCCTCCCCGAGACCGTCCGTGTCATCGTCGAGGACATCTACGCCCAGGCCATCGCGCACTCGTTCCTCATCGCGGTGCCCGTGGCCGTGATCAGCCTCATCGCCATCCTGTTCCTGCCGAACCGTCCGCTGACCCGCATGACCACGAGCGAGCGCGTCGCGGCCAGCGAAGCCGATCTCGCCACCGTCTCCGTCCCCGCGGCCATGGCCACCCTCTCCGCGACCGGCTCGGTGCGGACCCTGGATGCCGCAGCCGAACGCCGTGCCGACGACGGCGCCCTCGCCGCCACCGGTTCGGTGCCGACCCGGGATGCCGCAGACTCCCGCCGCACCCACCGCGGGGCCGAGATGGGAGAGGATGGCTGACGTGATGAGCGACGTGACCGATGACCGCCGAGTGGCCGTGCAGGCCCTGGAATCGTCGTTCTCGGAGCTCATGACCGTGTTCCGCCGCTTCGTCTCCGAGGCGGCGGAACGCGTGAGCCCAGGAATGCTCCCGGCCACGTTCAAGGCTCTCTCCGTCGTAAGCCGATTCGGACCGCTGACACTCTCGGCCCTGGCCGAGCGCCTGGCGGCCGACAAGGGCTTCCTCAGCCGGTCGATCACCGAGCTCGAAGAACTCGGGCTCGTCACCCGCACCCCCGATCCCAACGACGGCCGCTCGCGCCTCATCGCCGTCACCGAGGTCGGTCATCGCCGGCTCGCCGACGCTCGAGCCCCGCACGAGAGCCGACTCTTCGATGCGATCGCCGACTGGTCGATCGACGACATCCGCCACCTCTCGACGCTGCTGCACGCGCTGGCGGTCGGCGAGGTACCGGTCCGGGACTGACGGCTCAGCGGCGTCGGCCGCTGTTGCGGCCCGGGCGAGCGCGCGATGGCCGCAGTGATCGCTCGAGAAACATGGTTCGCGGCGAGAAACCGTGCGACGAGGCGTTTCTTCGAGCGGACCGCGTTTCTCGCGGCGCGCGAATCCCGTACCCCGGGGCAGACGGGGTGCCACTGGGCGCGGACTTCGCGACACGGTGACGGCGGCGAAACACCATCGAGACAATGACGCGCTTGACTGGGACCGTCGGGGCGGGGCCGCCTCGACTGCGAACACCCCGCGAGAGAGAGCGCCCGATGAGATTCCGATCGACGCGTCCTGAGACCGCCCTGCACCCGGCTCCCCCGGTGCCCGAGACGATGCATTCGGTGGTCTACGACGCGCCGGGCGCAGCCGACGTGCTGCACATCGCCGAGACCGCGGTACCGCAGCCGGTGCTGAGCGAGGTGCTCGTGCGCGTGGTCGCGGCGGGCATCAACCCCATCGACGCCAAAACGCGCGCGGGACGCGGGATGTCGGCATCCATCGACGCCTGGCCCGCGGTGCTGGGGCTCGACGTCAGCGGTGTCGTCGTGCGCGCCCCCTTCGACGCGCACCCGTTCCCGGTCGGCACGGAGGTGTACGGCATGGCCGCCGTCCCCCGCACGGCGGGCACCTATGCCGAGTACGTCGTCGTGCCGACACTTTCGCTCGCCCGCAAGCCCCTCTCCCTCTCGCACGTCGAGGCCGCGGGAGTGCCGGTCGCTGCCCTCACCGCGTGGGGGCTCGTCGTCGAGACGGCGCTCGCCCATCAGGGGCAGCGCATCCTCATCCACGCGGGCGGCGGCGGGGTGGGTCACTTCGCTGTGCAATTCGCCGCGTACTTCGGCGCGCACGTCATCGCCACCGGGTCGCCGCGGAATCTCGACTGGCTCCGCGAGCTCGGCGCGGCGGAGGTGGTCGACTACACCTCGACACGATTCGAAGACGTGTTGGACGATGTCGATGTCGTCATCGACCTCATCGGCGACGTCTCCGACGACACCGGCACCCGCTCGCTCGACGTCCTCCGTCCGGGCGGGCTGCTGATCGAGGTCCCCACCGGCGCGTGGCCCGGGTTCCGGGAGGCGGCCGCGGCCCGCGGCATCCGCTGCACCGACTACAAGACGATCCCCGACGGCAGCGCCCTCGCGACCATCGCGCGCCTGCTGGATTCGGGTGCTGTGCGGGTCTACATCGACCGCGTGTTCGAGCTGGCCGACGCGGCCGCAGCTCACTCCGAGCTCGAACGCGGGCACACCCGCGGCAAGATCGTGCTGCGGGTCAGCGACGACTGACCCTAAGCCGCGAGCACACGGCGCCCCTCCCCGACGATCTCGTCGGCGACGTCGTCGAGCAGCGGCGAGGTGAGATTCCACTGCTGCCAGAACAGCGGCACATCGACGGGGTCCGCGCCTAGACGCACGAGCGCACCCGCGGCGAGGCCCGCTGCGGACTGGAAGCCCGGCAGCAACCCCCACCCGAGTCCCAATTCGATCGCGGTGGCGAAGTCCTGGGATGCCGGCACCCGGTGGCGCGGTGGCCCCGCCGCGGCCACACCTCGACGGGCGAGCCAACGGGACTGGAGGTCGTCGCGCCGGTCGAAGTCGACCACCGGCGCCGCGCCGAGGGCGTCCGAGCGGGCGCCGGACGCGAACCACCGCGTCGCGAAATCCGCCGTGGCCACCGCCTCGTAGCGCAGCACCCCCAACCGCCGCACGCGGCACCCGGCGACCGGGGCTTCACGCGACGTGACGGCGGCCATGACCGTCCCCGATTCCAGCAGTCCCGCCGTGAAATCCTGGTCGTCGCGGTGCAGGTCGAACACGACGGGGCGGCGGGCCGCGACGCGGGCCAGCGGCGGCAGGAACCAGGTGGCGAGCGAGTCGGCGTTCACGGCGAGGGGCACGGATGCCACCGACCCGCCCTCCGCCCCCATCGCCGCGAGCGCGTCGTGCTCCAGCAGGGAGAGCTGGCGAGCGAGCCGCACCACCGCATCCCCGGCTTCGGTGGTGCGCACGGGCTTGGAGCGGACGAGCACGACCCGCCCCAGCTGATCCTCGAGGGCCCGGATTCGCTGACTCACCGCGGAGGGGGTGATGTGCAGACGACGGGCGGCGGCATCCAGTGTCCCCTCCTCCACCACGACGGCGAGGGTGCGGGCGAGGTCGAGCGGGATAGACATGAAGCGATGCTAATGGTCCTACAGAATCTTGAGCTGGTCTTGTGCACCGCGTCGCCCTAGCGTCGGAACGTGCTCACTCCCCTGCTCGCCGGTCTCGGCCTCGGCTTCTCGCTCATCGTCGCCATCGGCGCTCAAAACTTGTTCGTGCTGCGGCAGGGCGTCCGGCGCGAGCACCTGCTCGCCGTCGTCGCAGTGTGCGCGATCTCCGACGCCGTGCTGATACTGCTCGGCGTCTCGGGGATCGGTCTCGTTCTGCAAGCCGTTCCGTGGCTGATCGTGGTCGTGCGCTGGGCGGGAGCCGCATTCCTCGTCGGCTATGGCGCGCTCGCGGCTCGGCGGGCCCTGCGCCCCAGCGGCGAGACCCTGCGGGCGAATACGGCGACGCCCGAGACGACGGATGCCGGCGGCACCGCACTGCGCACCCGCACGACGCTCACCGCCACCGTGCTGACGTGCCTCGCGCTCACGTGGCTCAACCCGCACGTCTACCTCGACACCGTCTTCCTGCTCGGCTCCGTGGCATCCACTCACGGCGAAGACCGCTGGGCGTTCGCGATCGGTGCCTGCATCGCGAGCCTCGCGTGGTTCTCGGCGCTGGGATTCGGTGCACGCTACCTCGGCCGGTGGCTCGACACCCCCCGCGCGTGGCGGATCCTCGACGCGGTCATCGCCGTGGTGATGTTCGCGATCGCCCTCTCGCTCGTGCTCCCGCACTGACGCGTTGGGGCCGCTCGGATCGCGTCCTTCGCCTCGTCGGGGCGCGGTCCAGGGTTCGGGGGCAGATCCGCCGCTCGAGCACGATCCGCGGTATCGGCGGAATCCGCCCGCCCCGAAGCGCCGAATCCGCCCTCAACCCGCAAAGCCCCTCGCACCGTCCGCGAGAATGACGGTATGCGAGCGGTGACGATCATGGTGCACGGGCGAGTGCAGGGCGTCGGCTTCCGCTACGCCCTGCAGAACGAAGCGCAGCGCGCGGGCGCCCGCGGCTGGGTGCGCAACCGTCGAAACGGCTCGGTCGAGGCGCTCATCGCGGGAGATGCGACAACCGTCGACACCGTGGTCGCCTGGGCCCACGTCGGGCCACCATCAGCGGGGGTCGACCGCGTCGACGCCGTGGAGAGCAGCGAGACACCCCCTGATGGGTTCGAGATCCACGCGACAACCTGACCAGGCGCCGCGTCCGGGAGCGGGCTCGCGAGACGCGGAGGATGACGCGAAACTCGCCTCTCTCGGCGAGAACCCTGCGAGATCGCCACGATGCTGCGAAATCCAGGCGGCGCCGGGGTGGTCAGCCGGGAACCCCGGCGCGCAGTTCGGCGAGGACCTCCGCGGCGTCGTCGAGACGCGCCAGCGCCGCCGCCTGCCCGGCCCACATCGATACCAGATCGGCGTCACCCGACGCGGTCGCGGCGGCACGGAACACCCCGGTGAGCCAGTTCTGCGCGGGAAACGGTGCGATCATGCCCGACGCCTCGAGCTCGCGCATCGCGCGATTGGGGATGCCACGGGCCAGCCGTCCGCTCATCGCCCGTGTCAAGACCGTGTCGGTGTCGGCGGCCGTGCCGATCGCCGCCCGGTGGCCGTCCGTCGCCGCGGACTGCCGGGTACGGAGGAACGCCGTGCCGACCTGGACGCCCTCGGCTCCCAGCGCGAACGCCGCCGCGACGCCCCGACGGTCGGCGATGCCGCCCGCCGCGATCACCGGGATGCCGACGGCGTCGACGATCTGGGGCACCAGTGCGAAGGTGCCGACGAGCGAGTGCGCGGGGTCGCGGAGGAACGACACCCGATGTCCCCCCGCCTCCGATCCCGTCGCGACGACGGCGTCGACGCCTGCGGCCTCGAGCGCCACCGCCTCGGCGACAGACGTCGCAGTTCCGATGACATGGATACCGAGTGATTTCGCGCGGGTGAGGGTGCCGGCATCCGGAACGCCGAAGACGACGCTCAGCACGTCGGGGCGGGCGTCGAAGACCGCGTCGAGCTGGTCGGCGAGCGTCGGCATGAACGATGCCGGGGGCGCGGGCGGGGTGACACCGGCGGCGGCGAAGAGCGGGGCGGCGGCGAGGAGGAACGGGGCCATGTCGACGTCGGCGGGTGAGGCCTCGTCGCCTCGGGGCCACCAGAGGTTCACGGCGATGCGGCCCGGAGTCGCCGAGCGCAGCGCGGTGATCGTGTCGTGGATGCGTTCGGGCGCGTACCCGTACAGCCCGAACGATCCGAGACCGCCGCCGTCGCTGACCGCCGCGCACAGAGCGACGGACGAGAGACCGCCGAACGGGCCGAGCACAACGGGCATGTCGATTCCGAGCAGACCTTCGAGGCGTCGCATGCTCCGACGCTACTCCGCGCCGTGATCGTCGCGCGGCGGGTTCGTCCGTCGACGCGCTATCGCGGGGGTCGTGCAGCCGCCGGCGTCAGGACCCGTCATCCGACGCGGGGTCGGGGCCGTCGAGGGGACGCAGCAGGCGGTTGAGGAAGCGCCGCGTGCGCTCCTTCTTCGGCTGACGCAGCAGCTCGGACGGAGCTCCGCGCTCGACGATCACGCCCTCGTCGAAGAACAGCACCTCGTCGGCGACCTCGCGGGCGAAGCCCAGTTCGTGCGTGACGATGACCATCGTCCACCCCTCGTTCGCGAGTTCGCGGAGCACCGTCAGCACCTCCCCGACCAGCTCGGGGTCGAGGGCGCTGGTGGGCTCGTCGAACAGCAGCAGCTGCGGCTCGAGCGCGAGTGCACGCACGATCCCGACCCGCTGCTGCTGACCGCCCGACAGCTCGGACGGGTAGGCGTTGCGCTTCTCCGACAGACCGACGCGGGCGAGCAGCCTCTCGGCCCGCTCCGCTGCCGCGGCCCGAGGGACGCCGTGCGCCTGCACCGGCCCCTCCATGACGTTCTGGATCACCGTCAGGTGCGGGAACAGGTTGTGGTGCTGGAACACCATCGCCGAGCGATCGCGGAGCGCCGTCCGATCGCGCTTGGTGACCTTCGCCCCGAAGTCGACGCGCGGCCCTCCCTCGAACGCCACGACTCCGGCATCCGGGGTCTCCAAGCCGTTCAGGCAGCGGAGCACCGTCGTCTTGCCCGACCCCGACGGTCCGATCAGCACGAGCACGTCGCCGCGGCGCACCTCGAGATCGACGCCGGCGAGCACACGGTTCGCCCCGAAGCTCTTCTCGAGCCCCGTGACGTGCAGCAGAGGGTTCTCAGTGGGCGACATGGCGGTCCAACCTCTTCTCGAGGGCGTTCTGCCCGAACGACAACACCAGGCAGAACAGCCAATAGATGAGCGCCGCCTCCAGATACACGGCCATGAACTCGTAGGAGAAAGCGGCGATGTTCTGGGCCTGGCGGAACAGTTCCGAGACCAGGATGAGGGATGCCAACGAGCTGTCCTTCACGAGCGAGATGAACGTGTTCGACAGGGGCGGCACCGACACGCGCGCCGCCTGCGGCAAGATGATGCGCGTCAGCGTCTTGGCGGGCGAGAGGCCCACGGTGTGGGCCGCCTCCCACTGTCCACGGGGGACCGACAGGATGGCCGCGCGGATGACCTCCGCAGCGTAACCGCCGACGTTGAGCGAGAAGGCGATGACCGCCGCCGGGAACGGGTCGATCGTGATGTTCAGCGACGGCAGGCCGTAGAAGATCACGAACAACTGCACCAGCAGCGGTGTGCCACGAATGATCGAGATGTAGAACCGGGCGATGCCCGACAGCAGCACGTTGGGCGACAGGCGCAGCAGCGCCATGAACAGCGCGATCACGAGACCGATCACGAACGAGGCCAGCGACAGGGGGATGGTGCCCCGCAGTCCCGCCAGAACCATCGGCCAGAACGAATCGAGCATCAGCGTCCAGATGTCGTTCATGGGCCTCCTTCCTCCTGCGGGCGCACCGCCCGGATCCTGCCCGCGGACGCCGGCGCACACGCGGACGCGGACCGACCGACTCCCACGCTAGGGGCGGGAGACGATCGATCCGCGGGGCTTTACAGCGGGTCGTTACTGCGTGACGTCGTCGCCGAAGTACTTCTCGCTGATCTCTGCGAGTGTGCCGTCGGCGCGGAGCTCTTCGAGCGCACCGTCGACGGCCTGGGCGAGGGCGTCCTGGCCCTTCTTGAAGGCGAAGGCGCTCTCCGAGGTGTCGTCGGTCTCGGCGGCGATCTTCAGGCCCGTGGGGCTGTTCGTCTTCTCGTAGTCGAGGTAGGTGAGCTGGTCATTGACCGTGGCATCCACGCGCCCCTGCTTGAGCAGGGCGACGGCCTGCGCCCAGCCCTCGACGGCCTCGACCTGGGCGCCGCTCTCGGTGGCCAGCTCGTACCAGTTGCTCGTGAGCGACTGGGCGGTGGTCTTTCCCGACAGATCGGCGAAGCTCGAGATCGAGTTGTCGGTGTCGGCGGTGACGACGACGCCGCGCGACACGGTGTAGGGGGTGCTGAAGGTGTACTTCTCTTCACGCTCCGGGTTGATCGACACCTGGTTGGCGATGACGTCGAAGCGTCCCGCGTCGAGGCCGGCGAAGATGGCATCCCACTGGGTTTCCTGGAATGTGACCTCGAGGCCGAGTTTGTCGGCGACGGCCTGCGCGATCTCGACGTCGAAGCCGGTCAGGTCGCCCGCGCCCTCGTGGTACGAGAACGGGCGGTAGGTGCCTTCGGTGGCGACGGTCAGGGTGCCGTCGGAGACGAGACCATACTCGGATCCCGCTCCCGGGGTGGCCTCGGAGGTCGCACCGCCGCTGCAGGCGGTCAGCGCGAGGGCGCTCAGGCCCAGGGTGGCGGCGAGGACGGTCAAACGGCGACGGGGCATAGCTGTTCCAGACATGGTGATGGGGGGGAGGCGCGATCGGCGCCCTCAAGCAGAACACGGCCGCGTACCGGTCTCTTCCCGGATGACGCCGTGTTGCACATTCGTGCGGGATCGGGGCACGTGATCGTCAGGCGACGGAGGTCGTCGAGCCCGTCGAGGGGACCGGTGCCGGGGACCCGCGGAGGCGGAGTTTCCGCAGCCCGTCGCAGGCACCTGTCCGCTGTGCCGGTCGGAGATCCGAGAGTGCGGGTGCGCTTCGGTTGGGCGGTGCGGGTGCGCGTGCCGCGCGATCGGGCAGAGCATGCGGAAGCCCCGCTGGCACGAGGCGCGGCGGGGCTTCCGGGTGACGCAGACGTCAGGCGATGACGTTGACGTCCAGCGGGATGCCGGGACCGAAGGTGGTCGAAACGGCGCCCTTCTGGATGTAACGGCCCTTCGAGCTCGACGGCTTGAGACGGACGATCTCCTCGAGCGCTGCGGCGAGGTTCTCGTCGAGCTGCTCAGCGGTGAACGACGCCTTGCCGACGACGAAGTGCACGTTGGCGTGCTTGTCGACGCGGAACTCGATCTTTCCGCCCTTGATCTCCTCGACGGCCTTGGCCGGGTTGGGGGTCACGGTGCCGGTCTTGGGGTTCGGCATGAGGCCGCGGGGTCCGAGGACCTTCCCGAGGCGACCGACCTGACCCATGAGCTCGGGCGTGGCGACGGCGGCGTCGAACGACGTGTAGCCGGCGGCGACCTTCTCGATGAGGTCGGTGCCTCCGACCTCATCGGCGCCGGCGGCCAGAGCCGCCTCGGCCGCGGGGCCGTTGGCGAAGACGATGACGCGCGCGGTCTTACCCGTGCCGTGGGGCAGGATGACCGTGCCGCGGACCATCTGGTCAGCCTTACGGGGGTCGACCGAGAGCTTCAGCGCGACCTCGACGGTCGAGTCGAACTTCTTCGAGCCGGTCTCCTTCGCGAGGGCGACGGCCTCGGTCGGGGTGTAGAACGTGTCGGCCGCGATCTTCTCAGCAGCGGCGCGGAATGCCTTGGACTTGGTAGCCATTGTTATCTCCCTCAGTCCTCGACCGTGATGCCCATGGAACGGGCGGTGCCGGCGATGATCTTCGAGGCGGCCTCGATGTCGTTCGCGTTCAGGTCGGGCTGCTTCGTGGTGGCGATCTCGCGGACCTGGTCCTTGGTGAGCTTGCCCACCTTGACCGTGTGGGGCGTGGACGAGCCCTTGGCAAGCCCGGCCGCCTTCTTGATGAGCTCCGCCGCGGGCGGGGTCTTCAGGATGAAGGTGAAGCTGCGGTCTTCGTAGACCGTGATCTCAACGGGGATGACGTTGCCGCGCTGGGCTTCGGTCGCCGCGTTGTAGGCCTTGCAGAACTCCATGATGTTGACGCCGTGCTGACCGAGCGCCGGACCGATCGGCGGCGCGGGGTTGGCCGCGCCCGCCTTGATCTGGAGCTTGATCAGGCCGGTCACCTTTTTCTTGGGTGCCATATCCTTTTCCTCTCTCGAGCGGGGGCCTCGCGGCTCCCTCTCTCCCGCACACCCGGCGGTTCCGGGCAGCGGTCGTCACGCGCTGACGCACGCAACCTCCCCATCATACGCGACGCCGTGCCCTCCGGCATCCACCGTCCTCCGCCTCCCTGCGACGGTGGCGGCCAACCCGCTCCCCCGTCCAGCTGATCGGCGTGGGCGCGGTCCTGCGGTCCTGCGGTCCTGCGGTCCGGCGGTCCGGCGGCCCGGCGTCGCACTGTGCCACGGCATCCATCCGCCACCGGGATTCAGTCACGTTGGGTCTCCCCCAGTTTCCATACGCATAAACACAGTTCGTGCGCGCAAACGTGACGACGTAGTGTTTCCGCGCATCAATCGCGTTTGCGCGTGAGCGGGCGGGGCAGTTATCCACAGGGCCCACCGGTGACGCCGACAAAGCTGCCACCCTCACCGCATGGATGTCACTCCTCGGTCGCTACGCGCATCGCCGACGCCGTTGGTGCTCGCTTCACGTGTACCGCTCTCTGGGCCCCCGCCGTCACGCGACGAAGGGCTGGTCCGTGTCCGTTCCGGTGTCTACACGGCGCGCGTCAGGTGGGAGGGATTGTCCCCATGGGAACGTTATCTCGTCCGCGTCCATGCGTTCGCGACGGCGCGACGCGATGCCGTGTTCTCACACGAGTCGGCCGCCGCGCTTCTCGGCCTGCCGACGTTCGGGCATCCGCGATTGATCCACATCTTCGACGGACGCCGCTCACGCTCGGCCAGGTACGGCGACGTCGCCGTACACACGAGCGCGGACCCGCGCACGACGCAGGAGACGGCCGGCATCCGGACCACTGCGATCGAAGATGTCGTCGTCGACCTCGCCCGCGTCTTGCCTCCCGCACTGGGGGTCGCCGTCGCCGATGCGGCGTTGCGATCGTTCGGACTGTCCGCAACGGATCTCCTCGAGCGGGGCTCGGTCCAGCGCAACAGATTCGGCCTTCGACGCATGGCGTGGGTGGTGAACCACGCAACGCCGCTTTCGGAATCTCCCGGAGAGTCCATCAGCCGGATCGTCATCGAGTGGTGTGGATTCCCCCGTCCCGCGCTCCAAGCAGAGCATGAGATCGACGGCCGCGTCTATCGATCGGATTTCTGTTGGCCGGAGCGCCAGGTCATCGGTGAGTCCGACGGGTGGCTCAAGTACCAGGGAGACGGCGCCGTCGACGCTGTCCGTGCCGAGAAACGACGAGAAGACGCGCTCCGCCGAGCGGGCTGGCGTATCGCCCGGTGGGACTACGCCGGGGCCATCGGCGTCGAGGGGCTGAGATCCGCCCTTCTCGCCGCGGGGTTGACTCAGGTGAAGCGCGACGAGACGGCGGCGCTGGCATCCGTCGCTCGCAATGCGCGCTCGGTGTGACGAGCAGGAACACAATTCGTGCGGATAAACAGGCCGACGGCGTGTTCCCACGCAGAGATCGTGTTTATGCGTGGGTGCCGCGCGCGAACGTACGCCCACGCCAGCGGCGCGGCGCGAGCCGAGGGATCGATGCCTTCACCCGCCCGGTCAGACGCGAGCCCCACACGATCGGCATAAACACGGTTCGTGCGGATAAACGGGCCGACAGCGTGTTTCCACGCACAGATCGTGTTTATGCGTGGGTGCCGCGCGCGAACGTACGCCCACGCCAGCGGCGCGACCGAGGGGACGGTGATCCAACGGCGCCGGCGAACCGACAGCGACGACCGACGGGCGACAAGCGAGACGACCGACGGGACCGACAGAGACGACCGGCGGGACCGACAGAGACGACCGGCGGGACCGACGGGGACGACCGGCGGGACCGACGGGGACGACCGAGGGCGGCACGCGAGACGACCGACGGGCGACAACGACGAACGCCCCGCCGGCGGAAGCCGGGCGGGGCGTTCGGGAGACGCGCGGGGCGTCAGACCATCTTGGTGACCTGGTCGAACGACAGCTCGACGGGGGTCTCGCGCTCGAAGAGCGACACGAGCACGGTGAGCTTGCCGCTCTCGGGCTTGATCTCGCTGATCGTGCCGGGAAGACCCGCGAACGAGCCCTCCTTGATCGTGATCGTCTCGCCGGTCTCGAAGTCGACCTCGGCGGGGATGACGCGCTGGGTCGTCGCCGACCCCTTGGCGGCACCGGCCTTGGAGGGAGCGGACTCCTTGATCTCGACCAGGCTCTTCAGCATGTTGAACGCCTCATCGAAGCGCAGCGGCGTGGGGTTGTGGGCGTTGCCCACGAAGCCGGTCACACCGGGGGTGTGACGCACGACCGACCAGGTGTCTTCGTTGAGGTCCATGCGCACCAGCACGTAGCCGGGGATGCGCACGCGGTTGACCATCTTGCGCTGGCCGTTCTTGATCTCGACGACGTCCTCCATGGGGACCTCGACCTGGTAGATGTCATCCTCGACCTCGAGCGTCGATTTGCGCTGCTCGATGTTGGCCTTCACCTTGCGCTCGAATCCGGCGTAGGAGTGGATGACGTACCACTTGCCCGGAAGCGACCGCAGCTCGGTGCGGTAGGCCTCGTAGGGGTCGGCGTCCTCGTCGTCTTCCGAGTCGAGGTCGGTAGGCGCGTCGGCGGCGGACTCGCCGGCCTCGACCTCGTCGACCACGCTCGCCGCGGCGGAGACCTCGTCGACGAAGTCCTCGTCGAGCACGGGCTCGTCGGGCTCGCCGTTGACGTCGGGGCCGTCGTACGGGGTGACCTCGTCGGCGGCTTCGGCGGCCTCTTCGGCCTGCTCTTCGGCGAGGGAGTCGTTCAGGACCTCGGCGGCCGCCTCGGCCTCGCTGGTCTCGTCGATCTCGAGAGCGTCGTTCACGATCGCGTCCGCCTCCGGGTCGGTGATGTCGATGTCGCTGAGGTCGGCGTCGTCGACCTCAGCCTCGTCGTCCACGATGTGAACGGCGGAATGCTCGGCCGAGTCGGAGGCGCGCTCCTGGGACTCGAGCACGTTGCCCTCTTGGGCTTCGTCGTCCTCGCTGGACTGCTCGGCTGCCGTCGCCCAATCGGCGTCGTCGACATATCTTTCAGACACTGTGATCTCTTCCGTTCAGAGGCGGCCGCTCTTGGCGCCGCACGTCCGCACGAACGCCGGTCAGGCGCCGGCGGTACCGGGGACGCCGAAGACGGCGGTGGTGATCCACACGAACAGCACGTCGAGGCCATAGACGATCGCCATCATGACGACGACGAAACCGAGGACCACGGCGGTGAACTTCAACAGCTCCTGCCGCGTCGGCGTGACGACCTTGCGGAGTTCTGCGAAGACCTGACGGATGAAGAGGGCGATCCGCGCGAAGAAGTTCAGCTTCTTCTCGCGGGGGGCGCCGCGGTCGGCGACGATCTCGCCGCTCGCCTCGTCCTGCGTCATCGAACCACCTTGGTCTGTGTCTGTGCCAGCGTGCGCTGTGCGCAGGGCGGACAGGAATCGAACCTGCAACCTGCGGTTTTGGAGACCGCTGCTCTGCCAATTGAGCTACCGCCCTAAGATCCCGAGGGATCCAGGAAACGAAACCGCGCGCTTCCGCCTGGAATCTCTCGGGGGAGGATGCCGCGTACCCGAGGGCACGGCGAAAGAATGCAGATTTCGACTGCACTATCCAGTCTATGTCATGGACCTCGGCCTGGCGAACCGAGGCCGGTGTCGAGGGCCGGGAACCGGACCGCGGATGTCCCCCGGCCCACCCGACCAGGCCGGGGGGACGCGGTCCCGATCACACCGTGCGGATGAGCTTCTTGTTCACGAACTCGTCGGCCGCGAGCAGGCCCATCTCACGCGAGGTGCCGCTGCGCTTGACGCCGCCGAACGGCAGCTCGGGCGAGTCGGCGAGCACGACGTTCACGTAGACCATTCCGGCCTCGATCCGGTCGGCGATGCGCTGTGCCTGCTCGGCATCGGTTGTGAAGACGTAGGAGCCGAGCCCATAGCCCGTGCCGTTCGCGATCTCGATCGCCTCCTCCTCGTCGGCCACCCGGTAGACGGTGCCGACGGGGCCGAAGAACTCCTCGCCGTACGCGTCCATGTCGGGCGTGATTCCCGTCAGCACGGTGCCGGGGTAGAACGCCCCGTCGCGCGTGCCGCCGACCTCCACCGTCGCGCCCTGCGACACGGCGCGCTGCACCTGCTCGTCGAGGCGCTCCGCGGCCGCGAGTGACGACAGGGGCCCGAGGACGGTGTCGTCGGCGAACGGGTCGCCGACCTTCGCCTCGCCGAGGGCCGCGGTGAACTTCGACAGGAACGCGTCGTACAGGTCGTCGATCACGATGAAGCGCTTGGCGGCGTTGCACGACTGGCCGTTGTTGTCGAGGCGCGCATCGACGGCGGCCTGTACGGCGGCATCCAGGTCATCCGTGGACAGCAGGATGAAGGGATCGGAGCCGCCGAGCTCCAGCGCGACCTTCTTGAGGTTGCGGCCGGCGATCTCGGCGACGGCGGCACCGGCGCGCTCCGAGCCGGTGACCGACACGCCCTGCACGCGCGAGTCGGCGATGATGGTCGCCGCCTGATCGTTGGTCGCCCGGATGTTGACGTACGCGCCGTCGGGCAGCCCCGCGTCACGGTAGATCGCCTGCAGCGCCTCCGCCGACTCCGGGCATTGGGGGGCGTGCTTGAGCAGGATCGTGTTGCCGACGGCGAGGTTCGGCGCGGCGAAACGGGCGACCTGATAGTAGGGGAAGTTCCACGGCATGATGCCCAGCAGCACGCCCAGCGGCGAGCGGCGGATCACCGCCGAGCCCTCGCCCAGGATGTCGAGCGGGGTGTCACCGGTGATCTTGTCGATCACGTCGGCGTAGTACTCGGTGATGTCGGCGGCGAAGTCGACCTCGCCGAGGGCCGCCTCGAGCGGCTTGCCCATCTCTCGCACGATGATCGCGGCGAGGTCGTCCCGGCGCTCGCGGTGCAGCTCGGCCACGCGGCGGAGTGCCTCGGCCCGCTCGGCCGGAGCGGTCCGCGACCAGGAGCGGTACCCCGCGTCGGCGGATGCCAGGGCGTGCTCGACCCCGGCGTCGGTCAGCGTGTCGTACTCGGCGAGGGTCTCCCCCGTGGCGGGGTTGACGACGGCGTAGTCGCTCATGGTGCTCCTTGTCGTTTCGATGTCAGGACGTGCGGCGGCGGCGGGCACGGGCGGGTGCCTCCCGACCCAGGGTCTCACCGCGGAAGAAGGCCGGGCTCGCCACCCTCTGCGCCACCATCAACACGATGCCGGTGACGATGATGACCACGGTGATGACGAAGACCAATCCGACACCGCCGATGTTGGACCCCGATCCGTACTCGGGATCGGCGCTGTCGATGAGGGTGGTGACGAACAGCACGGCCAGGATGCCACCGCCCACGAGCGGGGCGAGGAGGGTCAAGAAGAAGTTGCGCACCGAGTCGAACCACTGCTTGCGGAAGTACCAGACGCACGCGAACGCGGTCAGGCCGTAGTAGAAGCAGATCATCGCGCCCAGCGCCGTGATGGTGTCGGTCAACACGTTCTCGCTCAGCACGCGCATGATCGCGTAGAACGCCGAAGCGACCACGGCCGACACGATGGTGGCATAGCCGGGGGTGAAGAATCGCGGGCTCACCTTCGCGAAGTTCTTCGGCAGTGCGTCGTAGTGCGCCATGGCCAGCAGGGTCCGTGCCGGCCCCACGAAGGTGGCCTGGAGCGAGGATGCCGAGCTGGTGAGGACCGCGAGCGACACGAGGAACGCGAGGGGTCCGAGGATGGGTCCCGAGAGGTGGAAGAAGACGTTCTCCTGGATGTCCTCGTTGCCGAGCCCCAGCTCACCGGCACCGTTGCCGGCGAACATGAGCAGTGCCACGGCGATGAAGAGATACAGGGCCACGATGAGGAAGACCGTGACCGTGGCGGCGCGCCCCGGGGTGCGGTCGGGATCCTTCGTCTCCTCGTTCATGGTGAGGATGACGTCCCAGCCCCAGAAGATGAAGATCGACAGCGACAGCCCCGCGGCGAAGGAGCTGAACGAGTCCACCTCGAAGGGGTTGAACCATGACGCCTCCACCGGGCTGGCGTCGAAGGCGTTACCGCTCATCATCTCGACCACGGCGGCGCCGGCGAAGACCAGCAGCACGAGGATCTGGAACCCGACCAGACCGTACTGCAGACGCTGCGTCGTCTGCAGGTCGCGGTAGGACACCACCGTCGCCAGGAACATGAACAGCAGGCAGACCGCGATGTTGATCGGGACGACGCGGGTGAGTTCGGCGATCTCGGCGTTGCCGCTGACCTGCGCGATGAGAAGGAACAAGAAGTCGACGGCGATGCCCGCCAGGTTCGACAGCACGATGACGGTGGCCGCGACCAGACCCCAGCCCGCCATCCAGCCGACCCAGGGTCCGAAGGCGCGCGACGCCCAGGTGAACGAGGTGCCGGCATCCGGCATCCGGGAATTCAGCTCGCGATAGCCGAGCGCGACGAGCAGCATCGGGATGAAACCGACGAGGATGATCGCCGGCACCTGGAACCCGACGGCCGAGACCGTGGGGCCGAGGGCGCCGGTCAGTGTGTACGCCGGGGCGATGGTGGAGATGCCGATGACGACGGCGCCGATCATGCCGATCGAGCCGACGCGCAGGCCCTTGTTGGAGATGCCGGTGGTGACGGCGCTGTCGGGGGACGCGCTCGCACCGTGGGATGCATCGGTCATGACGAGACCTCCTGGGTGCGGGGCACCACGATCATCGGGACGGGCAGGGCACGCAGGATCCGCCCCGCGGTGGAGCCGAGGAACAAGCGACGGGGCTGGGCGAGGCGACTCGATCCGACCAGCGCGATCTCGCCGGGCTGCCACTCGATGTGCGAGACGGCGTCTTCGATGTCGCTGCCGGTGCCCACGACGGCCTCCGCCGGCACTTCTGCGGGGAGCGTCGCGCGTGCCGCCTCGAGCACGCTCGCGGCGTGCGTCTGGCCGGTGAGGCGGGTGAGGCCGGCGTCGACGCGGTTCGGCAGATCGACACCGGCGAGGGAGAGCAGCCGGAGCGGCGCGTGGGTGCGGCGCGAGACGGTCGCCGCGGTGTGCAGGAGCACGTCGGCGCCCGGGCGGGTGCCGATCGCGGCGGTGACTCGCGGGAGGCCGACGCCCGGGTCGATCGCGCGCGCCCCTTCCTGCGCGAGGGCGACGGGGACCGGAGCCGAGTGAACGAGCTCCTCGGCCGTGGTGCCGAGGCGGTGACGACCGCGCGGTCCACCCCCGCCGGTGCCGACGACGATGACGCCGGCGTCGAACTCCTCCGCGGCGGCGACGAGACCGTCCGAGACGGCGGAGGCGTGTCGGACGTGGCCCCGGATGCCGGGGAACGACGCGAGCGCGTCGCGCAACCATCCGCGCGCGGTGTCTTCGACGAGACGCTCGTACGACGCGTCGGTCGGGATCGAGACATTGCCCTCGGCCGACGGCAGGACGACGACGGCGTGGACGGGGGCGTCGAGCACAGCTCCCAGGCGCGCACCGAGCGCGAGGGCGTCGGCACCCGCGTCGGTGGCCGCGTAGCCGACGACGACGCGGTCGCCGGTCATCCGCGCGTCCGCTCGAGGATCTCGTCTGCGGCGCGGTGCCCCTGTCGGATCGCCCCGTCGACGTGCTGGTAGCCCGCTCCGGCCATGTCGCTGCACGCGAGATGGATCGCACCCATGGGCTGGCGCTGGTCGGCGCCGTAGCGATGCAGGCCACCGAGGTCGAAGCTCGCCGCGTACGCGCCACGGGTCCACTCCTCGGTGCCCCAGTCGCTCTCGTAGTAGACGACCGGCGTCTTCGCGGCGGGCCCGTAGTAGCGCGACAGGGATTCGAGGATGCGCTCCTTGCGCTCCTCGGCGCTCAGACGGAACAGGTCGTCGGCGTTCTGGTCCGACACGAAGCCGACCAGGGTGCCGCGCTCGTCTCCGTGATTGGTGTTGTCGTACGCCTCGTGGCACAGCTCGTAGGGGCTGAACGCCGTGCCCGACAGGCCCTGCTCGCGCCAGAACGGCGTGTCGTACACCGCGTGCACCTTGATGACGAAGCCCATCGAGATGTGCTGGTGCATCTGGTGCTGCAGGCGCGGCAGCGGCGGCTCGAACGAGATGCGCGAATACAGCACGGGGGCCAGGGCGAGGATGGCGAAGCGGGCGCGGACGGTGACGCCATCGGCGATCACCGTGACGCCGTCGGAGGAGGATGCCGCGGCCTCGACGCGAGCCGTCAGCGCCCGGAGGTCCGCAACCCGCTGACCCGTGTCGGCCGGGCGATCCGGCGTCGCCGAATCGGCGCCCCAGACGATGCGGCGCACCGGCTGGTTCAGGTAGACGTCGTCACCGAGCCGCTCGGCGAGCAGTTCCGGCACCTGCTGCAGACCGCCCGCAACACGCTTGTCGAGGATGAAGTCGGCGTCGACGAGGTGCGAGTACGACCCCGCGGATGCCGCCATGAGCAGCGACTGCAGCAGCGAGAAGGTGTGCGTGGGCTTGGTGAGCATCGCAGAGCCCGTGGCGAAGGCGAGGTTGCGCACGGCCTCGTCGTCGTCGGTCTGCTGGCGGAGCCACGCGTCCCATGAGACCTTGTCCCACTCGGCGGCGCGGGGGTGCTCCCACGGCTTGTCAGGGTCGATCTCGGCCACCATGGCATCCAGTCGCGCGGTGATCTCGTCGATGGTCTGCTCGGTCGAGGCGGCCACGGGGAACATCTCCCCCGTGAAGCGCTTCGCCTCGCCGTCGGCGCCGACGTAGACGCTCTCGCCGTCTCGATAGCGGCTGTACGTCGACAAGCCCAGGTCGGCGACGGTGTCGATGAGCGCCTGCTGGTCGGGCGAGACCCACTGTCCACCGAGCTCGAGCATCGCGCCCTCGATCACGTCGGTCCACAGGCGCCCGCCCACGCGGTCGCGCGCTTCGAGCACGGCGACCGAGAGGCCGGCCTTGCGCAGGTCGTTGGCGGCGGTGAGTCCGGAGGCGCCGGCTCCGATGACGACCACATCGCGGGTGATCTCGTCCATGGGCTCTTCTTCCTTCTCGTTCACGTCTACGTGTGCTGGGGGCCGCTCGGGTTCGGCGGGAGCCCTCGCCCCGACGGCGGTGGAGTCCGCCGCCGGGACGGTCGTCAGTTGCGGGCGAGGGCTGCCGCCACGACGTCGAGCCCCTCGTGCAGCAGCTCGTCACCGATCGACAGCGGGGGCAGGAACCGGATGACGTTGCCATAGGTGCCGCAGGTGAGGACGATGACGCCCTCCGCGATCGACGCCTTCGCGACGGCGGCGGTGAGGGCGGCGTCGGGGGCGCCGGTGGTGGGGTCGACGAACTCGGCGGCGATCATCGCACCGTGACCGCGCACGTCGCCGATACGGGGGTCGTTCGCCTGGAGGGCGCGGAGACGGTCCTTCAGCATCTCGCCGATCTGCTGCGCGCGCTCGATGAGCCCCTCGTTCTCGAACGCATCGATGGAGGCCAGAGCCGCGGCGCACGCGACCGGGTTACCGCCGTAAGTTCCGCCGAGGCCGCCCGTGTGGGTGGCATCCATGATCTCGGCTCGTCCCGTCACGGCCGCCAGCGGGAGACCCGCGGCGATGCCCTTGGCGGTGGTGACCAGGTCGGGGACGATGCCGAAGTGCTCGCTGGCGAACATCGCTCCCGTGCGGGCGAAGCCGGACTGCACCTCGTCGGCGATGAAGACCACGCCGTTGTCGCGGCACCAGTCCACGATCGCGTTCAGGAACCCGTCGGCGGGCACGATGAAGCCGCCCTCGCCCTGGATGGGCTCGATGATGACGGCGGCGAGGTTCTCGGCACCGACCTGCTTCTCGATGAGCGAGATCGCCTTGGCGGCGGCCTCGGGGCCCGACAGTCCGTCGCGGTACGGGTACGACAGCGGAGCGCGGTAGACCTCGGCCGCGAAGGGCCCGAAGCCGCTCTTGTACGGCATGTTCTTGGCCGTGAGCGCCATCGTGAGGTTGGTGCGGCCGTGGTACGCGTGGTCGAACGCGACGACGGCCTGGCGCCCCGTGAACTTCCGGGCGATCTTCACGGCGTTCTCGACCGCCTCGGCGCCGCTGTTGAACAGCGCGCTCTTCTTGGCGTGATCGCCGGGCGTGAGGCGGTTCAGGGCCTCGGCGACGGCGACGTAGGAGTCGTACGGCGAGATCATGAAGCACGTGTGGGTGAAGGAGGCGACCTGCTCCTGCACGGCGGCCACCACGGCGGGGTGGGCGTTGCCGACGCTGGTGACGGCGATGCCCGAGCCGAGGTCGATGAGCGAGTTGCCGTCGGCGTCGACCACGACTCCGCCACCCGCGGCGACCGCGTGGATGGGCACGGTGTGTCCGACACCGGATGCCACGGCCGCGGCCTTGCGGTCGAGCAGTTCCTGCGAACGGGGGCCGGGAATGGCGGTGACGAGGCGGCGCTCCTGGGCGAGGGACGGACCGCCGACGGTGGGGAGGGTGTCGAGGCTCATGGCGGCGATGCTACGGACGGCGCGACGCGCCCCGCACTCTCCTGGTTGTACAGTCGCTCGCACCGTCGTATACGTCTCGTACAGGAGGAAGCATGGTCGACACCGCCGCCACTCCGCCGAACCTGCGCGCGCTGCTCGCACGGCGCGACCTGCACCTGCGCCTCGTCGTCGACGAGCACGACCTCACCCCCGGCAGCTTGGACCGACCCGTGCGCTGGGTGCATTCCAGCGATCTCGCCGACCCGACCCCCTTCCTCAGCGAGGGGCTGGTGCTGCTGACCACCGGCACGCAGTTCGCCGGCGCGGTCACCGCGGACTACGTCGCGTACGTGGGACGGCTTGTCGCCCGCGGCGTGCGTGGGCTGGGGTTCGGCACGGAAGTCGTTCGAGACGGGATCCCCCCGGCCCTGACCCAGGCGTGCGTGGCAGCCGGGATGCCCATGTTCGAGGTGCCGTACCGCACGCCGTTCATCGCGGTGGCACGCGCGGGCGCCGAGGCCATCGCCGCCGACGCCTACGCCCGCCGCAGCTGGTCGCTCGCGGCGCAGCGGGCCGTGTCGCTCGCCGCCCTGCGCCCCGACGGCCTCTCGGCCACCCTCGCCGAGCTGTCTCGCCAGCTCGGTTGCTGGGTGGGGCTGTTCGATGCCGCGGGGGCCCTCCGCGATGCCCACCCCGTGGGCACCCTGGCGTCGGCGGCAGTGGATGCCGTCGCGGCCGAGGTGACCGCGATGCTGCGCCGGGGAACGCGGGCCGCCGGCGCGATCCGCGTCGGAGACACGTCGGTGACCGTGCAGACGCTCGGTCGCGGCGGCCACCTCCGCGGCGCCCTCGCGATCGAAGCCTCCGACCTCGATCACGAAGCACGCAGCGTCGTGACCGCGGTGGTGGCGATGGCCGCGCTCGCGCTGGAGCAGCAGGACGGTCTCGGTCGCGCGATCAGCCTGTTCCGCGCGGGCCTCGTCCAGTCGCTGATCGGCGACGACCCCGCGCTCGCGCGCCGCGCTGCGCGCGACCTCTTCGGCCCCCTGCCCGCCGCTCCCGTCATCGTCGCCCTCACCCCCGCGGCATCCGCCCGCTCCACCGCGCTCACAGAATGGCTGGAGCACCGCGGACAGGAGCACCGCGGCGAGATGTTCTTCGGCCGGGGCGACGACGGCCTGGTCATCGTGGTGCCGGCGGGCGCACGCGAGTTGCTCGCCGACATCGCCGATCGGTTCGAGACGGTGATCGGGTGCTCGGCCGCGACGGGATACGACGGGTTCTCACGCGCCCTCACCCAGGCGCGCACCGCGCGGGATCGGGTCTCGACGCCCGGTATCGCCGACTTTGCCGACACCGCCCGCGCCGGACTCATCGCCGCCCTCGGCTCGGAAGCGGCGCGGACGGTCGCCGCGGGGAGCCTCGCACCGCTCCACCTTCACGACGCCGAACAGGGCTCCGCGCTCGTCGACACGCTCGACGCCTGGCTCGCGAACGACTGCTCGCACGAGGCGACGGCGCACGCCCTCGGTATCCACCGCCACACCGTGCGCGCCCGCATCGCCCTGGCCGAGCGCGTCGCCGAGCGCGACCTGTCGTCATTCGCCGCCCGTGCGGAGCTGTGGGCCGCGCTGCGGCTGTCGGAGTAGCCCCCCCCCCCCCCCCCCCCCCCCCCCCGGGTCAGCGTCGGGCCAGTGCACAACGGCGGGGAGTTCTCCGACACGCCGAGTCGCCGGCATCCCGGTCCGGCGTGTCGACGAGAGGGCCCGCCGTTGTGCCCCGATTCCCCCGGCAACCCCACCCACCGTCTCCGCCGCACGGCCTCCTCGTGGGTGCACAACGGCGGGGGGTTTTCCGGCACGCCGAGTGGTCGGGGTCCCGCTCCGGCGTGTCGACGAAAGGGCCCGCCGTTGTGCTCGGGATGCCGTCTGCACCGCTCGACTCCTCCCCACGCGGCGGCCATCCACAGATCCCCGCGCCCCAGGCCGGGAGCGACGGGGCAGCGGCCATCGTGGAGGCATGTGCGAGAGCGGTCATGGCATCCGGACCTTCGCCGGCCTTCGCGGGGCGGGGTTGTCGCGTCGGGACATCGGCGCGGCGACGGCATCGGGCTCCCTCGTGCACCTGCGACGCGGGGTGTACGCCGACAGCGGCGCCTGCGACCCGGTCGTCGTCGCGGCGCGACACGGGGGAGCCGTGGCGTGCGTGACGGCGGCACGGCATCTCGGGCTATGGGTCCTGAACCCCGGTGAGCAGTCACACGTCTGGCTCCGTCGTGGCGGGCACGACCACGCCCACGACGACTGCGACTGCGCTGTCCACCGAGATGACGCCGTCGTCGACTCCCCCTTCACGATTCCCTCCATCGCACGCGTGCTCCGGCAGATCCTGCGGTGCCGCGGCGTCGAGGAGTTCTTCGTGGCGGTGGAGTCGGCGCTGCGTCAGGGCCGGCTGACTCCCACCGCATGGGCGTGGCTGCGAGATCACCTCAACGAGGCGGGGAGAGACGCGATGACGTTCGCCCGATCCGACGCCGACAGCGGGCTCGAGTCCCTCGTGCGATGGCGGCTGCGTCGATTGAACCTTCCGGTGCGGACGCAGGTCGGGATCGTGTCGGTGGGCCGCGTCGACCTGCTCATCGGGGATGCACTCATCGTCGAGGTGGACGGCGCGGCGCACCACGACGCGCCGGCGGATCGACACCGGGATCTGCAACGGGACGCTCATGCAGCCGCGTGGGGTTTCATCACTCTGCGGTTCGACTACGCCCTCGTCGTGCACGATTGGCCGACGGTCGAGCTCGCCATCCTCGCCCACGTCGACCGCGGCCGGCACCGCTTCCGTTGACGCCGCCGACCCTGTTCCCGGCGCACCAGGCGGCCGCACGAGAACCCCGCGTGCTGACCCGCGCACAACGGCGGGCGAATTCACCGACACCCCGCTCTCGGGCGTCGCGAACCGGCGCGTCGAAGAAAGGCCCGCCGATGTGCACGGCCCCGCCGATGTGCACGGCCCCGCCGATATGCACGGGCCCGCCGATATGCACGGGCACGCCGATGTGGCCGGAGCGCGCTACGCCCGCGCCGGATCCATCGGCGCGAAGCGCCGCAGGCTCTCGCGCGAGGTCAGGCGAGAGGCAGCGAGCGAGCCCGCGACGGCGAGGAAGATCGGCACCAAGAGGGTGAAACCGGTGTCGGTGAACTCGATGACGAGCGCGATCGCGGTGAAGGGCGCACGCATCGTGGATGCCAGGAAGGCGGCGGCCGCCACGATCGCCAACGCCGTGCCATCGGCTCCCGGCCACACGAACGCCCAACCGGCGGCCGCTGCGGCGCCCAGTGCCGCGCCGATCGCGACCGACGGCTGCAGCGTGCCGCCGATCGCCCCGGCACCGAGCGAGACGGAGGTCGCGACGTACTTCATCACGGCGAGCGCGATGAGCAGGATCGCGGGCTGGGAGAGGTCGAAGCCCGCCGCCGCCAACGCGCGACCGTTGCCGAGGATGAGAGGGAAGACCGCGCCGAGCGCTCCGACGGCCGCGAACGCGACGGGCAGGGCCACGAGCAGCCGCCACCCCTCGGGACGGAACCGCGCGAGCGTCCTGGTCACGGCGGAGAAGCTCGACGCGCCCCACCCCATCAGCGGCCCGATGAGGATCGCGGCGACGATGAGCGAGGCGTTCACCTCGACGGATGCCACGGAGTACAGCGATCCGTCGCCGACGAGCGGCCGCGCGACGAGCGTCGCGATCGAGCTGGCGGCGAGCGCGACCACCGCAGCGCCGACGCTGAACTGCGCGAGCAGGATCTCGATGGCGAAGAGGGCACCGCCAAGGGGCACGTTGTAGACGGCGGCGAGACCGGCCCCGGCGGCTGCGGCGATCAGGATGCGGGACCATCGGGCGTCGAGGCGGAACCACCGCACGATCTTCGACCCCGCCATCGCCGACAGTTCGCGCGGCGCGACCTCCTTGCCGATCGATGCTCCCATCGCCACCGACGCCACCTGCAGGACGGTGTCCGCGAGTGTCTCCCACCAGGGCATCCGCGCCCCGTCTACGCCCTGCTCGACCGTGGCGAGACGTCGACCGAACCGGCGGAGCAGATACCACCCCACGGCGACGACGGCGCCGGCCCCGCCCACCGTCGCTATCGGAAGCCACCAGGGGTCGGGAAAGGCGACGCCGTCGAGGAACGGCCCCTCCTCGTGACCCCATACGAGGTGCTCCAGGCTGTGGACGGTCCAGACGAGCAGCAACACGGCGAGACCCGCGCCGACGCCGACGAGTGCGGTCGCAGCTCCCAGCCGGACGAGCGAGCCGAGTCCACGGCGTCGGGAGCGGAGGGGCGTGGTGAGCGCTGTCACCCGCTCACGGTAACCGACCCGTGTGTCGCGCCGACGGCGCGCTAGCGTGACGGCATGACGCCCCCGCCTCCCCCGCTGCCCCGGCGCGGCATCGACGTCCTCGGCATCGTCGCAGTGTGCCTCGCGAGCCTCGTGGTGTTGCCGACGCTGGCGGTGATCCTGATCGGCCTGATCCCCGAGATGAACGCCATCTGGTGGCTCGGGATCGTGCTCCTTCCGCTCCTCGTCCTCGACGGTGCCCTCGTCGTGGTGCTGGGGGCGATCGGTGTCGTGGTGGGGGTGAGACGCCGCGGCCCACGGGCGATCTCGATCGTGGCGGTGGTGGTCGGCATCCTGCTGCTGCTTCCGCCCTTCCTGCTGTGGGTGGGATCGGCGATCTGACCCTCGGCGCGCCGGGATCGGAACACTAGGCTCGGGTCCGTGACTTCCCGTGCTCCTCTCTCCCGCAAGCTGTCCGCTATCGCCGAGTCCGCGACCCTCAAGGTCGACGCCAAGGCCAAGGCCCTCCAGGCCGCCGGCCGTCCGGTGATCTCCTATGCGGCCGGAGAGCCCGATTTCGCGACCCCTTCGTTCATCGTGGATGCCGCAGCCGACGCATTGCAGAACCCGGCGAATTACCGCTACACCCCCGCCGCGGGTCTCCCGGTGCTGCGCGAGGCGATCGCGGCCAAGACGCTCCGCGACTCGGGCCTCGAGGTGACCCCGTCGCAGGTCATCGTGACCAACGGCGGCAAGCAGGCGGTGTACCAGGCGTTCCAGACCGTCGTGAACCCCGGCGACGAGGTGCTGCTGCCGGCTCCGTACTGGACGACATACCCCGAGGCCATCGCGTTGGCCGACGGGACCCCGGTCGAGGTGTTCGCCGGCGCCGACCAGGATTACAAGGTCACCGTGGCCCAGCTCGAGGCCGCCCGCACCGACAAGACGACCGTGCTCGTGTTCGTCTCGCCGTCGAACCCGACCGGCTCGGTGTACACCGCCGAGGAGACCGCCGAGATCGGCCGCTGGGCCCTCGAGCACGGCATCTGGGTCATCACCGACGAGATCTACCAGAACCTCACCTACGAGGGCGTCCGCGCCGTCTCGATCGTCGAGGCCGTTCCCGAACTCGCCGAGCAGACGATCCTGCTCAACGGCGTCGCCAAGACCTACGCCATGACCGGATGGCGCGTGGGCTGGATGGTGGGACCGGCGGATGCCATGAAGCTCGCCGCCAACCTGCAGTCGCACCTGTCGAGCAACGTCAACAACGTCGCCCAGCGCGCCGCCGCCGCAGCCCTGAACGGGCCCCAGGGCGAGGTCGAGCAGTTCCGTGAGGCGTTCGACCGTCGCCGCCGCCTGATCGTGTCGGAACTGTCGAAGATCGACGGCGTCGAGGTCCCTAACCCCCTCGGCGCGTTCTACGTGTACCCCGACGTGCAGGGGCTGCTGAACCGAACGTGGGGCGGCGTGACCCCCACGTCTTCCCTCGAGCTGGCCGATCTCATCCTCGAGCAGGCCGAGGTCGCCGTCGTCCCCGGCGAGGCCTTCGGCCCCAGCGGCTACCTACGCCTGTCGTACGCGCTCGGCGACGAGCAGCTGCTCGAGGGCGTGCAGCGCCTCCAGCGTCTGTTCGCCTGAGTCCGCGCCGCGCCCAGGGTCCCGCGCCGGGGCCCTGAGGTCGTCGCAGCGCGAGCGGCCGGGGCGGTCAGAACGCGAGGCGGCCGAGTCCGTCGCGGCGGAACCACGTGACGAGCGGAGGGCCGGGGATCAGCGGAGGACCGCATGACGCGGTCCGTCCTCCGCACGTCCCCGGCCCTCCATCCGTCACCGGCCGGGGCAGCCGGCGGGGCTACAGCTCGACGCCCACCAGCACCGGCTCGGGCTGCAGCACCAGGCCGAACTCCGACGCCACCCGGCTCTGCACGAAGCGGGCGAGTTCGGCGATCTCCGCAGCTGTGGCCTCGCCGCGGTTGGTCAGCGCGAGCGTGTGCTTGGTCGACAGGCCGGCGCGCGAGCGCGGGAAACGGAAACCGCGCGAGAGCCCGGCGTTCTCGATCAGCCAGGCCGCGCTCACCTTCACCTCGCGCTGTTCGACGGGGGGAGGCGGAAGGATGCCGTCGAACGCGGCCAGCGGGATCACCCTGACCGCGTCGAGCTCCGGCGACAGGGGCCACTTCGGGCACGCCGCGGGGAGTGTCCGGGCGAACGCCTCGGAAACGATGGCGTTCTGGAAGAAGGAGCCGGCACTCCAGGTGTCGGGGTCTTCGTCGTCGAGGACCATTCCCTTGCGCGAACGGGTGGCGAGGACGTGGTCGCGGATCCAGCGCAGCGACACCGTGTCGGCGGCATCCAGTCCCAGGGCGGAGCGCAGCTGTTCGCCCGCGATCGGACGCTCCCCGTCGCCGACGCGCGCGAGCTCGAGCGTCGCCGAGAGGATGACGGCGGTGCGCCGGGGCGTGGAGCCGTAGTGCTGCTTGAGGACGGAGGTGCGGAACCCGAGTCCGAGCTCGGAGGCGGGAACGACCGACACCTCGCCGTTCGCCTCATCGATCAGCTCCACCTCGACGAGGGTCTGCACGATCTCTTGCCCGTACGCGCCGATGTTCTGCACCGGCGCCGCACCGACCGTACCGGGGATCCCCGACATCGCCTCGATGCCGGCGAACCCGCGCGCGACGGTCTCGGCGACGAGCGCATCCCAGTCGTGGCCGGCCTGCACCCGAAGGCGCACGGCGGCGTCATGCGACCCGGGCAGTTCCTCGATGCCGGTCGACCGCACGCGGATGACGGTGCCGTCGAAGGGCTCGTCGTCCACGAAGATGTTGGACCCGCCGCCGAGCACCAACCAGGGCTCTCCGTCGGCCCACACCTCGCGAAGGGCGGCGACCAGCTCGTCGGTGGAGTGCGCGTCGACCAGGCGGGCGGGCTTCCCTCCGGTGCGCAGGGTCGTCAGTCGCGACAGCGGGATCGGGGCGACCTCGGGCATCAGCTCACCCGCACCCGTACCTGCGCCTTGCCGAGCACGGAGGTGTCGGCGAACCGGACGGTGAGGTCGACGCGCGCCGTCTCGTCGTCGATGGCACCGACCTCGGCGCGCACGTGGATGTCGGCGCCGGTCATGGCGTCCACGATCACGGGACGCGTGAACTTCACGCCGCACTCGGCCATCAGGCCGGGGTCCCCCAGGGCGTCGGAGACGATCCCGACGGCGATCCCCATCGTGAGCATGCCGTGCGCGAGCACGCCCGGCAGGCCGACCGCCGCGGCCACGTCGTCGTTGTAGTGGATGGGGTTGAAGTCGTTCGATGCGCCCGCGTACCGCACGAGCGACTCGCGCGTGAGGTGCACGGAGCGTTCGGCGATGATCTGGCCCACGGTGAAATCGCTCATGCGTCGGAGTCCCCCACGAGAAGAATGCTGGTGGTGGTCACGACGTGGGCGCCGTCGGCATCCACGACCTCGGCCTCCATCGTGACCATGGAGCTGCCCCGCATCGCTCGGACGCCGGCGACCGTCAGCGTGGCGACCAGTTCGTCTCCGGCGACGATCGGCCGCGAGTAACGGAAACGCTGCTCGGCGTGCACGACGCGTGACAGCTCGATGCCGGATTCCGGGTAGCCGAGCATCTGCTGCAGCGTGATGTCCTGCATGACGATGGCGAACGTCGGCGGGGCGACGACGTCGGCATAGCCGAGTGCGCGAGCCGCTTCGGGGTCGACGTGCTGCGGGGCGTCGGCGAAGACGGCGCGCGCGAACTCGCGCACTTTCTCTCGACCGACCAGATACGGCGCGGTCGGCGGGAAGGCGCGACCGACCAGTTCGGGATTCACGGGCATCGAGTCAGTCTATCGACGCGACCGGTCGCCCTCTCAGCGCTGGTGGCGACCGCGGACGGCCTTGATCCCCATCTGCACGGCGATGAATGCCAGGAACACCGAGAAGAGGATGTTGCCGACGAGCGGATCGACGAGCGTGGCGATGAAGGCGCCCAACGCAGTCGTCGTACAGGCAGCGAGCCCGACGAACGCCGCCGCTCGCAGGTCGACGTTGGATCGGCGCAGGTTGCCGACGGTCCCCGAAACGGCCGCGGGGATCATCATCAGCAGCGAGGTGCCCTTGGCGATGAGGTCGCTGGTGCCGAAGAGCAGCATGAGCGCGGGCACGACGATGATGCCGCCGCCGACGCCGAGGAGGCCGGCCAGGATGCCGGTGATCACACCGAGCACCCCGAGCAGCGGTCCGGTGACCCAGGTCAGGACGAGCTCGGCGTCGCGCGAGGGCACGACGAAGTAGAGGCTGACGATGACGATGGCGAGGAACGCCACGAACGACCACCGCAACGCGGTCTGCGACAGCTTCGGGAGCAGCCAGGTGCCGATCTGCGCGCCGACCACGGCACCGGCGGCCAGGATGAGGGCGGGAAGCCACGCCACCGACCCGTGTACCGCGTACGAGATCACGCCGACGGATGCCGTGGGCACGATGGCCGCGAGAGAGGTTCCCGCGGCGAGCCGCTGGTCGAAACCGAGCAGGAGCACGAGCAGGGGCACGATGACGGTGCCGCCGCCCACGCCGAAGAGCCCGGACAGGAGTCCGGCCAGGAGACCCACGCCGATGCAGACGGCGTAGAACCGGGTGGAGCGGACGGGGCGGGTGTCGGGGGTCACGGGCTCGGGGTTCCTTCGCAAGACGGTCCACGGCGGCGAAGCGCCACCGACCAACCAGTCTTCCACTCGCGCGGTGCGCGACGAAACGACACCCGCCGGGGAACGTGCCGCCCCGGAAAAGAAAGCGGCCCCCGGTGGTCCGAAGCCGCGTCCACCGGGGGCCGTCGCCCTCACAGGTCAAGCTGGACGGTGACCCGAACACCGGCCGGCGACCACTCGCGTGAGGGTGCGACAAGATGACGATAATCGCGCCACCCCCGCCGATCGACCGGTTGACGACGGTAGCTCGGAGTGCTAAATACTTATGCCGCTAGTTTTTCGTTCGGAGGCGGGAATGCGTCCCCCGCGGGTGCCGTTGCAGTCCAGCATGACAACCGTAGGAATCATCGGAGCAGGACACATCGGCTCGGCGCTCGCGAAGGGCTTCGCGAAGAACGGCTACGACGTCGTGATCGCCAACTCCCGAGGGCCCGAGACGCTCACCGACCTCGTGTCGTCGATCGGCGACAACGCCCGCGCGGCAACGGCCCAGGATGCCGCAGAAGCCGGCGACATCGTCGTCGTCACCGTGCCGCTGAAGGCGATCGCCGAGGTGCCCGTCGCCCCGCTCGCCGGCAAGGCCGTGCTCGACACCAACAACTACTACTTCGAGCGCGACGGACAGATCGCCGAACTCGATGAGAAGAAGACGACCACTTCGCAGATGCTTCAGGACCACCTGCCGCAGTCGCACGTGGTGAAGGCGTTCAACCACATCAAGGCCGCTGACATCCTCACCGACGGCTCCCCCGCCGGCAACGAGAACCGTCGCGCACTCGCCACTTCCAGCGACTCCGACGAGGCCGTCGCCCTCGTCGCCCGTGTCTACGACGAGTTCGGCTTCGACACCGTCAACGTCGGTCCGCTCAGCGAGAGCTGGCGCGTCGAGCGCGATCAGCCGGCCTACGTCGTACGTCAGAACGCCGACGAGCTGACGCGGAACCTGGCTCGCGCCGAGCGCTGACGTCGGGCCGCGACGGCCGGGCCCGACCCGCGCCGGTCCGCGCCGGTCCGCGCTGGTCCGCGACGCGCCGAGCGTGGGTCTGACCCGCGCCCGGCGCCTGACCCGCGCCCGGCGCCTGACCCGCGCCGCGCCGCACCATAAACGCGATTCACGCCGATAAACGCGCTCCCGCCGTGTTTATAGACGCGGATCGCGTTTATGCGTGGATGCCGCAATCCGACACCGCCGCCGCGATACCCGCGCCGCGCGCCCCATCAACGAGGGCCCAACCCCCAACACACCCATAAACGCCATATGCACGCATAAACACACCCTCCCCGTGTTTATGCGCGCGGATCGCGTTCATGCATGGATGCCGGGGCCCCGGCCGCCCACACCGGGTCACCTACGCCGGCGACCGACGCCGGCAACCTACGCCGGCGACCGAACGCCCGGGCAGGGTGGGCTCAGAGCGACGCGAGCGCCCGATCCACGTCGGCGATGAGGTCGTCGACGGACTCGATGCCCACCGACAGACGCACGATGGTGTCGGGCACCGCGAGCTCGGTGCCGCGCACGGACGCGTGGGTCATGGCATCCGGGTAGTTCACGAGCGACTCCACACCGCCCAGGGACTCCGCGAGGGTGAACAGACGCGTCGACTCCGCGAAACGACGGGCGGTCGCGCCGTCGGCCAGGGCGAGCGAGACGATGCCGCCGAAGCCGCTCATCTGTGTCGCCGCGAGCTTGTGGCCCGGGTGCGCGGGGAGGCCCGGGTAGTACACCGTCGCGACCCGATCGTGGCCGGCCAGGTGCTCGGCAACGGCCTGCGCGTTCGAGCTGTGACGCTGCATGCGGATGCCGAGCGTCTTGATCCCGCGCGTGGTGAGGTAGGCGTCGAACGGCCCCGACACCGCTCCCGCGGCGAACTGCAGGAACTGCGTCTTCTCGGCGAGGTCGGCGTCGGCGAAGGCCAGCGCGCCGCCGACGACGTCACTGTGGCCGCCCAGGTACTTCGTTGCCGAGTGCACCACGACGTCGGCTCCCAGCGCGATGGGACGCTGCAACGCCGGCGAGGCGAAGGTGTTGTCCACGACGACGATCGCGCCGACCGCGTGCCCCAGGCGGGCGAGACCGGCGATGTCGGTGATACGCAGCATCGGGTTGCTGGGCGTCTCGACCCAGACCATCTTCGGAGCGCGCTCCTCGATGGAGGCGGCCACGGCATCCAAGTCGCTCATGTCGACCACGCGCAGCGTGATGCCCCACGGGCCCAGCACGCGGGCGAGCAGGCGGTAGGTGCCGCCGTAGACGTCGTTGCCCATCAGCACCTCGTCGCCGGGGACGAGCGCCGCGCGCAGCAGCGCGTCCTCGCCGGCCAGGCCGGAGGCGAACGACAGGGCGCGGACGGCCCCTTCGAGTGCGGCGATCTGCGACTCCAGCGCGGTGCGCGTGGGGTTTCCGCTGCGGCCGTACTCGTAGCCGCCGCGGAGGCCGCCGATGCCGTCCTGCGCGTAGGTGGTGGACACGTGGAGCGGCGGGATGACCGCACCGGTCGTCTCGTCGGGGGTCTGGCCCGCGTGGACGGCGAGGCTGTCGAAACCGCGGGCGGCGTCGTGGGTGCTCATGAAGAGTGCTCCTGGGTGCTCGGAGGAATGACGGATGCCACCGGTGCAACGTCGTAGCCCCGCCCGATCATCCAGTCATCGTCGAAGATCTTGCTGAGGTAACCGCGGCCGTGGTCGGGCAGCACCACGACCACCACCGCGTCGGCGGGGAGATCGCGGGCGACGCGGAGGGCGGCGACGACGGCCATGCCGCTGGAACCGCCCACGAGCAGCCCCTCCTCGCGTGCGAGGCGCCGCGTCATCGCGAACGACTCGGCGTCGGATACGCGCTCGTACCCGTCGACGAGCGAGGGGTCGAAGGCCGGCGGCCAGAAGTCCTCGCCGACACCCTCGACGTCATAGCCGTGGATCTCGTCGCCCGAGTAGATCGAGCCCACCGGGTCGGCGCCCACGATGCGCACGCGATCCCCCGCGACCTCGCGCAGGTAGCGACCGGTGCCGGTGATCGTGCCTCCCGTGCCGACGCCGGCGACGAAGTGGGTGATCTCGCCCTCCGTATCACGCCAGATCTCGGGACCGGTGGTCTCGTAGTGACTGCGCGGACCATTCGGGTTGGCGTACTGGTTGGGCTTGAAGGCGCCCGGGATCTCGCGCACGAGGCGGTCGGAGACGCTGTAGTACGAGTTCGGGTCGTCGGGCTCGACGTTCGTCGGCGTCACCACGACCTCGGCGCCGTAGGCCCGGAGGACGGCACGCTTGTCTTCGGCGACCTTGTCGGGCACAACGAAGACGCAGCGATACCCGCGCTGCTGGGCGATGAGCGCCAAACCGACCCCGGTGTTGCCGCTGGTGGGCTCGACGATCATGCCGCCCGGACGCAGCAGGCCGTCGCGCTCGGCGGCATCCACGATGTTGGCGGCGATGCGGTCTTTCGCCGACCCGCCGGGGTTGAAGTACTCGATCTTCGCGAGCACGGTGGCGGCGATGCCATCGGTCACGCGCGCCAGACGGACGAGGGGGGTATTGCCGACGAGGTCGGCGACGCTGTGGGCGTAACGCACGATGGATTCCTGAGGATGAATGCGCCGGAGGGCGCGGCTGACGGGGTCGTCGAAAGAACGCGGAGAGCGTTCAGCGACAACAGCGACAGGTCAGCACGCCGCTAGCATACCGCGACTGCTCCGGCGTCACGACACGGCACCGAGGAACTCGTCGAAGCTCTGGGCCGCGCGGCCGGTCACCCGTTCGACATCGTCGGAGACGGCGGCGAGGTCACCGCTCGCGATCGCCGTGTAGGTGCTGACCCACGCGTCGACCTGCCAGCGCGGGGCGCCGTACGCCGCACGCGACGCGTAGGCCTCGTCGAGGCTCTCGTCGACGAACCGCACGGGGTGACCTCGCACCGCGGAGATCTTCTCGGCCACCTCCGCCAGCGTCAGCGCCTCGGGACCCGTGAGGTCGTACGAGATGTCGGCGTGGTCGGCGGGATCGAGGAGCACCGACACCGCGGTGGCCGCCACGTCGGAGCGGGAGACGAGCGAGCACCGCCCGTGGGCGGCCGGACCCCGAATGACGCCGTCATCACCGGCGAAGAGCTCCATCATGTCCATGTAGAAGTTGTCGCGCAGGAACGTCCAGGTCATCCCCGAGCCGCGGATGACGTCCTCCGTCGCAGCGTGATCACGGCCGAGCGTGAAGACGGCGTCCGGGGCCGCCGCCAGGAACGACGTGTAGACGATCGAACGGACGCCGGCGGCAGCAGCCGCCTCCACGAAGGTGCGGTGGTGCTCGACGCGGTCGGCGGTCTCCGACGCCGACACCATGAAGAGCGTCTCGACCCCTTGCAGGGCCGCGCGGGCGGCATCCCCGTCGGAGTACCGGGCCACCCGCACCTCCGCGCCCTCGAGGGAGGGGGCGCGCGATGCATCGCGCACCAGAAGGCGTTGGGGGATGCCGCGGGCGGCCAGATCGCGGGCGACGCGACCTCCCACGGCGCCGGTGGATCCGGTGACGGCGATGACGGGCGTGGGCATTCGGCCTCCGGGAGGGAACGAGCGGTGCTCCCAGCGTAAGCCGCCGCCGACCCCCCAGTCCGTGAAACGACTCAGGAGGAGGGGACCACCAGACGCGCCACTCGCACCCGCACGCGAGACGGCACGTCGTCGACACCCGCGCCCCGCGCGGCGGCGGCGACGGCGGTGGCGACGCTCGCCGCGTCGTCGGTCTGCGACACCCCGATGCACACGGTGATCGCGCGGGCTCCGGCCGCCTCTTCGACGGAAGCGAGCGAACCCTCCACCTCGGCGACGTGCTCGAACGCGCGGGCCACCACGGGACGGGCGGAATACGTCTCTCGCACCCCCTCGACCGCAGTCACGGCGAGGTCGATACGCGGGGCCAGTTCTGCGGCGGTGATCGCAGTCATTCGTCTTCTCCCTCGTCCGTGTGCACGTCACCCACGGTGACGTCGACGCGGCCCACCTTCAGGTCGCCGTGGTGCTCGATCGCCGTGCGGATGCCGGTGCGCATTTCTTCGACCGCC
This sequence comes from Microbacterium sp. ABR10, assembly GCF_057812175.1. Taxonomy (NCBI): domain Bacteria; kingdom Bacillati; phylum Actinomycetota; class Actinomycetes; order Micrococcales; family Microbacteriaceae; genus Microbacterium; species Microbacterium sp. ABR10. The sequence continues at coordinate 2,735,161 of NZ_CM173821.1, forward strand.
ACGGCCATCGCGCGACCGAAGCGCACGCTCACGGTGACGCGCACCTCGAGCGGGGCCCCGGGCTCCGGCTGATTCAGGCGCACGCGGCCGACCAGCACGCCCTCGACGCCGTCGCCGACGGTGCGGATGAGTTCGTAGATCGCTCCCTCGGTGACGACGATCTCCGTACCGTCGTCGGTGCGGGCGAGCGGGATGTCGCGGCCGGCGCGGAACTCCCGCATCACCTGCCGCATGATGCTGTCGTACCAGGACTCGGCGAGAGGCTCGGCCGCCTGCTCCTCCACGATCTCGCGGGACAGGCGACCCATCCGCTCCATGGATGCCAGGATCGCCTGGCACTCGGCGTTGCGCTCGATGGCGGGGATACGGGGGGTGCGCCCACGATCGAGATAGGCCGAGAGGTCTTCGAGGGAGTACCCCGAACCTCCGATTTCTTCGCTGTGCTCGCTCATTCCGGTCACCTCCACTCCTGCATGCGTTCCAACACGGTCTTACGGGCGCGGGCGAGGCGGCCTCGCACCGTCGCCGCGGTCTCACCGACCTCGACGGCGATCTCGTCGTAGCTGTGGCCGCCGACCTCGCGCAGCACCCACACGACCCGCAGTTCCTCGGGCAGGTCGGCGAGCACCTTCTTCAGCGCCTCCATCTGTGAAGATGCCACAACGGAGCGCTCGGGGTCGTCCTTGGCCGACACCATCTGCTCGTCGATCTGCTCCGAGATCTTGCGCGAGCGCATCCGGTCGGTGACCTTGCGCGACACGATCGTGGTGAGCCAGCTGCGCACCTTCTCGGGATCGGTGAGATCGGGAAGACGACGCCAGGCCGTGATGAGGGCTTCCTGCACGCAGTCATCGGCGTCGGCGCGCGAGCCCGTCAACCGCGTTGCGAAGGCGACGAGGAATGGCGCGTGCCGTCGCACCAGCACGCCGAAGGCGAGCTGGTCGCCGTCGGCCGCCCGCGACGCGAGGAACGCGTCGGTGGCGGAGGACAAAGAGGGCATCGCGGTTCCTGTCAGAAATTTCTCAGTCTCGATCCGTGACGTTTCACGAATCGGTTCCGTCCACTCAGCGAACACCCCCACGGTCGATATGGCCCGGGATCTTGACGAAAGGATGTTCCTCATGGCACAGAACGCCTCCCTCCCCCGCGACGCCCGCAGCAACGGGGGCAAGACCGTCATCGTCGACCCCGTGGTCGCCAAGGTCGCTGGCATCGCCGCAGCCGAAGTGCCCGGCGTGCACGCCCTCGGCGGCGGCGCCGCCCGCGTCATCGGCAACATCCGTCAGGCCGTCGGCGCCAAGGACTACGCCCAGGGCGTCAGCGTCGAGGTGGGCGAGACCGAAGTCGCCGCCGACATCGCCATCCAGGTCGACTACCCCGAGCGCATCCAGCGCGTCGCCGCGAACGTGCGCTCGGCCGTTGAGAAGGCGATCACCGACATCGTGGGCATGAAGGTCGTGGAGGTCAACGTGACGGTGGTCGACGTGTTCATCCCCGGCGACGACGAGGACGACGCGGAAGAGGCGCGGGTTCACTGACCCGCGACCCTGAGCGTCTCCGACGTCAACCCGCCGCCCGGTGTCGGTGCTCGACGCTATCTTCGACACCATCCCGACCTGAAGGATCTCCATGCGCATCGCCCTCACCGGCTCTTCCGGCAAGCTCGGCACCGTCGTCGCCCGCGAACTGCGGGCCGCCGGCCACGACGTCATCGGCCTCGACATCCACGGCGAACGCGGCCCCGGATTCGTTCAGGTCGAGCTCACGGACTACGGCCAGGTGATCGACGCCCTCGCCGGGGTGAACGACCAGCACACCGGCTTCGACGCCGTGGTTCACCTCGGGGCGATCCCCGCGCCCGGCATCCGCTCCGACATCGCCACGTTCCACAACAACATGACGGGCACGTTCAACGTGTTCTGGGCTGCCGTGCGGCTCGGCATCCGCAAGATCGTCTACGCCTCCAGCGAGACGGTGCTGGGGCTGCCGTTCGACGTCCCGCCGCCCTACATCCCGGTCGACGAAGAGTACGCTCCTCGCCCCGAGTCGGTCTACTCGCTCGTGAAGACACTCGAAGAGCGACTCGCGACCGAGCTGGTGAGGTGGCATCCCGACCTCTCGATCACGGCGCTCCGGTTCTCGAACGTCATGGTCCCCGCCGACTACGCGGAGTTCCCCTTCGACGCCGACGCGCGCACGCGCAAGTGGAATCTATGGGGCTACATCGACGCGCGCGACGGCGCGCAGTCGATCCAGCGCGCCCTCGAGACCGCACCGACCGGCTTCGACACATTCATCATCGCGGCCGCCGACACGGTCATGACCCGTCCGAACGCCGAACTGGTCGCCGAGATCTTCCCGGGCGTCGAGACCCGGGGCGAAGTGGGCGAGAACACGACGCTGCTGTCGATCGACAAGGCGCGGCGTCTGCTCGGCTACGACCCGCAGCACTCGTGGCGCGATCACAGATGACTCCTGACGACGATCAGCCGGCCATTCCGCTGCCGACCGCCCACGAGAAGGAGGTCAGCTTCTTGGCCCGCAGCGGTGCGGTGGTGACCCTGCGACTGATCGACACGGGTCGATACGAGCTCAAGCTCGACACCCGCGGCGACTACACCGCCGTGCTCCTGCACGACGGTGAGACGTTCGAGTTGCATCCCGCCCCCGGGGTGCACGCTCTCGGCGGTACGGGGCTGACCGCGACCGACATCTACGAGGGGTTCTGACCCGCGGCGCAACCCCCGCAGCCGCCTCGCCGGTGCGGGCTTGACTGGGGTCACCGACCAGCCAGGAGGACCACCGTGAGCGAGCCCGCCGACAGCTACGACATCGCCGTGATCGGCGCCGGTCCGGCCGGAACGGCTGCGGCCCTCCGCGCGGCGGAGCTCGGGGCGTCCGTCGTCGTCCTCGAAGCCGGCCGCGTCGGCGGTACGTGCGTCAACACCGGCTGCGTCCCCACTCGCGTTCTGGCCAAGGCCGCACGGCTCATGCGCGAGACCCGCTCGGCTGACGACTACGGCATCGTCGTCGACGAGCCTCGGGTGGACTGGTCGGCGGTGGTGTCCCGCGTGCACGAACGAGTGGATGCCGTGCGCTCCATCAAGCGCGAGGCGGAGCGCTTCGCCGAGGCGGGCATCGACCTGATCCACGAGGGTCGCGCGCGCTTCGTCGACGACCACACCCTGGCGCTCGACAGTGGCCGCCGGGTGCGCGCGGAGTCGATCCTCGTGTGCGTCGGCGGGCACTCCCGACGCCTCCCGATTCCCGGGGCCGAGCTCGCGACCGTCCCGGAGGACGTGCTGTCCCTGACCGAGCTCCCCCGCCGCGTCGCCGTGATCGGCGCGGGCAACACCGGAGCACAGCTGGTCACGGTGTTCCGTTCGTTCGGCGCCGAGGTCACGCTTCTCGACGTCGCGCCGCGCGTGCTCATGGCATCCGACGCCCGGATCTCCGCCGCCATCGCCGAGTCGTTCGTCGCGCACGGCGTCGCCGTGCACACGGGGATCGACACGGTCGAGCGCCTCGACGAGCGCGACGGCGCGATCCGCCTGACCTGGCGAGAGAGCGACGAGGCGCACGCCGTCGATGTCGACGTGGTCATCATGGCCACGGGATGGCCCGCAGATGTCGAAGACCTCGGTCTCGAACGCGCGGGCATAGAGGTGGAACGATCGGCGATCCCCGTCGACCGCTACTTCCGGACGATCGTGCCGCACATCCTCGCGGTGGGCGACGCCAATGGTCGCGACATGCTCGTGCAGGCGGCGCAGTTCGAGGGCGAGGCAGCAGCCGAGAATGCGGTGCTCGGCGCGAACCGACGCACCCCGCACCATCTTCTCCCCGCCGGCGGGTTCACCGACCCCGACTACGCCGGCGTCGGGCTCACCGAAGAGCAGGCGCGCGACCGCGACCCCTCGTGCGTCGTCGCGACGGTACGGTTCGCCGACCTCGACCGTGCCGTGATCGACGACCGCGAGAGCGGCTTCCTCACGCTCATCGCCGATCGTCGCCGCGAGCTCGTCCTCGGAGCGCACGCGGTGGGCGAGAACGCCGTAGAGGTCATCCAGTCGGTCACGACGGCGATGGCCGCGGGCATCGACGTCGCCACCCTCGCCGGTGTGCGCTTCGCCTATCCCACCTACAGCGCGGTCATCGGCAACGCGGCGCGCGCGCTCCTGCGTAGCGACTCTCCCGCCCTGCTGGAGTGACACACTGACATCGTGACCGCCGCGAACCCCGCCACGACCCCCGCCGACTCCCCCGCGCGGCGCGGGCGTCCGGGCTACGACCGCGAGGGCATCCTCGCCGTCGCCGTGCGGGTGTTCAACGAACAGGGTTACGACGCCACGAGCGTGTCCGACCTCGCCCGACGTCTGGGGCTCGCCAAATCGGCGCTCTACCACCACTTCTCCTCGAAGGAGGAGCTCCTGTCGGTGGCTCTGGAGGCGGCCCTGGGGGGTCTCGAGGCGGTCTTCGACGATCCCCGCGCGTCCGCGGGGGCGGCCACCGACCGCCTGCGCTTCGTGCTCGTCGGTGCGACCGACGTGCTGGTCGCACAGCTGCCCGCGGTGACGCTGCTGCTGCGGGTGCGCGGGAACAGCCCCGTCGAGCAGGCGGCGCTCGAGCGGCGGCGCGTCTTCGACCACAGGGTCACCGCCCTCGTCGCCGCAGCGCAGGCTGAGGGCAGTGTGCGAGACGACGTCGACGCGGCGGTCGCCGCGCGCCTGCTGTTCGGCATGATCAACTCCGTCGTGGAGTGGTACCGCCCCGGCGGCAGTGTCGACGGCGGACGCCTCGGTGCCGACGTCGTGCGCATCGCCCTCGACGGCCTGCGCACACCTTGAACGCCGCGCGGACCACTGAGCCTTCATCGACCGAACGATCAGCAATCGTGTCGCGCGCGAGGGGTCGCATCCACGCTGTGGCAACGCCCGGGCATCGTGGACGCCGTGCGGCGACGTACGACGTCGCCGTCCGCGACGACGCCGAACGGCTCATCGCGACGGCACGCATCACGAACCTGAACGTCGATCCGAACTGACGCGGGCGCTCTGGCATCCTGGATCGATGGCGGAGATCCGAGGGGTTGCACTGCCCCCACGCAGTGCAACCCCTCACCCGCCGAGGTCAGTCCCGAACATCTGTCGGCGGGCGTGCGGGTGTCGTCTCGAAGCCGGAGAGGACACCCACCCCCATCAGTGCGGTGTCTACCGGACGACGATCCTTACAGCCCCCCGAAAAAAATCTCCGTCACTTCGACGTGTAAGGATTCGCCTTGTCCAAACACTTCCTTTTCGAATGCACGGAGACCTACACCGGTGATCGACGAGTCGGATTTCGTGGCGCTCTTCCGCGAGCACCACAACGCCGTTCTCCGATTCATCGAACGGCGCGTCTCGGATCGCGAGGCCGCCGCCGACCTCACGATGGACTGCTTCGAGATCGCCTGGCGCAAACGCGATCCCCGAGAGCCGTTCGGACTGCCGTGGTTGTACCGCACCGCACGCAATCTCATTGCGAATGAATACCGGCGACGTGATCGAGAGGGGGCCCTGTGGACGCATATCGAGGACCACGTACGCACCCTCGCGAGCGAGGCGGAGCCCACGATGACCGCGCGGCTGCTGGATGCCATCCGGGCGCTGCCCGAACGCGAGCGCGAAATACTCTGGCTGACGTACTGGGAGGAACTCTCCGCCGCCGAGGTCGCGGTCGTGATCGGGCTGAGCGAGGGCGCCGTGTGGACGCGGCTCAACCGTCTGCGCGCACGACTACGCCCCCTGCTTCTGAGTTCGACCTCGACCGGCGAGGAGGTGCGCGATGAACGACGATGAGCTCGCCGGTGCACTGCGCCGCCTGGACCCCGCGCGTACCCCGGTCGACGCCCCGATCCCTCTCGACGCGGAACGACGTCTGCGCGAGATCGTCGGCCGTCCCGGCACCCGTCGACGCCGTCCGACCCTCGCCATCGCCTCCGCCGCCGCGGCCGTGGTGCTCGTGCTCGCCATCGTGTCGGGAGTGCTCTGGATGCCGGCACCCTCGGCCCACGCCCTCACCCCCAAGCCCCTCGTCTACTCCGCCGTCGCCGACGATGCGTCGCGGGTCATCGCCGAAGCGCAGCTCCGTCTGGCCGAGTCGACGACGCCGCTCGCGCCGGAGCGTCGATCGCTGTCGCTGGGGTGGTACTTCAGCGGCTCGCCCGATGAAGCGGAGGCCACGGTCTTCCGTCGCGAGTGGGTGGACGTGCGCTGGGCCGAGAATCTCTCCGGGTCGATCGTCACCCTCGCGGCCGAGGCGACCAACGCCGACGGCGACACGGTGCCCGCGGACGATCCGACCCCCGGCACCGTGGTGGGCGATCTGCAGTTCGTGCAGAACCAGTTCTCCCCGCTCTCGCGCACACCACCCGCGCCGACCGCTGACGCCATGCGATCGCTGATCGTCGCCTCGACGGGCGCGAGCGAAGCCCTCACGGCGGGTGACGTGATGCTGGGAGTGCGGTCCTTGCAGAGCGAATGGACGCTCACGGGGAGCCAGCAGTCGGCCTTGCTCGACGTGGTCGCATCCGCCCCCGGGCTGCGCGTCCTCGGCGTCACGAACGACCGCCTGGGTCGCCCTGTCGTCGGGCTCGGCGGCATCCCCTCGACCGCGACCACCTCCGACGTCACGCTGCTCATCTCCACGGAGACGGGCCGCATCGTGGGGTACGAATCGGCTCTCGTCGAGGACAGCCCCAACCTCAAGCTCCCCGCCGGATCGATCACCGACTACATCCTGTGGGATGTACGCGACAGGAAGGACGCTCCGCAATGACCGCACCCGAGAACCTCCACCCCGACATCGCCGCGGCCCTCGAGGACCTCCCCGGCGGGGTCGTGATCGACGCGACCCACGCGCACTGGCCCGAGCTCGGCATGAGCATGGACGTCCCTCCCGAAGATGACAAGGCCGTCGGCAGCTGCGCCACCGGGAACGTATGCGCCTTCAACGGCACGGGGCTGTCGGGCACACGAGTGTCGTGGTCGTCGTGCGGAACATACGCACCCGGCATGACGGTGCGCTCCATCGCCAATGCCCGCTCCGCCGGTTACGCGCAGGCGCGGTCGTCGTCGGGGTCGGTGCTGGCCACCGCGATCGCGGGCTCGTGGGCGAACGTGTCGGGCAGTGTCGCCGACGTGCGGTGCGTTCCCTGACCTGCCGGTCCGCTTAGGGCAGGGCCGGGGGCGGCTTTCCTTGCCGGGGTGCCGCCGTGCTCTTCCGCGTGGGAGTGCCGTTGCGGGCTTTCGCGCGAAATGCTGCCGCGGGATCCGGCGCCGGCGAGCCGCGGGCCCCCGCAGAACGCGCGGACGGCTCAGCGCCAGGGGCGTTCCGACCGGCGGCGCCAGTAGTCGCTCGGATCGGTCGCGAGCTCGGCGAGCACCGAGCGGTCGACCTCCAGGGCTCGCGCCTCGACGCCGCGGCGGAGGTGAGCGAGCGTCGTCGCCCCGCTCAGCACGATGTCCGCGAACGGCTGCGAGAGCGCCGCACCGAGCGCGAAGAGGTCGGGGGCGACCCCGGATGCCGCAGACGCGAGGGCTCCGCCCGGCGCGGCGGACGCGAGCTCGCCGTTGGCAAGCGCTTCCTTGACCACCACGGTCCAGCCCGCGTCGTGCGCCTCCACAAGCGCGCCGCCGACCGAGGACTCTCGCAGGTTCCAGGTGGACTGCACGACGGTAAAGGGACAGTCGTCCAGGCGCATCGCCGCGCGGATGACGTCGGCCTGGCGCGGACCACTCGTGGACAGCCCGACCCGCACGCCCTCGGCCCGCAGATGTCGCACCCGCTGGAGCACCTCGATGTCGGCGAGCGCGGGGCTGTCGGGGGTGACGGAATGGATCAGGTACAGATCCGGCGGAGAACCGAGAGCCGCGAGCGTCTCGGGCCATTGCCGGTCGAACATCGCCGCCGAGTGCTCTTTGCGCTCGTGCACGGCGGCATCCATCTTCCACTCGCCGACGTAGGCGTAGCCCCACTTCGAGCCGATGACGAGCTCGGAACGTCTCTCGGGATGCGCCGCGAGCCAGCCCCCGAGGAACTCCTCGGCGAGCCCGTACGAGCGCGCCACATCGATGTAACGGATGCCGAGAACCCACGCCTCATCGAGCAAGAGGTGTGCGCGCGCCCGGAGCGCCGAGATCGAGCGGTCGACCGGATCACCCAGGTCGTCAGCGCGGTCGGTGGTGATGTACGCCGGCCGGCCGACGGCGGCCAGACCGAAACCCAGGCGGGCGGAAGAAGCGGGCATGCTCCGACGTTATCCGCGCTGCGGGCACAATCGAGATGTCGCCGAGGCAACGGAGGGTCCATGAGTTACACGAACGCCTTCGCCGACGAGGCGCAGCCCATCTGCCCCGCCTGCGGCGTGACGATGCATCCGCTCCTCGACGAGGGCATCCGGGCTGACGAGTGTCGCGAATGCGGGTTCCAGGTGGAGTGGCCCGCAGCGGACTCCGCGCGAGAGGGCGACGACGAGGAGCGGGACACGCGCTGGGATTGAGCGCCGGGGCAGAGCCCCGTTCCACCCGGCCCTAGATGACGTCGAAGGGGATGTCGCCGTCGTTGTAGTCCCGGTCGATCCCCGGGGTGTGCTGCAGGCCTCGTCCGTCGGCCGTATCCGCGCTGAGCGGCACGGTCGCGACCGCGATGACGATCGACGTCGTCGTCGTCACGAAGAAGCTGAGGCGTTGTCCGCCGTCGACGGTGACGTTGAGGAAGCCGCCGGCGGCTCGCGCAGCGCGCAGCACCTGGTCCCGCAGGTCGTCCAGGGACTCGAGGGGCCCGAGCGCGAACGTCGAACCATCCACGGTGAGGTGGACCCGCTCGATACTGTTCGGCATGGGCGCACGCTAGCCGTCGCCCATGGGATACCCCATGGGGTTGCCCCGATGAGGAGCTTGTCTCACACTTCGCTTCCACCTGTCGAGACGAACGCATCCGCGGGGGTCGGTGCGGCCGGGGTGGCATACTCCCCATATGCGACCGCTCGAAGACTCGCCACCCCGCCGCTCCCACGCACAGCTCGAAAGCTGGGTGAAGGAGTTCGAGCAGGAAGAGCACTGCATCGCCGGCTCCATCACCGTCGCTCCTCAGGAAGACGGAGACACCGACGACACCGGGCTCGTCATCCTGAGGCTGCGGAACGCGTCGACGTCGATCTTCATGAAGCCGCGCAGTTACGACGACCCGATATGGGAGTTGACTCTCACCGAGCGCCCGGATGACCTGGTGATGTCGGTGCACGACATCGCCAGCCTCGCTGCCGAATACGTCGTCGCCAGCAACCTCTGCACCTTCCTGCAGTGGAAGTCGCTGGAATGGGACCGGGAGAGCGGCCGGCGCGCGGCCTGAGCCAAGACGACAGAAGCCCCGGCGCGAGCCGGGGCTTCTCTGTGTCTTCGGTAGCGGGAGCGGGGCTTGAACCCGCGACCTCACGATTATGAGTCGTGCGCTCTCACCAACTGAGCTACCCCGCCGCACGGCATCCACTATTCAGAGGTGGACACCTTGAGCCCCGAGTCAGGATTGAACTGACGACCCCTTCCTTACCATGGAAGTGCTCTACCACTGAGCTATCGGGGCGTACCCGGATCGCTCCGGGCAACTTGAAGAGGTTATCAGACCGCGACACCCTCTCACCAATCGGGTCAGCCGCCGGTGTGCTGACGCAGCCACACGATCGGATCGATCGGCGTGGTGCCGTTCTGCAGGATCTCGACGTGGGTGTGGGCACCGAACGAGCGGCCCGTGTTGCCGGTGCGGCCGAGGAACTGACCGACCTTCACGTGCTGACCCTGGGTGACCTGCAGCGAGCCGTACTGCATGTGCCCGTACCGGCTCGAGATGAGCTGACCGTCGATCTCGTGATCGATCAGAACCGTGACGCCGAAGGCGCCGCCCTGCTCGGTCGCGATGCGGACGGTGCCGTCGGCGATCGACTGGACGGGCGAGCCCTCGCCGGGCACGAAGTCGGCACCCTCGTGCATGGTGCCGTCGCGCATGCCGAAGCCGTACGTGATGGGCACACCGACCGCGAAGGGCCACTGGATGGGCGCTGTGGGGTCGTTGACGTAGAAGTTGGACGGGTTCGTGATCCCCGAGTCGGCGGCCATCTGCGCGTAGGTGGTCGCGCTGTAGCCGTCGGAGCGGTCGACGACAGCCGCTTGCGCCGCGGCGGGCGCGACGTAGGCCTGGATGGCACCCTCGGATGCCGCGACGTCGCCGCCGACGGCGAGCCGGGTGGTGACGCTTTCGCTCGCGGTGACGCTGTCGGTGCCGTTCGCCGAGGCGAGGGCGCTGACCGGCATGGTCATGCCCACCGTCAGCAGACCCACGACGCCCATGACGCCGACGGAGAACGACGTGGCCGCGATGCGGCGCACGTTGCGGCGCGAGCCGGTCGTCGCCGCGGCCGGAAGACCCTCGGCGACGGGCTGCACGGGAGCGACCACGCGGTTCTGCTGAACGGCGGTCTCGCCGGTGAACGAAAAGAGGCGCGCGGCCGACGTGAATTCGTCGTCGACGGGGACGCCGGCGGCATCCGGGGCCTGCTCGGCGCGCGGCGCCTCAGCGGCGGGTGCATCTGAGACAGATGCCTCGGCGACCGGCGACTCGGGCGTCTCGGCACTGTCGAGGATGACCGCCCCCTGCGGGCGACGGCGCGAACGACGCGACGAGACCGGGAGGGTGATCGGGGAGGTCGGCAGCGTGACGGGCGTCGTGGCGCTGTCGCTGTCGGCGCTCTGGAGGATGACGGCGACCTCGTCGGAGGAGCGCTCGTCGACGACGGTGACCTCGAGGGCGTCGGGTTCTGCATCGGCCGAGGGCGCGGCATCCGTCTCGGGGAGCGTGGCGTCGATCGTCGCGGCGATGACCGTCTCGAGGACGGCGGCGGCCACGTTCTCGATCAGCTCGGGCTGCGCGGCGTTCTCGGCGTCGGCCGGGGCCGGGTCGCTCGCACCGTGGCGACGCATCTCGACTCGAGTCGGCCGGGTGGCGGCCTCGTGGGCAGGGGCGAGGGGGCGACGGGACCGCCGGGTGGGGGCAGGCTCAGTCGGGAAGGCTTCTGACGGCAACGCGCGAGGGCTCTCGTGTCGTGTCGCGCTCGGGCGACGGCTTCGGGCTGTGGGGCTTGGCCATTTCCGCAGGTTCGGGTTGCGGAAGATAACGAACTGGTAAACACTCTACCCCCGTCATCTGAGAATGCGATGAGCGGGAGGGGGTCACCTCTCGAAGTCGAGCAGCGGCTCGAGCCGCGAGAAGAAGTCGGGGCCGGACGCGATGACCATGCCGTTGCCCGGGCGACCGCCGGGCGCGCCGCCGACACGCCCCCCGGCCTCTTCGACCAGCAAGGCCCCGGCTGCGTGATCCCAGGGGTGGGTCCCGCTCTCGTAATAGGCGTCGACGCGACCGGCGGCGACGGATGCCAGGTCGAGCGAGGCCGCACCGATGCGACGCACGTCGCGTGCGATCGGCATGACGCGCGACAGCTGCGCGAGCGCCGGGCCGTGCGTCTCGGGGTTGTAGCCGAAGCCCGTCGCGACGAGCCCACCGGCCTCGCCCACTTCGCTGACCGAGAGGCGCTGATCTCCGAGCCAGGCTCCGCCGCCGCGCGCGGCGCGGAACAGCTCGCCCGTGATGGGGTTGAAGACGGCACCGGCGAGCGCGGTCCATGACGCGGTCTCGGCGGTGCCCTCGACGGCGGCGATGCTCACCGCCCAGGCCGGGATGCCGTAGGCGTAGTTGACGGTGCCGTCGATCGGATCGACGACCCAGGTGATGCCGCTCGTGCCGGCCTCGGCGTCGGACTCCTCGCCGAAGAACCCGTCGCCCGGACGCTCTCGAACCAGCTCCGCACGAATGAAGGCCTCGACCTCGCGATCGGCGGCGGTGACGATGTCGGCAGCGGCCGACTTCGTGGCCGCGACCGTGACTCCCTCGCGGCGGCGACGGAGAGCCAGCTCGCCGGCCTCTCGTGCGATTCGTGTGGCGATGTCGAGGAGATCCGCGGGGGAAGTCATGGCATCCACGCTACTGCGCCACCCCCTCCGCCGAAGTCGCGTCCGTGGATACCGTGAATAACATGACCGCCTCGGATGCTCGCCGGTACGACGTCGTCATCGTGGGAGGAGGGCACAACGCCCTCGTCGCCGCGGCCTACCTCGCCCGCGCCGGGCGTCGTGTGGTGGTGATCGAGCGAACGGATGCCGTGGGCGGCGCCGCCGTGTCGGAACGCCCGTGGCGCGGGGTCGACGCGCGGCTGTCGCGTTACTCCTACCTCGTCAGCCTTCTGCCGAAGAAGATCATCGACGACCTGGGCCTGCGCATCGAGCTGCGGCGACGCCGGTACTCCTCGTACACACCCGATCCGGTCGATCCGTCGCGCGGCATCCTCATCGACACCGAGGATGCCGAGGCGACGGCCGCGTCGTTCACCCGCACCCTGGGGGACACCGGCGAGGCCGAGCGGTACGCCGCGTTCGGGGAGCGTCTGGCACCCCTCGGCCGCGCGGTGTTCCCGACGATGACCGAGCCGCTCCCGACCGCCGACGAGGTGCGCGAGCGGGTCGGGGACGACGCGCTGTTCTCGTCGCTGACCGAGCGTCCGCTCGGCGATCTGCTGCGCGCGTCATTCGAGAGCGACGTGGTGCGCGGCATCGCGTTGACGGACGGGCTGATCGGTACGTTCGCGTCATCGGACGACCCCTCGCTCGCGCAGAACCGCTGCTTCCTCTATCACGTCATCGGCGGCGAGACCGGTCACTGGGACGTCCCTGTCGGAGGCATGGGCGCCGTCACGGCGGAACTCGAACGCGCCGCGCGCGAGGCCGGCGCGCAGATCGTGACGGGAGTCGAGGTCATCTCGGTCTCACCCGACGGCGACGTGCACACCATGACCGATCGATCGGAGGTGTTCCACGGGGAGCTCGTGCTCAGCGGCGTCGGGAGCGCGGTGCTCGACCGGTTACTCGCCGCGGGCGGTTCTGCGACCACCGGCGCCCCGCAGCCCGAGGGCGCGCAGGTCAAGGTCAACATGCTGCTGTCGCGACTGCCCCGACTGCGCGACACCTCCGTCACCCCCGAGGCCGCGTTCTCGGGCACCTTCCACGTCAACGAGACGATGACCCAGTTGGATGCCGCGCACGTGGCGGCATCCGCGGGACTCCTCCCCGAGCCGCTCCCCGTCGAGATCTACTGCCACTCGCTGACCGATCCGTCGATCCTCGGCGACGACCTGCGGGCGTCGGGCGCACAGACGTTGACGATGTTCGGGCTGCAGGTGCCGCATCGCCTCATCGACGACACCGATCCCGTCGCCGCGGGGGCACGGCTGCTGGCGGCAGCGCAGGCATCGTTGGACACGGTGCTGGCCGAGCCGTTGCGCGACTGCATCCTGCGTGCGCCCGACGGGCGGCTGTGCATCGAAGCCCGCACGACGACCGACCTGGAGACGTCGCTGAACATGGTCGGCGGCGACATCTTCCACGGCGCACTGTCGTGGCCGTGGCTGTCTTCACCGGCGCACTCCCCCGCGGAGCGGTGGGGCGTGGCGACACCGCACTCGCGCGTGCTGCTGTGCGGGTCGAGCGCGCAGCGGGGCGGGGCGGTCAGCGGTATCGGGGGGCAGAACGCGGCGATGGCTGCGCTGGAGATGCTGCAGCCGTAGAGCGGGCTCGGGGCGGTGGCGAACCCGCCGGTGGCGCCACCTCCTCGGATCGCGAGTCGGCAGTGCACCTCTGGGAACTCAGCTCTGATGCCCGCGGACCACGGAGACTCTGGTGGAAGTCACCAGAGGAGCCTCCCACCGCACCGCTGTGCGGGCACACCGTCCGCGTTACGCCTCATCCCCGCCCGACATCGACCCCGTGGGACCACCGATACCGACGTGCGCACGCAGAACGGCGAGCATCCCCTCGATCGCTTCCACGAGCACGACGGTCGATGGCGCGGCGTACCCGAAAACGATGCCCGCCGGAAGCGACGAGGCGGCGCCCTCCCAGATGTACGAGGCCAGAGGCGCCACCCGGATGCCGCGCTCGGCGAGATCCGCGACGATCGCGCGCTCGGCATCCTTACCCCTCCCGGGGAGCAACGCCACCGCATGCAGGCCACCGTCCGTGGCCGCCAGGTCGACGCCCGGCACGCCCGAGAAAGCCTCGAGCAGGAGGCGACGACGGTGGCGATACTCGCGCCGCCGCCGCGCCGTGTGCCGTGCGAGCGAACCCTCGGCGAGGTACAGCGCGAGCGCATGCTGCTGCACGAGCGAGACCGGGAGATCGAGATCGCCGCGCGCCGCGCGCATCCGCTCACCCACCTCGCCGGTCGCGACGAGCCACCCGCAACGGACTGCAGGTGTGAGGGTCTTCGACAGACTGCCGATCAAGACGACCCGCGCGGGATCGATCATGTGCAGCGGGGGAAGGGGCGCCCGGCCGTGAGGGAACTCGCTGTCGTAATCGTCCTCGATGACGACGACGTCCTCGCGGTCGGCCCAGGCGAGCAGACGGGCGCGCGCCTCGGCATCCAATCGACTTCCGAGCGGGTAGTGATGGTGGGGCGTGACGATGAACGCATCGAGATCGCGCTGACGCTCGACCGCGTCGAGGTCGAGACCCGCGCCGAGACGCACGGCAACGGGGACGGCCTCGATCCCGAGCCGACGGAGGATCCGGTGCACGCGCGGATACCCCGGGTTCTCGATGCCGACCCGCAACCTCGTCCGGCCGCCGCGCGGCGACATGGTGAGCAGCGCCAGGAGCATCGCGTCGCTGGTGCCGGCGGTGACGACGACGTCGGATGCCGCCACATCGAGCCCACGCGCACGACCGAGGTACCCGGCGATCTCCGCCCTCAGGGCCGGTGCGCCCGCGGTGTCGGAGACGTCCGCATCCGGGTCTCCCGCCGTCGCCCGCCGCCACGCGGATCGCCACGCCGCATCGGCGAGACCCGTCGTGCCGGGCCGCCCCGGACGCAGATCCACGAGCGGCGACTCCTCCACTGCGCCGATGCCGGCCCGCGCGCGCGGTGACGGTGAACGCGCCGTGACCTCGGCGACGACGGTCGCACCCCCCGGTCGGGACACCAGATACCCTTCGCCCGCGAGGATCTCGTACGCGGCGACAACGGTGCCGCGAGCGACTCCGAGGTCGGCGGCGAGCGCGCGCGTCGACGGCACCGCTTCTCCCCCACCCACGCGTCCCGCGAGCACCGCCGCCCGCAGTCCGTGGGCGAGTTGCTCGTGCAGCGGCACGGTCGAGCGACGATCCAGGATGCCGAGGGAGATCACGCATGAAGTCTGCCACTGGTCCACAAGAACGCGCGAGAAGTGGACTACGTCATGGTCCAGCAGATCGGGTGCAATCGGGTCATGACCGACGTACCCGTCACTGGACAGCCCCTGACCGACTCGCCGAACCCGCAAGCGCGTCACGCCGACGTCGCTCGGCCCGACCGCCCCCACGCCGATCCGTCTCCCACCGACCTGCCGCTCACCGACCGGCCCGTCCCCGACCTGCCCCTCACCGCTCTCACTCGCGTCCGCCACGGCGCGCACCACCAGCGCACGGATCGCGCCGCGCTGTACGACGTGATCGACGGCGCGCTGTCGGGAACGCTCGCCATCGTCCGCGACGACCGGCCCGTGGCCCTGCCGATCGGCATCGGCCGCGACGGTGACGACGTGCTCCTTCACGGCTCGACCGGTAGCGATTTCTTCCGTCGCGTCGCCGCGGGCGCCCCGGTCTGCCTGACGGTGACGCACCTGCTGGGCCTGAAGTACGCCCGGTCGCTCTTCGACAGCTCGATGCGCTACCGGTGCGCCGTCGTGCACGGGGTCGCATCCGTCGTCCCCCCGGAGCAGAAGGATGCCGCGCTCCTCGCGCTGTCGGAGCACCTCATGCCCGGGCGGAGCGAAGACGTGCGCCCGATGACCGCGCGCGAGATCGCGGCGACCATGGTCCTGCGCCTGCCGCTCGCCGAGGCGAGCGTCAAGGACAACGCGGGCTCCCTCGTGGAGGTCGACGACGACGGCGAGGACCGCGGGGTGTGGGCGGGCATGCTGCCGCTGCGGATCGTCGCGGGCGCGCCGGTGACCTCGCCGCAGACCGACCCGAGCACTTCCGTGCCGGATTCGGTGCGCCGGGCCGCACAGCGTGTCGCCGCGTCGGGAACGGCCTGACCGACCCTGCCCGGCCGAAGACGACGCAGCAACGACGACGACGACGAGACACCGACGGGCGGGGCCACCCCGAACGAACAGCCCCGCCCGCCACGGTGGTCACCGCGCGACGAGCGGGGGAACCTCGTAGCGACGAGGAGTGCCGAAGCGGTGCGCCGTGATCGACACGGCCTGCTCACGCAGGAACGGCAACAGCTCGACGTGCCCCGCACGGGTGACCGCGCCCGAGTAGACGGCGAGCGAGGGCGAGCCTCCGGTGGCCTCGGCCACCGCGGCCGGTGAGCCGCCGAGCAGCCGGACGCGTCCGCCCGTGCGGGCGATGCGCGCGGCGCGGCGACCCCAGCCGGCGGCGTCCTCGACAGCGGCACGCACGCCGACGCCCTCGAGCCACGCGCGTACCGCGGGCGTCAGTTCGCGCGCAGTGCTGACCGTCACCGGCGACCCCGCCCGCACACCCGCCGCGGTCACCCGCACCAGCGCCGTCTCCGACGCGTCCTCGAGCCGCACGGTCACGGGCACGGCGGCGTAGCGCAGCACGTTCTGCTCCGACTCGAGCCCCGTCACGTCACGGGCGAGCGAGAATTCCGACGTCCACGCGGCAGCGTCGCTGGAGAGGGCCGCTGCCAGCCACTCGCGGTCGCTCGCAGGCACGGCGGCCAGCGCCGGTGCGGCGAAGGCGTCGGTGAACCGCGGCGCCGAAGTCTCGGCATCCGTCCACGTCCCGAACCCGAAGAGGTAGTGCGGGCCGCCGGCCTTCGTCCCCGCCCCCACTGCGGATTTCTTCCAGCCGCCGAACGGCTGGCGCTGCACGATGGCACCCGTGGTGCCGCGGTTGACGTAGACGTTGCCCGCCTCGATACGCGCGAGCCACGTGTCGATCTCCACCGCGTCGAGCGCGTGCAGGCCCGAGGTGAGGCCGTACTCGATGGCGTTGACGATGTCGATCGCCTCATCCAGGGTCTCGGCAGTCATGATGCCGAGCACGGGTCCGAAGTACTCGGTGCGGTGGAACTCGCTCCCCGGCTGCACGCCCTCGCGGATGCCGGGACGCCACAGCATCCCGTCGTCATCGAGGCGGCGAGGCTCGACGACCCAGCGCTGGCCGGGCTCGAGCGAGGTGAGGGCCTTGAGAAGCTTGCCCTGGGCCGGCTCGATCAGCGGACCGACACGGGAGGCCTCGTCCCACGGCATCCCGACTTCGAGGGAGGTGACCGCGTCGACGAGCTGGTCGCGGAAGCGACGCGAGCGTGCGACCGAGCCGACGAGCACGACGAGGGATGCCGCCGAGCACTTCTGGCCCGCGTGGCCGAAGGCCGACATCGCGACGTCCTTCGCCGCGAGGTCGAGGTCGGCGCTGGGGGTGACGATCACGGCGTTCTTGCCGCTCGTCTCGGCGAGCAGCGGCAGATCGGGGCGGAAGGAGCGGAACAGCTCGGCGGTCTCGTACGCCCCGGTCAACACGACCCGTTCGACGGCGGGGTGGGTGAGCAGCTGACGACCGAGGTCGTTCTCGGACACCTGCACGAGCCTGAGCACCTCGCGGGGCACGCCCGCCTCCCAGAGCGCCTCGACCATCACGGCGCCGGAGCGCTCGGCGAGGCCCGCGGGCTTGATGACCACCGCGGACCCTGCGGCGAGCGCGGCGAGGGTCGAGCCGGCGGGGATCGCGACGGGGAAATTCCAGGGAGGAGTGACCACCGTCACCCCGACGGGCGTGAAGGTCGCGCCGTCGACGTCGTCGAGCGCGCGCGCCTGCTCGGCGTAGTAGTGGGCGAAGTCGATCGCCTCCGACACCTCGGGGTCGCTCTGCTCGATGACCTTGCCGCACTCGGCACCCATGACCTCGAGCAGATCGGCTCGACGGGCCTCGAGCGCGTCGCCCGCGCGATGGAGGATCTCAGCGCGCTTCGCAGCCCCCAGCTCCCGCCAACTCACGGCCGCCGTCGCGGCATCCTGGATCAGCGCGTTCAGGGCGCCTTCGTCGGTCACGGTGTGCGCGGCGATGCTCGCGCGACCGAGTTCCGAGCGCTCCATCCGCGCCACGATCGCGCGCGCCCAGTCGCGGTTGGCCGCGATCGCCGGGTCGGAGTCGGGTGTGTTGCGGAACGCATGCGTGGGCGCGGGCTCTGCCGCGGCCGTGCGATCCTGCACGCGGTGGGAGGTCGGAACACCCTCGGGCATGTCGGCGAGGGATGCCAGGAAGCGGTCGCGCTCGCGGGCGAACAGCGCCGCGTGGGTGTCGAGGTCGAACACCGCCGACATGAAGTTCTCGCTCGACGCGCCTTCTTCGAGGCGGCGGATGAGGTACGCGATCGCGACGTCGAACTCCTGCGGGTGCACGACCGGGGTGTACAGCAGGATCGCGCCGACGGTCCGACGCACGACGGCCTGCTGGGCGGTCGCCATGCCGAGCAGCATCTCGACCTCGACGCCGGGCGTGCCCGTCGACGAGGTGACTCCGCGCCGTTCCGCGAGCAGCCACGCGAGGGCGACGTCGAACAGGTTGTGGCCGGCGACGCCGATCCGCACGTTCGCGGTGCGCTCGGGCCGCAGCGCGTAGTCGAGCACCGCCTTGTATGACGCGTCGGTCGCCTGCTTCGACGGCCACGTGGCCAGCGGCCAGTCGTGGACGTCGGCATCCACCCGTTCCATCGGAAGGTTCGCGCCCTTGACGACGCGCACCTTGATGGGCGCACCCCCGGATGCCACGCGCCGGGCGGTCCACTTCTGCAGGCGGACCATCGCGGCGAGGGCGTCGGGAAGGTAGGCCTGCAGCACGATGCCGGCCTCGACGCCGTGGAACTCGGGCTCGCCGAGCAGCGTCTCGAAGACGGCGAGGGTGAGGTCGAGGTCTTTGAACTCCTCCATGTCGAGGTTCAGAAACGTGCCGGTCTCCTTGGCCACCCGGTAGAGCGGGCGAAGGGCCGCGACGGCGTCGGCGACGGCGGCGTCGAAGGCCCACGGCGTGTGCGGCGCGACGGTGGACGACACCTTGATCGAGACGTAGTCCACGTCGGCGCGCGCGAGCAGCTTGCGCGTTCCGGCGAGCCTGCGCGCGGCCTCCCTCTTGCCGAGGATCGCCTCACCGAGCAGGTTCACGTTGAGACGGATGCCGTCTCCTCGGCCGCGGATCGAGGTGATGGCGTCGCCGAGCTTGCGGTCGCTGGCGTCGACGATGAGGTGGCGCACCATCGAGCGCAGCGCCGTGCGGGCGGCGGGCACGACGACTCGCGGGAGGATCGGCGCGGCGAAGGCGCCGAGACGGATCGCAGCTTTCAGGTGCAGCGGCAGGAAGCCGGGGATGAGGGGGGTGAGGGCGGCGAGATTGCGCGCGGCGACTCGCACGTCGTCAGGGCGCACGACACCGTCGACGAACCCCACCGTGAAGTCGAGGCCGTGCGGGTCGCGCAGCACCCCGGCCAGGCGCTCGGCGGAGACGTCGACCGGCTCTTCCCTGCTTTCGGCGAGCCAGCGGCGCACGAGGGCGATGGCCTCGTCGGCCAGCGCGGCGGGCGCGACCAGCTCGGCGGGCGAAATCTGCTCGTCGGGCGTGACATGCCCGGCGGGGGTGACATGCCCGGCGGGGGTGGTGCCGGAGGCGACGGGAGATGCGTCAGTGAGCGACATGGCGATCCTTCCTCGGATGCCCTCAGCATGCGGCCCGCGTCCCGTCAGGAAAAGCGATGATTGATGACGGGTTTTGTTCGACAGGACCGAAGGGATGCCATGTTCGACCTCCGCCGTCTGCGCCTGCTGCACGAACTGTCAATGCGCGGCACCCTGGCCGCCGTCGCCGATGCTCTCTCGTACAGTCCGTCGACGATCTCGCAGCAGCTCTCGTTGCTCGAACGTGAAGCCGGCGTGCCTCTTCTCGAGCCCGACGGCCGGCGCCTCCGGTTGACCGCTCAGGGCGCGGCCCTCGCCGCGCACGCCGCGCGAATGCTCGACGCCGACGAGGCGGCGCGCGCCGAGCTCGAACGCCTCCGCCCCTCGCTCGCGCCGGTGCGCGTCGCGGTGATGCAGTCCGCCGCACACGGCCTGCTCCCCCGTGCCCTCGACGCCCTCGCCGAGAGCGAGCCGCTGCTGCGCATCGAGGTGGCCGAACTCGCCCCGGAAGAGGGGCTGTTCGAGGTCGCGGCGCGCGGCTTCGACCTCGCCGTCGCCGAGCAGTACCCCGGTCATACGCGCGAGCACCGCGACGGCATCGAGCGGAGCCTGCTGGGGCGGGATGCCATCCACCTCGCCGTCGCGCACGGCGATCCCGCCGAGACCCTCGCCGATCTCCGCGATCGCGCATGGGTGATGGAACCCGTGGGCACCGCCGCCCGACAATGGGCGACCCAGCAGTGCCGGGCCGCGGGCTTCGAACCCGACGTGCGCTTCGAGATGGCCGACCTGACCGCGCACGTGCGCCTCGTGGCATCCGGTCACGCGGTCGGAATGATCCCCGACCTCGTCTTCGCCGGGGGCACTCCACCGGTGCGGCTGGTCGATCTTCCGGGTGAACCGCGCCGCGAGGTGTTCACCGCGGTGCGCCGCGGAACGGCCGACCGCCCCGGTGTACGCGCGGTGCGCGCGGCACTGCAGGTGGCGTACGACCGGGGCGGTCGGTGAGCGGGGGATCTTACTTGGTGAGCGCGATCTCGTTCGGAGTCTGCTCCAGCGTCGCGCTCTTCACGACCTCGCCGGTGGTCAGATCGACCGCGTGCACGGCGTTCTTCGTCGGCTCCGTGACGTAGGCGATGTCGCCCGACACCTTGATCGCGGGGTGGGCGTCCTGCCACTCGACCGGGCCCTCCCAGGCGTCGATCACGGGGAACGCCTCGGTGAAGGCACCCGACTCGAGGTCGAACACGTGGATGGCGCCGTCGGAGGCGAGGATGTAGCCGAGGTCCTCGGGGCCGCGGGCCAGGTCGCGGAAGGTGTACTCGGCCCCCGCCGGCATGTCGACGATGGTCTGCGTCTTCGCCGCGGTGTCCACCACCGAGACGCGGTGCAGCAAGTAGCCCTCCGCGTCGCGGTCGTCCTTGTAGTCGCCGAGCACCAGCGGGCTGGTCTCACTGACGAACATGTTGCCCGAGCGGCCGTACGGCTGGTCGGGGGCCTCGACCTTGGTGATCACGCCGTCGTCGTAGATGAGGGCGCCGTTGTCGCAGCCGAAGACGACGACCTCGTTCTTCGCGGTGCCCTCGCCGTGCACGCCGGGGCAGGTCGCGTTCTCGGCGACGGTCGCACCCGAAGCGTCCTTGACGACGATCCCCGTGCGGCCGTTCGCGTTGCCGACGGTCGTGACGAACGAGCCGTCCTCGAGCACGATCGACACACCGTGGTGCGCCTCGGCGCCGGGGATGGTCTCGACCGCGGGGAGCTCGTCGGTGGATGCCAGCAGGGCGTCGGTGTCGAAAATGGTGGAGTCGCTCGTGCCGTCGGCGTACAGCACCGTCTTGCCGCCGTGCGTGACGACATGGCCGGGCTTGGCGGCCGCGAACACGAGGTCGGTGAGCTGCGGCTCCACGCCGGAGGTGCCGGCATCCAGGACCTGGAAACCCTCGCTCGTGGTGACTATGACATGGCGGCCGTCGCCGGCGGAGTTCAGGCGGGTGAACTCCTCCGACGTGAAGTCGCCGAGGGTCTCGAGGCTCTGACCGTCCAGCACGACCACCCCGCCGGGGTACGACAGGGCGACGCGGGTGCCGGTGTCGGCCGCGGTGGTGGCGGGGGCGCTGGAGGCGGGAGCGGCCGAGCCGGTTCCGGCGCCGCCGGCACAGGCCGAGAGGCCGACCGTGGCCCCGACCGCGAGGGCGAGCAGGCCCGCGCGGCGGAGGCGATCCGCGCGGAGGGAGGAACTGCGCATGTGATTCTCTTTCTGGGTGAGGACCCGCGGCGGTGCGAGGGTCCGGGCGATGACGCGGCGACGGGGTGCGCCGTGTCGGGGCTCTGACGTCGGGCTCAGGGAGCCAGACCGGAACGGATGCGCTCGGTGTTGACGCGCATCATGGCGAGGTAGTCGGGCGCTCCGCCGTCGGCGTCGGTGAGCGACTCGGTGAACAGCTCGGCCACCGCGACCTGCCGGTCGGCCTCATCGGCGAGCGCCCGCACGAGGCGGTCGGGCGACGACGACTCCGCGAAGATGGTCGGCACACCGGCCCGATCGATCGCCGACACGAGGTCGGCGAGGTCGCTCGTGCTGGGAGCGGCGAGGGTCGTGCCACCGGGGATGACAGCCCCCACCAGACGGAAGTCGAAACGGTCGGCGAGGTAGCCGAAGACGTGGTGGTTGGTCACGAGCGCGCGCCGCTCCGTCGGGATCGCGGCGAAGGCGGCGGTCATCTCGGCATCCAGATCGGTGAGTTCCGCACGGTACGCGGCGGCGTGATCGGCGACAGCGGCACCGCCCACTCCCTCGAGAATCGGCGTGAGGGCGTCGACGACGGCGATCATCTGTGCGGGATCCGTCCAGAAGTGCGGATCGTCGGCACCTCCGGCGTCGGTCGAGGTGTACGGAAGCACGGTGACGGCGGCCCCCGCGACGAAGGTGGGGACCCCCTCGGATGCCGCGGCATCGAGGTGCTGCTGCAGTCCCTCCTCGAGGCCGATGCCGTTGGCCACCAGCAGGTCGGCGGAGCGCATGCGGGCGGCCTCGGCGGCGGAGATCTCGAACGAGTGCGGGTCGGCGCCGGGACGCATGAGCGTCATCACCTCGACGTCGTCGCCGACGAGGTTCGACACGACGTCGCCCAGGATGTTCGTCGTCACCACGACGAGCGGGCGATCGGATGCCACGCCGCCCGCGCAGCCGGTGAGGGCGAGCACGGCGGCCGTGAGCGCGACGGCCAGGAATTTCTTCATGTCAGCGCCCCGTTTCGGCGACGAAGAGCGGTGTGCGCTCGGGCGTGAACTCGCGGGCGATGCGTGCGCCGTCGGCGAAGTCGAGTTCCCACATGCGGCCCTCGGCGGGTCCGCTGAGGTAGGCGCGCTGCTGGTCGGCGATGAGACTGACCGGCTGTCCCTGGGCCAGGCTCGCGCTCACGAGCGGAGCGGATGCCGCTCGCAGCGCACCGGTCCCGCCGTCGAGCACCAGCATTCGACCGTCGGCGGTGAGGGCGAGCAGGTTCGCGTCCTTGTCGTCGACCGCCGTGACCTGCACGACCGGCTCGGCCGTCGGCAGAAGCGTCCACGATCGCTCTCGCGTGTCGAGCATCCACACCCCGACCCCCTCGGCGACCGCTGCGACCGTCGGCCGCCCCTCGCGATTCGCGAACGCGGTGGCGCGCGGCGCGGTCGCGCCTACGGGGTACGGGATGCGCTCGACGACGGGCTGCTCGTCGGCGACGGTGATGAGGAGGGCGGAGTCCTGGCATCCGATCACCGCACCGACGCGGGTGGTGATGGTGCCGGCGGGGTCCGCGCAGGCGGCGGCCTCGCCGACCGCGGTGCCGTCGGTCGCGTGCAGCGTCACCTCGCCACCCGCAGCCACCGCGGCGAACGAGCCCGCGGGCACGACCAGCCCCGCGCCGGGAACGTTCTGCAGCCGGAACGTCTCGACGATCTCCCCCGTCGACAGCGCCTCGGTGTCGAGAAGAACGGCCTCACCCGATCCGGGGAAGAAGAGCCCCGTGCCGCCGGTGGTCGATGAGTTCGACGTCGCCGCGGCCGCGATCCCCTCACCCTCGACGTCGCCGAGGATGCGCGCCTCGGCGCGGTAGTAGTGGAAGTGGTCGACGTGATCCCAGGTCCACACCCCGCTGTCGATGACCGAGACCCCGGACTCGTCGGCCGCGAACAGGTAGCGCCCCTCCGAATGCATCGAGAGCGGAGCGCGCACGGCGCCGAGATCGGCCGTGGTCTCCTCGAGCAGGTCGAGGTGCGACACGTGTCCCTCACCATCGATCGAGGTGAGGCCGACGGCGGGTTCGGCGAGCTCCGCGGCGCCGGCGATCTCACCGTGGGTGTCGGCCGAGGGGTCGGTGGGCATGTCGCCGGCGGGAGACGCGGGAGCGGCGCAACCGGCGAGAGCGACGAGGAGCAGCGCCCCCAGCGGAGCGAGCCGCCGAGGGGAAGCGGGATGGGGCATGAGGACTTTCCAGGTCAGGCGGGAAGAAGGACAGGGGATGCCGTGCGGCCACGCACGGCGTCGCGACCGGCGCGAAGGGCCCACGAGACGCCCGCCGCGCCGATGGCGCTGGCCGCGATCGTGGCGCCGGCGGCGGTGGCGGCGTGCCAGGAGATGAGGAGTCCCGCCGCGACCGCCGCGGCGCCGATGGCGGCGGCGAGCACCATGGTGGTTGGGATGCGGTGCGTCCACTGGCGCGCGGCGACCGCGGGGGCGACCAGCAGTCCGACCACCAGCAGGGATCCGACCGCCTGGTACGACGCGACGACGGCGAGGGTGACGAGACCGACCAGCACCGTCTGCGCGACGCGCGGACCGAGACCCAGCACGCGTGCGACACGCTCGTCGACCGCGAGTGCGACGAGCGAGCGGTGCGCCGTCACGGCCGCGGTGAGGCCGACGACCACGGCGACGGCGAGGACGAAGAGGTCCCCGACTCCGATGGCCAGGATGTCGCCGAACAGGATGGCCGTGGCATCCGTCGCGAAGCTCCCGGCGTGCGAGATGACGATGACGCCGAGCGCGAGCATGCCGACGAACAGCAGGCCGATGCTCGTGTCGTACGACAGCTTCGCGCGCCGTTGCAGCGCCCCGATGCCGAGACTCATGGCCACGGCGCTCACCGCGGCTCCGAGCAGCACCGGCAGTCCCATCACGGTCGCGAGGGCGACGCCGGGGAGCATTCCGTGCGCCAGCGCCTCGCCCAGGAACGCCATGCCCCGCACGATCACCCACGTGCCGGCGATCGCGCACAGGATCGCCACGAGAACGCCGCCGAGGAGCGCGCGCTGCACGAACTCGAGCGAGAAGGGATCGGAGAGCCAGGTCACGATGCCCGACCGTAGCGAGAATGAGAATGATTCTCAAACTCGTATGATGGATGCCATGCCCCCCTCAGCCATCGTCGCGCGCGCCCTCCAAGTCGATCTCGGCGGCACCCTCGCCCTCGACGGCGTCGACATCGACATCACCGCGGGGTCGCTGACGGTCATCGTCGGCCCGAACGGCGCGGGAAAGTCGACACTGCTGGAGGTGCTCGCCGGTGCACGAGAACCGTCGTCCGGCTCCGTCGACGCGGGCGGGCGCTCCCGCGCCTTCGTGCCGCAACGTGCGGCCGTGTCGGAACACCTGCCCCTCACCGTGCGCGACATCGTGGCGGTCGGCGCGTGGGGGCGCACCGGAGCCCTCCGTCGCCTCGACGCATCCGACCGTGTCGCGATCGACACGGCGATGCGGCGACTCGACATCGCCCCCCTGGCGCGGCTCCCGTTCGGCTCGCTGTCAGGTGGTCAGCGTCAGCGCGCGCTCCTCGCGCAGGGACTCGCCCGGAGGGCCGGCATCCTGCTTCTCGACGAACCCACGACGGGCCTCGATGCGGCGAGCGCGGAGCGCAATCGAGACGCGATCGCCCACGAACTCGCCCGCGGTGCCACCGTCGTGTGCGTCAGCCATGACGATCGATTGATCTCCGACGCAGGTCACGTGGTGGAACTGGACGCGGGGCGCGTGCGCACAGCGCACGCTTCACTCGACGGCGTCAGAGCCGCACGCGCACCCGTTCGGTGACGCGCACGAGGATCTCGGCGGCGGCGCGGGCGACTTCGGCGGGTTCGGCGCTCACGGCCGACTCCACCTCGCGCGGGAAGCGGCGGAGCGCCGCCCACGGCTCCGTGTCGAGATCGACCTCGAGGTGGATGTGGTTCACACGCCGGTCGTCGGCGTCGAGCTCGCGCCGCAGAAGCCCGCGCCCGATGAGGCGGTCGACGAGCGTGGTCACGCCGGCAGCGGTGACTCCCAGGCGTCCCCGCAGATCGGAGGGACGGATGCCGGGCTCGTCTGCGATGTGCGACATCGCTGCCGCCTCGAGCTCACTGACCGACAGATCGCGGCGGGCCTTGGCGACGGCCTCATCACGAGCAGTCACGTAATCGTCGAGTGCGGTCATCAACGCCGAGGTGTGCGACAACGTCATCCCTCTCCTCAGCGTGGTCCGGCCGACCACTACCCCCACCATAGTGAAGAAAGTGAATATTTCATGAAAATAATTAAGTTGGTGAAATACGTGCTAGTTTAATTTTTAGCCGACCCCCCATTCACGACCGAAGGAGACACCATGGCCACTCTGTTCTACGGTTCCGACGTAGCGCCTATCTCGCTTCCGGACCGCCTGATGGGATACATCAAGGTGATCGCCTCGACGAAGCTCCGCCGCGGCGAATCGTTCACCTTCACCTGGACCGGCACCGCGGGTGAGCCCGGACGCTCCACCATCTGGCTCCAGCCGGCGATCCCCCTCCGTTTCGTCTTCGAGTCTCCCGAGCCGGAGCAGCTCGTCGGCGACTACCTGCGCGCCCTGGCCGACCAGGCCAACGCCGCGTCGGGTCTCGTCATCGACGTGCGCACGTGGGAGTCCGCCGAAGAGGCGGCGCACGCTCCGGCGCACGCCGCTCGCGCTGCCGGACGCCCGGTCCGCGCCGCCTGAGCGCGGCCACCACGCTCGCGCGGTCGCACCGCGTGAGCTCGATTTTGGCCTCGGTCCAATCTCCTCCGTCATAATGTGAGGGGACGCGTGATATTCACGCGCATGGATCGGAGAGAGCCGTGCCGGTACGAAGCCTTCTGAACAAGGACCTCCTCGAGGACTGGCTGGCTCAGTTTCGCGGTCTCGGCTACCTGACCGGCAGCGACATCCGACTCCTCGGGCAGGAAGACGAGACGGATCCCGACTCGGGCCTGATCGTCGTCGATCTCAGCGGCGCGAAGACCGTCACCTACCTGCAGCCCATCTCCGGAGGGGGCGGCGCCTGGAAGGCGACGATGGAGGCGCGCGACGCCACCATCGAGCTCGACACGGTCGAGCTGGTCAACCTCGGGAACGAGCTCACCGTTCTCGCCGCGTTGGTGTCGTTCCTCGAGGTGAGGTCGAAGGCGTTGCTCGCCGGCGTCTGAGCAACCGCAGACGCCACGAGAAAGGGCACCCGATCGGGTGCCCTTTTCTGATGGTGGCGAGTGAGGGATTCGAACCCCCGAATGCAATGCAGTCTGATTTACAGTCAGATCCCTTTGGCCGCTTGGGTAACTCGCCAGGTGCGCACCCGCCCGGCTTTCGCAGTCGACCAGAGGCGCGATAGACCACTCTACTATCCCCGCAGGGATGCGTCGAACCACGGTGGCGATCCGCTCAGCGGGAGACCTCGGCGGAATCCAGTACGCGGCTCACGAACTCCTCGGTGCGGCGCTTCGTGCCGTCGATCTTGCGGTCCACGCTCGCGCGGATCTCGCTCGGCGCCAGCGGAGCGGCCAGGCGCACCGTCTCGTGGCACGACATGTCGGCGCAGATGTAGGTGCCGATGGTGTCGCCGTGCTCCCCGGCATCCCCCGCTCGGCGGGCCGTGAACAGCGACACCTGATCGCCCGGCTGCATCGTGTGGCACAGGTTGCACATCGCCGACCGCGCGCGGGACTGCCCCTCGGCGGCTCGCAGCACGACGCCGGTGGGCACTCCCTGATGCTCGGTCACGATGTAGCCGCGACCGCGGGTACGCGGGTCGCGCCAGGCGAGGAAGTCGAGGTGATCCCAATCGGCCAGCACGAAGTCGTGGGGCAGGGCGATGATCCGCAGCTCGTCGGGGGTGGCGTTGACGAACGCGTCCCTGACCTCGTTCTCGGTGAGTGCGCGCATGGCATCCGAGTCTACGAGCGCGACGGGGCGTTGGCGCGGGCCCGGCTCACTTCTCCACGGTCACCCAGGCGCGTTCGGTCCCCTCCGCCACGGTGAGCACGACCTGCACGGTGCCCCCGGCGCCGGCGACGTACGTGTTGGCCTGCGTCGCGGCCGAGTCGCACCGGAAGGTTCCGCTGGTGAGGTCGGCGCCGTCGCCGTCGGGCGTCGAGTCGCGGAGGATGTAGCGCATCCACTCGCCGCCCTCGCACTGGCCACTCACCGTCAAGGCATCATCCGCCTCGAATGCGTCGGACAGCACGGTGTCGGTGGTGTTGACCCCGTCGACGACCTCGAACACCGCTCGAGCGATCTCGCCCGGCGCCGATGTGGGCACCGCGTAGGGGATCGGTGTCTGCGTCGGCTCCGCGGACGCGGGCGCCGACGAGGGTGGCGCAGGTTCGGCGGTCGGCGTGCAGCCCGCGACGACCACGAGGGCGGCGCCGGCGACGGTCAGGGCGATGGACTTTCTCCACGTAGCCATCCATCGACGTTAGACAAGAGCGCGCGGGGTGTCGAGGTCGTCACTCTCTCGGCGAACACGGCACGCCGTCCGTAGGACGGACGCGAGAGCCCCGGTACCTTTGAGGGATGGCTGATTCTTCGTTCGACATCGTGTCCAAGATCGACCGGCAGGAAGCCGACAACGCGCTCAACCAGGCCCACAAAGAGGTCGAGCAGCGCTACGACTTCAAGGGGACCGACGCCTCCATCGCCTGGAGCGGCGAGTCCATCGTCATCAAGGCCAACTCCGAAGAGCGGGCCAATGCCGTCCTCGATGTCCTCCAGACCAAGCTGATCAAACGTGGCATCTCGCTGAAGAGCCTCGACAGTGGCGAGCCGACGCAGAGCGGCAAGGAGTACCGCATCACCTCCACGCTGAAGGAGGGGATCTCGCAGGATGACGCGAAGAAGATCGGCAAGATCATCCGCGACGAGGGCCCCAAGGGCGTGAAGTCGCAGATCCAGGGCGACGAGCTGCGCGTGCAGTCGAAGTCGCGCGACGACCTGCAGGAGGTGCAGCGCCTTCTCAAGGCCGCCGACCTCGACGTCGACCTGCAGTTCACGAACTACCGCTGAGCGACGGCGGGAGGATGCCGTGGCTGTCCGCGTCGATCTGAACATCTCGCTCGACGGGGTGGCGATGCCCTCCGACCCCACCCCCGAGAACCCGATGGGCGAGGACTGGGGTCGGCTCGTCGCCGACTACATGGCGACGAAGACGTTCCGCGAGCGGGTCTTCGGCGACACCTCCGGCGCCGGCACGACCGGCGTCGACGACCGTTACGCGGCGGCGTACTTCGACAATGTCGGCGCCGAGGTCATGGGCGCGGCGATGTTCGGCCTGCATTCCTTCCCCGACGACACCGACTGGCGCGGATGGTGGGGCGACGAGCCGCCGTTCCAGGTACCCGTCATCGTGCTCACCCATCGCCAGCGCGAGCCGATCGCCTTCGCCAACGGCACGCGCTTCGAGTTCTCGTCCGAGAGCATCACGGATGCCGTGACCCGGGCGCACGAGCTCGCCGGCGGCGCCGACGTCCGGGTGGGCGGCGGGCTGTCCACCGTCCGTTCCGCACTGGAAGCCGACCTCGTCGACCGGCTTCACGTCGCCGTCCGACCCGTCATCCTCGGTCGCGGGGGCCGACTGTGGGACGACCTTCGTGGCCTCGACGAGCGCTTCACCGTCACGTCCGAAGTGGCGGAGAGCGGCGTCGTCCACGTCACGTTCGCGCGATGAGCACGCCGTCCGATCCGCTCACCTGCCCGACGTGCGGCGATCCCCTGCGCTTCGAGATCCTCGACGACGAGCGTTTCCTCGTGGCGTGGTCGTGCGTGAACTGCGGGCTGATCCGCACGACAGAACCGGTTTGACCGGACGTCAGTTGATGATCTCGGCGTTCTCGTCCCGCATCTCCGTCAGCCTCTCCCGCCATGCGGCGAGCGCCTCGGGGGTGAGCCTGGTCCAGTCGTCGCGCTCCGCGACGATCCGGAGCGGCATGACAGAACGGAAGGACCGCGTCGGGTTGCCCGGGAACTTCTTGTCGGTGACGTTGGAGTCGTTCTCGAACGGCCCCGTCGGCTCGACCTCGTAGACGCGCGGCGGCCCGTCACCCGTGATGATCTCGGCTGCGAGGCCCGCTCCGTCGAGGAGGGCGGTGAAGTAGATGTGATTCATCACGATCTCGGGCCGATAGTTCGAGCGAAAGCCGGGCGTCAAGAGGTCGCCGACGCGCAGCGCTGCCCTCGACCCGTGGAAGAACGGTCCCGGATCGAGGATCTCGTCTCCGTACGGGATCATGCCTCGGCTCCGCGCAGCGCGGCATCCGTCCACTCCACGCACGTGACCTCGCCGCGCGCGACGGCCTCTTCGCGCTGGCGCAGTTCGACGCGGCGGATCTTGCCCGAGATCGTCTTGGGAAGCTCGAAGAACTCCACGCGGCGAACCCGCTGGTACGGCGCGAGGCGCTCGCGCGCGAACCGCAGGATGTCGAGCGCGATCTCCTCGCCGGCCTCCCGTCCACCGGCCAGGACGATGTAGGCCTTGGGCACGGCCAGACGCAGGTCGTCGGGCGCGGGAACGACGGCCGCCTCGACCACCGCGGGGTGCTCGATGAGCACGCTCTCGAGCTCGAAGGGGCTGATCTTGTAGTCCGAAGCTTTGAAGACGTCGTCGGTGCGGCCGATGTAGGTGATGCTCCCGGTCACGTCGCGGCGGGCGACGTCGCCGGTGTGGAACAGGCCGTCGGCGAACGCCTCGGCGTTGCGGGCGGCGTCGCCCACGTAACCGGTCATGAGATTGAGCGGACGATCGGTGAGGTCGAGGCAGATCTCACCCT
Organism: Microbacterium sp. ABR10; assembly: GCF_057812175.1. Classification (NCBI taxonomy): domain Bacteria; kingdom Bacillati; phylum Actinomycetota; class Actinomycetes; order Micrococcales; family Microbacteriaceae; genus Microbacterium; species Microbacterium sp. ABR10. The sequence goes on from NZ_CM173821.1 coordinate 2,766,051, forward strand.
CGTCGGCGAACTCCCCGGTGACGGGGTCGACGAGCACCACCGGGCATCCCGGCAGGGGCCGACCCATCGAGCCCGGAACGAGCGAGGCCCCGGGAGTGTTCGCGACGACCGCGGTCATCTCGGTCTGCCCGTACCCGTCGCGGATGTCGAGGCCCCACGCCCGCTGCACCGTCGCGATCACCTCGGGGTTCAGCGGCTCCCCCGCCGACACGACTTCGCGCAGCGCTCCGCGTCGACCGGTCAGATCGGCCTGGATCAGCATCCGCCAGACCGTCGGCGGCGCGCAGAAGGTCGTCACGCGGTCGGCCTCGAGTTCAGCCAGCAGCCGTTCCGCGGAGAACCGCGAGTAGTTCAGCGCGAGCACGGTCGCCCCCGCGATCCACGGCGCAAAGAACAGACTCCACGCGTGCTTCGCCCACCCGGGTGAGCTGATGGCGAGGTGCACGTCGCCGGGCTGAAGCCCCAGCCAGTACATCGTGCTGAGGTGGCCCACCGGGTACGACGCGTGCGTGTGCTCGACGAGCTTCGGCTTCGACGTGGTGCCCGAGGTGAAGTACAGGAGGAGGCGATCGTCGGCGGAGGTTCCCGGATGCCGGGCGGGCTCGGCATCCATCTCGAAGGCGTCGTCGTAGGTCGCCCAACCCGGGTGCGTTCCCCCGACGACGATGCGGCCCAGCCCCTCGGGCAGGTCGTCGAACTTGTCGGCATCCGTCGCTCCGACGATGACGTGCCGGATCGCCGCGCGCTCGATGCGGTCGCCGAGGTCGGTGGTGCCGAGTGCGGTGGTGGTCGGAGCGATCACGCCGCCGATCTTCATGATCGCGAGCATCGCCTCCCACAGCTCCACCTGGTTGGCGAGCATGAGCAGCACGGTCTCGCCGCGGCGCACACCCTGGGATGCCAACCACGTGGCGACCTGGTCGGAGCGACGTGCGAGCTCGTCGAAGGTGCGCTGGTGATGGGTGCCGTCGTCGTCGACGACGATCAATGCGGTCGCGTCGTTGCCGCGCGCCATCGGATCGAACCAGTCGATCGCCCAATTGAATGGCCCCTCGAACTGCGGCCAGGTGAATCCCGCGGCCCGGTCGGGATCGGTGCGCGCGGCGAGCAGTTCGTCGCGCGCGGCCCGGTAGCGCTCGGTGGCGGACGCGTCGGTGGGGATCATGGGGCTCCTTCGCTCTCGTCCACGCTAGCCCTCCGCTCCGGCTACGGACCCGAACCTCAACCCCGAACGGAGCCCTGCCGCCCCAGGCTCAGTCGCGGAGGTGCTGCGCGAGGTCGGCGATCTCGTCGAGGTGCACGCGCATGGCCGCCTCCGCGGCATCCGGGTTCGCCGCCCGCAGGGCACGAAGGATACGGGCGTGCCCCTCGTGCGAGAGGCGGCGACCGCTGGCGGCGACGTGCGAGAAGAGCCGCGCCTCGAGCGTCCACGACACCGTGAGCTCGCTCAGCGAGGCGAGCAGCGGGTTGCGCGTGGCCGATGCGACGCCGGCGTGGAACGCGATGTCGAGCTGCACCGAACGCTCGCCGTCGAGGACGGTGCTCGACTCGGCCACGACCGCCGCGAGGGCGTCGAGCTCCGCGGCGTCGATGCGGGTCGCGGCGAGACGGGCGATCTGCGGCTCGACAACGGTTCGGAACTCGGATGCCGCGGCGATCGACGTCGGATCATCGTCCCGCCACGAGGCCAGCGCGGTGGAGATCGGTACCCGAGCGCTCACCCGTGTGCCGCTGCCCTGGCGCCGTTCGACGAGGCCGGCCGACTCCAGTCGCAACAGCGCCTCGCGCACGGCGGACCGGGAGACGATCAGTTGCTCGGCGAGCTCGCGTTCGGTCGCCAGCCTGTCCCCGGGTTTCAGCACTCCCGCCAGGATCAGGGCGCGCAGCCGCGCCACGATCTCCTCGTGCACCGATCCGCCCTGCCGCTCCAGCGGCGCCAGCGTCGCGTGATCGCTCATCGACCCTCCCGCACCCATCCTTCCAGGCGCGTTCTCGCACGGCATCCGGATTGGTCAGACCGTAACGGTCCAGAAACACGGGAAACGGGTGCGCGAAACGCCGACATCCCACAATTGGACCGACCAGGGGCCATCTGTGGAGGAGCGACCATGACCAACGAAGACAGCACGAACGGTGGCCGCGGTCTCGCGACGACCTGGAGGATCCTCCGCCACCCGGCGAGCCTCATCGCCCTCGCGGCGGTGCTGGGCATCGTCTTCGGCCTCGCCGCCGGAGAGTGGGCCGCGAACCTCAAGTTCGTCGGCGACCTGTTCATCCGCCTGATCCAGATGGCGATCGTGCCCCTCGTGATGGCCTCGGTGATCGTGGCCACCGGCTCCATGACCGGGTCGGGGATGGGACGTCTCGCCGGACGCACCTTCGCGTGGATGATCGGCTTCTCGGTCGTCGCCGCGATCGTCGGCTGGGCCCTCGCGACGCTCGTCCAGCCCGGGACCGGCATCGACTACTCCGGCACGGTCGATCCCGCCCTGCAGGAAGCCGCCGAGCCCGCGGGCTGGCAGGAGACGGTGCTCGGGTTCGTCTCGACGAACATCTTCAACGCGATGTCGACCGCGAGCATGCTGCCCATCATCGTCTTCTCGCTGCTGTTCGGGCTCGCGCTCAACGGCTACGTCCGCACGACCGGCAACAGGCTCGTCGTCACCCTGCTCGACCAGCTGCAGCAGATCATCCTCGGCATGATCCGCCTGGTCATGCGCATCGCGCCGATCGGCGTGTTCTGCCTTCTGGCCGCCCTCGCCGGCGACGTCGGCTTCGCGGTGGTCACCACAGCCCTGACCTACCTGGGGTCGACCCTCGCCGGTGTGCTCATCGTGACGGCGCTGTTCGTCGTCGTCGTCGCGCTGCGCACCCGGCTGAACCCGGCGGCCCTCCCCGGCAAGCTCGCCGAGCAGACGGTCATCGCCGTCACGACGACGAGCTCGGCCGTGACCTTCCCCACCGTGCTGAAGAACGCCGTCGAGAAGGTCGGGATCAGCCAGCGTGTGGCGAACTTCACCCTGTCGGTGGGCCTGACCATGGGCTCCTACGGCGCGGTGCTGAACTACACGATCGTGATCCTCTTCCTCGCCCAGGCCGGGCGCGTGGAGCTGACGCCCGGGCAGATCATCCTCGGCATGGCGCTGGCGATCATGCTGAACATGGGCACCATCACCGTCCCGGGTGGCTTCGCCGTCGCCGCGACCTTCCTCGCCACTTCGCTCGGCCTGCCGCTCGAGGCGGTCGGACTCCTCATCGCGGTCGACTGGTTCACCGGCATCTTCCGCACCTTCCTCAACGTCAACGGCGACACGATGGTCGCCATGCTGGTCGCGAACGGCACCGACGAAATCGACCGCGACGTGTACGCGGGGCGCAAGAGCGTCACGGCCGCCGCGGTGAATGACGGGGAGCTCTCGGAGAAGTTCGCGGTGGCCGACCGCGCCGACTGACGGTGCTCGCGCGACGGAGGGCCGACGTCATGTCGACTCTCCGTCGCCGCGTTGGGGCCCGCCGAAGCGACTCCCGCCTCACCACGCGTGCAGAACTCCGGAGAATGCGCGCGCATCGGGGCGGTTCTGCCCGGATCCCGCGAGGACCTACGGCTTTTCCGGAGTTCGGCCCGGCAGCCGGCGACCGTCGAGACCGGTCCGCGCCCGCGACTCGCGTACGAACACGGTCGACGCCGCACTTGCGTGCGCAACTCCGGAACATTCCGCCGCGCCGGCCACAACGGCCCGCGTATCGGCGGGATGAGGAGCGAGAACTCCGGAGTTGCGCCCGGCTCGCGGCCCCGCGCAATACCCCGCGCGTTCCACGCCTGTAGACGCAGAACCGCCCCGTCGGTCGGACGGGGCGGTTCGGGATCAGTCGATCACTCGCCGCGCGAGATCGCGATCATCTCGTCGCGGGGCACGACCTTGATGCGCGCGCGCTCGTGCGGGGCACCGAGGGCCACCTCGTGCTCGTCGAGGCGGTGCCAGCCGTCGAGGTCGGTCCAGCGCACGCCGCGCTCCGCGAGAAGAGCCGGGATGGCCGCCTCGTCGGGGTGGGCGGGTCGCCACCACTCGCTCTGGTCGTTGATGACGTGACGCACGGTCTCCATGGCATCCGACTTGGTGTGCCCGATGAGGCCGACGGGCCCGCGCTTGATCCACCCGGTGGCGTAGATGCCGGGCACGCGCGAGTTCGACTCGGCCGAGAGCACCTGGCCCTCGTGGTTCGGGATGACGCCGTGGCGCTCGTCGAAGGGAACGTCCTTCAGCGGCGAACCGAAGTAGCCGACCGCGCGGTAGATCGCCTGGATGGGCACCTCGCGGATCTCGCCCGTGCCGACGACGCCGCCCTCGGCGTCCGGTCGCGTGCGCTCGTAACGCAAGGCGGCGACCCGCCCCTCGGCGTCTTTCACGACCTCGAGCGGCTTCGCCCAGAAGTGCAGGTGCAGGCGGCGCGATGCGTCTCCCCCGGCACCGTTCGCGCCCGGGCGCGTGCGCCACTGCTGCAGCACACGGTCGATGACCTTGACCTGCTTGTTCGTCTCGACGGCGGCCTTCGAGGCCTCGTCGTAGTCGAAGTCCTCGTCGTAGACGACCATGTCGACGTCGCGCAGCTCGCCGAGCTCGCGGAGCTCGAGCGGGGTGAACTTCACGTGCGCCGGGCCGCGGCGACCGAACACGTGCACGTCGGTGACGGGCGAGGCCTTGAGGCCCTGATAGACGTTGTCGGGCACTTCGGTGGGCAGCAGGTCGTCGGCGTGCTTGGCGAGCATGCGCGTGATGTCGAGGGCGACGTTTCCGTTGCCGATGATCGCGACCGACTCGGCTTCCAGTGGCCACTCGCGCGGCACGTCGGGGTGACCGTCGAACCAGCTGACGAAGTCGGCCGCGCCGTACGAACCGTGCGCGTCGATGCCGGGGATGTCGAGGTCGGCGTCGCGGATCGCGCCGGTCGAGAAGATGACGGCGTTGTAGTGCTGCTTGAGGTCGTCGAGGGTGATGTCCTCGCCGAACCGCACGTTGCCGAACAGGCGGATGTCGCCACGGTCGAGCACTTCGCGAAGCGCCGTGACGACGCCCTTGATGCGCGGGTGGTCGGGGGCGACACCGTAACGAACCAGGCCGTAGGGCGCCGGAAGCTGCTCGAACAGGTCGATCGAGACGTCGAACTGACGCTCGGCTTTCAGCAGGATGTCAGCGGCGTAGATACCGGCGGGGCCGGCTCCGACGATGGCGAGGCGCAGCTTCGTCATGGGGTCCTCTCGATCGGGATCGGGGGGGGTGGAAATGTGGTCAGGCCGAGCGGTCGGCCACGGCCCGGGCGAAGCGCGTCAGCGCCTCGCGCACGGCGCCGTCGGGCAGCGGTGCGAGGGCGTCGATCGCGTCCTGCGACCACTGATGCGCGAGACGAAGGGTCTCGTGCGTCGTCTCGTGGTCGCGCAACTCCGCCAGAGCCGCGTCGAGGATCGCGGGGTCGGCGCCGTCGGCGATGCGTTCCTGCCCCTCGTCAATTCGGGCTCGCAGGTCTGCGGATGCCGCGTCGGATCGGTGCCCGAGCAGCAGGTAGGGCATGGTCGGCACCCCCGCCCGCAGATCGGTGCCGGGCACCTTCCCCGTCTCGGACGGGTCGGGCGACAGGTCGATCACGTCGTCGAGCAACTGGAAGGCGACACCGGCCTTCTCGCCGAAGACGACCATGGGCTGCTCGTACTCCTCGGGCGCGCCCGAGTAGATGACGCCCGACTGAGCCGCGGCGGCGATGAGCGAGCCGGTCTTGTCGGCCAGCACCTTGAGGTAGTAGTCGACGGGCTCGTCGCCGTCCTGCGGACCCACGGTCTCGTGCATCTGGCCCAGCACGAGACGCTCGAAGGTGTCGGCCTGCAGCTGGATCGCGCGCTCGCCTCGGCGGGCCATCAGTTGACTCGCGCGGGCGAAGAGCAGGTCGCCGGTGAGGATGGCGATGTTGTTGCCCCACACCGTCTGCGCGCTCGGCACACCGCGGCGCTTGTCGGCACCGTCCATGACGTCGTCGTGGTACAGCGAGCCGAGGTGCGTGAGCTCCAGCGCCGTGGCGACCTCGACGACCTCGCGTGTGGTTCCCTGGCCGAGCTGGGCGGTGAGGATGGCCAGCATCGGCCGTACCCGCTTGCCGCCGGCCTCGTACAGGTAACGCGCGGTGACGTCGGCGAGCTTGTCGGCGCTTCGCACCTCGCCCTCGAGCTCGGTCTCGACGAGCGCCAGCCCCGCCTCGACGGTGGCGAGAAGGGTGCGCGAGCGGAGGCCTGCGAAGATGCGGTCACTCAGGCCCAGCTTGCCGGACAGGCGGGAGCCGGCCGCGGGCGGTCTCGGGGTCACGCTGTCAGCCTAGCCTGGCGCGCCGAAGGGCAGCCGCGGGTATCTCGACGGTTGACAGCGCTCCGCTGGGGAGAAGGCGTCGGGCCGGGGGCCGGAATCACTCCGCGGGACGGATGCCGCGGTGCAATGCCACGATGCCGAACGAGAGGTTGCGGTACTCCACGTCATCCCATCCCGAGTCGCGCATCCAGCGGGCCAGCGTCGGCTGATCGGGCCAGTCGCGGATCGACTCGTTCAGGTAGTCGTAGGCCTCGGCGTTGCTGCTCACGGCCTTCGCGACGATCGGCAGCACACGGCCGTTGTAGAACCGGTAGAGGCCGTTGAAGACGGGGGACGGCGGGTGCGAGAACTCGCACACCACGATGCGGCCGCCGGGTCGGGTCACGCGGCGCAGCTCCCGCAGAGCCCGGCGCGGGTCGTTGACGTTGCGCAGGCCGAACGACATCGTCACCGCGTCGAACTCGCCGTCGCTGAAGGGGAGGTCGGTGGCATCCGCCTGCACGAACTCGAGATTCGGCACGTCACCGTGACGACGACGCCCCTCGGCGATCATGCCGCGCGAGAAGTCGGCGGCGACGACGTGGGCCCCGCTCGGCACGAACGCCATCGAGGAGGTGCCGGTACCGGCGGCCAGGTCGAGGATCCGCTCGCCCTTCTTCGGAGCTACCGCCCGCAGGGTCGCGACGCGCCACAGCCGGTCGTTGCCGAGGCTGAGAACCGAGTTGGTGCGGTCGTAGGCGGCGGCGACCTGGTCGAACATGCCGCTGACGCGCTGCGGGTCTTTGCCGAGGTCGGCGCGGTTGGGGTCGCTGCTCACCCGTCGAGTCTAGGCCGGGGCGACGGGGCGGTCGCCGGGGCTTGCGAGAGCCGCGAGGCGCTCCAGCCAGGGACCGGTGATCGCGTCGGAGAACGGTGCCTCGTGCGCGCGCACCCGTCGCTCGAGGTCGGTCGCCACGGCATCCAGGTGGTCGACGATGTCGAGAGGGTAGCCGTAGCGCACGCGGTGCTCGTCCCACTCGTCGCGGTCGTCGATCCACGTACCGCGCCCGTCGGTGCGGCGCACGACGTCGAGGTCCATGTCGATGCCGCGGGGAACGCCGTCGTCGTGCCAGCGCACGTCCCACGCCAGGTCGATGTAGACGGCGACGGGATGGGGAGACGCGTTGTGCGTGAAAGCCCAGTCACCGCTCGCCGGCACGAGTGTGACGTTGGGCTGGCGGCACACGAAGGCAGCTCCCGGCCGGGCACTGCGCCACCCCACCTGCTGGCCGAACCACTCGCCCCATTCGTCGGAACCGAGGTAGACGCTGTCCTGCACCCAGTGCGGCGAGCCGTCCCATTTGCGCCACTCGAACAGCAGGCGGGTGCCGGGGGCGGGTCGGGGATCCATGGTTCGGAGTCTAAATCGGGTATCGGCACCGGTCTCCGCGACCCGCCCCGCGATTCAGCGCGGCAGAACCCGACCGGAACCGCCGGGTCGACCCTGCCTGCGTCGAGGGACCTCCGTTGTGTCGTGGATCGGCGCGCGGCCTCGGCGAACGCGACGGGTCTACGCTGAAATCGTGCTCGAACCCGCGGATGACGTCGTGCCGCGCCTGCGCGTGGTCACACGCGAACTGCCTCCGATGGATGACGTGCTGGCCTACACGACCTCTTACGACCCCCTGTTCTGGAGTCGTCGGGGTGAGTCGCTCGCGGCCTTCGGCGATCTGCTGACGCTGCGCTATACGGGCGAACGCCCGGGTGATGCCACGATCTCGGAGCGCTGGCGGGCGATCGCCGCGGCCGCCGAGGTCGACGACCCCGTGCAGCTGCCCGGAACCGGTCTCGTGGCCTTCGGATCCTTCGTCTTCGACCCGCGGTCCGAGCGCGAGAACGTGCTGCGCGTCCCGGGCATGATCGTGGGCCGCCACAGCGGACGTGCGTGGGTCACCCGCCTCGCGTTCGACGACACCCCCGACGAACCCGAGCCCGAGCTGCCGCCCCGCTCCCCCTTCGGACCGCACTGGTCGGCGACTCTCGGCCCCGGCCTGCAGACGGCCGAGAAGTACCAGGATGCCGTCCGCCAGGCCATCGAGGCCATCGGCGCCCGCGAGGTGGCCAAGGTGGTGCTCGCCCGCGACATCGTCGGCACCGTCCCCGCCGGCTCCGACCTGCGTCGCCTGGTGCGCTCGCTTCTCGAGGGCTACCCCGACTGCTGGGTGTTCGCCGTCGACGGCCTCATCGGCGCGAGCCCCGAGACGCTGGTGACCGTCTCGGGCGGCACGGTCACCGCGCGAGTGCTCGCCGGTACCGTGGCTCGCGGCGGAGACGCCGACGCCGACGTCGCGGCATCCATCGGTCTCAGTCGGAGCACGAAAGACCAAGACGAGCACCGCTTCGCCGTGCAGAGCGTGTTGAAGGCCCTCGGCCCGCACACGTCGTCGCTGGCCGCCGAAGACCAACCCTTCACCCTCAAGCTCCCCAACGTCTGGCACCTCGCCACCGACGTCGAGGGGGTTCTGAGCGCCGACGCGTCGTCACTCGATCTACTGTCGGTGCTCCACCCGACGGCCGCCGTCGCCGGCACTCCGACGGCTGCGGCGATCGAGGTCATCCGCCGACTCGAGCCGTTCGACCGCGGGCGGTACGCCGGCGCCGTGGGCTGGACGAGCGCCTCGGGAGACGGCGAGTGGGCCATCGCCCTGCGGTGCGCGCAGATCGACCGCGCGGCCCCGTCGTCGCCGACGGCGCCGATCACCGCCTACGCGGGGGCGGGAATCGTGTCCGAGAGCGTCCCCGAATCGGAACTGCTCGAGACGCGGGTCAAGTTCCGCCCCATCGTGGAGGCGCTCGCCTGACCACGCCGCGGATCGACGCCAGAGATCAGGATGCCGCGAGCCGGCGCTTCTCCTCCTCGACGTCGTAGTCGGCCGCCGGCCACCGCGGATCGATGTGGGTGAGCGCGCCGGTGAGCAGCTGCTGCACCGCGAGACGCGCGTACCACTTACGGTCGGCGGGCACGACGTGCCAGGGCGCGACCGGTGTCGACGTGCGCTCGATGGCGACCTGATAGGCCTCCATGTAGTCGTCCCAGAGCTCGCGCTCGTCGACGTCGCCGGGGTTGTACTTCCAGTGCTTCTCGGGGCGCTCGAGACGTTCGGCGAGACGCTCGCGCTGCTCGTCCTTCGAGATGTGCAGCATCACCTTGACCACGCGGATGCCCATCTCGGCCGCCTGCGCCTCGAAGGTGACGATGGCGCCGTCCGGCGTTCGATCTCGTCGGCCGGGGCGAGGGAGCGCACCCGTCCGATGAGCACGTCTTCGTAGTGGGAGCGGTCGAAGACGCCGAGGCGTCCGGCATCCGGCAGGCGCTTCTCGATGCGCCAGAGGAAGTCGTGCGACAGCTCTTCGGCGGTGGGCTTCTTGAACGAGGCGAGCTCGACGCCCTGGGGATCCACGGCACCCACGACGTGTCGAACGATCCCGCCCTTGCCGGCGGTGTCCATCGCCTGCAGCACCAACAACACCGAACCCGTCGCCGTGCCCGCGACGCTCTGGGCGAAGAGACGCCCCTGCAGATCCTCCAGCGGCTCGCGGCCCGCATCGAGGTCGGCTTTGCCGGCAGCCTTGTCGCCGTCGTACCCGGGAGTCGACCGCGGGTCGATGTCGGCCAATCGGAAACCCGGCTCGACCCGGAGTGCCTCGGCGGCGGGGGTGGACCATCTGCTGCTCGCGCTCATCCCGACATCGTGCCGCGGCGTCCGGGGAGCGCACCACCCCGTTGACGGGCGGGATCAGCGCGGCAGGGGGACCTCGATGAGCTGACGCCCACCCGTCGGAGCCGTGAGTACCTGGTCGAGTGCGACCCGGGTGGTGCAGCGGTGGTACTCCCAGCCGAACGCGAGCGCGAGCTGCTCCAGCCGCGCGGTGTGCGGGGTGTACTGCACCCGCGCCATCGCGTCGGCACCGGCGATCCCCGCCACCTCGAGACCGTCGAAGATCGTGCCGCCGCCGTCGTTGCCGACGACGACCTGCAGCCGCGGCTCGGCCTCGCCGGGGGGAAGCAGCAGCGCGCCCATGTCGTGGAGGAACGCCAGGTCGCCCAGCAGCAGACGCGTGACGCCCGGGCGCTCATCGACCTGGCTCGACAGCGCCACCCCGGTCGCCGTCGCGATCGTGCCGTCGATGCCCGCCAGGCCGCGGTTGGCGTGCACGGCCACCTTCTTGCCGCCGAGCAGTTCGTCGGCGACGCGCACGAGCCGCGACGAGCCGAAGACGAGACGGTCGTGGGGCCAGGTGGCACGCCAGAGCGCATCGACGAGGGCGGCGCGGTCCAGCGGCGCACGCATCACCTCCACCTCGGCGCTGATCGCCCCGAGCCGTTCGTGCGGAACGGCGGATGCCAGGCCCTCGGCATCGGGGGCGCGTGGCGACAGATCGACAGCCGCGTCGCGCGACGCGCGCATCCACTCCCCCAGCCACGTGCGATCCGCCTCTCCCGTCACCCGGACGGCGTCGACCGCGACGGTCGTGCCGTTGAGGTTGACGGGCTCGCCGGGTCCGCGCACGGCGAGAACCTCGACATCGTCGCGCCCGAGCAGCAGGGCGACCTCGCGACTGAGCGTCGGACGCCCGAACAGCACGACGCGCTCGATCCGGCCGCCCAGCGCCGGTTCGCGCAGCAGCGCGCGGTAGCCGTGCACGATCTGACGACCGAAGCGCGCACCGCTGACGATCTCGGCGACGAGGGGAAACCCGCCCGCGTGGGCGAACTGCTCCGCCGCGGGCCCCGCATCCGCGCCCGCGACGACGATCGTGCGCGGGCCGGTCTCGATGCGATGCGCGGCCTCGGGATCGGGGGCGACGTCGGCAATGCCGATCCCCCCTCCTCCCTGGTAGAGCGCTCCGGACGCGTCTTCGCCGGTGTCGGGGACCGTCTCGACGGCACGGGATGCCGCCCGCTCGGCGAGCCAGGTCGGCACGGCACCCGCGAGAGGCTCGCGGAAGGGCACGTTGACGTGCACGGGCCCGGCCGCGCGCATGCCTTCGCCGAGCGACGCGGCGAGCGCCTCGCCCGCCACCGCATCGAGGGCGGCGGTCTGCTCGCCGGCGCCATCGACGTCGATCGCCTCGGGAACGGCCAGGTCGGCCTCGAACCGCACCGCCGAGCGGAACAGCCCGGGCTGGCGGGTCGTCTGATTGGCGCCGACGCCGCGAAGCTCGGGGGGACGATCGGCCGTGAGCAGCAGCAGGGGTACACCCGCGTGGTGAGCCTCCAGAGCGGCGGGCAGGAGGTTCGCGACGGCGGTCCCCGAGGTGCACACCACGACCGCCGGTGTGCCCGTCTCCCGCCCGATGCCGAGGGCGGTGAACCCGGCGACGCGCTCGTCTACGCGCACGTGGAGGTGGATGAGACCCGCGCTCTCCAGTTCAGCGGCAACCAGGGCCAGTGCCTGCGACCGCGAGCCGGGACTGACCACGACGTGGCGAACGCCCCGGGAGACGAATCCGGCGAGGAGCGCTGCGGCAGCGTCGGTCGCGGGCACGCCCGAGCGATCGTTCAGCGAAGCCACGACGGCTCAGCCGACGGCGCCGCGCTGACCGCGGGTGTCGTCGTCGCCCTTTCCCGGGGGGTTGTCGGGATCGGTCGGCTTCTCCGGCGGCTGCGGGTCGTCGGCCTCGGAGTCGAGCTGTGCGAGCTCCTCCTCGAGGCGGCGGATCCGCTCGTCCTGGTCGGCACGAGCCGTCGCCGTCATACGCCCGAGGAATTCGGGGTCGTCGTCGGGGGCGCGCCGTGCGGCCGCCGTCTTGCTCGCTGCGCGGCCACGGCCGATCACGAACCAGAGGATGCCGCCGAGCACCGGCAGCAGGATGACGATCGCCATCCATGCGCCCTTGCTCACCCCGCGGTGACGAGAGGGAGCCTGCACGGCGCAGTCCACGATCGTGTAGACCCAGAAGACGGTCGCCACGAGCGCCAGGATGAGAAGCAACCGTGCCATGCGCTGAGTCTACGTGCGTCTGCTGGGCGACGGCCCGGAACCACGGGGCCCGCACTCCGCCGTAGACTGACAAGATGCGTGCTCGTTCGGCCCTCGTCTACACGGTGCTGCGACTTCTCGCGTTCCTGGTGCCGCTCGGCGTCCTGCTGCTGTTCCCCGTCTTCCAGGAACTGCCCTGGCTCGCGGCGATCTTCGCGGCCCTCATCGGCTTCAGCCTGTCGCTGCTGTTCCTGCGTCGTCCGCTCGACAACGTCACGGGCGGTCTGGCCGAGCGTCGCGCACAGCGCGCCGCCACCGGTCGCCGCACGGGCGCCGAGACCGACGCCGACGCGGAGGATTCCGCTCTGGATGCCCCGCACGCCGAGGGCGACGACGCCGGCCGCTGATCAGACCGGGGGCGGGGCTCGAACCGCAGGGCGCGCCACTTGCCGCGGTGACGCTCGCCGCGGGGCGGGAGCCACGTCGCAGTCGAAGGGTGTGTCCGCGAGCGCGGGGCGACACAGCGGGTGAACCGCGGATCGTGGGTCTCCACTGCACAACATGGCTCTGCCCTGATGATTGCGCCCCCAAGACCGACTGCCACCCGACGCAGCGAGGGTCTGGCCGACGCGAGGCTCACCTATCGCGTACCTCACCCTGCAACGGCACCCGTCGACCCCGAAACCTCCGACCGTGCTTTGCGATGTACTCGCCTGAGGAGCCGCCGCCCTGGCCTCCGCATGAGTCGCTGCACTGCACCGACGCCTCCAATAAATGGACGGAGATCACCCGTGGACACGCCTAATGAGAAACCGCTGCACGCGCCGACAATGACTCACCTCGCGCCCTCGGCGAGCGCGATCGGACGGAGGACAGTTCTCGCGGGTGCGGCGTTGAGCGTACCCGCGGTCGCCCTGACCGTCGGGACGCCTGCCTTCGCAGCGTCGGGCCCGCGCCTCGCCCTCTCCGCACCCTCCACCCTGGTCGCTGCAAGCGGCGGCACCACTGTCACTGCGACCGTCAAGACCGCCGACGGCGATCCGGCCCCCGGCGAAGTAGTCACCTTCTCCGGCCCGGCAAACTCATCTTTCTCCCCGGCCTCACCCACCACCGACAGCGCCGGGAAGGCGCAGACATCGTTCGACCCGGGAGACAGGTGGGCGAAACCCGGGTCTTCCGTCGCGATCTCTGCGGTGTCCAGCTCCGTCAACGCCTCGCAGTCCTTCACCGTCGCCGGTTCCAATGCGGTGGTTTTCGGGAGGTACGAAACCCCGACCCCGACGCAAACGGCTCTCGTCTTCCCCTCCCCCGTCGTCAGCGCTATGGCCGGAGGAGACCCGACGAACACTTTCGCGTCCCCCTACTTCTCCGTAGCGCTCCTCGAGGACGGCACTGTCTGGACCACGGGCTCGAACGACTTCGGACAGCTCGGCGATGGAACCACTACCGCACGGTCGACCTGGGCGATGGTTGCCGGACTGTCGCAGGTCGTTCAGATCGCCGTCGGAATCGCCGCCGTCGGCGCGCTTCGCTCCGACGGCACCGTCTTCGCGTGGGGCTTGAACACTCGAGGTCAGGTGGGCGACGGGACCACCGTCAATCGGCCGTCTCCCACTGCGGTGGTGGGACTGCCTTCGAAAGCCACGGCGATCGCCAACAGCGGCGGTAGCCTGTTCGCGCTTCTCGACAGCGGCACGCTCATGGGCTGGGGGCGCAACTTGATGGGAGAACTTGGTATCGGCACGAAGACGAACAGCAGCTTGCCGGCGCAGGTGCAGGGGCTCCCCTCCGCTGTGCATTCCATCGCGGCGGGGTATCTCACGCCGTACGCGGTGCTGTCCGATGGTTCCCTGTGGGCGTGGGGGTTCAACGACGTTGGCCAAATTGGGGACGGCACACAGACTGACCGGTCAATTCCGACTATCGTCACCGGTCTGACCTCGAACGTCGTCCAGGCGGCAGGCGGAACCCGGAATGCATACGCCCTGATGGCGGACGGATCCGTTCAAGCCTGGGGATCGGTGGCCCAGACGAACACACCTGCTCCTTGGGGCGGTCTCAGCTCCGGCGTGCGAAACATCTTCGCGACTTCCGAGCTTGGTTACGCGGTCCTCGACGATGGCAGCGTCAAAGCGTGGGGATGGAACTCCGAAGGTCAGATCGGCAACGGTACGGCAGCCTCCACCTACGAACGTTCCCCCCTGCAGACCATCCTCCCCGCGGGACGGACGGCCCGCCTGACGCAGTCGAGCTCGACGACGGCGTTCACTACGTACGTGGTGCTCAACGCCTAGCGGTACCTGGACTCCCCGCCCTCTTGACAGGAGCGCCCGGTCGTTGGCCGAGCGCTCTTGTCAAGAACGGGATGATGAGCAGACCGCGAGCGGCGGGTCAGCCCGCGAACGCCCAGAACAGCAGGGCTCCGTACGCGACGGAGGTGAAGCTCGTGACCTGCAGCGCGGTGATGAGTTCGCGCGGCGCGCGGTACGTCCACACGATGAGGATGGCGGCGAGCCCGCCGAGGAGCGCGATGAGCGTGAGCCACGCGATCGGATAGACGAGCGCCAGGAACACCGCGATACCGAACGGGACGAGCACGAACACCGTGAAGAGCACCTGCGTGGCGCGTCGGCCGATCAGCACCGAGAGCGTGCGCTTGCCGGCGAGGCGGTCCTGATCGATGTCGCGCAGATTGTTCGCGAGCAGCACCGCACACGCCAGCAGACCCGCGGCGACCGCGCCGAACCAGGCCTCCTGCGGCAGTGAGCGCACCTGCAGCCACGTCGTGCCGAGGGTGGCGACGAGACCGAAGAACACGAAGACGAACAGCTCGCCCATGGCGTTGTAGCCGTAGGGACGTTTGCCGCCGGTGTAGAACCACGCGGCGACGATGCACACCGCCCCCACGAGCAGGAGCCACCACTGCCCCGTGCGGATGACGAGCGCGAGGCCGATGAGCGCGGCCAGCGCGAAGAACGCCAACGCCACGATCAGCACGGTCCGCGGCTTCGCCTTCTTCCCCCCGGTCAGGCGTCCCGGGCCCACGCGCACGTCGTCGGTTCCGCGGATGCCGTCGGAGTAGTCGTTGGCATAGTTCACGCCGATCTGCAGCGCGAAGGCGACGGCGAGGCACGCCAGGGCGATGACCCCGTGGAGCTGCTCGTCCACCAGCGTCGCCGCGCCCGTGCCGATGAGCACCGGGGTGATCGCGAGAGGAAGCGTGCGGATGCGGGCCGCGGCGATCCAGTCGCGCGCGGTGGCCGGAGCGACGGCCTGCGGTGCACCGCCCACCGGCTTCTGCGGGTTGCCGCGAGGGCGACGCTTCTTGGCGGGGGTCGAACGCTTACGAGACGGAGCTGCCACGGAGGGTCATCCTATGCCCGCGGGTCCGCCCCGAGCATCGCGCACAGGGCCGCGCGGTCCGGCTTTCCCGACGAGAGGGTGGGGAGCTCCTCGACGGCCACGACACGCGCCGGTCGCGCGGGCGCTCCCACCGCATCGCCCACGACCCCCCGCACCCGCGCGAGCATCGTCTCTTCCTCGACGGCGGCGAGTCCCGGCACCACCACGGCTGACGCCTGCCCCCACTCGGCATCCGGGATCGGCACCACCACGGCCGACTCCAGACCCGGGATGCCGCGGACGGCGGCTTCGACGCGATCGAGCGACACGTTCACGCCGCCCGAGACGATCACGTTGTCGAGACGACCGGTGACGTGCAGCACCCCGTCGACGATCTCGCCCCCGTCGCCCGTGCGGTACCAGCGCCTGGCGTCGGCATCCAGGGGGAAGATGGATGCCGTTCGCTCGGGGTCGCCGAGGTAGCCCTCGGCGAGCATGGGGCCCGACAGCCGCACCTCGCCGTCGACGATGCGCATGCCGACGCCGTCGAGGGGGACGCCGTCGTAGACGCAGCCGCCGCTGGTCTCACTCGAGCCGTAGGTGCGCACGACGCGCGCGCCGAGCGCCTCCGCGCGCCGACGCACCGCGGGTGCGAGCGCCTGCCCGCCGATGAGGATGGCCTCGAACGACCGCAGCGCCTGCGCGACGGTGGTGTCGTGCTCGGCGGCATCCAGGAGTCTCTGCAGCTGCGCCGGGACGAGGGAGGTGTAGCTCGGCACGCGCACGCCGTCGGCATGGGATGCCATGCCCAGGGCGGCCGCGGCGAACGGTTCGGGGCGGAAGTGCCCGGACACCACCGCGGGTTCACGATCGGCGAGCAGCGCCCGCACGATCACCTGCACGCCCGCCACGTAGGTAGCGGGGACAGCGAGCAGCCAGGCGCCCTCGCCGATGCGTGCGGCCGTCGAGTAGGCGCTGCTGATGAGCGCGTTCCGACTGAGGACGACCGATTTCGGAACGCCCGTCGACCCCGATGTCGTCACGACGGCGGCGGTCCCCGGGGGCACCTCGTTCGGGAGTCCGGCACCCCCCAGCGCCACGGCCGGACCGGCCCCGAGCACCGCGGCGCGCAGCGCCCGCAGCACGTCACGGGGATCACCGGATGCCGGGGGCTCCAGCCTCACGCGCGGCACCCGTCCGATGCGGTGGCCCTCACGCGCCGCACCCGTCTCGTCAGTAGTGCCACGGCACGTCGGACCAGTCGGGGTCGCGCTTCTCGAGGAAGGAGTCGCGACCCTCGGCTGCTTCGTCGGTGCCGTAGGCGAGGCGGGTGGCCTCTCCGGCGAACAGCTGCTGTCCCACGAGACCGTCGTCGACGGCGTTGAAGGCGTACTTCAGCATGCGGATCGCGGTGGGCGACTTCGTGAGGATCGTGCGGGCCATCGCGAGGGCCTCGCGCTCGAGCTCGGCGTGCGGCACGACGCGGTTGACGGCCCCCATCTCGTACGCGCGGTCGGCGGAGTACTCCTCTGCGAGGAAGAAGATCTCGCGCGCGAACTTCTGCCCGATCTGGCGCGCGAAGTATGCGGAACCATAGCCGGCGTCGAACGAGCCCACGTCGGCATCCGTCTGCTTGAAGCGACCGTGCTCCCGGCTGGCGATCGACAGATCGCACACGACGTTGAGGGAGTGTCCCCCTCCCGCGGCCCAGCCCGGGACGACGGCGATGACGACCTTCGGCATGAACCGGATGAGACGCTGCACCTCGAGGATGTGCAGGCGTCCCGCGCGACCCGGATCGTGCACCGCGGTCTCGTCGTGGGAGTACTTGTAGCCGTCGCGCCCGCGAATGCGCTGATCACCGCCCGAGCAGAAGGCCCAACCGCCGTCTTTTGCGCTCGGTCCGTTGCCGGTCAGCAGGACGACGCCGATGCGGTGGTCTTGCCGGGCGATGTCGAGGGCGCGGTACAACTCGTCGACCGTGTGCGGACGGAAGGCGTTGCGCACCTCGGGCCGGTCGAACGCGATGCGGGCGATGCGCCCGTCGTGGGTGACGTGGGCGGTGATGTCGGTGTAGTCCGCGGCGCCGGGCGCCAGGGTCCATTCCGCGGGGTCGAAGAGCTCGGAGACGGTCACCCGACCAGCCTACGCGCGGCGGTCCCGCGCGGAACGGGGCGCCGAACGAGCGGACGCGGCGTCACGCCCGCCGGAGTGACCCTCTCGTCATGTGTTCGTCGCGCGGCAGCGGGCTGACGCCCCGCCCGGTTCACGCGTTCTTCGAGTCGCGCCAGGTCAGCCAGCGCTCGATGAGGGAGTAGTCCCAGTCGGGACCCGAGAAGCCGAGGGTGAACAGGCGCGTGCCGGCGTCGAACAGCGCGTCGGCCACGGTCTCGTCTCGGTCCTTGAGCTCGTTCGAGACGATCAGGCCCGAGAGATCGCGCCCCTCGGTCTCGGCCCACTTCTCGATGACGCCGAACTTGTGGGGCAGCTCGTCGGGTGTGACGAAGCTGTGCCAGATATCGGCGTGACGGGCGACGATGCGCAGGGTCTTCTGCTCGCCCTTGCCGCCGATCATCACCGGGATGCCGCGGGTGGGCGCCGGGTTGAGCTTGCCCCATCGCTCGACGACGCGGTCGAGGTCGGTGGCGAGCGCGTTCAAGCGCGAGCCTGCGGTGCCGAAGTCGTAGCCGTACTCGTCGTAATCGCGCTGGAACCAGCCCGACCCGGTGCCGAAGATGAAGCGGCCGGTGTCGCCGCCCTTCTTGCTGATGTGGTCGATCGTGCGGGCCATGTCGGCCTGCAGGTCGGCGCCGCGGTAGCTGTTGCAGTTGACCAGCGCACCGAACTCGACGCGTTCGGTCTGCTCAGCCCAGGCCGCCAGCATCGTCCACGACTCGAAGTGCTCGCCATCGGGGTCGCCGTAGAGCGGGAAGAAATGGTCCCAGTTGAAAAGGACGTCGACGCCCATCTCCTCCAGCCGGAGGACGGCGTCGCGGATGTCGGAGTACTGCACGTGCTGCGGCTGGATCTGGACGCCGAGTCGGACCGGGGTGTCGAAGAGCATGCGGCCAGCCTATTCCGGGCCACCGACACCGGGGCCAGGATGGGGGCATGAGCACCACGCGCCTCCCCCCGCTCGCCGACGTCCTCGCCACCGCACGGGTGGTCGCGCTTCCCCTCGTCACGCGGTTCCGCGGCATCGGAACCCGAGAAGCCGTGGTGTTCGAGGGACCGCAGGGGTGGACCGAGTTCTCGCCCTTCACCGAGTACGGCGACGCTGAGGCGGCGACCTGGCTCGCCGGGGCCCTCGATTTCGGGTGGGAGCCCGCACCGCCGACGCGGCGCGACGCGATCCCGGTCAATGCCACGGTCCCCGCCGTCGCGGCATCCGAGGTGGCCGGCGTCCTCGCCCGTTATGACGGATGCCGCACGGTGAAGGTCAAAGTGGCCGAGGCGGGGCAGACACTCGCCGACGACGTGGCGCGCGTGCGGGCGGTGCGCGAGGTCATGGGACCGGAGGGGCGCGTGCGCATCGACGCCAACGCGGCGTGGAACGTCGACGAAGCCGAGCGCGCCGTGCACGCGCTTTGCGCGTTCGACCTGGAGTACGTCGAGCAGCCGTGCGCCGAGATCGACGAACTCGTGCAGCTGCGCGAGCGCATCGCCTATCTCGACATCGCGATCGCCGCGGACGAGAGCGTGCGCAAAGCCGCCGACCCGCTCCTCGTCGCCCGCGCGGGCGCCGCGGATCTGCTCGTCATCAAGGCTCAGCCGCTCGGAGGGGTGCACGCGGCGATCGACATCGTCGCGAAGGCGGGGCTGCCGGTGGTCGTCTCCAGCGCGCTGGATACCTCGATCGGGCTGTCGATGGGCGCCGCCCTCGCGGCGGCCCTGCCGCGGCTCGACTTCGACTGCGGGCTCGGCACGGCCTCGTTGTTCGCGGCCGACGTCGTGGCATCCCCGCTCGTCGCCCGGGGTGGCCTGCTGTCGCTCGAACGCCCCCGCCCCGCGTCCGCCGACCTCGACCGCGTGGCCGCCGCCGACGAGCGGCGCGACTGGTGGCTGGCGCGCCTTCGCCGCTGCTACGACCTGCTCGAGGTCACTCGAGGATGAGCCCGACCACCTGCGCCAGCCGTTCGGCCAGCCCCGAGCGCGACAGCGCCGGCGCCTGACGGGTGAGCAGGGCCGTCTCGGAGGTGGAGACCCACACCGACAGCAGCAGCTCGGTGGCGACGTCGGCGGGCACGCGCAGCGCCAGGCCTCGTACCTCGGCGATGTCGCGCACGAGCTGCGTGACGCTCTCGCCGAGCCCCTGGTTCAGGGCGAGGTAGGCGTGGGCGAACTCGGGATTGCGTAACGCCTGCAGCCGCGTCTCGGCTCCGAGGAGCACGTCGAGGCGGTCCTCGCCCGTCGCCTCGAGGACTTCGTGCACGAGCTGCCGGACGTCGCCGGCTGTCTCGAGACCGCGATCTTCGATCGACGTGACCCGGTCGCGGACGGCGGCGATGGTGGTCTCGGCCGACCGCGCGCACAGCGCCAGGAACAGCTCCTCCTTCGAGGCGAAGTTCGAGTAGAACGCACCACGGGTGAAACCGGCGCGTTCGCAGACGGCCTCGACGGATGCCGCGTCGATGCCGACCTCGGCGAACATCTCGGCTGCGGCGTCCATCAGACGGATGCGGGTGTTCTCTCGGCGCCGCGTCGTCGCGGGAGCGGAATCGGTCATCCACGACCTCCTGTCCTCGGGTGACGTCCAGGTTCGACGTCGCCATCTCGGTCTACGATACATTGATGTATCCGATACGGTGCTGTATCGACTCGTTCACCGATCGTGGGAGCCACCGTGTCGACATTCCTGTACACCCTGGGTCGCTGGTCGTTCCGCCACCCGTGGCGCGTGCTGACCGCGTGGTTGCTGGTGCTCGTGCTCGCCGGGGGCGGGGTCGCGCTCTTCGCGAAGGGCACTGACAACACCTTCACGATCCCCGGCACCGAGTCGCAGGCGGGCCTCGAGATGCTCGAGCGCACCTTTCCCCAGGTGAGCGGGGCGAGCGCCGAGATCATCGTCGTCGCCGCCGACGGCTCAAGTGTGCGTGACCAGGCGTATCAAGACGCCATCGCGACGACGACCGCCGACGTCGGCGGGCTCGACTTCGTCGAGGCCGTCACCGATCCCTACGACTCGCGCATCGCGGGCGGCATCGCCGACGACGACCGCGCGGCCATCGTCCGCATCCAATTCTCCGGCGAGGCGACCGCCGTACCCCAGGCCACGGAAGATGGGCTCCGCGACGCCGCCACCGCCCTCGGTTCCGCCCTCCCCTCCGGTTCGCAGGCCGTCCTCGGCGGCCAGCTCTTCGCCACCGAGATTCCCGGAGCGACCCTCACCGAGGCCCTCGGGGTGCTCATCGCCGCGCTGGTGCTGATGATGACGTTCCGCTCGTTCCTCGTGGCCGGCATGCCGCTGGCCACGGCGATCCTGGGCGTGGCCCTCTCGATCGGCCTCATCTTCATCGCGACGGGCTTCGCCACCGTGTCGGCGACCACGCCGCTGCTGGCGGTCATGCTGGGACTTGCGGTGGGCATCGACTACGCCCTCTTCATCGTGTCGCGACATCAAGACCAGACCCGGGCGGGGATGGACCCCGAGGAGTCGACCGCGCGCGCCGTTGGCACCGCGGGATCGGCCGTCGTCTTCGCCGGCATCACCGTGCTCATCGCCCTCATCGGGCTGAGCTTCGCCGGCATCCCGTTCCTGACGACAATGGGCATCGCCGCATCGGTCGCGGTCGCGATCGCGGTGTGCGTCGGGCTGACCCTGACTCCGGCGCTGCTGGGCTTCGCCGGTCATCGCGTGGTCGGGTGGGGGTACAAGCGGCCCAAGAAGCGCGCCCGGGGCGTCGCGACCGACGAAGACCCCGCTGAGGCCGCCCGGGCTGCGGCCGAGAGTGAAGAGAAGGCCGCGACCGCGGCCATCCGTGCTCAGCGCAACGGACCCGCGAAGCGCTGGGTGGGGCTGGTGACACGGCGTCCCGTGGTCACCACCGTCGCCATCGTCGCACTCCTGGGCACGGCGGCGATCCCCGCCGCATCCCTCGCCCTGACCCTCCCGAACGCCGGACAACTGCCCGAGGGTGACGAGGCCCGCGTGGCGTACGAGCTGACCGACGAATACTTCGGGCCGGGTGCCAACGGCCCGCTCATCATGACCGGCACCATCGTCACGAGCAACGACCCGCTCACCCTGATGACCGACATCGGCGATGAGATCGCGAAGATCCCCGGCGTCGCCGAGGTCGCGCTGGCGACTCCGAACGAGACCGCCGACACCGGCATCGTGCAGATCGTGCCCGAGACCGCGCCCGACGACCCGCGCACCGCCGATCTCGTCCGCGAGCTGCGCGCGCAAGAAGACCGCCTGTACGACGAGTTCGGCGTGCGCCTCCTGGTCACCGGGTACACCGCCGTCACGATCGACATCTCCGACCAGCTCGGGGCGGCACTGCTGCCGTTCGGCCTCTTCGTGGTCGGCCTGTCGCTCATCCTGCTGATGATCGTGTTCCGCTCGATCTGGGTGCCCCTCACCGCCGCGGGCGGCTACCTGCTGTCGGTCGCCGCCGCCTTCGGCGTGGTCGCCGCGGTGTTCGAGTGGGGGTGGTTCGCCGACGCACTGCACGTCGCCAAGGTCGGCCCCATCATCAGCTTCATGCCGATCGTCGTGATGGGCGTGCTCTTCGGCCTCGCCATGGACTACCAGGTGTTCCTCGTCTCGCGCATGCGAGAGGACTACGTGCACGCGCGTCGCGACGGACGAACAGCACGTGAGGTCGCGCTCGGCGCCGTCCGCAGCGGGTTCGCGGCATCCGCCCGCGTGGTGGTCGCGGCCGCCGTCATCATGTTCGCCGTCTTCGTGGCGTTCGTCCCCGAGGGCGACTCCAGCCTCAAGCCCATCGCGCTCGGCCTCGCCGTCGGCGTCGCCGTCGATGCCTTCCTCGTGCGCATGACACTCGTGCCCGCCGTACTCGCCCTGCTCGGCGACAAGGCCTGGTGGATGCCGCGCTGGCTCGACCGGCTGCTCCCCAAGTTCGACGTCGAGGGCGAGGCCGTCGAGCGCGAGGTGCGCCTCTCCGACTGGCCCGCCGAACCGGCGATGGCCGTCGCCGCCGACGATCTGCGCACGGCCGAGGCCTCGGATGCCGAACAGCCGGTGTTCCGCGATGTCTCGATTCGCGTCGGGTACGGCGGGACACTGTTGGTCACGGGCGAGACGCCCACCACCCGCACCCTGCTGCTCGCTGTGGCCGGGCGCCTGTCGAAGATCGAGGGGAAGCTGCGGGTCGACGGGTTGCTCGTGCCCGAGCGCGCGGGCGCCGTGCGTGCACGTGTCGGCGTCGCCCTGCTCGACGATCCCGCAACCGCCGGCGCCGAGATCGTGCACGCCGTCAGCGGCGGAGCGCGCATCGTCGTGGTGTCCGACATCGACCGCCTCGACGACGATGCCCGCGACGAGGTCGCGCAGGTGCTGCGTCGGGCCGCGACCGCGGCGCGCGAGCGAGACGTCGATGCCTCGTCGCCCTTCACCCTCATCGTCTCGGCGCGCGACGAACGCCGAGCCCTCGCCCTGCTCGCGGAGGCGCAGCGGCCCGATGTGACTTCCCTCGCCCTTCCGACCCGGCGCCGTCAGCATCCGACCGAACAGACAAAACCGGAATCCTTCGCCGATATCTCCGAGGTGTTCGCATGACTCTCCCCGTCGAGCGCTCCCGCTCACGCCGCCCCGTCACCTGGCTGACGCTGATCGGCGTCCTGCTCCTGCCCGCCGTCATCGGCGGCATCCTCGTCGGCGCGCTGTACAACCCCACCGACCGGCTCGAGAACATCACGGCCGCGATCGTCAACGACGACAAGGCCGTCGAGCTCAACGGCCAGCTCGTCCCGCTCGGCCGGCAGCTCACCGGCGGGCTGGTCAAGGGCGCCGACGACCAGCCCAGTAACATCGACTGGGTCATTTCGAACGACGACGATGCCGCGACGGGTCTCGCTGACGGCACGTACACCGCCGTCGTGACGATCCCCGAGAACTTCACCGCCGCGTCCCTCTCCACCCGCCCCGGCGAGACACCCGAGAAGGCCACGATCGATGTGCAGACGGCGCCCGACGCACGCGTCGTCGACGGCGCGATCACCGCGCAGTTGGCATCCACCGCGTCCAGCGTCTATGGCAGCGAACTGTCCTCGCAGTATCTGAAGAACGTGTTCCTCGGGTTCACCACGCTCGGCGACCAGCTCGGTCAGGCAGCCGGTGGCGCGCGCCAGCTCGCCGACGGCGCCTCGCAGGCCGCCACCGGTGCAGACGGACTGCAGGACGGTGTGGGCCAGCTCTCCGACGGCGCCGACGCCCTCTCCAGCGGCGTCGGCCAGCTGGCCACCGGGGCCGATCAGCTCTCGGGTGGCGTCGGTCAGCTCGCCACCGGTGCGGGAGCCCTCTCGAACGGTGCGGGCCAGCTCGCGGCCGGGGCGGGCCAGCTCTCGGGCGGGGCCGACCAGATCTCGAGCGGTGCGACGGGACTGGCCGATGGCGCCGATCAGCTCGCCGGCGGTGCCGCCCAGCTCGCCACCGGCACGCGCGACGCCGCGGCCGGAGTCGGGCGACTCGCCGGCGGCGCCGACGGCATCGCCGAGGGCAACCGCCAGCTCGCCGATCAGGTCGGACAGATCGCCGACGCCATTCCTCCGGGCTTCGAGCAGGCGGCGAATGACGTGGCCGATGCGGCCCCGCAGGTCGATGACGCGCTCGTCACCGCCGCAGCCGATCTGCGGCGTCTGGCGGACGCCTGCGATGCGAGAACCAGCCCGGAGCTGTGCGCGCAGTTGCGCGTCGCCTCCGACCGGGCCGACGCCGCACTCCCGCGGGCCCAGCAGACCGTGACGGACATCGGGCAGATCGCCCGACAGGCGGCCCAGCTTCCCGCCGGCGTCCGCACCATCGCCGACGCCAACGCACAGTTGGCCGACGGAGCCGCGGGCCTGGCCCTCGGCGCACGCGACGCCGAGAGCGGCCTGAACGCGATCGCCGGCGGCATCGACGGTGTCGCAACCGGCGCGACCGGGCTCGGCGACGGTGCGCGACAGCTGGGTACCGGTGCGAACGCGCTGAGCTCCGGCGCCTCGCAACTGGCCGGCGGCCTCGACCAGACGCGTGACGGGGCCGCGCAGCTCGCCACGGGCGCCCAGGGTGCCGCTGGCGGCGCCTCGCAGCTCGCGACGGGCGCGCAGGGCGCCACCGACGGCGCCTCCCAACTCGCGACCGGCGCGCAGGGCGCCGCCGACGGTGCCGGTCAACTCGCCGACGGCGTCGACCAGGTGGCATCTGGAACGACATCGCTCGCCGACGGCCTCGACACCGCCGTGTCCCAGCTACCGACCTACACCGACGCGGAAGCGGCCACTCTCGCAGACGTGGTCGCCGACCCCGTCTCCGCGACCGGCGCGAGCGATTCCCTCTTCGGCCTTGCGGCGGTCCCCCTCCTGGCGATGGCGGTGCTGTGGTTCGGCGGGCTCGCCTCGTTCGTGGCATTCCAGGCCGTCTCGGCACGGGCGCTGACGAGCCGTCGACCCTCTGCCCTCGTCGCTCTGCGAGGCTTCCTGCCGGCGGCCGGCGTCGGCGCCGCGCAAGGCCTGCTGGTCGCGGCGGTCGTGCAGGTGGCATCCCGTTACGACTGGGGCGACTGGGCCCTCTTCGCCCTGATCTGCATCGCCGCGGGAGTCGCCTTCGCAGCCGTGCACCAAGCGCTCGTCGCCGTGTTCGGGGGCGCCGGGCGCTGGGTGGCCGCCGTCATCGGCGCACTCGCGCTCGGAGCGACCATCGTCTCGACCGTGCCTCCCGCCCTCGCCGCGGCCGCCGCCCTGATGCCCACTGCGCCGGTATACGACGCGATGCTCGGCGCCCTGTCGTCATCTGGCGGCGTCGCCGCCGGAATCGCGGGGTTCGTGGTGTGGGCAGTGCTCTCGCTGATCGTCACGACGCTGATCGTGGTTCGTCGCCGTACGACATCCGCCCGCGCCGCCGCACTGCCCGCCTAACCGCGCAGCCCGCAGCCCCGCGGGCGAGCGCGCGACCCCGGGCGGGTGGGGGCCGGCACGCGACCCGGGCGGGTGGGGGCGGGCCCGCGCGACGGCTGGTCGGATGGCGCCGGGCGAACGCAACAAGCGAGCGCGACGCCGGGCGGACCGGGCCGACTCCCTCCGCGCCCGAAACCCCCGTCGAGTGTCCAGAACATGCCGTGTCATCACGCCGGACACGGCATGTCTTGGACACTCAACGTTCGATCGAGACGCGGGCGGGCGCGACGCCGGGCCGACCGGGCCGACTCCCTCCGCGCCCGAAACCCCCGTCGAGTGTCCAGAACACGCCGTGTCATCACGCCGGACACGGCATGTCTAGGACACTCATTGCTCGATCGGGACGCGGGCGAGCGTGAGCGGAGGTCCTCCCCAGGGTTGTTATCCACAGGCGGGAGGGGCGCCGCGCGACATCGCTCGGCACACGCTGTCTGCTAGCGGGATGCGAACTCGACCGCTCCCGCCCGACCTGGGCACCGCCTTCCATGTTCGAGAGGCGGATGTCCTCGGTATCCCCCGTCGACGCCTCGCCGCGGGTGACCTCCGGGCGCCGTTCCACGGCGTGCGCGTCGCGCGGGAGGAATCGCTCGAGTCTGTTGCGGATCGCTGCCAGGCCTACCTGCCCCGGATCACGGGCGGGCAGTTCTTCAGCCACACCACCGCCGCGACGCTCTGGGGCATGCCCCTCCCCTTCCGTCACGGAGACGAACTCCACGTCGGCGCGATTCCGCCCACTCGCGAACCTCGCGCTCGCGGCGTCGTGGGACATCGGCTGAAACTCCCCCAGGACGGCGTCACCCTGATCGGCGATCTGCCGGCCCCCACCCGCGTCGAGACCTGGGCGCAGCTCGGTTCCCTGCTGCGGATAGACGACCTGGTGGCGGCCGGCGACTGGGTTCTGTCGCAGGGCGAGTCGGTCGAGGACCTCACCGACGCCGCGCTGAGGGCACGACGCCGCGGTGCCGTCGCGCTGCGCGAGGCGGTGGATTTCGTGCGACCCGGTTCCGAGTCCCCACGGGAGACACAAGTGCGTCTGATCCTGGTCCGGGCCGGTCTCCCCGAGCCCGAGCTCAATTGGACCTTGCGCACCACCACCGGCACCTTCGTTGCACGGCTCGACCTGGCCTACCCCGAGCAGCGCGTAGCCGTCGAATACGACGGTCGTCAACACGCCGACACCGAGCAATTCCGTCGGGATGCCGACCGGTGGCGCGCCATCGCCGACGAGGGGTGGACCCTGATCCGCGTGGTCGCTCACCACCTCGACACGCCTGCGCAGGACGTCGTCGCCCCGGTTCGGCGAGCGCTCCTGGCCGAACGAGCCCGTTGAGTGTCCAAGACACGCCGCCTGCCCGCTGATCGCCCGGCGTGTCTTGGACACTCAACACGACTGGGTGCCGTGACTCAGGTCCGCGACGCCGCACCCGCCACGCTCGTGCAGGCATCAATTCGAGTGTCCAAGACACGCCGTGGGACGACCCGCAGCGCGGCGTGTCTTGGACGATCAACGGAGGAATGCCCGCGTAACCGCAACGGCCGCGTGCGCCGCACACCCGCGCGTACGTTGCACGGCGGGCCGGTCGCTTACGTCGTCAGGCCGCTGTAGGCGTGCAGGCCCTTGAAGAAGACGTTGACGATCGTGAAGTTGAACAGCACCGCGGTGAAGCCGATGATCGACAGCCACGCCGAACGGGTGCCGCGCCAGCCGCGGGTCGCTCGGGCGTGGATGTACCCGGCGTAGAGCACCCAGATGACGAAGGTCCAGACCTCTTTGGTGTCGAAGCCCCAGAAGCGGCCCCACGCGTCGTTCGCCCAGATGGAGCCTGCGATGAGCGTGAAGGTCCAGAAGATGAAGCCGACGATGGCGAAGCGGTAGGCGAGCGACTCCAGGGCGTCGGCCGACGGCACGGTGCGCAAGAAGCTGCGCTTCGGCTCGGCATCCGCCGGCGCCTCGGCGAGCTTGCGCTCGCGCCGCGCCTGGATGAGTTGCACGACCGACAGTCCGAAGGCCAGGGCGAACAGCGCCGTCGCAAGGCTCGCGACGAACACGTGCACGACCAGCCAGACCGACTTCAACGGATCGGCCAGCGGAACGACCTCGACGTGGAACGCCAGCGTCGCACCACCGAGCAGCAGCACCGCGAGCCCCGTGATGAGCGAACCGAGGAAGCGCAGGTCGTAGCGCGTCAGCACGACGAGGTAGACGGCGACGATGAGCAGCAGACCGGTCAGGGCGAACTCGTACATGTTCGACCACGGCACCCGCTCGGCCGCGATGCCGCGCAGGACGGTCGCGACGAGGTGGAACACGAACCCGAGGGTCGTCAGCACCGTACCCAGGCGAGCCCACAGGTAGCGCGGCTTCGACACGGCGGTGGATGCCGAAGCCGAGCCGCCCGAGGAGATCACTCCCCCACCGCCCGCGGTGACGAGCTCGCGCGCGACGACCTCGTCCTTCGCCTTCAGGGCGAGGTCGGAGCGACGCGCGAGGTCGATGGCGTAGGCGATGAACGCCAGCACATAGATGGCGACCGCCGTCCACACCAAGAGGAGGGAGATCTCGTCGAGGAGAAGCGGGTCGGTTCCGGGCATGGTCTCAGTCTACTTTTCCGGTGTCGGGCTGGCTCTGCGGAGGTGTGGGTGATCCGGCCTCGGGACCGGTCGGTCGCGGGCGCGCGTCGGTGTCGGGCCGGCTCTGGGCTGGCAGGGCGGTGCCGTGCTTCTCGACGAGTTGGTCGACGGCCGCGGCGAGGGTCGGGTCCTCGCCGCGCGCGAGGCCCGCGTACTCGATCGACACCCCGTTCGAGGACGGGGTGGCCTTGACCCACATGCGTCGGCGCGGAACGAACAGTGCCGCGAGCAGGCCGAATAGCGCGAGCAGGGCGAACGCGAGCACCCACGGTCCCGCCAGATCCCGGTGGATCGACAGCGATGCGAAACGCTTGACCGACCCGTCGTAGCCGGACGCGCCGGCCGGGGCCTCGTTCTCGAACGTGATGGTGCCCAGGCCGTTGGGGAGGTCCTCCGTCTGGCCGGGCATGAGCTGGATAGCCGGATTGCCGCTGTCGCCGCCGGCGATCTGGGTCATGCCCGAGGGATCGAGCGTGTACACCGAGCGGGGCGTGCCGTCGTCGATGCCGAGGTCGCCCTCGTAGACGCGCAACGTCAGCACCGGATACTCGAGGTCACCGAAGGTGGAGGTGAGCGCCCCCGAGGGCAGCACGTCCATCGTCGGATAGAAGAAGCCGAGCAGGCCGAGCTGTTCGGGCAGGCCGTCGGCGACCTTGATGACGCCGAGCGAGGTCATGTTGGCATCCTGAGGAAGGAAGGCGACCGAGTCGTGGAACACCTCTCGACCGTCGGCGTCGCGGATCGTGACGGTGGGCGCGTACCCGTTTCCGAGGAGGTAGACGCGGTCTCCCCGCACGTCGAGCGGGTGGTTGACCCGCACCTCGCCGTCCTGCGGGTCGCCACCGGGAGCCTGGGTGGTCACGTGCGCGACGAAGTCGCCGGCCTGGCCGGCACCGGGCTGTCCGGGAGGTACGTAGCTCACATCGAACTGGTCGAGCGTCATCGAGTAGGGCGTGAGGGTGTCGCCGCTGACGAAGCGGCCCGGGTTGAACGAGGAGTAGTCGAGCAGGCTGTTCGCGAACGCCTGACCCTCCACGAGCACGCGCTGCCCGGTGTAGGTGAAACCGCCACCCAAACCGACCGCGACGAGGACGCCGACCAGGGCCGCATGGAAGACGAGGTTTCCCGTCTCACGCAGGTAGCCGCGCTCGGCCGACACCGAGAACGTCCCGCGACCGTCGTAACGGGCCACCCGGTAGCCGCTCTTTCGCAGCTGAGCTGCGGCGGTGTCGACGGCGGCGGATGCCGCGGCATCCGGATCCCCGTCGACCGCGATCGTGCGGGTGCGGTGATCGTCGAGGCGCGACAGGCGCGCGGGGGTGCGCGGCGGCTGCGAGCGCAGAGCCTTCCAGTGGTGCTTGGTGCGGGGCAGCACGCAGCCGATCAGCGAGATGAACAGCAGCAGATAGATGGCCGAGAACCACGGCGAGGTGTAGACGTCGAAGAGGCTCAGGTTGTCGAGCACGGGAGCCAGGTCGGGGTTGTCGGTGAAGTACTGCGTCACACCGTTGGGATCCGCGGTGCGCTGCGGCACGAGCGAGCCCGGCACGGCGGCGATCGCGAGAAGCAGCAGCAGCACGAGGGCGGTGCGCATCGACGTGAGCTGACGCCAGCCCCAGCGAGCCCACCCCACGACACCCAACCGCGGCTGGGTGATGTCGTCGGAATCGGATGCCGCGGCGGAGTCGGCGTGGTCGGACGGGCGCAGGACGCCGTCCGTGGGCTCCCTTCGCGAGGGATCAGAGGGGGAGCTGGACACCGCTCATCACCCCCTGCAGGGACGACATCCACGCGCCCCAGACACCGGTCACCATGGCGAGTCCCAGAACGACGAGCAGGACTCCCCCGACGATGTTGACCGCGCGGATGTGCTTGCGCAGGAACGCGACGGACCGTGTCGCCCATCCGAAACCGAGCGCCAGGAGGAGGAAGGGGATGCCGAGACCCAGCGAGTACGCGAGCCCCAGCAGGGCGGCACGACCGGGGTCTCCGAGGTTGTACGACACCGACAGAATGGCCGTCAGCGTCGGGCCGATGCACGGCGTCCAGCCGACACCGAGGGCGATACCGAGCAGCGGCGCCCCGACGAGACCGAGATTGCCCTTGGCCTGCATCCGCACCGACCGCTGCGCTACACCGAACAGGCCGATGAACACGAGCCCCATCAAGATGATCACCACGCCGAGGACGCGCGTGATCACGTCGCCGTAGCGGGTGAAGAACGCCCCCGCGGCACCTCCGAGCACGTTGAATGCCATGAACACGAGCGTGAACCCGGCGATGAACAACAGCGTTCCGCCCAGCAGGCGGCCACGACCGGCGGATGCCGAGCCCCCTCGGGGGGCGACCGCACCGCCGATGTAGCCCAGGTAGCCCGGCACGAGAGGCAGCACGCAGGGCGAGAGGAACGAGATGAGGCCGGCGGCCAGGGCGATGGGCACGGCGACCCACAGCGCCCCGTCGAAGACGAGGGCTCCCGGATTCACGCGCCCTCCGCGACCAGGGTGCGCACGATCGCCTCGAGGATCGAGGCCTCGGGCAGTTCGCCGACGATGCGCGCCGCCACGCGCCCCTGCTTGTCGAGCACGAGGGTGGTCGGGGTGGCGTTCAGCGGCGTCTTGTCGTTGAACGCCAGCTTCAGCTCGGCGTCGTTGACGGCCATCGCGCTCGGGTAGGAGATGTCGTGGTCGCGCGCGAACGACTGCGCGGTCGAGGGCTGGTCGTAGGTGTTGATGCCGAGGAAGGCGACGTCCTGCCCCTCGAAGGTCTTGTACGCCTGCTCCAGACGCGGCGCCTCGATGATGCACGGGCCGCACGTGGCGTACCAGAAGTTCACCACGAGCACCTTGCCGTCGTAGTCGGAGCTGGACACGGTGGAACCGTCGTCGAGCGTGCCGGCGAAGTCGACAGGCTCCCCGCGACGGTCGGCCGGGATCTCAGCGGTCTGGAAACCGTTCGCGGCGATGTAGCCCTTGTTGTCACCGGCGCGGTACTGATCGGCGAGCGGGTCGGCGGTGCAGGCTGCCAGGCCCACCACGAGGGCCGCGGCGGCGGCGAGAGACCCCGCAGCGGTGAGGATTCGGCGCATCACACGGCTCCTACGTCGACGGCTCCGGCGGTGGATGCCGGCTCGGCGTACGCCACCTCGACCCAGCGCGTCGAGCCGTCGGCGCCGTCTCGCCGCTCGAAACTCGTCACGCTCGACAACGCGCACCGGCGCTTGCGGGGGTCGTGGCGGGTGGGTTGGTGGGAGAGGGCGAGGTGGGTCACCCAGATCGGCAGCTGGTGCGAGACGACGACGACGTCGCCCGAGGGCACCCGCTCCCAGGCGTCGGCCATGGCATCCGTCATCCGGGCGACGATGCGCTCGTACGGCTCGCCCCAGCTGGGCACCGCCGGACGGTGGAGGTGACGCCAGTTGAGGGGGTTGGCCAGCGCCTGCTTCATGCGCCGTCCCTCGAAGACATTGGTCGGCTCGATCACCCGGTCGTCGATGTAGGCGTCGACGCCGAACATCTCGGTGAAGGGCTCGGACGACTCGCGCGTGCGCTGCAGCGGGGAGACCACCAGGGCGCTGACGGGCCGGTCGAGCCCGCGCACGAACGCGGCGGCCTGACGGGCCATCTGGCGTCCTGCGACGCTCAGCCCGAATCCCGGGAGCCGACCGTAGAGCACGCGACGGGGGTTGTGGACCTCTCCGTGGCGCACGAGATGCAGGCGATCGGCGGTCACGAAGCCAGTCTAGGCGCGGGTTCTGTGGTCTGACTGAGCGGGGACGCCGGTTGCTTCGACGTGGAGATACCGCGGGCGATCAGGCGTCTTTGCGCGCTCCGAGGAGAGAACGGATGCGGCTGTAGAGGAACAGGGCCACACCGACACCCACCGCGGCGATCACGACGTATTGCAGGATCGAGGCGTACTCCTCGACGATGTGCCAGTTCTCGCCGAGCAGGTACCCCGAGAGCACGAAGATCGTGTTCCAGATCAAGCTGCCGGCTCCCGTGAGCAGTCCGAA
This sequence comes from Microbacterium sp. ABR10, assembly GCF_057812175.1. Lineage (NCBI taxonomy): Bacteria > Bacillati > Actinomycetota > Actinomycetes > Micrococcales > Microbacteriaceae > Microbacterium > Microbacterium sp. ABR10. Next base: position 2,798,474 of record NZ_CM173821.1, read on the forward strand.
GCGCCACATGGGCATCTTCGACACCCCCGCGGGGATGGAGATCAGGCTGCGGAAGATCGGGATCATCCGCCCGAAGAACACCGCCTTGCCGCCGTGCCGCTCGAACCACGCCACCGTCCGATCGACGTCTTCGGGGTGCAGCAACGGCATCTTCGCGGCGAAGGCGCGCAGACGCGCGGCTCCGAGCCAACGGCCGAGGCCGTAGAGCATGAACGCACCGACGACCGATCCGATGGTCGTCCACAGCAGGGCCTCGAAGAGCGTGAACGAACCGCGGCTGGCGGTCAGCCCCGCCATCGGCAGAACGACCTCGCTGGGCAGCGGCGGGAAGAGGTTCTCGAGCGCGATGGCCACGCCCGCACCCACGGGGCCGATGATCTCCATGAGCGAGACGGTCCAGTCGGCCAGCGACGTCAGCCACGACTGCCCCTCGCCGGAGCCGGAGCCGGCTCGGAGAAGAGAAAGGGTGAGTGTGGTGTCGGTCATCGGGTGCCTTCGCGCTCGGTGATCGGCCGCCCGAACGGGCGCCCCTTTCAGGCTAGAGCCCGGGCGCGCGCGAATCCTGGGGGTTGGCCCCGAGCGGAGGGATGCCGCGATGCCCGCGCCAGGGTCCCGGTGCCGCGCGACCGGCGCACGTAGGATGGTCGATCGTGAGCGAACGCGTCCTGGTCAACCAGCTGAAATCCCTCCCCGCCGGCGCCGTCGAGGTGTCGGGATGGGTCGAAACCGTGCGCGATCAGAAGAAGGTGCAGTTCGTCGTCCTCCGCGACGAGACCGGCGCCGTGCAGCTGGTGAACCCCGCGACGCGCCCCTCCGAGGAGATCGAGCAGGATGCCGCCGCGCTCGCGCTGACCGAGACGATCGGCGCCCTCGCCACCGGTACCTTCCTGACCGTCCGCGGCGAGCTCAAGCACGACGAGCGCGTCAAGCTCGGCGGAGTCGAGATCAAGGTCGGCGAGCTCGTCATCGCCGCCGCCGCCAACCCCGAGACGCCCATCGCCGCCGACAGCAGCCCCGACAAGCGTATGGACTGGCGCTTCCTCGACCTGCGTCAGCGCCGCAACAACCTCATCTTCCGCGTGCAGACCACCCTCGAGCACGCCATGCGCACGTACTGGGTCGAGCGCGACTACATCGAGGTCCACTCCCCCAAGCTCATGGCATCCCCCTCGGAGTCCAACGCCGAGTTGTTCGAGGTGCCCTACTTCGAAGACAAGACCGCCTACCTCGCTCAGAGCCCGCAGTTCTTCAAGCAGATGGCCCAGGTCGCCGGCTTCGGCAAGATCTTCGAGATCGCCCCCGCCTTCCGCGCCGACCCCTCTTTCACCAGCCGCCACGCGACCGAGTTCACCTCGATCGACGCCGAGATCAGCTGGATCGATTCGCACGACGACGTCGCGCGCATGCAGGAGGAACTGCTCCAGACGGCGTTCCAGGCCGTCGCCGACAAGCACGGCGCCGAGATCCAGGAGCTGTTCGGCGTCGAGGTGCAGGTGCCGTCGCTGCCCTTCCCCCGCATCCCCCTCGCCGAGGCGCGCGAGATCGTCGCCGCCCGCGGATACGACATCCCGCGCACAGACGGCGATCTCGATCCCGAGGGCGAACGCCAGATCGCGGCGCACGTGGCCGAGACGTATGGCCACCAATTCGTCTTCATCACCGACTACCACCCCGAGATCCGCGCCTTCTACCACATGCGCGACGAAGAGACCGGGCTGACGAAGTCGTACGACCTGCTCTTCAACGGGGTCGAGATCACGACGGGCGCCCAGCGCGAGCACCGCGTCGACGTGCTGATCGAGCAGGCGAAGGAGAAGGGTCTCGACCCCGAGCACCTCGACTTCTACCTCGACTTCTTCCGTTTCGGCGCCCCGCCGCACGGCGGGTTCGGCATGGGCCTGGCGCGCGTCCTCATGCTTCTGCTGGGCGAGTCGTCCATCCGCGAAGTCACCTACCTGTTCCGTGGACCGACCCGCCTGGCCCCGTAAGCACCGACGTCCACGATTCGACCGAGCGACGCCCGGGGTTCACTCCCCGGGCGTTCGCGTGTCACTGGCGACCCCTAACGTGGGCGCATGGTCGCCGTCACGCCCGTGGAACCCGCGGCAACCGGGCGTGCGCCACGCCCCCGGGGCTGGTCGATCGTCTTCCGCGGGGTCAGCCGTGATCGCGCGGGCGTCCGTGTACTGCACGACATCGACCTCGAGATCGCGGCGGGTCGGATCGCGGCGATCGTCGGCCCGTCGGGATGCGGGGCCTCGACGCTGCTGAGACTCGCCACCGGCGCCGAGCGCTGCGACGGGGGAACGGTGCAGGTCGAGGGACGCACGGGCGCTGCGGCCCCGCGCCTGCCCGGGGTGGCGGACCGTGCGGCGGCCCCGCGCTTCTTCCGCGTGCGCGCGTCGATCGCGGCGGCGGCTCGTCATGCCGGCGTCGTCGACCCCGACCTCGAGACGGACCGCCTGTGCGAGCTCGTCGGGCTGGAGGCATCGGATGCCGCCGTCTCCCGGCTCGCTCTCGGCGACCGCCAGCGCTGGGCGGTAGCGCGGGTCCTCGCATCCCGCCCGCGAGCCCTCGTGCTCGACGACGCACTCGCAGCGCTTCACACCACCGCCCGCGCCGAGACGCGTGATCGCCTGGTCCGTGAACTGCGCGAGCGCGGAGTGACGACCCTCTGGGCCACACGCGATACCGCCGAGGGCGCAGCCGTCGCCGACGAACTCGTCGTGATGGACGAGGGAAGGATCATCGCCCGGGGCTCCCCCACCGACGTCTACGGACGTGTCGGAGATGCCGCCGTCGCCGAGGTCCTCGGGCCGGTCAGCACGGTGCCGGGGATCGTCGAGGGCGCTGTCGTGGAGGTCTGGGGCCAGCGCCTGCCCCTCGCCGGTACGGCGCACGACGGTCACTGCGAGGTGGTGGTACGACCCGAGAACGTGGTGCTCGTCGACGCGGACACGCCGGGGGTGGATGCCATCGTCGAGGAGACGACGTTCCTCGGCAGCATGCGCCGTTCGACCGTCCTCACCGCCGACGGCAGCCGCGTCGTGGTCGAACACCCTGCGGAACGACGCCTGGACGACGACGCCCGCGTGCGCATCGCTCTCGCAGCCGTGCCGGCGAGCGTCCTCTCCCAGGACTGACGGCGGCTGCGCATTCGGGGCGCGGTATCGCACCGCACGGCACCCTGCAGCATGCACTCGCGGGAGAGGGAGTCCCGGGCGCCGGCCGAGCGGTGATCAGAACGGGTAGTCGACGCAGGAGCGCTCTGCGACGACGGAGCGAACGAACTCCGCGACCTCTTGGTGCGCCGGGTGCACCTGGTACCGCTCGAGGGCGGCGGCGTCGGCGAACTCGCTCACGAGCGCGACGTCCCAGTTGGACTGGGGATTGACGACGTTGCGGCCCACCTCGATCTGGTCGATCTCGGTCACGATCTCGCGGAGGGCGAGGAGCTTGTCGGCGATCTGCTCGGCGTGCAGTGCCCGGGTGTCGGCGTCGTCGGCCGCGAGCTTCCAGAGGACGATGTGACGGATGCTCACGAGGAGGCTCCTTCGGAATCCGCCGCGATGAGCGCGGCTCGCAGACGGTCGGCGGACACTCGCCAGTGGGCGTGCAGTTCGCCGTCGATGAGCACGACCGGGATCTTCTCCCACCACACGGCGTGCAGCGCCGCGTCGTCGGTGATCGAGGCCTGCTCGATCTCGACGCGCTCGGCGAGACTCGCGGGAAGATCGGCGACGACCGTCTCGACGATCTGCTCGGCCACGTCGCACAGATGGCAGTCGGGCTTGCCGATCAGCGTGAGGGTTGTCACGCCTCCATCCTAGGAGGATCGGACGCGCTCAGGACTCGACGGCGTATCCCGCCGCGACCCATTCACCCGTGCCACCCTCGACGTTCGTCACGTCGTGACCACGCGCGGCGAGCGCTTCGGCCACTCGCGCCGATCGGCCGCCGATCTGGCAGATCACGTCGAACGGCTCGGCCGGCAGCTCGTCGAGGTGCTCGCCCAGGCTCGACATGGGCAGGTTCACCGCGCCGGGCACGTGGCCCGCAGCGAACTCGTGCTCTTCGCGCACGTCGATCAGGGGGCGCTCACGCCCCGCGTGCAGGTCGTGGACCGTGATGGACTGCATGCTTCTCCTCCTGAAGGGGCGAGGCGACGACCGGGATGCCCGAGCGTCACGAACCCGCGACGGATACACGAAGCGCCCGTCACATCGGACAGGCGCTCGGTGTGGTAGCCGCTTTACTTCTTGTTGCGGCGCTGGTGACGAGTCTTGCGAAGCAGCTTGCGGTGCTTCTTCTTCGCCATGCGCTTACGGCGCTTCTTGATGACAGAACCCACGGAAAACCTCACTAAGTCGGGGTCTGGGTGCCGATTTCGGCCCCCGGGAACAGCAGGCGATGGAAAAAAGCCTCGGATCAGTCTAGCCGACGTCGGACACCGGTCGCTGCACGAGCGCCGCGACCGCCGATTCGGGCACACGGTAGCTGCGTCCGAAGCGTACCGCGGGAAGTTCGCCGGCGTGCACGAGTCGGTAGACCGTCATCTTCGATACGCGCATGAGCTCGGCGACCTCGGCGACCGTCAGGAACCGCACGTCGGGCAGCTCGGCCATCGTTCACCCCTCGTTCCGGGTGGACTCACCCTGATGCTGACCACACTCTAGAGTCTGGGCGTGACGGCTGTAAACCGGTGCGCCGCCTGTGACGGGTGTGCATTCCGGATGCCGCACGCGATGGCATCCGTGGTCATCTCCGCCGGGAGATCACCGCCCGGGGAGTTTGCGCAGCGCCGTCGAGAAGGAGTGCTTCACGGACGCTGCTGCGCGGCCGACCACCTCGGCCGCGTGCACGGCGGACTCCGGGAGAGCCGGCTCGTTGTCTTCGTCGATGGAGAAGAAGGGGACCAGCCAGTCGTCGACCTCGTCGAGGGGCGCGACGGCGAGGCTGTAGTAGCGGTGCTGCCCCATCTCGCGAACCGACACCAACTCGGCCTCCCGCAGCACCTTGAGGTGCTTCGAGACGGTGGGTTGGCTGACGCCCAGGGCCGCGACGATCTGCGACACGCTGGTTCCGCGCTCGCCACCGGTCGCCCGGTCCAGGAGCAGCTGAAGGATGTCGCGACGCGTTCCGTCAGCGATCACATCGAAGATGTCCGCCATGGCATCAGATTAGCCAAGCCCCGGCCCGAGTACCATGATTCGGGTTCGGGCACCGAAGGGAGCGGCGCATGGCGGCGACGCCGAACGAGGTGCGATTGCCGGTGCGACTACGTCGCATCGCGTTCACGGCATGGGATCGTCTGCGCAACCTGACGACCGCCTCTCCCGCGCGTTTCGCGGTCCTGGTCTTCGTGACGCTGATCCTGCTGTTCACCGCCCTGTTCTCCCTTCCCGCCGCTGCGGCCGACGGCCAGGTCACACCGTTGGCCGATGCCCTCTTCACCGCGGTGTCGACTATCTGCGTGACCGGGCTCTCGACCGTCGACATGTACTCGCACTGGTCGCCGCTCGGCCACGCGATCACCTACGTCGGCGTCAACGTCGGCGCCCTCGGTGTACTCACCCTGGCATCCATCCTCGGTTTGGTGATCTCCAAGCGGTTGGGGCTGCGGGCGAAGCTCATCGCCGCGGGCGACAGCAACCCGCTCCGCGCCCACGGCGGGCCGGTCAACGAGGGCCAGACCGTGCGCCTGGGCGAGGTCGGTCAGCTGCTGCGCACGGTGGCGCTGTCGACCCTCGTCATCGAGGCGGGGTTGACCGTGCTCATCTACCCCGCACTCGTGGTCGGCGGGATCGACCCCCTGGTCGCCCTCTGGGAGGCGCCCTATTACGCGGCGATGGCGTTCACGAACACCGGATTCGTTCCGAACGCCGACGGGCTCACCCCCTTCGCGCAGGACTACTTCCTCCTGACGGTGCTGATGCTGGGTGTGTTCCTCGGTTCGATCGGCTTCCCCGTCATCTTCACCCTGTGGCGGCACCATTGGCGCTTCCGGCTGTGGTCGCTGCACACGAAGCTCACGCTGATCACCACGGTCATCCTCTTCGTGCTCGGCGCGGGGTTCATCCTGCTTCTGGAATACGACAACCCCCTCACATTCGGGAGCATGGATGCATGGGACACCACGTTCCAGGCGTTCTTCCTCTCTGCGATGACGAGGTCGGGCGGTTTCAGCGTCATCGACGTCGGCGACCTGAACGGCGCGACCCTCATAGTCGGCTCCATGCTCATGTTCGTCGGCGGGGGCTCGGCCTCCACCGCCGGCGGCATCAAGGTCACAACCCTCGCCGTGTTGGCCCTGGCGGTGTTCTCCGAGGCGAAGGGACGTCCGTCCGTCCAGGCCTTCGGCCGGCGCATCCCGAGCGATGTCCAGCGGGTCGCCCTCTCGGTCGTCGCCTGGGGCGCGACCATCGTCGCGATCTCGACGGTCACCATCAGCCGCATCACCGACGCCCCCATCGAATACGTGCTGTTCGACGTCATCTCGGGCTTCGCGACGGTGGGGCTTTCGACCGGGCTCACGGCGGAGCTGCCCGACCCTGCCGTATACGTCATGTCGGCGACGATGTTCATGGGGCGCATTGGTACTGTGACTCTCGCCGCGGCGGTCGCCGCGGCTTCTCGATCGCAGCTGTATGCGCTGCCCGTGGAAAGGCCGATCGTTGGTTGAACGGATTCGCAGCGACGCGCCCGTCCTGGTGATCGGTCTCGGCCGATTCGGCGCGGCGTGCGCGGGAGAGCTCGACCGACTCGACCGCGATGTGCTCGCCGTCGACGGCAATCTCGAACTCGTGCAGAAGTGGTCGGAGCGCGTCACCCATGCCGTCCAGGCCGACGCCCGCAACATCGACGCGCTCCGCCAGATCGGCGCCCAGGACTTCCAGGTCGCGGTCGTGGCCGTCGGGTCGCTCATCGAGGCGTCGGTGCTCATCACGGCGAACCTCGTCGACCTGAAGGTGCCGCAGATCTGGGCGAAGGCGGTCTCGCAGTCGCACGGCAAGATCCTCGCCCGCGTGGGGGCGAACCACGTCATCTACCCCGAGGCCGAGGCCGGCGAGCGCGTCGCGCACCTCGTGAGCGGGCGGATGCTGGACTTCATCCGCTTCGACGACGACTTCGTGCTCGCCAAGATGTACCCGCCGAAACTGGTGCGCGGGGTGGGACTGAACGAGTCGGGCGTGCGCTCGAAGTACAACGTCACCGTCGTGGGCGTGAAGAGCCCGGGGCGCCCGTTCCGGTACGCCGAGGCCAACACCGTCGTGACCAATCACGACCTCATCATCGTCTCGGGCACGAACTCCGACATCGAGCGTTTCGCGGCGCTCGACCGCTGAACCGGTCGTATCTCGCCCGGCGCGCACCGCGTCCGACCGGCCGGCTTCTTTCCGCCGCGAGAGACGCTTTCCGCTTGGCGAAACGCCTCGGCGGGGCGTTCCTCGCTGCGGGGGCGTTTCTCGCGAGAGACGACCCGCGTCAGGCGTCGATGTCGAGCACGACCTCGACCTCGTCGTCGAGCGCGAGACCCTCGGCATCCTGCAGCGCTTTCTTGACCGGCACGATGTATCCGCCGTCTTTGGGCCAGAGCGCGGTCGTCACGGTCGTCGCACCGATCGTGACGGATGCCGGGATCATGCCCCAGCCGTACGTCACCACGGGCGCGATCTCGGCGATCATCGCCGCCTCGGTCTCGGGCACGGTGACGAAGTGGAACGGCGCGGGACCGCGCCAGAACCAGATCGGGCCTGAGAACCGCAGACGCATGGCTCAGCCCCCGGCGGCCAGTTCTTCGGCACGGGCGAGGGCGGCCTCGGCGGCGACGGTGAACGTGTCGTCGAAGCGCGCTTCTTGCAGAACCGCAATCGCCCGCTCGGTCGTGCCCTTCGGACTCGTGACGCGACGGCGGAGTTCTGCGGGGTCGACGTCGGAGGCGGCCAGCAGGGCCGTCGCACCGATGAAGGTCTGCTCGGCGAGCAGTCGCGCCTGGTCGAGGTCGAAGCCCATGCGGACGGTGGCCTTGGTGAACTCCTCGACCAGGAGGAAGACGTAGGCCGGGCCGGAACCGGAGATGGTGGACAGCGCGTCGATCTGCGCCTCGGGCACCTCGACGACCGACCCCACCGTCTCGAAGAGGGCGCGCACGACCGCGACATCGTCTTCGGATGCCGCGGGACCCGCCGCGAGACCCGTGACGCCCTTGCCGACGAGAGACGGGGTATTGGGCATCGACCGCAGCGTGGCGACGTCGTCGCCGAGGTGGTGAGCGAAGGTCTCGAGCGTCACACCGGCCGCGAGGCTCACCACCACCGAGCCGGGTCGGAGGTGCGGGGCGATGTCGATCAGCAGGTCGGGCACCATTGCGGGCTTGACGCCGATGAGCACGATGTCGGCGGATGCCACGGCATGGGCGTTTCCGGCCGGCTGCGCTTCGAGGGCGACGCTCGTGACGCCCTCCAGGTCGGCGAGCTCCGCGGCCTTCGCGATCGAGCGATTGGTCGCGGTGACTCCGCCGCCGGTGAGCCCCGCGGCGACGAGACCGCGGAGGATGGCTCCCCCCATCGAGCCCGCACCGATGATCGCGATCGGGGGCAGCGAGGTCGTGGCATCCGTCATGCCCTCAGTCTACGAACCACCCCTGACATCCGCCCGGCGGCGTCGTTCGGCGGAAGGCGGGCCGCGGGCGCGAACGAAAGCGATGGTGGGGCGCCGTCCGCCGGTCTGCGCTGCGGGCGCGCGGAGCCGCGCTGCAGGGCAAGCCTGAGTGCGGCCGCTAGGGGCGCGCGTTAGAGTCGGAACCGGTGTACGGGAGCACCGTTGAGCGACACGGAGGACCTGCCATGACACTCTTCGACGGCATCACCGCACGTCTGGTCGAGACGGACCGGCTCGGTGTCAACGTTCTCGAACGCGCTGGCGACGACCCCGGCACGACGGCCGACCACACCATCGTCTTCGTGCACGGCAACGTCTCCTCCTCCTTGTTCTGGCAGGAGATCATGCAGGACCTGCCGAGCGAGCTGCGTGTGCTCGCGGTCGATCTGCGCGGCTTCGGCCGCACCGAGCACACTCCGATCGACGCCACCCGCGGTGTCCGCGACTTCAGCGACGACCTCCACGCGACTCTGCAGGCCCTCGGAGTCTCCGAGGCGCACCTCGTCGGCTGGTCGATGGGCGGCGGCGTCGTGCTGCAATACGCACTCGACCACCCGGTGCTCTCGCTCACGCTGCAATCGCCGGTGTCGCCGTACGGCTTCGGCGGAACCCGCCGCGACGGTTCACGGCTCTCCGACGAAGACGCCGGCACGGGCGCCGGTGCCGCCAACGACGACTTCGTGCAGCGCCTCATCGATCACGACACCACGGCCGACGCCCCGACGTCTCCGCGCTCGGTCTTCCGCTCCGCCTACGTCGCACCGGGGTACACCAGTGAGCACGAGGACGTCTGGGTCGAGTCGATGCTGTCGACCTCGACAGCGGGCGGCAACTACCCCGGCGATGCCGTCGCGACGTCGACCTGGCCCGGTTTCGCGCCCGGGACGACGGGCGTGCTCAACACCCTGTCCCCGAAGTACTTCGACGTGTCCGCCGTCGTCGGCCTCCCGACCAAGCCCCCGATCCTGTGGATCTACGGCACCGCGGATGCCATCGTCTCCGACACGTCGTTCTCCGACCTCAACCACCTGGGCTCGCTCGGTGTCGTACCGGGCTGGCCCGGGGCCGATGTCGCCCCGGCGCAGCCGATGGTGTCGCAGACGCGCGACGTCCTGGCAGCGTACGCGGCCGCGGGCGGCGAGGTGACGGAGGTTCCCGTCGACGGCGCCGGACACTCGGTGCACCTCGAGCGCCCGGCGCAGTTCCGTCGGGCCCTGCTCACCCACATCGGCTACGTCGGACGCCCCGCCGACCCCGCCCCGCCGACCGAGGCGATCATCCTGCGCTCCGCCGACTGACGCGGCGCCGTCCCCTTCCCCCGGAGGTCCCCGTGGAGTACTGCCTGTTCACCGAGCCCCAGCAGGGCTTCTCGTACGACGACCAGCTCGCTTTCGCGCAGTCCGCCGAGCGGCACGGCCTCGACGGGTTCTTCCGTTCCGACCACTACCTGCGCATGGGCGAGGGCGACCCGCTGCCGGGTCCGACCGACGCGTGGACGACGCTGGCCGGTCTCGCTCGGGAGACATCGCGCATCCGCCTCGGCACACTGGTGTCGTCGGTCACCTACCGCGTGCCCGCGATCCTCGCGATCCAGGTCGCCCAGGTCGACGCGATGTCCGGTGGCCGCGTCGAACTCGGACTCGGCACCGGCTGGTTCGAGCGCGAGCACCTCGCCTACGGCATCCCGTTCCCCGCCAAGAGGTTCGATCTGCTCGACGAGCAGCTGCAGGTCGTGACGGGACTCTGGTCGACTCCGGATGCCGAGACCTATTCGTTCCACGGTGAGCACTATCGATTGGACGAGGCGCCGGCCCTGCCCAAGCCGGTGCAGTCGCCCGTGCCCGTGATCGTGGGTGGCGGCGGTCCGACGCGCACCCCGGCTCTCGCCGCGCGCTACGCGACCGAGTTCAACATCGGCTTCGTCTCCGAAGACGTGGTGGCGGAGAAGTTCGCCGTCGTGCGGGCCGCATGCGAGGCGATCGGCCGCGACCCGCAGACGCTGAAGCTCTCGGTCGCACTGCCGACGATCGTCGGCCGCGACGACGACCAGATCTCGCGCCGGGCCGAAGCGGTCGGGCAGTCCCGCGGGCAGTTCGACAACGGCGCGCACATCATCGGCACCCCCGAGCAGGTAGCCGAGAAGGTGCACCGACTGCAGGCGCTCGGAGCCGAGCGCGTGTACTTCCAGCTCCTCGACCTGCGCGACATCGATCACGCCGATCAGATCGGCGCCGAGGTGCTGCCGCTGCTGCCGCGTTGAGCGAGGCGGCCTGAGTCGCGCAGTACAGCCGCGGTGAGCGGGGCGGCCCGGGTCGTGGAGTACAGCCGCGCTGAGCCCGGCAGACGGTCGCGGCCGATACAGCCGCGCTGAGCCCGGCAGACGGTCGCGGCCGATTCAGCCGCGCTGAGCCGGGCGGACGGTGTCGGCCCGAGCCGCCACGCAGCGCCCGGCCGATGGGAGTCGCAGACGCAACCTCGCGTGCCGGTGCGTACGGCTCGTCGGTGCCGTGCAGTGGCACCCCCGCGATGCCGCCGATCCGTCTCAGCGGCGCTCCTCGAAGAACGCCTGCAGCTGAGCGGCGGCCATCTGCTCCTCGACCCCGCCGACGACCTCGACCCGGTGCGGCAGACGGCGGTCGCGCAGGACGTCGTACATCGATCCGGCGGCACCGGCCTTGGCGTCCCACGATCCGAACACCACGCGCGCGACCCGCGCCTGCAGGATCGCGCCGGCGCACATCACGCACGGCTCCAGCGTCACCACGAGCGTGCAGTCGGCGAGGTGCCACGACCCGATCCGGGATGCCGCCTCGCGCAACGCCACGATCTCGGCGTGCGCGGTGGGGTCGTTCGTGCGTTCGCGGAGGTTTCGTCCCTCCCCCACGATCGACCCGTCGGCACCCAGGACGACGGCGCCCACGGGCACGTCACCGTCGGACGCCGCCGCTGCGGCGAGCGCGAACGCCCGGTGCATCGCGGCGAGGTCACGGGCGGTGGGGGTCACGGGGCTCCGGAAAAAGGGACGGGGTCGCACGGGGGAAGCCGTTAGCCTTGAGCCTATGCGTGTCCACGTCGCCGACCACCCTCTCATCACCCACAAGCTGACGGTGCTGCGCGACGTGCAGACGTCGTCGCCGGTGTTCCGCCAGCTCACCGAGGAGCTCGTGACGCTGCTCGCGTACGAAGCGACCCGCAACGTGCGCGTCGAGCCGATCGAGATCCAGACCCCGGTGACCACCACCGAGGGCGTGAAGATCAGCGAGCCCCGTCCGATCGTCGTGCCGATCCTGCGCGCCGGTCTCGGCATGCTCGAAGGCATGGTGAAGCTCCTGCCCACCGCCGAGGTCGGTTTCCTCGGCATGGTGCGCGACGAGCAGACGTTCGAGCCCACGACCTATGCCGAGCGCCTCCCCGACGATCTCAGCGACCGCCAGTGCTTCGTGCTCGACCCGATGCTGGCCACCGGAGGCTCGCTCGGCGCGGCCATCAAATTCCTCTTCGCCCGCGGGGCGCAGGACGTCACGGCGATCTGTCTGCTGGGTGCCCCCGAGGGCGTCGCCGCGATCGAGAAGCAGGTCGAGGGCCACGACGTCACGCTCGTGCTCGGCGCCGTCGATGAGCGTCTGAACGAGAGGGGGTACATCGTGCCCGGTCTCGGTGACGCCGGCGACCGCCTGTACGGCACCGCCTGACGCCCCGACGGGGTTCGCCGGGCAGCGACTGACACCCCCGCGTCGTCCGCCCGGCACCGCCTGACACCCCCGCGTCGTCCGCCCGGCACCGCCTGACGCGCAGACGAGCGGTCAGTCGGCCCCGGCGACGAGACGTGCGAAGGCGCTCAGCCGTGCGACGCCCTCGGGCGTGCGCGGCAGGTCGTCGAGCAGCGCCGGAGAGTACACGATGTACGCCGCCTGCATCGCGCGTGAGATCGCGACGTTGATGCGATTGCGCAGCAGGAGGAACTCCAGCCCGCGCGGTGCTTCGCGTCCCGACGACGCGGCCAGCGTGAGGATGGCCACCACGGCCTCCTGGCCCTGGAACCGATCGACCGTGCCTACGGGCACGTCTGCGAAGCCCTGAGCGGCGAGAGCCTCTTCCACTGCCACCTGCTGCGCGTTGTACGGCGTGATGACGATGATGTCATCGGGGCGGAGGGCGCGGGGCGGCCGAACGGTCGCACTGTCGCCCGCGCCGCCCTCGGCACCGGTCCACTCACGCCCCACCAGGTGGGCGACCAGGCGCGCCACCTCGGCGGCCTCCTCGACCGAGCAGGTGGAGTTGCCCGTGTGACGCACCGGAACGACGTGGACGCCGGGTTCGATGCCGTCGAGCCGCCGGAGGGCGGTCGACGGGTGGGCGGCGAGACGCCCCTCGTACGACAACTGCGAAACGGGCCCCGCGACGGCGGGATGCATGCGGCGGGTGCGGGCGAGGAAGTAGCCGAGCTCAGGCGGGACCACCTCTGCGCCGTCGATGATCCACCCCAACGCCGAGGTGTCGACCGGCTCGGGGTGCGTGCCCTGGCTCACCTGCGGGAGCTGCTGCGGATCGCCGAGGAGCAGCAGGCGCTGAGCCGCGAGCGAGACGGCGATGGTGGACGCCAGGGAGAACTGCCCCGCCTCGTCGATGACGAGGAGGTCGAGGCTCCCCCGGGGGATGCGGGCCTCGTGGCTGAAGTCCCATGCGGTGCCGCCCACGACGAACCCGCCCGCGGCGTTCTCAGCGGTGAAGGCGGCGACGCCGTTCTTGGGGAGCACCGTGAACGCGTGCGCGAGGCTCGGGTCTTTGGGGGCTTTGCCGACACGGGATGCCGGGACCCCCGCCGCGATGACCTGGTCGAGCATGTGCTCGATCGTCGCGTGCGACTGGGCGACGACGCCGATGCGGTAGCCGCGCTCGGCGACGAGCCGGGCGATGACGTGCGATCCGACGTAGGTCTTGCCGGTTCCGGGAGGACCCTGAACGGCTAGATAGCTGTGGTCGAGATCGGCCACGCTTCGGGCGATCGCGGTGACTTCGTCGTCGCCTGAGGCGGCGCTCACGGCGGTGTCGGCCATGCCGGCGACCGCGAGGGCGGCCACCGGTGCGAGGGCGCCGGAGAGGGTGCGCGGGGGGATGCGCCGCAGGATGTCGGCGGCGGGTCCGTGCGGGATCGTCGGCGCAGCGGTCAGCACGGCGTCGGCCCACGCGTCGATCGCCTTCTGCTGGTTGCCTGCGCGCGGGGGCGCCGCGGGAGTCAGTGCCAGCGGCAGTTCGTGCCACGTGACACCGTCAGCCGCGATCTCTTCGACGATCGCGCCGTCGTCGAGCACCTCGCGCACGGTGACGCGGCGCGCGCCGTGGATCCATCGCGGACGGGTCTCGATCGGGAACGGGGCGGGCAGGTCGTAGACCGCGAATGGGTCGGCATCCACACTCAGACGCGTGCCGGGGGCGGGTTCTCCGCGCAGCTCGACGAGTCGACGCTCGGATCCGCGACCCGACTCGGCGATGTGCCAGTCGGCCACGACCCGGGACCGGGCAGCGTCCACGACCACGACATCGCGCGTCTCTTCCCACACCGACACGGGCTCCCGCAGCCGAAGGAAGTGGGTCGCCCAATAGGTCTTCTCTTCACGCGGGTAGTAGTCGATCGCCGCGGCCGCGAGGCGCAGCGCCGTGGCATCGGGAGTATCGAGACCTGGTCGAGCCGCGTCGGCGGCCCACCGCTGCAGAGCGGTCGCCCGGGGAGACGGCTCGTAGGCCTGCTCGTCGGGCTCGGCGCTGCGTGCGGGCACGGCACCGGACTCCCGCGCGCGATCGACGAGCCAGTCGCGCAGGCGGCGGGTGGAGACGCAGTCGTACCGGTTGTAGTCGGCGAGATCGTCGAGCACCGTCTGGGCGGCCTCGGTGTCGCCATCGGCGGCGAGCGCACGCGCTTCGACGTACTTCACGATCGAGTCGTCGCCGCGCTGGACGTCGCTCGTGCGGACCTCGTCGCCCATGTACAGCGGCTCGAGCTTCTTGATCGAATACGACCGCGATCCCACACGGAGCGCTCGCCTCACGACCGGGTAGAGGTCGACGAAGACGCCGTCGCGCAGGAGCCGATCCACGTCGGCCTCGCGCACGCCGTAGCGTGCGGCCATCGTCAGGAGGTGGGTCGGCTCGTACGGGGCGTAGTGGTAGATGTGCATGTCGGGGTACTGCCGTCGGCGCAGCGTCACCATGTCGAGGAACCTCTCAAGCGCGGCGCGCTCCTCGTCGAAGGTGTGCGCCCACAGCGCGCCGTACGTCTCGCGCGTGTCGACCCAGCCGAACAGGTAGTCGATCCCCCAGTGCTCGCCGACGCCCTCGGTGTAGAGCGGGTCGCCCTCGAAGTCGAAGAAGAGGTCGCCGTGGTCGGGACGCGGCAGCACCCCGAGCGACTTCGGCGCCACGACCTCGAAGGTGGGGACCGCGTGCGCGGGGTCGTCTTCGGACGGCACGCCCGCGGGACTTTCGAGCTGCAGTCGCGCCTGCGTGCGCAGCGACGCGAACGTGTCGGCGCTCATGGCGGCGGGCGCCTCGGCGGCGATGGCGAGGGCGTCAATCGTCTGGATGCCGCCCGCCCGCAGGCGATCGCGCTGCACGGGCCGCATGCCCGCCACGAGCAGCAGGTCACGGTGGGAGACGACCTCGATCTCGCAGGTCGCGCATCGTCCGCAGGCGACGACCCCGAGGTCACCGCGCGCATCGCCCCATCCGATGACGGGTCCCGCGGCACCGAGGCCCACCGCGCGATCGGCGATGAGGGCGCGGAGGCGCTCCCGCCGGAGGCGGAAGACGGGGAGAAGGTCGTCGACGCGGTGCGTGCTCGTGGAGCCGTCGCCGAGTAGCAGCTGCACCTCGGCGGACCGCGGTACGTCGAGCCGGTCGAGCTGGTCGACGTAGGCGGCGAGCTGCATCAGGGCCGTGACGCGAGCGCGACGTGCGAGTTTGGTGTCTTGCACGACCCACGGTCGCGTGCCGTCGGCTCGGGTGCCGTCGGCTCCGGGCTCGGGTTCGCGCACGAGGAAGTCGGCGAAGCCGACGAACTCATCGGTCGCGAAGGCCGCCTGGTAGACGACCTCGGCCGCGGGGTCTGCGAGCGCTGCGTCCGTGAGGCGCACGGACTCGGCGAGGGCGTCTGCGTCGGAGGACCGGGCAGCGGGGATCTCGTGCACCGCTGCGCCGAGGCGCGCCCGGTATTCGTCGAGCACGCGGAGTTCATGCGCGGTGCCCAGACGCGCGGCGCGTTCGAGCGTGGCATCGACCGGGTCGTCGACGGCGGCGATGCGCCCGAGCTTGGCGTCGATCGCGCGCAGCCACCCGAACTCGCACTCGGCCGCAGCCTTGAGGTCGCTGGCGCTCCAGACGATGCGCGCGTCGCGCTCGATGTACCGCATGACCTCCACGCTAACCGCGACCCCCGACATCGCCCGCCGGGCATCCACAGACCCCGCCTGAGCGATCCCACTGCCGCGGTGTCGAAGGGGCCTGCCAGACTGGGGAGGTGATCACCGATCTGCCGTTCGAGAGCGTCTACCGGCACGGGTTCGCGCGCGTGGCCGCGTGCACGATCCCCGTCGCGGTCGCCGACCCCGCCACCAACGCCGACGCCGTGCTCGATTCCGCCCGCGCGTGCGACGCCGAGGGCGTCGCGGTCGCGGTGTTCCCCGAGCTCTGCCTCTCCGGCTACGCCATCGACGACCTGGTCATGCAGGATCCGCTGCTCGACGCCGTCGAGGCGGCCCTGTCGCGCCTGGTCGTGGCATCCGCGGATCTGCTTCCGGTGCTGCTGGTGGGCGCGCCACTCCGGCACGGCAACAGGCTGTTCAACTGCGCCGTGGTCATCCACCGCGGTCGCGTCCTCGGCGTCGCGCCGAAGGCGTACCTCCCGACCTACCGCGAGTTCTACGAGCAGCGCTGGTACGCCCGCGGCGACGATCAGGCGGGGCAGCACATCCTCGTCGCCGGTGAGGCGGTGCCGTTCGGACCCGATCTGCTCTTCGACGCGGTCGACGTACCGGGGCTCACCCTGCACGCAGAGGTGTGCGAAGACGTCTGGGTGCCGATCCCGCCCTCTTCCGGCGCCGCCCTCGCGGGCGCGACGGTGCTCGCGAACCTGTCGGGCAGTCCCATCACGATCGGTCGTGCCGACGACCGCACCCTGCTCTCGCAGTCGCAGTCCCTGCGCTGCCTCGCCGCGTACGTGTACGCCGCTGCCGGTCAGGGCGAATCGACCAACGACGTCTCGTGGGACGGCCAGACCATGATCCACGAGGGCGGCCAGCTGCTCGCCACGACCGAGCGGTTCCCCGACGGTCCGCGCCGGAGCGTCGCCGACGTCGACCTCGATCGCCTCCGGCAGGACCGCATCCGCCAGGGCACGTTCGACGACAACCGCCGCACGATGGCACCCGTGTTCCGCACGGTGCCGTTCGAGCTCACGCCCCCCGCGGGCGACATCGGTCTGCGCCGGACGCTCGACCGCTTCCCCTTCGTCCCCGACGACCCCACTCGGCTCGCGCAGGACTGCTACGAGGCGTTCAACATCCAGGTGTCGGGCCTCGTGCAGCGGCTCCGGGCCATCGGCGACCCGAAGCCCGTCCTCGGCGTCAGCGGCGGCCTCGACTCCACCCACGCACTTCTGGTGATCGCGCAGGCCATGGACCGCATGGGGCGCCCCCGCAGCGACATCCTCACCTACACGCTCCCCGGCTTCGCCACCAGCGAGAAGACCAAGCGCAACGCGATCGCCCTCGCCGAGGCCGTCGGGGCCTCGATCGAGGAGATCGACATCCGCCCGGCGGCATCCGAGATGCTCGCGCGCATGGGGCACCCCTTCGCCTCGGGCGAGCCGGTGCACGACGTCACGTTCGAGAACGTGCAGGCGGGCCTGCGCACCGACTACCTCTTCCGTCTCGCCAACAAGAACGGCGGCATCGTCGTCGGCACAGGCGACCTGTCCGAGATCGCCCTCGGCTGGTCGACCTACGGCGTGGGCGATCAGATGAGCCATTACTCGGTGAATCCGGGCGTGCCCAAGACCCTCATCCAGCACGTGATCCGGTGGGTCATCTCCGCTGGCGAGCTGAGTGCGGCCACCGTCGAGGTGCTGCAGGCCGTGCTCGACACCGAGATCAGCCCCGAGCTGGTGCCCGCCGGTCAAGACGGACGCATGCAGTCGACGGAGGACCGCATCGGTCCCTACAACCTGCACGATTTCACGCTGTACCACGTGCTGCGCTTCGGCTTCCGTCCCTCGAAGATCGCCTTCCTCGCCGCCCACGCCTGGGCGGATCCGGATGCCGGGACCTGGCCCCCGGGCTACCCCGAGGGTGAACGACCGTCGTACGACCTCGTCACGGTGGCGAAGTGGCTGGAGGTGTTCCTGCAGCGCTTCTTCGGCTTCGCGCAGTTCAAGCGCACGGCCATTCCCAACGGACCGAAAGTGTCGCCCGCGGGGTCGTTGTCACCCCGCGGCGACTGGCGCGCGCCGTCCGACGGCAACGCGCGAGCGTGGCTCGCCGACCTGCACGCGGCGGTGCCGGGGGCGTTCGCGGAATAGCCTGCGCGACGGATCGGGGTTCGCCGCCCCTACCAACCCATCGAGCCGGGGACGCCCTTGAAAGGACCCGCGAGATCGCTCGTGACCCATCCGCCGTAGAAACCGCCGGGTTGGGGCTCGACGGTCTCTCCCCCGAGGACGACAGCATCCATGGGACCCGCATACACGGCGACGCGGTCGTGCAGCACCTCGTATCCGGGCATGGGGCGGGGGTAGTTCCACGCCGCCCGCTCGGCCACCGCTCCCCCGCCGCCGTGCACGTCGAAGTACCGGGCCGCCCCCTTGAACTCGCAGAACGACGCACCCTGACCGAGCGTCAACGCGACAGTGAAAGCGGCGATCGGCACGTAGTAGACCGGTGGGTGACTCGTCTCGAGCACGCGGACGACGTCGTCCGTGTCGACGATGCGCGTGCCGCCGAAGTCGATCTGCACGCGCCGTCTCTCGCGCTCCACGCGCGGAGGGCGGGGGTAGTCCCACACCGATTCCTGGCCGGGACGAACGGGGTCGGGAACGGGGCGTGCCATGCACCCACGCTACGCCGGGTCGGCGCCGCGGGGGTCGTCCTCTTCGTGATGACAGGCGGACCGCCCGGGGATGACCGCACGGGGGCCTCACGCGTTTTCGATAACCTGGGGCGGAAGGGGGCAGCGTGAGCGAGCAGAGAATGACGACGGAGAGTCGTCGGTACCGCGTCTATCAGATCATCGGAATCGTCGTGGCCGTGTTGTTCCTGGCCCTCGGTGTCGCTGCCTTCCTCACCGGCGGCGGCCCCATCATCGCCGCCATAGCCGTCGTCGGAGGTCTCGCCGTGTTGATCGTCTCGATCGTGATGATGGTGCGCACGTGAGCGCTCCGGGTGAAGACGGCGGCAAGAAGAAGTATCCGCCCGGCACGGTCGTCATCTGGATCGCGGGCGCCGGAATCGGTCTCTGGCTCCTGGTCAGCGGACTCATCGGCATCCTCTCCGGCGGGAGCTGACCCGGCGCGTCACGGGAATGCCCACGGGCGAGGGTCGTTGTCTCCAAAGTCAGTGACCCCCTTCCGAAAGGACATCATGACGCGCATCGGACGCAGCGACCTCGACATCTTCCCCCTCTCGCTCGGCGGCAACGTCTTCGGCTGGACGGCCGATCGCGATACGTCGTTCGCGGTCCTCGACGCCTTCCGCGACGGGGGCGGCAACTTCATCGACACCGCCGACGGCTACAGTGCGTGGGTCCCCGGCAACTCGGGCGGCGAGAGCGAGACCCTGATCGGTGAGTGGCTCGCTTCGCGAGGGCCTTCCGACGTCGTCGTCGCGACGAAGGTGAGCACGCACCCCGACTTCCGTGGCCTGTCCGCGGCGAACGTGCGGGCCGCCGCCGAGGCGTCGCTGAAGCGTCTCGGCGTCGAGACGATCGACCTGTACTACGCCCACTTCGACGACGCCGACACCCCCCTGGAAGAGACCGTCGCCGCCTTCGCCGGTCTCGTGCGTGACGGGCTCGTGAGATACGTGGGCGTCTCGAACTATACCGCCGAGCGCATCCGCGAATGGGTGTCGCTGGCGGAGGCCGCGGGCGCCGATCTTCCCGTCGCCGTGCAGCCGCACTACAACCTCGTCCACCGCACCGAGGTCGAGCGGGAGATCGTGCCCGTCGCCCAGCAGTACGACATGTCGCTCGTACCGTATTACGCGCTGGCGAGCGGGTTCCTCACGGGCAAGTACCGTTCGTCGGATGCCGCGGGTGACTCGCCGCGAGCCGGGGGCGCCGCGAAGCTCGCCACACCCGCAGGCCTCGCCCTCATCGACGCGCTCGAAGACGTCGGCTCCGCGCACGGCGCGTCCATCGCCTCGACCGCACTGGCGTGGTTGCGTACCCAGCCGACCGTGGCCGCACCCATCGCGAGCGCGTCGAAGGTCGAGCAGGTCGCCGATCTCCTGGCCAGCGCGTCCCTGCAGCTGACGCCGGACGAGATCGCCCGACTGTCGCAGGCGTCGGAGCCGGCCCAGGCATGACGAAGCGGATCGGACCCCGCTCCGGGGTCCGATCCTGCGGTCCGGTAGGCACGGTGCGCACGACCGGTGACGGCAGGTGAGAATGGAGGGGTGAAGCTCCTCGTCGCCGCCCACGCGTCCGAACTCACCGCCTTCGAGGCGGACATCCCCGGTTTCGACGTCCTGCTCACCGGGGTGGGCAAGATCCCGGCCGCCTCCGCCCTCACCCGCGCCCTGTGCCAGGGCGAGTACGACGAGATCGTCGTCGTCGGTACCGCCGGCGCGATCGACGACGCTGTCGAGGGCGGCATCTACGACATCGCCGCCGCCATCCAGCACGACGTGAAGGGGCTCGACGGCACATTCGGTGAGCACGTCTCGCTGCCGCCGCGCGTCGACACCGGTCACGACGGCCTCATCATCGCCACCGGCGACCACTTCGTCGACGACGCCGAGACCGTCGCCCTCATCCGCGGGCTCGGAGCCCGCCTCGTCGACATGGAGTCGTACGCGCTCATCTGGGTCGCGCAGCAGTTCGGCGTACCCATCCGCGTCCTGCGCGCCGTCTCGGATCGCGCCCAGGACGGCGCCACCGAGCTGTGGGACGTCGTGGTCGAGCGCTGCAGTCACCAACTGCGCGACGAGCTGCGCACCCGCTACGGCGTCTGACGGCGGGCTCACCGCCTCGTCCGACTCCGCTCTACCGCGACCCTGGGATGGCTGCGCCGAGTATCGCCGTTCCGCCCGCGGTCAGGGAGTCTGCGACCCCGTCTTCGCGCGCTTGGCCAGGTCGGCCACGCCCACGATGAGCGCAAGGCCCAGGAAGACGCCGACGGTGATCATGCCGGACGCATAGGCGTCGTGGTAGAGCACCACCGTGTCATCCACCGTGTCTTGTTCGCGGTAGACGGTGGCGTAGAAAAGCGCCAGGGCGATCGCCGTACCGACGGCGGTACCGATGCGCTGGCCGAGCTGACCGACGGAGCCGGCGACGCCACCGCTGCGCACCGGGATGTCGGCGAGCGTGAGGGTCTGGTTCGGCGAGATCACGAGACCTCCCGCGAAGCCGCCGAACGTCATCACGGCGGCCATGGCCCACGGGGTCCACTCGGGAGCCGTGAACAACGCCACGAGTACGAGGCCCCCGGCCGTGGCGACCATGCCGAGGATCCCCCACACCACGAGCGGGCGGCCGAGGCGGGTGACCAGGTTGCCGCCGATCCACGAGCTCCATGCCGAGGCGACCGCGAATCCGATCGTCACCATGCCCGCGAAGACCGGTTCGAGGCCCAGCCCGCCCTGGAGGAACAGCGTTCCCAACAGGAACATGGCCGGTATCGCGGAGAAGTACGCCGTCGAGATGAGGACGCCGTTGCGATATGACGCCAGCGAGAAGATCGAGAACGGCATGAGCGGCATCCGACCGCGCTCCGCGTAACGACGCTCCCAGAACACGAAGGCCGCCGCGAAGACCACGGACGCCACCAGCAACCACCAGCGGTTCGGATTGTCACCGGGGCTGCCGGTGGTGAACAGGAACGGCCACATCAGCGCGAGGATCGTCGCCGCGAACAGCACGATACCCACGGGATCGAGATCAAGACGGCGATGCGACTTCGTGCGGGTGTCGGGGAGGAGCCAGGCGGCCAGAACGATGACGATGGCGACGAGGGGGATGTTGATCCAGAAGATCAGACGCCACCCGTCGGTTTCTCCTCCCAGGGCGATGAGGAGGCCACCGAGGGTCGGTCCGAACGCCGTAGCGATGCCGATCGTCGCGCCGAACAGACCGAAGGCACGCCCGCGTTCTTTCCCCTGGAACAACTGTTGGACCAAACCCAGCACCTGAGGCATCTGGATGCCGGCCGCCACGCCCTGCAAGAGGCGAGCGACCAGCAGCACGGTGGTGTTCGGTGCGAGGGCGCACGCCAGGCTCGTCACGAGGAACAGCGAGAGGCCGACGAGGAACAGCACGCGGCGCGACCGAAGGTCTCCCAGACGCCCGGCCGGCACGAGAACCAGGCCGAACGTCAGGATGTAGCCCGACACGACGAGCTGCAGCTCTGTCGGACCGGCGTTCAAAGCCGCCTCGATCGAGGGCAGCGCGACGTTGACCTTCGTCAGGTCGAGGATGGTCAGCGCCGCCACCGCGACCGCCACCCAGTACGCCCGCCACCGGTGCCGCGGCGACAAGTCGATGTCGCGGGTGATGGGCGCGGATGGTTTCGAGGAGGTGGGGGCCTGATCAGACATTGTGAGGGACGCTACTCCGGGCCTCCGACATCACACCCGGGCTTGCGCTCGGGGTCGTCGACTCCGCGTCGCGTCCCGAGGGGTGTCATCCCCGGTCAGTCCACCTCACGGCGGGCGAACACCGCACGCAACACGAAGAAGACGATCAGCGCCACGATGGCCACCGCGATCAGCCGGAAGGCGAATGCGATCAGCGAGAACAGGATGTTCACCAGCACCCAGGCGATGATCACGGCGACGACGACGCCGACGACGGTCCACAGTGTGCTCTTGCGCATGCGACAAGCCTAAACGCGATGCCCCCGCCGAGCGTCAGCCGCGGGCGAGTACGACGTCGTGACGGATCACGCTCGGACCCCGGGGAGTCGCGGTCACGTGCAACTGCGCCGGCAGCTGGTCTCTCATCGAGGCCACGTGGCTGATGACGCCCACCGTGCGGCCGCCCTGTCGCAACTCGTCGAGCGTGCGCATGGCGAGGTCGAGGGTGTCGTCGTCGAGCGAACCGAAACCCTCGTCGATGAACAGCGTGTCGAGACGGAGTCCACCGGCACGGGCGGTGACGACCTCGGCGAGCCCGAGGGCGAGAGCGAGGGATGTGAGGAAGGTCTCGCCGCCGGACAGCGACTGCGGTGGACGGCACTGACCGGTGAAGGCGTCCATGATCTCGAGGCCGAGGCCGCTGGAGGCTCCCCGGGCGGCGAGCGCGTCGGTGTGCTGGAGGCGATAGCGTCCGGCCGACATGTGCTCGAGGCGCAGATTGGCCGCGGTCACGATCTCTTCGAGCTCCGCCGCCAGCACGAACGTCTCCAGCGTCATACGACGCGTGTTGGGCGCCCGCCCGGCGAGCGTGTCTGCCAGGCGCGCGACGACGGCGTACTCGTCCGCCAGACTCGCCACCGCGGCGTGGCCGGCGTCAGCGCGCTCAGCGAGGGATCGCAGCCGTTCGGCGAGCGCGCGGGCGCCGGCGCCGGCGGCGGCGATCAGCTGCACGGCTTCGCGAGCCGACGCCACCTCGGCGACGAAGGGCGCGAGCTCGATCGGTTCGTCTCCGGCATCGACGAGCATCAGTTCGAGATCGAACAGTCGCTGCCTGGTCGCTGCGAGCGCCGCGTCGTACTCGGCTGCGGCCGTGTCGAGGCTCCGACGGTGCGCGGCCGATCGCAGCGCGGCTGTGACCGAAGCCACCTCGGCGAAGGGACTGTCGGCGACGAGGGCGGCGACGGCGCTGTCGGCGTCGCGTCGAGCGTCACGCGCGCCGGCGAGCGCCGCCCGCGCCGAGATGAGTCGGCGCACGGCGTCGCGTCGCGCGCGGAGATCGTCCTGCCGGGCGGCGACCGTGTCGAAGCCACCGCGGGCGGCGGCGACCTCGCCACCGAGCCCCTCGGCACGCTGCTGCGCGAGGGCGAGGTCCTGCCGGGCGACGGCGAGCTCCGCCCCCAGGGTGTCGAGTCGACGGGCGATGGCCGCGTCGAGGTCGGCCGCGCGGGTGCGATCGCCTCGGACCCGGTCGTACTCGTCGACGTCGGTCGCCGCGGCGACGAGGGCGTCTTCGGTCGTCGCGAGGCGCGCCCGCAAGACCTCGACGCTCTCACCGCCGGCGAGGGCCGCGGCCAGGGCGTGCGCGTCACGGGCGACGCGAGCGGAGTCGGAGGCGAGCCGATCGCTCTCGACGGCGGCGTTCTTGCGATCCTCTGCGGCGGAGAGGTCGGCATCGCTCACGGGAGCGTCGGAACCGCGAGCGGGGTGCGGGTGCTCGCGCGCACCGCACACCGCGCAGGGCTCGCCGTCGACCAGATCGTGCGCCAGTTCGACCGCCGCACCGGAGAGTCGGCGACGCAGGAGTGTCGTCCACGCGTCGATCGCCCGCTGGAGGTCGTCTGCCCGCACCAGCGAGGCGAGGTCGGCCTGATCCCGCTGATCGAGCAGGCGGGCCGCCTCGAGAGCGGCGTCCAGACGACGTGACGTCTCATCACGAAACGCGAGGGCGGCGTCGCGTCGCGCATCGGCACCCGCCAGCTCGGCGATGCGGTCGTCGAGGGCGCGAAGCATGTCGGGGATCTCGAGACGTTCGACAGCGAGCTTCTGCCGCTCGGCGTCGACGGTTTCGACACGCCCCCGGAGGCGATTCGTGTCGCGTTCGAGATCAGCGAGTTCACGCTCGACCTTGAGCGCGGCCTCGCCGCGCGCCAGAAGAGCGGTGAGCGCGTCGTCTCGCGAACCCAGGTCGGCATCGTCGGCGAGCACCTCGTCGACGGCGAGAACCCCGGCGTCGGCGTCGGCGAGTCTCTCGTCGGCCAGGGCGCACGTACGGCGGGCGGCCTCGGCGGTCTCGATCGCGGGGCGGAGCTCTTCGGCGCCGGCGGCGGCCTCGGCTTCACGGCGTATGGCGGCGATCGCCTCGGCCTCGGCCTCAAGGACCGCGAGCCTCTCGCGCTCGCCGAGCCGGTCGCACTGCCGCTCGGCCAGCGAACGGGCTTCGCGCTCGGCGACCAGGGCGGCGTCGAGTCGGGCGTCGACGACCTGGTTCTCGCGGGCGAGGGTGTCGACCCGGTAGTCGGCGCGCTCGACCGCTCGCACGACCAGCGCGAGCCGCTCGGAGACGCCGCGAACGATTCCCGCGTCGTCGCCCGGGATCGGGCCGTCGTGCTCTCGGTCGTCGAGCTCGCTGACCAGGCGCTCGGCCTCGTCGAGAAGCGTCGCCACCTCGACGCCCTCGGCGGCCAGACGCTCGCTCGCGCGCTTTCGACGCTCATCGAGGTCGGCGGCGTACTGCTCGAAGGACCGCGTTCCGAACAGGGTGCGCAGCAGCGTCAGTCGCTCGTCGTTCTTCGCGAGGAGGAAGCGGGCGAAACGGTTCTGCGCCAGCAGGATGACCTGGAGGAACTGCTGCTGGGTGAGCCCGAGAATCTCGTCGAGGCGAGCGGCGACGTCGACCGGCCGCGCGGCGACCCCCGTCCATCCCTCGGGCGCGAGTACCTCGAGCAGGGCTCGGTGCGGCTCTCTCGTCGTGCCGCCGCCCCGACGCTTGGGCCGTTCGAACTCGGGCGATCGCGTGACGCGCCACCGTTCGCCCTCGGTGCTGAACTCCAGCGTGACGCGGGTGGGGTCATCGGGGCCGCAGTGGTCGCTCCGCAGGCGCCGCTCCGCTCCGTCGTAGCGGGGGACACCGCCGTAGAGGGCGTAGCAGACGCCGTCGAGCACGCTGGACTTGCCCGCGCCGGTGCGGCCGGTGATGAGGAAGATGCCGTCGTCGGCGAAGGCGTCGAAATCGACCTCTTGCGCGTCGAGGAACGGGCCGAACCCCTCGAGTTCGAGTCGGTGCAGTTTCACGCGCGCGCCTCGGCCACGGCGCGGGCGCCGAGCACGTCGCGGATGAGTTCGCGTTCGACCGCCGACGCGCCCTCGCCCTCGCGCACGTGCGTGAGGAACGCGTCGATCACCTCGGCGTCGTCTCGGGCCGCGCGCACGCGCCGCGCGTAGCCGGCGCCGTCGTCGGCCGACGACGCGGCCGGCAGGTGGACGACGGTCGCACACCACGGAAAGCGTGCCTGCAGACGACGCATCGGGTCGGGCTGGGGGGTGGGGTCGGTGTACTCCGCGCGCACCCACTGCTGACGGTGATCGGCGAAGCGTTCGTCTGTGAGCAGGTCGTCGAGCGGCCCCCGCAGCGTGACGAGGGGACGCGGCACGGGAAGGTCGAGCCACCGCACCGACGACAAGCCGGCCGCATCGAGATCGACGAGCCACGACCCGCGGGGTTTGCCCGCTTCGCCGAAGCTGTAGTGCAACGGCGCCCCCGCATATCGCACGCGCTCGGAGAGCTGTTGACGGCCATGGATGTGCCCGAGGGCGACGTAATCGGGGCCGTCGAACGCCGACAGGGGAACGACGTCGAGTCCCCCCTGCCGGATCTCGCGCTCGACGCCGGGCGTGGACTCGACGCCGGCGGCGAAGCAATGCGCCGCAACGACGAAGCGACCCCCGCGCGCGGCCGCATCGGCGCGCACGAGATCGAGGGCGTGGGCCATCGTCTGGGCCTGGCTGCGCAGCTCGACGCCCGCCCACAGGTGCCGCACGATAGCCGGCTCGAGGTACGGGATGCCGTAGACGTGCACGGGACCGTGCTCGTCGGCGAACGTCACCGGAGTGCCGACCGCCGAGGGGTCGGTCAGGACCGTGATGTCGTCGCGGAGTAGAGCCGACTGGAAACCGAGACGGGCCGCGGAGTCGTGGTTGCCGCTGGTGACCAGCACCCGGGCACCGGCGTCGGCGAGAGCGGCGAGGGTGTGCGAGAGCACGGGATAGCAGGCCGCCGACGGCGCGGCGGAATCGAACACGTCGCCCGCCACGATGACGAGGTCGACCGCGTTCTCGCGTACCTGCTCGACCAGCACGTCGAGCACGCCGGTGAGCGCGTCGAGGGTGGAGTGCCCGTGGAACGAGCGCCCGATGTGCCAGTCGGAGGTGTGCAGGATGCGCATGCAGCCACGGTACGTCGCACCTCCGACATCGGCTCGCAGCAAACGCGCGGACGCACGAACGCCCCGCGCCGCCTCAGCGGCGGCACGGGGCGTCTGCGAGCTGATCAGCCGCCGGCGACCTCGGCAGCGAGGGCGCGGATGCGGTCGTCGCCGAGGTCGAGCCCGACCTGGGCGAAGCGCTGGCGCAGGACGTCGGCGATGCGTTCCTCGCTCTTGTCGCCGACATCGGCCCGCGTCTGGACGATGACGCCGCGGATGCGCGCCTCGTCGTCGGTGGCGTGCATGTCCATCGCCGGTTCGGACTGCTCGCCCGGTTGAGGGGTCTTGCGGTCGCGGTGGACGGCGCCGCCGACCGAGTCGGCCGCGTCGGCACCTCCATCGGGACCGGAGCTGGGCTCGGGGGCCCGGGTTGCATCCGACATGTCAGTCCTCCGTACTCAGGTCGGGGTCGATGCCCTGGCTTGCGGCATCGCCTTCGATGGGGTCCGAGGGTGCGGCGTCGTTCAGGCGCGCAGACCCCTTGGCGTGATCGTTGCGCTCGGCGGTTTCACCGTCGGCCACAGTGCTGCTTTCCCACCCACCGGGCGGGTCGGCGTCGATGACACCCTCGGGCAGATCGCGGTCGTCGTTCATGACTTCCCCTTTCGAGATCTTCAGCTTCGTCGCGTCGGACGACCGACGGGCAGGGGTTGACGTCCGCGCACGCGCGCGTAAGCCTTCAGCCCGTCATGACGCCGGGCGCCGATGCAGGATGCCGGCACGCTCGGGGTGGGCGTCGAACCACTCCCCCACGTACCAGCACACCGGGATGACCTCGCGGTCACCGGCCCCCTCGATCGCCTCAACGGCGCGCTCGGTGACGATGGCGGCGTAGCCGTGCCCTCGGAAGGTGGGGATGGTGAAGGCGCGGGTGAGCGCGATCGTGCGCCCGTCGTCGCGATAGTCGAGGACGGAGACGAGGTCGTCGCCACGATGGAGGGTGAATCGGGACGCCGTCTTGTCGTCGGCGAAGTGCAGATCGGACATGCGGAGAGGCTACGCCGGTCATTCCCGCCGACGCCGGGATGACACAGAATGCACGGCGGCACCGCAGGTTCACGGGCAGGGATCGAGCAGAATGCGTCAGACCCGGAGCGTCATCATGATTTGACCTTGTTGGACGCAGTGGGTAATAATGCCGCCATGACTGACTTCGCGCGTCCTCTGTCCGCCCGGGAGGCGAACAGGACTGCCGGCATGATGATGCCCGGCCGCGCTGTCATGTGCTGTCGAATGTGCCGCTGACCGCGACCCTCGAACGTCCTGACCTCGTGCTTCTGAACGCCGACGTCGTCCCCCGGTCGCCTGGCATCCGCGTCGATCACGCGTACCCCGGCACCGCCCTCCGGCCTGACGGCCCTCACCTCCCGTCGAACCCCGCTCACGATGACGCCCGGGTTCACACACCCAAGGATTTCTCCTCATGTCGCTCTCCGCAGTCCTCGACCGTCCCGTGACCGCCTCCACCCGCCCCGTCACCGCCGGCACGGCATCCACCCCTCAGCCCGCCACTACCGAAGCCGCCACCGCGGCGCCCGCACGCGCCGCCGCCTCGACCGCGCCCCGCGGGTTCGCGCTGTACGTCGGCATCGATGAAGAGAAGGCCGCAGCCGCCGGTGTGAGCCTGGGAACGCTCGTCGAGGCGCTTCGCCGCACGCTCGGCGAACTCGCCCCCGCCGCCGAAACCTACGCCACGGTCGCCCTGGCGCCGACGGGATCGGGCGGTCGCGACGTGGACGTGGTCCGCCTCGCTCTGCACGAGCCGTCCGCCGTCGCCCGCACCAAGGACGAGCCCGCCGAGGAAGACCGTGCCGCCGGCGGCGTGGTCGTCGACATCTCGCGCAAGCGCGTGCTCATCGACGGCGAGTCCGCCGCCTTCACCTTCAAGGAGTTCGAGTTGCTGCAGTACCTCGTGCTGCGCGAGGGACGCACCATCGAACGCACCGAGCTCGTGTCGTCGTTGTGGGAGGGCTCCACCGACGACGACGCCCCCGGCGAGCGCACCATCGACGTGCACGTCCGACGCCTCCGTGCGAAGCTCGGCGCGTACGAGGACATCGTCCGCACCGTGCGCGGTGTCGGCTACCGCTTCGACCGTCACGCCGATGTCTCGATCCGCTACGGTCACGGCACCCCCTCGCCCGACCGTTTCTGATCGCGACGCGCACGCCGCCTTCGGCACCCCCGGGCACGCGGCCGGGCACGGCGGCGTGGCTTCCGGCCCCGCGGAGCCCGGATGCCGCGATGTCGGTGGTCCGACGTAAGGTGTCGCCATGAGATCGACCGGGGTTCGCACGCGCCAGGCGCCGCGCGACCTCGGCGCACCCGTCGAACACCCCCTCGAGTCGGACTACCGGCCCGCCCGGTCCGTCGACATCGGGCGCGCCGTCTCCGCACAGCGCCACGGCAGCAACGACCCCACCTTCTTCGCGACGGCTCCCCTCGGGGCGGGCGGTGTCGTCTGGCGTGTGAGCCGCACGCCGCTGGGTGTCGCCACCCTCGCGCTCCGCCAGCGGGTCGGTGGGAGCATCCGTGCAGCCGCGTGGGGCCCCGGCGCTCCGTGGGCTCTCGACCAGCTGCCCGCGTTGTGCGGCGCGCACGACGATCCCGACGGGTTCGACGCGTCGCGGCATCCGTCGGTCGCCGAGTGGCACCGTCGTCACCCCGACCTGCGCATCGGTCGCACCGACCTCGTCTTCGATGCGCTCGTCAGCGCGATCATGGAGCAGAAGGTCACGAGCATGCAGGCATTCTCGGCCTGGCGCAGCATCGTCACCTGGTACGGCGAGCGCGCGCCGGGCCCCACTCCCCGCCCGATGTTCGCCCCGCCCGACATCGAGGGGTGGCGCCACGTGCCGTCATGGGCGTGGCACCGCGCCGGACTCGAGCCTCCGCAGTCGCGCACCATCGTCGAGAGTGCGCGTCGCGGCACGGCGATCGTTCGCGCCGCGACGGCCGCCACCGACGGCGAGAGTCGCGACCGCGTCTTCATCAGCCTCCGTGGCGTGGGCATCTGGACGAGCGCCGAGACGCGCATCCGTGCTTTCGGTGATCCGGATGCCGTGAGCACGGGCGACTACCATCTCGCCCACCAGGTCGGTTTCGCCCTGACGGGCCATCGCACCGACGACGACGGCATGCTGGAGCTGCTCGAACCGTTCGCCGGCCATCGTCAGCGTGTGATCCGCCTGATCTACGCCGGATCGTCGCTCGAGCCGCGCCGCGGACCGCGGCTCAGTCCCGAAGACCACCGCGACCGCTGATCCGTCGCGACACGAGTGCGCCGCAACACGAGTGCGCCGCGACACGGGTGCGCCGCGACACGTGGGCGCCGCGACACGGGGGCGCCGCAACACGAGTGCGCCCCGGTCGGCGTCCCCCTCCGCAGACGCCGGCACCTCAGTGGGCGCGCGGCGCCCGCCAGTATCCGGTGAACGAGATCATCCGTTTGTCGACGCCGACCCGCACCCAGTGCCGACGCATCGCCGCGACCAGGGACTGCTCCCCCGCCACCCAGGCGTAGGCGGGGACGACCGCACCCGCCTCACTCGCCTCGACCGCCGCCGTCAGCACGGCATAGCCCGGGGTCGCGTGAGGATCGTCGCGCACGACCCACGACACGTCGACGCCGACCGGCGCGGCCAGGTTGCGCACGTCGCCGGCATCCGGCACCTCGATGAAAGCGCTCCCCGTCGCGTCGGAGGGAAGGGACGCCAGGATGCCGGCCAGCGCGGGGAGGGCGGTCTCGTCGCCGACGAGCGCGAGGGGGCCGCGCAGACCGGTGGGCGGCGCGAACAGGATGCCCTCGTCGAGGATGGCGACCGCGTCGCCTGGAGCGCAGGTCTCGGCCCAGGATGCCGCGGGACCCGCCGTGCCCGCGGCGGCGGAGCCGTGTCGCACGAAGTCGACGTCGAGTTCGGGACCCTGCGCACCGCCAGAGCGGAAGCCCGCGACGGTGTAATTGCGCAGCACCGGGCGCTGGGTCTTCGCGATCGCGAGGTAGCGCAGATACGCGAAGGTGTCGAGACGGTTCGGCAGTCGCGTGAGCGTCCCCTCAGCGACGGGTAGGAAGAGGCGGAACCACTGATCGGCGCCCATCGGGATGAAGCGCGCCAGGTCGGCTCCGCCCAACGTCACGCGCTCGAAAGTCGGTGACAGACGACGGCGATGCCTCACGTACAGTGTCAGCAGTTCACTCTTCTCGGGCGCGACGCGCTTCTGCGCGGCGGTGGTCCGGGCCATCAGCCTCTCCTTCTTCTCGGTATCCATGGGAACCGGCGCGCCCCGCCCCCGCCGGCGCCGCACCGTAGGCTGTCCGACATGACGCAGACGGGAACCGGCTGGCCTCGCGGCCGCACGTACTGGGTGCTGGGGAGCCTGCTCCTCTTCGGGCTGGGAGTCCTGTTCGGACTGGTGTGGCAGAACGTGTGGCTGGGCGTCGTCATCGCCGCGGCGGTGTCGGTCGGGTGGCTCATCGCCTACGAATCCAGCCGCGGCCGCAACGTCGGTGTCAACGACGAAGACAACGGCATCCAACTCTGAGATCTCATCGGTAGTAGACCGCCAGCGGGTACGGCCCGTCGCGGCGCACGTCGATGGGTGTGCCGAACACCTCCTCGAGGGTGGATGACGTCATGAGATCGTCCGGCGTACCGACGTGCACGACCCGCCCCTCGGACAGCGCGACGATCCGGTCGGCGTAGGCCGCCGCGAAGTTGATGTCGTGTACGACGATGACGATCGTCTTACCGAGTTCGTCGGCCGCGCGGCGGAGCTGGCCCATCATCGCCACCGCGTGCTTCATATCGAGGTTGTTCAGCGGCTCGTCGAGCAGGATGTAGTCGGTGTCCTGCGCGAGCACCATGGCCACGTATGCGCGCTGGCGCTGCCCGCCCGAGAGCTGGTCGAGATAACGCCCCGACAGCTCGGCCAAGTCGAGGAAGTTGATGGCCTCGTCGATCTTGGTGTGGTCGTCGGCGGTCAGACGCCCCTGCGAGTGCGGGAAGCGCCCGAAGCCGACGAGTTCGCGCACGGTCAGGCGCGTGACGAAGTGATTCTCTTGCCGCAGGATCGACACGATCTTGGCGAGCGCCCGTCCGGGCGTGGCCGTCACGTCGAGGCCTGCGACGGTGACGCGGCCGCCGGTGGCCGCCGTCAGGCGCCCGACGATCGTCAGCAGGGTGGACTTGCCCGCGCCGTTCGGACCCACCAGGGCGGTGACTCCTCCGGCGGGGATGTCGAGGGTCACGGGACCGAGCACGGTCACGTCGCCGTAGGTCATGGTGACGTCGGTGAGCGAGATCACGGGACGCGCCGTCCCGGTGAGCGGGTGAGCATCAGAGACTCCCCTTCCGGAGGAGGTAGACGAGGAAGAACACGCCGCCGACGAACTCGATGATGATCGAGAGCATGCCGGCCGCGTAGAACACATGCCGAAGGACGAAGTACCCGCCCAGCAGCGTGGCCATGCCCAGCAGTGCGGCGAAGGGCAGCACCACCCGATGCTGCGACGACCCCGCGAGCTGGTAGGCGAGGGTGGCGACGATGAAGCCGAAGAACGTCATCGGCCCGACCATGGTGGTCGACACCGAGATCAGCACGGCCACGAGCACGAGCATTCCGATCACCTCGGGCCGATAGGCGAGCCCCAGATTGACGGAGGCCTCACGGCCGAGCGCCAGCACGTCCATGCGGTGTCGCGCGCGCCAGACGAGAGCGAGCACCGCGGCGACGACCAGCGTCGCCCACGGGAGGTACTCGGCATCCGAGTTCGAGAGGTTGCCGAACAGGCGGGCCGAGAGGATGTCGAAGTCGCTCGGGGTGAGCAGCCGCTGCATGACGGTCGACAGCGAGCCGAAGCCGACACCCAGCACGACCCCCACCAACAGCATGACGTGGAGGTTCCCGCGGCGGCCGGCGAACAGCCAGCCGTACAGCAGCGTCGCGAAGCCCACCATCAGCACGCTCTGCACGGCGACCTTGAGCAGCCCGTCGGTCGCCGACAGGGCGGCGCTTCCGAAGAAGAACACCAGCGCGGTCTGCATCACGACGTACAGCGCGTCGAAGCCCATGATCGACGGGGTCAGGATGCGATTCGCCGTCGCCGTGTGGAACAGCACCGTCGCAACCGCCTGACAGCAGGCGACGAGGGCGATCGTGGCGACGCTCACCACGCGCAGGTTCACGGCCAGCCAGAAGCCCCGCGAACCCGGTTCACCCGGGACGTCCCACGTCAGCACGCCGACGGCGGCGACCGCCACGATCAGGATCAGGATGCCGAAGCGCAGGGCGATCCGCGGACGACGGGCCGCGAGCGCCGGGGCCGTCCGGGTCAGGATGTCAGCCACGGGCACGCATCCTCAAGAGCAGGGTAATGAACACGGCGGAGCCGACGACCCCGAGGATCATCGAGACGGGAACCTCGAACGGCATCCGGATGACGCGTCCGACGATGTCGCAGACGACGACGATCGCCACGCCCCCGACGCACACCCAGGGAAGGTTCGCGCGGGCGTTGTCGCCGCGCCACATCGACACGAGATTCGGAACGACCAGGCCCAGGAACGGCAGGAAGCCCACGACGACGGTGGTGACGCCCGTGGCGACCGCGACGAGCCCCGTGCCGATGAGCAGGACGCGGGTGTGGTCGAGGCCGACCGAGGTCGCGATGTCGCGCCCCAGACCCGCGACGGTGATGCGGTCGGCGTACAGGAACACCAGCAGCACGACGATCGCGGCCACCCAGAGCACCTCGTAACGTCCGCGGACGATGGAGGTGAAGCTCCCCATGAACCACGTGCCGAGCATCTGCAGCGAGTTGGTCGAGACGGCCAGGTACGTCGTGAACGCCGAGACCACCGCCCCGAGCATGATTCCGATGAGCGGCACGACGAGCGATGACCGCAGCGAGATGCGCTGCAGGATGCCGATGAAGATCATGGTCCCGACGAAGGCGGCGAGGGATGCCACGATCATCCGCACGGGAAGGGGCGAAGCCGGTGCGATCAGCACCGTGACGAGCAGGCCGAGCGCCGCCCATTCCGACGTCCCCGTGGTGGAGGGCTCGACGAAGCGGTTCTGCGTGAGCAGCTGCATGATGAGGCCCGAGACGGCCATCGCGCAGCCGGCGAGGACGAGCGCGAGAGTGCGGGGCACGCGCGAGATCCAGAACATCTCGCCGCCGAAGTCGTCAGCGGTCAGATCGTAGGCACCGACGAACAACGAGAGGACGACGAGGACGACGACGCCCGCGAGGGCCACGGGCAACGCGAGACGCTCGCGCGGCCGAAGAGCGATCTGGTTCATGGCATTCATCCCTCCCTCCCCGCCTCGTTGGAGCGTGAGGGGTCGTCTTCTGTCGCCGGAGCGGACTCGAGCGACACTTTCCGACCCCTCACGCGAGCGAGGAGGGTCGGGGTCAGGAGGCGAACGCCTCGGCGGCGGAGCGGTAGAGCGTCGTGTACGCCTGGATGCCCTCATCGAGGTAGAAGCTGCCGTCGAGGTAGACGATCTGCCCCTTCTGCACGGCGGGGACGTTCTTCAGCGCTTCGGCGTTCTCGACGAGCTCCTTCGCCGAGACGTAGCCGTCCTCACCGAACATCGCGTCGCGATCGAGGACGAAGAGCCACTCGGGATTGGCGGCGGCGATCGCCTCGACGCTGATGTCGTCGCCGTGCGAGGCGTCTTCGGCGGACCGCTCCAGAGCGGGGGTGAGCCCCAGGGTCGGGAAGAGCACGCCGACGCCACGGCCCTCACCGGGAGCCGCGTACGCGATCTTGCCGCCCGACGTAATGAGACCCATCACGCTCTGGGACGGGTCGTAGGCCGCCTTCGCATCGGCGATCGCGGCATCGAGGTCGGACGAGAGCTGCGCCGCCTCGTCGTTCTTGCCGAAGACCTGACCCAGGATCGTCGTCTGGCGCTTCAGCTCCGAGGCGTGGTCCTCACCGTCGCGGGGGCTGGTTTCGATGGTCGCCGGCTGGATCTCCTTCAGCTGGTCGTAGATGTCGCGGAACCGGTAGCCGCCGACGATGAGGTCGGGCTCGGCGGCGAGGATGTTCTCGATGTTGGGCTCGCGGTGCAGGCCCGCGTCGAGCACCTCGTCGCCGCCGGAGAGCGAGGGCCAGAGGTCGTACATGAGGGGCTTGGGGGCCGCGGCCAGGGTCACGCCCCATTCGCTGAGCGTCTCGAAGGTCGTGTTGTCGAGGGCGACGACGCGCTCGGGCGCCACCGGGACCTCGATCGAGCCGTGGTTGTCTTCGACCGTCACGGTGGTCGCGGCGGCGGCGTCATCTGCGGGGGCAGCGGCTCCCGAAGAGCATCCGGCGAGGGCGAGGGCGGCCACCAGTGATGCGGCGGCGAGGGGGCGGAACAGGCGGGTCGTCATGCGAATCTCTCCAGTGCTGTGTGTGAGTCGAGCCGCCACCGGCAGGGGTAGCGGACGATTCGTTAGGTTAGCCTTACCTCTATGCCCATGTCGAACCAGAGCGTCTCCGCCCGTCTCGAGCCTCGTCGCCACGACCTCGTCTTCCGTTCGGCGATCCTCGCGCGGCGGACGCACGTGACGCCGTCGTACGTGCGCCTGCGTCTCGACGGGCCCGAGTTGAGCGGCTTCGACTCCCCCGGCGCCGACGACCACATCCGCGTCTTCTTCCCGTCGGGCGCCGCAGACGACCTCCGCGCCGCGCCGAGCCGCGAGTACACCCCGGTGACCTGGGATGCAACGGACGGCTGGCTCGACGTCGATGTCGCGCTGCACGGGGCCGGCGTCGGCAGCCGGTGGGCCGAGACGGCCGCCATCGGCGCACCGGTGGGCGTGGGCGGCCCCCGCGGCTCGATGGTGCTGGTGGGACGCCCCGACGCGTGGCTGCTCGCCGGCGACGAGACGGCGGTGCCCGCGATCCGTCGGTTCGCCGCGCAGATGGACGACGACGCCGTCGGTCGCATCGCCGTCGAGGTGCCGGATGCCGCGCACGATCTCCCCGTCGCCGCACCTCCGGGCGTCGAGGTGGTGCAGCTGCACCGGGGTCGGCGCCCCGCAGGCGAAGAACTCGTCGACTGGCTCGACTCCCTCGACGTCGAGGAGCGTCCCGATGGGTGCGTCTTCGGCTTCGTCGCCGCCGAGCAGTCCGTGGTGCAGGCAGGGCGCTCGCTGCTGCTGGACCGGTGGGCGGGCGACCCCGCCGCCACGGTGGTGAAGGGCTACTGGAAGCGCGGCACCACGGAGTACCACGCGCCGCACGAAGGCTGACGCGGGCGGGCGAAGCACGTTGTCGCGGCGCGGAGACGACGGCGCAGGTACCGCACGCGCCGTCGGTTGAGAGACCGATCTATTCACCCCCCGTCAGCCCAGACCAGGATGCCGCGACGGGACGTGGCGTGTGGGAACGTGCTCCCTGCTGTCGGCAGATGGCTGACACGGAAGGGTGATGGATCCAGTGAACAATTCCGCCAGAACCGTTACAGGGATGATTGTGGCGATTGGGATGGTCGTCGGAGTCCAAATGGCGGCGCTGGCGAGGGAGTCAGCGTATACGTCAATACCGAAAATTTCTCAACGGTTCCCCTCGTCAAGGATGACGCGTCCGTACAATTTACGACGGTGATCAACGGCAGCGATTCGCCTATCAACTACACATACGATTTTCCAGGGAAAACTTTGACACTGGAATCGGACGGACTTGTCGCCGTCCGGGCTCTCGACGGTTCACTGGACGGCATGATAGCCCCGGCGTGGGCGAAAGATCGGGCGGGGCAAGACGTTCCCACGCACTACGAAGTGAGGGGCTCTTCGCTGACACAGTCCGTGGAGCACGGGCCACAGACCGCGTATCCGGTGGTTGCTGACCCGTACCTGGGTATGGCGCAAATCCAGTCGATCGGCTCTGCTTACCGCGACCGGCGAGGCGTGACGAAAGTTGTCACTCCCACGGCCTGGGGCCGATTGAACGGAAACAATCCGACGGCTATCAACGGACTCCGAGACGAGTGGAATGCTAAAACCGCTTCGCCCTACCGAACGAACGACATGTGGTGGCAGCTCGCCTGCCACGCGCAGTTCGCGTACTACAAGTGGACATGGAATCTCGATAGCTATCTTCGTCGAGGCTCCTACGGCGCTTACATCGCCAATGGATGCAACTGAGGGGAAAGTCATGCCTCCAAGAATCCGAAGGATTGCGTTCGCAATCGGAGTACTCGGCCTCCTGATCGCGATCGGTTGCGCAGCGACCCTCTACGTCGCCGGAATCGTTATCGATGAACAACAAATTGATCCGGAGTTCCGGCTGATCCCGCTCTTCGCGGGAATTGCCATCGGGGCACTGGCCGCAGGAGCGGGCGTCGGTACGTGGATAGTCGGGTACGTCCCAGCGACGAGGAGTTCACGCTCCAACTGACGCCGCCGCGAGTCTCTTGAACGGCGCGCCCTTGTCCCGACGGGCTACGGCGCGGGTGACGTCCACTTTGGGTTTGGGTGAGCCGAACGCAACTCGCTCATATCCACCATGGATGTCACTCGCGTCGATTGAGGCCAACAGGCACGGTTCGTCACGGCGTTCCCCGACGGAGGTGCCGAAGGCCTTTCCACCGCACGACGGTCACCCGCGCCCGAGGAACTCCGCCCCCTCGTCGCCCAACAGGTACAGCGTGCACGTCGTGTCGTAGAAGTCGCCCGTCTCGCCCGCGAGACGCAGGCCGATGCGCTCGGCGACCGCACCGGACGCCGTGTTCGCCGGGTTGGTCACAGCGACGACCCGACCGATGCCGTGAGCACGGGCCAGCGCCAGGAGTGCGGATGCCGCCTCGGTCGCGTACCCGGCACCCCACGCGTCCGGGTGGAAGTGCCAGCCGATCTCGATGCGCTCGGGCCGACCGTCGCCCGCCCCGGCCGACCACGGGATGCGCTTGAGCAGTACGACGCCGAGTCGCCGACCGTCCAGGGTCTGCACCGCGCGCGCCCCGAGGAGGCCGTCGGCGAGGCCCGTCCAGCGATCGAGGACGGCGTCGACCTCGGCCGCGTCGACCATCACCCTCCCGTCGCCCAGGTACCGACGCACGTCGGGCCGGCGGTACATGTCGAACAGGAACGCGCGGTCGTCGTCGTCGCGCGTCCACTCCCGCAGCACGAGACGCTCGGTGGCGAGGCGCGTCCGCCGCATCGGCAGGTGCGGGATCCCGTCTTCGGCGAAGGGCGCTCCGGACACCACGAACCCGAATCGCCCATACCACCCCGCGAGGTGCGCCTGGGCGTCGAGCAGGATCGGGATGCCGGGAACCTCGGCGTCCAGTACCTCGACCGCCGCGCGCATGAGGTCGGCGGCGATGCCGCGGCCCCGTGCTCCGGGAGCCGTCGCGACACGGCCGATCCGCGTGTTGTCGGCCTCGCGGAGGATGCGCAGGGTGGCCAGCACCTCGTCGCCCTCGCTCGCCCACATCAGCTCCGCACCGGGTTCGATGTCACGACCGTCGATCTCGGGGTAGGCCGCCTGCTGCTCCACGACGAAGACCGTCACCCGCAGCCACAGCAGGCGGTAGAGCGTGAGGGGGTCGATGCCGGCGACGGGCGTCCGGTGCAGGGTGACGGCCATCATCCGACCGTACTCGCCGGGTACGACACAGCTCATCCGTACGCGCATCTCGGCTGGGCGGTCGCCGGGGTGCCCCGCGCACCGGTGGACCGATGTCGGAGCATCACGCTAGCCTCCGGTCATGTCTTTCCAGTCGTATCTCGACAACATCGAAGCCAAGACCGGCCTGACTCCGCGGCAGTTCATCGCGCTCGCCGAGGAGCGCGGATTCGGCGCCGGCACGAAGGCGACTCCCATCCTGCAGTGGCTGAAAGACGACTACGACCTCGGTCGCGGCCACGGCATGGCGCTCGTGCACGTCATCACCAAGGGTCCGAAGATCAGCGACGCGCACGTCGGTCGCGGCGGACCGCACGGCGACGTGAGCGACGAACTCTGGCTCGACGGGGCGGCCAGCAACCCCGACCGCTGACCGCGGCGGGCAGAACCGGGGCGACCTCGGGGTCGGGCATCACTCGCCCGACGTGACCCCGAAGCGCCTCGAGGCGGCGATCTGCTCCGCCACGCGCCGCAGGGCCAGGATCAGCGGCTCCACGAGCGCCGTACCGAGGACGACGTAACGCACGGCATCCTCGATCGATGTGTCGGGCGTCGCCGCGAGTTCTGCCTCGGCAATGGCGGAGAGGTGGACGAGGTACGCCTCCATGACCCGTTCTGGCACGGTGAATCCCGCCCGATCCAGCCCGGCCAGAGCGTGGGCGACCGCGGCGACCTGGTCGGGGAAGCACTTCTCGCCGTTGCCGCCCATGCGCTCGAGCAGCGCGGTCGCCGCCGTCAGGTCGATGTCGGCCGCGACGGCAGGGGTGACGGCCGCGTTGGCGGCGCCGAGGAGGTCGTAGGGATTCGCGGGGGGCTCCTCCAGAACGCCGACCACCTTGCGCACACCCGCGAGGCCGACGCCCGCGTCGACCAGGGCGCGGATGACGCCGAGACGCTGCACGTGTGCGACACCGTACGACGCCTGGGTGGGCGAGGTCCGCTCCCCCTCTGGCAGGAGCTTCTCGCGCAGGTAGTACTTGATCGTGGCGACCGGCACGCCGGCTCGCGTCGATAATTCTGAGATCCGCACACTCACCCCTTGACTCGATAGCTCTACTATCCAACACTGGATAGCAACACTATCGAGTGAGGACGAGCCATGGCATCCATCAATCCGGGTCGGATGACCCATCGTTACGACGGCGAACTCGTGGTCTTCCACATCGGGATGACCGTCAACAAGTGGTGGCGACCCGACCAGTGGATGCCGCTCATGGGCGACATGCCGCGGATGCTCCGCGAGCTGAGCGTCGACCCCGACTCGGGCCTGCTCGGGTTCTCCATGCTGCTGGGGGCGCGCGGGCCCTACCTCGTGCAGTACTGGTCGTCGCTCGACAAGCTCTACGCGTACGCCTCCGCGCCGCAGCAGGAGCACCGGCCGGCGTGGACGCGCTTCAACAAGCGGGCGCGCAAGACGCCCGGTGCGGTCGGGATCTGGCACGAGACCTACGTCGTCGAACGGGCCGAGACCATCTACGTCGCGACGCCGCCGATGGGCCTGCCCCAGGCGACCGAGACCGTGCCGATCACGTCGCGCCACGACCGGGCGCGGGCACGCGTGGCCGATGGCCGGACGCACGGCGACGCGGCAGGCGACTGAGGGCCAGACTGGGGGGATGGCCTCGATCCTCACCACCGCTCCCGAGCTGCACGCCGCCCTCGCCACGGGGGCGTACCCCGACGGCGGCTCCGTGCGAGTGCTCGACGTCCGCTGGCGGCTCGACCGGCCCGACGGACTTCCCGACTACCGCAACGGGCACATCCCCGGCGCGCAATACGTCGACCTCGACCACGACCTCGCAGCGCACGGCGATCCGACTGACGGGCGGCATCCGATCCCGCCGATCGAGACCCTTCAGGCCGCCGCACGGCGATGGGGCGTCGACGCGGGAGACACGGTGGTCGTCTACGACGATCTGAAGAACATGTCGAGCGCACGGGCGTGGTGGCTGCTGCGCCACGCCGGCGTCGACGACGTGCGGCTGCTCGACGGATCGCTACGGGCGTGGACCGACGCCGGTTTCGACCTGGAGGACGGGGATGCCGAGACACCCGCGCCGGGCTCGGTCTCGCTGTCCTACGGGGCGCTACCGGTGCTCGAGCTCGACGCCGTCGGCGGGTTCGCCGACGAGGATCTGCTTTTGGACGCCCGCGCGGGCGAGCGCTATCGGGGCGAGGTCGAGCCGATCGACCCGCGCGCGGGGCACGTGCCGGGCGCCGTGAGCGCGCCGACGACCGAGAACGTCGGCGCCGACGGACGGTTCCGCTCACCCGACGAGCTGCGGTCGCGGTTCCGGATGCTGGGGGCCGAGGACGGCGTATCGGTCGGCGTCTACTGCGGTTCCGGCGTCACGGCGGCGCACCAGGCGGTGGCGCTCACCCTCGCGGGCTACGAACCGCGCGTGTTCCCCGGGTCGTGGAGCCAGTGGTCGAACCATCCCGAGCTGCCCGTTGCCACGGGGCCCGACCCCCGCTAGGCCCAGAGGTCGCTGACGGGGATCGCCCTGCCCAGCACGTTCTGTGCGGCACGGTGACCCGAGAGCATCGCGCCGGGCACGGTCGCGGGGTCGTCGCCCCACGTCGCCTCCCCCGCCAGGTGCAGGACGCCTCCCACCGGCTCGGCGAGATCATCGTGGTCGGCGCTGACGGACCCCGGCAGCATGTACGCGTAAGAGCCGCGCGAGAACGGGTCGTCCTGCCAGCGGGTCACGACCGCGCTGGTGGGCTCGGGTACCGCGTCGCCGTAGAGCCGGCGAAGCTGGGCGAGGGTGGATGCCACGATCTGGTCGTCGCTCCAGGCACGCGTGGCCATAGCCGCGGGTCCGGCGGCGAAAGTCAGCAGCGCGGGTTCGTCGTGCAGGCGCCCGAGGTCGTACCAGGAGTGCCACCACTGCCCCTCGTCGCCCAGCTGACGGATGCCGTACACGTCGGAATCCCAGAACCGTTCGGCGAATCGCAGCACGACCTTCTCGAACGCGTTCATGCGCAGCAGGCCGAGCGCACGGC
Source organism: Microbacterium sp. ABR10 (assembly GCF_057812175.1). Taxonomy (NCBI): domain Bacteria; kingdom Bacillati; phylum Actinomycetota; class Actinomycetes; order Micrococcales; family Microbacteriaceae; genus Microbacterium; species Microbacterium sp. ABR10. The sequence goes on from NZ_CM173821.1 coordinate 2,840,093, forward strand.
GGTGTCGTTCGGGCAGCGGGGGCTCGATGACGACGTCACCGGCGTTCAAGACGCCGACGGGCACCGTCACGACGGCGTCGGCGGCGGCAAAGGTGCCCTGGTCTGTGTCGACCTCGATGCCCGTCGTCGACCACCGCACCGCTGAGGCGACGTGCGTGAGGCGGACGTCGAGCCCCTCGGCGAGATGCTGTGCGAGCTCGTCATACCCCTGCGGGAAGACCACCTCGTCGCCGTTCACGGTGTCGTCGTCGAGGCCGTGGGCACCGAGGCCCTCCCCTCCGACGCCGTACTGCTCCTGGGCGCGCCGGTCGTTGTACTCGCGCACGCGCTCTTTCCGCTCCGCGTCCCACTCCCGCGTCCCCAGAGCCGCCTCCACGACATCCGCGTACGTCGCGTCGGCCGGGGCGTCGGCGATGACGTCGACCAGCGTCGCGTTCAGCGCGCGGACGTCGTCGGCATACTGCCGAACGGCGGGGGCCTCGAGCCGCCGGCCCGCCGCGTCGAAATAGGTCAGCGGTCGGCTGTCGGGCTGGTAGCCGCCGACCGTGAACTCCACCATCGGCATCCCGAAGGCGCGGGCGGCCTCGGCCACCGGGCTGTCGGTGATGCCGTGGATCCACGAGGCTCCCCGGTCGGTGACGTGCCCGTCGGCGCGGTCGGTGAAGACGCGCCCGCCGACGCGATCACGGGCTTCGAGCACGACGACGTGGCGTCCCGCACGAGCGAGCAGCCGGGCGGCGGCGAGGCCCGCCACCCCCGCGCCCACGACGATGGTGTCGACCGTCTCCATGTGTCCTCCGGGCTCTCGGTTCCCGTGACGGTACTGCGGTCGCGGGGGTGGCGGCATCCGCCGCTCCGGAGAACCGGCGATGCCCGGGTGGACGCCGCGTACAGCGTCGGCCGACCGGGGGCCGCGGGCAGACCTTCCCGCGCTCCCGGATCGATCAGTAGGCTCCGGCTCATGGGGACGAACGAACGGCGGAGCCGAGGGTGGGACATGCTGCTGCGAGGGGTCGGCCTGTGCCGGGAACGACCCCACCATGACGACCTGCGACGAGCCGGGCGGGCGGCCAGCACCTCGCCCGCCGATGCCTCCCGGAGAGCAACGGGGTTCACGGCCTGGACGAGGATGGGCGGCGGCGGCGCGGTCTGAGGCTCAGGACTCGGGGAACAGCTCGGCGAGGGTGGTGGGCACGCCGTGGTCGGTGTTCGACGGGGCGCGGTGACGTGCCCGGGCGACGACCTCCGGGTGGGCGTTGGCCATGGCGTACGACCAGTCGGCGGCATCCATCATCTCGAGATCGTTGAGATAGTCGCCGAACGCCGCCGTCTGGGCGGGGGTGACCGCGAGGGCGGTCTGAATCCGGCGGAGGGCCGCGCCCTTGTCGACGCCGGGGTTCATGATGTCGACCCAGTGCGGCGACGACACCACCACGCGATGCGTCGCCGCGATGTCGTCGAGTGCGCGCCCCACGCTGTGCGCGGCCTCAGCGAAGTCGTAGACCGCGATCTTGAGGACGTCGTCGTCGACGGCGAGCACGTCGTCGACCTCTTCGAGCGCGGCGTAGTAGGTCGCCGCCTGGGCGCGGAACGCGTCGTCGGTGCGCTCGATGTAGGCGGAACGCTTGCCGCACACGACGACACCGAGGTCGTACCCCTCGGCCGCGAGTGACCGCAGTCGGCGGACCGCGCGTTCGACGACCTGCGCGTCGACGGCGTCGGACGCCACCTCGACCCCGGCGCGCACGACGTACGCTCCGTTCTCGGCGATGAAGGTCATGGCATCCGCCGCCTCGCCGAACGTGGCACGCAGGGTCGCGAGCTGTCTTCCGGATGCCGGGACGAAGGCGACTCCGCGATCCGCGAGTCGAGGGAGAAGCTCCCACAACGGTTCGGGGACGTTCCCGTCCCCGTCGAGCAGTGTTCCGTCCATGTCGACGGCGACCAGGCGGATGTCGTGGGTCACGGCATCCATCCTCTCAGCCACGGAAAGCGGCGCGAAAACCCCTCAACCCCTGGGAGGTCCCGGAAACACGCGCGGGTGCATGCGACTATGAGAAGGACGATCGCCCGATCGCGCCGACCAATGGAGAGCGGATGCCCCCCATCTGGAGACGAATCGTCCCCCGCAGCGTGCGTCTGCGAAGCAGACTGCGGCTAAAGAACGGCCGCTGGCGTCTCGCGACGCCCGACCGCGTGCTGCTCGAAGACGTCATCGTGCCCGAGTTCCTCGGCAAGGACGACATCCGGCGGATGCTCGACGTCGGGGTCGCCTGGTACACCCGCACGTATCCGCGGCTCTACCGGGGCATCGAGTACCACTCGATCGACGTCGACCCCGCGATGAAGCGCATCGCCGGACGCCACCATCACACCCTCTCGATGACCGATCTCGCGACGGTCTACCCCGCCGACACCTTCGATCTGGTCGTGTGCAACGGCGTGTTCGGATGGGGGCTCGACACCGCCGACGATGTCGCGCGCGGCCTCGAGGCGTGCGCGGACGTGCTCCGGCCGGGCGGGTGGCTCGTGGTGGGCTGGAACGACATGGAGGGGCGGCGCATCCCCGACCTCGACACGCTCGCGGCCGTCCGCTTCGAGCGCGCGGTGCTCCCCGCGGCGCACGCCGACCACGTCGTGACGTCGACCCCCTATGCCCACCGATACGACTTCTTCACCCGCCGGTGAACGCGCCGACGCCGATGATCGCCGGGATCTGGGCTCATTACGACGACGATCTGCTCTTCGCCGTCCCGACGATCGACGAGGCGATCAGCGCCGGTCACGGTGTTCGGCAGCTCTTCCTGACCGCCTCAGACGCGGGCCGCGGCATGTCACGGTACGTCGACGATCGTGAGACGGGCATCCGCGCCGCCTACGACGTCATGCGCGGATCGGCGACCGCCTGGTCGGATCGACGGACGGTGTTATCGAACGGCGTCACCGTGACGACGACCTCGCCGGACGACGACCCCCGGATCTCCCTGTCGTTCCTGCGGCTACCCGACGGCGGTCTCACCGGCGGCGGCTGGTACGCGACCGGTTACCGCACGATCACCAAGCTCCTCGGCGGGGCGCTCCCATCGCTGGCGACGCTCGACACCGGCCAGGACGTCACCGTTGCCCGGCTCATCACCACCATCTCCGCGTTCGTCGCCGAGACGGGGGCGACGGAGGTCTTCACGACCCTGCCCGACTTCGCCCCGGCCAGCGAGGGCGACCACCCCGACCATGGCGGCGCGGGCCGGCTCGTTGCCGCAGCGGTCGACGCGGGACTCCTCGACGGCGCGATCGTCCGGTACGCCGTCGGATACCCCGGCCGCACGTGGCCGGCCAACCTCGACCACGGGGCTGTGGCTCGAAAGGTCGCCGTCTTCGCCGCCTACGGCGCGCACGACGAGGTCGTGTGCCGCGCTCCGGAGGCCTACCTCGAGACTCCCGGACTCGGCGAATGGCTGCAGCGCGAGCATCTCATCGACGACCACGACATCGTGCGGCCCTCCCCGCCCTCCGCCGGCGGTCAGGCCGGCCGTGCGGCGACGCCGAGTCACGAGAGGGTACCCGGCGAGGCCTGAGAAGGCGAGGGCCGCGCGCAGACCCCCGGATGCCGCAGACACTTCGAGGATCATTCCCCTTGGAGGCAGCATGTACTTCCACCTGCAGGAATTCATCCACGAAATCGCCCAGGACGAGCCCGATCCCGCCGCAGCGAACGCGCTGCAGGAGGGACTCGGCGGGCAGTTCGGCGAGATGCGCACGATGATGCAGTACCTCTTCCAGAGCATCAATTTCCGCGGACCGTCGGGTAAGGCCTACAAGGACCTGATCCAGGGCATCGGAACGGAGGAGATCAGTCACGTCGAACTCATCGGCACCACGATCGCGCGCCTGCTGGACGGCTCCCCCGCCTACCAGGGCAAGCCGGCCGATCCCGTGGACCAGCCCGGCGCCGGCGGCGCCACACCGCTGAGCATCGCGGTGGATCACGGCAACATCCACCACTACCTCGTGGGCGCCCAGGGTGCGCTGCCCGTGGACGCGGCGGGAAACCCGTGGTCGGGGAGCTACGTCTACAACTCCGGCAATCTCGTGCTCGACCTGCTGTACAACCTGATGCTGGAATCCACCGGGCGCCTGCAGAAATGCCGCCTCTACGAGATGACCGACAACAAGATGGCACGCAGCACCATCTCGTACCTCATCGTTCGCGACCAGGCGCACGAGAATGCGTACGCGAAAGCGCTCGAAACGCTCGGGGTCAACTGGCGCACCTCCCTGCCCATCCCGAAGACGAACGCCGAACAGTTCCCGGAGGTGAAGCGGCTCGTCGACCTGGGTCTGCAGAGCAAGCAGTACTCGTTCGACCTCGGCAACCAGTCGGAGGTGGGCAGGATCTTCCAGGGCGCGTCGCCGTCCAACGACGGCACACAGCTGGATGCCAGCGAGCAGGCGCCCGTCGGCACGCCGATCACCGTGGCCCCCGAGCGCCCCGAGGAGTTCTCGCCGGGAGCCGACGCCGAGCTGCGCAAACTGATCGAAGCGACAGCCGCGATGGAGATGGCGGACATCGACGCCACGTTCGGACGGATGAAGTAGGAGCCCCGAGCGCCGCGCCCCCCGAGCCGGGGTGCGGCGCGATCTCCCGCTCTCGTGCGTACCGCTGGCACGAGCGAGGACCCTATGAATAACAAAAAGATCACGGACGCCTCTTCCGCTCCGTTACCTCACCGTTATAGAGTGCATGCACGGTAGTTGTTTTGCTGTGGCACCTACCGACATGTGATTGCAGGACACTCTGGTGCAGGACCGGGCCGGTCGGGATCCCCGACCGGCCCGTCTTCGTCTGTACGGCGCCGCCTCCCGGCGCGAGGATGGACACGTGAAGGACGCAGAGCTGACCGAACCCGACGGCCGCATCGTGCTCGTGCGGCACGGCGAGACCCAATGGAGCCGAAGCGGGCGGCACACCGGCCTCACCGACATCCCGTTAACCGAGACGGGCGCCTACAAGGCCGAGCTCGCCGGCACCCTGCTCGCGACACGGCGCTACGACCTCGTGCTGACGAGTCCGCTTCGTCGAGCCGTCGAAACGGCCACCCGCGCCGGGTACCCGGACGCTCGGCCGGAGGGGCGCCTGGTGGAGTGGGACTACGGCGCGTACGAGGGCCTGACGACGCCCGAGATCGTCGAACGCCTCGGCCATGCGTGGACGGTGTGGGACGGAACGCCCCCGGGCGAGACACCCGGCGAGACGGTCGCCGACGTCACCGCCCGGGCCGAGTCCCTGCTCGGCGAACTCCGCCCGCGGGTGCGGGCCGGAGAGCAGATCCTGCTGTTCTCGCACGGACACTTCCTGCGAGCGCTCGCCGGCACGTGGCTCGGCCTCACCGCCGCCGGCGGCCGCTTCTTCGTGCTGGGCACTTCGGCGGTGAGCGAGCTGGGCTTCGAGCACGGCGCCGAGGTCATCACGCAGTGGAACCACGTGCGCGGGCGGTGAAGTTGCGGCTCCGACGAGCCCTGACGGAGCCCGCGAAACAGCCCGTGAAGATCGGTCACGAAAATGTAACGACGACCTCTTCCCTTCCGTTACCCCACCGTTATAGAGTGCTCGCACGGTAGTTGTTTTGCTGTGGCAGCTACCGACATGTGATTGCAGGACACTCTTGGTGCAGGGACAAGGGCCGGTCGGAAGCCTCTCCGACCGGCCCTTACTCTGTCCGGCCCTCACACGGCGCCATATCGCACCCGACGCAAGGGGCGGAACGTCGGGCCGAACAAGCATTGTCGGCTCTACGCTGAGGGGATGACCGATCGACGCCTCGCCGTGCAGGCCTGGGAGAGCCTCTTCCGCGCGCAGCACGAGGTGTTCGAAGATATCCGCGGCGACTTCGACAGCACCGAACTGACGCAGGCGGAGTACGACGTGCTGCTCACCGTCACCCGGGCGCCGCAGATGACGGCGAGACTGCGCGACGTCACCGGCAACATGCTCATCAGCCAGCCCAGCGTCTCGCGTCTGGTCGAGCGGATGGTGACGCGGGGACTGCTGACCAAGTGCGCCGACCCGGAGGACGGTCGCGGCTCGCTCGTGTCCGCCACCGAGAACGGCGCGGTGGTGTTCCGCCGACTGGCCGCCGCGCACGGCCGCTCGATCGCCGAGCGCATGGCCCGCCTCGACAACGACGAGCTCGCGCAGCTGCACGCGCTCACCGCGAAGCTCCGCGACGGGGCCTGACCGCACGCACCACAGGCCGCGTGCGACCCGGCGGCGCGGGCTGCAACTCGCCATGTGGCGGTGAAACCTCACCCGTTCGCCGAGGCCGCACGCCTTCGGCCGCAGTCCGTTGCGGTGTTTCAAAAACCCTGCGGTTCGGCGGCCTCCGGTCGGGCACTTCGCCTCAGCACTCGATGACGTTGACCGCGAGGCCGCCCTCGCTCGTCTCCTTGTATTTCGTCGACATGTCGATACCCGTCTGACGCATCGTCTCGACGACCGCGTCGAGCGAGACGTAGTGACTGCCGTCGCCGCGCAGGGCGAGGCGCGCGGCGGTCACGGCCGTGGAGGCGGCGATCGCGTTGCGCTCGATGCACGGGATCTGCACGAGCCCCCCGACGGGATCGCACGTGAGGCCCAGGTGATGCTCCATCGCGATCTCGGCGGCGTTCTCGATCTGGCGGTTCGTGCCGCCCATGACGGCGGTGAGGCCGCCCGCCGCCATCGCGCACGCGGAGCCGACTTCGGCCTGGCATCCGCCCTCCGCCCCCGAGATCGACGCATTGGCCTTGAAGAGCGAGCCCAGCGCCGTCGCCGTCAGCAGGAACCGGCGGATGCCCCGACGGCGGTTCGCCTCGGCGACGTCGCCGTCATCCCATCCCGAGACCTCGGTGCGCGTGACCGCGTGACCGTCGTAGCCGAGCAGCGCGCTGCCGACGAGTTCGCCGTGCGGTGTCACGGCGTTGCCGATGCCGAGGCCGGAGTCGGCGAGGAAGCGCCACCAGTACATGGCCACGGCCGGCAAGATGCCCGCCGCTCCGTTCGTCGGCGCGGTGACGACGCGCCCGCCCGCCGCATTCTCTTCGTTCACCGCGAGGGCGAAGGCGCCGAGCCACTCCCCCGGAAGTTCTCGGTGCCCCTCGGCCTCGATGGCGTCGAGTTGACCGCGGATGACGGAGGCTCGGCGCTTGACCTTCAGGATGCCGGGAAGCACGCCACCGTTCTGCAGGCCTGCGTTGACGCAGGCCGCCATCGCATCCCAGATGCGGTCGAGGCCGGCGGCGATCTCTTCGTCGGAGCGCAACGCCTCTTCGTTGAGCCGCGCAGCCTCGGCGATCGTGATGCCGCGCTCGTCGCACAGCGCGATGAGGGTGGCCGCGTCGTCGAACGCGAGGGGCATCGGCGCCGCGGACACCCGCGCCGGCTCGCCGTCGCGTCGGATGAAGCCTCCGCCGATGGAGTAGTACGTGTCGTCCGTGACCACCCCTCCGTCGGCATCGCGCGCGACGAGGGTCATCGCGTTGGGATGACCGGGCAGACGCGTTCGGGGCTCGAGCGAGATGTCGGACCTCGCGAACGGGATCTCGTGCGTACCGGCCAGCGCGAGGAAGCGCCCGTCGGGCCAGTCCGACCACGCCCGTCGCACGGCATCCGGATCGACCGTCTCGGGGTCGAGGCCCTGCAACCCTGCGACGACCGCGTCAGGGGTGCCATGGCCGATACCGGTCGCGCCGAGTGAGCCGTAAAGGGCGCACGAGACGGATGCCACCCGCTCGAGGGCGTCGTCGCCCCGCAGTCGGGTGACGAAATCGACAGCGGCCTTCATGGGGCCGACGGTGTGGGAGCTCGAGGGTCCGATCCCGATGGAGAACAGCTCGAACGCGGAGGTGTATGCGCTCATTCCGCCAGCGTACGTCGCCGTCCCGACACCGGCCGGTTACCCCCGCGCCACGCCCGGGATGCGTGACGTTCGGGGCCGATTAGACGTCCCCCAAGGTCCCGGCTATGCTGGACCACGGCCTGCGCGCCGTTTCGCGCGGAGGCCCTGCGCCCGTAGCTCAATGGATAGAGCATCTGACTACGGATCAGAAGGTTAGGGGTTCGAGTCCCTTCGGGCGCACACTGTGTTGAGACAGTGATAAGCCCCGGCCGTGAGGAAACTCCGGCCGGGGCTTTTTTCGATGCCGGCGGGAGTGACGCCCGAGGCGTGGCACCGATCCCGGCGGCCGTTCGTCGGCTCAGCCCGAGGCGGACGCCTCACCGCGATGGGCGGCATCCATCTCCTCCGAGTGCAGGTGCAGGATCGCCAGTGACTCACGGAGCGAGCCGAGCGGCGCCTCGATGTCGTCGTAGTGGTGCACGAAGCCGTTGGCATCCCTCGCGGTCACCGACACCAGCGCGTAACCGGGACGCGGCACCCGCGCCTTCCGACCGACCCGTCGCTCCGCCATGGCATCCACCTTCCGTCGCGGCCGAGATTACCGCGGCCGGGGCGTGACGCCGCTCAGCGCGCGGCCGACTTCTTCTTCTTGCCGGTCTTGCCGCCGCCCGTCGTGGGCGGAGGGGCCGCGTCGGACGCCGCCTCGTCTGCGACGGCCTTGTCTTTCGCCCGTCGCTTCGCCTGGGACGCGAGGCGGGCGAGATCGACCATGCGCAGGGCATCCATGCGGGCCTTGCGCATCTGGGCGTACTCGGGATCGGCGTCCGCCGTCATGCCCTCGACGTCGAGTCGCTGACTGAGGTTCGCCTCGACATCGCCCCAGGCCGCGATCCGCGCGTCGGCGACCAGACCGGCCACCCGTTCCGGATCAGCCGCGAACGTGCGGAGCTCCTTCGCCACTCCCCGCGACTGTTTGGCCCGCCGGCGAAGATTACGGGTGTCGCGGTCGCGATAGTCGTGGGTGCCCGAGGAGTCGGAGAACCGCCCCCACGCACGCTTGCGCTGGTGCGTCACCCGGTCGGCAGCCTGGTCCTGCTCGTCGGCGAGCGAGTTGAGGACGGCGCGGGCGAACTCGGCGAACACGTCGCCGTCGAACTGCCCGCCCCGGGCGATCGTCTCGACGAGGATGCGATTGCGCACGGCGAGTCGCGCCGCCGCTGTCGCAATCGACAGCCCCTCGGCGATGGCCTCATTCGTGCGCCCCACGGAACCTCCCGTCCCAGGCTATCGTCCGCGGGGGGCGCCGCACTCAGGTCAGCTTGTCGACCACGGACGCGATGCGTCGCGCGCGGGTGTCCGCCGCCTTCGCGGATTCGACGCTGGTGACGTGTGCCTTCCGTGCACTCGGCGAAAGGGCGTCGAACGACGCGCGTGCACCGGACTCCGCCAGCGCCGCGGCCAGATCGTCGGGGACCTCGACCGTCCGCGGCGTCGTGTCGAGCGTCAGCGTGACGGTGATGGCATCCCCACCGGACAAACCCGTGGCGGCCCGCTTGTCGGACGAGAACGGGATGAGGAAACGCCCGCCCATCACGCCGATCGTGCTGGAGTAGCCGAAGCCGTTGACGTCGACCACGACGGCGGCGCGCTTCCCGCCGCCGAGCTCATCGACGACAGCGGGCGGCACCTCGATGCCGGTGTTCTTCCCCATCTGGAAGAGAGTCGTTTCGAAGCGCATGCGGCACAGTGTGCCAGAGCTCTCGGGCGGCCGCGCGGGAGCATCCGCACCCGCGTCCGACAATCCGCCGACCCGCGGGCTCCGAAGATCACGCAGCGGCGGTGCGGAAAGCACGAGCCGCCGGTGGGGGCGCACCGACGACTGGCTGAGATGATGACAGAACCCGTACGACTGCACATATCCGACGGCGTGGCCCGGGTCACCCTGAACCGACCCGACGACGGCAACGCGATCAATCTGGACCTCGCGCGAGCACTCCGTCGCGTCGTGGCTCGCATCGCCGACATCGCTCCGCGGGTCGTGGTGCTCACGGGCGACGGGGGCGCATTCTGCTCCGGTGGAGACGTGGTCGAGATGGCCGCAGCCGTCGACCTGGGCGACTTCGTGTACGAACTCGCGACGACCTTCCACGGCGCGCTCGCGAACCTGGCCGACATCGACGCGGTCATCATCGCGGCGGTCGACGGCGTCGCGGCGGGCGGAGGGCTCGGGCTCGCGCTCTGCGCCGATGTGGTCCTCGCCTCCGACCGCGCCCTCTTCCTCACCGCGTACGAGGCCATCGGGCTGAGCCCCGACAGCGGTGCGTCGTACCTCTTGCCCCGGGTCATCGGCGCATCCCGCGCACGCGCCATGAGCGCGGTCGGTCTTCGATTGGATGCCGCGGCGGCCCACGACATCGGGCTGGTCCACGCCGTCACGCCGTCGGCCGACCTCGACGACGCCGTGTGGACGATGGCCACCCGGCTCGCCGCGCGTCCGCAGACTCACATGGCCGCATCGCGGGCCCTGTTCCGCGGCGCGGACCCGCAGGAGTTCCGTCGCCACCTCGACGCGGAGGCCCGGGCTATCAGCGCGGCGGCCGCGTCGCCCGACGCCGCGCGCCTCATCCACGAGCACGCCGTCCGCGCCGAGCGCAGCGCCGCCGCCCTGCGGCGTCGCGCCGAGCGGGCACGCGCGGCGTAGGTGAACGTCGCGCGGAGCGCAATCCCCCCGGACCGCCGAGGACGACCTCGTAGTTTCGGATCCGTTGCGGAGGGCCTCGGAGAGTACTCGGGGGCCTTCTGTCGTTTCACGGGTCCTACCGGAGCAGGGATGTGGTCCGCAAAGGGCAATCCGAAGCACGGTGTTCCTCCGAAGATGTGGTGAGGCGGCCGGACGGTCGCTGCCAACACTCTGGGAGGTTCATCATGAGCTCATCACCCAACCGTCTCGTGGCCACCGTCTTCGGCGCTGTCTACCTGCTCGTCGGACTGCTCGGCTTCGCCGTGACCGGCGGCGTCGGTTTCATCGCCACCGAGGGCGGCCTGCTTCTGGGCATCTTCGAGGTCAACCCGCTGCACAACATCGCGCACCTGTTGATCGGTGGCGCGCTGCTGGTCGCCGGCCTTGCGAACGCCCGCGCCGCGAAGGGCGTCAACACCACCGTCGGTGCCGTCTACCTGCTGCTCGGTATCGTCGGCTTCTTCCTCACCGGAACGGCGGCGAACATCCTCGCGCTGAACGTGCCCGACCACTTCCTGCACCTCGGCAGCGCCGTCGTGCTGCTGGGTGTCGGCCTCGGCACCGAGCGCAGCATCCCCCGCACCGCGGCGGTGTGAGATGACCGCCGCGACCTTCACGCGGTCGTGGCCCTCCGTGTCCGCATGGGGGGCCGGCCTCATCATCGCCGCCCTCGGCGCGGGCGCGATCGTCCGCCCCGGTTCCGAGGCCGTCGCCATCGTCCTCGGGGCCGGGGCGGTCGTCCTCGGACTCGCCGCCCTCGCGTGGGGCGGTGCCGTCCTGGCCAGAGGTCGCACTCTCATGCCGCGAGCCGCCCTGGGCGGGTCGCTCGCCGCACTGGTGCTGACCGCCGCGCTGGTCGTCACCGACCCGGCGCACACCAGCATCATGGGTGCCGCCGCGGCATGCGTGCTCTTCGTCGTCGTGGGCGCCACCGCGGCGGGGTTCCTCCGTCGAGCCCGCCAGAACGACGGCACCGCAGACCGGACGGCGCAGCCGATGAGCGTCATCGGCCTGCTCGTGGCCGCCGCCGTCATCGCCGTCATCGTCACGCCCGCCCTGGGAGCGACCCAGAACGCCGTGCTGCTGCGCGATGACGGCACCGTTCCGGTCATCACGCACGAGGGCCACTGATCCGGAGCCGGCCCGCTCAGACGGCCTCCAAGATCTTCGTGAGCGAGACAACTCCGGAGCCGGCCCGCTCAGGCGGTGGCACGCTGGAAGGGTGACAGACGCCCCCTCCTCCCCCGCCCCCGACTGGATCCAGTCGCTCCGCGGGAAGATCCTCGTCGCCCTCGCGGGTGACCCGACCGGCATGGCCCCCTACGTGCGCGACATCGCCGAGGGCGACGACGCGGGGTACTTCGCGGAGAACGGCCCCGCCTGGACGGTGCACGCCGGAATGGGCACGCTCGTGGCCGGCATCCGGGCCCTTCTGCTGCAAGCGCTGCACCCGGGCGCCCTCGCGGGCGTGCACGACTGGTCGCGCTACCGCGAAGACCCGATCGGCCGCCTCACCGGCACGGTGCGCTGGGTGATCACGCTCACGTACGGCTCGAAGACCCAGGCGGATGCCGAGACCCGCCGTGTCGGACGCTTCCACCAGCGTGTGAAGGGCGAGTACCGCGCGGGCGACGGCGCCGAACGCACGTATACGGCGGAGGCGACGGACCTCGTCCGCTGGGTGCATCTCGCCTTCACCGACGCCTTCCTCGCCGGCCACGAGGCGTCGAAGAGGCCCATTCCCGGCGGACCCGATGCCTACGTCGCGGACTGGGCGACGGCCGGCCGCCTGATGCGCGTCGTCGACCCGCCCCTCACCCGCGACGCGCTGCGCGGCGAGATCGACGGCTTCTGGGAGCGCGGGGAGCTGCGCGGCGGAGAGCGCGTCGACGAGGTCGTACGGTTCTTGCGCAAGCCACCGTTCCCCGGCGCCATGGGTGCGGCCTATCGCGTGCTGTTCGCGGCGGCGGTGGCGACCATCCCCCGCCGGTACCGCAAGATGCTGGGCGTGCGGCGGTGGCCGCTGCCCGTGCTGACGCTGACCCGGGTGATCCTGCGCATCACCGAGCGCGCCCTCGGGTCGGGACCGCGCGCGCAGGACATGGCATACAAGCGTCTGCGGAGGCTGGAGCGGGAGGCGGCGTGAGCGAGGATCCTCGTCAGGCGGCTGAGCGGTACCGCCTCGATCGCCGACTGCGGGAGGCGGGGCTCGCCCCGTCCCCCGACGAACGAGCGGCGGACGAGGCGGCGCGTGACACGGCGTCGGGGCCGGCGAGGGGATCGACGTCGGCTGAACGCGCGGCCTTCGTCGAGACCGCGCTCCAGCAGGCCATCCGCCGGGGCGACTTCGACGACCTCCCCGGTGCGGGCAAGCCCCTGCCCGACCTCGGGGGCGGGCACGACCCGGACTGGTGGATCCGCCGAAAGATCGAGACGGAGAAGCTCACCGGGCTCGGGCCACCTGCCCTCACCCTGCGCGTCGAGCACGCCGAGATGGCGGAACGGCTGGATGCCATCGCACGCGAGCCCGAGGTGCGCGAAGCCGTGGAGGACTTCAACCGTCGAGTGATCGACGCGCGGCGGCAGCTGCTCGGCGGACCGCCGGTGGTGACACCCACGGTCGACGTCGAGGCCGAAGTGGCTGCGTGGGCCGCTCGGCGACGGGCGCGCGAGGCGGCGGCGACGGTTGCGAGTCCCGTGCGCAAGCGGCGGTGGTTCGGGCGGCGGTGACGCCCGGGCTCAGAGGGCGGCCAGGGCCTCCGCGCGCTCGACCAGGGCGCGAGCCCGGGCGAGGGTCGGCGCATAGGAACCGTCGACGGGACCGTCGGGGGTCGCCGACAGCAGTGACCTCGCGGCCTCCACCTCGGCGGGCGACGGGGTGAAGCCCGCGTGCGCGCCGGCAACGGCGGCATCCTGAAGCGCCAGCGTGCCGGTGAAGCCCATGGCGACCGCGTGCAGTGCGGCATCCCGAGCCTGCTCGATCGGACCGCACGGGCCGTCGATGGGTCCCGCGATCCCCACGGCGGCCGAGGCCACCACGAGCTGCGCCCGCGGCCACGACAGCGCCATGCGATCGGCCGCCATGCCGGTGTCGCGCCGAAAGTCTCCGGTGCCGAACGCGAGGCGACGGGTGGCGGGGTGTGCGGCGATCGCCGGCGCGGCCAGGAGCGCTGCGGCCGACTCGACCATCGCCACGATGGGAGTGCCGAACGGAAGGGATGCCGCCACGTGGGCGACGTCATCAGGGCCGGCGCACATGGCCAGGACGACGCCCGCGAGGCGACCCTCCAGATCGCGGCACAGGGACAGATCGTCGTCGCCGTCGCGGGTGCCGGCGGCGCTGATCCGCAACCAGACCGGGGCGTCGGCGGCGGCACGGTGCGCCCGCTCGCGCCCCTCGGCCTTGCGGCCGGCGGGGAGCCCGTCTTCGAGGTCGAGCACGAGGACGTCGGCCGTGGTGTCCAGGCCGCCCGCGAGCGGCGAGCGAAGCATCCAGGTGCGGGCGAGGTCCACACGCGCGGGGGCGGGGGCGGCCGAAGCCGCCCCCGCCGGGGTGTGCGCGATGGTCACGAACGGCTCCGAGCCACAGCCTCCGCCTCCGCCTTGGCGCGGAAGGTGTTGAGCGTGTCGGTGTCGACCGTGGCGGGGCCGGTGCCGGCCTCGGCCGAGGCCTGCTGCTTGGCATCCGCCGACTTGTTGACCGAACCGTGGTCGTCGCCGGTGAGCAGGTTCTCGTCGAACGGGATCCGGCCGGCGAGCACCTCGCCGACGCGCTCGCGGTCGTACTGCTTGGTCCAGGCACCGATCAGCATCGTGGCCACGGCGTTACCGGTGAAGTTGGTGACGGCGCGAGCCTCGGACATGAAGCGGTCGATTCCGACGATGACACCGACACCGTTGACCAGGTCGGGGCGGTAGGCCGAAAGACCACCGGCGAGCGTCGCCAGGCCCGCACCGGTCACACCGGCTGCACCCTTGGACGCGATGATCATGAAGACCATGAGGCCGATCTGCTCGGGGATCGACATCGGCGCACCCATGGCGGAGGCGATGAACAGCGAGGCCATGGTCAGGTAGATCGCGGTGCCGTCGAGGTTGAAGGAGTAACCGGTCGGGACGGTGATGCCCACGACGGGCTTCGAGACACCCAGGTGCTCCATCTTGGCGATCAGACGGGGAAGCGCCGCTTCGGAGGACGAGGTGCCGACGATGAGGAGGTACTCGCGGCCCAGGTACTTCATGAGCGAGAAGATGTTGACCCGCGTGACGGCGTAGAGCAGCGTGCCCAGGACACCCACGATGAAGACGAAGCACGTGAGGTAGAACGCACCCATCAGGATGCCGAGGCTGATGACGGCGGCGAAGCCGGTCTTACCGACGACGGCGGCGATGGCGCCGAACGCACCGAGCGGGGCCAGCCACAGGATCATGCCGAGGATGCGGAAGACGAGCACCTGGAAGTTGCGGATGGCGTCGACCATCTTGGCGCCGCGCTCGCCCATCCGCTGAAGGGCGAAACCGACGAGCAGGGCGATGAAGAGCACCTGGAGGATGCTGCCGCCGGTGAACGCCGAGAAGAAGGTCGTCGGAATGATCCCGAGGATGAAGTCCTGCGTGGTGGTGGGCTCAGCCGCCGCCTCGTAGGTGGCTCCGGCGATGTTCAGGCCCTCACCGGGGTGGATGATGTTGCCGACGATGAGGCCGATGATCAGGGCGAACGACGACATGATCAGGAAGTAGACCATCGCCAGGCCACCGATCTTGCCGACCGTGGAGGCCTTGGCGATCGATCCGATGCCGACGACGATCGTGCAGAAGATCACCGGGGCGATCATCATCTTGATCAGGCTGACGAAGCCCTTACCGATCGGCTCGAGCGTCGTCGCGAACGCGGGGGCCACGAGGCCCACGACGATGCCGCCGACGACGGCGATGATCACCGAGATGTAGAGCCAGTGGTTCGGGTCGATCTTCTTGCGAGGCCGGCCGTCGCGAGTGGTGCGGAGTGAAAGTGCCATGAGCGCCTATCTCCTCTTTCTAACGTCATTGTTATTGCCGGCCGAACTGCCGGTGGGTGAGATGCCTTGTTCCTGCCGGCGGGGCCGCCGGTGGATGTCATGACTGTGGTCGACGGCGAGCCCCACGACGATTTGTGGTCGTATTGTTCACGGCATGGACGCGAAAGGGCGAGGGATGCGACTGAGCGTGGGTGGGCGCCTGGCCCTCGTGTCGCTCGGCATCGTCGTGCTCGTCGCAGGTGTCCTCGCCGCGCTCCTGTCCGTGCAGTTGAGCGACTCCGGGCAGCGCGAGGCCGAGCAGGTGACCCGGTCGGTGGCCGAGACGTTCGCGCACGAGTCGGAGATCGCCACCCTCGCCGCCGCTCGCGACTCCGACCGTCTGCAGCCAATGGTCGAGCAGATCCTCCCCGACGCCGACCTCTCGTTCGTCACGATCATGACGCCCGACGGCATCCGTCTCACCCACCGCAACCGCTCCGAGATCGGCCTGCCGTACCAGGGTTCGAGGGCCGAGGCCCTCGCGGGCGAGAGCTTCACCGAGGTGTACGTGGGAACGCTCGGACCATCGGTGCGCACCATCGTGCCCATCCGCGAGGGAGGTGACGAGGACGGCCCCATCGTCGGCCTCGTCGCCGTGGGCGTGACGCTCGGCGCCGTGCAGCAAGACCTCGCCGCCCGCGTTCCCCTGATCGTCGCGGCATCCGCGGCCATCGTCGGCTTCGGCGTGCTCGGCGCGCTGTTCGTGCGCCGGAGCGCCCGGCGCGTGACCGGTTCGTACACGCCCCGCGAGCTGTCGCGCCTCGTCGACAGCTACGAGACCGTGCTGCACTCGCTGCGCGAGGGACTCGTAGTCACCGACCGCGACGGGCGCATCGTGCTCTACAACGACGAGGCCGCCGACCTCCTCGGCCTGCCGCCGGCCATCACCGGCCAGGTCTCGCTCGACCCGCACGACGTCGACATGGACACCGATCTGGCGGACGCCATCGCCGGTGGTCGCCGCATGGTCGAGGAGACCGTCGTGAACGGAGACCGCGTGCTGCTGGTCAACCAGGAGGAGGCGCGAGATCTCTCAGGCCGCCGCGCGCCCGAGCGTGGACGGGTGATGACCCTGCGCGACCGCTCCGAGCTGCAGGCCCTGCTGGGCGAGCTGGAGGGCGTGCGCACGCTCAGCGACACCCTGCGCTCGCAGACGCACGAGCACGGCAACCGCCTGCACGCGCTGCTGGCACTGCTCGAACTCGGGCGCATCGACGAGGCGCGGCGACTCATCGTGGCATCCACCGAAGACCGTCAAGAGCTGGCCGACCGCCTTGTCTCGGACGACGACGACGCCGTCGTCGTCGCCCTGCTGCTCGGCAAGCTCGACGAGGCCGCCGAGCGGGGCGTGCGCCTCGACCTCGATGTCGTCGAGCCGGCCCCCCGCGTGCCGTTGGCGGCGCCGGAGGCGGTGACGGTAGTCGGCAATCTCGTCGACAACGCCCTGGATGCCGCATCCGCGGGCGCCGAACCACGCTGGGTGCGCGTGTCTCTCACCGCGCGCGAGGGTGACGCGGTGCTCGAGGTCGCCGACAGCGGCGCGGGCTTCGATCCGTCTCTGCACGACCCGTTCGCCTACGGCGCCTCGACCAAGCCCGCACACGCGCCGGGCGGGCGCGGTGTCGGCCTCGCGCTCGTGCGCGACATCGTCGCCGCGCGCGGGGGGACCCTGCAGCTGGCGGCCGAACCGACGACGGTGAGGGTGTTCCTCCCCGTCGTGACGGAGCAGGTGCCGGCATGATCCGCGTGCTGGTGGTCGACGACGACGCCCTCGCGCTCGAACTGCACTCCGCTTACGTCGCGCGGGTCCCGGGCTTCGAGGTCGTGGGGCAGGCCGCGGGGGCCCGCGCGGCGCTCACGGCCCTCGCCGACCCCGAACGTCGCATCGACCTCGTTCTGCTGGACATGACCATGCCCGACGGCACCGGTCTCGACGTCGCACGGCATGTACGGGCGATGGGCTCGCGCGTCGACATCATCGCCGTCACGGCGGTGCGGGATGCCGCGACCGTGCGCGCCGCGGTCTCGATCGGCGTCGTGCAATACCTGATCAAGCCGTTCGCGTTCGGAGCATTCCGCGAGCGTCTGGAGGCATACCGCGCCTACGTCGAGGGCCTCGACCGCGCCGCCGGCGAGGCGACGCAGTCGGAGGTCGACGCGCTGCTCGGGTCTCTCCGGACGGTCGCGCCGCCGACCATGCCGAAGGGACTGAGCGACGAGACACTGCACTCCGTGGCCGAGCACGTGCGCACGGCATCCGGAGCCGTCTCCTCGACCGAGGTCGGTGAGGGCGAGGGAATGTCGCGGGTCACCGCCCGGCGGTACCTGGAGCACCTCGCCGACGTCGGGCGCGTGCGCCGCGAGCCTCGCTACGGCGGGCAGGGAAGGCCCGAGATCACCTACGCGTGGGTGCGGGGGTAGCCGCAGGCATCTGAGCCGCGCCAGGTTTCCGAGCTCGTCGAAGGGACCGGAGGTATCGACAAGCTCAGCCACCTCGCCTCCCCGACCCCGTGCCCCGATCCCCGACCCTCGGGCCCCAGGTCCCTGAGCTTGTCGAAGGGACCGGGACCCGCCGGCGTTGTCCACAGCCTGGACGAGCTACCCCGAGCGCAGTGCCATCATCACGGGATGCCATGGGCGTACATCCTGGAATGCCGCGACGGGTCGTTCTACGTCGGCAGTACGGGCCGAGAACTAGAGAGCCGCGTGTGGGAGCACAACCATGACGATGACCTCGCGGCATCCTTCACGAAGAAACGCCGGCCAGTGCGCTTGATCTACGCCGAATGGTTCGACGCTGTGGAGGCGGCGTTCGCCCGCGAGAAACAGCTTCAGGGGTGGCGCAGGGAGAAGAAGATGGCGCTCATCGCCGGACGTGGCCAGGATCTCCCCCGACTTTCGAGGGGCGGTTCGGGCTCGAAGGCTAGGACAGGTTCAGCCTCCACCCAAGGGCCTCAGCCCCCGCCAATTCGCTGAGCCCGGCGAACGGGACCGGCGGCTTCGACAAGCTCAGCCACCTCCGCCGCAGCTGAATGATCGAGCACATCGACGGCTCGCTCGCCCCTCAGAGGTCGAAGGCAGCGCGGACGCCCTCGTTGACCACGACGCCGGCGCGCACGTTCAGGCCTTTGGCGAGAGCGAGATCGGCGGATGCCGCGGCCTCCCATCCCGCGTCGGCGATGCGCGCGATGTAGGGCAGGGTGGCATTCGACAGCGCCCGCGTGGAGGTGTGCGGCACCGCGCCGGGCATGTTCGCCACGCAGTAGTACAGCGCGTCGTGCACGCGGAAGGTCGGGGCGTCATGGGTGGTGGGGCGAGAACCCTCGAAGCAGCCGCCCTGGTCGATCGCGATGTCGACGAGCACGGCCCCCGGCTTCATCGTGCGTACCATCTCGTCGGTGACGAGTTTCGGGGCCGCGGCACCCGGGATCAGGACCGACCCGATGACGAGGTCTGCGTCGGCGAGCTGCTCGGCGATCGCCAGGCGGGTGGACGCACGCGTCTCGATCGCTCCCCCGAAACGTTCTTCCAGCTGCCGGAGCTTCGGGAGCGAGATGTCGACGACCGTGACGCGGGCGCCGAGTCCGAGGGCGTTGGCCGCCGCATGTTCGCCCGCGACGCCGCCGCCGATGACGACGACCTTCGCGCGCGGCGTGCCGGGCACGCCCCCCGGAAGCAGGCCCCGCCCACCCGAGGCGCGCAGCAGATGGTGGGCGCCCTCGATGATCGACAGGCGTCCGGCGACCTCGCTCATCGGCGCGAGGAGCGGCAGCGCGCGGTCGGCAGTCTGCACGGTCTCGTAGGCGACAGCGGTGGTGCCCGCGGCCATGAGGGCGTCGGTCAGCGGGCGGTCGGCAGCGAGGTGCAGGTAGGTGAAGAGGGTGAGGTCGCGGCGGAGGAAACCGTACTCGGGCGCGATGGGCTCCTTGACCTTGACCAGCAGCTCGGCGCGGGCCCAGGTCTCGTCGGCGGAGGCGACGATCTCGGCCCCGGCGGCACGGTACTGCTCGTCGCCGAACCCGCTGCCCTCGCCCGCACCGGCCTGCACGAGCACCTCGTGACCGCGGTGGACGAGTGAGTCGACCCCGGCGGGCGTCATTGCGACGCGGTTCTCGTTGTTCTTGATCTCGGTCGGCACGGAGACGCGCATGGGTTCCTCCTCGAGCGGGTGAGCGTTGCGGAGAGAATCGCAGAATACTGTGTTTCTGTGGTGTTTCTCCGCAGATCCTTCGGTCACTACCGGTGCGCCAGCGCTATTGTCGGTCTCACCGCGCCTCCGGCGCCCGGGAGGACGAAGGATCTACGATGATCGACGACGACCTGCACCCGCTCGACGCGCACATCATCGAGCTGCTGTCCGCCGACGCGCGCATGACGAACGCCGCACTTGCCGAGGCCTTGGGGGTCGCGGCATCCACCGCTCACGTGCGCGTGCGCGCGCTCGTCGACCGCGGCCTCATTACCGGGTTCCACGCCGCCGTCGACCAGAGCCGTCTGGGACGCGGACTGCAGGCGATCGTCGGGGTGACCCTGCGTCCGGGTCAACGGCAGGAGAGCATCCGCGCCTTCGCGCACGACGTGCGCCGGCACCCGGACGTCATCCAACTGTTCTTCCTCGGCGGGGCCGACGACTTCCTCGTGCACATCGCCGTCGACGACTCCTCGGCCGTGCGCCGTTTCGTCGTCGACCACCTCTCCGCGCGGCACAGCGTGGCATCCACACGGACGAGCATCATCTTCGAGTACCACCGCAACGCGGTCGCGGCGGACTTCGACTGAGGGCGTCGACGGTTCCGGCCGCTTCGGCTGCCGGCGGCGTCGCGACACAACGCAGCAGATCCGGCCGCGTGAGCGTGCGAGCGCGGGATCAGTCGGCTGCGGTAGAGCGAAGATCCTGCGTTGTGCACCTTCGCGACAGCAACCCGGTGCCGCCGGGACCACGTGACGGCAGTCAGCGCAGAGCAGCGGCGATCGCGGCGATGTCGGCGGGGGTGGAACGGCAGCAGCCGCCGACCAGGCGTGCGCCCGCGGCGACCCACGCCGGGGCCTCTTCGTCCAACGGGGCGGCGGGGCCGAGCCAGGCGCGGGCGGCGGCGTCCCACCGCTCGCCCGTGTTCGGGTAGGCGACCGAGGGGATGCCGGGCACTTCGGCGAGCGCGGACAACACCGTCGCGGGCGCGCAGCAGTTGACTCCCACCGCGATGACCCCGGGGACGGATGCCGCGACGCGCAGGGCCGCCACACGCGAGCCGGGGGCGGCGAACCCCGTGCTGTCGGCGGAGAGGCTGACGAACGCGGGGACGCCGAGGTCGGCGAGCTCGATCGCCAGCGCCTCGACCTCGAGCCGCGACGGGATCGTCTCGACGGCGAGGAGGTCGGCCCCGGCGCCGGCGAGGACGTGCAGCCGACGTCGATGCGCGTCGCGCAGCTGCGAGACGGTGAGGCCGTAGTCGCCGGTGTACTCGCTGCCGTCTGCGCGGAGCGCCCCGATCGGACCGACGGATGCCGCGACCACGACGTCGCCGGCCTCCCGGGCGAGCGATACCGAGCGGGTCAGGAGCGCCTCGACGTCGGCATCCGGGATCCGCCCGTCGAATCCCAGCTGGTAGGAGGCCGTTATGACGACCTCGGCGCCCGCCGCGGCGAACGCGGCGTGGGCCGCGCGCACCTCGTCGGGGTCGTCGCGCAGCACACGCGCCGACCACAGCTCCGAGGTCACGTCGTTTCCGCGAGCCTCCAGCAGAGTGCCGAGTCCGCCGTCGAGGACGACCGGGCGTCGCGTGATGGTGTCGGCGAGGTCGATCACGCCTCGTGCGTCTCGCCTGCCGCGAGCACGCGCAGAGCACTCGCCAAGAGGGCCTGGTCACCACGGCTGACGTCGCGCAGGGCCTCGGCCTCGAGGCGGACGAGCTCGGTCATCGCAGCATCCACCCGTTCGATGCCCTCGGGGGTGATCGCGACGAGGATCGCGCGACCGTCCGACGGATTCGGGCGGCGGTGTACAAGACCGCGCTCGGCGAGCTTGTCGAGGCGGTTGGTCATGGCCGCACTGCCGATCATGGTGGCCGCGATCAGACGCGTCGCACTGAGCTCGGTGCCCGCGCGGCGGAGGACGGCGAGCACGTCGAACTCCCACACCGCGATGCCGGCGCTCGCGAAGGCCTTCGCGCGCAGCTTCGACAGGTGGAATGCCGCGCGGCGCAGGCGCGACATCACGTCGAGGGGCGTCAGGTCGACGTCGGGTAGCAACTGCGACCACGCATCGATGAGGAGGTCGACCTCGTCGTCCTTGCTGCTCGCGGTAGGCATTCTTCGACGGTACCGGAGCCGCGGGGTGCGGGGGCGCAGTGACGGGCGTGCCGGGACCGCCGGCATCCCCGCGTCCGGGTGTCTAGGGCACTCGAGCACGCATCAGGCAGCAACCCGGGTGAGCGGACACCGGATGCCGACGCGACTCCCGCGTGAGTCCGCGCGCGAAAGCGCACCGGCGACGCGACGCGCGGCTCCCGTGTCCGGCATCCGCGTTAGCGTGGAGCATCGCCCCCGACGCCGCGGAAGGAACCGATGACCCTGCACGACGAGACCGCTCCCCCGGCCGCGGACGCCGACGCCTCCGCGCCGGCCGGCGAAAACCCCGGCGTGCGCGGCATCGTCGAGAACTCGGCATCCCGTGTCTTCCCCGACCGCGACGACGCCCGGGCCGATCCCTGGTCGATCGACCTGGAGCGCATCCAGTTCTCGCCGTACTTCTCGCGGCTGTCGGCTGTGACGCAGGTGGTGTCGCCGTCGATCGGCGGAGCACCCGTGCACAACCGCCTCACCCACACGCTCAAGGTCAGCGCGATCGCGCGGGTCGTCGCCTTGCAGCTCAACACCCGCTCGCGCCGGGCCGGCGAGGGCGACGTGTGCAACGCGACCGTCGTCGAGGCTGCGGCCTACGCGCACGATCTCGGGCACCCGCCCTTCGGACACCTCGGGGAGTCGACGCTCGACCGTCTCGCCCGCACCGAACTCGGCCTCGCCGATGGGTTCGAGGGCAACGCGCAGACGTACCGCATCCTCACCGCGCTCGACGTGGTCGAGAACGCGCCGCGCGGGCTCAACCTCACCGCCGCGGTGCGCTCGGCGTCGGCGAAGTACCCGTGGGCGCCATCCGTCGACGCGGCCGAGATCGAGCGGATCGGCGCGCCGCGTGGCATCCGTCGCTCCTCCGACGGCGCGTATCGCGTGCACAAGTATTCGGCGTACGACCTGGATCTCGCCGACCTCGCCGAGGCTCGGCAGGGGGTGGATGCCGAGCCGCTGCGCCAAAGCGTCGAGGGCGCCGTGATGGACCTCGCCGACGACATCGCGTACTCGGTGCACGACGTCGACGACTTCTACCGGGCCGGCATCCTGGATCACGCGCCCATCGCGGCGGAGTTCCGCGGCTGGCTCGACGACGTGCTCGAGTGGCGCTCGCGCGACGACGCCGAGGTGCGCGCCGAGCTCGCACCCGGCGCGGGTCTGGAGCGGCTGCGCCGCAAGATGCGCCGCGACGACCCATGGATCGCCGACGACGAAGCCTTCCTTGCCGCCGTCAGCGACGTGGATGCCGAGATGGTCACCGACCTGCTCGCCCGCCCCTTCGACGGCTCGCTCACGGCCGAGCGCCGACTCGCGGGCTTCACCGACCGGTGGATCCGGCGGTTCCAGGAGTCGGCGCGGCTGCGTCCGCTCGACACCCCGCGCGCGGGTCCCGTCGTGCTGTCGCCGTGGGCGTGGCACCACGTGGAGGTGCTGAAGTTCGTGCACAAGCGGTTCGTGCTCAGCCGCCCCGACCTCGCGATCCAGCAGCGCGGCATGAGCCGCATCCTCGCCCGGTCCGTTCGCGCCCTCGGTGAGTGGCTCGACGACGACCGCGACCGCGCCCGCACCCCGCGGCGCCTGCGCGAACTCATCGCCCTCGCCCGTGAGCAGTACGCCGCCCTGCCCGCCGAACGCAGACCCTCGGATGCCGAGGCCGAAAAGCTCGCGCGCTCCCGCGGCATCGTCGACTACGTGGCATCCCTCACCGACGCGCAGGCGTTCGCCCTGTCGGAGGCGATCTCGGGCCGCGCAGATCGGCTGTGGGCGCTGGGGCAGCGGCTGTAGGTCTCTGCCGCGGTCCGGCGGGTTGCCAGCCGGTGCGGGCCCGCCTACGGTGGGCGGCATGCGACACCGCGCCGCCGTTCTTCTCGTCACGAGCGCCGTCGCCCTGCTCGCGGGATGCTCCGGGGAGTCGGTCGTCGCCGATCCGCCCTCCGCCGACGTGATCTTCGACCGCGCCCAGCAGTCCGCCGATCTGCTGCCCGCCGACGTCGCCTCCCTCTACGACGGCGACAGCAGCCGATACGTCGGCGAAGACTCCGCGGGCGACCGCTATTGGGCGGTGAAGGATCAGTCGGCCACGGCGTGCATCCTGCACCTCCCCGCCGACGACCCCGAGGAGTATCTCGGCTTCTGCGGGGGACCGGGCCTGTCGGGCGAGACCGCGGCGGGCATCGTCGTGGAGTACGCTTCGTCACCGTCGCAACTCGACCCGGATTCCGCGGAACTCGTGGGCGACACGCTCCTGGTGAAGCGCCCGTGATCCCTGTCGCGGCACACGGACGCCGGGCGTCATGAGGTCCTCGCATCCGATCCCCGGCAACCCGTGGCCGCGCGGCATGACCATGACGACCGACGATCGCCCGACCACGGTCAACGAGCTGCTGTGGGTGCGCGAGGCGTTCGATCTCACGGTGGCGGGTGACGCGCCGCCCCCACTGCTCGACTCGCCCGCCCCGGCGTCCAGGTCGCTGACCGAGAGCGAACGCGCCCGCTGGGCCGCCGCTTGGCCCGACGTCTGGACGGCGGTCGTCGAACACGCGGCGCGACCGCACGACGCCGAGGCGATGGACCGCCTCATGCGACAGGACACACCGGTCGAGGAACGGCCGGCCCTGCTCGCGCGCCTGGCGGGGCCCTCATGGCGCGACGCCTTTGGCGACGAGGTGTTCGACGACCCGTCGCACCGGGCGTGGGACGAACGATCGTTCGCGTCCATCCGTTCCGCCCTCCCCCCGAATTACGAGGCCCAGCCGGAGCGGCGGGCCGTGGACCACCTCGCCGCCGCTTGGCGGCGGGGGCTTGGGAAGATCATCGTCCTCGCCTGCGAGGGGACGTTCGTGCGCTCGGTCGGGTCGAGCGGACTGCTCGTCACCACGGGCGACCGCGATGACAACAGGTCGTACCGCGAAGCCCTGGCCTCGTTCGCGCCTCGTTGACGGAGGCCATGCGGCGGCGCCCGCGCGGCATCCACTGGTGCGTTCCACCAGCGCCGAGATCGCACGCGTTTCACGAGATGACACGCCCTTGCCGCGAACGACACGTCATCTCGGCGAACGGGCGTGATCTCGCCGCGGGCTGAGCCGTACGATCGGCGGATGCTGTGCGTCACCGACCCGCTGCCCGCGCGGCCCCGGCGGATCGTCGTCGCGGGGGTGTCGGGTGTGGGCAAGACGACGCTGGCGCGGCGGATCGCCGAGATCACCGGCATCCCCCATACCGAGATCGACGCGCTGTTCCACGGGCCGGACTGGACGCCCCGGCCCGCATTCGTCGATGACGTGCGCGCCCTCGTCGCGCGGGACACCTGGGTGACCGAGTGGCAGTACTCCGACGCGCGGCCCCTGCTGACCGCTCGCGCCGACCTGCTGGTGTGGCTCGACCTGCCGTTCGCGACCGCGACACTCCCCCGTGTCGTCGCCCGGACGGTGCGACGGCGCCTTCGCCGCGAACGCCTGTGGAACGGCAACGTGGAACCTCCCCTGCGGACGTTCTTCACCGACCCCGAGCACATCGTGCGGTGGTCGTTCGCGACGCGGAGGAAGTATCGCGAGCGGATCCCCGCACTGCGCCGCGATCTGCCGGTGGTGCGCCTGCGCCGCCGGCGGGATGTCGAGCGGTGGGTGGCCGGAGCGCTGACCGACACGGTGCGCTGAGCCGAGGACCGGCGCGCCGCGTCATCCGCGTCCACGCACCCGTCCCTCGGCAGACCAGCCTCGCCTCGACCCCCGACGATCGCGCAGCATCTCGATCGCACCCGAAAGGGGCCGTTCGCTGGATCACGCCCTGGTCGGGCCGGCGCCTGCCGACCGACCGTTCACGCGGGACGGGAGCCGTCGGCATCCCCCTTACAAGATGCCGACGGCCCAGGTCTACTCTGCCGCACGCAGCGCCGCGACGACGTCGTAGCGCTCTCGAATGGTGGGGCGATGGTCGGGCTCCACGGCGCGCGTGGTGGCGACCGTCCAGTCGACCGGGCCGCCCGCCAGCACGCCCGCCGCCTGCCGCGCCGCTCCGAGGGCGACGTACTCGCCCGCGGCCGGCACGACGATCTCGGCGTCGAACACCTGCGCGGCGATACGCGCGACGCCCTCGTTGGCGGCAGCTCCCCCGATCAGCAGGATGCGCCGCACCTCCACGCCCTGCGCCCGGATCGCGTCGAGCCCGACAGCCAAGCCGCTCAGCATCCCCTCGATCGCGGCGCGCGCGAGATTCGGACGGTTCGTGGATGCCAGGGTCAACCCGGTCAGCGACGCCTGCGCCTGCGGGAGGTTGGGGGTGCGCTCCCCCTCGAACCAGGGCACGAGCACGATGCCGCCGGCGCCGGGCTCGGCCTGGAGGGCGAGGGCACCGAGCTCGTCGTGCGGGACACCGAGCAACCCGGCGACGGCGTCGAGCACGCGGGCGGCGTTGAGGGTGGCGACCAACGGCAGGAACCGGCCGGTCGCGTCGGCGAAACCGGCGACCGTGCCCGTCGTGTCGCGCGTGGGTACGTCGGCGACCGCGAAGACCGTGCCGGAGGTACCGAGTGATACCACCACGTCGCCCACGCCCGCGCCGAGCCCCAGAGCGGCACCCGCGTTGTCGCCCGCGCCGGGACCGACGAGGGCGCCGCCGGGGAGCGTCCCCGCGCTCTCCCACGGCCCGAGCACACGAGGCAGCACCGCCTCGTGACCCAGTGCGCGGCGGAACAGGTCGAGGTCGTAGCCGTCGGCACCCCAGTACGCGGTTCCCGACGCGTCCGAGCGATCGGTGACGAGCTCGCCGAGCACGGCGTTGCCGGGCCCGAACCCGCGGAGGCGCCACGTCAGCCAGTCGTGCGGTAGCGCGACGGCGGCGACGCGCGCGGCGTTGTCGGGTTCGGCATCCCGCAGCCAGCGGAGCTTGGTGCCGGTGAACGAGGCGACCGGCACCGCCCCGGTGCGCTCGGCGTAGGCGCCGGCGCCGACCTCGTCGATCAGGTCGCGCGCAGCCTGCGCTGAACGGGTGTCGTTCCACAGCAGGGCATCGCGGATGACGCGCCCCTCGGCATCTAGCACGACCATTCCGTGCTGCTGACCGGCGATCGAGACCGCCGCGACGTCGTCGAGGCCGCCGGCTTGCGCGATGGCATCCTGCAGTGCGCGCCACCACGCCTCGGGATCGACCGAGGTGCCGGGGGGATGCGGCGCACGCCCCTCGCGCACGACCCGTCCGGTCTCGGCGTCGACGACGACGACCTTGCACGACTGCGTCGACGAATCGACTCCCATGACGAGCGCCATGCTCTGCCCTTCTGTCTGCCGCGCCTTCGTCGGCGCGGTCTGTGGTGTTCGAGCGCCCGCGAGGCGGGCTCCCCCGTTGAGTGTCCACAACTCGCCGTTCGCGCGCCGGTGGCGCGGAGTGTTGTGGACACTCAACAGGGGTTAGGCGGGGCCGGGAACCGGATTAGCGGCGCCGAGATGGACCCGCCGGCCGCGTCGGACGGACGGGTGCCCGGATGCCGTGGCATCCGGGCCCCTCCGAACTCAGCGGGCGCCGAGCAGGTGCTCGGTGGCGAGCTGCTGCAGGCGCACGAAGCCGAAGCCCTTGCCGCCGAGGTAGGCGTCGGTGTCGAAGTCCTCGTACGCCGAGCGGTCGGCGAGGAAGTCGTCATAGGTCTCGCCCTCGTTCAGCGTCGGCTGCGCGAGCTCGGCCACCTTCGCAGCCTCGAGCGCCTCCTGCACCTCGGGGTCGGCGCGGAAGGCCGCGGCGCGCTCCTTGAGCAGCAGATAGGTGTTCATGTTGGCCGAGACCGAGTCCCAGACGCCCGTCTCGTCTTCGGTGCGCGAGGGCTTGTAGTCGAAGTGGCGGGGGCCGTCGTAAGCGGGGACGCCGCCGGGGCCGCCGTTCTCGAGAAGGTCGACGAGCGCGAACGCGTTGTGCAGGTCACCGTGACCGAAGACGAGGTCCTGGTCGTACTTGATGCCGCGCTGACCGTTGAGGTCGATGTGGAAGAGCTTGCCGTGGTACAGCGCCTGGGCGATACCGGCGGCGAAGTTCAGGCCCGCCATCTGCTCGTGTCCGACCTCGGGGTTCAGTCCCACGAGTTCGGGACGCTCGAGCGAGTCGATGAACGCGATCGCGTGGCCGAGGGTCGGCAGCAGGATGTCGCCGCGGGGCTCGTTGGGCTTGGGCTCGATCGCGAAGCGGATGTCGTAGCCCTTGTCGGTGACGTAGTCGCCGAGCAGATTGACGGCCTCGCGGTAGCGTTCGAGCGCCTGGCGGATGTCCTTCGCGGAGTCGTACTCGGCGCCCTCGCGGCCGCCCCACATGACGAAGGTCTTAGCGCCGAGCTCCGCGGCGAGGTCGAGGTTGCGCAGCACCTTACGGAGCGCGAAACGGCGCACCTGGCGGTCGTTCGAGGTGAAGCCGCCGTCCTTGAAGACGGGAGCGGAGAACAGGTTCGTCGTGACCATCGGCGTGATGATGCCGGTGGCTTCCATCGCGCCCTTCAGGCGGTCGATCTGCTTCTGACGCTCAGCGTCGGTCGAGCCGAAGGCGAAGAGGTCGTCGTCGTGGAAGGTGAGCCCGTAGGCACCGAGCTCGGCGAGCTTCTCGACGACGTGCACGACGTCGAGGGGCTCGCGGGTCGGGCCACCGAAGGGGTCGGTGCCGTTGTAGCCGACGGTCCAGAGTCCGAACGAGAACTTGTCATCGCGGGTGGGGGTGGGCATTCCTGCTCCTTCGCATGGAGACGCACGGGTGCGTCATGACGCACATCGGGGTTTGTTGGTGCTCACAACATATATGGCGGATGCCGCGGCGTCCAGCCCCTGCCTCAGACCCCGAGCGCCCTGTCCACGACCGCGAACACTTCCGGATCCCACGTGAGCGCGCGGTCCCACGGCAGCCCGAACGCCTCGGCGAAGAAGATGCTGTGCACGTGATCGGAGAACGAGTGCCGTTCGACGGTCGGCAGCACCGCGGCGGGAATCTTGTCGGCGCGTCCACTGGTCAGCGAGACGAGACCGTCGTGCGGCCACAGCTGCGCCGGCTCGGTCGCCGCGGCGAAGTACCCCGCGCCGATCGCCGTCACCGGGATGCGGTCGAGCACCCCCGCCTGGGCATGGTTCCACTCGCGCAGGAACCGGCGCGACACCTCGTGCGCGGCTCCCTGGGAGTGGGCATCCGCGTACGGGCGCACCTCGGCGAAGATCTGCTGTGTCGCCGGGTCGTCGTGCGCGTCATCCTCCGAGAGCTCGCCGTCGAGGAGGTCGCCGAGCACCGATCCGTCCCACGGGGTGCCGAGTGTCACGAGCCGTTCGATCCGGAGGCTGTCGTCGCCCAGCTCGCGGATCGCGGCGCGTGAGAACAGGCCGCCCATCGAGTGACCGACGAGGTCGACGCTGGTCACGCCCTCGTCCGCGGCGAGGCGCCGCAAGAACCCGGCGAGTGCGACCCCTGCGTCGTCGACGCGGCCCACGGCGTTGATCGTGACGTCGGCCGGGAGCACGACGGGGACGTCGGCGAAGCCCTGCCACCCGGCATCCTCCCCCACCTCTCCCTCACCGATGCGGGCCGGAGCGGTGAACACGCGGATGCCGTGGTCGAGGAAGTGCGCGCGGAGGGCGGTCATCGTGTTGCCCGCCGCGAGGCCGGACGCGGCCGCGCGCTCCGGGTCGGTGTACGGGGTGACGGCGGCACCGCCGGAGACAAGGACGACAGCATCGGTCATGTCGCTCAGATTACCGACGAGCGCCGGGGCGCCTCAGCCGCCCGACATCACGGCCGCGGGCGCGTCACCGATCCGAACGCCTCCGGAGGAGCGTGTCGGCCGCGACCCCGGCGGTCAGACCCACGGCGGCGCCCAGCAGCAACCCGAGTGCGAGATTGTCGAAGCCGAACACGCCGATGGCGGCGCCCGCCGGCAACCCGAGGACGATGCCGATCGCGATCGGGTTCACCGCGGATGAGCGCTCGGGATCGTGGCGTGTCATGGCTTCACCGTAGGCACACCGGCCGGCGCGCACCTCCCCCTCGTGGGGGACGCTCAGCCGGGCAGCGCGTCTTCGATCGCGGCGACGACCTCGGGGGCGTCGGGGAGCGTCCGCGGGCTGAAGCGGGTCACGCGGCCGTCGGGAGCCACGACGAACTTCTCGAAATTCCACGAGATGCGGCCGGTCTTGCCCTCGGCATCCGGGGTCTGCGTCAGCTCCTTGTAGAGCGGGTGGGCGTTTCGACCGTTGACCTTGACCTTCTCGGTCATCGGGAACGTCACGCCCCACGTCGACGAGCAGTACTCGGCGATCTTGTCGCTGTCGCTGAGCTCCTGCAGGAACTGGTTGCTCGGGAAGCCGATCACGGTGAACCCGCGGTCGGCGTAGCGCTTGTGCAGCTCTTCGAGGGTCTCGTACTGCCCCGAGAGCCCGCAGCGCGAGGCGACGTTCACCACGAGCGCGGCCCTGCCCTCGGTCAGCGCGCCGAAGGTGGTCTCTTCGCCCTGGAGGGTGGTGACGGGGATGCCGGAAAGGTCCATGCTTCGATCCTCGCACCGCCGCCTTTGACCGGGGTGGGAATGGGGCGCCATCGCGCGGGACCGGGGTGGGAATGGGGCGCCATCGCGCGGGATCGCCGCCGCCGCGCGGCGCCGACGCCGGCTCGGCATCCACGCATAAACACGATTCGTGCGCGGAAACACGACGACAGCGCGTTTATGCGCACGAAGCGTGTTTATGCGTGAGGGGAGCGGCGGCCTCGGCGCCGGATGCCTATCGTGGCCACGTGAGCGCTCACGCCAGAGCGGGCCATCACGGTCACGCGAGTCCTTGACCGCACCCGCCCGTGGCACAGTGGTGGCATGGTCACCGCGGGGAGTCGGGGCGACGGCATGCGCCGTGCCAACCTCTCGCTCGTGCTGCGCACCGTGCACCGCGAGGGTCCGCGTTCGCGCGCCGCCCTCACCGAGGCGACGGGGCTAAATCGCTCGACGATCGCCGATCTCGTGGGCGAACTGCAGCGTGCCGGCCTCGTGATCGAGCGAGCGTCCGAGGCCCTGGGGCGCGTCGGTCGTCCCTCCCCCATCGTCGTGCCCGACCCCCGGGTCGTCGCCGTGGCGGTCAACCCCGAGGTCGATGCGCTCGACATCGGCGCCGTGACCCTCGATGGCACGATCATCGCGCGCCGGCGCCTCGAGCAGACCGCCCTCCTGAGTCCCGAGCGCACGGTCGAGCTGGTCGAGGCGGCCCTCGCCGGCTGGCGGAGCGGACCGCTCGCCGAGAGCCGGATCGTCGGTGTGGGCGTGGCTGTACCCGGCCCGGTGCGCGCGTCCGACGGACTCGTCCGCGAGGCACCCCACCTGCAGTGGCGTGACGCTCCGCTCTCGGAGCTGATGACGGATGCCACGACCCTCACCGCCCACGTCGGCAACGACGCGGCCCTCGGCGCTCTGGCCGAGCACCTCTTCGGTGCGGCGCGCGGCGCGCACGACGTGGTCTACCTCAACGGCGGCGCGAGCGGCATCGGCGGCGCCGTGATCGTCGGCGGCGTCCCTCTCGGCGGCGCCGGCGGCTACGCCGGGGAGTTCGGGCAGAACCGCCCCGGCATCGTCGACGCGGCCGACCGGCGCGCGAGCGGCGGGGTGCTCGAAGACGAGGTGAGCCGAGCGCTGCTGCTGTCGGCGGTGGGCCTCGACGGCGGCGACGACGCGGTCCTCGCTGCTGCCCTGGCATCCACCTCCGATCCCGCGGCGCACGCCGAGGTCGATCGGCAGCGGAGGATCCTCGCGACGGCGCTGGCGAACGCGGCGAACGTACTGAACCCGGCGGTCATCGTGCTGGGCGGCTTCCTCGCCGTGCTCGCCGCCCGCGACCTCGACGGCCTCGACACCGCCGTCCGCGCGCAGACGGTGGCGGCTTGCGCCGACGGCCTGCGCCTGGCCGTCGCCGAGCTGGGCGAGGACCGCCTGCTCGTCGGCGCGGCCGAGGCGGTGTTCGAGGCGCAGCTGTTCCCGGCTCGCTGAGTCCGACGCGGCGGAAGCGACGACCACCGTGGCGGGAGGAGATCCCGAGAGGGGAGGAGACCCACCGCCACAGCGTCCTCCTCTTCCAGAATCTCCTCCGCCGCGGCGAGGCGACGGCGAAGGACGGCGGACAGCGGCGACTCCGATGTCGGAGGTTCGAGGCAGGATGGGAGGCGTGATCCACAGACGCGACCCCGGAGCCACCTGGTCGGGCAACCACCGCTACCGCGCCACCGAGGTGCTCCTGCCGAGTGACCTCGTCGAGCTCGCCGAGGTGGTGGCATCCGCTGGCACGCTGCGCGTCCAGGCCACGCGGCACACGTTCAACGACGTCGCCGACTCGGACGCGGCGCTGGTCTCGCTCGAGCGCCTGCCGACCCGCGTCGAGGTGATCAGCGATCGCGTGCGCGTCGAGGGGCTCGTCACCTTCGCCCAGCTCGCGCCCGTGATCGAGGCCGAGGGGCGCGCGCTGCACAACCTGGGCTCGCTCCCCCACATCTCGGTCGCCGGCGCCACTGCCACGGGCACCCACGGCTCGGGTGTGCGAAACGGCAACCTGTCGAGCGCGGTACGGGCGCTCGACATCATGGATGCCGACGGGCACACGCACCACGTCGACCAGGCCCACGCCTGGTTCCCGGCCGCGGCGATCGGGCTCGGCGCTTTCGGTGTCGTGACCGCCGTCGAACTGCAGACCGAACCGAGCTACCAGGTGACGCAGCAGGCGTACACCGGCGTCGCGTGGGACGACATCGCGGGTGACCCCGAGCGGGTGTTCGGCGGCTCGCGCAGCGTCAGCGTCTTCACCACGTGGGGCGACCCCGCGCACGACATGGTGTGGGCGAAGAGCGACGACGGCGCGCCCGACTGGGTCGAAGAGCTGGGCGGGCGTCCCGTCGGCGACGACATCCATCTGGGGCGTATCCGCACCGTCGACAACACCACCCCGCGCGGCACGCCCGGGCCGTGGCACACGCGTCTGCCGCACTTCCGCGCCGATGCGCTCCCCAGCGACGGCGACGAGATCCAGACCGAGTACTTCGTTCCACTGGCGTCGGCGCGCGAGGCCCTCGCCGCGGTGAAAGCCGTCGCCCCCGCGTTCGACGCGCAGCTGCTGGTGAGCGAGTTGCGCACCGTCGCCGCCGACGAGCTGTGGCTCAGCCCGGCCTACCAGCGCGACGTCCTCGCCATCCACTTCACGTGGCGTAACGACACCGACGGGGTTCTCGGGGTGTTGCCGAGCATCGAGGCGGCCCTGGCGCCATTCGACGTGCGGCCGCACTGGGGCAAGGCGTTCACCATGCCCGGCGACGCCGCGCGCGCAACGCTCACCCGCGTCGATGACTTCCTCGCCGCCGCCCGCGAAGCCGACCCGCGCGGCGTCTTCCGCAACGACTTCTTGCGGCGGACGCTGGGCCTCTAGCCCACTCACCCTGCGGCATGGGCCCCGCGGGTCCACGAGAAGCCGAAGCGATAGCCGCGGTCGCCGTTCCGGTCGGGCCGTGGTTGTCATTGCGGTCGCGGTCGCGGGCGCCGTTGCGGTCGGGCCGTGGTCGCCGTTGCGGTCGGGCCGTGGTCGCCGTTGCCGCCGCGGTCGTGGTCGCCGTTGACGTCGAGGTCGGGCCGCGGTCGCCGTTGCCGCCGCGGTCGTGGTCGCCGTTGACGGCGCGGTCGCCGTGGTGGCCGACCGGAGGCGCGGGCTCGCCCGAGGGATCGGCGGCGGCACCACAAGTTGCGCCCGGACTACGGCCACGCAAAGTCAGCGATTCGCACAACCTCAGCCGCCGGGGCCGAATGCCACTGACCTTGCGCGAATCGCTGAGGATACGCATCACCCAACGGGCGTCGCCCGCGCCCACCGCGCACCCGCCGCCACCGCAGCCCCCGCCGCCGCCCCGCAAAGTCAGCGATTCGCACAACCTCAACCGTCAGGGCCGAATGCCACTAACCCTGTGCGAATCACTGAGGTTGTGCCGTGCCGCCGCGACCGCGAAACGGCGCCGCCCACCGCGGCGCCGCCCCGCGGCATCCGGGATCAGCGGCTGGAGTAGCCGCCGTCGATGGGAAGCGAAACGCCCGAAATCATGCCGGCGCCGTCGCTGAGCAGGAACACGATGGGGGCGGCGATGTCGTCCTCGGTCGCCCACTTGTGCAGGGGCATCGCTTCGAGGAACGGGCCCTCGATGTCGGGGCGACCCCAGTACCAGGCCGACATCGGCGTCATGACGACGGTCGGGTTAACGCTGTTGACGCGGATGCCGTAGCCGCCGAGCTCGAGGGCCGACACGCGCGTGATGTTGTCGAGCGCCGCCTTGGAGGAGCCGTACGAGATGTGGCCGGTGAGGGCGACGAGGCTGGCCTGGCTGGATACGTTGACGATCGCACCGCCCTTGCCGACGCGGATCATCTCGCGCGAGGCGTACTTGGTGACCAGCAGCGAGCCGCGGGCGTTGATGCTCATGACCTTGTCGAACACGTCGATGTCGGTCTCCATGGGGGTCGCGATCTCGCCACCCCAGCCGCCGCAGTTGACGACGCCGTAGAGGTCGCGGCCCTCGATCGCGGTGCGGATCTCGTCTTCGGACTCGAGGTCGAAGACCACGGGCTCGGCGCCGGTCTCGGCGGCGATCGCCTCGACGCTGTCGGCGGTGCGACCAGCGGCGAGCACGGTCGCGCCCGCGGCGACGAGGTGGCGGACGGTCGCGCCGCCGATGCCGCCACCGGCGCCGGTGACGAGGATGGTGCGGTCGGTGAATTCGGTCATGGGTGGGCTCTTTCGCGGGTCCTGGAGGCGAGGACGACGGCGGTGTCGTCGCGGCCCACTATAACCACAGAATCACGCGGATGACTTCGGTGTCATGACGAATTGATCACGGGTGTTGACACCGGTGACATGGTGGCCGTACCGTAACCAAAGTTCGACCGGTGCACCCCACCGGAAACCGCTTCGCCGACGCAGCACTCCCGATGTGCGACGCCGCCCGGAAGGACCCACACAGCCGTGACCCACACTTCGGAGACCGCCGCGACCCCGGCCGCCGCGACCGTGCGCATCGTCGACCTCGTCGACCGTGCCCGCGCCCTCGCCGCCACCGGTGAGCGTCGTGTGCTGGGTATCGCCGGTACCCCCGGGGCGGGCAAATCCACCGTCAGTGACGCGCTGCTCGACGCCCTCGGCGATGACGCGATCCTCGTCGGCATGGACGGCTTCCACCTGGCCAACGAGGAGCTCGTGCGCCTCGGACGGCGCGAGCGCAAAGGTGCCCCCGACACGTTCGACGTCGAGGGCTATGTCGCCCTCCTCGACCGCATCCGTGCCGGTCACGCGGTCTACGCCCCTCGCTTCGACCGCAGCCTCGAGGAGTCCATCGGCTCGGCGGTGCTCGTGCCCGCCGACGTACCCCTCGTCATCACCGAGGGCAACTACCTGCTGCACGACCGGTTCGGGTGGGATGCCGTGGCATCCCGACTCGACGAGGTCTGGTTCCTCGATGTCGACGCCGCCGAGCGTCGCGAGCGGCTGGTGACACGCCGCCTCTCCCACGACCACCCCCACGACGAGGCCGTCGCGTGGGTTCGCGACGTCGACGAGGCCAACGCCGCCGTCGTCGAGCGCGGACGCCACCGCGCCCACCTCGTCGTCACCGTCTCCGAGGCCCCCGCCGGGGCCCTCGGCCACCACGAAGGAGCTGCTTCATGAGCACCACCACGACCGTGCCCGTGCTGCAGGCGCGGGGTCTCTCGCGTCAGTTCGGCCATGTCCGCGCCCTCAACAACGTCGATTTCGAGGTCTACCCGGGGGAGGTCACCGCTCTCATCGGCGACAACGGCGCCGGCAAGTCCACCCTCGTGAAAGCCCTGTCGGGCAACCTGGCGGTCGATGAGGGCGAGATCCTCTTCGACGGCAAGCCGATCGAGATGTCCAACCCGCAGGTCGCCTCCGCCCTCGGTATCGAGACGGTGTACCAGGACCTCGCCCTCGCCCCGCACCTCGACCCGGTGCAGAACATGTACCTGGGGCGGGAGATCCGCCGCCCGGGCCTCGCGGGGGCCCTGGGGTTCATGAAGACCAAGGACATGGCCGTCGCGTCCCGCGCGGCGTTCGACGAGCTCGGCGCGACCGTCCGCTCCCTCACCTCTCCCGTGGGGGAGATGTCGGGTGGGCAGCGGCAGGCGATCGCGATCGCCCGCGCCGTGCACTGGGCCGGGCGCCTGGTGTTCCTCGACGAACCCACCGCCGCCCTCGGCGTGCGTCAGACCAAGAACGTCCTCGAAACGATCCGTCGCGTCCGCGACAAGGGCATCGCCGTCGTTCTCATCTCCCACTCCATGCCCCACGTCATGGACGTGTGCGACCGCATCCAGGTGCTGCGCCTGGGGACCCGGGTGGCGAACATCGACGCCAAGCAGACCTCCATGGAAGAACTCGTCGGGCTCATGACCGGCGCCGTCACGAAGGACGACCAGAAATGAGCACCACCACACCCCCCACCGAAACCGTCGCCATCGGCACCTTCGACGACAACAAGAAGGCCAACCCGTTCGTGGCCGTGCTGCGCACCCAGGCGTTCCAGATCCTCCTGGTGCTGCTGGCGATCATCATCGTGTTCAGCATCCTGGCCCCCGAGTCGTTCGCCCAGTGGTCGAACTTCCGGCTCATCATCCAGAACGCCTCGATCCTCGCCGTTCTCGCCGTCGGCATGACGTACGTGATCATCACCGCCGGCATCGACCTGTCGGTGGGTTCCGTCCTCGTCTTCTCCGGCGTCGTCGCCGCACTCGTGATGCGGGCGATGGGCGGCGAAGGATGGGGCGTCGCCATCGTCGGCATCATCGTCGCCGTGCTCAGCGGCGTGTGCTGGGGGCTCTTGAACGGCTTCCTCATCGCCAAGGCGAAGATCCCGCCGCTGATCGTGACGCTGGGCTCGCTCGGAATGGCCCTCGGTCTCGCGCAGATCCTCACCGGCGGCGTCGACGTTCGCGACGTGCCCACCGTGCTCACGGTCTCGATCGGTTATGGCAATGTCTTCGGCTCGGTGCCGATCATCAGCGTCATCGCGCTGGTCGTGGTCGTCATCGGCGCGATCGTGCTGCACTACACGCGCTTCGGCCTGTACACGCTGGCCGTCGGATCGAGCGAGATCGCGGCCCGCCGTGTCGGCGTGAAGGTCGACGCGCAGCTCATCAAGATCTACACGATCTCGGGCGCACTGGCCGGGCTCGGCGGCATCCTGTCGCTGTCGCAGTTCTCCACGACCGCCATCGCGGGGCAGACCCAGACGAACCTGAACGTCATCGCCGCGGTCGTCATCGGCGGCACCTCGCTGTTCGGCGGCGTCGGCACCATCATGGGCACCGTCGTCGGCCTGTTCATCCCGGCGGTGCTGCAGAACGGCTTCGTCATCACCGGTGTGCAGCCCTTCTGGCAGCAGGTCGCCGTCGGCGCGGTGCTGATCACCGCCGTCTACGTCGACCAGGTGCGCCGCACCGCCGCGACCCGCGGCAACAGCCAGGGCCTCTGGCGCAAATTCCTCAGCGGAGGTCGGCGCGGCTGAGCCGCGGCGGCTTCCATTCCTCCACCCCTTACCCAGAACCCGACACACAAGAACGGTGATCACAATGAAGTGGAACAACAAGGCGACCGCACTGACGGTCTTCGGCATGGCGGCGACCCTGACCCTCGCGGGCTGCTCCGGTGGAGCAGCGTCCGGCGGCGCATCGGGCGGTGCCGAGGACGGGTACAAGATCGCGTTCGTGCAGGGCGTCGCGGGAGATGAGTTCTACATCTCCATGCAGTGCGGCATCGAAGCCGAAGCAGAAAAAGAAGGCGCCACCGTCACCACCCAGGGCCCCGAGAAGTTCGACCCCACCCTGCAGAAGCCGATCGTGGACGCCGTCGTCGCGTCGCAGCCCGACGCGCTGCTCATCGCGCCGACCGACGTGTCGGCCATGCAGGCCCCCATCGCTGCCGCCGAGGCCGCCGGGATCAAGGTCGTCCTGGTCGACACGACGCTGGAGGACCCCTCCGGTGCGGTGTCGCAGATCTCCTCCGACAACGAAGGCGGCGGCGCCGCCGCGTTCGAGGCGATCCAGGAGGCCAACCCGAACGGTGGCAAGGTGCTCGTCGTGTCCACCGACCCGGGTGTCTCCACCACCGACGCCCGCGCCCAGGGCTTCGAAGACGCCGTCGCCAAGGACAGCAAGTTCGAATCGGTGGGGGTGCAGTACTCGCACAACGAGCCCTCCACCGCCGCGGAGATCGTCACCGCCGCGCTGCAGAAGGACCCCGACATCGTCGGCATCTTCGCCGCCAACCTGTTCGCCGCCGAAGGCTCCGCCACCGGCGTCCAGCAGGCCGGCAAGCAGGGATCGGTCACCATCGTCGGCTTCGACGCCGGCCCCGCCCAGGTGAAGGCCCTCGAAGCCGGCACCGTCCAGGCCCTCGTCGCGCAGGAGCCCGCCACCATCGGCTCCGACGGCGTGAAGCAGGCCATCGCGGCGCTGAAGGGTGAGGCCACGGAGGAGAAGATCCAGACCGGCTTCACCATCCTCACCAAGGACAACATCGCCACCGACGGCGCCGACGCCGTCTACAAGTCCTCCTGCTGAAACCCCGGATGCCGGGACCTGCGCACTCGCGCCGAGGTCCCGGCATCCACCCCCTCCCCGCGCGAGTTGCGCCACATTGCCGCACGGGTCCGTCTCGAGTGGCAAAGAGGGGCGACTCACCCTCAAAGACCACGGACCACGGGACCCCGCGCCTGGCGCTGGGGTCCCGGCATCCACTACCCCCGCCCGGGAGCTCGACAGGCTCAGTCACCGGGCTCACGCAACCCAGGTTCCTGAGCCCGTCGAAGGGACCTGGTCCCCACCTCACCGCCCCACCCCACGGAGCCCCGCATGACCGATCTCACCGCCGACGCCCTCTCCTCGCTCGCGGCGAACGTCTCCGTGCCGACCTACGACCGTTCCGCCGTGCGCTCGCGGATCGTGCACTTTGGCGTCGGCGGGTTCCACCGCGCGCACGAGGCGATGTACCTCGACCGCCTGCTCGAGGCCGGCCACACCGAGTGGGGGCTGTGCGGGGTGGGCGTGCTGTCGTTCGACGCCCCGATGCGCGATGCCCTCGCCGCGCAGGACGACCTCTACACGCTCGTGACCACCGCCCCCGACGGCTCCTCCACAGCCCGCGTGGTCGGCTCGATCGTGCAATACCTCTTCGCCCCCGACGACCCCGAGGCCGTCGTCGCCAAGCTCGCCGATCCCGACACGGCCATCGTCTCGCTCACCATCACCGAGGGTGGCTACGGCATCGACGACGCGACCGGCGCCTACGCGCCCCGCGACGAATTGACCCTCGCCGATCTCGACGGCTCCACTCCCCCGCGTAGCGTCATGGGTCTGCTGACCGAGGCCCTTCGTCGACGCCGGGATGCCGGCATCCCCGCCTTCACCGTCATGTCCTGCGACAACATCCAGGGCAACGGCCACGTCGCCCGCGCCGCCCTCCTGGGCTTCGCCGAGCGCCGAGACTCCGAGCTCGCCACCTGGATCGCCGAGAACGTGTCGTTCCCCAACTCCATGGTCGATCGCATCACCCCGGTCACCACCGATGAGACACGTGCCGCGATCGCCGAAGAGTTCGGCATCCGGGATCGCTGGCCCGTGCGCTCGGAATCGTTCGAGCAGTGGGTGCTCGAAGATGCCTTCCCCGCGGGTCGGCCCCCGTTCGACGAGGTCGGCGTGCAGCTCGTCGCCGACGTCGAGCCGTACGAGCTGATGAAGCTGCGCCTGCTCAACGCCTCGCACCAGGCGATGAGCTACCTCGGGATCCTCTCGGGCGCCGAGTACGTGCACGAGGTGTGCACCGACCCGCTGTTCGTGTCGTTCCTGCAGGGGTACATGCACCACGAGGCCATCCCCACCCTGCGGCCGGTGCCGGGCATCGACCTCGATGCGTACTGCGACCAGCTCATCGAGCGGTTCGGCAGTGAGGCCATCCGCGACACGCTCGCGCGACAGGTCGTCGACGGCTCCGACCGGCTGCCCAAGTTCCTGTTGCCGGTCGTGCGCGAGCAGCTCGCCGCGGGTGGGCGCATCGACCACGCCGCCCTCGTGCTGGCGGCGTGGAGCGTCTTCCTGGAAGGTCGCACCGAGGACGGCGCGGAGACCCCCGCGGTCGACAGCCGCCTGGACGAGCTGCGCGCGATCGTGACCGACGACCCCGCCGCGTTGCTCGACTACGCGCCGGTGTTCGGCGACCTCGGACAGAGCGCACGCCTGCGCGAGGCCTACCTCGCCGCGCGCGCCTTGCTGGCTGAGCGGGGGGCGCGGGGGGCGATCGCCGAGGTGCTCGGCGCCTAGGGTCTCGGCCGACGGCGAGGACCGCGGTTGCGGAGCCCACTGACTCCACCGGCGCAGCAGAACGATCGGTCCTTTCGACAAGCTCAGGGACCTGTGCCGCCACCGACCCACGAGGAGGACCCCTCTACGGGCCCAGGGACCTCCCCCGGCACTCCGTGACCTGCGCCGATGCCCGAGAACGCCGCCGCCGCGCTCAGAGGGACCGTAAGAATCCGTCGATGGCGTCGTGGAAACGCTCGGATTCTTGGTTGGCCTCGTTGCAGTGGCCGGTCGCGTCGAACGCCACCAGGTCGGCATCCGGATGCCGTTCGACGTACGCGACCGATCCTGAGAACGGCACCACGGGGTCGAGACGACTGTGCAGGATCAGCGTCGGGATGCGCGGTCCGGGTCGGTGTCCGCCCACCCAGGTGAGCGCGCGGGCGTCGACCGTCTCGATCAGTCCGAGCGCACGGGCGCCGACCGGGCTGCCCAGCACGCGCATGGCCGCTGCGGCGATCGAGCGCGGGAGGTGGGCGCCGGCGACGGCGTTCTCGACGACCCGCGTCCAATCCAGAGCGGGGGCGACGAGCACGAGTCCGGTCACCGTGCCGCGGTGCGGCGACTCCTCGAGCGCGAGCATCGCGATCGTCCCGCCCATCGACCACGCCACTAGCACGATCTCGCGCGCGCCGCACGCGATCGCGTAGGCGATCGCGTCGTCGACATCGCGCCACTCGCGCGTCCCGAGACTCGAGGGAAGAGCGTCGGCGGGCGCGCACTCCTCATCGCCCGCGTACGACACCACCAGCGACATCCAGCCGGCATCCGTCGTCGCGGGCGCCGAACGTAGGGCGCCGTTGCGACTGGAGCGCAGACCGTGCACGTGGATCGTCCACCGCCCGTCGGCCGTCTCGCGATCGCCGATCTCCCACGCCTCGGCGGTGCCGCCGCGACGGAGCGGAACGGCGACGTGGCGAGTGGGGCCGACGTCTTCGGGGGCGCCGATGTTCTGCGAGGTCCACGCGGCCATCGCCTCGCCGTCGTCCAGCCCCTCCGGCCGGGCGAGGATCCGGCGGACGACACGGTCGCGCTCGACCCGCACGATGTCGCCCACCGGCAGGTGCGATCCGTCGTCGAACCGCAGCCCGTAGACGCCGGGCTCGCGACTGTCGTCGATCACCGGCACCGACACCGTGTCACCCTCGATGAACACCGGCGCGAATATTTTCGGCGCGCGGGGGGCGACCAATCTGCGGGCGACGTATCCGGCGAGAGCGGTGTGGGCGATCGCGACGGCGGCGGTGACGACACCGGCACCGACGACGAAGGAACGGATCATGCGCGGGCTCCCATGGTCTGTCGAGTCAGATGGGCGTCGACGTCATCGAGCAACGCGCGCTGCTCGCCGGTCAACGGCGACGAGGCGGCGATCGCGGCGTCCTCGATGGCGACCCGCAGTGCGTGCAGGCGGCTGTCGAGGGGAGCATCGGACGACACGGCGGCGAGGCGCCGGACGCCTCGTCTGCGGGCCAGATCGCCGAGTCGCGCCAGCAGTTCCTCGCCCCGACGGCGAATGCGCGCCGACGCGCGCGAGGCTCGCAGGATCCCGACGACGAACGCCACGACGCCGAGGTAGAACAGCGGGTCGAACAGAGCGCCCACCACGAGGTTCGCCCCGAAGAACCGGGTCAGCGTGAGGTCGAGGATCTCGCTCACGCAGCCGAGAACGATGCCCACCGCACCCACGCGGAAGAAGGGGCGCACTCCCGGGAGCGACCCGCGGGCCGAGCGGAAGAGCAGAGCCCCCACCAGAGCGATCCCCGCCATGTGCACGACGCCGTACAGCCACGCGCCCGTCGAGGTCTCTGCCGCGTCCTCGACGAAACGGAACGACGAGGTCCCGCGCTCGGGCAGGGCGACGAAGAAGACGACCGCGAACAGGATGCCGAGCAGCACGGGGAACCGCCACCGGAGCGTGTGCACGCGCGCGGAGACCGGGGCGGTGCCCGCCTGGATGCCGAGCCACAGCGCCACCATCGTGAGGACGTTCTGCACGAGCTTGAGCACGTTCGTGCCGCCGAGCACGCCGTCGAGCTGAGCGAGCGGGATCACCGTGCCCTGGGTGAGGAGCGCGACCGCCCCGACCAGCGCACCCCACCACGCGATCCGCGCCCGCGGATACCGCAACGCCGCGCGTGCGCGGAGGATGACGACGGCCAGCAGTCCGACCAGCGCCACATCGATCAGGGCGACCGTCACCACGACGACTCCGCGACACGAGGATCGCCGTAGAGCACGCCGGCGATGCGGTGGGCCACGTGCTCGGCGACCAGTTCGGCCTCGAACTCCGGGGTGCTCAGCGTCGGGTCGTCGTAGGGCGACACCGAGGACCGCTCCTGCAGCGCACCACTGCAATGCGCGTCGTCGAGCAGGTGACCGAGTTCGTGAGACGCCGCGAACTGGCGATAGAGCGCCGGGTCGGATGCGCGCACGTGGATGGTGCCCACGCGCTGGTCGTCGAAGACCGTGAGGAAACCGGTGAGCGTGCCCCACCCCTGGGTGTCGGCTTCTTCCACGACGCGCAGGCGGATCTCAACGGCGTCCTCGACCGCCCGCACGATGTCGTCGAAGGCCATACCGACCTCGATGCCCGCCCGGCCCACAGCGCGATCGGTGCGCGCGCGCACGCGCCGCATCATGTCGTCCGACTCCGTCACGGCCGCCTCCCCCCGTCGGCCGCTCATGCCGCGGGCGGCCCGCTGCGAAGAGAGTGGGCGATGGCGCGCAGGGCGTCGGGTGACATCTGCCCGAGGGCGCGGAACTGGATGCTGCTGGCCCCGGCGGCGCGCATGGCCTCGCGCAGCTCGAGCTCGGCATCCGTCCGCTCCGTCACCGCCTCGTCGGTGTGATCCGTGAGGTATTCGGTGGGCACGTCGGCCCAGTGCGTGATGAGCCGGAGCACCTCCTCGTCGAGGACGACGGTGGAGGTCTCGGCGGAGAGGAGAGTGCTCGCGCCGCGGGCGAGGAACGGATCGATGTCGGCGAGGTGCTGCAAGAGCTCGTCCTCGGTGGCGGCGTGGCTCTCGACCAGTCGACGCACGCGCGCGGCCAGGGGAACGACAGGAATCCGGATCTCGATGCGCGCGGCG
The DNA here is from genome assembly GCF_057812175.1 of Microbacterium sp. ABR10. Taxonomy (NCBI): domain Bacteria; kingdom Bacillati; phylum Actinomycetota; class Actinomycetes; order Micrococcales; family Microbacteriaceae; genus Microbacterium; species Microbacterium sp. ABR10. The sequence goes on from NZ_CM173821.1 coordinate 2,883,586, forward strand.
GTCTCGGGACTAGCGACCTCTTCGGGGGTCACGCCGAGGGCGGCGGCGAGGGCTTCGATGTCGTTGGTGTTGTAGGGCAGCGAGAATCCGGCGCGGGACTGGTAGTAGCTCTTCGTCATTCCGGCGCGCTGAAGCAACTCGCCGACGGAGAGGCCCTTCGCCCTCCGCAGGCGGTCCACATTCGCCACCACTCGACGGGAGTACCGGGAGGGTGGTCCGACGGCGCCGCGACCCACGTGTCGATCGTAGACGACCCGGACACGCCGGATGCTTGTAATTACAAGCAACCGGTGGGTGCTATTTACAAGGGGCTGTGTTTGGATGGAACGAGACCGCGAGCGAGAGGTCGGGGGGACCCGCCGCTCGCGCGGGCCGGACGCACAGCCGACCGGCCCATCTCCGCGGCGGGCGCGGCGTCATCGGGGGGCGTCGCGCTCGCTCGCTCCCCGCCGCGCCCGCCACCAAGGCTCAGGCGATCCGCCGCTCCCCCGGCCGGATGACCCGCCACCACCGGTGCCCGTACCCGTCGAGCGACACGTTGAAGCCGCCGCGCTCGAGCGTCTCGGCGCCGGAGTCGTCGTCGAGCAGGTTCACGACGCTCCAGCCTTCGGCATCCGCTCCGTCGATCTCGAGGCGGAAGGCGCGACCGTCGGGCGCGAAGTTGTGCGCGGCGACGAACATGCCGAGTTCGCTCGTGACCGAGTGCGCCAGCACGCACGTGTGCGGTTGATCCAGGATGCCGAGCTCCCCCCACCCGATCTCGGGCGAGGCGCGGTAGTGCCGCACAAGGTTCTGGACGAATCGCAGCATCGAGTCGGGATCGTTCCGCTGCTGCGCCACATTGACGTGCTGCGGGCCGAAGCCCCCGGGCACGATCTCGGCGATGAGTTCGTCGGCGGGCGAGAAGCCGGCGTCGTCGGCGCCGGTCCACTGCATGGGTGTGCGCACCGCCGCCCTGCTGCCCTCGATCGTGGGGTTCTCGCCCATGCCGATCTCTTCTCCGTAATAGAGCACGGGCGATCCCGGCAGCGAGAACATGAGGCTGTAGACCATGCGGATGCGACGCGGATCACCCTCGAGCATCGAGGGCAGGCGTCGCGTGATGCCGCGCCCGTGGATGCGCTGGCCCTCGTCGGGGGCGAAAGCGGCGAAGACCTCGTCGCGCTCGGCCGGGCTGAGCTGATCCAGAGTCAGCTCGTCGTGGTTGCGCACGAAGTTTCCCCACTGATTGCCGCGGGCGATCGCGGGCCGCGACTCGATCGCCTCGCGCAAGGGCGTGGCATCCTGTCTCGCGAGGGCAAGGTACAGACGCTGGTTGGCGACGAAGTCGAACTGCATCGTGAGCTCGTCGCCGTCGGCGTCGCCGAAGAAACGCATCTGCTCGTCATACGGCAGGTTGACCTCGCCGAGCATCATCGCGTGGCCGCTGCGCCGCGAGACGTAGCCGCGCAGCTCCCGCAGGAACTCGTGCTCGGGGCCGTCGTCGCCGTCGATGACGAACGGCACGGCATCCACCCGGAAACCGTCGATACCGAGCTCGAGCCAGAAGCCGATGGCCTTCGCGATCTCCTCACGCACCTCGGGGTGGTCGGTGGCGAGGTCGGGCTGGTGCCGGTAGAACGAGTGCTTGTAGTACTGACCCGCTGTCTCGTCGAAGAACCAGACACCGTCTTCGACGTCGGGGAACATGCTGGCGGGAGCGTCCTCGGGAACGTCGTCGCGCCACTGGTAGAAGTGGCGATGGCGGCTGTCGGGGCTCGAGCGGGCGTCCTTGAACCACGGATGCTGGTCGGAGGTGTGGTTCACCACGAGGTCGACGATCACGCGCATGCCGCGGTCGTGCGCGGTGCGCAGCACCTCCACCATGTCGCCCAGCGAGCCGTAGCGGGGATCGACGCCGTAGTAGTCCTCGATGTCGTAGCCGTTGTCACGCTGGGGCGAGGGGTAGAACGGGGCGAGCCACAGGCACGTCACGCCGAGCTCGGCGAGGTGGTCGAGCCGCTGCGCGAGACCGCGCAGGTCGCCCACGCCGTCGCCGTCGGCATCCAGGTACGTCTTGACGTCGAGGTTGTAGAAGACCGCGGTCTTCCACCACAGATCGCTCGTATCGGTGAGCCTCATGCCGTCACCCCCGTCTGGGCGTCGGTGCGGCGCGGAGCATACGGGAAGGTCGTCATCGGAGCCCTCTTCTCGGGAGCGGTGGCGGCTGGTCCCTTCCGTTCTATCCGGCGCACCTGATCGCGCGCGGGCTCTTGTCTCGGCCGGGGCGATGTGCGTCGGGTGGTGGCTCGAGGCGGGTGGTGGCGCGTGACGGGCGGGGGCGCGCGACGGGTGGAGGCGCGTGACGGGCGGGGGCGCGTGACGGGCGGGGGCGCGTGACGGGCGGGGGCGCGTGACGGGCGGAGGAGCAGGGACCAGCGGAGGAGGATCGACCCGCGGAGATCCTCCCCTCGATCCACGCCCTCCGCTCATCACCGGCGGCGCGGGCGCCGCGCCAGGGGCGTCACCGGCGGCGCGGGCGCCGCACCGGGGGCGGCGCCGTCGGCGGGGCCGCCGCTGGTAGCAGCGCGTCGCCGGCAGCCGGGGCGCGCAGGCTCGAGGCGGGACGCGGCAGCGTCAGAGGCGGCAGGACTCCCGCTCGACCAAAGACACGTCGATGACGGTGACCTCGTCGAGCCCGAGACCGGCATCGGGTTCGAGCCGCGCGAACACCCGTTCGGCGGCGAGCGCGCCGATACGGCGAGGATCCTGGTCGATCACGGTGACGGCGGGGCTGAGCGTGTCGGCCATGGGGAAGTCGCCGAAGCCCACGAACGGCAACGGATCACCGCGCAGCACGTGCGCGAGCGCCATCGACGAGCGGGCGTTCGCCGAGAAGATCGCGGTCGGCGGCTCGTCGAGCGCGCGCAGCCTGTCCAGAGCGGATGCCGCGGTCTCGCGGTCGGACACCTGCGAGGCGACGAGGCGCTCGTCGATCTCGACCCCGGCCTCGCGGAGGGCTCGGCGCCACCCCTCGACGCGTTTGGTCTCGGTGGAGAGGTGGACCATGTCGCCGAGGTAGGCGATGCGACGGTGCCCGTGCGAGAGCAGGTGGGCGGTGGCGAGGTGGGCGCCGGCCTCGTCGTTCTCGGTGAAGGTGTCGGTCGTCAGCCCCGCGGGGGCGCGGTCGACGAAGACGATGGGGGTGTGCCCGCGCCACCGCTCGAGCCACGAATGGTCGGTGCCGACGGGGGCGATGACGAGCCCGGTGAGCTGGCGGCCCAGGAGCGACTCGAGCGCGGCCCGCTCGTCGGCCGGGTTCTCGCCGAGGCTCGTGACGAGGGTGGAGAGGCCGTGGCGTCGCGCGGTGTCTTCGACGCTGCGCGCGATGGCGGCGAAGAAGGGGTCGACGACGTCGGGCACGGCCACGCCGATGACGGAGGCGCGACCCGCGCGGAACGTGGTCGCCAGGGCGTTGGGCACATAGTTGAGCTCGCGCATCGCGGCCTCGACGAGCGCCCGGGTGTCGGGCAGCACGTGGGGGTCGTCGTTAAAGACTCGCGAGACGGTCTTGGTGCTCACACCCGCGCGCTGGGCGACGTCGCGCATCGTCGTCACGAGGCACCTCCGGGATGTGGGCGAGTGGCGGCTTCGACGTGCAACCCTATCGGCCGGTCACCGTCGACCCGTGCCGGGCCGGCGAGGGCCGACACCGCTCCCCGCCGGGCGAAAGGAGAGCCCTCCCGCCCGGCACCGTGGCATCCATCCCCCGCATGCACACGCGGGATCCTCGACCGACGAATGTCGGACGCGGTCATGGACGTACCCGGCGCCGGGCGGTCGAGCGCATGTCAGCGGCCGTCGACGGCGTCGGCGAGCTCGCGCAGGCGCGGCAGGGCGCGGCCAGAAAGCAGCTCCTCGCGGCGGTCGGCGTCGATCGAGAGGCTGTCCTTCCACAGCGAGCGGCCGGCCATCGCGCCCGAAGCACCGTTCGCGACGGCGGTGCGCACCTGTTCGATGAAGGTCTCGTGGTCGACGCCGGCCGACAGCACGGCCCACGGCACACCCTGGGCGACCTCGGTCACGCGGGCGCTGGCCTCGGCCGAGCCCGGGTACTGGAGCTTCAGGATCTTGGAGCCGCACGCGACGGCGAGGGCGGCGCCGTCGACGACGAGGTCGGCGAACTTCGCCTTGTACTCCTCGTCGCTCTCGTCCTCGAGCTGGTAGGTGAGCAGCTCGACGATCAGCAGCAGGCCCTCGGCCTCGCAGGCAGCGACGAGGTCGCGGATCTCCTGGGCGACGCGGGAGTCGGCATCCTGCTTGTCGGGGCGCGTGTAGTAGAGCATCTTCGCGACGGTGCCGCCCATGTCACGGACCGTGCGCGGCGTCACGCCGGGCACGAAGCGCGTGTACTTCAGGCCATCGACGGTCTCGAAGCCCGAGGCGTCCAGGCCCACGACGAGTCCGGTGTCGCGGTCGAGAACACCGTCGTCGACGATCTGCGGCAGCGCGACCTCGGGGTCGAGCAGGATCGCGGGGGCGTGGTTGGCGAGGTGGCGCACGAGGTCGGCCTTCACCGCGGCGAGCTCTTCGCGCGAGATGGCGTCGGAGCCGTTGGGGGCGTCCTTGATCGCGGCCTTCATGCCGTTGCGCTGATCGGCGGCGACGATGAGCATGTGGCCGTCGGGGGTGCTGATCGACTGGAGCGCGCGGCGCTCGAGGGTGGTGAGTTCGTTCATGATCTCTCTTCTCTGGGGTTCTGTCTCGCGCCCGGTCGCGGGCGGGATGCGGTGGGGGCGGTGGTTTCAGGAGGGGACGGATGCCGAGACAAGCCGCCGCGCCATGTCGGCGGCTCCGAATGCGACGTCCTGTTCGCGGGTGGACAGGGACGCATCGGGCAGCACCTCGGCGCGGGCTCGGCGGACGCTCGCCATACCCGCCCACCCGCCCGTGAGGGTGGAGCGGGTCGCGGGCGCGACCTCGCGGTCCATGGCGGCGATGAGTGCGGCGACCTCGTCGTTGCTGTGCCGAAGCACCGCGCCGAAGATCTCGGCCGGTGAAGCTTCGGTGTGCAGCGTCAGGCGCAGGACGCCGTCATCATTGCGGGCGCCGGTGACCTCGATCGCACCGGCCGGCAGCTCGCCCTCGTAGGGCAGGGCCATGACCGCGGCATCCAGTTCGTCGCGACCGGCGCGGTCGCTGATCCCCGCCGCGTGCAGCGCGCGGCGCAGCAGCAGCCCCGTCTTGACCCCGGCGACGAGCACGTGCTGGCCGGGCACGACGTGGCGCACCTCGTTGATGAGCGCGTCGGCGAGGCGCTGGCGGGCCGCGTACCCGAGCGGCGCGTCGAGCACGCGCAGCAGCACCTCGGCGGTGCCGAGCGAGACGTGGTAGCTCCCGGCATCCAGGGTCCCGTTGGCCTGCGCGGCGACGAGGTGGTCGTGGCCCGCGACGGTGAGGGCGGCGCCCGCGACGCGCGGCCCGAAGGCCTCGGATGCCGTACCCCAGGGCAGGCCGCCACCGCGGAGCGGCGGAAGCAGGGCGTCGTCGACGCCGAGCGCGTCGAGCATGGCGGGCCAAGCGGCGCCGGAGTCCTGGTCGATGAGCCCGGTGCGGGAGGCGAGGGAGAGCTCGAGGGCGACGTCGCCGCCGAGGGCTGCGACGACGAACTCGGGAAGATCGAGCCAGCGGAGACCGCTGAGGTCGGTGCCCTGGTCGCGCAGCCAGGCGAGCTTGGCGACGCTCACTTGAGCGCCGAGGGGCAGCCCGGTGCGGCCTGCGAACTCCTCGCGAACCGCCTGCGGGAACGCCGCGATCTGGTCGAGCCCGCGCGGGTCGAACCAGGCGAAGCCCGGGCCCGCGGCGGCACCGTTCGCGTCGATCAGGATGCCGGTCTCCCCCATGCCGGCGACGGCGAGCGAGGTCAGCGGCTGGGCGGTCAGCGGGGCGAGGTCGGTTTCGACGAGGTCGATGAGCGTGCGCACCGAGGCCAGCAGGTCGTCGGCGGCGATGTCAGTGGTGCCGCCCTCGCCGACACGCCACGGTGTGGGCACCTGGGCACCCGCGACCTCGCGGCCGGCATCGTCGATGACGAGCATCTTGATGGCGGTGCTGCCGAGGTCGAGCCCGGCGTGCAGGCCGGTCGACGCATCGAGCGGGGTGCGCGCAGCGGCCTGGGTCATGTCACCGGTGTCTCGCACGAGCGGCCGTCCTCTCCGGAACTTCTTCGAGCCCCGGAATTCCAAGCATGACACCGGTGACTTGCTACGTCTATGGTGGGGGTATGCCGACGCCGTGTCAAATGCCCGAATTCCTCGCCGTCGTCGTCGCCGGAACGGCCGGCAGCGGCAAGAGCACACTCGGTCGGGCTCTCGCTATCGCGCTCCGCGCCCCCCTGATCGACCTCGACAGCGTGACGACACCGCTGCTCGATGCGCTCCCCGAGGGCGCGCTCGACGGCCATTGGCTCACCTCGCCGCACGCCCCGGCGATCCGCGCCGGACGCTACGCCGCCCTCCGCGCCACCGCCGCCGACGCCCTCTCCACCGCGGGCCGCGTGGTGGTCGTGGCGCCGTTCACCACCGAGCTGACCGGGGGCCCTGAGTGGGACGCCCTGCGCGAGGCTCTCACCCCGAGCGAGCCGCACGTCGTGCACGTCGACGGAGACCCCGCCGTGCTGGCATCCCGCCGCTCCTCGCGCGGGGCATCTCGCGACGCGCACCGGCCCGACACCGCCCCCGTGGCACCCTCGATCCCGGTGACCGCTGTCGACGCCGAGCTGTCGACGGCGCAGCAACTGGCCCGCGTCCTGCCGGCGCTGGGGATCCGGCGGCCGGTCGACGCGGACGCCGAGATCTTCACCCGCGAGTTCGACGCCGTACTCTTCGACCTCGACGGCACGCTGGTGGACTCCACGGCATCCGTCGTGCGGTCATGGCGCCGATTCGCCGAGCACTTCGACGTGTCAATGGAGGCCCTGCACGCCAACCACGGCCAGCCCGCGCGCACGCTCGTGGGCCACTTGCTGCCCGCCGACCGGCATGCCGAAGCCCTCGCGCACGTCACCGACCTCGAGGTGACGGATGCCGTGGGCCTTCTCCCCATCCGAGGCGCCGACGCGTTCTTCGCCTCGGTGCCGGCCGAACGCCGGGCCATCGTCACATCGGGGTCGGTGCCGATCGCCACCGCCCGTCTCGCCGCGGCCGGCTACGACCGGCCCGACGTGTTCGTCACGGTCGACGACGTGGTCCACGGCAAGCCGCACCCTGAGCCGTTCCTGTTGGCCGCCGCCCGCCTCGGCGTCGACCCGGCTCGCTGCCTCGTCGTCGAGGACGCCCCGGCCGGCATCGCCGCGGCCCGCGCGGCGGGGTGCGCCGTGTTGGCGTTGACCGGCACGACGGCCGAAGAGGAGTTGACCGCCGACCTCGTGGTGGACGGGTTGGATGCCGTGCGGGTAGAGGTGACGGCGTCGGGGGCGTTGCGGTTGGCGCCGGCCGGACCCTGACGGCGGAGCTGTGAGCGCTGCGCGCGCACGGTCTCTCCGGACGAGAGGACGACCTCAGTCCGCGCTCCCTCGGGCCGGAGCCCCGCCCCCTCGACACGGCGCCGTGTCTCCCTCGGGGCACGCGCCGCCGAAACAAGAACAACCGATGCGAAAGGGTCGGGACCCGTTTTGCACGGCCCCGGGTTTCGCAACGGGGTTTTGCACCGATCGTGCCCGCGAGTTGACGGGCTCCTCGATACGCGTGGCGCGCGTGATCATGAGTGGTGCGAAACCGATCGGTTTCGCACCACTGGGGCGTCCATGTAACACGAGTGAATCGCGCGAGATGGGCCGCTAGGGTCGAACGACTTCGCGAACGAAAGGGAGCCCATCGGATGCCACGACCCTTCATGACCGACCCCGACTTGGTCCGCTCCTTGCGTGGCCAGCAGTACCTGGTTCTGCGCCCTGTCGCGGATGTCGAGGAGTTCTACGACGCCGAGCAGCGATCGCTCTTCGGCCGTGTAGAGACACCTCTCCCACCCCAACACCGGCCACGTGACCTTACGGGGCTTCTATGAACCCAAGAGAGTGCAATCGCTCCGGAACGCCCTCACTGAATGGGCAGCCGCTCAGGCTCCCATAGATCTGCGGGTGGCCGCGGTCGACGGGTTCCCGGCACCGTTTCAAATCGTCATTGCGCGAGCCGAACGTACGCCCTCACTTGTAAGCGCGTACGCGAACCTCACTGAGCTGCTCGACACCACCGACTTTCAACGAATCGGCGAGCTCCCGCTCGAAGAGTGGGTGTTCCACCTCTCCCTTCTGTACGCCGGCGCGCTCCCCGAACAGGAGTGGCAAGCGCTCCATGCTGATGCTCGACGCGATATCGCTTCGGTGCCCGCCGAACTGATGACATCCGCTGAGTAAGTCTGGTACGACGACGAGGGTGAACACATCGAGGTCTTACCCCTGGGCACTGATCAAAGCTGATCTGGCGAGTGCGGCCAGCAGTGCGAAACCGATCGGTTTCGCACCGTCCGTTAGGAAGCGAGCAGAGCCGTGCGCCAGGTGTCCCGGTGGCTGCGGACGTAGCGGTCTACGCGGAGCCAATGCTCGCCGTATCCCTCCGAGAACATCGAGGCCCACGGCTCGGCGCCACTCTCGTGTGAGGTGCGCAGCAGCTCGTACATCGCCGTGGTGCGCTCGCTCATCGTGCCCGGGAGGTGGTGACGGAGTTCATCATCGGCCTGGTAGCCGTCGATGAACGCCGCGAGGTCTGCCGCGGCGAGGTCCGGGTCACGTTCGGGGTCGGAGAGAGTGAAGGCCTGCGCGGCGTAGGCGAGGTCCCAGAGTCGTGTGCTCGGGGCGGCCGCGTCCCAGTCGATGAACATCCACCTCTCACCCATGAGGAGGTTCCAGGGGGCGAGGTCGTTGTGACAGATCAGATCGGCGCCGGGCGCCGGGATAGCCGTCTCCCAGACCGCCCCCGCCGGTGGCACGTAAGTGGAGCTCGCGTCGTGGATAGTGCGGACCATCGCCCCCACGCGGCGGAGGTCGGGCTGGGGAAGCGGGTACACGTCGAGCGCAAGCGTGCCGGGAACAAATTCCTGCACCTGTCGGCCGGCGTCATCTCGCCCCAGCGGGGCGGGTGCATCGACCCCGGCGACGCGGAGCGCGTTCACGAACGCGACCACGCTCGGCGTCGAGGCCACCCAAGGCTTGCGGACCGTCTCACCCGCGCGCACCACGCCGTCGCCGCTCGCGTTGCCGCCCGATAAGGGCTCCTCGTGAACCATGAAGCCTCCAAGACTCACCAGCGATGTATTCGACAGCTCCACGGGGTGCGAAACCGATCGGTTTTGCACCATCAATCCACCATCGGCGTGGGCTATAGACGCGAGCGGCCGCCGGTGTGAAGCCGGCGGCCGCTCAGTCAGTGCTCGAAGGTCAAGCGCAGCGGGCGATGTACTGCTGCACATCGGCGCGGGTGAGCGTCTTCAGCGCGGCGAGGTCGTGGTGTGCGCGCAGATAGGCGCGGGCTGCGGCGGTTGCTTTCGCGACGGTCAGAGTCGAGCGGGCGAGGCACGGGGCGGAGTCGAGCGGGTTTGTGCGCGGGGTGCGCAGGTCGGCATCGATCCCGGTCACCGCGTCGTCGATGCTCGTCAGCACGATGGTCTCGGCTCCTTCCATCGTCGGGCTGTTGCGCCACCACTGCGCCATTCCGCCGTCCCCGTCGTCGCCGAAGCCGACGATGAAGGTGTCCAAGTTGGGTGTGGGGTCCAGGCCGCGAATGGTGTAGTCCCCGTTTCCATCCGTCACGGTGTCCGTGTAGCCCGCGAACTCCTGATAGGCGGAAACCGGCACGGGGGCACCGTCATCGGTTTCGACGTGGCCGCTGATGGTCGCCCCCAACGGCAGGACGTACTCGGGAAGGACCAGCGTCTCACCCGTCGACACTGTGAAGGCGGTCCCCGGAGCGTTCCTGCGCGTTGCGCCGAGGTTTCGGGGCACATGGACGCCGTCCTCGACCTGCGCGGCGACGACGTAGCCCACATCGGGCAGGACATCGGCGGTAAAGGTGCCGTCGGCGGTGGTTGTCGCGATGACGGTCGGTGTCTCCGAGCTCACCGAGGGCGGGAAGAGGTACACCTCTGTCCCTGCGGACGGAGGGTAATCCGGAGGACCTTCGAGGAGTACCTGGCCGATGATTGTGCCGGTCGCCTGCGGCGCATCGGCGTGAGCGGGGGCAGCGACCCCGGAACCCATGATCAGGACGGCCGCTGCGGCGGCGATCGAATTTCGAAGTTGAGCGCGCGAAAGCAATGACATGACGATCCCCCAGCGGGAGCACGGTGCCCCCATCGATCCCGACCTTAGGGGCGCGCGGTCGTCGACGGCTACACGCCTCCCAACTGTTTACAGAATTGCCCTGACGGTGCGAAACCGATCGGTTTTGCACCGGGTATCAACCGCGTCAAGCAGCGGCTTAGTCTGCCTGGACGAGGAGAGACTACGCACATGGGATACAACGGGGTGGCACCGCAGGATCGTGCAATGGCGCAGCTGCTCATCGTCATGGGCTCTCTCGTGACCCTGGGGGGCGCCGCGGGGTTATTTTTCGTCGACCTCTCCGAGACATCTCGCAGAGGGATCCCGATGTGGATTCTGATGCCCGCGGTGGTCCTGTCCGGTTTGCTGATCGTGGGAAGCGGTATCCGCATGTGGCGACGGAACGGGCCATCCTCACCCAAGAACCCGCCCGCTGATGAGAACGGGAATGAACCCCCGACTCGAGCGACGCGCATTGGCCGCGCCCTTCCAACGACATACTTCGCTGGAACAGGAGCCCTCGGTGCCGGCGGTGTTCTCGCCGGGTTAGTGACGCTGGTAATCGGTCTTGCATCCGGGGACTCAGGCCTCACATCGACGGGGGTCCTGGTGGGCGGTGCCGGGGCGGTGCTGTCACTTGTCGGGTGGTCTGCGGCTGCGTACATGAATTCGGTGAAGCAACCCCACAATGGCTAGTCGGCGCTTCAAGTGCTGCCGATCATGTCTGCGGGGCGACGTGCGATTGTCCGCAAGCTGAGCCCGCAACTTGTTCGCGTCGAACCGATGGGTTCTACAGCGTCTTGCTCATCCCGCGAGGCCTGTCTGCCGGGACGAACGATGCGGGTCGGTCTGGCCAATGGTCAGCTCTACGACCAGTGCGGCTATCGCCGCCGTCACCGCCGTTGCGAGGCCGGCGAAGGAGGAGAGAGCTATCCATGCGCCCGCGGCGTGGAACAAGGCGTCTGGATCGCTCAGGAGAACCGCGGTGATGACGACGGCCACCGTGAGAGTGGCGGAGGGGAACAGGAGACACGGTAGGGCACGACGCCTGTCTCGAGCGCGAAAGAATTCGGCCCCGACGTGTACGGCTACCCCGGTCGCGCACGCCAACGCGAGCAGTGTGAGGAAGGTGGCGGTCCAGCCGAGCGCACGCCGAGATGGACTGAGCGGTTCGCAACCCGCGACGAGCGGGGTCACCGCCCAGTGCACCCCTTCAGTGCATGGCAGATTCCAGAACAGCACGATCGCGCCGACGGACATGACGGAGGGGATTGCTAGACCAGCGAGCAGGGTCGACCAGCCGAGGGCGAGGCTATTACGTCGTATGAGTCCGCTCGTCATGTGGTCAGCTCCTGCTGTGGTCGGTGGAGGTGGCGGTCGTGGGGGACGCTCGATGGTGAAGCGCTCAGCCGGCGGTCGACATGGTTCGGTCCAGGGCCTCAACGAATTCTGCGTGGCGGTGGGGGTGCTGTTGGAGCTGTCGGAGGACGGTGAGGAGCGGGGTGCCGCTCAGACTTCCGGGCCCAATCATGGGCTCCCCCATGACCGACCACTCCGCGGACGGGTAGCGCGTGGCGATGCTGTTGCCCAGGAAGATCGCTGCTGAATATGTCAACTCGGCGGTGAGCCCGGTGTCCTCCGCCAGCACTCGGATGAGTGCGGGAAGGTCACCTGCTAGCGATGCGGCCGACAGGCCCCGAGCATGCAGTGAATGTGCGTAGGCGTCGTAGCCCTCAGCGAACCGCACGGGGACTTCCGCTTCGGAGGCGGGTCGATATGTTCCCATGCTTCGCGGACTCGGTTGCGTGAGGGGTGCAGAGTTGGGGAAAAGGTGGGCGGTCTCGTCGTGAGGCTCCATCGACCAATCTTCGCGGGTCGCAGGTGGTGCGAACAGATCACTCGTCCTGGGTCTCGCTCCGGCGTATTGCTTCGTCGAGATCCGCGCTGTTCCGAGCCTGAATGGCCCAGACCCAACCCACGGTCGCCCCGATGAGTGCGAGAAGCGCCGGTATCCACAAGCCGAACATGAACAGGATCACAACCAGCGCGGCAATTGGCATTCCGATGAGTTGTATAAGCAAAGTCCGACTCATCAACACTCCGATTGGATTACGCGCGCCACTGATTTCGATCATCCCCCGCGGCGCCCACGCGATAGCAAGTACCAGCTGTAGACGACGAAGAACGCCCCGCCCCCAACCAACAGCGGGGGGAGCACCCACAACGGCAAGCCACGGGGAGACGTGCCCGTGGGGTCATTCAGAGCCAACGGGATTCCGAGCAGCCCGACCAGGATGAACACCACGCCCATCCACATGCCAACTCTCGGCCGCTTCACATCGCTGATGCTCACAGCCCGAGCAGTCCAACACAAACTATTGACTCTCGACCACGCCGCCCCGGCACGCGCGGCGCGGTTGTGCGAAACCGATGGGTTTCGCACCACATAGGCGCGATGCAACCGCCGTTCTCATGGGACGAGGACGATCTTCCCGGTGGTGCCACCGGCCCGACCAGCTCTGTGCGCCTCGGCGACCTGCGTCAAGGGGAAGGTCTCGGCGACGATCACTCGGACTCGGCCGGTGGCGGCGAGCTCGGCGAGGTGTGCTCTGACGGAGTCGCGGTACGCGATTCCGGCATCCTGCCCGGGCCCGTAGCCGAGGAGTCTGATCCCGGTGCGGAAACGACGGTCAGAGCCGGTGATCGAGGCGATGCGTGCGGGGTCTGAGATGAGTTCGAGGGACACGTCGAGGGCCTCGTCAGAGCCGACCGTGTCGATCGCGGCGTCCACGCCGCCAGGTGCTGCGGCGCGCACGCGGGCGGTGAGTCCGTCCCCATATTCGACCGGGACGGCGCCGAGCTGTCGAAGCAGATCGTGGTTCCGTCCGGATGCGGTCGCGACGACGACGGCTCCGAGGTCGGTGGCGAGCTGGACCGCCATGAGGCCGACGCCGCCGGCTCCACCGTGGATGAGCACGGTATCGCCTGCCTGGACGTCAGCGGCGTGGAGGGCGTGTGCCGCGGTCAGCCCGGCGAGCATCAAAGAGCCGGCTTCCTCCCACCCGAGTGTGACGGGCTTCGGGATGAGGGAGGACGCGGGAGCGGTGACGTAGTCGGCGTACGCGCCGGTGACGGGGTACACGATCACCTCATCGCCCACGGCGACGTTCTGCACGCCCTGGCCGATCGAGGTCACGATGCCGGCGCAGTCCATGCCGAGGCTGGGCAGCGCGTCGGCCAGGCCGGCCGCATCCTTCTCGTCGTCGTCGACCTCATGGAACGCTCCGCTGTAGACCTTCCAGTCGAGTGGGTTGACGCCTGCCGCGCGCACCTGCACGACCACCTCGCCCGGTCCGGGCGTCGAGACGTCGACGTCCTGGACCGCGAGTACGTCGGGACCGCCGAATGCTCGCGGACGCACGATCCTGGCCATGAGACCTCCAAGGGGATCAGCGACCCGGCTGCTAGCCGGATCGGAATGACGGGGGCCGATCGGCCCCTCGTCCCATGCTGATCGACTCGACTCATATCCAAAAGCGCAACATAAGCAACTTATGTTTGCGTTTGACACAATAACTCGATGGCCGCGGAGCAACTCGATCTCAACCTCCTCCGGGTCTTCGACGCTCTGCTGGACACGAGCAGCGTGTCCAAAGCCGCGGATCGACTTCACCTGTCGATACCGGCGACGAGTCGAGCACTCGGCCGCCTCCGCCACGCGATGGACGACCCGATCCTCGTCCGGGCAGGCCGCGGAATGGTCCCCACGCCCTTCGCGCAACGTTCCGCCGCGCGGGTGAAGGCCATGATCGACGACGCCGACCGACTGCGCTCGGACACGGTGGGCGACCCATCCACGTGGCAACGGACCTTTCAGATCCGCATCAACGACGCTCTCTCCCCCTTCCTCGCACCACGCCTGACGCGCCTCGTGTCCGCGCAGGCGCCCCGCGTGCAACTGCGGTTCGTCGCGCAGCAGTCGAAGAAGGTCGATCTGCTCCGCGACGGCACCCTCGACCTCGACGTCGGAGTCGCCGACCAGACGCCACCCGACGTTCTCACCTCCGTCCTCTTCACCGACGTGTTCGTCGCCGTCGTGTCCTCCGTGTCCGATCTCGGGAAGAAGCGGACTTTGACCCTGGACGAACTGTGCTCCGTCCCCCACGTATCGGCATCGCGGCGTGGTCTGGAACGGGGCCCCCTGGACGACGCACTCGAACGTGCGGGATACACCCGTCGGGTCGCCGCGATCGTCCCGACCTATGCCGTCGGTGCGCTCATGGCGCTCGAGGACGACGTGCTCTGCCTGATCCCCTCCCGACTGGCCTCACACCTCCGGGAACGCGGCGTCCCTCTTCGCGCCCACAAGGTCCCCGTCGATCTCCCGGTGTCCATCGTCCAGCAGCGCTGGCACCAACGCGTAGACGCGGACCCCGCATCCCTCTGGCTGAGGGACGCCATGAACGCCGCATCCCGCGACGCACCGGTGGCGTCAGTTAGTCCAGACGGCGGCGATGCTGCGATCGACAACCCGTCGCCACCCCGCGGGGGCTGACGGGTCACGGCTTGCGGTTCCTGCCATCCAGAGCACCGTCATGAGGTCGTCGGCGGTGAACCCTCGGGAGAGGACACCAGCCGCGTGAGCGTCGTCGATCAGGTCCCGGCCGAGCGCGGTCGACCGATCGCAGGTTTCGATGAGCGACGTGGCGTTTGGGAAACGACGGAGCATGGCGTCGTTCAACGCCGGATCGGCGAGCTGTAGGTCGATCATCCCCGCGATGAATGCCTCCAGTCGCGCGCGGGGCGATGGTCGACTCAGAGCCTGCTCTTTGAGAGCCAGGAGCTTTTCGCCGGCGATTGCGGGGATCACGGCGTCGATGAGGTCCTCCCGGGATCCGACCCGGTTGTAGAGCGTCCCGATGCTGACGCCGGCCTCCCGAGCGATCTCCTCGAGCGGAGCGGAGAGTCCACGGCGCGAGAACACCGCAAGCGCGGCGGCGTGCAGCTTCTCGACGTTGGCTTGGGCATCTCGGCGGAGACCATTCGCACGCGTCACGACGACTCCAGTGGATATTGAGGGCACCCTCAACATAGGCTGGGTGCAAATTGAGGGCGCCCTCAATCTACCTCACCTACGTGACGACCTGTGGATTGCCAGGGCGCGAAAGGAAACACCATGCCGCTTATCACCATCATCGGAGCCGGCCCCGGATTGGGTCTCGAGATCGCCCGCGCCTTCGGGCGCAGGGGCTTCGATGTCGCTCTCGTGGCGCGCACTCAGACCGGGCTCGACTCTCTCGTCCAGACCCTCGTAGGCGAAGGAATCTCGGCGCACGGATTCGCTGCAGACATCAGCCGACCGGACACCGTCGCGACCGCCATCCGCACGATCAAGGACACACTCGGCCCGATCGACGTGCTCGAGTTCTCGCCGGCAGACCCGTCCCTCGCGCCCGTCGACGTCCTCGAGGTGACGATGGAGAACCTGCAGCCGCAGATCGACTTCTATCTCGGAGGCGCTCTCAACGCCATCGGGGAAGTACTGCCGGACATGATCGCGGCCGGCGAGGGCGCCGTCCTTGTCACGACCGGTGGCGGCTCCATCAGCCCTATGCCCTTCCTCGGCAATGTGAACATCGCCGCAGCGGGGCTCCGCAACTGGACACTCAATCTGCACAACGCACTCCAACCGAAGGGGATCTACGTCGCGCACATGGGGATCACCGCACTGATCGGAGGCGGCCACCCCGATGCCGAGCCCGATGTCATCGCCGAGGCGATCGCGCGGCTGCACGATGATCGTCGGCAGCCCGAGCTGCACTACGTCGCCTACAGCGGCTGACACCCCGGCCACACGAGGAAGACACGATGAAACTGACCATCTTCGGCGCCACACCGGGCGCACCGGTATGCACTTGGTCGAGGAGGGGCAGCTACCCGACCGCCGAAGATGACGCCGCGGAGCAGCAGCTCGATGCGGACCGGTGAACGCCCCCCAAGAGAATTTAATGGGATGCCGCGGTAGCTGACTCATGCCCTCCTCCCCCGGCCCGTGGTTCACGCTGAAGCTGACCTCGGTACGCGTGCCGCGCTGCTATGCGAGTTGGCACTGCTCAGCCGCACCGCTGGCCGCGGCACGCGACGCGAGCGGCTGACGATGGCGGTCACGCGGGAGACCGTCGACCTGAGGGGCGGTGCGGCGGTTCTGCATGTCGATGGAAGTGCGTCCTCGAGCTGCGCGCTGTCGGCTAGCAGTCGCTCTCGGCAGGCGCCCAAGGCGAGGGCGTCTCCATGGCACGGTCCCCGACATCGTGCGAGCTGTCCACGCTCTCCGGGTGGAGCGTTTCGCGGCGACTCGTCCCCCTCATCGGCTACACCGACACCATGACGGACCGGAATGGGAACTACACCATCCGTGGCCTGGATCCCCGACCCGGCGGCGAGTCCTACATCGTCGGCTTCGGCTCCGACGGAGACGGCGGGATGGCGCTGTGGTGGCGCAACAGCCCCACCATGGAAGGCGCCGAGACCATCGTGATCACCAGCATCGACGAGGCCGTCATCGGGATCGACGCCGACCTGCGCACCCCGCGCACGAACCCGCTCGAATCCGCCCCCTGCCTCGACCGGTCCACCCTGACACTCGCGAAGGCCACCACCGCCGCCCGTGCATACCTGCGCGCTCACCACGACATCGCCGCGCTGAAGACGCTCACCCGCGCCGACGTGCGGCAGTACCTGGCCCGCTGCGCCTGATCGCTCGCGCCGACTAAGCGGCCGCCGGCACCACGCCGACGGCCGCTCACGTCCGCTGTCCGTGCGCACCCCGCGCGAGACCGCCAGCAGTTCGGTCGCTACCGCTGCACGCTCCACCAGAGGAAGGAAGCGATCACGGCTCGCTCATGAACGATCATGGGCGACCCCTGGCCACCACCCCTTCGGGTCGCGGATACTACCGGCATCCGCCGAAGACACCAGGGCCCGTCTCTCGTCAGGCGCCTTTCCTACCGTTCTGGGACGCACTCGCCCTGACCTGAGGAAGAACATGTCCCGCAACATCGGCTATGCCACCCCCGACAAGAACACCCCCCTGGCGCCCTTCACCTTCGACCGCCGCGAGGTGGGCCCCGAAGACGTGCGCATCGACATCGCCTACTGCGGCGTATGCCACTCCGACGTGCACCAGGCGCGCGACGAATTCGGCGGCGCCCTCGCGACGCTGTGGCCCTGCCTCCCCGGGCACGAGATCGCCGGCACCGTCGCCGAGGTGGGCTCCGAGGTGACCCGCTACGCCGTCGGCGACCGTGTGGGCGTGGGCTGCCTCGTCTACTGGGGCGACGAGTCGCAGCGCGGCGTGAGCGAGGAGCAGTACCAGAACCCGCCCGCGATCTTCACCTACAACGGGCAGGACCCCGACACCGGAGACGTCACTCTCGGCGGGTACTCCGACGAGATCGTCGTCAACGAGCACTTCGTGCTGCGCATCCCCGACGCCATCCCGCTCGAGCAGGCGGCTCCGCTGCTCTGCGCCGGCGTCACGACGTGGTCGCCGCTGGCGCACTGGAACATCGGCCCCGGCAGCGTCGTCGCCGTCGCCGGCCTCGGCGGACTCGGTCACCTCGCCGTGCAGCTGGCGAAGGCGCGCGGCGCCGACCGCGTGATCGCACTGACCACCAGCCCCGACAAGGCCGACGCCGTGCGGGCCCTCGGGGCCGACGACGTGATCGACATGACCGACGAGGATGCCGTCGAGGCCCAGGCCTCGAGCGTCGACTTCGTGCTGTCGACCATTCCGACCCCGTTCGACATGAAGCCCTACCTCTCGCTCATCCGCCACGACGGGGCGCTGGTGACGGTCGGCATGCTCGAGCCGATCCACGAGGAGGGCATCGACTTCGGCTTCGTGTCGATGAACCGCATCACGATCGCCGGCTCGCTGATCGGCAGCATCGCCGAGACGCAGGAGGTGCTCGACTTCGCCGCCGAGCACGGGATCGCCGCCGAGGTGAAGGTCATCCCCGTGCAGCAGGTCAACGAGGCCTTCGACGAGATGGTCGCCAACGACATCCGCTTCCGCTTCGTGATCGACAGCAGCACCCTGGATGCCGACCGCGACAGCGCCGCGGAGCTGCCGGCTTCGCAGTGAGCGAGAGGGGACCCGTCCGCTGCCGGGCGCGTCCCCTCACCGCGTCGCCTGCGCTGACGGCTCCAGCGCGTGCACGTTCCGTTTCGCTCAGCCCTCCCCCGGCGGAGAAACGCTACATCGGCGGCGTCAGGAGAAGAGTTGGCGAAGCGCGTCGAGGTCGCCGGAGTCGACGACCTTCTGGACAGCGTCGATGGTGTTCTGATTCACGAACATGGCCTTGAGGGTGTCATTCCAGACGGCTTGCACGGTGTCCACGTCACCGGCATCGACTGCCCTGCCTGCGGACTCGATCGCCTGCTGGTACGGAATCTGTTCGAACCCCGCGGGCGCGTCCTCGGGGGCGAAGTACGGCACCCAAGGAGTGTCGGGGTCGGGGGTCAGCCAGAGCACCTGCTCCGGTTGGATCGTGCGCACGTGATTCATCGGGCCGAGGGTCGGGTACGCGCAGAACCGTTCGGCGATCACCGCCTCCACGTCGCCAGGCTCAACGGTATAGGTCACGGGGGCGCCGTCCTCATCGAATGTCACCTCGCCCCGCGCGAACTCACGTGCGCCGAGATCCCGCAGCGTCCCCCGCCGCTCAAGATACGGACCCCTGGTGGAGCCGTAGACCTCCGACATGCCAGAGCAGGTCTCCGAATCGGCCGATGGCGGCGCCGGCGTCGCTCCCGTCACCGGCGCGGCGACAGCCGTGGGAGCGGATGCCGTGGGAGCGGATGCCGTGGACGTCTGAACTGCCGTCGGCGCTGCCGCAGTGCAGCCGGCCAACGCCGAAGCCGTCAAGGCGAATGCGGCGAGTACAGGGGTGACCTTCGACGTGCCGGACATGACGCCATACTGACAGACCTGTTTCGCTTCACGACGTCGGATGGTGTCATGGCCGCCGCCGCGGAACTTCGATAGCGGCCACCGCCGGGCTGCTCAGCGGGGGCGTGGCTCCGCGCCGCGGTACCCGCTGCAAGCGGATGACGACCGCGGTCGCGCGGGAGAGGTCGGGGCCGTGATCGCCGGCATCGACGAAGCCGTCACCGGGGTTCAGCGACTGACGAGAGTTCCCTCCACCACGTCCTAGGTCGGCGCAGGATCATCGGGGGGAGATTCCGCGTCGCGGTAGTCCTTCTCTCGGCCCAGGAACGCCAGGATCGGATCGACGAGGGCGGCGAGAGCCTCCCAGACGGCGCTCATCGGTTGGGGCGCCCTTGCGCCCGCGGTCGCTCGAGTCCCTCTGCCATAGCCGGATGCTGTCAGCAGCACATCGCGGCTACCACCTCTTGCAATCTGTCCCCGCGCCGTGCATTCTCCTGGCTCAGGATGGCGCGAAGCCGATCGGCTTCGCACCACGGGCCCCCTCCGTTTGTAAAGCTCTAGGCAACTCCCAGCCCGACCCCGACACTGAATTCTCGATCGGCCATGCGGCCGTCAGTCACTGCCGAAGAGGCATCATGGACGATTCCGACCTGGTCCGCCGCGAGGACCGTCTTCGCCGCGAACTCGTGGATCTCGAGCAGCAGATCGCATCGTCGATCGCGAACGCGCTCCGCGTGCCCGGGGGCGGCCTCGCGCACGCGGAGTTTCAGGATCGTCTGCAGATCCGCGCCAATGAGATCCGCGCAGAACTCGGTCTCGCCACGCAGCCTGTCGGCAACCCACCCGGAAAGCCCCGACGGTGGCATCGGTGGCTTCTGTGGCTCTCGCTCGGCGCGGCCCTGGCGGCGATGATGCTCGTCTTCGTTTCCCGGTGACCGGCGACGCCGACGTGCAAAGGGGACGCGCCCGTGAAGACGCGTCCCCTCACCGCGTCGCCCGTTCCAACAGCTCCAACACGTGCACGTACGACTCCCCCGTCGCCTTCGTCATGCCCAGCTCGCACGTGCGATTGCACGAGGCGTGCGCGTCGGCGCCCCAGCCGACGACCTCGGCCGCCTCGGGGGCGGTCGCGGCCCCGGTGAGCTCGGGGTGCAGCATCCCGCGGTCTCCGGCGTAGGCGCAGCAGCCCCAGGCATCGGGCACACGCACCTCGGTGGCTACGGCCTCCCCCACCGCGCGCAGCGCAGGATCGATCCCCAGCTGCTTCGACGAGCACGTGGGGTGCAGCGCCAGCAGCTCCGCCACCGGCGTGGGGCTCAGGGCCGGAAGCAGAGTGGATGCCGCGAAGGCCACGGCATCCACGACCTCCACGCCCTCGTCGCGCAGCGTCGCCGCGAACCCCTCGGTGCAGCTCGACGCATCGCATACGACCGGGAGCGCGCCGTCGCGCGACGCCGAGCGCACGGCGGCGCGCACGCGGGCCGACATCGTCGCGTGCCCCTTCGCGTAGCCCTTCGACGACCACGGGGTTCCGCAGCACAGCGCATCGATTCCGTCCGGCACCACCGCCGCGACCCCGGCGCGCTCGAGCAGTCGCACGAACGCCGCGGTCGCGCCGATTCCGTCAACGGGCCCGAACATGCTGCCCACGCACGCGGGCAGGAACACCGCCACCGGCTCGACGCCCGGCGCGCCGATCCGCGAGCCGAGCGAGCGACGAGACGCCCCACCCGACGGCAGCTCCGCCGAGTACCGCGGCACCGTATCCGTGCCGAGCACCGCGCGGGCGGCATCCGTCACCGTCCGCACCACGGGCATCGGAACCGCCGCAGCCACGGAGAGCGCCGCCGACCCCGCCCGCGTCACCGCACCCCACCCGGTCGCCGCGGCCGACCACCCCGCGGCCACTAGCGGGTTGGCATCTTCTCGACGGAAGCGCTTCATCAGCGTCCCGGTGTTGATGAGCACGGGGCACGCGGTCTGGCACATGCCGTCGACGGCGCAGGTCTGCACACCGTCGTAGTCGTAGTCCTTCTCCAGCTCGGCGACGAGGGCGCCGTCTCCGCGCTCCCGGGCGGCAATCGAGGCGCGCCGGACGACGATCCGCTGCCGCGGGGTGAGGGTGAGCGATCGGCTCGGGCACACCGGCTCGCAGTATCCGCACTCGACGCAGCGGTCGGCCTCGGGCTCGATCGACACGGGCGCCTTGAGGTCGCGCATGTGCACCCCGGGGTCATCGCTGATGATCACGCCCGGGTTCAGGATGCCGCTCGGATCGAGCAGACGCTTCAGCTCCACCATCACGTCGTAGAGCTCGTCGCCGTACTGCCGACGCACGTACGGCGCCATCGCCCGGCCCGTGCCGTGTTCGGCCTTCAGGTTGCCGCCCGCCGCCAGCACGAGGTCGACCATCGCGTCGGTGAAGCCCTCGAATCGACCCAGCGCCCTCGCGCCCTCGAATCGGTCGGTGAGCATGAAGTGGATGTTGCCGTCCTTGGCGTGGCCGAAGATGACGCTGTCGGCGTAGCCGAAACGCTCGAACAACCCCTGCAGGCCCTCGCACGTGTCGGCGAGCCGCTCGACCGGCACGACGACGTCTTCGAGCAGAGCCGTCGTCCCGCTGGGTCGGGCACCGGCGACCGAGGCGTAGAGGCCCTTGCGGAAGGTCCACGCGGCGGCGCGCTGCACCGGGTCACGGGAGAAGACGACCGCGTCGAGAAGGTCCTCCCCGGCGAGCACGCGTGCGCCCGCCCCGGCGAGCTCCCGGAGCGCGAGAGCGTCGTCCGAGTGGTACTCCACGAGCAACGCCGCCTGCGTCGTCGCCTCGAACCCGTGGATGGCGGCGGGAGTGCCGGCCAGACGCTGACCGACGCGGAGGGAGGTGGCATCCATCAGCTCCAGCGTCGCCGCCCCGGTCGCGACCAGCGCGGGAAGGGAGCGCGTCGCGGCGTCCAGCGTCGGGAACACCGCAAGGGTCGTCGCGATGGCGGGGCGGATCGGCACCGTACGGAAGGTCGCCTCGGCGACGAACGCGAGGGTGCCCTCCGACCCGACGACGAGGTGCGCGAGCAGGGCCGCGGGAGTGTCGAAGTCGAGGAAGGCGTTGAGCGCGTACCCCATCGTGTTCTTCATCGCGAACTGCCGCTCGATCAGGGCGACGCTCGCGGCGTTCGTGGCGACGCGCTCGCGCAGGTGCATCAGCCCCTCGACGAGGGCGGGCTCGCGCTCGCGCAGCAGCGCGTCGGCATCGGGCGCGGCCGTGTCGACGACGGTTCCGGATGCCAGGACCAGCACGAGCCCCTCGAGGGTGCGATACGAATTCTCCACGGTCCCGCACGCCATGCCGCTGGAATTGTTCGCCACGACCCCGCCGATCGTGCAAGCGGCCTCGCTCGCCGGATCGGGTCCGAGGCGGTGCCCGTGCCGCAGCAGTCGCGCGTTCACCTGGCGCACCGTCGCCCCGGGTTGGGAGCGCACCCGGCGACCGCCGTCGAGCACGTCGATGCGTCCGAACCACTGTCGCACGTCGACCAGCAGCCCCGCTCCCGACGACTGCCCCGACAGGCTCGTGCCGCCCGAGCGGAACGTGACGGGGGTACCGGATGCCGTGGCCCCCCGCAGGATCGCTCCGACCTCGAGCGCGTCGGCGGCGATCACGACGGCATCCGGGGTCAGGAGATAGTGCGAGGCGTCGTTGGCGTAGGCGACGCGGTCGATCGCGCGGGTACGGATGCGCGCGACGTCGGTGACGGCCGCGGCGATCTCGGGGGCGACGGCGCTCACGCCTGCCCCTCGTCGGTCAGCGCACGAGAGAGGTCAGGGTTCGTCGCGATCACGGCCCGGATGCCGAGCGGCGGCCCCTCGACGATCGTCGACGCGTGCGCCACAGCGTGCGCTCCCCACTCGGCGGCCGAGGCGACGGCCACGGCCAGGGGATCGGCGCCCGCGGCGGGTTCCCTCGTGAGGCCGAGGAGGAAGCCGGCGAGGGCGGCGTCCCCCGCCCCGGCGGTGTTGGCGACGGACGGGGCCTCGGCCCGCGCGAAGACCTCGCGGTCGGCGGTCACGGCGATGAGGCCGTCGGCACCGAGGCTGGCCAGTACGGTCGTCACCCCGCGCGACACGATCTCCCGTGCGGCGGTGACCACATCGCCGAGGGTGTCGAGCGGACGCCCCACCGTCGCCGACAGTTCCTCGGCGTTGGGGGTCAGCAGGTCGATGCCGACGGGGTCGGCGAGCAGCGCGTCGAGGGCGGCGCCGCTGGTGTCGACCGCGACACGCGCCCCGTGTTCCCGCGCTATCGCGCGGACGGCGGCCAGGTCGACCAGGGCCCCGGTCCCGGCGAGTTCCGGCAGACTGCCCGAGATGACGAGCCAGGGCGAGGTGCGGGCGGCGAGCTCCACACCCAGGGCCGAGATCGTGGCATCCCATGCCTCCGGCGACAGGGGTGGAGTGGGCGCGTTGACCTTCGTGGTCGCACCGCCGGCGTCGATGATCGACGTGTTCACGCGGGTCGCGCCCGGCACCTCGACGATGCGCAGCAGCGGAGCTGTCAGCCCGGCGCGGGCGAAGCGCACGTCGTCGGTGCCGAGCACGACCACCGCCGCCGTGTCGGCGCCGCCCGCCGCGAGAGCGGCCGAGACGTTCACCCCCTTGCCGCTCACCTCGCGCGCGTAGCTGTCGGCGCGGGCGAAGGCGCCGCGGCGCAGGGTCCCGACGCGGTAGGTGGCGTCGATCGCCCCGGCGGCGGTCAGGGTGACGATGCCGGTCATGCGCCGACACCCGTCACGACACCGAGCAGGCGCCGCACTTCATCGGCGACCGCCGCGCGGCCCGGAGCGAGCCACCGGCGGGGGTCGATGGCATCCGGGTCCCGGTCGAGCTCGGCGCGGACGGATGCCGTCAGCACGGTGTTGAGGTGGGTGCCGATGTTGATCTTGCGCATGCCCGCGCGCACGGCTCCGTCGATGCCCGCGTCGGCGACTCCGCTCGACCCGTGCAGCACGAGCGGCACGGGCAGGGCCGCGGCGAGCTCGGCGATGAGGTGCTCGTCGAGCCTCGCGCTGCGCTCGCGCATCGCGTGCTCGCTGCCGACGGCGACGGCGAGGGCGTCGACCCCCGTGGTGTCGACGAAGCGCACCGCCTCGTCGACGTCCGTGCGCACGCCGGGTGCGTGGGCGCCCTTGCCGCCGATCTCGCCGAGCTCGGCCTCGATCCAGCCACCGGCAGCGTGCACGCGAGCGGCGACGGCGGCGGTGCGCTCGAGGTTCTCGGCGTCGGCGAGATGAGCAGCGTCGAACATGACCGAGCGGATGCCGACGGCCAACGCCTCGTCGACGAGCGCTTCCTCGGTCGCGTGGTCGAGGTGCACGACGACGGGCACGCGCGCGGACTCGGCGAGACGTAGGGCGGCGGAGCCGGCGGGGGCGAGACCCCCGTGGAACGCGATGGCGTTCTGCGACAGCTGGAGGATGACGCCGCTGTCTGCGGCTTCGGCGCCGGCGATGATCGCCTCAGCGACCTCGAGGGTGATGAAGTTGAAGGCCCCGACCGCGCGGTGCGCGGCGAGCAGTTCGGGCATGTCGGCCAGCGGCACGGCGGTCCTTTCTGGGCGCGCGTGAGTTACCGAACTCTGTCGCTTCAGCGGTGTCGGAAGCGGCAATGTGGGGCAAGTCGCGCGGGGAGGGGGTGGATGCCGGGACCTCGGCGCGAGTGCGCGAGGTCCCGGCATCCGGGGTTTCAGCAGCTGGACTTGTAGACGGCGTCGGCGCCGTCGGTGGCGATGTTGTCCTTGGTGAGGATGGTGAAGCCGGTCTGGATCTTCTCCTCCGTGGCCTCACCCTTCAGCGCCGCGATGGCCTGCTTCACGCCGTCGGAGCCGATGGTGGCGGGCTCTTGGGCGACGAGGGCCTGGACGGTGCCGGCTTCGAGGGCTTTCACCTGGGCGGGGCCGGCGTCGAAGCCGACGATGGTGACCGATCCCTGCTTGCCGGCCTGCTGGACGCCGGTGGCGGAGCCTTCGGCGGCGAACAGGTTGGCGGCGAAGATGCCGACGATGTCGGGGTCCTTCTGCAGCGCGGCGGTGACGATCTCCGCGGCGGTGGAGGGCTCGTTGTGCGAGTACTGCACCCCCACCGATTCGAACTTGCTGTCCTTGGCGACGGCGTCTTCGAAGCCCTGGGCGCGGGCGTCGGTGGTGGAGACACCCGGGTCGGTGGACACGACGAGCACCTTGCCACCGTTCGGGTTGGCCTCCTGGATGGCTTCGAACGCGGCGGCGCCGCCGCCTTCGTTGTCGGAGGAGATCTGCGACACCGCACCGGAGGGGTCCTCCAGCGTCGTGTCGACGAGGACGACCTTGATCCCGGCGGCTTCGGCGGCAGCGATGGGGGCCTGCATGGCCGACACGTCGGTGGGGGCGATGAGCAGCGCGTCGGGCTGCGACGCGACGACGGCGTCCACGATGGGCTTCTGCAGGGTGGGGTCGAACTTCTCGGGGCCCTGGGTGGTGACGGTGGCGCCTTCTTTTTCTGCTTCGGCTTCGATGCCGCACTGCATGGAGATGTAGAACTCATCTCCCGCGACGCCCTGCACGAACGCGATCTTGTACCCGTCCTCGGCACCGCCGGAGGCACCGCCCGACGAGGATCCGCCGGAGCACCCGGCGAGGACGAGGGTGGCTGCGGCGCCGAGGGTGGCGAACGCGAGAACCTTGCTGTTCCACTGCATTGTGATGACCGTTCTCTCTTGGTGGGGTCGGATGCCGGGCCTCAGCCGCGGCGTCCTCCGCTGACGAACTTTCGCCAGAGGCTCTGGGTGTTGCCGCGCGTGGCGGCGGTGCGGCGTACCTGGTCGACGTAGACGGCGGTGATCAGCACCGCACCGACGGCGACCTGCTGCCAGAAGGGCTGCACACCGGTGATGACGAAGCCGTTCTGCAGCACCGCCGGGATGAACAGGCCGACCACGGTGCCGAAGATCGTGCCCACGCCGCCGAAGAGGGACGTTCCGCCGATGACGACGGCCGCGATGACGTTCAGGTTGGTCTGCGACTGACCCGCGATCGCCGTGGTCGAGAACTGCGACAGGGCCAGGATGCCGGCGAGCCCGGCGAGCGCCCCCGAAAGCGTGTAGACCGAGATGAGGTGGCGGTCGACCTTCACGCCGACGCGGCGGGCGGCGAGCTCGCTCGAGCCGACGGCGTAGGTATAGAGGCCGAACTTCGTGAAGTGCAGCACGATGGCCCCGATCACCACGACCACGAGCGCGATCACGCTGATGATCGGCAGCGACCCGAACACGTTGCCGTAGCCGATCGACACCGTGAGCACCGTCGGGACGTCGCGGATATCGACGCCCCCGGTGATGATCTGGGCGAGCCCCAGCGCCATGCCGAGCGAGCCCAGCGTCACGATCAGCGGCGGGATCTTCGCCTTGGCGATGAGGAAGCCGTTCAACAGCCCCCAGCACACGCCACTGAAGATCGAGACCAGGATGCCGACGGTGGCGACGCCCCACCCTTCTCCGCCGAGAGCCCGCATGACGGTCGCCGAGACGACCCCCGAGAACACCAGAACCGAGCCGACCGAGAGGTCGATGCCCGAGGTGATGATGATGTACGTCATCCCAACGCCGAGCACCGCCAGGATCGAGGCGTTCTGAATGATGAGGCGGAAGTTCGACCACTGGGCGAATGAGTCCGGCGCCAGTGCACTGAAGATCAGCACGATGACGATGAGGATGATGAGGATCTGGAAGGCCTGCGCCTTGAGCAGCCCCACGAAGAAGTTCGGCTTCGAATCGTCGAAGGTGCCGATCGCGACGGTCTCCGTCGGCGGTGTCGTGGTGCTCATTTCTGGTCGTCCTTCGTGACGGCGCCGGTCATGAGCCCGACGAGTTCTTCCATGGAGGTCTGCTTGGCGTCGATGTTCGCCACCCGGGTCCCCAGGCGCAGCACCTGGATGCGGTCGCACACGTCCATGACGTGGGGCATGGAGTGGGAGATGAGAACGACGGCGATGCCCTTGTCGCGGACGCGACGGATCGTTTCGAGGACGTTCTTGGTCTGACGCACGCCGAGAGCGGCGGTGGGTTCGTCGAGGAACACCAGACGCCCCGCCCAGTGCACGGCACGGGCGATCGCGATCGCCTGCCGCTGCCCACCCGACATCTCCCCCACGGGAGAGGTGAGGGAGCGGACGGTCGCGCCGAGCTCGTCGAACGCCGCGCGGGACGCGACGGCCATGTCCTTGGTCTTCATGAACCCCAGGGCCCCCGCGAGGCCCGGGCGGCGGATCTCCCGCCCCAGGTACATGTTCTGCACCGGGTCGAGGTGCGGGGCGAGGGCGAGGTCCTGGTACACCGTCTCGATACCGAGGGCCGAGGCGACCTGCGGGTTGGACATCTCGATCGGCTTGCCGTCGAAGAGGATCTCGCCCTCATCGACCGCCAGGTTGCCCGACAGGGCCTTCACGAGGGTCGACTTGCCGGCGCCGTTGTCGCCGATGAGAGCGGTGACCTCCCCCGGGTAGACCTCGAAATCGACGTTGTTCAACGCCCGGACATGGCCGAACTGACGCGACAGGCCCCGCGCCTGCAGCACAGGGACGGCTGTGGTGACTGACGACATCGTCAGCTCCTTTCGTTGGTGAGAAGCACGCTCTCGTCGGAGACGAGAGAGGAAGAAAGGAACGTCTCGGCGACGTGCTCGAACGATCCGGTCGAGGCGGCGAAGGCGGCGAACAGCGCCGCCCCGTACGCGGTGCCCTCGTCGTGGGTCGACACGGTGACCTCCGGCAGAAGCGACGAGCGCGAGCGGACGACGGACGCCATGGTCGACCACCCCCCGGTGAGCACGGTCGAAGTAGGAGGAGCGACCTCGCGGTCCATCACCGCCATGCATTCGGCGAGCATGTCGTTGCCGTGGCGCAGGCTCGCCGCGAACAGCTCGGCGGGGCTGAGCCCGTCGCTCTGCGCGACGATCTTCAGCACGCCGTCGTCGTTGCGCGCGCCCGAGACCTCGAGGCCGCCGTCGGCGAGGGTGCCGTCGACGGGCAGTGCCATGGCCGCATCATCGATGCGCGCCCGGCCCGTGGCATCCGTGATCCCGAGCAGCTGCAGCACGCGCCGCATGAGCAGCCCCGACTTCGTGCCCGCCAGCAGCACGTACTTACCGGGGATGACATGGCGCACGCAGTTGATGCCCGCGTGGGCGAGTCGCTCCCGGGCGTCGAACGGCAGGGTGTCGTCGAGCACGCGCACGAGCGCCTCGGCGGTACCCATCGAGTCGTACAGCTGGCCCGTGCGGGTGGCACCGGCGGCGACGGCCGAGACGAGGTGGTCGTGTCCGGCGATCGTGAGCGCGGCTCCCTGGAAGCCCGCGGGCAGAGCGGGATCGTCCAGCGCCCCGACGGCCTCCCCAGCACTGACGCGCGCACCGAGGATCGACTCGTCGACGCCCAGCACGTCGAGGGCCGCGGCCCACGGGGTGCTGTCGTCCTGGTCGATGAGCCCGGTCCGAGAGACGAGCGAGTACTCGGCCACCCGCGGCCCGCCGAGGGCGTGCACGACGAACTCGGGGACGTTGAGGAAGGTCGTTCCGGCGAGCGCGATGCCGCTCTCGCGCAGGTACAGCAGCTTCGCGATGGATGCCAGCGGCCCCACCGGCAGCCCGGTGCGGCCGAGGAACTCGGCGCGGAACGCCGCGGGCGTCGCCAGGATCTGCTCGGCGCCACGCGGGTCGAACCACGCCATGAGCGGCGCCAGCGCGGTGCCCTCGGCATCCAGGAGCACACCCGCCTCCGCCATGCCCGAGACGGCGAGGGCGATCACGCGATACCCGTCGTCCAGCCGCGCGTCCGCCTCGGCGGCGAGCTCGCGCACCACGGCGATCGCGCGCTCGGCGGGCATCTCGGCCCGACCGTGGTCGAGGTTCGTCCACGGAGAGGGTCGACTGACGACGAGCACCTGGTGCCCGTCGGGGGTGGCGACCAGCAGCTTGGTGCTGGTGCTTCCCATGTCGATGCCGACGACGTAGTCGCTCACCGAACTCCCCCACCGCGGAGGGTGCCGGGCCAGCCGACGCCGGGGGATGCCACGAGCACCTCGGCCTCGCCGGTCAGGCGCCACGCGCCGAAGGCGTGCGGCACGGCGTACACCTGTCCGCGCTCGACATCGGTCGAGCCCGCGTTCGACACCATCGCGCCGGACCCCTCGCGCACGAGCACCACCGCGAAGCCCGCCTCGCGCGCCGCGGTCTCCCCCGCGGCGTCGAACAGACGGAAGTAGGGGTCGGCGACGGTCGGAAGCAGCGAGCGGAAGTCCGCCCCCGCCGGGGTCGTGCCGGCCGTGCTGATGAGAGCGTCGAGGGCCTCGGCATCCATCTTCTCGGTCGACACCGCGGGCATGACCGCGTCGAAGCCCAGGTCGAGGTGCGACTCCTCGCGGGTGGAGGTGGTCACCGACCACTCCAGCAGGATCGAGAAGTCGGTGGGTTCCTGCACCTCGGCGACGAAGATGCCGCCGTCGATCGCGTGCACCGTCCCGGCGGGTACGAGCACACCCATACCCGCACGCACGACCACGCGGTTCATGCGCGACAGCATCCATTCGCTGTCCTGCGCGTCGCGGCGGCGATCGAGCTCGTCGCGGTCGACGTCCTGGTTCCAGCCGACGTGCACGGCGCAGTCGTCCTCGGTCTCGAGCACGTACCAGGCCTCGGTCTTGCCGTAGGGACAGTCGAGGTGGGTGCTCGCGAACCCGCGGTCGGGGTGCACGTGCACGGGAAGACGCTGACGCGCGTCGAGGAGCTTGACCAGGATGCCGAGATCGGCGGCATCCCGCCCGCCCCGTGCCCCCACCCACGACGCACGGTCGGCGGTGACGAGGTCGCGGAGGAAGGCGCCCTGGTCGGTGACGGCGAGGCCGATGTCATCGGAGCCGAAGCGCGACACGGTCGAGCCGAGCCACTCCTCAGGCTGACGGTCGGTCTCGGGCACGATGCCGCGGAGGGCGGCGATGCGGTCGCCGCCGAGGTAGAAGTGCTGCACGGGGTTGGGCGGCAGCAGGACGGGCGTCGTCACGGGGCTCCGATCGGGGCTGCGGCCGGAACGGCGGCATCGCCGCCCGGCTCGGGGTGGACGAGGGTGAGCGCGGTCGCGACGAGGGCTGCGGCGGGCTCGACGAGGACGGCGGGGAGCGTCGCCGACGACGCAGATTCGGAACGCCGCGACAGAATCGCATCGGGCGCGAAGCCGCGTCCGAATCCGTTGCGCCGCTCCGATTCCGCGAAGGCCACCGCGACCGGCCGACCCGCCGGGGCGACCTCACCCGATCCGCGCGGCACGAGGCGCGTCGGCACGACGATGCGGGCGGGCCCCTCGTCGGGGCGTTCGGCGCGCTCTCGCAGCAGCGAGAACGCGGCCGTGGCGAGAAGCCGCGGGTCGTGGTCGACGAAGGTGATGCCGGGATCGAGCACCTCGGCGAGAGTGAAGTCGCCGAACGAGATGAGCGCCGGCATTCTCAGTCCCCTCGCGCGAATGGCGCGGACGGTGCCGATCGCGGCGAGGCTCGTCGCGCACAGCAGCGCGGTGGGGGCGTCGTCACGCTCGAGGAGCCGGGAGGCTTCGGCGGCTTCCCCGCGCCCGAAGCGTTCGTGGGTGACGACCAGCGACGGGTCGAAGGGGAGCCCCGCGGCTGCGAGGGCCGAGCGGTAACCGGCCAGCCGGTCGCTGACGGTGGGGTAGGGCACGTCCTCGCCCATGAAGGCCACGCGTCGGTGTCCATGAGCGATCAGCGCGGCGGTGGCCTCGACGGCCGCCCCGAAGTCGTCGATGACGACCGCGTCGATGCCGGAGCGCACCCGGTCGATGCAGGCCACGGGAAAGCGGGTGCGCAGGGCCGCCAGGGTCGAGGCCGCGACCGCCACGGGCGCCACGATGAGCCCCGCCAGTCGGTGCCCGGTGAGGCGCTCGAGCTGTGCGCTCTCGCGGGCGGCGTCGTAGCCGGTGCTGGCGAAGATGACGCTGAGGCCCTCCGCGACCGCGAGCTCTTCCACGACGCTGACGAACGCGGCGAAGAAGGGGTCGCTGATGGCGTCGATCAGGATGCCGATGGTGTCGGCGTCGCGGCGCTTGAGCTCGCGGGCGCTCCTGTCGGGCACGAAGCCGAGCTCGCGCACGGCACGCAGGACGCGTTCCCGGGTGGGCGGCAGCACCCCTGTCTCGTCGTTGATGACCCGCGACACGGTCTTGGGGCTCACGCCTGCCGCCGTCGCGACGTCGATGAGCCGAGCGCGCGGCCGAAGCGTCGTGGCCTCGCCGGCCGTCTCTCGCTCGTGCGTCATCGCTGCTCCGACATCGTTGTCTTGCGGATCGGGAACCCTCGTTCGGGCTCTGCTGGAGTCAGCATGAGCCTGCGGGACAACGTTGTCAAGTCACGGATCCGTCTCGGATGACATCGATGTCGAGGCCGAGCTCCCACGCCGATCCCGGCCCGAGCTCGCGCAGCAGACCCGCCGCCCGCGCGTCGGCGCGCCCGAGGATCGTCGCCGCCGTCGCCGGCTCCACGCCGAGGACGACCGCGCCCTCCTGCGCCACCCGCCACTGGAACATCCCCGGCAGCACGGCGGTGTCGAACGAGATCCGGATGCCGAGCCCCGACCGCGACACGACCTCGGCGGCGACACGACGGTCTACGGGCAGCTCGTGCGCGAAGACCTGCTCGGGGTACTCCGCGACGGGCTCGGGGAACTCCGCCCACGACGCGAGACCCGCCTCTGTCGCCGCATCGCGGGCGCGCACCCGTTCCGCCGGCGAGCGCAGCACGGAGCCGGCATCGATCACCGGCCAGCCGAGGTTGACGTGATAGAGCACCATGGGCTCGACCGCGCGCGAGCCGCGGTTCACGATCTCGTCACGCAGCTCGATCCGCCCCGCCCCGAACGGCAGCCGCACACGCCGGCGCAGTTCGAGGTGCGCGCCGAGCACGGTCGCCTCCACGACGGTCGCCTCCACGATCACGGCGTCATCCGAGACCTCCGATCGGGTGACGGATGCCGCGAGCCCGCTGTACCGCCCGTGCTGCGGATGCTCCCCCTCGGCGTCGACCGACGGTGGGCCGAACGACAGCAGCCCGCAGGTCGTGACGAGGCCCCCGCCGAACGACGCCCCGAAGCCCCCGGCGCCCGGTCGTAGCCACCCCGTCGGCGACACCCAGGCCAGTGGCACCCCGCGGTGACGCACCTGTCCGATGTCGAGCCCGCGGTCCGGCAGCAGTTCGACCTCGAGTTCTCCCGCGATCACCCGCAGACGCCGGGTTCCGGCATCCGGTCCATCGGTGCGCACCGAGGCTTCCACGCTCGCCACCTGCGCGAACGAACCCGTGCGCCGCCGCGCCTCGTCGACCGTCGATCCGTACAGCTCGCCCATGAGCCCCGCCTTCCTCGCCGTTGCGCGGCTCACGCTAGCAGTGATTGACAACGTTGTCTCGTCACCCGCATACTGACCGACGAGCGCAGAGCAGCGCCCCGACACGACGTCTCGGAGACCCACACCCCATGTCGAAACCCCGCCTCCACCGCCTCTTCAACGCGAAATCCGGCCGCGCGCTCGACGTCGCGGTCGATCACGGCGCGTTCCACGAGCACAACTTCCTCACCGGTATCGAAGACATGGCGAAGACCGTCGCGACGCTCGTCGACGCCGGCCCCGACGCCGTTCAGCTCACCCTCGGCCAGGCGCCCCTGTTGCAGTCCGTCCCCGGCAAGCAGAAGCCCGGACTGGTGCTGCGCACCGACATCGCCAACGTCTACGGGGATCCGCTCGAATCGCCCCTGCACAGCATCCACGTTCCGGATGCCATCGAGGTCGCCGTCCGTCTGGACGCGGTCGCCGTCTGCGTGAACCTGCTCGACCTGCCCGGCGAGCCGCAGGTGCGCGAGCAGTGCATCCGATCGATCCTGGCGCTCCGCACCGACGCCGAGCGGTACGGGATGCCGTTGATGATCGAGCCGCTGGTCATGCAGACCAAGCCCGGCACCGGCGGCTACGGCGTCGATGGCGACACCGCCAAGATCGTCACCCTCGTCCGCCAGGCGCGCGAGCTCGGCGCCGACCTCATCAAGGCCGACCCCACCGACGACATCACCGAGTACCACCGGGTCATTCAGGCGGCGGGTGACACCCCGCTCCTCGTGCGCGGCGGGGGCCGTGTCGACGACCGCACGCTCCTCGAGCGCACACGGGCCGTGCTCGAGCAGGGCGCGCGCGGCATCGTCTACGGCCGCAACGTGATCCAGCACCATGACCCGGCCGGCATCACCGCGGCGCTCATGGCGGTCGTCCACGACGACGCCTCGGTCGACGACGCCCTCGCCCTCATCGGCGGTGCCGCGTGAGCCCGCTCCAGGTCCCAGCCTCTTGCAGCCTCGCCGCCACGACCGCCGACGCCCGCGCCACGATCCCCGCCACTCGCGAAGGAGACCAGGAATGACCGGCAAGAAGGTCGGAATCGGCATCATCGGCGGCGGCCTCATGGGCCGCGAGATCGCTGCCGCCCTGCGCCGCTGGCCGGCGCTCATCGATCACCCGGCCGAGCCCGAGCTCGTCGCCGTATGCGACATCAACCCGGCCGCCCTCGAATTCTTCGAGCGCATCGACACCGTGCAGCTGACCACGACCGACCACCACGAGCTCCTCGCCGACCCGCGCGTCGACGTCGTCTACATCGCGGTGCGCCATGATCTGCACGAGCGCCTGTACGTCGACACCATCCGCGCCGGCAAGGCGCTGCTGGCCGAGAAGCCGTTCGGCATCGACCGCGCCGCCGCCGACGCGGTCGTCGCCGCCATCGACGAGACGGCCGGGTCGTTCGTCCGCGTCTCGAGCGAGATGCCGTTCTTCCCCGGTGCGCAGTGGGCCGTCGACTACGTCACGTCGGGCGCCCTCGGCCGCATCGTCGAGGCGAAATGCACGTTCCTCCACGCCAGCGACATCGATGTGAACAAGCCGCTGAACTGGAAGCGGCAGAAGCAGTTCTGCGGCGACGCGGGCGTGCTCAACGACCTCGGCATGCACACGTGGCACGTGCCGCTGCGCCTGGGTTGGACGCCCGAGAAGGTCGTCGGCATCCTGCAGGACGTCGTCACCGAGCGCCCCGGCCCCGACGGCACCCTGCAGCCGTGCGATACGTGGGACAACGCGGTCATCCACTCGTGGGCCCGCCACGACGGCGCGGCCTTCCCGCTCACCACCGAGACCAAGCGCATCGCGCCCGGGCAGAAGAACACCTGGGAGTTCGAGGCCATCGGCATGTCGGGCGGCGTGCGCTTCAGCACCAAGAACCCCAAAGAGGTGCAGGTTTTCGCCTTCATCGACGTGCCCGGGGTCGGCCGTGAGCAGAGCTGGCAGAGGATCGACGTCGGCAGCCAATCGGTATGGCCGACGGTGACGGGCCCGAACTTCGAATCGGGATTCTCGGATGCCATCCTGCAGATGTGGGCGGCCTTCCTCGCCGAGTACGTGGGCGAGCTGGGCGACGGCTTCGGCTGCGTCCGTCCCGAGGAGGCCGCGCTCACGCACCGCCTTTTCGCCGCCGCGATCGCGTCGCACGAGAACGGGACGTTCGTCGCCCCCGAGCTCTGACCTCCTCCCGACAAGCCCGTCGAGTGTCCAGGACTCGCCGCATCCGTCGCGCGGCGGCGGCGTGTCTGTGACACTCGACGGGCGCATCGGCCCCCGCCGGCGCGCGGATCCCGGAGTCGGCCGGCCCGCATCCCTATGCTCGGAGGATGCCGCACCCGACGGCATCCGAGGAGACTCATGCGCAAGACCGGCCGGCCCACGATGGTCGACGTCGCCGCCGACGCCGGAGTGAGCCTGAAGACCGTCTCGCGCGTCATCAACGGCGAACCCAACGTCGACCCGGGCATGGCCGAGCGGGTCGCCGCCGCCGTGCAGCGCCTCGGCTACCACCGCAACGCCCTCGCGGCGAGCCTTCGCTCCGGCAGCCGCGACACCATCGGCTTCATCGCCGCCGACCTGTCGAACACGTTCTACATGGCCGTCGCCGCCGCCGTCTCCACGATCGCCGCCCGCGAGCGCATGCACCTCGTCATGGCCTCCAGCGAAGAGGATGCCGACATCGAGCGCTCCCTCGCACTCGACCTGTGCCAGCGCCAGGTGGGGGGTCTCATCGTCGTCCCCACCGCAGACGACCACGCCTATCTGGCACGCGAGGTCGAACTGGGCACCCCCGTCGTCTTCCTCGACCGCCCCGGCAGCGGCATCCCGGCCGACGCGATCCTGCTCGACAACCGCGGGGGCGCGCGCGCGGCCGTGGCCGAGATGCTCGCCGCCGGACACCGCCGCATCGCCGTGCTGCTCGATCGCCGCAGCATCTACACGATGTCCCAGCGGTGGGCCGGCGTCGAAGAGGCCTTCGCCGCCGCGGGCCGGACGCCCGACCCGGCGCTGGTGGTCGACGGCCTGCACACCCCGGTCATGGCCCGCGACGCGATGCAGCGGCTGCTCGACGGCGACGGCGCTCCCACGGCCGTCTTCTGCGCGAACAACCGCGTCACGATCGGGGCGCTGGAGGCGATCCTCCCGCGCGGGGCCGACGTCGCCGTCGCGGGCTTCGACGACTTCGAGCTGTCACGTCTGCTGCCCCGTCGCATCC
This sequence comes from Microbacterium sp. ABR10, assembly GCF_057812175.1. Taxonomy (NCBI): domain Bacteria; kingdom Bacillati; phylum Actinomycetota; class Actinomycetes; order Micrococcales; family Microbacteriaceae; genus Microbacterium; species Microbacterium sp. ABR10. Next base: position 2,919,507 of record NZ_CM173821.1, read on the forward strand.
GCATCGTCGACTACGACGTCGCCGATCTCGGTGCCCGTGCCGCGGAGACTCTGCTCGCTCGTGCCGCCACGCCGGCGACGGGTTCCCACACGCACCTCGTCCCCACGCGTCTGGTCTACCGGGGCGGCATCCGCTGATCGCCCCTTGCTGGTGAGATTCGCCCCTGCGCGGGTGATTTGAAGGGGGCGTCCCGGTGACCTGGCCCCGGTGGCACCGGTGAGACGGCAAGACTGAGAGGTCACCCGCCGTCTCCCTGAGGTCATTCATGCGCAGTTCCGTCCCCCCTGATCACGGGTGGATCCCGATCGCGTACGGCGCGCTCGATATCCGCGGATCCGACCACTTCGCCGAGGACGCCGACGTGCTGGTGCTGCCGACGCGGCCGGGCGAGGCCCTGTGCCTGGTCGGCGAGGGCGCGACCCTCTGGCGGCGGCTCGTCGCCGCCGGCCCCGTCGCACCGGCGTCGTTCACCCCCGAAGAGAACGCGATCCTGGCGCACCTCAGCGCTCTGAGCCTGGTCACGGTCGCGGCATCGCACCCCGCACAGATCACCGCGCTGCACCCCCCGACGCTTTCGTCACCGCTGCACGAACTCGTCTACGCCCTCGTCGCGCGTGTGGCGGCGCACCAGGGCATCGCGTGCGTGTTCACCAAGGGTCCCGCCCTCCGCCTCCAGGGCCTGCGCGAACGCGAGCATTCGGGCGACGTCGACCTCTGGTGCGATCCCGCACGCGTCGACGAGCTCGCCGATGAACTAGTCCCGTGGGGCTGGGACCTCGCGCCCGACCCCTGGCGCGGCACGACGATCCACCACACGGCGACGCTCACCCCCCGGCGATGGGGGTGCGAGATAGACATCCACCGACGCTTCGCCGGGCTCGTGCTCGATGACGACCGGGCTTTCGCGCTCGTGCTCCGCGACGCCGTCCCCCTGCGCTTCGGCGCCGTCGATGTGCTCGTCCCCGCTCCCGCCACGCACGCCGTGCTGGCGGCGCTGCACGCGGTACGTCCCGAGATCGGCGCCGGCCCGCGCACCCCCGCTACCTCGGCCTCCGCGCGGGCCTTCCTCTCCCGTGTCGAGGGAAGCGTCGCTCGGGCGCGTGAACTCGGCGCCGTCCCGGCGTTGCGTCTCGAGCTCGAGCCCCTGACCGCCCCCGGCAGCCTCGAAGCGGATGCCGCGGGCACCCCGCGCGACTGGGCGTGGCGGCAGCAGCCCGACCACGTCCGCGCCTATTGGATGGCGATGAGCGGGGTGTCCTGGCCGATGCGCGCACGGCTGATCCTGCGGTTCGTCTGGCCGCCCGACGATGTCGCGATGGCCTCCGCCCGCCACGCGGGCCACTCCGCCACGACCCCGCAGCGAGCGCGATGGATCCGCCTCCGGCGCGGCATCCGCGACTGGGTGCGGCGGCGTCGCTGAACCGAGAGGGGCTCAGCGACGGCGCGCCCGCAGGGCCGCACGGGTGAGCGGGACGGAGGCAGCATCCAGGGCGCGGGTGAATTCGTCCTCCTCCCGCTCGACCCACCCCTGGCCGGCCAGGACGAATAGCGGGATGAGGGCGGATGCCGACAGGGGACCCCACCCCACCAGACCGAACGGGGTCTCCGTCGCCCCCATCACCAGCAGCGCCATCACGAACGCCACCCCGACGCCGCGCTGCCGCGCGGACGGTCGACGCAGTGTGGCGAAGAGCGCGATCACCAGGAGCGCTCCCCAGGCGACCAGCACCACCGCCCCGCCCTGCATCAGTGCCGTCAGGGCGAGGTTGTGCGCGTGGCTCGCGGCGCTCGAGAGCACGGATCTCAACAGGGCGTAGTTGTCGGCGAACCAGTGGGCGCCCAGGCCGAAGAACCAGTGGTCGCCGAGCTGCTGCCTATCGAAGATCCAGATGGCTCCCCGATAGGTGTACGCCTCGGGATCGGTCTCGGTGAACGGCAGCCAGAACACGGCGAAGACCGCCACGGCGAAGCCCCCGACGGCGACGGGAGCGAACGCGCTCCGCGGCAGCACCCGGGCCAGGAGGAGCACCGCCAAGACGACCGCGACCCCCACGAGGGCAGTCCGCGACGACGACAGGATGAGCGCCCACATCACGACGGCGAACAACACCAGCCGCACGGGCCATCGTCGCGCGAGGAACACGAACGGCAGGGCGAGCGAGAGGAACATCCCGAAGGTGTTGGAGTGGGTGAAGATCCCGGCCAGCAACGGCGCCCCCGTCAACGACTTGTCGAAGCTGTTCGTGCCGCCTGCGATGAGCACCTTCGACGGTGCCAGGTAGACCGCGGCGATCGAGGCCGCGGCGACGATTGCGCCGAGATAGCCGACCAGCGCGAGGTCCGGCGTTTTCACCCGCACACTCACCAAGAGCGCGCCCACTGCCGCGGTGACGAGCAGGCCGAGCGTCGGTGGGCGCCCGTGGACCAGTTCGTTCGCTGCCAGCACGAGACCGGGGGCGATCACCAGGATCAGGCTCGGCGCCGTCACCCTCCAGAACAGCCCCACGAAGAAGGTGGTGGCGACGGCGACGACCGGCACGACGATCGCGCCGAGGCTGTCGAGCGTCAGGGCCAGAGCGACGGCCGAGGTCTTGCCCTCCACGTAGTGCTGGCGGTCGCTGAACACCGTCTCGACGACGGGCGACGCGATCGAGTACGCCCAGACCAAGATCACCATCGCTCGGCGGGCGCGTACGGAGTCGACTAACCCGGGGGTCGACGAACGGGGGCCTCCGGGGGCGGCTCTTTCGCTGGTTAGCGTGCTCACGGCCGTCACCGTACAGCGCAAGGAGAACCCCGTGACCACGACCGACGTCGTCGCCCCCCGGAGGAAGGGGGCGTTCTTCCTCCTCGGGGCGCAGTGGGGACGATACGTCTCGCAGATCCTCGGAATCGTCGTCCTGGCGCGACTGGTCGGGCCCGCCGACTTCGGCATCGTCGCCCTCGGAGCCTCCCTCGCGGGGCTCGCCGCCGTCCTCGGCGATTTCGGCCTCAGCATGGCGGCATTGCGCGCGCCCTCCCTCGACGGACGCCAACGCACGAATCTCTTCTGGATGAACGCCGGCATCGGCGGGCTCGCGGCCGCTCTCGTCGTGGCGATAGCCCACCCGTTCGCCGCCGTCTTCGACGACGACCGACTCGTGACGGTGCTGCTGTTGCTCGCGCCCGCCTTCCTGCTGCGGTCGGCCAGCGCGCAGTTCCGTGTGGAGTTGAACCGTTCGGGGCGCCTGGGGCGGTTGGGCCTGACCGAGTTGACGGGCGACCTGTCAGGACTGGCGGTCGCGGTGGTCGTGGCCCTCTTCGGCGGCGGGTACCTCGCGCTCGCCCTGCAGGGCACTCTCGCCGCGGCCGTGACGCTCGTCTTCGCGCTCGCATTGACCCCGTGGCATCCCGGTCTCCCCCGACGCGGGGCCGAGATGCGAGGACTCCTGACCTTCGGGGGGAACACCTTCCTGGTCCATGCCCTCAACTACGCATCGACGAATGTCGGCACGATCATGATCGCCCGCACCGCGACCGATCAGGTGATCGGCTATTTCAACCGGGCGACTCAGTTGGTGAATCTGCCGATCGACCAGTTGATCACCCCGCTGACGCGCGTCGTCATCCCCCACCTCGCCGACGCACCCGGACCGGCCGAGGTGGGTGCGCGTCTCTCACGGTTCCAGACGGTCCTCTGCTATCCCGCTTTCGCCTATCTCAGCCTCTTCGTCGCCACCGCGCGGCCCGCCATCGAGGTCGTGCTCGGACCCGCGTGGGCGGATGCCGCGGCCTTCGTGCCCGTCCTCGCGGTCGCTGCGGTGTTCCAGACGCTCGGGTACCCCCAGTACTGGGCCTTCGTGTCGACCGGGCGTTCCGTGGTCCTGCTGGCGTCCGAGGCGGTGGGCCGCGTCGCGATGATCGCGCTCGCGGTGGCCCTGTCGTTCCAGGGACCGATGGCCGTCGCCTTCGCGATCGCTGCGGGACAGATCCTCCTGTGGGCGGCGGCGGCCGTCGTCTTCCTGCCGCGCACCGGTGTGCGCTCGAGCGTGCTCATGCGGGCGGCTCTCGCGCCCGTCGCCGTCTTCGGTGCCGCGTGGGCCACCGCGACTCTCGCGGACGCCGCCTTCTTCACCCCGCTCGACCCCCTCGCCCGCCTGTCCTGCACCGCCGGGGTCTGGGCGATCGTCGTGTCGGCGCTGATCCCGCTCCTCGCCCGCCGCGACCTTCGTCTCATCGCGGCGACGATCCGGCGGAGGTGACATCGGCGGCCGTCGTCACCCGGCTGAGAGGGCCCCGCACATGACCGACCGTTCCCCGGCTCGTCGCTGATGGCGCGCTGCCTGGTCATCGGGGCCAACGGCTTCCTCGGCTCCCGCCTCACCGACGCCCTCGTCGGCGCCGGTCACGAGGTGACCGCGTTCGATCGCTTCAGCCGCGGCACGCGCGCCTTCGCGTCCACCGACCTCACCGTCGTTCCCGGAGACTTCCTCAGCGTCGCCGACCTCGCCGCCGCCGTGTCCGGCCAGGACTACGTCTTCCACTTCCTGTCCACCACCACGCCGGCCACCGCCGATGCGGACCCCACCATCGACCTGCGAACGAACGTCCAGCAGAGCGTCGAGTTGCTCGCGTTGTGCGCCCGAGCCGGCATCCATCGCCTGTTCTACGCCTCCAGCGGCGGCGCGATCTACGGCCCACAGCCCGGCGCGACGTTCGTCGAAGACGCCCCCGCCGCCCCCGTCTCTCCGTACGGCATCGGCAAGCTCACGGTCGAGCGGTACATCGACTACTACGCGGCGACCGCCGGACTCGACGCCGTCTCGCTCCGCATCTCGAACCCGTACGGAGCGAACGCGAACCCGTCGAAGCGACAGGGCGTCATCCCGATCACCCTCAACCGCATCCTGCGCGCAGAGCCGATCGTGCAACTGGGCGACGGGTCGATGATCCGCGACTACATCCACGTCGACGATCTGATCCGGCGCATCCTGCGGATGGTGGATTCGGAGCCCCGGCACCGCGTTTACAACCTCGGCAGCGGCCAGGGCACGTCGGTGGCGGAGGTGCTCGGGACCGTCCGAGATGTCGTGGGCCGCGACTTCCCGGTGCGCACCGCCCCCAAGCCCGCCACCTTCGTCGACCACGTCGTGCTCGACGTCAGCCGCTTCGTCGACGAGTTCGGCACCGACGACGACCTGTCCCTGACCGAGGGCATCGCCCGCACCTGGATGGAGATGACGACCGCATGATGCGCGTTCTGCACGTGACCGAAGCGATGGGGAGCGGCGTCCTCAGCGTCGTCGACAGCATCTCGCGCCGCCAGGCCGAGGCCGGCGCCGAGGTGCGCGTGCTGTTCCTCCCTCGCCCGGAGACCCCGTCCGGCGAGGCGCTGCGCGCGCGCTTCCACCCGGACGTCGAGCTGACGCGACTGTCCACGGGCTCGCGGCTCGGCGACCTCCGCGCGCTGCACCGCACGATGCGCGACGTCGGTGACGTCGACGTGGTGCACGCGCACTCGAGCTTCGCGGGGGCGATCGTCCGGCGGGCGCTGCGCGGGCGCCGAGACCCTGCCACGGTCTTCTACTCGCCGCACGGTTTCGCGTTCCTGCGTCTCGACCTGCCCTCCGCCGTTAGAGCCGCACTCCGCCTCATCGAGCGACGCCTCGCCCGCCACTCCACGCTGATCCTCACGTCGCCGTCGGAGTACGCCCTGGCACAGTCGGCTCTGGCTCCCCCGCGCGCGCACCTCCTGCAGACCGGTGTCGCCTCCGACACCGTCTCGCGGCGTCCGCGACGCCCCGACCGTATGCGGCGACCGGTGGTGGGCATGGTGGGCCGCGTCACCTATCAGAAAGCCCCGTGGCGCTTCGCCGCCGCCGCCCGGGTGCTCGACGACCGCGCCGACTTCGTCTGGATCGGCGCGGGCGCGCCCGACGACGAGACGAGATGGTTCGCCGACGCTCCGGTGCACGTGACCGGCTGGGTCTCCCCGCAAGAGCTGGCGGCGTACATCGACGGGCTCGACGTGCTGCTGTTCCCCTCCCTCTGGGAGGGCATGTCGCTGTCGCTCATCCAGGCGCAGGCCCAGGGGCTGCCCGCCGTGGTCTCCGACGTCGTCGGCAATCGCGACACCGTCGCCGACGGGATCACCGGGTTCGTGCGCAGCACCGACGAAGCGCTGATCGCCGCGACCGCCCTTCTCCTCGACGACGCCGCACTCCGCGAGCGCATGTCCGCGGCGGCGCTCGACTGGGCACGACGCACGCTCACCGACGACCGGGTCGGCGAGGACTCGCTCGCCCTCTACGCCGCGGCCCTCGCCCCGCGAGAGCGGTCGTCACGATGACCGTCGTCAACGCGCGCTTCCTCACGCAGCACACCACCGGCATCCAGCGCTTCGCCACCGAGATCGCGCGCGAGCTCCTCGTGCGTCGCGACGACGTGATCCTCGCCGTCCCGCCGGGCGAGGTCGACACGGCCGGACTCGACCCGACGCGCATCGTGCAGGTCGGCCGTACCCGCGGTCACGTGTGGGAGCAGCTCGATCTGCCGCTGTTCGCGCGACGGCGTCGCGAGCTCCTGCTCAACCTCGCGAGCACGGGGCCGACGTGGTACCGGCCGCAGATATCCACGCATCACGACATCACCTACATCCGGCACCCTGAGAGCTTCGGTCGCCGTTTCCGGGCCGTCTACGGCGTCGTCGTGCCGCGCCTGATCGCCCGCAGCGACGGCCTTCTGACGGTGAGCGAGTTCTCCCGCGGCGAGATCGCCGACCACTTCGGTGTCGATCCGGCACGGTTCACAGTGGTCCACAACGGCGCCGACGCCCGCTTCCACCCGGGCGAGGGCGCCACCGGTCGCCCCTATCTGCTCGCGGTGTCCTCGCCCAATGCGCACAAGAACTTCGCCCGCATGCTGGCGGCATTCGAGCGCTTCGCCGAGACGCACCCCGACGTCGAGCTGCGCGTGGTCGGCAGCCAGACGAACAGCTTCTCGCGGCAGCGTTACGACGGCTCTCACGCCCGGGTTCGCTTCCTCGGTCGCGTCGACGACGACGAGCTGACGGCGCTGTACCGCGGCGCGATCGCCTTCGTCTTCCCCTCGCTGTACGAGGGGTTCGGCATCCCTCCGCTCGAAGCGCAGCAGTGCGGGTGTCCGGTGATCGCCTCGCTCGCCGCATCCCTGCCCGAGGTGCTCGCCTCCTCGGCGGTGTACGTCGACCCCTACGACGAGGCCGATCTGGCCGACGCCATGGGGCGCGTCGTCGACGACCCGACCTTGCGCGCACACCTCGTCACCGCGGGCCTGGCCAACGCCGAGCGCTTCTCGTGGCGCGCCTCCGCGCAGCGGGTGTCGGACGTGATCGACGACGTGCTGAGCGCCCGGTCGAGCCCGATCGCCGCAACGACCGGTCGCGTCAAGGCCCAGGCCGCGCGGCATCCGGGTGCCTAGCGTCGGGGCATGACCTCCGATCGCGACCAGTTCACTTTCGACAACCCCGTCACCCGTTACGCGCGCGTCGAGCCGCCCGTGCAGCACCAGCCCGAGCCCGGGGTTCAGGCCGACATGACGCCCGTTCCCGACCTCGGCGAGAAGACCTACCGCGGCCTCGGCCGCCTGGTCGGGCGCAAGGCCCTCATCACCGGTGGAGACTCGGGCATCGGCGGAGCGGTCGCCATCGCCTTCGCCCGTGAGGGCGCCGACGTGGCGATCGTGCACCTTCCCGGCGAGCAGCGAGACGCCGATCACGTGCTCGCGCAGATCCGGGATGCCGGACGCACGGGCGCCTCCATCGCGCTCGACATCACCGAGGCGGCCGCGTGCCGCGAATTGGTCGATCGCGCGGCCGAAGCGCTGGGGGGCCTCGACATCGTGGTGAACAACGCCGGAAAGCAGGTGATGGTCGAGAAGGTCGAAGACCTCAGTGACGAGCAGTTCGAGTCGACCTTCCGAACCAACGTCTTCGCACCGTTCTGGATCACGAAGGCGGCGCTCGCGTACCTGCCCGAGGGCGGCACCATCATCAACACCGCCTCACTCGAGGCGTACGTTCCCGCCCCCGACCGGCTCGATTACGCCGCCACCAAGGCTGCCATCAACAATCTGTCGAAGGGGCTCGCCCAGCAGCTCGCTTCGCGCGGCATCCGCGTCAACGTCGTCGCCCCCGGACCCACCTGGTCGGCGCTGCAGGTGAGTCAGGGTGTGTCCGACGACCAGATGGAGCACTTCGACGACGAGAGCACCTACCAGCGTGCGGGGCAGCCGGCCGAGATCGCCCCGGCGTTCGTGTTCCTCGCCTCGGCGGAGTCCAGCTATGTCTCGGGCGAGACGCTGAACGTCAACGGCGGCATGGTGACCCCGTAAGCCGACGACCCGCCCGCCCGAGCGCCCCGGCCGCCCCCACGGTCGGGGCTCTCGGGCGTATCGGGGCGCCGCGCCCCTGTGCCAGCACAGATGTGCGCGACTCCCGGAATCCGACGCCGCCGACGCCCGCCGGCGTGATTTCCGGGTCGGGATGCCCTCGTGCTCCGCGGTTCGGCGCGCCCCGGCACCGCCCCCGGCCCCGGCGTCCCCAGCCCCTCGACCCGCGAGACGGCCCGCCTCTCCGCCGACGTACGACGCTCTTGCGCAAAACGCCCCGATCCGCAACCGACCCTCCCCGACTCGGCGAGTGAGCGAGCGTGAGCACATGCCCTCCGAGAACGCCACCGCCCCGGGCGGGGCGCCCGTGACCCTTTATCTGCTTCATGCGCTCGGCGCGAGCGCCCGATCCTTCGACCGCCTCGCCGATCGTCTCGACGGCCGCGTGCGCGTGGAGGGCATCGATCTCCCCGGCTTCGGCTCGCTCGCGGCGGCCTCGGACTCGTCGCTCGACGCCTCGGTCGACCACGTGATCACGCATCTCGCCCGGCACGCGCGCGGTCGCTGGATCCTCGGCGGGCACAGCATGGGCGGCAAGATCGCGGCCCTGGTGGCATCCCGTGTCCTTCGCGGCGACGCACCGCTGGTCGGACTCGCCGGCATGGTACTGATGGCGCCGTCACCCCCGCGTCCCGAGCCGATGGACGAGGAGCGCCGCCAGCGCATGCTCTCGTGGGTCGCCGACGGAGCCCTGTCCGAAGTCGATGCCGAGACGTTCATCGATCAGAACACGGCCGAGCCGCTCGACGCCCCCGCACACGACCTCGCCCGCGAGGATCTGGGGCGTACCGCCCCCGCCGCGTGGCGGGCCTGGCTCGAGACCGGCAGCCGTGTCGACGCCTCGGCCGGTGTCGGCACCCTCGATCTCCCCGCCCTCGTCCTGGCCGGCACCGACGACGCCGATCTCGGCGCGGCCGCGCAGCCGGGGCTCCTGGCATCCGTCTATCCGCGCGCCCGTTTCGTCACCCTCGACGACACCGGTCACCTGATCCCGCTCGAGCGGACCTCCGAGGCCGCCGAGGCCATCGCGCACTTCGTCGACGACGAGGTTCTGCCAGGACCCGTCATCCCTGACGATTGGGCGACGCTCATCGCGGGTGACCGTGTGGATGCCCGCGTGCGCGGCATCCTGAATCTCCGTGCCGTTCCCGACGACCGCGGCTACGCGCCCTCCGTGCTCGACGTCGCGCAGCTCACGCTGCTGCGCGAGATCGCCGACCTCGTCGCGCCGCAGGACGGCCCTCCCATCGATCTGGCTGCCCGCGTCGACGCACAGCTCGCGCGCGGCGAGGGCGATGGGTGGCGCAACGCCGACCTACCGCCCGATCCCGAGGCCTACCGCGCCGGGCTCGACACCCTTTCCGGAGTCTGGCCGACCGATCCGACAGCCCGCGAAGAGGTTCTCCGCGCCGCGATCGAGGGGACGACGGATGCCGATGGCCCCCTCGACGCGGCTCGTCTGAAGTTGTGGCTCGAAGACGCCCGCAACGACCTCGTGCGCCAGTGGCTGGCGCACCCGGCGAGCATGGCGCGCGTCGGATACGACGGCTTCGCCACCGGGGGCAGCCCCATGCGCGGGTACGTGGAGCTCCGGCTCGGACGCCGCGAGGACTGGGAGCCCGCCGGTGTCGGCGGCACCGTGACGACAGGAGACGCGGCATGAACCTCGAGCAGATGCGCACATTCGGCACGGACGAGACGGTCGACGTCGTCGTGATCGGGACGGGCGCGGGAGGTGCGCCCCTGACATCCGAGCTGGCCAGGAAGGGCCTGAGCGTCGTCGCGATCGAGGCCGGTCGCCACTTCGCACTCGACGATCTCACCGCCGACGAGACCGAGGCCGTCGAGATCAACTGGATGTCGGAGCGCCTGAGCGGGGGCGACGACCCCACCGCGTTCGGGCCGAACAACAGCGGCCGCGGCGTCGGCGGTTCGATGCTGCACTGGGGCGCATTCACCCCGCGCCCCGACCGGCGTGATCTGGCCCTGCGCACCGAATCCGGCGTGGGGCGCGATTGGCCCGTCGACCCCGATGAGTTGTTGTCGTACGTCGAGCGTGTCGAGGGCGATATCGGCGTCTCTGGCCCGACCCCCTACCCGTGGGATCCGGCCCGCACGTACGCGTACGCCCCGGCGAAGCGCAACGCGCCGGCGAACCTGGTCGCGAAGGGCTGCGACGCCCTCGGTATCCGCTGGGCCGATGCCCCCGCCGCCGTCCTCACGCGCGCCCGACTGCAGGATCACCACGGCGAGCGCAGCGCGTGCGTGAATTGCGGCGAGTGCCACCAGGGGTGCCGGGTGGATGCCAAGGCCTCCACGGCGAACACGTACCTTCCCGCGGCGGTCGCCGCTGGCGCCGAGATCCGCGCCGAGGCGATGGTGCACGCGATCGAGCTCGATGCCCGCGGGCATGTCGCCGCGGTCGTGTACCGCCAGGGCGGTGTGGATGTGCGACAGCGCTGCCGGTCGCTCGTGCTCGCCGGCGGCGGGGTCGAGACGCCGCGCCTCCTGCTGCACACGGGCCTCGCGAACGACAACGGCCAGGTGGGGCGCAACTTCCTCGCGCACGGTGCGACGCAGGTGTGGGGCCGATTCGACGAGCCGGTGCGCGGACATCGCGGCTATCCGTCGTCGCTCATCAGCGAGGACATGATGCGTCCGGCCGACGCCGACTTCGCCGGCGGGTATCTCCTGCAGAGCCTCGGCGTCATGCCGTTGACCTTCTCGACGACGCTCGTGCGCGGAGGGGGGCTGTGGGGCCCCGATCTGATGCAGCGGCTCGACCAGTCGCGGTTCATGGCCGGCATCGGCATCAACGGCGAGTGTCTGCCGTCCGATGACAACCGGCTGACCCTCGTCGACGAGACCGACGAGTTCGGCATCCCCCGTGCCCGGGTGACTTTCAGCGCGGGCGAGAACGAGAAGGCGATGGACCGTCACGCGACGGCGTTCATGCTGCGGGTGATGGAGGCATCGGGTGCCCGCGAGACGATGGTGCTCGCCCGCACCGCCCACACGATCGGTACGTGCCGCATGTCGACCGATCCCTCGGACGGTGTGGTGGACGCGGACGGGCGCTCGCACGAGATCCCGAACCTGTGGATCTGCGACAACTCGGTGTTCCCCTCCGCCATCGCCGCGAACCCGGCATTGACGATCATGGCGCTGTCGCTGCGCACCGCCGACCGCTTCCTGGCCGCCGCCGCCTGATCAGCCCACCTCCCCGGCGGATGGGCGGTAGGGCCGCCGAGACCACCCCTGTATCGCGAGCTCACGCTCGTCAGCGTGCGATCACGGGTGAGCTCGGCAGGCGCGGGTCACTTCGCAGACGAGAGCGATCCCGCCCGCCGCGTATGCCGGCGTGTCGGCGACGCTCAGCACGACACCGCTCGACACGGGAGAATGGATGCCATGAAGCTCGAGCACCTCGTCCGGTTCGCGGCCCTCGCCGAAGAGCTGCACTTTCCCCGCGCGGCCGAGAAGCTCCGCATCCCCCTGGCATCGCTGTATACGACGGTCGACAAGCTGGAAGAAGAGGTGGGTCAGCCCCTCATCTCGCGCACCCCGCCGACGCAGCTCACGCCCGCGGGCCGCCTGCTGCTCGAAGAGGCGCACCACCGTATCGCCGATGCCCCGCCGGCCGCGCCGCGGCAGAAGGCTCCCGGCGGGGGCAAGGCGAAGGCGTCGAAGGGCAAGGGCCGCGCCCCGATCGTGAAGGGCGAACCCAAGCCGTACAAGAAGCGCCAGGGCCGCTGACCCCCGCCCCGTCCCACGTATAAACGCGAGCTGTGCGCACAAACACGCTGTCAGCGTGTTTCTCGGTGCGAATCGTGTTTACGGGTGCAGACACGCCGGCACCAGACGCCGGGCGGACATGCCGACACGCCGACACCACACGCCGGGCATACGGCCCCGCGCGGCGACGCGGCGCGGACCGACCGTTCCGCACGACTTCGCCGGCCGGACCGCTACACCTCCGTGACGACCCCGGCCTCGACACGCCACCGCCGATCGGTCTGCACGGCCGCGAGCATGCGCCGGTCGTGCGTCACGAGCAGCAGCGTGCCCGTGTACGACTCCAGCGCCTGCTCGAGCTGCTCGATCGCGGGAAGGTCGAGGTGGTTGGTCGGCTCGTCGAGCACGAGCACGTTCACACCACGAGCCTGCAGCAGCGCGAGACCCGCGCGCGTGCGCTCACCGGGCGACAGCGCGTCGACGGGACGCGTGACGTGGTCTGCCTTGAGCCCGAACTTCGCCAGCAGGGTCCGCACCTCGCCGGCGGCGAGCTCGGGCACGAAACCCTCGAACGTCTCGGCGAGCGGGCGCTCACCCACCAGGAGCGACCGGGCCTGATCGATCTCGCCGATCTCGACGCTCGCGCCGAGACTCGCGGTTCCCTCGTCGGGCGTCTGGCGGCCCAGGATGCCGCGCAGCAGCGTCGACTTACCGGCACCGTTCGGTCCGGTGATGCCGATCCGCTCCCCGGCGTTCACCTGCAGCGAGACCGGTCCGAGCGTGAAGTCGCCCTGCCGGAAGACGGCGCCCGACAACGTCGACACCACCGAACTCGACCGCGGGGCCGAACCGATGGTGAACTCGAGCTGCCATTCTTTGCGCGGTTCGTCGACCTCGTCCAGGCGCGCGATGCGGCTCTCCATCTGTCGGACCTTCTGCGCCTGCTTCTCGCTCGACTCCACCGACGCCTTGCGACGGATCTTGTCGTTGTCGGGCGCCTTCTTCATGGCGTTGCGCACACCCTGACTCGACCACTCCCGCTGCGTGCGAGCGCGTGAGACGAGGTCGGCCTTGGTCTCGGCGAACTCCTCGTACTTCTCACGCGCCTGCCGGCGCAGTGTCGCGCGCTCCTCGAGGTAGGCGTCGTAGCCGCCGCCGTAGACGCGGTGCGCGTTCTGCGCGAGGTCGAGCTCGAGCACGCGGGTGACGGAACGGGCCAGGAACTCGCGATCGTGGCTGACGAGCACGACCCCACCCCGCAGGCCTTTCACGAACGTCTCGAGGCGCTCCAGGCCGTCGAGGTCGAGGTCGTTCGTCGGCTCGTCGAGCAGCGCGATGTCGAAGCGCGACAGCAGCAACGCCGCCAGGCCCACGCGAGCGGCCTGTCCGCCCGAGAGCCCGGTCATGAACGCGTCCGGGCCGACGTCGAGCCCGAGATCGGCGAGCACCTGCGGCATCCGCTCGTCGAGGTCGGCCGCACCGCTCGCGAGCCACCGCTCGAGGGCCGTCGCATACGCATCGTCGGCCCCCACGGCGTCGGGGTCGCCGAGCGCCACCGCAGTGGCATCCATCTCACGCGTCGCCTCCGCGGCACCCGTGCGCCGAGCGATGTACGCGGCAACGGTCTCGCCGTCAACGCGCTCGTGCTCCTGCGGCAGCCAGCCGACGAACGCGTCCGACGGCGCGAGACTGATCGATCCGCCCTGCGCCTCGTCGACTCCGGCAAGCAGGCGCAGCAGCGTCGATTTGCCCGCACCGTTCGCGCCGACGACGCCGATCACATCCCCCGGCGCGACCGTGAGGTCGACACCCTCGAACAGCGTGCGGTGTCCGTATCCGCCGGCGAGGTTCTGGGCGACGAGCGTGGCGGTCATCCCCCTAGTCTCTCAGGGCAGGAGGCTCGCCTCGCGGCCTCGGCGTGCGGCCGATGCCGGTCGGTCGTGGTCGCGCTGAACGGGTCGCGATATCGACAGCGCACAGAGCGCGACGACCAGCGCCGGCGCACAGATGCCGAGGGAGACCGGCAGTTGTCCCCACACGTCCTCAGCGCTTTCTCGGTACCCCACCACCACGACGCAGGTCCATCCGACAGCGAGCATCGTCGTCGCGCTGGCGGCAATGCTGGCCGCTCCTGGACGCAGGCGCGACCGAACCGCGCGGACACGCAGACAGATCCACGTCAACACGGGCGCACCACCGACGGCAGCGACTCCCCCCAGCGTCCGCGTGACGTCGACCGACGATATGTCGCTCGCCGATAGCAGAGGGGCCACTCCGAGCGAGAGGACTGCGGACACCGCGAGCGCCAGCACCACTGCGATGTAGAGCAGCGACAGCCACCACGCTCCCCCGGCGTCACTGATCGTGCGCGTGCTCATGCTCCCCTCAACCGCCCGGCCCGACTCCCGCTGCAGACTGCATTCGACGAAGAGCGGCTACAGCGATGAGACCCAGGATGCCGAGAACGGCGACGGGGACGGTGAAACCCGTCAGCACCATCAGGGAGAACGGCCAAGGCAGGTCGGGGAGATGGCGATACACGCTGGACCCCCATAGCGCGAAGACACCGACCGTCCAGGCAAGCGTGACGAGCGCAACGAGCACCCAGGCGCCTCCGCGCGGCATTCGCGTCCGGCGAGCCAGCGCGAGCGCGGCGAGGACGCTGAAGGCGACGCCGGTTCCAGCGAGTGCGAGACCGATCACGACGGTGGCCCACTCCTCGCCTTTCGAGCTGTATCCCCAGAGCGAGGCGAACATCACGACCGCCCACACACAGCACAGCACGGACCACGGAATGAAGGATGCGAGGAGCAAAGCGCCCTCGCCCCAGGCCCGCAACCGTCGCGGCGTGGGCGATGCGCTCATCGATGCCCTCTCACTTCGTCGCGATGAGGAGTACCCCGCAGGACACGGTCCACACGCGAGCCCTCCCCCATGACGACCATTATCCGGGGGTCCGCTATCTCTTGCTTCCCCAAGAGGGAGGAGGCCATGGTCTTTCCGCTCACCGTGCCCGCGGGTGCGAGGTCGCGTACACGTCGCGGAGGGCATCGACGGTGACGTGCGTGTAGATCTGCGTCGTCGCGACCGAGGCGTGCCCGAGCAGTTCCTGCACGACGCGCACGTCCGCACCGCCCTGCAGCAGATGGGTCGCGAAGGAGTGCCGGAGCGTGTGCGGCGACACGTGCGAGGTGAGACCCGCGCGCTCCGCCGCAGCCTGGATGACGAGCCACGCACTCTGCCGCGACAGCGGCGCTCCCCGCACGCCGAGGAACAAACGCGGCGTCGCCCGCCCCTTCGCGGCGAGGACCGGTCGCACCCGGGTCAGGTAGGCCTCCACGGCCGCGCGCGCGTACGACCCGACGGGCACGATGCGCTCCTTGTCACCCTTGCCCCGCACCCGTAGTAGGTCACCGTGGGCGGTGTCGTCGACATCGAGCTGCACGATCTCCGACACCCGGGCACCGGTCGCGTAGAGCAGTTCGAGCAGAGCCCGATCGCGGACGGCCGACGGCTCCGCCGCCGAGGCATCGGCCGACCCGGGCGCAGGTCCCGCGGCATCCAGCAGGTCGTCGACCTGGGCGATGGTCAGGGCCTTCGGCAGGCGACGGGGAGCCTTGGGCGGGCGCAGACGACCGCTCGGGTCAACCTCGACACGGCCCTCGCGCACGAGGAAGCGATGCAGGCCCCGCACGGACGACTGCAGCCGTGCGAGAGAGGAGGATGCCGGCGCCGGGACCGCCGACGCCCGCTCGGCTGCGAATTCGGCGATCAGCCCCGGCGTGACGGCCTCCACCTCGGTCACGCCCCGCGCGCCCAGCCATTCGCCGTACACCGCCAGGTCGCGGCGATACGCGGCGACGGTGTGGTCGGAGAGCCCACGCTCGAGCGCGACGTGCCGGAGATAGGTCTCGACCGCACGCTCGAGCTCCACGTCAGTGGGTGGCAGCCTCGCGGCGCAGCACCTCGGCCGCGGCGAGCACGCCCGTCGCGAGGATGCCGTTGCGCAGACGCCCCGCCAGCACACCGTCGATGACGTCGGCCAGCGGCACTCGCTCGACCCGCATGTCGGACTCCTCGTGCTCACGCTCGTAGTCGCTCTCGACCGCCCTCAACCCCCGGGCGAGGAACACGTGCACGACCTCGTCGTTGCCTCCTGGCGTGGTGTGCATCGAGATCAGGTGCTGCCACCGGTCGGCCTCGAGGTCGACCTCCTCGGTCAACTCGCGCTTCGCCGTCTCCAGCGGCGGCTCGCCGTCCACGTCGAGAAGCCCGGCAGGGATCTCCCAGTCGCGCTCCTTGATGGGGTGGCGGTACTGCTGGATGAGCACGACGCGCTCGTCGTCGTCGACGGCCACGACGGCGGCTGCTCCCGGGTGGTCGACGTACTGCCGCGTCATCTCACCGTCGCCGTAGCGCACGGTGTCGCTGCGCACGTCCCACACCGCACCCTCGTACACGAGGTCGCTTGCGACGACCTCGAGGTCGACGCGCTCGTCGCGCAGCTCTTCCACGTCAGTCCTCCTCGTCGTCGAACAGCTCGCTCGCACGGTGTCGCTCGAGAGCGGCGCCGACGAGACCGCGGAAGAGCGGGTGCGGCTCCGTCGGACGCGAGCGCAGCTCGGGGTGAGCCTGCGTGGCGATGTAATAGGGGTGCACGTCGCGGGGCAGCTCGACGAACTCCACGAGATCGAGGTCGGGATTGAGCCCCGAGAAGACCAGACCTGCGTCGCTGAGCTGTCGACGGTAGGCGTTGTTCACTTCGTAGCGGTGGCGGTGACGCTCCGAGATGCGGTTCGCCCCGTAGACCTCGGCGGCGAGAGACCCCTCCGCGAGGTCGGCCGGGTACAGCCCGAGACGCATGGTGCCGCCGAGGTCGCCGCTCTCGAGGATGTCGACCTGCTCGGCCATGGTCGCCACGACCGCGTGGGCGGTGTCGGGATCGAACTCGCTCGACGAGGCGCCCTCGAGACCCGCAACCGTCCGGGCGTACTCGATGACCATGCACTGCAGGCCGAGGCAGATCCCCAGCGTGGGGATGCCCTGCTCGCGCGCGAATCGCAGCGCCCCGAGCTTGCCCTCGATGCCGCGGATGCCGAAGCCGCCGGGCACGATGATGCCGTCGACCGCGCCGAGCGCTTTGGCCGCACCCTCGGGCGTCTCGCACAGGTCGGAGGGGATCCACGTGATCTTCACCTGGGTCTCCTGACCGAAGCCACCGGCCTTGATGGCCTCGGTCACCGAGAGGTAGGCGTCGGGCAGGTCGATGTACTTGCCGACCAGGCCGATGGTGACCTCGTGCTTCGGGTTGTGTACGGCCTGCAGTACGCGCTGCCAGCGCGACCAGTCGACATCGGCCGCCTTGTCGAGATCGAGCGCGTCGACGATATGGGCGTCGAGACCCTGATCGTTCAGCATCGAAGGGATGTCGTAGATGCTCGGAACGTCGACCGCGTTGACCACGGCGTCTTCGTCGACATCGCACATGAGCGCGATCTTTCGCTTGTTCGACTCGGTGACGGGCCGGTCGCTGCGCAGCACGAGCGCGTCGGGCTGGATGCCGATCGAGCGCAGCGTCGCGACGGAGTGCTGCGTCGGCTTCGTCTTCTGCTCACCCGAGGCGCCCATGAAGGGCACGAGCGAGACGTGCACGAAGAAGACGTTCTTGCGGCCGAGCTCGTGGCGGATCTGGCGCGCCGACTCGATGAAGGGCTGCGACTCGATGTCGCCGACCGTGCCGCCGATCTCGGTGATGATGACGTCGGGCTGAGGACTCTCGGTGGCCTGCAGACGCATGCGGCGCTTGATCTCGTCGGTGATGTGCGGGATGACCTGCACCGTGTCGCCCAGGTACTCGCCCCGACGCTCGCGCGCGATGACCTGCGAATAGATCTGGCCCGTGGTGACGTTGGCCGCCTGACTCAACTCGATGTCGAGGAAGCGTTCGTAGTGTCCGATGTCGAGGTCGGTCTCGGCGCCGTCGTCGGTCACGAAGACCTCACCGTGCTGGAACGGGTTCATCGTGCCCGGATCGACGTTGAGATACGGGTCGAGCTTCTGCATCACGACGCGCAGACCGCGCGCGGTCAGAAGGTTGCCGAGGCTTGCCGCCGTCAGGCCCTTACCGAGTGAGGAGACCACTCCTCCGGTGACGAAGATGTGCTTCGTCGTGAAGGTTCTGCCGTCTGAATGTCCCGCGTCCGAAGTCTGCATCACGGGCTTCGATCCTATCAGTCGCGTCGGTGAGTCGTCTCGCAGTCTGGCACCACCCTCCGACATCCGCGTCACCGCATCATGACGATCGCGGGTCGATCGACGGATCAGCCGACCGCGCGACCGGTTTCCAGAAGCTCCCGTGCGTGGGTCAACGCGGCGTCCGAGTCGCTCAAGCCCGAGAGCAGCCGCGCCATCTCGGCCTCCCGCTCGGCGCCGTCCAAACGTCGGACACTGGATGCCGTGACCGCGCCGTCATTGCCCTTGACCACCGTCAGGTGGTTGCCGGCGAAGGCGGCCACCTGTGCGAGGTGCGTGACGGCGATGACCTGCGACGATTCCGCGAGACGCGCGAGACGGCGTCCCACCTCGATGGCCGCAGCTCCTCCGATGCCCGCATCGACCTCGTCGAACACGAAAGTCGGCACGGGGTCGACGCCGGCGATGACGACCTCGATGGCCAGCATCACGCGGCTGAGTTCTCCGCCCGAGGCGCCGCGCGACACCGGTCGCGGATCGGCCCCGGGGTGGGGCGCGAGCAGGATCGACACCTCGTCGCGGCCGTGACCGGCGGCGGCTGCGGGGGCCACGTCGACGGTGAGGTGCGCGTCGGGCAAGGCGAGCGCGTGGAGTTCCTCGGTCACCGCCGCCCCCAGCCGTTCCGCAGCCGATCGACGGTTGGCGGTCAGCGCCTCGGCCGCGCCGTCGAGTTCCGCCGCGGCGGCGTCGCGTTGCGTCTGGAGACGCTCGAGACGGTCGCCGTCGTCGTCCAGTTCGACCAGCCGCGCGGATCCGGTCGCGAGCAGGGCGATGGCGGCATCCACCGATCCGTGAGCTCGGGCGAGGCCGGCGAGAACGCCGCGGCGTTCGTCGACCGCGGCGAGTTCGTGGGGCCCCGATTCGTCGAGGTCGGCGAGGTATCCCGACAGTGCGACGGCGGTGTCCGTGGCGCGGTATCCCAGGTCGGCCACCTGTTCGCCGATGACGGCGAGGGCTGCGTCGCTGCCGGCGATGCGCTCGAGAGCGCGACGCGCCTCGGCCAAGAGGGACACGACGTCGGGCGTGCCGTCGTCGTTCGACAGGGCGGCGTGCGCGGCGTCGGCGGCCAGACGCAGTTCTTCGGCGTTCGCGAGGCGCTCGGCACGGCGGGCGAGCTCGTCGTCCTCCCCGGTGACGGGGGCCGCGGCTTCGATCTCGGCGATGGCCGCCCGCAGCTGCTCGGCCTCGCGTGCGCGGTCGTCGCGGTCGGCTGTGAGCGTGGTCAGCTCGGCGTCGAGGGTCCGCCAGGCGTCCCAGGCTGCGCGATAGGCGGCGCGCGCGGCGGCGACCGGTTCGCCTCCGAAACGGTCGAGCGCATCGCGCTGCGCCGCCGACGACTTCAGTCGCAGCTGGTCAGACTGCCCGTGTACGACGACGAGGTCGTCGGCGAGAGCGGCGAGCACGCCGGCGGGAGCTGTTCGGCCCCCGACCGTGGCGCGCCCGCGCCCCTCGCTCGACACCGTGCGCCCCAGGTACAGCTCGGCGGATCCGCCGCCGACGGGCTCGACGTCGCCGCCCGCCTCGCGCACCCGTGCCGCCACGGGGCCGTCTTCGGGGACGATCCAGACGCCCTCCACCGCGGCCTGGGATGCACCCTTGCGCACGGCGCCCGAGTCGGCTCGTTGGCCGAGCAGCAGTCCGAGCCCCGTGACGACCATCGTCTTGCCGGCTCCGGTCTCGCCCGTGATCGCGGTGAAGCCTCGACCGATGGGCAGCGTCGCGTCGGCGATGACGCCGAGATCGCGCAGGCGCATCTCTTCGATCACGCCGCACCTCCCGGCATGCCGCGCCAACCCGTCACCGGCAGACGGAACTTGCGCACCAGACGATCGGTGAAGGCGGCGGGGTGAAGACGCGCAAGTCGCACGGGCCGAGAAGACCGGCGCACCACCACCCGCGCACCGGGCGGCAAATCGTGCGAGCGTCTTCCGTCGCACCACAGGATGCCGCTCCCGCTCGTGCGCTCGAGAACCTCGACGGCAACACTCGCGTCGGGGCCGACCACGAGCGGTCGGGCGAAGAGAGCGTGCGCCGACAGAGGCACGACGGCGATGGCCTCGACCGTGGGCCAGACGATCGGTCCCCCGGCGGAGAAGTTGTAGGCCGTCGAGCCGGTGGGCGTCGCGATGACGACGCCGTCGCAACCGAACGACGACAGGGGCCGCCCGTCGACGGCCATGACGACCTCGAGCATGCGCTCTCGGCTCGCCTTCTCGATGGTCGCCTCGTTCAGGGCCCACGTGTCGTAGATGACCCGGTCGTCGGCATCCTGGATCTTCACGGCGAGGGCCAGGCGCTCCTCGACCGTGTAGTCGCGGGCGATCACACGGCGCACGGCATCGTCCATGTCGTCGCGTTCGATCTCGGCGAGGAAGCCGACATGCCCCATGTTGATGCCCAGGATCGGCGCGGTTCCGCCGCGCACCATCTCGGCCGCGCGGAGGATCGTACCGTCGCCGCCGAGCACGATCGCGAGCTCGACGTCATCGATGGCGACGTCGACGCCGAGAGTGGCCACACCCTCGAGCGTGAGACGCTCCGCCAGTTCGGGTCGGTCTTCGGCGGAGACGACGGGAGTCGCACCCGCCGCACGGACCGCGGTGATGATGCGCTCGGCCGCGTGCACGGTGTCGTCACGGCGTGCGTGGACGACGAGGAGGATTCGGCGATCGCTGGGGGTCATCGGCTTCCGGTCAGTCGGGTCACGGTGCTCTCCCATTCTGAGGGGTCGCTGCCGTGGGTGGCCGAGAACCACGCGACGTACTCCTGGTTGCCGTGGGTTCCGACGATCGGCGAGGCGATCAGACCGGCGGTGGGCAGGCCCGCATCCCATGCGGACCAGAGCACGCCGTGCACCGCGTCGGAACGCAGCGCCGGGTCGGTCACCAGGCCACCCTTGACCGCCGTGCGGCCCACCTCGAATTGCGGCTTGATGAGCAGCACCGCGTCGGCGCCGGGCGCGGCGGTGGCGACGACGGCGGGCAGAACGTGGGTGAGCGAGATGAACGACAGGTCGCCGGTCACCACGTGCGGGCGCGTCTCGATGCCCGTCGCGGCGGCGAGCGAGTCGGCGGTCATGAACCGCACGTTATACCCCTCCACCGATACGACGTCGGGATCGGATGCCACGACGGTGGACAACTGCCCGTGACCGACGTCGACGGCGAGGACCGGACGCGCTCCGCGCTCGCGCAGCACCTGGGTGAACCCCCCGGTGGACGCACCGAGGTCGAGCGCGACCCGCCCGTCGACGGCGACGGGGAACGCGTCGAGGGCGGCGATCAGCTTGTGGGCGCCGCGACTGACGTAGTGGTCGGCTCCGGCCACCTCGATCGCGCTCGACTCGTCGACCTGCGTCGCGGCCTTCACCACCGGACGACAGTCGACGTTCACGAGGCCCCCCACGATGAGCTGTGTGGCGTGCGAGCGCGAGCGCGCGAGTCCGCGGGCGGCGAGCTCGGCATCGAGGCGCGGGCTCACGGCCGCGCCGCGACCGACGCGTCGGTCGGGGCCGACGCGAGTCGACGCGCGAGCTCGTCGTGCATCGCGGCGTATGCCTCCGCGCGGGTGTCGAGCGGTTGCACCTCGATCAGGCGCACGCGGTCGATCAGCTCGGGCGCGGCATCCGGGGCGGTGCTGTCCGACATGGATGCCATGCTACCGACGTCAGCGCCCGCGGAAGGGGTCGGCGTACAGCTGCTCTGGTACGCGGAAGCCGAAGATAGCGCGTCCCGAGTTCCAGATGGCCGCGGCTCCCGCGCGCAGCAGGTCGATCTGTCGGCCTCCCTGCGACACGATTCGGAGGTCGACGCCGTCGATCTCGACGATCGCGTCGCCCACGCGCGTGCGCGCGCCCTTCACGATCGTCGCCGGGTACGGCTCGAACAGCTGGCGCAGGTCTTCGACGATGTAGTCGGGGCGCTGCGACGGAATGGCTGCGAGCACCTGCTTCGGCCGATCGATCCCCGTCAGCACCAGCACCGACGGCATGTCGGCCGTACGCGCCCCTTGGATATCGGTGTCGAGGCGATCGCCGATGAAGAGCGGTGCCTGGGCCCCCGTCCGAGTGACCGCCACATCGAAGATGGGGCGTTCGGGCTTCCCGGCGATCGTCGCGAGACGGCCGACCGCGGTATGGACGGCCGACACGAGGGTCCCGTTTCCCGGAGCGATGCCGCGTGCCTGCGGGATCGTCCAGTCGGTGTTCGTCGCGACCCACGGGATGCCCCCGTCTTCGACCGGCGTCGCGAGCGCGTAGGCGGCCTCGGCAAGCTGTGCCCAACCGACCTCCGGCGCGAAGCCCTGGACCACGGCCGCCGGCGCGTCGTCGGCGCTGCGTGTCACCGTGAACCCGGCCTTCTCGACTTCGACGACGAGCCCCTCCCCGCCGATGACGAGCAGCGTCGACCCCGCGGGTACGAGGTCCTTCATCAAGCGCATCGCGGCCTGCGGGCTCGTCGTGACGTCGGACGCCTCCACACGAAGCCCCAACGAAGACAGATGCTGCGCCACGGAGACATCGGTGCGGGAGGCGTTGTTGGTGATGTACCCGAGACGCTTCCCCTCGGCCTGGGCCCTGTTGAGGCTCTCGACGGCGTGCGGCAGGGCGCCCGGGCCGGCGTAGACGACGCCGTCGAGGTCGGCGAGGACGACGTCGATCCCGTCGAGCGGTGTCGCATCCGGCTTGGCCCGCCCGAAGATCACCGTTCACCCTCGCGCTCGTCGGCCGGCACGTCGACACTGCTCGATGACGCTTCGCGCGACTCCTCGTCCCCATGCCGTTCGCCCTCGACGACGTCGTCGGGGCTCGTCGTCACGACGTCCCCGTCCTCGTCGTCCTCCGCGAGACCGGCACCGTTCTCCTCGTCCATGGGGGCGGACCCGTCCTCGTCTTCCTCGGCGTGGACGGCCCCGTCTGCGTCGTCGACGACGTCGGCCACGGGAATGACCCCGGATGCCACGTCGACGCCGCCCTCGTCGTCGATGAGTTCGATCTCCTCGACCACGATCACCTCGCGATCCGCGACCCCCGAGGCCGCGTCGAGGGCGTCGGAGGCGATCTGGGCACGTCGTTCCCATTCGGCCGCCTCGTCATCGCGTCCGAGCTCCTCGAGCACGGCCGCTCGGGCGGAGAACAGCGCCGGACTCCACTCGAACGCGCGGTCCGGGTCAGCCTCCGGGATCTCGAGCTCCTGCAGTGCGCGCTCCGTCTCGCCGAGGTCCAGTCGTGCCCCCGACATGGCGATCGCGAGCTGGACGCGTACCGGAACCGACAGCGTCGAGCGGTCGACGGCACGGCCTTCCTCGAGCGCACGGTCGGGTCGGCCGACGCCTCGTTCACTGTCGACGATCAGCGGCAGCTGATCGTCGGAGCCGGTGATCCGACGATGCGTACGGAGCTCCCGCAGTGCGAGGGCGAAGTCGCCGACGGCGTAGGCGGTGATCGCCACGGTCTCGCGGACGACGCCGACGCGGCCCGCGCTCCGGGATGCCGCCAGCGCATGCTCGTGCGCCAGCTCGGGTTCCTCATCGATGAGGCGGGCCGCCATGGCGAGGTGACGCGCCACGTTCTCGGCGTTGTCCTTGCTCAGGGTTTTGAGCTCGTTCCGCGCTGCGCCAGGCAGGTCCCAGGCGGTGACTTCCTCGGGGATCTCCGGTCCGCGCTCGCGCCGGTCCTGGGGCGGGCGCGTGGCACGGGAGTCCTCGCGGTCGAACCGGCGGGGAGCGCCCGCGCCGGGGCGACGGTCTCCAGACGGCCGACGGTCGTTGCCGGCGAAGCCGCGCGAGTCGCCCTCACGACGGGGACGACCGGCGCCGCCACCATCCGTGCGGAAGGTCCGGTCTCCCGAACGCGGCGGACGCGAGTCGTTGTCGCGACGGAAAGGACGGTCGCCGTCTCGCGCAGGACGACCCGAACCCGCGCCGTCGCGACGGAACGGACGATCCCCCTCGCGCGGCGGGCGCGAATCGTTGTCGCGACGGAACGGGCGATCCCCGTCACGCGGCGGGCGCGAATCGTTGTCGCGACGGAACGGGCGATCCCCCTCGCGCGGCGGACGCGAATCGTTGTCACGACGGAAAGGACGATCCCCGTCACGCAGCGGACGCGAATCGTTGTCACGACGGAAAGGACGATCCCCGTCACGCGGCGGACGCGAATCGTTGTCACGACGGAAAGGACGGTCGCCGTCTCGCGCAGGACGACCCGAACCCGCGCCGTCGCGACGGAACGGGCGATCCCCCTCGCGCGGCGGACGCGAATCGTTGTCACGACGGAACGGACGATCGCCATCGCGTGAGGGCCGACCTGCGCCGCCGCCGTCACGTCGGACTGGCCGAGCATCTCCCGAACGCGCTGGCCGCCCGTCGCTGTCACGCCGGAAAGGACGATCGCCGTCACGGTGCGGTCGTCCCGTCTGCGAACCCGAGGGACGCCCATCGCCGTCTCGACGGGCAGGGCGATCGCCGTCACCTCGTGAAGTCCGGTCGCCGCGCGATCCAAAGCTTCCGCCCTGAGAGCGCCGGCTGTCGGACGCGCGCCCACCCGAGCGCTCCTCGTTGCTCCTGCGGTCGTTCGCATCGTCCGTAGACATGACTGCCTCCCCGGGAAATTATGCCCGCAAATGCGAAATGGCCACCCAGCGTTGGGTGGCCATTTCGGCTTAAAGGAAGTCCGGCGGTGTCCTACTCTCCCACAGGGTCCCCCCTGCAGTACCATCGGCGCTGAGAGGCTTAGCTTCCGGGTTCGGAATGTGACCGGGCGTTTCCCTCTCGCTATGGCCGCCGAAACACTATTGATGTTCCGTAAACCAACAACGATATTTCATTGTTGTTGTTCTCGACCGTACATCGAGAACCACTCAGTGGACGCAAGCACCAAAAACGGTGTGTTATCAAGTCATCGGCTTATTAGTACCGGTCAGCTTCACGTATTACTACGCTTCCACATCCGGCCTATCAACCCAGTAGTCTGGCTGGGAGCCTCTCACCCCGAAGGGTATGGAAGTCTCATCTTGAGGCCGGCTTCCCGCTTAGATGCTTTCAGCGGTTATCCATCCCGAACGTAGCTAATCAGCGGTGCTCCTGGCGGAACAACTGACACACCAGAGGTTCGTCCAACCCGGTCCTCTCGTACTAGGGTCAGATCCTCTCAAACTTCCTACGCGCGCAGCGGATAGGGACCGAACTGTCTCACGACGTTCTAAACCCAGCTCGCGTACCGCTTTAATGGGCGAACAGCCCAACCCTTGGGACCTACTCCAGCCCCAGGATGCGACGAGCCGACATCGAGGTGCCAAACCATGCCGTCGATATGGACTCTTGGGCAAGATCAGCCTGTTATCCCCGAGGTACCTTTTATCCGTTGAGCGACAGCGCTTCCACAAGCCACTGCCGGATCACTAGTCCCGACTTTCGTCCCTGCTCGACCTGTCAGTCTCACAGTCAAGCTCCCTTGTGCACTTACACTCGCCACCTGATTGCCAACCAGGTTGAGGGAACCTTTGGGCGCCTCCGTTACATTTTGGGAGGCAACCGCCCCAGTTAAACTACCCACCAGGCACTGTCCCTGAACCGGATCACGGTCCTAAGTTAGATATCCAGAGTGACCAGAGTGGTATTTCAACAATGACTCCACACTCACTGGCGTGAATGCTTCACCGTCTCCCACCTATCCTACACAAGCCACACCGAACACCAATACCAAGCTGTAGTAAAGGTCACGGGGTCTTTCCGTCCTGCTGCGCGTAACGAGCATCTTTACTCGTAATGCAATTTCGCCGAGTTCGCGGTTGAGACAGTTGGGAAGTCGTTACGCCATTCGTGCAGGTCGGAACTTACCCGACAAGGAATTTCGCTACCTTAGGATGGTTATAGTTACCACCGCCGTTTACTGGGGCTTAAATTCTCAGCTTCGCCTTGCGGCTAACCGGTCCTCTTAACCTTCCAGCACCGGGCAGGCGTCAGTCCGTATACATCGTCTTGCGACTTGGCACGGACCTGTGTTTTTAGTAAACAGTCGCTACCCACTAGTCTCTGCGGCCACCACACCCTTTCGGAGCAAGTCCTAATAAGTGGATGGCCCCCCTTCTCCCGAAGTTACGGGGGCATTTTGCCGAGTTCCTTAACCACGATTCTCTCGATCTCCTTGGTATTCTCTACCTGACCACCTGAGTCGGTTTGGGGTACGGGCGGCTTGAACCTCGCGTCGATGCTTTTCTCGGCAGCATAGGATCACCCACTTTTTATCCGCATCGTGTCTCAGCCTGTATGACTCCCGGATTTGCCTAAGAGTCGGCCTACGCACTTGCACCAGGACTACCATCGCCTGGCTTGGGCTACCTTCCTGCGTCACACCTGTTAATACGCTAACCGCACCAGCATGGGGTCGAGCGTTCGCCAAGACGGCTTCACCCCGAAGGGATCCATCCATTCCTGGTTAGGACTCTTAGCACCACTGGATTAGCTTGGGCGGTTCTTCGCCGGTACGGGAATATCAACCCGTTGTCCATCGACTACGCCTGTCGGCCTCGCCTTAGGTCCCGACTTACCCAGGGAAGATTAGCTTGACCCTGGAACCCTTGGTCTTTCGGAGGACGTGTTTCTCACACGTCTTTCGCTACTCATGCCTGCATTCTCACTCGTGTAGCGTCCACGGCTGGGTCACCCCGCCGCTTCACTCGCCACACGACGCTCTCCTACCCATCAACACGGCTGGACCACGAAGGCCTACCAAAAATGTCAATGCCACAACTTCGGTGGCGTGCTTGAGCCCCGTTACATTGTCGGCGCGGAATCACTTGACCAGTGAGCTATTACGCACTCTTTCAAGGGTGGCTGCTTCTAAGCCAACCTCCTGGTTGTCAAAGCAACTCCACATCCTTTCCCACTTAGCACGCGCTTAGGGACCTTAGTTGGTGGTCTGGGTTGTTTCCCTCTCGACTATGAAGCTTATCCCCCACAGTCTCACTGCTGCGCTCTCACTTACCGGCATTCGGAGTTTGGCTGACGTCAGTAACCTTGTAGGGCCCATCGGCCATCCAGTAGCTCTACCTCCGGCAAGAAACACGCAACGCTGCACCTAAATGCATTTCGGAGAGAACCAGCTATCACGAAGTTTGATTGGCCTTTCACCCCTATCCACAGCTCATCCCCTCAGTTTTCAACCTAAGTGGGTTCGGTCCTCCACGACGTCTTACCGTCGCTTCAACCTGGCCATGGATAGATCACTTCGCTTCGGGTCTAGGACACGCGACTGAATCGCCCTATTCAGACTCGCTTTCGCTACGGCTACCCCACTCGGGTTAACCTCGCCACGTATCGCTAACTCGCAGGCTCATTCTTCAAAAGGCACGCTGTCACCCCTACTAAGGAGGCTCCAACGGTTTGTAAGCAAACGGTTTCAGGTACTATTTCACTCCCCTCCCGGGGTACTTTTCACCTTTCCCTCACGGTACTTGTCCGCTATCGGTCATCTGGGAGTATTTAGGCTTATCAGGTGGTCCTGACAGATTCACACGGGATTTCTCGGGCCCCGTGCTACTTGGGATACTTTTCACGCCAAGAACAGGCATTTCGACTACGGGGTTCGCACCCTCTATGACCGGCCGTTCAAAACCGTTCGTCTATACCCTCTTGTCACGTCGACTGCTCGGCAGAACAATCAGAAAAGTCCCACAACCCCCAACGTGCAACACCTGCCGGCTATCACACACGCTAGGTTTAGCCTCTTCCGGTTTCGCTCGCCACTACTCACGGAATCGCTTTTGCTTTCTCTTCCTGTGGGTACTGAGATGTTTCACTTCCCCACGTTCCCTCTACCCGCCCTATATATTCAGGCGGGAGTCACCAGGCACGCACGCGCCCTGGCGGGGTTTCCCCATTCGGACACCCTCGGATCAAAACTCGCTTATCAGTTCCCCGAGGCTTATCGCAGATTGCTACGTCCTTCTTCGGCTCCAGATGCCAAGGCATCCACCGTTTGCTCTTAAAGACTTGAAATCACATGAGTTGAATCGTCAAAAAATTGACTAATGATCTTTAAGATCATCTTCACGACACCATCCCGAAGGATCATGTCGAAGATGCTCGCGTCCACTGTGTAGTTCTCAAAGTACGGGCGGAACCCCCTCCCACCCCACCAACCGGTGAAGCCAAAGAAGGCCCAGAGGAACAGCCACCAACCACCCAGCCCAAAGACTGACGCGATCAGCGCCCGGCCCCTCAGGACCCAACAGCGTGCATGTACCCACCCCTCCGACCCCGAACCGTTCCCACAGCAAGCTGCGTACTAGATCCAAAACCATCAAAATGAGCACCAAGTCAAATGTTCCACCCATGAGCTACCGGCAGACACGAACGGTCTGATCCGGCGCCTGGACACCACCAAGCCGAAGCCCGCTGATGCCAGATGCTCCTTAGAAAGGAGGTGATCCAGCCGCACCTTCCGGTACGGCTACCTTGTTACGACTTAGTCCTAATTACCGATCCCACCTTCGACGGCTCCCTCCACAAGGGTTGGGCCACCGGCTTCAGGTGTTACCGACTTTCATGACTTGACGGGCGGTGTGTACAAGACCCGGGAACGTATTCACCGCAGCGTTGCTGATCTGCGATTACTAGCGACTCCGACTTCATGAGGTCGAGTTGCAGACCTCAATCCGAACTGGGACCGGCTTTTTGGGATTCGCTCCACCTCACGGTATTGCAGCCCTTTGTACCGGCCATTGTAGCATGCGTGAAGCCCAAGACATAAGGGGCATGATGATTTGACGTCATCCCCACCTTCCTCCGAGTTGACCCCGGCAGTATCCCATGAGTTCCCACCATTACGTGCTGGCAACATAGAACGAGGGTTGCGCTCGTTGCGGGACTTAACCCAACATCTCACGACACGAGCTGACGACAACCATGCACCACCTGTTCACCAGTGTCCAAAGAGTCCCGTATTTCTACGGTGTTCTGGTGTATGTCAAGCCTTGGTAAGGTTCTTCGCGTTGCATCGAATTAATCCGCATGCTCCGCCGCTTGTGCGGGTCCCCGTCAATTCCTTTGAGTTTTAGCCTTGCGGCCGTACTCCCCAGGCGGGGAACTTAATGCGTTAGCTGCGTCACGGAAACCGTGGAATGGTCCCCACAACTAGTTCCCAACGTTTACGGGGTGGACTACCAGGGTATCTAAGCCTGTTTGCTCCCCACCCTTTCGCTCCTCAGCGTCAGTTACGGCCCAGAGATCTGCCTTCGCCATCGGTGTTCCTCCTGATATCTGCGCATTCCACCGCTACACCAGGAATTCCAATCTCCCCTACCGCACTCTAGTCTGCCCGTACCCACTGCAGACCCGAGGTTGAGCCTCGGGATTTCACAGCAGACGCGACAAACCGCCTACGAGCTCTTTACGCCCAATAATTCCGGATAACGCTTGCGCCCTACGTATTACCGCGGCTGCTGGCACGTAGTTAGCCGGCGCTTTTTCTGCAGGTACCGTCACTTTCGCTTCTTCCCTGCTAAAAGAGGTTTACAACCCGAAGGCCGTCATCCCTCACGCGGCGTTGCTGCATCAGGCTTCCGCCCATTGTGCAATATTCCCCACTGCTGCCTCCCGTAGGAGTCTGGGCCGTGTCTCAGTCCCAGTGTGGCCGGTCACCCTCTCAGGCCGGCTACCCGTCGACGCCTTGGTGAGCCATTACCTCACCAACAAGCTGATAGGCCGCGAGCCCATCCCAGACCAAAAAATCTTTCCAACCCCCACCATGCGATAGAGGCTCATATCCAGTATTAGACACCGTTTCCAGCGCTTATCCCAGAGTCCAGGGCAGGTTGCTCACGTGTTACTCACCCGTTCGCCACTGATCCACCAAGCAAGCTTGGCTTCACCGTTCGACTTGCATGTGTTAAGCACGCCGCCAGCGTTCATCCTGAGCCAGGATCAAACTCTCCGTAAAAGAAAAAAACCACAACACCGGGAAAACGATGCCGCAGCGAGTTCGAAACTGACCAAAGAGAAAACATCATTACTGACGAATCCATAATGCCAACCCCCGGAAGGGCTGGTCTTTGATCCAAAGGAATTCTCACCAGTCCGAAGACCGACGAGGAATAAAATTGGCATTTG
The DNA here is from genome assembly GCF_057812175.1 of Microbacterium sp. ABR10. Classification (NCBI taxonomy): domain Bacteria; kingdom Bacillati; phylum Actinomycetota; class Actinomycetes; order Micrococcales; family Microbacteriaceae; genus Microbacterium; species Microbacterium sp. ABR10. The sequence continues at coordinate 2,950,011 of NZ_CM173821.1, forward strand.
ACAAGTGCACGCTGTTGAGTTCTCAAGGAACGGACGCACCCACAGAAACAGTCTTCCGACCAACCCGTGAGGCAGTTCACGATATGAATGCCATGTTCGGCTCCCAGACCAGCAGGATCTCACTCCGAGAGGGAGTAGACGAGCTGAAGGTGTGCGCCGAGTGGCAGATCCCAACTGTAGCCGAGCGAGCCGAGACTCTCAAGTACTGGTGTTGGGGGCGGTTCGCTGCTTGAGAGGACGCGGGGCCTTTCGGCCGCTCCGCTCTCCCCTGTGGGGCGAACAAGTAATAACTTACGTGCGCCCGACCACCTCGGCGAATCCGCGCACATCCCGGGCGTGTCGCGACGTGGCGGTCGCAGAACCAGCGGATCGCGTCGGCACCGGACGGCCGCGCGTCTCGGACGTCACACGAAGCGCTCGGCCCCTCCCCAGCCGCCCACCCACGCGTCGACGTGCGGCTCATCGCGGAGGGCGTGCACCCCGTCGACCGTCAGCGCCACCTCGTCGAAACCGGCGGACGTCGCCCACCGGCGCTCGCGTCGGCGAGCGCGCCGCGCATCCGCACGCCCCAGGACGACGCCGTCGTCGCCGAGAAGGGTCATCGATCCGATAGACCCTTGCCCCAGGGAAGCCAGCGCCAACGCAAGGGGGCTGGCATCCTGAATCAGCAGAGCGCGGTCGAGGCGGAGTGTCACCCGCGCGTCGAGTCCGGACCCCTCAGCTCCCACGCGGACGCGAGGGTCGGCCCGCACGAGCGACTCCTGCGTCGGTGCCTGCACCACCACCGTCGCGAGAGGGAATGCCGCGAGCACGGAATCGACGCAAACGAACTCGGCGGACGGCGTGAGCCCCTCGGGGACGTGCACCACGAGATCGGGCGTGGCCGGCAGCAGGCCGCGTCCGCTCGACCCGGGGACGGAGATCTTCTGCGCGAGGAGCAACGACTGCCGATTGCCCTCGCGGACGCGGTCCTCACCGGAACGTCCCGCCCAGTCGGGACCGTCGTGCCAGGCGACGGCATCCGGAACGTGAGCCAGTACGGCCCCGGCCTGCCAAGCGCGATGCGCCCACTCCCAGTCCTCGCCGCCGTAGGAGGAGAACGATTCGTCGAATCCGCCGATCTCATCGAAGAAGGCCCGGGAGCAGGCGGCGACGGCGCTGATGATGAACCGGTATGAGCGGTCGTCGGCATGCAGGAGGTTGTCGCTGCGGGCGTACTCGTCGCGGAGCCACGCGGGCTCGGGCAACTCGCGGGCGGGGCCGACCTCGGCGACCGGCGTCTCGGCATCCAACCCGCTCAGGTCGGCGTGGCGGCGGCGCCCGACGGTGACCGCCTCGGGAAGGAGAGCGGGCAGGCGGGTCAGGCGGCGCACGTACTCCGGCTCGGGCGTGGTGTCGGCGTCGAGGAAGCACAGGACATCGCCCGTAGCCGCGGCGGCACCGAGATTCCGTGCGGCGGCTGCCCGGAACCCGCGGTCGTCCTGACGGACGAGCCGCACACCGGAGGGGACGACCGGCTCCGTCGGCGAGCCGTCGTCGGCGACGATGATCTCGAGGAGCTCGGCCGGGTGGTCTTGGTGCTGCAGGGCGGCGAGCGTCCGCGCCAGCTGCTCGGACTGGTCGAAGTGCGTCACGATGACGCTGACCCGCGGAGGATCCGGCTGCCGGTCGGCGACGAGATCCCACCGGTTGCCCGGGACCCACGGCATCCGGTCACCTGCCTCGGCGGCGGCCGCGCTCACGGGAAGACCTCCGCCCACCAACGCCGGTAGGCGCGTGCCGCGTCGGACCGACCGAACGGTACGGGGTCGAGACCGTGCCAGGTGCGCACCGCCTCGTGGCGGGCGATCGCCACCTCGGCGGCGAGGTCTTCGGGATCGACCACGCGCAGTGCGCCCGGACGCAGCTCGACCATCTCGTCGATGTAGCGATTGCGCACGGCGAGGGGCCGGCGACCCCAGCCGATCCACGACGTCAGCGAGCCGGACGCCGACACGTGCCGGTGGGCGATCACGGGTACGGAGACGCGACGCGCCCGCGCGATCATCTCGGCATCGTCGAGCCATCCCGTCACCTCGACGTCGACGCCCGCGGCGGACGCGCGACGGACGAACGCGTCGAGGTCTTCGGCGTGCCCGTCGGAGGCGCGTCCCAGCACGGTCAGTCGGGTCATCCCCGCCGCGACCGTCGCGGCCAGCGTCTCGTCGTGCCCCTTGCCGGGGTAGAAGTACCCGAGGACGCCGACCGCATCGTCGCCGGCGACGACTGTCGACGGCTCGACCGTCTCGACGGGCAGGGGAACGATCGCGACAGGGCCGTTCCAGACACCCTCCTCGCGGAGGAGCTCCCGCTCGTGCGCGCTGTTCACGGCCACCCCGCGCGCGGCCTCCGCCACCGACCGGTAGAACGCGCGGCGGCGGGGGCGATTGCGTTCGCCGTCCGACGCCTGGGGAACGTCGTGGAAGGTCACCGACAGCGGATGGCGGCCGGCCAGATCGACGACGACACGCGCCGCTTGTTCGGGCGAAGACCCCCACAACCGGTCGGTCACGTGAGCGTGCACGGGCGTGCCCGGGGGGACGGCCGCGAGCGCGTCAGCAGTGCTCAGCCGCGCCGACGGCTGCTGCTCGAGCACCTCGGTCGCGATCTCGCGGGCGTAGGCGGCGACGCCGTGCGGCCCCGGGTGCACGAGGAGCACGGGCGGGGTGGCATCCGGGATCGAGGACGCCATCACGCAGCGGCCGCCCACGTGCGGAGGAGGGGGGCCATCCGCGCGACGACGGCGGCGAGCAGCTCGGGACGTTCGGCGTAGTACGCGAGATGCGCTTCGCGAACGCTCTCTGCCGGGAGCGTCTCGCCCGCGACCGTCCAGTCGGGGCGGGGCGCGGCATCCAGGTTCCAGGCGTCGACGACCCACCGCTCCAATGGCGCGCGGACGCCCGCGAGGATGGGGCGACCGGGATCGACGACGCGACCGGGCGCGCCGAGGGCGGCGACGAGACGCTCCCCGAGCGGGAGGAAGAGGGCGTTTCCGGGATGGTTGACGGTGCGGGCGAGGTCGTCGACGACCGGGGCGAAGAGGTCGGATGCCATGACGTCGAGACCGAGAGCCTCGCGGCGACGCAGCTCGGCGACGGACGCATCGGCGATCTCGTGCACCGCCGCCGGTGGCAGTTCGGCGGGAACGGGAGTTCCCGCGGCCTCGGCGACGACGCGGACGTCGTGGTAGGCGACCAGGGGCGGATCCTCCGGAAACGCGGGCAGACGCAGCACCGCTTGGAACGGGTGCAGTCCTCCGAATCGGATGGCGGGAACCGTCACCAGCCGGGCCGCCGGGGGAAGCGAGGCGCGCAACTGCATCGTGCCGAGCGGAAGGTCGCGGTAGTCGTCGCGGATGGGCTGGGCGACGAGGAATGCGGCCCCGGCGAGGAGGGTGTGAAGGCGCTGCGCGTCGGTCGCGGTGAGCTCGTGCACCGCCGGCACGCGGATGGCGGGAAGAGCGTCGGATGCGATGACCAACCGAAGTGATTCCGCCTGGCAATTGCCCACGACCAGGCCGAAATTCTCCGGCACTGGCATCTCGCCGAAGAATTCTCCGTAGTGCCGCCGCCGCGCTATCACCGCGTCGCCGTGGTCCGCAAGGCTCTGCAGCCGCGCCGTCTCACCACCCATGATGTGAAGGTATCCGTCGGTGTCATCGTCGTCCCAACCGCCCCGTTGCATTGCGATGTGCCTGGCGATGCGGTACGCGTACGCACGCCACGCCACATCACTGCACGAGGAGGAGAGAGATCGTCGCCACCACCGTTTCCCCGGTTCGCGTCGCCGCCGTCCCGTCGTCCCACCCCTACGTCTCCGCCATCACCGACCCTGATCGCGTCAGGCTGCTCGCCGACCCGCCGCCTCCGGGCGCCCCGGCCGGCCAGTGGTGGCCGCCGCAGGTCCTACTGCCGGAGTGGCTCGAGGCTCACGCCGACGAATTCGACCTGGTCCATGTGCATTTCGGGATCGAGTCCTACTCTCCCGACGAACTGCAGGCGACGGTCGCGACCCTTCACCGGCTGGGACGGCCCCTCGTCTACACCGTGCACGATCTCGAGAACCCCCAGCTGACCGCACAGGAGACCCACCGCGCGTCCCTAGCCGTGCTGGCCGCCGGGGCCGAAGCGCTCATCGCCCTGACCGACACCGCCGGAGCTTCGGTGCGGGACATCGTCCGTCGCCCCGTCACCGTCATCCCCCACCCCACACTGCTCGGCGACGCACGACGTCCCACCGGGAATGGCCACGACGCCCTGCGCGTGGGCGTGCACCTGAGGGACCTCCGACCCAACATCGACGGCGTCGGAACGACCGCCACCCTCGTCCGCGCCGTTGCCGACCTGCGGGCGCAGGGCGCGCGCGTCGAGGCCGTGGTGCGCATGAACGAACGGGTCCGCGACGCGGAGGCCGCGGCATCCATCGCCCTTCTCGCCGAGGGGGCCGACGGCGTCACCGTCGAGCGCGGAACCCGCCTCGACGACGACGCCCTGGCCGCGTGGCTCGCCGACCTCGACGCGTGCGTACTCCCCTACCGCCACGGCACGCAGTCGGGGTGGGCGGAGCTCTGCTACGACCTCGCCGTGCCCATCGTCAGCACCCCCGTCGGACACATCGCCGCACAGCACCCCGCCGACTTTCACCCGTTCGACGTGGGCGACCCCGTCTCGCTCGCCCGGGCGATCATGGATGCCACGCACCAGGCATCGTCGGCTCCGGGATCGGCGGCGCGCTCCGCCGAGGTGGAGCGGCGACGAGCGGGGCGCCGCGCGGAACTCGACGGAGTGCGCGCCGCGCACGTCGCCGTGTACCGCCGCGCCCTCGCGGCGGAGGTCGCCGCGTGATCCGCGGGACGCGACCGCTGAGGGTGCTCGTCGTCGCGCCCTCGCGCTACCCCCTGCGCCAGCCGCACGCCGGCGGTCTCGAGGCGTGCGTCTGGGACCGCGTGCGATGGTTGCGCGCCCGGGGCCACGAGGTCTCCCTCTGCGCCGCCGACGGGTCTGATTTCCTTGGTGACGTGGCCGAATTCCGGCTGCCCGTCCCCGAATGGACGCGCCCCGAGCACTCATCGGACACCGAATACCCGGAGGGCTACGCCGTCGACGTCGACGCCGCCTACGACGCCGCCCTCGACCGTCTCATCGCCGACCGCCATCTGTACGACGTCGTCGACAACCACAGCCTGAACCCCGCTCCCATCCGATGGAGCCGCACGGCCGACATCCCGGTCGTCACGACCCTGCACACCCCGCCGCTCGAGCCGATGCTGGAGGCGGCGGCGGAGGTGGTCGACAGCCCGCACCGCTTCGTGGCGGTGAGCCAGGCCACGGCCCGGGCGTGGTCGATCGAGGGTGTCGACGCGTTCGTCTTCCCCAACGGCATCGACACCGAGCAGTGGACGCGCGGCGAGGGCGGGACCTCGTGGGTGTGGTCGGGTCGCGTGGTGCCCGAAAAGGCGCCTCACCTGGCCATCGAAGCCGCACGCTCGGCCGGCGCGCACATCGTGCTCGCGGGGCGGATCGGCGACGCGGACTACTTCCAGCAGGAGATCGTGCCCCGTCTCGGCTCCCACGCGCGCTACGTGGGGCCCCTTCACCAACCGGACCTCTGCCGCCTGGTGGGGTCATCGGCCGTCGCGTTGGTCACGCCCATGTGGGAGGAGCCCTTCGGTCTCGTCATCGCGGAGGCTCTCGCCACCGGCACACCGGTCGCGGCCTTCGACATCGGAGGGGTGTCGGAAGTGCTCGCGGGGATGCCGGGATCGGCGACGGTCATGCCCGGCGACGTGGTCGCCCTCGGACAGGCCGCGGCCCGTCTCGCCGCGGAGGGTGTCCGCGAGCCCCTCACGCGTGTGTGGACACGTCGGGCGGCCGTGCAGCAGCACTCCCTCGCCCAGCGCTACCGCGAGGTGGAACGCGTGCTCACCCACACCGCTCAGCCCGTCGCCGCACGGCGCGTGCCGGCGGTGTCGTGGTGATCGGCTGGTACGTCCACCATCACGGCTTCGGTCACGTCTCGAGATTCCTCGCCGTGCAGCCGCACCTGCGCGCACCGGTCATCGCGTTCTCGTCGATGCCCCGACCCGCCGAGCTCGCGGCCGACGTCGAGTGGGTGCTGCTGCCCCCGGATGCCGAACCGTTCGACGCCCCCGACGGCACGCGGGTGGACCCTCGCGACGCCGAACCGACGGCCCACGGTCACCTGCACTGGGCGCCGCACGGTCACCCGGGCCACCGGGAGCGGCTCGCGACGATCGCCGCGACCGCCGCGTCCCGCGATCTGCAGACGTTCGTCGTCGACGTCAGCGCCGAGGTCGTGGCGCTCGCGCGGCTGCTGGGTGCGCGGACGGTCGCGGTCACCCAGCCGGGCACGCGCACGGACGCCCCGCACGCCCTCGCGTACGGCCTGGCCGACCGGATCGTCGCTCCGTGGCCGGAGGGCGCCGTTCCGACGCCGGGGCTGGCCGCCCACGAAGATCGCGTCGCGTGGACGGGCGGGATCTCGCGCTTCGACGAGCGGGAGGCGCCCGACCCCGTCGATGAGCGTCGGGTGCTGCTCCTCGGCCAAGTGCTGTCTGCGGACATTCGCGGCGAGCTCACCCGCCGCCTGAGCGAGCGGGGATGGAACGTCACGTCCGTCGGGCATGACGACGCCTCGCGCGTCGACGATCCCTGGCCCCTGCTGACGGGGAGCACGGTGGTCGTCAGCGCCGCCGGGCAGAACAGCGTCGCCGACCTCGCGGCATCCGGTGCCCGAGCCGTCGTGATCGGACAGGACCGCCCCTTCGACGAGCAACGAGCGACCGCCGAGAGCCTCGAGGCGTGGGGGCTGGCTCGGCGGGCCGACGGCGACGTGTCGGCCGAAGAGCTGGTCGACCTCGTGGAGCGAGCGGCCGGGGATGCCCCCGACTGGGCCCGGTGGCGAGTCGCCGGCGCCGCCGCGCGGATGGCCGCCGTCATCGAGGAGAGACTGCCGTGAAGACCGCCGTCATCACCGTCGCCTCGGCCGCACGCCGCGAGCACCTCGACCGTCAACGGCGCGTGCTCGCCGAGGTGGCGGGCGACATCGTGCGTGTGGAGGCGTGGCTCGACGAGACACCGCCCGACGGCATCCGGGATGCCGGCACCCTGACGCTGCACGTGCCTCCCGGGCCGTCCGGACTGCGGGTGGGCGAAGGACGCAACCGCGCGGCGGAGGTCGCGATGGCGGCGGGCGCGGAACTGCTGGTGTTCCTCGACGTGGACTGCCTGCCCGGGCCTGAGCTGCTCTCCGCCTATCGCGCCGCGGCCGCCGCACACCCGGAGGGGCTGCTGGCCGGCGCGGTGACCTACCTCGCGAGCGTGCAGCGCCCCTACTACGCCGTCGACCTGCCCTTTCTCACCCGCCCGCATCGGGCGCGACCGTCTTTGCCCGCCGGGGAGACTCGGGCGGCGTCCGAAACGGAGTACGACCTGTTCTGGTCGCTGTCGTTCGCCGTGACGCCTGCCACCTGGCACCGCATCGGGGGCTTCCACCCCGGGTACGAGGGGTACGGCGCCGAGGACACGGACCTGGCCTGGACCGCTCGCGCGCGGGACGTCGAGCTGCGGTGGGTGGGCGGTGCGGACGCCTACCACCAGTGGCATCCGGTGTCTTCTCCCCCGTGGCAGCACCTCGACGACATCCTGCGCAACGGCGCCGCGTTCCACGAGCGGTGGGGCGTGTGGCCCATGGGCGGGTGGCTCCACGCGTTCGCCGCGGCCGGGGCGATCGAGCACCGCGGCGAGGACTGGGTGCGGGTGCGCTGAGGCACGTCGGACGACACCGGTCGAGCGTCCAAGACACGCCGGACCTCCGCGAACCGACCGGCGTGTCGTGGACACTCGACCCCGCTTTCGCGGCGGTCGCGGGCGCGCGAAAGCCCCGGCGCACACGGCACCGGGGCTTCCGCGGCGGGGCGGGCGGCGGGTCAGGCGCGACGCAGCCAGACCGTCGTCTCGGCGGGGAGGGCATCGCCCTCGAGCTCGGTGCTCGACAGCAGCACCTCGCCCGCGGGGAGCGCGACCGACTCGGTGCCGAAGTTCGTCACGACGGTCCACCCGTTCGGACGCGCGAAGGCCACCACGTCGTCACGGTCGGCGTCGACCCACTGCAGCTGCTCGTCGGTCTGCAGCGCGTGCCGCAGGTCGAGAGCGCGGCGGTAGAGCGACAGCGTCGACGCCGGGTCGCCGTCTTGGCGGTCGACGGCGTATGCACCGAACCACTCCGGCTGCGGGAGGTGGGCGCCCCCCGAACCGAAGCCGAACGCGGGGCCCTCGTCGCTCCACGGCAGGGGTACGCGGCATCCGTCGCGACCGAGGTCGACGCCGGGGCTGCGGAAGAACGTCGGGTCCTGACGCTGCTCGTCGGGGATCTCGGCGACCTCGTGAAGGCCCAGCTCCTCCCCCTGGTACAGGTACGCCGAGCCGGGCAGGCCCAGCACGAACAGCGCCGCCGCCCGTGCCCGGCGCTCACCGCGCGCCGTGTCGAGCACCGGCGTCCGCCCCCCGGAGAGCAACCACTCATTGCCGTGTTTGCGCGTGGGACGCCCGTCGTCGCCGCGCTCGGCATCCGGGAGCCCGTAACGCGTGGCGTGACGCACGACGTCGTGGTTGGAGAGCACCCACGTGGTCGACGAGCCGGACTGCGCGGCGAGTTCGAGGTTGTCGGCGACGATGCGACGGAACTGGCCCGCGTCGAAGTCGGCCTCGAGGAGGTCGAAGTTGAACGCCTGTCCCAGGCTCTCGATGCTCGCGTACAGCGGCACGCGGGAGGGGTGCACCCACGCCTCGGCGACAGCCGTGCGCGGCGGGTCGTAGGAGTTGAACACCGCGCGCCACTCGGCGTAGACCTCGTGCACGTCGTCACGATCGATGAGGGGGTGGTTGCCGTCCTGCGGCATCGCGTCGAGCTTCGCCTGCGAGGGCAACGGCTCCGTCAGGTCTTTCGTGAGCATGTGGGCGACGTCGATGCGGAACCCGTCGACGCCCCGGTCGCTCCAGAAGCGCAGAGTCTTGACGAAGTCCGCGCGCACCTCCGGGTTGGTCCAGTCGAGATCGGGCTGCGACACGTCGAAGTTGTGGAAGTACCACTGCCCGTCGTCGACGCGCTCCCAGCCCGCTCCGCCGAACACCGAGACCCAGTCGGTGGGCGGCTCGGCACCGTCCGGTCCGGTGCCCTCGCGGAAGATGTAGCGCCCGCGGGCCGCGGAGCCGCGACCGGCGGCCAGCGCCTCCTGGAACCAGGCGTGCTTGTCGGAGGTGTGGTTGGGCACGATGTCGACGACGACACGGATGCCGTGGGCGTGCAGCTGCGCGATGAGCTCGTCCATGTCGGCCAGTGTCCCCAGCCGCGGGTCGACGTCGCGGTAGTCGGCGACGTCGTACCCGCCATCGGCGAGGTCGGAGGGGTAGAAGGGGCTGAGCCAGATGGCATCCACCCCCAGCTCCGCCAGGTACGGCACGCGCGAGGTGATCCCGCGGATGTCGCCCAGGCCGTCGCCGTCGGTGTCGGCGAAGCTGCGGGGATACACCTGGTACACCACGGCCTGGCGCCACCAGTCGGGGGCGGCACTGAGTTCGCGGGTCTGCACGGAGGGTGCGGCGGTGGTCACGGTTGTTCCTTTCGAGGGGATGGTTGCTCAGCCCTTGATGGCGCCCTGCGTGACGCCGGCCATCACCCATCGCTGGGTGAACAGGTAGGCGACGATCGCGGGGGCCATGGCCATGAGGTAGGAGGCGAAGGCGACGTTGTAGTTGTTGCTGAACTGCGTCTGGAAGAGGTTCTGTCGCACCGGAAGGGTCTGCAGAGCCGGGTCGCTGATGATGAGCGAGGGCATCATGAAGTCGTTCCAGGCATAGAGGAACGCGAAGATGCCGACCGTCGCGCTCATCGGAGCCAGCAGCGGGAAGATCAGCTGCCAGAAGGTCTGCCAGGTGGTCGCGCCGTCGATGCGCGCGCTCTCTTCGAGTTCGAGCGGGATCGAGCGCAGGAACGCCGTGAACAGCAGCACGCTGAAGCTCAACTGGAACATGGTGGCGAGGATGATCACGCCCACGGGGTTGTCGAGCCCCACCCGCCCGGTCAGCTGGATCTGCGGCAGGGCCACCACGGGGAACGGGATGAACATGGCCGCGAGCAGGTAGAAGAACGAGTAGCGGAAGAGCTTGCGATCCCAGTTGCGAGCGATGGCATACGAGGCGAAGGCCGCCAGGATGATCGTCGCCACGACCGTTCCGGCCGTGACCAGAAGGGAGATCGCGAGACCCACCGGGAACCTCGTCAGCGTCCACGCCTGGACGAACCCGTCGAAGCTGATCGGAGAGGGGAACGAGAAGGCATTGCCGTCGACGACCTGCGTGCCGCTCTTGAGCGCCATCGAGACGGTGACGTACAGCGGCAGGAGCACCGTGAGGGAGCAGAGCACCAGGATGGTCGTCGTCGACCAGTTGATGCGTTCCATGCCGACGCGACGCACGCGTCGCCGCGAGGGGCCGTCGCCCCGGCCGTTCGTGCCCTGGCGGCCGGGGACGGCGAGTTCTGCCTGCTCGAACGCGAGCGCGGGCTGGTTGAGAGCGGTCATGACAGGGTGTTCCTTCCCCGGGTGAGGGAGAGCTGGAGGAGCGAGATCACGATGGCGACGATGAAGAACAGCGCCGCGTTCGCCATCTGGTAGGCGTAATCGCCGCCGTTGAAGCCGAGGATGATCGACATCGCGACGCTGCGGGTCGCGGTGCCGGGGCCACCGCCGGTGAGGCCCACGATGATGTCGTAGGCGTTCAAGAAGCCCTTGAAGCCCAGGATGATGTTGATGACGACGTACCCGGCCACGAGCGGCAGGGTGATGCGCAGCAGCTGCTGGGTCTTGCTGGCCCCGTCGAGGCCGGCGGCCTCGTACACGTCGCCGGGGACCGACAGCAGCCCCGCGATGTAGATGAGCAGCGTGCCGGGAATCGCCTGCCACGCGGTGACGATGACGATCGCGACCCACGCGAGATCGGGGTTGGCCAGAAGGCTCGTCTCGAGCCACGGGATGCCGAGCGACGCTCCGGCCTCGGGCACCGAGTTGCTGAAGAGGAAGTTGAAGACGTAGGCGATGATGATGCCCGAGATCACCATCGGGATGACGAAGACCGTGCGCAGCGCCTTCTTGAACCGGATCTGGGAGGTGAGGCCCACCGCCAGCAGGAACGCGGCGACGTTGACGACGAGGACCGTCGCCACCGAGAAGCCGAATGTGAACAGATAGGCCTGCAGGATCGCCGGGTCGCTGAAGATCGCGATGTAGTTCGTCAGGCCGGTGAAGTTCCACTCGCCGAGACCGATGGAGTCGGTGAAGCTGAAGAAGATGCCGATGATCCCCGGCACCGTGATCGCCAGGGTGAACAACACGAGCGTCGGCAGCAGGAACAGGTAGTAGATCGGCTCCACGCGGCGGGTGCTGCGACGCGCGGCCGCCTTCCCGCCCGTGACGATCGTGGTGGTGGTGCTCATCGCGCGTCCTCCTCGACGGCTGCGTCGGTGGTCGAGGCCGGCGGCTGGCGGAAGGCGAGCCGCGACCAGTCCTCGTCCATGGTGCGCAGCGTGCTCTCGGGCGAGGCGCCGAAGATCATCGCCTGCGCGTAGTTGAAGGTGGGGATGGTCTTGGGGACGAGCACCGAGGCGCCCTGGTAGATGCGCCCCTCGTCGTAGTAGGGGATCATCCCGGCGACGCGCGGGTCGCTCGGCGAGGGCGCGTCCTTCGTCGGCGCGAAGCCGAGCTGGGACTCGTTGTAGGCCTCGATGATCTCGGGCGTGTACAGGTACTCCAGGAAGTCGCGCGCGGCATCCTTGTGCCGGGAAGCTTCGGGGATGATCGCCGCGAGGTCCATGTTCACGCGCACCGCGAGGTCGTCGGGGTCGTCGGTCATGGGCAGTGGGAAGGTGCCGACGGGGAGGTCGGGCGCGGTCTTCGCGATCTCGCCGAGCGCCCAGGGGCCCTGTAAGTACATCGCCGCCTCACCCTGCGCGAAGGCGAGGTTGCCGTCGCCGTAGGCCCGGCTCTCGGCATCCGGGTTCGTGTAGTCCCGTGCGAGCTCGAGCATGCGGTCCATCGGCTCGGTGAAATCCTTGGCGAACGAGACCTGCGACTCGGGCCCCACCTCGGCGCCCTCTGCGGCGAGGCCGTCGAAGAAGTCGAGCACGTCGAGAGAGCCCCCGACGGAGTAGTCGTACCAGCCCTGGGCCACGGTCCAGTCGTCTTTGAACGTGCCGTAGAACGGCGTGACACCGTTGGCCTTGAGCGTGTCGGAGACCTGGAGCAGCTCGTCGTAGGTCGTCGGAACGGAGAGGCCCAGCTGCTCGAAGATCTGCTTGTTGTAGATCACCGACGCGGCCATCACCGAGTACGGCAGCGCGCTCGTGCGCCCCTCGCACGAGCCGTACTGATCGAGCAGCGGCTGCAGGTCCTCGCGCACGGTGCCCGCCGCCTCGGTGCCGCTGAGGTCGCTCAGTGCGCAGCGCTGCACGAAGCGGGCGACTTCGTAGTTGTAGTTCGCCAGCATGATGTCGGGCGGATTGCCGCGCACGAAGCTCGCCGAGACCACGTCGACACCCGAGCTGTCCATCTCGACGCGCACGCGGTCCTGCGACGCGTTGTACTCGGCGACGACGTCGTTCATGAACGACAGCGCCTCACGCTTGCTGAAGGTGAACCGGATGGTCTCGCGTCCATCGGTCGAGCACCCGGCGAGCATCGCCGCCCCGAGCACCCCCACGGTGGTCGCCGCGACCCATCGTCGCCTCGCCCTGATCTTCGTCGACACCTTCTGCCTCCTCCGCCGCACTGCGAATATGTTGTATCAGCCAGTAAATCTACTCGCCAAATCAATGTCGTGCAGGCAGTATTGCATCGGAAGCGAAAGGGGTCAAGAGTGACGATGGATGCCACCACGACGACGCCGTCGCTGCGCCGCCACAACCTCGACACGGTGCTCGGCCACGCCTGGGACGCCGAGGCGTTCACCGCCAGCGACGTGATCGCCGCCGTAGGCCTGACCCGGTCGACGGCGATCGATGTGCTCGACGAGCTATCCGCCCGCGGACTCCTCGCCGAGATGCCGAACGCCCGCGCGGTCGGCGAGTACTCCAAGGGCCGCCCGGCTCGCCGCTTCGCCTTCCGCCCGGAAGCCGGGGTCGTGGTCGGCGTCGACGCCGGTCGCGGACACCTCTCCGCGTCGGTGGCCGACCTGCGTGGCCGCACCCTCGGCACCTCGCGACTGACCGTCGACCCCGAGCTCGACGCCCCCGACAGGCGCCGGCGGGCAGCGGAAGCAACGGTGGACGCCGCCCTCACCCGCGCACGACGCACGCGCGGCGAAATCGTCGCCCTGTGCGTCGGGGTGCCCGCCCCCGTGAACAGGGCGGGCCGGTCGCCGGTGCACCACGACGGGTTCTGGGCCCGAATGAACCCGGACTTCGTCGACACCTTCGCCGCCTGGGCGCCGTTGGTGCGCGTCGAGAACGACGCCACCCTCGCCGCCGTCGCCGAGCGTTCGCACGGTGCCGCCGTGGGCTGCGACGACTTCGTCGCGCTGCTGGCCGGGGAACGATTCGGCGCCGGAATCAGCGTCGACGGTCGTCTGCTCCGCGGCACGCACGGCGGAGCCGGCGAGACGGTCGCCTTCGACCGCGTGGAGGGTGTCGGCAGCGCCTGGGGACTCGCACCGCGGTGCGTCGACGCGGCGCGCGCCGCCCTGGCATCCGGTTCGCTGCCGTCAGACAGTGCGCTTCGCGACGTCGACCCGGAGTCCATCGAAGCCAAGACCGTGCTGGATCTGGCAGCCGCGGGCGACGCCGGAGCCCTCGCGGTCGCACGCGAGGTCGGTGGGGCGCTCGCGGGGGTCGCGGCGGTGTTCGGCAGCCTGTTCGACGTGGAGCGCGTCGTGGTGTCGGGCGCGATCGCCGCCGGTGCAGGACCGATCATCGCGGCCGCGATCGACGCGATCCCCGACTCGTTGCACCTCCCGCCGCCGACGATCGTCGCCTCGACGCTCGGGGCCGACATCGTCTCGATCGGGGCGGTGGCCGCCGCGGTCGAAGCCGCGCGCACCCGCGCGCTGGATCTCGCCGCTTTCGCTCTGCCGGAGGACCGGGCGCGGGCGTGAGGGTCCCGCCGTGCGACGTGTCGGGATGACGCCGCGCTTCGGGCCGCGGTGACGGGGACGCAACCCCGGCGGGGCGAAGAGACGACGCCGATAGCGTCGAACCGATCCGGCACCCCTACCGCCGCCCGAAGGAGCACGCATGACCGACTGGCCCGAACACGTCATCTGGTGGCACGTCTACCCGCTGGGCTTCGTCGGAGCGCCGATCCGCGACGGCGTCGATCCGGATGCCGAGCCCGTGCACCGTCTCGAACGCCTCGAGCCGTGGCTCGACCACGTCATCTCGCTCGGGCTCAACGGTCTGCTGCTCGGGCCCGTCTTCGCCTCCGAGACCCACGGCTACGACACCGTCGACCACTTCCGCATCGACCCGCGTCTGGGCGACGACGGGGACTTCGCGCGGCTGGTCGCCGCGGCGCGGGAGCGCGGCATCCGGATCCTGCTCGACGGCGTCTTCAACCACGTGGGGCGGGGGCATCCGGCGTTCGACGCGCTCACCGAGGACGGGCCGCACCTGTTCCGGGGACGATGGACCGACGGGCGGTTCGAGGCCGACGTGTTCGAGGGTCACGACGCCCTCGTCGCGCTCGATCACTCCTCTCCCGCCGCGGTCGACCTCGTCGTCGACGTAATGTGCCACTGGCTCGACCGCGGGATCGACGGATGGCGGTTGGATGCCGCGTACGCGGTGCCGTCGTCGTTCTGGGCCGAGGTGCTGCCGAGGGTACGCGAGCGCTTCCCCGACGCGTGGTTCCTCGGCGAGGTGATCCATGGGGACGCGGTCGAGATCGTCCGCACGTCGAGCATGGACTCCCTCACGCAGTACGAGCTGTGGCAGGGCATCTGGCATGGCCTGAGCGACCGCAACCTCTTCGAATTGAGCCACGCCATCGAGCGACACGACGCGCTGCTCGCGACATTCGTGCCGCAGACCTTCGTCGGCAACCACGACGTCACCCGCATCGCCTCGGCAGTGGGCGTCGACCTCGTGCCGCACGCTCTCGCGGTGCTGTTCGCCGTGGCCGGTACACCCTCGGTGTACGCCGGCGACGAGTTCGGCTGGACGGGTGTCAAGGAGGAGCGACTGGGCGGTGATGACGCCGTGCGACCGGCCTTCCCCGCCCACCCCGGCGAGATCAAGCCCGATCAACGCATCCTGCAGGCCCACCAGGCGCTGATCGCTCTGCGGCGGCGGAAGCCCTGGCTCTGGCGCGCACACACCGACGTCATCGAGGTGTCGAACACCGCGGTCTCGCTGCGCACGGCGGTGGGCGACGACGCGGTGGTGGTGGCGTTGAACATCGGCGAGAAGCCCGTGTCGCTGCCTGTCGCCGACGGGCGGGGGCTGGTGGCCGGGGAGGGCGCACCGGTCGACGGGCGGATCGAGCTGGGCCCGCGCGGGTGGGCGGTGCTGGAAGCCTGAACTTCGGCGGACAGAGACGACGGCGCGGGGACAGGATGGCTCAGGCGCCGGCGCGGAAGCGGTGCTCGGGGCGCCCGGTCGCGCCGTACCGCAGACTCACCTGCACCAGGCCCCGCTCCGCCAGCGTCGTCAGGTGACGCTGCGCGGTCGCACGCGAGACGCCGGTACGCTCGGCCACCTCTGACGCCGAAGCCTCTTCGGCGCCGAGCGCCGCCAGCACCGTCTGCTCGGTCGCCGAGCGGGCCAGCGAGGGCCCTTCGCGCTCCCCGCGCATGACGGACGCCGCCCGGTCGATGTCGTCCTGCGTCAGGGGCCGAGTACTGGCGAGGAGGTTGCGATAGCGGGCGTAGCGGTCGAGCCGCTCCGCGAGCACGCGCGTGTCGAAGGGCTTCACGAGGTAGGCGAGGGCGCCGGCGGTGAAGGCGCGGCGGACGGTCGCGGCATCCGTCGCCGCCGACAGCACGAAGGCGTCGACGCCCGCCGAGCGCACGAGTTCCACCCCGTCACCGTCGGGCAGGTACACGTCGGCGAGCAGAAGGTCGGGGCTGTGCGTGGAGAGGGCTGTGCGGGCCTCGCCGATCGTGCGCGCGGGCTCGAGCGCGACGAAACCCGGGCGGGTCGCCACGGCGTCGCGGTGGAGCCCGGCGACGCGGAAGTCATCATCGACGACGAGCACACGGATGTCGGTCATTCGGCGTCTTCCTCTCTCGATGCGGGGCCGTGATCGGTGCCGCGCAAAACCCCCGGGAGGCGCGCGGCCACGACGGCCCCACGTCCGTCGCCGCCGGGGTCGACGATCCACACGTCTCCGCCGCGGCGTCGCGCGAACTCGCGCGAGAGGGGCAGGCCGATACCGAGGCCGTGCACCGCGGCGGGATCGTCGGAGCGGTCGCGAGCGGCGAAGACGGCATCGACGTCGGCGATCCCCCCACCGGTGTCGGCCACGGTCAGCACGACGGCGTCACCGTCACCGAGTACCGCCACTTCGACCTCGCGCGGCTCGGGAGCGGATGCCGTGGCGGCGACGGCGTTGTCGACGAGGTTGCCGAGAACGGCCACCACGTCTTCGACGTCGTCGACGGTGCCGCGGAGGAACGTGTCGTCGGAGATGCGCAGAGCCACTCCGCGCTCACGGGCGGCGAGCGCCTTGGCTCCCACGAACGACTGGAGCATGGCGTCGCCGACGAGCTCGATGCCGGGCACCGCCCAGTCGACCGAGCCGCGATCGACGAGGTCGGCGAGGAAGGCGCGGGCCTCGTCTGCGCGGGCGGCGTCGAGGAGTCCGACCGCGGCGTGGAGGCGATTGGCGTTCTCGTGGCGCTGCACCCGCAGCGCGTCGCCCATCGCCCGCACGCTGTCGAGCCTGCCCGACAGCGCGGCCACGTCCGTGCGGTCGCGCAGCACCGCCACGCGGCCGAGCGCGCGAGAACCCCGGCGCACCGGGCGGACGTCGATGAAGACCACGCGGTCGCCCACGGGCAGCCCCGTACTCGCCCCCGCTCCGGCCAGCGCCGCGGCGACGACCGGCGCGAGAGCGAGGTCGGCGAGGGGTCGGCCGACGGCGTCCGTGATTCCGAGCAGACGCTCGGCGGCGGCGGTGCATACGCGCACGACCCCCGCGTCGTCGACAGCGAGGACCCCCTCGTCGGCGCTCTCGAGCACGGCGGTCTGGGTCTGCACGAGGGCGGCGAGCTCCTCGGGCTGCACGCCGAGCGTGAGCCGCTCGAGACGGCGACGCATCAGCAACGCGACGAGCGCACCGATGGCGACGGCGAGCAGCACCGCGACGGCGATACCGGCGATCAGGGTGGGCAGGTCGTCGAAGACGCTCGCCCGCTCGAAGCCGACGCTCACCTCGCCCACCGGAGCACCGCCGTCGGGCGGGTAGACGGGAACCTTCGCCCGGGCCGACTCCCCCAGCGTCCCGACCTCCCACGTCACGACCTCCCGGCCCGCGAGCGCGTCGGCGAAGCTCGTACTGACGACCTGGCCGAGGCGATCGGGATCCGGATGGGCGAGACGGATGCCGTGATCGTCGGTGATGACCACGAACAGGCCCTCCGTGCGGTCGGTGACGTCGGCGGCGTATCGCTGGAGCACGCCGTCACGCAGGGTCGTGGCATCCGGGGTCCCGGGGTCGGCGGAGAACTCGGAGACGAGGTCGCGCACCTGGGGCGACTCCGCGACGGATCTCGCGATGTTCAGGGCCGACGAGTCGGCCTCGGCCTTGAGCTGCTGCACCCCGAGCCCGGCGAAGACGGCGGTGCACACGGCGACGACGGCGACCTGGGTGGCGACCTGCACGACCAGCATCCGCGTGGCGAACCGCATGGCGCACCTCTCCTTCGAACGGGATGACCCGTGCGCGAAATGCGCAGAACTCACGGTACGCGCAAAACCCCGCGCAATGCGAGCAAGCGCGCGCCGAGAGGGTCCGCATCCGTAGTGTCACCGCATCGAGAGCGCGAGAGCCGCGCCCGTCCCGACGAAGGAGTCGCGATGACCCCCCTGATCCTTGCGGCTGAAACGGCCGAGTACCCGGTGGCCTACACGCCCGCCGACGGGGTGCTCGTGGCCCTCGGCTTCCTCATGGTCCTGTCGTTCATGGCCCTGATCATGACGCGGCGCATGACCCCCATGGTCGCCCTCATCGTCGTCCCGACGGTCTTCGGCCTCATCGCCGGCGCGGGCTTCGGCCTCGGCGACATGGTGATCGACGCGATCGGCAAGATGGCGCCGACCGCCGCGCTGCTGCTCTTCGCGATCATGTACTTCGGCATCATGATCGACGTCGGCCTGTTCGACCCGCTTATCCGCGTGATCACGCGCTTCCTCGGCGACGACCCGGCGAAGATCGTGCTGGGTACCGCGATCCTCGCCGGCGCCGTGTCGCTCGACGGCGACGGCTCAACCACCTTCATCATCACCACCTCGGCCATGCTGCCGCTGTACCTGCGCCTGGGCATGAGCCCTGTCGTGCTCACCTGCGTCGCGGGCCTGATGAACGGCACGCTCAACATCGTGCCGTGGGGCGGCCCGACCATCCGCGCCGCGACAGCGCTGGGACTGCAGCCCACCGATGTGTTCGTGCCGATGATCCCCTCGCTTCTCGCCGGCCTGATCGTCGCGCTCACCTTCGCCTGGTTCCTGGGGCTCTCCGAGCGAAAGCGCCTGGCAGGGTCCGTCGACACCTCGAAGTTCGGCACCCCCGGTGTCTTCGGTCGCCTCGGCGGACCGGCCCTCGTGCGTGGCGCGGAGCCCAAGCCCGGCGCCGTGGCATCGCTGCGCACCGGCAACGTCGTGACGGTCCGTGGCGGTCGCGACGCCGTCGCCGCCCCGCAGCTCGTGGACGTCGCCGACACCGCGATGGCCGACACGATGCTCGACCCCAACCGCGCGACGCTGCGCCCGAAGCTCATCTGGTTCAACCTGGCGCTCACCGTCGCGGTCATGGTGCTGCTGGTGATGGACATCTTCCCGCTGGCGTTCGTCTTCATGGTCGGTGCGGCCCTCGCCCTCATCGTGAACTTCCCGAAGCTGCGCGGCCAGGCCGACGAGATCGTCGCCCACGCCCCCAGCATCGTCGGCGTCGTGTCGATGGTGCTCGCCGCCGGAGTCCTCGTCGGCGTGCTCAACGGCACCGGCATGGTCACCGCGATGGCCGCGTGGATCACCGACGTCATCCCGTCGTCGATGGGCCCGTTCCTCGCCGTCATCACCGGCGTGCTGTCGATCCCGTTCACGTTCTTCATGTCGAACGACGCGTTCTACTTCGGCATCCTGCCGGTGCTCGCCGAGAGCGCCGCGAACTACGGCATCGCTCCGGTCGAGATGGCCCGCGCCTCGATCACCGGCCAGCCCGTCCATCTGCAGAGCCCGCTGGTCCCGGCGATCCTGCTGCTCGTCTCGCTCGCCGGCGTCAACCTCGGCGACCACCACAAGAAGGTGCTGTGGCGCGCCACGGTCGTCTCGCTCGTCATGCTCGCCGTCGGCGTGCTGGTGGGGGCTGTGCCACTGCTGCGCTGAGCCCGTCGGAGAAGGGCCCGGATGCCACGGCATCCGGGTCCTTCTCGTTCGATGTGAGCAGGAAGACCCGCGCGGCCACCTGCGCGTTACACGTCCGTGACGCCGAGTCCCTATGCTGACGCCGGGGAAACAGCCAGGGGGAAGAACACATGAACAGCGACGCCACGAAGACCGAGCCGCCGTCGACCGCAGGATCGCGCAGGATCGAGGGCCTTGACGGTCTCCGCGGCGTCGCCGCGATGGTGGTCGTCCTTCTGCACTCGCTGCTGCTGTCGGACTCCTTCGTCACCCCCTTCGCCGACCCGCGCCCCACGACCTCGCCCGGCGAGGCGATGTGGTGGCTGACCCACACGCCTCTCCACCTGCCGTGGGAAGGGTCGGTCGCGGTCTTCGTGTTCTTCGTGCTGAGCGGCTTCGTGCTCTGCCTTCCCGCCCGCCACACGCGGATGAACTGGCGCGCCTACTACCCGAGTCGCCTCGTGCGGCTCTACATCCCCGTCTGGGCCTCGGTGGGCGTGGCGTTGATCTGGATCTACGCGCTCCCCGACCTCGTGGAGGGAAGCCGGTTCCTCCAGATCCACATGGATCCGGTGCCGCTCGGCATCCTGCGTGATCTGATCCTCATCGTCCCGGCGCAGCCCGGGATGACGAACACCGTGCTGTGGTCGCTGAAGTGGGAGATCATCTTCTCGCTCCTGCTGCCGCTGTTCATCCTGTTCGCCGCCAAGTGGCGCCGCGGCATTGCTCTGAAGGTCGCGTTCGTTCTGGCGCTGCTGGTCGTCGGTGCGTACGAGGGACCGATCGAGCGCCCCTACGCGCTCGGCGTCCTCTTCCAGCTGCCCATCTTCGCGCTCGGCTGCCTCATCGCCTTCGAATGGGACCGGCTGACGGCGCTCCGCGACCGGCTGCGGAACCCCACGCCGGTCTTCGCTTGGCTGGGCGTGCTGACCGTTCTGTTGATCACCAGCTACTGGATGGTGTTCGCGCTCCCGCTCATCGAGGGCGTCCTCGACCTCGTCGCACCGGCGACCCGCGTGCTGCAGGTGCTCGGGGCCGCACTCCTCGTCATCCTCGTCATCCTCTCGCCGGGCCTGGGCGCCGCCCTCAGCGTGCGCCCGCTGCGCTGGTTGGGCACGCGGTCGTTCAGCCTCTACCTCGTGCACGAGCCGATGATCGTGGCGTTCGGTCGACTGCTGCCCGAGTCCATCAACCCCCTGTTCCTCTCGCCGATCGTGATCGTCGTCGCGCTCGGGTTGGCGGAGGTCTTCTTCCGCCTCGTCGAACGGCCCAGCCACCACCTCGCGCGACGGGTTGCCCGTCGGTTCGGGTCGCCCAAGACACCCCGGCCGAAGGTCGCCGAGGTCGAGTCGGCCTGATCCGGGCCGTCGCCCCGCGCCCGCGGATCGATCCGCACCCCGACACCCCGCAGCAGGAGCCGCGTTTCATCGTGTTGCGCCATCCCGCGCTGTTTCGCCCGGGAGCGCCTACCGTCGTAGGTATGAGCTCGCTTGCACACGGGACCCCCGACAGCACTCCCGCCATCGGCACGTCGGTGTCGGCCGACGACTTCAAGCGCGCGTTCCGGGGTCACCCGGGCGGGATCGCGGTCATCACCGCGTACGGCGAGAACGGCCCCGTGGCCCTCACCGCCTCGTCGGTGTCGTCGGTGAGCGCCGATCCGCCGCTGCTCATCTTCTCGGTGTCGGCGCTGTCGTCGGCGACACCGACGATCATCGCGGCCGACACGATCGTCGTGCACCTGCTCGACGCCGAGGACATCTCGCTCGCCCGTGCGGGGGCGACCAGCGGCCTCGACCGCTTCGCCGACACCTCCGCGTGGTCGCGCCTGGCCACCGGCGAGCCGGTCTACCACGGTGTGCGCGCGTGGTTGCGGTGCAAGGTCGTCAGCCGCATGGATGCCGGCGGCTCCACCGTCATCGCCGCTCAAGCCCTGCAGGTCGACGTCGAACGCGACCTCGAGCCCGGCGAGGCCGGCGCTGCCCTGGTGTACTACAACCGCAGCTGGCACCGCCTCGGCGAGCACTCGCTGCTCGACTGACTCGAGCGTGCGCGAGGCGCCGGCACCGCAGTCAGTGGGCGGCGGGAGCGCCCCGGCGGGTCAGGCGCGAGATACCCATCACCACGCCCACGATGATGAGCCCCAGCGCCAGGCCGAAGACGGCGGAGATAGCCGTCTCGACGATCCAGACCACGACCGGTCCCGCCGCTTCGATGGCGTGAGTGACCACGTGCACGAGGTCGTACGGGCCCGACCAGAACGTCTCGGCGAGGTTCTGCAGCACGAGGTGCCCGCCGACCCACAGCATGGCGACCGTCCCGACGATGCTGATCACGCGGAACACCGCGGGCATGGATGCCACGATGCGCACGCCGAAACGGCGGACCTTGCGCGACGGGCTCTTCATCAGGCGCAGACCCATGTCGTCGAGCTTGACCAGCAGCGCCACCGCGCCATAGACGACGACCGTCATCGCGAGGCCGATGACCAGTAGCGCGCCCAGCGTCATCCAGATCCCGAAGTCGGGATCGAGGCTGGACAACGCGATCAGCATGATCTCGGTGCTGAGGATGAGGTCGGTGCGGACCGCGCCCAGCACGAGCTTCTTCTCATCGCGCGAGCCGTCGTCGTGCGTGCCGTGGTGCACGCCGAACCACTCGAGAACCTTCTCGGCTCCCTCGAAGCAGAGGAAGCCGCCACCGATGATCAACAGATACGGCAGCACCCACGGCGCGAAGGCCGTCAGCAGCAGCGCGATCGGGATGATGATGACGAACTTGTTGACGATGCTGCCGAGGGCGATCTTCCACACCACCGGCAGCTCGCGAGCAGGCGTGAGCCCCTGCACGTATTGAGGGGTGACAGCGGCATCGTCGATGACCACACCCGCGGTCTTGGCGCTGGCCTTGAGGGCCGCGCTGAGGATGTCATCGACGACGGCGAGCAGACCGACCGACATATGCGCTTCTCCCGGGGGTGAGGGATGCGGCGCGTGCACGCCGCGGGACAACGCTAGTGGGTCCTCGGCCGGGCCGCGGCGGGTGGGAGCCTCGGCGAGGGGAGGAGATCCGGCCGGCGGAGTAAGGATCCCGACCCATTCGTCCTCCGCCGCACGGATCTCCTCCGCTCGTCGGCCCCTGTTCCGCCCCCGGACGGATGGCTAAGGTGAATCCACGCATCGACCCCGGCGAAGGGATGCCATGTCGTTCATCACCCGCGGCTTCGGAGGCCGCCGCCGCGAGCGCGATCCGCGACTTCCTCCCGGGCAGAGCCTGGTGACCGACTGGCCCGTGCTGTCCGCCGGCCCCACCCCCACCGTCGCACCCGACACGTGGGAGTTCGCCGTCGGCACCGAGAACGGCGTGCACCGGTGGGATCGTGCGCAGCTGGAGGCTCTCGGGGTGGAGGACGTCACCGTCGACATCCACTGCGTCACGCACTGGACGAAGCTCGACATGCCCTGGCGCGGGGTGTCGCTGGACCGCATCTTCGCGGAGGTCGAGACGGCCCACCGCTTCGCGATGGTGCACTCCTTCGGCGGCTACACCACCAACCTGGCCCTCGACGACCTGCTCGGCGGCAAGAGCTGGATCGCCTTCGAGGCCGACGGCGAACCGCTCAGCGCCGAGCACGGCGGCCCCGCCCGCCTGCTCGTGCCGCACCTCTACTTCTGGAAGAGCGCCAAGTGGGTGCAGGGGCTCATCACGATGCCCACCGACAAGCCCGGGTTCTGGGAGCAGAACGGCTACCACCCGCGCGGCGACCCGTGGCGTGAGGAACGGTACGGGTGAGCCGCCGCCCGGCATCCTGGCACGTCGCGTCGGTCGTGCGCGTGCGTGCCGAGACGTCCACGGCCCGGCGCATCGAGCTCGACGTGCCCACCTGGCCGGGCAACGATGCGGGGTCCCACCTCGACGTCCGCCTCACCGCACCCGACGGCTACCAGGCGAGCCGCTCCTACTCGGTGGCCTCGTCGGGTGAGGGCACCCGTGTCGTGCTCGCGGTCGACGAAGTGCCCGACGGCGAGGTCTCGCCGTTCCTCGTCCACGACCTGCGCGAGGGCGATCGCCTCGAAGTGCACGGCCCCCTCGGGGCGTTCTTCGTCTGGACGCCGTCGGACGACCCCGCTCCCGTGCAGCTCATCGCCGGCGGTTCCGGGGTCGTGCCGTTGTACGCGATGGCGGCCGCGCACTCCGAGAGCAACGATCCGGCACCGTTCCGGCTGCTGTACTCGGTGCGCTCCCCCGGCGACGTGTTCTTCGGCGACGAGTTGCGGGCGCTCGACGGCGATCGCCTGCACCTCGACGTCGTCTACACCCGCGCCGCCCCGCCGGGTTCGACCACCGCCCCCGGACGACTGACAGCCGAGAGCCTGCGCGCCGCTGTCCTCCCCGCCGACCGCGAGCCCCGGGTGTTCGTGTGCGGTCCGACCCCGTTCGTCGAGGCGGTCTCGCAGTGGTTGCTCGCCGCCGGTCACACCGCGGCGCGCATTCGCACGGAGAGGTTCGGAGGTTCCTGATGACCCTGCTCGACGGAAACGCCCTGGCCGGACGACTCGACGACCTCCTCGGGTGGGATGCCACGGCATCCGAGGTCCGCTGCACGCACTGCGGCCTGCGGGACCTGCTCGCGACGGCCGCGGTCTACGCCTCCGCGATGGGGACGGTGGTGCGCTGCCGCACCTGCGACGCGGTCCTGCTCACCGTCGTCGACGCCCCCGACGGACGCTCGTGGCTCGGGATGCCGGGGCTCACTGCGCTGGAGATGCGGCGGCGCTGACGCGAAGCCCGGCGCCCCCTCTACACTGTGGCCGTGAGCGCCCCTCCCCCGGATGACGCCGCCGGCCGTCGCGATCGGTCGACGCGCGCGGCGCGCACCCGCATGCTGGCGGTCGCCGACCGCGTACCGACGGGGTGGTTCGCCGGCATCCTCACGGCGCTGTTCCTCACCGTCACGGCCGCATTCGGCGGCCTGTCGGCGGTGGCCGTCCCACCCGTTCCTGACATCGCGGCGGGCACGGAGCACCGAAACGACCAGATCGCCCTCACCGTGGAACGGGCCGTGCTCATCGACGAACTGCCCGGTTCGGGGACGTCGGTGTCGGACGGGGAGCGGGTGCTGGCGCTCGTGGTGAGCGTTGAGAACGTGTGGGACCGCGCACTCCCGGCCTCGGGCGATGCCGGCGTGGACGCCGCGGTGAGCGTGGACGAGCTCGGCGGTGTCCGGGCGAACTCGGTCGCCCGGCTCGACGATGCCACCCTCACGCCGTATCTGCAGCCGGGCGTCCCGGCGGAACTCGTGCTGACGTGGGCGGTCGATCCCGCGACCTTCGCCGCGGGCGACGTGCTGCACGTGGGCCTCCTCGACTTCACCCTGTACACGGGCCAGCTCATCACGTACGGCGAGTCCTGGATCGACCCGGTGATCGGCGCCCGCACGACGGTCGAGATCAGTGACGTGGGGGCCGGGGCGGACTCGGCCTCCGATTCCGACGCCGACTCCGGCTCGGGATCCCACTCCGGCTCGGGCTCGGGCTCGGGCTCGGGCTCGGGCTCGGGCGAGGAGGCGCCCGGATGAGGCCGTGGGCGGTATGGGCGGTCGGCGCGGGGCTCGTGGCCCTCGCGTGGGGAGTCGTGCAGATCACCCCCGGCGAGGATGCGGCGACGGAGCCGTTCGTGGTGCGGACCGCGGTGGGCGAAAGCGCGGTGGCACGGGCGTTCGAGGTCTCGGTGACCGATCCGAGAATGGGTAGTCGCGCCGTAGCGGGCTCGTGGTCCGCCGATGGCACGTGGCTGGTCGTCGACGTCACCGTCACCGCTCGGGACGACGAGAGGGGGGCACTCCTGCACCACGCGGAGCTGATCGTGGACGGTGTCGCCTACCGGGCGAGCGAGCGGCCCGCGTCGATCTACAGGCAACAGTTGGCCGTCGGCATCCCCCGTTCGGGCAGCCTCGCGTTCGAACTGCCCGCCGCCGTCGCCGACCGCACGGGGTCGCTCACGCTGGGCCTCAGCGATGAGACGAGACTTGACTCGCTCGTGGAGGT
This sequence comes from Microbacterium sp. ABR10, assembly GCF_057812175.1. NCBI lineage: Bacteria > Bacillati > Actinomycetota > Actinomycetes > Micrococcales > Microbacteriaceae > Microbacterium > Microbacterium sp. ABR10. The sequence continues at coordinate 2,975,726 of NZ_CM173821.1, forward strand.
TCCGATCGACCTCGGCGCGCTGGCACGAGAAACCGACGTCGAACTGAGCCCTACCGGATGGACGACGCCGTGACCGCGCTGTGGTGGCGGCGCAACGCCATCGCGCTGGCGGCGGTCGCCGTGCTTCTGCCGACCACCGCGGTCGTCGTCGGTGGCAACGAGTGGTGGAACGCGAATCAGGCCGATCCGGCCTTTCCCACGACGGTCGGCCCCGATACGACCATCGAGTTCGGCGGCGCGACCTGGGGTCCCGCGCGCTGGGGCACCGTTGCGGCGGATACCGCGTCCGACGCCCCCGCGGGTGCCCGCGCGGTCGTGATCGAGGTGCCCGTCGATCCCCGCGGGACGATCTTGTCGTGCGGCTCTCCGATGCTGCGCGAGACCGGCGGCGAGAACCGACGATGGATCAACGCCCTGGCCGACGTCGACTGGAGCTACGACGCCCAGAGCTCATGCCCGTCAGACGAGGCCGTGCCCTTCACGATCGAAGTCCCCTACCTCGTCCCCGACGACGCCACCGGACCGTTCGATCTCGAGCTCGCGCTCACCGACCAGCTTCCGGGCTACCTCGTCCTCCGCCTTCCCTGACGGTCCCGGAGTGCCGCCCGACGGCTGACCGGATGACACGACGGGCGCTCCGATCAACGCTCCGATCGTGGCGTCGTAGGCGCCGGCCACGAGCACGGTCCGGAGGGGCTCGATGACGAGCGGCGCGAGCATCAGGGGAAGCGGGCCGAGAACGAGCCAGAACGTGTCGAAATCGTTCGGACCCACAGCCCGCGTGATCGCGATACGCAACCACCCTTCTCCGAGGAGGAGGAGAGCGTACAAGAGCACATACCCCCCGATGAGGATCGGCCCGCTCCGCCACATCAGGACGATCGCCCGCCAGATCGGCCGGAGACGGCTGCCCAGGCCCGCCCCGATGTCGTTCAGCCGTCGCCGCAGGCGCTGGGGCACGACTCCGTAACGGGTGCGGGCGCGGGTCACCAGCTCACCGCGCCATTGCACACCCTGCGGCGACACCGCCTGCCCGTATATCACGCCGGCGACGGTGAGCCACGCCAAGGGCACGAGCAGGATCGTTCCGGCCTGCCCCCCGAGCCAGAGCACGGCGTCCCACACCCAGCCCAGCGGTGCGAACCAGCCGCCGACCCACTCCCGGGCGTCGGCGAGCCAGGCGATCGCCTGACGGCTGTCGATCCAGCCGGTCACCTGTCCGAGCGCCTCGCCGATGAAGTACGCCGCGAGGAACACCCACAGCGCCTCGAGGTAGGTCGCGGGAACCGAGGTCCACGACGGGAGCGACGCCTGCCACCGCTTCCACGCTCCCCGCCCTGCCAGCGCGAGGATCACCACCGCGATGGTCCAGGGTTCCCACGACAACTGGTCGACAGCCCCCGATGTGTCGACGGTCGCTCCGGTGACGATCGCCATGACGTCACGGCCGATCTTCACGCTGAGCGCGGCGTCGAGGTAGGCCGCGACGTCTTCGCGCAGGAACCCGAGCGCGGCGTAGACCGCCATGAACGGCAGGATCGCCGACAGCAGCGCGTCGCGGAACGCCCCGCGACGGCTGATGCGGTCCGCCGGCGGTGGAGCGAGCACGCCGAGGCGCGGCATCCCGTCTCGGAGCACGAGGAACATCGCCACGACGCTGACGATCTTCGCGAGGATCGCGAGCGGCAGCAGAAGGATGCCACCGATAGCCGTGTATCCGCCGACGAATCCTGCGACCTCGAGGCCGACGTACCGGCCGAGCGTGCCGGCGAGATACCAGGCGAGAAGCGCGGGCCAGTGCGCGACGATCAGCCGCCCCGTCATCGAGATCACCGCACGCACCCCCTCACCGTAGCGGCGCGTCAGCGAAGCGTCCACGGCGGGAAGGCCGTCATCCGGAAAGCAGAAAACCCGCGGAAATCCGCGGGTCTCGAGCCAGTGCTTATATGCGGAGACGGAGGGATTTGAACCCTCGGTCCCCGTGAGGGGACTCCACCTTAGCAGGGTGGTGCACTAGGCCGAACTATGCGACGTCTCCAGGTGATCGACGCCTCGCGGCTCGAACACACCCGTCCATACTAACCGGTCGCCGCCCGGCATCCGAACCATGATCCGGATGCCGGGTGGCGCGGGCGCGGATCACTCGCGGACGTTGCCGTTGGAGCAGGTCGCCTGCGCCGCGGTCTGACCGGCGATGCCGTCGGGCAGCACGATCGCCTCGGAACTCGGAACCGGGGTGGGCGAGGGGCTGTCGGCGGGCTCGGGGCTCGCAGTGTCGGCCGGTGCGGGCGTCTCGGCGGGCACCGGGGCGGCGTTCTCGTCGACCACGACGCCGTCGCCGTCGCTGAGGTTGCCCGACAACTCGAGCGGCTGGTTCGCGGCGAGCGCCGCCCACAGCGTGTCGGCGTCGTCGTAGTCGGGGACCACGCGGTTGGCGTCGTACGGGTCGGTGTAGGTCGGGTACTGAATGAAGACGATGTCACTGAACGGCACGTCCTTCACCGCCGAGGCGATCTGCACCAGCGTCAGCGGGTTCGTCAACGACGTCGACGGGTCGACGTTGCGCAGCGCCGTCGAGGCGAGCTTGTAGAGGGTCGCGGGGTTCGACAGCACCTCCTGGCTCTTCAGCTTGTTCGCCAGACGCGACATGTACTGCTGCTGGTTCGAGATGCGCCCCAGGTCGCCGCCGTCGCCGACGCCGTGGCGGGTGCGGAGGAACTGCAGGGCGTCGAGGCCCTTCACCTGGCGCATGCCGGCGGGCCAGTCGATGCCGGTGTAGGGGTCTTGGATGCCGTTGGCGATGCAGACGTCGACGCCGCCGATGGCATCCGTGATGTTGATGACGCCGCCGAAGCTCACCTTCGCGGCGAAGGGGATCTCGAGGCCGCTGAGCTCCGAGACGGTCGCGGCGACGCACGACAGACCGCCGTAGAGGTAGGCGCTGTTGATCTGCTGCTTGCTCATCGCCGAGTTGACGTTGCCGTCCTGGTCGGTGCAGGACGGGATCGGGACCATGAGGTCGCGCGGGAACGAGATCACCGTGACGCGGCGCGGGGCGTCGGAGATGTGCACGAGCATGTTGACGTCGTTGAGGGTGCCCTCGGCGTCATCACCCGTGCAGCGGTCGCCGAACAGCTGGGCGAAGTCGGGTTCGCACTCGTCGGTGCCGACGAGCAGCAGGTTGACCCCGCCCTTCAGCTCGCCGAGGTCGGGCGGCACGGCGGGCTGACCCTTGAGGTCGACGGCGTCGGCGGTGAAGCTTCGGGTGAGGTCGACCGCCGCATACGCGAAGACGGCGCCGCCCGAGACGAGGAGCACGGCGAGCACGATGGCGAGTCCGCGGAAGAGTTGGGCGAAGGGGCCCGGCGACGACAGTCGCCCGTGGCGGGCCGCGGTGCGTTGACCGCGCGGTGTGGTCGTCTTGCTCACTCGTGTCCTTCCGAGACGGATGCCACCGGCCCGGCAGCACGTCGACCTCGGCGGGGCCGCAGGTCGCAGTAATACTAGGGACGCACGGCTGTGAATGGCGTGAAGGCCGGCGGGCCGATCCGCGGTCCGGGTCGAGCGGGTCTCGGCGGTCGCCGACGGTCGCGATGAGCACCGATCGACTGTTCGTATGAGTTCGATACTGCTCGACCGTGTTCGTTTGTCTACCGGATAGCGCTCACCTGTGGTCTGCTACCGACGACCCCCGAATGGGCTTCCTTCAACGACGAGGACCTCCAATGACGAAAGCGTCATCCGCCCGGTTCGCCTGCGCCCTCACCGCCGCCGCAGCGGTGGTGATGGGATCGCTCATCGCACCCCCCACCAGCGCCGTCGCCGCGGGCGCCGACCCGGTTTCCGTGACCATCGACGGTGCCGACGTCGCCGCGGCGGCACAGAACCGCAACGGCCTCACGTTCAAAGGCTTCGGTGTCCTGACCGCGAACTCGACCAGCGCCCTGCTGCTGGACTACAAGGCGCAGCACCCCGAGAAGTACTGGGAGATGATCGAGACGCTGTTCGGTGGTGATCACCCCATTATGAACACAGTCAAGATCGAGATGGGCAACGACAGGAACACCTCCACGGGCCCGAACCCCGCGACGATGCGCTCCAGGGACGAATACCCCAACGTCCTGCGCGAGCCCGGGTTCCAGCTCGCGGCAGACGCGAAGCTGGTCGCCCACGGCGACGTGCACGTCAGCATCCTCCGTTGGCAGCGCCCGACGTGGGTGACGAACCATCAAGAGCAATACGTCTGGTTCAAGAACACCGTCCTCGCCGCCTACCGCGAGTTCGGCTTCATGATCGATTCCATCAATCCGGACACCAACGAGACCACCAACCCGGAGATCCAGCTGTACAAGGACTTCTCGGGATGGCTGCGCAACGACACCACCGGGTTCCAGGGGGCGGGCTCGACCGACCCGAACAACGGTTTCGCCTCGGAGGAGGAGCGCGAGCTGTACACGGCCATCGAGACCGTCGCCGCCGACACCGTCGGCACCCCTCCCGTCTCGTTCGGGAACGCGATGACCGCCCCGGCGGATTCGTCGCTCCGTGACGCCGTGGACGTGGTCGGCTTCCACTACTCCAGCGCCGATGACAGCGCGGGCAACATGAAGAAGGTGGCCGAGCAGCTGGACAAGGAGGTCTGGAACTCGGAGGGGCAGTCGACGTTCTCCAACTCGGCGGACCGCCCGAACAACAGCAACAGCGACGAGCAGGGCGGAGTCGGCACGCAGTTCGGCGGGACGAACAGTGCCCTCGAGATGGGCAACTGGGTGACCACCGGGTTCACCGCATCTCGCCGCACACTGAACATCTTCCAGCCCGTGATCGGGTCCTTCTACGACGGCTTCCAGTACTCCTCCAAGGAGTTGGTCAACGCCCGCGAGCCGTGGTCGGGATGGATGTACTACGACGGCGGCCTGTCGGTCATCGAGCACTTCACCCAGTTCGCCACGCTCGGATGGGAGAACGACGACAACACCGCGGGTGTCTGGCGTGCCATCCCGAAGGCCTCCGGCAGTGAGCTGGGAACCGGCAACCCGCCGAGCGGCGCACGAGCGGGAGGGGCGTCGTACACCACCCTCGCCTCTCCGGACGCGTCGGACTTCTCGACCGTCATCATCAACGACAGCAAATTCACCAAGACGTACCGGATCACCGCGAAGGACCTCGACCTCGGTGCGGACAAGACCGCCGAGGTGTGGGAGACACGCGCAGCCGACACCGGCGACGCGTACGACGCCAACTACCTGATCCCGGTCACCGAGCTGCAGCCCGACGGAACGTCGACCTACACGGTGGAGGTGAAGCCCTTCTCCGCCGCAACGCTCACCACCCTGGACCACGCCACGACCACGAGCAGCGGATCCGTCGTGGCGAAGGACGGGTACGGCAGCTCCCTCCCGTCCAGCCCCGAGTACACCGACCCCGACGGTGGTCGAGATGTGCTCGACACCGACGCGAGCGGCGTGACCAACGGCGTCACGAACGACGACGTCCTGTACGCCGACGATTTCGAGTACACCGAACAGGGCACCATCAAGAGCTACGACCCCGGCTCGGGCCAACTCCTCGACACGGGTGAGAGCTTCCTGGAGAGCCGAGGAGCACGCCCCCAGCCGGAGGGTACGCCCGCCACCCAGCCGGAGGACCTGGGGGTGACCCCGCGCTACACGAACGACACGAACGGTGCGTTCGAGTCCGTCGTGACGACCGATCCCGCGCACCGCCGAGTCCTTCGTCAGCAGGTCGGTCCCGGCATGAACGGCGGCGCGTGGAACGGCGGCGACCCGAAAACGACCATCGGCGACGCGCGGTGGGCCAACTACACCGTCTCGACGGATGTCCTGTTCGAGGCCGGCGGCACCCCGTACGCCACGGTGGGCGCACGTCAGCAGGGTGGCACCGCCAACGGTCAGAACGTCTCGGCTGCCGAGTTGCGAGTGGACTCGACGGGAGCGTGGACGTTCATGCGGTTCGGCACGACCCTCGCCAGCGGTACGGTCGCCAACAGCGCCGCCGTCGCGTTCAGGCCGGGCACCGGCTCGTGGAACAACATCTCCGTGAAGGTGGCGGGATCGGTGTACACGGCATCCGTGAACGGGGTCGAGGTCTCCACCTTCACCGATACCGCGCCGCAGTCGGCCGGTCGGATCCAGTTGGGTTCGAGCTTCACCTTCGTCCAGTTCGACAACCTCAAAGTGGAGACCGTCCCCGGCTACACGCCTTACTACAGCTCGATCATCGACGGCATGCACCAGACCAGCTGGGACGACACCTCGGTCCCCGTGCTCGATTTCGACGCGAACTGGAGCCACGTCAACGGGCAAGGCATGTTCGAGTGGCAGCGCACCGCATCCAAGAGCACCGCCAGGGGCGCCACGATGTCGTACGCCTTCAGCGGCACGGGACTGGACATCATCGGCACCAACCCCGGCTCCGCAACGCTGAACGTGACCGTCGACGGCGTCCCCGTCGCCGCCGCCGCACCCACGTGGTCGGCGGGAAGCGAGCGCACGACCTTCCAGCTCCGCGGGCTCCGCAACGGCGCACACACCGTCGCGCTCTCCACGGCGAACGACAACTCCCTCAACGTCGATGCCGTCGGCGTGATCCAGGCGACAGCCGCCTCGGGGAAGGTCGACACCGCCGCGCTGGCGAAAGCCGTCGACTCCGTCGACGACGCGGTGGAGGCCGAGTACACGCCCGAGTCGTGGGCGCTCTTCTCGGCGGCTCTGACAGACGCCCGCGCCGCTGTCGCCGACCCCGTCGCCTTCGGCCTCGACGCGGAGGGGGCTTCGGCCATCGCGGCGCGCCTGATCGCCGCCGGCGACCAGCTCACGCCGAAAGACGTGAGCCCCGACGTCCTCGATCTCGGCGCCCTGAGCATCACCTCGAAAGACCGGGCCCTCCCGAAGACGGTGAAGATGAACGGCGCCGATGTGCCGGTCACGTGGACGCAGGGATCGCTGGCCAGCGCCGCGGGAACGGCTGAGCTGGGGAGCTTCGTCGCCACCGGGCGTTCCACGCAGAAGGTCGACTCCGGTGTCTATCAGCGGATCACCGCACGCGTTCTGGTCGTTCCGGCCGACCTGGAGTACTTCATCGACTCCGGCTCGAGCGGTGCCGCCGCGGGCTCGGCATACGCCGCGGTCGCGGGTCGTGATGATCTGCGCAACGACAGCGCCGACCAGAAGTGGGATGGCAAGACCGCCGGCAAGACGTGGGGCTACGCCACGGCAGCAACCGCACTCGGCGCCGGGACTCCCCAGGATTGGGCATCGTCGTGGGTGGGGGCGGACTTCAACAAGCCCGTCACTTACTACCTGACACTTCCCGCCGGCTCTTACAACATCGGTGCGGTCCAGGCACCACGGGCCGGACTGACGACCAACATCTACGCCAAGGTCACCGCCGGGTCGTCCTCGACCACGAAATCCGCCGTCTCGCAGGGCGCGGCGACGACCGTCTCGCACTCCATCACCGTCGACGTCGACACCGTCGTCGCGGTGGAGTTCGGCACGACAGGCACCTCCGGCTACAACGCTCGCCTGGCCCTGCTCTTCGTGCAGAGCGTCCCGCGCGATGTGGGTATGCAGGGTGCGCTCGGGGTGAACGACGCCCTGCCCACGTCGGTCGAGATCGCCGGATCGCAGAAGGCGGTGCAATGGGATGCCGTGTCCGCCGAGCAGCCGCGGAGCGAGTACTCGAAGCTCGTCCTGTCCGGACGCCTCTCCGACGGCGGCCAGAGGGTCGTCGCCTCCTACGAGATCGTCCCGACCGGCCTGGTCTACTACATCGACTCGGGTACCGGCGGAGCTGACTCCCCGCAGTACACGGCGGTGAAGAAGTCGGTGCCCGGCGTGATCAACGACAAGGTCGACCAGGTCTCGACCGCACCCACCCAGTGGGGCTACGTCGCCGACGGGATGAAGGTGAAAGGCAGCACGGACGTCAATGACAAGTTCTCGACGGGGCTCTACCAGGACACGACGAAACTGACGTACCGACTGCCCCTCGAGGCGGGCACCTACGCACTGACCGGAGGTTTCACCGAGTGGTGGGGCCTGAACCGCACGATGAACCACACCGTGTCCGCGCAGGGCGTCGAGCTGGCGAAGGGGAACGTCCCCCTGTCGGCGACGAGCACGCCGTTGTCCTCGACGCTCACTTTCACCCTCGACGAGGCCGCGACGGTGGAGTACGTCGTGACCAACGAAGGTGCCGGGGGCGAGAAGCCCGTCATCTCGTGGCTCGCCGTCGCCGACGTGACCCCGCCCGAGCCCGAGCTGGACGTCGCCGTGACCATGAGCACCCGGTGCGTCGCGGGGAAGGTCCTCGTCACGGCCACGGCCGCCAACGACGAGTCCGTCCCGGCAGCCGTGACGGTGACCACTCCCTGGGGCAAGAAGGACTTCGGTTCCCTCGACCCCGGCAAGAAGGCATCGGCCGCGTTCAGCACGCGCGTCGCGTCCATCCCCGCGCAGGCGGTGACGATGACCGCCAGCGCGGAGATCGACGGCCAGAAAGTGCAGCTCGCGAAGGAGATCGATGTAGCGGCGACGACCTGCCGCTGAGGACGAGTCCCACCCGAGAAGAGCATCGAGGCCCTGCCGGCATCGTGGGCAGGGCCTCGATGCACCCGAACCGGCGAGCAGGGTGTTCGCACCGATCGCGCTCGAACGTCGATGCATAGAATCGAGACGACGTGGGTGGACGAGGAGGTCCGATGGACGCGCAGAAGCCCGCCTCGCCTGCGTTCGGACTCTCTCGACAGGAGCGCATCCTGGATGAGCTGCGACGGTCCGGTTCGGTTCGCGTGTCCGAACTGAGCAAGGTGCTCGGCGTCGCCGAGTTGACCGTCCGCCGCGACATCTCCTCCCTGGCCGACCGCGGGCTGCTCACCCGCGTCCACGGCGGCGCGACGCTGCGCAGCCGATTGGATGCGACGGTGCCACGCGCGGGCGCCGTCGCCGAAACGCCGCTGTTCCGAATCGGGATGGTGGTGCCGTCGTTGACCTACTACTGGCCCCAGATCATCATCGGGGCGCGTGCGGCGGCGACCACGAGCGGATCCCAGCTGATCCTCCGTGCAGCGAGTTACTCTCCGGCCGACCAGCGCCGCCAGATCACGTCACTGATCGAGTCGGGGTATCTGCACGGCCTCATCGTCGCACCGGACACCACCGGGCCCGACGGCATCGCGTTGCTGCACTGGCTGGCCTCGCTCCCGATACCGGTGGTCCTCGCCGAGCGGCGAGCGCCGTCATCCCTGGCGTTGACGTCGCTGGAGTGGGCGACGACGGACCACACGCACGGCGGCATCCTGGCGGGCGAGTATCTGGCCTCCCTCGGACACACGCGCGTGGGGATCGTGACCTCGGTCGACTCCCCCACGTCCGCGCCGCTGCGTCGCGGGTGGGAGCGCGCCGTGAAGGACCTCGGTCTGACCAGCCTGGTGGACCAGGACCTCGCGCTCGAAGCGATGGACGGCCACGATCGAGACGACGTCATCCAGCAGGTGCTCTCCCGGTGCCTGTCGACCGAGACGACGGCGTTGTTGATCCATTCGGACCGCCAGGCGGTCCTGGTGCAGCAGTACGCACGGGACAACGGATGGCAGGTGCCGGATCGACTTGCCATCATGGCGTACGACGATGAGGTGGCGGAGAGCGCGGAACCGCCGATCACGGCGCTGCGGCCGCCCAAGCAGGATGTCGGGCGCGTGGCCGTCGAACTGATGCTCGGGCGACTGACCGGCGGTCCGACACGACCACGCCAACGAACGTTCCTTCTGCCGGAGCTGAGGCCGCGCGGCTCCAGTGCGACGCGTGGCCCCCACGACCCCGCCGGTTCCGCCGCACCGGTGTGACGGGGGGTCACCACCCCATGATGTGCACTCCCGAGCGGGTGATCCGTACGGCCGGCTCGGGCCGGTGCACGCCTCTTGGACGGTAGGCCAGAGGCTGAGACTCACCGAGGATGTCGGCGAGGTACCAGATGATGGCGAGCCACATCTCCGTCCCCTGCAGCCCGCATCGTCCTTGCTCCGCGGAGTCCTGGAGACGGAAGGCGAACCCTCGCGTCGGTGCCCACATCGTGAGGGCGTGCTCCAGCATCCGCCTCGCCACAGCCTGCGTCTCATCTGATCGATGGCCCGTTTCCCGGGTGAGCCACAACGGATGGATGACGTCCAGCACGTTGCAGGCGTCATAGGTCTCCGCGGTGAAGTAGGCCTCGTTCGCGGAGTGTTCGAGGACGGTGTCGATGGTGGCGGTCGGATGCGGCAGCGGAATGCCGAACTGGGCGTAGGTTCCGCGAGTCGTCCGGTAGGCGCCGTTCACGAGGAGCAGGAGGTCCCCCCCGGATGCCGCATCGCCCCACATCCCGGTTCGGGAGTCCGCGCGGGTGGTCAGCCATCCGAGGAGACTCTCGACGGCGCCGGGGAGGACGGAATGTCCCGAGCGAAGCGCCCAGTGCAATGCCGTTCCCAAAGCGTCAACCCGGTGGCCCGCGTCCCAGGGGTCCGTGCGCCAGGGGAGCGACTCGCAGAAGCCCGAGATGTCCGCCGGGGTCATCCTCGTCGCCTCGCTGACCGCGTGCGGCAGTTGACCCCGGAGCAGGTCGATCGCGTAGCCGACACTCAGCACGTGATAGGCCGCATCGGCGTCGTTGAACGGCTTCCCGGGAGCGGAATGCACGCCGGGGGAAGGTATCCGCCCATCGGGGCGCTGCGTCGCCGCCAGCCGGGCTCGATGCTGGTGGGAGGTCAGCTGCGGCGGGGCGCCCGGAAGAAGCAGTCGCGCCACCTCGACCGCGTCGCAGTGAGCGCGCAACGACGGATCCACCCCGGGACGATCGGAGTAGACGCCCGACTCCGCATCCCAGGCACGAGCGAGGATCGTCTCCGCGTCGGCGCGGGCGTGTTCGGCGAACTCACGCAACCGGATCGCCAGATCCCGGGACCGATGGGTCGCCGCCTCGGCCGGCGCCACTCTCCATCGGATGAACTTCGCCGGGTTCCCCCCGACGATGGCCCCGGAGGGGACGTCCTTCGTCACCACGGCGCCGGCGGCGAGAACAGAGTGGGCACCGACCATGACGCCGTCGAGGATGACCACGTGAGACCCGATCCACACGTCATCATCGACGACGATCCCCTTCGAGGTCAGCGGTTGTCGGAAGACCGGGGTGCCCGGTTCCATCGAGTGGTTGAACCCGAGGAGGGAGGTGTGCGCCCCGATGCGGACGCCCGCGCCCAGGCGAACGCGTCCGCGGATCACGGTGTAGGGGTTGATGCTGCAGTCGCTGCCGGCGATGAGTTCGCCCGTCAGGTACGCGCCCGCGGCGATGTACGAGCGCTCACCGAGGTGGAGGACGTCGTTGTCCACCGCCGCGGTGTCCGCAACGAACGCGTCCTCCGCGAAGGTGCGGTCGCCCCGCTCGGCGAGGGCGAGCAATCGCTCCCTCTGAGACTGCTTCGCCTCATCGGAGGCCGACTCCCAAAAAGACCACGGAGAGAAGCCGAGCGTCTCGACGCCGTCCTGTCCACCCATGCCCCCACCCTCCCGAATCGCGTGTCCCGGTCAATGCGTCAGCGACGCCCGGGAGCGGAGGACGTCCGCGAGTCGTTCCAGCTGCGCGGCGTCCTCGAGAGCCGATCCGACGGCGGCGACGCGGACGCCGGCGTCGAGGAAATCCGTCACGTTCGCTGCGTCGAGACCCCCGGTCGCGACGAACTGGACGTCGGGGAAAGGACCGCGGATATGCCGGAACCATCCGGACCCGAGCCACGTCGCGGGAAACGCCTTCATCCACACCACGCCCAGCGACACGGCGAGCTGCACCTCGCTGGGTGTCGCCACCCCCGGGAGGATCGGCAGGTTCGCCGCTCGCGCCGCGTCCACGACGCGCGGATCGAGTCCCGGCGAGACGAGGTAGGCCGCACCCGCGGCGCGGGCGACGCTGACCTGATCCGGGTGGAGGATCGTCCCCGCTCCGACGCTCCGGCCGTTCGCCGCGGCCCGGGTCGCCAGCTCGCGCAGCACTCGCTCATCTTCTTCGGTCTGCAGGGGAACCTCGACGGCTTCCACTCCCAGCTCCCAGGCCGTCTCGGCCAGGCGCAGAGACCGTTCCATCCCCATCCCTCGCAGGATGGCCATCAGCGGGGATCCCGCGAAGAGTTCTTCGAGTCGAGCAGCTTCCGCGGCACTCATGCGTAGCTTCCTTCCACGGTGTCGGTGAGGGACATCAGGGTTCGCGCGGCGAAGGCGTGCCCGGCCGTGAGCCGGTCCCGCGTCGACGCGTCCGACAGGAGCGCAGCCACGTAGCCCCCGGCGAAGGCGTCGCCCGCCCCGACCGGCTCGACCACGTCGACGACGAGCGCGGGGACGAACACGCGACCCTCTCCGATGAACGCCGTGGCGCCGACATCGCCGTCTTTCACGACGAGTTCGTCGACGTCGGGCAGCAGGGCACGGACATCGTCGGCGGTCGCCGTCGCCCAGAGGGTCTCTGCTTCGTCGCGGCCGGTGAAGACGGTGTCCGCCCGCTGGGCGAGCGCCAGCAACACGGGCGCTGCGGCTGCTGCGTCCCACAAGGGGAGGCGGTGATTGACGTCGAAGGAGATGCGAACGCCCGCCTCGCGCGCGCGTCTCATCAGCTGCTCGAGGAACTCTCGCGCCGTGTCGGAGATCGCCGCGGTGATTCCGGACACGTGGAGCACGTCGACGCCGGCGAGGTCGATGTCATCCGCGTCCGAGCGCGAAAGTGCGGACGCAGCCGAGCCCCGCCGGTAGTAGGTGACTCCGGCGCCGGGGTTCTTGACGTAGACGCCCGTGGGCCGAGTGTCGTCCCACCCGACCGTGCTCACGTCCACTCCGCGAGACCTCAGCTGCTGGGCGACCCGGTGCCCCAAAGGGTCACTGCCGAGGCGGCTGAACCAGACCGCCCGGTGCCCCGCGCTCGCCACGTGCGTCGCGACGTTGGATTCCGCTCCCCCGGCCTCGACCAGAAAAGACGCCGCGTCCACGACCGAGGTGAACACGCTCGGCACGATCATCGCCATGGTCTCTCCGACGGCGAGGAGCGTGCGGGGTCTCGGAGCGTTCATCGCAGGTCGGTGATGGGCGCGGCATCCATGTCGTCGAACGCCTGGTTCTCGCCCGCCATCGCCCACACGAAGGAATAGGCGGCCGAGCCGACGCCGGAGTGCAACGACCAGCTGGGAGAGATGACCGCCTGTCGATCGGCGACGAGCAGGTGCCGGGTCTCTTCGCGCTCGCCCATCAGGTGCACCACGCGCGCGTCCTCGGGCACGTCGAAGTAGAGGTAGCACTCGGTCCGGCGGTCGTGGGTGTGCGCGGGCATGGTGTTCCACATGGACCCCGGATGCAGCTCGGTCACGCCCATGACGATCTGACAGCTCTTGATGCCGTTCTCGTGGATGTACTGGTTCAGCGTCCGACGGTTCGATGTCAGCTGATCGCCGAGTTCCCGCACCGTTCCCTCGCCGGGCGACACCAGCGCCGTGGGATACGTCGTGTGGGCGGGCGCGGAGAAGAGGTAGAACTGCGCGCCGTCGGCACCGCCGTCGCCGTCGCGGAACCGCACGTCCTCGACGCCGCGTCCCAGGTAGAGGCAGGCGCCCTTGACGAGGGTGTGCTCCTCGCCGTCCGCGACGACGATACCCTCGCCGCCGACGTTGACGACGCCGAGTTCGCGATGCTCGAGGAAGGTTTCGCTCCGGATCTCGGGGTATCCGGTCAGCCGCAGTTCTGCGCCTGCGGGTACGGCCCCGCCGAGGACCACCCGGTCGTGGTGCGTGTAGGTCAGCCGGATCTCACCCGGCACGAAGACCTCCGGGATGAGGTAGGTGTCGCGAAGCTGCTGAGTGGTCAGGCCCGGGATCTGGGCGGGATTGGTCGCGTAACGCTGGGGGATGTGCGTCTCTGTCACGAGAGTCTCCTGTGTGGTCGGTGGGGGCGGTTATCGGACGAGCCAGCCGCCGTCGACGGGGATGACGGCGCCCGTCAGGTAGGAAGCTGCGTCTGAGGCGAGGAACACGAACGCACCCTGGAGGTCGGATGCATCGCCCCAGCGGCCGGCCGGGATCCGAGCGAGGATCGATGCCGCTCGGTCCTCATCGGCACGCAGGGGCGCGGTGTTGTCCGTGGCCATGTAGCCGGGGGCGATGGCGTTGACGGTGACACCCGCGGCGGCCCATTCGTTCGCGAGTGCCTTGGTCAGGCCCGCGACGGCGTGCTTGGACGCGGTGTACCCGGGCACGAGGATGCCGCCCTGGAACGACAGCATCGAGGCGACGTTGATGATGCGGCCGCGCCCGGTCGCGATCATGTGCCGCCCCGCGGCCTGCGACAGGTGGAACACGGAATCGAGGTTGATGGCCAGGACCTCGTCCCAGTCGGTCGCCGAGTGCTCCGCGGCGGGCGCGCGGCGGATCGTGCCGGCGTTGTTGACGAGGATGTCGAGACCGCCCAGTTCCGCGAGGGTCTCGTCGACGGCGCCGGCGAGCTCTCCGGGGGTGGCGCTGACGAGGTCTCGACGGATGAGGTGGGCTCGTCGACCGGTGGCGCGGACGAGTCGGGCGGTGTCGCTCGCGTCCCCGCGGTCGAGGAGCGCGACATCGGCGCCGGCTTCCGCGAGCGCGACGGCGGCGCCCTGTCCCAGGCCCCGGGTCGACCCCGTCACCAGTGCGACCTTGCCATCGAGGCGGAACGTGTCGAGGATCATGCGGTGCCCTCCGGGAGCGATTGGGCGGCTGGGCTCTCCGACGGCGCCGCGATGAAGGTGGTGGTCAGTTCGCCGATGCCGGAGATGCGTACGGTGACCGCGTCGCCCGGCGCGAGCGGGCGATGACCCGCCTGAGCCTCGGCGAGCTTCTGCGGCGTCCCCGTGGAGATGATGTCGCCGGGCTCGAGGGTCAGGACCTGACTGATGTGCGAGATGACGAAGGCGACGCTGAAGATGGTGGTCGAGGTGGACTGGGAGACGGTGACCTCGCCGTCCCGGACGACCTCGACCAGGACGTCCTGCGGGTCGGGGGCGTCATCGGTCGTGACGATCCACGGTCCGATGGGCGCGAACCCGTCGGAGCACTTCCCGAGTGCCCACTGGCTCTGCCGGCGCTGCCATGCGCGGTCGGACACGTCGTTGAGGATGGTGAACCCGGCGACGTGGGACATGGCGTCCTCGATCGAGACGTTGCGCGCACGGGTGCGGATGACGACGGCGAGCTCGCCCTCGTAGTCGACGTCGCGCGCCCCCTCGGGGATGACGACGGCGTCGTTCGGCCCCGCGAAGGTGTTGGGGGTCTTCACGAACACGTCGGGATACTCCGGGTCGTCCGCGGTCGGATCGACACCGTCGGGCGTGTGGCCGCGGTAGTTGTAGCCGAGGCACAGCATCTTGCCCGGGACGATGGGGGCTTCCAGGTCACCGGGGACGAGAGCGGGCAGGTCCTCGACGACCGCGCTCGCACAGCGCGCTCGTGCCGCGCGCATCCGTTCGTCATCGGTGATCAGAGCGAAGACGCCGGCGGCGACGTCGCCCAGATCGACCAGACGATCTCCGTGCGCGGTGCTCAGGACCGCCCCCGGCCGCGTTCCCGATGGCGTTCTGTGGGTGACGAGCCTCACCAGTACTTCTTCCATTCCGGACGGGCGACGCGCATGAGCGCCTCGAGGTAGAAGTAGTCGCCCCACAGGGTTGCTTCGTCGACACCGACGTTCTTCGGCAGGTCGTAGACGCTGTGCAGGATGAGCCCGTCCGCGTCTTCGGGGGTCGCCGGCGTGTACTTCGCGATGAGCGAGGCGAGGATGGTGTG
The DNA here is from genome assembly GCF_057812175.1 of Microbacterium sp. ABR10. Classification (NCBI taxonomy): domain Bacteria; kingdom Bacillati; phylum Actinomycetota; class Actinomycetes; order Micrococcales; family Microbacteriaceae; genus Microbacterium; species Microbacterium sp. ABR10. The sequence goes on from NZ_CM173821.1 coordinate 2,991,567, forward strand.
CGCGCGGGCCGCCCACTCGGCTGCCCGCGCGGCATCGGTTTCGACCTGGGCGAGTTCGAGCAGCCCGCAGACGACGATGGCGGCGGATGAGCTGTCTCGGGGGGCGTCGCTGCCGTCGGTGTAGACGAGGTCCCAGAACGGCACACCGTCGGCCGGCAGGTGGCGCAGAAAGTACTCGGCGCACCGTCGGGCGGCGGCGAGGAGGCGCTCGTCGCCGGTGACGGCGTAGTTCATCGCGAACCCGTAGACGCCCCACGCCTGACCCCGCGCCCAGCACGATTCGTCGAACGCGCCCTGTTCGGTGGCACCGCGAAGCGGCGCACCCGTCTCGGCATCCCAGTAGAACGTGTGGAAGGTGGAGTCATCGGGTCGGAGGATGTTCTGCTCGAGTTGAGCGGTGTGACGCCGGACCGCGTCGGAGTAGCGCTCGTCGCCCGTCTCTTCCGCCGCCCAGGTGAGCAGCGGCATGTTCATGAGGCTGTCGATGATGGTACGGCCCCGCTGGAGGGGGTCGGAGAGGTCTCCCCAGGCCTGGATGACACCTGCCGGTTCGAGGAAACGCCGCATGAGGTGGTCAGCGGCGAGGAGGGCATCCGCGCGTGCGATTTCGTCGCCCGTGAGGCGGTGGGCGGCGACCGCGGAGAGGGTGTAGAGGAAACCCAGGTCGTGGGTGTCCAGGTCGATCTCGTCGCGGACGCGGCGGCCGAAGTCCGCGACGTCGGCCTCGGCGGCCTGCCGATAGACGTCGTTGCCCGTGAGTTCCCACGCCAGCCACAGCTGCCCGGTCCGGAAGCTCGTCGTCCAGCCGCGGTTGCCTCCTTCGGGGACGGATCCGTGGGCGGGCCTCGGGTGGTATCGATTGTCGGTGGTGGTGTCGTCCGGGTAGGCGGCCCCGAGAGTGGCGGTGTTGCGTTCGACGGTTGCCACAGCGGCGGCGATGGCCGTCTCGGTCGACACGGCCGGAGAGGTCCGGGTCGTGGGTGAGGTGAAGGTCATCAGCGTCTTTCTCGAAGTGGGGGGATCAGCGTGCGGGAACGGGTGCGGGGTCCAGGACCGGACGGAGGGTGTAGCGGGCGTTGGTCCAGGCGAGGTAGAACGCCGCGGATGCCGTGACGCCGATGCCGATCGCCGGCGCGGAGGCGAACACACCGCCCTGCACGATCAGCGCCACCAGCGAGATCGCGCTGAGGTACCAGCGTCGGAGTCCCAAATAGAGCGCGGCCTTGAAGAGGTCGCGCAGCCGCGCCTCGGGCACCTCGGCCAGCGCGACGAGCGAGACCACGGCGGTGTTCACGGTGAGGATCGCGACCACCGCCAGCAGCGGCACGGTGTACACCGCCACGGTCGAGTCCGACAGGAAGCGGACGTCGACGAGGACGATGACGAGCACGACCGAGGCGAGCGCACCGATGGCCAGGGCGCGGCGCCAGGTGGCCTGCAGGCCCGCCAGGAAGCCACGGATCGGCCCGAGTCCCACCCCCGAGTGCTCGCGGAACGCGCGGAACACGGCCGCGATGACCGGGGCTGTCAGGGGCATCGTCAGCGCGAGCATCGGCCAGGAGAGCGCGGGATCCGTCGTCATCAGGAGGATGAGGAACGGCGCGCTTCCGACGGCGAGCAGCACGTTGGAGATCAGGCCGAGGTACAGCATGCCGATGATGCCGGACCAGGTGTCGTGGGATACGAGGTTCTTCATGATCAGCCCTTGAGCCCGCTGGTGGCGATGCCCTCGACGAAGTACTTCTGGCCGAGCAGGAAGATGATCGCGATGGGGATCACCGAAATGGTGAGACCGGCGAACAGCAGCGCGTAATTGGTGTCGTAGAGGTTGCTGACGAAGCTGCGCAGACCCAACTGGATGGTCCAGAGGTCGGGGTTCCGCAGGTAGATCAGCGGCCCGAGATAGTCGTTCCAGGTGTTCACGAAGGTGAGCAGGGTCAGGCTCGCCAGCGCCGGGACGGACAGCGGCAGCATGATCTTGCGCCAGATCGCGTACTCGCTGAGTCCGTCGATCCGTGCCGCCTCGGAGAGCTCCTCGGGGATCGTCTCGTAGTACTGCTTCATGAGGAACACTCCGAAGGCGCCGAAGGCCTGCAAGAGCACGACGGCCCACAGTGTGTTGGTGACGTTGAAGTTCGTCAGCAGGATGAACTGGGGGATCATGTACGACTGCCACGGCACGGCGATGGTGCCGATGTACAGCAGGAAGAGAACGTCGCGGCCGGGGAATCGGATGCGCGCGAACCCGTACGCGGCGAATGAGCCGGTCAGCACCTGCAACGCCGTCACGACGACCGATAGGAAGAGCGTGTTGCGGATCCAGGTGAGGATGTTCGACTGCGACCAGATGTCGACGTAGTTCTGCCAGATGAAGGTCTCCGGGACCCATCGCAGCGGGATGGAGAAGACCTCGTTCGCGGACTTCAGCGAGCTCATGACCATCCAGAAGAACGGCATGAGCAGCGCCGCGGCGAAGACGATGAGGGCGGCGTAGCCCGCGATCCGAGCCGCTCGACGCGCCGGCGTCAGGGGCGGGGCGTCGACGGGACGCTGACCGCCGCCGGCGAGCTTGAACAGGCCGCGACGCGGAGGGGGCGGCGCGACGATGCTGACCGTCTTCAGGTCCTGCGTGGGGGTGACTGTGCCGACCATCAGGTGCTCCGCTTCTTGTTCCACACGAACTGCACGACAGTGACGATGATGCAGAGGAAGAACAGGGCGACCGACGCCGCGGAGGCGTAGCCGTACTGGCTCTCCTCGAATCCCTTGCGGAAGATGAACTGCGACAGCACGAGCGTCGATTGCCCGGGGCCGCCCTCTGTCATCACGAGGATGAGATCGAAGATCTTGAACGAGTTGATGGTCAGCATCACGGTGACGAAGAACATCGTGGGGCGGAGGCAGGGGATGGTGACGTTCACGAACCGCTGCCACACGTTCGCGCCGTCCATGCGGGCCGCTTCGTGCAGCTCGCGGGGCACGGTCTGCAGTCCCGCCAGGAAGAGGATCATGTAGTAGCCCATGTCGCGCCAGGTGCTGACGATGACGACGGCGGGCATGGCCCATTCGGGCGAGGTGAGCCAGCCCGGGGGGTTCTGGATGCCGAGGAAGCGCAGGCCCTCGTTGATGGGGCCGTACTCCGGGCTGAACAGCAGGTTCCAGACCACGGCGATCGCGACGATGGACGTGATGTAGGGGAAGAACGCGGCGGTGCGGAAGAAGGCGACCCCGCGCAGCTTGTTGTTCAGCAGCAGGGCCAGCCCCAGCGACACGATGATGGTCAGGGGGATGTGCAGCGCGGAGTAGTAAAGGGTGTTGATGACGGAGATCTGGAAGCTTCCGTCGCCGATCAGCCGCTGGTAGTTGGTGAAACCGATCCAGTCGGCCTTGCCGAACACGTTCCAGTTCGTGAACGACATGTAGAACAGCACGACGATGGGGACCAACGTCAGCAGGCCGAAGCCGAGGAAGTTCGGAAGGATGAAGCTCCACCCGACGAGGGTGTTGCGCATCTTCAGCCGCGACCGTCGGCGACGGTCGGGCGCGACCGGCGGCTGCGGGGCGGTTCCGTGGTCGGTGGCGGCGATGCTCGCCATGAGTGCCTCCAGGCAGGTAGGTGGGGTGGCCGGCTCACCGACACGTCGGTGAGCCGGCCACGGGAAGATCAGCCCAGGCCGACCTCGTTGGCGACGCGGTTCTGCGCGTCGGTGATGGCAGCATCCACGGGGGTCGATCCGGAGAGGATCGCCGAGTGCATGTCGAGGAGGATGTTCTGAATGGCAGCAGCCTTGTTCGACGTGGGGTTCTCGGGGAGCGTGTCGTGCTCGGCGAAGGCGAAGCGGGACAGCTCGTCCTGCGGCGCGCCCTCGTTGCTGAAGTAGGTCTCGACGACCCCGTCCGTCAACAGGGCGGGAGTGATACCGATGCCGGCGAGCAACTGGGCTGCCTCCTCGCTCGAGGCGAACGCGAGGAAGTCCTTGGCCGCCTGCACCTTGTTGTCGGCGATCCCCGCGTTGATGCCGAAGCCGGTCGGGTCTCCGAAGGTGACGGGGGTGTTGTCCGTACCGGTGGTGGAGGCGTCAGCCTGCGGGATCGGCGCGATGCCCCACTCGAACTCGTTGGCGTCACCCGACGCCTGCTGGGCGATGAGGGTTGCGACGTACCAGGTGCCCATGGGGAGCATCGCGGCGTTCTGGGTGCCGAACTCGCCCTGATAGGTCAGCTGGTTGGCCGTGCTGGTGTTGAAGTTGACCTGGTCACCGTCGTCTTGGAGAGCGAGGACCCGCTCGTAGTACGGGGCCATGTAGTCGTACTCGCCGCTGAGGATGTCGCCGTCCTTCTGCGCGTTGGCGAACCCCTGGACGGTGGACTGCCAGCGGTGCTGGTAGGTGCCCTTCGCGGCACTGCCCGCCGCTGCGAGACCGTCGGTCAGCTGGGCGGCGGCCGCGTCGTAGTCAGCCCACGTCCAGCTCCCGTCGGGCTCGGCGACGCCGGCCTGGGCGAAGAGGGCCTTGTTGTAGAACAGGACCCAGGAGTCCTGTCGGTAGGGCACGGCGTACTGGGTGCCGTCGACCTGGTACGACGACGCACCACCGATCTCGTCCGACAGTGCGACGTCGGACACGTCGAGGAGCTGTCCACCCTCGACCAGGGTCGGGAGGTACTTCACCTCTTTCTGAGTGATGATGTCGGGTCCGGACCCGGCGGCGAGATCCGTGGTGAGAAGGGTGTTGTAGTCGGCGGCGTCGTAGCCCGTCACCTCGACGGTGACGTCGGGGTTCTTCTCCGAGAACGCGTCGGCGAGCAACTGGAATTCGGGGGTGGTGTCCAGCGCCCACCCCGACAGGGTGAGGGTGACCGGACCACCGGGCTCTGCGGCGTCGCCGTTGGACCCGCCGCTGCAAGCGGCGAGCGAGAGCGTTGCGACAGTGATGACGCCGGCTGCGGCAGCGTACGTGCGCTTCATTGTTGGTTACTCCTTCGTAAGGTCGGGCACCCCACCTTCGGGGACCCTCGGGATTATCGACTCGCGACAGCGGTGATGCCGGTCTGTGTGAGACGACTTGTGGTGACCGTGCCATCCGGCCAAGTGATGGTGACGAGATGTGTCCCGTCGTGTTCCACCGACGCGGACAGCGCGCTGGGCGCGTCGTCGTCGGCGGCGAGCCCGATGAGGGCGTGCAGCCACTCCCCGACGAGCAGGGGGTGCTCGGCGACGGGGACGGCGGACCGGGGACCCAGGGGGCTGGCATCCACGCGGTGTTCGATTCGCGCCCGGGCCTCGGCGTGGAGGGCGACGAGAGAGCTGCGCACGGCACCGGAGCGGGCGAGCGCCTGAGCGCCGTCGACGTCGGAGTCCGTGTCATCCCCCGAGACAGCCCAGCCGCCGACTCGCACGCGGAGCTCCCGAGCATTCAGATGCGGTTCGAGGGAGACGACACGGGTCAGTCGCATCTCCCAGGGCCCGCGGAGGAGGGAGTGCACTTCGACGACGCCGGCCACTTCCACCTCGCCGACCAGGCCGGAGCCGTGTCGGTGCACGGCCGGGGCCGCGCTGATCCAGTGCGCGGCGGATACGGACGCCGCGATCGCGACGTGCCCACCGGCGTCGTTCTGAACGCGTGTGTCGATGAGGCACATGGCGGCCCGGTGGGTGGCACGGCCTCGTCCGTCGACGATGCTGACGCTCTGCTCGAGAGGCTCCTCCCACGCTCGCTCGTTCGCCAGCGGCGCCGTGGCCGTGGAGTACCCGATCCGGGCGTACAGCGGGGAATCCCCGACGAGCGCCCCCTCGAGGGCGTGGTCGGTGCCGTGGTTGGCGATGCGGACGATGCCATCGGCATCCGTTCCCGAGACGACCCACCCGGGCGCCGCGACGGCGCAGAGGTAGTCACCACGTTCGACGGGGAGCTGCTCCGCTTCGGCGGCCCACACCGGGTGGTCGGCCGGCAGCATCACGCCGAGCAGCCCCTTGACGGCCCAGTACGGTGACCCGGGTCCGGAATAGGACTGCGCGAGGTCGCGCCATTCGCCATGCCACCCCAGCGTGAGGATGTCCCGCTCGTCCGGTGCGCCGACGTCGACGAAGTGGCGGACGACCTTCTCGGCCGCGTGGCGGAGCGACCCGAGGGACGTCGAGCGGACACCGGCGAGGACCCCCGCCCAGAACGGAGCGGCGGCGGCGAAGCGGTAGACGAGGCTGCGCCCCTGCATCAGGGGCGAGCCGTCGGCACCGACCAGCCGCACGGCGTCCTCGAGATAGCGGTCGAGCGCGGCGACATCGGCGATGCGCCCGGCCGCGAGGTCCGCAGCCCCCCGCATGCGGGGCCAGAGGACGGGGTAGACGTGCAGCGCCCATCCGACGTAGTGGTCGTAGGAGCGCTCGAACCCGTCGGAAATCCAGCCGTCCGCCCGCGTCAGTTGGTCGTGAAGCGCGAGGTCTGCGGTGAGGTCGTCCTGAGACCACGGTCCCCCGACGGAACGGAGGAAGGTCTGGACGACGACACGGAACCACAGCCAGTTCGTCTTCGGGTAGGTGTCGTCGCCGACGACGGGAGCCAGGTAGTCGATGACGCGCTGCCGGGTCTCGGCGTCCAGCTGGTCCCAGATCCACGGCCGGGTCATGTCGAGCGCGACGGCGAGCGATGCGGCCTCGACCTTGGCCTGGGGGTGCTCGTCCATTCGCACCCACCGGTCGGCGGCTACGGGGTCGACCCCGGCCGCGACGCCGCGGCGATAGAACGCCGCAAGATCTTCCAGGCCGTGACCGTCGTCGCCGGTGAGCCGGAACGCGGCCAGCAGGAAGGTGCGGGCGAACCCCTCGAGTCCGTCGACGGCTCGGCCGTACCCGCCCTCAGCGCCCGGGAAGGTGATGCGGGCGTTGTTCTCGGATGCGTATTCGCGAGCGGCCGAGAGGAGGCGATCGGCGAAGTCCGTCCAGTCACCGCGCGTCCACCCAGGAGCGAACGACGAGGACCTCGTGCTGCTGGATGAAGGGTGCGATGCAACGGACACGGGATCTCCTTTGAACTCGCCTCAAGCGACCGTTTCAGGAGCGTATCAACGCGTTTCGTTCATTGCAACGTCGATTTGCGTTTGTTATGATCACTTCTGATCGTTTACAGGATGGGACCAATGACGCTCACCCCTTCTTCACACGCCGCGTACTCCGGCGTCCTCGCGGAGTTCTGGCGCGCCCAGGATGCCGTCGGTGCCGGCGACAACCTCGCCGATGCCCTTCGACGAACTCTGCGGCCGCCCGAGGATGCCCTCCCCGTCGCGCCCGCGCACGATCGCGCCGTGTGGGGTGCGCACGGAACCGCCGATCAGTCCACCGTTGCGGCGGTCCTCTCAAGAGCCTCGGACGACCTCGGCACGAGCTGGCCGGTTGCGCTCGCGAGCGCAGCCGCACGCGTGCACGGCGACGGGGATCGAGAGAGCTGGGAGTCGGTGGTCTTCGAACGTCAGCGTCGGCTGAGCCGCGCGGTCGTCGCCGCCGCGGTCACGGAGAAAGGACGCTGGCTCGACGAGGTGTTGGACGGTGTCTGGCTGCTGTGCGAGCAGACCTCGTGGTGCTGGCCGGCACACGACGACGCCCACGCCGTCGGCTCGGTTCTCGCCATCCCGGACAGGCCGTTCCTCGACCTCGGAGCGGGAGAGGTGGCGGCGCAGCTCGCGTGGGTCGACCACCTCGTGGGTGAGGCTTTGGAGACGGCGTATCCCGGAGTACGAGCCCGAGTCCGTCGTGAGGTTCGTCGACGCGTCTTCGATCCGTTCACGACGCGCAGGGATTGGCACTGGATCGGTCTCGACGGCGACGTGCACAACTGGAACCCCTGGATCCACGGCAATGTGATCACGGCCGCGCTTCGCTTGCTCGACGGACCGGGCGAGCGGGAAGAACGCGGCGAGATCATCGCCCTCGCTCTCGAGGGCATGGACCGGTACGTCACGGCCCTCCCCCTCGACGGTGCCATCGACGAGGGCTACGGATACTGGTGGAACGGCGCATGCCGGGCACTGGAAGCGCTCGACGTGGTGTCCTTCGCCACGGATGGCCACCTCGACGCCGCGGAGGTACCGGCGCTGTCGGCGACCGTCGCCTTCCCGCACCGCTCGCACCTCGGCGGCGATTGGTACCTCAATCTCGCGGACGGACAGGCGAAGCCACCGAGCGACCAGCCCTGGCACGCGTTGCATCGCAGCGCGCGCGCCGTCGGGGATGACGACGCCGTCGCTCACGCCGCGAGCCACCGCCGGCCCGGAGTCCCCGCCGCGACGGAGACCTTCGGGTTGGGCAGGCTCCTGCGCGGCATGACGGATACGGACTGGATCGAGGCCCCGGCAGTGCCGCCGCCGCTGATCGATCGCGTGTGGCTGCCGTCCACCGAAGTGCTTCTCGCGCGCGGCCGGAGCGGCTCGACGGCCGGTCTCACCGTGGCGGTGAAGGGAGGCCACAACGGCGAGCATCACAACCACAACGACGTCGGCAGCTTCGTCCTCGCTTCGGACGGCGTTCCCGTCGTCGTCGACGTCGGGAGGCCGACGTACACGAAGCAGACCTTCGGACCTGACCGATACGACATCTGGACGATGCAGAGCGCCTGGCACAACACACCCGTGATCGACGGGCGGCAGCAGAGTCCCGGTCCCGAGTACCGAGCCCGCGATGTCACCGTCACCCTCGACGAGGCGACCGTCGAATGGTCCGCCGACCTGGCCGGGGCGTACCCCGACGGAGCAGCCGCGTCCTGGCAACGCCATGTCTCGTTCGGCGAAGGCCGCGTCCGGGTTCGCGACGAATGGCGCAGCGCCGTCGGAGCGGCTCACCGGTGGCACCTCGTGCTCGCTGGCAAAGTGGACGTCGACGCCGGCGGCGCCACGGCGTCCGTCCGTCCGCTCTCCGGTGCGACACCCGTCGTCATCCGCTGGCCCGCGGGCGTGAGGAGCACCGTGACCCGACGCACCCTGGAGGACCCGCTGCTCACCGATGTGTGGGGGACGAGCCTCACCCGTCTCGAACTCGACGTCTCCGACCACCCTGACGTGGTCGTAACCTTCGAAACACACCCTGCAACCACCGAGGAAATCCGATGACGAACCAGGCTACGGCCCCTCTCGCCGCGGAACGTCGCGCCCACGTTCTCGCCATCCTGCGGCGCGAAGGAGCCGTGCGCGTGTCGCAGCTCGTCGACGAGCTGGGGGTCGCACCCGTCACATTGCGGCGCGACCTGGCTCAGATGGAATCCGAGGGACTGCTGGAGCGTGTGCACGGGGGTGCCGTCGCACCGGCGGCAGGTCTGTCGGCTCCGGCGTCGGACGCAGCCCCGCCCGTCTCCGTCTCACCGCCCGCGTCCGTCGCCATGCTGGTGCCGTCGCTGAACTACTACTGGCCAGGAGTCGTTCGCGGTGCGGAGGCCGCGGCCGCCCGTCTCGGCCTCGGCGTCGTCTTGCGCGGGGCCTCCTACGAGCTGCAGGACGAACGGCCCGTTCTCGAGCGCCTCGTTCACACCGATGGAGTGCGTGGCCTCATCGTGGCCCCGAACACCGACACCGCACATGCCCAGGACGTCGTGCAGTGGTTGATCGACACCGGCGTGCCCAGCGTGCTCGTCGAACGGGAGGCGACGGCGTCGCCGGGCGGCGCACCCGTGGAATCCGTCACCACCGACCACGCCCTCGGGGCCGTCTTGGCTGCGCGACACCTCGCCGCGCTGGGCCACCGGCGTGTGGGCCTCATCATCTCGCGTGACTCCCCCACCTCGCGCAAGATCACGGCAGGGTGGCATGCCGCCTGCATCGAGCTGGGGCTCACCCCGAGCGACCACTTCGAATCCATGCTGCCGCCCCGCACCAGCCCCGAGTTCTCCGCGGTCGTCGACGCGACCCTGGACGCGGCACTCACCAACGGAGTCACGGCCCTGGTGGTGCACTCCGACCCCGAGGCCATGGCCTTCGTCGACCTCGCCCTGAACCGCGGCATCTCGGTGCCGGGTGACCTGTCGATCGTCGCGTACGACGACGAGATCGCCGAGCTCTTCACGCCCGCGCTGACCGCCGTGGCCCCGCCGCGGCGCGCCGTCGGCGAGGCGGCCATCGACCTCGTCGCCCGTCGGATGCAGGACCCGGACCGGCCCACCCATCGCGTGATCCTCAGCCCGCGCCTGAACGTGCGGGGCTCGACCGCTCCGCCGCTGCAGCGCTGAGCCGCTGCCCTTCGCGGGGGTAGGGTGCTGGAGCGCGTCCGGCGGAGGGTGTGGGATTCTCCCCACCGCCCCTCCACGCGCCGCTGCGCGACGCGCGGAGCCTCCGGCGGCGTGGGCCCAACTCCGTTCGACTCCCGCTCAACCGGTCATAACGCAGAACGGCGGACCCCTACGGGGCCCGCCGTTCTGCGTTGCGGAGGGTGTGGGATTCGAACCCACGGGACATTGCTGCCCACTGGTTTTCAAGACCAGGTCCATCGGCCGCTCGGACAACCCTCCCGGACGCCCCGAGTCTACCGAGGCCCGAGCCGCGGGTCGCACGCGGCGGCACGCGAGACGCGACGCGCGGCGGCGACCCCGAACCGGTGGGTCCGGACCCGCCGCCGCGCGTGGGTCAGCCGAGTGGACCGTACGCCGCCGGGCTCGTGCGGGCGTGCGTCGCCTGCTCGAAGGAGTACGCGAGGCCGAGCAACGGGCCCTCGGCGAAGTCACGCCCGAGGAACTCGAGGTTCACTCCTCCGGTCGAGGCCTCCCCCGCCACCCCCTGGCCCATCGGCACGGTCACCGCGGGGAGCCCCGTGTTGGGGCTCAGACGCATGTTGGTGCCGATCGTGGAGTAGGGGTTGCCGCTCGGGTAGATCACGGCATCCAGGTTCTGGTCCTCCATCAGGGCGGTCATGATCTCTTTACCGCGCGCCAGTTGCAGGGTGTGCGTCCCCTCGGGGCCCGCCCACGCCTGGTAGGTCTCCTCGGTGATGGCGGCGCGCGCGCCGTAGGGGCTCTCGGCGCGACCGGGCACGATGTTCGGCGACTGCGAGATCTCCAGCAGGCTCCGCGTCGTCACCGCGGGGTTGAGGTACGCGGCGATGTAGTCGTTCAGGTCGTGGTTGAACTCCGGACCGCTGCCGCTGCCCTCACCCACGATCGCGGCGAAGCCCTCGGGCTCGGCCACCTCGACCACCGCGGCCCCCCGCGCTTCGAGCGAGGCCCGCGCCTCGGTGAACAGGCGCTGCGTGATCGGGTCGGTGCCGAGCATCGACGCGATATAGCCGATCTTCGTGCCCGCGAGCGAGTCCGCGTCGAGGTACGACGTGTACGTCCCGGGGACCTTGCCCTCCTGCCGCGCCGTGATGGGGTCGCCGGCATCCTGGCCGACGACGGCGTCGAGCGCGACCGTCGCATCGAGCACCGAACGGGCCATGGGACCCCCGGTGTCCTGCGACAGCGCGAGGGGCACGATGCCGGCGCGGCTCGCGAGTCCGACCGTGGGACGCACGCCCACGAGCTGGTTGTACGTCGACGGGATGCGGATCGATCCGCCCGTGTCGGTGCCGAAGCCGAGCCCCGCGAGGTTCGCGGCGATCGCTGCGCCGGTGCCACCGCTGGAGCCGCCCGATGTCTTGGTCGTGTCGTACGGGCTCGAGACGGTGAGGGCTGTGCCCGCCGGCTGAAGGGCCGACCATTGCGACGAGAGGTTGATGGCGAATTCGTCCATCGAGGCCTTCGCCACGATGACGGCGCCATCGGCGCGCAGACCCTCGACCATGGTGGCATCCGTGGTGGTCTGGTTCGCGTTCCAGCATCCGCAGCCGGCCGTGGTCGGCATGTCGACGGTGTTGTAGTTGTCTTTCAGGGCGACCGGGATGCCGAGGAGCATGCTCGTCATGCCCTTCTCGGCGCGCACGGCGTCGGCCTCGGCCGCAGCCTGCAGCGCCACCGTGCTCGTGGTGATGATGGAGTTCAGCGGGCGCCCTCCGTCTTGCCGCACCACCTTGTCGTACGCCGCGATGCGGTCGAGGTACTGCTGGGTGAGCGACACCGAGGTGATGACGCCGGCGTTCATGGCGGCCTGCATCGCGACCGTGTCGGCCTCGACGAGCTGGAACGGACCATCGTCGTAGATCACTCGCTGCGACAGCAGGGCGAGATCGGATGCCGTGATGGCGCCGTCGTCGTCGAGGTCGGCTGCCGCGGCATCCGACCATCCGGCATCGTCGGACGCGAGCCCGATCCGCGCGGCGAGCACGTCGAGGTCGGCCTCGGTCACCTGCTCGTCACCGGTGAGGTCGAGTTCCGTGTAGTACGGCGCGAGGAACGGTGCCGCGGCGGGCGCCGGGGCCGCCACGGCGGCCGCGGGGACGACCAGCGACTCGGCCGCGACGACGCCGAGGGCGGCCGCGACGGCGAGAGCACGTCGGGAGAGGGGGGTCATGACGAATCCTTCGCGGGACGGAACGGGCGAGGTGCGGGCGTTCATTCGCGCACCCCCTGACGACGACGGGCGACGAGAAGAGCCCCGGCGGCGAGGAGCACGACACCGACGACGCCGGATGTCAGCCAGGCGGCCGCGTCGACACCGGTGGTCGCGAGGTCCGATCCTCCGGGAGCGGCGGCGGCCGAACCGGTCGGCGACGGCGACGCGGATGCCGTCGGGGTGGACGTCGTGGTCGGGGTCGATGTGGGCGTCGCGGTCGATGTGGGTGCCGGCGTCGCGCTGGCGGTCGGCGCGGGTGTCGCGGTCGGCGACGGCGAGGGGGTCGCGGTGATGGAGAGCGAGGTCGACGCCCCGGAGGCGTTCGTCGTCACCTCTCCCGTCGACGAGACCAGGCGCGCGGCCGAGAGCTCGATACGCGCCGTACCGACAGCGAGCACGCGCACGGGCACGCTCGCGAGGACGATCTGGCCGGCGCTCGACAGACCGGGCGATGTGCCGAGACGCGAGTGGCTGATCGTCACCTCACCTGGCGCGGCCACGACGGAGGTGTAGCCCCCCTCCGGTCCTGTCGGGGCGTCGCCCGTCGGCTCGAGGAGGAGATCGTCGGCGGACAGCACGAGGTCATAGGCGTACAGGTCGGTGACACCCGACCCGCGAACGGTCACGACGACGGTGTCCCCCACCGCGGCGGTCGCCGGAGCAACCTCTACGGTGAGGACGGCGGTCGGTGGGGCGGCGTGTGCCGCGGATGCGACGGCGAGCGGCCCGATGAGGGCGAGGCTCGCCACGAGAGAGGCGCCGAAACGGCGCATCCTCGATCGGCGGGCAGATGTGGTCGTGGGCATGCGCGTGCAGGGCTCCTCGGGCAGAGACGGAGACGATCGTCAGCCGCGGGGGTCTGGGCATCCGATCGACGGGGGTGTTCAGACCTTGACAGTTCAACATGTCCGACAAGTTGCGCGACATTTCGCCGACGTGTCGGGCGGGAGGATGCCCCGCATCCGGGCCGTCCAGCCCCGACCCGCTCGGCATCCGACGGGATAACGTCGGCGGAATGGCCACACCGACGCGCAGCTCCCTGGCAGCCTTCTTCCTTCGTCTGGGGAGACAGGTGTGGGTGCGCGCGGCGATCTTCACGGTGGTCGCGGTCGTCGTCGCCCTGGCGGCCGACTACCTCGGTCCCCTGCTGCCGTTCGAGTTCGGGATCGACCTCGCCCAGAATTCCGTCGGGTCCCTGCTCCAGATCATCGCCACCGCGATGCTCACCGTCAGCACCTTCTCGGTGACGGCGATGGTCACCGCGTTCTCGTCGGCGACGACCACCGCCACTCCTCGCTCGACCCCTCTGCTCATCGCCGACCCGACATCGCAGAACGCCGTGTCCACCTTCGTCGGTGCGTTCACTTTCTCGCTCGTCGGCATCGTCGCCCTCTCGACCGGGTACTACGACGCGCGCGGGCGCACCATCCTCTTCGTCGCCACCCTCGTGGTCATCGCCATCGTCGTCTTCACCCTGCTGCGATGGATCTCGCATCTCTCCACGTTCGGGCGCATGGCCGATGTCATCGACCGCGTCGAGAATGCCGCGGCGACATCCTTCGAGCTGCACGCGGAGTCGCCGACGCTCGGCGCGAGGCCGGCCGTCGTCCTGCCCGTGGATGCCAGACCGGTCCACGCCGGTGACGTGGGATATGTCACGCACATCGACGTGGCCGGGCTCGACCGGCTCGCTCGACGGCACGGGATCGACGTGCACGTGCGGGCGACGCCTGGGCGGATCACCGACGCCCGCGTGCCGCTCGCCGTCGTGACGGGGACCATCGACGACGACGTGCGCGCCGGCATCCGCTGTGCTTTCCGCATCGAGCACCATCGCACGTACGAACAGGATCCGCGCTTCGGGGTGATCGCGCTGACCGAGATCGGCAGTCGCGCACTGTCGGCCGCGACCAACGATCCGGGCACGGCGATCGAGGTCATCGCTGCGCTGCAGCGGGTCTTCACCCGCGGTCTCGCCACGCAGGCCACCACGGGATTCGACTACGAGCGCGTGTTCGTTCCCGCTCCGCTGCTCAGCGACCTCGTCGACGACGCCTTCCGCCCCCTCGCCCGCGACGGCGCCGCCGACGTCGAAGTGCAGGTGCGGCTCCAGAAATGCCTGGCCTCGCTCGCGGCATCCGCCCCCGCCCACGCGGGGGTGTTCCGGGATGCCGCACGCGCGGCGCACGAACGCAGCCGGCGCGAGCTCGACCGGCGCGACGGTCGGACGCTCCGCGCGGCGGTACGCGAGGCGTGGGGTCGCTGACGGGAAACGCACTGTCGCCGGGCCGTTCGACCAGCTCGGATCGGCGCGGTGCGGCGGCCGGAGCATCGAGAGGCTCGAGGATCCGAGGAGCAGTCCTCCGCCTGAGCACCCGAGACGACCGGGCTATCGATCTGCACCGAGACGAAGCGCCCCCGTGGACGTGCGACCTCGTCGGGCGTATACCGAGAACATCACCCCACGACCCGCCGGGCCGTCCGAGTTGAGGAGGTCACCATGCTCGTCACCACACTGTCCGCGCAGATCGTTCTCGCCGTTTTCGCGCTCGTGTACGCGGCATCCGTTCTCGCCACCGTCGTCGCCGTGCGCGACCCGCACTCGACGCTCGGGCTGAAAGCCGCGTGGGTCACCGCGCTCCTGCTGCTGCCGCCGGTCGGGCTGGTCGCATGGGAAGCGTCGCGAGTGGTCGAGCATCGCGCGGCTCGACTCGTGCACGCGTAGGGGAAGACGACCCCGGCCGGGGCCGAGCGTCAGAGAGTGCGGAGAGCGGCGGCCACGCCGCCCTCGGTCACCGACAGACCCACCTCGCCCGCGGCCGCGTGCACCTCGGGCGGACCCTGGTGCATGGCGATTGCGCGCCCGCCATTGCGCACGGCCCACTGCATCATCTCGATGTCGTTGCGGCCGTCACCCATCACCAGCACCTGGTGGGGCGCGATGTCGAGCCAGGTGCGCACGCGTTCGAGCGCGGTCGACTTGTCGACGCCCTGCGGGGCGATGTCGAGCCAGGCGGTCCACCCGATGGCGTAGGACACCTGGCTCAGGCCGATGCGCTCGACGAGCTCGAGGAAGTCCTGATCGGTCTGTTCGGGGGCGACGACCACGACGCGGCAGACCGGCTGACCCGACAGCTCGTCGAAGGTCACCTTGTTGGCACCCTGGAGGTTCCAGTCATCGAGGTAGTCGGTGAACAGACGCGAACCATCGGGCAGTTCGACGAGGAAGTGCGCCCCGGCGAGGTGCTCGCCGAGAAGCGTCAGCACCTCGGTCGGATCGAAGGTTTCGACGTGCGCTCGCTCGTACTCCCCGGCATCCGGGTCTCCGACCCGGCGCATGATGATGGCCCCGTTCGAGCACACCGCGTACTCGGGACGGATGCCGAGGCGCGCCATGATCGTGTGGGTGCTGTCCCAACTGCGGCCGGTGGCGAGCATGACCTCGTGCCCCGCCTCGCCGGCATCCGCCACGGCGTCGACCACGCCGGGACTCAGCGTGTCGTCTTCGAGCAGGACGGTGCCGTCGATGTCGAGAGCGATCAGCATCCGCCCGACGGGGGCGTCGTCGGCCAACGCGGCGACGACATCGGCCGCCTCCTGCCGCGGCGCGCTCTCGACGGCGCCGGTGTCGGGGAGAGCCGCCTCGTCGCTCACGCGACCGGCTCCATGACCTCGAGTCCACCCAGGTACGGCCGCAACACCTCGGGCACCATGACCGACCCGTCTTCGCGCTGGTGCGTCTCGAGCAGGGCGACGATCCAGCGGGTCGTCGCGAGCGTGCCGTTCAAGGTCGCGACGGGCTGGGTCTTGCCCCCACCCTCGGGCCGGAACCGGGTCTCGAGACGACGCGCCTGATAGGTCGTGCAGTTCGACGTGCTGGTGAGTTCGCGGTAGGCGTCTTGTGTGGGCACCCACGCCTCGATGTCGAACTTGCGCGCGGCGCTGGAGCCCAGATCGCCGGCGGCGACGTCGATCACGCGGTACGCGAGGCCGAGGTCTTGCAGCATGGCCTCTTGCATCGCGACCAGGCGGTCGTGCTCGGCCTCGGCCTCGGCCGGGTCGGTGTAGACGAACATCTCGAGCTTGTTGAACTGGTGCACGCGGATGATGCCGCGGGTGTCCTTGCCATACGAGCCCGCCTCGCTGCGGTAACAGGTGGACCAGCCGGCGTAGCGCTTCGGCCCCCGCTCGAAGTCGAGGATCTCGTCCATGTGGTAGCCGGCGAGCGGGACCTCGCTCGTGCCCACCAGATAAAGGTCTTCCTTCGGCAGGTGATACACCTCGTCGGCGTGCTGGCCGAGGAAGCCGGTGCCGCGCATGACCTCGGGCCGCACGAGGGTCGGCGGGATCATCGGGGTGAACCCGGCCTGCAGTGCCCGGTCGAGCGCGAGGGTCATGAGCGCGAGTTCGAGGCGGGCGCCGATGCCGGTGAGGAAGTAGAACCGGCTTCCCGACACCTTCGTGCCGCGCTCCATGTCGATGGCGCCCAGCTTCTCGCCGATCTCTAGGTGATCGCGCGGCTCGAAGTCGTACTCGGGGATCTCGCCGTGGGTGCGGAGGGTGACGAAGTTCTCTTCGCCGCCCGCGGGCACGCCGTCGATCACGATGTTCTCGATCTTCGCGAGCGCCGCCTCGGCGGCCGCTTCGGCCTCACCGACGGCGTGCTGCGCCGCCTTGACCTGCTCGCTGAGCTGTTTGGCCTCGGCCACGAGGGCCGCCTTCTCGTCTTTCGGTGCTTGCGCGACGCGCTTGCCGTGCGCGTTCTGCGCGGCACGGAGCTCTTCGAAGTCCGTGATGGCCTTGCGGCGACGGCGGTCGGCGTAGAGCGCGTCGTCGACCGACGCGGGCGATTCCCCACGGGCGATCTGGGAGCGCTTCACGAGCTCGGGATCTTCACGCAGCAGAGTCAGGTCGATCACGCGTCCATCCTAGGGTCGGCATCCGGCATCGCCCCCTGCGCGCCGGGCCATGAACGCGCGGCGCGGCCGCGGAACGATCGCCCCGGTCCGCGGGACGCATGCGTCTCCGGCATCCGCCCGTCAAGCCCGACCGCTCGGCCGGTCGCGCGAGGAGCGCGGTCCTAGGGTGGATGCCATGGCCGCCCCTGACGCGTCGCGTGACGACGCGGAATCCCCCGAGAACCTCCCCGCCGATGCCCCCGACGGGGTGAAGGCGGATGCCGCCGCGGCCGAGGGATCGAGTGAGCACTTCGACGCGGCGCGCCTCGGCGACGACGTCGCCGACCATCCCCGCAAAGACGCGCCGCGTCCGAAGGACGCGGCCGAGCCCGACGACGTCATCCACCAGCCCGAGGATGTGCCGCCGGACACCTCGGACGAGAGCTCCGGCGAGGCCCAGCGCGTCTCGGCGGACGGCGACGAGGCCCCCATCGACGCCGAGCCCACCACGAAGAAGCGTGCCGCGCTGATCTACAACCCCACCAAGGTCGAGCCTGAGCAGCTGCGTGCACGCATGGCCGAGATGGCCGCCGCGGCGGGCTGGGCCGAGCCTCTGTTCTACGAGACGACCGTCGACGATCTCGGCGACGACTCGACGCGCGCCGCCCTCGAGGAGAAGGTGGATGCCGTTGTCGTGGCCGGCGGCGACGGCACGGTTCGCGCGGTGGCCGAGGCGCTGACCTCCTCGGGCGTCCCCCTCACGATCGTGCCGAGCGGCACCGGGAACCTGCTCGCCCGCAACCTGAACCTTCCGCTGAGCGACACGGACGCGATGATCCGCGCCACCTTCGACGGCGACATCCTCCCCATCGACACCGGACTCGCCCGCATCCGTCGGGCCGACGGCGAGATCGAGGAGCACGGGTTCTCGGTCATGGCCGGCATCGGTCTCGACGCCGCGATGATCCAGAACACGCGTGACGACCTGAAGAAGCAGGTCGGCTGGGTCGCATACGTCGACGGAGCGGCGCGGTCGCTCGTCTCGGCGAAGCCCTTCCGCGTCATGTACCAGCTCAACGGACACCGCCTGCACTCGGCGAAGGTGCAGAGCGTGCTGTTCGCGAACTGCGGCGCCCTGCAGGGCGGCGTGGCGCTGATCCCCGACGCCTCCGTCGCCGACGGCCGACTCGACGTGGCCATCCTCCAGCCGAGCGGCGTGCTGGGCTGGTTGGGTGTCTGGCGGAGCATCGTGTGGGACAACTCCGTGCTGCGCAAGTTCCGCGCGGGCCGCCGCGTGCTCGAACGCCGTAAGGACACCTCTGTGCGCTACCTGCGCGGCACGGGCATCGAGTTGGCGACATCCCCCGCGCAGCCGATCGAGCTGGACGGCGACGAGTTCGGCGAAGCGACGCGCGTCTACACCCGCATCGTCCCCGGTGGTCTCTCGGTCGCGCTGCCGAAGGGGCACGACGTCTCCTCGCTCTGACGCAGTCGCCCTCCGGGGCGCACGTGCCCGCGCGCGAGAGTGCCTGCGTTCGCCGAGCCCGTATGCCCTGCGCGTCGATCGCCCACGTGTTCGGCAACCGGGTGCGGTTTCGACGCCCATCGCGGCGGGGCGCCGCGGGGCGGGGCGCCGCGGGGCGGGGCGGGGCGGGCGGGTGTCAAGCCCGAAGCGGCGGATGCCGTGGTCGATAGCGTCGGAGGATGCCTTCGCCCTCGATCGTGTGGTTCCGTGACGATCTCCGTCTCACCGACAATCCGGCCCTGCGCGCGGCGCTCGACCGCGACGAGCCGATCGTGGCGTTGTACATCCTCGACGAGGAATCAGACGGGGTGCGCCTGATCGGCGGGGCGGCGCGGTGGTGGCTGCACGGGTCTCTGGCATCCCTCGCCGCACGCCTCGATGAACGGGGCTCCACGCTCGTGCTGCGCCGAGGCAGGGCGTCCGAGGTGGTGCCCGCCGTGGTCGAGGAGCTGGACGCCGGCGCCGTGTTCTGGAACCGGCGTTACGGCGGGGTCGAGCGCGAGATCGACGCCGGGCTCAAGGAGAAGCTGCGGAACGACGGCGTGACGGTCGCGTCGTTCGCCGCCAACCTGCTCTACGAGCCGTGGACCGTGCGGACGCAGACCGGCAACCCGTACGGCGTCTACAGCCCCTTCGCGCGCGCCGTGCAGAAGCTTCCCGCGCCGCGACCGCCCCTGCCGGAGGCGCGGAAGATCCCCGGCTTCGACGGCCGCGTCGACGGCGACGACCTCGGCGCGTGGGACCTGCTGCCGACGAAGCCCGACTGGGCCGGAGGCCTGCGGGAGACGTGGGAACCGGGCGAACCCGCGGCCAAGGCGCGCCTCAAGGAATTCCTCGACGACGACCTCGGCGACTATTCGACCTATCGTGACGAGTTCGCCGGCGGCGCGACCTCGAACCTCTCCCCGCGGCTGCGATGGGGAGAACTGAGCCCGTACCAGGTCTGGCACGACACCCTCGAGCACAAGGGATCGGGAGAGCACGCGAAGAGCGCGGGCGGGTTCCTCTCCGAGCTCGTCTGGCGGGAGTTCGCGTGGCACGTGACCTACCACTCCCCCGACATCGCGACCGCGAACTGGCGGCGGAACTTCGACGCCTTCCCCTGGCCGGAGCTGAACCGCGCACACCTGGAGACGTGGCAGCAGGGCAAGACCGGCGTCGCCGTGGTGGATGCCGGTATGCGTCAGCTCTGGCACACCGGCGTCATGCACAACCGGGTGCGCATGGTCACGGCATCCTTCCTCATCAAGAACCTGCTCATCGACTGGCGCCATGGCGAGCAGTGGTTCTGGGATTGCCTGGTGGACGCGGATGCCGCGAGCAACCCGTTCAACTGGCAGTGGGTCGCGGGGTCCGGTGCGGATGCCGCCCCGTACTTCCGCGTGTTCAACCCGGAGACGCAGCGCAAGAAGTTCGACTCGCACGATCGGTACGTGCGCGAGTGGGCGCCCGAGTACCTCGACGAGAACCCGCCGGAGCCGATGGTCGATCTCGGCGAGACGCGCAAGCGCGCGCTCGACGCCTACGCGCAGGTGCGTCACGGCGGCTGAACGCCGTCTCGCGCACGCGGCGGCGGGGGCCGTCGGTGCGCGCGGAGTCGAGCGCTGCAGTGGGCGGGCCGGGCTGATCGTCACCGCGAGGTCCGCCGCGGGTGGCGACACCCGAACACGCGAAAAGGGCGCCACCTCTCGGCGACGCCCCTCTCGGAACGAATGTCAGTTGACGCGGTTGTCTTCGACCGTGTCCTCGTCCGCGTCGTCGCCGGGGATGAAGACGTCGACCACGGTCACGTTGATCTCGGCGACCTTCATGCCCACGAGTTCGGTGATGGCCTGGTGCACGGCCGCGCGGACGTTCGACGCCACCCGCTGCAGCTGCTCGGGGTAGTCGACCTGGATCGAGATGTCGGCGGCGACCTCGGTCTCGCCCACCTCGACGCTCACGCCCTGCGCGTGGTCCTTCGCACCGACGGCCTGGCGGATGTTGCCGATGACGCGGGCGGCGCCGCCACCGAGGGCGTGGACGCCGGGAACCTCAGCCGCGGCGATGCCGGCGACCTTGGCGACGACGGCGTCGACGATGACGGTCGAGCCGCCGTCCTTCAAGGAGGTGGTGGGGGTGGCGGTGGTGGTGTTCTGGGCCATGTTCGCTTCCTTCCGTCGTACCGGGACCGTGTGTCCCGCGATGTCATAAGTGAGACGCGCGCGGAGCGCGGTTCGTCACGGCTTTTTCCTGGGAGAAGCCTGAAGATGGATGCCCCGCCGTCCCGGCCGGGGATCCGCGGAATATCGAGACGGCTCGTCACGTTCCCCTGAAGGTGAACGATGCGATCCCCTCCCTCTCCGTTCTCGACCTCGTTCCCGTGCGACACGGGCAGACCAGTGCGCAGGCGGTGAGCGACGCCCTCGACCTCGTCGAGCGGGCCGAGCACCTCGGCTACCGCCGCTACTGGTTCGCCGAGCACCACAACATGCCCTCGGTGGCATCCACCACTCCCCCCGTTCTGATCGCCGCCGCGGCCGCGCGAACCTCGCGCATCCGCGTCGGCTCGGGCGGGGTCATGCTGCCGAACCACTCGCCTCTCATCGTCGCCGAGCAGTTCGCCGCCCTCGAGGCGCTCGCCCCGGCCCGGATCGACCTTGGCATCGGGCGCGCGCCCGGGAGCGATCCGGTCATCACGCAGCTGCTCAACCGCTCGGGCACGACCAGCGACGTCTCGCGTTTCCCCGACCACGTGACCGACATCATGGCGCTCACCTCTCCCGAGGGCGCGACCGTGCGTTTCACCTCCGGCACCGAGTACCAGGTGAAGGCGACGCCCGCGGCATCCGGGACACCTCAGGTGTGGCTGCTCGGGTCCAGTGACTACTCCGCCCAGCTCGCCGCGAGCTTCGGCCTGCCCTACGTCTTCGCGAACCACTTCTCGGGCGAAGGCCTCGACCACGCCCTGCGGCTGTACCGCGACCAGTTCGTTCCCAACGAGTCGGGCGAGGGCCCACGCACGTTCGTCACCGCGAACGTCGTCGCCGCCCCGACCGCAGAAGAAGCCGAAGAGCGGGCTCTACCGCAGCTGCGCATGATGGCGCGCCTGCGCACCAACCGCCCGATGGTGCCGCTGGAGACGATCGAGCAGGCTCAGGCCGAGCCGTTCGACGCCATGGCCGACTCGCTGATGGCCTCGACGCGCAGCAAGTGGTTCGTCGGCACGGGCGACGACGTTCAGGGTCAGCTCGCCGCCTTCGCCGCGCAGCACGGCGTCGACGAGATCATGGTGTCGCCGGTTGCCGGGGCGTACGACGGCGAGGGCTCCGAGGGTCGCGTCCAGACGTTGGAGCTCCTCGCGGCGAAGGCGGCCGTCGCGGCCTGACGCTCACGGAGGGGACCCCGGTCTCTTCGACAGGCTGAGGGACCTCGCATCGACAGGTGCGGGGACCCTTGCGCGGGACGAAGCCGAGTCAGGCCTCGGGCTCGCCGCTCAGGAGGCCGCGCAGCCAGTCGCGCGCCTCGACGAACACGTCGTCGCTGTAGCGCTGGGGGTAGCGCACGATCGCGCGGTCGGCGCGGGCGTACGAGCCCAGGAAGATGACCTTGGGGCTGAATCGGCGAAGCCCCAGCAGCGCGTCCGCCATGCGCTCGTCGAGCACGTGACCGTCGGCGTCGATGACGAAGCGGTAGCGGCCGAGGGCATCGCCGATGGGACGGGATGCCAACAGGCTGAGGTTGATGCCACGGGTGGCGAACTGCTCGAGCAGCTCCAGAAGGGCGCCCGGGTGGTCCTCGGGCAGCTCGACGATGAGGGAGGTCTTGTCGGCGCCCGTGGGAGGCGCCGGGGCGACGGTGCGACTGACGAGAACGAAGCGCGTCACCGCGTTGGGGTTGTCGCCGATGTTCTCGGCCAGCACGGTGAGGTCGTGGTGGGCGACGATGCCGGGGGCGGCGATCGCGGCATCCGCGGCGCTCGTGCCGTCGAGCACGCCCAGGGCGCTTGCGACGTTGCTCTCGGCGGGCAGATGAGCGTGGGCGGGGACGTTCTCGCTCAGCCAGCCGAGGCACTGCCCGTAGGCGACGGGGTGCGCGGCGACGAGGGAGACGCCGTCGAGCGTCGCACCGGGGCGGCCCACCAGCACGAAGTTCACCGGCACGAGGTACTCGCCGACGATGCGGAGCCCCGGCACGGTGGCGAGCGCGTCCTGCGCGGTCGAGACGCCTCCGTCGACGGAGTTCTCGATCGCGATCATCGCGGCATCCGATCGCCCTTCGACGACGTCGGCGAGCGCCTCGCCGACGTTCCGCACGGGCCGCCAGATCTGATCGCGGGCCTCGGGAACCTGGGCGAGCGCCGCCTCGGTGAAGGTTCCCGCCGGTCCCAGGTAGCTGTAGGTACGGCGGGCGGGCGGGTGTTCCGTGTCGGGCAGCACCGGCTCAGCCTAGTGCGCCGGGGCCCGGACGCCGCCGCCCTCCCGGCGATGTCGACGGAGCACTCAGAAGGCTTGCTCGATCCAGGCGTCTCCCGAGACGCGCTCGCCGAGGAAGGTGCCCGTCGGTTCGGCGGTGCCCTCGTAGATCGGGGCGCCGCTGGCGGAGAACTCCTGGTCCTGAAGCCGCGTCGACACGAGGATGTCGGCGTCGAACGACGGGATCTCCACGCGGAATCGTTGCGCGTAGCTGTTGCCCGTCGAGGGGCTCGTCCACAGCTCGCCGACCGGGGTGATGGTACTGGCGACGTAGAAGGTCTCGCCGTCCGGGTCCTGGATCGTCGCGAACGCGTCGACCGAGACGTCGATCTCGGGCTTGTAGCCCTCCCCGATCATGCCGGCCGTCGACATGGTGTACCCGTTGTCGAGCTGGATGTCCTGCAGCAGCCACCGCACGCGGGTGTCCGCAGAGTTGCCGCCGAAGTATCCGTACTCGTGGTCCATCCAGGTCGTGCCGGTAACGGCGTGCGTCTCGCCCCCGAAACGGACGGTGCCGGATGCCTTCAGCCGGGTGAACGAGAAGTAGTAGTTGTCCTTCTGCAGACTCTGCGTCTTCGCGCTCGGTTCCACGCCCGTGCCGAAGATGAACATCGGACGGCCCTGCTGCGACAGCGTCAGGTCGAACTCGACCTCGTCGAGTGTCTTGGCATCCTGCAGGACCGCCGTCACCGAGATGTCGCGCGTCGGATCCGCCTGGGGCGCCGTCATGACGACGGAATGGCGCACAGCCACGGCGGTAGCTCCCGAGCCCCCGCCGCCGACGAGGGTCACGGTCGGTGTTGTCGTGTATCCCGAACCCGGTCTGAGCAGGATGATCTGGGTCACTCCGCCCTTGTCGTCGAGGATGGCGATGGCGGAGGCCCCGGTGCCATCGCCCTCGAAGTGGACGGACGGTGCTTCGGTGTAGCCGGAGCCCGTGTCGGTGACGCTGAACCCGCCGACGAGCCACTCAGGATCGCCCAGTCGCGCGTACCACTGCTTCGACGGGTCGCCCTCGGCCCAGGTGTCGACGTCGAACACCCCGAACGGCTTGGGTCCGTATACCTGCGTGCGCTCGTAGTGGCGGCCTCCCTGCACGTCGCTGAGCGAGATCTGCGACATCCCGAAATGCTGGCCGTTGAAGGACGCGGCGTTGATGTCGAAGCCGAACACGCGGTCGCCGGCCCGGAGGGTCCCGATGTGCCACCACCATTCGGTGGGCGCACCGGCGTGCCGGTACATGTCCTTCGGCAGGCTCAGCACGACGTTCTGCTCGGGCACCGGGGCAGGCTTGGTCGTCCCCCGCCAGAGCGGATTGTCGGGAACGGGGACCGACGGCGCGGTCACGGCGCTGGGCTTCTTCTTCACGATCGCCGCGATCGCCGCCACGACAAGTCCGATCCCGACCAAGCGGGTCCTCCACGACACACGTCCCATGGTCGGAGTGTAGTGACGGCGGGTGTCGAGCGGGGTGCCGGTTCGCCGCGGCTCGCTCCGGCCGGCGGAGGAGATTCGGCGAGCGGAGGACCCCGCGGCCGAATCCATCCTCCGCCCACGGAATCTCCTCCGCTCCCGCGGGCGCCAGCCCCGCACCGAGCGACGGATTCGCGCAGAATGCGACGCGGCGTATGCGCATGTCGTATGCAGCGGGCAGACTGGGCGCATGAGCAGTCGCGCAGGGCAGCCCGCAGAGGCATCCGATCTCATCGACATCGACGAACTGATCTCGGCGTACTACGACCGCAAACCGGATGCCGCGGTGCCCGAGCAGCGCGTCGCGTTCGGTACCAGCGGTCACCGAGGGTCGTCGCTGAGCACCAGCTTCAACGAGGACCACATCCTCGCCACGACGCAGGCCATCGTCGACTACCGCGCCGCGCAGGGGATCACGGGGCCGCTCTTCCTCGGTCGCGACACCCACGGTCTGTCGCTGCCCGCAGAGCGCAGTGCCGTCGAGGTGCTGGTCGCGAACGGCGTCGACGTGCGCGTCGACTCCCGCGACGCCTGGGTGCCGACTCCGGCGCTCAGCCACGCCATCTTGACGTACAACAAGGGGCGCTCGCTCGACGACGCCGGTCGCGCCGACGGCATCGTCGTCACCCCCTCGCACAACCCGCCGCGCGACGGCGGCTTCAAGTACAACCCGCCTCACGGTGGGCCCGCCGACACCGACGCGACCGGATGGATCGCCGACCGCGCGAACGAACTCATCGCCGCCGGCCTCGCGGGTGTGAACCGCACGCCGCAGACCGAGATCGACCTCGAGAACCTCGGCCAGTATGACTTCCGTGACGCGTATGTGCGCGACCTGGCATCCATCATCGACGTGGATGCCATCAAGGACGCCGGCGTGCGCATCGGCGCCGACCCGCTGGGCGGAGCGTCGGTGGAGTACTGGGCGCTCATCGCCGAGGTGTACGGCCTCGATCTGACGGTCGTGAACCCCGAGGTCGACCCGACGTGGAAGTTCATGACGCTCGACTGGGACGAGAAGATCCGGATGGATCCCTCCTCGCCGTCGGCCATGGCCTCGCTGGTCGCCGCGCGCGACGAGTACGACATCCTCACGGGCAACGACGCCGACGCCGACCGCCACGGCATCGTCACCCCCGACGCGGGGCTGATGAACCCCAACCACTACCTCGCCGTCGCGATCGACTACCTGTTCTCTCACCGCGAGGGATGGCCGACGGATGCCGCGATCGGCAAAACCCTCGTGTCGTCGATGATCATCGATCGCGTCGCCGCTTCGCTCGGCAAGACGCTGCTGGAGGTTCCGGTCGGCTTCAAGTGGTTCGTGCCGGGGCTCCTCGACGGCTCAGTCGCGTTCGGCGGCGAGGAATCCGCCGGTGCGTCGTTCCTGCGCAAGGACGGTTCCGTCTGGACCACCGACAAAGACGGCATCCTGCTCTGTCTCCTCGCGGCCGAGATCCTCGCCGTCACCGGCAAGACTCCCTCGCAGCGCTACGCCGAACTCGAGGCGGAGTTCGGCGCCTCGGCCTACCAGCGCGTCGACGCGGCGGCGACGCCCGCGCAGAAGTCGGCTCTGTCGAAGCTGTCTCCGGATGCCGTCTCGGCCACCGAGCTCGCGGGCGAGACGATCACCGCGAAGCTGTCTCACGCGCCCGGCAACGGCGCCGCGATCGGCGGCCTGAAGGTGCAGACCGAGTCGGCCTGGTTCGCCGCCCGTCCCTCGGGCACCGAAGACGTGTACAAGCTGTACGCCGAGTCGCTGCGCGGCGAGGAGCACCTGCGCGAGGTACAGGAAGAGGCGCGCGCGGTCGTATCGGCCGCCCTCGGCCAAGCCTGACGTTTCGTCCGACGCGGCGTCGCCCTCCGGGGCGGCGCCGCTTTCGCGTGCGGGTGCCTGAGCGGTGCGTCGGTGCGGCGTCTGCGGCGGGGTCCCCGCATCCATAAACGCCATCCGTGCGCATAAACACGGTGACGCCGCGTTTATGCGCAGGAATCGCGTTTACGCGTGATCGTCGAGGGACGGCGAGCGCCCGGCAGCATGCGGCGGCCCGGAGAGGGGCGGGGCCCGGCGGAGGGCGGGGCCTCGCGAGCGGCGGAACCCGCGGGGCGGGGGCGGCGGGGTCCCGGCATCCATAAACGCCATCCGTGCGCATAAACACGGTGACGCCGCGTTTATGCGCAGGAATCGCGTTTACGCGTGATCGTCGAGGGACGACGAGCGCCCGGCAGCATGCGGCGGCCCGGAGAGGGGCGGGGCCCGGCGGAGGGCGGGGCCTCGCGAGCGGCGGAACCCGCGGGGCGGGGGCGGCGGGGTCCCGGCATCCATAAACGCCATCCGTGCGCATAAACACGGTGACGCCGCGTTTATGCGCAGGAATCGCGTTTACGCGTGATCGGCGAGGGACGGCGAGCGCCCGGCAGCATGCGGCGGCCCGGAGGAGGCGGCCCGGAGGGAGCGGCCCGGAGAGGGGTGGCCCGGAGGGAGCGGCCCGGAGAGGGGTGGCCCGGAGGGAGCGGCCCGGAGGGGGGCGGAACGCTCGGGGACGGCGGGAGGCCGTTCGACGGGGAGACGGATGCCGCGGCCCCGGCGCTCAGGGGAGCGTCGGGGCCGTGGCGTCAGGCTAACGCCGGCTCAGAAGGCCGGGATCACGCGGGGGCGAAGGTCTTCGCGTCGATGACGAAGCGGTAGCGCACGTCGCTGTTGAGAACGCGCTCGTAGGCCTCGTTGATCTGGTCGGCCGAGATGAGCTCGGTTTCGGGGGCGATGCCGTGCTCGGCGCAGAAGTCGAGCATCTCCTGGGTCTCGCGGATGCCACCGATCGACGACCCGGCGAAGGAACGACGGTTCGTGAAGAGTGTGAAGACCTGGATGGGCAGGGGCTCCGGCGGGGCGCCGACGTTGACCATCGTGCCGTTGAGCGTGAGCAGCCCGAGGTACTGCTTGAGCTCGAGCGGCGCACTCACGGTGTTGACGATGAGGTCGAAGGTGTTCTTCAGCGTGGTGAAGGTCTCTTCGTCCTTCGTCGCGTAGTAGTGGTCGGCGCCCATCTTCAGGCCGTCGTCCTTCTTGCCCAGCGTCTGCGAGAGCACGGTGACCTCGGCGCCCATGGCGTGGGCGATCTTGACGGCCATGTGTCCGAGCCCACCGAGACCGACCACGGCGACCTTCTTGCCGGGGCCGGCGTTCCAGTGGTTCAGCGGCGAGTAGGTCGTGATCCCGGCGCACAGCAGCGGAGCCGCCTTCTCGTAGGGGATCGACTCGGGGACGCGCAACACGAAGTGCTCATCGACGACGATCTTCTCGGAGTAGCCGCCCTGGGTGATCGAGCCGTCGACGTCTTTACCGGCGTACGTGCCGATGTTGCCCTTCTCGCAGTACTGCTCCTCGCCGGCGAGGCAGTTGTCGCACTCGCGGCAGGAGTTGACCATGCAGCCGACGCCGACACGATCGCCGACCTTGTGGCTGGTGACGTCGGAGCCGACCTCGGCGACCGTACCGACGATCTCGTGGCCGACGGTGAGGGGGTAGGGCACGTCGCCCCACTCGCCGCGGATGGTGTGGATGTCGGAGTGGCAGATGCCGGCGTAGGCGATGTCGATGAGGACATCCTTCGGGCCGACGTCACGACGCTCGATCGTCGTGGGTTCGAGGGGTGAGGTCGCGGACGACGCCGCGTAGGCGTTGACGTGCATGGTTCTCCTGTGGGGATCGATTCAGAGGAATCCATCCTCTGTCACAGCTCGTCT
The DNA here is from genome assembly GCF_057812175.1 of Microbacterium sp. ABR10. NCBI lineage: Bacteria > Bacillati > Actinomycetota > Actinomycetes > Micrococcales > Microbacteriaceae > Microbacterium > Microbacterium sp. ABR10. The sequence continues at coordinate 3,020,123 of NZ_CM173821.1, forward strand.
CGGATGGGGACCCTTGACGGATGCCGAAAGGGGCGGCGAACCCGTCGCCGCCCCTTCCGTCATCGAATTACTTGCAGGTGGCGGCCGGGATGGCCGTCGTGGCGGTCGCGGGTGTGCCGTTCACGGTCGAGGTGACCGTCGCGGTCCCGGCGGTGATCGACGTCTGGCGCGTGCTGAACGTCGCCGACGCGCGCTTCCCGGGCTCGACGGCGCCGACGTTCTTCGCCCCGTAGGGGGTGTCGATCCGCACGTCGGCGCGGGTGGCGCCGTTGTTCTGCACCGTCACCGCGACGACGACCTTCCCTGCTACGCACCGCGACGACGCGGTCGCGGCGACGGTCGCGGCCGGGACGCGTGTCACGGTCACGGTGTAGGTGCGCTCCGCACCGTTCGGAGCGGTCACTCGCACGGTTCCGACACCGTTGGCGTCGGCGGGCTGGGTGATCCGCACCACGGCATCCTTGTCCACCGCCTGTGCGTTCAGCGTGGGCCACGCGTCTCCCACGACCGTGGTCGTGTAGTCGGCGCGCGCCGGGTCGAACCCGTCGACGGCGTCGACCCCCAGGGTCAATCGCGCAAGATCGGCGATGCCCGCCGACGACGGCGCCGCGGCGAAGATCTCGACCTCGGAGACGACCATGTGAGTCTGCGACCGCGCGTTCATCACGACCCGCACCTCGTCGGCGGCGACGCCTCCCAGCGACACCTCCACCTTCGGCGCACCCGTCGCAGGTGCCGGGACGGTCTGCAGTGTGCCCTGCGTCCAGGCTCCGCCCGCGGTGCGGTAGTCCACGCGCAGGGTGTCAGCCCAGCTCGTCCCACCGTCGCGGTAGAACTGCACGGCCACGCGCTTGACCGTCTCGGTGCTGGAGAGACCGTACGTCAGGGTGTCCTGGGTGTTCTTCGTGCCCGAGCGCCAGTTCGACCAGCCCTTGTCCGCGCTCTGACCGTTGATGGTGCGGTCGATCGGGTAGCCGCTCTCGGTGAAGGTCGCCGACGGCCGGCTCTGCGGTGCGACGTTGCGCTCGACGGCATCCGTCACGATCACCGTCAACCGCGCGGGCAGATTCTCGCCACCCGGGCCGGTCGCGGTGCCGCTCACGACCACGGTGCCCGCCGTCGCGAACGCCGCGTCGGTCAGGTCGCCCCAGGCCCAGGTGACGGGTGTCCAGAAGCCCGCGCCGTCGGCGCGCACCTCGCCTTGCACGTCCTTCGGCGCCAGCGCCTTCACGCTCGAGAGCGCGCTGCCCGCGGCGACCGTCAGCGAGATGGGTCGGGCTGCCGTGTAGGCGCCGACCTCCACGGTGGCGGTGGCCTCGACGGCAGCCCCGAAGATGTCGGTGCCGGTGCCACGGACCGTCACGGTGCCGGCCTTGGACCAGTCCTTACCCTCGAGCTGCCAGGTGACGGGGACCGCGCGGACGGTCTTGCCGGCGTAGCTGGCGGCGACCGTGGTGGGCAGGGTGGGTGCGGTGCCGACCGGGGTGCTCACCGTGACCGGCTCGACACCGAGCACCGCGGTGCCCGACAGGCGCCACAGCTGGTTGCTACCGCCGTTCGACGTCCACAGGCCCACGCGGGTCTCGGGCTGGGAGCTGGCGCCGTTGACGTCGAGCACGCGCTCGCCCCCGACGCTCAGCAACGAGTAGGTCGCTCCATCGGTGGTCGACGCCATCCACTGCAGGTTCGGGTCGGAGGCCGCGGCGGTCGGGTCGGAATCCACCAGGGTGGTTCCGCCGTTCGAGACCGCGAGGTATTGCCCGGCCGCGTTCTCGAGCGTGAAGCGGTGGCGGTTGGTCCCCTCGCCGCTGAGCGAACGCACCGTCCAGGCCTGCGTCTTCGCCGCGGCCGCTGTGGTGGCGAGCGGGCGGATGGCCAGCGAGGCGCCTCCGTCGAGAGCGAGGCCGCTCTGCACGCCCGTCAGCTGCACGGACTGCCCGTTGCGGAAGCTCGCAGCGGTGTCGGCGGTTCCCGAAACGCCGTCGATCACGAATGTGGTGACCGACCGCGCCGGAACGGTGAGCAGCGCCGTCTTCGTCGCGGGGTTCACGGTCACGGGCGCACCCTGCTTGAGGGCGTTGACCGTGGGGTTCTCGAGCGTGGACTGCGTCGTGACGATGGGCGTCACGGTGGCATTCGCCGGCACGGTGCCGAAGTCGTTCAGGTCGATCTCGACGGTACGCTCGGCGTTCTCCGTGTTCACGTGCACCACGGTCGCGCCCGTGCCGTCGGCGTCGATCGCCGCGGTGGACTGCGAGTTGGAGCTGGCGACCAGTCGGTCGCCGGGCTCGATGAAGTGCGTGAAGTTGCGGACGGTGTTGAACTTCTCGTTCGTCAGCACCTTGCAGCTCGGGTCGGCGTCGCCGTCCTTCAGACGGCGCTCGGAGTTGCCTTCGGCGTTGCAGTCGAAGTCGATGAAGACACTGCCCCAGTTGAGCTTCTCGACCTTCTCCATGTTGTAGAGGTCTTCGACCGGCTGCCAGAACACCCAGGCGTCGGGCTCCAGCTCGCGCAGGTCTCCGACGATGTGCTCCGCCATGCCGAGACCGTTGCCGATGTCCACGGGATTGAATCCCTGACCGGGGGTCCAGTTGCCCTCGACCTCGCTCATCCACAGCGGTTTGTCGGCGGCTTTGGCGATGTCACGGACGACCTGGCGTCCACCGGTGCCGTAGGTGTGCACGTTGAGCTGCTCGACGGCGGACTTCGCCGCAGGCGTCCAGGCGTTCCAGTTGGTGGCGAAGATGCCCGGGTTCGTCTCGTCCATGGCCGAGATGACGGCATCGGTCGTCGTGTCGGGATCGGCCAGCCGCGCGGCGAGAACCTTGATCATCTCGTCCTGGCGCTGCGGTCCGATGTGCGCGCCCTCCTGGCGGCTGGCACTGGTGGGCCAGGTCTGCCCTGCGGGGATGTTCGTCGACCAGTAGTTGGTGTTCGGCTCGTTGAACGGGTCGATCGTGTCGAACTGGATGCCGTGCTCTTTCTCGAGCTCGTCGACGACGGTGGTCAGATACCCGGCGAACTTGTCCATGTCGGCGGTGGCGAGCTGCTCGCTGGTGGCGTTGTTGATGCCGCCCGAGACGTAGCCGCTCTGGGTGAGGAAGTAGGGCGGCGAGTTGCTGAAGGCCTCCCAGTGGGTGATCTTGCCCTTCAGCGCATCGATCCACCAGCGCTGGGCGGAGTCGGCCGAGAAGTCGTAGTGGGTCGGGTCGTCGGGGTTCCACGCGGCCTTGTAGCGCTCGCGGTCGGCGAAGGTCGAGGTGATCGCGCCTTGGCCGTCGGTGGCGGGCAGCTGGGGGTTCCAGAAACCAGGCACCGCGCCGCCGGGGCGAAGGTACGACGGCACGTCGGTCGCGTTGCCGCCGCCGATGTTGTACCGGGCGATGTTGAGGTTCAGGCCGTTCTCGCCGAAGACGGCGTCGAAGAGCTTCTGCCGCACGTCGGCGGGGTAGTTGCCGGTGGCGTTGGCGAACCACACCAGGCTCGTCCCCCACCCCTCGAACGGCTCGGATGCCGTCGCGGGGTTAGGTGCGATGCGCACGGGGGCGGTGGCGGCGTGGCTCTCGTCGGGCGCCGACACGACGGCACCCGCCGTGAGGGCGCCAGCGGTCAAGGCCACGGCGCACGTCATCGACAACAGTCGAGGTGACTTCATCGTCATTTCCGATCCGGCCGCTTCGATGCGGCCTCGTGGGGGAGTGTTGACGTCAACATAGGACGTCTAGCGCGAGCTTAGCCGAGGCTCGTGAGCGCACACAAGGTCCAGCGGTGCGTCCCTCGACCGTGATCGACCGCGGCGTGGCGTACGGCGGACGCCCCGACATGACGAAGCCGTCACGAGGCCGCCCCCGCTATGCGGACGGAAACTCAGCGAGGACCGGAGCTCTCGCGGACGACGAGCGACGTCGGCACGAGTGTGCGGGCGTGGTCGCCGCCCGTGCTCTCGATGTCGGCGATCAGGGCCTTCATCGCCTCTTCACCCACGCGTTCGAACCGCTGACGCACCGTGGTGAGCGGGGGCCAGAAGTTGGCCGCCTCAGGCATGTCGTCGAAGCCGACGACGCTGACCTCGCCGGGCACGCGGCGCCCCGCCTCATGAAGGGCTCGGATGACGCCGAGCGCCATCTGGTCGTTCGCCGCGAACACCGCGGTCACCTCGGGTCGCACCGCCAGCGCCGCACCGATGCGGTGGCCGGAGTCGGCCGTCCAGTCGCCGATCTGCACCTCGGGCGCCCGGCATCCGCGGTCCTCGAGGGCCGCGCGCCAGGCGTCGCGGCGACGCTCCGCGGCGAAGGACTCCAGCGGACCCGACACGTGCCACACCGTCTCGTGGCCGAGGTCGAGCAGGTGCTCGGTCGCGAGCCGCGCCCCCTGCGCCTGGTCGTTGTCGACGACGGCGTAGGGGTAGTCGGCGCTGGAATCGACGACGACGACCGGAAGGCCGGACGGGATCGCGAGCTCGTTCTCGCCGAGGCGGTGCGTCTCGATCAGGATGACGATGCCGTCGACAGCGTGCTCGCGCAGGCGCAGGAACGCGCCCGACACGTCAGACTGCGAGGCGGACTGCACCGTGATGAGAGTGATGGAGTACCCGGATGCCGCCGCCATCGACGCCAACGCGTCGAGTGTGCGGGTGTTGCCGTAGGAGCCCAACGAGAACATGATGACGCCGATGCTGCGGAAGCGCCCCGAGCGGAGAGCACGGGCGGCACTGTTGGGACGGTAGCCCAGGTGCGTCATCGCATCGAGCACGCGCTGGCGCGTGGCAGGATCGACGTTCGAGCGCCCGTTCGCCACGCGCGAAACCGTCTGCCCCGACACCCCCGCGGCCGCCGCGACGTCGGCCATCGACACCTCGCGCCGGCGTTCACGCGTCGGGATCACGGTCGACGCCGTCGTCGTCTCGCTCATGTCTGCCCCCTCGGGATGTTGACGTTGACACCTTAGCTGAGTGGGGTTATGTTTACGTCAACATCTCGGCCACCCGGACCGAATGCGCACCAACGAAGAGGCACTGGACGATGACGACCACAGCGGCACCCCCGCCCGCCCTGCGCACCCCGCGGCGCAAGCGGCGCACACGCATCGACGATCGCGGCTGGCTGTTCGTCGCCCCGTTCGCCGTCGTTTTCGCGCTCGTCTTTCTCGCGCCGCTCGTGTACTCGATCTACCTCAGCCTCTTCCGTGAGCAGCTGATCGGCGGCAACGCCTTCGTCGGACTCGAGAACTACGTCGCGGCCTTCCAAGACGAGAAGTTCTGGGACGGCCTCATCCGCGTCTCGATCTTCCTCGTGGTGCAGGTGCCGATCATGCTGATCCTCGCCCTCGGCGCCGCGCTCGCCATCGACAGTGCACGCCTCCACGCGTCGAACTTCTACCGCATCGTGATCTTCCTGCCCTACGCCGTGCCCGCGGTCGTGGCGGTGCTCATGTGGGGCTACATCTACGGCGATCAGTTCGGTCTGGCCGGCAACGTCAACCAGCTGCTCGGCTCCGAGGTTCTACAGCCGTTCATCCCCCAGTGGATGCTCCTGTCGATCGGCAACATCGTCACGTGGCAGTTCGTCGGCTACAACATGCTCATCTTCTACTCGTCGCTGAAGACGATCCCCGGCGAGCTGTACGAAGCGGCATCCATCGACGGAGCGGGCGCCTGGCGCACCATCTTCTCGATCAAGATCCCCGCCGTCCGCGGAGCCGTGGTGATCGCCACGATCTTCTCGATCATCGGCAGCTTCCAGCTCTTCAATGAGCCGAACATCCTCAAGCCCCTGGCCCCGAACACGATCTCGACGTTCTTCACGCCGAACATGTACGCCTACAACCTCTCGTTCGCGGGCCAGCAGTACAACTACGCCGCGACGATCGCCATCATCATGGGTCTGATCACCGCGATCATCGCTTACGTCGTGCAGCTGCGCGGCTCACGTCAGGAGGCGCGATGACCACCGCGACCGCACCCCGCACCGACACCGTCGCGGTGACCACCGACCGCTCGCGCGGGCGCCGGTCCTTCGCGCACACATCGCCGACGCACACCCGCCGCTCGGTCGTGCTGACCATCGTCATGAGCCTCTACCTCGTGTACACGCTCCTGCCGCTGGCCTGGCTGCTCATCAATGCCACCAAGACGCAGCCCGATCTGTTCTCGTCGTTCGGCCTGTGGTTCGGCGACAGCTTCGCCCTCGGCGACAACATCGTGCAGACATTCACGTACCGAGACGGCATCTTCCTTCGCTGGCTCGGCAACACCTTGCTCTACGTCGTGGTGGGCGCCGGCGGCGCGACCTTCCTCGCGACCCTGGCCGGCTACGGCCTGGCGAAGTACAACTTCCGCGGACGCAAGGCGGTCTTCGCCATCGTCCTCGGTGCCATCGCCGTGCCGGGCACCGCGCTCGCGGTGCCGACCTTCCTGCTGTTCAGCCAACTGGGCCTGACCAACACCCCGTGGGCGATCATCATCCCCTCGCTCATCAGCCCCTTCGGGCTCTACCTGGTCTGGGTGTACGCGACCGACGCCATCCCCACCGAGCTGCTCGAGGCCGCACGCATGGACGGTGCGGGCGAGTTCCGCACGTTCTTCACGATCTCGATCCGTCTGCTCACGCCGGGCATCGTGACCGTGCTGCTGTTCGCCGTGGTGGCAACGTGGAACAACTACTTCCTGCCCCTCATCATGCTGAGCAACCCCGAGTGGTATCCGCTCACCGTCGGCCTCAACCAGTGGAACGCCCAGGCCGTCGGCGTCGGTGCCCAGCCCATCTACAACCTCGTCATCACCGGTTCGCTGCTGTCGATCATCCCGATCGTCGCCGCGTTCCTCGTGCTGCAGCGCTTCTGGCAATCGGGCCTCAGCGCCGGCAGCGTCAAGCAGTGATCACCCGAACTTCCCCCTGATCGGGGCGTCAGCCCCACCACCCGAAATACCCGGAGCGTCCTGCCCCGGTTTCACAACCCACCCTCACCGGAGCGTTCCGCCCCGGCATCCACAACAACGAAGTAGAGGAACCCGATGACAATCATGCGCAAGGGCACCGCCTTCCGGCGGACCGTCTTCGCCGTCGCCGCCGCCGCTCTGTCGGTCGGCGCGCTCACCGCCTGCTCCGGTGGCAACACCGACGGCACCACGGGCGGCGGCTCGGCCGACGACATCGAGGCTGCCCTCGAAGCCGGCGGCGAGATCACGTACTGGTCGTGGACCCCCTCGGCCGAGGCCCAGGTCGCCGCGTTCCAGGCGAAGTACCCGAACGTCAAGGTGAACCTGGTCAACGCCGGCACCAACACCGAGGAGTACACCAAGCTCCAGAACGCGATCAAGGCCGGCTCGGGTGCCCCCGACGTCGTGCAGATCGAGTACTACGCGTTCCCGCAGTTCGCGCTGTCGGAGTCGCTCCTCGACCTCGCCCCGTACGGCTTCGGCGACCTCGAGAGCGCCTACGCGAGCGGCCCGTGGGGTTCGGTCGACTTCGACGGCAAGATCTACGGCCTGCCGCAGGACTCCGGCCCCATGGCCCTGTTCTACAACAAGAGCGTCTTCGACCAGTACGGCATCGCCGTGCCCACCACCTGGGACGAGTACTACGACGCCGCGCAGAAGCTGCACGCCGCCGACCCGACGAAGTACATCACCGCCGACACCGGCGACTCCGGATTCACCACCAGCATGATCTGGCAGGCCGGCGGCACTCCGTTCTCGGCCGAGGGCACCGATGTCACCATCGACCTGCAGGACGACGGCTCGAAGAAGTTCGCCGAGAACTGGAACCGTCTCATCGAGGGCGATCTGCTCTCGACGACCCCCAGCTGGAGCGACGAGTGGTTCAAGGGCCTCGGCGACGGGTCGATCGCCTCGCTCGTGATCGGCGCCTGGATGCCCGGTGTGCTCGAGAGCTCGGTCGAAGACGGTGCGGGCAAGTGGGCCGTGGCGCCCATCCCGACCTACGACGGACAGCCCGCGACCTCTGAGAACGGCGGCGGCGGCCAGGCCGTGACCAAGCAGAGCAAGAACCCCGCCCTCGCGGCCGGCTTCCTCAAGTGGCTGAACAACGACGAGGAGAGCCTGCAGATCTTCGCCGAGTCGGGTGGCTTCCCCTCCACGACCGCGCAGCTGAGCGACCCCGCCTTCGTCGACAAGGAATCGGAGTACTTCGGCGGCCAGCAGATCAACCAGGTGCTGACCGAGGCGTCGAGTGACGTCGTCGAGGGCTTCAGCTACCTGCCGTTCCAGGTCTACGCCAACAGCATCTACGGCGACACCGTGGGTCAGGCGTACGCCAACAAGAGCGACCTCAACGCGGGCCTGACCGCGTGGCAGGACCAGCTCGTGCAGTACGGCAACGACCAGGGCTTCTCGGTCAACAAGTAACCCGCACCATCGGGGCGGGCCGCAGCGTACGTCTGCGGCCCGCCCCTCCCCTTTCCCTCCCGAGGAGAGTCATGATCCCCCCCACCCGCATCACCGTCGGCCGCGCCGCCCTCGGCGCCGAGGTACCGCGTCGCCTGTTCGGCTCATTCGTCGAACACATGGGCCGTTGCGTCTACGACGGCATACACTCGCCGGGGCATCCGAGCGCCGACGCTGCGGGATTCCGCGCCGACGTGCTCGATCTCGTACGGGAGCTCGGCGCGACCGTCGTGCGCTACCCCGGAGGCAACTTCGTCTCGGGATACCGCTGGGAAGACGGGGTGGGCCCGCGCGCGGAGCGCCCGGTGCGACTGGATGCCGCGTGGCACAGCACCGAGAGCAACCAGGTCGGGCTGCACGAGTTCGCCGACTGGGCGGATGCCGCGGGCTTCGAGGTCATGGAGGCGGTCAACCTCGGCACGCGCGGCGTCGCCGAGGCCGCCGACCTGCTCGAGTACGCCAACCACCCCTCCGGCACCGCGCTCAGCGACCGCCGCCGGGCGAACGGTCGCGACGAGCCCTTCGGCATCCGGCTGTGGTGTCTCGGCAACGAGATGGACGGCCCGTGGCAGATCGGCCACAAGACCGCCGATGAGTACGGCCGTCTCGCCGCCGAGACAGCGCGCATGATGCGCTTCCTGGATCCCACGGTCGAGCTCGTGGCCGCCGGTAGCTCCAACCACGAGATGCCGACCTTCGGGGAGTGGGAGCGCGCGGTGCTCCGGCACACCGCCGGTCTCATCGACCACATCTCGGTGCACGCGTACTACGAGGAGGACCCGGACGACCCGGCGAGCTTCCTCGCCAGCGGTGCCGCCCTCGACCGCTACATCGCCGACGTCATCGACATCATCGACGAGACCGGCGCGAAGACCCCCGACGGGGGCACGATCGGCATCAGCGTCGACGAGTGGAACGTGTGGAACCAGACCCGCTGGAACGAGGTCGACAAGCCCCGCGTGTTCACCGGTGACTGGCCGATCGCCCCGCGCCTGATCGAAGACGATTACACCGTGACCGACGCCGTCGTCGTCGGTTCCCTGCTCATCACGCTGCTGCGTCGCTCGGACCGCGTCTCGATGGCCAACCTCGCGCAACTCGTGAACGTCATCGCGCCCATCCGCACCGAGCCCGGCGGCGGAGCGGCCTGGCGGCAGAGCACGTTCCACCCCTTCGCCCTCACCGCCAAGGCGGCATCCGGCCGGGTGGTGCTTCCGCGGGTCGACGGTGCCGTCATCGACACGGCGCGCCACGGGTCGGTCGACGCGGTGGACGCCGTCGCCACCGTCGACGGCAGTGACGTGTCGGTCTTCCTCGCGCACCGCGACCTGGACGCGGCCACCGAGGTCGAGCTCGACCTCGGCGCGGTCGAGCAGGTCGACGCCGTCATCGTAACGATCCCCGAGGGCGGCGACCGCCACACCACGAACTCCGCCGACGGCGAGCCCGTCGCACCCACGCCGCTGGCCGTGGAGGCCGGCGCCGACGGCATCCTGCGCTTCACCCTCCCCGCCCTCGCCTGGGTGCGCCTGACCGCGCGCCTCACCGCCTGATCCCCGAAAGACACCGTGACGACCTTCACCATCGGCGAGACCGACTTCCTGCTCGACGGGCGACCGCACCAGGTCATTTCCGGCACGCTGCACTACTTCCGCATCCACCCCGAGCACTGGGCCGACCGCATCCGCACGGCCAAGGCGATGGGCCTCAACACCATCGAGACCTACGTGGCGTGGAACGCCCACGAGCCGGTCCGCGGCGAATGGGACGCGACCGGCTGGAACGACCTGGGCCGCTTCCTCGACCTCATCGCCGCGGAAGGCCTGCACGCCATCGTGCGCCCCGGCCCCTACATCTGCGCGGAGTGGCACAACGGCGGCCTTCCGGTCTGGCTCACCTCGACGCCGGGGATCGGCATCCGTCGCTCGGAACCGCAGTTCGTCGAGGCGGTGTCGGAGTATCTGCGCCGCGTGTACGAGATCGTCGCACCCCGCCAGATCGACCGCGGCGGCAACGTGGTGCTCGTGCAGATCGAGAACGAGTACGGCGCGTACGGCTCCGACAAGGACTACCTCCACGAACTGGTGCGAGTGACGAAGGACGCCGACATCACGGTGCCGCTGACCACCGTCGACCAGCCGATGCCGTGGATGCTCGAGGCCGGGAGCCTGCCCGAGCTGCACCTCACCGGGTCGTTCGGCTCGCGGTCGGAGGAGCGCCTGGCGACTCTGCGCGAGCACCAGGCCACGGGGCCGCTGATGTGCAGCGAATTCTGGGACGGCTGGTTCGACTGGTGGGGCAGCATCCACCACACCACCGACCCGGCGGCATCCGCCCACGACCTCGACGTGCTGCTCGCCGCGGGCGCCTCCGTGAACATCTACATGGTGCACGGCGGCACGAACTTCGGCACCACCAACGGCGCGAACGACAAGGGCCGGTTCGACCCCATCGTGACCTCCTACGACTACGACGCCCCCATCGACGAGTCGGGCCACCCCACGGCGAAGTTCCACGCGTTCCGCGAGGTCATCGGGAAGTACGCGTCCGTGCCGCCCCTCGACGCGGCCCCCCGGCCGGAAGCCCCCTCCTTCGAGGTGACGCTGTCGGGCGAGGGCGACTGGATGCCGGAGGCCACCGCCGTCGACCGCACCGCCGATCCGTCGACGTTCGAGGACCTCACCCACCTCGGGCCGCTCGTGCGGTACGACGTCGATCTCCCGGCGTTCTCGGGGCCGTCCGCCCTCGTCTTCGGCGAAGTGCGCGACCTGGCGTGGATCCACGTCGACGGCACCCCCGTCGGGCGCCTGTCACGGTCGCTGCACGAGCGTGCCCTCACGATCCCCGCGGGCTCGCGCCTCACCGTGCTCGTCGAGGACCAGGGTCGCGTCAACTACGCCGACCGTCTCGGCGAGGCGAAGGGCCTGGTCGGTGCGGTGACCCTGAACGGTTCGCCGCTCACCGGGTGGACGGCGACGCCCGTCGATCTGACGTCCGCCGCCGGCACGGGCGAAGGCGCCGTCGGGCGCGCGCTCCTGCGCGGCACCTTCACCCTCGACGCGGCCGCCGACCTGTTCCTCGACACGGCCGGCTTCGGCAAGGGCTATGCATTCGTGAACGGCTTCTTCCTCGGCCGGTACTGGAACAACGTGCCGCAGAACACGCTCTACGTGCCCGGTCCCGCCACGCGAGCCGGCGCGAACGAGATCGTCGTGCTCGAGCTCGAGCACGCGGTCGAGCCGGTCGCGCGCTTCGTCGACGCGCCGTCGCTGGGGCAGCTGGAGGAGTAAGCCCGTCGCCGGGTGTGAGAGCGAGTCATCGCACCGGGCGATGCACCGAGAACAGGCCGATCTTCGCGGATCGGCCTGTTCTCATGAGGCGGGTGCGGCCTCCCCCGCCACATCGCGTGCCGGGAGACGCCGATCCAGGGGCCCGGCCTGAGAGCTTCCGGATGCCACGACCTCGCCGCGTGGTCCGGAACGTTCTCGGGCGTCACTCGCCGACGGGCACCGGCTCCGCGGCATCCGGGGTCTTCACCCGGAGGGACGGGCTGATGAAGCGGGCCCGGACGATGACCACCGCGGCGGCGGCCATGAGCGCCGCGCCCAGCACGTACGGCGCCGCGTGTGCGACGTGCGCGTACAGCAACCCCGCCATGAGGGGTGCGACGGTGCCGACGGCGGCGTTGAGCGACTGCGCAGCACCGGCGATCCAGCCCTGCTCGTCGTCGCCCACGGCGTTGGAGAGCAGGCCGTCCATCGTGGCCTGGGCCGCGCCTTGCCCCGCGGCCAGGGTCAGCGCACCCACGATGAACAGCCACGGTTGCGCGAGCAGCGAGGCGACTCCGGCGAGCGCGACCAGCCCGACCATCTGCGTGACGATGCCGCTGACGACCACGCCCCGCTCGCCGATGCGCGGCAGCAGGAAGCCGAGCAACACGCCCTGGATGGCGATGTCGATGACACCGACGCACGCGGTGAGAAGCCCGATCGCGGTGGGGTTCCAGTCGATGGCGTCGAGGGCGAGCACGCTGAAGTTGTTGACGAAGAAGCCGAAGGGTAGACCCACCAGCACCAGCCCCAGCATGAGTCCGCGCAGTTCGGGGCGGCGGAAGACGCCGCGGAACACCGCGAACGGGTGCACGGCCCGCAGATCGAGCGAGGCGATGCGCTTGTTCGGCGAAAGGCTCTCCGGCAGGAGGAAGATGCTGACGATCGCGACCGTCAGCGCGAGGCCGGCGGTGACGAAGACGGGCAGGTCGACGTCGATGGCCGCGAGGGACCCGCCGAGGGCGGGTCCGACCATTGTGCCGATGCCGGCCGTCGCCCCCAGAACGCCGAAGCGCCGGGCGCGCTTCTCGGGCGGCGTGATGTCGGCGAGATAGGCGAAGAGGGCGGGCAGGTCGCCCGCGGTGACGCCCTGCACGATGCGACCGAGCAGGAGCACCCAGAGCGCACCTCCGATGCCGAAGAGCAGGAAGCCCAGTGCCGCGCCGAAGCCGGCGAAGATGATCACCGGCCGGCGGCCGTATCGGTCGGAGATGCGGCCGAGGAACGGGGCGACGAGGAACGCGCACAGCGCGTTGACGGTTTCGAGGATGCCGACCCACACGGCGAGATCGGAGGGGTTCCAGACGTAGCGGAGCACGACGAACGGCAGGACGGGCAGCACGACGGTCATGCCCGCGGTCGTCAGGGTCGTGATGACGACGAGCATGATCCAGGCGCGGCGGCTCTGGTCGAGAGAGGGAGAAGGTGAAGTCACGCCGTAACTGTACTCGTACCAGTTTCGGTGTCACTACGACTTCAGAGTCGATCCGTTAAGGTGGGGGCATGAGCGAGACGATCGGGCGCCGCGAGCGCAAGAAAGCCGCCACCCGCAAGGCGATCTCCGATGCCGCGACGCTCCTCTTCGTCGAGCGCGGGTTCGACGAGGTCAGCATCCGCGAGGTCGCCGAGGCCGCCGACGTCTCCCCCACGACCGTGTTCGCGCATTTCCCGCAGAAGGAGGCCCTCGTCTTCGACGAGGATGACGCGCAGCGCGACATGCTCGTCGGCGCCGTGCGCGACCGCGCCGTCGGCACCTCGGTGTCGGAAGCCCTTCACGACCTCTACCGGCGCGAGCTCATCGGCCTCGCATTCGACCCCACGGGCGAGAATCGCCGGAAGTTCATGCAACTGATCACAGGAACCCCCGCGCTCCAGGACTACGCGTCGCGCATGTGGCTGCGCCATGAGGACGCCCTCGCCGACGCGATCGCCGAGACGACCGGGCGGAGCGAACCGGATGCCGAGACCCGCGTCTACGCGCGCATGGTGCTGCAGCTGCAGATCCTCGCGTTCGAGCACGACGACGCCGCGGCGACGATCGAGGCGGGTTTCCGCATCCTCGACCGGGGGTGGCGCGAAGCCCACTGACGCCGTGGGGGCGGGCGGGAAAGTACGGCGCGTGAAGCCGGGAGGGCGTGCGACGGACGGAGGCGATGACACCGCTGCCACGTCCTCCGCTCGCCGCATCCCCTCCCCTTCCGCGCCCCCGGCCGGAGCTCAGTCGCGCGCGGCCGCCACAGCCCGACGGGCGACTTCGACGAGGGCGTCGCGGAGGTCGGCGGGGCGAGCGTCGGCGATCGGGCGGTCGAAACGCAGGCACTCCGCCGCAAGCGCGCCCCACGACCACGACCCGAGACTGACCCGCGCGCGTCCCTCCCCGGCGTCGAGCAGCGTCCCGTCTACGACGTATGGCTCGAGTTCCTCCCGCGACGCCTCGACTACGATCTCACCCTGGCACGGCCAGCCGCCCGACTCGTCGCCACCGCGGAACCGCCCCTCCAGATAGCGCGCGGGGTCACCGCCGGGCACGTCCCGACGCGGGAACGAGCGTCCGCGATGGGTCTTGAGGCGCATGCGGTCGACGCGGTACACGCGCCATGCATCCCGTTCGGGGGTGAAGGCGAGCAGATACCAGCGGCCACTGTGCCACAGCAGATGGTGCGGCTCGGTCACGCGCACGGGCCCCTCGGACCCGGCGTAGTCGAACCGCAGCTCCTCGCAGGCGTTGATCGCCGCCTCGATCGCGCCGAGTGAACCCGGGTCGACCCCGACCGCACCGACGGGTGCGACCGCCTCGACCGCGAACCTCTGCGCCCGACGGCCGAGCGGCGCGGGGAGAAGGCGTGAGATCACGCTCAGGGCTTCCTCGGCAGCATCGGCCAGTGGGCCGCCCGACGAGGCGGCGAGCCTCAGCGCAACAGCAACCGCCACCGCCTGCTCGTCGCCGAACGCCACGGGCGGTAACAGCGCCCCCGCACGCAGGCGGTAGCCGCCGGCGGGTCCGCGCGTCGCGTCGATCTCGTAACCGAGTTCGCGCAGCCGGTCGACGTCGCGGCGGATCGTGCGCTTGCTCACGTCGAGGCGGCCGGCGAGCACGGGGGCCGGCCAGTCGCGTCGGGACTGCAGAACCGTCAGCAGCGACAGCAGACGGCGCGACGTCGACGGGGAGGAGCTTTCCGGCACGGCATCCATTCTGCTCCGTATTGCGGACGATCACTGTCCGCATCTGACGAGAGAGTCATGGCATCCGGAACCTCCCGGCTCACGACAGGACAGACATGACCCTCACCACCACGCTCCACGTCAACTTCGACGGACAGGCCGCCGCCGCGCTCGCGTTCTACGCCGAGGTGTTCGGTGGCACCGTCACGGCGGTGCCCTACGGGGACACGGCCGAGGTTCCCGAGCAGCGCGAGCAGATCGTGTGGGGCGAGATGGTCGCCCCGAGCGGTGTGCACGTCATGGCCTACGACATCCAGCGGTCACTCGCGTACGACCGCGGCACGAACCCCTTCTACCTCGCTCTGCGCGGCCACGACGCCGACGAGGTGCGTTCCGCATGGGAGGGACTGAGTCAGGATGCCGAGATCCTCGCGCCCTTCGGCCCGTCGGCGTTCTCGCCGCTCTACGGCAAGCTCGTCGACCGCTTCGGCGTGGTGTGGATCATCGACGTGATCGCGTCCTGGAACGGCTGAGGCGGGGCTCCGGGGTCGCGCGTCAGACCCGCGTGCTGCTCGCGCGTACCACCAGCGCCGCGGGCACGGTCTCGGCCACCGGCGCGGCCCCTTCGATCGCGGCGACCAGGGCGGCGACCGCCTGACGGCCGAGGGCGTCGAAATCCTGGCGCACGGTGGTCAGCGGGGGACGGTACTCGGCGGCATCGACGATGTCGTCGAACCCCACCACGGCGACGTCGCGCGGAACCTCGCGGCCCGCGTCGGCGAAGGCCCGCAGGGCGCCCAGCGCCATCTGGTCGTTGGCGACGAAGACGGCGGTCGCTGCGCGCAGGGCGTGGGCGGCGAGGTGACCGGATGCCGAGGTCCAGTCGCCGCGGACCGGTTCGGGCGCGGTGATCCCGGCGTCGGCCAGCGCCTCGCGCCACCCGCGTTCGCGCTCGGCCGCGGCGAACGATCCGGAGGGTCCGGCGAGGTGATGCACCGTGCCGCGCCTCAGCGAGAGGAGGTGCGCGGTCGCCGCGCGGGCGCCCCCGGCGTGATCGGTCTGCACGATCGAGAAGCGATCGTCGGGCGGGGAATCGACGACCACCACATGCAGATCGGCCGGCGGGTCGACGTCGCGGGCGAGTTCGGTCGCCTCGTTCAGCACGACGGCGCCGTCGACGCCCTGTGAGCGGAGGCGCGCGAAGGCGTCACGGATCCCGCGATCCCCCACCGTCACGACCGCGAGGGCGTATTCGCGCGCGGCGGCGGCCTCGGAGATCGCCTGCAGCATGCGCGAGTTGCCGACCGAGGCGAGGGTCGACACGACGAGACCGATGGTGGAGGTCTGCCCGGTGCGCAGGGCCCGTGCAGCGCGATGCATGCGATAGCCGAGGTCGGCCATCGCCTTCTCGACGCGGGCGCGGGTGACGGGGTCGACGCGCGGGCTGCCGTTGGCCACGCGCGACACCGTCTGCGCCGACACTCCGGCTCGTTCGGCCACGTGGGCCATGGATACGCGCATCGCACTCATTGCATGTTGACGATATCACGCGCGGACTGTAACGTGTTATCGTGAACACGCACAGCCTCTCCGCGGTGCCCCTCCGCGCCGGTGTGGTCAAGCGCCCGACCCGCCTCGCCGACGGCCGCGAACTGATCTATTTCGATGACCCCGGCACGACGCTCGGCACCGAGCGCGCCGTCGACGCCCGCACGCTCGACCCCCGACCCGCCACCGCCACCATGCGACAGGACGTGCTCACCGGCGACTGGATCACCGTGGCATCCAATCGCCAGAACCGGGCGTTCCTGCCTCCCGCACACCTCGACCCCCTGTCGCCGCAGACCCCGACCAACCCTTCGGAGATCCCGTCGCTGTACGACGTCGCGGTCTTCGAGAACAAGTCGCCGTCGTTCGGGCCCGCGCTCGACGTCGCGACCGACGACGCACCCGCCGCCATCGACCCGCCGCTCGGCGACGACGACCTCGAGCACCTCGGCCTCGGCCGCACGCGCACCTCGGTCGGCCGGTGCGAGGTCGTCTGCTTCAGCCCCGCGCACGAGGGGTCGTTCGGCTCCCTGTCGCGCACCCGAGCCCGCACGGTGATCGAGGCGTGGGCCGACCGCACCGCGGCGCTGTCGGCTCTACCCGGCATCCGTCAGGTGTTCCCCTTCGAGAACCGCGGGCAGGAGATCGGCGTCACCCTCCCCCACCCCCACGGGCAGATCTACGCCTATCCCTACGTCACCCCGCGCACACACCGGCTGCTCGACACGATCTCGCGCAGTTCCGAGAACCTGTTCCAACGCATCCTCGACTTCGAATCCGCCGGCGAGCGCGTCGTGCTGCGCGGCGAGAACTGGACGGCGTTCGTCCCGTTCGCCGCGCGCTGGCCCGTAGAGGTGCACGTGCTCCCCCACCGCCACGTCGCCGACCTGGCCGAGACGACCGATGCCGAGCGCGACGAGCTCGCCCCGTTCTACCTGCGGCTGCTGCGCGGCATCGACGCCCTCTACGACACCCCCACCCCCTACATCGCCGCGTGGCACCAGGCGCCCGTCGGGCGGGGTCGCGACGAAGTCCGCCTCAATCTGCAGATCACCTCGCCCCGTCGCTCCGCCGACAAGCTGAAGTACCTCGCCGGATCCGAAGCGGCCATGGGCGCCTGGATCGGCGATGTGACCCCCGAGTCGCAGGCCGAGCGCCTGCGCGCCGCCCTCGACACCGTTCCGGAGGTGACGGCATGACCGCCGTCGACGACGCCCGTACCCTGCTCACCCGCATGACCGACGCCCCCCTCGCGGGTGTGTGGTCGGCTCCCGGTCGCGCCAACCTCATCGGCGAGCACACGGACTACAACGAGGGCTTCGTCTTCCCCTTCGCGATCGCGCAGCGCACCGCCGCCGCCGTCGCCGTCCGCTCCGACGACGTCATCCGCGTGCGCTCGACCTTCGCCGACGACACGGTGGAGGTATCGCTCGCCGACCTCGACGCCCGCATCGCCGCCGGCGGCCTCGACTGGGCCGGGTACCCACTGGGCGTGGCGTGGGCGCTTCTTCGGGAGGCTCCGGATGCCGCTCCGCGCGGCGTCGACCTCGCGCTGGCGTCGGAGGTACCGGTGGGTGCCGGGCTGTCGTCGTCCGCCGCGATCGAGGGAGCCGTGGCATCCGCTCTCAACGACGTCTGGAACGCCGGGCTCGACAAGGTCGCGCTCGCCCGGGTCGGCCGCATCGCCGAGAACGACGCCGTCGGCGCGCCGACGGGGATCATGGACCAGATGGCCTCGATGCTCGGCGTCGCCGACGCCGCCACCTTCCTCGACTGCCGCACGCTCGAGACGCGCCCCGTCGCGCTCGGCTTCGCCGAGGCGGGGCTGTCGATCCTGGTGATCGACACTCTCGTCGAGCACGCGCACTCCACCGGCGGTTACCGCGAGCGTCGCGAGGCGTGCGAGCGGGGCGCCGCGGCATTCGACGTTCCCGCGCTGCGAGACGTCACGGTCGATGATCTGCCGCGGGCGGCCGAGATGCTCGACGACGTCACGTTCCGCCGCGTGCGTCACATCGTGACCGAGAACCAGCGCGTCCTCGACACCGTGGCCGCACTCGACGCCGACGGCCCGTCGGCCATCGGCGATCTGCTCGTGGCCTCGCACGCCTCGATGCGCGACGACTTCGAGATCTCGGTGCCCGAGCTCGACCTCGCCGTCGAGACGACCCTCGGCGCCGGCGCCCTCGGTGCGCGCATGACCGGCGGCGGCTTCGGCGGGGCGGCCATCGCGCTGATTCCGACCGGGCTCATCCCGGCGGCGACCGAGGCGGTGCGCGCCGCGTTCGCGGCATCCGGGTTCCGTGCACCGAACATCTTCACGGTCACGCCGTCGGAGGGCGCGCGCCGCGACGCCTGACCGGCCTCCACCCGCGAGTGCGCGGCGGCGTTCCGCGCTCCGGCCCGGTCACGCGTAAACACGATGCGTGCTCATAAACACGCTCTGAACGTGTTTACCGGCACGGAGAGCGTTTATGCGCGACACCCGGAATCCCGCGTCACGGCGCGCGACCCGCACCTCACCCACACGCACCGAGAAACCGCGCCACGGCGACGGACCCCTGCCCACCACCCCATAAACACGATTCGTGCGCATGAACACGCTCTGAACGTGTTTACCGGCACGGAGAGCATTTATGTGTTGACCGGGGACGTCCGACGCAGCTCGGGGAACGACTGGCGTCGCCTGGCGTCGCCGGGTGCACCACGGGAGGCACGCGGAGCGCCCCGCAGGCCGATCGGCGCACCCCACAGGCGGAGCGACGAGGTCCGCAGACCGCGCCCGGCACCGAAACGCGCGCGCTCGAAGCCCACCCGCGGCGACGTACCCGTTGCCTGGCAAAGCGCGTGATGCGGGCGTAGCCTGCGCGCATGAGCGACGACGACGTGCTGGCGTGGCTGGCCGAGAGCGACCCGAGCCTGCGGTGGAAGGTGGAGCGCGACCTGCTCGACGCCCCCGAACGACGGTGGCAGGCCACCCGCGCCCGCGTCGCGCGCGAGGGGTACGGGGCGCAGTTGCTCGCCGCGCAAGGGGAGGACGGCCTGTGGGCGGGTGGCGCCCACTTTCCGGCCGACTACCGCGGCGAAGAAGCCGGCCAACCCTGGACGGCGACGTCGTGGTCGCTGATGAGCCTGCGTGAATGGGGAGTGGATGCCGACGCCCTCCGGCCCGACACCGCCGGCCTGCTGCGGCGCAACGCGCGGTGGGAGTACGAGGATCTGCCCTTCTGGGACGGCGAGGTCGACGCGTGCATCAACGCCTTCACCCTCGCCAGCGGCGCGTGGCTGGGGGCGGATGTCAGCGGCATCCGGAACTGGTTCGTGAAGCACCGCCTCCCCGACGGCGGGTGGAACTGCGAGTGGGTCGAAGGGTCGACGAAGTCGTCGTTCCACTCGACGATCAACTCGGTGATCGGGATCCTCGACGATGAGCAGCGCACCGGCGGGACACCCGAACTGCACGCCGCCCGCAAGGGCGCCGAGGAGTACCTGCTCGAGCGGCGCCTGCTGTACCGGCTGTCGACGGGTGAGCGGCACGTCTGGGCGCATCACCTGGGGTATCCGTTCCGCTTCCGGTACAGCGCGCTGCGCGCCCTGGACCACTTCCGCGCCGCAGCGCAACATGACGGCACCGAGCCCGATCCGCGCCTCGCCGAAGCGGTCGAGCTCGTACGGGCGTCCCGCGCCGCCGACGGCACCTGGCACCAGGCCTACCCGCCGGAGGGACGCGAGTGGTTCGCCGTCGACGTGCCCGCCGGAGAACCGTCGCGCTGGCTGACATTCTTCGCGCTGCGGGTGCTGCGCTGGTGGCACGACGACGCGACCTGACGAGACGTGCGGCGCCCTCGCCCGGGCGACGAACGACCGCGGCGGCTCAGAGGTGCGGAATGACCTCGCGCTCGAACAACGAGATGCCGGATGTGTCGTACGCCGCCTCGGGGAAGTAGTGGATGGCATAGCCGAGGCCGTGCTGCGCGCGGGTGCGCAAACGCTCGACGATCTGCCCGGGAGTGCCGAACCCGTCGGAGGAGCGGTAGTCGGCCTCGATGGCATCGGCCCGTTCGTCGCCCACGTGCGGGCGCAGGCGTGCGACGACCGCAGCTAGGCGATCGGATGCCTCGGCCTCGGTCTCGGCGACGATCGTGTTGAAGTTCGTCGAGCGGGTGATCTCGCTCTCGTCACGACCGAGCGTCTCGCAGTGCCCGCGGAGCACCTCGGACTTGTGGTCGAACTCCTCGAGTGAGCCGCCGAAGTTCGTGTACGCGGCGTACTTCGCCGCGATCTTGAGCGTGACCTTCTCGCCCCCGCCGGCGATCCACAGCGGTATGCCGCCGGGCTGCAGCGGCTTCGGCTGCACGATGGCGCCGTCGACCTCGTAGTACTTCCCCGAGAGGGTCGCCTCTCCCGTGGTCCAGGCCTGGTGCATGATCTCGACCCCCTCACGCAGACGCCCGAGACGCTCGGCGATGGGCGGGAAGCCGTAGCCGTATGCGCGCCATTCGTGCTCGTACCACCCGCCGCCGATGCCCATCTCGGCGCGACCACCCGAGATCAGGTCGACGGTGGCGGCGACCTTCGCCAGGTACGCCGGATTGCGGTAGCCCATGCACGTGCACATCTGCCCGAGACGAACGCGGTCGGTGGCCGCGGCGAAGGCGGCCATCAGCGTCCATGCCTCGTGCGTCGCCTCGGCGCTGGGCACGGGTGTGGTGTGGAAGTGGTCGTAGACCCACAGCGATGCCCAGGGACCGTCGTCGGCGCTCTGCGCGAGCGCGTTCATCACCCGCCAGTGGTCGGCGGGGTCGATCCCCACGAGATCGAAGCGCCAGCCCTGCGGGACGAAGATGCCGAATTCCATGGGCTCACCCTAGGCGCGGTCACCGACACCGCGGCCCGTCGATCGGGAACTCGCCGCCCCCGGTCGAGAGCGACGGCGCCCACGACGTCATCGGGGTGCACAGCCTCCGCCCGCTGCTCGCGTCCGCGACAGCGACAACGACAGCGACAGCGACAGCGACAGCGACAGCGACAGAGGATGCGCACATCGCTGAGAGAGGCGGCGACCGCGTCGGCTAAGCGGGTGCCGGCTCGCGTTGCCACGGGAGCGCCCGCGTCATGCTCATCACGGCGATGACGCCCAAGCCCAGCGCAGCGGCGGAACCGAGCAGCGGCAGCGTCAGCGCCCCCAGATCCTGACGCGCCTCGGGCACGAGGCCGACCGCCTGGGGCTGCGTCGTGAGCGGCGAGCTCGCGGCGAGGAACTGCTGCGCCGACATCGTGGGGTCGATCGCGGCCGGAGCCCGACGGAGAGCATTGCCGGGCACCGGTGCAGCCGACGACGATGCCGCAGCCGGTGCGGGAGCGGCGATCGGCGCCGACGACGAGTAGCTCACCGTGAGCGGCGACGCCGGCTTCGCGGCATCCCGGACCCCGCCTGTCGTCAGCCAGTATCCCTGCTGCCCCGTGAGGCGGTGGAAGTCGACGAACGACTGCGGGAACGACCCCCAGTACGCCTCGTTGGCCGCCGACCGCGCGACCTGGCCGGCTCCCCCGCTCGCGACCCCAAGGTACTGCGGGGTGACCGTGAAGCCCCCGGCGCGTGAGACGTCGGCGGCACGGAGGTCGGCCAGCACGACGGTCTGCGCGGCGATCGGACTCCATATGGTCATGTCGTCCATCGAGGTGCCGAAACCACTCGCGCTGGCCGTGAGCTGTCCGTTGCCCGCGGCGTCGAGCACGAGCCGCGGATCGGTCACGCTCCAATACGTCATGCCGCCGTAGAAGACCACGGTGAACGACCCCGACCAGGAGATCTCGACAGCGCCGTCCCGGCGCGTGCCGGTGCCCCCGTCGATGACGACCTGATTGCCCGACGTGCTCGCGGTCGAGGACACCGAGACGGCGGCGCCGCGCGCATCCAGGCACTTCGTCGTCCAGGTCGCCGCCGTCCAGGCTCCGGTCGCGGTGGGCTTCTCGATCCGTACCCGGCCGTCCTGGGCACGGTACAGACCGTCGCCCTCACCCCACACTCGCGCACCGCCGGCGTCGCCCGCCCGGCCCGCGCTCAAGAAGTTGCATCCACCCGCGAACGCTCCACCACCGGACTCGGCGTTGAGCCCCCATCGCAGCTGCGCGTCGACGATGCCCCCGTCGCCGCCCGCCGTGCCGCCGGGGCCGGGAACCGTCACGACGATGTCGCTGGGGCCGGCATCGACCGCGGGAGCAGCGCTCGCGCCCAGCAGCATGGCGAGCGCGAGACCGGCCCGCAGCATCACACCCGCCCTCACCGCGGCGTCCCCGTCGACAGCAGCTCGGTCGGAGCATCGGGGCCGGTGGATCCGGGCGCGGGCGGTACGGGGTCGTCCGCCGGGGCTTCGCCCTGCGATGAGCGCGGCGCCGCTGCAACGGCATCCGACGCGCCCCTCGGGCTCGCCGCGGCAACGGCATCCGGCGCGCCCGCCGCCAGAGCCGCACCCGTCGAGCCCGACGCTCGCGCACCCGCCACGCCCGCGCGCTCCCGCTTCACCCGGCGCCGCGAGCGAGCCCGGACGAGGGCCGTGATGATGCTCGCCATGATCAGCGTCACCGACAGCGCGATGCAGGCGAGCAACAGCACGAGCACCCAGGTGGGTGCGGTCGGGGTCCCGGCGACGGGTACCGCGACGGTCCCCCCGCTGACGGTGACCTCGGCCTCGGCGACGGCGCCCGATCCCGCCCCGCGCAGGGTCAGCAGATGCGTGCCGTCACGGACTTCGCGCGGCACCGGCAGCGCCGCCGCGACCTCCCCCTGCGATCCGGCGGTCAGGGGACCGACGGCGGTGAGCCCGCCGTCGAGCGAGGCGACGATCTGCTCGCCGGGGGTGAAGCCCTGGCCCGTGAAGACGATCGACGTGCCGGCCGTGACCGAGGCCGACTCGACGCCGACGCGCACGGCGCCCGCCGCCGCGACCGTGCCCTCTCCCCCGGGAGCCGCGGGGGCCGCAGGGGCCGCCGCGGACGTGAACGACACCGGCGTGAACGTCTCATTGTTGGCGTTCTTCACCCCGTGCGCGCCGATGGTGATGATGCCGCAGGTGACCCGCCGGCAGTCGACCTCGGAGACGCGCCCGTCACGGTCCTGGCTCTCGAAGACCGCGCCGGGGATCACCATCGACACCGACCACGATCCGTCGGCGCCCAGAATGCCGTTCGCGGAGCTCTCGGTCTGACTCCCCGGGAAGGCGAGGAAGCGCTGGAAGCCGTTGTTGTCGGCCGACTCCGCGTCGGGCACGTATCGATAGTCCGTCCCCACGACTCCCCCGGCGCTGGGCCGCCACGAGCCGCCCGCGGCGTCGTCGACCCAGCCGAACAGCACGTAGATTCCGCCGAAGCCGTTGGGGATCGACTGGAAACCCGACCCCGACACGGTCACGTCGGTGGCGAAGTCGGCATCCGCGGATGCCGTGCCCCCGGGGCCTGACACCGTCACCGATCCGGCGGCCCACGCCGGGGCGCCGGCGCCGACCGTGGCGGTAGCGGTGAGGGTCAGCGCGGCGGCGAGCGCGATGAGACGACGAGACAGATGGTTCATGGGAGCTCTCCGGGGAAGGGGAAGGGGAGGGGCGCGGAGTCGGCGACGACCAGGAGCGCCCCGCGGGGCCCGACGACGACATCGATCGGATGCCGGTACACCCGCGTGAGCAGATCGGGGTCGAGCACGTCGCGTGGGGGCCCGTCCGCCACCAGGCGACCGTGCTCCAAGAGCGCGATGTGCACCGGGGCGGACGCCGAACGCCCCGGTGCACATTGCACGCCCCGAACCGCTCGGGCCGAGCGCCTCGCCGGCCGCGGCCGTTCGGGGCACCCGATGTGCACCGGGGCGGACGCCGGACGCCCCGGTGCACATTGCACGCCCCGAACCGCTCGTCGCGGCGGGCGACGCGGCACACCAGTCCACGAACGGCAACAAACCCAGCGATGCGCGCACACTCACGCCGCTCACGGCGACCTGCACTGACCCTGCGCGAATCACCAACCCTGCGCGAACCACTGACATTGCGCCCACGCCAGCCAGCGGGGGGGGCGCGACGCGGAGCGACCGCGTCAGCGCACGAACGGTTCGAGGCGTTTGCGCATCACGGCGACGGCATCGGCGTTGTCGTCGATCAGCACGCTGTCGCGACCGAGGGGCGCGGCGACGGCCCCGAGCGTGCCGCTGCCGGCGAACATGTCGAGCACGCTGTCGCCGGGGCGACTCGACGCCTGCACCATGCGGCGGAGCACCCCCTCCGGCTTCTGCGTCGGATAGCCCGTCTTCTCGCGCCCGGTGGTCGGCACGATGGTGTGCCACCACACGTCGGTGGGGAGCTTGCCGCGCGCGGCCTTCTCGGCGGTGACGAGGCTCGGGGCCATGTACGGCTCGCGGTCGACGGCATCCGAATCGAAGAAGTACGTCGCCGGGTTCTTCACGTACACGAGGATCGTCTCGTGCTTCGTGGGCCAGCGGCGCTTCGTCTTCGCGCCGTAGTCGTACGCCCAGATGAGTTCGTTGAGGAACTTGTCGCGACCGAACAGCGCGTCGCACATCACCTTGGCGTAGTGCACCTCGCGGTAGTCGAGGTGCAGGTAGAGCGTGCCGTCGTCGGCGAGCAGACGCCACGCCTCGATCAGCCGCGGCTCGAGGAACCCCCAGTAATCGTCGAAGCGGTCGTCGTAGGTGCGGAGGTCGCCGCGCAGGCGCGCGTACTCGCGCCCGTGGAAGCCGCGCTGCACCACGGGAGGCGGCGGCGGCTCCTCTTCGGGGAACGTCAGCATGTTCGGGTCCTCGGATGCCGCAACCTCGGATGCCGCGGCCGAGGGCTCGGCGGCATCCGAGGTCGCGGCATCCTGGGGCTCGTCGACGGGCGGCGTCCACGTCGCCGACTCGACGGCCTTCGAGCGCGTGCGGCCGGTGTTGAACGGCGGGTCGAGGTAGACGAGCGCGAACGAGCCGTCGGCGTACGCCGGGGTGACGGCGAGATTGTCGGCGTGGTGGATCTCGACGGCACCCGGTTCGAGGGCGTCGCCGGTGACGACGGCGCTCACGGGACGCGCTGCAGCCACGCGTCGGTGGCGAACTTCGACTCCACGAGCGCCTCGGCCTCGGCGTACTCGTCGTCGGTGATGTGCCCCTCGGTCGCGCCGTACAGCGTGGTGAAGGTCTGGATGAAGCGATCGATCACCTGGTCACGCGGCAGACCGGTCTGGCTGCGCAGCGGGTCGACGCGCTTGGCGGCCGAGACGGTGCCCTTGTCGCTGAGCTTCTCGCGGCCGATGCGCAGCACCTCTGTGAGCACCTGGCCGTCCATGTCGTAGCTGAGGGTCGCGTGGTGCAGCACGCCGCCGTTGGCGAGACGCTTCTGGGCGGCGCCGCCGATCTTGCCGTGGGGGCCGGCGATGTCGTTGAGCGGCTGGTATACCGCGTCGATGCCGAGCGAGCGCAGGGCCTGCAGCACCCAGTCATCGAGGAACGCGTACGAATCGGCGAACGTCATGCCGGCGACGAGGGATGCCGGAACGTACATCGAATACGTCACGATCGAGTTCGCGGCCATCAGCATCGCGCCGCCGCCCGAGATGCGTCGCACCACGTCGAAGCCGTGCGCGTCGGCTCCCGCCGGATCGACCTCGTTGCGCAGCGACTGGAACGAGCCGATCACGACGGCGTTCTCGTTCCATTCCCACAGGCGCAGCGTGGGTTTGCGCAGACCCGCGCCCACGCGGGTGGTCAGCACCTCATCGAGGGCGAGGTTCATGCGCGGTGAGACGGGGCGGTCGTGCACGACCTCCCACTCGAAATCGGCCCAACCGGGAGCGGTGACGAGCGCGCGGCGGATGGCGGTGGCCACCGACTCGGGCGTGAATCCGAGCAGCTGCGCCCCCTCGGGGAGGGCCGCGCGGATCGCCGCCGCGATCGTGGGGACGTCGGACTCCACCGGAAGACCGTCGACGGCCTGATCGATGTCGTCGAGCGCGTCGTCGGGCTCGAGGAAGAAGTCGCCCGCGAGGTGGAACCCGTGGATGCGACCCTCGCGCTCTTCGAGGTCGACGACGACCAACTTGCCGCCGGGGACCTTGTACTCGCCGTGCATGGGTCCAGCCTACGGCGGCGCAGCCTCCTGCCGGGTGCCGGGGCGGGGGACCCGGGGGTGGCTGGCGCCGCGAGACGGCGTCTCGCCGACGAGACGGTTGCGGGCTGCACCCGAGATGTCAGCGAGATGCCGACTCGCGGCGCCCGGGGGCGCGATCCGCCTCGACTTCTCGGGCAAGCCGCGACGACGTCGGCTCGGCGGATGCCGCGGCATCCGCCGATCGCCGCCGGTCGGACCGTGTGCCCGGCCACCAGTTGGCGCGGCCGAGCAGGGTCATGAGCGACGGCAGGAGGAGTCCGCGGACGACGGTGACGTCGAGCACCACCGCCACCACCATGCCGACGCCGATCTCCTTCATCGCCACCAGCTCGCCGAAGGCGAAGCCGAGGAACACGATGCTGATGGCGGCGGCGGCCAGCGTCACGACGGGGGCGGTGCGGGCGATCCCGTGACGCACCGCCTCGGCGTTGACGGCGCGAGGGTCGAGCGCGACGTCGCGGGCACGCCATCGCTCGCTGATGCGGGCGAGCAGGAATACCTCGTAGTCCATCGTCAGCCCGAAGGCGAGCAGACCGATCAACAGCGGAGTGGTGACGTCGAGCGTGCCCGTGGACTCGAAGCCCAGCAGGGACGCACCCCACCCCCACCCGAAGACCGCGGTGAGAACGCCGAGCGTCGAGGCCACGGTGAGCGTCGCGAGGGCGAGCGCCTTCACCGGCACCACCACCGAGCGGGTGAGGGCGAACAGCAGCACGAAGCTCGCCGCGGCCACGACGAGCACGGCCCAGGGCAGTCGCGCGAGCAGATGGTCGCGGGTGTCGATCAGCGAGGCGGCGGGCCCCGTGACGGCCAGGGGTACCGGCGAATCGAGGGCTCGCGCGGCCTCGACCACGCGTTGCGCCGAAGGCCCCGTCGCCGTGGAGTCCGAGGGGGTGAACTCCACCGCCGTGATCTCGGGCGGTAAGCCCTGCACCACGTCGGCGTCGGCGACCTCGGGGAACGCGACGATCCGGTCGAGTACGCCGGTGACCGCGGCATCCTGGATCGATCCGTCGAGAACGACGGTGACGGGCTCGATCCCGATCCCGGTGAAGCCGGTGGTCGCCGCCTCGTACGCCCGCCGCTCCTCGGCCGCGACGGGCAGGGAGCGGATGTCGGAATCGTCGAGGGCGAGGGATGCCACGGGCGCGGCGAGCAGCAGCATCAGCGCGGCCGCCGCGCCGGCGATGACACCGGGGCGACGCTGGGCGAGGCGCGTGGAGGAGACGAGCAGGCCGTCGCGCCGTGACCTCCCGGCCCAGGGGCGCGCCCATGTGCGCTCTCCCGCAGCGGGCAGGGCACGGTGCAGGAAAGACAGCGCCGCGGGGACGAGGGTGAGCCCCGCGAGGGTCGCCACCCCCACCACGACCACGCCGCCGAGGGCCATCCCCGAGAGGAGGGGATCGCCGAGGACGAGGATGCTGAGAAGCGCCACGGCCACCGCCAGCCCGGAGACGAGCACGGCCCGACCGGCACCGGCGAGCGCGCGCGAGACGATGTCGTCGATCGCCGCGTCGGGGTCGGCGGCCCGCTCCTCGCGCACGCGGAAGACGACGAGCAGGCTGTAGTCGACCGCGAGCCCGAGGCCCAGGATCGTGACGACGTTGACCGCGAACTCGTTGACGTCGACGACCAGGGCCAGAAGACCCAGGATCGCCAGGGTCGGCGCGATCGCGGCGAGGGCGGCGATCACGGGGACGAGGGCGATGCGCAGTGACCCGAGCACGACGGTGAGCAGCACGACGAGGGCGAGGATCGCGACCCCCTCCCCGATGGCCGCGTCGGTGGCGGCGCGGTCGACGAAGGCCTGTTCCGCCAGCAGCGGGCCGCCCACGAGCACCTCCGGCGCGGCGATGGAGTGGAGCAGGTCGGAGACCTCGGATGCCACGACGACGGCGTCGTCTTCGGGCAGGTCGCGCGAGAGCTCGACGACCACCAGTGAGGAGCGGCCGTCGTCGCCGATGGCGCCGCCCGCGGTGTAGGCGTCGGTGACGTCGACGACACCCGGGAGAGCGCGCAGCGATGCCATGACGGCGGTCGCGCTGTCGCGGAGCCCCGGCGCGAAGAAGTCCTCGCCACGGATGACGGCGGTGACGATCTCACCCTCCGGGTCGAGGGCGTCGAGGCGGTCGCTCGCGCGGAGCGACTCGCTGCCGGCGGGGGCGTCGGCGACGGAGACCGTGCGGTCGAAGGCGTCACCGGCCAGGGCTGCGCCCGCGACGACGAGCAGTGCCCAGGCGAGGACGACGAGCAGTCGGTGTCGGCTGACGCCACGGCCGAGGGAGGAGAGCATGGGGGACCTCTGGGACATGAGGGAGCGCCTCCGGCGATGGACACGGGGTCCACCGCCGGAGGCGCCTGGGGGATCAGCCGCAGCTCTTGGCCGCGTACGCCGCCGTGGCGGCACCGGTGCGACCGTCGCCGGTCGCGCTCACCGACGCGTCGCCGGCGGGGACCGAGGCGGCGCGGGTGGTGAAGGTGTGGAACACGGTCGCCCCGGGCTGGACGGCGGGGATGAGCTTCTCGCCCCACGTGGTCTTCAGCGTCACGTCGACCGGCACCGTATCGGTGTTGGTCGCACGTACCGTCAGCGACGCCTTCTTCGCCATGCACCGCACCTCCGCGGAGGCCGTCACCGCGAGGGGAGCCGGCTCGTCGATGTCCTTGATGCGGACGTTGCGGTACGACACGGCCTCTCCGCCTCCGTGGTTCTGCAGGCCGATGAAGCCCTGCGAGAGGTCACGGGCGGGATCGGTGCTGGTGAAGTCGTTCACCAGCGTGCCGTTGAGGAAGATCTTGATGTTCTGCCCCTTCACGACGATCTCGTACGCGTTCCACGAACCGACGGGCTTCAGCGAAGACGCGACCGCCGCGGCATCCGCACCCTGGAAGGTGTAGATCGCGCCGGTGGTGCGGTCGGCGGCGTCGGTGGCATCGATCTGGATCTCGTAGCCCTGGTTCACCGCGACCCACGGGTCGCCCTTCGGGTCGGGGAAGCCGACGAA
This sequence comes from Microbacterium sp. ABR10, assembly GCF_057812175.1. Lineage (NCBI taxonomy): Bacteria > Bacillati > Actinomycetota > Actinomycetes > Micrococcales > Microbacteriaceae > Microbacterium > Microbacterium sp. ABR10. The sequence continues at coordinate 3,049,719 of NZ_CM173821.1, forward strand.
GACACCGCCGTTGTGATCGGCGATGAGCTTCCAATCGAGCTTGAGGCTGTACTCGGACAGCTCCTCGGCCTTGTACCAGAGCAGGCCCAGGCCGCCCTCGCCACGGATGCTGCAGTCGTTCTGGCGACCGAACCCACCGGGACCCGCCATGCGCCAGCCGGCATTGAGGCTCTCGAGCGTGCCGTCGAAGATCGACCGATACCCGTCTTCGACCTGCGCCGAGACGCAGATGTCGGCGGTGCCGATCGACAGGACGTCGACGTTGATGTTGCCCTTGTTGCCCGATTCGTACTTCAGCGCGACGGTGTTGGACCCGGCGACCAGCGGCATGTCCCGCGTGAGCGTCGCCCAGGTCTTCCAGTCCCCCGTCGAGGGGAAGTCCCATTTGCCGAGGTTCTGGCCGTTGACGTACAGGTTCACGTCTTTGGAGCCGGGTGCGGGGTTCGGGCCGTTGGAGTAGCGCACGGTGACCGGGACGGTGCCCGCGGTCTCGGCGTTCACGGTGAACTCGAATGCGGAACCCGCCTGCCACATGCCGCCCGCGAAACCGGCACCGGAGTAGCCACTGTGCTCGGAGTCGAACTTGGCCCCGCCGCTCAGGCGCGCTTCCTCCGCCTCGTACCAGCCCTGGTCGGCGGGTGAGACGTAGCCCGGGAGCGAGTTCAGCGTGTACCAGGCCTCGGTGCTCCACAGCTTCTCGCCGTTCGCCGCGGCGAACGGTTGGGGCGAGCGCAGGTGCACGACGCGTCCCTGCTTCAGACCGTCGAAGGTGACCGTGACGGTCTTTCGATCGGCGGATGCCGTGGCGCCGGTGACCGAGAGGATCTCCTCGTCGATCTTGGGTCCGCCGTAGGTGGAGGTGGGCAGGTACCGCCACTGCTCGGCGCGGTACGCCGAGCCGAGGTTCGCCACCGTCTCGTCCGACAGGGGCTGCGTGTAGGCGATCTCGAAGCCGCCCTCGACGACCTTCATGGAGGTCATGTCGAAGGTGTTCTGCGTCGCCTTCGGAACGAGCTTCTGCAGACCGTAGGTGAGCTTGCCCGCCTCACCCCAGTTGCCGCCCTCACCGGTGCCGCCGATGTACAGCGACTTGTCGGGGCCCTCGATGACGCGGTTCACGCCCACCTCGAAGCCGGCCGAGTGCCGGAAGACCGCACCCTGGAACTCGCCGTCCACCTTCTCGAGGAAGGCGCGCTGCAGGCCGCCGTAGGTGACGTCGCCGAACATCATCTGACCGGCGAAGGGGCCGTTCTCGATGAGGATCGGCGTGCTGGGGGAATTGCCGATCTCGTTCTGCGGGATCCACACGGCCGGCGGGGTGACGGGGTTCTGATCGAACGGCCCCGCGGGGGTGGTGTAGTGATTGAAGAAGCGGTCCTGTTCGATGTGGACGAGCTTGTTGGAGGGAAGCCACGCGCCCTGGTTGTCCATCGCGAACAGTTCGTTCTCAGGGCCGAAGGCGACGCCGTTGGGCGTGCGCAGACCGCCCGCGACGTAGCTGATCGCACCCGTCGAGCGGTTGATCTTCACGGACGTCCCGCGGTTCTTCGCTGGCTGGGGGGTGGTGGTCGCGCCGCCGTTGTCGATGGCGACCGACAGGTTGACGTAGAAGTTCTCGTCGTCGTGGATGAGGCCGAACGCGAACTCGTGGAAGTTGTTGCCCGAGGGGTACTCGGCGACCTTGCGCTTCGTCTCGTACGACCCGTCGACGTTCGTGTCGCTGAGCTCGGTGAGCTGGTAGCGCTCCGACACGTAGATCTTGTCGTCGATGACGTCGATGCCCATGGGGTTCTGCAGACCACTGGCGGCCTCGACCACGGTGACGTCCTCCGGGCCGTCGGCGGCCTGTGCGCCCTTCAGCACGAAGACCTTGCCCGGCACCGAGGTGTCCCAGCCGCCGGAGTTGACCGATCCTGTGGTGAGCACGGCGAGGTCGCCGTTGCCGAGGAAGGCCAGACCCGACACCTTCGGGTTGAAGCCCTCGGGGCGCAGGTTCACCAGTGTGTAGTTCGGATTCACGGCGTCCAGTCGGAGTCCGTCGCCCGCGGAGTCGCTGCTTCCCTCGCAGTACTTCGTGCCGGGGGCGGTCACCCGCACGACGCCGGCTTCGGTGCTGAGCACGCTGTTGGGGATCACCGTGAAGCTCGACGATCCGGGGGTCTTCCACTCGACGGTGAGCTGCTGGCCGTTGGTGGCCTCGAACATCTCCACGAAGAGGTCGTGCACACCCACGTCGAGCGTCGCCGTGCCCTCCACCGACTCGGCCCCGTGGAGGCCGTCGTTATCGATGATCTGGGTGCCGTCGAGAGTCAGGCGCGAGCCGTCGTCACTGGTGAGGCGGAACGCGTACTGGCCGGGCTGGCTGACGGTCAGGTTCGCCAGGGCGTGCGTGACGAAGTTGTCACCCGCGCCGAACTGCTCGTCGGTGCGCCAGTCGATCGTCGACATGAGCTTGTCGACGTTGGGCGTCTGGCCCGACTTGAGCGTGCAGAGCTCGGTCAGCGGCGGCGTGGAGTAGGTGCGAAGTGTCACGCCTGGCTCTTGCTTCGGAAGATCCGCGGGGGTGTTGACGAACGGGGTGACGGCCGCGCCGGCGGGCAGGATCGCTCCCGTCGCCACCAGCGCTCCACCGAGAAGTCCGGCCGCGAGGGTCCTCGCGACGCGGGTGCTGCGCCGGCGGGGGCCGGACAAGACAGCGGGTACGGGCATCGTTGCTCCTTTGAGTGATCGTCGGGGGCGGCGTCGACCGATGGGATCGCTCAGGTCGCCCTCGACCGTCGTCACTGTAGGAGGCTTTTGCCAATACGTCTACAAAACTTGAATAGTTTCTGTTAAGAAAAACCTGACGCAACACGGTCCGGCCTGGTCAGCCGGCGAGATGTTTTTCGGAGTTCGCGCTAAACCGCAGGGACACGGCGTTTTTTCTTCGGCATGCATACGCCGGATGAACGTCATCTTTTGCTTGACCGCCTCCGAAACGACGGCTACTGTCGCAACGAACCCGCCGAACCACTCGTGACAGCGCCGCCACGAGGCTCCCTCGAGCCCGACGCGCGCGCCCGCAGCGAGGGCGACACTCGTTCGCCGACCGGCCCGACGCCGGCCGTTTCGACCCACCCGCCGCCGAGACCCGCCGGCACCCTCACCGTCCGCGACGGTGCAAGAACGGAGCATCCATGACCCCCACCTCTCGGCGCGGCCTCTCGGCCCGCCTCGGCGTCGCCGCCCTCGGCGTCGGCATCCTGGCCGCCGTCGGCGGCGGCAGCGCGTTCGCAGCGGACGAGGACACCGTCGACGTGAGCGTCGAGATCGACCCGGCCGCCGAACCCGGCGTCCTCGCGCTCACCGTCGCCGCCGAATCGGCTGCCCTCACCGAGGATGATGCGGCGGGCACGAACCGCACCTTCTCTGGCACGTTGCCGACGGTGACGGTCACCGACACCCGCCTGCCCGAGGACGTCGACCCCGCCTCGTTCTGGTACGTCATGGGTTCGATCACCGACTTCGTCGGGAACGCCGGCCAGCCGGACATCGTCTCAGCCGACGCGTTCGGCTGGTACCCGTCGATCCTCGCGGGAAACCCGTCGGGTGGCGATCAGGTCGTTGCCCCCGGCGACGATGTCGACCCCGGAACCGGCGGATTCCGCGATGCCGAGCTGCTCGCCAGCGTCGACAGCGCCGTGGATGCCGCCGGGGGCGCCTACGCGGCCACCGCCGGCCTGCTGCTGGAGACGCCCGCGTCCGTGACCCCCGGTGCGTACTCGGCCACGATCACGCTGACCCTGCTGCAGGGGTGAGCTCCACCCCGTCGCGTCGAGGGCGGCGCGACGGGGTCACCTGTGGCCGAGGGACCCTTCTTCCGGCGAGACCCTCGAGGTGCGCAGCGGGTCGATCGGCGCGACCGCCGGTGCGGCGGCCTGCCGACATCGGCGCGGAGGCCGCGGCGCGCCCACTCGACCCTGACAGCGCTAAGCGGCGGGAACGGCGTCCCCACGCGTCTCGGACGACGCATGGCCGATCCCGCCGTCGGTCGACGCGGCGAGCCCGCGGCGATGGCGGCGCTCGATCGCCTGACCCGCGTAGGAGGCGGCGATGATGAGCGCGGCCCCGGCGAGTCCGGGGAGCCCCACGGCCTCGCCGCCGATCGCCACGCCGACAGCCAGAGCCCAGACCGGCTCAGTGCCCATGAGGATGCTCGCGCGCGTCGCCGACGTGCGCCGCACCGCCCACAGCTGTACCACGAAGGCGAAGACCGAGCACAGCAACCCCAGGAACAGCACGTTCGCCCACCCGGATGCCGTGAGGCGACCGACCGCCACGGGGAGGTCGGCACCCGCCACGGCCGACGACGTCACGGCGCAAACGACGAGCTGCACCAGCACGACGGCGAGCGTGCTGTCGTGACGACCGCGGGTGAGACGCGCACTGGCCGTGACGTGGAACGCGCGCACCACCGCCGCGGCGATGACGAGCGCGTCGCCGACGGCGGGTGCACGCAACCCGCCGCCCGATATCAGCAGTGCGACCCCGACGACCGCGGCGACGGCGGCGACGAAATACGACCGCGGGAGCCACGAGCGCGAGGCGATGCTCTCGAGCACCGGGGTGAAGACGAGAGCGAGGCTGATGAGCAGACCGGCGTTGGTCGCCGAAGTCAGATGCACCCCGGCGGTCTCGAGCCCGATCACCGCCGCCTGGGAGCACCCGAGGAGGGCCGCGATCGCGAGGCCCCGGCCGCGCGGCATCCGTTCCCGCCTGATGAGGCAGATCACCGCGAGCGCGACCGCGGCGACGATGAACCGCAGAGCCACGGCGGCGGCGACTCCGACCTCGTCCGTCAGTTCTTTGGCGGAGAGGAAGCTGGCGCCCCACACCGCCGCCACGGCGATGAGCAGCACGTCGACGACGATCTCGGGTGGGCGGCGGGTCATGACTCCACCGTCGCTCGACCAACCCTGAAGAACAACGGCCATCTTCTTCCGCATCACGTAAGTTCGGACTTATGGATGCCGCTCACCTCCGCCTGCTGCGCGAGCTCGGCGACCGAGGAAGCGTCGCCGCCGTCGCCGCGGCCCTGCACATCTCGGGATCCGCCGTCTCCCAGCAGCTCGCGACCCTACAGGCTCGCGTGCCCGTGCCGCTCACGATGCGGCGAGGACGCGTCCTGGCCCTGACTCCGGCGGGCGAGGCATTGGCCGCGGCGGGCACTCGTGTCGACGAGGCGCTCACCGCCGCGCGGGAGGCGGTGGGGGCGTTCCTCGAGAGCGACCATCGGCCCGTGCGCGTATCGGCGTTCCACAGCGCGGGGCTGACGCTCTTCGGTCCTCTCTTGCGCGAGCTGGACGGCATCCCCCCGCTGCATCTCACCGACGCCGATGTCGCCCACCGTGACTTCCCGGGGCTCACCGCCGACCACGACCTGGTCATCGCGCACCGCCTGGCGCACGACGCGCCCTGGCCGCGCGATCGCGTCGTGGCGACCCCGCTCCTCGAGGAACCCCTCGACATCGCCCTCCCGGCCGGTCATCCCCTCGCGCACCGCGACACGGTGAACGCCGCCGACCTGGCCGATGAGCGGTGGGTATCGGTGCACGAGGGGTTCCCCCTCGCGGGCGTGCTCGATCATGTCGCCGCGCACGTCGGACGACCCCTGCGCATCGCGCATCGGATCAACGAGTTCTCGGTGACGGCCGAGGTCGTGCGCGCCGGAGCCGCGATCGCCGTCATGCCGAGGACCACGACGATCCCGCTCGCGGTCGACGGCGTGGTCCTGCGCCCGCTCGCCGACCTCGAACTCGTTCGTCACGTCGACGCTCTCGCCCGCCCCGACACGCTCGCCTACTCCGCGGTGCGGCGCGTACTGCAGGCCCTACGCACGGTGGCAGCGCGGGCGGCGGCGAGGTAGCTTCCGGCACGGCGGGATCGGCAGCGTACCGTCCGTTGTCGCGCAGACCGGCAGCAGCCACCGGCTCGACCAGCCGCACCGCCCGGCCTCGCGCAGACCGGCAGCGACCACGGGCTCGGCGCAGCGTGCATCGGCAGCCGGAACGGCCCGGCGTCGCGCCGCACCCGTGCGTGCACGGCCCAGCGCCCGCCGTGGTCAGCGGCAGGCGACCTGGTACCCGTCGCTGTCGAAGACCCCCGTGTACCCGATCCCCGGGAACAACCGCTGCCCGACGGCGATGACGTCTCCCCACTCGCCGGGGGTGCCTCCCGCGACGGTGTCGATGACGAGGCAGTCGGGGGCGGGATTGACGTTGCCGATCCAGAACACGTCGTGGTCGCTCACCAGGTAGTTCATCAACCCGATGTCGCTGACGACGCTCGCCCCCTCCGGCACGGCGGCGATCGCCGCCTGGGCACTCGCCGCGCGCGGCGACGGCTCCCAGCTCGCCGCCTCGACGAGGGAGAACAGCGGCAGCCCGGGCAGCAGGACGACCGCGGCCGTCACCGCGATAGCCGGAGCCTGACGGACGTAGGCGCGCATCCACCCCCACCGTGAGGAGCGCCCGCGCTCGATGGCATCCAGCAACGCGACGAGCACGATCGGGATCAGCACGGCGCTGTAGTGCCACGTGGGCGCCCAGTAGCCGCTGTTGGTGGAGAGGAAGCGCCACGCCAGGGTCGGTAGCATCAGCAGCGCCACCGGCGAGCGCAGCACGAGCCCGGCGGAGCAGGCGAGGATGAGGGCCACGGTCTCGCCCTTGGCCGGGTCGAACAGGGTGGCGGCGTCGGCGAAGACGCTGATCGGATCGGCTTTGTCGGCGTAGGCCCACTCGCCTCCCGGGTTCAGCGCCGGCAGAACGATCATCGTCGCGACGACGAACCAGACCACGCCCCACACCGCCAGGCTTGCACCCAGCCCTACACCGGACAGGAGGAACCGGCCGGGCGCGGCGCCCGAGCGCGCTTCGGTCGCAGGGGCCGAGGGGACGCCGCCCTCCCGCCAGGCAAGGAGGATGACGACCAGCCCCAGCACGACCACGGTGAGGCCGAGGTCTTCTTTCACGAACACCAGCGGAGCGCCCCAGAGGCATGCCGCGAGCCACCGACGATCCAGGACGGCGACGAGGCTGAGGGTCAACAGCGGAACAGCCAACGCGATCTCGTGGAACTGCGCGTCGGCGGCGTACTGCAGGCCCCACGCGAAACCGAACGCCAAGCCGAGCGCCACCGACGTCGCCGTTCCCAGACGGGCACGGGCCGCGCGCGTGAAGACGGCGGCGGCCAGCGCGAAGCAGGCGGCCTGGATGACGAGAAGGGTGAACGCCGACGGGAAGACCGCATAGACCGGCGCAAGGACCGCGAGAAGCGGATGGAAGTGATCGCCGAGCAGGTTGTAGCCGTCGCCCTTGATGGTGACGATGGGCGGCTGGAGGGCCGCGTACCGCGACAGCAGCTGGGTGAAGATGCCGAGATCCCAGGAGCGGGCGGTGAACTGCGCCCACTGCTGGGCGGCGAAGAGCACGTAGCCGGCGAAGACGACGGCGAAGACGGCGGCGGGTGCGGCCCACGCGCGGCGGCGCTCCCACACCCGCGCGACCCACCTCGTCGCGCGGCCCGGAGCCAAAGACCGCTCGCCCGCCGGGGCCGCCGCCGAAGCAGCCGACCCCGACGGGGCACCGGCGGAGTCACCCGGGGTGGCGGGCGCGGACGTCTGGGTCATGCGCCCCATCATCGCGCACCACCGCATCGTCGGTCGAAGACTCGAGGCGCGGGCCGCCCGTCACATCCACCGCGCTCGGCGCGGGCTCGCCCGACTCAGCCGCATTCGAAGCCGCCGCCGTCGGCCCGGGCGTCGGTGCGGCGTCGGGCTCGGCGAGAAGGGCCTCCCGGATGATGCGACGCGGGTCGTACTGCCGGGGGTCGAGGCGCTGCCAGTCGACATCGGCGACCTCGGGGCCCAGTTCCTCCCGCACCCGCTCCTGCGCGGTGCGGGCCATGCGCCGCACCTGCTGGATCGTGCGGCGCAGCGACTCCGCCGCGGCCGGCAGGCGATCCGGGCCGATGATCATGACGGCGATCAGGCCGATGAGCAGCAGCTTCTCGATCGTCAGACCGAAGGTCACGGGGCCCCCCTCCGCGTCATCGCGGGGCCGTGCGGACGCATCGCAGCGTCAGCGCGCCGGCGGCGGGTCGGCCGCGAAGCCGTCGATGCGGGTGTCTGCGACGCCGGCGGGAGGCGTCGGCGCGTCGGTGGCGGCATCCTCCTCCTTCATCGCCTTGATCTCGCCCCGGAAGACGCGGGCCGACTTCCCCACGCTCTGCGCGAGGGCGGGGAGTTTTGCCGCACCGAACAGCAGCAGGACCACTGCCAGCACGATCAACAGATGCCATCCGGTCAGTCCATGGAGCATGGGGCCTCCTCGGCCGTGCCGACGTCGTTGCCGGCGGTGAGTGTCGGCGCGGGGGACGCACCGTCGGCGATGCTAGTGCGCGACGAAGCGTATTCACAAGCTCCGTGTCGCACACTCCTTTGTTGGTTGGCTGGTACGCAACTTTTGATTGACCTATGGAAAAACATCGGTCAAGATGACCAACGAGCGACATCGCCGACCATGCGAACGACTCATCCCCCTGAGGCTCGACCGAGAACCGCCCCGTAGAGGCGGCGATCGGCGATCCATCCGAACTCGATGAAGAGCGGAGGAAGGTACCCGCGTGTGGCCGACAGCCACCGCACGATGAGCCCGGGCCGCCACGTAACAGTCGTTGAGACCGACCGTGTGGCGACCCGGTGAAAACAACTCGCACGCATTTACAGGAGCTGTATTCACGATGAACTCTACTTCTCGGCATCCGGCCGTCCGGGCCCGGTTGACGGCGGTCCTCGCGGCCACCGCACTGGGCCTGGGCGCCATCGCCGCGGCCCCCGCACCGGCCTTCGCCCATGAGGGTCACGACCACGGGACCGACCCCGTCGTCACCGACCCCGGCGGCGATCACGGAGACCCCACCGACCCCGGCACCCCCGACCCCGGCGACACCGGCGACGGCGCCGGCGCCCTCGACTGGAGCAACTACGAGCGCGTCCTGCTCACGAAGAACGTGGGCGAGCCGATCGACCTCGCGGTGCTCCCCGACAAGCGCGTCCTGCACACGGCCCGCAACGGCGACGTTCGCCTGACCGACCCGGCCACGGGCGTCACGCGCGTCACGAACACCCTCGACGTCTACGCCAACTCCGAGGACGGCCTGCAGACGGTCGCCATCGACCCCGACTTCGAGAACAACGGCTGGGTCTACCTCGTCTACTCGCCGCGCGACGCGAACGGCGACGGCGTGACCGACACCCCCACCGGCAACGCCCCCAACACGCTGCCCGCCGGCGCCGACGAGTCCTACTGGGACCAGTGGGTGGGCGTGAACCGCCTCTCCCGCTACCAGTGGACCGGCGACCAGCTCGACCTCTCCACCGAGCAGGTCGTCCTCGACGTCGAGGTCCAGCGCGGGCAGTGCTGCCACGTGGGCGCCGACATCGGCTTCGACGCCGACGGCAACCTCTACCTGAGCACGGGCGACAACACCCCGGCATCCACCCCGGGCGCCAACGGCTTCGCGCCCAACAACGACGCCCCGGGATTCAACCCCGGCTTCGACTCGCGACGCGGCGCCGGCAACACCAACGACCTCCGCGGCAAGATCCTGCGCATCCACGTCGAGGACGACGGGTCGTACACGATCCCGGAGGGCAACCTCTTCGCCCCCGGCACCGAGCTCACCCGCCCGGAGATCTTCGTGATGGGCGTGCGCAACCCGTTCCGCATCGAGGTCGACATCGAGACCAACTCGCTGTCGTGGGGCGACTACGGCCCCGACGCGACGAAGGCCGTCGCACAGACCGCCGGCCGCGGTCCGATGGGCCTGGTGGAGTGGAACGCCATCAGCCTCGACGAGCCGCAGAACGCCGGCTGGCCCTACGTGCACGCCGACAACCAGGCGTACAACGACTGGGACTTCGCCACGGCGACGCCGGGCGCGTTCTTCGACCCGCAGAACCTCAAGAACGAGTCGCGCTGGAACACCGGTCTCACCGACCTGCCGCCCGCGCAGCCCGCGACGCTCTGGTACGGCGACAACCCCGGCGACCAGCCGTGGGACGAGCTGGTGAACTTCGGCGCCGGCAGCGGCCAGGGCCCGATGGGCGGCCCCGTCTACCACTACGACGAGTCGAACCCCTCGACCACGAAGCTCCCCCGCCACTGGGACGGTAAAGCGTTCATGGGCGAGTTCTCGCAGGACTACATCGCCTCCTTCACTCTCGACTGGGATGCCTTCGAGGTCACCGACATCGAGGACTTCCTGCCGAACGCGGCTCTGTCGTCGCTGGCGCAGCCGACCCACGACAACCCCATGGACATGGAGATCGGTCCCGACGGATCGATGTACGTGCTCGACTACGGTGACGGCTTCTTCCGGGCCAACCCGGATGCCGGGTTGTACCGCATCGACTACGTCGCCGGCAACAAGTCGCCGCAGGCGCGCTTCACCGCCACGCCCACCTCGTCGTCGCAGGCTCCCCTGACGGTGCAGTTCGACGCCACGGCATCCACCGATCCCGACGGCGACGCCCTCACCTATGAGTGGGACTTCGACGGCAACGGCACCTTCGACGCCACCGGTGCGACCACGTCGTACACCTACACGGAGCTCGGCAACTACACCGCGCGCCTGCGGGTCTCCGACGCGGGCGGACGCTTCGGCCTCACCTCGCGCACCATCTCGGTGGGCAACCAGGCCCCCGAGGTGAAGGTGGAGTTCCCCGGTAACGGCGCGTTCTTCGACTGGGGCCAGGCCATCCCGTTCAAGGTGACCACCTCGGATGCCGAAGACGGCACCGCCACCGACTGCGCCCGCGTGACGTGGACGTACGGTCTCGGCCACGACGAGCACGCCCACCCGGAGGTCTCGGGCACAGGCTGCACCGGCGTCTTCCGCACCGACCCGAACTCGCCCGAGCACGGACCCGGTGCCCTGCTCTACGGCGCCGTCGTGGTCACCTACTCCGACCGGGGCGCCAACGGCCTGCCCGCCGCCACGGGTGAGGCGACCGTTCGCCTGAACCCGAAGCTGCAGCAGGCGGAGCACGCCATCCGCCGCCAGGGTGTCGCCACGTACGCCGACACCGACGCGTCGGGCGGCAACGCCATCCGCGGCCTCGGCCAGGGTGACTTCCTCGCCTTCGACCCGGTGAACTTCGCCGGTATCGACGGTGCGGTCGTCCGGGCAACCGGTGCGGGCGAGGTCCAGCTGCGCTGGGGCGCAGCCGACGCCGCGCCCTTCGCCACGGCGAAGATCCCCGGCGGCAACGGCTGGAAGGACGTGCAGGTGGCGTTCGAAGCCCCCGAGGGCACCGGAGCGCTGTACGTCACCTCGCGTGACGAGCTCGCCGTCGACTCGCTGACCATGGTCGGCGACGGCGTGGGCGACGTCACTGCTCCCACGGTGGCGCACACCCTCGCCCCCGCCGCCCCCACGGGCGTCGGCGGCGTGTTCAACGAGCCCGTCCGCTTCTCGGTGCAGGCCGCCGACAACGGCACGCTCGCCAGCGTCCAGTACTCGCGCGACAACGGCGCGACCTGGACGAACCTCGCCGCCAACCAGCAGTACGGCGTGACGTTCGACCAGAACGGCACGTACGACCTCCGCTACCGCGCCACCGACACCGGCGGCAACGTGTCGGAGCTGGGTTCGGTGTCGTTCACGATCGACCTCGACGCTCCCAACGAGCCGACGGTCGACACGCGGACGATGGTCACGCTCGCCTCCCCGCGGGTCACCTACGGCGCCCCCGGCGACGTGACGGTGGCGGTTCGCGGCGAGGGCGGCGCACCCACGGGTGAGGTCGTGCTGACGGTCGGCGAGAACGAGATCGCCCGCGGAACGCTGGATGCCGACGGCAACGCCGTCATCGCCCTGCCCGCCGACCTGCCGGTCGGTACGCACACCCTGCGTGCCACCTACGGCGCCGACGAGACCTTCAAGGGCTCGGCCGGCATCGGTCGCCTCACCGTGTCGCAAGCGCGCTCGACGACCACGGTCGCCGTCTCGCCCACGCCGGTCAAGCCCGCCGTGGCGGCTGTCGCCACGGTCCAGGTGGTCTCGTCGACGGGCATCGTCCCGACCGGCGACGCCACGGTGACGATCCGCCGCAACAACGCGGTCGTCGCCACCCTCACCGGAACGCTCGGCGCAGACGGCACCGTCCAGGTGACCCTGCCCAAGCTCAGCACGGTGGGCGCCTACCAGGTCCAGGCGTCCTACACCGGGTCGACCGGCATCGCGAAGAGCAGCGGCAGCACCAGCCTGACCGTCCAGAAGTAACACCCCGGTGGGGGTCGCGCAGCTGCGGCCCCCACCACACCCTCGGCCGTCCCCGGCATCGGGGCGGACCCACCTCGAAGGAGAGTCATGAGTCACCACCACGACCACGCGCACCCCACGGTGCCGGATCGGCCCATGAGCCGGCGCACGCTGCTCAAGGCCCTGGCGGCGTCGTCCGTCGCCGTCGGCATCGGCGCCGCCGCAATGCCCACCGCAGCCTCCGCGTCCACCGCCTTCGGCGCCCGCGCCGCGGCCGCCGCTCCCCCGGTCAGCGCCGGCAAGCGCCTCGTGCCGGTCAACCGCATCGGCATCCAGCTCTTCACCGTCCGCGACAAGGTCAGCTCGCTGGGCTTCCGCGCGGTGTTCGAGGAACTCGCGAACATCGGCTACTCCGAGATCGAATTCGCCGGGTACACCCAGGGCCAGGTCGGCGCGATCACCCCGCAGCAGATCCGTCAGCTGCTCGACGACAACGGCCTGCGCGCGACCGGTGCGCACGTCAACCTGAACCCGAACAACATCGACCAGCAGCTCGAGATCGCGAACGTGCTCGGCATGCCGCACCTCGGCCAGGGCGGCCCCATCGCCGGCGGCTACGGCGGCCCCATCGCCAAGGACGCCTGGATGCAGGCCATCGGCACGTGGAACCAGATGGGCGACAAGGGACGAGCCGCGGGCATCAAGCTCTACCTCCACAACCACGCCCAGGAGTGGGGCTACACCACCGACACCCAGGAGCGCGTCTACGACCTCTACTGGCAGCACTTGAACCCCGAGACGGTCTTCTTCGAGATGGACGTCTACTGGGCGCACGTCGGAAAGCACCTGTACCCGGGCTTCGAGCCGATCGACTACATCAAGCGCGACCCGCGACGCTTCCCGATCCTGCACCTGAAGGACGGGAAGCTGAACCCGAACAGCCCCAACGGCTACGACATCGTCGAGTTCGGCGCCGGGAACATCGACTACACGGCGTTCCTGTCGCAGCTGCGCGACCGCGGCCAGCGGTTCGGCATGTTCGAGCAGGACAACGCCTCGACGGTGCCGGTCAACCCGGGCAACTCGCTGGCGAACGCCGACCGCAGCTACGACAACATCGCAGCCCTGCGCGGCTGAGCGACGAGGAAGATCACATGAACAAGATCACAAAACTCACCACCGTCGGCCTCCTCGTCATCGGGGGCAGCGTCGTCGCCGTCCCCGCGTACGCGGCCGACCTCACCTGCACCGACGACCTGGGCAGCCAGACCGTCTCGGGCAACCTGCTGGTCCCCAGCGGCGCGGACTGCGTCCTGGGCGGCGCGACCGTTGAAGGCGACATCGTCGTGGAGGAGGGCGGCTGGCTGGATGCCACCTCCGTCACCGTCACGGGAGACGTCATCGCCACCGACGCGTACGGTGTGTCGCTCGACGGCACCAGCGTCGAGGGCGACATCAGCGCCTACTCGGTCGACACCACGGTGGGCTTCCTCTACGTCAACGACCTGCGCGTCGGCGGATCCGTGGAAGCCGGCGGCATCGACGTCGAGGTCGTCGACAGCGCCATCACGGGCTCGCTGCTCACGCAGCAGGCGAACTACGTCGACGTCGTGCGCAGCTCGGTCGGCGGCGACGTGTCGATCGACCGCTCCGGCTGGGGCGTGTCGATGACCGGCGCGATCGTCAAGGGCGATGTCGCCGTCAGCGGCAGCTCCCGTGACGTGCTCATCGGCGCCACCGCCGACGGAGGCAGCGACGCGTTCGCCAACTCCATCGGCGGCGGTCTGTCGCTGACGGGCAACTCGGCCAACCTGCGCGTGGCGAACACCACCGTGTACGGTGCCCTGGCGCTCGATGCGAACACCCCCGCCGCCGTGTTCGGCGCCAGCGTCCGCGCCGGCTCGACCACGGGCGACTACACCGGCGAGGCGCCGACCGCGCCGCCCGCCGGCGACCAGTCGATCGCCGTGACCGTGCCCGCGCAAGGTTCGGGCGAGCTGACGTGGGCGATCGAGGGCACGTCGCGCCTCGTCGACCTCGGAGTGGCCGAGCAGGAGCTCGACCACTTCCACGCCGAGGGCGAGATCATCCCGATCCGCATCCAGGACACCCGCGCCGGCAACCCCGGATGGTCGCTGACCGCCCAGGTGTCGGACTTCACCGCCGGTGGCGAGCAGGTGTCGAGCAAGTACCTCGGCTGGACGCCCGAAGTGATCGAGAACGCGGGCGACGCCATCGCCGGCGCTCCCGTCCCCTCGGGCTTCGACGAGGGTGAGGGCCTGTCCGTCGCCCGCACGCTCGCCTCGGCGAACGAGGGCCACGCCCGCGGCAGCTCGCTCGTGGGCGCCGACCTGGATCTCAAGCTCCCGCTCGAGACCCCCCGCGGCACCTACACCGCGACCGTGACGCTGACCGCCCTCAGCTGATCCCACCCGCCGGGGTCGCGTTCCTCACGGAGCGCGACCCCGGCGGACCTCCCTCGAACCGAAAGCCACGCCCATGTCCCAGGCGATCACCTCACCCGTCCGTCTTCTCCTCTCCCTTCTCACCGCTCTCGCCCTTCTGCTGGGCACGCCGATCGCCGCCTCAGCGGCCGCCGCCGAGGACCCCGCCGCTCCTTCCGCCGACACCACGGTGACGTGGAGCGTCAAGCCCGCCGATACCGCACAGGGTCGCGACCGGCCGAACTACGCCTACGATCTTCAGCCCGGCGGCACCGTGGGCGACGCGCTCTACGTCGCGAACCGCAGCCCGCAGCCGATCACCCTCTCGGTGTACGCGGCAGACGGCTTCCTCACCGAGGACGGCTCGCTCGACATCCTCGCCGGCGGCGTGGCATCCACCGACCTGGGCAGCTGGGTGCGGGTCGAGACCCCCGAGCTGACCCTCGACAGCGGCGCGAGCGCCGAGGTCCCCTTCACCGTCACCGTGCCCGCCGACGCTCCCCCGGGCGACTACGCCGCGGGCGTCGTGGCATCCATGCGCGTCACCGCCGACAACGGCACGATCACCGAGCGACGCCTCGGCTCGCGCGTGCACCTGCGCGTGCAGGGCGACCTCGCGCCGGCGCTGACCGTGGGCGACATCGCCGTCGACTACCACGGCACGGCCAGCCCGATCGAGTCGGGCTCGGCGACCGTCACCTACACCCTCACCAATACGGGCAACACGCGCCTCGACCCCGCCGTCCAGGTCGCCCTGGGCGGCCCCTTCGGTCTCGCTGGTGTGACCGCCGCCGATGACGCCCCCGAACTGCTGCCCGGGAGCTCTCTCCAGCGCACCGTCGAGGTCGCGGGCGTGGTGCCGCTGGTCCTCCTCGCCGCCGACGTGACCGCGACCTCGCAGGTCGTCTCGCGCACGCTCGCCGGAGCCGAGCCCTCGGCCCTGGACCCTCTCGTGTCGGAGGGATCGGCAGCCACGGCCGCGGTGCCGTGGACGGCGTTGGCGATCCTCCTCGTGCTGGCATTGTTCGTCGTTTGGCGCATCGTCGCCGCACGCCGCCGCAAGGCCGCCCACGCCCGCGAGCTCGCCGCCGCGGTGGCCGCGGCTCGGGCCGATGCGTCTCCCGCCACTGCCGGCGCGGGCGAGGCCGGCGTGCCCGTCGCCGCCGGCGCGGCCGCCGCACCCGCGGACTCCCCCAGCACCGCGACCCGCGCCTCGCGCCCGTCGCCCTGAGACCACCCGCGGCGCGCGGAGGGACACCTCGCGCCGCGGGTGATGACAAAGACGCCCGTCGTGCTTCCGGCACGGCGGGCGTCGTCGTGTCCGTGGGCGATGGGCGGACGCGCTCCGGCTCTCCCGGTGTCGTGCGGCGGCGGGGCCGGCTCCGACACGCGGCGTCGGCATGACCGCCACGGGGCGTGCCACCCGAACCGGCTCAGTCTCTCCCGGGAACGTTGCCTCGTTGTCTCGCAAGCCATATGATGGCTGACACCTGACCACTGACGGTCAATCCACGAAGGAGTGAGACGATGAACGAAGCACAGGCGCTCCGCGGCTTCCCCGCCGACCGGTCGGTTGCCGCCGCCGACGTGCGCTCGGCCTCCCAGGCACTCGGCTCCCGCCTCGTGGTGCTGGACGACGACCCGACAGGGACGCAGTCGGTCGCCGATCTCCCCGTGCTGACCCGCTGGGCCACCGAAGACTTCGGCGCGGTCTTCGCCACCGACGCCCCGGCCGTCTACGTATTGACGAACGCCCGCAGCCTGGGCGAAGACGATGCCCGGGCCCGCAACCTCGAGGTAGCGCTGAACGCCCTCTCCGCCGCCGCCGACGCGGGCATCGATGTCGAGTTCGTCAGCCGCGGCGACTCCACCCTGCGCGGCCACTTCCCCCTCGAGCCCGACAGCCTCGCCGACGCGATCGTCGCGGCCGGGGGCCGCGCGGTCGACGGCGTCCTGATCGTGCCCGCCTTCCCCGACGCGGGCCGGGTCACCATCGGCGGCGTCCACTACATGCGCGACGGCGATGACCTGCAGCCGATCGGTGAGACCGAGTTCGCCCGCGATGCGACCTTCGGGTACCGCAGCTCCGAGCTCGCAGCCTGGGTCGACGAGAAGTCCGGCGGCCGGTATCCCGCCGACTCGGTCATCGTGGTCGACCTCGCCGTCATCCGCTCCGGCGCCGACGCGGTGGCCGACGCGATCCAGGATGCCGTGGACCGCACGCCCATCGTGTGCGACGTCGTGACCGAAGACGATCTGCGGCTCATCTCGCTCGGTCTGATCGAGGCGCGTCGGCGCGGCAAGACGCTGCTCTCGCGCGTCGGACCGCCCTTCGTCCGCGCCCGCATCGGCGCCGAGCGCCGCGACCCTCTCACCGCCGCGGAGATCTTCCCCGACGGCGGTGCCGACCGCGGCGGACTGATCGTCGTCGGCTCGCACGTCGCGGTGACCACCCGGCAGCTTTCCCGGCTGCGCGAGCGCACCCCCCACCTGACCGATATCGAGATCGACGTCGCGCGGGTGCTCGACCCCGCCGACGCGCCCGTCTATCTGCACGGCATCGCCGACCGGGTCGTCCGTGAGCTCGAGGCGGGCGACGTCGTCGTGAGCACGACCCGCACCGTGACCACGGCCGCCACCGCCGACGACAGCCTCCACATCGCCCGCACCGTGTCGGCCGCCGTCGTCGACGTGGTGAAGGAGGTCACCGCCCGCACCCGTCCGCGCTTCGTCGTGGCGAAGGGCGGCATCACCTCCAGCGACGTCGCCGCCCACGGGCTCTCCATGCACCGCGCGACCGTCCGCGGACCCATGCTGCCCGGGATCATCTCGCTGTGGGAGCCGACAGACGGCCCGGCCGCCGGCATCCCGTACGTCGTCTTCGCCGGCAACGTGGGCGACGACGACGCCCTCGCCCACGTCGTGTCCACCCTCACCCGCGCGGCCGCGACCAGCAGCTGACCCCCGACCTCGACCCCTCAACCCCGCAAGCGAAGGAGCTTTCCACATGACCACCGACTACACCGTCACCGTTCTGGGCCTGGGCGCCATGGGGCTGCCCATGGCCACCCGGCTGGCCACGGGCCTCACCGTCCACGGCTTCGACATCGCCCCCACCCGCCTCGCCCTCGCCGAGGAGCAGGGGGTCACGCCGTTCCCGTCCGCACGGGATGCCGTCGTCGACGCCGACGCGGTGCTGCTCGCCGTGCGCGACCAGTACCAGCTCGACGACGTGCTCTTCGGCGAGTCCGGCATCGCGACCGCGCTCCGACCGGGCTCCGTGGTCATCCTCACCAGCACCGTCGGCACCGCCGGCATCCGCCCGGTGGCCGAGCGCCTCGCCGCGTCCGACATCGACCTCGTCGACGCGCCGCTGTCGGGCGGACCCGTGCGGGCAGGTCACGGCGACCTGCTCATCGTCGTGGGCGCCTCCCCCGGCGCGCGCGACAAGGCGGCGCCCGTGCTGGAACTCCTGGCATCCACCCTCACCGTCGTCGGCGACAACGCCGGGGACGGTCAGGCGCTGAAGACCGTGAACCAGCTGCTCTGCGGCGTGCACATCGCCGCCGCCGCCGAGGCGCTGGCCCTCGCCGACGCGCTGGGCCTCGATCCCGAGAAAACCCTCGAGGCGCTCATGGGCGGTGCTGCAGCGTCGTTCATGCTCGGTAACCGTGGACCCCGCATGCTGCAGGCCTACGACGACGAGGGCGCCGAGGTGCTCAGCGCACTCGACATCTTCGTCAAGGACATGGGCATCGTCGGTGACGCCGCGCGGCGCGTCGGGCTCCCCACCCCGGTCGCCGCCGCCGCCGAGCAGCTCTACCTCAGCGGTCGCTCTCAGGGCCTCGGGTCGCACGACGACTCCGCCGTGATCCGCGCGGTCGCCCCCGTCCGTCGCCACGGCTGACACCGCACCCCTCAGGAATCGAAGGAGATCCCGACATGCCCCTCATCCTCACGGCCGACACGCCTCCCATCGCTCCGGCGGTGGAGTTCGGCACCGGCCCGCTCCTCGCCATCGCCGCCGCGGGCATCGCCCTGCTGCTGGTGCTCATCATCCTGTTCAAGGTCCACGCGTTCGTGGCGCTGCTCGTCACGAGCGTCGTGGTCGCGATCTCGGCGCAGATCCCGGCCGGCGACGTCTTCACCCTCGTCGCGAACGGCGTCGGCTCCACGATGGGCAAGGTGCTCATCATCATCGCGTTGGGCGCCATCCTCGGTCGCCTCATCGAGGTGTCGGGCGGTGTGCAGCGGCTCGCGGAGAGCTTCACCGAACGCCTCGGACCCCGACGAGTGGCCGTCGCCCTGACGATCGTGGCATTCGTCGTCGCCATCCCCGTGTTCTTCGAGGTCGGTGTGATCGTGCTCGTACCGATCCTCTACGCGTTCAGCAAGATCGCCGGCGTGAAGCCCATCGTCTTCGGCCTGCCCATGTTCGGCCTCATGCTCGCCGTCCATGTGGCGGTGCCGCCGCACCCCGGCATCGTCGCGGGCGCCGGCGTCTTCGGAGCAGACCTGGGCCTGGTCACCGCGATCGCCCTGCCGATCTGCGCCGTGCTCGGCTTCCTCTGCTTCTCGGTCGCCCGCATCATGAACCGCCGGGAGTACGACCTGGCCCCGCGCGTCGCCACCCAGATGGCCGAGTTCGGCGAGACGACGACGGTCATCGAATCGCGCCGCGCCGACGGGACGGTCATGGCGCCGCCGAGCACCGGAACCGTCATCGGTCTGATCGCGCTGCCCATCGTGCAGATCCTCGTCGGCACCATGCTCTCGCTGAGCCTCCCGGCCGGATCCGCCGGGCGCGGCATCGCGACCTTCATCGGCACGCCGGCGCTCGCTCTCCTTGTGGCCGTGATCGTGGCGTTCTTCGTCCTGCCCGTACGTCGCCGATGGGGCCTCGCGCGTACCAACGAGGTCTTCGAGAGCTCGATGCCCCCGATCGCGTCGATCCTGCTTGTCGTCGCCGGCGGGGGCGTGTTCGGCGCCGTGCTGCAGGCCTCGGGGATCGGCACCGCGCTGTCGGTGACTCTGGAGA
The DNA here is from genome assembly GCF_057812175.1 of Microbacterium sp. ABR10. Taxonomy (NCBI): domain Bacteria; kingdom Bacillati; phylum Actinomycetota; class Actinomycetes; order Micrococcales; family Microbacteriaceae; genus Microbacterium; species Microbacterium sp. ABR10. The sequence goes on from NZ_CM173821.1 coordinate 3,069,504, forward strand.
ACCTCGGCGTGCCGCTCCTCGGGGCCGCGTTCCTCATCACCCTCGCTCTCCGCGCCGCACAGGGGTCGGCGACCGTCGCCATCGTGACCACGGCGAGCCTGCTGTCGGCCGCCGTCGCCGAGGCCGGTTACAGCCCGGTGCAGATCGCCGCCGTCGCCGTGGCCGTCGGCTTCGGCTCGCTGGGCCTGTCGATGGTGACCGATGCCGGCTTCTGGATCGTCACGCGTTACCTCGGGCTCACCGTGGCCGACGGCCTCCGCACCTGGACGGTGCTCACGACCATCCTCGGTGTCGCCGGCTTCCTGCTCACGTGGGCGGTGTTCGCGCTCGCGGGCTGACCCGCTCGCTCTCATCGCCGGGTCGGGGACGGATGTTCCCGGCCCGGCGATTAGGTTTGACGGCAGGGGGGATGCCATGGCACGACGTTCACGTGTCGACGAAGTCGTCGACGGGCTCTTCGACGACATCGTCGCGCGCCGCCTCGTCGCCGACCAGGCGCTGCCCAGCGAGAACGACCTCGGCGAGCGATTCGACGTCAGCCGCGTGACCGTCCGGGAGGCCGTGAAGGTCCTTCAGACGCGGGGTATCGTGCGGGTCGAGAGCGGCCGCGGTTCGTTCGTCCAGCCGCTCGCCCGCTGGACCTCGCTCAGCGCCGTGCTGGCCGCCACCTCCGCCGACGGCGACTCCTCCGCCGCCGAGCAGCTGATCGAGCTCCGCCGCATCTTCGAGACCGGCGCCGCGGCCCTCGCCGCCCAGCGTGCGCAGCCCCACGAGGTCGAGGCGATCGCCGCGGATCTCGAGACGATGCGCACCGCCCACGCCGCCGACGACCTGGTCTCCTTCGTCGCGGCCGACCTGTCGTTCCACGACCGCATCCTCGCGGCCTCGCGCAACCCGTTCCTGACGGTGATGTTCGCCCCCCTCACCGAGGTGCTGTCGGAGCGGCGGGCGCAGACGTCGCGCGTGCGCGTCATTCAGCAGAATGCCCTCATCGAGCACGCCCACGTGCTCGACGCGCTGCGTGGCGGCGACCCCGAGACCGCGCGTCGCGCGATGGACCAGCACATGCAGCAGACCCTCGACGACCTGCGCGAGTACGTTCTGCCCCACGACGAGTGACCCGCGAGGCGGTTCCCCCCGCGGGCGGGACCCCTTCACGACACGCCGCGCGCACGGCATCCGCGATCCACGCGTGCACAACCGCGGTGCCCCTTCACGACACGCCGCGCGCACGGCATCCGGAACCGGCGTGCCGCCGAAAGGACCCGCCGTTGTGCACGGCCGGGCGCATCGCGCCGAGGAGCGGGGTCAGGCCCGCAGGAACGCGGCGTTCAACGACTCAGGCGCGAGCGCGTGCTCGACGGCGAGCATGCTCGCGCCGATGACCGCGGCGTTCTCGGCCGCCACGGACTGCACGATCGAGAGGTACTCCGTGGCCAGCGGCGTGGAGCGGGTGTAGACGACCTCGCGCACGCCCGCGATCAGGTGCTCGCCGACCCGCGCCATCGAACCACCGATGGCGATGACCGACGGGTTCATCAGGCTCACGCACGTGGTGAGCACCTCGCCGATGTCGCGTCCCGCCTGGCGGACGGCCTGGATGGCGTCGATGTTGCCGCGCTTGACCAGGTCGACGACGTCGGAGCCGGTGTGCGCGTCGATCCCCTGCGCCCGCAGGGCGCGGGCGATGGCGGGACCGGATGCCAGGGCCTCGAGGCATCCGCGATTGCCGCACTGGCACGGGATGTCGGCGCCGCGCGCGACCTGCACGTGGCCGATGTCGCCGGCGATGCCCTGGGCGCCGCGCTGCAGGCGTCCGTCGGAGATGATGCCGGTGCCGATGCCGGTGGCGACCTTGACGAACATGAAGTGCTCCACCGCGGGCCAGGCGACGCTGCGTTCGCCGAGCGCCATGATGTTGACGTCGTTGTCGACGAGCACGGGGACCGGCATGTGCCGGTTGATCCAGCCGGGGATGTCGAAGCGGTCCCACCCGGGCATGATCGGGGGGTTCACGGGCTGCCCGGTCGAATGCTCGACGGGTCCGGGGACGCCGATGCCCATGGCCGCGACGTCGGAGGCCGAACGCCCCGATTCGGTGAGCAGGACGGATGCCGTCTCGACGAGCCAGGAGAGCACCGGCTCCGGGCCGAGGGCGATGTCGATCTCGCCGGTCTTCTCCGACAGCACCTTCCCCGTGAGATCGGCAATCGCGACCGTGCCGTGCGAGGCACCGAGATCGACGGCGACGACGACCTTCGCGGCGGGGTTGATCGCGAACTGCGACGGCGGGCGCCCGCCGGTGGACACGGCGTCGGCGACGGGCGTGATCAGACCCATCCGCATGAGTTCGTCGACGCGCACGGCGACGGTGGACCGCGCCAAGCCGGTGGACTTGGCCAGTTCCGCGCGGGTGCGCGGGACCCCGTCTCGCAGCAGCTGGAACAACTGGCTCACGCCGTTGACCGACTGCACGGAATCTGTCGTCATCCTCTTCACGCCCTCAGTACACCATTAGTTGACATGTGTTCAGTCCACATGCCGAAGGCGGCTACGCACTTTACGCAGCCGCCCTCGGCACAAGCTTTCGTCAGCCCCGTCCGGGAGGACGGGAGAAGCGCTGCTGGAGCAGCACCGCGACCACGATGATGACACCCTTCGCCACCGCCTGGACCGAAGAAGACAGATTGTTCTGGATGAACACGTTCGTGAGCGTCGCGAAGATCAGCACACCGAACACGGTGCCGGTAATCGTTCCTCGTCCGCCCACGAGGAGCGTTCCACCGACGACCACGGCCGCGATGACGTCGAGCTCGAGGAGCTGGCCGTTGGTGGAGCTGCCCGCGGTGGTGCGTCCGAGGAACATCACGCCGGCGATGCCGGAGGCGAGGCCCACGAGCACGTACAGCCACATGACGTGACGCTTGACGTTGATGCCCGCCAGGCGCGCGGCCTCGCGGTTTCCGCCGATGGCGATGGTGCGACGGCCGAAGGTGGTGCGGTTCAGCAGCACCCAGCCGAGCACCGCCACGACCGCGAAGATCCAGACGAGCATGTTCACGCCGAGGATGTCGGAGTTCATGAAGGTGATGAAGCTGCGGTCCTCGACGACGAGGGTGCGGCGCTCGGCGAGGATCTCGGCGAGACCTCGCGCCCCCACGAGCATCGCCAGGGTCGCCATGAACGCCACGACGTTGCCGTACGCGATGACGATGCCGTTGATCAGACCTGCGAAAGCGCCCACGGCGAGCGCGAAGATCACGAAGACGATCCAGTGCATCGAATCGGCCAGATCCTGGACGACCGCGAGGGTGCCGACGACGGATGCCAGGCCCACGACCGATCCGACCGACAGGTCGATGCCGCCGGCGATGATGACGAGGGTCATGGCGATGGCCACGACGCCGGTGATCGAGGCCTGACGGAGGATCACGAAGATGTTGTCGACCGTGAGGAAGGTGCCCGGAGCGGAGATGGCTCCGACGATCATCATCACCACGAGGGCGACGACGAGGCCGATGTTGCGGCCGGCGGAACCGGAGAAGAACTTCCGCACCGGCGAGGCCGATGAGGGGGAGGCCGGCGTCAAGCCGGCCTCGGCGGGAACCGTGCGTACACGGGTCGGGGTGGTCGGCTCGCTCACGCGGCGGATCCTTTCATGACGAGGTCGAGCACGCCGTGCTCGTCGATCTGGTGGGAGGGGAGCGTGCGGAGGATCTGACCGTCGGCCACGACGAGCACGATGTCGGCAAGACCCAGCACTTCTTCGATCTCGCTCGAGACCACGACGACGGCGTTGCCGGCGGCGGCGAGGTCGCGGATGAGCGCGTAGATCTCGGCGCGTGCGCCGACATCGACGCCGCGGGTGGGCTCGTCGAGCAGCAGCACGTCCGTGCCGTGGATGAGCCAGCGGGCGAGGAGGATCTTCTGCTGGTTGCCGCCGGAGAGCGTGCGTGCCGCGCGGTCGGGGTCGGCGGGGCGCAGCTCGAGGGCGTCGATCTGCTCCGCGGCGACCCGTCGCGCGGAGCGGTCGTCGAGGAACCCGCCCTTGGCGAACCGCGACATCGAGGCGAGCGTGGCGTTGACGTAGATCGGCTCGTCGAGCACGAGGCCCTGGCTCTTGCGTTCCTCGGGGGACAGGCCCACCCCGGCGCGGACCGCGGCGAACACGGATCCGCGCGGAAGGGTGCGTCCTTTGACGCTGACGCTGCCGCTCGACGAACGGCGGGCGCCGTACACCGTCTCGAGGATCTCGGAGCGACCCGATCCGACGAGACCGGCCAGTCCCACCACTTCTCCCGCGCGGACGGTGAAGGAGACGTCGGAGAAGACGCCCGGGAGGGCGAGGTCCTTCACGTCGAGGACGACGGGGGCGTCGGCGGCGATCGGCGCGCGTTCGGGGAAGACGTTGGTGATCTCGCGACCGGTCATGAGGCGGATGAGCTCGGACTTCGGCGTCTCCGCGGCGGGGAGTCCCACCGCGGTCGTGCGCCCGTCCTTGAGCACGGTGATCCGGTCGCCGATCTCGCGGATCTCTTCGAGGCGGTGCGTGATGTAGACGACCGCGATGCCCTCGGAGGTCAGCTCGCGAACGACGGCGAAGAGGTTCTTCACCTCTTCGCTGTCGAGCACGGCCGACGGCTCGTCCATGATGATGAGCTTGATGTCGTGGGACAGCGCACGCGCCATGCTCACGATCTGCTTGTTGGCGGCACTGAGCGAGCCGACCTCGGTGTGCGGCGACAGGCTCGCGTGCCCGAGGCGGCGCAGCAGCTCGGTGGTCTGTCGCGCCGCGGCGGAGCGCTTCGTGAAGCCGCCACGGGCGAGCTCGTGCCCGAGGAAGATGTTCTCGGCGATCGTGAGACCGTCGACGACATCGAGTTCCTGATACATCGTGGCGATGCCGAGGTCGATCGCCGCCTGCGGGTCGGCGATCTCGACGCCCTCCCCCTGCCACGTGATCACACCGCCGTCGGGCCGGTGGACCCCCGCGAGCGTCTTGATGAGGGTGGACTTGCCCGCGCCGTTCTGGCCGAGCACGCAGTGCACCTCACCGGCGCGCACGTCGAGGTCGACGCCGCGCAGGGCATGCACCCCGGCGAAAGACTTCGTGACGCCGCGGACGAGGAGTAATGACGACGCATGGTCAACTTTGATCACGGAGCGAACATAACACGGCGGATCTCCGACGCGCGACACGCATAAATGCGCTCACGGTGCGGCGGCTCACCCGGACACTCGACGCACAGAAGGCCAGTACGGCAGGGACAAGCGAGGTAGCGATCCACTTTTATCGGCCTCATATCAAAAGTTGACTACTGAACCGATACTTCTGCTAGCGTGAGCGGCGTCAGAGTGGACCCTTCCTTCGGGACGACCCGCGTCCGCGACGACCCCCGCTGCATCACATTTCAAGGAGGAAGTACATGCGCTCACAGATGAAGTCGCGTTCCCGTCTCGTTCTCACCGGAGTCGCCGTCCTCGCGTCGGTCGGCCTGCTCGCCGGTTGCACGAGCTCCAACAACGACGCCGAGAACGTCGTCGACCAGGGCACCAGCACCGAGGAGAACGCCGCCGCCGGCGACACCGTCACGATCGGCTTCTCCGGCCCCGCCGCCGACCACGGATGGCTCGGTGCCATCAACTCCGGTGCGCTCGCCGCCGCCGAGAGCTTCCCCGACGTCGACCTGCAGGTCGCCGAGGGCACCAATGACGTCAACGCGCAGATCGCCGCCGTCGAGACCTTCATCAACAACGGCGTGGACGCCATCGTCCTGCTGCCCAGCGACGGTGCCGCCCTCACCGAGGTCGCGATCAAGGCGATGGAGGCCGGTATCCCGGTCATCAACGTCGACCGCGAGTTCTCCAGCCCCTTCGCCGCTCGCTCGACCGTGCTCGGTGACAACTACGGCATGGGCGTCAGCGCCGGCACGTACATCTGCGCGCAGCTCGAGGGCACCAGCGACGCCATCGTCGCCGAGATCGCCGGCATCGACTCGCTGCCGCTGACCCAGGATCGCTCGGCGGGCTTCGCCGACGCCCTGTCGGACTGCGGTCTCGAGGTCGGCCCGCGCGTCGCCGCCGACTTCACCGTGCAGGGTGGCGAATCGTCCACCTCGCAGCTGCTCTCGGCCAACCCGAAGATCGACGCCATCTGGAACCACGACGACGACCAGGGCATCGGCGTGCTCGCCGCCATCACGGCGTCGGGTCGCGACGAGTTCTTCATGGTCGGCGGCGCCGGTAGCCGCAACGCCATGGAGGCCATCGAGGCGGGCGACACCCCGCTTCAGGCGACGGTCATCTACCCCTCGACGCAGGCCGCCGACGGCATCGCGCTCGCGCGCCTCATCGCACAGGGCAAGACCGCGGGCGACCTCATCACCCCGAGCGTGCCCAACCGCATCGTGCTGGACGCACCGGTCGTGACGAAGGACAACGTGGCGTCCTTCATCGATCTGTCGTTCGAGTCCTGACCTGGTACGGGGCGTCCGCGCTCGCCGCGGACGCCCCGTCCTCGTTCCCCCCACAGAAAGACCTCATCGTGACCCAGCACCTTCGCATCGCCATGATCGGCGCGGGATTCATGGGCGCCGCGCACTCCCAGGGATGGCGCGTCGCTCCCCGTTTCTTCGATCTCCCCCTCGCCCCCGAGATGAGCGTCCTCGTCGGTCGCGATGCCGCCCGCACGCGGGCCGCCGCCGAGACCTGGGGGTGGGCCGAGAGCTCGACCGACTGGCGCGAGGTGCTCGAGCGAGATGACATCGACGTCGTCGACATCGTCACCCCCGGCGACACGCACGCCGAGATCGCCATCGCGGCCCTCGAGGCCGGCAAGCACGTGCTCTGCGAGAAGCCCCTCGCCAACACCGTCGACGAAGCCCGACGGATGGCGGATGCCGCGGCGGCCGCCGCCGCCAACGGCATCCGGTCGATGGTGGGTTTCACCTACCGCCGCCTTCCCGCGACCACCTTCGCGCGCGACCTGATCGCCGCCGGCCGCCTGGGCGACATCCGCCAGGTGCGCGCCGAGTATCTGCAGGACTGGCTGAGCGACGCCGAAGCCCCCCTCACGTGGCGCCTGCAGAAGGACCGCGCCGGTTCCGGCGCCCTCGGCGACATCGGCGCACACGCCGTCGACATCACCGAGTTCATGACCGGCCAGCGCCTCACCCGCGTCGCGGGCGTGCTCGAGACGATCGTCGCCGAGCGCCCCGTGCTCGCTTCATCGTCGGGCCTGTCGGGTTCGGCGGGCACCGAGCGCGGCGCCGTGACCGTCGATGACCTCGCCCTCTTCACCGGTCGCCTGGAGTCCGGCGCCCTCGCCTCGTTCGAGGCCTCCCGCTTCCGCCTCGGCCGCAAGAACGGCCTGCGCGTCGAGATCGCCGGCTCCCTCGGCTCGCTCTCGTTCGACCTCGAGAGCCCCAACGAACTGCAGTACTACGACGCGACCCTCCCCGACACCGAACAGGGCTTCCGCCGCATCCTCGTCACCGAGCCCGGACACCCCTACGTCGGCGCCTGGTGGCCCGCGGGTCACATGCTCGGCTACGAGCACGGCTTCTCACACCAGGCCAAAGACTTCGTGGAGGCGGTCGCGGCGGGCGACGACCCCCGGCCCTCGTTCGCCGACGGCCTGCACGTGCAGGAGGTGCTGGATGCCGTGGCGCGAAGCTCCGAGGCGGACGGCGTCTGGACGGGCGTCGAGGCGGCGCCGGTTCTCGCTTCCGCCGACCGCGTGCTCGCGGCATCCTGAGTCGCAACCCCGATCCGCACCGATGAGAGGACTTCCGCGATGACGCGACCGATCACGCTGTTCACCGGCCAGTGGGCCGACCTGCCCTTCGACGAGGTCGCGCGCCTCGCCGGCGAGTGGGGCTACGACGGCCTCGAGATCGCCTGCTGGGGCGACCACCTCGACCCCTGGCGCTGGGACGACGAGGAGTACGTGCAGGCGAAGCTCGACGTTCTCGAGCGCAACGGACTTTCGGTGTGGACCATCTCCAACCACCTCAAGGGTCAGGTCGTGTGCGACGACCCCATCGACCAGCGCCACCGCGACATCGTGTCGGACCGCGTGTGGGGCGACGGCGACCCCGAGGGCGTGCGTCAGCGCGCCGCCGAGGAGCTCAAGAACACCGCGCGGCTGGCATCCAAGCTGGGGGTGAAGACCGTCACGGGATTCACCGGTTCGAGCATCTGGAAGTACGTCGCGATGTTCCCGCCCGCCACCGAGCAGATGGTGGACGCCGGCTACCAGGACTTCGCCGACCGGTGGAACCCGATCCTCGACGTCTTCGACGAGGTCGGTGTGCGCTTCGCGCACGAGGTGCACCCCTCGGAGATCGCCTACGACTACTGGACGACGAAGCGGGCGCTGGAGGCGATCGGCCACCGCGAGGCGTTCGGGCTGAACTGGGACCCCTCGCACATGGTGTGGCAGGACATCGATCCGGTCGCGTTCCTCTGGGACTTCCAGGACAAGATCTTCCACGTGCACTGCAAAGACACCAAGAAGCGCCTGACCAACGGGCGCAACGGCCGCCTGTCGTCGCACCTGCCGTGGGCGGATCCGCGGCGCGGCTGGGACTTCATCTCCACCGGTCACGGAGACGTGCCGTGGGAGGACGCGTTCCGCATGCTCAACGCCATCGGCTACGACGGTCCGCTGTCGGTCGAGTGGGAGGATGCGGGAATGGACCGCCTGGTCGGAGCGCCCGAGGCGCTCGGCTTCGTGCGGAAGCTGTCGACGTACGAGCCCTCGGGCGCGGCGTTCGACGCGGCGTTCAGCCAGCGCTGAACGGGGGCTGCGGAAGCGACCCACGGAGGGGCCGGATGCGTGGGGCATCCGGCCCTTTCGCGTGCGCGGCGGCGCGGCATATCTCCTGCAGACGCCCGCGAGGCGGGCCCCGAGCCCGGGTTACGCAGGAGGTGTGTAGGCGGCCGCCGTCGGCGAGCGGCGGCGGGTCGACGCCGTCGCCGCGCGACGCAGACTCCGTCACCAGAACGGGGGAATGCCATCAGAACAGGGGATGCCACCACAACAGGCCGTCTCAGCGGGAAACGGCCTGTTCTGGTGGCATCCCCTGTTCTCGTGGCGCGCCGGCTCGCGTCAGACGCCGAGCCCGCGCAGCACGAGATCGCGAACACCGGCCGCGGGCATCGCCTCGACGTCGGGGAGCAGACCCGCGTCGCTCGTCACCACCATCGGCGCGTCCCGCCGCGAGGTGGGGAGACGGCCGTGGGTCCCTTGAACGCAGGTAGGGTCCAGCGGCACCGTGCTCATCGCATAGCGCAGACCCAGCTTCTTCTTCACCAGGTTCACTCCGGCCTTGGCCTTGGCCAGCCGGTCGGCGGGGTCGAAGAACAGCTCGGCGGGGTCGTACCCGGGCTTGCGGTGGATGTCGACGCCGCGTGCGTACTCGGGCGCGCGGTCATCGTCGAGCCAGAAGTAGTAGGTGAACCACGCTCCGGGCTCGGCCACCACCACGAGGTCGCCGGAGCGCTCGTGGTCGAGGCCGTACCGGGCCTGTGCCGCGCGGTCGAGAACTTCGTCGACGCCGTCGAGTCCCCCCAGAAGCGAACGGACGCGTGGGAGGTCCGCGGCATCCGGAACGTAGACGTGAGCCACCTGGTGGTCGGCCACCGCGAAGGCGCGCGAGGTCCACGGGTCGAGCTGCTCGCGCCCGTCCTGCACGTAGACCTCGAGCAGACCCTCGCGCCGGAGCGCCCGGTTGACGTCGACGGGACGCGTGGCCTGCTCGATGCCGTACTCCGACACCGCGATGACGGTGTATCCCCGGTCGGCGGCGTCATCGAGCAGCGGCCCGACGGTGTCGTCGAGCTCGCGGGCGGCGCGGTCGGCCTGCGCGCTGTTCGGCCCGAAACGCTGAAGGTCGTAGTCGAGGTGCGGCAGGTAGGCCATCGCGAGATCGGGCGCGGGCCCCCACCGTTCGGTGATCAAGCCGCGTGTCGCCTCGGCGAGCCAGGCGCTACTGCGGATGGTCGCGGTCGGCCCCCAGTACTGGAACAACGGGAACTCCCCCAGCGCGCCCACAAGCTGGTCGTGCAGGGCCGCGGGCCTCACGTACGCGTCGGGGCTCTTACGCCCGTCGGCGTGGTAGATCGGTCGCGGCGTGACGGTGACGTCGGTGGTCGCGCCCATCGCGAACCACCAGCCGAGGTTGGCGGTGCGCAGCTCCGGACGCGAGCGTCGAGCGGTCTCCCACACCTTCTCGCCGGCGACGAGCTTGTTGTGCTGGCGCCACAGCAGCGGGTCGCCGAGTCCGCGGAAGTACCAGCCGTTGCCGACGATGCCGTGATCGCGCGGCGCGAGGCCGGTGAGCATCGTCGACTGCACACTGCACGTGACGGCGGGCAGGATCGTGTCGAGTCCCGTCTGGCCGCCCGAGCGGCCGAGGGCGGTGAGCCGGGGCATCGCGGCGAGCGCGCGGGGGGTGAGCCCGACGATGTCGAGGAGAAGGACCTTGCTCATACGCGACTCCCGTCGTCGATTCCGGATGCCGCGGCGGCGAAGTCCTCGCGAGCCGATCGGGCGCCGGATGCCGTCGCTCCGACCGTGGCTCCCGCGCTCGGCGAGGGAGTGGCGGTCCCGGATGCCGCGACACCGGCCGGCGCGGCATCCCGATCCGCACAGGTCACCGCGTGCGGCAGGTGCTCCCGCACCCAGCGCAGCTCGGCGGCGATGCCGTCGACGAGCGTCGCGGGCTGCAGGGAGGCGGGCAGCACCGACCAGGTGTAGGTCTCGACGTCGAGGTGCGCCTCATCGCCGCCCGGCGCCTCCAGGACGGCGTCGACGGCGGCGAGGAGCACCTCGGTCGTGGCGCGCAGGGGCGCCTCCGGGCGGGCGTGCAGGGGGATGTGCACGTGCACGCGCCACGGCTGATCCGTCGGCCAGGGCTCCCGCGCATCGAGCACCTCGGGCAGGTCGTCGGCGGCGTGCGTGCCGCGAGCGGTGCGTACCTGGTGCACGTAGCGCTCCTCGGCGAAGGGATGAAGAGCCGCGATGCTGCAAGGGTCGGAGGGGTCGGGGACCTCTAGGGCGACCGAGGCCTGGACCTTGACGATCCGCACTCCCGCGGCCGTCGCCGCGGCGACCACTCCGGCGGGATCGGCGAACGACACGGCGAGGTGGCAGGTGTCGAGGCACAGTCCCAGGAGGCCGTCGGCGATGAGCGCGGGTCGCGCACCGAGCCACGCCACGACGTCGGCGACGTCGTCGAGGATGCAGCCCGGTTCGGGCTCGATACCCACCCGCACGGTGCGACCGGTCTCGCGCTCGATCGCGGCGAGACCCCCGATCAGACGGGTCAGCGCCCCTTCCGCGGCGTCGTCGGCCGCGGCATCCCACCCCTCCCGCCAGCCGAGCGGCAGCGTCGAGATGCTGCCCGCGGCACCGAGCGGCAGCAGCGCCGCCAGCGCGCGCGCGCAATCGAGGGTGTAGTCGAGGCGCTCGGGCGTGGTCCAGTCGGGGCGGTAGACCGCGAGCTTCACGACGTCGTCGTGGAACCCGCGGTACGGGAAGGCGTTGACCGTACGCAGCTCCAGGCCGTTGCGCTCGAGAGCTTCGGCCAGGATCGCCCGCGCCCCCTCGTCGTGGGCCAGGACGGATGCCACCCCCACCGGCATCCACAGTCCGACGCCGAGCCTGTCGAGGCCGGCCGCCCGGCGGACCGGACCCGCGTGCTCGTCGAGCTGGCGGACGATGCCGTCGAGGTCTTCGGCGGGATGGACGTTGGTGCAGTAGGAGAGGTGCATCAGGCTCCCTGTCGGGAGGCCATGCCGCGCAGCACCGAGTTGCCCTCGAACAGGTCGGGTCCCTGGCTCGCCGGGGCGAAGCCCTCGATCGGATCGGTGTTCACGCGGCCGCTCTGGGCGTAGAAGTCGCGCGGGTTGCGCCAGAGGATGCGATCGACGTCGTCGTCGCTGAAGCCGGCGTCGAGCATCGCGAGTCCCGTCTTCGCGGTCTTGAGCGGGTCGGAGCGTCCCCAGTCGGCGGCCGAGTTGACGATCACGCGGTCGAGCCCGATGCGCTGCATGATCGCGACCACGCGCTGCTCGTCCATCTTGGTGTCGGGGTAGATCGAGAAACCCATCCACGCGCCGCTGTCGGCGACGGTGTCAACGCAGGTCTCGTTGAGGTGGTCGACGAGCACGTGTTCCATCGGGATGCCGGACTCGGCGACCACGTCGAGCGTGCGCTGCGTGCCGACGGCCTTGTCGCGGTGCGGGGTGTGCACGAGAACGGGGAGGTCGAACTCGATCCCCAGCGCGAGATGCTGACGCAGGATCTCGTCCTCCTCGGGGGTCATCGAGTCGTAGCCGGTTTCGCCGACCGCGACGACGCCGTCCTTCGCCAGGTAGTGGGGCAGCTCCGACATCACCTCGCGGCAGCGCGGGTCGTTCGCCTCTTTGGGGTTCAGGGCGATGGTGCAGTGATGACGGATGCCGAACTGCGCGGCGCGGAACCTCTCCCACCCGATCAGCGTGTCGAAGTAGTCCAGGAACGACCCGACGCTCGTGCGCGGCTGCCCGAGCCAGAACGCCGGCTCGACCAGGGCGCGGACGCCGGCGTCGTACATCGCCTCGTAGTCGTCGGTGGTGCGCGCCGTCATGTGGATGTGGGGATCGAAGATGCGCATGTCAGGCCCTTTCACGAGCGAGCAGGAGAGTGAGGTCATCGGGCACGGTGCGGCCGGCGGCGCGGCGCTCCTCGGCGAAGCGCGCGGCCATCGCGGCGAGCTCGTCGTCGGCACGGGCGCCCAGGTCGGCCACGACGGAGAGGGGGATGCCGAGGAACACGCACTTCAGCACGCCGTGACGCCACGCGTGGTCGTCGAGGTGGGCCGCGGCGAAGGATCCGAGGGCGGCGGCGACGAGGCGGGTGTCGTTGGCGCGGAGAGCGTCGACGACCAGGTCGAGGCCCACCGCACGCCAGGCCGGGGTGGGATCGGGGATCGCGTCGAGCCCGCGCAGCACCCCGCGCCGCTCGGCGTCGTCGCCGCGTCGGTACAGGGCGGCGGCGACGGCGGGGTCGGCGCCGCTGCCGGCGAGGGCGGCGACGATCGCGGCGCGGGCGGCGTCGTCGGCGGTCGGCGCGAAGGGTTCCGCGGAGAGCGGTTCGCGGCCCACCTCGCGACCGGCCGAGGCGAACAGCCGCGCGGCGCGGGTGGCATCCGTGCGCACCTCCTCGACGGCGCGGACCGTCCAGGGGTACGAGTCACCGGCCGTTGGAGCGTGACCGGCGGAGGGCGAGGAAGCGGCGGAGGATGCCGCGGGCGCGGCGGGTCCTCCCCCGCTCCCCGGTCCTCCGCTCGCCGCACTCGGGGCGTGATGAGCGGAGGGGGAGGGAGGAGGGGAGGACTCGACCGGAGCGGTCGACCCTCCGCTGCTCCCCGACCCGCCCGTCGTCACCGAACGCGCGCCACGGGAGGACATTCCGGGAGCGGAGGATGCCACGACCCCGGCCGGTCCTCCCGTCACCGAATCCCCTCCCCCCGCCGACGCCGCAGCCGCAACGGCCGCGCCGGAGCGCTCCGCCGCGGCGGTCAGCGCCGCCATGCTCTCCTGCGCGAGAGCCGGGGCCGCGTGCGCGTGACGGGGCAGCTCGACGGCGACGACGCCGCGGTAGTCGATCTCACGGAGGGTGGCGAGGGCGGCATCCAGGTCGAGCACTCCCTCACCGAAGGGGAGGTGTTCGTGCGCGTGCGGGAGCATGTCGTCGGCCTGCACGTTGCGCAGTAGGGCGCCCGCGGCGCGCAGAGCCCCCACCACTCCGTCGGGTTCGACGACGACGCAGTGCCCGAGGTCGACGGTGACGCCGAGGATCGCAGGATGCCCGATGCGGGCGCGCACGGCGAGGGCGTCGGCGACGGTCTCGACCACCATGCCGGGTTCGGGCTCGAGGGCGAGGGGCACGCCCGCCTCCGCGGCGAAACCGCAAAGCTCGAGCAGGCGTTCGTCGAGCAGCACGCGCGCGGCGTCGATCGTGACGTCGTCGGGCAGCACACCGCTCCACAGCGACACGCACTCCGCGTCGAGGATCGCGGCGATCTCGACGGCACGACGGAGGAACACCATGCGCGGCTCGGCGTTGCGATCGACGAGGGTCGGACGATGCTTGCGCACGGGGTCGAGCAGGTAGCGGGTGCCGGTCTCGACGACGACCCGCATGCCCCGGCCGCGGAGGTCGGCGGCCTGCGCCTCGGCCTGGGCACGCCAGTCCGGGGCGAACGGGTCGAGGTGCGGGTGGCCGAGAGTGAGGGCCACGGCGGTATAGCCCTCGCCCTGCAGCACGTCGAGCGCCGCCGGCAGCGGGTGATCGGTGAAGCCGTTGGTGCCGTATCCCCAACTCCAGGGCACGGGGTTCATGTGATGTCTCCTCGGGAGCGGCGGCGCCCGAGCGCGAGGCCGATGACCTCGATGCCGAGCAGCGCGACGGTGGCGATCGTCGAACCGGCGCGAGCGGCCAGTGCGGCCTGCAACGGCACGACCGCGCGGATGCCCGCACGGGTGGCGGTCCGCGCGTGCGCCGCGTGGGGGTCGCGGGCGACGGCGAGGTGCCCCGGCAGCACGGCGGCGAGGTAGCGGGCGCCGCCGAGAGCGGCGGCCGCCCGGTCGCCCGGACCCGCGAGACCGGATGCCGCGACGGCGACGCTCGTGGCAACGGCGGCGCGGCCGGTGGTGCGCGTGGAGCCGTCGACCTCTCCGCGCGAGACGGCGGTCACAGCGACCGTGTGGGCGGCGACGGCACCGGCCGGAAGGAGCGCTCGGCGCCACCCCGGTCCCGCGGCGCCCATCATCACGTCGAGTCCGCGGCAGGCGGCCATCACGACCGGACCCGCCGCCGTGGGCTTGAAGACGAGGTCGTACGCCCACAGCGCGCCCGCGAGAGCGAGCGACACCGCGCCCGAGCGGCGCCCGGCGACGAACGCCGAGCCGACGCCCAAGAGCGTGAGACCCGCGCCGACGGCGAGTGCGCGCGACCGCGAGATGCGCCCCGACGGGATAGGGCGCTCCGGTCGTTCGACGGCGTCGAGATCGGCATCCGCCCAGTCGTTCAGGGCCATCCCGGCGCTGTACAGGCACACCGAGGACGCGGCGAGCGCACCGGCGCGCACCGCGCCGTCACCGCCCGGGCCGCGCGCGCTGAGCGCACCGACCAGGGCGTCGCCGAGCACGGTCAGCGACGCGGGGGCGCGGACGAGGTCGAGGTAGTCCGCGGCCCGTGTCACGGTGCGGCGACCCGCGCCGCAGCGACGGCGGCCGCGGTCTCGTGCACCCACGCGATGAACTGCGCCGTCTGCTCGCCGAAGCCGTGCACGTCACTGCCCCACGGGTCCTTGAAGAAGCAGCCGAGGGCGGGCACGACGCCGGCGTGGCCGGCACGGGTGGCCAGCGACAACGACCGGACGAGGTCGATCACCAGGGGCGCAGCGAGAGCAGAGTCGTACGCACTCCACGTGGTCTGCAGGGTGACGCGGCTGCCGAGGAATCCGGTCGCGCTCACGTGGTCCCACGCGGTCTTGACGTCGCCGAGGTCGGGCACGTTGTCGATGTGCAGGGGGGCCACGACGTCGTCGCCAACGAGGGCGTGCAGCCCGCGGTTCTTCGACACGAGCTTGGAGCGCACGGCCTCCGGGTCTGCCAGGGTGGCACCGTCGCCGCCGCCGAGGAGGTTGGTCCCGGCCCAGGAGTGCACGCGGAATCCGCGGGCGGTGAACATCGGCGCCAGGACCGTTCGCAGCAGCGTCTCGCCCGTCTTGCCGTCTTGACCGGCGTAGGCGATTCCCGCGCGCTCGGCGCGTGCGCGCAGCACGGGGAGGTTCAGGGATGCCGAGGGGGTGAACGCGGCGTAGGCGGCACCGGCCGCGATGGCGGCGAGGGCGGCGCGGGAGCTGGGCGGGAGCACCCGCACCCCCGGGGTGGTGAGGGCGGTCTGCAGGGCCTCGTCGTCGTCGAATCCGGGGTGGTACGGCGGGAGCGGTTCGGTCGAGGAGACGTCGATCACGACGACCTCCCGCAGACCGTGACGGTCGCGGAAGTCCATGATGTCGGCGGCGAGCAGGTCGATCTCCTCCTGCTGCGTGGCGGTGAGGGTGGGCACGACGCGAAGGTTCGCCTCGGTGGCGCGGAGCCGCTCGCGCACGGCGTCGACGAGCGCCGCGGGGAACATGCCGCCGGCCGCGAGGTGCTCGGCGCGCTCTTCGAGAGGGGTCGTGGAGATGTCATGTCCGCCGACGACGATGTCGGTTATCTCCGGGAATTCTGCGACGCGCACGGCGTCGGTCTCGGTGGTGAGGCCGACCGGCGAGGCGGCTCCGAGCGCGAGGGCGTGGATGCCGATGGTCGCCGTCGTGGCGAGCGATCCTCGTGCGCCGATGAACCAGGCGCCGACGCCGGCGGTGGGGGTGGTGTCCGAAGTGTTCACGCGGGATCCGTTCTTCGTTGAGGGACGTGACGATGCGGGCGCGCGCGATCGACCGGTCGGAGGACCGGGAGAGGGACACGCTCCAGGGGGATGGCGGGCGGTTCGGGTGTGCGAGGCGGGACTCGTCATCGAGGTGTCCCGGCCCTCCCGACAGTACCCAGGCTTTTGCGGGATAGCAACCAAAAGGTGTAGCCGCTAGGCGCAATAACTGCGCGACCACCGGGCGTGTCTGCGACAGCCGACGAGGAGGCGCCCTCTTGCGGACATGACCGCTTCCGGCTCTCCCCCGTTCGCCCTCACTCCCGCAGGCTGGAGACATCGGTCGGTTGCGTCACCGCGTCCGCCGATGCCGCCGATGGGGGGAGAGGGGCCGGGTGCCGGAGGGCTTTCGTCCCCTCTCAGGCGGCCCTGGCTGCGAGGCGCTCAGTCCACCGACGGCCGTGTGGCGCCGGCCGGCAGCCGCGCGTCGAGCCAGGCGAGCAGATCGGCACGGACGTCGGCCTGCCTCACCTCGGCGAAGATCTCGTGCCGGGCCCCGGGATAGACCCGCACCGTGACGTCGGTCAAACCGGACCGCTCGCGGTAGGCGTCGGCCAAGCGGTGCACGCTGCGGGGACCGCCGACGGTGTCATCGCGTCCCACCATCAGCAGCATCGGCACGTCTCGTCCGAGATCCCGTCGCGGACGGCCGAACAGCTTCGCCGCCTCCACCGGCCCGAACAGTCGGAGCAGCGGCACCGACGTGGTGAGCGGGTCGTCGACGAAGTCGCGTCCGACCTGCTCGTCGCTCGACAACCACTCCATCCCCGACCCGCGCAGGTGCTTCCACGGGCCGTTCAGGTCTCCGGCGTTCAGCGAGCCGGGCCAGCGCAGGGCGGTGCCGCTCAGCACGACGGCGTCGAAGGCCTGGGGATGCCGGTCGAGCAGCATCTGCGCCAGGAACGACCCCCACGAGTGCCCGATCAGCACGAGGGGGAGGGCGGGATGCGTGTCGCGGATGCGCTGCGTCAGCGTCCAGACGGCGTCACGCGCCGCATCCACCCCGCCGGGGCCGAGGCGACCGAGCTTGGTGTGATCGCCGCTCCACTGGCGGAGCCCTGTGCGTCCGTGGCCGCGATGATCGTCGGCGTACACGGTGTATCCGCCGGCGACGAGGGTCTCGATCAGGGCGGCGTATCGGCCCGCGTGCTCCCCCACGCCGTGCAGCAACTGCACCACCGCCCGAGGCTCGGACGCCTCGTAGACGTCGTAGACGATCGGGATGCCGTAGGCGTCGACGAACTCGGGCATGGGCCGAGTGTACGACGGCGACCCGCCCCCGGCGCCGGGCCCCCGCGGCACTGCGCTGCGCACTTCTGCGCTGGTCGACCCCACCCGGTCGCTCGCTCGACGATCGTGCGGATCGCGACCGGCTGCGCAAGACGACTGCACGCGCGCACCCACCTATCCGGCTCAGACACGCAGGCGTAGAGTCCAGTCATGGACGGCAACTCGAAACTCGACGACGAAGAGATTGCCCTCGAACACTGGGATGATGACGGCGGGAACGAGGCGAT
Organism: Microbacterium sp. ABR10; assembly: GCF_057812175.1. NCBI lineage: Bacteria > Bacillati > Actinomycetota > Actinomycetes > Micrococcales > Microbacteriaceae > Microbacterium > Microbacterium sp. ABR10. Next base: position 3,087,510 of record NZ_CM173821.1, read on the forward strand.
GGCGACGTCGCTGACGGTCGCGTCGCGGTCACAGTCACCGCATCAAATCGCGCATTTCCCGCCCCTTTGAGTCACGCATCACGCGGTGACCGGCTCCGCTCGTCCACCGGCGTGCGTAGCGGCGGGGTCGAGCACGTCCTGCGTCTCGGTGATTCCGCTGAGCCGCGCGGCGCCATCGGCTGAGCCCGCCGCGCCCCCGCCCCTCGCGCGCGTCGACGAGCAGCCTGGCATCCATTCCCTTAGCAGGACTAATGAGTTATGCTAACGATCAGGAATATGAATGACAGCGTCGACGAATCCCCCCTCACCGACAACATTCCTGACCACAGCGCCGCAGCTTCCGAGTTGCGCATGGCCACGTTCCGACTGGCTCGCCGCCTCCGGGCGCAACGAGCCGTCGACACCATGAGCGACGGGCAGTTCGCCGTCCTCGCCGCGCTGACGGTGCACGGCGCGCACACGCTCGGTCAACTGGCCGATCGTGAGCGCGTCACCGCGCCATCGATGAACCGCACCGTCTCTCTTCTCGAAGAAGCCGGCTACATCACCCGCACCCCGGATGCCGTCGACCGCCGTCGGGTGAGCATCGATCTCACCGCCTATGGCCGCACGATCGTCGACGAGACCGTCCGCCGGCGCGACGCCTTCCTCGAGGAGTCGCTCGCCGACCTGACCCCCGACGAACGGGAAACGCTGGCCCGCGCAGCCCTGATCATGAGGAAGGTGGCCGACAAGTGAGCACATCGATGTTCCGGTCGCTGTCGATCTTCAACTACCGCGTCTGGTTCATCGGAGCACTCGTCTCCAACGTCGGCGCCTGGATGCAGGCCACCGCCCAGAACTGGGTGGTCCTCACGCAGCTCACCGACAACGACGCCGCCGCGATGGGCGTCACGATGGCCCTGCAGTTCGCCCCGCCGCTTCTGCTGGTCGGCGTCACCGGATGGGTCGCCGACCGCTTCGACCGTCGCAAGCTCATCATGTGCACGCAGGGCGCCCTTCTCGCGCTCGCGGTGAGTCTCGGCATCCTGCTGCTCGTCGGAGCGATGACGCTCCCCCTCATGTACGGCTTCGCGCTGGCCCTCGGCGTGGCGACGGCGTTCGACAACCCCGCACGGCAGGCGTTCGTGTCCGACCTCGTATCGCAAGAGAATGCCTCCAACGCCGTGGCGCTGAACGCCGCGTCGTTCAACACCGCCCGACTCATCGGCCCGGCCGTCGCCGGAGTGATGATCGTGCTCGTCGGCACCGGGTGGGTGTTCCTCGTCAACGCCGTGACGTTCCTCGCGATGCTCGGCGCGCTGCTGATGATGCGGCCGCACGAGCTCGTCGCCCGCGCCCGGCGGAACGGTCCCGCTCGCCTCGCCGACGGCTTCCGCTACGTCGCGCGGCGCCCCGACCTCGTCGTCATCTTCGTCATGGTGTTCCTGCTGGGCGCCTTCGGCATGAACTTCCCGATCTTCGCCTCGACCATGGCCCTCGAATTCGGTCGGGGGGCCGACGGCTTCGGCCTGCTCAGTTCGTTCGTCGCGATCGGCTCCCTCGCGGGAGCACTGCTCGCCGCCCGCCGCGAACGGGCGCGGATGCGCGTGGTGGTCATCGGCACCGGCGGCTTCGCCGTGGCATCCGCCCTGTCGGTGCTCGCCCCCAGCTACGCGACGTATGCCGCCACTCTCGTGCTCACCGGCTTCTGCGTCGTGACGACGCTCACCACCGCCAACGGGTACGTGCAGACCACCACCGACCCGTCGTTGCGCGGCCGGGTGATCGCGCTCTACATGGCGATCCTGCTCGGCGGCACCCCGGTCGGCGCTCCGATCGTGGGTGCCGTGGCCACGGAGTTCGGAGCACGCACGGCGATCGGGCTGGCCGCCGCCGTCGCGCTCCTCGCGTGCGGGGTCGGCGTCGCGTGGACGCTGGCGTCGGGACGCGTGCACCGCCACGAGACCAAGCGGTTCCGTCTCACCGTCGATGAGACGCGCCCCATCCGGACGATCCCGCCCGAGCCCGAGGATTTCAGCGACGAGATCGCCGGCACGACCCCGATCCCACTGCCGCCCGGCGAGCGCGCTCCGCGCCCCGTGCACCGCCCCCGCCACGGGACCTGATCGACTCCTGGCTGTCCGCCGCGTGCCTGCCGCCGGAGGGGCTCCCTTTCCGAGGTGTGGAGCGCATTCCGCTGGTCGGGGCGAGAATTGCACACCCCGAAGCGCCGATCACGCCCCAAAGCGCCGATCACACCCGAACCCACGTGATCGCGCCCCGAACCGCGTGCGAGATCAGAGTGCGCAAGCGGTCGCGCTAGCCCTCGCGCTCGAGCAACTAGCTAGATAAGCTAGCTACATGAACGAGAACAAGGCTTCGCGCCGCTGGGCGGGACTCGTCTTCATCAGCATCGCCGTCTCGCTGATCATCGTCGACTCGACGATCGTCAACGTGGCCGTGCCCTCGATCGTCGAAGAGCTGAAGATCTCCTCGACCGAGGTGCAGTGGGTCCAGGAGGCCTACACCCTCGTCTTCGCGTCGTTCCTGCTCGTGTTCGGCAGCCTCGCCGACCGCTTCGGTCGACGACGCCTCCTGCTGCTGGGCGTCGCCATCTTCGCGGCCGCCTCGATCGCCGCCTCGCTCGCGCCGACGGGTGGGCTGCTCATCCTGTCGCGACTCGTGCAGGGCGTCGGCGGAGCGATGATCCTGCCCACGACGCTGTCGATCATCAACGCCACCTTCCGCGGCCGCGAGCGCGGCATCGCCTTCGCCGTGTGGGGCTCGACGATCGGCGGAATGGCGGCCGTCGGGCCCCTGCTCGGGGGCTGGCTGACCACGGCCTTCTCGTGGCGATGGGCGTTCGGCATCAACATCCCCCTCGGCGTGATCATCGTGATCGGGGTCGTCCTGACCGTCGCCGAGTCGCGTAGTGAACGCGCCGAACGCATCGACGGCGTCGGCGCCCTGCTCTCGGTGCTGACGATGGCGCCCCTCGTGTTCGGCCTGATCGAAGGCCGCACGTACGGGTGGTGGACGGTCGACACGGTCCCCACCCTGGGTGGCTGGAGCTGGCCGCTGGGCCTCTCCCCCGTGCCCCTTGCCTTCGCGGTCGCTCTGCTCGCCCTCGTGGCCTTCATCGCCTGGGGCCTGCGGCGCCAACGCCTCGGCCGCTCCACGCTCCTCGCCTTCGATCTGTTCCGCATCACGTCATTCCGCAACGGCAACATCGCCGCCGCCGTCGTGTCGCTGGGCGAGTTCGGCATCATCCTGGCCCTCCCGCTGTGGCTGCAGTTCGTGGTCGGTTTCGATGCCCTGCAGACAGGCCTGCTGTTGCTGTCGCTCGCGATCGGCTCGTTCGTGGCCAGCGGCATCGCGGGGGCGCTGAGCGGAAAGGTCGCGCCGGTATGGATCGTGCGCGGCGGCCTGTTGGCCGAGATCATCGGCGTGGGCGGCGTCGCCTTCACCATCAGGCCGGATGCCACGTGGGGACCACTCATCCCCTTCCTCTTCGTATACGGCGTCGGCGTGGGTCTGGCGACAGCTCAACTCACGGGCGTCGTGCTGGCCGACGTGCCGCCGTCCGCGAGCGGCCAGGCGTCGGGCACCCAGTCGACGTCGCGCCAGTTGGGCGCGGCCCTCGGCGTCGCGATCCTCGGTACCGTGCTCTTCTCGACGACCGCGGGGGTGTTGGCATCCACTCTCGACGGTCGCGGCATCCCCGCGGCCGAGCGCGATCAGGTCGTCTCGCAGGTCGTCGACAGCGCCGGAGCCGTGATCGCCGGCCTCGCCGCGTCGCCCGAGACGCAGGACCTGGCGATCAACGCCCGCGCGGCCTTCAGCGACGGCACGCGCGCTGCGGCCTTCACCGCGGCGGCCTTCCTCACCCTCGGGCTCGCCTCGACGCTGACCCTCGGCGCGGGCGCCTCGCGGCGCGAGACCGAAGAGGCACGAGCCGGCGAGGCGGTCTGAGTGCCGCGCGCACCCTCCGCGATGCGCACAACCTCAGCTCGAAACGCCCGAAACGGGCCGAGATTACGCGAATCGCTGAGGTTATGACCCCCGGCGGGTGTCAGACGCGCGCGGCGGCCGACTCACCCACCGGCACCAGCCGCGTCAGCTGAGTGACGTGCCGCGGCTCGAGCTCTGCCAGCGACGACACGCCCAGCAGCGTCATCGTGCGTTCTATCTCGCTGCGCAGAATCGCGATCGTGCGATCGACGCCCTGACGCCCGCCGGCCATCAGGCCGTACAGGTACGCCCGGCCGATGAGCGTGAACTTCGCGCCCAGGGCGATGGATGCCACGATGTCGGCGCCGTTCATGATGCCCGTGTCGACCATGACCGTGGCGTCCTTGCCGACCTCGCGCACGACCTTCGGCAGGAGGTGGAAAGGGATCGGCGCGCGATCGAGCTGGCGGCCGCCGTGGTTGGACAGGACAATGCCATCGACGCCGAGGTCGACCAGACGCGCCGCGTCGGCGACGTTCTGCACGCCCTTCACGACGATCTTGCCCGGCCACATGCCGCGGATGACGTCGAGGTCGTCGTAGCTGATGGTGGGGTCCATGGCCGCGTTCAGCAGCTCACCGACGGTGCCGCCGGTGGTGCTGAGCGAGGCGAACTCGAGCTTGGGGGTGGTGAGGAAGTCGATCCACCACCACGGGCGCGGGATGGCGTTGACGATCGTGCCGACGGTCAGCTGCGGCGGGATCGAGAAGCCGTTGCGCTTGTCGCGCAGGCGGGCTCCGGCGATGGGGGTGTCGACGGTGAACTGCAGCGTGTCGAACCCGGCGCGCGCGGCGCGCTCGACGAGCCCGTACGAGATGTCACGGTCGTTCATGACGTACAGCTGGAACCAGTTGCGCCCCCGGGGGTTGGCGGCCTTCACGCCCTCGATCGAGGTCGTTCCCAGCGTCGACAGGGTGAAGGGGATGCCCGCGGACGCCGCCGCGGACGCCCCGGCCGTCTCGCCCTCGGTCTGCATCAGGCGCGTGAATCCGGTTGGTGCGATCCCGAACGGCAGGGCCGACGGTCCGCCGAGGATCTCGCAGGAGGTGTCGACGTCGGCCGCCGGGCGCAGGATGTCGGGATGGAATTCGACATCCTCGAAGGCGCGGCGGGCACGGTCGAGCGACAGCTCTCCCTCGGCCGCACCGTCGGTGTAGTCGAACGCCGCCTTGGGGGTGCGGCGCTTGGCGATCGTGCGCAGGTCGGCGATGGTCAAGGCGGCATCGAGACGGCGCTTGCGCGCGTCGAGCTCGGGCTTCTTGAACTGCATGAGCTCGAGGAGCTCGCCGACTTTGGGGAGCTGACGCTGAACCATGGAGATGCTCTCTTTCGTGTGGTCTGACCACATAGTACGCGTCACCGAGCGGGGCGGGAAGGGTCTTCAGGAATGCGGCTCGAACCGCCGAGGGGGGAAGGCGATGGCCACACGCGCACGCAGGTCTTCGAGCGACGCGTCGGCCCCGAAGGCGCCGAGGGCCCGCGCCTGCACGAGCACATTGCCCGCAGCGGTCGCTTCGACGGGGCCGGCGAGCACGGGCACCCCGGACCGGTCGGCGGTGGCCTGGCACAGCAGCACGTTCAACGCACCCCCACCGACCAGGTGGATGACGTCCACCTCGCGTCCCGCGAGATCGCCGGCGGTGCGTACCGCTCGCGCGAACGCGTCGGCGATGCTCTCGACGATGTTCCGCGCGAACGCCGCGCGACCGGCGACCTCGGGTTGCGGCGTCCCGAGCAGGTCGGCGATGCGCGCCGGCATGTCGCCGGGGGCGGCGAGCGAGGCGTCATCGGCGTCGAAGACCCGCCTGGGCGACGGCTCGGCGGAGGCGGCCCGGAGCAGCGCGGGCAGGTCGACGTCCGCACCGTCACGATCCGACCACGCGCGCACCGTCTCGCTCAGCAGCCAGAGTCCGGTGACGTTGTGCAGGAACCGCACGCGCCCGTCGACGCCGCCCTCGTTCGTGAAGTTGGCCGCGCGGGCGGCATCCGTTGTGATCGGCGCGCGGAGCTCCAGCCCCACCAGACCCCACGTCCCGCACGAGATGTACGCGGCGTTCGGGGTCGACATCGGCACCGCGACGACCGCGGAGGCGGTGTCGTGCGAACCCACGGCGATCACGGGGACGCCGGCGAACTCGGCCGAGGTGACGCCGATCGCCTGCCCGGGCTCGATCAGCGGCGGCAGCACGCGGGAGGGGATGCCGAGCGCCTCGGCGAGCGCCTGATCCCACTCCCCCGTACGCACGTCGAGCAGACCCGTCGTCGAGGCGTTCGTTCGCTCGGCGACGCGGCGGCCGGTGAGCCGCTCGGCGAGCAGGTCGGGGATGAGCAGGCTCGTCTGCGTCTCGGCCAGCTGCGCGTCGACCGCGTACTGGTACACCGTGTTGAACGGGAGGAACTGCAGGCCGTTGCGGTGGTACAGCTCCTCGAACGGCACCACCGCGTGCACGGCATCCACCCCGCGCGCGGTGCGCTCGTCGCGGTAATGGAACGGCTCGGCGAGCAGATCGCCGTCTTCGCCGAGGAGGCCGTAGTCGACGGCCCACGCGTCGATGCCGACGCTCTCGATCGACGGCTCCCGGCGGAGCGCCTCGGCCAGGCCCGCGCGCACATGGACCCAGAGCTGGTCGATGTCCCAGTGCCACCCGTCTTCGCGCTTGACCGGGCCGTTGGGGAACCGGACGACCTGTTCGAGCTCGAGCACCCCGTCGCCGACGCGGCCGATCATCACGCGCCCGCTCGTGGCGCCGAGGTCGACGGCGGCGACGGCCCGGACGGCGCCGGGCTCCGTCCTGTCGGGGACGGGCGCGCTCATCGCAGGAACGCCGCGGCGACGCCCGAGTCGACGGGGATGTGCAAGCCCGTCGTGCGCGAGAGCTCGGGACCGGTGAGCACGTACACCGCGTCGGCGACGTTCTCGGGCACGACCTCGCGCTTCAGGATCGTGCGGTCGGCGTAGAACTGCCCGAGGTCCTTCTCGTCGACGCCGTAGGTGGCGGCGCGGTTCGCGCCCCAGCCCGCGGCGAAGATCCCCGAGCCGCGCACGACGCCGTCGGGGTTGATGCCGTTGACCCGCACGCCGTACTCGCCGAGCTCGACCGCCAGAAGCCGCACCTGGTGCGCCTGGTCGGCCTTGGTGGCGGAGTAGGCGATGTTGTTGGGGCCCGCGAACACGGAGTTCTTCGACGAGATGTAGATGACGTCTCCCCCCATCTTCTGCGCGATCAGCGCCTTCGCCGCGGCCTTCGAGACGAGGAACGAGCCCTTGGCCATCACGTCGTGCTGCAGGTCCCAGTCCTTCTCGGTGGTCTCCAGCAGCGGCTTCGACAGCGAGAGGCCGGCGTTGTTGACCACGAGGTCGATGCCGCCGAAGGCGAGCACGGTCGCATCGATCGCGGCCTGCACGCCCGCGGCTTCCGCGACGTTCGCGGCCACACCGATCGCGACGTCGGTCGAGCCGAGCTCGGCGGCCACAGCCTGCGCCTTCTCGAGGTCGAGGTCGGCCACGACGACGCACGCCCCCTCGGCGGCGAGACGGGTGGCGATGGCCTTGCCGATGCCGGAGGCGGCACCGGTCACGAACGCGATGCGACCCTGGTGGGTCTGGGGTTTCGGCATCCGCTGGAGCTTGGCCTCTTCGAGCGCCCAGTACTCGATGCGGAACTTCTCGGCATCCGAGATCGGGGCGTAGGTCGAGAGGGACTCGGCGCCGCGCATGACGTTGATGGCGTTGACGTAGAACTCCCCCGCCACCCGCGCGGTCTGCTTGTTCGCACCGTACGAGAACATGCCGACGCCCGGCACGAGCACGATGAGCGGGTCGGCGCCGCGGATGGCGGGACTGTCGGCGTCGGCGTGCGCGTCGTAATACGCCTGGTAGTCGGCACGATAGGCAGCGTGCCGCTCGTGCAGGCGCGCGATCGACTCCTCCACAGAGGCGTCGGCGGGCAGATCGAGCAGCAGCGGCTTCACCTTGGTGCGCAGGAAGTGATCGGGGCAGCTCGTACCGAGCTCGGCCAGGACGGGGGCCTTCACGGATGCCAGGTATTCGAGCACCACGTCGGAGTCGGTGAACTGACCGACCATCGGCTTGTCGGTCGAGGCGAGACCACGGATCGTCGGGGCGAGGGCCGCGGCCTTCACCCGACGCTCGTCGGCGGGCAGCGCCTGGAACCCGTCGCGCACGCCCCCGAACGGCTCGGCCGCACCGTGCTCGTCGATGTACCCCTGGGCCGTATCGATGATCCACCGGCTGTTGCGCTCGGCCTCCTCCGACGTGTCCCCCCACGCCGTGATCCCGTGACCGCCGAGGATCGTGCCGATCGCCTGCGGGTTCGCCGCCTTGATCGCCGCGATGTCCAAGCCCAGCTGGAACCCGGGTCGCCGCCACGGCACCCACACGACCTTGTCACCGAAGATGTGGGCCGTCAGCGCCTCGCCGTCGGCCGCGGTCGCGATCGCGATGCCCGCGTCCGGGTGCAGGTGATCGACGTGCGCGGCATCCACGAGTCCGTGCATCGCGGTGTCGATCGACGGAGCGGCGCCCCCCTTTCCGTGCAGGCAGTAGTCGAAGGCGGCGACCATCTCGTCCTCCCGGTCGATGCCCGGATAGACGTCGACGAGCGCGCGCATGCGGTCGAGCCGCAGCACTGCGAGCCCCTTCTCGGTCAGCGTGCCGAGGTCGCCGCCGGACCCCTTGACCCACAGCAGCTCGACCGGCTCACCGGTGACGGGGTCGATGTCGGTGCCCTTGGCGGAGGTGTTGCCGCCGGCGTAGTTGGTGACCTTGGGGTCGGAGCCGAGGCGGTTGCTGCGCGCGACGAGGGCTGCGGCGGTGTCGTTCGTCATGATGTCTCCTTTTCGAGGAACGCGCTCAGGCGCCCCAGCCGGCCTGGGTGCCGCCGACGCGCTCGTCGGCGATGCGGGGCAGGTATCCGGATGCCGCGAACGCGGCCATCGGGTCGGCGGGAAGTCCGCGGGAGGCGCGCCACTCGGCGAGGGCCGGGCGCACGTCGGTGTAGAACGCGTCCATGAGCACGGCGTTGGCCCCCAGCACGTCGTTGGCCCGCTGCGCCGCATCGAGCGCGTCACGGTCGACGAGCAGGGCGCGAGCCGTCATCTCCTGCACGTTGAGCACCGAGCGGATCTGCCCGGGGATCTTGTCCTCGATGTTGTGGCACTGGTCGAGCATGAAGGCCACGTCGGGGTTGTTCAGGCCCCCGCCGCGCACGACCTCGGTGAGGATGCGGAACAGCTGGAACGGGTCGGCCGAGCCCACGATGAGGTCGTCGTCGGCGTAGAAGCGGGAGTTGAAGTCGAACGAGCCGAGCTTCCCGAGGCGCAGCAACTGCATGACGATGAACTCGATGTTCGTGCCGGGCGCGTGGTGACCGGTGTCGAGGCACACCATCGCCTTGTCGCCGAGGGCGGCCACCTGGGCGTACGAGGTCCCCCAGTCCGGAACGTCGGTGTGGTAGAACGACGGCTCGAAGAACTTGTACTCCAGCACCAGACGCTGGTCGTCCCCGAGGCGCCCGTAGATCTGCCGCAGTGAGTCCTGAAGGCGATCCTGTCGGCCGCGCATGTCGTTCTGTCCGGGGTAGTTCGACCCCTCGGCGAGCCAGATCTTCAGGTCGCGGGAGCCCGTGGCATCCATCACGTCGATGCACGCGAGGTGGTGGTCGATGGCCTTGCGGCGGATGCGCTCATCGTGGTGCGTGAGAGCGCCGAACTTGTAGTCCTCGTCTTGGAAGGTGTTCGAGTTCACCGTGCCGAGGCTGACGCCGAGGTCTTCGGCGTGGCGGCGCAGGGCGCCGTAGTCGTCGACGAGGTCCCACGGGATGTGCAGCGCGACGCTCGGTGCCAGAGCGGTCAGACGGTTCACCTCGGCGGCGTCCGCGATCTTCTCGAACGGGTCGCGCGGAGTGCCGGCGGTGGGGAACACGCGGAAGCGCGTGCCGGAGTTGCCGAAGGCCCACGAGGGCAGCTCGATGGCCTGCCCCTCCAGGGTCGCGAGGATCTCGGGGCGGAGAGTGGTCATGAGCGGGCGCCTTCGGTCGGGACGGATGCCGCTGCACCGGCCTCCGAAACGGGGGATGCCGCGGATGCGGCACCGGAGCGGGGGGATGCCGACGACCCCGCGTTCGCGAGCTGGTCGGCGAGGTGGAAGATCTCGGTGAGGGCGGTGGCGGCCTGGTCGGGTCGCCCCCCGAGGTCGAGGAAGAAGGGCGCCATCTCGGCCTCCCAGGCGGCCGCGATGGGCGAGGCGGCGAGGTAGGCCTGCGCGGCTGCGTCGTCGTCGGTCTCGTAGTAACCGACCAGACGACCCCCCTCTCCCAGGAACAGCGAGTAGTTGCGGCGACCGGCGGCGGCGATCTCGGCGAGCATGTCGGCGCCGACGGGCGTGTGCCGGGCGACGTACTCGTCGATCAGCTCGGGCCGGATGCGCAGCTCGAAGCAGACGCGCGTGGTCGGTGCGGTCATCGCGGGGGTTCTCTTCCTCGAGAATGAATCGTTTCACAGCAGGGTAGCACCGGGCGACGACGGGTGCGATATCGTCGGCAGATCATGGCGGTCAAGATCAAGGACGTCGCGGCGCACGCGGAAGTCTCGGTGGGGACCGTCTCGAACGTCCTGAACGGTCGAGAGACCGTCTCACCGGCCGCCGTCGAACGAGTACGCGCCGCCATCGACGCCCTCGGGTACGTGCGCAACGACGCCGCGCGTCAGCTGCGAGCCGGTCGGAGTCGGTCGATCGCCCTCATCGTGCTCGACGTGGGCAATCCCTTCTTCGCCGCGGTGGCGCGCGGTGCCGAGGCCCGCGCCGCAGAAGACGGCTACGTCGTGCTGCTCGGCTCCAGCGGGGCCGACGGCGATCGGGAACGCCTCTACCTCGATCAGTTCCGCGAGCAGCGGGTCGCCGGGGTGCTGCTCACCCCCGCCGATGCGAGCGGCGACGTGATCGAGCGGCTGGCGTCAGCCGGCATCCCGGTCGTCCTCGTCGACGAGCAGACGCCGGGCGACGACGTCTGCGCCGTGTCGGTCGATGACGTCGAGGGCGGTCATCTCGCCGTGGCTCACCTGCTGGCGCAGGGACGCCGGCGCATCGTGTTCGTCGCCGGCCCGTTGACCACGCGACAGGTCGCCGACCGTCTCGCCGGCGCGCGCCGGGCGGTCGCCGAGGTCGAAGGGGCCGAACTCCAGATCGTCGAGACGGATGCCATGACCGTGCTGGCCGGCCGTGCCGCCGGCGAGCGCCTGCGCGGGCGGGACGACCGACCCGACGCGGTCTTCGCGGCGAACGACCTGCTCGCCGTGGGCGTGCTGCAGGCGTTGACGATGCTCGGCGACATCCGCGTACCCGAGGACATCGCGCTCGTCGGCTACGACGACATCGACTTCGCCGCCGCCACCGTCGTGCCGCTCACCTCGGTGCGCCAGCCCGCCGAGGCGCTCGGCTCGACCGCCGTCGACCTGCTGCTGCGCCAGCTCGACGGCGCGCTCGACCCGTCGGAGCGCCAGGTGCGGTTCCGGCCGGAGCTCGTGGTGCGCGCATCCAGCGGCTGACCCGCCGGCATCACGCGGCCGGGTGTGCGTGATCGCGCTCGAGCCCGCCCGACACCCCCGCACCGGGGCGTCAGTGCGCCGCCACGCGCTCCGCGCCCTCGACCTGCGTCGGCGTCCGCACGAATGCCGCGAGCACGATGACCGCGAGAGACAGGCAGGCCGCGACGAAGAACGCGGAGTGGATGCCGCTGGCCGTGGCATCCACCACCGACGCGCCCTGGTCGGCGACGGCCGCCGCCGATCCGACCGTCATCAGGGTGATGAACACCGCGGTCCCCGCCGCACCTGCCAGCTGCTGCACCGTGGAGACGATCGCCGAGCCGTGCGGGTAGAGCTCGCGCGGGAGCGAACCGAGCGCCGAGGTCATCAACGGGGTGAACATGAACGCCAGACCGAGGCTCAGGACGCAGTGCACCGCGATGACGAAGCCGATGGGCGTCGCGACCGAAAGCGTCGAGAAGCCCCAGAGCGCGATGCTGGCGACGATCGCGCCGGGCAGCACGAGCGGTCGTGCGCCGAAGCGATCGAAGAGGTTGCCGACGATCGGGGCCATGAGCCCCATGAGCAGGCCGCCGGGCAGCAGCATCAAGCCGGTGGGCAGCGTTCCGAGGCCGAGGACGTTCTGCAGGTAGAGCGGCAGCAGGATGAGCACGCCGAACAGCGTCGTCATCGCCACCACGACGAGGATCACCGCGATGGTGAAGGCCGAGTGGCGGAAGACCGCGAGGTTCAGCAGCACGCGGTCGGTGGAGCCCAGACGCAGCTGACGCACGACGAACGCGGCGAGAGCGACCGCCCCCACGACCAGCGGGATCCACACGGGGACGATCTCGTGACCGCCGGCGGCCTCGCCGATGCTCGACAGGCCGAAGATGATGCCGCCGAAGGCGAGGGCCGAGAGCACCACCGAGGTGACGTCGAGGGTGACCCGACGCGTGTCGGTGAGGTTCTGCACCCACCGCGCACCGAGGGCGATCGCGATCAGCGCGATCGGCACCATGACGATGAACATCGCGCGCCACGGGAACACCGACAGGATCAGGCCCGACACCGTGGGACCGACCGCGGGGGCGACCGAGATCACGATGGAGATGAGCCCCATCATGCGGCCGCGGCGGTTCGCGGGCACGACGTTGAGCACCGTCGTGAACAGCAGCGGGATCATGATCGCGGTGCCCGAGGCCTGCACGATGCGACCGAGCAGCAGCACGCCGAACCCGGGGGCGATCGCGGCGATCACGGTTCCGAGGGTGAACAGCCCCATCGCGGTGAAGAAGAGCGTCCGCAACGGGAAACGCTGGATGAGGAAACCGGTCGCGGGGATGACGACGGCCATCGTCAGCAGGAAGGCCGTGGTGAGCCATTGCGCGGTGGCGGCGGTGATGTCGAGCTCGCGCATGAGCTCGGGCAGCGCCACGCCCATGATCGTCTCGTTGAGGATGACCACGAATGCGGCGACGACGAGCAGCGCGATGACGGCGCCCGGGCGCACGGCGGTCTTCCCGGGCGGGGCGGCGGTGGGGACGGTTCCGGTGGCGACCATGGACGACCAATCTGAACGGGTGGTGAGCAGTGAGTGACATTGTGGCAGTGACTGCCAATAAGACATGGACTACTGTAGCCGATATGGAGACCGCAGCGGCACCCGTCGGAGAGGCGCTCCGCGACCGTCGGCGGCGCGAGACGACGCTGGAGATCTGCGAGGCCGCCCTCGACCTGTTCGAGGAGAAGGGCGTCGCGCGCACCACCGTCGACGAGATCGCCGCTCGCGCGGGCGTCTCGGCCCGCACCTTCTTCCGCTTGGCGGGCACGAAAGAGGATGCCGTCTTCATCGACGACGGACGCTTCGCCACCGCGTTCGCCGAGATCGGCACCGACGGCGACGACATCGCCGCCCTCACTCAGGCACTGCGTGAAGTCTTCGCCCGCGAACTCGACCGCCTGCACGCCGACGCACACGCGCGCACGCGATTTCTTCGCGTCCGGCGCTTGATCGGTCACGAACCGACGCTGCTCGGCGCCGCCATCCGCCGCGAGACGACCTCGTCCGACCTGTTCGTCCCCGAGATCGCCGCCCGCATCGGCGTCAGCGAGCTCGATGTGCGCGCGGCGATCGGTCTCGCGGCCCTCGAGATGCGCACCGCCCTCGACGAGTGGGCGCGCCGCGCCGACCGCGGCGAGGAGGCGAACCTCCCCGCCCTCCACCGCGAGATCCAGACGCTGCTGGGGGCGGCGGCGGCCGACTGAGCTCGGCTCAGGTCTCGCGCGTGATCGTCACCTTCACCTTGAGGTTGCTGCGGCCGGGACCCGCGTAGACGCCCCGGAGCGGCGGCACGTCGTTGTAGTCGCGCCCGCGGCCCACGAGCACATGGCGGTCGCCGATCTCGATGTTGTTCGTGGGGTCGAAGCCCTGCCAGTCGCCGGCGAACCACTCCACCCACGCGTGCGACTCCCCCGTCACGGCCTCGCCGACCGCGGCGGAGGGCTTCGGGTGCAGGTAGCCCGAGACGTAGCGGGCCGGGATACCGACCTCGCGGAGCGCCCCGATCGCGATGTGCGCGATGTCCTGGCAGACGCCCTTGCGGGCCTCCCACGCGTCGATGGCCGTCGACGTGACGGCCGTGACGCCTTGCATGTAGTCGATGGCGTCGCCGACGGCTTCGGCGATGGCGTGGGCCGCGGGACCCGGACGCTCGTGTTGCGCGGCGATGGACCGCGCCAACGCGGCGACCTCGGGATGCGGGGTCGTGCGACGTGTCTGCGTGAGTTGCTCGACGGTCGAGATGGATCGATCGGCCTCGGCGGCGAGCTGCTCCCAGGTGATGTCGGCGTGCTCGATCGGACGCGGACGCACCTCGATGAGCGAGCGCGCCGTGATCGTGAGCGCCGAGTGCGGCGACAGCACGTCGAAGGCCGCGACCCGCGTGCCGAAATAGTCGACGTACTGGTTGACCGAGGTCGACGGCTCGATGTCGAGCGACGAGCTCAGGACGAACTGGCTGTCGGTCGAGTGCGGCAGCATCCGGGCCTCGTTGTAGGACGCCGAGACGTCGCCCGGGTAGATGAACCCGGTCTGGTGCTCGATGCGAAGACGTTTCACGAGATCTCCCCGATCCAGCTCGGCTCTGCCTGCGTCGGGAAGAACCGCGAGCGGATCGCCTCCGACGCCTCTCGCGTGACCGTCTGCACGCGCTGCATGTGTTCGGGCAACTCCGACAGGATCTCGCTGATGGGCCGGTACTCGAGGTCGTTGCGGATCTGCCCGAGGGCGCGCAGCACGGTGTTGGAGTGGCCGACGCGATCGGCGCGGGGATCGATCGCGCTCATGCAGTCCTCCGCGCGCTGGATGGAGAAGATGATCGAGCGCGGGAACAGGCGGTCGAGCAGCAGGAACTCCGCGGCGTTGCGGGCGCTCGGCATCCCCCGGTACGTGCGCAGGTACGCCTCATAGGCGCCGCACGAACGCAGGATCGTGGTCCACGACGGACCCGACACCTCGGTCAGCGACCGCGTGGCCAGCAACCGCGCCGTCATGTCGGTGCGCTCGATGCTGCGGCCGAGGGTGAAGAACTGCCACGCCTCGTCGCGGTTGGTGGACGAGTCGACGATGCCGATGGCCAGGGCGGCACGCTCGCGCGTCCACTGGAAGAACTCGTGCACCTTCTCGGTCTGCAACCGTCGCGGCATCCGGGAATTCGTGGTGTTGAGGGTCTCCCAGAGCTCGGTGGAGACGATCTCGCGTGCGCGACGGGCGTTCTCGCGCGCCGCGGTGAGCGAGTACGCGATGCTCGACGGGTTCATCCGGTCGACGGCGAGACGGGCGAGCACGTCGTCGCGGCGCACGGTGTCGATGTTCTCCGGCCAGGGCGAGCCCATCACGCTCAGCAGCGAACGGCACGCGGTGTCCTCGTCGATCCAGGGATCCTCCAGCAGGAGTTGCAGGTGCACGTCGAGGATGCGCGCCGTGCCGTCGCTGCGCTCGATGTAGCGCCCGATCCAGAACAGCGATTCTGCGATGCGGCTCAGCATGGTGCGGCCTCCGCTCCTGTGTCGGCCGCGGCAGAGGACCCCGCGCCCGTCGAAGAGTCGGGGGCCCGGTGCTCCCGCGCCTGCTGCTGCTGCTCAGCCTGCGGGCCGTGCTGCACGCCCGCCTCCGCCTGTTGCTGCTGCTCCTGCTGGTCTCGACCCGGGCGGTGATCGCGCGGCGAGGTGGCGGGTGCGGGCTGACCGTCGTAGATGATCGGGATGGACTCGGTGACCGCCGCCTGGTCGGCGACCAGACCCGAGACGCCACTGCCCTGGCCGTACTCGACGTGCGAGGGGGCCGAACCACCCACGACCCAGGTGTCCTTCGACCCGCCGCCCTGGCTCGAGTTGACCACGAGCTGGCCCTCGGGGAGCGCCACGCGGGTGAGGCCCCCGGGCAGCACCCAGATGTCGTCGCCGTCGTTGACGGCGAACGGACGCAGGTCGGCGTGACGCGGCCGCATCCCGTCTTCCACCAGCGTCGGGATGGTCGAGAGCATCACGACCGGCTGGGCGATCCAGCCGCGCGGATCGGCCTTCAGCCGCTTGCGCAGCGCGTCGAGCTCGGCGGGCGAGGCATCGGGGCCCACGACGAGCCCCTTGCCACCGGAGCCGTCGACGGGCTTCACGACCAGTTCCGGCAGGCGATCGAGCACCTCCTCGAGCGCGCCCGGGTCTTCGAGGCGCCAGGTGTCGACGTTCTTCAGGATCGGCTCCTCGGCGAGGTAGTAGCGGATCAGCTCGGGCACGTAGGTGTAGAGCAGCTTGTCGTCGGCCACGCCGTTGCCGACGGCGTTGGCGATCGTGACGTTGCCGAGGCGCGCGGCCAGCATGAGACCGGGAGCGCCGAGCATCGAGTCGGCGCGGAACTGCAGCGGGTCGAGGAAGTCGTCGTCGACGCGGCGGTAGATGACGTCGACGCGCTGCGGGCCGCGGGTGGTGCGCATGAACACCTTGCCGCCGATGCTCAGCAGGTCACGGCCCTCGACGAGCTCGACGCCCATGAGGCGCGCGAGCAGCGTGTGCTCGAAGTAGGCCGAGTTGTAGACACCCGGGGTGAGCACGACGATGTTCGGATCGTCGATACCGGGCGGGGCCGAGGCGCGCAGCGCCGCGAGCAGCTTGTTCGGGTAGTCGCCCACGGGACGCACGCGCATCGACACGAACAGCTCGGGCAGCGTCTGCGCCATCACCCGGCGGTTGGAGATCACGTACGAGACGCCGGAGGGCACACGCACGTTGTCTTCGAGCACGCGCATCTCGCCGTGCTCGTCGCGGATGAGGTCGATGCCCGACACCTGGATGCGCACGCCGTTGGCGCTGCGGATGCCGGCGGCCTGACGGTAGAAGTACTGCGACGACGAGATCAGACCGGCGGGCAGGATGCCGTCGCGCACGCAGTGCTGATTGCCGTACGCGTCGTCGAGGAAAGCCTCGAGCGCCCGGACGCGCTGCTTCACGCCGGCCTCGATGCGCGACCACTCGTCGTAGGCGATGACCCGGGGCACGGCATCCAGGGGGAACGGTCGCTCCTCGCCCGCGAAGTCGAACGTCACGCCCTGCGCCAGGTACGAGCTCGCCAGAGACTCGGTGCGGCCGCGCAGCTCCTCCTGGGTCATCTGCGCCAGCGCTTGGTACAGCTCCCGGTACGCCTCACGAGAAGGTGCGGCGTCGCCGGCCGTGGCCGGGGCACCGAACATCTCGTCGTACGCCGGGATGCCGGATGCGGTCTTGCGCGGCGCCAGCGTGGAGCCGTAACCGTCGAAGAGGTCACCCATGCGAAGACTCTACTCAGCACCGTGTTGCCGACACGTTTCCCGGACCACGATGTTGGGGGTGTCGGGGGTGTGGATAGAGTGACGCCAACGTCCGCCGCCACGATCAAGGGTGCTTCCATGCGCGTGCTCGTCACCAGTTCCCGCAACACCTTCGCCCTGGATCTGATCCGCAAGCTCGGGAGCGTGGGGCACACCGTCTTCGCCGCCGACACGTACGAGGGAGCGGTCGGCAGCCATTCGCGATTCCTCGCGGGCCACCTGACGACCCCGTCGCCGCGTTTCGAGACCGACGCGTTCATCGCGACGGTCAACGCCTACGTCGAGGAGCACGACATCGAGGTCGTCATCCCGACCTTCGAGGAGGTCTTCTACCTCGCCGCCCGTGCGGCCGACCTGCCCGAGGGGGTGCGCCTGTATGCCGGCAGCTTCGGCGACCTCGCGCGCCTGCACGACAAGGCGAGCTTCCAGCGCCTCGCCCAGGATGCCGGCGTGCCCATCCCCGAGACGGTCGTCGTCACCTCGCCCGACGAGCTGCGCGGCGCCATCGACCGCTTCCCCCGCTACTTCGCCCGCGCGGCCTTCTCGCGCGGCGGCGTGGGCCTGTTGACCAACACGGGGCCGCTCGCGGGCAAGGTGCCCGTCGAGGACTGCGTCCCGACGCCCGAGCAGCCGTGGCTCGTGCAGCCGTTCGTCGACGGCCCCATGGTCTGCACCTACAGCGTGGTGGTCGACGGCACGGTTCAGGCGCACACGACCTACCGGGCGGCCGAGCAGTGGGCGCACTCCACCGCGATCGCGTTCATCGCCGTCGACAGCACCGACACCCTGCGCTACACGCAGCAGCTCGTCGCCGCCCTCGACCCCGGCTTCACGGGCCAGATCTCGTTCGACTTCGTCGACCACGGCTCCGATGCCGTCCCCGACTACAAGATCATCGAGTGCAATCCGCGCCCCACCAACGGCGTCATCCTGCTCGAGGCCGACGACGTCTCCAGGGCGATCCAGGGCGAGCTCGCCGAGCCGGTGGTCGCCGTCCCCGGTACGGAGCGGCAGATCACCCTCGCCGTGATCGCCGACGCGTTCACCGAGCCGCTGTCGCACCTGCCGAGGACCCTGCACGACCTGCTCCACGTGCGCGATGTCGGGGCCGGGTGGTGGGACGACGCTGCGATGCTCTGGAGCCCGGCCACGATCGCGCACGGCGCGAAGATCTCGCACGGCGACCGGAAAGAGGTGCTCGCCGCCCTCGGCGACGACATCGTCTGGAACGGCGAGCCGATCGAGGGCATGAGCGAGACGGATGCCGCGGCCCTCGAGGCCGTGCACGCCGGCCGCATCTGACTCCGCGACATCCCCCGCATCGCCGTGGCGAGCGTCCAGAACACGCCGCACCGGCTCGGAGCGTGCGGCGTGTCCTGGACACTCGACGGCAATGGCCGGCTCCGCGTCGCGCGCGGGGCCGGCGAGGCGAGCGTCAGGCGCCGGGGCGCAGGACGACCTTGATGCAGCCGTCTTCTTTCTTCTGGAACGTCTCGTACAGGCCGGGGGCGTCTTCGAGCGGCGCGTGGTGGGTGACCAGGTCCATGACGCCGAGCGGGTCGGCGGGGTCCTCGACGAGCGGCAGGAGATCGTCGATCCACCGCTTGACGTTGCACTGGCCCATGCGGAAGTTCAGCTGCTTGTCGAACATCGTCTTCATCGGCAGCACGTCGGCCTCGCCGGCGTACACACCGCTGAGGGAGACGGTGCCACCGCGACGGACAAGGTCGATCGAGGAGTAGACGGCGGCGAGGCGGTCGAGGCCGGCCTTGTCCATGAGCTTCTGCGCGAGGGCGTCGGGGAGCAGCCCGATCGCGTCCTGCGCCAGCTTGATTCCGCCGTTGCCGTGGGCCTCCATGCCGACGGCATCCACCACGGAGTCGACCCCGCGCCCCTCGGTGAGGTCGAGGAGCTCGTCGACCACCGTGTCGGTGAGGTCGTAGGTGAGGACGCCGTGGCGCTCGACCATCGCGCGGCGGTCGGCCTCGGGCTCGACCGCGAGCACGCGGTAGCCGAGGTGCACGCCGATGCGGGCCGCGAACTGGCCGACCGGACCCAGGCCCATCACCGCGAGCGTGCCGCCCTCGGGGACGTTCGCGTACTTCACGCCCTGCCAGGCCGTGGGGACGATGTCGCTGAGGAAGAGATAGCGGTCGTCGGGGAGGTCGTCGCCTACGCGGATGTGGTTGTAGTCGGCCAGCGGCACGCGCAGGTATTCGGCCTGACCTCCGGGCACCTGGCCGTAGAGCTTGGTGTAGCCGAAGAGCGCCGCACCGCTGCCGTACTCGCGCACCTGGGTGGTCTCGCACTGCGACTGCAGCCCGCGGCGACACATGAAGCAGTGTCCGCACGAGATGTTGAACGGCACGACGACGCGGTCGCCGACGGCGAGATTGGTCACGGCCGAGCCCACCTCGACGACGACGCCCATCGGCTCGTGGCCGAGCACATCGCCCTTGTCGATGAAGGGCCCGAAGAGTTCGTACAGGTGCAGGTCGGAACCGCAGATCGCGGTCGAGGTGATCTTGACGATCGCGTCGGTGGGTTCCAGGATCTCGGGGTCCGGGACCTCCTCGACGCTCACGTTGCGCTTGCCCTGCCAGGTCAGTGCCTTCATGTCGTGCCTCTCGTTCCGGGGACGCCCAGTGTGCGCCCCGACACGGCGGCCCGCCGAGGTGGTTGACGAGCCCCCGGTGAGTGCGTCATGCCCCCGGCGCTGCGACCGGCGGAGCGTCGATCCAGGCGTGCACGCGCGCAAGGAACGCGGCGTATCCGGCGGGGGTGCGCCCGGCGAGGCGTCCCGAGGTCTCGACCTCGTGCACGTCGCTCGCGCGTTCACGGGCTCCGATCGCCCGGGCCGCGCGCACGAGAGCGACGTCTTCGTGCGCGGAGAGATCCGGGATGCCACCGGCCTCGGCGTAGGTGCTGGCCCGAACGCCGAGATTGGCGCCGTGCACGTTGCCGGGCGGGCGTCCGCGATGGTGGGTGGCGCGCCAGTACGCGACGTGCCGCGCGCTGAGGTCGGCGAAGTCAGGGCGTACGGTTCCGAGGACCACGTCGACGCCGGCATCCGCCAGGTCGAGCTGATGGGTGATCCAGTCCACGGGCACGACCGTGTCGGCATCCGTCATCGCGATCCAGGTCTCGTGCGGGCTCGCGTCCAGCGTCGACAAGGCGTGCGCGACGCCAGTCCGGCGGGCGGCGCCGACGCGGCGCGCGCTGATCTCGACGACCTCGACCGGCCACCGCCGCACCTGCGGCTCGGTGGCGTCGGTGCACGCGTCGAGCACGACGACGACGACCGCGACGAGATCGGGAGCGCCGTCCCGCGCGTGCGCCACGGCTCTCGCCACGGATGACAAACACCGCCCGATCAGGGCTTCTTCGTCATGCGCGGGGATGACGACCGCCACCGCTCTCACGACGCGAGCCCGGCCTCGGTCGCCACCGACCGCGCTCCCGGGCGCGCGAACACCTCGAGCACGAAGTCCTCCTCCTCGTGGCGCACGAGGCGCACCAGGTCGGGGCGACCGGCGAGCGCCTCGTGGACGCTGTCGCCACTGCGGGGGTACTCCGCGACCGGATGCCGCCAGTGGCAGGCCACGAGCTGACCGTCGTCGCTGAGCGACGCGACGGCGGCGGCGAGCCCGCGATCCAGGTCGGCGCCCGCCCAGTAATACGCCACCTCCGACAGCACGACCAGGTCGAACTCCCCCGCGGGCCAGTCGTCGGGGAGGGTGCCGCGACGCAGCTCGACGTTCGCGCTGGTCGCCATCCGGCGGCGAGCCCGTTCGAGGGCGGCGGCGGCGAGGTCGACGGCGAGCACCCGGTCGCTCCGACGGGCCAGCTCCACGGTGAGCGCGCCGGTCGAGCAGCCCGCCTCGAAGGTGGCCCGGTACCGGCGCCGGGGCAGGGCGGCGAGCAGCGCGGCGCGCTTGCGCTCCTCGTACCAGCGTGAATCGAAGCCCCACGGATCGTCGTGCCGAGCGTAGATGTCGTCGAAGTAGGCCTGGCCGACGGTGGCGTCCGGGGCGGGCTCGGCGGGGCCGGGCGTGGGCTCGGCCGCGGCGGGAGCCGGCTCGGCCGCGGCGGGAGCCGGCTGGTCCGACGACGCGGCGCGCTCCGTCGCTGCGCGAGCGGCCGCACGGTCGCGCGGCTCCGGCGCGAAGAACACCTCGGCATCCCTCTCGAAATGCGCGCGCATGCGCGGGTGCACCATCGGCTCGTCGCCGGGCGCCGGCGACAACGGCTGAAGCTGACTGGCGTGCGCGTCGAGGGCGCGGGTCTTGGCATCGCGAGCACCCGTGTCGAGAACGAGACGCTCGACGGCGTCCCATGGCACGTCACCGGGTGCGCCCCAGTGCCACAACCAGATCGGGAACGCGCGCGAGCGCACGCCGCGGGCCCCACACACCTCCTCGACGATCTCGCCGACGACGCGGTGGTCGCGGTGTCCGTCTCCGCGCCAGGGCGACAGCACCAGCACGCGGTCGGAACCGGCCCGGTCGAGAGCCTCACCGAGGGCGGCGGAGACGGCATCCCGATACTCGTCGGTTGCGCCGTCGGGGAGGCCGAGGAACAGCGGTTCGGCGTCGAGCCCGAGCGTCTCCACGGCGGTGCGCAGCTCGCGACGGCGCAGCAGCGCGAGCGTCGCCGGCGAGTGCGTGGGCGAGCCGGGGTGCGACCCCTCGCCGTCGGTCACGACGACGAGGTCGACCGGGATGCCGCGGACGGCGGCCGTGGCCAGGATGCCCGCCGCCCCGAGGGTCTCGTCGTCGGGATGCGCGGCGACGACGATCAGACGGTCGACATCGAGGTCGAGCGACGAGAGGTCACGCCGTAGAGCGGCGGTCCAGACGCCTTCGTCGGTACCCGGATCGCGGTGGTCGAAGCTCACCATGCTCCCCCTCCCCGTGCCACGTCGCCGCCGATCTTCGCCAGGTCACGCGCGCCGTGATGCTGCCTCACGTACACCTGCAGGTCGGCCACCCGTCGCGCGTGCGCCTCGTCGGCGACGAGGGGCAGGGGGCCGAGGGCGTGGGCGGCCTCGGAGATCGTCGTCTCGACCGCGTCGGCCACGACGGTGCGCGCACGGGCGGCACGAAGCCCCTCGGATGCCGAGCCCCCGGCGTCGAACAGCCGCGCGGTCTCGACGAGCACGGCGCGGGCGGCCCACAGAGCCGTGTCAGCCCGGCCGAGGTGCACGCGAGAGACCTGGTCGGCGCTGTCACCGGTGGCAGCGTCGGCGAGCGCTACGCGAAGGGGCGCCGCTCCGCCCCACCAGCAGGCTGCGACCCCCACCCCGCCGTGGGCGAAGCCGGGACGGCGGAGATACCACCCGGCATCCCCCACCGGTACGGCGGGGGCGCCCTCGACGTCGATCGGGGCGCTGACGACGCGGTCCAGCCCGCGGGCGTGCCACGGGCCCTGGTGTGCGGTCACGGCCGCATCGCGCAGGTCGAGCGCGAAGAGCTGCCGCCGCTCGTCGTCGATCCAGGCCGTGACGAGTGCGCGGTCGAGGTCGGCGGCGAGCGAGCACCACGGCTTGGTCCCGTGCAGCGTCCAGGTGCCCGCGTCGTGTCGCGCTTCGAGTCGGGTGCCCGGCCCCTCGGCGGCGAAGACGCCCCAGGTGCCGGTCGTGTCGAGGTCGAGCGCGAAGCCCGACGCCGCGGCCTCAGCGAGGATGGTGAGCGCGTCGAGGTGCGGCTCGAGCACGCGGGCGGCGGCGACATCGCGCGCCGCCACCGACGCGAGCAGCTCCCAGGTCGCCGCGACCGAGGTCGGCCGGGCGACGTCCACCGCCCATGCGAGGGTGGCGGCGATATCCGTACCGAGGCCGTCGATGGCGTCCGCCCCCTCCAGGGCGACACGGACGCTCCCGAGGCCGGGGGTGTCGTCGGGCACGAGCAGGGGGAATGCGAGATGGTCGCCGTCAGTCACCTCGTCAGCATCCGCGCGCGTGCGTCTTTCGTGCAGATCCTTGACACCGCGGTCCGTCCCGGACAGGAGTGCCATTCCAGCGGCGATGCCCGCCGGTTCCCACGTCGGGATGGAGAGCCGGGCTGCGAAACCGATCATCTGATGACAGCGGCGATCCCCGCCGTCATCGCGGCACTCTTGGACGGAGACCGGGATGACGTACGATCTATTCGGCGGAATGAACCCGCCGGAAAGATCCGAGGGTGCGGACGGTGCCGTTCCGGAGTAAAGACACGTTGCAGGCCTGGCTCGATGAGCACGCCGCCGGTGGCGCCGACGGCGGCGGGGTGGCGTATGTCGCCGACCAGGAGGCCGTCGACGGCCGCGACAGCGGACTCGTGGTCTACCCCCTCCGCAACGCGACGACATCCGTCTACCTGCAGGCCGTCGCGGTGGGGCAGCCGGACTGGCGCGTCACGATCGAGGCTCAGCCCGAGGTCACGGAGTTGTCCCCGGAGGAGGTCTACGACCTGTGCCGCGAACTCCGGAACGTCGCAGACCTGTGCGCGTTCCTGCAGGCCAAGTCGGTGGAGCACCTGGTGAGGCTCCGCGAGGCGGACGCCGCGTCCTGATCAGGCGGCGGAGGCATCTTCAGCCGCGATGCCGAGGACCCGCTCAGCCTTCGCTCTCGCGGCCGTCATGGCCACCGCCGCGAGGTCGGCTTCGAGGTGCGACGACTTTCCCCTCAGCCTGACCGCCGGTCGCGCCTCGACGCCCGGGTGACGCGTCAGCGACCCCGTCGCCCGAGCGGGCTCGACGCGGCAGCACGCGGCGGCGCAGCAGGGCGTCGAGATGCGCGACGTGCAGGAGCAGCCCGGGGAACGACGCCGACAGTCCCTTCCGCGGCAACCGGTCGAGCGCCGCCTCGTCTGCGGGGAGACGCGTCTGCTGCCCCCGCACGAGCCGCCGGATGGCGTTCAGCAGCGCCAGCGGGTGGGTGTCGAGGGCGCTGTGGCCATTGCGGATGCGGACCAGGGTGGCATCCGGGGCCGACGCCGCCACCCGCTCGGCGATCGCCGGAGGGGTGCGCAGATCCCGGTCACCCGAGAGCACCACGAGCGGGAAGGCGAAGGCGCCCACCGCTGCCACGAGGTCGTACGGCTCGCGCTCGAACGCCGGGAAGCCGGGTGCCAGCGGCAGATACGTCAGCGCCGGGTCGAGCGGGTGGCCATCGGGCGTGCCGGCGTACCCCAGCTCGCGGAACGCGATCGTGCCGACGAGATCGAACTCGTAGATGCCCGGGATCCGAGGGAGCCCGCCGTCGCGCGTGGCGTAGGCGCCCAGCGCGCGCCAGGTGAGGCCGGGACGGTGCCGCAGCAGCGGGTGAACCAGGTCGGCCCCGCCCAGCTCGTACGCCGCGCGCACGATGTCGAGCACGACGCGTGGAGTGACACCCCCCGCGATGAGGCGCCTCACACCGCGGGCCATGTCGTCATCGGCATCCCAGAACAACTCCCGCAGGCGCGCCCGCTCGACACCGATATCGCGGGTGGACTGCAGCGCGGAGTCGAGCAGCATGGACGCCACCCGCTCCGGATGCCGCGCGCCGAACGCCATGGCCAGGTAGCTGCCGTACGAGGAGCCGACGATCACCGCGCGGTCGATGCCCTCGGCGTCGAGGACGGCCACGATGTCGTCGAGCACCGCGGTGATGCGCATCGCGTCAGGCGGCAGGGGTCGGCCGTCGAGATCGTGACGCGAGCGGCCGACACCGCGGTGCTCGATCATCACGAGATCGAGCCCGCCGCTCGCCGCCCACCGCCGGAGACCCCGGTACGGCAGCACCGACGCCAGCCCCGGGCCGCCCGGGATGACCAGCACGGGCGTCGCCTCCCGCGGACCTGTGCGCACGTACCTCAGGTCGAACGCCGGCGCCCCTCCGGCCGCGGGGCGGCGGATCGACCGCAGGCTCTCGGGCATGCCAGCACGCTACTCGCGTGCAGGCTGGCGAGGGCGCGAGGCACGGGGTTCCGGTTGGCTGTGAGTTCGGACGCGGACGGCCCCGGTGGGGCCCGGCATCCATAGGCTCCGTTCGTGCCCTCCGCCTCCGTTCGAACCCGCGACCTGCCTGCCGCCGTCGCCGCGATCGGCGCGACCGCCCTCGGCGCCGGGCTCGGCGAACTCGTCGCAGCCATCGTCGCTCCCACCGCGAGTCCATTCGCGGTCATCGGCGGCGGCATGATCGACATCGCCCCCGCGTGGGCGAAGAACCTCGCCATCAGCCTCTTCGGCACCGGCGACAAGGCGGCGCTCCTCGTCGGCATCGCGGTGCTGCTGCTCGCGGTCGCCGGTGCGGCCGGAGTGCTCGAGTGGCACCGGCCCCCGTGGGGGCGCGTCGTCCTCGGCGCACTGGGTGTCGTGGGGGCGATCGTGGCGCTGACCCGCTCCGACGCGGGCATGCTGTCGCCCGTGCCCTCGATCGTCGCGGCCGGCGCGGCCTCGGCGGCGACGGCGTGGCTCATCGGGCGCCTGCGTCGAGGGCCGCGCTCCGGACTCGCGGCCGACGAGGGCATGACCCGTCGGAGTGTGCTCGCCCTCTCGGGCATCGCGGTCGCGGCCGGGGCGCTCGCCGCCGCCGGCTCGTTCGCGCTGAGCTCCGGCGCCCGCGCGGTGAGCGCCGTACGCGCGGCCCTGCGCCTTCCGACGCCGACGACCACGACGGCCGTTCCCGCGGCGGCGGAACTCGGCATCGACGGCCTCTCGCCGGTCATCACCCCCTCAGCCGATTTCTACCGCATCGACACCGCGCTCGTCGTGCCCCAGGTCGACCCGGCGACGTGGACGCTGCGCGTGCACGGACTCGTCGAACAGGAGGTCGTGCTGCGCTGGGACGACCTGATCGCGATGTCACCGAAGGAGACGGTCGCCACCCTCGTGTGCGTGTCGAACGAGGTCGGCGGATCGCTCATCGGCACCGCCCGCTGGCTCGGCGTGCCGCTGCGGGAGGTTCTGGCCCGCGCACGTCCGACCGCCGAGGCCGACATGGTGCTGTCGCGCTCGATCGACGGGTTCACGGCATCCAGTCCGCTCGAAGCACTCACCGACGACCGCGACGCGCTCCTGGCCATCGGCATGAACGGCGAGCCCCTGCCGATCGAGCACGGCTTCCCGGTGCGCATGGTCGTGCCGGGCCTGTACGGCTACGTCTCGGCCACCAAGTGGGTCACCGAGCTCGAGGTCACCCGCTACGACCGGGCCGAGGGGTACTGGACCTCGCGCGGCTGGTCGGAGCGCGGCCCTGTGAAACTCCAGTCGCGCATCGACGTCCCGCGAGCCGGCGCCCGCGTCGAGGCGGGCACCGCCGTCATCGCGGGCGTCGCCTGGCAGACCCACGTGGGCGTGTCCGGGGTCGAGGTGCAGATCGACGACGGGCCGTGGCTACCGGCGACCCTCGCGTCGGCGATCTCGGCCGACACCTGGGTGCAGTGGAGCGTGGCGTGGGAAGCGACGAGCGGCTCGCACACCGTACGCTGCCGCGCGATCTCGGCCGACGGTCAGACGCAGACCGACGTGCCGGCGCCGCCCGCCCCCGACGGCGCGACGGGGTGGGACGAACTCACGGTGACGGTGGCCTGACCGTCGCCGTGCCGAGGCGTGAGGGGTCAGCTTCTGCCGCCGAGCGTGGACGAAAGCGACAGATTCTGACCCCTCACGCGGCTCAGGCCGACAACACGTGCCGGAGCTGTTCGACCGCCCAGTCCAGTTCGGTGGCGCGGATCGTCAGCGGAGGGGCGATGCGGATCGTCTGGCCGTGCGTGTCCTTCACGAGCACCCCGCGCGTCAGCAGCTTCTGGGCGACCTCGCGGCCGGTGCCGTAGGCGGGGTCGATGTCGACGCCGGCCCACAGGCCCGCGATACGCACCGCGGTCACGCCGTGGCCGATGAGCGCCCGCAGCGCGGGCTCGAGGTGCGCTCCCAGCGCCTTCGCGCGGGTCTGGAACTCACCCGATGCCAGCATCTCGACCACGCGCAGGCCCACGGCCGCGGCCAACGGGTTGCCCCCGAAGGTCGAACCGTGCTCGCCCGCACGGATGACGCCCAGAACGTCCTCGTCGGCGACGACGGCGGACAGGGGCAGGATGCCGCCGCCGAGCGCCTTCCCGAGGAGGTACACGTCGGGTACGACACCCTCGCGATCGCACGCGAACGTCTCGCCCACGCGGCCGAGGCCCGACTGGATCTCGTCGGCGATGAAGAGCACGTTGTTCTGCGTGCAGATCTCGCGCACCCGCTGCAGGAACCCCTCGGGCGGCAGGACGACGCCCGCCTCGCCCTGGATGGGCTCGAGCAGTACGGCGGCGGTGTTCTCGTCGATGGCCGCTGCGATGGCATCCGCGTCGCCATAGGGCACGTGCACGAAGCCGGGCGCGTAGGGACCGAAGTCGTCGTGGGCGACCGGGTCGTCGCTGAAGCCGACGATCGTGGTGGTGCGGCCGTGGAAGTTGCCGTTCGCGACGATGATCGTCGCCGCATCGGCGGCGATGCCCTTCGTGCGGTAGCCCCACGCGCGTGCGACCTTGATGCCGGTCTCGACGGCCTCGGCACCGGTGTTCATCGGCAGGACGAGGTCTTTGCCGCACAGCTGCGACAGCGCCGTGGCGAACGGGCCGAGGCGGTCGTTGTGGTACGCCCGGCTGGTCAGCGTGAGGCGATCGAGCTGCTCGCGGGCGGCGGCGAGGATCGCGGGGTGACCGTGGCCGAAGTTCAACGCCGAATAAGCCGACAGCAGGTCGAGGTAGCGCTTGCCCTCGACGTCGGTGACCCACACGCCCTCGGCGCGCGAGACGACGACCGGCAGCGGGTGGTAGTTGTGGGCGAGGTGGGCGCCCTCCTCGGCGACGAGACGCTCGCTGAGCGCGTCGATCGTGGTGCTCATCGGGCACCGCCGCGCAGCTCCAGCGTGCAGCACTTGATGCCGCCGCCGCCGAGCAGCAGTTCCGAGAGGTCGACCATCACCGGGGTGTATCCGCGCTCGCGCAGCTGCGCCTCGAAGCCCACGGCCCGCGGGGAGATGATGACGTTCTTGCCGTCGCTGGCGGAGTTGAGTCCGAAGACCGCTCCGTCGCTGTCGGACACCCGGATGGCATCCGGGTAGCGCTCGCGCAGGATCGCCTGGCTGCGCTCGTCGAACGCGGTGGGCAGGTAGGCGATGTTGGCCCTCTCGACACCGCCGGGCCCCTCGACGGGGTCGAGCACGGCGATCGCGGTGTCGAGGTGGTAGAACCGCGGGTCGGTGAGGGTCAGCGAGACGACCTCGCGGGAGAACACCTCGCCCACTTCGCGGTGGCTGTCACCGGTCGAGCGGAAGCCCGTGCCGGCGAGGATCGTGTCGCCCACGAGCAGGAAGTCGCCCTCGCCCTCGTTGACCTCCACCGGTTCGGCGACCTCGAAGCCGTTCGCTGCGAACCAGTCGTTGAACGCCGGCGCCTCGGCCGCGCGCTCGCGGAAGCGGAACTTCGGACCGTACGCGACACCGTCGATGACGAAGCCGCCGTTGGCGGTGTAGACCATGTCGGGCAGACCCTCGACCGGGTCGATCAGCTCGATCTCATGCCCGAGCGAGGTGTAGGTGTCGTATAGCGACTGCCACTGCTGCAGGGCGAGATTCGTGTCGGTGGGGCGCGAGGGCTCCATCCACGGGTTGATGCTGTAGCTCACCGTGAAGTGCGCGGGCCGGCACATCAGGTACCGACGGTGCTGCTGCACACGCTCGGTGGAGGTGGCCTCGGCGGTGCTGGCGATAGGGGTGGCGGACATCTGTGCTCCTCGGAGAAAGGTGCGGCGGACGCTGTCCTGGGGCCCGGTGGCCCTTCGAACCCGGCGGCGCCGTGGCGCCGTGCGGGGAAAGGTCGGTCCGAGCACGCCGTGGCCATTCTCGCACGCGTGTGCGCGCGGGCGCGAACAGCCGCGCGCACCCTCCGCGATGCGCACAAACTCAGCGGCATCCGCGCCGACCCGACGGAGGTTGCGCGCATCACTGATTCTCTGCACGGCGGCAGGCGGGCGGACCCGCGCCGCACAACCTCAGCGATGCGCGCAGGTTGCGCAAACCGACCCTGCGGGCCGGCACCGGATGCCGCGTCACACGGCTCCGCGCACGCCCTCCGCCCGCAGCCGCGCCACGTCGGCCGCGGAGTGCAGGCCGGCGTCGGAGCCGAGGCCCGTGGCCACGAGGCTGCCGCACGCGAGGCCGCGCTCCGCGGCCTCGGTGACGTCGGCGCCGTCCATCAGACCCCCGATGAAACCGGCGCTGAACGCGTCGCCGCAGCCCGTCGTGTCCACGACGTCGACGGCATATGCCGGCAGCCGCATGTCGCGTGAGGCTCGCGTGCTGATGCTGGCCCCCGCCGCGCCGCGGGTGATCACGAGCGTCGAGACGCCGGCATCCAGGTAGAAGGCGATGGCCTCGTCGAGGCTCGACGCGCCCGCGAACGACAGCGCATCCTCCTCGCTCGGGAAGAGGTAGTCGACGAACGGCAGGCACGGAAGCACCGCGTCGCGGTCGGCCGGCGACCCCGTCGGGATGAAGTCCATCGTCGTCACGACCCCGGCGTCGCGGGCGCGGCGCAGCAGGTCGACGCTGGGCGCGCCGTCGATGCCCGGCAGCAGGCACGTGCCGCCGAGGTGGAGCACCGCGACATCGCTCAGATGGATGGATGCCAGATCCTCGGGCGCGATCGCCGCGTTCGACCCGATGACGTGCAGCGCGGGCCGGCTCCCGTCGCGGCGGATGGGCAGCATCGTCGCGGAGGTGGGCCGCTCGGGGCGCACGGCGAGGCCGGTGACGTCGACCCCCTCGTCGGCCATCGTGGAGCGCAGGAAGACACCCAGCGCGTCGTCGCCTACGGCGCCCACCGTCGCCACGGGAACGCCGAGTCGCGCGAGGTCGACGGCGGTCGCGGCAGCGGTGCCGGCCACGGTCAGGCGGATCTCGTCCAGCAGCGCGAGGCCCTGCCCGGGCGGAATGGCGTCGACGTAGCGACCGAGCACGTCGGCGACGTGGAGACCGACGGTGACGACGCGACGGGCGGGGTAGGACATGGATCTCCTGCGGTGGGGTGGGGCCGATGCGAAACCGGCGTCACGAGGGGGCGGTGTCCGGTCGGCACCGGACGGGCCGCTGCGGGGACGGGCGAAGCATACTGAGCGGCTCACCCGTGATGGCTTCATTTCACCGTGTGACGCTCGAGTCGAACGTCGTCCGCCCCCTCCCTACGATTCGAGAGACCGCTTTCCGGCGTCATCCCACACAGCATCCGCGGCGACGCGCGCACCGACGCGAGCGCCCATCGGCCCCACAGGAGCCCACCGTGAGAAAGTCCCTCTTCGCCCTCCCGGCGATCGTCGTCGCAGCGTCCCTCGCCCTCGCCGGCTGCAGCACCGTCTCGTCCGACGCGGCCGCCCCGAACGGCGACGGCGTCGACGCCGCCCAGCCGCTCGCGGGTAAGACCATCGGCATCGCCGTCGTCGGCACGCAGCACTTCTGGGACCGCGAGGCCTTCCAGGGCGCGGTCGACGAGGTCACCCGGCTCGGCGGCACGCCGCTCACCACCGACGGCAACCGCGACAACACCCTGCACGCGCAGAACCACGACATCTTCCTCGCCCAGAACGTCGATGCCGTCATCACGATCCTCGGCGACGCGTCGGTCGACCCGAAGCTGCAGCAGCTGCACGACGCCGGCATCCCCGTCTTCGGCGTCGACCACGCCTCGGAGTGGGCGGTCAACAACGCCCAGTCCGACAACGAGGTGGGCGGCACGGCCCTCGGCAAGATCACCGGCGACGCCCTCGGCGGCACGGGCAACGTGGCCGTCTTCAACGCCTTCGGGACGAGCCTGTCGTTCTGCGGCGAGCGCTACGACGCGTGGAAGAACGAACTCGCGACGGACTACCCGGGCGTCAAGCTCATCGAGCCCGAGCTGGCCGAGCAGTTCGCCAACGCCCCCGACGACGCGCGGCAGCAGACGCTCGCGCTGCTGGAGAAGTACCCCGCCGGCACCATCCAGGGCATCCACGTGGCGTGCTGGGACCAGCCGGCCATCGGCGTGGTGCAGGCGATCGAAGACTCCGGTCGCACCGACGTGAAGGTCACCGCCTTCGACGCCGGCCCCGACACGCTCGAGATCATGAGCGAGCCGAACAGCCCGTTCGTCGGCAACATTGCCCAGCTGCCGCGCAAGATCGCCACGATCTCGGCTGACAACGTGGGCAAGTACTTCCTCGGCGAAGAGGTCGAGAAGGTCAGCTACGTCGACACGATCCCGGTCGCCGGTCCCGATGAGGCGACCGCGGTCGCGAAGGAGCTGGGCTACACCCAGTGACGATCGGTTCCTCCCCCCTCGTGACGCCGGTGCTCCGCATGACCGGCGTCACGAAGGCGTTCGCGGGCGTCCCGGCTCTCCGGGGCGCCTCGATCGACGTGCGCCCGGGCGAGGTGCACGGCCTCGTCGGCGAGAACGGCGCGGGCAAGTCCACGCTCATCAAGATCCTGGCCGGTATCTACGAGCGCGACGGCGGCACGGTCGTCATCGGCGGGACGGATGCCGGGCGACTCACTCCCGCCGACGCCCACGCGGCCGGCATCCGCTTCGTGCATCAGGAACTGCAGCTCGTACCCGACATGACCGTGGCCGAGAATGTCTGGCTCGGCAACGAGCACAGCGCGGGCGGGGTGCTCCGCGGCCGCGCCATGAAGGCCCGCGTGACCGAGGTGCTGCACGACGTGCTCGGCATCCGGCTCTCCCCCACCCGGCTCGTCCGCGACCTCGGGCCCGCCGAGCGCAAGCTCGTGCAGGTGGCCCGCGCACTGGTCGACGACGACACGCGCCTCATCGTCTTCGACGAGCCCACGGCCCCCCTCGCCAGCGCCGAGGCCGAGCAGCTGCTCGGCATCATCGGGCGCCTGCGCGAACGCGGCATCTCCAGCCTCTACATCTCGCACTATCTCGGCGAGGTCACGCGCATCTGCGACCGCGTGACCATCCTGCGCGGCGGTGTCGACGTGGGCCGCATCGAGGGGGTCGGGCCCGACAGCGGTCGGGAGATGGTCCGCCTGATGATCGGGCGCGAGATCGACGACCTCTACCCCCCGCGTCGTCCCGTCGCCACGACCGAGCCGGTGCTGCGTGCCCGGGGCCTCCGCGTCGGCGCTGTCGTGCACGGCGTCGACCTCGACGTGCGCCCGGGCGAGATCCTGGGGCTCACCGGCCTGCTCGGCTCCGGGGCGTCCGAACTCGCCGAGGCCCTGGTGGGGCTCCACCGCCACGCGGGCGATCTGTCGCTCCTCGGCCGCCGGTTCCGGCCGTCGAGCCCGGCCGCCGCCCTCGAGGCCGGCGTCGTGCTCGTGCCCCGCGACCGCCGCCACGACGGCGTCGTGCTCGACTTCTCGACCCAGCGCAACCTCACCCTCTCGACCCTCGCCGAGGGCACTCGCGCGGGCCTCCTCGACGACGCCGCGTCGCGGACGCGCGCCGAGGGCCTCGCCGAGCGCCTCGACATCCGTCCGCGCGACACGAGCGTGCAGACCCGCCTGCTCAGCGGAGGAAACCAGCAGAAGGTGGTGCTCGGCCGGAGCCTGGCCGCCGGCGCCCGGGTCATCGTGCTGGATGAGCCCACGGTGGGTGTCGACATCGGCGCGAAGCAGGAGATCTACCGCCTGCTGGCGGAACTCGCGGCATCCGGGACCGCGGTCGTGATCGTCTCGACCGACCCCGCCGAGGTGCTCGGGCTCAGCGACCGCGTCGTCGTGCTCGAACGCGGACGCGTCGCGCACGAGGTGACGACCGACGGTCTGACCCTCGAGCACCTGAGCGCGTTGGTGACCGGGAGCGCCGGCGGGTCCACCGCCGACGCCGCCGCCCCCGAACGAACCGAAGGGGATGCCGCATGAGCGCCCTGACCGTGGAGCGCGCGGCGCTCGTCCCGCGTCTGCGCAGCCTGCTGGCGCGACGCGGGCCACTACTGGTCGTGCTCGCGATGACCGTGTACCTCGCCGTCACGGCGAGGGGCTTCCTCGGCGTCGCCAACGTCACCGCGAGCCTCACCCAGGCGGCGCCCGTCGCGTTGGTCGCGATGGGCCTCGCCATCGTCGTGATCGGCGGCGGCGACGACGTGGTCGTCGGCGGCATCGACCTGTCGATCCCCGCGACCGCGGCGCTCGCCACCGCCATCGTGAGCGATCAGCTCACCACCTACGGCACCCCGTTCGCCGTCGCGTTCGCCCTCGGCATCCTGGTCACCACCGTGTTCGGTCTGCTCAACGCGGTCCTCGTCGGCTGGGTCGGGCT
The DNA here is from genome assembly GCF_057812175.1 of Microbacterium sp. ABR10. Taxonomy (NCBI): domain Bacteria; kingdom Bacillati; phylum Actinomycetota; class Actinomycetes; order Micrococcales; family Microbacteriaceae; genus Microbacterium; species Microbacterium sp. ABR10. The sequence goes on from NZ_CM173821.1 coordinate 3,121,180, forward strand.
GTCGTCGATCCTCGCCACACTCGCCGTGTACGTCGCCGTCGTCGGCATCACGCGCGTGGTCAGCGGCAATCGCCGCATCGACGTGACGGATCCGCTCATCATCGCCGTCCGCGACACGCGGATCGCCGGCATCCCGCTCGCCGCCGTGCTCATGCTCGTCGTCGCGGCGGTGCTCGTCTTCGTCATGGCGCGCACCCCGTACGGCCGACGTCTGCAGGCCGTCGGCGGCAATCGGGATGCCGCGACCTTCGCCGGCATCCCGACCCGGCGCTACATCATGTCGACGTTCGTCATCGCGGGTGTGGTCGCGGGCCTCAGCGCGCTGCTGCTGGTCGCGCGCGGCTCGGGCAGCAGCCCGGGGATCGACGAGCGCCTCATGGTCGACATGGTTCTGGCGACATTCCTGGGGGCGGCCTTCACCCGCCGCGGCACGGTCACGATCTTCGGCTCCGTCCTGGGCGCGGTGTTCGTGGCGCTGCTCTCGAACGGCCTGATCCTCTCGCGCGTGGCCAACGCGTGGGTCGACGGGTTCAAGGGTGTGCTGATCCTGCTCGTCGTCGCCGCGGCCGCGGCACGCAAGAACGAGGAGGCCCGCGCGTGAGCACCACCGCCACCCGCACCCGCTGGTCGGGGGTCGCCGGTTCCGCCGCCGCGACCGTCACCCGCTACGGCTTCGTCGCCGCCTTCGCGCTGCTGGTCGTGTTCTTCTCGTTCGCCAGCGATGCGTTCCTGCGCCCGAGCAACCTGCTGAACGTGCTCGACGGGGTCGCGATCCTGCTGCTCGTCGCCCTCGCCCTGACGGTGGTGGTGTCGTCCGGCGGCATCGACCTGTCGGCCGCGGTCGCGGTCGACTTCGGCGCGTGGTTCGCGATCGTGTCGATGATGTCGTTCGGGATGCCGTGGCCCGCAGCCGTCCTGCTCGGACTCGTCGGCGGCGCGCTCATCGGAGCGCTCAACGCCTTCCTCATCGTGGGGCTCGGTGTGACGCCCTTCCTCGCGACACTCGGCACCTTCTTCATCGGCCGCAGCGCCCAGCAGATCGGCACGAACGGCGGGGCGAGCGTCAGCTTCCGCGCCGCCCCCGAGGGCTTCACCTTCCTCGGCTCGGGCGACGTGCTGGGCGTCGGCATCCCGGTGATCATCGCCGCGGTCGCGGCCGTGGGCGTCGGCATCCTGCTGCACCGCACCCCCGCGGGCGTGCGCATCCAGGCGATGGGTTTGCAGGATCGCGCGGCGGTCGTCGCGGGGCTTCGCACCCGCCGCATCCGCGTACTCGTCTACATCGGCGCGGGCGTGCTGTGCGCGGCGGGCGGCGTGCTGCTCAGCGCCTCGCTGCGGCTCTACACGCCTCTCGCGGGCTTCAGCTACCTGCTGGATGCCATCGCCGCGGTGTTCATCGGCGCGTCGATGCACCCGCGCTCGCGGCCGAACGTGCCCGGCACCGTCGTGGGAGTGCTCTTCCTGGGCGTCCTGGCGAACGGCCTCGATCTGCTGGGTCTCGACTTCAACGTCAAGGCCGCGGTGCAGGGGGTCGTGCTGCTGGTCGCCCTCGTGCTGGCGTACACCGTCGCGCAGCGCGCGCGGGCGGCGGCGGAGCGCAAGCCCGCGGCGAAGACCCTCGACACCACCCCGGGCGGCACCCCGTGACCCCCGCCGTCCTGGGCATCGACGCCGGAACCACCGCGGTCAAGGCCGTGCTCTACTCGCTCGAGGGTGAGACGCTCGCCGCCGGTCACCGCGCGGTCACGGTCGTCCGCACGCCCGACGGGGCGGCCGAGAGCGACATCGACCTCGTGTGGGAGGCCGTCGTCGGCGCCGTCCGTCAGGCCCTGTCGCAGGCCCGTAGCGCCGGGCCCGACGTGGTCGCGATCGGTGTCACCGGCCAGGGCGACGGGGCGTGGCTCATCGACGCCGACGGTCGCCCGGTGCGCCCCGCAGCTCTGTGGCTCGACGGACGCGGCGCCGACCGCGTGACCGCGTGGCAGCGCGACGGGCGGGATGCCGCGGTGATCGCCGCCACCGGCTCGGCCAGCTTCCCGGGGACGCTCCCCGTGCTGCTCGACGGCTTCGCCGAGTCCGAGCCCGAGACCCTCGCCCGCGCGGCCCACCACCTCAACTGCAAGGACGCGGTGCGTCACCGCCTCACCGGCGAGGTCGCCACCGACCCCTCCGAGGCGTCGCGCACGTATTTGGATCCGGCGACCCTCGCCTACTCCGACGAGATGATCGACGCGCTCGGACACCGTCGCTTCGCACACCTCCTCGCCCCCGTGCGCGCTCCGCACGAGAGCGCCGGCACCCTCACCGATGCCGCCGCCGCCGAGCTGGGCCTCCGGGCCGGCGTGCCCGTCGCCGTCGGGCTCGTCGACTCGGCGGCCTGCCCCGTGGGGCTCGGTGCCCTCGACGATCAGGACGGGTGGGTCGTGCTCGGCACGACCGCCACCGTGGCCGTCAACCGCGTCGACCGCGCCGCCGCCGACAGCGGGATCGGCATCCTCATCCCCACGGGCCGCGGGACCCAGGTGCTCGAGGCCCTGTCGTCGATGGTCGGCACGCCCAACCTCGACTGGGTGCGCGACACCCTGGGTCTCGCCGACCGCGGCTGGAGCGAGCTCGAACGCCTCGCGCGCACCGCGCCGGCCGGCAGCGGCGGCGTGATCTACCTGCCCTACGGATCCCCCAGCGGCGAGCGCGCCCCGTTCGTGGACGCCGCCGCCTCGGCCTCCTGGGTCGGAATGAACGTCACGACGGCTCCGGCGCAGCTGCTGCGCAGCGTCTTCGAGGGCCTCGCGTTCTCGGTCGCCGAGTGCCTCGATCTTCTGGATGCCGCCGAGCGCGTACCCGTGTGCGGCGGTGGCGCGCGCAGCGACTTGCTGTGCCAGCTGCTGGCCGACGTGTCGGGTCGCACGATCGTGCGCACGACCGACCCCGAGGTCGGAGCGCGGGGCGCAGCGACCGTCGCCCTCGTGGCCGCGGGGCTCGCCGTCGACCTGGAGGCCGCGGTGCGGGTCTTCCCCGCCGACGCCGTCGAGTTCACCCCGCGCCCCTCCCCCGCACTGTCGTCGGCGCGAGAGGTGTTCGCGCGCGTGCGCGCGGCGCTGCGGCCGGAGTGGCCGGCGCTGCGCGCGCTCGGTCGGCTGACACCGGATGCCGCCGGCGCCCGCCCGGACGCCGCGTCCCGCGGTGCGGCCCCGAGCGATGAACGCGCCGAGGCGGAACGCACCGCCGCCGGCGCCCCTGCCGCCCACCTCGACGAGCCGGCCCCCGACGTCCCCACCCCCGAGAGGACCCCCGCGTGACCCACATCGTCGTCACCGCCCCCTTCGACCCGCGCATCGCGGCCACGCTCCCGGGCGAGGTCTTCACGGCATCCGAGGTCGAGACCGGCCAGTCCCTCGGTGCGCGCGCCGCCGCCGACCCCGTTTTCGCCGAGGCTCTGGCCGGCGCCGACGTCGTGATCGCAGAGCTCGACCGCATCGACGACGACGCGCTCGCGGCCGCGCCTCGCCTGTCGTTGGTCGTCGCCTGCCGCGCGAACCCCGCGAACGTCGATCTCGCCGCGTGCGCCGCGCGCGGCGTCGAGGTGCGCACGACACCGGGCCGCAACGCCGACGTGACCGCCGACTTCACCCTCGCCCTCCTGCTCGCCACCGTGCGCCACGTGCCCGCGGCGTCGGCGTGGCTGCGTGAGGGCAGGTGGAGCACCGACGACGTCTTCGAGCCGTATGCGCGCTTCCGCGGCATCGGCCTCACGGGCCGGCAGCTCGGCGTCGTCGGTGGCGGCGCGGTCGGTCGACGCGTCGTGCGCCGCGCGCAGGGGTTCGGCATGCGCGTCGCCGTCTACGACCCCTTCCTCGCCCCCGGCGCCCTGGGCGACGACGTCGCGCACCTCGACCTCGACGAGCTGCTCGCCGGGAGCGACATCGTCACCCTGCACGTGCCGCTCACCCCCGAGACCACCGGTCTGATCGGTGCGCGCGAACTCGCACTGCTGCGCCCCGACGCGTATCTGATCAACGCCGGCCGCGCCGCTCTCGTCGACCGCGACGCCCTCCTCCCGGTGCTGCGCGACGGGCGCATCGCCGGCGCCGGCTTCGACGTGTTCCACGACGAGCCGCTCACCCCGGGCGACGAACTGCTGCGGCTGCCGAACGTCACACTCACCCCACACATCGCCGGGGCGTCGGACGACGTGGTCGTCGAGCATTCCCGCCTCGCGGCCGCCGCCGTGGCATCCTTCATCGACACGAAAGAGAAATCATGACCGTCTCCGCCACCGCCGACGTGGTCGTGCTCGACATCGAGGGCACCACGTCCGCCGCAGGGTTCATCCTCGGCGACCTGTACGACTACGCCCGCCCGCGTCTCGACGAGGTGCTCGGGCGCGCCGACGACACCGTTCGCACCGCCCGTGTCGACGCGATCGCCGAGACGGGCCTGGATACCGACGCGTCCGACGCCGAGATCGCCGAGGCGCTGCGCGGTCTGATGGCGAACGACGTGAAGTCCACCCCGCTGAAGACGCTGCAGGGGATCATCTGGGCCGAGGGCTTCGCCGCGGGTGAGATCCACTCGCAGTTCTTCGACGACGTGCCGCCGCGCCTGCGCGCGTGGCATGAGGACGGCATCCGTCTCGCCGTGTACTCCTCGGGTTCGGTCGCCTCGCAGGTGCCGTGGTTCCGTCACGCGCCGCAGGGCGACCTGACCCCTCTCGTCGAGGACTTCTTCGACACGGTCAAGGCGGGGCCGAAGAAGGAACGCGCGTCGTTCGACGCGATCGCCTCCGCCCTCGACGTCGCGCCCGGGCGCGCGCTGTTCCTCACCGACCACCCCGACGAGGTGACGGCGGCTCTCGCGGCCGGCTGGCAGGTGGTCGCCCTCGACCGCGCCGGCGAACCGTGGGCCGGCACCGCATTCGCCGCCCCCGCCGTGGCATCCTTCGACGAGATCGAGGTGACCCGATGACCGTCCTCCCCTCCCGCGACCGCGTGCAGGCCGCCGGCGCCGCCCTCGCGGCCGAGGCTTCGCGCTTCTCGGGCTACGGCTGGATGCGCGGAACCTCGGGCAATCTCTCGGTCGTCGTCGACCGCGACCCGCTCGTGCTCGCCGTCACCGCGTCGGGCCTCGACAAGTCGCTGCTCACCGACGCCGACGTCGTGCTCATCGACGCGAACGGCGAGGCGATCGACCCCGACGACCGGCGCCCCCCGTCGGCGGAGTCGGGTCTGCACGCCCACATCGCCGCGCGCACGGGCGCGAACGCCGTGTTCCACGTGCACGCCTTCGACGCCGTCGTCGCGGGGCACCGGTGGCCGAACGGCGTCGAGATCCGCGACATGGAGATGCTCAAGGGCATCGGCCACCTCGCCGACGACGAGACGGTGACCGTTCCCGTCATCCGCAACCACCAGGACATGACCGTCGAAGCCGGCTGGTTCGACGAGGTCTACCGTCCCGCCACCCCCGAGGTGCCCGAAGTCCCCGCCCTGATCGTGGCGAACCACGGCATGTACGCCTGGGGCAGCGACGTGGCCGCTGCCCGTCGTCACCTCGAGATCACCGAGTGGCTGCTGCGCTTCGCCGTCGCGACGCGCTGAGACACCGGCATCCATCCTCCCCACCCCCAACGAAAGGAGCGGCCATGACCCTGCTGACCGTCTGGAAAGAATCCGACCCGGGCACGCCCGTGCTCGAGACCACCGAAGAGAGCGAGATCCGCGAGGCCCTCGCCGAACTCGGCGCCCGCTTCTCGCGCTGGGAGGTCAAGGACGTCGCCACGGGCGCCTCGCAGGACGAGGTGCTCGCGCTGTACGCCGCGGAGATCGGCGAGGTGAAGGACCGCGAGGGCTACACCCTCGTGGACGTCGTCGCGCTCGACCCCGCGCAGGCCGATTACGACGAGGTGAAGACGCCGTTCCGCGAGAAGTTCCTGTCGGAGCACGCTCACGACGACGACGAGGACCGCTACTTCGCCAAGGGTGCCGGTGTGTTCTACCTGCACGCGAACGAGAAGGTGCACGCGGTGTACTGCGAGGCGGGCGACCTCATCTCGGTGCCGGCGAACACCACGCACTGGTTCGACATGGGCACCTCGCCCCACTACGTCAGCGTGCGGTTCTTCCACGACGACGACGGCTGGGTCGGTCACTTCACCGGCAGCCCGATCGCGGAGTCCTTCGCCTCGTTCGACCAGCTGGCGGAGCGTCGCGCGCAGCTCGCCTGATCCCGCTTCTCCCGGAACGCCCGTCCCCGTCGCATCCCTCCGGATGCCGTGGGGGCGGGCGTTCTCGGCGGGTGCAGGCCCCGCGCCCGGCCGTCGGCGGTCTCCGACGCTTGCGGGGCCTCCCCCGCCGCAATACCTTCATGTCCACCGGGCACGCGGTGAGAGGGGCGGGCACATGGTGGCACCCGTGATGCTGCTGTCGGTGACGTGCCTCATCACAACCGGCATGCTGCTGCTGGTGGGCCTCCTGCTCGTCGGCCGCGACGGCCCGACCGGTGACTCGCTGCAGTACGCCGCGACCGCCGGCGTGGCCGAGGTCGGCGCGTCGGCGATGTATCTCGTGTGGATCAACGTCGGCGGGTCCCCGGTGTTCGCCGCCGCCAGCGCGCTGATGGTCCTCGGACCCGCGATGATCCCGTTCGCGTTCCACGCCCTCAGCCGCACGACGGCGAACCGATGGTTCGCAGTCCTCGCGGCATCCGGGGTGGTCACCGTCGCCGTGACCTCTCTGCTTCTCCCGGTCGACGACGCCGCCGTCGTGCAGGCAGCCGCCTTCGCGGTCGTCGGCGTGTGCGGTGCGGTGGCCGCCGTCCACTCCCGCGAAGGGCACCGGGCGTCGATCCGCGTGCTCGCCGGGGCGCTCTGCGCGTTCGCCCTGTACTGCGCGGCGCGGGGACTCGCACTCGTGGTCGCCGGCGGAGACGGCGGCGGCCCCGACGGCCTCTTCTCCGATGCGGGGGCCGTCACGGTCGGGATCGTCGTCATCGTCGTGGTCGCCGCCGCGACCTCGGCGTTCTGGATCGCCGTCAGCCGCGAGACCCTGCTCGCGGCCGCGGGGGCCTCCGCCCTGCTGGTGATCGTTCCCGGTCGCCGACCCGGCGACGCCGGACGGCTGCCGCGCTTGCGCGAACTCGTGGACGACGTTCGCGAAGCCGCCACCGCCATCGATTCCGATGCGGTCGCCGTGTTCGGCGGCGCAGGGCTGTCACGACCCGGCGCGGTTTCGGCCCTGAAGGACACCCTGCGCATCGATCACGGGTGGACCGAGGACGAGATCGCCCTGCTCACGCAGACCACCGTCGAGCGCTGACCGCCCGATTCCGGCGGGCCGTGGGCCGCTCAAGACCCGACGTGCCGAGGTCGTGCGGTCGCCTCGCACGTCGGGGTCATCCCGGCTCGTCTCGAGATGACCCGACGTGCCCGACGTCGTGCGGTCGCGGCGCATGTCGGGCTCATCCCGGCTCGCGTCGGCTGACCAGTGCGGTCTCGGGGGCGGAGGCGGTCCGGGCGCGGTGGCCGTCAGTGTCTCAGATGACGGCGGCCGACCAGGGGTCGGGGCGGCCGTGGCGGTGTGCGGCGATGGACACCGCCTGCTCGCGCAGGAAGGGCAGCAGCTCCAGGCGACCGGCGGTGGTGACCTCGTCGGCGTACACCGTCAGCGAAAGGTCGGCCCCCACGGTCTCGGCGACCGCCGTGCGGAGGGCGACGACCGTGTCGGCCGGGCCCACCAGACGGATCCGCTCTGGCCGCCCCGGCGTGATGACGGCGTCAGCCGCGTCGGCATCCGGGATGCCGCCCGCCAGGCGCTGCAACCACTCCGCGTCGGTCTCCACCGAGACCGCGACGCTCGCCTCGCCGAGCAGGTGGCGCACGGCCGCGGGGAGACCCACGGGCGTGCTGAGCGTGAACGTCGAGCCCGAGCGCACCGCCGCGACGAGCACGCGCAGCACCGCCTGCCAGGCCGCATCGCCGGTGGCGCGCACCGCGACGCCGGTCGGACGATACCGCCGCAGATTGCGCTCGACCCGCAGGTGCGAGACGTCGATGACCCGGCCGAACTCGCGGTCCCACGCCACGGCGTCCGACAGTGCGCCGCGGCGCAGCCACTCGAACGCCTCGTACGACAGGGTCGGTTGCGCGGCCTCGATGAGCCCCGTGATGCGACTGTCGAGCCCACGCAGGTGCAGCGTCGACGACGCCGCGCCTCCCGACGACGGCCGCCACGAGCCGAGGGTGACCAGGCGGTTCGGCCCGCCCGACATCGCGCCGGTGCCCGCCGAGGCCTCGCCCCAGCCGCCGAGCGGCTCCCGTTGCACGACCCCTCCCGTCGAGGGACGGTTGACGCGCAGCACCGCGGCCTCGGCGGTGTCGAGCCACAGCTCGAGGTCGCCGATGTCGCGCGTATGCAGTCCCGCCACGAAACCGGAGCCGATGGCGTTCTGCAACTCGATCGCCCGCGTCACGGTGGGCGCGTGCAGGATACCGAGCACGGGAGCGGCGACGGCCGCCCGGGTGAGGTGCGAACCGGCGGTGACCCCCGTGCGCACGCCCGGTGACCAGAACCGTCCGGCCGTCTCGGCACCGAGGTCGAGCTCGCGCGGTTCGACGAGCCAGCGCTCGCCTTCTCCCAGCACCGTCAGCGCCCGGCGGACCTCGCCGGTGGGCTCCTCCCCGAGCGGACCGATGTCGGACAGCGGATCGTCGGCGGGTCCGACCCGCAGTGACGAGACGGTGTCGGCGAGTTGCTCGAGGAACGGCGTCGACCGGCCGACCGCTCCCACCAGGATGACCAGCGACACGGCGGTCGCCGCCTGCCCCGCCCGCGCGAAGGCTCCCTCCACGATGTCGGACACGGCGGCGTCGAGGTCGGCGGACGGCGCGACGATGGCGGCGTTCCGGCCGGCGGTGAGCGCCTGCATCTTCGCGGCCGGGCGCCAGGCGGCGAAGCGTTCGGCGGTCGCCCGAGCCCCCGCGAGCAGCACGCGGTCGACGCCGGGATGCACGATCAGCGCGCGCCCCGACGCCTCCTCGTTCAGGTCGACGTAGACGAGCAGGTCGCGCGGGACCCCCGCCGCCCACAGCGCCTCGGCGACGACGGCTCCCGCGCGCCGGGCGCGGGGCGACGGCGTGAGCAGCACGCCCGACCCCGCAGCGAGGGCGGCGAGGGTCTCGGCGGCGCACAGGCCCACCGGGGCGTTCCACCGGGGGGCGACGACGCTCACCCGGTCGGGGAGGAAGACAGCTCCCGGCACCCGGTCGAGCTCCTTCGCGGTCGCGGCGTAGTAGGCGGCGGCATCCACCGCCTGGCTCACCTCGGCGTCGGCCTCGGCCAGCAGTGCCCCGCCCTCGGCGGCGAGCACCTCCATGAGCTCGGCGCGGCGCGCGGCGAGGGTCCGGGCCGCGCTCTGCAGCACGGCCGCGCGTTCGACCGCCGCCAGCGCGCCCCAGGGCTCGGCGGCCGCGCGCACGCGCCGCACGGCGGCGGCGAGCCCTTCTTCGTCGTCGATGCGTCCGGCCGCGGCCGTCGCATCCCCCGCGGTCGATGCGGCGACACGCGCGAGCACATCGGCCGCCCACGCGCGATCGTCCGCGACCGTCGGATCCGTGTCGGCGACGCTCCGGAAACCGGGCGCGCCGCCGGCGAGCTCGGCGCTCTCGCGCGCCGAGAACACTGCGGTGTCGACGAAGGCCTGACCGCCGAAGAGCATCTGCTGCACGTCGGGACCGAGCGACGACGTGTCACCGGATGCCGCCGCCTCGCGCGCGATGCCGAGCACCGCCTGCGTGAGCCCGGGCTCGGCTGCATCGTCGGCCGCGCGCTCGCGGAGGATCGCGGGGTCGTCCTCGCCCCCGCGCTGCGGGCCGCGGGCGATCGGAGCCGGCTCGTCGGCGGCGGCGAGGGCCCGACGCGCCCGCGCGGACACGGCCGAGGTCTCGGGCTCGGGGATGTCCGCCGCGTCGCCGTCGTCGCCCGAGGCGTCTCTGCGCTCGGCTTCTGCGCCCCTGGTGTCGGCGCCCTCGGTGTCGGCGCCCTCGGTGTCGGCGCCCTCGGTGTCGGCGCCCTCGGTGTCGGCGCCCTTGGCGACGGTGCCGGCGGGGACGGCGAGGGGCAGAGCGGGGGCCGCGGCGACCGCCTCGGCGTAGTCCGTGGCGAGGCGGCCGGCCACGGCATCCAGGTCATCGGGATGCACGGCGGCGACGACGATCACATGCTCGTCGCCGGGGGTCCACGGAGTCGCCCGCGGGAGCACGAGGCGCACCGCGGCATTCACCTCCGCGGCGACGGCGAGGGCGAGGGCCGCCCGCTCGGGGTCGGCCGTGGCGATCTCGAGTGTCAGCCCCTCGATCCCCCGTGGGGCGACGGCCGTGCGCACGGTCCGCACGAGCCCTGCATCGACGTCGTCGCGGCCGGAGAGCGCCGGGGGCGCCCACCCGTGGCGCGCGGCGTTCACGACGTCGGCGGTGTCGATGGCCTCGTCGCCGAGGCGCAGCGTCACACGCGCACCGCCCTGCGCCACGCGCACCCGGGCCCACGCGGCGAGCTCGCGAACGGCGTCGAGCGTCTCGGCCACGGCGACCGGCAGCGCGATGCCGGCGCGGAGCCCCTCGAGCCGCGGCTCCTCGAGCACGCGGGTCAGCACGGCCATCGTGGCATCCAGGTCATCGCGACCGGTGGCAACGAGGGTGATGTGCGTTCCGGCGGCCTCGGCGGCCAGGAACACCGGCAGCACCCGCTCGGCGACGTGCTCCACGTCGGCGGCGAACGCCCAGGGAGCCCGCCGCGCCGATACGTCGGACAGGGCGAACGACACGCGATCGACGTCCTCACGCGAGACGAGGGAACGGATGCCGTCGAGACGACGCCGCGCGCCCGTCTCACCGAGTACCGCCGGCCCGGCCAGGCGCACGTCGAAGATGCTTCCGCTCTCGGCGGCCGCCGCGAGCTCTTCCCCGAACCGCTCGGGACGCGCATCGAGGGCGAGCTGCCCGAGCATCTCGCGCAGCGCGCGGCGGGCGATCGGCACCGCCGGCGTGGGAAGCACCGGGGCGACGGCCGCCCCGATCTGCAACGCGCCGCGCACGAACCAGGGCAGCGTCGAGGGGATCTCGGCCGCGAGGCGGTGCAGGGCCGCCGCCGCAGCCGTCACGCTCTCCGGCCGCACGACGCCGTCGCACACTCGGGCGACGAAGGCCGCGGCGTCGGGATCGGTCGGCAGCGCGCCGCGGCGCGCGGTCGCGGGAGCGACGGCGCGTGCCGAGAACGTCCGGATCTCGGCGGCGGCCCGCGACGCGAGGTCGAAGGAGAGCGCTGGACCGGTGGCGCGAGGGTCGTTCGTGCTCATGCCCGTCAGCCTAAACACCGCGCGCGTGCCACCTCGGCGGCCCGCCGCGCACGTCGAGGATCGACACCGGGACCCCCGACGTCGGCCTGTCCCCCAAATGACCGACACTTTTTGGACGCAAACCATCAATTCGCGAGAATTCCTTCGCATTCCGGCCGTCTCGTGTTTCGATAGCCGTGGGTACCCCAACCATTTATCCCCCCTGGATGGAAGGTCACTCCACGTGAACCGTTTCTCGAAGACGGTCGTCGGCGCTGCCGCGATCGGCCTGTTCCTGACCACCGCCGCCAGTGCTCCCGCGCTGGCGCAGACCCCCACCTCATCCCCCGACGCGGCCGTCGACGGCGTCGACGCCCAGCTGCTCGAGGCGATGGCAGCCGACCTCGGCACCGACGTCTCGGGCGCGCAGGACGTGCTGCGTTTCCAGGCCGACGCGGCCGGGACCACCGACGAGGTCGAAGGTGCCGCCGGCGACGCCTTCGCCGGCACCTGGCTCGACGAGTCCACGCAGACGGTGTACGCCGCGGCGACCACCGACTCGGCTCTGGACGCCGCCGCCGACGCGGGCGCCGTGCCCGTCGCGGTCGAGTACTCGCTCGCCGAGCTCGAGGCGATCACCGCGCAGATCGAAGCGAGCGGCGTTCCCGACACGATCCCCTCCTGGTGGATCGACGTCGAGGCGAACGACGTCGTCGTCGACGTCGTCGCCGGCGGCGAGCAGGCCGCGACCGAGTTCGTCGCCTCGCTCGGCGCGCCGGCAGATGCCGTCCGCCTGCAGACGGGCGTCGAGGCCCCCGAGACGTTCGCCACGATCCGCGGCGGCATGTCCTACCTCATCAACAACGCCAGCCGGTGCTCCGTCGGCTTCGCCGTGCAGGGCGGCTTCGTCACCGCCGGCCACTGCGGCGTCACCGGCGACAGCACGAACTACGGCACCTTCCGCGGCTCGTCCTTCCCCGGTAACGACTACGCCTGGGTCGCCACGCCCAACCACACCCCCGTCGGGCAGGTCATGGACTACTCCGGTGGCACCGTCGCGGTGAAGGGCTCGACGCAGGCCGCCGTGGGCGCGACCGTGTGCCGTTCGGGCTCCACGACCGGCTGGTACTGCGGGAAGATCCAGGGCTTCAACTCCACCGTCCGCTACGCGGAGGGCTCGGTCTCGGGCCTCATCCGCACGAGCGTCTGCGCCGAGCCCGGCGACTCGGGCGGATCGCTGATCGCCGGCAACCAGGCGCAGGGCGTCACCTCCGGCGGCTCGGGCGACTGCACCACCGGCGGCACGACCTACTTCCAGCCCGTCAACGAGATCCTGCAGGCGTACAACCTGCGTCTTCTCACCAGCTGATCCCCCGGGTACCCCGGAGCCCCGGTCGCCCCCGGCGATCGGGGCTCCGCCGTGGGTGGAGCGATCCGCGGATGCGCCGCTGCGACCTGTCCGCGGACCGGCGGATGCCGCATGGGAGCGACGGGTCACCGCGGGTGTGCGCCGTCAAGCGTCCGCCGTCGACCGCCTCCGCCCGCGAAACTGACGCCATGCGAGTCCTCCACATCATCTCCTCCCCCCGACACGAGGGCGCGTCGGTCACCGTGGCCACCGCCCTGATCGACGCACTGCGCGAACGGCATCCTGATCTCGACGTCGACACGCTCGACGTGTGGCACGAAGACCTGCCGGAGTTCGACGAGCGCGTCATCCGCGCGAAGTACAAGTGGGTCGACGGCGACGACCTCGACGACGTGGAGTCTCGAGCCTGGACGAAGATCGAGTCCCTCGCACGTCGCTTCCGCGAAGCCGACCGCATCGTGCTGGGCGTTCCGATGTGGAACTGGTCCATCCCCTACAAGCTGAAGCAGCTCATCGACCTCGCCGCCCAGCGCAACCTGCTCTTCACCTACGACGGTGTGGACTTCGGTCCCGCCGTCGACGTCGCGCGGGCCGACGTGGTCTTCGTTCGCGGGCAGTACTACGGCGAGGACGGACCGACCCCCGGGTCGATCTTCGACCACCAGGTCGCGTTCGTGGAGTTCTTCCTGCGGACGATCGGCGTGCGCGATGTGCGATCGCTCATCATCGACCGCACCTGGGACCCCGCGGCGGCGGAGGCGATCGCCGACGGCGTCACGCGGGCGCAGGAACTCGCCGCCTCCGACTGAGCCTCTCCGCGTCGCCGACCCGGGTGAGCGCCGACCCGGCGCATCCCCGCGGCCGCTACTGTCGATGTCCATGGCCGTGACCTTCACCGACATGCCGATCGAGTCGCTCCGCGCGTACCGCCCCGACCTGTCCGTACCCGCGGGACTCGACGCCTTCTGGACCGAGACGCTGCGCGAGGCGCGGGCAGCAGCCGGCCCCACCCGTGCGACGCCCGTCGATGCCCCGGTGCGCTCGCTCCGTGTCCTCGACCTCACGTTCACCGGCTTCGACGGCGACGAGATCCGCGGCTGGGTCGTACGTCCGCAAGGCGACGAGGTGCTCCCCGCTGTCATCGAGTACATCGGCTACGGCGGCGGACGGGGCCTCCCCGGCGAACGTCTCAACTGGGCCGCCGCCGGCTACGTGCACGTCATCATGGACACGCGCGGCCAGGGCTCGACGTGGAGCGTGGGAGCCACGCCCGATCCCCACGGTTCGGCGGCCGCCTACCCGGGCGTCATGACGCGTGGCATCCTGGATCCGAACGACTACTACTACCGCCGGCTGTACACCGATGCCGCTCGTCTCGTCGACGAGGTGCGGGCGCTCCCGGGAGTGGATGCCGGTCGGGTCGCCGTCACCGGTGCGAGTCAGGGCGGCGGGCTGGCGATCGCGGCGGCCGCCCTCTCGGGTGACGCGGTGGCAGCGGTCATGCCCGACGTGCCCTTTCTCTGCGACTTCCCGAACGCCATCGTGCGTACGCCCTCGCCACCGTTCACCGAGATCACGCGCTTCCTCTCGGTGCACCGCGACGACGCCGACCGCGTACTGCACACGCTGTCGCACGTCGACGGCGCGGTGCTCGCGCGGCGGATCAGCGTACCGGCGTACTTCTCCGTCGCCCTGATGGACGACGTCGTCCTGCCGTCAGGGGTCTTCGCGGCGTTCCACGCGTTGGCGTCCGACGACGCCGCGATCGAGGAGTACCCCTACAACGGCCACGAGGGCGGCGGATATCGGCACTGGATGAAGCAGGTCGCCTGGCTGGACGCCCGCTTCGGTCGCTGATCCGGCGCCTCTCCCGCGAGAGGTGATGCCGACGTCCCCGAGACGTGAGTTGCCGGGTGAACGGCGATCGCCCGGGACTGTCTCACCTCCGCCGTGGCAAGAGACGACGGCAGGCGTCGTCATGCCTTCACCTCCGTGATGGCGCCGACCCTCGCCGCCCGGGCGGCCGTCACCATGAGAACGTGTGCCTCTACGCCCGATAGAGAATGAGGACCACATGCGGCACGACGACGCGACAACGGACACGATCCCTCTCCACCCGGCGAGACGAACTGTCCTCACCGGAGCCGCCTGGGCCGTGCCCGCGATCGCCCTGACCGCCGCCTCACCCGCATACGCGGCATCGAACAGCGCGCTGATCACCGTGTCCACGCCCCAGCAGCAGATCATCGCCACCGGTGCCACCACCGTCACCGCCACGGTCACCACCGAGGCCGGCGCTCCCGCCGCGGGCAAAGCGGTGTCGTTCACGGCGCCTTCCGGCGCGAGCGTCACTCCGAGCGTCGCGACGACCGACGGCAACGGCGTGGCGACTGCACAGGTCAACCTCGGTACGCCGTGGCGCACCCCGGGATCCACCGTCATCGTCACCGCGACCGTCGGCGGCGACTCGAAGGCTCAAGCTCTCACCGTGCTCGGCGCCAACGCCCTCGCCGCCGGCGCGTGGGTCGCCGGCGCACCCGAAGCCAGTCGGACGACGTTGACGCAGATCGAGCTCGTCTTTCCATCGCCGATCGTGCAGATCGTCTCGCCGACGCTCATCTTGCTGCAGAACGGCACGGTCTGGACTCGCGGCTCGAACAGCTTCGGACAACTCGGCATCGGTTCGACGGGGAACAGCCGAGCAGCATGGGGAATCGTGCCGAATCTGACCGGGGTCGTGCAGATCGCTTCGGGATTCCAGCGATCCAACTACGCCTTGCGATCCGACGGCACCGTCTGGGCGTGGGGATACAACGGGTTCGGACAGCTCGGATTGGGCACCCAAACCGATGCCACTGTGCCTACTCGCCTTCCGAGCCTGGCGAACGTGACGCAGGTCGCCGCTCGCCGAAGCACCGCGTACGCCCTCGTCGGTGGCGCCGTGTACGCGTGGGGGCAGAGCGACGCCGGTCAGGTCGGCAACGGCACCTCCGGCGGCACCGCGCGAGAGCTCTCGCCGGTGCAGGTCATCGCCGGCGGAGCGATCCAACTCGCGCCGACCTCGTCGCGCGGAGCAGCCCTGATGAGCAACGGCACCGTGCAGATCTGGGGGCTGAGCTTCACCCCGTCGCCGACAACGTTCTCCGGCATCTCGGGGGTCACCGCCCTGGGCGCGGCGTCGAGCACCTATTACGCCCGACTCACGGACGGATCGGCGCAGAGCTGGCTCGCCAACTCCTCGGGCCAGGGCGGTAACGGCGACACGACGACCTCACTGACGACGGCTCGGCCGATCGTAGGCCTCACCTCGAGCGTCCGTGTCCTCGCCGGGAGCGGTGTCGATCAGGGAGGTCAGACCGGCACCGGCTACGCGTGGATGGACGACGGCAGCCTGCGCTCGTGGGGCCACAACCGCTACGGCGAGGTGGGCGACGGTACCACGACCAACCGCACCTCCCCGCTCACGCCCGCCCTACCGACGGACACACCCCCGGTCGTCGGGCTGACCGACGTCTACGGCGATGTCTTCGCCGTCGTCGTCAAACCCGACTGAGCGCGCGCCACGGGGCCGTTTCGGGGACGCGATGGCCCCGTGCTGCGCTGCAGGCCATTACCCGTCGGCGGCTGCGCGGCCCTCCCAGACACTGGGGGCCGGGCGCCGCGTCGAGGGTAAGGCCGAGCCCGCCGCCCATTCGTGCACCCACGGCTCGATGTCGGGCAGCCCCTCGGGTCGTCCGACGGCGGCGAACAGCTCGTCGTGGGGAACCGTGCCGCCGGTGCGGCGCAGGATCCGCGCCCGGATGATCGCGCGCGCGTAGATCTCCTCGCCGACGAGGGCGCGGTGCTCCAGGTACACGGCCCGGTCGTCGTGGCCGATGAGGCGCGTCTCGAGATCGAACCGCTGCCACAGCTCGAGCGAGCGGCGGAAGGTGATGGTCTCGGCGGCGACGACGGCGTACCAGCCCTCCTTCGTCATCGCCGCCACGAGTCCGGAGCGCGTGAGAAGGTCCCACCGCCCCAGGTCGAACAGCGACAAATAGCGACCGTTGTTGAGGTGGCGCAGCACGTCGATGTCGGTGGGCAGCACCCGCAGCCGCAGTCGCGTGACCGTGTTCGGGTCGAGGGGGCCCTCGCGTCGCAGGCGGCGGCGGGCACGGAAGAGCACCAGGAGGGTGCGCCAGAGGACGTTCACGAGGGGCGAGCGTAGCGATCCGACGACGGATCGACCATCGCGTTGTGCGCGATCGACAATCAAGGCGCCTCGGGATCCGACGCATGCGGGCTCTGGCGAAATGTCGAGTGTCCACGAAACGCCGTCGCGTCGCGCGCGGGACGGCGTGTTCCGGACAATCGACGGAGACGGGCGCGGCGATTCGTGACGCACCTCACTACCCCATCGCGAGGGGCCCCGCGACGGATTTCACCCGAACGGGTCCCGAGCGTAGAGTCGCGCCATGACTGCGGAAACCCGAACCGACATCGTCGTCCGTCCGGTGCGCGATGTGGATGCCGAGGCCCTGGGCCGCGTGCACGCCACCTGCTGGCACGAGACGTACGACCACCTCATCAGCAAGGCGGCCCTCGAAGCCGTCTCGCCCCGACGCATGGCCGAGCTCTGGACCCACTGGGCCTCCCAGGGCGACGACTACCGCATGCACGCCGCGCTCGTGAACGGCGAGATCGTCGGCTTCGTCGGGTCGGGCCCCGCCCGCGACGACGACGCCCCGCGTGAGCGCGAGTTGTACTTCATCTACCTGCTCGACGCGTACCACGGCACCGGCATCGGCCAGCAGCTGTTCGACGCGGCGGTCGAAGACGGTGAGGGCCTGTACCTCTGGGTCGCCGACGACAACCCGCGCGCTCATCGCTTCTACGCACGAAACGGCTTTGCGGTGGACGGCGCCTCGCAGACGCAGCCCTTCCTCGGCGAAGAGCTCACCGAGGTCCGTTTCGTCCGCTGACGTGCTGCAGGTCTGGGCCCTCGACGGCATCCGTGAGATCACCCCGGGAGACGACCTCGTCGGGGTGATCATCGATGCCCTGCTCGACCCCCTGCAGGATGGCGACATCGTCGTCGTCACCAGCAAGATCGTGTCGAAGGCCGAGGGGCGGATCATCCGGGCCGACGACCGCGAAGACGCGATCACACGTGAGACCGTGCGCCTCGTGGCGTCCCGCACCTCCCCCACCGGGCACGTCACGCGCATCGTCGAGAACCCCCTGGGCATCGTGTCGGCCGCGGCCGGCGTCGACGCGAGCAACACCCCCGAAGGCACCGTGCTGCTGCTGCCCGTCGACCCCGACGCGTCGGCGCGACGCCTCGCCGAGGGGCTACGGTCCGTCGCCCGTGTGGGCGTGATCATCACCGACACGCTGGGGCGCGCGTGGCGCGAGGGCCAGACCGATCACGCGATCGGGGCGGCCGGCATCCATGTCTTCGAGGACCTCCGCGGGACGACCGACGCCGAGGGGCGACCCCTCGTCGTGACCCTGCCGTGCGTGGCCGACGAGATCGCCGCGGCCACCGACCTCGTCAAGGGCAAGGCGTCGCGTCGACCCGTCGCGATCGTGCGCGGCCGAGCCGACCTGGTCGGCGACCTCGACCTCCCCGGCGCACGGTCCATCGTGCGCGATCCCGCCCGCGACATGTTCCGCCAGGGCGCCGACGAGGCGTACGCGGAGGGTTTCGCGGCGGGGCGTGCGGCGCGCGACTGACGAGTTATCTCTCTTGGGGGGTTCATGGTTCGCGCGATACCGATCCTTGACGTCCCGCCCCTTCGACCCCGCAAGCCCCGCGACTGATCGAATCAGCGGATGCCGCGGGCGGCGAGGGCGTCGCCGAGGTCGTCGGCGTGACGCAGGGTCACCACCAGGAACGGCAGTGCTCCGCGCGCGAGGGAAGGCCGCAGGCCCCGTGCGCGCTGGGCATCGCGGATATCGCCGGCCAGCTTCGACAGCACCGGAATCGTGGTCAGGGCGATCGTCACCAGCAGCGCGACGCGCGCCGGATCGGCGCCGACCCGACGCAAGGGCCGCAGCCCGCGCTCGAGGGCGTCGAGCATCGCCGCGACGGGGGTCGTCAGCGGGACGAGCCCTGCCACCAAGAGAGCGGCGACGACTCGTGCCGTATTGGCGACGGCGGCCTCCGGACCGAGGAACAGCAGCTGCCCGACCGCCGTGACGACGATGACCCAGCGGAGCGCCCAGGCGTGGCATCCGTAGTAGCGGACGCCGGCTCGCGCGCCCATGCCGCTTCCGGCGTACAGAACGATCGACGCGCCCACCGCGACGGGCGCCGTCGCCCAGGTCGACGGCAGCGCCGCGAGCACCAGGGCAACGAGGGCCAGGCACGCGAGCTTCGGGCCCGCCGGCATCCGGTGCATCCATCCCCCACCGGGGCGGTACATGCTCAGCACGCCACGGCCGCTGAGTAGCCGTCGACGACCTCGGCGGAGGCTCCGGATGCCACGACCCGACCCTCGGCGAAGACCACGGCCTGATCGCAGCGACGCGCCAGAGCGAGGTCGTGGGTGATGACGAGCAGCGCGTGTCCGGTATCGGCGAGCAGGTGGTCGGCGACGAGGCGGGCGTTTCGCGCATCGAGGAAGGCGGTGGGTTCATCGGCGACGACCAGGTGCGGCGAGCGGACGAAGGCGCCGCACAGCGCGAGGAGCTGCTTCTGACCGCCGGAGAGATCGTGCGAGGGACGGTCGGCGAGCTCGGCGAGTCCGAAGCGTCCGAGCGCGGCGGCGACCCGACGATCGCGCACGTCGCGCGGCAGACGCTCCGCCCTCAGCGAGAGGGCGACGTCGTCGGCGACGGTCGGCATGACGATCTGCGCGTCGGGGTTGCTCAGCACGAGCGCCACCCGTCGGCGGAGCTCAGCGGCATCCCGCTGCGGGTCGAGTCCCAGCACGCACAGGTCTCCGACCGACGGGCGGACGAGGCCGGCCACGAGTCGCGCGAAGGTCGATTTACCCGATCCGTTGTCGCCGATGACCGCGACCGTTCGCGCGTCCAGGTCGAGGGTGACACCTCGGAGCACCTCGCGCTGGCCCAGGCGTGCACCGACGCCCGCGCACCGGATCACGCGTCGACCGCGACCTCGGCCGGTCGCCGTCCGGTGGCCGGCGCGCGCCAGTCACGGCGGAAGCCGCGCGGGTACGCCGTGACGAGCGTCGTCACCACGATCGTGGCGACCGCCGCCTTCAGCAGATCACCGGGCACGAACACGAGGCTGGTGAGGGCCGTCTCGGCGAGCGGTAGGCGCGTGACGAGGCTCTGGACCGGGATGCCGAGGGCGTAGATCGCACCGATCCCACCGGCCAGCATCGCCAGCGCGGTGCGCCAGACAACGGGACGACGTCCGCCCGCGTGCACGATGAGCCCGATGACGATCGCCCCGAGGATCCAGCCGAGGGCATAACCCGCGGTCGGTCCGAGGAAGACACCGAACCCCCCACGGCCGCCGGCCAGGACCGGCAGCCCCACCGCCGCGAGCGCGAGCAGCACGGTGACCGACAGCGCACCGAACCAGGGACCGAGGACCGCTCCGGCGAGCATCACGCCCAAGGTCTGCGCCGTGATCGGCACCCCGCCGAACACGGGAAAGCTGCCGGGGAGCCCGAGCACCGCGATGAGCGCGGCGAAGACGGCGATGCGGGCGAGATCGGTGGCGTCGGCGGTGCGCATGACGGTCCTTCCTGAACACTGTTCACCTGAACGCCGTTCACTATACTCACACCATGGCTCCTCGCGGACACTCCGCCGATGACGTCGCCCGCACCGCACTGCGGATCCTCGACGATCACGGCCTCCCCGACCTCACGATGCGACGTCTCGCGACCGCCCTCGAGGTGCAGCCCAGCGCACTGTACTGGCACTTCCCGAACAAGCAGACGCTGCTCGCCGAGCTGTCGGACCGGATCGTCGCGCGCATGGCATCCGGCGCCGCGACCGACCTGCGCACCGAGGCCCGCGCCCTGCGCGATGCGCTCCTGACCTACCGCGACGGCGCCGAAGTGGTGTCGAGCACCCTCGCGCTCGGCCTCGGCGCGCCGCTCGCGACCGACCGACTGACGGCCGCCGTCGTCGCCGACGGGTTCGACGCCGAGACCGCGGGCCGCGTCGCGACGACGGTGCTGCACTACGTGCTCGGCTTCGCCTGGCACGAGCAGCAGCGCCTGCAGTACGACAGCGTCGGAGTGCGCGGAGAGGGGGCGGGTGCGGCGCTCCGCGGTGCCAACGGAGCCGGCGCGGCCGACGCTGGCGCCGCGGGTCTCGCGAGCGACGACTTCGCCTTCGGCCTCGACCTCATCATCGCCGGCCTGCACGCACGCCGCCGCGTCTGACGATCGAGCCGTGGCCCCCGACGGTGGCGGCGGGCGGCGGCGCGGGTCGAGCGGGGGCGGGGCGGGCGGCGGTGCCCCCGCGGCGGCTAGAGCGCGGGGCGGCAGCGGGCACGAGGCGAGGAGCGGGCGCGGCGAAACCGCAGTCAATCGTCGAAGACGCACCCTTTCGTCGACAAACATCTGCGTCCTCGGCAATCGCGTACGGTCTCGGCACCCCCATCCGCACAGGGGCCCGAGCGCGGCCGGCGGCGGCGTGCGGCGCGGGGCGCGGGCCGACCGCGGCGAGACCGCAGTCAATCGTCGAAGACGCACCCTTTCGTCGACAAACACCTGCGTCCTCGGCAATTGCGTACGGTCTCGGCACCCACCCCGCGAGCCGAGCCGGGCCGGGCCGGGCCGCACCGGGGAGGGCCGCGTGCCGGGCCGGGCCGGGGAGGGCCGCATGCCGGGCCGGGCCGGGCCGCCGGGGCGCGTCAGCGCTGCTTGACGTCGCCGAACAAGCGGGCGATCGGCACGAGTACGCGGGGACGCGCGGCCGCCCAGCCGACGGCCATCACCAGCAGGGATGCCGCGAAGATCAGCAGACCAGTCGGGTCGCTGGTGAAGGCGGCGGGGTCGACCGAGCCGCGGGCGGCGTACATGTGGTTCAGGTTGCGCAGGGCGCCGGTGGCCAGCACGAGCGCGACGTGGACGACGATGAACGCGACGAAGAACAACATCACCGGGAAGTGCACCTTCCGCGCCCACTCGACCGGGTACATGCGGTTGAGCCTCTCGGCATCCTTCGGCCACACGCCCGACAGCCGCACGCCGCTCACGATGGCGAGAGGGGCGGCCAGGAAGGTGATCGCGAAGTACGACAGCTGCTGCAGGCTGTTGTAGTTCACCCACCCGTTCTCGGTGGGCCAGTCGAGCGAGACGTACTGCAGCGCCGCCGACAGAGCGTTGGGGAAGACCTCCCAGGAGGTCGGCACGATCCGCATCCATTGCCCCGTGACGAACAGCAGCACGACGAAGACGACACCGTTCGCGATCCAGAGGATGTCGATCGCCTGATGGAACCACAGCGTCAGGCTGATGCGTCGACGCTTGTTCTTGCGCGGCGACCAGAAGGCCGCGGGGCGCTTCTCGCTGCGCACCTGCCAACCCGTGCGGATGATGAACAGCAGGAAGAAACTGTTGAGGAAGTGCGACCAGTTGAGCCACGCGGGGATGCCGACCGGCGCGGAATCCGGCAGGGGGTACTCGCCCGGGTACGCGGCGAGGAAGTCCTGACCCGGACCGAACGCGAGGAGGAACCGCGCCACCAGCACCGTGATGCCCGCGAGAGCGAGGGCGAAGACGCCGAGTACCGCGGTGGACCCGACCCACTGCAGCGACGTGTAGGGGCCGATGCGCTTCGGGTCCGTCCTCGCGGGACGCGCGGCGGAGGCAGCCGCCCCCGGCCAGACGGTCCGCCGCACCGTCAGCGGCGCGCGCGGGGCGGTGGACACGCGCTCCGACGCGGGTTCGGACGGTGCCGCCTCGATCGGCGCGGTCGGAGACGCCTCCGCCAAGGGAGTGGATGCCACGGCCAGAGAATCAGCCGAGGTCGGTTCGGAGCCGGATGCCGCACCCCCGGACGTCGGAGCGTCGTCGCTACGAGACGAGCCGGATGCCGCACCCCCGGACGTCGGGACGTCGGCGGCCGCAGCCGGGTGCAGGGAAAGGGCTTCAGGCTCGGGAGCGGGCGGCCAGGGCTCACCGCCGGCCTCGCGCGGAAGCCCTCGGCGGGGGTGGTCGACGTTCGAATGCGCGGGAATCTCCTCGGCAGCCGAGCCGTGCGCCGAAGGGTCCGAGTCACCGCGCACGGCCGGTACCGCAACGAAATCGGCCGACCTCTCGATCCAGGTGCCGGCGTCCGAATCCGTAACGGCCGCGGGCGCGGCAGCCCGCGCCTGCGCACCGGAAACCGAACCCGCGACGGCCGAGGGCGTCGGCGGCCAGGGCTCGCCGCCCGGCTCGCGCGGCAGCCCACGACGCACCGAGGCCACCGCGGGCGTGGCGTCGGTACCGCGGGCGGCGACCGGGTCGGAGGCGGGGCCCGGGTGCGAACCGGCCACCGGGCGCGGCGCGGCGCCGGGCAGCGGGGTCGAGTCCGTGGCATCCGCTCGCGCATACGTCGAGTCCGTGGCATCCGCTCGCGCATACGTCGAGTCCGTGGCATCCGCTCGCGCATCCTCGGAGAAGGAACCGATGCTCGCAGCATCCCGCGCGATATCTGCGAGATCCGCGCCATTCTGCGAGGTGCGTGCCGCGTTCGGCGCCGCCTCGTGGCCGCTCGCTCCGGAGCCCGCGCTGCGGGACGTTCCGGCGGCCACCGACGAGCCGTCGACCGCGTTCGCCTCGACGACCTCGGGCACGCCGGAGGCCGCGGGCGGCCAGGGCTCCCCGCCGGGGACGCGCGGCAGCCCGCGACGCGGGGTGCGTGGTGTGGACGCCATCTAGTTCTTGTGGGCCTCGAGCGCGCTGATGAGTTGCGGGACAACGGTGAACAGATCTCCGACGATACCGAAATCGGCGATGTCGAAAATCGGTGCGTCGGAATTCTTGTCGATTGCGACGATCGTGCCCGCCGTCTGCATGCCCGCGCGGTGCTGGATCGCCCCCGAGATACCGAGCGCGACGTACAGGCGCGGTGACACCGAGACTCCGGTCTGGCCCACCTGTGCGCTCGCGGGGACGTAGCCGGCATCGACCGCGGCACGCGAGGCGCCGACCGCGGCACCGAGAACGTCAGCGAGACGCTCGACGAGGGCGAAGTCCTCGCGCGAACCGATGCCCCGCCCTCCCGCGACCACGGCCGCGGCCCCGCGGAGTTCCGGGCGCGACGAGGGTGCGGACGTCTCGGCCAAGCCCTCGATCCGGGCGGCGCGGACCCCGGATGCCGTGACCTCGAGCTCCTCGACCACGAGCGGCTGCGCGTCGAGACGAGCATCGACGGAGCCGGGGCGCAGTGTCGCCAACAGCGGACCGAAAGTGGGCGCGCCGTCGACGGTGAAAGCGCCGCCGAGCACCGAGTGGTGCGCCACCACTCCGATGTCGTCGCGGTCGACTCCGACGACATCGGTGGCCAGGGGCAGCCGGTGACGCGCGGCCAGACGGGCCAGCGCGTCACGCGACTCGACGGCGTTCGATGCCAGCACGAGGTCGGGGCGCTCACGGCCGACGGCCGCGGCGAGTGCGTCGACGACCGGGATCGTCAGGACCTCGGGCGGCGTCTCGGCCGTCAGCACGCGGACGGCGCCCATCCCGGCGGCTTCGGCCGCTGCCCCGGCGAGCACGTCGGAGGCGGCCGCGACGATGGCGACCGGGTCACCCACCCGCGCAGCGGCGGCCAGCAGGCCCGGCGCCGTCGCGGCGAGCGCGCCGCCCGGAAGCACCTCGAGCAGAACCAGTGCGACGCTCATCACGCCACCCCCTCGGCCATGAGGAAGGCGGCGAGCTTCTCGCCGGCGTCTCCCTCGTCGACGATCTTCGTGCCCGCCGTGCGCGCGGGCCGCTCGGCGACGGCCAGCATGATGTAGCGGACGGTGGCCGGATCTTCGGGCTCGATGCCGAGGGCCGTGGCATCCACGGTCTCGTACGGCTTCTTCTTCGCGGCCATGATTCCCTTGAACGTGGTGAACCGCCCCTCGGGCAGCGCCTCGGTGATCGAGACCACCGCGGGGAGCGCGGCCGTGACCCGCATCGTGCCCGCGTCGCTCACGCGATCTCCGGACACCGCGCCGTCGGACAGCTCGAGGGCCGCGAGGCCGGTCACCTGCGGCACACCGAGCAGTTCGGCGACCATCGCGGCGACGACGCCTCCGCCTCCGTCGGTCGAGAGGTTGCCCGCGATCACGAGGTCGTAGTCGGCGCGCCGCACGGCGGCCGCGAGCACTTCTGCGGTCAGCAGCAGGTCGGCCCCGCGCAGGGCGTCATCGACGATGTGCACGGCCGAGGTCGCCCCCATCGCGAGCGCCTTGCGGATCGTCGCCGTGGCCGACGCGGGTGCCATCGACACGACCGTCACCTCGGTACCCGGATGCGCGTCGGCGTGAGCGAGCGCGACCTCGACCGCACGCTCGTTTATCTCGTCGAGTACGGGCGACGATGCGGCGCGATCAGCGAGCCCGGTCTCGAGGTCGAGTCGACGCTCACCCCACGTGTCGGGCACTTCTTTGATCAGGACCACGATCTTCATCGATGCGTCTCCTTGGTCGGGGGGAGGGATGCCACGGCGGCGGTGCCGCGGCGGGGTTCGGGGCGCGGAGGCTTCGACGAGCGGCTCAGCCAGGACTCCGCACGCGAAGCGCCCGCATCGCCCCAGGGAGCCGACAGCTGCGACGGGTGCGATCGCCCGGCACGGGCGGCGCGGGAGCGGTACCGTGAATCCGGAGGAGGACCGATGACGCGACGACTGCCGGTCGACCCGATCGCCGAGGCGAAGCGCCAGTGGCTGGCGCACGGGTGGGACGACGCCGCCGACGGCATGACGGTCGTGACCTCGGTGATCCGGGCCCACCAGTTGCTCATGGCATCCATCGACCGTGCGCTCAGACCGTGCGACCTGTCGTTCTCACGCTTCGAGATGCTCCGGCTGCTCGCCTTCACCCGCGAGGGACGGATGCCGATGGCCAGCGCCATCACGCGGTTGCAGGTGCATCCCACCAGCGTCACGAACACCGTCGAGCGCCTGACCCGCGACGGGCTGATCTCGCGCGAACCGCATCCCACCGACGGTCGTGCGGCCCTGCTCGTGTTGAGCGCCGCCGGTCGCCGCCGGGTGGACGAGGCGACCGAGGCGTTGAACGCGGTGTTCGCCGATCTGGGTCTCGACGACGACGACGCGACCGCGCTCGTGCGCATCATCGCGCGCTTCCGCAAGGGTGCCGGCGACTTCGCCGACCCGGCGCCCGTGCCCGACCCGCTCTGACGCCGCAGACCCCCCACGCCGCACGACGGCTTCCCTCGACGGGTACGAACGTCCGCCACCGGGTCACGCCGCGCCGAGCCGTTCATCGGTGCGTGAAGGAGGGCGGGCGCTTCTCGCGGAACGCCGCCATCCCCTCTTTCTGGTCGGCGGTGTCGAAGAGGCCGGCGAACGCCTGCCGTTCGAAGCGCACGCCCTCGGCGAGCGTCGACTCCAGGGCCACGTCGAGCGCCGCCTTCGCCGCGTACAGCGCGGGCAGGGGCTTCTCGGCGATCGTGCGAGCGACGGCATCGGCCTCGGCGAGCAGCTCGGCGGCCGGTACGACGCGCGACACCAACCCCGCGCGCTCGGCTTCGGCCGCGTCGATCATGCGGCCGGTGAGCACGAGTTCGGCGGCCTTGTAGTACCCGAGGGCGCGCACGAGCCGCTGGGTGCCGCCCATGCCGGGGATGACGCCCAGCTGCACCTCGGGCTGACCGAACTTCGCGCGGTCGGACGCCAGGATCACGTCGCACATGAGCGCGAGCTCGCACCCACCGCCCAACGCGTACCCCGACACCGCGGCGATCACGGGCGTGCGCACGGCGGCGAAACGCGCCCAGGCGCCGAAGTGGTCGGTGAGCGTCATGTCGAGACCCGACTTCTGCTCCATCTCTTTGATGTCGGCGCCGGCGGCGAACGCCTTCTCACTGCCGGTGACGACGATCGCTCCGACACCGGTGTCGGCGTCGAAGGCCTCAGCGGCCGCGACCACCTCGCTCATCGTCTGGGTGTTGAGGGCGTTCAGCGCCTCGGGGCGGTCGAGCGTGATCCACCCGACCCGTCCGCGCTGCTCGACGCGGATGGTCTGGTGCTCGGCATCGTGCTCCGTCATGGTGACTCCCGTCGTCTCAGTCTCGGGCGATGCGGACAGTGCCGCCCCCGAATGCTTGCACGCACCCCCGACATCGATCGAGGGGGTTCCCGCCGACCCGACAGCGCCCCGGATGCGTTCGGGGCGCCGGCTCGCGAACTCGGACGGCCTTGGGGGCGCGTTCGGCACCTCGGGGCGCGATAGCGCCGCCCCGAACGGCGAATCCCGCCCCAAAACTCGCGGAAGCCGCCCGTACCCCGCCGAATCCCGCCCCAAACCTTGCGGAAGCCGCCCGGCACCGAAACCCCGTCGAACGCTCCGGCACCGAAACCCCGCCGACCCGCACGCTCACGCGGCGAGAACGCTGCGGCCGACGATCAGCCGCATGATCTCGTTCGTGCCCTCGAGGATCTGATGCACACGCAGGTCGCGGACCACCTTCTCGATGCCGTAGTCCTGCAGATACCCGTAGCCGCCGTGCAACTGCAGTGACTCGTTGGCGACGCGGAAGCCGACGTCGGTCGCGAAGCGCTTCGCCATGGCGCAGCGGGTAGCGGTGTCGGGGGCCCCGGCGTCGAGAGCGAGGGCCGCGTCGCGCACGAGGAGCCGCGCAGCCTCGAGCTCGGTGGCCATGTCGGCCACGGCGAACACCACCGACTGCTTCTCGGCCAGGGGCTCGCCGAACGTGAAGCGCTCGTGCACGTACGCGACCGCGCGGTCGAGCGCCCAGCGCGCCCCGCCCAGGGAGCAGGTCGCGATGTTGAGACGTCCGCCGTTCAGCGCGGTCATGGCGATCGAGAAGCCGCGGCCCTCACCGCCGAGGAGATTCCCGGCCGGCACGGACACCTCGTCGAGCACGACGGCGCGCGTGGGCTGCGCGTTCCAGCCCATCTTCTTCTCGTTCGGCCCGAACGACAGTCCCCCGGCATCGGCGGGCACGAGGAACGCGCTGATCCCGCGAGCCCCCGGTTCACCCGTGCGGGCCATGACCACGTAGACGGATGCCTCGCCGGCACCCGAGATGAACTGCTTGACGCCGGTGAGCACGTACGTGTCGCCGTGACGGATCGCGGAGGTCGTGATGGCCGCGGCATCCGACCCCGCGCCCGGTTCGGTCAGGCAGTAGGCGCCGAGATCCTCCATCGCGACGAGACCGGGGAGCCAGCGCTCGCGCTGGGCGCCGGTGCCGTAGGCGTCGATCATCCAGGCCACCATGTTGTGGATCGTGATGTAGGCCGTCACGGTGGGGTCGCCGTAGGCGAGCTCCTCGAAGATCGCGACCGCGTCGGCCCGTGTCAGCCCGGCGCCGCCCACGTCGTCGTTGACGTAGACGCCGCCGAGACCCAGGTCACCCGCGCGGCGGAGGACGTCGCGGGGGAAGTGCTTCTCGACATCCCATTCGAGGGTGTGCGGAGCGAGCTCGGTCGCGGCGAAATCGCGGACGGCATCGAGGATGGCGGCGCGTTCGTCGGCCGAGAGGGTTCCGGCGGCCGGGGCGTCGAGCGCGGGGGCAGGGGTGGCGTCCATGCGGCTCTCCTTCGTGAGGGCGACGACGTCGTCGCATCTCCCAGATTAGCTGGACGTCCTAGTAATTGGTAGGGGACGCGA
The DNA here is from genome assembly GCF_057812175.1 of Microbacterium sp. ABR10. NCBI lineage: Bacteria > Bacillati > Actinomycetota > Actinomycetes > Micrococcales > Microbacteriaceae > Microbacterium > Microbacterium sp. ABR10. The sequence continues at coordinate 3,149,640 of NZ_CM173821.1, forward strand.
GCAAACGGCTGTCGACGCACGCTCGAGAAACGCTCCGCCGCGCGAGAAACGCGGTGACGAGGCGTGTCTTCCGCGCGAGAGCGTTTCTCGCGTGCCCGAAGGACCTACGCGGATGCCACGCCGAACAACGTCCCCACGAGGTACGTCGCGCCGAGGGCCAGCGCGCCGCCGATCACGGTCCGCACGATCGCCCGGTCGCGCCGTGCGCCGCCGATCCACGCGGCGAGGTAGCCGGTGACCGCGAGGGCGATCAGCACCGCCACGAAGGTGAGGGCCACGCGCACCTCGACGGGCGCGAGCAGGATCGTGAGCAACGGCAGGACGGCTCCGACGGTGAACGCCACGGCCGAGGCCAGCGCCGCCGTCCACGGACTCACCACGTCTTCGGCGTCGAGGTTCAGCTCGACCGAGAGGTGGGCTTTGAGGGCATCGGATGCCGTGAGTTCGGTCGCCACGCGCGTCGCGGTGTCGTGCGAGAGCCCCTGTGCCTCGTACAGGCCCACGAGCTCGGCGAACTCGGCATCCGGGTCATCCGCGAGTTCGCGGCGCTCCTTCTGGATGAGCGCGTGCTCACTGTCGCGCTGACTGGACACCGAGATGTACTCCCCCAGCGCCATCGAGATCGCACCTCCCACCAGGGCGGCGAGGCCGGCCACGAGCACCGGTCCGGTCGCGGTCGTCGCTCCCGCGACGCCCACCACGACCGCCGCGGTCGACACGATGCCGTCGTTCGCGCCGAGCACGCCGGCGCGGAGCCCGTTGAGGCGCTGCGAGAGGCCCTGGCGGTGGGGCTCCTCGGGGTGGGCTCCGGGCGGCGGACCGCCGGCGGCATCCTGGATCATGCGACGAGCGTACGACCGCCATGGGCGTCCGGGGCGGCCGCATTCTCCCACCGCGGCGACAAGGAGCGAGCGGGCGCCCCGTTCCCCCTCCGTTCACCCGGGCGTCACCCCATCCAGGCAAGATCCACAAGATCGCGCCGACCGCGCGCATCGCATCCCCCACCCGAATCCGAGGACACAGCCATGCCTTCGACCCTCCTTCGCCGCGCCGCCGCGCTCACCGCGACGACCGCGGCGGTGTGCGCGCTCGCCCTGTCGAGCGCCACGGCGGCATCCGCCGCGATCGTGCCCCAACCCGTCTCGAACAGCGCTCCGGGTGCGGCCCTCACCGTCACCCCCGTGGGCTCGTACGACACCGGCGTCTACAAGAAGTCGGCCGCCGAGATCGTGCAGGCCTGGCGCGACCGCCTGTTCGTCGTCAACGCCGAAGCGGGCACCGTCTCGGTTCTCGACAACAGCGACCCCGCGAAGCCCGTCGAGCTCTTCGACATCTCCTCGACCGGTGTCGCCAACTCCGTCGCCGTGCGCGACGACGGTCTCGGCGTCGTCGCCTTCGAGGCGCAGACCAAGACCGACCCCGGTCACCTGGTGTTCTTCGACGCCGGCAAGACGGATGCCACGAGCGCCACCCTCGGCGAGATCACCGTGGGCGCCCTTCCCGACATGGTGACGTTCTCGAAGGACGGCGCCTACGCCGTCGTCGCCAACGAAGGCGAACCGGCCGACGACTTCGCGGTCGACCCCGAGGGTTCGGTGAGCGTGGTCGCCCTGAGCACGAGCGTCGTGGCGCCCGCACAGAGCGCGGTGAAGACCGCCGGCTTCGGCGCCTTCGAACCGGGCGGCACCAAGACCCTCGACGCGAAGGTCCGCATCTTCGGGCCCGACGTCGCAGCCCCAGGTCAAGACCCGACCACCCAGTCGAGCAACCGCGTCTCGCGCAACCTCGAGCCGGAGTACATCACGGTCGACGGCACCGTGGCCTACGTCACCCTGCAGGAGGCGAACGCCCTCGCGACGGTGGACCTCACCAAGGCGGAAGTGACCGGCATCCTGCCTCTGGGCTATAAGGACTGGGGCGCCGTCGGACTCGACCCCAGCGACAAGGACGGCGCGAACATCCGCACGGTGCCGGGCCTGAAGGGCCTGTACATGCCCGACGGCGTCGCCTCGTATTCGGCGAGCGTCGACGGTAAGGCCGCCACCTACCTCGTCACCGCCAACGAGGGCGACGGACGCGAATGGGGCTCCTTCATCGACGAGGCCCGAGTGAAGGACCTCGGCGCCGACGGGCTCGCGCCCGTCTGCGCGACCTCTCCGCTCGCGGGACGCGCCGCCGACACCGACCTCGGCCGTCTCAAGGTCGTCACCGACCTCGGCCTCACCGCCGACGGATGCTACAGCGAGCTCTACGCCTATGGCGCTCGCTCGTTCTCGATCTGGGACACCAAGGGCACCCTCGTCTTCGACTCGGGCGACCAGTTCGAGCAGAAGCTGAAAGAGGTCGCTCCTCAGCTGTTCAACGTCTCGAACGACAACAACACCGTCGACGACCGCAGTGACGACAAGGGCCCGGAGCCCGAGAACGTCACCGTCGGCGTGGTCGACGGGCGTCCCTACGCCTTCATCGGCCTCGAGCGCGCGGGCGGTGTGATGGTCTACGACATCACCGACCCGAAGAAGCCCGCCTACGTCACGTACGTGAACAACCGCGACGCGTCAGCCGATGTGAAGACCGCCGCGGCGGGTGACCTCGGACCCGAGGGCATCACGTTCGTCTCATCACTGCGCTCGCCCACCGGCGTGCCGCTGCTGATCACGGGCAACGAGGTTTCGGGCACCACCACGGTCTTCGAGGTGCGCCCGACGCAGCCGAAGACGCCCGATCTGCAGATCCTCACCGTCAACGACTTCCACGGCCGTCTGCTGCAGGAGACCGGCGGCGTCGCGGGAGCAGCAGTGGTCGCGGGAGCGGTGGAGAAGTACCGCCAGCAGAACCCGGACACGCTCTTCGTCTCGGCCGGCGACAACATCGGCGCCAGCGCGTTCGAGTCGTTCATCGACGAGGACAACCCCACCATCGACGCTCTGCGCGCCGCGACCCTCGACGTCAGCGCCGTGGGCAACCACGAGTTCGACCGCGGCTTCGCCGACCTCACCGAACGAGTCATCCCCCGGTACGAGGGCGACCCGAAGGCGGACGCATCCAGCGACTTCGCCCTCGGAGCGAACGTGTACGAGAAGGGCACCAAGACTCCCGCCCTCAAGCCCTACACGATCAAGGACGTCAACGGCACGAAGGTCGCCTTCGTCGGCACGGTCACGCGTCAGACGGCCGGCATGGTCGACCCGTCGAAGATCACCGAGATCGAGTTCGGCGACCAGGTCGAAGCGGCCAACCGCGAGGCGAAGAACGCCCGCGCCGCCGGCGCCGACATCGTCGTGCTGCTCGCCCACGAGGGCTCGGAGGGTACCGACTGCACGAAGATCGCGGTCGAGTCCGGAGACTACGGCGACCTCGTCCGGGGTGTTTCGGGCGACGTGGATGCGATCGTCTCGGCGCACACGCACCAGAAGTACGCGTGCACCATCGGCGGCCGCCCGGTCATCCAGGCCGGCCAGTACGGGACCAACCTCGGCACGCTCGACATCGACCTGGATGCCGCCGGCGACCTCGTCTCGATCACGCCCGGGGTGCGCTCGCTGTACGACAGCACGGTGGGCCAGTACATCGCCTACCCGCAGGCGGCGACGGCCGAGATCGTGGCGAAGGCGAAAGCCACCGCCGACGTGAAGGGCCAGGTCGAGGTCGGGAAGATCACGACCGACATCACCCGTGCCAAGAACGCATCGGGCGGCGAGGACCGCGGTTCGTACTCCACGCTCGGCAACACCGTCGCCGACGTGTACCTGTGGGCCACGAGCGAGAACCCCTCGTTCAACGGGGAGGACGCGCAGATCGCGTTCATGAACCCCGGCGGCCTTCGCGCCGATCTGCTTTACGGCACCGACAACGGCTCGGTCTCCTACCGCGAGGCCGCGAACGTGCAGCCCTTCGGCAACACGCTCGTGACGGTCTCGCTCACCGGAGCTCAGCTGAAGAGCGTGCTGGAGCAGCAGTGGCAGCCCGCGGGCGCCTCGCGACCGGTGCTCGCGCTGGGCGTCTCGAAGGGCTTCACCTTCGCGTACGACCCCAACGCCGCCACGGGCTCGCGCATCTCGTCGATCGCTCTGAACGGCACCGCGGTCGACCCGGCGGCGTCGTATCGCGTGGTGACCAACTCGTTCCTCGCCGCCGGCGGTGACAACTTCACCACCTTCGCGCAGGGCACCGGCAAAGCCGACTCGGGCCAGATCGATTTGCAGGCGACCGTCGACTACTTCACCGCGAAGGGGACGGTCGCACCGTCGCCGCTCGGTCGCGCGTACCCGCTCGGCTCGAGCCCGGTCGACGAGGGCACGGTGACGCCGACGCCCACGCCGACGGCCACGCCCGCACCGACGGTCACCCCCACGCCCACGGCGACGCCGACGGGCACGCCGACCGCATCGCCGTCGGCCAGCCCGAGCGCGGCAGCTGCCGGCAAGGGAACGCTCGCGGTCACCGGCGCCGAGCTGCCGTGGGGCATCGCCCTCGCGGGCGGGTTCCTCGTGGTCGCGGGCGGTCTCGCCTTCGCCTTGCGCAAGCGTCGCACCGTCTGACACCTGACAGCGGACGGCCCTCACCCTCGCGGGTGGGGGCCGTTGCCGTTCGCGCGAGGGGTCCGGAGATGTCGCCTGGGAGCGCGCCGCGCGACACTTCTCGACCCCTCACGCGCCTATGGCCCCTCAGGGGCGGAGCACCTGAACGTTCACCCCGGATGCCGCGGACTCGACGCGCCAGACCTGACCGCTGCCCCGCACGGCCGGGGCCGCCTGCGCCGAGACCACGAGGGCCGTGTTCTCGTCGATCGCCACACCGTCGGCGACGAGCCCCGCGTCGACCGCTGCGACGAGACGTGAGAGGGTGCCCCACTGGGCGGCATGCACGTCGACGGCGAAGTCGAGGAGTCCGAGACCCGGTCGCACTTCGATCGCGTCGAGCTCTTCGCTCGCGTCCTCCGACACGACCTCGACCCCGCGGACGCGATACCCGCCGACGAGCGCGGGTCCCGCCGCGATCGCCGATCCGGCAGAGAAACCGGCGTACGGGACCCCCTCGCGGACTCGGTCGATCACGGCATCCCCGACATGACCGAAGGCGTTCAGGTACGCCGGGGAGAGGCCCCCGCCGACGAACAGCGCGTCGGCGTCGAGCGCTGCGGCATCGTAGACCTCACCCTCGACGATCGACTCCACGCGAATCTCCTCCGCCGTAGCGCCCGCTGCCTCGAGCATCGCCATGAAGCGTGCGACCGACGAATCATCGTCGGCCTCGAGCACGAGAAACAGGGCGATCACGGGCGCGCGATCGGCGGCGCGATGTCGAGCCTCGGCGACGAAAGGACGCAACAGGTCACCGCAGCGCGCGAGGTCGCGACCACCGCCGAGGAGGAACAGGCTCATGCGCCCAGTATCCCGGGGCTGCCGCCCTGCGCGTGAGTCGCCATGGTTTGTCGCTTCGACGGGCCGCTGGCGACACACCCCCGGCGACTCACGCGGACTCGGTCCGAAGGATGGAGTACCGCCTGCGCCCGGCTGTCGCCGTCGACATCGAGTGGCTCGTCGAGCTGCGCGCCGAGGTGCTGCGCGGCGACCTGGAACGCCTCGACCGCTTCGATGAGCAGCGGGTGCCCCAGCGGCTGGGCGACAGTTTCTGACCCCTCGCGCGACAAAGCGCCCGGGTCAGTACCGCCGCAGCAACGCCGCCAGCGCCTGGCCGCCGCCGATGCACATCGTGACGACCGCATATTCGAGGTCGCGGCGCTGCAGGTCGAGCGCCGCGCGCACCGTGAGGATCGCCCCCGTCGCGCCGACCGGGTGACCCAGCGCGATCGCGCCGCCGTACGGGTTCACCTTCGCGGGGTCGAGGCCCGCATCGCGGATCACCGCGACCGCCTGGGCGGCGAACGCCTCGTTCAGCTCGATCACGTCGACGTCGGCCGGGGTGAGTCCCGTCTGCTCCCACAACCGCCGCAGGGCGAGGACGGGGGCGTAGCCCATGATCTCGGGGTCGACGCCGGCGGTGGTCACGGCCTCCAGCGTCACGAGACCGGTGAGGCCGCGGTCGCGCACCTCCTCTTCGCGCATCAGCACGGTCGCGGCGGCGCCGTCGTTGATGCCCGACGAGTTGCCGGCGGTGACCGAACCCTCCTTCTCGAACGCCGGGCGCAGCCCCGCCAGCGCCTCGAGAGTGGTGCCAGGGCGCGGGTGCTCGTCGACCGAGACCTCGACCGGCCGCTTGCCGCCGGTGGTCACGGGCACGATCTCTTCCGCGAACGCCGCGCGGGCGGCATCCGTCGCCGCCCTCCGCTGGCTCTCGACGGCGAACGCGTCCTGCTCCTCGCGCGACACCCCGTATCGGGATGCCACGACCTCGGCCGTCGTGCCCATGTGCCGGCCGCTGAACGGGTCGGTGAGGATCGCCAGCGTCCCGTCGAGGAGGGTGCGGTCGCCGAGTCGGCTGTTGCCGCGGGCGCCGTAATCGAGGAAGGGCGTGCGCGACATGCTCTCGTCGCCGCCGGCGACCGCGACGTCGATGCCACCCCAGCGCAGCTCCTGGGCGGCCGACCAGATGGCCTGCAGGCCCGAGCCGCACAGGCGGTTCACGGTGAAGGCGGGGACGCGGGTGGGCAGCCCCGCGGCGAGCGCGACGCGCCGGGCGTTGTAGGCGTCGGGGCCGTTCTGGGCGATGCAGCCCATGACGACCTCGTCGATGTCGCCCGCGTCCACCCCGCCCCGACGCAGGGCCTCGGTGACGGCGACGGCGCCGAGCTCATAGGCGTCCACGCTCGAGAGCGCCCCGCCGAAAGACCCGATGGGCGTCCGCGCTCCCGAGACGATGACGATCCTCGGCGCCGACATCAGCCCGCCGCCTCCTCGGGTCGGTCCTGCGCCTCGACGTCAGCGGCATCCGGGATGTATCCCTCGACGTGCCGCTCATCGGGACCGACGTAGGCCGACAGCGGACGGATGAGGGCGTTCGACGCCTGCTGCTCCCTGATGTGGGCGGTCCAGCCGGTCACCCGCGCCGCGACGAAGAGCGGCGTGAAGGTGAGGGTGTCGAAGCCCATCAGGTCGTAGGCCGGACCCGAGGGGTAGTCGAGGTTCGGGTAGATGCCCTTGCGCTCGACGAACTGCGCCTCGAGGGCGTCGTAGAGCGCGGCGACGTCGGGGCGGTCGTAGTGGGCGACGAGGGTGTCGAGCGCGGCCTTCATCGTCGGTACGCGCGAGTCGCCGCGCTTGTACACGCGGTGGCCGAAGCCCATGATCTTGCGCTTCTCGGCGAGGGCTGTGTCGAGCCACGGGCCGACGTTCTCGGCGGAGCCGATCTCGGTGAACACGTGCAGCACGGCCTCGTTCGCGCCGCCGTGCAGCGGGCCCTTGAGGGCGCCGATCGCGCCCACCACCGCCGAGTAGAGGTCGCTGAGCGTCGAGGCGATGACGCGAGCGGTAAAGGTCGAGGCGTTGAAGGAGTGCTCGGCGTAGAGGGTCATCGAGCGGTTGAACGCGTCGACGACGACGGGGTCGGGGGTGCCGCCGGATGCCGAGGCCCCTGAGCCCGCAGCCGAGGACCCTGAGCCTGTCGAAGGGTCCGGATCCGCCACAGCACCGGTGCTCGTGCAGATCTCCTCACCGAACGTCATCCACAGGAAGTTCGCCGCGTAATCGAGGTCGTCGCGGGGCTCGATGAGCTCCTCACCACGGCGGCGGCGCTGCCCGTACGCGACGACGGCGGGGAGCTCCGCCCACAGGCGGATGCTGCGCTCCAGGTTCTCCTCGGGGGTGCCCACGGCATCCATGACGTTCGCGATGCCGGCCGTCTCGCGCGCGCCGATCACGCTCACGGCGGTGCGCACCTCGTCCATCGGGTGGGCCGCCGTCGGCAGCAGGTCGATCGCGGCGCGGACGTCGTCGGTCAACGCCCGGTGCTGACGCTCGACCTGGCGCAGGGCGGCGAGCTGTGCGGCATCCGGAAGCTCCCCGTTCCACAACAGGTACGCCACCGCCTCGAAGGGCTGGGTGGCGGCGAGCTCCTGCACGGGGTATCCGCGGTACAGCAGGCTGTTGGTCTCGGGGTTCACCTTGCTGACGGCGGTCTCGTCGACCGTGACGCCGGCGAGGCCCTTCTTGATGTCGGTCATCGTCTCTCCCTCGAGTCGTGGTCGGTGTCCATGGTGCCGGATTCTGCGGGCGCGGTGCGGGGAACCTCGTCCCCATTTCGGTTGCCAGGGTGCCCGGCGAGGCGAGCCATGTCCCGATTCTGGCTGTCTGGAGCCGCCCCAGACAGCCGAAATCGGGACGCGGTCTGCGCAAACCGGGACACGGTTCGCCGAACCGCTGCGACCGGACGCCCCGCCGCGTCAACGCTCGACCGTGAAGTCGAACACGTCGGCGTCGAAGCGCGTGTAACCCTCGTAGTCGATGAGGTCGTACAGGTCGGCGCGGTGCTGCATCTCGCCGAGCTGGTCGCGCAGATGACCCTCGGATGCCAGGGCGTCGAGGCCCCGGCCGGCGGCTCCCATCGCGAGTCGCAGCAACGAAACCGGCCAGATGACGAGGTTCACCCCGGCGTCCTGTAGCTGGGCGGTGGAGAACAGCTCGCTCTTCCCGAACTCGGTCATGTTCGCCAGGATCGGCACATCCAGCGCGGTGCGCATCGCCTCGAACTCGCCGAGGTCGCGCATCGCCTCGGGGAAGATCGCGTCGGCGCCGGCGTCGACCAGGGCCTTCGCGCGGTCGATCGCGGCATCCAGACCTTCGACGGCCCGCACGTCGGTGCGCGCCATGATGAGGAAGTCGGGGTCGCGCCGGGCATCGACGGCAGCGCGGATGCGCTTGATCGCGGTGTCGGCATCCACGACGCTCTTGCCGTCGAGGTGGCCGCAGCGTTTCGGATTCACCTGGTCCTCGATGTGGGTGCCGGCGAGCCCCGCGTCTTCGAGCGTCTGGATCGTGCGGGCGACGTTCATCGGCTCGCCGAACCCGGTGTCGGCGTCGATGATCGCCGGCAGCTCCGTCATGCGCGCGATCTGCTGCCCGCGTCCGGCGACCTCGGTGAGGGTCGTCAGTCCGATGTCGGGCAGACCCAGGTCAGCCGAGATGACCGCCCCCGAGATGTAGACGCCGTCGAAGCCCTTCCGTTCGATGAGCCGGGCCGACAGGGGGTTGAAGGCTCCCGGCATCCGCACGAGCTCTCCGGATGCCAGCTTCTCGCGCAGCGCGCGGCGCTTCTGGGCGGGGGTGGTCTGGGCGTACAGCATCAGCGGGCTCCCTCGAGGCTGTGGAGGATCGCGCGCACCGGCGGCTCCGGCTTCTGGGGCGCGCACCCGCCGCCCGAGCGTGCACAACGGCGGATGCCTCTCACGACACGCCGCCCCGCGGCATCCTGAACCGGCGTGTCGGAGTGAAGTCCCGCCGTTGCGCGCGGCCTCGTGCGGCGCCGCCCCTCGAGAACGCGGCGCATCAGAACAGCCCCTTCGGCGCGGGTGCCAGGGCCAGCACGCCCGGCTTGGCCACGATCGAGAGCTGCATGACCTCGGCGGGGGTCAGTTCGGGCAGTCGCTGCACGAGCTCGAGGAAGCGCTCGACCTCCTCGGGCAGCAGCACCGGCTCGGCCAGCAGGCGGAATTTGCGGACGTAGTCCTCGCGGGCGAACGGACGGGCGCCCAGCGGGTGGGCATCGGCGACGGCGATCTCGTCCTCCACCGTCGACCCGTCGGTCAGGGTGATCACGACGCGGCCGCCGAAGGCCTTCTCGTTCGGGTCCTCGGAGTGGTAGCGGCGCGTCCACTCGGCATCCTCGGCCGTGGTGACCTTGTGCCACAGGGCGACGGTGTCGGCCCGGCCCGCCCGCTCCGGGGCGTAGGAGTCGACGTGGTGCCACGCGCCGTCCTGCAGCGCGACGGCGAAGATGTACGGAATCGAGTGGTCGAGCGTTTCGCGCGAGGCTGCGGGGTCGTACTTCTGCGGGTCGTTCGCCCCCGAGCCGATCACGTAGTGCGTGTGGTGGCTGGTGTGCAGCACGATGGATGCCACGTTCGCGGGGTCGCGCAGATCGGGGCGCTCCGTGCCCAGACGACGGGCGAGGTCGATCCACGCCTGCGCCTGGTACTCGGCCGAGTGCTCCTTCGTGTACGAGTCGAGGATGCCGCGCTTGCTCTCGCCCTCCTCGGGCAGCGGCACGTCGTACGAGGCGTCGGGACCGTCGAGCATCCACGCGATGACGCCGTCTTCGCCCTCGTAGATGGGCGAGGGGCTGGTCTCTCCGCGCATCGCCCGGTCGACGGCCTCGATCGCCATCTTGCCGGCGAAGGCGGGGGCGTGGGCCTTCCACGTCGAGATCTCGCCCTTCCGCGACTGCCGGGTGGCGGTGGTGGTGTGGAGGGCCTGGCCGATGGCCTGGTAGATCGTCTCCTGGTCGAGGTCGAGCAGGGTGCCGATGCCCGCCGCCGCCGCGGGGCCGAGGTGGGCGACGTGGTCGATCTTGTGCTTGTGCAGCGAGATGGCGCGCACGAGGTCGATCTGGATCTCGTACGCCGTGGCGAGGGCCCGCACGAGGGCGGCGCCGTCCTTGCCGGTGTGCTGGGCGACCGCGAGCACGGGCGGGATGTTGTCGCCCGGGTGCGAGTAATCGGCCGCGAGGAAGGTGTCGTGGTAGTCGAGCTCGCGCACGGCGACGCCGTTCGCCCAGGCCGCCCACTCGGGGCTCGTGCGCCGCTCGAGCAGGCATCCGAATACGGTCGCACCGGCTCCGCCGATCGACACGGCGTGATCGAGCGCCTGCTGGCGCGCCGCGCTCACGGGCTGACGAGTGAGGGATGCCGCGGCGACGGCGGCGTTGTCGATGAGGCGATTCACGATCATGTCGACCACGTCGTCGTCGACGCTCACCGGGTCGACCGCGACCCGGGCGAGGGCCCAGGCGAGCTGGCCCTCGCGGGCGAGGTTCTCGTCGCTGCGGTGCACGCGCACGTGGTGGGTGATCGTCATGAGGGGTCCTCCGTGAGGGCTTCGAGGATGGTGGTGAGGGCGTTGTGCAGATGCACATGGGTGGCGTGGACGGCGAGTTCGGGGTCGCCGGCGCCGATCGCTCGCGCGATCAGTTCATGCTCCCCGGCGGATGCCGAGAGGCGAAGGGGGTTGAAGCGGGCCATGCGCCGCACCCGCACGAGGTGGGTGCGCACGCTACGCAGAGCCGAAGAAAGGTAGGCGTTGTCGACGGCGGTGTCGAGCGCCGCGTCGAAGCGCGAGATGAGGGCGTAGTACGCGTCGGCATCCGCGAGATCGACCGCGGCGAACTCCCGGGCGAGGGCGACGAAGACCCGACGATCACCGCGGCGGGCAGCCGATCGCGCCGCCTCGCTCTCGAGAGCCCGGCGCACCTCGAACAGCGCACGGATGTCGTCGGCGTCGATCCCGGCGACGACCGTCACCCGCGCCGAGGCCTGGGCGACGAGACCATCGGATGCCAAACGGCGCAGGGCCTCGCGCAGCGGTGTGCGGCTGACGCCGAGGCGCGTCGCCTGCTCGACCTCGCCGAGGACGGTTCCCGGGGGCAGAGCGCCCGTCTGGATCTCGTCGAGGAGGGTCGCGTACGCACGTTCTCCTGCTCGCACCCCGCACCTCCTCGTCGTGTATACATTACGCCTGCTCAGTGACAGGGGAATCGGGAGGCATCCGCTCTCCGTATACATTGCTCCCCCTTGAAGGGGCCGCGCGGGCGGCGTAATGTCCGCGACATGAGTGGGGCGATCCGCACCGCGGGCCTGCGGAAGACCTACGGCCGCACAGTGGCATTGGACGACCTCGACCTCGAGGTCGGCGTCGGAGAGGTCCACGGCTTCCTCGGACCGAACGGCGCGGGCAAGTCCACGACCCTGCGCATTCTGCTCGGTCTTGCGCGGGCAGACGCGGGCACCGTGGAGGTGCTCGGCGCCGACCCCTGGCGCGACGGGCCGCGCCTGCACCGCCGCCTCGCGTACGTACCGGGTGATGTGAGTCTGTGGCCGAACCTGTCCGGCGGTGAGGCGATCGACCTGCTCGCCCGCCTGCGAGGGCACGGGGGGACGACGGCGTTCCAGCGCGAACGCGCGCGCCTGCTCGACGTGTTCGAGCTCGACCCGCGCAAGAAGGGCCGCTCCTACTCAAAGGGCAACCGGCAGAAGGTCGCGCTGGTCGCGGCATTCGCGTGTCCCGCCGCCCTCCTCGTGCTCGATGAGCCCACCAGCGGTCTCGACCCGCTCATGGAGGTCGTGTTCCAGCGCGAACTGCACCGCGTACGCGAGCACGGCACCACCGTGCTGCTGTCGAGCCACATCCTCTCCGAGGTCGAGCAGGTGTGCGACCGGGTCAGCATCATCCGCGCCGGAAAGGTCGTGGAGACCGGCACCCTCGACGATCTCCGCCATCTCACCCGCACGCAGATCTCCTTCGCCGACCCCGGCGCCGAGCTCGCCCTCCCATCCAGGTACGACATCGAGCGGCGCGACGGACGCGTACGGTTCACCGTCGACACCGCGGAGGTGGCATCCGTCCTCCCCGATCTCGGAGCCGCCCACGTCACGGGCCTGCGCATCGAGCCGGCGTCGCTCGAGGAACTCTTCCTCCGCCACTACGGCGAGCGCGTCGAGGACGAACGGCGATGAACGGCCTCGGTCCACTCCTGCGAGTGCGCCTGCGGCGGGACGCCGTGCAGCTGACCATCTGGATCCTCGGCACCGTCGCCCTCGGCGCTGCCACCGTCACGGGCGTGCGCGGCCAGTTCGCCGCGGCGACCGATCGGGAGGCGCTGCTGGCGACCGCCATCGCCAATCCCGTCATCCTGCTGTTCCGCGGCCTGCCGTCGGGCAGCGACGAGGGGGCATTCGCCTCGTTCCTCATCGCGCCGTTCCTCGCCCTGCTCGCCGCCCTCATGAGCACCTTTCTCGCCGTGCGTCACACCCGCGGCGACGAAGAGGCGGGCCGCGCCGAACTCGTCGCCGCCACTCCGGCTGGGCGCTCCGCCGCCCTCACGGCGACCGTCGCGCACGGCATCCTGGCGAACATCGTGCTCGCCGCTCTCGTGGCGCTGACCTTCGTCAGCCTCGGCTTCGCGCCGGTGGGGAGTGCGCTGCTCGGCACGTCGGCGGGCCTGACGGGTGTCGCATTCCTCTGCGTGGCCCTCGTGGCGGCCGAGATCGCGCGCACCGCGCGCGCGGCGAACAGCATCGGCGTCTGGACCGTGCTGCTGAGCTACCTCGCCTGCGGCGCGGGAAACGCCCTCGGCACGCCGAGCGACGACCTGCAGCGCATGCAGAGCGCGCCGCTGGCGTGGGCGTCGCCCTTCGGGTGGGCCGAGAACGTGCGCGCGTTCGACGCCGATGACCCGCGACCCCTGCTGCTGTCAGGTGCCCTCGCGATCGCCGCCGTCGGCATCGCGGCGGTGTTGCATCGTTCGCGCGACCTCGGCGCCTCGCTTCTTCCCGCCCGGCGGGGCCCGGCGACGGCCGGACGGCTGCTCTCGGGGCCGGTCGGCCTGGCGTGGCGCGAGAGCCGAGGCGCCGTCACCGGATGGATCGTGGCGGGCCTGCTCGTCGGGCTGCTGTCGACGCGACTGTCGGCGGTGATCTCGCAGATTGGCGACTCGATCCCCTCCGTGCAGGCTCTGCTGCAGAGTCTCGCCGCGCAGGGTTCGCTCGCGCAGGGGGCGGTCGAGGTGTTCTTCACCCTCGCCGGGATCCTCGCCGCGTGCGCCGGCGTTCAGGCCGTTGTGCGCCTGCGCCAAGACGAGGCGGCGGGCCTGGCCGAGCCGGTCCGCGCCGCGGGGGTCAGTCGGGTGCGCTGGCTGGGCGCCGCGGTGTGCGTGGCGATCGCGGGGATCGCCGGAACCCTCGGCGCTGCCTTCGCCGGGGCAGCGCTCGGCGTGGCCACCACCGACGGGGGCGACGCCTCGCTGCTGCGCGCGGCCGCGGTCAGCGCCGCGGGTCAGTCCCTGGCGGCGCTCGTGATCACCCTGGTTGCAGCCCTCGCCGTGGTCGTCGTGCCGCGACCGTCGATCGCGATGGGCTGGGGTCTCGTGGGGCTCGCGGCCGTCGCCGGTCTCTTCGGCCCGCTGCTCGGCCTCCCCGACGCCGTCGTGCGCGCCTCGCCGCTGGCATCCGTTCCGATCCTCAGCGGCGATACCGTCGACCTGCGCGGCGCCGTCTGGTGGGGGCTCGCCGCTGCCGCCCTGATCGTTGCCGCGACGGTCGGGGTACGTCGGCGCGCGCTCATCGCCGATCGCTGAACGCCCGCCGCGGACGCGCAGCGGTCAGCGGCGTCCCCACGACGTCAGGGTCGAAGCAATGGATGCCAGGGTGGCCAGCGACGCGTCGCGATCGGCGCGGGCGAGGGTGAGGCCCGCCACCACGAGCGAGGCGCAGACCGCGGCGAGGGCATCGACGGCATCCGGGGCGAGGTCGGGTCGGCGGTCGGCGACGGCGGCGCGGATCGCCCCGCGCATCTCCGCGGTGTACCCCGAGACGAGCGCGCGCACCTCGGCGTCGTCGCTGGCCAGGGGCGACGACCCGGCATTGAGCAGCAGGCAGCCGAGCCGTGCGCGCGGTGCATCGTCGGCGATCGCGGTGCGCATCTCGTCGACGTAGGCCTCGAGCGCGCCGGGGTCTCCCCCGCCGAGCGGGCGCAGGCGCGTACGCACGACGTCGTCGAGGTACGCCGCCAGCACCGCGTCGAACAGGCCGCGTTTGCTGCCGAAGGCGTTATAGATGCTCGAACGCGTGAGACCGGTCGCCTCTTCGAGTTCGGCGATGCCGGCCTCGGCGTAACCGCGCTGCCAGAACACGTCGCGAGCGGCGTCGACGACGACGGAGCGGTCGAAGCTCGGCATCCTGCCCATGGTCTGTCCCTCTGGTCGTGCACCCCGACCCTTCAACACGCTCAGGGTCCTGCATCGCGAGGTGGCTGAGCCCGTCGAAGCCACCGGACCCCGGCACCTCACGGTTGCATTCGCCGTCTCGGGGTCTATATTAGACCGGTCGTTACAAAATAACCACCGGAGGAAACCCATGCGCGCAGTCATCCACCACGAGTTCGGCGAACCGGCCGACGTGCTCGGAGTCGAAGAGGTCGAGACCCCGACCCCCGGCCCCGGCGAAGTGCGCCTGCGCGTCATCCTCTCGCCCATCCACAACCACGACCTCTGGACAATCCGCGGCACCTACGGCTTCACGCCCGAACTGCCCGCGCGCGCCGGCACCGAGGCCGTGGGGGTCGTCGACGCCGTCGGCGAGGGCGTCTCGCTCGAGGTCGGTCAGCGCGTCGCGACCGGCGGCACCTTCGGCGTGTGGGCCGAGCAGGTCGTCGCCAAGGCCGCGGGCCTGATCCCCGTGGCTGAGGGCCTGTCCGACGAGGTGGCCTCGCAGCTGGTGTCGATGCCCTTCAGCGCCATCAGCCTGCTGCACTCGCTCGACCTGCATCCCGGCGACTGGATCGTGCAGAACACCGCCAACGGCGCCGTCGGCCGTATGGTCGCGCAGATCGCCGAGGCCCGCGGTATCCACGTCATCGGTCTCGTGCGCCGCCAGAGCGCCGTCGCCGAGCTCGCCGAGCAGGGCATCGACAACGTCGTCTCGACCGACGCCGACGACTGGCGTGACAAGGCCCTCGCGCTCGCAGACGGCGCGAAGATCGTCGCGGGCGTCGACTCGGTCGGCGGTTCCGCTGCGGGTCAGGTGCTGTCGCTGCTGAGCGAGAACGGCACGCTCGTGATCTTCGGCTCGATGGGAGCCGGAAAGCTCGAGCTCTCGGCCGGGGATATCATCTTCCGCCAGGCCACGGTGAAGGGTTTCTGGGGCAGCGTCGTCAGCAAGACGATGGATGCCGACACCCGCGGCGCCCTCTTCGGCGAACTGTCGCGATACCTCGCCGACGGCACGGTGACCCTCCCCGTCGCCGCCACCTTCGGCCTCGACGACATCGTCGACGCGGTCACCGCGAGCGACTCGCCCCGCGTGGGCAAGGTGCTGCTGCGCCCGTGAGCGGGTCGCGCCGCGGGGCTCCTGTCCCGCGGCGCGCGGCGCGGCCCCTCGACCCCAGCCGGAATCCCCGCCGAGTGTCCATAACACGCCGCCCGCGAGGCAGCCGCGCGGCGTGTCCCGGACGCTCAACAGCTCGCACCGGCCGCGCGGGGCCCGCGTCCCGCGGCGCCCGACGTTGCTTCCGGACGCGCCCGGTCGCCGGTCGCGGCCCGAAGCCTCGGTCGAGTGTCCAAGACACGCCGCGTGGCGGGGCGGGAAGCGGCGTTTCGAGGACAGTCAACAGCCTCGGCCCTCTGCGCTCCGCACAGTGCCGCCTCCGGATGCGCCCGAAGGCACGGTCGCGGCCCGAAAGCACGGTCGAGTGTCCAAGACACGCCGCGTGGCGGGCAAGGACGCGGCACGTCTTGGACACTCGACCGACTCCCCCACGAAGAGGGGGTCAGGAGCCGGGCAGGGCCTCGAGCGCGGTGGCCAGCGCATCGATCGCCGGACGCTGACCCTTCACGAGGGCCTCGCGGGTGGCATCCAGACCCATCCACTCGGCGCGGTCAACTTCGGGGAACGAGGCCATCCTGCCGGAACGGGGCGGCCACTCCAGCTCGAAGGTGCCGTACGTGAACCCGGATGCCGAGAACCCGGCGCCGTCGCCGGCGAACACCACGACCTTCTTGCCGCTCGAGTACGCGAACGTGCCGAGCTCGGCCCACTCCACGGTGGGCGGTTCGACTCCGAGCTCCTCCCGGAACTCGCGCCGGGCGGCATCCAGAGCACTCTCCGTGTCGGGGTCGAACTCCCCCTTCGGGATCGACCACGCGGCCGCGTCCTTCTTCGCCCAGAACGGCCCGCCCATGTGCGCGATGAGCACCTGGGGCGCGGGCGTGAGCCGGTACAGCAGCAGTCCCGCGCTCCAGACGACCATCAGGTCACCGCCGCCGGTACGCGGTTGGCTTCGTCGGCGATGATGTCGGCGCGCTTGCGGTACGTGCGGGCCGATACCCGGTCGAGGGCGATCTGACCGCGCATCTTCTCGGCCTTCTCGTACAACGACGGACCGCCGAAGCTGGTGAGCACCTTCACGATCACCGGCAGCAGTTCGATCATGAAGAACAGCGCCGCGATGAGGTAGTGCGCCCAGCGCAGCACCGGCTCACGGTCCGACAGGCGCTCGAGCGCGGTGATCTGGCTCAGCAGGCCGACCGCCCCCGCGTTGCCGTCAGCGACCGACTCGGCGCGCGCGTTGTACGCCGCGAGCGCCGATTCGTACTGGGCCCGGGCGGCGGGAAGCTGATCCTGCGCCTGCTGCTTGTTGGACTCTGCGGAGGATGCCGCAGCCTCGGTGCCCGCGGTGTTGGCGGCCGCGAGCGTGGACTGCGCCTGCTGCAGCTGCGTCGACAGCGAGTCGTACGCCGACTGCGCCTGGGCGAGCTGCGCCTGTGCGGCGTCGGAGCTCGCGCCGTCTCCGGCGACACCGGTGCACCCGGGGACGGTCCCGGCGCCCTGGCCGGTCAGTTCGCACTGGTACACCGCCCGCGCTTGGTCGATCACGGTCTGCTGCGCCGCCAGCTGCTGGGTGAGCTGGTCGACCGTCTGCTGTGCGGCCGCCGACTCCGCTGATGTCGAGGAGGTGCCGGTCACCGCGCCGGTGGCGGCCTGATTCTCGAGCGCCGACACCTGCGCACTCGCGGCGTCGAGCGCCTGCTTCTCGGGGCCGCTGGTCACGGCATCCTGGTCCGTCAGAGCCTGGGTGACGTTCGTGGAGTTGACCTCGCGCACGATGTCGTTCTGGAACACCTGCAGCACGAGGGGCTCGGCCACCACGATGCCGATGAGCGCGGCCATGATCACGCGGGGGAGAGCGAGGCCGAGCAGCCGGAAGACGTTCTTGGTCGAGCGCATCGTCGAGGTGAGGAAGCGGTCGAGATTGAAGATGATGAGGCCCCACACGATGGCGAGCGGGATCGCCAGCAGGATGCTGACGCGCACGCCGGTCATCAGCGCGAACATCATCGACAGCGCCGAGACGAGGGCCGTGCCCCCGAGCACGAGGAACATCTGAACGAAGCGCGGCACCTCTTCGGGCACCTCGTCGAGCACGTCGTTGTCCGCGCCGCCGAGAACGGCCATCCTCCGGATCAGCGAGAGGCGCGGCCGACGCGGATCGTGGCGGCGCAGACGCGGCTGACGGGGTTCGGATGCCATCGGGCTCGGTGCCGCTTCGGGCTGCGGCGCGCGAGCTTCCGGCGCGACCCCGACCGACTCGCGGTCGAAGCGGAGGGTCTCATCGTCGGACACGGATGCCGCGGGTGGGGGGTCGAGGCGGAGGGTCTCGTCGTGGGGAGTGGATGCCGCGGTATCGCGGTCGTAGCGGACGGTCTCGTCATCGGGAGACGGTTCGGAAGCATCTCGGTCGAGGCGGAGGGTCTCGTCGTCGACGAACGGATCGCGCGGCTCGTCGTCGGCGGGCGGTGCGTCCCACGGCTCGGAGGCGTGCTCCTGCCGGGCGGTGGCAGGTTCGGCCGAATGCGGCGCGGCGGAGTTCTGCGCGGCGAGGATGTCATCGAGATACTGCTCGCGTTCCTCGTCCGTCGTGAACTCGATGCGGCCGTCGGAGCCGAAGCGGCCGGGCCGGTGAGCGGAAAAGGACATTCGCACAGGGTACGTCGCCATCCCTGCCCGCTCCTGAGCGGCACCTGAGGCGCTGCCCAGCGCCGCGGGCGCCGCCCGGCCGGACGACAGCTCCAGGCACGCGGCCCGGCCGGACGTCAGCGCCAGGCGCGCGGCCCAGCCGGACGTCGGCGCCAAGCGCGCGACCCGGCCGGACGTCGGCGCCGTCGAAACCGCAGTCGTTCGCCGAGGCCGCATCCGTTGGGGTGCAATCGAATGCGGTCTCGACGATCCGATGCGGTCTCGTCATCCGCCGCGCCGGGCGCCGCGGCACGAGGCACGCGGCACGCGGCCCACCGCTCACCGCTCACCGCCTAGGGCCCACGGCCCACGGCTACGGCCACGGCCCACGGCCCACGGCCCACGGCCCACGGCCCACGGCTACGGCCCACTGCCACCGCCCACGCAGCGCGGCGTCAGACGCCCCCACACGCGGAAGCGGGCCGGACGCGAACGCCCGACCCGCTGTCGCTCGTGCGTCAGACCAGGCGCTGCTTCGGCGAGACCTCGTACGTGTTCTCTGCGTCGGAGAAGACCTCGTCGCCCAGGGCCGCGTCGATCGCGGCGAGGGTGTCGGCGTCGAGGGTCACACCCGACGCCTTGACGGTGTCGGCGAGCTGCTCGGGACGCGAGGCACCGACGAGCGCCGCAGCGATGTTGGGGTTCTGCAGCACCCACGCGATCGCGAGCTGCGGCATGCCGAGCCCGGCCTCGTCGGCGATGGGCTTGAGCCGCTGCACGGCCTCGAGCGTCTCGTCGCGCAGGAACCGCTTGATGAAGGTGGCGCCGCTCTTCTCGTCGGTCGCGCGCGAGCCCTCGGGCACCGGCTGACCGGGCAGGTACTTGCCGCTCAGCACGCCCTGAGCCATGGGCGACCAGACGATCTGCGAGATGCCGAGCTCTTCGCTCGTCGGCACGACCTTGCCCTCGATGACGCGCCACAGCATGGAGTACTGCGGCTGGTTCGAGATGAGCTGGATGCCGAGCTGCTTCGCGAGCGCGTGACCCTCGCGCAGTTGCTCGGCGGTCCACTCGGACACGCCGATGTAGAGCGCCTTGCCCTGGCGCACGACGTCGGCGAACGCCTGGAACGTCTCTTCGAGCGGCGTCTCGTAGTCGAAGCGGTGTGCCTGGTAGAGATCGACGTAGTCAGTGCCGAGACGCTTCAGCGACCCGTTGATGGAGTCCATGATGTGCTTGCGGCTGAGACCGGTGTCGTTGGGCCCCATGGGGCCGGTGGGGAAGTACACCTTCGTGAAGATCTCGAGCGACTCGCGCCGCTGACCCTCGAGGGCCTTGCCCAGCACCGTCTCGGCCGCCGTGTTGGCGTAGGTGTCGGCGGTGTCGAACGTCGTGATGCCCGCATCGAGGGCGGCATGCACGGTCTTGATCGCGGCGTCGTCACCGACCTGCGACCCGTGGGTCACCCAGTTGCCGAGGGTGATCTCCGAAATCTTGAATCCACTGTTTCCGAGGTAGCGATAACCAACCATCCCTCCACGCTAACGCTCCCCTCCGACACCGGGGCCGCGGCTTCCCTTCCCTCCATCGAGAAACGCTGTCCGCGTGCACAAACGCCGAGAGCACGCGTTTCTGCCGGCGAATCGCGTTTCTCGCTAACCGCTCGCGCTCACCCCGCGCGAGCGTCGCGGCGTCCGCCCCCGCACGCATAAACGCGATCTGTGCGCAAAAACGCGAGGAGAGCGTGTTTATCGTCGCCGAAAGCGTTTATGCGTGGAGAACAGTGCGGGGCCGCCCGCGTGCGGCCGCCGCGCACGCGGATGCGTTGGGCGCGGATGCGTTGCGCCGCGTCAGGCGTCCTTGCGGATCCAGCGGAACGTCGCCCGCACCAGAGCGAGCCCGACCACCAGCCAGAGCAGGGTCACCAGCAGGATGAGCGGGTGGTCCCACGAGCCCGAGGGCTCGGCATCCGCGAAACTCTCGGGCAGGAACACCGACCGGAAGCCCTGCGCGAGCCACTTCAGCGGGAAGACGCTCGCGACGTTCTGCAGCCACTCCGGTAGGGCGGCGAAGTTGATGTAGACGCCCGAGATGAACTGCAGCAGCAGCACGATGGGGATGACGACGCCGGTGGCGCTGCGGCCGGTGCGCGGCAGCGCCGACAGCCCGATGCCCAGGATCGCGCAGGTGGTGACGCCCAGCAGGAACACCCACGCGAACGTCAGCCACCGTTCCGGCTCGGTCGGCAACGGAACGCCGAAGAACACCGCCGCGACCACGATCAGCAGCACCGACTGCAGGAAGCCCGTCACCAGCACCTGGCCGAGCTTGCCGATGAAGTACGACACCGGGCTCAGCGGGGTTCCGCCGAGGCGCTTGAGCGTGCCGTCACTGCGCTCCATCGCGATGTCGATCGACATGTTCTGCAGCCCCGACAGCAGCACGCCGGCGGCGAGCATGGCGGGGAGGTAGAACTGCGCGGCATCCACCTCGTCGCCGGGCGGACCGAAGGTCTGCGCGTCGAAGGCGACGGCGAAGATCAGCAGGATCATCACCGGGAAGAGGAACGTGAAGAAGACCGAGTCGCCCTGCCGGAAGTACGCGCGCACCTCGAACGCGACGCGCGCGGCCCCCAGCCGCAGCACCCGGCTCACGCGGCACCGCCCGCGGCGGCAGTGCGGCGCTCGTCGGCACCGAGGAACGACAGGTACACGTCCTCGAGGCTCGGACGCACGACCTCGAGCCGCTCCGGCTCGCCGCCTCGGGCGTACAGGGCGGAAACGAACGCCCCCGGGTCGTCGGTGCGCTCCTCGCGCGTCACTCCACCCTCGCGCCACCGCACGAGCGGCACCCGCGCGTCGGGCCCGCCGAGCTCGTCGATACGACCGACGGATGCCATCTGCCCGCCGACGATGATGGCTGCGCGCTCCGCGAGCTCGGCGGCCTCGTCGAGGTAGTGGGTGGTGAGCAGGATGGTGGTGCCCTCGCGCTGCAGATCGCGGATCAGGTCCCAGAACTGCCGCCGCACTTCGGGGTCGAACCCCGTCGTGGGCTCGTCGAGGAACAGCAACTCGGGACGACCGACGATACCGAGCGCCACGTCGACGCGGCGGCGCTGTCCGCCCGAGAGCTTGCGGACGCTGACCTTCGCCTTCTCGGTCAGCCCCACCGACGCGATCACCTCGTCGACGTCGCGCGGCCGCGGGTAGAACGAAGCGAAGTGGGCGAGCAGCTCCCGCACGCTCGCGGTGGGCGCCTCGCCCGTGTTCTGCAGCACGATGCCGAGGCGCGCCTTCCAGTCGAGACCGCCGCGGTGCGGGTCGACGCCGAGCACGCTCACGTCACCTCCGGTGCGGTCGCGGTACCCCTCGAGGATCTCGATGACGGTGCTCTTACCCGCGCCGTTGGGTCCGAGCAGCGCGAACGTCTCGCCACGACGGATGTCGAATGTCACGCCGCGCAGCGCTTCGACGCCGCCCCGGTAGGTCTTGCGTAGGTTCTCGACTTCGACGACGCTCTCGCTCATGCCCTCAGTCTGGCGGGGCGGGCTCATTCGGAGTCTGCGGATGTGCCGAGGAGTCCTGGCAACCATCGACCGCGGGGCGCGGCGACCTTGAAGCCGCGCGTCGCACGCGGGACGCGCACGCCCGGCAGGCGCTCGACGATCTGCGCCGGCACAAGCCGCACGTCTGACGCCCGTGGCGCCCGGAACGGTCTCAACCGACGGGCGTGACCGCGGCAGCCGCCTCGTCGTCCTCGGTCGCCACGAGCTGGCCGCACGCCCCGTCGATCTCTTTGCCGCGGGTGTCGCGCAGGGTCGTCGGAATTCCGGCGTCGTTCAGGCGCCGCACGAACTCGTTCTGCACGGGCACCTCGGATGCCGTCCAGATCGAGCCCGGAGTCGGATTCAGCGGGATGGGGTTCACGTGCACCCACCCCCGGCCGCGGGCGTTGAGCTTCTCGGCCAGCAGGTCGGCACGCCACGCGTGGTCGTTCATGTCTTTGATCAGGGCGTATTCGATCGAGACGCGGCGACCGGTCTTCTCGAAGTAGGAGCGGGCGGCATCCAGGGCCTCGTCGACCTTCCACTTCGAGTTCACCGGGATGAGCTCGTCGCGCAAGTGGTCGTCGGGGGCGTGTAGCGACAGGGCGAAGGTCACCGGGATGTCTTCGTCGGCGAGCTTCTTGATCGCGGGGACGAGCCCCACGGTCGACACCGTGATGCCGCGGGCGCTCATGCCGAGCCCGTGGTCCTTGTCGACCATGACGCGCACCGCCTGCATGACGCGGTTGTAGTTGGCCAGCGGCTCACCCATGCCCATGAAGACGATGTTCGACACGCGATCGAGCGAGTGGTCGGTGCTCTTCTTTCCGCCCAGTCCGCCTGCGGCGATGAGGGCGTTCGCCCGCACGATCTGCTCGATGATCTCGGCCGCCGACATGTTGCGGGTCAGGCCCGCCTGCCCCGTCGCGCAGAACGGGCAGTTCATTCCGCACCCGGCCTGGCTCGACACGCACAGCGTGATGCGGCCGGGGTAGCGCATGAGCACCGACTCCACGAGCGCACCGTCGTGCAGCTTCCAGAGGAACTTGATGGTGTCGCCGCGATCGGTCTCGAGTCGGCGCACCTCGGTGAGCAGCGGCGGGAGCATTCCCGCGACCAGCTCGTCGCGACCGGATGCCGGCAGGTCGGTCATGTCGGCAGGGTCTGAGGTGTAGTGCGTGAAGTAGTGCTTCTCGAGCTGCTTGGCGCGGAAGCCGGGAAGCCCCAGCTCCTTCGCCTTCGCCACGCGCTCGACGGGCGTGAGGTCGGCGAGGTGCACGGGCGGCTTGCCGCGCTTGGGGCTGGCGAACTGCAGGAGCGGGCGACCGGTCTCGTCCTTGGCTTGCTGCCAACCTTCGGTCTTCGGTCGCACCTGGCGGATGCCGGTGTCTTTCGGCCGCGTCTCGCGGACGGCGGTGTCGGCCGGGGCCCCCGCGGGGCGCGCCTGCCGGGGTGTGGTGGTGCGCACGGGGGGCTGGTCGGTCATGGTTTCCAGGGTACCGGGGCGCGCCTGCACCGCGGCTGGGCGCCTCGCACCCTCGCCGGCAGGACACAACGCAGGAGATTCCAAGCCCGCGGCAACGCGGAACCCGGCGATGACGGCGTCCCCCTGCATCCGTCCACCGAACCTCCTGCGTTGTGTCCGACGGCGCGATGCGGACCAACCGCCGTCCCGGCCACCGCTCTAAACTGCATCCCATGCCCGGTGCCGGTGACGCCTCCATCCCGCCCGGCGGCGTGCAGAAGCTGCTGAACAACAACGTCGTCGTGGCGATCGACGCCGACGGCCGCGAGCGCGTGCTGATGGGCCGGGGCATCGGCTTCCAGCTGAAGCACGAGGGGCGCGTCGATCCCTCGAAGGTCGAGAAGACCTTCGTGCTCGACCAGGCAACCGACACCGCGCACGCGCAGAAGCTGCTGACCGACGCTCCGTACGCGCTCGTGCAGGCGGTGCTCCACGCCGTCGACGAAGCCGAGCGCGAGCTCGGTCGCGATCTGGGTCGGCGCCTTCCGCTCGCGGTCATCGATCACGTGAACTACGTCATCGAGCGCCTCGACCAGGGCATCCGCATCCCCGGCACCTCGATGCCCGAGCTGCGCATCCTCCACCCCGACGAGTCCCGCGCGGCGGAGCACATGGCGGCCTCGATCGCGGCATCCCTCGATCGCGAGCTCCCGCCCGAAGAGGGGGTGTTCCTCACGATGCACCTGCTCAACGCCACTCGCGACGAGCCCAACGGCACGGCGGCGCTGCTCTTCCGCCGGGTGCAGCACGTCGTCCGCACCGTCGAGACCGGCCTCGGCGTCACGCTCGACACCGACAGCCCCGACTACGCGCGGTTCATCCTGCACGTGCGTTTCCTTCTGCAACGTCTCGTGAACCGCGCGATGCTCACCAGCGGAGACTCGTCGTTCTTCGAGTTCGCGAAGCACCGCTACCCCCGTGCGTTCGGTATCGCCGAGGGGGTGAAGGCCTACGTGCTCGCGGCGACCGGGTCGACCCTGACCGACGAGGAGGTGCTGTACCTCACGGTGCACGTCGAGCGCCTCGCGACGAGCCTGGGTCGCGCAGACACCTCTGGCGGACCCGACGCACCGGTGCTATAGTCACCGACGCAGGCTCACACCTGCCGACGATTTCCGGATTGTTACCGCGCGAGCGGGCAAGACCTGAATCCACATCGCTGACGAGCGATGAACGGATTCGGGTCTTTTTTATTGCCCGAAAACACCCGGGGTCGTCGCCACAGAACATTCGAACAGGCCGCACCGAAGCGGCGAAAGGCAGGCGGATTCCGATGGTGGATCACGCGAAGACAGCGGCGGCGGTTCTGACCGGCGTCGGCGGAGAGACGAACATCACCTCGATGGTGCACTGCGCCACGCGGCTCCGGTTCGTGCTGAAGGACGAGGGCAAAGCGGATGCCGCAGCCCTGCGCGCCACCCCGGGCGTCATCACCACCGCGCAAGCGGGTGGGCAGTACCAGGTCGTGATCGGCAACGACGTTCCCGACGTCTATGCCGCGATCCAGGCGCAGACGAAGCTCGGCGGCGCGGGCGGCGAAGGCGACGACGAGGGACCCAAGGGCAACCTCTTCAACCGCTTCATCAAGATGATCTCGGCGATCTTCACGCCCATCCTCTGGGCGCTGGCCGGCACGGGCCTGCTGAAGGCGTTCCTCGCCGCGGCCGTCACCTTCGGCTGGCTGGATGCCACGACCACCACCTACACGATCCTCAACGCCCTCTCCGACGCGCTGATCAACTTCCTCCCGATCGCGTTGTCGATCACCGCGGCCCGGTACTTCAAGGCGTCGGAGTTCACCTCGTTCGCCATCGCCGCGGCCCTGGTCTACCCCTCCATCGTCGCGCTCAACGGCCAGCCCGACATCACCTTCTTCGGCATCCCGGTCACGATGGTCAGCTACGTCTCCAGCGTCATCCCGGTGATCATCATCGTGTGGCTGCAGAGCCACGCCGAGCGCTTCCTGCTGAAGGTGCTCCCCGGTGCCGTTCGCCGCTTCCTGACGCCGATGATCGTCGTGCTCATCGCCGTGCCGCTGGTGTTCCTCGTCATCGGCCCGATCTCGAGCCTCGTCGGTGGTGGCCTCGCGGCCGGTATCGGCTGGGTCTTCCAGACCCTCCCCTGGCTGGGCGGCGCCATCATGGGCGGCCTGTGGCAGGTCTTCGTCATCTTCGGTCTGCACTGGGGCCTCGTGCCGCTGTTCCAGCTCGAATACCAGACCACCGGTCAGATCCTGCTCATCGGTCCGGTGTTCGCCGCCGTCCTCGCCCAGGCCGCCGCGGTCGCCGGTGTGCTCGTGCGCACCCGCAATAAGAACCTGCGCTCGCTCGCCGCCCCGGCCACCCTCTCGGGCTTCCTCGCCGGTATCACCGAGCCCGCGATCTACGGCATCAACCTGCCGCTGAAGCGCCCCTTCGCCTTCGGCATCGTCGGTGGCGCGCTCGGTGGCGCGCTCATCGCGATGGGCGGAGTCTTCTCGACGGCGTTCGTCGTCCCCTCCGGTCTCGCTCTGCCGGCCCTGCTCGGCAACGGCAACATGGTCATGCTCGGCATCGGTCTCGCGGTCGCGATCATCGTGCCGTTCCTGCTGGTGGTCCTGCTCGGTTTCAAGGACCCGGTCGACGCCACCGCCCCCGCGACTCCCGCCGTGGCCACCGACACCGTGGTGCGAAACCCCGTCGACGGCACCGTCGTGCCCCTCGCCGAGGTTCCGGATGCCGCCTTCGCCGACGGTTCCCTCGGCAAGGGCGTCGCGATCCGTCCGACCTCGGGCGCGGTCTACGCCCCCTTCGACGGCACGGTCGTGGCCGCCTTCCCCACCGGTCACGCGATCGGTCTGCGGGGCACCGACGGCGTCGAGCTGCTCATCCACGTGGGCTTGGACACCGTCAAACTCGGCGGCAGCCACTTCACCCTGAAGGTGCAGTCCGGCACCGAGGTCAAAGCGGGCGACCTGCTCGTGGAGTTCGACGGCGCCGCCATCGAGAAGGCCGGATACGACCTGATCACCCCGGTCATCGTCACCAACGGCGACCTGTACCCCGACGTCGCCGACGTGGCATCCGGACCCCTCTCGCACGGCGAGACGCTGTTCCGCGCCGTCTCGGTCGACTCCCTCACCACCGCCCGCTGATCCCCCGGAGACACGAACAATGACGAACACCCCCTTCCCCGACGGTTTCCTCTGGGGCGGCGCGACCGCCGCCAACCAGATCGAGGGCGCGTACGACGAGGGCGGCAAGGGCCTGTCGGTGCAGGATGTGATGCCCCGTGGCATCTCGGCTCCCCGCAGCGACCGCCCCACGCCCGACAACCTCAAGCTCGTCGGCATCGATCACTACAACCGCTACGCGGAGGACATCGCGCTCTTCGCCGAGATGGGCTTCGGCGTCTACCGGTTCTCGATCGCATGGAGCCGCATCTTCCCGAAGGGCGACGAGACCGAGCCCAACGAAGAGGGTCTGGCCTTCTACGACCGCGTGCTCGACGAGCTCGAGAAGCACGGCATCGAGCCGCTCGTGACGATCTCGCACTACGAGACGCCCCTCCACCTGGCCGAGGCCTACGGCGGATGGACGAACCGCGAGCTGATCGGCTTCTACGAGCGCTACGCCCGCACGCTCCTCGAGCGCTTCGGCTCACGCGTGAAGTACTGGCTCACGTTCAACGAGATCAACTCGCTGCTGCACGCGCCGTTCATGAGCGGTGGCATCCCGATCCCCGAGGGCGGCGTGCCCGAGCAGCAGCTCTACCAGGCGATGCACCACGAGCTCGTGGCATCCGCCCGCGCCACCCGGATCGCCCGTGAGGTGGCCCCCGAGGCGAAGGTCGGCTGCATGGTGCTGTCGATGCCGATCTACCCGCTGACCCCGTCGCCCGACGACGCGCGCGCCGTGATGGATGCCGACCACGGCAACCTCGTCTACGGCGACGTGCACACGCGCGGCGAATACCCCGGGTACTTCCTGCGGACGCTGCGCGAGAAGGGCATCGCCCTCGAGATCACCGACCAGGACCGCGACGACCTGACGAACACCGTCGACTTCGTCTCGTTCAGCTACTACATGTCGATCGCCGAGACCGCCGATCCCGCGAAGCGCGCCGAGGGCGAGGGCAACATCATGGGCGGCATCGCCAACCCCACGCTCGAAGCGAGCGAGTGGGGCTGGCAGATCGACCCGGTGGGGCTCCGCCTGGTGCTGAACCAGTTCTGGGACCGCTGGCAGAAACCGCTGTTCATCGTCGAGAACGGCCTGGGCGCGCGCGACCAGCTCGTCGAGGTCGACGGCGAGAAGACCGTGGTCGACGACTACCGCATCGCCTACCTCAACGACCACCTCGTGCAGGTCGGCGAGGCGCTCGAAGACGGCGTCGACGTGCTCGGCTACACCTCGTGGGGCTGCATCGACATCGTCAGCGCCAGCACCGCTCAGCTGAGCAAGCGATACGGTTTCATCTACGTCGACCGAAACGACGACGGAACCGGAACGCTGGATCGCTACCGGAAGAAGTCGTTCGGCTGGTACGCCGACGTCATCCGATCCAACGGCGCATCCCTCACCCGCTGACCCCCGTCCGGTTCGGCCCCGGGCCCTCTGGGCCCGGGGCCGCCCCTTTGGAGTGCACCATGACCCGCATCGCCTTCCTCGACGTCGACGGCACGATCCTCGAGCACGGCTCGGTGATCGCGCCCTCCACGGTCGAGGCCATCCGCCAGGCCCGCACCAACGGCCACCTCGTGTGGCTGTGCACGGGCCGCGCCGAGGCCGACATCCACCCCGACGTCATGGCCATCGGCTTCGACGGCGCGATCTCCAACGGCGGCGCCTACGCGACCCGTGACGGCGAGACGCTCGTCGAGCGCCCCCTTCCTCGCGGCGACGTCGACGCCCTGGAGGCGTACTTCCGAGCCCACGACATCCACTACTTCCTTCAGACGCACGACGCCGTGCACGCCTCGCCCGGAATGGCCGAGACGATGGACGACTTCCTGCGTGCCCGCCACGCCCAGCGGGTCGAAGAACTCGAGGCGCTCGGGCTGCCGTCCGACATCGAACACCGCCAGCGCGACCTGCGTGCCGTGGACGAGGTGGACCGCGACCGCGTCGCGAAGGCGGTGTTCGTCAGCCCCTCCCCCGACACCGTCGCGCACGCCGCGGCCGAGCTCGGCGCCCGCTTCCACGTCATCCCCGGTTCGATGCCCCTGCCCGGCGGCTCGAACGGCGAGATCGGACAGGCGGGTGTGACCAAGGGCTCGGCCATCACCGAGGTGCTCGACGTGCTCGGGCTGTCGGCGACGGATGCCATCGGCATGGGCGACAGCTGGAACGACGTCGAGATGTTCGAGGTGGTCGGCACGCCCGTCGCGATGGGCAACGCCGAACCCGAGCTGCAGCGCCTCGCCGGCCGTGTGACGACCGCGGTCCTGGAGGACGGCGTGCACAACGCGTTCGCGGAGCTGGGCCTGATCTGACGTTCCGCGCCGCTGCGGCTACGGACGCGGCTGCCCTCGCCGATAAACGCGAACCGCGCGCAAAAACGCGTTGACGGGGCGTTTATGCGCGCGGATCGCGTTTATCGATGCCTGAGGCCCGTCACGGCACCTCGGACACCTCGGCGGCGACGCGTCCGCTCGATCCCGCTGTCACGCTGTCGGCTCGACCGCCGTCCATTCCGCCAGCTGCGCATCGGTGGCGAGCACGCGGTGGGTCTCCGACAGCGTGTGCTCGCTGCCTTCGCCGTAGTCGATGCCCAGCGCGACCGGGTCGTAGGGCGCGGATGCCGTGCGGCGGCGCATCGCACGGGGATCGGCCGAGAGCACCGCGCGCAACAGCGACTGCGTGTAGGGGTGCACGGCCGAACCGAAGATCTCGGCCGTGGCGCCCGTCTCGACGAGGTAGCCGCGGTGCATGACGCCGATGCGATCGGAGATGTACTTCACCATCGCCAGATCGTGCGCGATGAAGAGGTAGGCCGTTCCGAGCTCCTTCTGCAGCGAACGCATGAGGTTCACGACCTGCGCCTGGATCGACACGTCGAGAGCCGAGACGCACTCGTCGGCGATCACCAGGTCGGGCTGCATGACCAGGGCCCGGGCGATGCCGATGCGCTGGCGCTGGCCGCCCGAGAACTGGTGCGGGTAGCGATCGGCGTACTCGCGCGCGAGGCCGACCTTCTCGAGGATCGCGTAGACCTTCTCGTCCCGCTCCGCCGTGGTGGCGTAGCGGTGCTGGGTCATGAGCCCCTGCGCGACGATGTCGAACACCTTCTTGCGCGGGTTCAGGCTCGACATGGGGTTCTGGAAGATCATCTGGATGCTGGAGCGCAGGTGCGAACGCGCCGACGGACTCAGCCGCCCGCTGATGCGGTCGCCCGCGAGGGTGACGTCGCCGCTCGTGGGGTCGAGGAGGCGGATGATCGAGCGCCCGATGGTCGACTTGCCGCTGCCCGACTCCCCCACGAGGCCGAACGTCTCGCCACGGTGGATGTCGAACGACACCCCTCCGATCGCGGTCACGGAGTGGTGCCGGCCGAGACGGAAGATCTGGGTGAGGCCGCGGACGGACAGGAGGGTCTGCTCAGCGGTGGTCATCGGTTCGATCCTTCGTGCAGGGCCAGCATCGCGTCGATCTTGTGGCGCAGGGGCGCGGGCATGTCGACGTCCGGGGCGTCGGGGTGGGCGAGCCACGAGGCGACCCGGTGGCCCTCGCCGACGTCGAAGAGGGGCGGCTCGCGCACCAGATCGATCTCGAGCGCGAAGGGATTGCGCGCCGCGAACGGGTCGCCCTCCGGAAGGTTCGCCAGGGTCGCGGGGCTCCCGGGGATCGCGAACAGCTCCGAGGCGTCGGTGGCGAGGTCGGGCATGGCCGACAGCAGTCCCCAGGTGTACGGATGCCGGGGGTCGTAGAAGACCTGCTCGGCAGTGCCCTGCTCGATGATGCGCCCGGCGTACATGACGTTGACGTGATCGGCGACGGTGGCCACGACGCCCAGATCGTGGGTGATGAAGATCACCGAAAGGCCGCGCTCGGCCTGCAGGCGCGTGAGCAGTTCGAGGATGCGCAGCTGGATGGTCACATCCAGCGCCGTGGTCGGCTCGTCGCAGATGAGGATGTCGGGGTTGCACGACAGGGCGATGGCGATGTTCACGCGCTGGCACATACCGCCCGACAGCTGGTGGGGGTACTGCTTGAAGCGGCGCTCGGGCTGGTCGATGCCCACCTCTGCGAGGAGTTCGACGGCCCGGGCGCGCGCCGCGCGGCGATCCAGGCCGAAGTGCTCCTGCATCCCCTCCATCACCTGCTTGCCGACGGTCATGGTGGGGTCGAGGCAGGTGAGGGCGTCTTGGAACACCATGGCGACGCGGCGCCCGCAGATCTCGCGTCGGATCTGCCTCTCGCCCATCTGGGCGATGTCGCGAGTCACGGGGGTGCCGTCGTCGCCGTACCGGGTGATCTCGATGGAGCCCGCCGTGATGCGCTGGTTCGAGGCCATGAGGCCGAGGATCGCGCGGGCGGTGACCGACTTGCCGCTGCCGGACTCGCCGACGATCGCGACCACCTCGCCCTCGTACAGGTCGAAGCTTGCGCCGCGGATGGCTGTGATGGCGGTGTCGCCCTGGAACTCGATGGCGAGGTCGCGCACCGACAGCACACGGCGGCGGGTACGGCCGCCTGCGGTTGTTTCGTTCGCGGTCACGGTCATCCTCTCCGGCTGATGAGACGGGGATCGGTCGCTTCCTTGAGCCCGTCGGCGACGAGTGTGAAGGCGACCATGAGCAGGCCCAGGACCACCACGGGGATGATCACGAGCGAAGGGTAGGAGAGGAACGACTTGTAGCCGATGCTGACCAGGGAGCCGAGAGACGCCATGGGCGCTTGCACACCGAGCCCCACGAACGACAGGTAGGACTCGGTGAAGATGGCCGCGGGGATCGAGAACATGCTCATCGTGACGATCGGACCCAGGATGTTCGGCAGGATCTCGACGAACACGATGTGGCCGTTGCGCGCCCCGAGCGTGCGTGAGGCGAGCACGTACTCCTCGCCCTTCTGCCGCAGCGCCTGGGCGCGCGCCACACGGCTCATGGCCAACCAGTTGCTGAGCAGCAGGCCGAACACGATCGCGCCGATACCCGGACCGACCGCGACCACGAAGAGGGTGACGATCACCAGCTGGGGGATGCCGGAGAGCACCTCCACGACACGCTGCATGCCGCCGTCGATGCGGCCGCCGAAGTAGCCCGAGATCAGCCCGTAGGTCATGCCGATCACGATGTCGATGGCGAAGGCGATGAGGGCCACCAGCAGCGAGACGCGGGTTCCGCTCCACACGCGCTCGAACAGATCGCGTCCGAGCTCGTCGGTGCCGAAGAGGAAGTACGTCCCCGCGGGGACGTTCGCCTTCGCGTACTGGTCGACGCCGTCGCGGGTGCCGTCGAGGACGCCCAGTGCGTCGAGGACCGGCACTTTGGGCGGCAGGAACCGGTAGGCGACGTTGGCGGTGTCGCCGGCCGTGGGGAAGAAGGGCACCACGACGGCCAACAGCACGATGACGGCGAGCACCGCCAGGCCCACCATCGCGGGCACGTTGCGACGGAAGCGGCGCACGATGTCGTGGAGCCCTCCCCGGCCGCTGCGGCCGGCCGCGATGACGGAGGTGAGGGGACGATTCGCATCCGAGACGAGCCGCAGCCCCTCGGGCGCGATGCCCGGGTCGAGCGCGGTCGTGGGTGCGATGCGGTCCGGCTGCACGTTGGGGTCGGTCATCGCGTCTGTCCTGCCAATCGGATGCGGGGATCGATGAGGCCGTAGAGCACGTCGACGGCGAGCATCACGATGATGTAGATCACGCTGTACACGAGGCTGATGGCGATGACGATGTTGTAGTCGACGTTCTGTATGGCCGTCAGCAGGAGTTGCCCGAGGCCGGGGGCCCCGAAGATCTGCTCGATCACGACCGAGCCGGTGATCAAGCCGATGAGCAGGGGCGAGAGCACGGTGATGATCGACACCATCGTGTTGCGCAGCGCGTGCCGGCCGATCACCTTCGCGGGGCTCAGCCCCTTCGCCTTGGCCAGCAGGATGTAGTCGCTGTCGAGGCAGTCGAGCATCTCGGACCGGGCGTAACGCGCCGTGACGGCCATCACGTACGCGGCGAGCGAGATGGTCGGCAGGATGCTCGAGACGAACGGGTCGTCCTCCGAGTAACGGATCGGGAGCAACTTCCACTCGAAGCCCACGAAGTAGACAAGCAGCAGCGCGATGACGAACGAGGGGACGCTGAAGGCGATCACCGAGACGAACGTCGACAGGTTGTCGAACCAGCCGCGCTTCTTGATCGCCGAGACGATGCCGATGAGGAGACCCAGAACCACGCCGAGCACGAGCGCCTGCAGACCGATGCGGATGGTCACCGGGAGGCGCGAGCCGAGCATCTGCGCGACGGGGAAGTCCGGGATGAGGTTGTAGGACACCCCGAAGTCGCCGCGGAGCAGGTTCAGCAGGTACGTGCCCAGGCGCAGCATGACGGGCTCGTCGAGGCCGTACTTCTGCGTGAGGAGCTCGCGCTGGATCTCGTCGAGCTTCTCGTTGTTGAAGGGCGACCCGGGCAGCAGCTGCAGCAGGGCGAACATCACGATCGCGATGGCGAGGATCGTGAAGACCGAGGTCAGCAGACGCGTGAGGACGAATCTGGTCACGGCGCTCCGCCCCACCCCGCGGTGTCGCCCCGCACGTCGGCGGCGACCGCGTTCTCCGCGTCGCGCGGGAGGCCCTCCCACGACCGCGAGTGGAACTGCGTCAGGCCCACGCGCACGAGTGCACGGCGGGCGAGGGAGTCGATGATCTCGTCCACCGACTGCGGTCGGGTGTAGAAGGCGGGCACCGGCGGCGCGATGATGCCGCCGGCACGGGCCACGGCATCCATCGCCGCGATGTGACCGCGGTGCAGGGGCGACTCGCGGAACATGAGCAGGGTGGGGATGCCCTCCTTGAGGCAGACATCAGCGGCACGGGTGACGAGGTTGTCAGCGAGGCCGTAGGCGATTCCGCTGAGGGTCTTCACCGTGCACGGTGCCACGATCATGGCCGAGGTCGGCGTCGAGCCCGACGCGATCGACGCGCCGATGTGCGACGGCCGGTGCGCCACATCGGCGAGCGCCTCGACCTCCTTCAGAGCGAGGCCGCACTCCTGCTGCAACGTCATGGCGCCGGCTTTGGAGATGATGACATCGCTGCGGAGCCCCGGGTCCATGCGGAGCAGTTCGAGGATGCGGACGCCGATGCCCACGCCGGAGGCGCCGGTGATCGCGACGATCACACGCCCGGGGGGCTCCTGTCGGGTGCGGTTCATGAGAGTCCTTCCTGATCCAGGGTGATCACCGAACGCGCCAGGGCGTGCACGCCCACGACGATGTCGTCGAGTTCGGTGAACTCTTCGGGGCAATGGCTGCGCCCGTTGCGAGAGGGGATGAAGATCATGCCGATGGGGCCGAGCTTGGCCATCTGCACGCCGTCGTGACCCGCGCCGCTGTAGAGATGAGCGGCCGGGTGCCCGAGCGCGGAGATCGACCGCTCGATCGCCGACGACAGGCGCGGGTCGACCGCGGTGGGGCGTTCCCACGGCAGCCAGGTCACTTCGTGCGTCAGGCCGCGCTTCTCGGCCTCCTTCGCCGCGATCTCGGCGATCTGGTCGCGCGCCAGGCTGAACCAGCCGAGGTCGGGGCTGCGGAACTCCGCCGTGAGCAGTGCCGCCTCGGTCACGACGCTCGTCGCGTCGGGGGTGAAGGTGACGGCGCCGACGGTGCCCACGGCCTGGTCGGCGGACCCGGCGATGCTCTCGACGGCGAGCACGACGCCCGCGGCGGCGCACCCGGCGTCGTGACGCAGCGACATCGGCATCGTGCCGGCGTGGTCGCGGCGACCGGTGAACAGCGTACGGAACCGCGAGATCCCGGCGATGGAGGTGACGATGCCGAGCGGCAGACCCGCGCGCTCGAGGATCGGCCCCTGCTCGATGTGCAGCTCGAGGAAGCCGAGCACCTCGTCGTCGCCCCACCGCGTGCCTCGGAGCGGGTCGTCGTAGCCGGCCGCGGCGAGCGCGGCGCCGAGGGTGCGGCCGGTCTCGTCGGTGGCGGAGAGGTGGTTCGTGGTGAGCGAACCGGCCAGGGCGCGGCTGCCCAGGCACGAGAGTTCGAAGCGATTGGCCTCTTCGTTGTAGAAGTCGACCACGCGCAGGTCGTGCGCCAGACGGATGCCGTTCTCGCGCAGCATCCGTGCGACCTCGATGGCGCCGAGCACGCCGACGATGCCGTCGTAGCGCCCGCCGCCGTCGACGGTGTCGGTGTGCGAGCCGATGACGATCGCGCGGCGGTCGCTCCCGGTGCCGGCGAGGGTGCCGATGACGTTGCCGATGTTGTCGACGCGCACGTCGAGGCCGGCCGCGCGCATGAGCGCGGCCACATGGTGTCGGGAGTCGGTCTCGACCTCGCTGAGGGCCACCCGGCTCCAGCCCGGACGAGAGGTGTCGACGAGGCGGGAGATCTCCTCCAGGTCGGCGCTCAGGCGCGCGGCGTCGGGCAGACCGATGTCGGTCTTCATGCGCGGATCCTCCCCCCGTCGGCCACGAGTGCGCTGTGAACGACGATCGCGGGGCGCAGTCGCTCGCCCCATCCCTCGCCGACCAGGCGGTCGCGCACCTCGCGAACGACCTCGGCGGGCGGGACGGCGAGCTCGGGCCCCACCGCGCGGTCGCCCGCGGTGATCGTGGCATCCATGCCGACCTTGGTCACCATGCCGTCGCGCTGCATGGGGACGTTGCGGTCGGTGGCGACGCCGTCGATCAGCACGAGGTCGCGGTCCCAGCGCATACGGCTGGTGCGCGCCCAGTGCACGTGCTCCTCGTCCCACACGTCGACGTCGGCATCCACGACGGTGACCTGTTTGACCATGCTGACCGCGGCGAAGGCGCCGAACATCACGCGCTTCGCCCCGCCGGGGCGGGCGTTCGCGATCGAGACGACGACGTCGACACGTCCACCGCCGGAGTGCGTCACGGCGACATCGACGATGTCGCATCCGATGTTGCGCAGGGCGTGGCGGATACCGGCGGCGATGGGGAGCGCGGCGATGTAGCTGTGCTCGGACGACAGGCCCGGGAGGATGACGTGCACCTCGGGGTCTGTGCGGCGGGTGACGGCGGTGACCTCGAACGTGAAGCCGTCACCGTAGTCCTCGTACATGCCGTGGTACTCGTTGACGAGTCCCTCGTGCACCGGTCGATCGGCGTGGATGAGACCCTCGACGACGATCTCGGCGTCGGCGGGCACGAGCACCTCGCTCGTGAGGGCTCGCACCACGCGCACGGGCTCGCCCAGCAGCGCCGCGGCGTGCTCGAGCTCGTCGTCGCCGAGGCCTAGGTAGCAGCACGCGGCGAGCTGGACGGCCGGGTGCGCGCCGAGGACGACGGCGACGGGCAGCCCCTGTCCGGCGGATGCCGCCGAGCGCGCCATCGCGGTGAGGTGGTGGTTGGGGGCGATTCCGACGAAGCCGGTGGTCTCGTCGAGCGGCTTGATGCGCGCGTACGACGCGTTGCGGTGGCCGGTGACCGGGTCGTAGGCGACGATCATGCCCGCGGTGATGTAGCCGCCGGAGTCCTTCTCGAAGAACGTCGGGGTCACGACCTCCGTCCAGACCGAAGCCGGTGGCAGCGTCACGGCCTGGACGGGGCCGTCCGTCGCGATCTCGACCGGCTGCCGGTCGGCGATCGCTGCGGCGAGCCGGGGAAGGAGGTCGCGCACGTCGGCTCCGATGGCGCGGGCGAGTCGTTCCCGCGAGTTGAGCACGTTGCCGACGACCGGGTGGGGGGATCCGTCGACGGTGGTCATCCGCACGGCGGGGCCGCGGTCGAGCAGGGCGAGGACGCTCGCGAGCTCGAAGCGCGCGTCCACGGGGCTTTCGACCTCGATCAACTCGCCGACGGCGGAGAGGTCGTCGAGGTAGGTGCGCATCGACTGGTCGGCCATCAGCGCCCCCGCCCGAGGAAGACGCCGTCGCCGGGCTCGGCGAGGAGGCCGTCGGCATCCGTGTAGACCTCTTCGCCGCGCACGATCGTGGAGTGGATGAGTCCCGGGAAGCTCATGCCGGCGTACGGGCTCCAGGTGGCGGTCGAGTACATGCGCATGTCGTCGATCTCGGTCGTGCCCGCCGGGTCGATCACGACGAAGTCGGCGTCCAGACCGGCGGCGATCGACCCCTTGCGGTGGTCGATGCCGAACGCCCGGGCGGGGTTCGACGCGAGGACCGCGGCGGTGCGCAGCAGCGACAGCCGTCCCTCGAAGTACCCGGCGCCGACGACGATGGGCACCAGCGTCTGCACGCCCGGCGCACCGGAGGCGTTGTCGAAGATCTCCGGGAGGACCTTCTTCGACAGGGGCCAGGGCGCGTGGTCGCTGGTGACCATGTCGATGCGGCCGTCGGAGAGCGCCGCCCACATGCCCTCCGCGTGCTCAGAGGTGCGCAGCGGGGGGTTGATCTTGCCGAGGGGGCCGAGCCGGTCCATGTCGTCCTCGGTGAGCACGAGGTAGTGGGGGCAGGTCTCCAGGGTCGCGTCCAGGCCGTGCGCGGCTTTCTCGGTCACGAGCGTCACGGTGTCGGGCAGGCTCGCGTGGAAGATGTGGAAGCGCACGCCGGCCGCGGCGGCGACCTCGAGGCCCAGAGCGACCGAGGTGGTCTCCGAGACCGGCGGGCGCGTGCGGTTGTGGTCGATGGGGGCCGTGCGTCCGGCCTCTTTCGCGGCCGCGACGAGAGCGGAGATGATCTCGCCGTCCTCCGCGTGCACGCCCACGCGCACACCGCGGGCGGCCATCACGGTGAAGGCCTCGAGGAGTTGGTCCGAGGGGATGCGCGGGAAGCGCACCGGGTCGGTCTCGAACAGCGAGACCTTGAAGCCGCTGACGCCCTCGTCGATCATCCCGTCGATGTCGCGCACGCCGTCGCCGGGCCGGACGGTGCCGTGCAGGGCGACATCGACGCGCGCTTCGGCCGCGATCCGTTCGCGCTTGCCCGCGACCGCGGCCGCGGTGTTGATCGGGTTGCCCGCGTCGTACGGCATGTCGATGATCGTCGTCACGCCGCCGGCCGCCGCGGCGGCTGTGGCGCCGTCGAAGGTCTCGGTCGGCTCGGAGAACGCGTGCACGTGGGCGTCGACCGCCCCGGGCAGCACCAGCAGGCCGGGGCCGCCCAGCACGCGCGCCGCTCCCGCGATGGCAGCCGCCGCGGCGTCGCCCTCGAGCACGGCCGAGATGCGGCCGTCCTCGATCACGACGGCGCCGTCGTCGACCACGCGATCAGGAGTGACGATGCGGCCGCGGACGACGCCCGATCCACCGGTGCCGCGGGTCACCGAACGCCTCCGACGACCTCTTCGACGCGCTCCAGCACGGAGCCGAGCACGACCATCGCCTGGGCGTTGACCATCTGCTCCGACTGGTAGATGTCCTCACGGGTCATCGGAACGATCTCACGGACGGCGTCGTAGGCGGCCTGGCTGCCGAGACCGAGGCGACGCCCGCCGAGGTGCGGTGCGCCGAGGTCGATGCCCTGGGTGGCGAGGATGAACTCGATACCGAGGATGATCTGCGTGTTCTTGATGATGCTGCGCGCCTTGCGGGACGAGAACGTGCACATCGACACGTGGTCTTCCTGGTTGGCCTTGGTGGGGATCGAATCGACGACCGAGGGGAAGCACAGCACTTTGTTCTCGGAGGCGATGGCCGCCGCCGCGCAGTGCACGATCGAGAAGCCCGTGTTCAGGCCCAGCTGACCGCCGACGAGGTTCAGCGGCAGGCCGTAGCTGAGGTTCGGGTCCGTCAGGCGGAACGAGCGACGCTCGGAGATGGCCCCGATCTCCGCGACGGCGATCGCGATGAGGTCGGCCGCGACGCCGATGGGCTCGCCGTGGAAGTTGCCGCC
The DNA here is from genome assembly GCF_057812175.1 of Microbacterium sp. ABR10. Classification (NCBI taxonomy): domain Bacteria; kingdom Bacillati; phylum Actinomycetota; class Actinomycetes; order Micrococcales; family Microbacteriaceae; genus Microbacterium; species Microbacterium sp. ABR10. The sequence goes on from NZ_CM173821.1 coordinate 3,188,300, forward strand.
CGAGAGCACGTCGTAGCCACCCTTGCCGTCGCTGAGCACGAGCGGGTTGTCGGTGGCGGCGTTGGCCTCGCGCACCAGGAGCGTCTCGGCGAACAGCAGCGATTCGCGTGTCGTACCGTGCACCTGCGGCGCGCAGCGCAGCGAGTAGGCGTCCTGGACGCGGCGCTTGTACCCGCCCGGACGCTGCTCGTCGGGGAGCTGGATCTCGCGGGCCTCCTCGACCGTGCGCTCGCTGCCCTGCGTCAGGGCACGGACGTTCGCCGCGACCGACACCTGGCCGGGGGCGTTGCGCGCCGTGTGGATGCGCTCGTCGAACGCGTCGAGCTCGCCGCGCACCGCCTCGAGCGAGAGGGCGAGGGCGACGTCGGCCTGACGGGTGAGGCTCCACGCGTCGGTCAGCGCGAGGCACGCGGTCGCGAGCGAGATGGTCGACCCGTTGATGAGGGCGAGGACGTCCTTCTGCTTGAGCTCGAAGTCCAGCGCCAGCCCGGCCGCGGTGAGGGCCTCGACCGCCGGCATCCGCACGCCCCGGTGGTAGGCCTCGGCCTTCTCGTGGCCGACCATGACGCTCACGAGGTGCGCGAGGGGGGCGAGGTCGCCCGATGCACCCACCGAGCCCTGCCCGGGGATGACGGGGAGGACATCGGCGTTGAGCATCTCGACGAGGCGGTCGATGCATTCGATGCGCACGCCCGACATGCCCTTGGCGATGGCGTTGGCGCGGAGCAGCAGCAGGGCGCGGGTCTCGTCCAGCGGCAGCGGCTCGCCGATGCCGGCGGAGTGGGAGTTGATGACGAGACGCTGGAAGCGCGCCTGGTCCTCGGCCGGGACACGGACGTCCATGAGGCGGCCGAGGCCGGTGTTGATGCCGTAGATGGCCGGCGCGTCCTCGGCGAGGAAGTGCGCCTCGACGTAGGCGCGGGCCTCGAGCGTGACCCGCCGGGCTTCGTCGGAGAGCACCACGACGGGGAACGAGCCGTCGGGCAGGCCGCGCGCGACGAGCGCGATGGTGTCGAGGTCGAGGGAGAACCCGTCGATCTCGACGGTCGTGGTCGCGGCCAGGGTAGGCGCCGCCAATTCAGTCATCGTTCCTCTTTCGTCGATCCGGATCGGGTCTCGGAGCGTTCGGTATCAATGCGTCAATCCTGCATAGAACAAAACAGATCGGCAAACCATCCGAACAAGATTCAGAATTGGTCGAATGCAACCGCCGTATGCCGAGGGGCGGCGGGATCGTGCGGGGCCCGGCCGAATATCGTTCGGCGCAGAGATGCGGCATCTCGACCCGCGCGCCGAATTTCGTTCGGTCGCGAACGCCGAACCGCCCCGCCGCGTACGAGACGCGGCGGGGCGGTGGGCCTGAGCGGTCAGGCGGAGTGAATGGCCCGCGGATCGTTGAAGCTCCGCGCGCGCCCGGTGAACTCGGTCTCGAGGTCGAGCAGCTCCTGCGCGGCGAAGAACGCCATCCCGCTGTGACCGGGGTACTCGTCGGGGAGCATCTCGTTCGAGAAGGTGTTGCCCATCTCGGCGAGGTTCGCCCGGCCGGCCTCGAGCATGCCGGCCATGGACGCCTTCATCGTGAAGTGCATCGTGATGAGGTCGTACCCCAGCTCGGACAACTGGGCGAAGGACATCTGCTCGAGCCCACGCTTGGCGTTGATGTCGGCGAACATCTTCAGCCCTGGCACCCGACGGGCGACCTCCGCGGCATCCGTCAGGGTCGTGACGTTCACCACGACCGTCGCGTGGGCGCCGAGTTCGACGCAGTCGATCATGCGCTGGATGCCCTCTTCGAGGTTCGCGCTGCCGTAGTTGCTGCGGGCGATCACCATGCAGTCGGTGCCCTCGACGGCCTTCACCGCCGCGCGCACCTTGGCGTAGTACTCCTCGCGCGGCAGCATGTTGTCGATCGAGACGTCACGCGCATAGCCCGGTTCGAACTCGTCCTCCATCAGCACCGCCATCGCGCCGGCCTTGGCCACCCGCCGGCAGGTCTCGTAGACCTGCAGCGGGCTGGCACCGAAGCCGTCCTCGATGTCGACCGCGAGGGGAAGGGGCGACATGTCCACGATCCGCTCGACGGCCCACAGCAGTTCCTCGAGCGAGAGCAGACCGAGGTCGGGGATGCCCTTCATGGACATCGACACCTCCGACCCGCTGAGGAGCATCGCCTCGAACCCGGCCAGCTCCACCGCGCGGGCCGACGAGCAGTCGAACACGCACGGCGCCAGGACGCTGCCCGCCTCCATCACTTCGCGGAGGGTCTTCTTCGCCGTCATCTCGCCTCTTCCTCTCGGCAGTCGGTCATCTCGTCAGTCGTCCTTCGTCACGATGCGGTAGTTCCACGTCAGGCTGACGTTGCGGACGTCCATGTTGTGCACCTCGGGGTTGATCAGCATCGCGATGCCGTTCTGGACCGTCGGGAACACCGCCACGTCGCCGAGCAGGATGCTCTCGGCCTCGTGGAGGCTGTCCCAGCGAGCCTGGGGCTGGCTGAGCATCTCGGGCGTGCGCGCCGCGGCGATGATCGCGTCGTACTGGGGGTTGGCGTAGCCGCCGAAATCCCGCTGCGAGGTCGAGGCCAGCAACTCGAGGAAGGCCATCGGGTCCTTGTAGTCCGGGCCCCAACGGAACAGGTACAGGTCGAAGTCGCCGGCCAGCGCCTGCTCGTTCGCCGTCGCTTTGGGCTGGCTGGTCAGTTCGATCTTCAGACCGGGCAGGGCCGCCTCCCACTGCGAGGCAACGTACTCGGCCTGGGCGATCGAGGACTCGTCGTCCCAGTACGACAGACGGAGCGTCACCGAGTCGGTGCCGAGAGTGGCGAGGCCCTTGTCCCACGCGGCCTTGGCGGCATCCAGGTCGTACGGCAGGTAGGTGTCGCCCGTGTCGCGGAACTGCTCGCCGTCGGGTCCGACCGCGAGGTTCTTGCCGACGAAGTAGTCGGCCGGCTCGGCGCCGTTCTTGAGCACGTCGTTCGCCAGCGCCGCCTTGTCGTACGAGGTGGCGAGGGCCGTACGGATGTCCTTGTTCGCCAGCGCCGGGTTCGACAGGTTCGGGTACATGTACCACATGTGCACCTCGAGCGCCGTGGTCAGCTCGTCGGAGTCGGCGTAGCGGTCGATCAGGCTTCCGGAGATCTCTGTGAAGTCCAGGTCGCCGCTCTCCTGCAGCAGGGCAGCGGTCTGCGAGTCCTTGACGACCTGCCACTTGATCTCGTCGATGTCGGTGTTCGACGCGTTCCAGTAGTCGGGGTTCTTCTTCGCGGAGAAGTTGTTCGCGAAGTCCCAGGAATCCCAGGTGAAGGGACCGTTGTAGATCGTCGTCTCGGGGGTCTGCCCGTACTGGTCGCCGACCTCCTCGAGGTATGCCTGGTGGACGGGCAGGAATGCGGGACGCACCAGCAGCGCCTGGAAGTACGGAACGTCGGCGGCCAGCTCAACCTGGAGGGTCTTGTCGTCGATCGCCGTCACGCCGAGCTCGTTGTAGTCCATGCCGTTGTTGACGATGTCGTTGGCGTTCTTGATGCCGGCGGCCACCGCCTCGTTGCTGTTGGGTGCGGCCGTGGCAGGATTGACCAGTCGCTTCCACGAGTATTCGAAGTCGGCCGCCGTGACCGGGTCGCCGTTGCTCCACGTCGTGTCACGCAACTGGAACGTGTAGGTGAGGCCGTCGTCGGACTTCTCGAAGCTCTCGGCCATGAGGGGCTGGAGCTCGTGATTCTCGTCGAGGGAGTAGAGGCCGTCGAAGACGGCGGTCAGCACCTCGTTCGACATGCCGTCGTTGACCTTGTGGGGGTCGACAGCCTGGAGCGGGAGCAGCTTGCCGACGGTCAGGACGTGGGCTGAACCGCCACCGGATGCCGCGGGGTCGGCGCCGCCGTCGCTGCAGGCGGTGAGAAGGCCCAGCGCGGCGGTCAGAGCGACCGCGGCGGTGAAGACCTTGGGAAACCTTTTCATTGCTGGTGGTGCCCTCTCTGGAATGGGCGCGCTGTGATCGCACCCAGGGAATGGGAGCAGTGCACTGTCGAGGGGACCAGCGCGTTGCATTCGGGTATTTAGGCAAAATTCTGCACGCTTAGGCGTTGCGGAACAACTTCTCTGTACTATGTTCTGCACTTACCCAGAATCAGCGTCTCCCCGTGCGGGAACACAGCGAAAGGCCGTCATCCTGCCGAACATAATTAGGCCCGTCCGCCTCGACGACGTCGACCGTGCGATCGTCGCGGTGCTCATTCAGGACGGCCGCATCCCCAACAAGGAGCTCGCCGATCGCGTGGGGCTCGCACCCTCGTCGTGCCTGGCGCGCGTGCGCAGCCTCATCGAGAACGGCGTCATCTCCGGCTTCCACGCCGAGGTCGACCCGCGCCGCATCGGCCAGGGCCTGCGCGCCATCCTGCGCGTGCAGCTCAAAGAGCACTCGCGCGCCGAGAATGCGAGATTCGCGGAGGCGATGGCCAAGCTCCCGCAGGTGGTCAACCTGTGGCTCGTCGCCGGAGAGGACGACTACCTCATCGAGGTCGTGGCTTCGACGACCGACGACCTGAGCGACTTCGTGCTCGACTGCGTCACGAGCGACCCGGTCGTGGCCGACACGTACACGACCCTCGTCTTCTCGCGACGCCGCGGAATGGGCCCGATGCCCGTCGATCCGGCATCCGCGACGAGATGAGCGACGTCGCCGTCGCCCGCGCCAGGGATCTGCTCGCCGGCGAAGTGCTCCTCGACACGCACAACGACCTCATGTGCGGTCTGCGTCGCTACCGGGGATACGCGGTCGAGGGCTTCCAGGATCACCGGCCCGACTTCCACACCGACATTCCGCGGCTGCGACGCGGAGGGGTCTCGGCCCAGGTGTGGTCGGTCTTCGTGTCGGGCCTGCAACCGGAGGCCGAGGCCACCGTCGGTACCCTCGAGCAGATCGATGCCGCCTACCGGTTCGCCGCCGCCTACCCCGACGACATCGAGATCGTCACGAGCGTGGCCGAGGCGGAGCGCTGCATCGCCGCGGGTCGGATCGCGTCGTTCCTCGGGATCGAGGGGGGTCATTCGATCGCGATGTCGCTGGGCGTGCTGCGCATGTTCGCCCGGCTGGGCGTTCGCACCATGACATTGACGCACAACTCGTCACTGGAGTGGGCGGATGCCGCGACCGACGCGCCTCGCTCGCACGGGCTGAGCGCGGACGGCCGCGCCATCGTCCGCGAGATGAACCGCCTGGGGATCGTCGTCGACCTCTCGCACACCTCCGAGGCGACGCAGCGGGCCGCCCTGGACGCATCCCGTGCGCCCGCGATGTTCTCGCACTCGGGGGTCGCCGCGGTCGCCGCCCATCCGCGCAACGTCTCGGACGACGTCCTGCGTCGGCTCGCGACCGCCGGAGGGGTGCTGCAGGTCGCCTTCGTCGCCCAGTTCATCTCGCGGTCGTTCGCCGACTGGTCGGCCGAGGCCGCGGTCGCGCAACGTCGGTTCGGGCTGACGTCATCGATGCCCTGGCCACGGGCTCCCCGTCCGTCCGAGTCGGCCGAAGACGCCCGCGACGCCAACGTCGCGCAGTTCCCCCGAGCGGATGCCGGGGCCCATCGCGCCTTCGCGCGGTGGGCTGAGGCTCACCCGGCGCCGATCGTGCGCGTGTCCGACGTCGCCGACCACGTCGAGGCGGCGCGCGACACCATGGGCGTTGCGCACGTGGGACTCGGCAGCGATTTCGACGGCGTCAGCGATCTGCCCGACGGACTCGACGACGTCTCGGGGTACCCGCGCCTGCTCGCCGAGCTGTCCGCGCGCGGGTGGAGCGACGAGGAGTTGCTCGCCCTGGCCGGCCGCAACGCGATGCGCGTGCTGCGCGATGCCGAGGAGATCGCCGCCCGCTGAATTCGGCGGTTCCGAGCCGGCACCCGGCCTCCCGAGGGACCGGACACGCGCCCCCGCGCCGCCGGCGCCGTCACGGGGCGGGCGACGCGCGGATCAGGACGTCGTCGCGACCCGTCGCGCGCGGCGGCGACGCTCCACCCGCTCGACGGGCGGAAGGCGCTCGGTCAAGCCCGGCATCGACTCCACGCGGGCCCGCTCGACGTGAGCGGCGGCGAGCGTCTGAGCCAGCGACACGTGCCCGCCCACGATCGCCTCCACCATCTCGGCGTGCTCGTCCCACCGACCGACGGTGTCGCGTTCGGGCGTGAGGCGGAAGAGCCACCGGGTGCGGCCCGTGAGCAGACCGCTCATGCGCGAGAGCAGCGCGTGACCGGCGAGGGCGAAGATCTCGTCGTGCAGATCGGAGTTGCGCGACGACGCCGACGCCGCGGCGACCGAGGCGACGTGCGCCACGTCGAGCGCGGCCCGGAGCGCTGCGGTGTCGGCGCCGGCCGCGGCGCGCTCCGCGGCGAGCGCCGCGGCGAAGGGCTCGAGGTGCATGCGCATGTCGAAGAGCTCCTTGGCGTCGTCGACGGTGAAGCGATGCACGACGGCGGCACGGCGATGCGCCGACGACACGAACCCCTCGGCCTCGAGCACGTGCAGCGCCTCCCTGACTGGGACCCGCGAGACGCCGAGCTCTTCGGCGATGTCGCGCTCGCCGAGGCGATGCCCCATGTCGATCTCGCCGGTGATGATGCGTTCGCGCAGGATGTGCGCGATGCGCCTGCCGGTCGCGTCGATGTCGTCGTCCACGCCTCCATCCTGACAGGAGCGGGTCGTGCGAAGAAACCGACGTTTGGTATTCCAAAATAGGCTTACAGGGCCGTGCGCCTTGTCCAATATGCCCTCTGGTACTCCAAAATGACGCTGGCGTAAGGATCACATTGCGTGTTCGTTACATCGCTTTGGTATACCCGTTGCGCGCCGTAGCGTCACCTCCGTGCTCGCCTTCCTCCTCCGCCGCCTCGCCCTGGCCGGCGCCACGGTCTTCCTCGTGGTCACGATCGGCTTCGTCCTCGGTCGCCTCACCGGCGCCCCGGGCGCACTCCTGCTCCCCGACAACGCCAGCAGCGCCGACGTCGATGCTCTCAACGCCAGCCTCGGCTTCGACCGCCCGGTGCTCGTGCAGTACCTCGACTTCCTCCGCGGGGTCGTCGTCGGCGACCTCGGCGACTCGTACCGGCTGCACGAGTCCGCGCTCGGACTCGTGTGGGAGCGCCTCCCCGCCACGGTCGAACTCGCCTTCTGGGCGTTCCTGGCCGGCTTCGCCCTCGCGCTGGTTGCCGCCGTGGTCATCCACCTCAGCGGCAGCCGGATCCTCCGCGCGATCGTCGGCTGGCTCGGCGCCACGCGGCAAGCGGTCCCCGACTTCTTCTTCGCCCTGCTGCTCGTGCTGATCTTCTCCGTCTCGCTCGGCCTCCTGCCGTCGCTGGGCCGCACGAGTCCCGCGAGCCTCGTGCTCCCGGTCGTGACCCTCGCCACCGGACAGTTCGTGATGTATCTCCGCCTGCTCGACGCCGCACTGAGCGATCAAGCCGAGCAGGACTACGTCCGCACGGCCTTCGCCATCGGCCAGTCCCGACCGACCATCTTGTTCACCCAGATGCTCCCCAACGCCCTGCCGCCGGTGCTCGGCATGGCCGGCCTGAACCTCGGCGGGCTGCTCGGCGGCACGGTCGTGGTCGAGGTGGTGTTCGCCTGGCCCGGGCTCGGCAGCCTGCTGACCGCCGCCGTGAGCCAGCGCGACTTCCCGATCGTCCAGGCGGGGCTCCTCTTCGTCGCCGTCGCCTTCGTCGTCGTCAACACCCTCGTCGACCTGCTCGTCGCCCGCATCGACCCCCGAACGGCCACCTCATGACCACCGTCGCCCTGCCCCCGATCCCCGAGGCCGCGACCTCGGCACCGCCCCCTCGCCCCCGTCGTCGGCGCCTGCGCCCCTCGGCCGTCGTCGGCATCGTGATGCTCGCCGTCGTCATCGGCGCGACCGCGCTTCGTCCCGTACTGCCCGGCTTCGACCCGTTCGGACAGGACCTGTCGCGGGCCCTGCTGCCGCCGTTCGTCGACCCGGGGCACCCGCTGGGCACCGACCCGCTCGGGCGCGACCTGTTCAGCAGGATCGCCCTCGCCTCCGCCGTCACCCTCGGTATCACGGTGGCCATCGTGTGCCTCAACGCGGTGATCGGCACCACCGTCGGCATCCTGGCCGGCTTCTTCGGAGGGCGGATCGAGTCCGCCCTGTCGGTGCTGTCGAACACCGTGCTGGCGATGCCCGTCGTGCTGCTGCTCATCGCCGTCTGCGCCGTCGTGCCGCCCAGCGCCGGTCTCACGATCCTCGTCGTCGGCTGCACCTGGTGGGTGGGCTACGCCCGGGTGACGCGCAACGTCGCCGCGGCCCTTCGGGCGCAGGACTTCGTGGTCGCACCGCGCACGCAGGGCGCCGATCGCTTCTGGTCGCTCACCCGACACGTGCTGCCGAACGTCTGGCCGCACACGCTCATCATCGCGGCCACCGACATCGCCACGATCGTGCTCATCGAGGCCTCCCTCGAATACCTCGGTCTCGGCGTACAGCCGCCCACGCCCAGCTGGGGCGCCATGATCTTCGACGGTCAGAAGTATCTGGCCACCGACCCCTGGCTGGTGATCCTGCCCGGCGTCGCGATGTTCCTCGCCGTGGGCGGCGTGCAGTTCCTCAGTCAGCAGTTCACCGCCGAGGCGCGTGGCGCCTTCCTGCGCAAGGGAGCCCGCCGATGACCCGCCCCGTCCTGTCCGTCGAGAATCTGCGTCTGGATGCCACGTCGGACGAAGGTCACCGCACCGTCGTACACGACGTGTCGTTCGAGGTCACGCCTTCGTCCTCGCTCGGCGTGGTCGGGGAGTCGGGTTCCGGCAAGAGCCTGACGATGCTCGCAGCCCTCGGCCTGCTGCCCCCGGGCGTGCGAGTCGCCTCCGGGAACGTCCGCATCGACGGCCGCGACGTGACGTCGATGGGCGAGCGCGACCTCCGCAGCATGCGCGGGCGGGTCACCGGAATGGTGTTCCAAGACCCGATGTCGGCGCTCAATCCACTGCGCTCGGTGGGGGCGCAGGTCGCCGCCGCGGTCAGGGCCCACTCCCCCGCCACCTCGCGCACCGCCGCCCGTCGGCGGGCGGTCGAGCTGCTGCAGTCGGTCGGGGTGCGGGACGCCGCGGAACGCGCGGCGTCGCGGCCCCACCAATGGTCGGGCGGCATGCGCCAGCGCGCGGTCATCGCCATGGCCATCGCCAACGACCCGCTGCTGCTCATCGCCGACGAGCCCACGACCGCTCTGGACGTGACGGTCCAGGCGCAGGTCATGGCGCTGCTCGACGAGGTGCGCGAGCGCACCGGGTCGGCCTTGGCCCTCATCAGCCACGACCTGGGCCTCGTGGCCCAGCACACCGACGACCTCGTCGTGATGCGATCGGGACGGGTCGTCGAGAGCGGCGGGACCCGCGCGGTGCTGTCGGCCCCCGCACACGAGTACACGCGTCGGCTGCTCGCGGCGGCGCCGTCGACCCGGACCGGGGCGGATCGCCCGGCGCTCGTCGAGACCGCCGAGGAGCCCGCCCTCGACGTGACCGACCTCGTCGTGGAGTACCCCGGTCGACGTGGCCGCCGCACCCGGGCGGTCGACGGTGTCTCGCTGCGCATCCGCGCGGGAGAGACGGTCGCCGTCGTCGGGGAGTCCGGATGCGGCAAGTCCTCGCTGCTGCGCGCCATCCTGGGCCTCACCCCGGCGAGCGCGGGCACCATCCGCTTCGAGGGGCGCACCGTCTCACCCGACATCGCCGGGCGCAGCGCCGAGCTGCGCTCCCGTGCCCAGGTGGTGTTCCAAGACCCGTCGTCGGCTCTGGATCCGCGCATGAGCGTCGCCCGCTCCGTCGGTGAACCGCTGAGGATCCGCCGCGGCTTCACGTCGGCGCGCGTGCGGACGCTGCTCGACGGGGTCGGCCTCGACAGCTCGTTCGACGACCGTCTCCCCACCCGCCTGTCGGGCGGGCAGCGCCAGCGCGTCGGCATCGCCCGCGCGCTCGCCCTCAACCCCGCGATCGTGCTGCTCGACGAGCCCGTCTCGGCACTCGACGTCTCGATCCAGGCGCAGGTGCTCGATCTGCTGGGCGGCCTGCAGCGCGATCAACGGCTCGCGTATCTCTTCGTCTCGCACGACCTCGGCGTCGTCCGCGGCATCGCGGACCGCGTCGTCGTGATGCAGGCCGGACGCATCGTCGAGGAAGGCCCGACCGAGCGTGTCTTCGCCGAGCCCCGGCATCCGTATACCCGCACCCTGCTCGATGCCATCCCGCACCTCTTCTCCGACCCGCCGACCGGTTCGGCGTCGCCGGATCCCGCCCCCTCCCACGCGCTCTCCAACTCGCCCACACTCTCCAACTCGCCCACACTCGTCGACTCGTCCGCACTCGACAACTCGCCCACGCTCTCCGACTCGCCCACCCGAAAGGCCCTCTCATGACCCGCTCGACAGCCCGCCGCGCCCTCACGGGCTTCGCCGCCCTCACCCTCGGCAGCGTGATCCTCGCCGGATGCGCCGGCGGATTCGACTCTCCCACCGGCTCGGGCGACACCGCCCGCACGAGCCTGACCGCCGCCCTGCCTACCGACCCGAGCTCCATGGACCCCATCCGATCCGGGGCGCTGGTGGTGCTGTCGGTCTTCTTCCACACCCACGATCAGCTGGTGAAGATCGCCGCCGACGGCACCCTCGAGCCGAAGCTCGCGACGGACTGGACGGCGAACGACGACCTCACCCAGTGGGAGTTCACGCTCACTCCCGACGTCACGGCGAGCAACGGGGAGGCCATCGACGCCGACGACGTGGTCTTCACGTACGAGACGATCCTGGGCGATCCGAGCGGGGAGAACTACGCCTATCTCTCCTCCCTCGACAGCGTCGAGGCGGTGGATGCCACCACCGTGCGCTTCACTCTCAAGCAGCCCTTCTCGGCCTTCCCCCGCAACACCTCGCTGATCTCCATCGTCCCCGCCGACACCTACCAGGAGATGGGAGCCGACGCCTACGCCCGTGAGCCGATCGGATCGGGGCCCTACGTCTTCGACAGCATCACCACGGGCGTGTCGTACGACCTGAAGCGCAACGACGACTACTGGGGCCCGGCCCCGGTGATCGAGGAGATCTCGCTGCAGCCGGTCTCGTCCACCGAGTCGCGCGCGAATGGCGTGCTCTCGGGGAGTCTCGACGTCGCCCAGATCGGACCGACGCAGGTGGCATCCGTGCAGGCCGCGCCGTCGGCCCAGACGTTCTCGGCCGCCTCGAACGGGGTCGTCTTCCTCGGCGTCAACTCCACCGCCGGTCCCCTGCAGGATGTGCGCGTACGCGAGGCGGTCGCCAAAGCCGTCGACACCCAGGCGATCGTCGACTCGCTGCTGTCGGGACTCGCCGAGCCCGCGAAGGCCATGATCGCGCCGGCGGTGGAGGGGTTCTCCGACTCCGTCCAGCCCCTCGCCTACGACCCCGATGGCGCGCGAGCCCTGCTGGCCGAGGCCGGCTACGACGGCACGCCGATTCCCTTCGACTACGCCACCGACGGTCGCATCCCGCTCTCCAGTGAGGTGGCCCAGAGCATCCAGGGCTACCTGGAAGACGTCGGGATCGCCGTCGACATGCGCGGCGCCGACCAGCAGAGCCACACGCTGAAGGTGCGCGGCCGCGAGATGCAGGGCGTCTACCTCAACACCTGGGCCCCCTCCACGCTCGACGGAGACCTGCCCCTGACCGACTTCTACGAGACGGCCGGCAACAACAACTACGCGCAGGACCCTGCCACCGCCGCCTGGGCGGCCGAGCAGCGCGGGGTCGAGGGCGACGCACGCCAGGAGGTGTTCGCGAAGCTGCTGGACTACAGCAACACGCAGGGATACTTCGTGCCGCTGTACGTGCCGTTCAACAACTTCGCGGCGGTCAGCGGACTGCGCTGGACCCCGCGCGCCGACGGACTGTACGACTTCACCGGAACGAGCTTCGAATGACCTCCACCGTCCTCACCGACGTCCGCCCCTGGGGCGGCGCCCTCTCCGACGTCGCCCTCGCGGACGGCCTGATCGCCGGCATCGATCCGGCGGGCACGGGACCGATCGACGCTACAGCCGAGACGGTGTCGGGCCGCGGACGCATCCTGCTGCCGTCGTTCGCCGACGTGCACGTGCACCTCGACTCGACGCGCATCGGCCTGCCCTTCCGGCCGCACACGGGTGTGCCGGGGGTGTGGGGGATGATGCTGAACGATCGCGACAACTGGCGCCACGCCGAGCAGAGCATGGAGCACCGCGTGGCGACGACACTCGAGAGCGCGATCGCGCGCGGTACGACCCAGGTGCGCACCTACGCCCAGGTCGACGTCGACGCGGATCTCGAGAGGTTGGATGCCGTGCTCGCGGCGCGCGAAGCCAACCTCGACCGGTGCGAGGTCGAGATCATCGCGTTCCCGCAGGCGGGTCTGCTCCGGGAGGCGGGATCGATCGAGGTGCTCGATCGGGCCATGGCCCGCGGTGCCGACGTGGTCGGGGGAATCGACCCGTGCGCCCTGGACCGCGATCCGGTGCGCCACCTCGACGCCGTCTTCGACATCGCGGAGCGCTACGGCGCCCCCGTCGACATCCACCTGCACGAACCGGATCAGCTGGCGAAGTTCTCGGCCGAGTTGATCATCGAGCGCACCCGCGCCCTCGACATGCGAGGTCGCGTCACGATTTCGCATGGTTACGGTCTGGGCCGGCTTCCCGAGGCGGAGCTGCGGACGCTGCTCGAGCAGTTCCGCGACCTCGGCATCTCGATGGCGACAGTGGCGCCGCAGACGCCGCTGCCCACGCGCCTGCTCGACGAGTACGGCATCGCACTGGGCCTGGGCCAGGACGGCCAGCGCGACTACTGGTCGCCCTACGGCAACACCGACATGCTCGATCGCACCTGGCAGCTGGCCTTCACCAACGGCTTCCGCCGCGACGACGACATCGAGCACTGCGTCGCGATCGCCACGGTGGGCGGCCGCGCGGTGATGGGGCGCGCCGCGATGCCGACCCGGGGCGACGAGAATCCCGGGCTCGGGATCGACGACCCCGCCGACCTCGTCCTGGTCGCCGGCGACACCGTGACGGCGGCGGTCATGGACCGCCTGAGCGACCGCACCGTGCTCTTCCGCGGCGCCGTCGTCGCCGACGCCCTCGAGCTGACCGACGGGAGCCGCGCCTGATGCTGCTGCTCAGCACGCCCCAGCTCGAGGGTCTCGTCGACCGCGGGGCCATCGCCGACGCCGTCTCCCGGGGGTTCGCCGAGATCGCCGAGGGCCACGCCGACCAGCCCGGCCCGACCTCCATGTCGACGCCCGCGGACTCCAACCGCTTCATCCTGATGTCGGCGGTGTCCGAGGCGTCCGACCTCGCGGGGGTCAAGCTCCTGGCCGACGTGCCCGACAATGCGGGGCGTCGACTGCCGACCCAGCGCTCGATGATCCTCGTCGTTGATCGCGTCGACGGATCCCCCGTCGCGCTGCTGCACGGCGCGGTGCCGACCCGGGTACGCACCGCCGCCGCCAGCGCCGTGGCCACCCGGACGCTGGCCCGTCCCGACAGCCGGACCCTGGGTCTCATCGGCGCCGGCGCGCTGGCCCGCGAGCACGCTCTGGCCCTCCGCGACGTGCGGCCCTTCGACCGCGTCGTGGTGTGGTCGCGCACCCGGGAGCGCGCCCAGGGGCTCGTCGCCGACCTGCGCGGCGAGGGGTGGGCCACCGCGATCGACATCGCGGCATCCCCTCAAGAGGTGGTGGAGGAGGCCGACGTCGTCTGCACCCTGACCCCGTCGGTGGAGGCCATCGTCGAGGGCGCGTGGCTGCGCCCGGGGCAGCACCTCAACGTCGTCGGAGCCCGCCCGCGCGCCGACGAGCGAGAGGTCGACGGCGAAGCCATGGCGCGCTCCTCGATCTGGGTCGACGACCGGGCGACGGCGCGCACGAAGTCGGGCGACCTGCTGCGAGCGATCGCCGAGGGCGCGATCTCCGAGACCGACGTCGTCGGCACGATCGGAGAGGTCGTCGCCGGTCGCGTGCGCGGCCGTCGGGCGCCGGAGGAGATCACGCTGTTCGACTCGGTCGGCATCGGCGCGCAGGATGTCGCCGTCGCCGACGTCTTCATCCGCGCTGCCCGCGAGCAGGGCCTCGGCACGACGGTCGATCTGAGCGCCTGAGCGACCCGTCGTCCCGGCGGCGCCCACGTGCGGCGGCGCCCGCTCGGCATCCGCGATGCCGATAAACGCTGTTCGTGCGCATAAACGCGGTGACAGAGCGTTTATGCGCACGGACAGCGTTTATGGACGCACCACACCACCGCGACTCCTCGCCCGCTGGGGGCCGTGCGCCATCGCGGCACAGCGCACCTCGCTCGCGTCGGACTCGCCCGTCGGTCTGTCGTGCGAGCGGGGCACCCGCCCATAAACGCGATTCGTGTCGATAAACGCGGTGACAGAGCGTTTATGCGCACGGACAGCGTTTACGGATGCCGACCGCAGCGCCCCGCGCCGACGGAGGACGCCACGCCGACCGCGGGGCCCCACGACCCCACGCCCACCGCACGACCTCCACCGCCCGGCGAAGGGACCGGAACGCCGCGTCAGTCCAGGAAGATGTCCGGATACATCGCCTCGTCGGGCGTGCCCGGCACGGCGGCGTAGCCCGCGAAGTCCGTCACCCCGGCGGCCAGCAGCACGTCCTCGACGATCAGCGTCTGCCCGGTCCGCTCGCGCGACGGCGCGCACAGCACCTCGTACGCGGCATCCGCGTAGATCTCGGGCGTGCGCGACACGCGCATGAGCCGGTCGCCGCCGATGACGTTCTGCACCGCCGCGGTCGCGATCGTCGTGCGCGGCCACAGGGTGTTGGCCGCGATCCCGTCATCCGCGAACTCCGACGCCAGGCCCAGCGTCGCCATCGTCATGCCGAACTTCGCGAGGCTGTACCCGGTGTGCGCCCCCAGCCAGCGAGGGGTGACGTTGAGAGGCGGTGACAGCGACAGGATGTGCGGGTTCGCGGCGTCGCGAAGCTGCGGCACCGCCGCCCGGGACAGCAGGAACGTGCCCCGCACGTTGACGTCCTGCATGAGGTCGTACTTCTTCGTCGCGAGCTCCAGCGAGCCCGAGAGGTCGATGACGCTGGCGTTGTTGACGACGATGTCGATGCCGCCGAACTCCCCCACCGTCCGCAACACGGCCTCGGTGATCGATGCCTCATCGCGCACGTCGCCGACGATCGGCAGCGCCTGTCCGCCCGCCGCGCGGATCGCCTCGGCGGCGGTGTGCACCGTGCCCTCGAGCTTCGGATGCGGGGTGTCGGTCTTCGCGAGCATCGCGACGTTCGCGCCGTCCCGGGCCGCGCGGAGCGCGATCGCGAGGCCGATGCCGCGGCTCCCGCCCGACATCAGGATGGTCTTGCCGGCCAGTGGGGCGCCGGACGATAGCGACGTGCTCACGAGCGTCCCTTCGCGGAGGCGGTGGCGAACGCGGCGACCCGTGCCCGCGCCTCGGGGGTGTCGAAGGCGGCGCCGATCGTGGCGGCCTCGTCGGTGAGGTTCTCGGCGAACGTGCGCCCGGCACCGACCCGCACGAGCCGCGTCGCCTGCCCGAAGGCCGCCGTCGCACCGTCGAGCCAGAACCGCGCGATCTCCTCGACGCGGGACTGCAGATCTCCGGATGCCACGACCTCGGCGACCAGACCCCAGTCCCGCGCCTCCACGGCGGAGAGCATCCGATCCTGCAGCAGCAGCTGCAGAGCCCGCCGCTGGCCGATCGCCGCGGGCAGGAGCGTCGACACGCCGAGGTCGGGGGTGAGGCCGATGTTGGCGTAGCGGCTGACGAAGCGGGCGTTCTCGCTCGTCACGACGTAGTCGGCGGTGAGCATCAGCCCGAGTCCGCCACCGGCGACGGCACCCTGGACGGCGGCGACCATCGGCAGCGGAGCCTCGGCGAAGGTGCGGATGCCGTCGTGAATCGCCTCGGCTGTCTCGGTCACCTCAGCGCCCGACGCGCCGGTCGTCGACATCGCCACGATGTCGCCGCCCGCGCAGAACGCGGGGCCGTTGGCATCCAGGATCACCGCTCCGATGGACGGATCGCCGGTCACCTCGTGGGCGACGGAGCGCCAGCGACGGGCCATGGGGAAGTCCATCGCGTTGAGCGAGGCGGGGCGATCGAACGTGACGCGCGCGAGCCCGTCCTCGACGTGGAGAAGGATGCCGTCGGTCATTTCGGTGCCATCCGGATCGCGCCGTCGAGGCGGATCGTCTCGCCGTTGAGGTAGCCGTTGTCGACGATGGCGAGCACCAGACGCGCGTACTCGTCGGGGGCGCCGAGGCGGGAGGGGTAGGGAACCTGCTGGCCGAGCGAGTCCTGCGCCGCCTGCGGCAGACCCTTCAGCATCGGCGTCTCCATGATGCCGGGGGCGATGGTGACGACCCGGATGCCGTGGCGGGCGAGCTCTCGCGCGATCGGCAGCGTCATCGCGTGCACGCCGCCCTTGCTCGCCGCGTACGCGGGCTGCCCAACCTGGCCGTCGAAGGCCGCGACGCTGGCGGTGTTGACGATGACGCCGCGGTCGCCGCCCTCGGCAGGGTCGGTCTTCGCCATCACCGCCGACGTCTGGGCGACGACGTTGTAGGTGCCGATGAGGTTGACCCGGATGACGCGCTCGAAGTCGGCCAGCGCGGAGGGCACGCCCTCCCGGTCGAGCACCTTGGCGGGAGGCGCGATGCCGGCGCAGTTCACGACCACGCGCAGGGGGCCGGCTTCTGCCGCACGGGCGGCAGCATCCGCGATCTGATCGGCATCCGTGACGTCGGCGGCGACGAAGGAGCCACCGAGCCCCTCGGCGACGGTGGCGCCGTTCGATGAGGGCAGATCGACGATCGTGACGTTGGCGCCCGCTGCGGTGAGACGGCGGGCGGTGGCCAGGCCCAGGCCCGAGGCACCGCCGGTGACGAGGGCGGAGGCTCCTGCGATATCCATGCGTTCTCCTTCGAAGCTGAAACCGGGTCCCACCCTAGTCGAGACTCAGGACCGCGCCGAGCGTCTCGGAAGGCGGAGTCCGCGCGACGGGCGGGTGCGGATCGCGGCCGTCTCGCCGCCGTCGACGAGCAGGATCGTCTGCTCCGGTTCCCAGCCGTAGGCCGATCGCAGATGATCGCCCAGAACGGCGACGGCGTTCTCCAGGGTGATCTCGACACCGCTCGGCACGTCGACGGCATCCGGACGTAGTTCGCGTGCCGCGGCGCGTAGGTCAGCGAGGAGGGTGCGCATGCGGTCGGGACCGTAGGCGGCGGATGCCAGGTCCCAGTCGCCGATGACGACGGCCGCGCCCACGGGGCAGGGTTCCGGCCGCTCGGTGGGCGGCCGACCGGAGCGCAGACGGACGACGGCGGCCCCGACGAGCAGCACGGCCAGCGCCCCGAGAATGGTCGCCGGGGCGAACGAGAACGCAGCGAGATACACGGCGGAATCCCATCCGGCCGCGGCTCCCACCACCACGCGTGCGACGCAGTACACCGCGTACACCGCGTTGGTCAGAGCGATGAGGCGGAGCGGGCCGCGGGCCGGCACGTTCAAGCGGAACGCCGTCCACGCGGTCACCGCGCATGCCGCCGCCAGGGCGAGCGCCTTCACGGTCAACGAGCCCGGGAGGGGCACCGTCGCCGAGACGACGGCCACCACGAGTGCCAGTCCCCCGGCCGCGAACGACGGGCCCGCGGCCCGTCGGCCATCGAGCGTGCTGAGCGCGACGAACATCAGGGCCGGAGCGAGGAACATCGCCACATCACCCATCACCAGACTCAGCGAGCCGCCACCCGCGCCGTACATGAAGTACATCGCGCTGGAGCCCACCGCGCACACGCCCGACACCGCCGCGAACCGCAGGAACAGGGTGATCTCTCCGGGGGTGCCGACTCGCGGCAGTGCAACGAAGAGCACCGTCGTCGCGACCGCGACGCTGACCGACAGCAGAACGAGCGACAGCCCCATGACACCCCCCTTGTGACATTGTGCCCCGTGGCTACCCGGGGGCCACCCGCATTGACGGCGCGATCGTCTGCCCGACGCGCGGCCGTCCTCCCCGCCGCGGGCGGATCTTCCGCACATAGGCTCGTCGCGTGAGCGAGCCGCGGTTGCGCATCGAGCAGGTGCAGGTCGACGATCCGCGCGCGGTCGAGCTGCGCGGCATGCTGGATGCCGACCTCGACGAGCGCTATCGCGACGCCGATGGCGGCGACACCCCCGCCTTCGCCGCGAAGCGCGAGGCGGCCCTCGCCGTGCACCCCGAGCAGGTGGTCGCGACCCTCCTGGCGGTGGATGCCGACGACGCACCGCTCGGACATGTGATCCTCCGCCGCCTCGGCGACGAGTGGGAGCTCAAGCGTCTCGTCGTCGTCGCCGCGGCCCGTCGGCGGGGCGTCGGTCGCGCCCTCACCGCCGAGGTGATCGATCTCGCCCGCCGCGGCGGCGCTGCGCGGGTGATCCTGCAGAGCGGGCGGATGCAGCCGGAGTCGCTGCGGCTGTACGCCGCCGCCGGCTTCACGCCGATTGCGGTGTACGAGCCGTACGTCGAGACGATGCCGCGCTCGCTGTGCTTCGAATACGTCTTCTGACGGGTGGGGAATGCGAGTCGGTCCCGCCTCATGACCGCCGGGTCGCACTCCCCCGCTGAGCGTGCAGGACACGCGGACGGCCCGGGGGATCTCCGCGTGTCCTGGACACCCGGAGGATCGACCCACGGTCGAGCCCGCCTGTGACCCCGCCCCGCACGTGCGCGAGGATCGAACCGTGAGCATCCCCGACACCGGCGAGCCCGTGCCCGACCGCATACGCGCAGTCGCGGGTGACGCGATGCTCGAGCCGGTCTGGCGGAACAACATCGGCGGCGTGACGTTCCGCGCCACCGATGCCGATGGCATCCGGTTCGTGAAGTGGGGACCGCGCAACGCCGAGACGTCGATGCGCGCCGAGGCCGAGCGACTGCGATGGGCGGCGCCGTTCACGCCGGTGCCGGGCGTGCTCGACGAGGGACGGGATGCCGCCCACGAATGGCTCGTCACCGCGGGTGTTCCGGGTCTGTCGGCGGTTCATCCGCACTGGGTCGCGCGGCCGGAGCGGGCGGTGCGGGCACTCGGACGCGGCCTCCGCGCCCTTCACGAGGCTCTGCCGGTGGAGGGCTGCCCGTTCTCGTGGAGCGTGGCCGACCGTATCGCGAACGCCGCCGTCCGCGGCGTTCAGGTTCCCGATGACCTGCGCGATGCCCCACCCATCGACCGGTTGGTCGTGTGCCACGGCGACGCGTGCGCGCCCAACACCCTGATCGGCGACGACGGGGAGTGGACGGCGCACGTCGACCTGGGCACCCTCGGCCTCGCCGATCGGTGGGCCGACATCGCGGTCGCCGCCTTGTCGACCGAGTGGAACTACGGCCCCGGATGGCACGAGGCCCTGCTCGACGCCTACGGCGTGGCCCCGGATGCCACCCGCCTGGCGTTCTACCGGGAGCTGTGGAACGCGACGTAGCCGGCCCCGCGCAGTTGAGCGTCCAAGACACTCCGTTGGCAGCGCGCCGCAGCGGCGTGTCGTGGACGCTCGATCAGCCGGGCACCCCGGCGGACCCTGGAGGTGACCCGCCTCACGAACCCACCACGCGGAACGCGCCCGTCACCACGGCCGCCCCGAGCGCCACGGTCATGAGCAGAACCGCACCGCCCACGGCCACGGCATCCCGAGCCGACAGCGTCGACGGGCGTGCCCACGTGCGCTCGATGCCGGCGCCGAAACCGCGCGCCTCCATGGCGGTGGCGAGCTTCGTGCCGCGGCGCACGGCGAACACCAGCAGCACGAACGCCATCGAGAAGAACCGGCGCACGGCCCCCCGGTCGCCCAAGCCCCGCGCGCGGCGCGCGAGGGTCATCGTGCGCCAGTCGTCGACGAAGAGTCCGACGGTGCGGGCGCCGGCGAGCACACCGAGTACGAAGCGGCTCGGCAGCTTCGCCACCTGCGCGAGCGCGTCCGCGAGCTCGGTGGGGTCGGTGCGGGCGAACAGCAGGATCATCGGCAGCGCCAGGGCGACCACGCGCAACAGCACCGCGATCGACAGCGAGATCGAGTTGTCGCTGATCGTGGCGAAGAGGAAGGAGCCGTAGACGGTTCCGCCCGGGCGGGCGTACAGCAGCATGCTGATCCCGGCGACCGGTGCGAAGATCAGCACCGGCAACAGGCGCTTCAGCACCGCGGTGAAGGCGACACCCGTGAACGGCACGCACAGCAGCTCGAGCACGATGGCCGTGGCCGCACTCACGGCGTCGATCGAGACCAGCAGCGGTACCGCGAGCACGATGACCATCGCGACCTTGGCGACGGGATTCACCCCGTCGAGCCACACCGGCCGCGGGCGGACGAGCATCGAGGCGCTCACGCGGCGCCCCCGAGGGTGATCCGGTGCTGTCCCAGGTGCCGCACCACATCGGCGTCGTGAGTGACGGCCACGACCGTACGCCCGCGCGCGATCTCGCGCTGCAACAGGCCGACGAGCTCGCTCCACCCGCGGCGGTCCTGCCCGAAAGTGGGTTCGTCGAGCACGATCACCTCCGGCGAGGCGGCGAGCACCGTCGCCACCGACAGGCGCCGCTTCTGCCCCCCCGAGAGGGTGAAGGGGTTGGCGAGGGCGAGGGATGACAGATCCAACCGTTGCAGCAGCTCGTCGACGATCGCGTCGACCTGGGCCGCCGGCATCCGGAGCGCCCGGGGCCCCACGGCGAGCTCGTCGCGCAGCGTCGAAGAGAGGAACTGGTGCTCGGGCTCCTGGAACACCGTGCCGATGCGTGTCAGCAGCTCGGTCGAGCGCCAGCGCGAGGGGCGACGGATGCCGCGGGCGGCGAGGCCGGATGCCGCGATGACCTCGCCCGAGAGCTCGGGGAGCAGTCCGGCAAGGGTCAGAGCGAGGGTGGACTTGCCGGCGCCGTTGGGCCCCGTCACCACGGTCCCGGCCGCGCGGGGGACGACGACGTCGAGTCCGGATGCCACGACCGTGCGCTTCTCGCGACCGATCGACAGCGCCGCGGCCGACAGCACGGCATCCGGTGTCTCGAGCGGCGCGAGCGCGGGAAGGTCGACGGGGCGCCCCGGCACCCACACGCCCGCGTCGGCGAGCGCATCGCCGTACTCGGCGAACACGCGAGCGGGTGGTCCGTCGGCCAGCACGCCGCCTCCCGGCGCGAGCACCACGACGCGGGTCATCAAGTCGACCCACACGTCGGTGCGGTGCTCGATCAGCACCAGGGTCGTCCCGTCGGTGCGGGCGACGTGCTCGACGGCCGCGCGTACCTCGGCGACGCCCTCGGGATCGAGGTTGGCGGTGGGCTCGTCGAGCAGCAGCAGGCCCGGTCGCATCGCGAGCACTCCGGCGAGGGCGAGGCGCTGCTTCTGCCCGCCCGACAGCGCCTTCGTGGGGCGGTCGAGAGGCACGGTCAGACCCACGGATGCCACGGCCTCGGCCACACGCGCGGGGATCTCGACCGCGGGTACGCCGAGGTTCTCGCAGCCGAAGGCGACGTCGTCGCCGACCTTCGACAGCACGATGCCCGACTCGGGGTCCTGGAGCACCAGGCCGATCCGGCCACGCTGCACTTCGGGCGCCTGACCGTCGACGCGGATGCGCCCGGTGGTCTCTCCTTCGTCGCTGCCGCCGAGCAGGCCCGCCAGGCCCGCGAGCAGCGTCGACTTACCCGCCCCCGAGGCACCGAGCAGCAGGACGCGCTCGCCGGGCTCGATCGACAGCTCGACGTCGCGCGTGGCGGGCAGTTTGCGGCCGGCGTAGCGCCAGCCCCAGCCCTCGACGTCGACGCGCGCGGGGCCCGCCATCAGACGTCGCGGCGTGCGTCCCGACCGACGGCGAAGCGGCTGAGCGCTCCGGTGGCGGCGAGCGCGCGCACCAGCAGCCAGCCGACGAGGCCCGCGAGCAGGGCACCCGAGACGATGAGCGAGCCGAGGTAGATGAGGTTGAACTCCACGGTCTTGGCGATGTTCGCCGACAGGAACAGCTCGAGCACCCACGCCCCGATACCGGCGCCGGCGCCCGCGAGCATCGCGACGGGCAGCGTGAAGCGCACGTAGAGGAAGGCCAGGAAGATCAGCTCGGCGCCGAGGCCCTGCGCGAGGCCGGAGAAGATCGTCGTGACGCCCCAGACGTTGCCGATCAGGGCCGAGACGATGGCGGCGATCAGTTCGACGAGCAGCGCCGCACCGGGCTTGCGGATGATGAGCCCGCCGATGACGCCGCCGATCAGCCAGATGCCGACCGCGATGCCGCCGAGCCCGGGGGTCAGACCGTCCATCGCGACGAACCACAGGCCGCCGACGGTGTTCCAGCCCCAGAAGACCAGGCCGATCGCGACGCCGAGGACGGCGGCGACGACGATGTCGACGACGCGCCACTGGAAGCGGTTCGCGGAGGCGACGGCCGGGGCCGTGCGGGCAGACGTGGACGTGTGCATGAGGTGCTCCTCCCTGCGCCGGCATGATCCGGATCAGGTTCGACGGTCGAAGCGTGGATCGCTTCCTCTCAGCCCGGCTCACCGGACTCCCGTGGTTGACGTGACGAGTATAGGGGGATGCCCGGGGTAGCGTGGGCGGGTGCACGAGCAGACCCCGGCCACGCGACGCGATCAGCGCCGGGGAGGGGCGGCTTCGGATCCCGGGTCCGGGGCGGCGGGCGAGGCGATCGCGAACCCGGCCGGCACGGCGACCGCGGCATCCGGCACTCCCGTCGACCCGGCCGGCGCGGCGCCCGCGGCATCCGGCGCTCCCGTCGACCCGGCGGGCACGGCGCCCGCGGCATCCGGCGATCCCGTCGACCGGGCGCCGGCACCCGCCTCGGGAGCGCAGGCGACCGCGGCATCCGGAGCCCCCGTCCTGATCGGTGCGCTGACCTGGCTCGACCCCGACGACGCCGCCGACACGCGGCCCGCACCCGCGTTCGTCGTATCGGGGGCCGCTCCTCGGCCCGTCGACCTGCTGGCGGGTCGTCGCCGCCGTCGCCTCCGCCCGGCGACCGTGATCCCGCCGGTGCTGATCCTGCTGATCCTCGGGCTGTACGCCGCGGCCACCCTGCTATGGCCGTTGACCGCGATCGCTCCCACGACCCGCGCCGTCGGCGTGCAACCCGCCGCCGCCCCCGTCGCGGATCCCGCGTGGCCGGCCGAGGGCGAGGCAGCCATCGCGATCGACGGCGTACCCGAGACGCTGTCGACGGGGGCCACCGCGCCCGAGTCGATCGCGAGCATCACCAAGGTCGTCACGGCCCTCGTGGTGCTCGACCGCCTGCCCCTCGCGCCCGGCGAGCAGGGACCGTCGTACGCGTTCACGCAGGCCGACAGTGCCGACTACTGGCAGTACCGCGCCCGCGGGGAGTCCTCCCTCGACGTCCCCATCGACGGCAGCCTGTCCGAGCTGCAGATGCTCCAGGGCATGCTGATCGCGTCCGCGAACAACTACGCCCAGCGTCTGGCATCCGATCTCTTCGGCACGGATGCCGAGTTCTCGGCAGCCGCGAACCAGTACCTCGCCGAGCGGGGCATCGAGGGCATCACGATCGTGAACCCCACCGGCATCGAGGAGGGCAATACCGCCACCCCGGCCGCCCTGATCGCGCTCGCTGAGCGGGCTCTCGCCAACCCCGTGATCGCCGAGATCGTGCGCACGCCGGAGCTGACGCTCCCCGGCGCCGGCACCTTCTCGAACGGAAACGCCCTGCTCGCCGATCCGGGCGTGGTGGGCGTGAAGACCGGCACGCTCGACGCGTGGAACCTGCTGACCGCCAAAGACATCACGGTCGGCGACGCCACCATCCGCGCCTACGCCGCGGTGCTCGGCCAGCCCGGACCCGACACCCGCAACCAGGCGACCCGCGACCTGTTCGCGCGCATCGAACAGGAGCTGCAGCCGAGCCCCTCGGTGACCGCGGGCACCGTCGTCGGAAAGGTCGAGACGCGATGGAGCGACGACATCGACCTCGTCACCGCCTCCGATGCGACCGTCGTGCTGTGGAACGGCGGCGCCGCGCAAACCTCGGCCACCTTCGACCTGGGCGGGGCCACCGCCCCCGGCGCGACGGTCGGCACCTTCACCGCGACCGGTCCGGTCGATGCCGACACGGTGGACGTACGGCTCGCCGGCGAGATCGAGCCGCCGAGTCCGTGGTGGCGCCTGACGCATCCGCTCGACCTGTTCGGCCTGAACGACTGACACATGGACTTCTCCCTGGATGCCACGTCGCCCGCGCCGCCGTACGAGCAGGTGCGGGCGCAGGTCATCGCCGCCATCGACGACGGGTCGCTCGTCGCGGGCACGCGCCTGCCGCCCGTGCGAGCGCTGGCCGGCGACCTCAACCTCGCCGCGAACACCGTCGCCCGCGCGTACCGGGAGCTCGAGGAGGCCGGGTACGTCGAGACCCGCGGGCGAGCCGGAACGATCGTTCGCGGCGGCGATGCGGCCTCGTCGCGCGCGGCGCAGGCGGCTCGGGCGTACGCCGACACGGTCCGACGTCTGGGCATCGGCCCGGATGACGCGGTCGCGCTCGTGCGGGCGGCGCTGGACGAGCGCTGACGCGAGCCGTCCCGATGGACTGTGCTGTGGTGCGGGGTGGCGCTGGGCGAGCGCCGGCGCGAGCCGTCCCGATGGACGGTGCTGTGGTGCGGGGTGGGGTGGGTGAGTGTGTCGACCGCGCCGGGAGGTGGCGGGGCGTGTATGAACCACCGGGATCCGCGTCACCGACCCGCGCGCGCCGCGATGTGGCTGAGCGTGTAGAAGCCACCGGTATCTGCGTCGTGGTTGCGCGTGTCGAAGCCATCGGAACATCGTGTGGTCCCACTTCGACGGGCTCAGTGACCTCGGTGAGGGGCGACGATGCCCCCGGGGCCGGCTCCGCCGACGCTCCGCCCCTCCTCCCCACCCGGCGAAGGAGCGCATCTCTCCCCGAACGCCCCTGGTCGCCCGGTCCGATGTCGGAGGTCGTCGCTAGCATGCACACATGCACTCCGACACCGTCTCCGCACCCCCGCCTGACCCTCCCCCACCAGACCCATCCCGCCCGGCGCGACCCCTCACCGTCGTCCTCGACGACGTCCTGCGCACGGGCGCTGCCCTCGCCGCCGCCGAGGTCGCCCGCACCCGCGCCCTGGCGGAAGCCGGGCACCTCGCCCTCGACGTGATGGCCGACCAACGCGCCACCGCCCGCGCCGCCGAACTGGCGTTACGAGAGGTCGCATCCGAACTCGCCGCCGCCGAGCACCTCTCCGACCGCACCATGCAGACCCAGATCGGGCGGGCGATGATCCTCGTCGACGACTACCCGCACACCCTCGCCGCATGGGAGGCGGGCGCGATCACCCGCACACACGTGCAGGTCATCATCGACGTCGGCTGCCCCCTCCCCGTCGACGCCCGCGCCGAGTACGACCTGCTCGCCGTGGCCACCGCCGACGGCCTCAGCCCCGGCCGGTTGCGCTCCCGCCTGGCGATGCTCGCCGAACGCCTCCACCCCACCACGATCACCGAACGCCACCACCGCGGCCGCGACACCCGCAGCGTACGCATCGTCACCGGGCAAGACGGCATGTCCGACCTCATCGCCACCCTCCCCACCGTCCTCGCCGTCGGCATCTGCGACCGCCTCACCCAGCAA
The DNA here is from genome assembly GCF_057812175.1 of Microbacterium sp. ABR10. Taxonomy (NCBI): domain Bacteria; kingdom Bacillati; phylum Actinomycetota; class Actinomycetes; order Micrococcales; family Microbacteriaceae; genus Microbacterium; species Microbacterium sp. ABR10. The sequence continues at coordinate 3,213,964 of NZ_CM173821.1, forward strand.
GCCCGCACCATCGTCGACGCCCGCGGCAACACCAATGAAATTGTCACCGATGAGCGCACCACCGCGCAGCTCCGCGCCGACATCCTCACCGACCTGCTGCTCACCGCCGCACCCGAAGCCGACCCCACCCGCACCGACGACGGCCCCGGCACCCTCGGCACCATCCGCGCCCGCATCCAGGTCATCGTCCCCGCCCTGACCCTGCTCACCCCCAAAGGCGAGAACCTCGACCCCGCCGACCTCGTCGGCCACGGCCCCCTCGACGCCGACACCGCCCGCACCCTCGCCGACACCACCACCCTCCCCTGGGACCGCGTCATCACCCACCCCATCACCGGGGCCGTGCTGCACACCGACACCTACCACCGCACCACCGCCATCGACCGCCACCTCCGCGCCCGCGACCGACACTGCCGCTGGCCCGGCTGCACCGTCCCCGCCACCCGCAGCGAAGTCGACCACACCCACGACCACGCCCTCGGCGGCGAAACCACCATCACCAACCTCGCCCACCTCTGCCAACGCCACCACACACAGAAACAATTCACCCGCTGGACCGTGAAACAACTCCCCGGGGGAGTCCTCGAATGGACCAGCCCCACCGGCCGCACCTACACCGACGAACCCCTCCCCTACTCCCCCGCCGTCCGCTTCCTCCCCGACAACCCACCCCCACCCGACCCCGACGAACACCCCGCACCCTTCTGACGCCGGCCCATACCCTTCTGACGACATCCCCGCAGCTCCGACGCCGTGCTCAGCGCACGGGTGGTGACGGAGACTGCCGCGCATACGACGACTCCCACGAGCGCGGGCTTGTCCAGCGCGAAGCGGCGCGCGGAACAGCGCGCGCGAGAAACGGGCCGTGGGGAACGGCCCGCGCGGCGAGCGGCGCCACAAGCGCGGGCTTGTCGTGCGCGAAACGGCGCGCGCGGAAAACAGCGCGCGCGGGAAGCGGCCCGCGGGGAACGTCGCGCGCGGGAAACGGGCCGCGGGAACCGACCCGCGCGGCGAGCGGCGTGGGGGGAGCGGCCTGCGGGGAACGTCGCGCGGGGGAACACCGCGTGAGGGAAACGTCGCGTGGGAGACGTCGCACGCGGGAACCGACGCGGGAAACGCCCCCCGCCCACGCGGGAACAGCGCGCGGGAAACGTCACGCGCCCGAACACGTCGCGCGCACCGACGGAGCTCGCCCGACACGTCACACGCCGGCGCTCTCGCCGCGGCACGCCACGGACCCATCGCATGCCCAGGATCCTGCCTCGTTACGGTGAGCACATGGCATCCCCGCGCGTGACCACGGATCCGGACGAGATCGACTTCGACCTCGTGCACCGATGGCTCTCCGAAGACGCCTTCTGGGCGATCGGGCGCAGCCGCGACACGGTCGATCAGGCGGCCCGCGCCTCGCTGAACTTCGGCGCCTTGGACGCAGACGGGACGCTCGTCGGGTACGCCCGCGTCGTCACCGATCAGGCGACCTTCGCCTGGGTGTGCGACGTCTACGTCACCCCCGCCGCACGCGGCCTCGGCATCGGACTACTCCTCAGCGAGGCCATCGTCGCCACCCTGCGGCCGCTGAAACTCAAGCGCGTGCTCCTCGCCACCGTCGACACGCACGGCCTGTACGAGAAAGTCGGGTTCGAGGGCTACCCGCACCCCGAAGGTCTGATGCAACTGCGCCCCGCCTGACCACCGGAGCGTGGACCGCGACCGACGTCCCACTTCACCAGCGGGGCCGAACACCGCGAACGACCCACCACGGCTAGGCGTGGCGGGACGGGGCGAGGCGAGGCGACGCGAGGCGGGACGGGACGGGGCGAGGCGGGACGGGACGACGCGAGGCGATCCGCGAAGAGATGCCGCGACCTCAGCGTTCGACGCCCGACCCGTGAGCACCAGCGACGTACCCTCGTCCCATGCCCCTCGCCCTCGTCACCGGAGCCGCCCGCGCGAACAGCATCGCCGCGGGAATCATCCCTCGCCTCGAGTCCGACGGCTGGGACGTCGTGACGAGCGAGCTCGACTCCGGCGACTACCCGTGCGACCTCGCGAGCCCCACGGCACCGACGGAGCTCGTCGACCGCGTTTCGCGCGAGCGTGGGCCGATCCACGCCCTCGTACTGAGCCACGCGCACGGCGTCGAATCCGGCATCCTCGACACCACCGCAGAGAGCCTCGACCGTCACATCGCGGTCAACGCCCGCGCGACGTTGCTGATGATCGCTGCCTTCGCCCGACAGGTCGACGAGACGGGCGGCGCGATCGTCGCTTTCACGAGCGACCACACCACCGGCAACCTCCCCTATGGCGCGTCGAAGGGCGCCCTCGACCGCATCGTGATGTCGGCCGCGCGCGAGCTCGGCCCCCGCGGCATCTCCGCGAACGTCGTGAACCCCGGCCCGATCGACACCGGGTGGATGGATGCCGAGACCCGCGACGCGCTCGCCGGACACCACCCCCTCGGCCGATTCGGCACGCCCCACGACATCGCCGGGATCACCACCTTCCTCCTCTCGGACGAAGGCCGCTGGGTCAGCGGACAGCTCCTCCACACCGACGGCGGCTTCTCCGCGCGGTTCTGAGCGCCCGACGCGGCGGCATCCGCCGTGCTAGCGTCGCCGGAAGTGACACGGGGTGCCCGCAAGGGGCTGAGAACACACCCGTTGAACCTGATCTAGCTCGTACTAGCGAAGGGATGTCGCGAATGGTCGTTCGCACGTCGTCGTCTCCGTCCACCTCCACACCCGCGTGGGAACCCGACCCCGCCGGGGCGCTCGCCCGCCTGCGCGAGGCGGCACCGCTCACGCAGTGCATCACCAACGCGGTGGTGACGAACTTCACCGCCAACGCCCTCCTCGCGCTCGGTGCCGCCCCCGCGATGTGCGACATCCCGGGCGAAGCGGGCCTGTTCGCGGGGATCGCAGGCGGCGTGCTCGTCAACCTCGGCACACCCACCGCCGAACAGCGCGACGCGGCCCGCGAAGCCGTCACCGCCCCCACTCCCTGGGTGCTCGACCCGGTCGCCGTCGGCGCCCTCCCCGTCCGCACCGCCCTGGCGCGGGAGTTGCTCGCGGCACGCCCGGCGATCATCCGCGGCAACGCCTCGGAGATCCTCGCCCTGGCAGGAGTCGGCGCGGGTGGACGCGGCGTCGACGCGACCGACGCGGCCGAAGACGCCCTCGACGCGGCCCGCGCGCTCGCCGCACGCACCGGCGGAACGGTCGCCGTCTCGGGCGAGGTGGACGTGATCGTGGATGCCGAGCGCACGGCCCGTGTGCCCGGCGGAAGCGCGTTGCTGACCAAGGTCACCGGCGGCGGCTGCGCCCTCGGCGCGGCGATGGCGGCTTTCGCGGCCGTGGCCGAGCCGTTCGAGGCGGCGATCGCGGCGTCCGCCGTGTGGGCCGTGGCGTCGGAGCGAGCGGCATCCGGATCCCGAGGACCGGGATCGTTCGCCGTCGCCTTCCTCGACGAACTCGCCGCGGTGCGACCGGAAGACCTCACGGGCCGGGCGGAGCTCGCACGATGATCGACCTCTCGCTCCACCTCGTCACCGACCATCGCGTCCCCTTCGACCGCCTGCGCGACATCGTCGATCAGGCCGTGGCCGCGGGCGTCACCGTCGTGCAGCTGCGCGACAAGGTCGCCGGCGGCGCCGAACTCTTCGCCCGCACCCTCGACCTCGCCGACGTCGTCGCGGGGCGGTGCGCCTTCCTCGTCGACGACCGCCTCGACGTCGTCCTCGCCGCACGTGACCGCGGCGCCCGGGTCGACGGCATCCATCTCGGTCAGAGCGACCTCCCCGTCGATGCCGCGCGCGCCCTGCTCGGCACCGACGCCCTCGTGGGCTGGACGGCGAACACCCCGGCCCACTTCGCCGCGGCCGCCGCCCTGCCGGAAGGCACCATCGACTACCTCGGTGTCGGCGTCATCCGCGCCACGGCGACGAAGCCCGACCATCCGCAGCCCCTGGGTATCCGCGGGTTCGGCGAGCTCGCGGCATCCGCCGACCTGCCGTGCGTGGCGATCGGCGGGATCGACGTCGACGACGTCGCCGCCCTCCGCGCGGAGGGAGCGGCGGGCGTCGCCGTCGTCTCGGCGGTGTGCGCGACCGATGACCCGGGCGCGGTGGTGCGCGCCCTGCGTGCGGCGTGGGGAGCCGTCGCGTGAACGCCGCATCCGTCGACACCGCATCCGCCGCACCGCGGCCCGGGTCGCCCGACGCGACGCGCGCGACACCCCGCGTGCTCAGCATCGCCGGCACCGACCCCACCGGCGGTGCCGGGGTCCAGGCCGACCTGAAGTCGATCGCGGCCTTCGGCGGCTACGGCATGGCCGCGGTGACGGCGCTCGTCGCACAGAACACCGTCGGCGTCCGCGAGGTGCACGTGCCGCCGACGTCGTTCCTCGACGCGCAGTTGCGCGCGGTCAGCGACGACGTCGACATCGACGCGGTGAAGATCGGCATGCTCGGCTCGGCCGAGGTCGTCGCCACCGTCGACGCGTGGCTGGTCGATGTGCTGGCCGACGTGCGCCCCCCGATCGTCGTGCTCGATCCCGTGATGGTCGCGACCAGCGGCGACCGCCTGCTCGACGCCGACGCCGAAGAGGCGGTCAGAGCACTGTGCCGCCGCGCCGATCTCGTCACGCCGAACCTGCCCGAGCTCGCCGTCCTGGTCGGCGCATCCGTCGCCACGAGCTGGGACGAAGCCGTCTCTCAGGCGCAGACCCTCGCCGGGCGAGCCGACACCGCGGTCCTGCTGAAGGGCGGACACCTCGACGGCGCACAGAGTCCGGATGCCATCATCGCCGGCGCCGACGTCCACCCGGTGCCCGGGCGCCGGGTCGCGACGCGTCACACCCACGGCACCGGCTGCTCGCTGTCGTCGGCCATGGCGACCCTCGCGGCGCACGGCATGTCGTGGCCCGAGGCCCTGACGCGCGCGAAACACTGGCTCACCGGCGCCCTCGAGCACGCCGATGCCCTGCGGGTCGGACGCGGCAACGGTCCCATCGACCACCTGCACGAGCTGCGCCCGCACGTCGAGCTCGGCCCACCGGTACCGGACGCCCCGCGCAACGAGGCGGCATCCTGGAGCACCGAACGATGGGATGCCGTGGCCCCGGTGAGAGCCGACGTCGACGCCTGCGCCTTCGTGCGGGGGTTGGCATCCGGCGACCTGGATCGCGACGCCTTCGGCTGGTATCTCGGCCAAGACCTGCTGTATCTCCGCGAGTACGCGCGGGTGCTCGCCCGCGCCGCAGCACTGGCACCGACCGTCGACGAGCAGCGGTTCTGGGCCGAGGCCTCCGTCTCGTGCCTCGAGGAGGAGGCGGCGCTCCATCAGGCGCACGTCGACCCGGCGGGGCTCGAGCCTGCGGCATCCACCCTCGACTACACCGACCACCTGCACGCGGCGTCGACCGTGGGTTCCTACGCGGTCCTGGTCGCCGCGATCCTGCCCTGCTTCGTGCTGTACACCGACATCGGCGCCCGCTGGCGAGGGACCTTCGCCGCCGACCACCCCTACGCCGACTGGCTCACCGCCTACGGTGACGAGGCGTTCGCGACGTCGTCGGCTCAGGCGGCGACGATCGTGGATGGCGCAGCCCGAGTGGCATCCGAGTCCGAACGCTCAGCGATGGCCGCGGCCTACGACCGCTCGATGGCCCTCGAGCGGGCGTTCTTCGAGGCGCCGCTGAAACGCCGGTGAAGCGCCGGTGAAGCGAACGGAGGTGTCGCCGCCGCGAACGGCGAGGCGACACCTCCGTGCGATCCGATGCCGACTCCCGGGGGAGAGGGCCGCTGCGTCAGCCGCTCTTGCGGCGGAACTCGCGCTTGGTGACTGCTCCGTGCGTGCCCTGCACGGCGGAGTGGCCGTCGAGGTGCGCCTGACCCGAACGCTGATGCCCGTTCTTCTTCTCGAGCGCTTCCTTGAACTTGCGTTTCATGTCGTCGGACGCCGAAGCGTCCGAGGTCTCGTCGGTACTCATGGCTCCACCCTAGACATGACCGCGCGAGAGCGGACAACCGAGACAGGACCGTGCGGGTCGTCCTAGACGTGGCGCACGCGCTGCTGCAACCGCGTGCGGATGTCGAACAGCTCGGTCCCGCCGACCTCGCGCGCACCCGGGATGCCGCGACGCAGCAGCGTGGTCAACGCGCTGCGCGTGACCAGGGCGACCGGTGTGCCGCGCATCTTGCCGAGCTCGGTGACGGCCTCGAGCACGTCGTCGTCAGGGAGCACGACCATCGCACCGCTGAAGCGCACGCCCGCGGACCGCGCGATGACGCGGGCACGCGACACCAGCTCGGTCACGGGCGCACCGATGACGTTCGGGCCGCTGATCTCGCCGCGGCGCACGCCGACCGGGCCGCCGAAGTCCTCGCTGAGCAGGGCGTAGAGTCCGCTCGGTCCGAGCACGAGGTGGTCGAGCTTCTGCTCGGGATCGAGTCCGTCACGGTCGGCGAACACGTCGTGCCAGACCGTGTAGCCCATGCCCAGCTCCGACACGAGCCGCGCCGTCTCCTCCTCGGCGAGCGCGTCGGCGAGGATGTGCCGGATCTCGGGCGGAGCCGAGCGCACGAGCGCGGGGTCGTAGGGGTCGGCGATGTCGACGCCGCGACCGACCCACTCGCGGATCAGGCCGAGGTAGCGCTCGCGACGCCAGCCGCCGGGCTGTCCGTACGAACGCGCGCGCGGTCGCGTGTCGGTCGGACGGGAGGGAGCGGATGCCGTGGACCCGCCGCCCCATTCACCCGCGGTGGACCCGCGGCCGCGATCGTAGACGCTGCGGGCCTCGGGCGTCCCGACGAGCTCCCATGCGCGCTGCACCTGCACGAACAGTGCGGCGTCGCCGCCGGTGTCGGGGTGCGTCTCGCGCAACCGTACGCGGTAGGCGCGGCGCAGACCCTCGTCATCGACGTCGGCCGCGACGCGGAGCACCTCGTATGCCGAGGACGACATGGGGCTGTCGAACACGTGCGTCATCCGTTCTGCCGCCCGGGTGCGCGGCGCCTCTCAGGCTAACCCGCCGCGGCCGTGCACGGCCCGTGGCGACGGCGTCTCACACCGCTTCCGCGGCATCCGCCCCTCGACGACGATCCCGGCGCCGCCGTAGGGGCCGACGCGGCTTCCGCGCATAGGCCGCGGCGTCGCGGCTCGACAGGGCGAGCAGCACGAGGATGTCCAGGCTCAGCGTGATCAGGGTCGTCCGCACGGTGATCACCTGCCCGAACTCCCACCACCCCACGAAACTGGCGCTGATCGAAGCCACCGATATGACCATCACCAGCACCCGCGCGAGGTTGCCGCCGAAGAAGATCCGGATGCCGAAGACCACCTGCACCGCGCAGACGACGGCGACCACGCCGAGGAAAACCGCGGTATCCACACCCAGGTCGGACACGCTCAGATCGAGAGGCTCGTCCGCGTTCCCGCTCGCCGCGCCCGCGATCTCGCGCAGCCACGGAGGGAGGGAGAACGCCACCCCGGCCGCCCACAACGCCCCCGCCGCCGCGCGCAGCAGCACGAGGACGCTGCCGGTGACGATGGAGGCGGGGCGACGCATCGCCGGATCGGCCGTGGTCGGGTCGACCGGCGGCTCGAACGCCACGCGCTTCTCGGGAAGCCGCTCTGCGCTCACGGCGCCGACACCCCCTCGGGTGCGGACGGACGCACCGCGCTCACGTCGATGATCGGCAGGTCGCCGTCGGTGCTGATGCTGTCGCCTCCGCCGTTTCTCGAGTGGTAGCCGGTGGCGAAGTCGCGGATGACGTCGACCTCGACGCCCGACACTCCGCGGACGCTCGTGACGATGTGGTCGCGCTCGATGTCGGTGTCGGCGTCGATGCGGTGGGTCACCTGCAGCGTGAACAGCGACAGCCCCACCGCGCGGTCGAACGTGCCCGCGGCGAGCCAGTCGACGCGGCGTCCCCCCGGCAGGAGCCACCCGTCCGGGCACTTCCACAGCCGCACGTGGTGGCGCTGGGCGGGAGAGCCCGCGACCTCCTGCTGGTAGGCGAGGTCCTGCATCCGTCCGAAGAGGAACAGCGGACTCACGGGCGCGCGCGGGTAGCTCCGACGGCGCAGCGTCGACACGACGATGCGCCATGACGACCGCAGGCTCACGGGGTCGGCCGGGATCCATCCGGCCGAGGCCATCACGGTTTCGACGTTCTCGCGAGACCCCTGCAGGGCGAGGTTCACGGGATCGCCGAGCAGCCCGTCGGAGGTGCGGGTGCGGCCCATGAAGTAGTCGGGCACGTAGACGGCGGTGAGGATGCGATGAAGCCGCGGTAGCGCGAAGTAGGCGAGCAGCACCCAGAACGCCACCGCCATGAGCACGCCTCCCCACCCGAGCGAGAACGACTGAGTGAGGCTCAGGTAGGCGAGCCAGATCGCGGCGGCACCGGCGAAGACGAAGAAGAACCCGTCGAGGGCCCGACCGATCGACCAGCGACGCCGCGACGGGGTCATACGCTCGTCACCACAACGCAGGGGTGGGCTCGTAAGCGAACGCCTCGGTGACGCGCTCGGCGGGGAGGTCGTCGAGCCGTACCGGCGACCACGACGGAGAGCGGTCCTTGTCGACGACTTGCGCGCGGATGCCCTCGACCAGGTCGGGCTGCGTGAACGCGAACCACAGCACGAGGCCGTACTCCTGCGCGAGGGCGGCCCGGAGCGACGGCAGCTCGCGTGCCCGGCGGACCGCCTCGAGCGTCACGGCGAGCGCCGTCGGCGACGCGGTCGCGAGCACCTCGGCCGTCTGCTGCGCCTCGGCCTCAGGCCGGGCGCGCAGGCGCTCCAGGATGCCGGGGACATCGGCGGCCGAGAACGCCTCGTCGATCCACTCCCGCTCTGTCTCGAAGCGCGACGGCTCGGGCGTCTCGTCGAAAAGCAGCACCAACTCGGTCGGGCTGGAGGGGTCGGCACGGTACTCCAGCGCTTCGTAGAGCGCCGGGAGATGGGCGGTGGGCACCATGTGGTCGGCGAAGCCGGCGTACAGGGCGTCGGCGGCATCCATCGTCCCGCCCGTCAGCGCGAGGTACTCGCCGATCCGGCCGGGCGCACGGCCGAGCAGCCACGACCCGCCCACGTCGGGGGTGAATCCGATGCGCGTCTCGGGCATCGCCAGACGCGAGCGTTCGGTGACGATGCGGATCGCCGCGTGACCGGCCAGGCCGATGCCCCCGCCCATGCACACGCCGTCGGCGATGGCGACGACCGGCTTCTTCGACGTGGCGATGCGGTGATCGAGGGCGTACTCCTCGCGGAAGAACGCGTGCACCTCGTCGACCCGGCCCCCCACCACCATCTCGTGCAGTGCCCGCACGTCGCCGCCGGCGCAGAAGCCACGCTCGCCCGCTCCGTCGAGCAGCACGATGTCGACGTCGGTGTCGCTCTCCCACCTGTCGAGGGTGAGGTGGAGCGCGCGGATCATGCCGAGGTCGAGCGCGTTGATCGCCGCCGGACGGTTGAGCGTGAGGTGGCCGAGACCACCGCGGCCACCGACCAGGACACTGTCGTTCTCGGTTCGCTCTGCGTGCACGCTGCCACGTTACACAGACCCCGCGCACCGCCTCCGCCTCCGGGAGGATACGTTTTCGGCCCCGGATCGGGGAAGATAGGCGGAACGTCTGCCGAAGGAAAGGGGCCGCATGCCCGACGGACAGGTGCTCGAACTGGCCGGCCTCACCAAACGGTTCGGGGCGATCTCGGCCGTCGACGGCCTGACCGCCCGCATCGAACCCGGGCAAGTCACGGGCTTCCTCGGCCCGAACGGCGCAGGCAAGACGACCTCCCTCCGCATGCTGCTGGGGCTGGTGCGTCCTACCGCCGGCACCGCGACGATCGGGGGCAAGCGCTACGCCGACCTCGCCTCGCCGTTGCAGAGCGTGGGCGCGGCCCTCGAGGCATCCAGCTTCCACCCCGGTCGCTCGGCCGCGAACCACCTGAGGGTCTACGCGCGCGCAGCGAACCTCCCGACCTCCCGCATCGACGAGGTGCTCGGCCTCGTCGGACTCGCCGACGTGGCCGGTCGCCGGGTCGGCGGCTTCTCGCTCGGCATGCGCCAGCGTCTGGGCCTCGCCACGGCGCTCCTCGGCGACCCCGGCGTGCTCGTGCTCGACGAGCCGTCCAACGGGCTCGACCCCGAGGGCATCCGGTGGATGCGCTCGCTGCTGCGCCACCTCGCCGAAGAGGGACGCACGGTGCTCATCTCGTCGCACCTGCTCGCCGAGGTGCAGCAGACCGTGGACGCGCTCCTGATCATCTCGCGCGGTCGCCTGGTGTTCCAGGGCGGCATCGAAGACCTCGCCGACCCCGACGAGTACGCCACGGTCGTCGACTCCCCCGACCGTGCCGCGCTGTCGCGCTTGCTTGAGGACCGCGGGATCGACCACCAGCTGCTGCGCAACGGCTTCACGATCCGCCACCACGAACCGGTCGAGATCGGCGCCCTCGCCGCGGGCGCCGACATCGCGCTGTCGAACCTGCAGAGCAAGGGCGCGAGCCTGGAAGACATCTTCCTCGAGCTCGTCAGTGGCGTGCGCGTGCACGCGAGCGCCGGCGCCGTTCCCGACCCGGTTCCAGATGCCGAGGACGCCCCGGATGCCGTCACCTCGGCGCCCGCACCGATCGCGGCGACCGCTGCATCGGCGGATCCCGACGACGACCCGCGTCCCTCGACGGCCATGGTGGCGGTGACGCCGCCGCCTCGCTCCGCCCGTCCCGCGGCGTCGCCGGCCGACGACGGCCCGCGACGCTCCTACTCCGTCGCATCGACGGGAGTCATCGACATCGTCCCCTCAGCCGCCCCCGATCAGACGGAGGCCCCGCGATGAGCCTCGTCGCCGCGACCCGTTCCGAGTACACCAAGCAGTTCACCACCGCCGGGTGGTGGGTGCTGGGCATCGTGCTCGTCGTCTACGTCGCCTTCACGGCCGGCGTCCTCGCCCTCGTGTTCGGCGGAGTGGCATCCGGTCAGCTGACGGGGTCGCGCGGTCCCGCACTGTCGACCGACGGCATCCCCGCCCTCGTCTACAGCTCCGCGACCGCGGTCGGTTACGTCTTCCCCCTGCTCGTGGGCACGCTGATGGTCACGACGGAGTTCCGGCACAAGACGCTGACGCCGACGTTCCTCGCCACCCCGCGCCGCGGCACGGTGCTCGTGGGCAAGTTCGTCGTCGGCATCGTGGTGGGTCTGCTATACGGCATCCTGGGCGCGATCGCCGCGCTCGGCGCCGGCGCGGGCGTGCTGAGCATCTTCGGCATCGACACCGCCCTCGGCGCGCCCGACACCTGGGAGCTCGTCGGCCGGATGCTGCTCGCGTTCGCACTGTGGGCGCTCGTCGGCATCGGCGTCGGCACGGTCGTGCGCAATCAAGTCGCCGCGATCGTCATCGTGTTGGCGGTGACGCTCTTCGTCGAGCCGATCGTGCGCACCGCCGGGGGTCTGGTCGAGGGGTTCGCCGGAGTCGTGAAATGGTTCCCGAGCGCCGCGAGCGATGCCCTCGTCGGGCAGACGATCTTCGGCATCATGGGAGCCGCCGGTGGCGACACCCTCGAGTGGTGGGCGGGCGGGCTCGTCCTGCTCGGCTACGCGGTGGTGCTCGTCGTCATCGGACTGCTGACGACCTGGCGTCGCGACATCGACTGACCCACCCCGCCACCCATTTGGAGGCTCGCCACGCAGAGGCGAGAATCAACCGTGCTCGATGGACCGGTGATCGCGGAGTGGCTGCCGGTGTCGGTGGCATCCCTTCTCCTGCTGCTGGTCGCCGCGGGGGTGGCCGGCTGGGTCGACGCGGTCGTCGGCGGCGGCGGACTCATCCAGCTCCCCGCCCTGGTCATCGCGGTCCCGAAAGACGTGGCGACCCCGTTCATCCTCGGCACGAACAAGCTGTCGTCGTTCTTCGGCACGCTCTCGGCCAGCTGGGTGTACCTGCGCAGGATCCGGGTGCAGCTCGTGCTGCTCATCCCCCTGGTCGCCGGGGCGTACGCCGGATCGACCGTGGGCGCCGCGCTCTCGCGCTACGTGCCTCGCGAGGTGCTGACACCGATCGTGCTGGTCGCGGTGATCGTGGTCGCGCTCTACACCCTCTTCAAGCCGAAGATGGGCCTCGAGCACGCGCCGCGCCACGGCAGCACCGCGGCCATCGCCTGGCGCGCCGCCGCCATCGGTCTGCTGGTCGGCTTCTACGACGGCATCCTGGGGCCGGGGACGGGGTCGTTCTTCGTCATCCTGATCGTCGGGGTGCTGGGCTACGGCTTCCTGCAGGCGAGCGCCAACGCCAAGATCGCCAACCTCACCACCAACCTCGCCGCCCTCGCGGTCTACGGCGTGCACGGCGAGATCCTGCTCGTGCTGGGCCTGGCGATGGCCGTGATGAACATCACCGGCGGGTTCATCGGCGCCCACATGGCCACGCGGCGGGGCAGCGGCTTCGTGCGGATCGTCTTCCTCGTGACCCTGTCGATCCTCATCGTCAAACTCGCGTGGGACACCGTGGTGCAGTTCACGAGCTGACGCGCAGGATCGCTCACCGCCTGCCGACCCGCGGGGCGCGCCGCAGCGCGGCGCATCGTCACCACCGCAGCGGTTCGCACGACCTCAGCCGAGATCGCGGCATCCGCGCCGACCTCATACGGATCACGGAGAGCCCGCCGCCCGGACCACGGGGCTGCCACCGCCGGCGGCCGACGCGCGTCAGGCGACGATGTCGGCCACGTTCTCGGGTTCGGATGCCACGTCGAGCCGCAGGGCCTGGAGCAGCGCCACACCGTGCTTGGTGGTCAACACGAGCCGTTCGAACTCGTCGTGACCGGTGAGGTCGACCACCACGCTGGGCTTTCGCCCGCGGATGACGACGAAGTCGTTGCCGCCCGCCGACTTCCACGTGCCCATGCCCACCGCGACAGGCAGGTTGATGCCGGGGTTGGGGACGCCGCGCAACCACGTCCACGCGTCGTCGGTGAGCTGCACGCGCTCGATGTGCTCACGCGGGACGACGATGTTGGACCTGCGGAAAGACATCGCCCGCTCGGTCGACGAGAGCACGACCTCGAGCTGCGTCGAATCGAGCAGCAGGGTGACCATGGCATCCATCCTGCCAGCGCGAACGGGTGCCCACCGGCACCGCACCTCACGAGAGCGCAACGATCGCCCTCACCTCGAGTTCTGACACCACCGAAAGACGAAGCCGCGCCCGGGGAAGGTCCGGACGCGGCTTCGTCGTGAGCGATCAGCCGTGTGGTTAGCCGCAGCTCGCGGCGGCGAACGGCAGCGAGACCGTGTCGGTGATCGCCTTGCCGTTCACCGTCGCGGTGGCATCCACCGTCACCGTTCCGGCGGGGATCGACCCCAGACGGGTGGTGAAGGCGGCCGACGAGCTCTTGCCCGCGGCGAGGGAGCCGAACGCCTTCGTTCCGTACGGACCCTTCGCCGTCACCGTCACCGGGAAGCCCTCGGCGTTTCGCACCGTGACGGTCTGGGTGACCTTGCCCGAGATGCAGCGGGAGCTCACGGCTCCGGTGACCTCGAGGCCCGCCGGCGCGGTGACGACGACCGTGGCCGTGACGCGACGGTTGTCGGGCGCGACCTCTTCGGCGCTCTCCATGTCGAAGATCGGCAGGCCGTCCGCGGCGAAGTGCACCCGGCGCACGAACATGTCCCGACCGCTGAGGTTGTTGTTGTCGGTGCGGGCGTGGAAGACGTACAGCAGGTTGTCATCCTCGTCCTGCGACCACATGCCGTGGCCCGTGCCGAGCTGCCAGGAGCCGTTGAAGACGCCCGACTTCTGGATCGGGTAGTTGAGCTTGCTCCACGCGCTCGGCGAGGTCAGATCGACGTTCTTCCCCGCCGTGGCCAGGGCGAGCCCGGTCGTATAGGTGTCGCCGACGGTCGATCCGGAGTAGATCAGGTACAGCTTGCCGTCGCGCGCGTAGACGTTCGGCCCCTCGGCGATGACGTTGTCCCAGGCGTACTCGGGGGCGAGGATGCGCACCGGCTCCGAAGTCAGACGGGTCGGGTTGGCCGGGTCCATCTTGGCGATGAACAGAGCGCCGAGCTGCTGCCACACGTAGTACGACTGACCCGAGTCCTCGACGTAGGTCATGTCGAGCGAGATCGTCTGGACGGGATTCAGGATGCCGCCGCCTGCCCGCAGCACCTTCTGCGCCTTCGTCCAGTTGGCCGGCACCGCGGGATCGAGGTCGCTCCCCTGCGCATCCTTCTTGAGCTGGATGATGCTGGCCTGCCCGGTGAACATGTCGGGCCGACCGTTCGCGCCGTCGTAGCAGGGCATGAACAGGATCGAGAGCTTGCCGCCGATCACGTGATACTCCGGAGCCCAGAAGCATCCGGTCATCGCCCGGCCCTCGGCGTCGGTGTCACCGCGACGCAGCAGGTCGACCTCGACGTTGCGTCCGGCGCGGATCGCCTCGTCGGACAGGTCCTCGATCGAGTTCGCGATGCGGATCGGCATGTGCGCACCGCCCTGCGGGTCGATGTTGCCGCCGTAGATGTCCTCGGTCGCGATCATGAGGAACTTCTGCTGTCCGTTCAGGTCGTAACGGAACACCGAGGGGTCGGCGCGCTCGTCGGCGAACGGCGTCGCGTACTCCGGCTGCTTGACCGTGCCGGTGACCTCGTAGGTACCGGGCTTCGAGGTGTCGACCGCGCCGATGGATGCGGCATCCCAGGTCACCGGGCGGGTGGCCTTCGAGCCGTCCGAGTACGACAGGTCGACGCGCTTGGCGAGGGCTGCCGCGTCGAGGGTCGCCCCCTGCGCGATCTCGACCCGCGCCGGGGCGGTGACACCGGTGTTGACGACGCGTCCGAAGCGCACCTCGAGGCCGGCCAGGGTGTCGGCGTCGACCGGGACGGTGTTGCCCGAGTCGAAGTTCGCCACCTCGGCCTCGTCGATGCCGGCGGTCGCGGCGACCTCGCCGCGGCGCACCTCGCCGCGGGTGGAGACGTCGCCGAGGTCGGCGAACAAGGTGTACATCGCGGCTCCCGCGTCCGATGTCCACGAGACCACGTAGCGGTCCGCGGCGGAGTCGTAGACGGCTGCGGGGTCGTTGACGCCCGACGTCACGCCGAGGTCGACCATGCCCACCTCGTCGTAGCTGCGCAGGTCGGCGCTGCGGGCGAAGAGCACGCTCGAGGTCTGCGTCCCGTCGGCACCGCCGCCTCGCGCCGTGCGGGTGGCGACGACGCCGTAGCCACCGTCTTCGAGGGTGAACAGGTGCGGGTCGCGCAGGCTCCGGATGTCGCCGTCACGCGGACCGTTCGCCGGCACGGGGACGGCGGTCTTGGGGAAGAAGATGCCGTAGTTCTCGTTGAGCGGACGCCAGGCGTCGTCCTCGCCGACGGCGAGGTGCATGCTGAGCGCCACATCGGCGTTGTTCGCCTCGGTGACCAGCGTGGGCACGCGGTTGTAGGCGAGCAGTTGCTCGGTCGAGTCGGCCGGGAGCACCGTGACGGCGAAGGTGCGGTCGGCGGTCGCGCCGGTCGCGGTGTCGGTCACGCGCACGGTGATCGATCCGTCGGCACCCGACACGACGCCGTCTGTCACGACGACACCGCCGTCGGTCGAGCTGACGGCGACCGTCGTCCCCTCCGGGGCGGCGGGAAGCGTCGAACCCGATTCGAGGACGCTGGGGATCACGAACCGCCCCGCGAGACGGGCCGCGCGCTGTGCGGCGGTCTCGGTCGAGGCGGTCACGGTCACGGTGATGGTCCGGGTCGCCGTCACCCCGCGGACGGCGGCGGTCGCCGTCAGCTGCGCGGTGCCGCCCGGCTGACCGGCGACGGGAGCGCTGACCGTTCCATCGGGCGCCACGAGCGCGGGGTTGCTCGAGGTCCAGGTCACGCGTCCGCCGGAGGTCGGCAGGTCGATGTCGGTCGAGGTCGAGATGTCCTTCAGCGCGAGTGCGTCGAGGATCGCCTGAGCCTGCGCCCGCAGTTCGGTCGCGTGGGTCTCGGCGTCGGTCTGAGCCGTCGCCGCGACCTCGGTCGCCGACAGTGCGCGGTCGTAGACGCGGAAGGCCGAGATCGCTCCCTGGAAGAGCGGGTCGGGCCAGGGGGCGCGGCCGATGGTGTTCAGTGACTGGTCGCGCACGTCAGCGGGGGTGCGATCGATCGCGGCGTCGGCGACGCGGACGCCGTCGAGGTAGAGCGACGCGCGCCCCGTGGCACCGTCGACGACGGAGGCGACGTTGACCCACTGATTCGCGGTGACGCCGCAGGACGACGCTCCCACGAGCCGCTCGACACCGGCCGATTTCACACCGAGAAGCGGCGTCCGACCGGAGCCGCAGTTGAGGGAGGCGAAGAAGTACTCGGTCGCGGCCGACTCGTTGCCCACGTTCCACAGGAAGTGGAACGAGTTCAGCATGGCCTGCGACGCCTTGACCTCGGCGACGACCGTCGCCGATCGGTCACCCGCCAGGATGTCGTCGGGCAGTTCGACCCAGTTCCCCGTCGAGGTCTTGGCCCCGCCGCGCATGGTCAGGCCGCTCGCGGTCCAGTCGGCGCTCTGCACGTTGCGGACGGTCGCGGGCCCGAGTGACGACCCCGTCGCGGTGTTGGGGACCGTCGCGCCGGAGGGCTGACGGAAGTCGTAGGCGGCGACGAGGCCGTCGGCGGGGGCGGCGGCGACTGCGGGCTGGGCGGTCGCGAAGGTCGCCGCCCCGACCGCGAGCGCGGTCAGGAAGGCGAGGCGTCGTCGGGTACTCACGTGGTCCGGCTCCTTTGCTCGGGTGATCGTGCACCCCGTCGAGCGATGTGCTCGTCGACGCCGACCGAGTCGGCGGAGGTGGGGGGTGCCCGTGCGGTGATGTTAGCGGCAACATTCGTGTCTGTCCACGGTCATTGCGCGGGGCGGCCACGCGGAGATCGCGCGGCCACCATGAGCGGGCGTTCCGACCGGACCGCGCCGCCACGGTACCCGGCCCCGATGTCGGGGGCGGGGGATAGCCTGGAGCGATGAGTACGGGCAGCGCTGCGCCGCGAGTCGCACCGGCCCGAGGCACCTCGATGGGCGACCTCCTGGCGCGCGTCGCGGCGGGTCACCGCCCCGACGCCGATGAGACCGAGGCACTGCTGCACGCGCCCCTCGAGGCACTGCTGCCCGCGGCATCCGCTCTCCGAGATGAGGGACTCGCCCGCGCCGGCCGCCCCGGCGTCATCACCTATTCGCGCAAGGTGTTCGTCCCTCTCACGACCCTGTGCCGCGACCGGTGCCACTACTGCGTGTTCGTCGACACGCCCGGCCAGCTCAACCTCCTGCGCAAACCCGCCTACATGAGCCCCGAGCAGGTGCTCACGGTGGTGCGCCAGGGGCAGGCCCTCGGCTGCAAAGAGGCGCTGCTCACCCTCGGCGACCGCCCCGAGGAGCGGTGGCCCGAGGCACGCGCCTGGCTCGACGCCCACGGCTTCGCCTCGACCATCGACTACGTGGCCCACATAGCCGGTCTCATCACCGCCGAGACCGGCATGCTCGTGCACGCCAACCCCGGCGTGATGCATCCCGACGAACTGCAAACGCTGCGCCCCGTCTCGCCGTCGATGGGCATGATGCTCGAGACCACCTCGCGGCGCCTGTACGAAGAGCCCGGCCAAGTGCACTTCGGCTCTCCCGACAAAGACCCCGCGCTGCGCCTGCAAGTCATCGACGACGCCGGGGCCGCCGGCATCCCGTTCACCACCGGCATCCTGGTGGGGATCGGCGAGACCCTACGCGACCGCGCCGAATCGCTCGTCGCGCTGCGCGAGCTCGACGACCGCCACGGGCACGTGCAAGAGGTGATCGTGCAGAACTTCCGCGCGAAGCCCCGCACCGCCATGCAGGGCGCACCGGATGCCGACATGCACGACTACCTCGCGGCGGTCGCCGTCGCGCGGCTCGTGTTCGGCCCCGACATGCGCATCCAGGTGCCGCCGAATCTCTCCGATCCGCGCGAGCTCGGCCTGCTCATCGAGGCCGGCGCCGACGACTGGGGAGGGGTGTCGCCGCTCACCGCCGACCACGTCAATCCCGAGCGCCCCTGGCCGCAGATCGACGACCTCGCCGCGCACACGTCCGCGCGCGGCTACCTGCTGCGCGAACGCCTCACCGCCCACCCCGAGTTCGTCCGCGATGCCGACCGCTGGATCGACCCGGCACTCCACGCTCCGCTGCGGGCGCTGGCGGATGCCACGGGGCTCGCCGCCGATGTGAAGCCGGTCGGCGCGGTCGTGCCCGCGGTACCCGCGACGGGAGCGGCCGCGACCTTCGCGACTCCCTTGGCTCCCGCGGCCTCCGCGACGGCCGCGACGGCCGCGACGGGAGGAGAATCCGCCGCGGGAGGACGCACCGCCCCGGCCGCATCCTCCGCTGCCGTAATCCCCTCCGCCCCCGGCGCCGACGCCGATTCGGGCGATTCCGCCGCGGGCGCTGGCCAGCGGCCCGGCGCCGACCCGGACCCCGTCGCCGTCACCTCCGAGACCTCTGCGACCTCCGCGACGTCCGTGACTCCCTCGACGGGAGGAGAATCCGCCGCGGGAGGACGTGCCGACCCGGCCGCTTCCTCCGCTGCCGGGATCCCCTCCCTTCCCGGCGCCGCCCCCGCTGCGGCGCTGCCCTCCACCACCCACGCCGACCCCGCGGCTGCGCGATCCGGCAGCGACCCGGGCGTCCGCCGGCTCGCCGAACGCGCGGCATCCGGCGCCCTCGCCCTCGACGACGCCGACTGGGTGCGTCTGCTGCGCGCGACCGGCGCCGAGCTCGACGAGCTGACGGCCGTCGCCGACGACGCGCGCCGCTACACCGTCGGCGAGCCGATCACACTCGTGCAGAACCGCAACCTCACCTCGACGGGCTTCCGCCGCACCGGCCGCACCGGCCCGGGCGAGTTCGACCTCGACGACGCCACCGCCATCGCCGCGGATGCCGCCGACCTCGGCGCGACCGAGGTCTGCGTGCAGGGCGCGCTCCGCGGCGACGAAGACCCCGCCGGGTACCTCGACATCGTGCGGGCCGTGAAACGCGGGGCTTCCGGCATCCACGTGCACGCCTACCGTCCGCTCGACGTGCGCGATCTCGCCGAGCGGGGCGGCCTCGGGCTCGACGGAGCGCTCACGGCGATGCGCGAGGCGGGCGTCGGCACCGTTCCCGGCACGGGTGTCAAAGTCCTCAGCGAGCGGGTGCGCGCGCTCATCGCGCCGGGCGATCTCGAGATCGATCGCTGGGTCGAGACCATCACGGCGGCGCATCGCGCCGGTTTCCGCTCGACCTCCGTGATCTTCTACGGCCACGTCGAGACCGCCGAAGAGCGCATCGCGCACCTGCGGCATCTGCGCGCGATCCAGGCCGAGACCCGCGGCTTCGCCGAGTTCGTCCCGATCCCCCTGCCCGGCGGTGACGTGCCGCTCGTCGCTGGCCGCGCGCCGATCGACGAGCACCGGGCGATGGTCGCGGTGTCGCGGCTGCTGCTGTCGGGCAGCATCCCGCACGTGCAGATCCCCTGGACCCGCGTGGGCGGCGAGACCGCGGCTGTGCTGCTGCGCTCGGGCGGCGACGATCTCGGCGGCACCCTCTACGACGGCCGGGTCCTGCCCGACGCGGGCATCGAGCAGGGACTCGAGCTGCCGGTCGCCGCGGCCGAACGCATCGCGCGGAGCCTCATGCGGCCGTTCCGTCTGCGCAACACCGACTATCAGGTGGCGACGGCGTACACGGTCGCCGACGAGGCGGCCCGCCACGCCTCCCCCGCTGATCGGCCGCGCCCGTGAGGACCATCGACGTCGCGATCGTCGGCGCCGGCTTCGCCGGACTCGCCATGGCCGGAGCCCTGCGCCGAGCGGGACGCGACGACATCGTCGTGCTCGAACGCGCCGACGACGTCGGCGGCACGTGGCGCGACAACACCTATCCCGGTGTGGCGTGCGACGTGCCCGCGCACCTCTACAGCCTCGCCGCCCACCCCCACGCCGGCTGGTCGCGCACGTTCGCGCCGGGCCAGGAGATACAGACGTACCTGCGGGGCGTCGCCGCCCGCGAGGGCCTCGGCGACCGGTTGCGCCTTCGCACCCCCCTTCTCGGCGCGCAATGGGATGCCGCAGGCTCGGTCTGGCGCCTCGACACGGGCGCCGAACCCGTCGTGGCCCGCTCCCTCGTGCTGGCGTGCGGCCGCCTCACCGAGCCGCACGTCCCCGGCATCCCCGGACTCGAATCCTTCGACGGCCCGATCTTCCACACCGCGCGGTGGGACCACGGCGTCGACCTCACCGGCACGCGGGTCGCGGTCGTCGGCACGGGCGCGAGCGCGGTGCAGCTGGTGCCCGAGCTCGCCCGCCGCGGAGCCCAGGTGACACTGTTCCAGCGCACACCGGCGTGGATCGTGCCCCGCGGAGGCGGCGAGATCGCCGACGCCGATCGGGATCACCTCGAAGCTCACCCCGGTGACCTGGCGCGCCTGCGCGCCGACCTCTACGCCGAGGGCGAGCAGCGCTACGCATCGCGCGCGGGTGACGCCGCGGCGTCCGCTGCCGCCCGCGCCGCAGCCCTCCACCACCTGCACGCCCAGGTCGCCGACCCGGCGCTGCGTGCCGTGCTCACCCCCGATTACTCCTTCGGATGCAAGCGCGTGCTGCTCTCCGACGCGTTCTACCCCGCCGTGGCCTCGGATGCCGTGACCCTCGAACCCACAGCCCTCGCCGCCGTCGACGGCCCGATGCTGACGGCCGACAGCGGTAAGCGCTACGAGGCCGACGTGCTCGTGCTGGCCACCGGGTTCGCATCCGCCCAGCAGCCCTACGCCGACCTCGTGCGGGGCGAGGAGGTCACCCTCGCGGAGCACTGGTCCGAGGGCATGACCTCGTTCGGCTCGACGGTGGTCGCGGGCTTCCCCAACCTCTTCGTGTTGAACGGCCCCAACGCCAGCCTCGGTCACAACTCGGCCGTCCTCATGGCCGAGGAGCAGGCGGCCTACGTCGTACGCGCTCTCTGCGAGCGCGACCGCCGCCCCGAGCCCGTCCTGCGCGTACGCCCCGAAGCCGAGGCGGCCTACACCGACGAGATCGCCGCCGCCGCGGCATCCACCCCCTGGCTGACCGGCGGATGCCGCAACTGGTACGTCGACGACCGTTCGGGCCGGCTGACCCTGCTGTGGCCGGGGACGGTGCAGGCGTTCCGCGAGCGCCTGGCCGGAACCGACGGGTCGGAGTTCGAGACCGTCCACACCCCCGTCATAGAGTCCACCCCCACCCATCCGCACGCCTAGGAGACACAGTCATGAGCGTTCCGCTGAGATTCGGTTACAAGGCCTCGAGCGAGCAGTTCGGCCCCAACGAGCTGCTCGACTTCGGTGTGTTGGCCGAGGAGATGGGCTTCGACTCGGTCTTCCTCTCCGACCACCTGCAGCCCTGGATGCACGACGGCGGCCACGCCCCCAACGCCCTCCCCTGGCTCGGTGCCCTGGGCGCCCGCACCGAGCGCGTGATCATCGGCACGAGCGTGCTGACCCCCACCTTCCGCTACCACCCCGGGGTGATCGCGCAGGTGTTCGCGACCCTCGGCGTGATGTACCCGGGTCGGGTGGTGCTCGGCGTCGGCACCGGCGAGGCCCTCAACGAGGTCACCCTCGGCCTCGAATGGCCCGAGCCGCCCGAGCGCTTCCAGCGCCTCAAAGAGGCCATCACGATCATCAACGAACTGTGGGCGGGCGAGCGGGTCACCTACGAGGGCACGTACTACTCGGTGAAGGACGCCACCATCTACGACCGCCCCGAACAGAAGGTGCCCATCTACATCGGCGCCTCCGGTCCCGCGGCCACGCGCCTGGCCGGCCGCATCGCCGAGGGATACATCACCACGAGCGGCAAGGATGCCGAGCTGTACACCGACAAGCTCCTCCCCGCCCTCGACGACGGGCTGAGCAAGGCCGGGCGTACGCGCGACGACGTCGACACCCTCATGGAGGTGAAGGTCTCGTATCACCCCGACCACGACACCGCGCTCGAGAAGACGCGGTTCTGGGCCCCGCTCGCCCTCAGCGCCGAAGAGAAGATGAGCGTGCACGATCCCCTCGAGATGCAGCGGCTCGCGAACGAGCTGCCGATCGAGCGCGTGGCGTCCCGGTTCATCGTGTCGACCGACCCCGACGAGCACGTGGAGCGCATCGCGCGCTACGTCGACCTCGGCTTCCGCCACCTGGTGTTCCACGACCCCGGGCACGACCAGAAGCAGTTCTTGACGATGTACGGCGAGGAGATCCTGCCGCGCCTGCGCAAGCGCTTCAGCTGACACGGGGCGCCGCCGACAGCGGGATGACGCGCGCCTCCCGAGATGACCCGTGATTCATCGCAGACGCGGGTCATCTCGGCGATCGCGGATCACCTCGCCTGTCACTGATTCACGATCTCGGACGCGCCCGCGCCCGTGAACGTCGGGGGTTCGGCGCACAATGGACGCGATGAGCATTCCTGACACCTCCGGCTGGACGATCATCGTCCCGGTGAAACCCGCCGCCGTCGGTAAGTCGCGTCTGACCGACGTCGGCACCGACCGAGAGGCGCTCGCGCGCGCCATCGCCCTCGACACCATCGCCGCCGCGGCGGCCGCCGATCTGGTGTCCCGGGTCGTCGTCGTCACCGACGACGAGGGCGTCCGTACCGAGTTCCGCAGATCGCGCATCGTCGAGGTGATCCCCGAGGGCGACGTCCGCGGCCTCGACGCCGCCATCGCGCTCGGCGCCGCCGTCGCCGGCCAGAGCACCGCACGCGCCGCCCTCCTCGGCGACCTGCCCGCTCTACGCGCCGCCGACCTCGACGTCGCGCTCGAGCTCGCGGCATCCGTCGAGCGGGGTCTGGTTCCGGATGCCGAGACCACCGGCTCCACGCTCGTCACCGCCCGCGCCGGGGCGGTGTGGGTTTCGGCCTTCGGCGAGGACTCCGCGGCCCGCCACCGCCTGCTCGGCTGCACCGACCTCGCCGTCGAGCGCGACTCGACGCTGCGTCGCGACGTCGACACCGCCTCGCAGCTGTCGCAGGCCGTGACACTCGGCGTGGGTGCGCACACCTCGGCGGTCCTGGCGGCCGCGGCGGCCTAGTCCCCCGGCATCGCGCGCGCGTTCCGCCCGCCGCGTGATGAACGGAATCGGCCGTGCGCATCGCCCGATCCCGCCGCACATCGCTCAGTCCGACGAGCCGGCGCACATCCCCGGCGTGGTTACCGCCCCTCGGGCCGCGGCACCGCCGTGGGGATGATGGCCGAGGCTCCTCACCCCGACGCCGCCCGGACGGGCGGCCCGCCTCACGCCTCGAGCGCCGCCTCAGCGATCGCAGCCGAAGCGTCTTCGTCGCGCATCCACAGCGGTGCCACGACGGTGCGGATCCCCGCGGCCTCGACCTCCGGCGCCGCGGCCGCGTCCTCCTCGGCCAGCAGCCACGCGTCGAGCACGCCGTCCGCCGAACGCGCCCCGTAATGCCGCGCCACCGCCGCGGCCGAGGTCTCCACCCCGATCGCCGTCAGGCAGACGTCCGCCATCCCGCGCACGACCCGCCCACCGATGATCGGCGACACGCCCACCACCCGTGCCGCGGTTTCGCGCAGGGACTCGCGCACGCCCGGCACCGCGAGGATCGGACCGATCGACACGACGGGGTTCGACGGCGCGAGCAGCACCACGTCGGCCGCAGCGATCGCTTCACTGACTCCGGGGGCGGGTACGGCATCCGTGATCCCGGGATTCTCGAACGCGCGAGGCGCGAGCTTCGCGCGGTGCCGGGTCCACCATTCCTGGAAGTGCAGACGCCCGCCGTCCTCGAGAAGCACGTGCGTGTCGACCTCGGCGTCGGTCATGGGCAGCAGACGGATGCCGAGCGGCCACCGCTCCGCCATGCGCGCGAGCACCTGTGTCGGCGTCAGCCCCTCGCGCAGCCACCCGGTGCGGGCGAGGTGCGTGCCGAGGTCGAGGTCGCCGAGCGTGAACCACGGCCACCCCGCACCCCACGACTGGAGTTCCTCGTTCACGCGTTCGGTGTCACCGGCCCGACCCCAGCCGCGCACGGTGTCGTTGACCCCCGCCAGGGCGTAGGTGATCGAGTCGACGTCGGGCTGCAGCCGCACGCCCGAGAGCCACAGGTCATCGCCCGTGTTGACCACGACGGTGGCCTCGGGTGCGTCGAGTCGACGCAGCGCCGCCCGCACGCCGAGGGTGAACTTCGATCCCCCGACTCCTCCGGCGAGCACGACGACACGGGGCTGGGGGCTTTGCATCCGTCCAGTCTTGCACCGCGCGACCCAGACCCGTGGCCGTCGCCGCGCGTCGGGGCCGCGCGTCAAGCGCACTCCCCCGTGGCCGACGCCGTGCACAACTCCGGATGATCCGGCGCACGCACAGCCGCGGGTCGCGGAGTTCCGGGGCATCGGCCGACCGCACCGCATTTCTGCAGGAGTTGTGCGCCGTCAAGCGACGCACCGGGCCGCCGGTACGCAATCAGCACCGCGCACAACTCCGGAGAATTGATCGCGCACTCCGCCGCCAGCCGCGGAATTACGGGGGCCCCGCTCGACCACCCCGCATTTCTGCAGGAGTTATGCACCACCGAGCGACGCGTCGGAACGCGGGAAACCGCCCCGGCCCCTACTGCGCGAGCAGCGTCGGATCCAGCGCCTCCGCCGCAGCCTTGGCCGCCCCGGGCAGCGTCGAGATCACGTGCTCGAGAGCGGCATCGTCGTGGGCGGCGGTGAGGAACCACGCCTCGAAGACGCTCGGCGGCAGCGACACTCCGGCATCCAGCATCGCGTGGAAGAACGACGCGTAGCGGTAGGACTGCTGCGTGAGCGCCGTGGCGTAGTCGAGGGGCACCTCGGGCAGGAAGGCGACGCCGAACAGCGAACCGGCGCGCGGCACGACGTGCACCACGCCCTCGGCCGTCAGAGCGGCGTCGAGCGCATCGGCGACACGGGCCGCCGCGGCGTCGACCGCGGCGTAGACCTCGGGGGTTGCGAGGCGCAGCGTCGCGAGGCCCGCGGCGACCGACAGCGGGTTCCCCGACAGGGTTCCCGCCTGGTACACCGGGCCGAGGGGCGCGAGGTGGTCCATGATGTCGGCTCGGCCGGCGAGGGCGGCCAGCGGCATCCCTCCGCCGACGACCTTGCCGTAGGTGAGGATGTCGGGCAGGTACGTCTCGCCCTGCGAGGCCTGCAGCCCCCAGAAGCCAGCGGGGTGCACGCGGAAGCCCGTGAGCACCTCGTCCATGATGAGCAGCGAGCCGTGGCTGTGCGCGATGTCGGCGAGGGCGGCGTTGAAGCCCGGCAGCGGCGGTACGACGCCCATGTTGGCCGAGGCCGCCTCGACGATGATCGCGGCGATGTTCTCGCCGTGCACCGCGAACACCTCTCGCACGGCGTCGAGGTCGTTGTAGGGCAGCACCAGCGTCTGCGCGGCGATCGGCGCGGGCACGCCCGCCGATCCGGGCAGGGCCAGGGTCGCGACGCCGGAGCCCGCTGCGGCCAGCAGCCCGTCGGAGTGACCGTGGTAGTGCCCGGCGAACTTGATGAGCAGGTCGCGGCCCGTCACACCGCGCGCGAGGCGGATCGCCGTCATCGTCGCCTCGGTGCCGGTCGAGACCAGGCGCACCTTCTCGATCGGCTTGAGCTCGCCCACCTGGACGCGGTGCGCGATGAGGTCGGCCAACTCCACCTCGGCCCCGGTCGGGGCGCCGAACGACAGACCACGGGATGCCGCGGACTGCACGGCCCCGACCACCTCGGGGTGCGCGTGGCCGAGGAGTGCCGGACCCCACGACGCGACCAGGTCGACGTACTCGCGGCCCGCGGCATCCGTGATGCGGGGCCCGGATGCCGACTGTATGAACCGCGGCGTTCCGCCCACCGAGCCGTACGCGCGCACGGGCGAGTTCACGCCGCCCGGGATGACGTCCTTGGCGCGGGCGAACCACTGGTCGTTGAGATCGGTCATGGCATCCATTCTTCCGGGCGCCCCTGCGTGAGGGGTCGAAAAGTGTCGCTTCGGCGCGGTCTGGGCGACCAAGAGTGACCCCTCACGCGTGAAGGGGCGAAGCTCAGAGATCGGCGCGCAACCAGCGGGCGGCCTCGACGGCCCAGTACGTCAGGATCGCGTCCGCGCCGGCACGGCGGATGCCGAGCAGGCTCTCCGTGATCGCGCCCCGGCGGTCGATCCACCCGTGGGCTGCGGCGGCCTCGACCATCGCGTACTCCCCCGACACCTGGTAGGCCCACACCGGCACGTCGACCGAGGCCTTCACGTCGGCGAGCACGTCGAGGTACGGCAGTGCGGGCTTGACCATCACCACGTCGGCGCCCTCTTCGACGTCGAGCAGCGCTTCGCGCACGCCCTCACGACCGTTGCCGGGATCGAGCTGATAAGAGCGACGGTCGCCCTTGAGCTGCGAGTCGACGGCCTCGCGGAACGGGCCGTAGAACGCTCCGGCGTACTTCGCCGAGTACGCCAGGATGAGCGTGTCGGTGAAGCCCTCGGCATCCAGTGCCTCACGCACCGCGCCGACCTGGCCGTCCATCATGCCCGACAGCCCCAGCATCGCCGAGCCCGCCCTCGCCTGCGCGAGACCCATCGCGGTGTAGCGCTCGAGCGTGGCGTCATTGTCGACGGCCCCGTCGGGCTGCAGGACACCGCAGTGCCCGTGGTCGGTGAACTCGTCGAGGCACAGATCGGTCTGCACCACCAGCGCGTCGCCCACCTCGGCCACGACGGCCTCGGTCGCGACGTTCAGGATGCCGTTCGGGTCGTCGGCGCCGGAGCCCACCGCGTCGCGGGTCTCGGGCACGCCGAACAGCATGACGCCGCCGATGCGTTCCTTTGCCGCCTCGGCGACCGCGCGCCGGAGCGAGTCGAGCGAGTGCTGGACGATTCCCGGCATCGAGCCGATGGGGCTCGGCTCGGCGAGGCCCTCGCGCACGAACATCGGCAGCACGAGCTGCGAGGGCACGAGGTGCGTCTCTCGGGCGAGACGACGGACGGCGGGGGTGCGGCGCAGGCGCCGCGGGCGGTGCTCGGGAAAACTCATGGGGTCGATTCGGTGGGGACGGGGAAACGAGCGACCGCCTCGATGAGGGCGTCGACCGTCTGCCGTTCGGCGACGACGTCGACGCTGAGACCGGCGCGCTTGGCGTCCTTCGCGGTGCGCGGTCCGATGGCGGCGATGACGGTGGATGCCGGGATGTCGGGGAACTGCTCGACGACCTGTTCGGCGACCGAACCGCTGGTGACGAGGATCGCGTTGATGCGACCGGAGTGCACGTCGCCCGCGATCTTCTCGGAGGCGGGGACCCCGACGGTGCGGTACGCCACGACGCTGCGCACGTCGTGGCCCGCTTCGATGAGCAGACGCGTCAGCACCGGTTTGGCGATCTCGCTGCGAAGGGTCAGAACCTTGCGGGGCACCGACTCGAGGTGGATCATCTGCTCGGCCATGCCCTGCGCGGAGTTGTCGCGCTCGGGCACGAGGTCGACGCGGTACCCGACCGCCTGCATGGCGGCGGCGGTGGTCTCGCCCACGACGGCGACACGGGTGCGCGTGGGGATGACCGCCTTGTAGGCGTAGAGCACGTCGACGGTCGTCGCACTGGTCAGCGTCAACCAGTCGAACTCGCCCCCGGCGAGATCCGACAAGGCCTCGTCGAGGGTCGCCTGATCGTTCGTCGGTGCGAAGTTGATCAATGGAGCGATGACCGGCACGGCCCCGAGCTGCCGCAGGCGCGCGGCGACGCCGTCGCCCCAGGGGCCGCCGCGCGGCACGAGGACGCGCCGTCCGGCAAGGGGCTTGGGCACGCTGCCCGTCGAGGGGTTCGGCGTGTGCCAGTGGCCTTCATTCATGTGGTCGACTCTCGTGGTACCAGGTCGGCCGCCCCGCGTTCGAGCAACCGACGCGCGGTTTCTCGGCCCATACGCGTCGCGCGCGCGATGGATCCCCCGTCGTCGGCAGCATCCGCATCATTGCCACTGCCAGGTTCCCGAGCATACCCCGAGTCAAGTCGCACCGTCCGATCGATGCCGATCCGGCGGGATCCGTCGAGGGCGTAGACGATCGCGCGCAACCGCAGGTCGCCGTCGGCGATCGAGGCATGCGTACCCACGGGCGCACTGCAACCGGCGTCGAGAGCCGAGAGCACCGTGCGCTCCGCCGTGATGGCCGTTCGCGTGTCCGCGTCGTCGAGCTGAGCGAGTGCGGCGTGGATCTCGGGATCGATGTCGGTGCGGGTCTCGACGGCGAGCGACCCCTGCCCGGGAGCGGTGGGCCACTCGCTGAGGCCCAGCTCTTCGGCGTGCAGTCCGCCGAGATCTCCGCCCAGGCGCGAGATGCCCGCGGCCGCGAGGATGACGGCATCCAGCTCTCCATTACGTACCCGCGCGAGACGCGAATCGACGTTGCCGCGGATGTCGTGGATGTCGAGCCGAGGGTTGTGCCGCCGGGCCTGCGCGACGCGACGGGGCGAGCCGGTACCGACGCGCGATCCCGGCGGGAGGGAGCCCAGCGGGGTGCCGTCGCGCGTCACGACGACGTCGCGGGCGTCCTCGCGCGCGGGTGTCGCCGCGATGACCAGCCCCTCGGGCTGGAGCGTCGGCAGGTCTTTCAGCGAGTGCACGAGGAAATCGCACCGGTCGGCGGCGAGCGCTTCGCGCAGACCGTTGGCGAACACCCCGCGTCCGCCCAGCTGCGACAGCGAGGCGCGGTTGACGTCTCCCTCCGACACGATGGGCACCAGTTCGACCACACGCCCCGACACCGCGGCCACGGCGTCGGCGACGGTCTGCGACTGCGTCATCGCGAGAGCGCTGCGACGCGTGCCGAGGCGAAGGGGTGCGCTCACTGCAGGATCTCGGGGATCTCGTCGAGGGCGACGAGGCGACCCGTGTAGAACGGCACCTCCTCGCGCACGTGACGGCGGGCCTCGGTGTAGCGCAGGTCGCGCATCATGTCGACGAGATCGGTGAGCACGTCGGCTTCCATCGGCAGGAGCCACTCGTAGTCACCGAGAGCGAAGGATGCCACGGTGTTGGCGATGACGCCGCGGTACTGCGACCCCTTCTTGCCGTGCTCGATGAGCATCTCGCGGCGCTCTTCCTCGGGCAGCAGGTACCACTCGTAGCTGCGCACGAACGGGTAGAGGCACAGCCACTGCTGCGCCTCGATACCCCGGAGGAACCCGGGCACGTGCGAGCGGTTGAACTCCGCGTCGCGGTGGACGCCCATGGCGTTCCAGGTCGGCAGGAGGTTCTTGAGCAGTTCGGTGCGACGGAGACGGCGCAGGTCGCGCTGGAGCGCCTGGGGGTCTTCGCCGTGCAGCCACACCATGAGGTCGGCGTCGGCGCGGAGGCCGCTGACGTCGTAGAAGCCTCGGACCGTGACGCCGTCGGCCTCGACGAGCAAGACGAGGTCGGCGAGCTCGGTCGCGTCGACGGCGGTGACGGGGTTCTCGGGATCGCGGCGGAAAACCGCCCACAGCGTGTACACGGAAGATGAGCTGTCGTGGGACATGCGTCCTAGTCTCGTCTCGCCGCGGCGGCGGGCCAAACCGGTTGACTCACCGGTGAAAGACCGACAGGTGCGGCGCGCCGCCCGCCATTGGTACTGTGCGACGACGGTGTCGGGGGATGCCGCGGTGAAGGGGTGCCGGATGTGGCTCTACGACCTGCCGTTGTCCGTGGGACTGCCGGTGTTCATCGTGCTCGTGGTCGGCGGCTCGTGCGCCATTCTGCTGGTCCTGCGCAAGTGGGTCTTCCGGGTCGCGCCCCAGGGTGAGGAGTGGGATCGCGTCCTCAGCTACGCGGTCGGCGCCTACGGCGTCTTCTACGGCGTGACCCTGGCGCTCATCGCCGCGGCCGCCTACGGCAACTTCACCGAGGTCGACGGGGTCGTGCTCGAGGAGTCTTCGACGCTCGCCGCGCTCTACCGCACGGGCGCGCTGCTTCCGGAACCGGCGTCGACACAACTGCAGCAGCAGATCGCCGAATACACGCGCAACGTCATCGACCTCGACTGGCCGATGCAGCGGCAGCTCCAGATCCCCGCCGAGACGGATGCCAACATCACCGCGATGCAGCAGGCGATCGCCTCCGTGCAGCCCACCTCCCCCGCCGAGATCCTGTACGTGCAGCAGTCGCTCGATCAGTTCCACTCGCTCGTGGAGAGCCGGCGGGAGCGCATCGCCCTCACCCACCTGGCGCTGCCGAGCGTGCTGTGGATCGTGCTGGCCGTCGGCGCGGTACTGAACGCGATCCTCATCGGCCTCATCGAGGTGCGAAACCTCCGCGTGCACCTGCTGATGTCGGCGATGCTCGCGCTGTTCGTCGCGCTGCTGCTCTACGCCATCGCCGGTTTCGACCACGCCTACGCCGGCCCGATCGCCGTGACACCGGAGTACTTCGAGGATCTGCTGCAGGGACTGTTCGCCGCCGAGCCGTGACCTGCAGCCGGCCCTGAGCGCCTCGAGGCACCGAACGGCCTCGGGGCCGGTCGACGCGCGACCGCTCAGATTTCGGTGGCGCCGACCTCCTGCGCCTGCCACAGTGAACTGCGCCCCCGCGCGACGACCCGAGATGATTCGAGGCCCCATGCTCCGCTCGCGCACCCCCCGACGATCCCGCCGCTTCTTGAAGTACCCGGCCGCCGTCCTCGCGGGCGCGGTCATCGTCGCCGGGAACGTGGTCGCGGCCCCCGCGCCGGCGCAGGCCGCGTGGGAGGACGACGCGCAGAGCTGGATCGCGAGCATGCAGACCGGTCTCGGCTGGGCCGAGGGACTGTTCGGTCTCAAGACCGGGCCGTGGAACACCGCTCTCTCGATCGCCTCCCCGTTGATCTCGGCGATCTTCGGCGGTTCGTCCGCTCCGTCGATCGGCGACGTGCTGGAACGCCTGAAGCAGCTCGACGACATCGAGCACAAGATCGATCAGGTGCAGAACTCCCTCGTGACGATCGAGGCGGAGATCGCCACGGTCGGCCAAGACGTCCTGACCGGCACCTGCGCCGTGCAGGCCAGCCGACCGCGCGACTATCTCACCAAGCTGGCTGCCGCGAACGACGCCTACGCGAACGTCGTCGAC
This sequence comes from Microbacterium sp. ABR10, assembly GCF_057812175.1. NCBI lineage: Bacteria > Bacillati > Actinomycetota > Actinomycetes > Micrococcales > Microbacteriaceae > Microbacterium > Microbacterium sp. ABR10. The sequence continues at coordinate 3,245,061 of NZ_CM173821.1, forward strand.
AAGATCGATGAGGTGCGCGTGGGCACCGCTGACGAGGACGACCTCAAGGTCGCGATCAACTCGTTCATCGCGTACACGACCGGCGAGAGCGAGGCCATCCTTCCGGACCACAGCGCCTTCGCGGAATCCCTCCGCAGCGTGCACGCGGACATGGGTACCACCGGCGGCGTCGCGGGCATCATCCAGAGCTGCGGGCGCGCCTACCTCAACGACTGGAAGATCGGGAACACCTCCGCGGCGGCGTTGAGCGGGATGCCCGCGACCGCTCACGGCGCGTGGCTCGATGATCGCGACTACTACGACCCGCTGCAGAAGCTCGTCTCGTTCTGGCAGACCGCCGTCGCGCAGGGCACCTACCTCCACCAGCAGGCATCCCTCATGCGGGTCAGCAGGGACTACGTCACCGCCCACGGCCCCCTCAGCGTCGAGGATTCCGCGAGGGTCTGCGCCCTGGCGAAGACGAACGGCCCGGCGATGGCGAGAGCCACGTGCGAGGGCGGCCTGACCCTCGCGAAGACCATCTACAACGGCTTCGCGGCCGAGTGGCGCGAGGTGGGCGTGCCGATCAGCGACACGAACGTCGTGATGAGCATGGGCACCGATGTGACCGGCCTGTCGTACCAACCCACCACACCCCGGGCCGCCGGGGCCCCCGCCGACGAGCCCCTCCTCTCGGCCGGAGCGCCGGTGGGGGTGGCATCCCGGGTGTGGGCGAGGGATCCCTCGACCTTCCCGGCGGCGTGGACGACCGGGACCTGGTCGACGACCGCCGGCGCCGTCTCGGCCTACGGGATCGACGGATTCGTGCCCGCGGGCTCACAGCAGTGGTCCGACCTGAGCAACGGCTACCGTGCGACGCACCCGACGGTGCAGACCACGGCACGCGAAGAGGCCATGCGGTGGCGGTCGGGGAGCGGATGGCAGAACTCCGGTGTGGCCCCCTTCGCCCCGCTGGACATTCTCACGACCATGAAGGATTCCGTGTCTCCGGCGCCCGCGGGCACCGATCCCTCGCACGCATTCACGGTGAAGGCGGACACGAGCGCATGGATGCCGAACGAGGCGGCCAGTCAGAACTTCCCGATGTGGCGGAGTCCGATTCCGGAATGGTCCCGGGGCACGGGCCTGTCGTTCCCGCACTCGCGACTCTGGATGACTGTCGACTTCGCGCCGCGTGTGCTGGACGACGCGAAGATGAGTGTCAAGTGCTTCGTCGCGACACAGGACGGCGCCGTGTGTCACGAGTCGGTGGGGTCGTGGTGGGTGAACCGGCTCTCGATCGAGGGGGCCATGTCCGTGCAGAACGCGTACCGCGTCACGCCCGTGAACCCCGACATCGACAGCATGGTGATGATCGACAGGAAGCGCGAGTGCCGCGGCCAGCCGAACATCGACGAGGAATGCGCGACCATCATCGACGCGATGTACTCCACCCGCGGCGAGTCGTTCGCCCAGGGTGCGCCCTCATGGCTCGCCCCGATCGATGCGGCCAACGGGGAGCATTACGAAGGAGACCCCGCCGCCACCCGGACGCTCTGGCCGAGCGCTCCCGTTCCCGACTGCGCCCTCACCACCTGGGGCGCGAAGACCCGGTGCGGGCCCGCCCTGGAAGCGTGGATCACGTCGCACGTCCCCAACCCGAGCCTCAGCGGACCCGTCGCCACCACCGACGTCACCGTCGACCGGGCTGACGACGGAACCGCCGTCTGCGTCGCCCCCGCCTGGAACACGAGCTCGGTCATGCAGTACGGCGACGTGGCGTGGACAGCCTGGTCGCGCACCGGGAAACCCTTCACCAAGGTCGTCCCGTTCGGCGCCCACCTCGATCTGCTCGCCCTTGTGACGGAGGCGGGCTGGAACACGGGCGGCAGCGCCGGGGAGTCGGGGCGGATCACCCTCCGTTGCTCGTTCACCGCCCGCACCGCCGAGGTGGCGAACGAGACGGAGGTGCGCAGTGCGACCGTCGCCGCCGTCCGCGTCGACGATCGCTTCGTCTTCCCGAGCGTCGGCGTGGGGACGCCGGGCGATCCGGGGGTCACCCCCGGTCCGGGCGTCATCCCGGACCCGTCCGGCGCGGCACCGGTCGGCGCCGGGGGATCGTCGGCGGCGGGCAGCTCGGCGCACGACACCGCGGCGCGATCGGTCGGCGCGACCGATCGGGACGTCCTGGCGAGCTCGGGGATCGGTGGGGAGCCCTGGCGACCGGCCGTGGCAGCCCTTCTCCTGCTGATCTTCGGCGCGCTTCTGATCGTCTTGGTCCGGACCCGACGGTCGAGACGGAGCGCGTAGCCCCTCCGCGCACGCTTTCACCCGGACTCGTGCCGCAGCGGGTGCACGCCGGCGTCCGCCCGGCTGCGAGCCGGATCGGGCCTCGGAACCCGCTACGACCGCGAGATGGATCGGGCCCCCGCCCGCTCGGCATCCCGCACACGATGCTCGACGCAGAAACGGGGAGGCCGCCCTATACGGACGACCTCCCCGCCGGGGAGCTTCTGGAGTGCCGGACGCGGATGCTCAGCGCGTGTAGGCGTTTACGATCCCCCACACGGCGAGGCCGACGGCGATCGCGACACCGCCCACGGCAGCAGCGGCCGCGGTGGGGTTCGACCGCGCCTTGGCACGCACTTCGCTGACCGTGCGGTCGACGGCGTCACTGGCACGACGCGGGACGTTGGCCTTGACCTCGATGGCCGCCAACGCCGCCTTCAGCTCGGCGCGGGCCGACTCGACGGGGTCGGAGATCCCGAGAGGCACGGCGGTGCGGGGCACGGGGACGGGACGATCAATACTCATCGCGGGCCTCCTTAACGATGCGGACGTCCTCCGCGATGGCCTTGCCCGGGTTCTCGCGGTTCGACAGCTTCTTGAAACGCAGGTAGCCCAGCAACGCCAGGATCGCGGTGATCACGACCATCACGCCGAAGACCACGAGGGCCGACAGCCACACGGGCCACCACGACGACAGGCCGGCGATGACGAAGGCGAAGAACACCGGAACGGCCCAGAAGAGCACGATCAGGGCGCCGACGAACCAGCCGGCGCCGATCCCGGCGTCCTTGGCCGTCCGTTGCGCCCACGCCTTCGCCCCGTTGATCTCGGCGACGACGAGGTTGCGCACCAGTTCGGGGATGTCGCCGATGAGTGTGAACAAGCCGTCGTCGGAACGATCGCGGAACCCGCGAGGAGTGGTCATGCGCGTCAGCCCTCCGACGCGTTGGAGCCGCTCTGGGCCGCCTTGGCCCGCGCGGTGGCCGTCTTCTCGGCCTGCTTCGCGTCGTCGACGGAGTCTTCGACGGCGTCGGCGACCTCGGATGCCGACCGCTTGGCCGCCCGCGTCGCGCGCTCGGCGCGCTCCTGAACGGTGCCGGACTGGCTCGCGGCGCCCGTGACGGACTTCGCGCCCTTCCACACCACGCCGGGGACGGACTTGAGCGCGGAGACGCCGAGCGCCTTCACCTTCTCGACCTGTCCTTGTACGGCGGGCTGGTCCCAGACCTTCTCGGCCTGCTCCTTGATCTGCTCGTAACGCTGGCGGCCGGCGCGTGCTCCGAGCACGTAGCCCGCCACGAGTCCGACGACGAGTGCTGCTTTGCCCCTCATGGGGTCTCCTCACGCTCGATCGAGTGCTGGTCGAGTCTCACAGTAGTCATGTATGCCGTCTCCGGCATCCGCCCTTGACAGGGCGGCCCGCATGGACGATCGCGACGGCGCTCAGCTGCGCCAGAGTGCGGCGCTGCGTACGCGATCGGCTTCGTCGCGCGCGTCGGGGATCACCTGCGCCAGCCCGGTGCCCGAGATCCAGGCTCCCGTGGCACCGAGACCCGGGACGGCCCGCACCGCACCGCGCGCCGCGGCGGTCACGGCCGCACGACCGATCGTCGCGGCGGGCTGCGACTGCACATAGCGCGAGCGATGCGCCGCCAGCAGATCGGATGCCGGCAGCTCGACGCCGAGCAGGGCCGCCGCCTCCGACAGGGCGAGTCGCGCGGCATCGTCGTCGTCGAGGGCCGCGGTGGCCGGCTCTTCGCCCTGCGCCCCGAACGACACCCGCACGACGTGGACGCCGGGCTCGGTGGCATCCCGAACCCAGTCCCATTTCGCGCTCGAGTGGGTGAGGGCCTTGGCGGTGTGGCTGCCGGGCACCGTCAGGACGCCGGTCCCGCGGGGAGCGCGATCGAGCACCGGGGCGTTCACCACCAGGGTCACCACCTCGACCACCGGGGCGATCGGGTCGCCCACCTCGAGTCCGAGGACCACCGGTGCCAACAGCGCACGCGCCGGCCCCTCGGGCAGGGCGACGATGACGGCGCGGGCGGTGAGGGGCTCGTCGTCGAGCGACGTTCCGATCGCCCACCCGTCGCCGGCCGGGGTCAGGTTCGTGGCGGCGACTCCTGTGCGAAGCTCGACGCCGCTCTCGCGCAACCCCTCCACGAGGGCGTCGACGAGGCGCGACATGCCTCCCCTGAGTCCCTCCACCGCACCGCCGGGCGCGGGGGCGACCCTCGCGGAGCCGGAGGCGACGGGCACATCGGATGCCGGAGCGTCGGCGGGCCGCGCACCCGATCGACGCGCGCGAAGCTCTGCGACAGCGCCCGTCAGCGAGCCGGTGCGGGTGAGGGCGGCGTTCAGCCCGGGAGCGGCCAGGTCGACGTCGATGTCGTCGGGGCGCGCGGAGTAGACCCCGCTGGTCACGGGGGCGACGAGGCGCTCCAGCACCCGCGCGCCCAGGCGCGAGCGCACGAGCTTTCCGAGACTGTGCGCGTGTCCGATGGTCAGCGGCGGACGCACCCGGTCGAGGTAGGCGCGCCAGGCCCCCGACCAGCCGATGACGCGTCGCACATCGGGGGCGAAGGGATTGTCGGGGATGCCGAGCACCCCGCCCTTCGGCAGCGGCGCGGCGCCGACACCGGGCACCCCCGCCACCCACGCACCCGCCGGATTCGGCGACACGACGGCGTCGCCGAGGTCGAGCTCGGTGAGCAGCTCGCGGACGACTCCGCCCCGGGTCGCGTAGCTCTCGGCCCCCACGTCGAGGGTCATCCCGCCGACCTCCGCGGACCGCAGGACCCCACCGAAGGCGTCGGACGCCTCGATCACCGTGACCTGCAGCCCGACCTTCGCACACTCGCGGGCGGCGACGAGGCCCGAGACCCCGCCGCCGACGACCACCACGCGCGTGTCGTGCGCGTGCTGCACCAGGCGGTCGAGGGCCTCGCTCACGCGGCGTTCCCGCGCGCGCTCTCGTCGGTCGTGTCGCCCGCAGCGGCCGTGCCGCCCGCATCCACGTCGTGCCCGTGCGCGTGCGCCACGATGCGGGTCAGCACCTCGGGATCGGTGTCGGGCGGCACCCCGTGGCCGAGGTTCAGCACGTGCGCGCGCGCCGCGCGGCCACGCGTCAACACGTCGTCGACGTGGGCTTCGAGCACCGGCCAGGGGGCGCCGAGCAGCGCCGGGTCGATGTTGCCCTGCAGGGTGACGTCGGGACCGACGAGGGCTGCGGCCTCGTCGAGTGGCATCCGCCAATCGACGCCGACCGCGTCGGCGAGGCCGCCCAGGCGCATGTCGTCGAGGAACGCGCCCGTTCCCACCCCGAAGTGGATGCGGGGGACCTCGATACCCTCGAGCGCGTCGCGCGAGTGCGGGGCGATGAACTCGCGGAAGGTCGACGGCGACAGCGAGCCGGCCCACGAGTCGAAGAGCTGCACCGCCTGGGCGCCGCCCTCGATCTGCGCGTCGAGGAAAGCGCGCGAGACCTTGGCGAGCCAGCCGGCCAACCGGTGCCACGAGGCGGGGTCGGCGTGCATCATGCCGCGGGCGCGCAGATGCTCCTTCGACGGACCGCCCTCCACGAGGTAGGCGGCGAGGGTGAAAGGCGCTCCGGCGAAACCGATGAGGGGCACCGCGTCGCTGAGCTCGGCAGTGACGCGGCGGGCGGCCTCGCGCACGGGCTCCGCCGCGGCGGCGACGTCGTCGGGGTCGATCGACGTGACGCGGGCCACGTCGTCGGCCGTGCGCACCGGATCGGCGAAGACCGGGCCGCGCCCGGGCTCGATGACCACGTCGACACCGGCGAGGCGCAACGGCACGACGATGTCGCTGAAGAAGATCGCGGCATCCACGTCGTGGCGGCGGATCGGCTGCAGCGTGATCTCGGCCGCGAGGTCGGGGGTCAGGCACGCATCGAGCATGCGGGTGCCCACGCGGAGCTCCCGATACTCCGGCAGCGAGCGCCCTGCCTGCCGCATGAACCACACCGGCTGCCGCTCGGGGCGGTCGCCACGGAGGGCGCGGAGGAGGGGTGCGTCGAGGGATGCCATGGCATCCATCCTCCCACCCGCCCCCTGGGCGTGAAGGGGATGCCTTGACGTCGAGACGCCGTCCGGAACACCTCGCGACACCCGGGCGTAGAATGATGAGGTGTTGTTGTGCGTCAGCGCGAGTCACAAGACCGCGTCCTTCGAGCTCCTCGAGCGGCTCAGCGTACCCCGCACCCCCGTCGCCCCGTTGATCGCCGCGCACGACGAGTGCGTGCAGGGCGCTGTCGTCGTCGCGACGTGCAATCGCTTCGAGGCGTACGTCGACATGGACGAGCCGGTCACCGCCGCCGTCGCCCTCGGCATCGAGGCCACCCTCGCCGCCATCGAGGCCGCAACGGGCGTGCCCGCCGGCGAGCTCGAGGGCCGGTACACCGTGCTGGGCGGCAGCGAGGTCGCCGAGCACCTGTTCTCGGTGGCATCCGGTCTCGAATCCGTCGTCGTGGGCGAGGGCGAGATCGCCGGCCAGGTGCGCCGCGCCCTCACCGAGTCGCGCAAGCTCGGCACCACGTCCGCCGAATTGGAGCGATTGTTCCAGCGGGCGTCCGAGGCGCAGCGCGGCGTGAAGAACTCCACCGCCATCGGCCGCGCCGGTCGATCGCTCGTGCGTCTCGGCCTCGAGCTCGCCGACAGCCGCATCACCGACTGGTCGACGCAGCGCGTGCTCCTCGTGGGCACCGGCGCCTACGCCGCCGCCACGGTCGCCGCCCTCCGCGACCAGGGCGCCGAAGACATCTCGGTTCATTCGCCCTCGGGCCGGGCGGCGAAGTTCGCCCTCAAGCACGGTCTGCGCGCGGTGTCGGCTGAGACGTTCCCCGCCGCCGTCGCCCATGCCGATCTCGTCATCACGTGCACCACCGCCGAGCACTACGTACTGAGCGCGGCCACGTTCGCCGCCGGACGCGGGGCCTACGAGACCGCCGTCGACACCTCGGCCGGCGTCTGCCCCGTCGACCACACCGCGCGTCGCCTCGTGATCGACCTGGGGCTGCCCCGCAACGTCGACCCCGATGTCGCCACGGTTGCCGGCATCGACCTGCTCGACCTCGAGACCATCCGCCTGCACGCCCCGCTCGAAGAACTGCAGGCGACGGATGCCGCGCGCGACCTCGTGCGAGACGCCGCGCGCCGCTTCACCTCGGTCGGCGAGCGCAAGAACATCACCCCCGCGGTCGTCGCCCTGCGCGCCCACGTCTTCGGCGTGCTCGACGCCGAGGTGGCCCGCGTGCGCGCCCGCGGCGACGAGGGCGGACAGACCGAGCAGGCCCTCCGCCACCTGGTGGGCGTACTGCTGCACACCCCGACGACGCGGGCGCACGAGCTCGCCGAGACCGGCCGCGCCGACGAGTACGTCGATGCGCTCTCCGCACTCTTCGGTATCGAGGTCACCGACCCCGCCGCCGTCGATCCTGCCGCCCTCGACCAGCGCGGTATCGCCGACGCGGGCTGACGCGCCGCGCTGCGGTGCTTTCCCCGCGAGCGGAGGATTGCTGCCTTGGCATCCATCCTCCATTCCCCGAATCACGTCCGACGCCGAGCCGGCCGCGAGGCGCCTCGAGCCGGTGCCGGCGCCGGCGAGCGGAGGACGGATCGCGACCGGAGGACCGAGACCGCGGCATCCGTCCTCCATTCCCCGAATCGCCTCCCGCAGCGCCTCGCCTCGAGGGGCGGGGTGGCTCCGGCAGGATGGATGCCGTGAACACACCGGCATCCGAGGTCTACGCCGTCGCCGGTGAGGACCGCGCCCGCAACGGACTGCGCTGGGCAGCCACCGTCGTGATGGGCTTCTTCGACGCAGGCGGGAATGCGCCATCGGTGAGCGAGGTCGTGATCCGCCGCGTCGACGGGTCGGTGGTCAAGCGGCTCCCGCCGGGCGATGTCGACGCCTTCACCGACCAGCTGAACGAGATCACCCGTGACCTCGCGACGATGGACGCCGTGCCCTTCGCCGAGAAGTGGGTCGCCGAGCGCGGGTGACCCGCGACGCCCGATACGAGCCACGGCGCGAGAATGGAGACATGAGCCTGCGCATCACCGATGACCCCGCCGCCGACGACCTGCTGACGAGCAACCCGCTCGCACTGCTCATCGGGATGCTGCTCGACCAGCAGGTCGCGATGGAGACGGCGTTCGCCGGCCCGCTGAAGATCCAGGAGCGCACCGGGTCGATGGATGCCGCCACCATCGCCCACGACGATCCCGACGACTTCGCCGCCGCGTTCTCCCGGTCGCCCGCGGTGCACCGCTTCCCGGGGTCGATGGCCAAGCGCGTCCAGTCGCTGTGCGCCGCCGTCGAGCAGGACTGGGACGGGGATGCCGCGAACATCTGGACCCGCGACGACCCCGACGGCGCGACCGTGCTGAAGCGTCTGAAGGCGTTGCCCGGCTTCGGCGAGCAGAAGGCGAAGATCTTCCTCGCCCTGCTCGGCAAGCAGCGCGGATACGACGGCACCGGCTGGCGGGAGGCGTCGGCACCGTACGGCGAGGAGGGCTCGTTCCGCTCCGTCGCCGACATCGTCAGCCCCGAATCGCTCACCAAGGTGCGCGAACACAAGCGCGCCGCGAAAGCCGCCGCGAAAGCGGGCGACTGACCCCTCCTCCCCCGTGCGCGAAAAAGGAGAGTTCTCTCATATTCGCTTCGTCGTCCGGGAGCGATGGTTAGAGTCGTCGAGTTCGCTGCAAGTTGTTCACGATCGAAGGGTGGGCTCGTGAAGTTCGCAATGGGTTCCGACACTCTGGGTGTGCTGACGAAGGCAACCTCGGGGTCGAGTGATGAGCTGTCCCTGCTGGTGCGTCAGCTGTTCGAGGCCGCCGAGCCGCTCGAAGGGCAGTTCCAGGGCGCGGGTCGCGCCGCGTTCGACCGGTTCAAGTCGCGCACCGACGCGATCTCGTCCGAGCTGAAGCTCGCCCTCGACGGCGTGCTCGGCGGCATCTCGAGCATGGACCGTTCCTTCCAAGAGGGGGAGTCGTCCATGGTCGATCAGACCACCGGCCTGGAAGCAGGGTCGTCGTTCGACGCCGCTCGCTTCGGCGCCCGTTGAGAATCGGAGAGGACTGACTCATGGTGAACCAGGGAGACCGTCGCGACTACTCGATCGCGGCGTCGCAGAACGCACAGGACAACTTCAACCGCGTCGCCGCGCTGCTGGAGTCGCTCATCGACCAGCGCGACCGCGACGTGCAGGCGGCCATGGCCGACTACTCCGCCGACGGGGTGTCGGAGGACTACCGCGCCAAAGAGCTGCGCTGGAAGAACGCCGCCGCCGAGGTGCGCGGCATCATCCAGACGCTGCGTTCCTCGCTCGAGCGCAATGACGAATCGGCCCAGACCGCGCTGAGCAAGGCTCGCGCGGCGGTGGAGTCGATCGGCTGATACGGGCCGCACGATGCCGGGCGCGGTCGCGCCCGGCATCGCCGGTGCGCGGCGTCCGGGGTGAGCGACGCGCGCGCAGAACAGAAGTGAAGGGGATCGGGCGATGACAGCGTGGCGTATTCAGCCGTCGGGTGTCGTATCCGTACTGCAGGACGTCAACGTCGATGCCGAGGCTCTCGGCACGGCGTTGAATGCACTGAGCCCTGCTCTCGAGGGAGCGGTGACGGCGACGCAGTCGGGTGCGATCTCCGAGGCGGTCCAGGCGTACTTCGAGCAGGAGGAGGGCCCGCGCATCCAGGGCATGAGCACGCGCATCGGCGCGGCTGCCCAGGGTGTCGTCTCCGCCACCGAGGCGTACGTCGCCGGCGACATGGAGATGGCCGCCACCGCGCAGTCCGCCGCCGTCGCCGCCGTCTACCCGCCCGACCTTCCGAACGGGGCGATGTGATGCCCAGCCCCATCGACTACGAGAAGATCCCCGGCGCCGACATCCAGCCGGATGCCATCGAAGAGAACGCCCGCACGGTCGGCACGATCTCCGGCCAGGTGGCGGAGCACGGATCGAACGTGAACTTCACCTGGCAGGGCATGGCGGCGGTCTACGAAGCGCCCGAATCGCCGACGCTGCTCGGGCTCATGGCCCCCGTCAGCTCCCAGGCGACGCAGGCGGGCGACAACCTGGCCGAGGTGTCGGCGGCGCTCGTCGCCTTCGCCGCCGACGTCCGGCCGATCAAGGCCGAGCTCGACGCGCTACGCGCCGACGCGAAGACGTTCGTGGATTCCATCCAGGGTGGCGTTCAGGTGCGCGAGATCAACCCGGCGTGGACGGCCGCGCAGTCGCCCTACGGCGGGGCGACCACCATGCCGACCTATCAGGGATTGTGGGGGTCGTCGACGACGACGGCTCCGGCGGCTCCCGAGCAGTACCGCACGGTCACCAAGGAGTGGCACGAGTCGCAGGAGCACGTCGACCGCAACAACGAGCTGCTCGCCGCGGTGAACGCGCAGCAGGTCAAGCTGTGGGAGGCCGAACGCGCGTGCGCGAACCGCATCCGCGCGCTGTACGGCGCCGCCCCGCTGCGAGCCGCGCAGTCCGAAGACGACTCCCTCGGTTACGGCATCTCCGAGATCCCCGAGGGCACCGAGATGCCCTGGGGCGCCGAAGTCGAACGCACCGAGGGCTGCGGCGAGGCGACCGTGAACTTCGTGTTCAAGGACTTCCTGTGGGAGGGCATCGCCGTCGGTGGAGTCTGGGGCACGATCACCGGTCTCGGCACACTCGTGCTCGGCTACAACCCCGAAACGGGCGACTTCTTCTCGGGCGACGCCTACGGCGCCGCCTGGGGGAATCTCGGCATGCTCCTCTTCGCGGGCGCCGCCAACACCGGCATCCTCGCGCCCATCTTCCAATCCGACTCCCTGATGCAGTCCATGGGCATGGACGGGTTCCTCCCTCAAGAGGTGCGCGACTTCAAGGCGCAGGCCGACGAAGCCGCGATCAACACCGGCAAAGCGCTCATCGCGTGGGACAAGTGGCAGGACGACCCCGGCACCGCCCTCGGCGAGTCGGTCTTCAACGTGGGCACTGCGCTCATCCCCGTCGGCGGTGCGGCCGTCGCGGGCGTCAAGACCGCCTCGACCGCGGCCTCCGTCGTGTCGAAGATGGCGCGGGTCGCCGACTTCGTCGACCCGGCCGCGCTCGCGATGAACGGTGCCATGCGCCTCGGCGGCGCGGGATTGCACAGCCTCGACGGCCTCATCGGCCGCCTCGGCTCGAACGCCACCGACGGTTTCCACCTCAACACCCCCGACATGCCGCTGGTCGCCGATGGGCCGACGTCGGCGCTGAGCGCACTGGACGGCGCGGGCGTGGATCTGGGCACCGTCACGGCCCGCATCGACGACGGCGTGCCCGTGTACGAATTCCCCCCGACCGCCGAGATCCCTTCCGGCCGCGTCGAGATGCCCGCCGGCGCTTTCGACGGCGTGCGCGGCGGCGATGTGCCCGTGCGTACGGACGCGCCCGTGCGCACCGACGGCGGAGTGGATGCCGGTGTTACGGCGCCCGTACGCGAGCCCGAGCTCGTGGCGGCCGGTGGCGTGCGCGGTGAGGCGAGTCCCGGCGCCGTGGACTCCCTCGTCCAAGACGCCCCCGTCCGCCGCGAGACGAGCAGTTCGGGCGAGCCCACGGTCGTGCGCGAGCCCTCCACGGGCAGCGACCACAGCACCGCGGGCGGCGACGGCACCGGCGCTGGCGGCCACCTCGGTTCCGACAACGGCATTGGGAGTGGCGGCGTGGGCCGAGGCGACGACGGAGTCCCCCACGGCGGGCAAGACGACCATGGCTCGGACGCCGGTCCTGGTGAGAGGACCACCCCCGACAACGCGAACGCGTCCACGAACGACACGACGACGCCTGGGGCGCCTGGACGCGTGTACTCGATGATGGACGGGACCGAACACACGACCTCGTTCGCGCCGGAGTCGCTCGGCGACAGTCGTGTCACCACGCCGCTTCTCGACAAGCACGGGGTGACGCGCTCGCAATTCGAAGACCTGATCAACAGGCCGATCGACACCTTGAGCACGGCTGAGAAGACCATCGTCAACGGGGTTCGGAACGAACTCACCGCTCAGGTATCTCCGGACACGGTCTTTCAGAAGGTGCTCGACCAGCCGCACTTCGACTCGACGGGTACCCTGACATTCGGGCAGGGCGAGAGCATCGTCCTCGGCGACGAGGGCACGATCACCGGGTCCGTGTCGGTCGCGGAAGACACCGCGCACTTGACGACGCCCGCGGACTTCTATCAATCCCTGCGGCTCGACTATCCCGGAACGAATTTCTTGAAGGACGATCAGTCGGCATTCGTCGTCCGGTTCCAGCCGGACATCGACACGTCGGGGTCGGTGAAGCCCCAGCTGCACAGCTCGATGGGTGGCGACGGGTCCGTCGACCATTACCGCCCGCCGTTCACGGGCAACGGATTCCTCAAGACGGGCGACGACATCATCCCGGAGTACCGCGCCCAACGTGTCGATATGCGAGATGGCGCAGAGATGTGGGAAGTCCTGGATGATGGAACGCAACGACTCTTCGCGGTGCTACGCGCCGGCGAGTGGATACCGGTGGGGTGACGGATGTCGTCGACAATTCCCGTAAGCGAGACGCAGTTCGAGTACCGCGGGAAGCGCTACTCGCGGCATTCCGGTGGTGACGACTACGTCCGCCTCGTCACGGACGACGCGCCGACCCGCGAGGCTTTCCCTGACGCGATCGAGATCAACGACGACCCCCAGGATCCGTGGGTGAAACTCCCGCGGCGGGTGATCTCCGCTCGCTACGCGCAGGAGGTCACCGGCACCTGGCACGGTGTACCCGTCACGGTGGGCGAGCGGATCAGGACAGGCCTCCGCCGCGGAATGGTCAGGGTCTGGTACGCGGGCACCACGCCGGACGAGGCTCTCGCCGCGGGACTCGACGGAAACCAGAACGACGGGTGGTCGGCGTTGACGCAACCGAGTGACGTGGGCGACGTGCACGTCGAATCGACACGACACCCGATGGTGAGCCCATGAGGGCCGTCCTGCAGAAGCTCCTGCACCCCGGGATGTCTCAGCTCGTCCGCGAACGCGGCTACGCGCAGGTCGGGGGGCATGTCGTGGCAGCCGCAGACGCGACGGGGCTGCGAACAGCCAACGCTCTCAGGGAGGCATACGGTTGGCCGTCGGATCCTTCCGGTCACGTCGACGTCGTCCGCTTCGAGGTCCCCGTGTGCGCGACCCTCACCGCGCCACCGCAGGTGGAGCGGCCGTGGCCGTCCTACCCGCTCGGCTTCCTTCGTCCCGTCGACGAAGCGATCGTTCCGGTGTGGAGCATGTCGACCACGCGCTACTCTCCCGGCGCCGAACTCTGGCGGATCTCCGACGACGGTCAACAAGAGCTCCTCGCGGCTTACGGTGGAGCGGCGCGCGGGTGGACCGCGCTCCCAGATCAACCGCCGGTCGAGGAATGGCACCCGTCCAGCCGTTTCTTCGGCACGCGCGCGGTCCACGGCGGGACCGAGTTCGCCGCGGATGTCCACGGCGACCAGGTGGAACTCACCTCGTATGTCGAGCAGACCTCCGCGGAGTGGTCCCCCGTGCGCATCGGCGCATGGACGAGAACCGTTCCCCTCGTGGCCTGCGACATCTACGAGCTCGGGTTCACGGCCACTCTCGGCGGCGTCCCCCTGCGCGTGCTCGAACAGTACGACGGCGCGGTACGCGCGCAGCTCCTGACCGACGACCCCGAGACCGCCAGCCGACTGTCGGCCGTCATGGTGGACTACGGCGTCTTCGAAGTCTCCGGCATTCCGGGGACTGAACTCGGCGATACGCAGCTCGTAGCTGATCAGCTCGTCGCCTGAATGCCCGCAGTTCTCCCCGCGTCGGCCGCGGCGCGGTCGCGTTGCGCTTCCTTGCGGCTTCGCGCGAAGAAGACGGGATCGAGCCTGGATCCCTCCGCGTCCCGGCCTGGACGCGGAGGGACAGACGTGCTGATGAGTGCGCGATTCTGCCGCGCCGTGAGTTGTCCACGCAAGGGACGCATCAACTCGGCAGCACCGCGGCGACCCACATATGGTGGAAGGTCGAGGAGGCACCCATGACGAGCACGCAGGAAGCATCACGCCTGGCCGACGTCGACCCCTTCGTCTTCACCGAGCGCGCCCGCGCCGGAAAGATCGTCGGCGCTTCAGCCCTCGACATCGTCATGCCGCTCGCTCTTCTCGTCAGCGGGATCGTCGTCATCGTGACGGGTCCGTCCGCTCTCGGGTGGCTCCTCGTCATCGCCGCAATCGGCCTCCTCGCCGTTGCCGTCTGGCTGCTGGGGCGGACCGGACGCACCCTCGGCACGGCCACCGTCGACGCGCGCATCGTCCGCCGGACGACGGGTGCCGCCGCGGGCGGCGCGGCCGTGTGGGCGCTGGCGTCCGGCAAGCTCGCGATGGTCGACCTGCGCCGCGGTCGTGACCCGTTCGCCCCGGCGATCGCGCCCTTCCGCTTCCCCGAGGTCGCCCCCGCAGCCCCGGGCCGGGCCCGGCGCGGAAGCATGCCGACGCTGCTGCTCGACTCCGGCGAACGCCTTCCCCTCGACACCGCCCTCATCCTGGGTCGGGCGCCCTCGGCCCCGGCCGACGCCCCGGCCGAGGTGTACCGCTGGGCCGACATGTCGCGCACGCTCTCGAAGTCGCACGTGCGCCTCGAGTGGGACGGCCGGCAGGTGTGGGTCATCGACCTGGGCTCGACCAACGGCACCTTCGTCCGCGGCGACGGGGCGTCCACTCCCCTCCTCCCCCACCAACGCACCCCCGTGCCCACCGGTGTCGTCCTCGAGATCGGTGACCGCACGCTGACCGTCCGGGATGCCGCATGACAACCGTCGACCACCCCCTCGTCGATGCCGCCGGCCCCGGCTGGGTCGGCACCGAGACGCGCGTGCCGATCATCGCCCTCACCACCGCGACGAGCGACTGGCTGCACAAGACGGCCACCCAGGGTCTGCGCCCGATCATCGTCTCGGGCGAGCACTCGCGCATGACGCAACCGCTGGCCCAGGTGCTGTCGTCGGTGCAGGGCCACTGGGTCGTCCGCGCCCGCGACGACGGCTTCTACGATGCCCGCACGGGCGTGCGCCTCGACGCTCCGGCCGACGCGCTCACCGCCGGAACCCCGACGCCCGAGAACGTGCACCCCCTGTTCGTGCGGGCGCAGGTGGCATCCAGTCTGCAGGTGGTGGCGACGGTGTCGACGCGTCACCGCGTGACCCGCCCGGTGCGGATGGGCGGGGTCGCCGAGGCGGCTGTCGCGCTGTTCACCGGGGCGGAACCGGCGGCGTGGGGCGCCGTCGAACCGCTCCTCGCCCCCTGGGACCGCGACGACCTCACCGAGCGCTCACGGCGGCGGGTCCCCCTCGACAGCCACTGGACCGCGGTCGGGGGCAGCGAGCGCGCGGTCATCGCGACGATCCAGGCCGCCCGCACCAGCGAGGGACTCGAGGAGACCACGCGCGTGTGGGCCGCGGTCCCCGGGGTGGGGCGCGACGCGGGAACGGCGGCGACGGCCGAGGCCCGTGAACTCCTGGCGCGAGCGGCGACCGTGGGGCTTCCGCTCATCGGCGTCGCGTTCGCGGCGATCGGCGCCCCCGACCTCGCCCGCCGCGCTACCGCGGCCCCCCACCCTGAGCCCCTCGCGCTGCTGATCGGGCCCGTGGGCGTGCGAGCCCTGGGCATCGACGCGAAGCGCTGGATCGACGACGTCGGTGGCACGACCGTCGGCAGCCCCCGGCTCCCGGGCGTACTGCTGCCGCTCGGATCCGTCGACGGCGGCGGATGGACGCGCCTGAACGAAGTGCTGGCGACGGTGGATCCGACGCGGCTCGCCGAACTGCTCGATCTCGCGCCGCAGGTGCGCGCCCAGCTCATCGCGCGGGAAGGAGCCCGCTGATGCCCGACCAGCGCGACACGGTTCTCATCGAGCAGGCCAAGATCCAGCGCATGCGCCTGGGCGCCGCCCTCGTCTACGGCCACATCGGCGAGCGACGCACCGTCAACGATCACATGAAGCGGTTGATGGGATCCATCGTCGTCGCCGCGATCGCGTGCGCCGCGTGCGTGGGCGTGTCCTTCGTGTCGCAGCTGCTCACCGAGCGCGCGCAGACGAGCACCTCCATCCAGACCCCGACCGGAGCCGTCACCCCGTGAGCATCTACACCCGCCTGACCGTCTCGGGCTCGGAGCGTCGAGCCGAGGTCGTCGTCCCCAGCGGCGAGCCTGTCGGCGCCGCACTGCCGCGCCTGCTCGACCTGCTCGGTGAGACAGCCGGCACCGTCGAGCGGCCGCTGGCGGTGATCGCGCCCGACGGCGAGCAGATCGACATCGCACTGACGCCTCACCAGCTGGATCTCGTGGACGGCACCCTCGTGCGCCTCGTGCGCCTGGACGCCGCACCGCCACCGCCCGTGGTGATCGACGTGACCGACGCCGCGGCCGATGCGCACGATGCCCGTCCCGACCGGTGGGACGAGCGGGCTCGGGCCGTCGCGGGCGGGACGGGGATCGCCGCCGCCTTCGCCGTCGCGGGGCTGCTGTCGCCGTGGTCGTCGCCGACCGTCGCAGCTTTCGCGTCGCTGGTCGCGGCCGTGGTGCTCGTGGCCGTCGCCACGGGCCTCGGCCTCGGCGGGCTCCGCCGTCTGTCGACGTGCGTGTCGGCGGGTGCCGCCGGCCTCACGCTGCCCGTGGGAGCGGCGACGACGACGGCCCTGGCATCGCACGGGTTCGCCGCGGACGCCGCGCTCGTCGGGGGTATCGCTGCGGCACTGGCCACCGGATTCGCCGTCGCCCTCCTCGGCGCCGGCGTCGCGCACCGCCGTCGCGGCGCCGCGTCCGGCGGAGCACTGGGCGCGGTGCTGTCGTCACTGCTGCTCGGGCTCGTCCTCGGCGGGGTGGATGCCGTGGCCGCCGCGGCCATCACCGGCGTCATCGCCGCGTTCGCCACCGGCCCGCTGCCCTGGATCGCCCTATCGGCCGCCGGACTCACCGACCTCGACCAGCGCGCCGCGGACGGCGCCCCGCCCGCCCGTCCCCGCGCTTTCGCCGCCATCGACGAGGCGTACGCGGCGCTCACGTGGAGCGTGGGGGCCGTGGCATCCGTTCTCGGGGTCGCCGGCGTCGCGCTCGCGTTCTCGGGCACGGTTTGGACCGAACTGCTCGCCCTGGCGTTCTTCCTCGTCGCCGCCCTCCGCACGCGTGCATTCCCGCTGCGCTGGCAGGGCTGGCTGCTCTGGGCAGCCGCGGGTGCGATCGCCGTGGCGGGTCTGACGGTGCTGCTGTCGGACGGCCTCGGATGGGTCGGCGCGGGTGCCGCGATCGTGCTGGCCGCTCTGATCGCCACGATGGTGCTGGTACGGCCCCGCCCGCACGTGCGGGCGCGGTTGCGCGGCCTCGGCAACGTCGTCGAGACCCTCGCCGTCGTCTCGCTGGTGCCGCTGCTCGTGGGGGCGTTGGGTGTCTACGCCGATCTGCTCGGCATGTTCGGCGGACGCTCGTGAGCGTGCTCGACCTGCGTGCGGTGTCGAACGCGGTGTTCGGCAGCGGTGCCAACGGCCGTGTCCGGCTGACGGAATGGGATGCCGCGATCCGCGGCGGCCTGTCGACGACGCGCCGGGTCGGCGTCATGTCGCTCGCACCGGGCGCCGGCACCAGTACGGTCGCCCACCAGCTCACTCTCGCGATCGCCGGGCGACGCGGCGAGCCGGTGCTCGCCGTCGACGTCTCGACCGGGGCCGCCGGTCTCGCCGGGCGCCTGGGCAGGGCCCCGGTCGCGCCCGACGAGACGCGAGCCGCCGCACGCACCACCGCCGAAGCCCTGAGCGGGCTCGCCGAGCGCGACGGGATCGTGGCGCTCCGTCCCCGCGACACCGACGACGCGGTGGGCGCGTGGCTCGGCGAAGCGGCGCCCATCGCCCGGTTCTTCGACGTCGCGGTCACCGATTTCGGAACGCGTCATCCGGTGGTCGATCTCGCCGCATGCGCGGCGCTGTGCGACGTCGTCTGCCTCGTCAGCGACGCCCGCCGGGCCGCGGCGGAACACGCCCGCTCGGTCGTCGAGGCCGTGCGCGCTCTGCCCGAATCGCCGTCGGTCGCCCTCGCCCTCGTCGACCAGGCGCGCGAAGGCGACGGCGTCGCGCGCGCGATCGCCACCGGGGCCGACCACGTGGTGCTGCCCCTCCCGTTCGACGCGGGTCTCGCCGCGGGCGGGCGGGCGCGCCGCTCGGTCACGCACCTCGCGGTCATCCGCCTCGCGGCCTCCGTGGTGGGGGCGACGGGGAGGCCCGCGTGACCGTCCGCATCGTTCACCGTCCGGCCCGCATCAGCGAAGCGGTCGAGCCCGCTCCCGACGTGATCCTCGCCCCGCCGCCGCCGATCGGCGAGGGAAACACCGGCTTCCCGCTGCAGTCGCTGCTGCCGATCGTCGGCAGCCTTTCGTCGATCACGATGATCGTGCTGCTGCGCAACAACCCGATCATGGTCGTTGTCGGCGCCGTCATCCTCGTGGTCGCCCTCGTCGGCGGTCTCGGCATGGCCCTCACCCAGCGCGGCAACGCCGCCCGCCAGCGCCGCGTGCAGCGTGAGCGCTACCTCGACTATCTCGAGGAGACGCGCGAAGACGTGCGCCGCACGGCCGACACCCAGCGCAGCAGGGCGCTCGCGCTGCATCCCGCTCCCGGCACGCTCGTCGAGATCGCGGCCGACCCGGCCCGCCGCTGGGAGCGACGCCCCGGCGACGCCGACTTCCTGCGCACCCGCATCGGTACCGGCGACCTGCGGGCCGTCGACGTCGCACTGCCGCCCGAGCAGAACCCCGTGCAGCCCTTCGACCCCGTGATGCGCGAGTCGGCCGAGCGCATGGTGCGCCTGGCGGGCGTCTCGCAGGGGATGCCGGCGACGGTCGACCTCGAGCGCGGCGGACAGATCTCTCTCGTCGGCGCGCGCCCCGACACCCTGAGCGTCGCCCGTGCCCTCGCCGCGCAGATCGCCGCGTTCCACTCCCCCGACGACGTGCACGTCGCCCTCGCCGTCGCCCCCGCGCAGCGCGACGACTGGCACGGTTTCGACCTGCTCCCCCACGTCACGGGCGACACGCCTCCCGCCGGAGCCGTCACCGCGCGACGGATCGCGCCGAGCCTCGACGGGCTCCTGTCACTGCTGCGCGACGAGCTGCGCGACCGCGTCGCCACCGCCGCCGCCTCGCGCCGCGCGGGCCGACGCACCAAACCCGGCCGACTGGTCGTCTTCGTCGACGAGGCCGACCACGCGGCATCCGCCGTCCCCCGTCTGGATGCCGCCCTCGACCTCACGGCGCTGGGCGTCACGGTCGTGCACCTCGTCGACGACCGGCTCAAGGAGCCGACGACGGTCGCCGTCCGCGTCACCGTCAACGGTGGCGTCGCCACCATCGAGACACCGGGGTCGGGGGAGGCCGCCGTCGACGGCATCCGGATCGATGCGTTCACCCCCGCCGCCCTCGAGATCGTCGCGCGTCCCCTCGCGGGCCTGCGCCTTCGCCGCACCTCGGCCGAAGAGACCGGCACCACCCTCGCCCCCGATGTGACGCAGCTGATCGGTGTGGCCGACGTGGATGCCATCGACACCGCCGCCGCCTGGCGCACCCGCAGCGCCGCGGAGTTCCTCCGCGTGCCGATCGGCGTCGACGACCGCGGCGGACCGGTGCTGCTCGACCTGAAGGAATCGGCACAGCTCGGTATGGGGCCGCACGGCATCTGCATCGGCGCCACCGGCTCCGGTAAGAGCGAACTGCTGCGCACGCTCATCCTGGGTCTCGCGCTGACACACGCGCCCGACGATCTCAGCATGATCCTCGTCGACTACAAGGGCGGGGCCGCGTTCGCGCCCTTCGCGCGACTCCCGCATGTCGCGGGCATCATCGACAACCTCGCCGACGACCCCCAGCTCACCGAGCGCGCCCGCGCCAGCATCCAGGGCGAGGTCGTGCGTCGACAGCGTCTGCTCAAAGATGCCGGCAACGCGGCATCCATCGGTCACTATCGGCAGCTACGCCGCGACCGCCCGGAGCTCCCCGCCCTGCCGCACCTGTTCCTCGTCATCGACGAGTTCGGCGAGCTGCTCACCGCCGAGCCCGATTTCGTCGAACTGCTGCTGACGATCGGGCGCATCGGCCGCTCGATCGGCGTGCACCTGCTGCTGTCGAGCCAGCGCATCGAGGCCGGGCGCCTGCGCGGTCTCGACACCTACCTGTCGTACCGCATCGGCCTCCGCACGTTCTCGGAGTCGGAATCGGCCGTCGTACTCGACACCCCCGATGCGTTCCACCTGCCCGCCATCCCCGGCTTCGGTTACCTCAAGGTCGACACCTCGGTCTACACGCGATTCCGCGCCGGATACGTCTCGGGCCCCGTCCCCGACACCGTCGAGTCGGGGCCCCGCCACGACGACGCCCCGCCCGTGCTGCCGCTCAGTGCCTACGACCTCCCGGACGAGACCCCCGAAGACGCGCATCTCGACAGCTCCGAGCCCGAGACGCCGACCACCGGTCGCACACTCGTGCAGGCTGCGACCTCGCAACTGGCACGCGGCATCGCCCGCACCCGGCCGGTATGGCTGCCACCGCTGCCACCCGTGCTGACGCTCGGCGGAGTGCTGCCGCAGGCCGACGGCGCCGGCACGCTGCGCGCACCGATGGGCCTGCTCGACGACCCCTCGACCCAGACGCAGGGGCCCTGGATGCTGGATCTCACGCGCTCGGGCGGACACGTCTCGATCACGGGTGCGCCCCAGTCGGGCCGCTCGATGTTGCTTCGCACCCTCGCCGCCTCACTCGCCTTCACGCACTCGCCGCGCCAGGTGAGCATCTACGGAATGGACCTCACCGGCGGCGGGCTCGCGCGCATCGAGCCCTTCCCGCACGTGGGCGGTGTCGCCACGCGCGGCAACCGGGAGCGGCTCACGCGGCTGCTCGAGGAGCTCACGGGCATGCTCGCCGTGCGCGAGCGCGTGTTCCGCGATCACGGCCTGGACTCGCTCGCCGACATGCGCCGGCAGCATGCGGCCGGGCGCCTCCCCGATCTGCCGAGCGCCGACGTCGTGCTGCTCGTCGACGGCCTCGGCGCGCTGCGACAGGACTTCGAAGACCTCGAGGCACCGCTCGGCCAGCTGCTCGAGCGCGGCGGGAGCTTCGGCATCCACGTCGTCGTCGCCCTCTCGCGCTGGAACGAACTGCGCATGAATCTGCAGGGGCTCATCGGTACCCGTCTCGAACTCAAACTGAACGACCCGGCCGACTCGCAGATCGCCCGCAAGCTGTCGACGACGCTCCGGGCCGATGAGCCGGGCCGCGTGCTGACCGACGCCAAACTGTTCGCCCAGGTCGCTCTGCCCCTGCTCGAGGAGGTCGACGACGGCGACACCGGAGAAGCCCTCGAGCGACTCGCCCGCGAGAGCGCGGCCCGTTGGGGCGGCCAGGGAGCGGCACCGATCCGCCTGCTGCCAGAGGTCCTGGATCCGGCCGACCTTCCCGACGCGATCGACGAACCGGATGCCGTACCCCTCGGCCTGCGGCAGGACACGATGCAGCCCGTCACCCTCGACATCGCCACCCGCGACCCGCACCTGCTGGTGCTCGGCGACAGCCGGTGCGGCAAGACGACGGTGCTCCGGGGCATCGTGCAGGGCGCGGTCGACCGGCACTCGCCGGAGGAACTCGTCGTCGCCCTCATGGACGCTCGCGGCGACCTGGCATCCGAGATCCCCGACGCCTATCTCGGCGGGCACGCGACCTCCGGTCGGCAGGCGCGATTGCTGGCGGAGTCGATCGCCGTCGAGCTCGAGAAGCGGCAGAGCGACCGCGACTCGGGCCCACGCATCCTCGTGGTCGCCGACGACTTCGACATCCTCGCCGCCGGCGGCACGGAGCCGTTGCGCCCCCTGCTGCCCTACCTGGCGTCGGCGCGCGACCTGCGGCTGAACGTGGTCGTGAGTCGCCCGGTCGCCGGCGCGTCGCGCGCGATGTTCGATCTGGCGCTGCAGGGAATCCGCGATACCGGCGGCACGACCCTCATCATGTCGGGCGACCGCTCCGAGGGTGCGCTGCTGCCGAAGCTGTACGCCGAGCCGATGATCGCCGGACGAGGGCGCCTCGCCCGCCGTGGCGACCGGCCGACGCTCGTGCAGGTGGCGAACTTCGTCGCCGGCGAGGCGGACGTGGAGGAACCGGCGGACCAGGGTGCGCCGTCGGCGGATGCCACGACCGCGGTGGCAGTGACCGGCGAGGCGACGGTCCCTCCAGCGAGCACGGCGGAGGCTGCTGCGCACGTCGCTGTTGCCGCCGCCGAGGATCCACCCCTGACACGACGGAGGAGGAATCGTGCCCCGCAGTAGCGTCGCTTTCACCCGCGATCCGATCGACATCGAGGCGCTCGCGGACGCCGTGTCCGCCGTGCTCACGCCCGAAGAACTCGCGGCGACCCCGGTGGAGATCCGCCCGCTCGACGACGGCGCCGCGGCCCAGGTCGTGATGATCGACCGGGTCGTGCTGACCGTGCTGCGCCCGCGACTCGTCCCTGCGCCGGCGGAGTTCGCCCGCATCTACGGCACCGTCGCGGTGACGGCCGATGCCCGTTGGTCGACGGACTGCTTCACGACTTGGGAGCCCGAGGGTGTGATCGGCGTCCGTCTGATCGAGGCGGCCGCCACCGCGCGCGGCGGTACCGCGGTACACCTCGGCTGAAACGGGGCCCCACCCGACGTCCAGGCGGCCGGAAGGACTCAGCCCACGGGCAGCGGTGCGACCTTCGCCAGGAACGCCTGCGTCTCGGTCAGCGCCTGCTGCGCCTCGGGCCGGTCGAGGTGGAACTGGTACTCGTGCGGCAGGGCGGGGGTGTGATCCGCCGGCCAGAACAGCGTGGTCACATCGACGTCGAGCTGCCGCAGGCGTTGCGCCATCGGGATACCCTGCAGCCAGGTGAGGCCGTCGCCGTTGCCTCCGCTGATGTAGGTCGGCGGGAATCCGGATGCCGCGAAGTCGATCGTCGACATGGTCGCGCCCGCGCTCTCGACCGACCAGTCCTTGGTGCCGGTGTACGCCCACAGCGACGACGAGAACCCCCACCCGATCAGGCCGTTGAGGTCGTCCATCGACCGCAGGTCGTAGATGCCGCAGTTCAAGACGACCCCCACGAGCTGCGACGCCGAGAGCGCCGGTGCGACGTCGAGCAGGTCGGCGTACTCGCTGTCGGTGGTGAGCGCGGCCAGCTGGCTGGCGAGCTGCGCGCCCGCCGAGTCGCCGGCCAGCACGATCCGGTCCGGGTCGACCGAGAGGTCGTCGGCGTGCGCGTCGATGTAGGCCAGGGCGTCGTTGATCTGGCGCACGGCGGTGGGGTAGACCTGCTCGGGGCCGAGGCTGTAGTTCAGACCGATCGCGGTGTAGCCGGTGGAGGCGAGGATGCGCAGGTACGGGTCGACGTTGGCCGACGAACCCGAGACCCAGGCTCCGCCGTGGATCCAGATGACGGCCGGGCGCCTCTCGCCCTCGTCGGCCGTGGTGAAGAGGTCGAGGGTCGTGTCACTTCCGCCCGCGGCATCCTGCTGGCCGCCGTACGGCACGCCGAGCTCGGTGCGCAGCGGCGTGTCGGGAACGTGGCGCTGCATCTCGGCGACGGTGTCGGCGCCGTTCTTCTCGAAGACCGCGCGTACGATCATCGCCGACGGCCACGGGGTGAGGGAGAAGACCGCGGTGACCACGAGCGCGACCCCCACGATGATCGCGGCGGACACGGCGAGACGCCGTCGCTTGCGCCGCGGCGTCGGGTGCTCGGCATCCGGCTGTGGCTTCATTCGTGCTCCCCTCGCTCTCCCCGTGCTCAGTGTGGCAGCCGAGGCGGCGACGTCGCGCGCGCCGCGGCCCGCCGACCGCGGGAACGACGGATGCCGCCACCCTCGGGCGACGGCATCCGGTCGTTCGTCGGGGGTCAGGCCCCGCGCAGGCGCTCCGCGAGGTAGCCGTGCAGGGCATCGAGACCGATGCGCTCCTGGCCCATCGTGTCGCGATCGCGGACCGTCACGGCGTTGTCGTCGAGCGAGTCGAAATCGACGGTGACGCAGAACGGGGTGCCGATCTCGTCCTGGCGGCGGTAGCGGCGGCCGATGGCGCCGGCGTCGTCGAAGTCGATGTTCCACCCGGCGGCACGCAGGGTGTCGGCGACCTCGCGCGCCAGCGGCGACAGGCGCTCGTTGCGCGAGAGCGGCAGCACGGCCACCTTCACGGGCGCGAGGCGCGGGTCGAGCTTGAGCACCGTGCGGGTGTCGGTGCCGCCCTTGGCGTTGGGCACCTCTTCTTCGCGGTACGCGTCGACGAGGAACGCCATCATCGCGCGCGTCAGACCGAACGAGGGCTCGATGACGTACGGCGTGTACTTCTCGCCCGAGGCCTGGTCGAAGAACGTGAGCGACTGACCCGACGCCTCGGAGTGGCTCTTGAGGTCGTAGTCGGTGCGGTTGGCGACGCCCATCAGCTCGCCCCACTCCTTGCCCGGGAAGCCGAAGCGGTACTCGACGTCGATCGTGCCGGCGGAGTAGTGCGCGCGGTCGTCTTCGGGCACGTCGAAACGCTTCATGTTGTCGGCGTCGATGCCCAGCTCGATGAACCAGTTCCAGCACGCCTCGACCCAGTGCTCGAACCACTCGTTCGCCTCGGCGGGCGGGGTGAAGTACTCGATCTCCATCTGCTCGAACTCGCGCGTGCGGAAGATGAAGTTTCCGGGCGTGATCTCGTTGCGGAACGCCTTGCCGACCTGGCCGACACCGAACGGAGGCTTGCGACGGGATGCCGTGAGCACGTTCGAGAAATTGACGAAGATGCCCTGCGCGGTCTCGGGGCGCAGGAAGTGCAGGCCCGACTCGTCGTCGACGACGCCGAGGTAGGTCTTGACCAGACCCGAGAACGACTTGGGCTCGGTGTACTGGCCCTTGGTGCCGCAGTTGGGGCACGGCACGTCGGCGAGACCGTTCTCGGCCTTGCGGTTCTTGCGGGCCTCGAAGTCCTCGATGAGGTTGTCGGCGCGGAAGCGCTTGTGGCAACTGAGGCACTCGACCAACGGGTCGGTGAAGGTGGCGACGTGGCCCGAGGCCTCCCACACGCGCTTGGGCAGGATGATGCTCGAGTCCAGGCCCACCATGTCGCCGCGGCCGCGGACGAACGTCTGCCACCACTGGCGGCGGATGTTCTCTTTCAGCTCCGTACCGAGGGGGCCGTAATCCCATGCCGAACGCGAACCGCCGTAGATCTCACCGGCCTGGAACACGAACCCGCGATGGCGGGCGAGGGCGATGACCTTGTCGAGGCGGGACTGTTCGGCCACGGTGGCTCCAATGGTCGCAAAGATGTGGGGATCGTGCGCGAGTGCGCGGCATCCAGTTTATCGAAGCGGGCCGGTCTCGCCCGGCCCGTTCCCCGCCGCTCGGTCGCGTTCCCTCCGCCACCCCTGCAGGTAGGGCATCGCGACGTTCACGGAGTGGGCGGCGAGGGTCGCCCGGGCGGCCGCGGCGAGCGCCTCGGGCGGGGGCACGGAGCCGGCGGGTGTGTGCGCGATCGGATACGGGAAGCGGCCTCGGAACATGTCCATCCACAGCAGCACCAGGTCGCCGTCGTCCGGCAGCGTCGCGTACGTGCGCGACCCGCGCTCCTGGCGCTCGATCCGCCACCCCGGCCGACCGCGCGTCGCCGTGTAATCGGGATCGCCGCCCCACGACCAGCCGCCCCGGCTGCGAATGGGCGTGCCGTAGCCGGACCCGTCGAGGGCGAGCGCGAGCGCCTCGGGAGTCCAGGGCGCCGGGAAGAAGATCGACATGCTCACGCCGAGCGCCAGCGACGACAAGCGCGGGGCCTCGGTGGCCGCCCGCGGAACCTCGGCCTCGAGGGCGGCGGCGAGCGCGATGGTCGCTGCCGACGGGTCGCCCGCGTCGAGCAGCAGCACGAACGTCTGCAACGACCGCAGGTAGGTGCGGTGGGCCGCGGCCTCCGCGAACGGCGGGATCGGGATGCCGTCCACGGCCGACCGGCCCCACGGTACGTCGTCGCGATCGGTCTCGCCGAGGCCGTGACGTCCGCCGGCGTCGTGCCGGGTCCGTCTCACCGCGTGATCCGCTCGCGGCGCACGGTGAAGGCCTCCAGCGCCGCCGCGTCGATCTCGACACCGAGGCCCGGGCCGGTGGGCACGCGCACGTGCCCGTCTTCGAGCACCGCCGGCTCGGTGACGATGTCGCGTTCGTAGAAGCGGGCGGATGCCGAGATGTCTCCCGGCAGCGTGAACCCCGGGAGCGCGGCGAGGGCGGCGTTGGCGGCGCGTCCGATCCCGGTCTCGAGCATGCCGCCGCACCAGACCGGGATGCCGGCGGCTCGGGCGCGATCGTGGATCGCGACGGCCTCGAGGTACCCGCCGACACGTCCGGCCTTGATGTTGAGAATCGCCGCCGACCCCAACGCCAGCGCATCGGCGGCCGCCTTGTCGGACACGATCGATTCGTCGAGGCACACCGGGGTGGTCAGACGTTTCGCGAGGGTGGCGTGATCGACCATGTCGTCTTCCTGCAGGGGTTGCTCGATCAGCAGCAGGTCGAAGCGGTCCAGCTCGGCGAGGAGTTCGGCATCCTGGAGCGTGTAGGCCGAGTTGGCGTCGACCTGCAGCGGGATCGCGCCGAACGCCGCCCGCACGGCGGCGGTGTCGTCGACGTCGCGACCGGGCTTGATCTTGATCTTGATGCGCACGTACCCCTCATCGAGGTAGCCGCCGACGGCGTCGACGAGGGCGGCGGGATCGCGCTGGATGCCGACCGAGACCCCCGAGGGAACCCTGTCTTTCTCGGCGCCGAGGTACCGCGCGAAGCTGAGGCCCTCGGCGCGGAGGGCCGCGTCGATGACGGCGAGCTCGAGACCCGCCTTGGCCATGCGGTGCCCGATGACCCGGTCGAGGATGCCGCCGACCTCTTCGGGCGCGAGCGTGCGGCGCTGCAACAGGGCCGGGGCGAGGAAGCGGGTGAGCACGTCCCACGCGCCCTGCGTGTACTCGCTGGAGTACGACGGCTCCGACTGCGTGACGACCTCGCCCCACCCGCGTCCGTCGGGCGTCTCGGCCGTGACGATGATGACCTCCCGCACCGTCTCGGTGCCGAACGACGTCGTGAAGGGCGACACGAGGGGGATCTGCAGCACGCGGAGCTCCACGGCATCCAGGGTCACGGGCGAAGCGGAGCGGGTGAGGGGCATGGGGGCAGGGTAGCGGGGTCGGACCGCGACCGTAACGTCCGCGCCGGGCCGTGGCAAGGCCGCGGGCGACGGGAAGCCGCGCGCGTACCGTCGGGAAAATGAGCGACGACTTCACCCCCCGCCACGCGATCGTCACCGGATCCGACTCGGGCATCGGCGCGGCCACCGCCCTCGCCCTCGCCGACGCCGGTCTCGACGTCGCGATCACCTACCACTCCGACAAGGACGGCGCCGAGAAGGTCGCCGACGAAGTGCGTGCCCGCGGGTCGCGCGCGACCGTCGCGCAGTTCGATGCGACCGATTTCGACGCGGTCCCGGATGCCGTCAACGCCATGGCCGACGAGCTCGGCGGTCTCGACGTGTTCGTCAACAACGCCGGCGGCGGTATCGGCGGCTCGTTCCTCGACCTCGACTTCGACACCTGGCGCACCGACATCTCGCTCAACCTCGACGGCGCGTTCCTCGCCCTGCACACCGCGGCCCGGCGCATGGTGAAGGCCGGCAACGGCGGACGGCTCATCGTCGTGTCGAGCGTGCACGAGCACCAGCCGCGCGTCGGATCGGCACCGTACGTCGCCGCGAAGCACGGCGTCGGCGGTCTGATCAAGACGATGGCCCTCGAGCTCGGCCAGTACGGGATCACGGCGAACGCCGTCGCCCCTGGGGAGATCGCCACCCCCATCAACGACATGTCGGCGGAGGACGCCGATCGCATCCACCGCCCCGGCATCCCCCTCGGCCGCCCCGGCAAGCCCGAGGAGATCGCCGACGTCATCCGTTTCCTCGCGTCGCCGTCGGGCTCGTACGTGACGGGCGCGAGCTGGGTCGTCGACGGCGGGATGCTGCACATGGGCCCGCAGGCGGGCTCTCACATGGAGTCGGACGCCTGGCGTTCGGCCGGCGAGGAGTGAGAACGATGAGCGACGAGAAGAGCTTCGAAGAGAACCGCCACGACCAGCTCACGAGTGCCCCGAAGGCGACGGAGGAAGACGCCGCGCCCCGTTTCGACGTGAGTCACCACGATGGCGTCACCCGCATCGACGTGCGTGACGACGCGGCCGTGCGCCCGGGCCCGGGTCAGGGCGACCCGGCGGCCGAGGAAGACGTGCCGATCAGCGAGCAGTGACCGTGCGGGGGCGAGCCGATGCGACGCCCCCGCGCATCACCTCACGATCAGGTAGCCGCGGCGGTCGAAGCCGCCGATCCGGTGACCGGATGCCAGGTGCCCGCCGAGATCGTCGCGCATGCGCCGGCGCCACTCGGCGGCGGCCGGGGGGTCGCTCCGACGGAGGGCTTCGATGTCGGCGGGTACGGCCACGACGGCGAGGGTCTCGGCATCCGTCGGCCTCGGCCCGGGCGGCTCCGCGAGCGCCCATTTCACCATGAGCCGATCCGACTCGTCGCCGCGGTTCACGGCATCCGCCATCGCCCCGTAGTGGTCGACGAGGTACTCCGTCGCGCGAGCGCCGAGCACCGCGAGGTTGAAGTAGGCGTTGCGGGCGACCAGCGGGTCGAACGTCCAGGTGATGTGCCCCACGCCCCGTTCGAGCGCCCAGGCACGCTGATGCTCCTTCAGCTGACGGCCGAGACCGCGACCCTGGTGGCCGGGCAGGGATGTTCAGTTTTTCCCCGATCCCATACGGGACAAGGGGTCGCAGAAGCGGGCTTCCAACGTTTTCCACGTTAGGCCGCACCGTTTTCCACGACGTCCCGCAGATCACTGTGATTCCGCGGGTCTGAACTTGCCTGCACGCCCCCGCCGACCACCGGTCGACTGACACGCTTCCGCCTGCGCGATGCGCTCGCGCGCACCCCGGATCGGGGGCTTCCTGCTTCGCCCGGGTCTGCTCCAGCGAGCTGGAGTCTCACGTCCCGTCCACAGGCATTGACCGCGGGCCCCGCGGCAAGGATGTTCACGGCCGCGTTGTAGTCGCGGTCGAGGTTCGCTCGACAGGAGTCGCACTCCCACGTTCGGACGGCGAGGGCCTTCCGCCCGCCGTTCGTCCCACAGCTCGAGCAGATCTGCGATGACGGATAAAAGCGCTGTACTCGTGAGAGCGACACGCCTTTGCGCGTGCACGCCTCGTCGAGGTACGACACGAACTGTGACCAGCCCGCGTCGTTGACGCTCTTGCCGAGTGTCGTCTTCGCCATCCCCGCAACGTTGAGCGTCTCGATGACGACCGCTTGGTTTTCGCGGCTGAGTTTCGAGGCGAGTTGCCTGGCATGGTTCTGACGGAGGTTGGCTACGCGACGGTGAGCGCGGGCGCGGGCTCGCTTCGCTTCCGCGTAGTTGTTACTTCCTTGCTGCTTGCGAGCCAGTGCTTTATCCGCACGTCGGAGCTTGTCCTCTGCTGCGCGGAAGTATCTGGGGTTTGCGATCTTTTCGCGGGTCCCATCCGAGTAGGCGATGGCCGCGTAGTCGTTGAGGCCGACGTCCACCCCAGCCGTGCGGGGCTGACGGGTCGGTGTCTTCACCGGAGCCTTGGGCACGCGGACGATGAATGATGCCCAGAACGTCCCATCGGCATCCGCCGTGATGGTGACGGCAGACGGGTAGCCGGGAAGCTCGCGATGCCAGTTCACACGGATGTCCTGGTCGATGTTCGCCAGGTGCAGTCGCCCACCGCCTCCTCGCGAGTTCTGCCACCCTCCGCGGATGGTGAACGAGTTCTCCGGATAGCGCGCCGCCTGTCGAGCAGTGCGGCGCGACTTGAAGTGGGGGCGTCCAACGCGTCGGCCCGCGATGCGGCCGGCCGCTGAGTCGAAGAAGCGCGTGTAGGCGTCTGCCGCGTCGTGCACAGACGCGGATAGAACGGAATGGGCGACCTCGCTCAACCATGCCGTTGCCTCAGCCTTCCGAGCCCCCGTGACCAGCGTCTTCGTCGCTTCGAAACCCGAAGGGTGCTTCCCACCGTTCTCGAATAGGGTTCGCGCGAGCGCGATGTAGGAGTTGTAGACGAAGCGGCACGACCCGAACACACGACGCAGGGCCGCCTGCGCTGCTGGCTCCGGGTGGATGCGGTACCGGTAGCGCCGGATTGAGAACGGTCCCTCCGGTGAAGCGCGGCGACGTGCCACCAGCTCAGCACGCAGGGCAGTGCCGACTGCCGCGCAGTCGGGGCACTTGCACCCCCAGTACCGATGCCCGCGGGGCGTCCCGTGTTCGTCCGCGGGCATATCGGCGAGACTCGGTTTGACCCTCGTTCTCCGCTTCTGACCTGCTGGCGTGGAGCGCCAGGCCTTCTTGCACCGTCGGCAGCGACAGTTCCAGAAGGTGTACCCGCTTGCCTTCCCGTGCGCGTCGTTGGGCATGCCCGCGGCCAACCGCGCTTCGCGGCGTTCTGCGGCGGCAGCTGAGTTGGCGGCCCGGCACTCCGCGCACGCCGGACGGCAGTGGCGATACGCGCGGGTGGTGCCGTGGCTATAGCCCGCGGGGAGTGTGGGGGTCACCCCCGGCTCATGCGCGGTCCCGTTCGACATATGGACCATGTACGCGGCGGGAAGCAATTTCAGGAAATCGTAGGGGTGTCGCGACACTGCTATTCACGCGGTTAACTGCAGCCCGGCCTTTGCCGGTTGGCGTCGAGCGGTGGCCTCCGCAAGCGCTCCTGCACGCCAGACACCGCGCACGGCGGGATCTCCCCCGATGTCAGTATGGTTCCACACCTGGAGGTTCTCTGAGATGGTCGACCTGACGACGACAGAGCTGGCGTCCCGCCTCGGCGTCTCGCACCGTCACGCCATTTACCTGCATGCTAGCGGCACCATCGCTGGCAGGAAGTTGTCCTCCGGCGCCTGGCTCGCCAACTCCGACTCGGTGCTCCATTACGAGGCCGCCGCGCCGCGGGGAAGTGGCGGCCGTATGTCGTCCGCAACCGCGTGGGGCCTTCTATGGGAGCTCAGCGACCTGGACGCCACGTGGCTGTCCCCGTCGACCCTGTGGCGCGTGCACAAGCGGCTCCGCGCGTGGAGTGCGGAGGAGATTGCACGGGCGGTGTCCGGTCGAACCCGGCCGCATCGCTACCGGGCGGCCAACGCCGTGAACGCGAGCAAGGACCTCATCAGCACGGGGCGCGCCGCGGCGAGTTTGCTGGGGGTCGGTCTTATGGACGACACCCGGCACGTGTGCGGATACCTCCCCCGGGGCGTGGACGCAGACCGCTACGCGTCCGCGCACTTCATGGTGGCCGACCCCGCCGGCCCGGACATCCTCTACGACAACACCGCGCCCGCCGTCGTTGACGGCGTCATGCCCCTCGCGGTAATCGCCGCCGACCTCGCGGTCAGAGTGAGCACGCGGGAACGCAGCGCAGGCCACCGGGCCCTGGACGAACTGCGCCAACGGCGGCTTGCGGGTGATGGCCGGTACGCCGACACCGCGTCAGCTCGTCGCGTCCTTAGGTGCCGGGTTAAAGGCGGGGCGCGCGCCGGGAGGCTCTGGCGTTAACATCGGGTGGCGAGCCGAGCTGAGGAGGGACCGCGCATGGACAACCACATGGCCCCCTCCCCTGTTCGTCACGACCGCAAGTATTCCGTAAGTCTCGCGTTGCACGAGGCGGTAAAGAGCCGGTCGAAGGTTGACCCCGACCGCGTCCTGGGGCTGGGTATCGCTGGCGCGAAGAAGATGCTTGCCAACACTCGCGGAGATGCCCGCGGGATGCTCTACGAATGGTTGCGAGTGTTGAACGAGCGCGATCTCAGCACGGTAGAGACGCTACTGACGGAGGACAGCGAGCACGCCGCGGAGATGAGGAACATGGCGGTCTTCCTGGGCGTGTTGTCACAGGCTGAGCGCCGCAGCAGTTTGGATGCCGTCTACGAGCGCGCCGAGTACGAACGGTGAACCGGGAACAGCTTGATCCGCCGTGCGCGCGAACCCAGTCCCCTCTCGGCGGGCGTCCAGCGGCCTCTGTTGCTAACCGCGCTTAGCTAGTCCGTAAAGATCGACCACGGCTCAGCGACTTCACACCGTGGTGAAGCTGTTCGCGTGAAGTCGGCTCGTGACGTTAGCCAGTGGTGAGGTTGTCGTCATCTTCTTCCGCCAGACGAAGGAGCTCGCGGTCCTCAGCTTCGTGTCCAAGCGCGCCCATGGTCGTGGACGGGTCCTCGGGGAGCGTGAAGCGGTAGGCGGCGTTCCGAACACTTCCACCGGGCCTCCCCCTTGCAAGCTCGTCTCTCACCACGGCCTGGAACTGAGAGTCTATTTTCGGCATGGCTCCGAGGAAGGCCGCGATTTTTTCCGGAGACGCAGGTGGCACCGTCCGCTCTACATCTAGCTGCGCTTTGCCCTCGATATGTTCGCCGAGCCGCAACTGCCATCCGATCTGATTCACATAAGAGAGCACCTGTCTGACTGTCTCCGCGTCAGTTTCCCTCGAAGGCGGAAGCGCTTCCCCGTTCTCGTCGACGTCAACGTAGAAGCCCTGCTGCTTCGCGTCGTCATGCGCCCGGATCCATTCCTCGATGGCGCCGAGTGCGGCAGCGTTCTCCTCAGGATCGGACGACTCCGTCCCGAACCAGTACTCCTCGTCTCTCAGAAAACGATGAACCGCGGCAAGCTTCCTCGTGTGGGAGTTCCACAGTTCGCGCAAGGACGCATCGACAAAGGCTTCGCCCTCTCTGGCTCGAACGATAGTGACACGGCGTTCGTGAAGAGCAATTGCCTTTCCCGACTCCTCCATTCCCAGCGTGGCCAATGCGCGTGCGAGTCCGACTTGACCCACCTCGAGGACCGCGACCGCGGATTGCAGCAGGCGCTCGGCGTTTGCGAGAAGTTCGTCTGTCAGGCGGACAACTTGGGGCGCGGACAGCTCGGGGAGTCTTCGACGGGCCATGCATACGAGTATCCGCTCGAGAGGACTCATCTGCGCCTGCCCGGAATTGAACGGGCCTTTGAAAAGCTGGCTCCCGAATGACAGAAAAGAATCTGATTGTGGCTTGGTTCTTCCACGACCTCGACCAAGATCTCCGTGCCCTCATGGTGGAGGTCCACCCAAACGGGCCCCCCACTGAGTCACGGACGTTCCTATGAGAAATGCTTGCCCACGTCCTGAACGCTCGGATGACAAGCGTCGCGTCGCCGATGTCCCCATCCGCTGTGCCCCGTATCGAACCCAGAAGACCGCTCTTCGGGAAGCCGAAGTCTGACCCCGGTCATCCGCTCGAGATAGCGATGGGGCCTTGGGCTACGAAGGTGCCCCCCTACGCACGTCACGAACGCCATGCCGCGGCGTCGTGACCCGCCTCGCGGAGCACGCTGGCCAGGTCGCCTTCCCAGAGCCGGTCCATTTCAGTTTCGCCCGTGTCGTCGGCGGTGTTGAGCCACTGCGCCCATGTCCACGGGTCGTCGATACCGGTACGGAGCACGTCGAGCACCCGCCAGAGGTCGGGGTGCACGTGGCCCGCTCGCACCTGGAAGGCGGGGAACAGATCGTGACCGTCAGACGTCCGCAGATGCAGCACCTGACCCTCCACTACCGCGTCCGAGACAGCGCTCTTCGAGGCCGCGAGGACCCTGCCGAAGCTCTCGGTGTTGTAGCACGGACCGATGATGTCGGCCCACGGGCTCAGCTCACCTCCGGCGCGCTCTCGCCGTGATCGGTCGGTTCTCCCTTGAGCTCTCACCTTTTGCCCCCCATGGGACTCGATGCGGTGCCGCG
The DNA here is from genome assembly GCF_057812175.1 of Microbacterium sp. ABR10. Classification (NCBI taxonomy): domain Bacteria; kingdom Bacillati; phylum Actinomycetota; class Actinomycetes; order Micrococcales; family Microbacteriaceae; genus Microbacterium; species Microbacterium sp. ABR10. Next base: position 3,279,248 of record NZ_CM173821.1, read on the forward strand.
GACGTCCTCCAGCGCTCATGTCCACCACCACTTCTCGAGGGATTTCAAGACCGGCTCGAGCGGACGCCCCCGAGCTAGCCACCGCGCCGGCGAGAGACCGTCGAGCTCTGCGTCGACGTTCTCCATGATCGCTTGCAGCGTCCGGGCATCCAGGTCATCCGCAGCGTTGATCACCGCCGGGAGGCCGGGGAGGAGGTGCCCGTCGTCTGCTACCTGCCACCTCGGATAGACCACCCGTCCGTCATGATCAGCTCCGGCCAGGCGACCTTGCTCGAACATCTCGCGGACCCGGCGGACGCTGACGTGCAACAGCTCGGCCGCGTCGCGCTCTGTCAGATGAGCTGAGGCGGCACGTCTGGCTTCCACCCCGCGACGCGCGACACCGGCCTCGTTTCCGATCTCGACTCCAACACGGAACCAGGCGTGCGGGATGTCGGCGCTCGACAGAGCGGCTTTCTCCGCCGCGCTCAGCGGATGCCAATGCAGGTCGCAGCGCACTGTTCGTGACCTTGTCCGCGATCTGCCCAGACCGCCGCACGTTTCGCACACCTGTCGGACAGCACCCTGCGCTTGCGCGATGCGCCCGGCAAAATCCACTCCGCCGACGGCGGTGAAGGTTAGGTAGAGCAGTTCGTTGTCGACTCGCGCGGCACGCCGCAGTTCGTACCCCGAGTCGATAGCCAAGAGGTCCTCATGCAATTGGTGCAGGACGAACCACCATCCGCGGGGCGCTTCGACCCGTTGCCACCAGCCGGACGGGATCTGCGAGACCAGCGGCACCAGCAGCGCCGGAGACGGGACCGTCGCCACCCCCGCCGTGCCGGGGCCATCGTCCACGTCGGTCACGACCATTCCCCGTGAGCCGACCTTCGTACGGACACCATGTACATATGGACTGTCTACGCCCAGGCCACCTCATGCGCAAGGTTCGGGAGCAGTTGGCGGAGCCTCGTGATTCCGCGGGCAGTTCGTCTCAGTCCTGGGTACTCATGAGGGTGGCGGAGGCGATCTCCTCCATCCAGGCTGAGACGGCGTCGGCGCGATAACGCTCGCGCTCGTCGGGCAGGGGACCGACGCCGGAGTCGTTCCAGGCGCGAAGGGTCGCTGCCCGGATGCCGAGGCGGCGCGCAACAGCGCGGGCATCCATGCTCTCAGGGTTCGTCATAGCACCGACCGTATGACCCGTCTTCGGACGCGCGACGCTGTTGACGGGAATCTCACCACGCGGTTCACCCGCCTTCACCCGCTCGCTCGGGGCGGCACCCAGGCGGGACCGATGCCGTTGGTACCGTGCGCGCGGTTGCCCATCTCGCCCGGCCCAGGGGCGTTGCTCGACAGCGTGCGCGATGCCGCCGATAGTGGGCCAGGTGGCGCCGGGGATGGTACTGACCGACCTCTGGGGCTTCACGGACGTCGACCCCCGGGTGCAGGAACGCCTCGGCGCGCACACCGGGATCCTGCCCGAGGACGTCGCGGACGCAGTGCACTTCATGCTTACCCGACCCCGCCACGTCAACTTCCGAGACCTGGCCATCCTCCCCGCCGCACAGGACATCTGACTCTGATTCCGGGTACGCACAGCGGACGACTACTCCCCCTCCCCCGGAAGCACGTCCGGAGTGGCTTGGCCAGCTGACGAGTGCGAACGCTGAGCTCAGGACCATCGACTGCATTGCACAGCCTTCGACGGCTTACGCGGACCGTGCCGACGGCACACCCTGCAATAGCGATTGACCGACACGCGGCCCCATGCAGGCACCATCCGGATGTCGGCGAGGAGATCCGGCCGAGGTCGGCGAAGTCGTGGAGACACTGGGCGAGACGGTCAGGCCGCTGGCACGTGCCATGCCCGGCGTACGCACACGTCGGGGGTGGTCCTCGTAGACGTCGAGAACCGCCTCTTCGCCTAAGCCCGCTATCGACGGGTCCCGATGGTACCCGACGGATCGCGGCACGGAGCGAGCGCCGTAGGCCATCTTGCAGGCCGTCGTTCGAGATGCCGGGGGATCGCGGAGGCCATCTCCTCCGCCCAGGCTGCGTCAGCGTCGGCGGTATGGCGCTCATCCTCATCGGGCAGTGGCCGACAACGGAACCATTCCACCCGAGCGGGGCGGGGGGAGGACTCGAACGGGCCTCCCGGCGGTGGGGCGATCCTTTCGACAGACCGCGCATAGGTGTCGTATGGACCGACGGAACCCCTCAGAGCCCGAGACACCCGGCCGCGACATTGCGAGCCCCACGACGCCGGAAGCGTTCGAGCACGCGGTGAGCAGGTTGCGCGTCGAGCACGCCATCAGCTTGGAATGGCACCCGGGGTCAACCCGATGGTCTTGCGCGTGCGGAGCTGGTTCGTCCGGGACCGGCGCCTACCGGACCGAGGCGCAGACCCGCGCCGCATCCCAACGTCATCTGCGAGCCGAGATGAGCAAGATCCTCGAGTCGATGTGAGTCAGCCGGCACGCTGCAGACCGGGCTGCCCGATCTCCTGTACGACGGCTTCCTCCGATGCGAGGAGGGCAGGGATCACCTGCGTCGCGACCTCGCGGGTGAGAGCCGGCGGAACCGCGTTACCGATCATCGTGGCGAGTTCGCCGCGCTTGCTCACGCCGGAGAAGTCGAAATAGTCGGGGAAACCCTGGATACGCGCCGCCTCATGGGCGGTGAGCGCGCGTAACCGACTGGGGTGCATGTATCGGCCCTGCCCGATGCTCCCGAACCCGCTGGTGATGGTCTGTGCAGGCTCGTCCCACCTCAGCCTGCCGTACATCGACTTGTAGCTGTGCACATCCCGATGGCATTCGGGGCGTTCCGAGTTGGGGAGGTCGTACAGATCGTTGTCGAGCAGGTAGCGCATCCGTGCCAGGTTGACCTCGTTCGCCTGCGGGATGCGGTCGTACCCGTCGCGTTCACCGAGGTCCAGGAGGTCCCCGATTGCCCACCGGAGGTCGTGCTCGTCGGAGGGACGGTGGCTGGTGAGCCAGCCGAGGACGTCGGAGGGGATGACCTCCTCCACTCGGGAGGCGATGAGGACGTGGCGGCGTCTGCTCTGAGCGACGCCGAGGGCGTGCAGACCCACCACGCTCGACGCGACGACGTAGCCGAGCGTCTCGAGATGGTCCACAGTCGTCTGCACCACATCGGCGGTGTCGTATCTGACCGACGGGACATTCTCGATCAGCACGACCGACGGTTCCAATACGGCCGCGGCGCGCGCCATCCGCGCGTACAGCTCGTTCTTCGGGTCCGAGCGGCGGGTCCTGTTGTTCAGGTTGCTGTGCCCCTGGCACGGCGGACCGCCGAGCAGCAGATGCACCTTCCCGACGCGGTCGCGCTCCTGCTTCTCCCTCGCGGTGGGTTCGGCGCCGAGGTCGCCGCCGAAGATGTCCTCGACCGATCCGTGCACCACGTGCGCTTCCGGGAAGTTGGCCGCGTACACATCCGCGGCCGCCTTCTCGAAATCCAGCGCAAGACGCACATCCAAAGCGACGTCGGCAGCCCGCGCGGCTTGTGCCACCCCGAGGGTGAGACCTCCGCATCCGGAGAAGAGGTCCACCACACGGATCTGACGCTGCCCTGAAGCGAAACGGGGTCGCGTTTTACGACGCAGCGACGACGCCGACGTCACGGTTCGGAGTGTAGAGGGCACCCCTCCGAGAGTACGCCGGAATGATCCGGAACTCGAGCCCGCTCATGTGCGGGCCGTCGCATCCGCCCGGAGGTGGCCCAGCAGCGTGCGCAGCTCAGCCGGCGTGAACAGCTCGACCGCCGGCCCGGAGTCCACACCCGCCAGGCGCGCCAGCGTCGGGTCGGCCAGCATCGCGTCCATCGCCGTGATCTTCGCCCGCAGCGCGGTATCGACCTGCTCGTCGATGGTACCTACCGCGGAGAGCACCGTCACCGTCGCGCGCGTTCCTTCGGGCATGCCCACGCGGTGCGTGCGGTCCATCGCCTGCAAGAACAAGCCGGCGTTGTACGTGCGGTCCACGTGCACCTGCGCCTGAGCCGTCTTGTGCAGGCTCACACCTTCGCCGAGGGTCTGCGGCGTGGCGATGAGGACGGTGCAGTCGGCGTCGCCACGGAAGCGGTGCAGCTCGCGCCGCCGGTCGGTCACGGCAGCATCGTCGAGTTGCGGCACCGCCCCCGTGATGACCGCGGTGCCGTAAGGCGCGAGCAGCCGTTCGAGCTCTCGGATGTTACCGAGGAAGTTGGACCACACCACCACCTTGGTTCCCGCGTCTGCATGCTCCGCCACGAGGCGCGCCGCGGCGAGCAGCTTCGCGGGGCGGGCCGATGCGGCTAGATCTCCGAGCACGGAGGCGAGGTCATCGGTCAGGGGCAGCTCCTCCGGCCACGCCAGCCCGTCGCCATCCTCGTCCGAGATGAGGAGCGGGTTGGAAGCACAGGCGATGAGCCGGGAGACGGCACGGACGGCGAGACCCGGATAGCGTTCCAGCAGCGCGGGATCCGCCAGCAGACCATCGGCCACCGTGCGGTAGACACGGAGATGCGAGTCATCCAGGCGGACAGGCTGGATGATGAGCTCCGCCTCACCGAGGTGGAGTTCGTCTTTGGTGATACGCACCCAGCTGCGGGAAGCACCGGGGGTGTGGGGGTGCGCCAGCCGCGCACCCTGACCCGGCCACGCGAGGTCGAGGACGGCGGCGAGGTCATCCGGGCCGTTCGGCATCGGCGTCCCGGTCAGCACGAGACGCACCGTCGCCAGAGTGGCCAGATCGAGTGCTCCCGCGCCGTGGAGCCCGGTGACGCCTCGTTTCGCGCGGTGGGCCTCATCGAAGACCACCAGCAGCCGACGTCCGTGCGCCCACCCGTCGATGAGGGCGCGCAGCGCCCCCTTGGCGACCCGCTCGTAGTTGAACACGAGCACGTCCGAGCGCCGACGAGGAGCCGCCGGCACGATCTCCACCACCGGTTCCTCACCGTCGGCGAAACAGTCCGTCGACTCCCCGGCCCACGCCTCGTACGCGCTCTGCGGCGCGACCACCAACATCCGGTCGACGACCCCTGCCGCGCGCAGCAACGCGAATACCGCATAGGTCATGGTCGTCTTCCCACTGCCCGGCACCGAGAAGTTCCCGCCGCCTCGAGCGGCAACAAGATGCGCGACGGCCTCCTGCTGAGCGGGTAGCAGCTTGCGAGCGAAACCGCCGGCGAGCAGCATCCCCTCGATGTCGTCCAGGACGGGGAGGTTCCCTTCCAGGACCGCGTCGACGGCGTTCTGGATACCCACCGAGCGCTGCACCGCATCATCTGCCCCGGTGTCCCACACCCACTCGAAGCGACCAGCCGGCCATGGTCGGGAGAGGATCTCCCGCAAGTCTGCAGCACGGTCGGCTGCGACGCTGAGATTCAGGTCCCCGACCCGCTCGGCGCCCGCCTGATCCCGCAATTCCTGCTCCAGCGCGAGCCGCGCCGGCCGGGACATGGAGGTGGGGAGCGTGACGCGCATGTCCGCCCCGTGGCGCACGACCTCGCCCGCGTCAGCAGGCGAGGTCGTGCGGATGCCGGCGGTCACCGTGCCATCCGGTTCGCGGCGCGGGAGTACGCCTTGCCGACCTGGAAGAAGTCGACGAGCGACTGGAGCATGGGGAGCACGTCCTCCACGACCTTCTCGTCCACTCCCTGCGTCTCGTAGACGGCTTCGCCCCACAGGTCGTCGGGCCGCTCCTCCCCTTCGGCGGGTTCAGGAAAACCCATCACCGCGCCGGGGAGGATGCTCCGGAGCCGGTCCGCCTCCATGGACTGCTCGGCGAGGGCGTCGCCGAGCACCTTGCACAGCCGCGCGAACTCCGTCTGGACGTTCACCGGCTCGCCGGGAACCTCCCCCTCCTTCGGCCCCAGCCACAGTTCACGGAGGTACAGGTCGGTCAGGGGCTCGTCGTCCACTCGGTCGAGGGGGATCGAGTACTGATCGGAGGCGATGAGGGAGATGACCGCATCGCCGAGCTGGGTCAGCCCCCGCTCGGAATGCGCCATCGCACGCAGCAGCATGCTCGGGTCGGAGGCGCTGACCGACGCGCTCTTACCGCCGGCGCCGCGACCGGTGCGGGTGACGGCTTCGCCCCCGGCGAGCAGACCCGGGTGCGTCATCAGGGCCACCCCGCCCAGGGCTGCCAGGGCGCGTTGAGCGGGTCCCGCGAGGTCCCGGTTGTCGGATGCTTCCGCGGCGGCACGTTCCGTCTTCGCCTCCTCGATGAGTTTGGCGATGGGTGTGCCCAGCTTTACCGTCCACGAGACGCCCCCGGGGTGCTCGGTCGTCTTCCAGAAGAAGGCGTGGCGGAACGTGGCGCTCAGCGCAGCCTGCACGCTGCCTTCGTAGCCGGAGCCGTCCAGGGCCAGCGCTGCGATGGCCTGGGCGGCGGCGACGTCCGCGCGCTCGTTCGGGTAGACACGGGCGCTGTTGAGGCGCAGGTGGGTGTTGACGATCTTCTGCGCGTCCGGTGCGTCGTCGTCGGCGGGCATCGCCCCCTGGGCGGTGAAGACGCCCAGGAGCTTGACGGCCATCGCCAGTCGGTTGCCCGGCAGCCCGTCTTCGGTGGCCATCGCGCCCGACCAGGCCACGGGGCGCTCGCCCAGCCACGCCGAGCGTTCCACCGCCGTGATCCGGGACTTCGAGAGCATCTCGTCGATGGCCCCGATGGCGATCAGCCCGAAGACATCCGGGTTCTTCCATTGCTCCTTGCTCTTGCCGGGCATGTGGTAGCTGCGGATGAGCTCCTGGATGGTGCCGGAGACCGGGTGCTCCAGCTCGGCCGTGACGACGGGATCTGGCTGCACGGCGATGATCATGTTCACCTCCATCGTGCGCAGCAGCTGGAATGCGACCGCAGCCGGCGAGGTGACCGCGGTGGTCTCCAGCCAGGTGGCGACATCGCTGCCGGGGACGTACCCCCGCGCGCCCGACGCCCCGAAGGTCAGAGCGTCGGGAAGCGCGACGAGATCCTCCGGCGTCATGTCGCGGAGGTTGGGCTCATCCGCGGCGAACCAGCGTTCGGTGGCGATGTTGGACACCGACCGGTTGGTGATGGCATCCATGCCGCAGAGCGCTGAGAACAGGCGTTGTGCGCCCTCGGCGGCCTGGGCTACCCATGCGGACCCACCATCCGAGGTGAGCTGGGTCATCACGACATCGGGGGGATCGAGCACACCGAACTGCACGATGCTGTGGATGCGGGCTTTCTTGTCCGCTTCGGCGGTGGCGTAGGAGGACAGCCCCAGCAGCCGGCGTTGAGCGGACACGATCTCCACGACGGACTCGGCATCGCCGACGCGCATCAGCGGCAGCGCGACCGTCGGGTGATCTTCCGCCGTGGTCACGAGCCGTGTCGTCCCGCCGCGGAGCTCCGCGCCCATGCGGCGCAGCGCTCGCCCGTTCAGCAGCCACGGGAACAGCAGCGGCGTGTTCACCACGAGGCGGACCTGACGGAGCGTGCCGCTCTCCGTGCGCTTGCTCTGCACGACGGTCAGCGCCGCCATGTTCTTGTCGTCGTCTGCGTTGAGGGCCTCCACCTGGCGGATGAGGCCGAGGTCCACGTCGGCCTCGTCGATGCGGTGTTCTCGGGCGAAGACCTCGCGGAACTTCACGCCGAATCGCGTGAGAGCCGCCCCGTCCGCTTCTTTCGGCTGCCGCGCCTGGGGCTTGAAGAGCTGGGTGGTCAGCTTGCGCCCGTCCAGGCGGGACGGAGGCGGAGAAGTCTCCGGATCCGTCAGCGGTGCGATGGTAGCCGCACTCGACTTGGGGATGTTCTTGCTGGTGGTACGTGCCACGGTCGGACCTCCGGTCCATCTATGGCCCGTGCTGGTCGACACGTCAGAAGACACGCGTTAACGCGAAAACTTCCTCCGTCCGGACCGGAACCAGTGATCGGGGGCTCCCACACGGACGCATGCCGCTAGAGAACCCGCTTGACCGTGGTACGGCACAGGCAGGGTGTTTGTTGGCCTGCATCTTATCACGCTCTCTCGCGCACCTCAAATCCGCGCGGGTGTCTCCTAGTCTCTGACCATGGGCGGCGCTGAATCATGGGCAAGCACCGCTGCGACGTCTCGGTCGATGCGCGGTAACCGTCGCCGAGACACCTCGCTCGAGCTCCGCGTCCGCAGGGCGCTGCATGCTCAAGGGCTCCGTTACCGCGTGGACTTCGCCCCGCTTGCCGGGCTCCGATCCCGAGCCGATGTGGTCTTCACCAGAGCGCGCGTCGCCGTCTACCTCGACGGTTGCTTCTGGCACGGCTGCCCGATACATGGCACACTCCCGAAAGCGAATGCGTCCTACTGGGTGCCCAAGCTCGAACGCAACCGCGCTCGGGATGAAGAGGTCGCGGCAGCCCTGACGGAAGCGGGCTGGACGGTGATGCGGTTCTGGGAGCACGAGGACGTGGGCCAGGTCGTGGACAAGGTCGTCGCAGTGGTGCGTCGAGAATCCCCTTCCTCGCGGCGCGCGAAGGCCGGCGGATGACGCTTCTCAGCTCCCGCGCCGGCGGGGCAGGAGGCGTCGCTTCATTCACCAAGCGCCTGGGCCTCCGGGAGCCTGGCCGCCTTCATCGCCGTCATTACCGCTCCCATAGCAGCCGTCTTTGCGGCGGCTGCGCACCCGGCAAGCAAGAGCCCTCGCAGCCGGGTCCCTGAGCAACCGCCGAGGGTGTTAGAAGGGCCCTACCCGTGCTCGCCGTCTGATGCAGAAGGTGCTGCCGCACTTGCCGCGGCGCAGCAGCCCGTGACGGGCCACCCGCACGCCGACGAAGGCGTGGCGGCAGTACGCGCAGGTGATGATCGGGAGGGAGGGCATGACAGCTCCTCTTCTCTCGGAGCTGGACCTTGGGCCGCGAGGTGCGGACGCGGGCGACCCGTACCGGCCTCCGCACGCACGAGGCCACACTCCGGCCGCGGCAGAAGGGTGGGCGGATCCGACTCGGCATCTCCTCCGAATGGGGGAACGCCCGCTCGAAGCTCCCGGCGCGGATGAAGTCGAACACCATCGACGGTACGGCCGCCCTGTGTTGTCGGACGCGAGCGGGGCCCTCGGTCGCCGGGCGGCCCGCTCGTGATCATCGGCGGAGAGCCCACACCGTGCCCGCCGCGAGGATGGTGGCCCCCGCAGCGAATCCCGTGAACGAGAGCCCGAGGCCGGTCCACCCTCGGGTGAGCCAGAAAACCGCCAGGCAGGTGGTGACCGTGGCGATGCCAGCGGATGCGATGAGCGCCAACGCCGCCGAGCGCACCCCGATCTGCCGGCTCGCCCGCCACCGGACCACGTCCGGCCAGATGATCGCGAGGAGCCCGATGAGGATGGCGGCGCCCCCCGCGATCATGTAGATCACCGCGAACGGGAGCACACCGTTGGCGCGTGCGGCCAGCCCCAGCATCACCGCCGAACCCCCCATCCCGGCGAGGCCGAACCCGAGCCAGTACCCCGAGCCCGCCAGCGTCGCGACGCCGGAGAACAGCGCCGTGATGGAGAGCATCAGGAACGACCAACCGAAGGCGGGGTCCTGGGCAGTCAACGTGTCGACCGCGGTGCCGGACAGCGCCAGCCCGACCGCGATCATGCCGACGCCGGTGCCGCGACGTCGCGATTGAAGGACCAGGAACGCGAGCGTACCGATCATTAGGGTCTGAACAGCGAAGAACGTCGCCAGCGGCGCGGACCCCCGCACCAGCTCCCGGATGATCAGTCCGACGCCGCCGCCCGCGACGGCGACGAGAGTCAACCCGATGACGGCGATGCCCGCGCGGAACGCGGCCTGGCGGACCCGTTCGTGGGCCGGAGCGCCGCTGGACCAGTACTTCGCTGCCGTGATGGCGAACGCCGTCACGACCATCCACACACCGGCGAACACGAATGACCAGCCACCGATGTCGGGGGGATCCACCACGACGAGGACTCCGACAACGGTCGCGACAGAGCCTCCGACGACCACGAGCGTGACGTTAGCCCGCACGCGGAGAGCGTCGTGGTGCGGACCCGACCAGGATTCGATTACGTTGACCTTGACGGTGCCGACCGCGAAGAGCGACAGCACCAGGACGATGACGACCACCCAGAACGGGATGCCCTGGATCCACTGGGCGATGGCGCCGATGATCGCCACGATGAACCCCGCGGACGTGACGACCCAGGACACGCGGCGCTGGGCGCCGCCTGTCGCGTCGGGAGTCGCGGTCGCGGGGACGGGCTGACCCACCGGGTGGGTCTCGGCGACCGCCTTGGAGCGTTTGCGGGATGCTCGGCGCTTACGGTTGCGCTTCGACTTCGGTGGGTTGAACTCTTCGAGTGCCATGGCCTGCCCTTCCGCGCTCGCGCGCGATTGGTGCAGGGGCCCCGAGGGTCACGATCAGCTCATGAACGTTTCCACTGACTCCCGGGGCCCCTCTCTACGAGACCGACGTGATGCCGGGGGCCTGCAAGCCCGTGTTCCGACGAGTCAGCCAGGGACGTTCTCCCTTGGGTACACCCTGACTGCTACGTCGAACGCCGTCAACAGAAATGTGCGCGTGCGCACCTGTGCTGCGTGCACCGACACGTGGCCGCCAGGTGGTTGACCGCCGGAGCGAACGGGCCTAGCGTTGGCGGCATCGATTCCCGGGTCAGGATCAAACAAATCTCTCCCAGGTCGATATCTCTACGAATGCCTGAGCGGCTGCAACCGTGACGGCGACGCTGGGAAGGCCGCGACATGTCGCGGCCTTTCTTGCGTGCGGTCGCACTGCCGGTGCGGGCTGGTGCAGCGTGGGCGCGACGGCGACACCGCGGGGTCGGCCGCGAGGCTCCTGGTGGCCGGTGCCCCGTTGATAGCACTGTCCGGTCCGGGCAGCGGTCCCCGCTTGGGTTCAGCCATCGAACGCCGCTTGGAAGCGGCCCGGCGCGTCAGTTCGCGACGTGCCGAGGCCGGCCGCCATTGGACGTGGTCGAGGCAGGGTCGGCTGGCGGCGGTCGAAGCTCACCCGCGAGACGCCGCGGACATCGTACTGATGCACCGGACGTGGCTGACGGTGCCAGCGAACATCCGGCTCGGCTGTCCGTCGCGCTGCTCGAGCGCCTGGAGCGAGAGGAGACGGCCCACGGGGACCGCCCCCACCGCGTGGGTGAGCGATGGCGGCGACCGACGGAGCCGGGGGAATGTCAGGAAGGACGCGGATGACGTGTCGCACGACCCGAGCCTGGCCCGTCCCTGCGATGCTGACCGGCTCATCCTCCGCGTGTATGGCCCACTGCCCCGTCGACCAGCGCGCGATTGCGAGCCCTGGTCGCTTCGTCAGTGTCGACGTTACGTCAAACACCGACGGTGTGGGCGCGCGGTGCACGCGAGGGCGCGCCGCACAGCGGGGCTAGACGTCGGAGGCCGTGGAGCTGGCCGGAATGAGCTCGTGCGGAGTTACGCCGAATGCGTCGGCGATGCGATACACCGTCGTCATCCTGGGGTTGGAGGCCGGCCCGTCGGCCTTGGAGGTGTTACGCCCCGCCTCGAGAAGCTGCACATGGTTCTGCGTGAGTCCCACGAGATGGGCGAGCTGTTCCTGCGTCAGCTGATGCTGGGTTCGCAACTGCCGGACCCTGGCTCCGAATCGCTGGGCCTCGAACCGATTCCACACCACCTGTATATGGTCCGTTCACCCTCAAGGGATGTCGACCATGTTTATCGGGATTCTGCCTCGAGCCCTCCAGCGACCCCCTGCGAGCCGGTTCAGTCCCCGGCCTCGACCGTCAGAGGGTGTACGTCTTCACGCTCACCGAATGCACCACGATCCGCTGCTTGCTCCCCTCGAGGGCGAAGTGGATGCGTCCGCACTCGTTGGGCGCGACCGCGTCGCGGACCTTCACGTGCGGTGTGGCGTTGAGGTTCTTCGCTCCGTCGAATTCGAAGGAGTGCAGCCAACGCATCTTCTTCTTGCGGAATTCGGTGATGGTCTTGTCCGTCATGGCGACGGTGAGGTCATGTTCCGTGCGGAACCACTCGTCCATATGGGGCATGGACGCGCGGTCCGTGCCGTAGAGGTCGGCGGCCGCTCGGGCCAGCTGGGTGAGCTTCTCGGTCATGTCCTCGGGGAACGGGTATGGGCTGGCCTTCCAGGTTTCACCCGCACGGTCGGTGAAGACGATGTGGTCCGATGCCGCATCGGTCAACGCATCGAATGTCGCCGCGGGGTCCTTCCCGCACGCGAGCGTCGGGATCGCCGCCCAAGGGTCCTGAGCGACATCCGGCGTCGACGTCGTCACTACGGCCTCGTATGCTTCACGCCACGCCACCGACTCCTTGCGCAGCCGCTCCATCTCGACATCGGCGCTCTTGAGGCGGTCGTCGGCGTCGTCGGCGCGTTGCATCGCGTCCTCACCGATCTCGGCGAGGTCGCGGTTGGAGGCCTCGAGCAGACTCAACTGCTCACGGAGGGCCTCGATCTCCGCGGAGGTGTCCTGCTGGTCGCGTGCGTCCTCGGCACGCCGCACGAGCTGCCGCAGGCGTGCATCGTCGGACGCGGCGCGAGCAGCCTCCCAGACTCGGTCCCGACCGTTGACGAGCGCGGCGACCGAGCCCAGCCGCTGGGCGAGATAGCGGAGGACGTCGGAGGGCCCTTGGTCGCGAATCTGCTCCGCCGTCATGGAGAACGCCGACGCCCCGAGCCGCGGCCACACCAGCGCCAGCCCGCCGAACGGAACGCTCACCTCGGGGTGCGCAGCGGTCACCGCGCGGGAGGTCGCGTAGTTCAGGGTGACGGTGTTCGCCAGTCCCAGCAGACGCTGCGACGTCCGGCGTGCAAGATCCCATGCTTCAGGTGAGCGGACATGGATCAGCAATGTCGGAAGACGGCTCTCGAGCGGGAGCGCCTCCGCTAGAGCTGACGCCTCCCCAACCGTCTTGATCTGGATGTACCGACCCTCGACGTGCTGTCCACCGACCGTGAGTCTGACCTCATCGTCCTGGTCCAGCAGGCGGACGATGCGGGGCTGGAAAACGGTGGTCGCGGACACCGGGACGAGCGCCTCACCGCTGGCCGCTCGACCGATGCCCACCCGGAAGCGTGTCCGGCCTTCCTGTTCCACCACCGTGATGCGTGTCGTGAGGGTGAGCCCGCTCTGCTCATCGGCTTGCCGCACGCGGATGAGGAATCCGCGCGCGGCGTCCGTGATCACCTCGCACTCTCCCTGGCGCGGGATGAGACGGTCGCCCGCACGGCCGGGGGCGAGGGGACGCATTCCGCCTTCGGTCAGGAATGTCTCATCCAGCGGGTGGTCGACGTCGGAGAGCCACTCCGCCACATGCCGGCGTGCGCGCTCGAATGCGTCGGGCCCGTCGAGGTCGAGGTTGACCACGTACAACATCTGCATATCGATCTCCTCGATTCACCTACACACGAGCAGGGCGGGAGCCTGCCGGACCGACCGCTCCCATGACGAAGGCAGCTTACCGGCGGCGGGGAAGGACACCTGCGCGGCGGCTGACGCCGACCGTGGACGCAGTGATAGCCCGGCGCGCGCATCTGCTCGACGCGCTATCGCGGCGGCTGACGATGTTCGCGGTTCCGGACGAACCGGGCATGGACATCGACGAACGCCGACCTTGCCCCGCAGCGGAGAACGCGCCCGATCTCCACTGCAGCTTTTCAGGCATCGCTCCAACCCGGTATGGCGCTGACCCGCGCCCTCTGGAACGAGTTGAGGACGGCAGTGCGTTGTGACATGACCCAGGCGACGAGTGGGTTCGGATCGCCTGTTGCGGGTAGGCGACCGTTCTCGCGCACGAATACATCGACCAGGCGCGCGGTAGAGCACCACCGACGGGGGGCCGAGTTCGGGGTCAGGCCGTCCATGTCGTCGATGAAGGCAATGTAGAACCTGAGTGAGGCGCGTTCATCCTCGTCGAGCGTCTCGGGCTTGCTGTGGAAGAGGAGGGCCGTCGGCATCCAGTAGTCGCACATGCCCATCGCCATGCGCGGCCTCGCATCGGAACCAGTCCATAGCTGTTGATGCGACGCAGACCCTCACCCTCCGTTGCCGGTGAACAGGTACGTCCCGTCGGCGAAACCGGTCACCCGCAGCCCGACATGCTGGTGGGCGAGGAATTTTTCGCGAACCCGCTCTCGCCACCTCCCAGCCTCGATTGGTGTCTCCGCGCGCAGACGGGCGATGTCGTCCGGCACCGCTACGCGCGCGAGGATCGGCTGCGGTTTGGACAACCGCTCCGGGCCCTCCGCTATGAGCCAATGAACGAGCAGCCGGTCGCTGGCGTCGCCGCGGTTGAGCCCGTCCCGCATTGCCCCGTAATGGTCGACGAGGTATTCCGCGACCCCGGCGCCGAGTACGTTGAAATTGAAGTGGGCGTTCCGGGCGACCAACGGGTCGAACGTCCAGGTGATCACCGCCACGCCGCGCTGCAGCGCCCATCGTCGCTGGTGCTGCTTGAGAAGGCGGCCCACGCCGCGGCCTTGATACTCGGGAATGACGCCTGCTATGTGCGAGTGGAGCGTGCGCGACTCCGGCGGCCCGAAGAACGCCACCGCGGCCCCGATGATCCGTGCGCCGTCGTAGACGCCGACGACGTAGTTGCCCGCATGCTCGAGGGCGCGGAGGACATTCGCTGGCATTGCTCCGCGGTCCCCGCGCCAGATCTCGTCCAGCACGGCCGATGCCTCATGGGTGGCCTGGGCGCTGTCCAGGACCCGGACGTCGAATGCTTCTGTCACGAAGGAAGTCTCGCACCCGGCGCGGCCGAACGGATTCCCAGGGAGGCTGGAAATCCACTTATACCAGGACTAGCGTGAGCGGCCTGGAGCGACACGCAGAGGCGCCGGTGACGATGGGTCGTCACTCGTACGGGTTCTGCGGGGTCCGCCTGACGACGGAGCGCAGTATGGGCGGCACGGCAGGGACTACCCGGACCGGGGCGGGCGGGTCCTCAGTGACCGGCCGCGGCGCGTCGTGGACTCCCGGCGCCCATTCGGCAATGTATTCAGCGACCGCTCGGGCGACCGCCGGGAAGCGACTGGTCCAGAACGCGAAATCAGCGAACTGGGCCATCGTTACCCCGCGGAAGATCCGCCGCGTCCGGTCGACGCCCAACGCCTTGCCCTGCGTGTTCTCGACGTACTGCGCGGGCGCACCCCGGAACTTCCGGAGCAGCTCCGCCCGGACGGTCGCGCACAGCACGTGCTGCATCATGGCCGCGCGGTACCGCTCGGAGGTGGGATCCACGCCCGCTGCAGGCTCAAGCACCCCGGGGGTGGCACCGAAGGCAGCCGGCTCGGCTACCAGTGACCGCGGGATGAACGCGAAACCCTCGCCAGCGACAGTACGAACCACGTGCAGACGCTATCAAAGCGCAGCCCGCCCCTCGGCTGGTCTACCCGGCAGCTGATTCTCGATGCTTTCCGATGGGATGGTCACCGCGTGCGAATTATGCACCGCATGCTTCGGTGACTCGGAGTGCATAGCGTCAGGGTGCCACAGATTCACCCTGACACTGTCCCCAAGGTCCTGCGATGGGGCGACACCGACCACGCCACACACCACCGTGTCGCGCTCATCCCGCACCTCGGAAAGCTCCGCAACCCGCCCCGCAAGCTCATCCCCATCCTGCGCGCATGCGCGTGGTCGACGCTCCCCCCCGCCGTGACGAACTACATCGACGGCTTCACCCCACGCCGCGTCGAGGCCGAGACGTGGGAGCGCATCGGCCCGTTCGTGCGGGACTCGGTCGCCCTCGCCGCGCCCCTCACGCCCTACACCGCCGACGTCCTCATCGGTCGAGCCACCCAGTACGTGGCCTGGTGCGTCAGCAAGGGGTGGAACCTCGACGCCGAGACCATTTGGTCGCGCTACGGTATCGACCTCTACCTCGCCGACAAGAAACTCCCCCTCGGGCCGGACACCCGGAGGAACTACCGGGCGTGGCTGATGCGCATGGCGGAGGTCCTGCAGCCGGAGGAGAACGGTGAGCCGCGCGAACGCATCCGCGCCACCCCCAGCACCATCGAACCGTACACCGCCGCAGAGATGGCCGAGTTCCGACGATGGGCCGGGTCCCAGCGCACCGAGTTGAAGCAGTACCGGGCGATGCTCATGCTCACCCTGTGCGCAGGGGCGGGGTTACGTCCAATCGACTTCGAGGGTCTGCGGACTGAGGACGTCGAAGTGCTCCCCGGCGGCGGCTTCGTCGTCCACGTGCAGAGCACCCAGCCACGAAACATCCCCCTCCTGGCCGAATGGGACGAGTGGATGGAGGTGCTGCTCGAACGGGTTCCCGAGTCGCACACGACACTCTGGGGCCCGCCGAACAAGGCGCGACGGCACGGCCTCTTGTCCGGGTTCACCCAAACCACCACTGGTGTACCACCGACGTCATCGCGCCTGCGCGAGACGTGGCAGCTCACACTCCTGCGCGAAGTATCCCTCCTCAAGGCCATCTTCCGCGCGGGCGCAGTCCGCAAGTTCGACAAGCTCGCTCAGTTCCTCGACCAGGTCGACGACGTCGACGAAGAACAGTACGTGCGGTTCCTCCGTCAGGCGGACCAGCCGTGAAGTGGGACCTGCCAAGAGACCCGGCTGACCTCGCCGAGCGCTTCGACGCCGAGATGAAGAAGGTCGTCGGCGTCGGATGGGACGACTGGGACAACGCGCTGGCCGTCACCGGTCCCCTCCCGATGGCGATGTTCAACGCCGTCGTCGCCCTCATCGACCGCTCCGGCGTCGTCCCCGAATTGGAAGGGTGGGCGCGCGAGACGCGCAAGAGCAAGGCTGGCCGGAAAGCCCTCATCTCCTTCCGCGCGGTTCTCGTCGTCGAGCTCCTGTGCGCCATGTGGACGAAAGGCGCGCAGTACCAGGAAATCTGCAACACCCTCGCTTATCGCATGAGCCCCGAACAGTTTGAGGTCCTCGGCATCAACTGGGAGAAGGTGAAGAAGACCCGGTGGTACCACCGCCACTGGCGAGCGAAGCAGCGCCTGCTCGCTGCCATCGACCCGTACCACGGCACGCCGAAGAAGCAGAAGCTCACCCTCGCCGCGGCCATGGACGCGCTCAAAGCGAAAGACGAAGAACGCGAGCGGCGCCTGCTCTGGGTAATGCAGTCGCTCGTCAGCGCCTCCGTCTCCCTGCTCCCCAAGCGCTACCGCGACGCGTACAACGGCGACGTCGCTCTGGACTCGACCCGCATCAAAATCCTCGGCCCCGTCCACAGCGCCGCGTTCACCGAAGCACGCAAAGGCACTCCGCTCGACCATCCCAAAGTCATCGCGGCGAGCAGAACACTCCGACGCGGAGGCACGCTGACCAACGTCGACTTCACCGCCGGCACCTACGACCGCGGACACCACGAGAACCCCGGCAAGGGTGCTCCCGAACCCGCCCACGAACTCGACTTCATCTCAATGATGGACACGCGCGGGTACGAAGACCACCCAGCTTTCGCGCGCATCATCACCGCCGTCTCCATTCACCGCCCGAGCGAAATCACCAAAGGCCCACTTCGCGCCATGCGCCAGCACGGAGTCCAATTCCCGCAGCGCGGCATCGCCTCGAGCGACCGGGCCTTCAACAACAGCGACGTGGAGAACTTCCAGCAGCCGCTCCGCATCGACTACTGGGAGATGTGCTTCGACTACAAGAAGAACCAGTTCGGCCGGCAAGGAGTCGTCCCTGGCAAAGACATCGTCGTCATCGACGGGACGCTCTACGTCGACCGGATGTCGAAGAAGCTTCGCGACGCACCCAAGCAATACAAGAACGGTCAACCGAACCCCGAAACCGGTCGCCTGTGGACGTGGCCCGAAATTCAGCAAATCATCGAAGACCGAAGGGTGTATCAGATGAAGCGGTACGGGAGCCTTTTCGCTGAGCAGAAGAACGGGCACCAGCGCTTCCTCTACCCCGACCCCAAGACCTACCGCGCTTTCGACCCCGCCACCAACAAACCCATCGACTCCCCGAGAGCGAAGACCAACTTGCGCGGGACCGTTACCATCCCGCCCGACGCCGAGGTGGTGAAACACCTCCAGCGCTACCCGTGGGGCACCCCCGAATGGGAGAAGGCATACGGACAGCGGAACCAGGTCGAATCCAGCAACTCAGGCATCAAGCGCTCCCGGTTCACGGACCTCGAAGACCCACAGAAGCGCCCCGGTCGCGGCGTCGCCTACCAGGGCATGGCTTCCGCGCTCATGGTCGTCGCTCACAACCTCCGGATGCTCGTGAACGCGTTGCTCTCGGAGCACACACCCAAGGCGAAGACCCCTCGCTCGCCGCGACGTAAGTACTCCGAACCGGTGTGGCGGGGCGGCCCGGACCAGCCCGCGAAGGCGAAGGCGCCGCCCAAGAGGCGAGCGGCTTAACCGCCGCCCGACCTCGAACCGAACAGACGACGAGTAGCCCCGATGAGGGGCTACTCGTCGTTCTCGAATGCGGGAACTGGCTGGTGATCGGGGATGGCTACGATGCTGGCCTGCAGCGGGGGACGCGTTTCGGCGTGCGGGCGGTGAGTTTCAGGGCGCGGTGGGGCGCAGGACGCGTATTTCGTGATGGCGAGCGGCGGAAAGTGCGAAATACCCGGGCAGGATGCCGGTGATGTGCGAGTGCATCGACCTCTCGGCGGGCGGGCCGAAGAGGGCCGCCGAGGCACCGATCATCCGGTCGCCGTCGAACAGGCCGACGACATAGTTGCCCGCGTGCTCGAGGGCCCGCAGGATGTTCGCCGGCATCGTGCCCTGCTCGCCCCACACCTCGTCGAGGACGCGAGCGGCTTCGTGGATGCCGTCGACGTCGTCCAGGGTGCGGATGTCGATCGCGTTCATGCGTCGAGTCTCGCACCGCCGACTCCTCCCGCAGGCGCCGTTCCCGCGTGACGTTTCACTGCCGCGGCGCGTCTCACTGGTGCAGGCGAACGACAGCGTCACCGAGGAGAGGACAACGACATGGCAACCACGCTCATCGACCACCGCGAGCCGTCGTCCGGGGTGCTCTCGTGAGGCGCGTATCCTCCTCGCGCGCGAGCCGGCCCCGTGGCGTGTACGTCGCCACCGGCGTCGGCGCCGCTCTCGCGGCCATCATCGCCCTCGCGCTCTACCTGCCCCTGGTGGGCTTCCTCGTCGCCACGACGGCGAGCACGGCCGGACTCGTGCCGTTCCCCTTCGCCAGCGTCACCGGCGTGACCCTGCTGGGCCTCGTGATCGTGGCCGGTGCGCTGCTGCTGGCCGTCACACGACGCCGTCCGTGGATGTCGTGGACCCTCGCGATCATCGCGGTGATCGTCGCCCTGGCGGTGACGGTGTTCCCGCTGATCGCCGTGGCCGTCGGCTCCGCCGACCGTGCGTCCGACGTCGTTCCGCTGATCGTGGACCTCTGGCAGCGGGTGACCGGCGGCTGACGCCGGCCCCGCTCGACGGGGTACGCCGACGGCGCCGTTGCGTCAGCGGGGGAGCACGCCGCCCACGTGCCGGATGGTGCGTCCTCGCTCGATGACGATGGCGATCCCGCCGACGAGCCACAGGGGGACCTGCGTGAGGAACGCGAGACGGAACGCGTCCAGCGTGTAGGTGTCGGGCGTCCCCGCCCCCTGGACGTCCATGGCGATACCGATGAAGAGGATGGCGAGGAGCGCCGCGAGGAAGCCTCCGCCGTTGACGATGCCGGTCGCCGTGCTGAGGCGGTGGCTGGGGGTGAACGTGCGGGCGTGATCGAACGCGATCATGGACGCCGGACCGCCCGTCGACAACGCGAACATCAGCACGACCAGCAGCCACACCGGCGCCGGCCCCGGCCACGCGATGACGACGATCCAGACCACCGCCTGGAAGACGACCGTCGGCAGCACCAGCCAGCGGGAACGGCGCGTCGGATGCCGGCTCGACAGCGCCCCGATGACCGGACCGCTCAGGATGCTGAACAGGACGAGCGAGGTCATCACGAGCGACGCCGTCGCCGGCTCCAACCCCTCCCCCGCAGTGAGGAAGGGAAAGCCCCACAACAGCATGAAGGCCGTTCCCGCGAACGGCGTCGCGAAGTGCGACCAGAAGCCCAGACGCGTGCCCGGGTGCGCCCACGACTCACGGAAGCCCTGGCGCAGATCGGGCGCCGACCGCACCACCCTGATCGCGCCGGTCTGCGTGTCGACGGAGGTGTCGACGGGGTCGTCCCGGCGTTCGGGCGGACGGTTGCGGATGATCGCGTACGTGAGGACGGCGAACAGCACCCCGAGACCCGCGACGCTGCCGAACGCGATGCTCCAGCTCGTGGCGTGCAGGAGCGCTGCGAGCGGCACCACCGCGACGATCTGTCCGAGCTGACCGATGATGCCCGTCAGCTGCACGAGCACCGGCGCACGTTGCGCGGGGAACCACGTCGCGATCACACGCAACACACTCGGGAAGATCATCGCGTCGCCCGCGCCGATGAGCACACGGGCCAGGATGCCGATCCCCACGGCATCCGCGAAGGCCATGACGAGCTGCCCCACCGCCATCAGCACCATGCCGATCGCGATCATCGGGCGCGCGCCGAACCGGTCGAGGAGGAGTCCGACGGGGATCTGCATCGCGCCGTAGACGAAGAGCTGGATGACGGCGAACATCGACAGCGCCGAGGCGTCGGCGTCGAAGCGCACCGCGGCATCCACACCGACGGCCGAGAGCGACGTGCGGTTGATGATGGACACGACGTAGGCGAGCACGCCGACGATCCACAGCGTCCAGGTGCGCCAACCCGGCCGGTCGAGGCGGAGGGTGCTGGTCACGTGTTCCAGGCTAACGGGGACCACCGACACCGGACGCGGACCCGGGCACCCCGCCCAGCACGCCGGCCATGCGGCGCCGCACCTCGTCGAGGTGCCGGACCAGCGGCTGCCCCGCGTCGTCGGCGAGCCACTGCTCGAGCGCGGTCTGCAGCAGGTCGACCGTGACCCCGGCGGTGACGCGGGCCGTGAGCGGGTCGACGCCGCGCGCGGCGCACCCCTCGCGGATCGCTTCCCGCAGATCGGCCTGCTTCTGCAGATCGCGTTCGCGAAGGGCGGGCTCCGTCTCGATGATCCGGCGGGAAACGACCATCTGCGCGCGCCGGGGCTCGAAACGGTCGGCGGCGAGCGCGTGCAGACCGGCCCAGGCGACATCGAAAGCCGGCGCCTCCGCGGGGGCCGCCGCGAGGAGGGTGGTCGCGAGCCGGGGGATCTCGTCGTCGCCGAAGAAGACCTCCCGCTTGTCGCTGAAGTGGCGGAAGAAGGTGCGCCGCGTGACTCCCGCACGCTCGACGATGTCGGGAACCGTCGTGGCGGCGAATCCGCGCTCTCGGAACAGGTCGAGCGCGGCCTCGCGCAGCCGTTCCCTGGTGTCCGGAGCCCATCTGCCCATGCGGTCGAGCATAAACGAAGACACCTGGTGTCATCAGGTCGTATAGTGAGGACACTGCGTGTCATCACTGCCGAAAGGTCTCCATGTCCTCCCACCTCGCGGCCGTCATGCCCACTCCCCGCGCCCGCCTCGCCGTGCGACCGACAGCGACCCCCGAACCGGCTCGCGACGAGATCCTGGTCCGCGTGCGCGTCGTGGCGGTGAATCCCGTCGACTGGGTCGTCCAGGGCACCAGCCGCATCACCTACCGCTGGCTGCACACCCCCGCGGTACTCGGCTCCGACATCGCGGGCGAGGTCGTCGCGATCGGCTCGGACGTCACGCGCTTCCACGTCGGCCAGCGCGTGTTCGGGCTCGCGACCGGCACGGATCGCGGGCGCGACGCGGTGCGCGAGGGTGCGTTCCAGGAGTACTCCGTCCTGCTCGAACGCCTCGCCGCCCCCACTCCCGACGCCTGGACCGACGACGAGGCCGCGGTGCTCCCCCTCGCCCTCTCGACGGCCGCCTGCGCGCTGTTCCAACCCGCCCACCTCGGACTCCGGATGCCGACGGAGCAGGGCGACGCGCGAACACGCGAGGTGGTGGTGGTCTGGGGCGGATCGACCAGTGTGGGGCTGAACGCGATCCAACTCGCACGCGCCGCCGGATACGACGTCGTCACCACCGCGTCGGCCCGCAACGCCGACCTGGTGCGCGACCTCGGCGCGGAGTACGGGGCCGATCATCACGCACCCACGGCAGTGGACGACCTCGTCGCCGCGATCGGCTCCCGCCCCGTCGCGGGAGCGGTCGCCTTGGGCGCCGGGTCGACCGACGCCTGCATCGAGGTCCTGCGCCGCACCGGCGGGACGCGGCTGGCCATGGCCAGCACCCCTATCTCGCTCGCCGACCTGTTGGGCCGTCGCCGCCTCTTCCCCGCGATGATCCCCGTCTTCTCGCGCATCGGCCTCGCGACGGCACGATCGGCACTGCGCGCCCGCCATTCCGGCATCCGCGCAGGGTTCGTGTGGGGGAGCAGCCTGCGCGACGACGAGGTCGGACCCCGCCTGTGGGGCGAGGTCGTTCCGCGCGCCGTCTCCGCGGGGGCCCTCCGCCCGGTACCCGCGCCACTGGTGGTCGGAACGGGCCTCGACACCCTGCAGGGGGCGCTTGATCGGCAGCGTGCGGGCGTCTCGGCGAGGAAGGTGGTCGTGCGGCTGTGACACTGCGCACAGACGCGTGGTCGGCGGCGTCATCCGGGCACGGCAGAATGGTCCGATGGTCTCCGCGAGCCCCCACCTGCAGCCCGATCACGCCTGCCTCATCGTGCACGGCAAGGACACCCCCGGAATCATCGCCGCGGTCTCGGCCCTGATCGCGCGCCAGGGCGGCAACGTCGTCGCCTTCGACCAGTACTCCGACCAGCTTCGCGGCGGCGCGTACTTCCAGCGCGTGGTGTTCCACCGTCCCGACCTGCCCGCGGCCATGCCCGAGATCGAGGCCGACCTCGCGAGAACCCTCGGCGACGGCTTCGAGCTCGAGTGGAACCTCACCGACCTGTCGACGCCGAAGCGCATGGCCATCCTGTCGTCGAAGCAGGACCACTGCCTCCTCGACCTGCTGTGGCGCCACCGTCGCGGTGACCTGCCCGTCAGCATCTCGATGGTCGTGTCGAACCACACCACCTCGGCCGACGACGTGCGATCCTTCGGCGTTCCCTTCTTCCACGTGCCGTCGACGCCCGGGCCCGACAAGTCGGCATCCGAGGCCCGCATCCTTGAGCTGCTCGTCGGCAACGTCGACTTCATCGTGCTGGCGCGGTACATGCAGATCCTCTCGCCCGACTTCCTCGACAAGATCGGCGTGCCGGTCATCAACATCCACCACTCGTTCCTGCCGGCCTTCATCGGCGCGGAGCCGTACAAGAAGGCCAAGGAACGCGGCGTCAAGCTCATCGGCGCCACCTCGCACTACGTCACGAGCGACCTCGACGAGGGCCCGATCATCGAGCAGGACACCGTGCGCGTGACCCACGCCGACTCCGCCGCCGAACTCGCCCGCCGCGGCGCCGACGTCGAGCGCCAGGTGCTCGCGCGCGCTGTGCTGTGGCACGCCGAAGACCGCGTGCTGCGCGACGGGAACCACACGATCGTCTTCTGACGCACCGGGTGGGCCGGTCTTCGGCTCCGGCTCCGGCTCCGGCTTCGGCTCCGGCTTCGGCTCCGGCTTCGGCTCCGGCTTCGGCTCCGGCTTCGGCTTCGGCTTCGGCTTCGGCTTCGGCGGCGAGATCACACGTGTCTGCCGAGATCACACCGTTCTCACCGCAATCGCATGTCGTCTCGGCGATCGGATGTGATCTCGGCGAAACCGCCGGCGTCCGGCGCCCGGAGCGCGGAGCCCGGCGCCCGGAGCCAGGAGCCAGGACGAACGCGAACGCGCGCGGCGCCGGACCACCGCGAACGCGCGCGCCCGCGGAGCACCCGGCCGGACGCCGCCGGGCCGACCGAGCGGCACGCGCCCGACCCGCCCGGCGCCGCCTCAGTCGGGTTCGCCCGCGCGGCTGAGTGGACCGCTGCCGCCGCGTGGCGGCTGCCTGCGCTGCCGTGAGAGCTCGCCCCCGATGCGGCCACCGTACGGACGGCCGTGGTCGGCGAACTCGGCGCGGAAGTAGGCGAGCCGCCAGTCGCCGAGCTCGATGCGGGCGCCTGTGCGGAGGATCCGCCCACCGCCGTCGCGGCCCGGACCCTGCTCGCGCGCCCCGCCGCCGCCGACCACGTCGAAGCCGTACAGCACGTATTCGTCGTCGCCCTCGTGCCGGATCTCGGCGTGCACGGGCGCGAGACCCGGCAGCCGCAGGTCGGCCTCGTCGCCGGATCCGATGACCGTCTTGGTCGGCAGCAGGTCGAACTCGCGGGGGCGAGATCCGTCCCAGGTCGCGTCGCCCACGGCGAAGATGAGCCGCGGACGTCCCGAGCCGGGGGTGTAGTGCGTCGTGGTGATGCGTCGGCGCACGGTGCGATTGACCGTCGGCACCAGCGGGAACGGCGTCTCCGGCGGGATGGGGAAGGTCAGCGCCTGCCCCTTGTTGCGTCGCGTCAACAGCGGCGCGACAGCCCCGACCGATCCCAACCGGATGTGCCGCGAACCCGTGATCGCCCGCTGCAGAGCGCTCTTCTTCACATCGCCGAGGTGCAGGATCGGACCGTCCGGCCCCTCCACCTTGACCGAGATGCCTCGGGATGCCAGGGCGTCGGCGACCGTGGACAGCTCCGTCAGTGTCCGCCGGCCATTACCCGGCAGTCGGGAGGGGTCGCTGACGACGATGCGCACCTCGGATCCCGCGGCCGTGATCGTGCCCTCGAACGGCGGGGTGTCGGCATCCGCCCCCTCCTCGTGCTCCGAGAAGGCGAGGTCGATGTCGAGGCGCACCATGATGGCGCCGCCCCTCAGTTACCGCGGTACGGGTCGGACCCGGCCGCGGTGTCGTCGCTCGTGGTGACGCGCAGGGTGCCGTTGAGCTTCCACGTCGCGCGGGGAGCGTCGGGGCCGATGTCGCGGGGCACCTCGACGGTCATGTCGACGAAGGAGTAGTTCACGGCGGCGCCGCGACCGGTCAGGTACGACCACATCTCGCGGCCGAGGTCCGTCCAGTCGGTGATGGAGTGGCCCTCTGGTCCGCTGGAGTCGGCGAACGGGTCGGTGGTGGAAGAGGAGTCGGACATGGCCTCGGGATCCCTTTCGTTCAATCTGTTTCGGTCGGTGGCCCCCAGGGTCGCAGCGAGGAGGTGATACCCGGGAGGGATTGCGTTCTCGCCGCCGGAGGGGGACGGTTCCCGCCCGTCCTTCCGCGCGGAGTTCGGCGCCTGCGGTGTGCATTTCCCCCTGGGCCACCGACCCGCCCTGGCGGGGCCGTGCGACCGTCAGCAGAACGCCTCCTCGAGGCGCGCCGACCGCCGCTCCAACGACGCGATCGAGTCGTTCACGTCCGCGAGACAACACCAATCGGCGGTCCGCTCGTCAGTACACGTACTCCATGAGTTCGACCCCGAGCACGCGGAACGCGTCGTGTGCACGGAGCCGATGCGCGATCGTGAGGTCGTCGAAGTTGACGATGAGCGCGTAGGCGACCCCCGCGCGGGGACCGCCGAGAACGCCCGCCTCGGCGCGCACCCCCGCCGCACGGCCGGTCTTGTTGACGAACAGTAACCCGTGCTGGTCGTTCTCGTGCGCGAAGGGGTCGAGTCCGGTGGCGGATGCCACGAGCGAGAGATCGTGGTTGAGGCTCAGCCACTCCGCGACCTGCGCGCTCACACCGGGCGAGACGACGGTCGAGTTCACCAGCCCCGCGAACACCTGGGCCATCTCGCGCGCGGTCGAGAGGGCGAGGTGTGGTGCGTCGTCGGGGCCGCGGTCGTCACGGAACCGGTCGAGCAGGGCGGTTCGCCGAAGCCCCAACTGCTCGATCCGCGCGCGCACGGCCTGGAGCCCCACCCGGTGCAGCAGCGCGTTGACGGCGAGAGCGTCGCCCGACGACGCCGCGAGCATCGCGACGTCGATCAGCGGCAGGGCCGGCGCCTTCAGGTGCTGCCATACGCCCCCGTGCGCGGCGCCCTGCACGGCGGCACGGTCGAGGATCTCGAGCGGTTCGATGCGACCGTCCTCGAAGGCCGCGGCCACCTCGACCAGCAGGGGCACGACACCCAGCCCGGCGACCGGCAGGGTGACGAAGTCGTCGCCCGCGAGCACCTGCGCGCCCCCGTCGAGGTCGTCGATGCGCACCGAGACCTGAGCCCCCGACGCGGCCAGCTCGTCGAGGGCACGCAGCGTCGCCGTGAACGAGCGCCTCCCCGCCGCCGCACGTCGGGGCAGACGTTTGGGTCCCTTGCGGCCCGCACCTCGAAGGGCCGGGGCGTCGCGCCGCGACGACGCCACCGGCCCGCCGACGGGATCGGGCAGGGCGGGCTCGGGAACCGGGGGCATGCCCACGAGCGTGGCTCCTTCTGCGTCAGGAAGACAACAAACGCGACCTCACCAAATGGTGACGCGCTGGTCGGCGTCCAGCCACAGCGCATCGCCCTCGGCGACGTCGAAGGCCGCGTAGAACGCGTCGATATTACGCACGATCTGATTGCACCGGAACTCGTTCGGCGAGTGCGGGTCGATGGTGAGAAGGCGGATGGTCTCGGCATCCCGGCCCTTCTGCTGCCAGATCTGCGCCCAGCTCAGCAGCAGGCGCTGAATCCCCGTGTACCCGTCGACCACGGGCCCGTCACCCTCGGTCTCACCCTGCTCGGCGAGGAACAGGCGGTACGCGGCGATCGCGATGCCCAGGCCCCCCAGGTCGCCGATGTTCTCACCGATCGTGAGCTCCCCGTTGACGTGGTGCTCGTCGCCGAGGCCCTGCGGCACGAGAGCCTCGTACTGGGCGACGAGGGCCTTCGTCCGCTCCTCGAAGGCCGCGCGGTCGGCATCCGTCCACCAGTCGCGAAGCGACCCGTCGGCGTCGAAGCGGCTGCCCTGATCGTCGAAGCCGTGTCCGATCTCGTGGCCGATGACCGCGCCGATCCCGCCGTAGTTGGCGGCGGCGTCGCGGTCGGCGTCGAAGAAGGGGTACTGAAGGATCGCCGCGGGGAACACGATCTCGTTCATGAGCGGGTTGTAGTACGCGTTGACCGTCTGCGGGGTCATGTACCACTCGTCGCGGTCGATCGGCTGGCCGACCTTCGCGAGCTGGCGGTCGTGCTCCCACACGTGCGCGCGGCGGACGTTGCCGACGAGGTCGGTCGGATCGACCTCGACGTCGGAGTAGTCCTTCCACCGCACCGGGTAGCCGATCTTGGGGACGAAGGTGTCGAGCTTGGCGAGCGCGCGTTCGCGCGTCTCGTCGGTCATCCACTCGAGATTCCGGATCGAGCGGCGGTACGCCTCGATCAGGTCGGCGACGAGGCCGTCCATCGCGTCCTTGGCCGCCGGCTTGAAGTGCCGCTCGACGTACACCTTGCCGATCGCCTCGCCCAGCGCCGCCTCCACCAGGCTCACGCCGCGCTTCCACCGCTCGCGGTTGACCGGGACGCCGGTGAGCTGCGTGCCGTAGAACGCGAAGTTCTCGGCCACGAAGTCATCGGAGAGGAAAGCCGCCGCCGCGTGCACGATCTTGAAGCGCAGCCACGCCTTCCAATCCTCGAGACGCTCCTCGACGAGAAGCCCGCCGAGCGACTCGACGAAGCTGGGCTGGTACACGACCACCTCGGCGAACGCGTCGTCGTGGCCCGGCGCCACTCCGGCCCGCCAAGGATCGAGGTCGACGCCCGAGAGCGCCACGACGTCGTCCCACGTCTTCAGGTTGTAGGTCTTCACCGAGTCGCGGCTGTCTTCCCGCGACCAGTGCGCGGAGGCGATCTCGGTCTCGAGGGCGAAGACACGATCGGCGGATGCCGCGGCCTCGGCGACACCGGCGAGCTCGAGGATGCGCGCGATGTGTGCGCGGTACGCCTCACGGGTCTCGGCGAAGTTGTCGAGTCGGTAGTAGCTCTCGTCGGGTAGCGAGATGCCGCCCTGGTAGATCACGGGCACGTAGCGCGTGGGGTCGCCCGGGTCGGGCTCGACGAACAGGGTGAGCAGACCGCTGAGGCCGTCGCGCTCGAGCTCGCCGGTGAGTCGCAGGAAGGAGGGGATGCCGTCGACGCCGGCGACGCGCCCGAGCTGCGGCGCCAGCGGCTCGCGGCCCAGGGCTTGGATGCGCTCGGTGTCCATGAAGCTCGCGAACAGGTCGCCGATCTTGCGGGCCTCGGTGCCCGGCTCGGCGTCCTGCGACTCCTGGACGATCGTGCGGACGTCGGCTTCGGCCTGCTCGGCGATGAGGTGGAAGGAACCCCAGCGGGCCTTGTCATCGGGGATCTCGGTGCGCTCCAGCCAACGGCCGTTCACGTGGCGGAACAGGTCGTCCTGGGGGCGGATCTCGTCGCTGAGCTCGTCGAGCGCGAGACCGGAGGAGCGGGGGATGTCGGTCATGCAGACAGGATAAAGGCCGGTTCTCTGTGCCGGCTCCGAACCCGCGCCGGGTGGGTCAGGATCGGTGTCGGGGGTGCGTCCTAGGCTCGGAGAGTGACGACTTCGCCGCCAGAGACGCTGAACCGCTCCATTCTGCGGCTCGCCGTTCCGGCGCTCGGCGCGCTCATCGCCGAGCCGTTGTTCCTCATCGTCGACGCCGCGATGATCGGGCACCTCGGCGTCGCTCCGCTGGCGGGCCTCGGCATCGCCGGGGCTGTGCTGCACACGATCGTCGGGCTCATGGTGTTCCTCGCGTACGCGACCACCCCGGCCGTCGCCCGGAGGTTCGGTGCGGGCGAACCCGGACGCGCCGTGTCGGTGGGCATCGACGGCATGTGGTTGGCCCTCGCGCTCGGCGCGGTGCTCGCCGCGGTGGGGTCGATCCTCTCGCCCTTGGTCGTCGACCTGTTCGGCGCGGCGCCCGATGTCGCCGAGAACGCCCGCACCTATCTGACGATCTCGATGTGGGGCCTTCCCGCGATGCTGGTCGTCTTCGCGGCGACCGGTCTGCTGCGCGGCATGCAGAACACCGTCACCCCGCTGTGGATCGCGGGCCTGGGCTTCGGCGCGAACGCGGCCTTGAACGCCCTGTTCATCTACGGCTTCGGGTGGGGCATCGCCGGCTCCGCCGTGGGCACGGTCGCGGCCCAGTGGGGCATGGTGGGCGCCTACGTGCTCGTCGTGCGGCGCCTCGCGCGTCTGCACGCGGCATCCGTCCGTCCGCAGCGCGACGGCCTCGGCGGAACCGTTCGATCGGGCGGCTGGCTGTTCCTCCGCACGGTCAGCCTGCGCGCGGCCTTCCTCGCGACCGTCGCGGTGGCCACCGGTCTCGGTTCGGCCGAGCTGGCGGGCTGGCAGATCGCGTTCACCATCTTCTCCACGGCCGCGTTCGCGCTCGACGCACTGGCGATCGCCGCGCAGGCGCTGATCGGGCGGGCGCTCGGCGCCGGTGACACCGACACGGTCGGGCGCGTCCTCGCTCGCACGAGCGCGTGGGGCGTGTGGTTCGGGGTGGCGGTCGGCGGCCTGGTCGCGGTGTCGTCGGGCGTGCTCGGCCTGGTCTTCACGGGGGATGCCGAGATCGCCGCCCTCATCCAGCCGGCGCTGCTCGTGCTCGCGGTGGCGCAGCCGCTCGCCGCGTTCGTCTTCGTGCTCGACGGGGTGCTCATCGGTGCGGGTGACGCGCGCTACCTCGCCCTCGCGGGCGTGCTGAACCTCGTCCCCTACGTGCCGGCGCTCGTGCTCGTCGCGATGTTCGCCGGCGGTGGTGCGGCGGGGCTCGCCTGGGTGGCCGCGGCGTTCTTCGGCGTCTACATGCTCGCGCGGGCGCTCACCCTGAGCCTGCGGGTGCGCGGGAAGTCCTGGATGACGGCCGGCGGCTGAGCTCCCCTGCGACCGAGGTCTCCGAGCCCGCGGAGGGCGGCGGCCCCTGGCAGCGCCACGGCTCACACTCCGACGGCCGAGCCCGCGCACGATCGAGGTCCCCGAGCCGTCGAATGGGTCGAACGCTCACAGCCCTGTGGCTCACGCCCTGCGGCCGGGCCCCCGCACGACCGAGGTCCCCGGGCCCGTCGAAGGGACCGGCCCCTCACCCGCGCCACGGCTCACGCCCAGCGGCGGCACCACTCGTACATGATCACGGCCGCCGCCGAGGCCGCGTTGATCGAGCGCGTCGAGCCGTACTGCGTGATCTCGACCACCCCGGAGGCGGCGGCGATCGCCTCGGGCGACAGCCCCGGCCCCTCCTGCCCGAACAACAGCACGCAGGCCTCGGGCAGGTCCGCCCGGTCGACGGGCACCGATCCCTCGACGTTGTCGACGGCGATCACGGGCAGACCCGCCTCGTGCGCCCACGCGGCGAACGCCGCGACGTCTTCGTGGTGACGAACATGCTGGTACCGGTCGGTCACCATGGCCCCGCGCCGGTTCCAGCGGCGCTTGCCGACGATATGCACCTCGGCCGCGAGGAAGGCGTTGGCGCTGCGCACGATCGAGCCGATGTTGAGGTCGTGCTGCCAGTTCTCGATGGCGACATGGAACGGATGCCGCTTCGCGTCGAGATCGGCGACGATCGCCTCCATCGTCCAGTACCGGTAGAGGTCGACCACGTTGCGGGTGTCGCCGTCGGCGAGCAGTTCGGGGTCGTAACGCGGGTCGTCCGGCCACTGCGCGGGTCCCCCCGGCCAGGGACCGACACCGTGGGTCGGGGGTGGGTCGGTCCGCGCCGCGTCGGCCGGGTCGCCGCCCGGCGCCGGCGTGGGCTCGTCGGCATCCGTCACCCCTTCAGGCTACCCGGGCGGGCGGGACGCCCCCGCGGGCTGGCGCGGGGCCCCGGGAGCCGAGGAGGTGCCGGTCCCACGGGCCCGAAGGTGATTCGGGGAAGGGAGGACGGATTCCGCGAACCTGGTCCTCCGCTCCCCGAATCTCCTCCCATAGCGGACCCTTCGGCGACGAGTCCCTCTTCTTTTCGGGCGCCCGAAATCCTGATAACTTTTCGGCATGCCGAAAACTGTGGATGCCGGGGACCGACGCCACGCACCGGGGCGCGCCCTCTGGCTCTTGGGTCCGGCGATGGTCGCGGGCGTGGCTTACCTCGATCCCGGAAACGTCGCCAGCAACATGACCGCCGGCGCCGCGTTCGGCTACCTGCTGGTGTGGGTCGTCGTGCTGGGCAACGTCATGGCCTGGTTGATCCAGTACCTCTCGGCGAAGCTCGGCATCGTCACGGGCGAGAGCCTGCCGCAGGTGCTCGGACGCCGTATCCGCCGGCCGTGGGCGCGCCGCGCGTACTGGCTGCAGGCCGAGCTCGTCGCGATGGCGACCGACGTCGCCGAGGTCATCGGCGGAGCCGTCGCCCTGTATCTGCTCTTCGGCGTCCCTCTGCTCTGGGGCGGCGCGATCACGGGAGTGGTGTCGATGGGCCTGCTGCTCGTGCAGACGCGGCGGGGTGCGCGGGCGTTCGAGACCGTGCTGATCGGCCTGCTCGTCGTCATCGCGGTGGGCTTCTCGTTCGGCCTGTTCTTCGCCCCACCCGCAGCCGACGGTGTCATCGGCGGGCTGGTTCCGCGCTTCGAGGGCACGGAGTCGGTGCTGCTCGCGGCATCCATCCTCGGCGCGACGATCATGCCGCACGCCATCTACGCGCACTCGGCGCTGGCGCGAGACCGGTTCGCGCCGACGGTCGGCATCGAGGCCGCTTCGGTTCTCGCGCCGTCGGCCGCCGCCTCCTCACGACCATCGTCGGATGCCACCGCGTCAGGGCCCCGCATGCCGGACGCCGACACCGCCTCGCGACCGTCGACGTGGGCCACGGCGCCGACCGCGGCCGAGGCCGACGCGACGGTCGCCGCGCACTCCCGCCTCGAACAGGCTCGCGGCATCTCCACCCCCCGTCTGCTCCGCGCGACCCGCTGGGACGTCACGATCGCCCTCGCGGTCGCCGGCACGGTCAATCTCGCGATCCTGCTGCTGGCGGCGGCGAACCTCGCCGGGGTCGACGGCACCGACAGCCTCGAGGGCGCGTACGCCGCCCTGCGTGACGGACTGGGTCCCCTCGTGGCGACGCTCTTCGCCGTCGGGCTACTCGCGAGCGGACTGGCCTCGACCTCGGTGGGCGCCTACGCCGGCGCCGAGATCATGCACGGCCTGCTCCACGCGCGCATCCCCCTGATGGTGCGGCGGCTGGTCACGCTCGTGCCGGCGCTCGTGATCCTCGCCCTGGGCGTCGATCCGACCCTCGCGCTGGTGCTCAGCCAGGTGGTGCTGTCGTTCGGCATCCCGTTCGCGCTCGTCCCCCTCGTCGTGCTCACGGCCCGGGCAACGGTGCTCGGCGCCTACCGCAACCGCATCCTGACGACCGTCGCCGGGGTCGTGGCATCCGTATTCCTCATCACCCTCAACGTCGCGCTCCTGTGGCTGGTGTTCACCGGCGGATAGGCTGACGGCGTGGAATCGCCCGTATCCGACGACTACCTCAAGGCGATCTACCACCACACCGAGTGGCAGGACACGCCGATCACGCCCTCACAGCTCGCGAGCGTGCTGGGCCTCGCCCCCTCGAGCGTCACCGAGATGGTGAAGAAGCTCGCCGCTCAAGGTCTCGTGACGCATCGCCCCTACGGACCCGTGTCGCTGACCGCCGCGGGCGCTCGTCGTGCGGCCGGCGTCATCCGCCGCCACCGGCTCATCGAAACGTGGCTCGTGCGCGAGTTCGACTACGCGTGGGACGAGGTGCACGACGAAGCCGAGGTGCTCGAGCACGCGCTGAGCGAGCGCTTGCTCGAGGGGATCGACGAGCGCCTCGGGCGGCCCCGGTTCGACCCGCACGGCGACGCGATCCCGGATGCCGAGGGCGTGGTGCACCGCGAACCCTTCGTGCTCCTGACCGAGGCGCCCACCGGCCACGCCGGACGCGTCCTGCGCGTGAGCGATCGCGACCCCGAGCTCCTGCGCGCGCTCGTCGAACGCCGCATCGACGTGGGGCACGAGCTCGAGGTCGTGTCCGACGAGGTGGTGCGCGCCGACGGTGTCGAAGTGACCCTCCCCGCCGGGGCGGGCGGGTCGGTCTGGCTGACGGCCTGACACGCGGCGCGGTCTCGCTGACGGCCCGACTCCCGCTGCGGCGGGGCGCCCGGGCCGGATGCATCGGGTGGTTCCTGCTGACGGCCTCACACGCGGCGCGGTCTCGCTGACGGCCCGACTCCCGCTGCGGCGGGGCGCCCGGGCAGGATGCATCGGGTGGTTCCGGCTGACGGCCTGACCGCCGCGGCCCCCGGCCCGCGGCCCGCGGCCCGCGGCCCGCGGCCCGCGGCGGGACGCTAAACGGATGGCGTCGATTCGCTTGGGCGGGCGCCCACGGGCCGGAACCACCGACGGGAGCCCGCGGGCACCCAGATCGCGACGATCACGGCCACCGCCGCGACGAGCGCGACTGTGAGCACAGGGTCGAGCTCGGTGAGGATCATCGCTACGGCCTGCAGCACACCGAGCAGCGCGAGATAGGCGGTGAGCAGGTTGCGCGCGAGCACGCTGCCGCGCGAGAGCGCGGATCCGCCCGCGACGGTGAGCAGCCCCAGAAGCACGGTCGCCGCGCCGACGAGCGAGGTGGGGAGCACGAGATCGTCCGGCACCCCGTAGCGGGTGAGCAGCACGACGATACCCAGGGCGGTGTTGATGAGGCCGCCGACGTACACGAGCACGATCGCCGCCGAGACGGCCGTGGGCCGACGCCGCGCAGACACCGCGGTCGCGTCCAGAGTCTCGTCCTGCCGACGACCTGCGAGGGCGAGGAGCGAACGCTGCACGAAACGGCGGTGCGCGAAACGGACGACCTCGATCGCGCCGATGGCCACGACCACGACCACCGTGATGAGCACCCCGCCGTCTTCGCCCGGATCCTGCAGCTGGAAGAACTCCCCCAGCGCCGGCACCGTGAAGATCGCGGTCAGGGCGATGAACATCGCACCGATGACGAGCACCTTCACGCGCGTCACCGGCCGCGACAGCACGGTGAGTACCCAGATCGCCACGATCGCGAGGATGATCGTCGCCCCGGTGCGCAGTTGCTCCACGCTGAGACCGATGCCCATCGCGAGTCGCGTGTACAGCGTGAGCGAGACGGCGATGACGAGCCCGGCCGGGATCGCGAAGCTCAACGACCGCCTGAGGAACCCCGGCACGTAGCGCTGCGTGTTCGGCAGCAACGCCAGGAAGAACGCGGGGATGCCGATGGTCAGGCCGTCGGTGATCGACAACTGCCGCGGGAGGAAGGGGAACTCCATGACCAGCGCCCCGAAGAGCACGGCGAGGCCCGTCGCGTAGACGGTCTTGGTGAGGAAGAGCATCGAGACGCGCTCGATGTTGGCGATGACCTGGCGACCCTCGGCGACCACCGAGGGCAGGTGCGAGAAGCGCCCGTCGAGCAGCACGAGGCGCGCGACCGCCTTGGTGGCCGCGGCGCCCGAGTTCATGGCGATGCCG
The DNA here is from genome assembly GCF_057812175.1 of Microbacterium sp. ABR10. Classification (NCBI taxonomy): domain Bacteria; kingdom Bacillati; phylum Actinomycetota; class Actinomycetes; order Micrococcales; family Microbacteriaceae; genus Microbacterium; species Microbacterium sp. ABR10. Next base: position 3,313,601 of record NZ_CM173821.1, read on the forward strand.
ATGTCGGCCGTCTTGATGGCCAGGGCGTCGTTGACCCCGTCGCCCGTCATGGCCACGACGTGACCGCGCGCCTGGAGCGCGGTGACCATCCGTCGCTTCTGATCGGGCGTGACGCGGCCGAAGACGGTGTGCTGCTCGAGCACGAGACCGAGTTCGGCGTCATCCTCGGGCAGGCGGCGCGCGTCGTAGCCCTCGTCGACCTCGAGACCCACCTCGCGGGCGATCGCGGCCACCGTGCGGGGGTTGTCGCCCGAGATGACCCGCACGCCGACGCCCTGCTGCCGGAAGTACGCCAGCGCTTCGGCGGCGTCGGGCCGCACGGCCTCGACGAACGTGAGCACGGCGACGGCGACGGGAGCCTCGGGCAACCGCTCCTCGTCGACGTCGATGTCGTCGAGGGCGGCGCCGGCGCGGGCGAGCACGAGCGTGCGACGGCCGGATGACGCCAGCCTCGTGACGGCGGCGCCCAAGTCGCTGCCCGCGTCGGCGGCGAGATCGCCGAACACCATCTCAGGCGCACCGAGGATCCATGTGCCCCCGGATGCGAACGACACCGCGCTCCACTTGCGCGCCGACGAGAACGGGATGCGTCGCACCGCTTCGACCGGCTCATCGAGGGGAAACGGCTCGCGCAGGCACTTCGCTGTGGCGTTCGCGTCCGCCGCCGCGCCGTACCAGGCGAGGGCGGTACGCCACCCGTCGCTCTCCTCGAGGGTCAGCACGTCGTCGAAGCGGATCTCACCGGCCGTGAGCGTGCCCGTCTTGTCGAGGCAGATGACGTCGACGCGGGCGAGGCCCTCGACCGCGGGCAGTTCGTTGACGAGCACCTTCTGCCCTGCCAGTCGCGCGGCGCCCACGGCGAAGGCGATCGAGGTCATCAGCACGAGTCCGAGCGGGATCATCGCCGTCAGTGACGCGATCGTGTTCACCACCGCCTGTTGCCAGGTGCCCTGCTGCCACGCCTGCACCCACCCGCCGGCGACCATCATCTGGGCGTTCAGCACCAGCAGCCCGATGGGGCCGATCCCCCACCCGACCCACCGCAGCACGCGGTCGATCGAGGTCCGCAGCTCGCTCGAGACGAGCTGGAAGCGCTTCGCCTCCGCGGCGAAGGTGTTCGCGTACGACTCGGCACCCACGCGCACGACCCGCGCCGTACCCTCGCCGGCGACGACGATCGATCCCGACAGGGCTTCGTCGTCGGGGCGCTTGTCGACGGCATCCGATTCGCCGGTCAACATCGACTCGTCGATCTGCAGCCCCCGCGATTCGACCACGACCGCATCGGCGGGCACCTGATCTCCCGCTCGCAGCACGAGCAGGTCGTCTCGGACGACGTCGGGAGGCGCGATCTCGGCGTCGACGCCCTCGCGATGGACTCGGGCACGGGGGGCGTTCAGCAGCGCCAGACGATCGAGGGCCGCCTTCGCGCGGAACTCCTGCACGCAGCCGATCACCGCGTTCGACAGGGCGGCCACGCCGAAGAGGGCGTCTTGCCAGCGCCCCAGCAGCAACAGCACGAGGAAGCACGCCGCGACGATGGCGTTGAACAGCGTGAAGACGTTCGCCCGCACGATGTTCCAGGCGCTTCGACTGCTATCAGCGGTGAAGGCGTTCGTCTGCCCCGCGGAGACTCGCTCGGCGACGTCGGCAGCGCTCAGGCCGCGCACGTCGGCGGAATCGATGCTCTCGGCTGTCGCCTGGTCCATGCGATCACTGTAGGGCTCAGCGCCGACATCGACACGGTGGGATCAGGATGCCGCGCGCCGGGCTCGATCGAAGGGCCAGCGCACGTGCGTCGCGGTCTCGCAGGCCCGCCAGAGCTCGGCTCCGAGCTCGCTGCGCCGGGTGCGCCGCGCCGGGGTTGCCACGCGCGGCTCGCCCCGGGCGACGAGCGCCGGGCCGTACATCTCGCCTCCCTCGGCGAGCGGGTCGACCACCGCGCGCACGAGCGCCCAGGCCCCCTGCTCCTTCGACTGCGTGATCGGGGCCTGCAGATTGTCGAGGAAGCGGGTGAGCCGGCTCGGCTCATTGACGCCGCGCACCCCGCGGGTGCGTCCGCTGGTCGAGTAGCCGGGATGCGCCACGAGGCTCTGCACCGGAACGCCGTGCGCGCGCAGACGTTTGTCGGCCTCGAGCGCGAGCGCCGTGGTCGCCGCCTTCGACTGCACGTATGCGCGCCACGGCGTGTAGCCCTCGCCGAGCTCGGGATCGGTGGGCAGGTGTCCCCAGATCGAGGTCGACATGCTGCCCACCCACACCATCCGACCGCGGGCGGCGGCGAGCGGCTTGAGCAGTTCTCCGGCGAGCGCGAAGTGGCCGAGCACGTTGGTGGCGAACACCAGTTCGTGCCCGCCGACGGTCTCGCGCTGCTTCGGCGGATGCACGACGCCCGCGTTCAGAAGGAGTCCATCGAGCCGGCCTCGGGCACGGGCGGTCGCCGCGGCCGCGCGCACCGACCCCATGTTGCTCGTGTCGAGCAGCAGCGTCTCGATCGCGGCATCCGGATGCGACCGCTTCACCGCCGACTTCGCCGCGGCGAGACGGTTCGGGTTGCGTCCGGTGAGCAGCACGCGCGCCCCGGCGCCGGCGAGCTGCTCGCAGGCGAAATAGCCGAGCCCCCGCGTCGCGCCGGTGACGAGGTACGACCGCCCCGACAGGTCGGGGAGGTTCTGAGGATCCCACTCGGTGCGCGCCACCCTTCGACCCTAGCCAGATCGTCCGCCGCCGTCACGGGTTCATTCCGTTCCTGGCATATCGTCCCCCGGGAAAATTTTCGCGGCCGATGCGTGACGAATCGGCGACTCCGCACGTCTCCTTTGCGAGCACGCGCTCCGACGCGACGAGACCCCTCGCCGACGCCGACATTTCGAGAAGGAGTCACATCATGGGTCTGGACGACAAGATCAAGAACGCCGCACAGGACATCGTGGGCAAGGCGAAGGAAACCATCGGAAACGCCACCGACAACGACAAGCTCGTCGCCGAGGGCAAGGCCGACCAGGTGAAGGCGGATGCCAAGAAGGCCGGCGAGAACGTCAAGGACACCTTCAAGTAAGGCATCTCCTCCGCGGACGGGCGGGTCACGGCTTTCGGGCCGGGCCCGCCCTCGTTCGTTCCCGGGGGATGAGGATCCGCGGTCGCCGGGAAGACAACCCTCCTGGGCCGTGTCGGAGGCCGGGGTTAGGCTGGCCCCATGCGGACGCGTGGCGACATCGAGTGCTGGCTCACCGACATGGACGGCGTTCTCGTCCACGAGAACACGCCCATCGCGGGGGCATCCGAACTGCTCGCGCAGTGGCGCACCGAGGGCACGCCGTTCCTCGTGCTGACGAACAACTCGATCTTCACGCCGCGCGACCTCAGCGCCCGGCTGCGCGCGTCCGGTCTCGACGTTCCCGAGGCGTCCATCTGGACCTCGGCGCTGGCGACCGCCGACTTCCTCAAGTCGCAGATGCCGGGCGGCTCCGCGTTCGTCATCGGCGAGGCGGGTCTGACCACGGCCCTCCACGAGGCCGGCTTCATCATGACCGAGACCACGCCCGATTACGTCGTCGTCGGCGAGACCCGCAATTACTCGTTCGAGGCCATCACCAAGGCCATCCGCTTCATCCGCGGCGGTGCGCGCTTCATCGCGACGAACCCGGATGCCACGGGCCCCTCGACCGAGGGAGTGCTCCCGGCGACGGGCGCGATCGCCGCGCTCATCACCAAGGCGACCGGCAAAGAGCCCTACATCGTCGGCAAGCCCAATCCGATGATGTTCCGCTCCGCGCTCAACCGCATCGGTGCGCACAGCGAGAACACCGGCATGATCGGCGACCGTATGGATACCGACATCGTCGCCGGCATCGAGGCGGGCCTGCACACCGTGCTGGTGCTCACCGGGATCAGCGACCAGCGCGAGATGGAGCGCTACCCTTTCCGACCCGACGAGATCCTCGGCTCCGTCGCCGAACTCGTGCGCGCCGAACCGTTCGAGACCGAACTCGCCGACGGCGAAGAGGGCCTCGAAGCGGGTCTCTGAGCCCCAGCCCCCGTCTACGACGCCGCGCCCGGCGAGCCGCGCGGGGTTGACGAACGCCGCACGCCACCGGCAAGGATGGAAGCATGGACGACCGCACGCTGTGGCTGATCGTGGCCTTCTTCATCACCGCCGGAACGCTCGTCGCGTTCATCGTGCAGTGGCGGCGTTCGCGCCGCGGCGGCGGGGGCCGCGACCCCTTCGACGGGCCGGGACCGGACGACGATCCGCGCTGAGTCCGCCCGAACTCGGGGCCTCACACGGCCACCTGGGAACAGGGGATCGTGCCAGAACAGGACCGCTCCGCCGCGACCCGACCTGCGCCCGACGAATGTCCGGTTCTCGCAGGGACCCTCTTACTGCGGAGCGAGACCCAGGTCGTCGAGGTCGATGGATGCCAGCCACTGCAGGCCCTCGGCCTCGATCGCGGCCCGCGCGCCGGTCTTGCGGTCGACGATAACGGCGACGGCGACGACTTCGGCTCCCTCGCGGCGCAGCGCCTCGACGGCCTTGAGCGCCGACTGCCCCGTGGTCGAGGTGTCTTCGACGACGACGACGCGCTTGCCCTTGACGTCGGCGCCCTCGACCTGGCGGCCACGACCGTGGTCCTTGGGCTCTCTGCGCACGACGAACGCGTCGAGCGGGCGACCGGCGTGCACCGACTCGTGCATGACCGCGTTGGCGATGGGATCGGCGCCGAGGGTGAGTCCACCGACGGCCACGACGCCGTCGAGATCCTTCACCAGGTCGAGCACGAGGCGACCGATCGCCGGGGCCGCGCGGTGGTCGAGGGTGAGCTTGCGCATGTCGACGTAGTACGTCGCCTTCTTGCCGCTCGAGAGGGTGAAGTCGCCGTGGAACACCGCCTCGTCGTTGATGAGGCTGATCAGGGCCTGGCGGTCGGCTTCGAGCTCGGGAGTAGAGGCTGCGGTCACGGCGTCGATTCTATTGCGCGGCCCCGGCCCGCACCGGCGCGCGCACAACGGCGGGGGAATCGACGACACGCCGCGTACCGGGCGCCGTCGCGCGGCGTGCCGGCCCGGGCATCCGCCGTAATGCACGCGGCACCCTGCGGACGGTGATGTCGGCGGCCGAAAGTAGGCTGGATGCCATGCGCCTGGCCACCTGGAACGTCAACTCCATCCGTGCCCGCGTCACCCGCACCGTCGAGTTCTGCGTGCGCGAGCACATCGACGTGCTGGCGATGCAGGAGATCAAGTGCAAGACGGAGCAGTTCCCGTATGCCGCGTTCGAGGAAGCCGGCTATCACGTCGCCGCGCACGGCCTGAATCAGTGGAACGGCGTCGCGATCGCCAGCCGTGAGCCGCTCGAAGACGTCGAGATCGGCTTTCCCGGCATGCCCGGGTTCGAGAAGGGCAAAGAGGGGCCCGACCTCCCGCAGGAGGCCCGCGCGATCGGGGCGACCGTCAACGGCGTGCGCGTCTGGAGCCTCTACGTGCCCAACGGTCGCGGCCTCGACGACCCGCACTACGTGTACAAACTCGACTGGCTCGACAAGCTCCGCGAGTACACCGCCGCCACTGTCGCGGCTGATCCCCACCTGCCCCTCGCGCTCACCGGCGACTTCAACATCGCGCCGACGGACGCCGACAACGGCGACCCCACGGTGGTCGAGGGTGCGACCACCCACGTCTCCCCTCCCGAGCGAGCAGCCTTCGCCGCGTTCGAGACCGCGGGTCTCACGGATGTCGTGCGCCCGCTCATCCCGACCGGGTACACCTACTGGGACTACAAGCAGCTGCGCTTCCCCCGCAACGAGGGGCTGCGCATCGACTTCATCCTCGGCTCCCCCGCCTTCGCTGACGCCGTGCACGGCGCCGAGATTCACCGCAACGAACGCAAGGGCGAGGTACCCAGCGATCACGTCCCCGTCGTCGCCGACCTCGTCTTCTCGGCCACGGACGACGATGACGACATGCCGATGATCTTCGGCTGAGCGCCGGGCACCTGGCATCCAAGAGGCTTCGCCGGGGCGGCCGATCCGCCGCGGCGGCGCGATCCCCGCAATCGCGCACGATCCTCGCAGGCGCGCCTCCCGATCTCGCGAGAAATCCGCGATTCTGCGAGGAACGTGCATCACTTGCAGCCGCGACGGCTCGGCATCCGGAATCTTTTCCGCATCCTGTCGATTCCCCCGGCCCCCGTTCGACGCGATAGTAGGGGCAGGCATTCGCTCCCCTCCGATCGCTCGACCGAGCACACACGAGAAGAGTTCACGATGAAGTACATGCTGATCATGCGCGGCACCGACGAGGCGTACGCGGCTTACAAGGACATCCCCTTCGAGCAGGTCATCAACGAGATGGGCGCCTACAACGAGGCGATGATGACCGCGGGCGTGCTCGTCGCGGGTGACGGGTTGGCCGAAGACATGAGCAAGAACTTCGTCGTCGAGTTCGGCGGCGACGAGCCGGTGGTCACCGACGGCCCCTACGGCGAGACGCACGAGCTGTTCAACGGCTTCTGGATCATCGAGGTGTCGTCGCGCGACGAGGCCGTCGAGTGGGCGCGGCGGGCACCCCTCATCGCCGGCAACAAGCTCGAGGTGCGTCGCGTCACCGACGAGACCGACTTCGCGGCGTTCGCCGACAACGAGTACATCCAGAAGGAGGAGGGCTGGCGCGAGGAGCAGTCCTCGCGGTGACCCGCACCCCTTCGCGCGACGAAGCCTCCCGCGGAGGCGAAGCCCGCGTCGTGACCCCTGACCCCGACCTGGCGCGACGCGTCGCGGCGATCTGGCGCATCGAAGGCGCCCGCATCGTCGCGACGCTCGCCCGTGTGGTCGGCGATCTCGCGACCGCCGAGGATCTTGCTCAGGATGCCGTCGCCGAAGCGCTCGTGCAGTGGCCTCGCGACGGTGTCCCCCGCAACCCCGGCGCCTGGCTGACGGCGGTCGCGAAGCGACGGGCGATCGACGGCTGGCGCCGCGCGCAGAACCTCGGCGAGAAGTACCGGCTGATCGGCGCTGATCTCGACGAGATCTCGGATGCCGAGTGGCAGCCGATCGACGACGACGTGCTGCGACTGGTGTTCGCGGCGTGCCATCCCGTCCTCGCCCGCGAGGCACAGGTGGCGCTGACGCTGAAAGTCGTCGCGGGCCTCGACACCGACGCGATCGCCCGGTTGTTCCTCGTGCCCGTGCCGACGATGCAGCAGCGGATCGTGCGCGCGAAGAAAGCGCTGTCCGCAGCGCATGTGCCCTTCGCGGTGCCCGATCCGGCGGAGTGGCCGGCACGCCTCGGCGCAGTGCTCAGCGTGGTCTACCTCGTCTTCACCGAGGGATACGCCGCGAGCACCGGCGACGCCGTCTTGCGCACCGACGTCGCGCACGAAGCGGTGCGTCTGGGCCGCGTGCTGAACCGTCTGCTACCCCGCGAACCCGAGGCGCTCGGTCTCTCGGCGCTCATGGAGCTGCAGGCCTCGCGTTTCGCCGCGCGCGTGGATGCGAGCGGGGACGCCGTGCTGCTCGCCGACCAGGACCGTCGCCGCTGGGACCGCTCGGCCATCGCCCGCGGTGCGTCGCTGCTCGACCGTGCCGACGCCCTCGGTCGGGGTCGAGGCCCCTACCAACTGCAGGCGGCCATCGCGCTGTGTCATGCCGAGGCGACGAGCGTCGATGCGACGGACTGGGACCGCATCGTGCTGCTGTACGAGATTCTCGGCCGTGTCGCGCCGAGTCCCGTCGTCGATCTCAACCGCGCGATCGCCGTGTCGATGGCATCCGGTCCTCTCGAGGGGCTCGCGCTCGTCGATGCGCTCTCGTCGTCCGGGATGCTCAAGGCCTCGCACCTCATCCCCTCGGTGCGCGGAGAGTTGCTGAGCCGGCTGGGGCGCACGCGCGAGGCCCGATCGGAGCTGTTGCGAGCGGCGGACCTGACCCGGAATGAGCGCGAGGCGGCGCTGCTGCGGCGCAAGGCTGACGCGACCGGCGGGTGACGGACGAACGACGGCGGGGCCGGAGCGTACCCCGGCCCCGCCGCGTGATGCGTCAGGCCGCGGGGACCTCTGCCGAGGCGGTGCGCGCGATGAGCGTCACGAGCGCCTCGATGATCGAGCGGAGGAAGTCGGCCGTGCCCTCGTCGGTCACGGTGCCGTCCTCTTCGAAGAGGCCGGGGGTCGACTGGATGTAGCCCTCGGGCTGTCCGAGGACGAGGGCGTTGTAGTGCAGGAGCACCGCGCGCAGGTGCTGCTGGCCGGCGGCGGTGGCGACTCCGCCCTGCGAGGTGCCGACGACGGCGGTGGGCTTGTCGTTGAACGACGCCTCGCCGTACGGACGAGCCGACCAGTCGAGCGCGTTCTTCAGGACGCCGGGGATGGAACGGCTGTACTCGGGGGTCACGATGATGACGCCGTCGGCATCCTCGATCGCGGTCTTGAAGGTCGTCGCGACCTCGGGGAAGTTGCCGTCATGGTCGGGCGAGTAGAAGGGGAGGTCCTTGATCGGGATCTCCTTCAGGGTGACGCCCTCGGGCGCGACCTTCTCGAGCGCCTTGGCGAGGCGGCGGTTGATCGAGGTGCTGGAGATGCTGCCGACGATGTAGCCGATCGTGTACTCGTTCACGATGATCCTCTCTGGGATGACGGGGGCGGAGAGCCCGGATGCATTCACCTGCAAGCATCCGGGTCGAATCTGTATTCCCCGCCCTCTTGACTCCGCCCCGCGGGGGATGCACGTGTCGGACGTCCGCTCTACCGTGGAGGGATGCCACGCCCCACCCGCACCCAGCAGCGAGGCGACCTCGTGCTCGCTCTCGTGCTGTTCCTCGGCGGTCTGCTGAGCGCCGTGCTGTCGGCGGTCTCGGGCATCTACGGCGACGAACAGGGCTCGCTCGCCGTCGCGCTGGGATACGTCGCCGTCCTCGCCGTCCCCCTCGCGTTCCGCCGCCGGTGGCCGTCGGCGACGGCGGTCATCGTGTCGGTGGCGTACTTCCTGGCCGTGACGTTCCGCATTCCCGAGCTGTACGCGGGCAACATCGCGATGTTCATCGCGCTCTACACGGTCGGCGCCTGGGAACAGAACCGGCGCCGCGCCACCATCGTGCGCGTCGCGATCATCGTCGGCATGTTCGCGTGGCTGTTCGTGGTGATGTTCCAAGACGCCACGCAGCCCGTCGACGCCGCGGTCGAGGGCGCGTTCTCGCGGGCGGGGGCCTTCTCGCCGTTCGTGGCGTACCAGCTGCTCATGATCGGGGTGAACGCCCTCTTCTTCGGCGGCGCCTACTACTTCGGCGACCGCTCGCATCAGCAGATGCGCGAACGCGCGGCCCTCGAGGAGCGCACCGCCGAGCTCGAAGCCGAGCGCGAGGTGACCGCAGCCCAAGCCGTCGCCCTCGACCGCGTCCGCATCGCGCGCGAGCTGCACGACGTCGTCGCCCATCACGTGTCGCTGATGGGCGTGCAGGCGGGAGTCGCCCGCTCACTCCTCGACCGCGATGCCGATGCCGCCCGCGAGGTGCTCACGGGCATCGAGGGCTCGGCGCGCACGTCGCTGCACGAGCTGCGACACCTGCTCGAGACGCTGCGGACCCCCGGCACCGACAGCGCGCCCGACACCGCGCCCACCACCCACGGGCTCACCTCGATCCGCGCGCTGGTCGACGACGCTGCTGCGGCAGGGCTTCCCACCACCTTCACGGTCGTCGGCGAACCCGCCCACGACCCGGCGCCCCTCGTGCAGGTGAACCTGTACCGCATCGCCCAGGAAGCACTGACGAACGCCCGCCGCCACGCCGGGCCCGACGCGACCGCCGATGTCCGTCTGCGATTCGATCCGGATGCCGTCGAACTCGAGGTGTCGAACACCGGCCGCCGCGGCTCGTCGACGCCGGGGCTCGGACAGACCGGCATGCGCGAACGAGCCGCCGTCTCGGGCGGGACGATCGAGATCGGCCCCCGGGCCCGCGGCGGGTATCTCGTGCGCGTGCGGGTGCCGCTCGCTCGCGCGGAGGCGACACGTGTCTGAGCTGCGCGTGCTGCTGGTCGACGACCACGTGATGATGCGGGCGGGCTTCCGCACGATCCTGTCGCTGGAAGACGACATCACGGTGGTCGGCGAAGCCGCCTCCGGTGTCGAGGCGATCGCGGCCGCGATAGAACTGCAGCCCGACGTGGTCTGCATGGACGTGCAGATGCCCGACATGGACGGCCTCGAGGCCACCCGCCGGCTCACAGCCGACCCCGCCTCGAAGGCGGCCGTGCTCATCGTCACGACCTTCGACCGCGACGACTACCTGTTCGACGCCCTCGCCGCCGGAGCGAGCGGGTTCCTGCTCAAAAACGCCGGCCCGGAGGAGCTCGTGGCGGCGGTGCGCGTCGTCGGCGCCGGTGACGCGCTCCTCGCGCCCGAGGTGACGCGCCGGGTCATCGCGCGCTTCGCGGGGATACCGCCCGCGCCCACGGCATCCGCTCCCTCTCCCCTGCTTCTGACGGAGCCGCTCACCGAGCGCGAGTCGGAGGTGCTCACGCTCGTGGCCGAGGCGATGAGCAACGCCGAGATCGCCGCGCGGCTGTTCATCGGCGAGGCGACCGTCAAGACGCACGTGTCGAACGTGCTGCAGAAGCTCGGCGCCCGCGACCGCGTGCAGGCCGTCGTGCTCGCCCACCGGCACGGGTTGGCCTGACGCGAGCCGATCGCCCCACGCGGCGGGGCCCGTCCCGTCCTCCCCCTCACGGCGGAGGCCACGACCCCTCCCCGGGTGGAGGTGCCGCGGCATCCGGATGCCTAGCGTGGGAGACATCGAGAAGAAGGGATGCATCGTGCTCGATCTGAACGGCATCACCAAGAGCTACGGCGGACGCCGCGTGCTCGACGACGTGAGCTTCACCGTGGCCCCGGGGCGACTGACGGGCTTCGTCGGCGGCAACGGCGCCGGCAAGACCACCACCATGCGCATCGCACTCGGGGTGCTCGCCAAAGACGCGGGCACCGTCGCGCTGAACGGCGCGCCCCTCACCGCCACCGACCGTCGCCGCTTCGGGTACATGCCGGAGGAGCGCGGGCTGTATCCGAAGATGAAGGTCGCCGAGCACATCGCCTACCTGGCGCGTCTGCACGGCTTCGGCAAAGCCGAAGCGACGAAGAAGGCCACGGCGCTGCTCGAGCGGCTCGGGCTCGGCGAGCGCCTCGGCGACCTCGTCGAGACGCTGTCGCTGGGCAATCAGCAGCGCGCGCAGATCGCGGCGTCCCTCGTGCACGAACCGGATGTCCTGATCCTCGACGAGCCGTTCTCCGGCCTCGATCCGCTCGCCGTCGACGTCGTCGCAGGTGTCCTGCAAGAGAAGGCTGCGGCGGGAGCTGCGGTGCTGTTCTCGTCGCACCAGCTCGACGTCGTCGAGCGGCTGTGCGACGACCTCGTCATCATCGCCGGGGGCACGATCCGCGCCGCCGGCACCCGCGACGACCTCCGCGCTCAGCACGCGACCCACCGTTACGAGCTGGTCTCCGGCGGCGACGCCGGATGGGTGCGCGACGAGCCGGGCATCACCGTGCTCGACTTCGACGGCGGCTACGCCCTGTTCGACGCGGCCGACGACACCACCGCGCAGCGGATTCTCCGCGGCGCCGTCGCGCGCGGAGACGTCGCCAGCTTCGCGCCGCAGAAACCGTCTCTCGCCGAGATCTTCAAGGAGGTCATCCAGTGAACACCACCACTCCTCCCGCGCGCCGCGCGCCCAGCGAGCTGCAGAGCATCTGGCTCGTCGCCGAGCGCGAGATCGGGTCGAAGCTGCGCAGCAAGGCTTTCGTCATCTCGACCGCGATCCTCATCGTCGCCGCCCTCGCTTCGGTGGTCTGGGGCGGTTTCGCCGCGAACAACGCCTCGGGCAGCGGCACGCCGGTGGCCGTCACCTCGCAGACGCAGAGTGCGGTCTCGGGCGTCGACGGCCTCGAGGTCACCGTGTCCGACAGCGACGACGCCGCGCGCGCCCTCGTCGAAGACGGAACGGTGGATGCCGCCCTGGTCTCGGGGTCTTCGGACGCCGCGTTCGACTACACCGTCGTGGTGAAGGACGACGTGCCCTCGACGCTGCTGCAGATGCTCAGCGAGACCCCGCCGGTGCAGATGCTCGATCCAGGTGCGGGAGCGGCCGACGCGTTGCGGTACCTGATCGCGCTCGGCTTCGGGCTGGTGTTCCTCATCGCCGCGTCGACCTTCGGCGGCACGATCGCGCAGAGCGTCGTGGAGGAGAAGCAGACCCGCGTGGTCGAGATCCTCATCTCGGCCATCCCCGTGCGGGCACTGCTGGCCGGGAAGGTTCTGGGCAACACGATCCTGGCGATGGCGCAGATCGTGCTGCTCGCGGCTGTCGCGGTGATCGGTCTCGCGGTCACCGGACAGGCAGGGGTGCTCGATGCGCTCGGCGCTCCCATCGCCTGGTTCGCGATCTTCTTCCTGTTCGGTTTCGTGCTGCTGGCGTCGCTCTTCGCGGCCGCGGCGGCGATGGTGTCGCGTCAGGAGGACATCGGGGCGACCACGACCCCCATCACGATGCTGATCATGGCGCCGTACTTCCTGGTCATCTTCTTCAACGACAACCCCGTCGTGCTGACGATCATGTCGTACGTGCCGTTCTCGGCGCCGGTCGGGATGCCGCTGCGCATGTACCTCGGTGACGCCCAGTGGTGGGAGCCCGTGCTGTCGCTGCTGGTGCTGATGGCCTCGTGCGTGCTGGCGATCGGTCTCGCGGCGCGGATCTATCGCAACTCGCTCCTGCGCATGGGCGCGCGCGTGAAGCTCGCGGAGGCGCTGAAGGGCTGAGCCGCGGCCGCGGGTGACCCGGTCCCCTCGACACGCTCGGGGACCATCGACCACGGTGGCTGAGCCCGTCGAAGCCCCCCGCCTCCACGCGCGGAGCCCGGTCCCTTCGACACGCTCAGGGACCTCAGTGATGAAGGGGATGGATGCCGGGCACACCGGCATCCATCCCCTCTCCCGTCACTCCTCGAGAACGGCCAGCACGTTGCCGGCCGGGTCGCGGAACCAGGCGATGAGCGGTCCGCCCTCGCGCATGATGCCCCGCGAATCCGTCGGGAAGTCGGCGTCGTCGTAGATCTTCGTGTCGACGCCGCGCGAACGCAGGTCGTCGACGGCGGCCTCGACGTCGGCGACGGGGAAGTTCAGCACCGTGAACGACGCGGGCTCATGGTGCGGCTTGCCGTAGACCAAGACGCGGCCGCCCGAGCCCAGGTGAAGAGTGAGGAAACCCGAACCCTCGAGCACCTCGACCCGGAGCCCGAGAGTCTCGGCATAGAAGTGATGGGCGGCCTCGAGGTCGTCGACCGAGAGGCCCGAGTAGGCACCGTCGGGATGGAACATGGCTTTCTCCTTCGTTATCGCGCCACGTACGCCGTGACGCTCTCGGACAGGCGGATGGGGATGCCCTCGATCTCGGAGTCGTCGGGATCGCCGATCGCGACGGTGAGACGGTCGTCGATGCCGAAGACCGCGGCGCCCTCCTGCGTGCCGCTCGCGCAGCCCGCCGACCACGGTCGATCGTCTATCGCGGTGAAGGTGACGATGCAGCGGCCGATGCCGTCGGCGGGCTGGGCTAAGAAGATGTCGAAGTCATTGACCGTGCCGATGAACCGGGTGCTGCCGGAGTCGATCGCGCTGTCGCGGAGCACGTCGGCCGAGATGGCGTCCTCGATCGTCTGCGGGAAGGTCAGCTCGGGATACATCGCCGCGGCGGGGTCGGCGGTGGCGGCGGGGTCGCCGGGCATCGACGCGGTCGCCGCCGAGCCGACGGCGAACCCCACGCCGAGGAGGGCGACCGCTCCGACCGCGGTGAGAACCCCGCGGAGGACGGGTCGCGACGCGGGTGCGGCGGCATCCACGTCCTCGTAGGAGCGTTCCGGCTCGTCGAGGCGTTCCGGATCGTCGACACGGTCCGGCTCGGGGGGCGCCGTCGTCGGGTCGGCGGGCGCGAGCCGGTCGATGTCGCCGAGGGGCGGCCGGGAGCGGTCCTCCAGCTCGGCGAGCCGCTCGAGCATCGCGGGCGTCGCAGGCGCACCTCCGGCGCCGTACACGCGTTCGCGCAGGCGTCGTAACTCGACCTCGTCGTCCATGCGACGACTCTAGGCCGGGGTCAGCCGTCGTGGTGCGGGGCCGTGGCATCCAGGGCATCGGCGGCGGCCACCAGCGCCAGGTGCGAGAGCGCCTGCGGGGTGTTGCCCGCCTGACGTCCGGCCGTGGGGTCGTACTCCTCCGACAGCAGCCCCAGGTCGTTCGCCACCGCCGTGAGCTTCTTCATCAGGGTGACGGCCTCGTCGCGCCGACCGCTGTTCGCGTACTGCCCGACGAGCCAGAAAGAGCACGCGAGGAACGGATGCTCGTCACCCGTCAGCCCGTCGACCCCGGTCGTGCGGTACCGCAGCAACCAGCCGTCGGGCATGAGGGTCTCTTCTATTCGGGCGACGGTGGCCAGCATGCGCGGATCGTCGTAGGCGCAGAAACCCACCTGCGGCAGCACGAGCAGCGACGCGTCGACCTCGTCGGTGTCGAAGTGCTGCGTGAACCACCCGCCCTCGTGCACGCCGTGCGCGTCGATGTCGGCGCGCACGTGATCGCGCAGCGTGCGCCAGACGTCGACCTCGCCGTCGTGCCCGCCGGTCTCGACGGCCCGGATGCCGCGGTCGAACGCCGCCCACACCATCGCCCGGGAGTGGGTGAAGAAGTGCGGGTCGCCGCGCATCTCCCAGATGCCGAGGTCGGGCTTGTCGACCTCGTGCGCGAGCTGGTCGAGCAGGGCCCGCTGCAGCGACCACGAGAACGTCGTCTCCTCGACCCCGGCGTCGCGCGCGGCCTCGAGTGCGACCATCACCTCGCCGATCACGTCGGCCTGGTATTGATCGACGGCTCCGTTGCCGATGCGCACGGGGGCCGCTCCCCCGTAGCCCGGCAGGCTCTCGAGCTCCCGCTCGGGCAGGTCGCGTTCGCCCGCGATGCCGTACATGATCTGCACGTCGGCCGGGTCCCCGGCGATCGCCCGCAGCAGCCAGGTGCGCCAGTGCTGAGCGACATCGAGGTAGCCGTGATCGATGTAGGCGCTCAGCGTGAGCGCGGCGTCGCGGAGCCAGACGTAGCGGTAGTCCCAGTTGCGGGAGCCCCCGAAAGCCTCGGGGAGCGACGTGGTCGCCGCCGCGACGATGCCACCGGTCTCGGAGTGCGTGAGGGCGCGGAGCACCATGAGCGAGCGCGTCACCAGCGCCGCGTGCGTGCCGGCCGACTGCACGCGGTCGGCCCAGGCGGCCCACCACTCGCGCGTGCGCTCCAGAGCGGCCTCGACGTCGAATGCCGGCGGGGCGTCTTTCCACGACGGGCCCCACGACAGCACCGAGTCGACGCTCGCACCGGCCGCGGTGGTCCACCGGCCGCGGTGCGTGGTGTCGACCGCGATCAGACGCGGGCCGCGGATCGTCACGGCATCCGGGCCGGCGACGGCGAGGATGAGGTGCTCGCCGCCGTGGCCCATCTGTCGCACCCAGGGCACCGCGCGAGCGTAGTCGAAGCGCAAGCGCACCTCGGTGACGAAGTCCACCTCGCCCGACACCCCGACCACTCGTCGCACGAGGGCGTCGATGCCCCCGTCGATCGGCATCGCGTCGTACACGTCGGCGATGCCGGTCGCCGTCTCCCACCGCGTGACGAGTACGAAGGTGTCGCCGTCGTACCGCCGGGTCGCCCGCGCGTCGGGATCGGCCGGGCGCAGCGACCATGCCCCGTGCGACTCGTCGCCGAGGAGCGCGGCGAACATCGACCCGCTGTCGTAGCGCGGGAGGCACAACCAGTCGACGCTGCCGTCGCGGGACACCAGCGCGGCGGAGCGGCAGTTGCTGAGGACGGCGTAATCCTCGATCGGAGTGGTCACCCTCGGATCATGGCAGAGGGCACCGACATCGTGGCCGGGCATCGCGCTAGTGGCATCCATGGGCTCGCTGCAAGCGGCGCACCGGTGTCGGAGGGGAGCGCTACGGTGGCCGCATGGCCGCGGACACCACCCTCATCATCCTGGGCGCCTCGGGCGACCTCACGTCTCGACTGCTCCTGCCCGCCCTCGGCCAATTGCTGACGCGCGAACCCGGCCGGTCGGTGCGGCTGCACGGAGCGGGCATGGAGGACTGGACCGACGAACACTGGCGCGAGGTCGTGCACACGGCGTTCCAGACGATGGATGCCGAAGGCGCCTTCGCCGCCGTCTCGGAGACCACCTACTCGCAGGCCGACATCACGAAGCCTGCCGACCTGCAGAAACTCCTCGACGAGGCCGAGGGCCGGCCCGCCCTGTACTTCGCGGTGCCTCCGGCCGTCGCCGAGAAGTCGTGCCTCGCGTTGAGCGACGTGACCATTCCGGAGGGAACGATCCTCGCTCTCGAGAAGCCGTTCGGCACCGACGAGGCCAGCGCCCACCGGCTCAATCAGCAGCTGGCGAAGCTCGTGCCCGAAGACCAGGTGTTCCGCATCGACCACTTCCTGGGGCGTTCGACCGTGCTCAACCTGCTCGGCGCCCGCTTCGCCAACCGCCTTCTCGAGAGCGTCTGGTCGGCCGACGACATCGCCTCGGTCGACATCGACTACCCCGAGCCCCTGGGCCTCGAAGGCCGCGCGGGCTACTACGACGGGGCGGGTGCTCTCGTCGACATGATCCAGAGCCACCTGCTGCAGGTCATGGCGTTCGTCACCATGGAGCCCCCGGCATCCCTCACTCAGCTCGATCTGCGCGACGCCACGTCGGCGGTGCTGCGCGCCACCCACGTGCGGGGTGACGATCCCGTGCGCAACTCCCGCCGCGCCCGATACACCGCGGGCAGCGTCGGCGACCGCCACTTCTCGTCCTACGTCGACGAGCCGGGGGTCGATGCGGCGCGCGGCACCGAGACGCTCGCCGAAATGACGGTGGAGGTGCGGAATACCCGGTGGCAGGGCGTTCCCATCACCCTGCGCTCCGGTAAGGCGCTCAGCTCCGGCCACCGGGCCGTCACCGTGACCTTCAAGCCCGTGCGACACCTTCCCGGCGGGTTCGTCGGCGAGAGCGAGCCGTCCGAGCTCGTGTTCTCGCTCGGCCCCGACACCATGAGTCTCGGCCTCAACGTCAACGGTGCCGCCGATCCCCTCGAGCTCGAGCGCGTGACCCTGGCGGCCGACCTCGGTGAGGGCGCGCTCAGGGCCTACGGCGAGGTGCTCTCCGGCATCCTCGACGGCGATGCGATGCTCGCCGTCCGCGCCGACGCTGCCGAGCAGTGCTGGCGGATCGTGCAGCCGGTCATCGATGCGTGGCGAAAAGACGAGGTACCGCTCGACGAGTACGCGGCGGGCACCGCCGGCCCGGCGTCCTGGACGGAGTGAGACGGATGCCGCGGGCCTGATCCCGTCGCGCGGCCCGGGTCCGGCTCCTCGCTGCCGCGCACTCCCCCGTGATCGACACACTCGCCCACCGGCGTCTGCTTGCGGCGTGTCGCACCGCGCGCCCACCGTCGTGCACGGCCACCGGGTCTGACAGCCGCCGCCCCGACGCACTCCGTCACGTGGGAACATCTCGCGCGCGATGGGCGTTCACTGGTTCGGGTCAACGGCGTCCCGGTTTCGTCATCCGTTCTCAGGAGTACCCATGTCTCTCGTTCTCGACCGCACCGCCCCCACCGACGCCCCCATCCTCGACGTGCTCGCCGAACGCTGGAGCACCCGCGTCTTCGACCCCGAGACGCCCATCGACGAGTCGGCGCTGCGCTCCGCGCTCGAGGCCGCCCGCTGGGCGCCGTCGGGCATGAACTTCCAGCCCTGGCGCTTCATCGTGGCCCGCCGCGGCACCGCCGCGCACCAGAAGCTCGTCGGCGCGCTCATGGGCTTCAACCAGGCGTGGGCCCCCGCCGCCGGCGCCCTCGTCGTCGTACTCGCCGAGACCGAGACCGAAGACGGCGAGGCCCGCACGTGGGCGCTGTACGACAGCGGTCAGGCCGCGGCCCACTTCACCGTGCAGGCGCACGCCGAGGGACTGGCGACCCACCAGATGGGCGGCTTCGTCGCCGACGATCTGCGTACGGCCTTCGACATCGACGCCCGATTCACCCCCGTCACCGTCATCGCCGTCGGCGCCCTGGGCGACATCGACGCCGCTGAAGAGGGCCTGCGCGAGCGCGAGCTCGCTCCCCGCCAGCGCCGCACGGTCGAGGAGTCGCTGCTCGTCGACGACTGATCGGCCCGCCCGCGACGACGCCCGTCGCGCCGGAGCCCGTCAGCGGGGTGCCGGCGCGGCGGGCGTTCGTCGTTGTGTCGGCGCTCTGCCGATGCGCTCTGCCAGCGCTTGGCCTGGCCGTGCGCTCTGCCAGCGCTTGGCCTCGGCCGTGCGCTCTGCCAGCGCTTGGCCGAGGCGGCGCCCCGCCCATAAACGCCATTCGTGCGCAGAAACACTCTGCCAACGCGTTTACGCGCACGAACAGCGTTCATGAGCGAATGGCCTCGGGGCGCAGGGGCCGGCACCGCGCGATGCACGGTCGACCGCACGCACAAGGAGAGGGGATGCCACGCCCTCGCGCGGCATCCCGCTTCCTCGTCGTTCCTATTCGACGATCTCCGCCTCGGCGAAGTCTTCGTCACCGGAGGCCGCCGGCCCCGCGCTGATCAGCATCAGCGAATCCGCGTCGCTGGCCACATCGACCCGCACGACGTCACCGTCGCGGACCGTCCCCGCGAGGATCGCCATCGCGAGGCGGTTCTGGATCTCGGTCTGGATGAGCCGACGCAGGGGACGGGCGCCGTACACCGGGTCGTAGCCGCGCTCGGCGAGCCACGACCGCGCGTCGGGCGTGACCGCGAGGGTCAGCCGGCGCTCGCGGAGGCGCTTGTGCAGCGCGTCGACGGCCAGTTCGACGATCTGGGCGAGGTCGTCCTGGCTCAACGCCTGGAAGATCACGATGTCGTCGAGACGGTTCACGAACTCGGGCTTGAAGGCCTGGCGCACCAGCGCCTGCACCTGGTGCGTCTTGGCCTCCATCGACAGCGTCGGATCGATCAGGATCGGCGAGCCGAGGTTGCTCGTCAGGATCAGGATGACGTTCGTGAAGTCGACCGTGCGACCCTGGCCGTCGGTGAGTCGGCCGTCGTCCATGACCTGCAGCAGGACGTCGAACACCTCGGGGTGCGCCTTCTCGACCTCGTCCAGCAGCACCACGCTGTAAGGGCGACGGCGCACGGCCTCGGTGAGCTGTCCACCCTGCTCGTAACCCACGTATCCCGGAGGGGCACCGACGAGCCGCGAGACGGAGTGCTTCTCGCCGTACTCCGACATGTCGATGCGCACCATCGCGTGCTCGTCGTCGAAGAGGAAGTCGGCGAGCGACTTGGCCAGCTCCGTCTTGCCGACACCGGTCGGGCCGAGGAACAGGAAAGAGCCGACCGGGCGGTTGGGGTCGCTGATCCCCGCGCGCGAGCGACGGACGGCGTCGGACACCGCCTTCACGGCATCCCGCTGTCCGATCAAGCGTTTGCCGAGCTCGCGCTCGAGGTGCAGCAGCTTCTCGGTCTCGCCCTGCAGCAGGCGCCCGACCGGGATGCCCGTCCAGGCGGCGATGACCGCCGCGATGTCTTCGTCGGTGACCTGGTCGTTGACCATGCGGTCGCCCGCGGGCTCTTCGCGCTCGGCGGCCATGAGCTCGCGCTCGAGCGCCGGGATCTCGGCGTACAGCAACCGGGACGCACGCTCGAGGTTGCCCTCGCGCTGCGCGCGCTCGGCATCCACGCGGGCGGCGTCGAGGCGGGTCTTCAGCTCACCCACGCGGTTGAGCGACGCGCGCTCGCGCTCCCACCGGGCTTGCAGCTCGTCGAGTTTGGCCTGCTCGGCGGCGAGGGACTCGCGGAGCGCGGCCAGGCGTTCCTTCGAAGCGGCGTCCTTCTCTTTCTTCAGGGCGAGCTCTTCGAGCTTCAGTCGATCCACGTGGCGGCGCAACTCGTCGATCTCGAGCGGGGCCGAATCGATCTCCATACGCAGGCGCGATGCCGCTTCATCGATCAGGTCGATCGCCTTGTCGGGCAGCTGGCGCGACGGGATGTACCTGTTCGACAGGGATGCCGCGGCGACCAGCGCAGCGTCGGCGATGGCCACCTTGTGGTGCGCCTCGTACCGCTCCTTGAGGCCGCGGAGGATCGCGACGGTGTCTTCCACCGTGGGCTCGCCGACGTAGACCTGCTGGAAGCGGCGCTCGAGCGCGGCATCCTTCTCGATGAACTCGCGATACTCGTCGAGCGTGGTCGCTCCGATGAGGCGCAGCTCACCGCGGGCCAGCATGGGCTTGAGCATGTTGGACGCGGCGACCGAACCCTCGCCGCCGCCCGCGCCCATCAGCACGTGCAGCTCGTCGATGAACGTGATCACGCGCCCGTCGGACTCGGTGATCTCTTTGAGGACGCTCTTCAGGCGTTCTTCGAACTGGCCGCGGTACATGGCGCCGGCCACCAAGGCCGAGATGTCGAGGGCGACCAGCTCTTTGTTCTTCAGGCTCTCAGCGACGTCGCCCGCAACGATGCGCTGGGCGAGACCCTCGACGACCGCGGTCTTACCGACGCCGGGTTCGCCGATGAGCACGGGGTTGTTCTTGGTGCGCCGGGTGAGCACCTGGCTGACGCGGCGGATCTCTCCGTCGCGCCCGATCACAGGGTCGAGCTTGCCCTGGCGGGCCCGGTCGGTGAGGTTGATGCCGAACTGCTCGAGGGCGCTGCGCGCGTCCTCCTGCCCGGGCTGTTGCGTGGCGTTCATGTGTTCTCCTGGAAGTGTTGTCGCTCTCGCTCAAAGTTGAGCGGCGTGGACTCAAGTTTAGCAGCAGGCGGTGCGAGGGGCAATGGATGCCGAGGCGTAAGCCTCGACCGCCGTGCCGTTTGACGCCAGGACTATGGTGAGCGCGTGAGCACCCCTGAGACCGCCGCGCCGCGTCCGGACATCCCCTGGAATCCGCCGCCCTCCACCGCCGAACGCCGAGCCCGCGGCCGCGAGGCGCGCACGCGCACACCGCGAAGCGATCTGAGTCTGCTCGCCACCGAGGGGCGCGACCCGCTCGGCATCCTCGACGCGCAGAACGCCGCGCGGACCCCCGAACTCGTTCCTCTGCGCATCGAACGGATGTCGGCCACCCCCTTCGCCTTCTACCGTGGCTCCGCCGCCGTTCAGGCGGCCGACCTCGCTCGGAACCCCTCGACCCCCATCCACGTCGCTTCCTGCGGAGATGCGCACGTCGCGAACTTCGGCTTCTACGCATCCCCTCAACGCACGCTCGTGTTCGATCTCAACGACTTCGACGAGGCCGCATGGGCGCCCTGGGAGTGGGACCTGAAGCGCCTCGTCACCAGCGTTGTCCTCGCCGGGGCGGAGAGCGATCGCGACCTCGCCGTCGTGCGTGATGCCGTCGCGAGCACGGTGCGCGCGTACGCTCGCGCGATCCGATCCCGCGTCGAGCAGGACCCCGTCGAGCGCTATTTCGAACACTTCGGCCCGCGCGAGGTGATCGACTCGTTCGACCGGGCCTCGCGCGTGGTCCTCGAGCGCGCCATGGCGGATGCCGAACGTCGTACCGGTGCGCGCGCAGTTCGACGACTGACCGCCGACGGTGGCTCCGGCCGCCTCGTCTTCACCCACAGACCCCCGACCATGACCCCGGTCGACGCGGAGGTGGCCGCCCGCGTCCTCGCGGTCGACGGCGCCTACCGCACCTCCGCGAACGTGGACGTGCGCCTGACCCTGGAACAGTACGACCTCACCGACATCGCCCGGCGCGTCGTCGGCGTCGGCAGCGTCGGCACCCGCTGCTACCTGCTTCTTCTGCAAGACGGGGACGGACACGCGCTCCTGCTCCAGGGCAAGCAGGCCGGCCCGAGCGTGCTGCAGCAGTTCGGCGGCATCCGTCAGCCCGAATCGCTCGTCTCCCTGGTCGCGGCCGAGGGGGAAGGCGCGCGCGTGGTCGCCCTGCAACGCGTTCTGCAGGGCGTCTCGGACCCCTTCCTCGGCCACGTGCGCGGCAGCGACGCCGACTTCTACGTGCGGCAGTTCCACGACATGAAGGGGGGTATCGAGATGGTCGAGCTGTCGAACAAGCCCTTCCGCCGCTACGCGCAGGCCTGCGCCGTCACCCTCGCCCGCGCGCACGCGCAATCTCCCCACGCTCCCGACATCGCGGGATACGTCGGGTCGGGCCGCGTTCTGACGGAGGCGCTCGTCGACTGGGCATTCGCCTACGCCGACCTCGCCCGCGCCGATCACGCGGCCTTCGTCTCTGCTCATTCCTGACATCGGGGCGCGATTCGCGGGGAGCGTCGTCCCGCGCGCGTCTTGCCCGGGGGACGAGCCGTCCACGCAGCCCTCAGGCCGGGACCGCCTCAGCCGCTGCGGCCCCGACCTCGGCCTCGGCCGCGGGGGCCACCTCACCCAAGCCCGCGCACGAGAACCGCGCACGGTACGCGGTGGGGGTGAGTCCCATCGTGCGGGCGAAGTTCTGCCGGAGCACCGCCGCGGAACCGAAGCCGCATTCCGACGCGATCCGGTCGAGGCCGAGGTCGGTCTCTTCGAGCAGGCGCTGTGCGTGGAGCAGCCGCTGGCGGGCGAGCCACGCCGCCGGGGTCGCGCCGAGGTCGGCCTTGAACCGCCGGGCGAAGGTGCGCGCAGACATGTGCGCGCGCGCCGCCAATCGGTCGACGGAGAGCTCGGCATCCAGATTCTGGAGCATCCACTCGGTCACCGGCGCGAGCGACAGCGACGAGTCGATCGGAATCGGCGACGCGATGAACTGCGCCTGTCCGCCGTCGCGCTGCGGCGCCACGACCATGCGCCGGGCGATGCGGTTGGTGAGCTCCGACCCGAGCTCTTG
Organism: Microbacterium sp. ABR10; assembly: GCF_057812175.1. Lineage (NCBI taxonomy): Bacteria > Bacillati > Actinomycetota > Actinomycetes > Micrococcales > Microbacteriaceae > Microbacterium > Microbacterium sp. ABR10. The sequence goes on from NZ_CM173821.1 coordinate 3,336,487, forward strand.
GCGCAGCAGGTGAAGGCACGCATCGAGTCCTGCGGCTGTTCCCGCGCTCGTGATGATGTTGCCCGACTGCACGTAGAGCACGTCGGGATCGACCTCGATCGCCGGATACATCCGCGCCATGACGTCGGCGTATCGCCAGTGCGTCGTGCCGCGCTTGCCGTCGAGCACCCCGGATGCCGCGATGACGAACGACCCGCTGCACACGCTGAGCAACCAGGAACCGCGTGCGTGCGCGGCGCGGACCGACTCGATCACACGCGGGTCGACGGCGCCCCACTGCTCGCGGGGGATCGGCGCGAGGACGAGGATGTCGACGTCGGCCGCCGCATCGAGGCCAAGCTCGACGTTGACCGAGAAGCCGATGTTGGAGGGGATGACGCCCGGGTCGGGAGCGACGATGCGGAAGTCGAAGTTCGGGATGCCGTCGTCGCTGCGGTCGAGGCCGAACGCCTCGCAGGCGAGGCCGAACTCGAAGGGCGCGAACCCGGGTTGGATGACGACGGCGACCGAGCGCATGAGCGTACCTCCGGTGTGGCAGGAATCTGACGAACACCGTCCATCATGCCACTCGCGGGCATGATTCCTCTAGACATAGTTTTTCTGCCATGGCTTACTTCATCGCTCTCGGCATCCTGTCCCTCGCCGGCGTCGTCGGCACCGTGTGGCTCGTCCGTACCGACGGATACGGGCGCATTCCGACCGACCCGTCGCGCGTCGCGTCCTCGACGCCCCGCACGGACCGCTCGACCCGCTCGCGCGAGAGCGCGGTCCACGCCGCCCCCGCCGTCGAAGCGGCCCGCCCGACCCTGCACGTCACCCTGCCGTCGGCATCGGCGGCGACCGCTCCATTGCGCATCGTGGGGACGGAGTGACCCGGAGACGCGACCCAGGCCGTCCCCGCACCGCCCGGCGGGCGTGGGACGACACAGGCCGTCCCGGCAACGCCGAGGCTCGGCGGGCGTGGGACGACACAGGCCGTCCCGGTAACGCCGAGGCTCGGCGGGCGTGGGACCCGCAGGGTCACCGACCGGCGGTGACAGCCCGCTCGTACACGGCGACCATCGCCGCCGTGCGCGACGACTGGCGGAAACGCTCCGCGACACTCTCATCGGGCGTCACCGGCGACCCGGCGGCGATGTCGGCGGCCGCGCGGCGGAGGGTCTGCGCGAGCGCAGCGACCGTGGCATCCGGAACGGCCCAGGTTCCCGCGCCGAGCTCGGCACCGATGTCGGAGTCGCTGACGACGGCGGGGGTGCCGAGCGAGGCGGCCTCGAATACCGTCATGCCCTGCGTCTCGAAGCCGATGGACGTCTGTACCACGGCGTCGGCGTCGGCGAGCCGGCGGAGGGTCTCGGCGTAGGGCAGTCGTCCGGCGAAGGCGACGGATGCCACCGGCGCCCTGCGCTCGACCAGCCGCTGCGCGGCACGAAGCTGGCCACCGCCGCCGATGATCTCGACCTCGGCATCGATCCTCGACTCGGCGACCGCCTCGAGGAAGGGGAGCAGACGCTTCTCGGGACTCATGCGGCCGAGCCAGACGAAACGCGGACGACCCGGGCGACGCTCGGTGGGTCCGGCCGCGAGGGCGGCATCGAGCGCGTCGTCGTCGATGCCGTTCCAGATCACATCGACCGAGGGCGCCACCCCGTGCCGTTCGAGACGCCGGGCGAAGTGGGCGGAGGGCGCGGTCACGGCGTGGGACAGGGCCGCGAGACGGCGCAGGTAGGCCCAGCCGTCGATGCCGCGGCCGACCGGGGCCGTACCGCGCCCCGCCACCGCCGCGGTGCCCCCGCGCGGCAGCGCGCGCCGCGCCCAGGCGTTCAGTGCGCGCAGCACGAGGCCTGGGAAGGGTGCGGTCGCTTCGATGCCCACGTCGACGCGGTTGTGCATGGTGTGCACGACGGGCAGACCGTGACGGTCGGCGTAGCGGTGACCGACGAAGGCGCCCCAGAAATCGGCCTGCACGTGCACGACGTCGACGGGCAGACGCGCGCCCATCTCGGCATCCAGGAACCGATCGGTGCGGGCGCCCGGCCAGGCGAGCGCGTACTCGCGGTCGACCGTGATCGGCAGGGAGGGCAGATCGAGGTAGGAGGCGTCGTGGGCGGCGGGTCGGTGCGGGCGCGGCGCCACCACCGTGACGACGTGGCCGGCACGCTCGAGGAATCGCTTCTGCAGCCGCATCGACACCTGCGCACCGCCGAGGGACTCGAGATGCTGGTCGGCGAACATCACGACGTGCACGCGACTACTCCGGCAGCGGTCGACCGCGGTACAGCGCCTCGAAGGTGTCGAGGGTGCGGGTGATGTCGTGCACCGCGACGGCATCGAGAGAGGCCTGCTGCATGCGCTCGCGGTCGTCCGACGAGGCGGTAAGCACGTCGGTCAGCCGTTCGGCGAGCTCCTCGGCGTCGCCGGGCGTGAAGAGGAAGCCGTTCTCGCCGTGGTGCACGAGGTGCGGCAGTGCCACGGCGTCGGCCGCGACGATCGGCAGCCCGGAGGCCATGGCCTCCATCGTCGCGATCGACTGCAGCTCCGCGATCGACGCGATGGCGAACACGCTGGCGCGTGAGTACAGCCTGCGCAGGTCTTCCTCGGAGGCGTGGCCGTGGAAGGTCACGCGGGAGGCGACCCCCAGCTGTTGTGCGAGAGCCTCGAGCTTGGCGCGCTGGTCGCCGCCGCCGACGATGTCGAACGTCACGTCGAGGGCGGGGTCGAGCTGCGACAGGGCCGTGAGCACGACGTCGATGTGCTTCTCGGTGGTGAGGCGGCCGACGAAGAGGATGCGGTTCGCGTCGCGAGGCGTGAGGTCGGGGCGATAGTTCGAGCGGTCGATGCCGCACGAGATCGGGATGACGCCCGAGATGTCGATGGTCGACTCGAGGAAGTCGGCCGCTTTGCGCGTGGGCGTGGTCACCGCGCGCGTCATCTTGAACGTGCGCTCGGCGTCGGCCCAGGCGAGCTTGACGAAGATGCGGTCGAGGAAATCGGGGAGGGTCGTGAAGTCGAGGATGTTCTCGGCCATGACGTGGTTGGTTGCGACGACGGGGATGCCGCGCTTTCGAGCCTCGCGCGTGAGTCCTCGTCCGATGATGATGTGCGACTGGATATGCACGACGTCGGGCTTGATCTCGTCGAGCAGCAGGCGGGCGTAGTGCTTGGACCGCCATGGCAGCACGAAGGTGAGCCAGTCGTGCGGCAGGAAGCGGTACGCGGGAAGCCGGTGCATCGGGAGCGGCTGACCCTCGATCGTCTCTATCGCCGCCCCGGCGCCTCGACGGTCGACGGCCGGCGCCACGACGTGCACGTCGTGGCCGCGGGCCACGAGTCCGGCAGCCAGGCGCTCGGCGAAGCGCGCGGCCCCGTTGACGTGCGGGAGGAAGGTGTCGGCGCCGATGAGGATGCGAAGCGGGCGGTCGGGGGTGTTCGCCGCCTCGGATCGGCCGGATATCTCGGTCGACGCGACGGGCGCGGACTGGTCGGCGGGCGTCGCAGGAGTGGTCACGAGGGGTGAGGCCTATCTATGCGGCGGTCGGGTCGCGCGGTGAGGATCATGCGCCGTCCACTGTACCGGAGCGGGTTTCGTCGCTTCGGCGACTGTCCCCAGGGTGAGGCTCTCGCCGGGCGCGGCGCGGGAGGGGCGAGACGGCGCCGCCGGGCACCCGACGCGACCGCGCCGTCGAGCCCACCGCCCGCACGACCAAGCCCGCCCGGCGCACGGCCGGACGGGCTCGTCAGCGGATAGCCCGTCGCGCGGGTCAGCCCTCGCCGTCGATTCGGCGGTCGGGGACGGGCGAGCCGTGGGCGGGGCGCGGCGGGCCGTCGGTACCCGCGGGAGCACGGACCTCGGATGCCGCGGCCGCCATCGCCGACACCACCACAGCGTCGTCAGCGGGCGGCGCGTGCCGCGGATCGACGGAACGCTCGGCCTCGGTCTCGACGGTGTCGAGGTCGGACGCCGCCTGCTCGAACTGCGAACGGTAGAGGCGGTAGTACGCACCACCGGCGGAGATGAGCTCGTCGTGCGTACCCTTCTCGACGATGTCGCCGTGCTCCATCACCAGGATGAGATCGGCGTCGCGGATCGTCGACAGCCGGTGCGCGATGACGAACGACGTGCGCCCCTCGCGGAGCGCGGCCATCGCCTGCTGCAGCAGCAACTCGGTGCGGGTGTCGACCGACGAGGTCGCCTCGTCGAGGATGAGCACCGACGGCCGGGCGACGAACGCGCGGGCGATGGTGATCAGCTGCTTCTCACCCGCCGAGACGTTGGCGGCGTCTTCGTCGAGCACGGTGTCGTAGCCGTCGGGCAGCGAGTGCACGAACTGGTCGACGCGCGTGGCGACGGCGGCCTCGACGATCTCGTCGTCGGTCGCGCTCTCGCGCCCGTAGCGGATGTTGTCGCGGATCGTGCCGGCGAACAGCCACGGGTCCTGCAGCACCATTCCGGTGCGGGCACGGACATCGTCGCGACGGAGGTCGGCGATGTCCTGCCCGTCGAGCAGGATGCGACCGCCGTCGAGTTCGTAGAACCGCATGATGAGGTTGACCAGCGTCGTCTTGCCGGCGCCGGTGGGCCCGACGATGGCGACCGTCTGTCCGGGCTCGACGCGGAACGACAGGTCGGTGATGAGCGGCCGGTCGGGCGTGTAGGCGAACCGCACGTTCTCGAACTCGATGACACCGTGTCCGCCGACGTGGTCGGGGGCGTCTGCGGCATCCGGGTCTTGCTCGTCGGCGTCGAGCAGCGCGAAAACGCGCTCGGCCGATGCGGTGCCCGACTGCACCACCGCGGCCATACCGCCCAGCTGCGACAGCGGCTGAGTGAACTGCTGCGAGTACTGGATGAAGGCCTGCACGTCACCGAGGCGGAGCTGCCCGCCGGCCACCATGAGACCGCCGAGCACGGCGATGCCGACGTAGGTGAGGTTTCCGACGAACATCATGCCGGGCATGATCATGCCGGACAGGAACTGCGCCTTGAAGCTCGCCTCGTACAACTCTTCGTTCTCGACCTCGAATTTGTCTCGGGCGTCTTTCTCGCGTCCGTACACCTTGACGAGGGCGTGACCTGAGAACGACTCCTCGACGCGGGCGTTGAGGCGACCGACCTTCTTCCACTGTTCGCCGAACGCCTTCTGCGACTGGGGTCCTATGACGCCGAAGATGACGGCCATCAGCGGAAGGGAGACGAGAGCGACGAGAGCGAGCTGCCACGAGATCGTGAACATCATGATGAGCACGCCGACGACCGTGAGCACGGAGGTCAGCGCGCTCGAGAGCGACTGCTGCATGGTCTGCGTGATGTTGTCGACGTCGTTGGTGACACGCGAGATCAGCTCGCCGCGCTGCACCTTGTCGAAGTACGACAGCGGCAGGCGGTTGATCTTCGCCTCGAGGTCTTCACGCAGGCGCCACATCGTGCGCACCATGATGACGTTGATGACGTAGCCCTGGATCCACGACAGCAGCGACGAACCGACGTAGATCGCCAGGACGGCGACCACCACCATGCGCAGGGCGTCGAAGTCGACACCCGCGCCGACGGAGAAGTTGTTCATCGCCCCGACGATGTTGGCGACATCGCCCTGGCCCGCCGCGCGGAGAGCCTCGACGACATCGGCCTGCGAGGTGCCGGGCGGGAACTGCTCGGCCAACCCCTTCGAGACCACGCCCTCGAAGATGATGTTCGTGGCGTCGCCGAGCACGCGGGGCGCGAGCACGGCGAGCACGACGCCGAGGGCGCCGAGCACGGAGACGAATGTGAACGCCCCCGCGTAGGGGCGCAGGAGGCCGATCAGCCGGCGGAAGCTGGGGCCGAAGTTCGACGCCTTTCCGGGCGCCACGCTGTCCCAGTCGCCGGAATTGAGTCGAGCCTGCTCGGCCAACTCGAGTTCGGCCCGCTCCTCTTCGGTGAGCGCATCGGTGGTGCTCATGCCTCCACCCCCAACTGCGACTCGACGATCTCGCGGTAGGTGCTGCTGGTCTGCAGGAGCTCCTCGTGGGTGCCGACGCCCGCGAGTCGTCCTTCTTCGAGAACCACGATGCGATCGGCCCCCGTGATCGTCGACACGCGCTGGGCGACGACGATCTTCGTCACCTCGGGCAGCTCTTGCCACAACGCCTGTCGGAGCCGGGCATCGGTGCTGAGGTCGAGCGCCGAGAAGGAGTCGTCGAATACGAGCACCGCCGGGCGATGCACGATGGCCCGCGCGATAGCGAGGCGCTGGCGCTGACCACCCGACACGTTCGTGCCGCCCTGGGCGATGCGCCCGTCGAGTCGGCCCTCCATCGCCTCGACGAAGTCGCGCCCCTGCGCGATCTCGAGCGCCTTCCACAGTTCGTCGTCGGTGGCGTCCTCCCGCCCGAAGCGGAGGTTGGATGCCACGGTGCCGCTGAAGAGGAAGGGCCGCTGCGGGACGAGCCCGATGCTCTTCCAGAGCCCGTCGAGGTCTGCCTCTCGCACGTCGACACCCCCGACGCGCACGGCGCCCGCGGTGACGTCGAACAGTCGCGGGAGGAGAGAGACGAGCGTCGTCTTTCCGGCGCCGGTGGAGCCGACGATGGCGACGGTCTCGCCCGGACGGGCGGCGAAACTGATGCCCGACACCACGGCCGACTCGGCGCCCGGGTAGGCGAACGAGACATCGTCGAACTCGATGGCCCCGCGCTCGGGGAACACGCTCACGGGATTCGCGGGTCGTTCGAGTGTCGAATGACTGTCGAGCACCTCGCCGATGCGCTCGGCGGACACGGCCGCCCGGGGGATCATCACCGTCATGAAGCTCGCCATGAGGACTCCCATGAGGATCTGCGCCACGTACTGCATGAAGGCGAACAGCGTGCCGATCTGCACGCCGCCCTGATCGACCTGGATGCCGCCGAACCAGATCACGCCGACGACGGTGACGTTCAGCACGAGCATGGCCAGCGGGAACAGCAGTACGAAGAGGGAACCCACCTTGCGCCCGACGATCATGATGTCGGTGTTCGCCCCGCGGAACCGCTCTTCTTCGATGCGCTCGCGGACGAACGCGCGCACGACGCGCACGCCGGTGAGCTGCTCGCGCATGATGCGGTTCACCGCGTCGAGCTTCGCCTGGTAGCTGCGGAAGAGCGGCACCATGCGCGCGATGATGAGGCCCGCGGCGATCAGGAGTGTGGGCACCGAGACGGCGATCAACCAGCTGAGGCCGACGTCTTGCTGCAGCGCCATGAAGACGCCGCCGATCGCCAGCAACGGTGCGCTGACGAGCATGGTCGCGCCCATCATCGCCAGCATCTGCACCTGCTGCACGTCGTTGGTGTTGCGGGTGATGAGCGACCCGGCCCCGAACTGCGACAGCTCGCGCTCGGAGAAGCCGCTGACCTTCTCGAAGATGTCGCGACGGATGTCGCGGCCCGCGGCCATCGCCGCGCGAGCGGCGAAGTAGGTCGCGATGACGGAGGCGGTGATCTGACCGAGCGAGATGGCGAGCATCATCGACCCCTGGGACCAGATGAAGGCCGTGTCGCCCCGTGCGACGCCCTGGTCGATGATGTCGGCGTTCAGCCGTGGGAGGTAGAGCGACGCCATGGCCGCCACGAACTGGAAAACCAGCAATGCGAGGAGCAACCACCGGTACCGGGAGAGGTAGCGGATGAGGATTTTGCCGAGCACGGCACCTCCAGAACAGGTCGATGCGGTCGCGGTGGCCGCGGGATACAGCCTGGCACCAACCTCCGACACCGGCGACCCCCTGCGCTGTGGGAGCGTTCTCTCGTCGCGAACGCCGCCCCGCGGCATCCGATTCGCGAGGTGCGGCTCGTAGGCTGATCCCATGTCTCGACTGCAGGCCGACGCTCCCGCCGACCTCTGGGTGCCCGTGACCGGATCTCTCGGCTTGCGCGGGCGTCGTCACCGGAAGGCGGCGATCGGCATGCTGCTGAGCCAGGCGAACCAGGCCGCCGGCGCGGCCCCCCGGCCCGGCGGTGGCGCGTTCGCGTGGATCCTCAGCCAAGCCGCCCCCCTGCTGATGCGCCGCGCCGCCGGTCGCGTGCTCGTGTGGGTGTGGAAGAGCGATCCCGAGCTGCTCGTCGTCATGGCGCAGCTGCAGGAGGCCACCCCGCAGGCGCGTACCGCGCGGGCCATGATGCCGATGGAGTACGACGACACCGAATCCTTCCCCAACCCCTTCCTGGGGGTGGGCGAGAAGCTCGCGATGCCGCTGCCGAGCGACGCACGCACTCCCCCGTTCGCGACGTACACGTGGGACACGGGCTCGCACTTCGTGACCGTGACTGCGGTGTGCGCCGATCGGGAGCGGTTCGGCACGGTCATCGGAGCCGTGGATGCCGTGGCCCGCACGATCCGCGTGGCCGACGACCTGCGGCTCGGCGAATCGCCGACGGTCCTGCGGCTCGACCCCACCTGACCCCGGCGGCGACCGGTCCCCTCAACGGGCTCCAGGACCTTGCGCCACGACAGCCGCCGCGCCGACCGGCCTCGGAACCCGCCCATCCCGGGGTGATTGAGCCTGTCGACGCACCGGAGGAAATGGCATCCGGTCTCCGACGAAGGGCTCACGGGCCGCGGGTGGCCGAGCCCGTCGAAGCCACCAGCACTCCCGGTATCCGGGATCCCGCGGGGGGTCAGTCGCCGTGCATGTCGCGCGGACGCCAGAGGACGATGTCGGTGGCACGGCGCACGCGTGCACCGTGGCGGAGGGTGACGACGGAGCCCGTGGCTCCGGCCGCGAAGACGCGCGCACCCGGTCGAGACTGGCGTTCGACGGTGAGCTGACGCTCGAGGTCGTTCACACGACGGGCGAGGTCGTGCACCTGCTGCTCGAGGGTGAGCAGGCGGGCGATGGCGGGGAGGCTCATGCCCTCGCTCGACAGCCGGGCGACCTCGCGCAGCTGCTGAACGTGACGGCTCGAGTACCTCCGCGATCCACCCTGGGTGCGCGCGGGCACGACGAGACCGAGCCGGTCGTACTGCCGCAGCGTCTGCGGGTGCATGTTCGTCAGCTCCGCCGCGGCGGCGATGGCGAAGATGGGGGCGTCTTCGTCGATCTCCCTCTCGGGCACGGTGTCTCCTCTCCGTCGCTCCGGCGGGTCCCCGGCATCCTGCGATCACGGATGCCGGAGACCTCCCGTTTAGCAGTTCTACCGCGCTTTGGACATCAGGTCGGCGCGGGGGTTCTCTTTCGGCTGGAGTGCCTGGAACCGCTCGAGGGCCTCGCGGGCGGCGTCGTCGAGATGCGCGGGAACCGCAACCTGCACCTCGGCGAGTAGATCGCCGGAGCCCTTGGTCGACTCGATCCCGCGACCCTTGACGCGCAGGACGCGCCCCGACGGAGTGCCGGGCGCGACGCGGAGCCGCACCGGGTCGCCGCCGAGGGTGGGGACCTCGATGGTCGCGCCGAGGGCTGCTTCGGTGAAGGTCACCGGCACCGTCACCCGCAGGTTGAGGCCGTCACGGGTGAACACCGGGTGCGGGCGAACCGCGACGGTCACCACGATGTCGCCGGTCTCCCCGCCGTCGGGAGATCTGCGGCCGCGGCCCCGGAGACGGATCTTCTGACCGTCGGAGACGCCCGCCGGGATCTTCACCTTGAAGGGCACGTTGTCTTCGCCCTGGAGGGTGATGGTCTCGCCTTTGGCCGCCGTGACGAAGTCGATCGTCGTCCGCGCCGTGACGTCGGCCCCGCGCTGCGGGCCGCCGAAGCCACGGAATCCGCCGGTGGTCTGACCGAACCGGCCGGAGCCGAACCCGCCGCCCTGCTGATCGAACATCGAGAAGATGTCCTCGAAGCCGGGCTGCGGCTGACCCCGGCCCTGACCGAACCGGCTGAAGACATCGTCGAAGCCCCCGCCGCCGCCCGTCCCCGGAGCGGAGAAACGCGCACCCGAGCCCATGGCCCGGATCTGGTCGTACTCCTCGCGCTGCTCAGGGTCGTTGAGCACCGAGTAGGCCTCGCTGATCTCTTTGAACTTGGCCTCGGCCTTCGCGTCTCCCGGGTTCGAGTCGGGGTGGTACTGACGCGCGAGCTTGCGGTACGTCTTCTTCAGATCGGCCGCGCTGACGCTCTTGTCGACACCGAGGACCTTGTAGAAGTCCTTGTCGAACCAGTCCTGACTCGCCATTGGTCCTCCTCTTAGGCCGGCACGGCGACGACGACCTTCGCGGGCCGCAGCTCGACCGAGCCGAGGCGGTAGCCGACTTCGACGACCTCCAGGATCGTCGTCTCGGTCACGCCGGGGGTCGGCGCCTGGAAGATCGCCTCGTGCTGCTGCGGGTCGAACACGTCGCCGACGGCGCCGTACGACACCACGCCGAGACGCTCGGCCACGGCGCGCACCTTGTCGCCGATGGCGGCGAAGGGCGTGCCCTCGACGAGGTCGCCGTGCTTGACAGCGCGGTCGAGGTCGTCCATGACGGGCAGCAAGCCCTTCACGGCTTCGCCCTTGGCCCGCTCGATCTCGCGCTCGCGCTGGTCTTCGGTGCGCCGACGGTAGTTGGCGTACTCGGCCTGAAGGCGCTTGAGGTCGATCAGCAGCGAGGCCTCCTTGTCGGAGCCCGCTCCCTCTGCCGCGGCTTCGGGGGTCTGCTCGGCGCCGAGGATGTCGTCGATGGTCAGGCCATCGGCATCCACGTCGTGCGTCTCGGACTGCTCGCCCGACGGCGCGGGGCCGGAGGTGTTCTCCTCCGGCCCCGTCGTCTCGTCAGGACCGGCGCCCGAGCCCGTGGGCTGTTCGTCGTCCTTGTGTGCCATGGTCTCTGCTTACTTCTTCTCTTCTTCGGGCTTGTCGTCTTCGACGACCTCGGCGTCGATGACGTCTTCCTCGGGGTTCGGCGTCTCACCGTTTCCGGGCTGACCCACGTTGGGGTCGGCGGGCTGACCGGCGGCCTGCGACGAGGCGTAGATGGCCTCGCCGAGCTTGCCCTGGCTGGCGTTCAGCTTGTCGAACGCGGCCTTGACCGCGTCGTCGTCGTCACCGGCGAGAGCCGTCTTGAGCGCGTCGACGTCGCCCTGAACCTCGGTCTTGACCTCGGCGGGGAGCTTGTCGTCGTTCTCTTTGATGAGCTTGTCGATCGAGTACGACAGGGTCTCAGCCTGGTTGCGCGTCTCGGCGGACTCGCGGCGCTTCTTGTCGTCGGCCGCGTTCTCCTCGGCCTCACGCACCATGCGCTCGATGTCCTCCTTGGGCAGCGACGAGCCGCCCGTGATGGTCATCGACTGCTCCTTGCCGGTGCCCTTGTCCTTCGCCGAGACGTGCACGATGCCGTTCGCGTCGATGTCGAAGGTGACCTCCACCTGCGGGATGCCGCGGGGAGCCGGGGCGATGCCGGTGAGCTCGAAGGTGCCGAGCGGCTTGTTGTCGCGGGTGAACTCGCGCTCGCCCTGGAAGACCTGGATCGCGACCGACGGCTGGTTGTCGTCGGCGGTGGTGAAGGTCTCGCTGCGCTTGGTCGGGATGGCCGTGTTGCGCTCGATGAGCTTGGTCATGATGCCGCCCTTGGTCTCGATACCGAGGCTCAGGGGGGTGACGTCGATGAGAAGGACGTCCTTGCGCTCGCCCTTGAGGACACCGGCCTGCAGGGCTGCGCCCACGGCCACGACCTCGTCGGGGTTCACGCCCTTGTTGGCATCCTTACCCGTCTCCTTCTTCACCAGCTCGGCGACCGCGGGCATGCGGGTCGAGCCGCCGACGAGCACCACGTGGGCGATGTCGTCGACCTTGACGCCAGCCTCGCGGATGACGTCGGAGAAGGGCTTGCGCGTGCGGTCGAGGAGGTCCTTGGTGAGGTCCTCGAACTTGGCACGGGTGAGGGTCTCGCTCAGCGAGACGGGGCCCGAGTCGGTCAGCGACAGGTAGGGGAGGTTGATGCTCGTCGACGTGGACGACGACAGCTCCTTCTTCGCCTGCTCGGCCGCTTCCTTCAGACGCTGCAGGGCGATCTTGTCGCCCGAGACGTCGACGCCGGTGGTGTCCTTGAACTGCTTGATGAGGTACTCGACGACACGCTGGTCCCAGTCGTCGCCACCGAGGCGGTTGTCGCCGGAGGTGGCGCGCACCTGGATGGTGGAGAAGTCGTCGTCCTTGCCCACCTCGAGCAGCGACACGTCGAACGTTCCGCCACCGAGGTCGAAGACCAGGATGAGCTCGTCTTCCTTGCCCTTGTCGAGGCCGTACGCCAGCGCAGCCGCGGTCGGCTCGTTGATGATGCGCAGGACGTTCAGGCCCGCGATCTCACCGGCCTCCTTCGTGGCCTGACGCTCGGCGTCGTTGAAGTACGCGGGGACCGTGATGACGGCATCCGCCACGCTGTCACCGAGGTACTCCTCGGCGTCACGCTTGAGCTTCTGCAGGATGCGGGCCGAGATTTCCTGCGGCGTCCACTTCTTGCCGTCGACGTCGAAGCCCCAGGTCGTGCCCATGTGGCGCTTGACGCTGGAGATGGTGCGGTCGACGTTGGTGACGGCCTGGCGCTTGGCGGTCTCGCCGACGAGCACCTCGCCGTCCTTCGTGTAGGCGACGACCGAAGGGGTCGTGCGGAAACCCTCGGCGTTGGCGATGACCTTGGGCTCGCCACCCTCGAGCACGCTCACGACGGAGTTGGTCGTACCGAGGTCGATTCCCACTGCACGGGGCATATGTGTCTCCTTGCTTGTGAGCCGGGCGGTGCCGCGACTCGAGGTTGATGCGAAGTCTGCTTCGCGGGTTGAGCCGCGATGACTCAAGGTTATCGCGGCCCCGCAGAGAGGTCAAGGCGACTTGATATGAATTGGCTCAACTTCTGGATGCCGCGCCGTGCGCGCGCGGCCGACCGGGGCGTCGGCGTGCGGCGAGTGGTGCGTCGGCGAGCGGCGAGCGGGGCGTCGGCGTGCGGCGACCGGGGCGTCGGCGTACGGCGAGCTCGCCGCGCGGTCTCACGCAGGAGCAGTCCGCCTGCGTCGGGGCTCGCAATGTGCACTGGGGCGATCGCCGGACGCCCCGCTGCACATTTCGCGCCCCAACCGCACCGCCCCGGCCGCCTTCCGCCACATGAGGCTCCCCTCATCGTCGCGCTGCCGCATCGCTACCGCGCGTCGGGATACCGAGGTATCCGCCCACCGACGGGGGTCGCCTCCGCGCACGCACGACGCCCCCGCGACCAGAAGGTCGGCGGGGGCGTCGAACGGATGCCGCGGGGTCAGTCGCGGTCGCGGTCGCTCTCGCGGCGCTGGGGACGGTCGCTGCGCTTGGCGGAGCGTCCGCCGCCGTCGAGGCGCAGGTCGATCAGCTGACCCGAGATGCGGGTGTCGGCGAGGCGGCCGATCGTGTCGCTCGACAGGTCGACGGGCAGCTCGACGAGCGAGAAGTCCTGGCGGATCTGGATCGCGCCGAAGTCGTTGCGACGCAGCCCGCCCTCGTTCGCAAGAGCGCCGACGATCTGCCGGGGCTCGACGCGCTGACGACGACCGACGGCGATGCGGTAGGTAGCGAAGCGGCCGGAGGTGTCGCGGCGCGGGCCACCCTCACGCGACCCGCCGTCGCGGGACCCGCCGTCACGACCCCCGCCGTCACGCGCGGGACGCTCGGTGTCGAAGCGCTGCTGACGGAAGGCCTCGGCCTCGAGCAGCAGCGGGGTGTCGCCCTGGGCGACCACGGCGAGCGCTGCGGCCACGTCGGCCTCGGGAACGTCGTGGTGCTCGACGTAGTGGGCCACGACGTCGCGGAAGGTCGCGATCGCCGCGGTGTCTTCGAGGGCGGTGGTGATCGCGTCGTCGAAGCGGGTGAGGCGGGTGGCGTTGACGTCGTCGACGCTCGGCAGCGACATCTCGGTCAGCGGCTGGCGCGTGGCCTTCTCGATCGCGGTGAGCATGCGGCGCTCGCGCGGGGTGACGAAGCTGATCGCGTCACCGGTGCGGCCGGCGCGACCGGTGCGGCCGATGCGGTGCACGTACGACTCGGTGTCGATCGGCAGGTCGTAGTTGACGACGTGGCTGATGCGATCCACGTCGAGACCGCGGGCAGCGACATCGGTGGCGACGAGGATGTCGAGCTTGCCGGACTTCAGCTGGTTGACCGTGCGCTCGCGCTGCACCTGGGCGACGTCGCCATTGATCGCGGCGGCGGTGTACCCGCGGGCGCGGAGCTTTTCGGCGACCGTCTCGGTCTCGTTCTTGGTGCGGGTGAAGACGATCATGCCCTCGAAGTTCTCGACCTCGAGGATGCGCGTGAGGGCGTCGATCTTCTGCTGGTACGACACGATCAGGTAGCGCTGGGAGATGTTCGTCGAGGTCGCGGTCTTGGTCTTGACCGTGATCTCTTCGGGATCGTTCAGGTACTGGGCCGAGATGCGACGGATCTGCGCGGGCATGGTCGCCGAGAACAGGGCGACCTGCTTCGTCTTGGGGGTGTCGGCGAGGATCGTCTCGACGTCTTCGGCGAAGCCCATCTTGAGCATCTCGTCGGCCTCGTCGAGCACGAGGTACTTCAGCTCGCTCAGGTCGAGGGTGCCCTTGTCGAGGTGGTCCATGATGCGACCGGGCGTACCCACGACGATGTCGACGCCGCGGCGCAGCGCCGACAGCTGCTGGCCGTAGCCCTGACCGCCGTAGACGGGGAGCACCGAGACGCCCTTGATGTGCGCGGCGTACTTCTCGAACGCCTCGCACACCTGCAGCGCGAGCTCGCGGGTGGGGGCGAGCACGAGGGCCTGGGGGTTCTTGTGCCCGGTCTCCATCTGCGACAGCACGGGCAACGCGAAGGCCGCGGTCTTACCGGTACCGGTCTGGGCGAGACCGACGACGTCGCGGCCCTGCAGGAGCACGGGAATGGTCGCGGCCTGGATCGCGGAGGGGGTCTCGTAGCCGACGTCTTTGAGGGCCTTGAGCACGTTGGCGTCCAGACCCAGATCGGAGAAGGTGAGGGGGGCGGGAGCGGTCTCCGCCTCAGCGGAGTCGACGGGGGATTCGGATGCCATGACTCCACGGTAGTCGGCTCCACGCCCGCGCGCGGGCGTGGAGATAACCTGAACGCGCCCGCCGACGCCGGCGCCGCGAGATCCCGGGCACCACCGGGTGTTCACCGAAGGGTCCTAGCGTGACCGACATGCCCTCCCCGGCGAACGTTTCGCCCCCCGAATCCGCCCGCCGGCCCGTGCTGGCCTGGGCCCTGTGGGATTGGGGTTCCGCCGCGTTCAACGCGGTCGTGACGACCTTCGTCTTCAGCACCTACCTGGCGAGCTCGCTCTTCGTCGACCCGGCCGTTCGCGCGGCGGCGAACGGGAACGCCGACGATCCCGCCCTCGTACGCGCGCTCGCCGACAACGCCAGTGCCGTCGGCGTCGCCCTGATGATCGCCGGCATCGTGGTCGCCCTCGTCGCCCCGGTGCTGGGGCAGCGCTCCGACGGCACGGGCCGGCGCAAACTCTGGCTGGGCGTGAACACCGGTGTGGTCGTGCTCGCGATGGCGGCGATGGTGTTCGTCGAGGGCACGCCGGGATACCTCGTGCTCGGCGCCACCCTGCTCGCCGTCGGCAACGTCTTCTTCGAGTTCGCCAGCGTCAATTACTACGCCATGCTCACGCAGGTCACCACGCGCGAGAACATCGGCCGCGTCTCGGGCTTCGGCTGGGGCATGGGATACGTCGGCGGCATCGTGCTCCTGCTCCTGCTGCTGGTGCTGTTCATCCAGAGCTTCGGGAATCCGGATGCCGGGGGCCTGCTCGCCGTCACCGAGGAGGGCGGACTGAACATCCGGCTCGCCGTGCTCGCGTCCGCCCTCTGGTACGCCGTGTTCGCGATCCCGGTGCTGCTGCGCGTGCCCGAGATCCCGGCGCAGCACCGCCGGGTGCGTGTCGGCTTCCTCCGCTCCTACGTCGTGCTGTGGGGCACACTCCGCTCGCTCTGGCGCGACAGCCCGCAGGTGCTGCTGTTCCTCGTCGCCAGCGCCGTCTTCCGTGACGGTCTCGCGGGCGTGTTCACCTTCGGGGCGATCATCGCGGCGCAGGTGTTCGGATTCAGCTCCACCGAGGTGCTGTACTTCGCCGTCGCGGCGAACGTCGTCGCCGGCGTCAGCACCTTCGTCGCCGGGCGGTTCGACGACCGATTCGGGCCGAAGCGGGTGATCCTGGCGTCCCTGATCAGCCTCATCGTGCTCGGCATCGTGATGCTTTTCATCGGCACGTCGCAGACCGGCTTCTGGTTCGTGGGACTGGGCCTCGGCCTCTTCGTCGGCCCGGTGCAGTCGGCCAGTCGCTCTTTCCTGGCGCGGGTGGCCCCGGAGGGCCGCGAGGGCGAGATGTTCGGCCTCTACGCCACGACCGGCCGCGCGGTGTCGTTCCTCGCGCCGGGCCTGTTCGCGCTGTTCGTCGGTGTGACGGGTGACACGCGCCTCGGCATCCTGGGGATCGTGCTGATCCTCGCCGCGGGCCTGCTGCTCATGCTGCCGGTGAAGGCGAAGGGCGCCGTCATCCGCTGACCCCGCGCGTTTGCCGTTCGCCGACGACCGGCGCGCCGCGCCCACCGCAGAAACGGCGACGCTTAAACAGCGTTTGTGCGCAGAAACACTCCCACAGCGTGTTTATGCGCACGAACAGCGTTTATGCGTCGCTGGCCCCGCCCGGGCGCGGTCGCGGGACGGGATGACGGCCCCGAGGGACGGATGCCGCGGGCTCAGTCGTGGGGCCAGGCGTCGGCGAACTTCGCCAGCAGGCGCGCGAACTCGGCCCGCTCGTCATCGCTGAACGACTCGAGGGCGGAGCGCACGGCATCCCGCCGGCGACCGCGGAAACCCGACACGAGCCCCTGCCCCTCGGGCGTCAGCCGCACGCGGGTGCGGCGCGCGTCGTCGGGGTCGGGCTCGCGCGCCACGAGACCCAGCTCGACGGACTGCTGCACGAGGCGCGATGCGCGGGGCTGGTCGACCCCCACCGCGTCGGCGATCTCGCCGACCGACAGCGATCCGGATGCCGCGACGAGGGCGTCGAGCATGCGCAGGCGCGCGGGCCCCCCGAACCGTCCGTGGGCGGGGTCGGCCCACGGGGGTGCGCCGCGGCTCCACGGACCCCCGTGACCACCGTGCGGGTGGTGGTGCGCCTCGGGCGGGAACGGAGGACGCGGGCGCCGTCCGCGCAGGCGCGCGAGGGCTGCGGCGATCTCGTCGGCGGCATCGGTGGACATACCCGGATTTTACATGTCGCTTGACAAGCACTCGGAATACATGTCACAGTACATTCGTTGTCAGATGACATGCACCGGCGGATCGTCCGCCGACGAAAGGACCCCCATGAACACCCCCACACCTTCTGATCCCCGCGCCCTCGCGCATCGCCTCACCACGGTCGGCCACGCGCTGCACCACCGTCTGTTCGCGCAGCTGCACGACAGCGGCATCCACCCCAAGACCCTCCTGCTGCTCGGCGCCGTCGACGGACGCATCGACGCCTCCTGGGTTCTCGACCGCCTGGCACGCGGCGGCAAGCGGGTCACCGCCCTCTCCGACGGCGGCTGGATCGTGCGCGACGGCGACGGGTGGTCGCTGACCGACGAGGGCCGCGCCCTCCTCGACCGCGTGGATGCCGAGCGCTCGGCGCTACTGGCCGACGTGCCGGCCGAGCAGCTCGAGAACCTGACCGCAGCGCTCGACGCGCTCGCGGCGACCCTCGATGTCGACGACGCCGAGACGACCGGCCGCGGCCCCCGCGGCGGCTTCCGCGTCATCCCCGGCGTCGGTCGACACGGCTTCGGCCCCGACCCCCGCAGGGCCTTCGGTCCGAACGAGCACCGCGGGTTCCGCGTGGGCGAGCGCGGCGCAGGCTCCTCCACCCACCACCCGGCGCATCCCGGCGATCACCCCGCTTCCGACTCCGGTCCGGGCGAACGTGACGCGTCCGGATCGCGCGAATTCGGCCGCCCGTCACACGGGCAGGGTCGCGGCGCGCACGAGCGGTGCCACCCCGCACGCGAGCACCGCGGAGGCGAGCACGGTCGCGACGGCGGACCCCGCCACGATCACCGCCGTGGCCACGAACGCGCGTTCGAGCGCGGCTTCGACGCCGGCTTCCAGCGCGGACGCGAGGCGGGCGGCGCTGCCACCGAGCCTCAGGCATGAGTCCTGCGATGCGTCCGCGGCCGAGGCCCCCGTGCGGGACCACGGTCGCGGACCCCGAGCTACTGCGTTCCGGCTGATCACGCAACATCCGCGGTCGTACGTGACGCCCCGTGTCACTTCGCGACGCTCTGAGACGCACTCATTGGCCGGCATCCGCAGCCCGCTCTAGCGTCTGGGGGAATACCGCCGGTATGCCGCACCGGCGCAGCGAAGGAACAGTCGCATCGTGACCACCAGCCACACCCCACCGCGCGCCGCCACCCGGCCGCCGCGCCCGTCGACCAAGCCCAACGGGCAATGGAAGATCGACGGCACCACGCCTCTCAACGGAAACGAGGAGTGGAAGCAGGTCGACGACGGTCTGGCCGTGCGCGAGCGCATCGAGAACATCTACGCCGCGGGCGGCTTCACCTCCATCGACCCGACCGATCTGCACGGCCGGTTCCGCGTGTGGGGCCTGTACACCCAGCGCAAGCCCGGCATCGACGGCGGTCGCACCGCCACCCTGAGCCCCGAAGAGCTCGAAGACGAGTACTTCATGCTCCGCGTGCGCATCGACGGCGGGCAGCTCACCACCGAGCAGCTGCGCGTCATCGCCGGCATCTCGCAGGAGTTCGGCCGCGACACCGCCGATCTCACCGACCGCCAGAACGTGCAGCTGCACTGGGTCGAGGTCGAGTCGATGCCCGAGATCTGGCGCCGGCTCGAAGCGGTCGGGCTCGGCACGACCGAGGCGTGCGGCGACGTGCCGCGCGTCGTGCTCGGCTCCCCCGTCGCGGGGATCTCCGCCGAAGAGCTCATCGACCCGACGCCGCAGATCGACGAGATCACGAGCCGCTTCATCGGCGATCCGACGCTCTCGAACCTTCCGCGCAAGTTCAAGTCGGCCATCACCGGCCACCCCAACCACGACGTGGTGCACGAGATCAACGACGTCGCCTTCGTCGCCGTCGAGCACCCCGAGCTCGGCATCGGGTACGACCTGTGGGTCGGTGGCGGCCTGTCGACCACCCCGCGCCTCGGCGAGCGCCTGGGTGTCTTCGTCGCACCCGAGCGGGTCGCCGAAGCCTGGCACGGCGTCGCGCAGATCTTCCGCGACTACGGCTACCGGCGCCTCCGCAACAAGGCGCGCTTGAAGTTCCTTCTCGCCGAGTGGGGGACCGAGAAGTTCCGGCAGGTGCTGCAGGACGAATACCTCGGCTACGCCCTGCCCGACGGTCCCACGCTGCCCAAGCCCGCCGCCCCCGGTGACCACGTCGGCATCCACCGTCAGAAGGACGGCCGCTTCTACGTCGGCGCGACGCCCGTCGTCGGCCGCGTCTCGGGTACCACCCTCGCCCGTCTCGCCGACCTCATCGAGGAGCACGGATCGACGCGGCTGCGCACGACCCCGCACCAGAAGGTCGTCATCCTCGACATCCCCGAGGACCGGGTCGAGTCGCTCGTCGCCGGTCTCGACGACCTCGGCCTGCAGGCACGACCGAGTCTCATCCGCCGCGGCACCATCGCGTGCACCGGCATCGAGTTCTGCAAGCTCGCGATCGTCGAGACCAAGGTCAACGCCACCGCCGCGGTCCTCGAGCTCGAGGAGCGCCTCGCGGGCTTCGACCTGCCGCACCCCATCTCGCTGCACGTCAACGGCTGCCCCAACTCGTGCGCACGCATCCAGACCGCCGACATCGGCCTCAAGGGTCAGCTCGTCACGATCGACGGCGAGCAGGTGCCCGGCTACCAGGTGCACCTCGGCGGAGGGCTCGCCTCCCAGGACCGCGACGAGGCCGGCCTCGGTCGCACGGTCCGCGGCCTCAAGGTCGCCGCCGACGGCATCGCCGACTACGTGGACCGGGTCGTGCACCGCTTCCTCGACGACCGCGACGCCGGCATCGACGAGACCTTCGCCCAGTGGGCCCACCGCGCCGACGAGGAGGCCCTGCAGTGACCGTGTCGCTCGCCCCCCGCATCACCGCGCGCCGCGGCGCCGCCGAGCTCGAAGCCCTCGCCGAACAGGGCAACGAAGAGCTCCGCAGCCTCGCGGCCGATGAGGCGACCCCCGCCGAAGTCATCGCCTGGGTCGCCCGGCACTTCGCGCCCGAAGCCGCGGCGGTGGCGTGCTCGATGGCGGATGCCGCGCTGCCGCACCTCGTGTCCGAGCAGCTGCCGAACGTCGACGTGCTCTTCCTCGACACCGGCTATCACTTCCGCGAGACCCACTTCACGCGCGACGAGGTCGACCGCGCCCTCGACGTACGCGTCGTCGACGTGCTGCCCGAGCAGACGGTCGCCGAACAGGATGACGAGTTCGGCGCGCGCCTGTACGAGCGCGACCCCGCCTTGTGCTGCGCCCGCCGCAAGGTCGACCCCCTGCAGGGAGCGCTCGGCGGCTACGAGGTGTGGTTCACCGGCGTCCGCCGCGACGAGGCGCCCACGCGAACGAACACCCCGCTGGTCACCTGGGACGAGCGCAACGGCCTCGTCAAGGTGAACCCGGTCGCGGCGTGGAGCTTCGACGACCTCATCGGGTACGCCAACGACCAGAAGGTGCCGGTCAACCTCCTCCTCACCCACGGCTACCCCTCCATCGGGTGCGAGCCGTGCACGCGCCCGGTCGCCCCGGGCGAAGATCCCCGGTCCGGCCGCTGGGCGGGCCTGTCGAAGACCGAATGCGGGTTGCACACATGAGCGCTGTGTCCACGGCATCCACTGCCCTCTCCACCCTCGACCTGCTCGAGGCCGAGGCGATCCACGTCATCCGCGAGGTCGTCGCCGAGTTCGAGCGGCCCGTGCTGCTGTTCTCGGGCGGCAAGGACTCCGTCGTGGTGCTGCACCTCGCGACGAAGGCGTTCGCGCCGGGCCGCGTGCCCTTCCCCGTGCTGCACGTCGACACGGGCCACAACTTCCCCGAGGTGCTGGCGTTCCGCGACGAGACGGTCGAGCGCCTCGGCCTGCGCCTCGAGGTCGCGCGCGTGCAGGACTACATCGACGACGGCCGCCTGCAGGAGCGCTCCGACGGCACGCGCAACCCGCTGCAGACACTGCCGCTGCTGGATGCCATCGCCGCCGGCCGCCACGACGCCGTCTTCGGCGGGGCCCGCCGCGACGAGGACAAGGCGCGGGCGAAGGAGCGCATCATCTCGCTGCGCGACGAGTTCGGGCAGTGGGACCCGCGTAACCAGCGGCCGGAACTGTGGAGCCTGTACAACGGTCGCCACACCCCCGGCCAGCACGTGCGCGCGTTCCCGATCTCGAACTGGACCGAGCTCGACATCTGGCGCTACATCGAGCGCGAGGCCATCGCGCTGCCGCCGCTGTACTTCGCGCACGAACGCGAGGTGTATCGCCGGGGCGACATGTGGCATCCGGTCGGTCCGTTCTCCCCTCCCCGTGAGGACGAGCGGGTCGAGGTGCGCACCGTCCGCTACCGCACCGTGGGAGATATGAGCTGCACCGGAGCGGTCGAATCGGATGCCGCCGACCTCACGGCCATCGTCGCCGAGGTCGCCCGCACCACCATCACCGAACGCGGGGCCACCCGCGCCGACGACCGTCTCAGCGAGGCGGCCATGGAGGACCGCAAGAAGGACGGGTACTTCTGATGTCTCTCGACACCCTCGAGGCGCCGGTCCGGACGACCGAGCCGACGCTCTTCCGCTTCGCCACCGCGGGCTCCGTTGACGACGGCAAGTCCACGCTCGTGGGACGCCTGCTGCACGACGCGAAGGCGATCCTCGCCGACCAGCTCGAGCAGGTCGCGCGCACCTCGGCCGACCGCGGCTTCGCGCACGGCGCGTTCGATTTCGCGCTGCTGACCGACGGTCTGCGGGCCGAGCGCGAACAGGGCATCACGATCGACGTCGCCTACCGCTACTTCGCCACCGGCACGCGGTCGTTCATCCTCGCCGACTGCCCCGGGCACGTGCAGTACACGCGCAACATGGTCACGGGCTCCACCACGGCCGACGCCGTCGTCGTGCTCGTCGACGCCCGCGCCGGCGTGGTCGAGCAGACGCGTCGCCACCTCGCCGTGGTCGCGCTGCTGCGCGTGCCGCACGTGATCATCGCCGTGAACAAGATCGACCTCGTCGACTTCTCCGCCGAGGTGTTCGCCCGCGTCTCCGCCGACGCGCGAGCGGTGGCGACCGAGCTCGAGATCGACGACCTGCACGTGCTGCCCGTGTCGGCCCTCGAGGGCGACAACATCGTCGACCGCTCCACCCGCACGCCCTGGTACGACGGCCCCGCGCTGCTCGAGCTGCTCGAAACCCTCCCCTCCGCCGACGAGTCCACCCGCGCCGGCGAGCCGCTGCGCCTGCCCGTGCAGTCGGTCATCCGGCCGCAGGGCGGGCTGTCGCCGGAGCTCGCCGCCGACCCCGATACCGCCACGGCTCTGCGCGACTACCGCGCGGTCGCCGGGCGCATCTCCCGTGGCGCCGTGCGCGTGGGCGACGAGGTCGAGGTGTCGGGCTCGGGCGTTCGCACGGTGGTGCGCGGCATCCGGGTCGCGGGTGTTCCGGCCGACAGCGCCGTGGCCCCGCAGTCCGTCTCGCTCGAACTCGCCGACGACGTGGATGCCGCCCGCGGCGCCGTCATCGCCTCGGCGGGCACGCTGCCCCCGGCCCGCCGCGAGGCCGACGTCGAGCTCTTCCAGCTCGACGCGCGGCCCCTGACCCCCGGCGCGCGCGTGCTCGTGAAGCACGGCACCGCCACGGTGCAGGCGATCGTGGCATCCATCGATTCCCGGTACGACCTCGACGCCCTCACCCACGTCGACGCCGGCCGACTCGAGACGAACGACATCGGCCGCGCGCGCCTGCGCCTGGCCGCCGACCTGCCGCTGGAGCCGTACCGCGACAGCCGCCACGAGGGCTCGTTCCTCGTCATCCACCCGTCCGACGGCGCGACTCTCGCCGCCGGAATCGTGCGCTGACCGGCGCCGATCCCATCCGCGCGCCCGCACGGCGCGCCCGACCCGACCCGCCATCCAGCGGGCCCCACCGCGCCGACCGGCGCACGCCCTACTGCCTACGAAGGAGGCGAACCGTGAAGACACTGCGCACCGCGACCGCGATCACAACCCTGGGACTGATTGCGGCCATGATGGCCGGCTGCGCCACGGGGCCCGCCGCCTCGGCCGAGGGTGCCGACCAGGGCCCGGCCGCCGAACTCCGCCTCGGCTACTTCGCCAACGTCACCCACGCGCCGGCACTGGTCGGTCTGCAGGAAGGCCTGTTGCAGGAGGCCCTCGGCGATACGACGCTGTCGACCGAGGTGTTCAACGCCGGTCCCGCCGCCATCGAGGCCCTGTCGGCCGGCGCGATCGACGCGACCTACATCGGACCGAACCCCTCGATCAACACGTTCATCCAGTCGCGCGGCGAGTCGGCGCGCATCGTCGCGGGCGCCGCGACCGGCGGGGCGGCCCTCGTCGTGCGCGACGGCATCGACAGCCCGGCGGACCTGAAGGGCAAGACCCTCGCCACCCCGCAGCTCGGCAACACGCAGGACGTGGCGCTCCGGGGCTGGCTGAAGGAGCAGGGCTTCGAGACCGACACCTCGGGCGGCGGCGACGTCACCATCACCCCGACCGAGAACGCGCAGACGTTCCAGCTGTTCAAGGACGGACAGCTCGACGGCGCGTGGCTGCCGGAGCCGTGGGTGTCACGCCTGGTGATCGACGCGGGCGCGAAGGTGCTCGTCGACGAGGCCGACGAGTGGCCCGACGGGCAGTTCCCCACCACCGTGCTGCTGGTGCGCAAGGACTTCCTCGACCAGCACCCCGAGACGGTGTCGAAGCTGCTGGCCGGGCACGAGGCATCCGTGAAATGGATCGCCGACAACGCCGATGAGGCCGCCTCCGTCATCAACGCGCAGATCGCCGCCGACACGGGCAAGCCGCTCGCCGACGCCGTCATCGCGCGGGCGCTGGAGCACGTGACGTACTCGGTCGACCCGCACGCCGACACCTTCCAGACGCTGGTCGAGAACGGTGTCGCGGCGGGTACGCAGAAGGAGGGCTCGATCGAGGGCCTGTTCGACCTGCGGCTGCTCAATGCGCAGCTCGCGACCAGCGGCGCGGCGAAGGTCTCGGCCGCCGGCCTCGGCGAGGAGTGACATGACCACGGCCCGCACCGACGCACCGGCACCCGCCCTCACCACCGCTCCGGCGGTGCGCATCGACGGCGTCTCGAAGCGCTTCGGTGCGGGCCCGGTCGTCCTCGACGACATCACCCTCGACTTCGCCCCGGGCGAGTTCGTGTGCCTCCTCGGCGCATCCGGCTGCGGCAAGTCGACCCTGCTGAACCTCATCGCCGGCCTCGACCGTCCCACCGCGGGACGCATCGAGACTCCCCCCGAGGGCTCGGCGGTCATGTTCCAGGAGTCGGCCCTCATGCCCTGGCTGAGCGCGCGCCGCAACGTCGAGCTGGCCCTACGCCTGCGCGGGGTGCCGCGCGCCCGTCGGCGCGACGAGGCCCTCGCCCTGCTCGACACCGTCAACCTCGCGGATGCCGCCGACAAGCGCCCGCACGAGCTCTCGGGTGGCATGCGGCAGCGCGTGGCCCTCGCCCGCGCCCTCGCGCAGGACCGGCCCGTGCTGCTGATGGACGAGCCCTTCGCCGCCCTCGACGCCATCACCCGCGACCTGCTCCACGAGGAGCTCGAGCGGGTGTGGCGCGCGACCGGCCGCACCATCGTGTTCGTCACCCACAACGTGCGCGAGGCGGCCCGCCTCGGCGAGCGCGTCGTGCTGCTGGGCAGCCGTCCCGGCCGCGTCGTCAACGAGTGGCGCATCGAGCGCACAGAGGGCCGCCGCATCGAATCGCCCGAGGTCGCCGCCCTGTCGGTCGAGATCACCGACGAACTGCGCAAGGAGATCCGCCGCAATGCGCGCTGACACCACGGCCACGGCCGACGACCTCCGCAGCCTCGAGGCGGGCCTCGACAACCTGCAGACCACGACCGACGCGGGCGCCGGCCGCTGGCGCACGTTCTGGTCGAGCGTGCTGCCGCCGATCATCTTCGTCGTCCTTTTGGTCGCCGCGTGGCAGCTCTACATCGTCATCGCCGACCCGCGCCCCGACAAGGCCCCCAGCCCCGCCGACGTTCTCGGCGCGCTGAGCTACGCCTGGGACAGCGGCCGGCTGCAGGAGGCCGTGCTGACGAGCCTCGAACGCGGCGTCCTGGGATTCCTCATCGCCATCGTCATCGGCACCCCCATCGGTCTGCTGCTGGCCGAGGTACGCCCGATCCGTCGCGCCGTCGGCCCGATCATCTCGGGACTGCAGGTGCTGCCGTCGGTGGCGTGGGTGCCCGCCGCGATCATCTGGTTCGGATTGACGGATGCCACGGCCTACTTCGTCATCCTGATGGGCGCGATCCCCTCGATCGTCAACGGCCTCATCGCCGGTGTCGATCAGGTGCCGCCGCAGCTGCGGCGCGTCGGCACCGTGCTGGGCGCCTCGCGCTGGCAGCTCGCGACCTCGGTCATCCTCCCCGCCGCCCTCCCCGGCTATTTCGCCGGGCTCAAGCAGGGCTGGGCGTTCTCGTGGCGCTCGCTGATGGCAGCCGAGATCATCACCTCGGGCGGCACGATCGGCTTCGGTCTCGGCACGATGCTGCAGCAGACCCGCGACCTCGCCGACCTCGCCGGCGTCCTCGCCACGATCGTCGTCATCCTCGGGATCGGCATCCTGATCGAACTGGCCTTCTTCGGCCCCATCGAGCGGCGCATTTTGCGCGGTCGCGGCCTGCTGCTGTCGGGCGGGGCGCGATGAGCGGGGTGACGGAGGGGGCGGATGCCGCGGCCTCCGGCGCCGGCGCGACGATCGGGCCGGTTCCCGCCGACGCGGCGAGCGAGCGAGCGGAAGCCGCGGCACCCGATGCTGCTTCCTCGCCGACATCGACCACCGCTCGCGCGGATGCCGTCGAGCTCGGCGCCCCGGATGCCACGGAGCTCGGCGCTCCGCCGACAGCCGGGGCCGCGGCATCCGGAACCGTGTGGCTCGTCGGCGCGGGCCCGGGAGATGCGGGCCTGCTGACCCTCCGGGGGCTGCGCGCCCTCGAGTCCGCCGACGTCATCGTCGCCGACCGTCTCGGCGCCCGCGGGGTGCTCGACGGCCTCGCGGCAGACGGCGTGCACCTGACCGCCGAGGTGATCGACGTCGGCAAGCTCCCCGGCCATCACGCCGTGCCGCAGGATGCCATCAACGCCCTGCTGGTGCGCGAGGCGCAGTCCGGTCGCACCGTCGTGCGCCTCAAAGGCGGCGACCCGTACGTGTTCGGCCGCGGTGGCGAGGAACTGTTCGCGTGCCAAGAGGCCGGCATCGACGTGCGCGTGGTGCCCGGCGTCACGAGCGCCGTGTCGGTGCCCGCCCTCGCCGGCATCCCGCTCACCCACCGCGGGGTGGCGACGAGCTTCACCGTGGCGACCGCCCACGACCAGCTCCTGCCCCTCGGCGGCGGACGCGACCACACCGTCGTGCTGCTCATGGGCGTCGGCACCCTCGCGCAGTCGGCCTTGACCCTCGCCCGCGGCGAGCGCGGCGGCGACTGCCCCGTCGCGATCGTGGAGGATGGATTCGGCGCGCGCCAGCGCGTCACCGTCGGCACCCTCGCCACCATCGCGGCCCAAGCCGCGGAGCGCGGGGTGCGCTCCCCCGCCGTCGTGGTCGTCGGCGACGTCGTGCGCCTCAGTCCTTACGCGCCCGCCGCCCTGGCATCCCTCGATCTCACCTTCGACCCCCTCGCCGTTCCCCGAAAGGCCCCTTCGCTGTGACCTCGTCTTCTCTCACCTCGCTCCGTGTCGCGATCGTCGGCGCCGGCCCCGCCGGCATCTACGCGGGCAACATCCTCACGCGCGCGGTGACCGACGCCGGCGGCACGGTCGCGATCGACCTCTTCGACTCGCTGCCCGCGCCCTACGGCCTCATCCGCTACGGCGTCGCGCCCGACCACCCGCGCATCAAGGGCATCGTCGACTCGCTGCACGAGATGCTCGACGCCGGTTCCACCCGCTTCATCGGCAACGTCGAGGTGGGCCGCGACATCGCGGTCGACGAGCTGCACTCCCGCTACGACGCCGTGATCCTCGCCACCGGGGCCCTGCGCGATGCGCCGCTCGACGTCCCCGGCATCGACCTGCCCGGCTCGTACGGCGCGGCCGACTTCGTCGCCTGGTACGACGGCCACCCCGACGTTCCCCGCGACTGGCCGCTGGACGACCGCGAGGTCGCTGTGATCGGCAACGGCAACGTCGCCCTCGACGTCGCCCGCGTGCTCGCCAAGCACGCCGTCGACCTGCGATCGACCGAGATCGCCGACAACGTGCTGCACGGTCTCGAGGCCTCCGCCGTCACCGACGTGCACGTGTTCGGTCGCCGCGGACCCGCCGACATCAAGTTCACGCCCATCGAGCTGCGCGAGCTCGGCGAGGTGCCGAACGTCGACATCGTCGTGCACGACGAGGACTTCGTCGATGCCGACCCCGCCCAGGCGTCCAACAACCAGCTCAAGGTGATGCTGCGCGTCCTCAACAGCTGGCGCACGCGGGAGCAGACCGGCGCGAGCCGCCGCCTGCACCTGCACTTCTACCACTCCCCGCTCGCCGTGCTCGGCGACAAGCGCGTCGAGGGCCTGCGTTTCGAGCGCACAGAACCCGTCGGCGACGGCACCGTGCGCGGCACCGGCGAGATCCGCGAGATCGCCGTGCAGCAGGTGTACCGCGCGGTCGGATACTTCTCGAGCCCCGTGCTCGGTGCGCCGTTCGACGCCGTGCGCGGCGTCGTGCCCAACGTCGAGGGTCGGGTCGTGGAGGGCTCCGAGGTCGTATCGGGACTGTATGCGACGGGGTGGATCAAGCGCGGCCCTGTGGGTCTCATCGGGCACACGAAGTCGGATGCCATGGAGACCATCGCCCACCTGGTCTCCGACATCGAGGCCGGCGCCCTGACGGCCCCCACGGTCGACGGCGACGTGCTCGAGGCTCTAGCCGAGCGTGGCGTGCAGTTCACCACGTGGGAGGGCTGGCGCACGCTCGACGCGCACGAGCGCGCGCTCGGCGCCGCGCACGAGCACACCCGCGAGCGGGTCAAGGTCGTGTCGCGCGAGGAGCAGGTCTCCGTGTCGCGGTCGGGGGCCTTCGTCTCATGACCTACGTGATCGCCCTTCCCTGCGTGGACGTGAAGGATCGCGCCTGTATCGATGAGTGCCCCGTCGACTGCATCTACGAGGGCGAGCGGTCGCTGTACATCCACCCCGACGAGTGCGTGGACTGCGGCGCCTGCGAGCCCGTCTGCCCCGTCGAGGCGATCTACTACGAAGACGACCTCCCTGAGGAGTGGGCCGACTACTACAAGGCGAACGTCGAGTTCTTCGACGACATCGGCTCGCCCGGTGGAGCCGCCAAGGTCGGCGTGATCGCGAAAGACCACCCCGTCGTGGCGGAGCTGCCGCCGCAGGCGCATGAGTGAACAGACGGGTGGGGTGCCCTCCGTCGGGGACCGCGCGCGCGGGGCGCTAGCCCGCGGCGCCGACTCCGTCGCCGCGGCGTCCTCAGACGGACTCCCCGGCGGCGTCGCGAACGCCGATGTTCTCATCGTCGGCGGGGGGCCGGCGGGACTGTCGGCCGCGCTGAACCTGGCCCGCGCCCGCGCCTCGGTCGTGGTGGTCGACACCGGCCGGCCACGCAACGCCGCGACCCTGCGCTCGCACGGTTTCCTCACCCGCGACGGCATCTCACCGATCGAACTGCGCAAGCTCGCCCGCGACGAACTGCGCGCCTACGACGGGGTGCGCATCCTGGATCGGTCCGCCGTCGCGCGGATCGAGGCGGATGCCGACGGCTTCGTCGCGACGCTCACGGGTCGTGCCGCGGCGGCATCCCCGATTCTCGCCGCCCGCACGGTCGTGGTGGCGACGGGGCTGCGCGAGACGCTGCCCGACGTGCCGAACCTGCGGTCGTTCTACGGCATGTCGATCTTCAGCTGCGCCGCGTGCGACGGGTGGGAGTTGCAGGACCGGCCGGTGGCCCTGATCGGCGAGACGTCCGACCTCGCCGACCGTGCGCGGCTGCTCACCCGCTGGACGTCGCAGCTCACGGTGTGCACCAACGGCGCAGCGGTCATCGAGCCGGCGGACGAGGCCGAGCTGGTGGCATCCGGAATCGCTGTCGAGAGGCGCGCGATCGCCGACCTCGAGGGCGAGCGCGGACAGGTCGGCGCCGTGCGCTTCGCCGACGGTTCCTCGCTCGCGGTGGCGGGCGGTTTCGTGCGGCCGACGTGGCACGCCGCGCACGACTTCCTCGATCCGCTCACCCCCGACTGCGACGCCGACGGGCACCTCGTCACGGACCGCTCCGGCCGCACGTCGGTGCCGGGACTGTACGCGGCGGGGGATGCCGCGGCGCCCGGTCCCCAGCAGCTGATCGTCGCGGCCGGACAAGGTGGGCGGGTGGCCGCGGTGCTGGTGCAGGACCTGATGGGCGTGCGGACGGCGCACTGATGTGGGCGGGTGAGGTCGGCGGCGTGGCGTGGGGCGGGGCGGCGGCATCCGCCGGTCTCGTCCGCGAGATCACACCCGTTTCGTGAGACGACACGCGTTTGCGCGCAAACACGGGTGACCTCGGCGAAGAGGTGTGATCTCGGCGCCGGAGGGCGCCGCGTCAATAGGCGACGTCGGTCAGCCGCCGAGCGAGCCCGCGTCGGTGGAGCCGACGTCGGTGCGGTGGAAGTTCAGAGCCGAGCGAGAGGCCGTGGGGCCCCGCTGGCCCTGGTAGCGGTTGCCGTAGGGGCCCGAGCCGTAGGGGTTCTGGGCGGGCGAGGTGAGGCGGAAGTAGCAGACCTGCCCGATCTTCATGCCCGGCCAGAGCTTGATGGGCAGGGTGGCGACGTTCGACAGCTCGAGGGTGACGTGGCCCGAGAAGCCCGGGTCGATGAAGCCGGCCGTCGAGTGGGTCAGAAGGCCGAGTCGACCGAGAGACGACTTGCCCTCGAGGCGCGCGGCGACGTCGTCGGGCAGGCTGACTCGCTCATAGGTCGACCCGAGGGCGAATTCACCCGGGTGAAGAATGAACGGTTCGGTGGGATCCACCTCGATGAGGCGTGTGAGCTCGGGCTGGTCTTCGGCGGGATCGATGAAGGGGTACTTGTGGTTGTCGAACAGCCGGAAGTAGCGGTCGAGCCGCACGTCGACGCTCGACGGCTGCACCATGGCCGGGTCGTAGGGGTCGAGGCCGAGACGCTTCGCGTCGAGTTCGGCCCGGATGTCGCGATCGGAGAGCAGCACGGCCCCAGCCTAGGGCGGCGTCGGTGGCCGCGCCGCCCGCATGTCGGCGGGTGACCCGGCCGTCCACATCGGGCTCGCCGGCGGCGCGCACCGCTACGAGACTGCATCCGCCGGGCACGCCCGCCGCGAGACCGCATCCGTTTGCCGAAACCGCACGGGTTTGACGGCAATCGCATGCGGCCTCGGTGAACGGATGCGGTCTCGGCGAAGGATGTCCGGATGCCACGGGATGCGGGCCGGACGCTGTTATGCTGGCCGGGTTGCCGCAGGGCATCCGGGGCTGTAGTTCAATGGCAGAACTTCTGCTTCCCAAGCAGATAGCGCGGGTTCGATTCCCGTCAGCCCCTCAAAGCCCTCACGGGTGGCCATCGGCCGCCCGGGAGGGCTTTCATGTCACCGTGAAGCGAACCCTTGGGTGGGCCCCTGCCGCCTGAGGCTCCGCGCGCTGCGCAGCGGCGCGTGGAGGGGTGGTGGGGACGATTCCCGTCAGCCCCTCCAAAGGTCCGACATGCCGGCGCAGCCGGTGTGGCGGACCTTTCGCGTGGGTGCCGTAGGAACCGATCCGCAGCGGGTGGCACACGCCGCCGGAGGCTCCGCGCACGCCTATGTCCGTCCTGCGGTGGATGCGAACGCGGCAACCTTTTGCCTACCGTGGGGGCATGACCAAACCCGAAAACCCCTCACAGGTCGCGGTCTGGCTGTTCATCGCCGCGACCTTCGCGTTCGCATCCTCGTCCGTTTTCGGGCTCGAGGGGCTCTGGCGGTGGAACCTCGCCGCCGTGGGGTTCCTGCTCGTCATCGTGGGAGGGGTGCGCCTCGGCGTCGAAATGCGCGGGCGCCGCCCCACGGCTCCTCCCCAGGAGTGAGCGCAGACCCTCGCCGCCGGGCGCACGGGCCCTCGTGGCACGTCCGTGACGTCGCCCCGCCCGCGGTTCACACGGCTCAGGTGCGCAGGTGCGAGGCGCCGTTCAGGTCGAGGATCGCGCCCGACGCCCACTGCGAGCGGGGCGAGCTGAGGTAGGCCACGGCATCCGCCACTTCTTCCGGGGTCGCGACGCGGCCGAACGGGCTCTGATCCCGGATGCCGTCACCCGCCGCGCCGGAGAGCTTCTCCTGCTGCCTGTCGGTGCCGACGAAACCGGGCGCGACACTGGTTACGGCGATGCCGTGCGGGGCGAGGGCGACCGCGAGGGACTGGCCCATCGCGTGCAGGCCGGCTTTCGCGGCGCCGTAGGCGGGGAACTCCGGCTCTCCGCGGAATGCCCCTCGCGAACCGACGTTCACAATCGACCCGGGGAGTCCCCGTTCGATGAGGGACCGCGCGACCAGGAAGGTCACGTTCGCGGGGGCGCGCAGGTCGACGTCGACCATCTGCTCCCAGATGCGGTGCCAGGTGGCGTAGTCGACGGTGGAGATGGGATGCGAGGTCGCCGTGTTCGGCGCGATCGCGGCGTTGTTGACGAGCACGTCGATCCGCCCGAACGCCTCGAGGACGTCGCTCACGACGCGCTCCGCCGTCGCCGGGTCGGAGAGGTCGCCGCCGACGACGAGATGTCCCTCGCCATGCAGGAGCGCGAGTGTCTCGTCCGCGGCATCCCGATCGCGGCCGTAGTGGACGGCGACGCGATCCCCGCGCTCGCTGAGGGCAACGGCGATGGCCCGGCCGATACCGCGGGAAGCGCCGGTGACGAGGGAATGCAGCATGCGTCCATCCTGACAAGGTTCGCCCGGAGCCGGCGACCGTCTCGGTGTCATGCAGCGAGCAAACCTCCGAAGAGGAGAGACACCATCATCGCCACGATGACCGAGTTGAAGGCGAAGGCGAAGAGGACGTTGAGACGGACGAGAGTCCACGCCTGCCTGCTCGTCACGCGGGCGGACACCGTCGCAGCCATGGCGGACACCAGGACCGCGAACGTGAGGTAGTCCGCGAAGATCGGGTGCTCGCTCACCTCGAGGGCGATGTGGTCGCCGTCGCTCACCGACAGCCGCAAGTACTCGAGCGCGAAGGCGTAGACCATCAGCGCCCACGAGCACGACACGCACAGCAGGCCCAGAGCGACGAGAACTCCGTTGCCACGGAACTCCGGGGTCTGGGCGAGGTAGATCGTCACTCCCACCGCGACGAACGCCCCCGTCATGGTCCACGTCGATGCCCCGCCGTGACCGAACAGGCGCCGCCAGAAGCTCCGGAGCGAGCGGGTCTCGCGCTGGGCGGCCGAGCGCATGCCCCGCGGACCTTGCCGTGCGTAGGCGACGTGCGTCCACGCGAGATACACCCCGACGAACACGGGCCATGCGACCAGGAACCCCAAGAGGAGCGGGCTCTGCTCACCCGCGAACTCGCGACCGCCGTCCGGCAGCGAGAAGAGGACGACGACGCCGGCGGCGATCGCGACCACCATGCTCACGTTCGCCCGCAGGAAGTCGCTGACATACCGGCCGGCCATCTGCGTATCGTCTCACGCCCGACGAACGGCATCTGGTTCACGACACCGCCGAGCGTCCGGGCGGCGACGCGAAACGGCGACACCGCCCGGACTGTCCGGGGCTCACACGTCGGGGTGATGAACCGGTCACGCCCGCCGTGGAGCCCTCACGTTACGTCGACGCCCGCCGACCGCGGCCCGCTTGACGAGCTCCCCCGGTGGATGCGGGGTGCGATTTGGGGCGACTTCCGCTCTTCGGGGCGCGAATCCTCCACCGGAACGGCGAAACCCGCCCCAGACCAACGGACCGCGGGTCAGGCGCGGGTGAAGCCGTCGAGGTCGGGGTCCCAGAAGGCATCCGGGTTGTCGGAAGCGAGCGTCTGCTCCTGCGCGATCGCGGGCGCGTGCGGGAAACGCTGATGCTGGCGGAGCTCCTCGGCGGCCCACGCGAAGTCGGGCTCGTCGCCGGTCCAGTCGCGGGCCGGCGCACTCAGCACGTCGTTGCCGACGCCGATGACCAGCTCGGCCTGATCGGTCTCGCCCGTGGCGGTGACGATGGGGATGCTGACCGCCTGGGCATGCCCGTCGGCGGCGATCGACGCCGTCAGCTGCACGAGCGCCTCGGCGACATCGTCGGTCGTGGTCACGGTCTCACCGGCATAGGTCACAGATCGCATCCCCCCATCGTGGCGGCGGCGACGACCTGGGAGGGGCCGCTTGCCCCGCGGACCGTCGCTCGGGTAGGGCCCGGATGTCGGAGGGGTTCGCTACGGTCTCAGACACGACGTGAGGAGCGCGATCCATGGCAGACATCCCCGAACTGATCGTCGCCGACGTCGAACGCTGGCGCGCGTGGCTCGATGAGAACGAGAGCGTGAGCGACGGCGTACGCGTTGTGCTCGCGAAGAAGGGCACCACCACTCCCACGACGCTCACCTACGCCGAAGCGCTCGAAGAAGCTCTCTGCAGCGGATGGATCGACGGTCGCCGGCAGTCACGGGATGCCACGACCTTCTGGCAGCACTTCACGCCCCGCCGCTCTCGGTCGCTGTGGTCGACGCGCAACGTCGACATCGTCGCCCGCCTGGCCGATGAGGGGCGGATGCGCCCGCGCGGAGCCGACGAGATCGCGAAGGCCCAGGCCGACGGGCGGTGGGATCGCGCGTACGCCGGTCCTGCGACGATCGAGGTCCCGCCGGATCTTCAGGCGGCCCTGGATGCCGTACCTACGGCCGCGCGCGCGTTCGGCGCCCTGAACAAGACGCAGCGGTACGCGGTGCTGCACCCCGTGGTCACGGCCGCGAACGAGACCGTGCGCGCGACGCGGATCGCGCGTCAGGTCGCTCGGCTGGAAGTGGTCGGGGAGGGGCCGGGCGCATGACGTCCTCGCGGATTGCAGCGGCCCGCGACGCGTATCGCGCGACAGGTCGCTCGCTGGAGGTGGTCGGCGAAGCACCGGGGGCATGACGTCCTCACGGATTGCAGCGACCCCCGGCTCCGAGCGAGGGGCGGTGGTGCTTCCGCGGCTGAGACGCGGGCCGGGCACCGCTCGGGCCCTACCGATAATCCACGGAGCGAGAATGGGCACATGCGCGCGCGACGACTGCTGGGCCTAGGAGCCGTGGCATCCCTTCTCCTGGGCCTCGTCGCGTGTTCCACCCCGAGCCCCGAAGCTCCCTCCCCGACGCCCGTTCTCGACGCTGACGCGCCGGTCGTGGCGTTCTACGGCGACTCCTACACACGCGGGACGGGCGCGAGCTCGCCCGAGAAGCGCTGGTCGACGGTCGTGTCGGCCGAGCGCGGTTGGCGCGAGATCAACCGTTCCGAGAACGGGCTGGGTTTCGTCAACCGCCGCGCCTCGATGGGGCCCGGGCTCGACGACATCCCCGCGCTGATCATCGACGACGACCCCGACATCGTGTTCGTCACGATGGGGCTGAACGACAACTTCAGCTACGACCGCGCCCCGGATGAGATCCACACCGCCATCGACAGCGACCTCGATCGCCTGCGCGACGGGCTCCCCGACGCGCGCATCGTCGTGGTCGAACCGTTCTGGTACACCGACGACCGGCCCGCCTCGGTCGACGTCATCGCCGGGTGGGTCGAGGCCGCCGCCGAGCGCATCGACGCGGACCACATCGACGGCGCGAGCCACTGGCTCGACGGGCACTACGCCGACTCGTCCGACAGCTGGATGGCCTCCGACGGCCTGCACCCGAACGACACGGGGTACGCCTACATGGCGGAGCGGATGGATGCCGCGCTTCGCGCCCTCGACCCGCCACTGTGACCGCGGGGCAGGGAGTCGTCGAGCTCGATCGCAGGATGCACGGGAGTGGTCGGCTGGTCGAGAATCGACCGATGACCACGTCCCGGCACGCCACGAGAATCATCCCAACGCCGCGAACGGAGACCTCATGCGGGAACTGACCTACTACGTTGCAGCATCCATCGACGGCTTCATCGCCGCTCCTGACGGCACCTTCGACGCCTTCCTGGCGGAGGGGGACCACATGGCGGCCGTCGTGTCGGACTTCGCCGACGCTCTTCCGACCCATGTGCTCAACGCCCTGGGCATTCACCCCCCGAGGACCCGATTCGACACCGTCATTCAGGGGTGGAACAGCTATTCGGTGGCCCTCGACGCGGGGATTACGAACCCGTACTCCCACCTTGCGGAGTACGTCGCGACTCATCGCACGGACGAACCCTCGGGTGTTCGTTACACGAGCGATGCGCTCGCGACCGTCCGCGCCCTCAAGGCGAAGCCCGGCCTCGGAATCTACCTCTGCGGAGGAGGCTCGCTGGCCGGCAGCCTTCTGCCCGAGATCGATCGTCTGATCATCAAGAGCAACCCGGTCGTCCTCGGTGGCGGCATCCCGCTTTTCGGCGGGGTAACCGGCGCCGCCACGACATTCACCCCGCTGAGTGCGGCGACCTTCGCATCCGGCGTCACGATCACCGAGTACGTGCGGCCGACCGCCGCCACGTCCGCCGGCTGAGCGCCCACACCGCCGTCGCCGCGACCACCAGCAGCATCAGGATGCCGACGACGTGCAGCGCGAGTGACGGCAGACCCCGCTCGGGCAGGAGGAAGCCGTAGGGCACCCACCCGTCGGTCGCCCCGCGCAGTAGCACGACGGTGATCCACACGAGGGGGTAGGGCAGCACCCACCACAACTGCGTCCACGCGAGCCGCGGCCGATCCGGCGAGAAGACGATGTCGATCAGCACCAACGCTGGGAACACGACGTGCAGCGCGACGCTGACCCACACCGGGGCGGAACCCGTGCCCGGCACCAGCGCGTTGTAGACCACGGCGACGACGATCAGGCACGCCGCTCCCACACCCCAGGCCACCGAGAGCCACGGGGGAGGGCGGCGACCGTTGAGGGCGAGAGCGCCCACGGCGATGAGCACGAGCGCGGTGAGCGAGCTCGTCTGGTTTGTGAAGTATCCG
Source organism: Microbacterium sp. ABR10 (assembly GCF_057812175.1). Taxonomy (NCBI): domain Bacteria; kingdom Bacillati; phylum Actinomycetota; class Actinomycetes; order Micrococcales; family Microbacteriaceae; genus Microbacterium; species Microbacterium sp. ABR10. The sequence continues at coordinate 3,372,742 of NZ_CM173821.1, forward strand.
AAGAAGTCGAACGGATTCGCATCGCCTACCGCGATCCGCAGAACGTACGCGTAAAACACGACGAGCAGAGCAGCGGAACCCACGACGACGCGCACGAGCGGACGGGTGCGACCGGCCGAGCGGGGTGGCTCGGGGACCGCAACGGATGCAGGGGGCATCGGGCGACGCTACCGCGCGCGGGTCACCGAACGCCCGCTCGCCCGTGGCGACCAGGCAGAAGCGGCGGGGTTCTCGGGCGCGCCCATACGCTCGGGCCCCATCGTTCGCTCCGGGTACCGCCGGTGTTCGAGCCGCTCGGTCAACAGCATCCGCGGTTCACGCTCCCGCGGGACCGGCGTCAGGAGGTCGCCGCCTCGACGCGTCGCACCGTCTCGACGATGGCATCCGCCACCTCGTCGGGGTGCGACACGTGGGGGGAGTGGCCGGATGCCACCGATACTTGCGCATCGGCGGCGTCGGCCCACTGCCGCTGCTGCTCGGGCGGGAGCGCCTTGTCTTCGGTGGCGACGACGTAGGTCACCGTCACATCGGGGCCGGGTTCGGCCGGGGCGGGCTGCGTGAACGACGCGACGCTCTGCCACCCCACGCGGGTCAGCGCGGTCTCGACGACGGCCGGGTCGACACCCGAGTAGATGGTCTCAGCGATGTCGCCGATCTTCACGGCCTTGCCGTCGGCGGAGCGCTCGTAGCCGGGCGGGAACTCGCCACCCTGCGCATCGAGGAGCGAAGCGCCCACGGGCAGGGAGAACGCGGCGATCATCACCAGTCCGCGCACGGAATCGACTGCTGCGGCTGCCGCGCGTGCCGGGACGCCGCCGTAGGAGTGCGCCGCGAGCACCACCGGGCCGTCGAGGTCGGCGACAGCCGAACGGATGGCCTCGACATCGTCGGTCAGCGAACCGATCTCGGCGGTGTCTGCGGAGCTGCTCGGCAGGTCGAGCGCGGTGGCCGACAGCCCGCGAGAGGCGAGCGCGGCGATGAGCGGCTCGAAGACCCAGGCGCCGTGCATCGCGCCGGGGATGAGGACGATCGTGGACATGGTGCTCCTTGGGTGGTGAAGGTCAGGCGCTGACGCTGGTGCGGGCGCGGAACCACACGGTCAGCTCGCGGACGGCACGGATACTGGCGCCGTCGTCGTCGGACTCGAGATCGGCGAACGTATCGCGGAATCCCTCGGGCGGCGGGGTCGTGGGGACGCCGATGGGCTCGTACCCCATCGTCCATTGCGAGAATCGACGCTCGTCGATCTGCTCGGTCAGCAGCACCCGCACCTCGGCATGCCGCGGATCACGCCTGATCGTCGCCATGAGCTCGTCGACGGCGTGCTCCGGACCTTCCAAGACCTGGAAGAAGCGCCCGCGCCGGTAGAGCAGCATGCCGGTGAGGTCGTGATCGTGGTTGGATGCCCGGCTTTGGGCGAGCAGGTCGGCGAGGGCCGCGTCGTCGAACGCATCGACGGCGGTGCTGACGTAAGAGATGGAGACCAGGGGTGAGCTCACGCGACCGCGCTCCCGTCGGCGGACGCACGGGGCGCAGGCACGCGCACCCTGTCGAGGGCGATCGGCGCGTCGAGCGGAGGCTGGCCGTTGGTGACCGCAGCTATCGCCTCGGTCAGCGCGTCGAACCGACCGACGACGCGGGAGTGCCCGTCGTGCGCCAGGAACACCCCGTCGGGCTGGCGGTCGATGTAGCCGAGGAACACGCCGCTGCGGCTGCCGACATGGAAACCCTCTTCGACGCGAGCCCAGATGACTCCCGCTCCGAGCTGATCGGGTGACCCCATGGCCGCCCTCCTTACACCCGCGATGGAACCGGGCAGGAGCGAACGTACCGGGGGCCTCCGACATCGAGCCGCCCTTGACAGATCGGGCAGCGCCGCGCCAGCGCGTTTCCGGCGCGAGACGACGCCACGCCGAGGGAACGGCCGCACGCCGCAACCGACCTAGTCGGCGAGACGCCGTCTCGCGGGTGCGGCGCGCGCGCGAGACGGCGTGCCCGTTCAGCCGATGGCCGCGCGGATCTGGGCGGCGTCGTCGGTGCCGCTCGCCTCGACGATGCGGCCCCGCTCCACCCGGTACATCGCGAACGACGCGATGCTCACGCGGCGACGGGTGGCCGCGACGTGCGCGAACGAGCCGGTGTGGGTCCCGCCGCCGCGCAGGTGCACCGCGAGCCGGTCGTCTTCGACCAGCAGCTGGATGCGCTTCCACTGCCAGTCGGGGAACCCGTGCAAGAGGTCGGCGTACTCGTCGACCCAGGCGTCGGCGCCGGCGGGCAGATGCGCCCGGCGGACGGCGGGATGCAGGAAACCCCGCAGATCCTCGAGGTCGTGCCGGTTGAGCGCGTCGAGGACGTCACCGAACCACTCGCGCGTCTCCCAGGGCTCCACTCCCCCATTATCTGCGGGTGCAGGGTGGGCCAGGGCGGGCGCCGGGCAGGGGCGGGCGGAGGTACGCCGCGGCCGATGCGACCGCCGACCACCACGGCATCCGGCGTCCGGCGTCCGGCATCCGGCATCCGGCATCCGGCCTCTCGACCCCGTCATTCCGCCGCCGACTCCGCCATGCACGACCGACCCTGGCCCGCCGGCGAGGCGCCGGACGGCCCCTTACGCCCCCACCGCCTCGGCGACCACCTCTGCCTCGGCCGTACCGCCGCCGCGCAACTCCTCGGCGAGGCGACGCGCCCCGCGCACCGCGATCGCGACACTCGTGAGCGTCGGGTTCATCGTGTTGGCGGTCGGGATGAGGCCGTTGCCACCCACGAGGAGGTTGTCGAAGCCCCACACCCGTGAGTACGGGTCGGCCACCGACGTCTCGGGGTCGGTGCCGGCGCGCATCGTGCCCATGTAGTGCAGGCTCGAACCGTTCGGCAGCAGCCGCGGGTCGGCGACGAACGTGCCGAGCGCGTGCCCGGCACGTCGCAGGCGCTCGGTGGCCTGGGCGATCTCGGCATCCTCCCGCTCGGTGAGGGCGTACTCGATCGTGAAGTTCGGCAGTCCGCGGTAGTCGAGCTCGTCGTCGCTGAACGTGACGCCGTCTTCGACCCGCGGAAACTTGCGCACGCCGAAGCCCATGTTGACGTACCCCCAGCGGTTGCCGGCTGCCGGGTGGGCGGGGTCGAGCGCGAAGGGCGGATTCTCGGCGTACATGATCTGCGCCGAGTACGGGTGATCGGGCTCGGAGAACGGGATGCGGTTGACCGCGGCGACGGGGTCGGCGGGGTTGGTCGCGCGACGGGCCAGCTCGCTCCGCAACTCGTCCTCCGTCACGAGAGCAGCCATGCGCTCGGCGTCCAGCGAGACGGTGCTGATGACGACGTGGTGCTCGGTGAGGTAGCGGCCCAGGGCCGCAGGACGGATGCCGGAGGCCCACAGCAGCTGCGGGGATCGGAAGGCGTCGGCGGCGACCACCAGGGCGTCCACCGCCACGAACGACTCCTCGCGGGTGCGCAGGTCCTCGACGACGACGCCGCGCACGTGGGTGCCGTCGAGCTCGATCCGTCGCACCAGGGTGAGGTCGCGCAGCTCGAAACGCGCAGCGACGTCGGTGCCCGGCTCGATGAGGGGTCCCAGCACCGTGTCGGCGCCGGCCCAGCGCATCGACCCGTCGGGCTGCGGATCACCCGCGACCGGCAGGGTGCTGACGCCGTAGCCCTCGGGGAGTTCGGCTCCGAACTCGCGGTCGAGAAGGGTGCGGATGGCGGCCCCCACCGGTGAGTCCGAGAAAGCGGCGCTCTGGTGGTGCAGCAGTCCCTCGGCGGTCGAGACGAGGTCCTCCCACTCGTCGTCATCGATGAAGTCGAGCTTCTCGCTGAACGCGGGACGCGGGATGGCGCACGTCCAGTGCGAGCCCTGGCCACCGACGTTGGTCGCCGCGGCCGCGGCCGGGAAGGTGGGCGCGTGCGCGGAGCCCTCGGCGCCGAAGTCGAGCAGGTGCGTGCCCTGGCGCGCGGTGAACATGCCCTCCACGACGGCGGCGGCCGGGATGCCGAGGGACTCGCGGAAGTCACCGGCCTGCGGCCCCTGCGACCGTTCGCGGGCGCGCGCTTTCTCATCGGGGTCGGCGATGTTGCGCACGCTCTCGCCCGGGCGCTCGGTGACCTGCGGTCCCGCCTCGAACATGATCACGCGCGCATGCGGGATCGACTCCAGCAGCACTCGGGCGTAAGCGGAACCGATGGGGCCACTGCCGACGACGGCGATGGTGGGGGTGTCGGACATGGTCTCTCCTTCGAGGTCAGGCGGGCTGACGGTCAGCGTCGGACGGGGTGGGAAGCGGGGCCGTCGTCTCGTCGGAGAGGCGCCCCGCGGGCAGGGAGAGGGCGATGACGACGCCGCAGGCGTAGACGATCGCGAGCCCCAGGAAGACGGGCGCGAACACGTCGTGGTAGACCGCGGCCACCTCGGCCTGCACACCCGCGGAGGCGCCGCGCACCGCCGCGGGGGTCAGGGTGTCGGCATCCACTCCACCGGGGAGGTTCGCTGCGACGCCGAACCCGACGACGCCGCCGATCACCGCGGTGCCGACGGCCGAGCCGACCTGGCGCACGAGGTTCGTGGTGGCCGTGACGGCGCCGAGGTCGGAGCGCGCGGCGGCGCTCTGGACGACGGCGAAGATGAGGTTCATGAACGACCCCGTGCCGATGCCGACGGTCGCCATGACGACCATCGGCACCCACAGGGGCGCCCCCACCGGGAGCGCGGCCATCACGCCGAGACCCACCGCACCGAGAGCGGTGCCGATGATCGGGTAGGCGCGGTAGCGGCCGGACCGGCTCACGAGCCACCCGGTGAGCAGGTTGCTCACGAGCATGCCGAGCACGGTCGCGATGGGGACCAGTCCCGACACCGTCGCGGTGGTGCGATAGGCCATCTGGACGTACGTGGGGACGTACGCCACGACCGCGAACAGCCCGGCCCCGATGATGAGCGAGAGCCCCAGGCAGGCCAGGATCGTGCGGTTGCGGAAGATCCGCGGCGGCAGGATCGGCTCGATCGCGCGCCGCTCGATGAGAACGAGGGCCAGGATGCCGACGATCGCCACCGCGGCGCAGACGAGCGCCACGGGTCGGAGCGCCTCGTCGCCGATCCAGGTCACGGCCAGCACGAGCGCGAGGAGGGCTCCGGTGAAGACCACGGAGCCGGGGATGTCGAACCGCGGGTGCGCGCCGCCGGGGAGGCGCGGAAGGGCGATCAGCGCGAGCGCGAGGGCCACGAGACCCACGGGGATGTTGATCCAGAACACCCACGACCAGCCCCAGTAATCGGTGATCAGACCGCCGACGACGGGCCCCACGACGATGGCGACGGGAAAGGCGGCGCCGATGATCGCCATGTAGCGAGGACGCTGTCGCGGGCTGGTGACGCGCGCGATGATCGTCTGCGACATGAGCTGGATGCCGGCCGAGCCGAGGCCCTGCAGGACGCGGGCGGCGATGAGCCAGCCCAGGTCGGGCGCGAAGCCGCACAGCAGAGACGCGACGAGGAAGGCCACGATCGACACGAGGAACACGCGACGCGGCCCGACGATGTCGCCGAGCTTGCCCAGCACGGGCAGCATCGCGGTCGCGGCCAGCGTGTAGCCGACCATGATCCAGCTCATGTGCTCGAGCGCGCCGAGGTCGCCGGCGATCGTGGCGAGGGAGGTCGAGACGACGGTGTGGTCGAGGGCGCCGAGGAACGACACCGTGAGCAGGGCCGCGACGAGGATGCGAACGCGGGCGGGAGAGAGAGTCATCGGCGGGGCGCCCGTACGACCGGGCGATCGACGCGACCGGATGTGCCGCTCCGGCTTCCTCACCGGGCGAACGGACCCGATGGGCCCCGACGTCGGTTCCATCATACCCGACTTATGTCGGTTTTCAACATTACGGATGCCGCGACATCAACCCGACACGCGCGGCAGCCTCCGGCCCGCGCCCGCCTCCCTGGTCACGGTCCGCCGATGTCAGGACCGGATCGTGGACCGGATGGGTGACCGGGCGTTGCTCGCTGCCCGAGAAGAATGACCGGGTACTGAGGCGTGAGCGACGTGGTCGCGACGGCGGCCTCCCGCGATCACCTCCCGCAGTCGTTGTTCGAAACCCTCGAGGTCGAACAGACCCGTCTCGTCACGGATGACGACGTGCAGGCAGTCCCGGACGGGGGCGATCTCCGCCCACACCCCCAGCGGCAGGCGCAGGTGCGCCGCCATCCCCCCGACGAAGGTGTCGTCGTCCACGCGTGGCATCAGCGTCTCGGCGACGGCGACCTCGGTCGTCGTCAGCGAGACGTGGATCTCGAGGGGCACCCGTGGCGTGGCGCCCCGCAAGCGCCGAGCGGCACCGGGATGCCGAACGGTGTTCTTCAGCGTGCTGAGCGCGGTGGCGAGCAACCAGGCGACGGGCGTCCCCGACTTGCTCACGGCCGAGATGCGCTCGGCCAGGGCGGTCGCACTCCAGTCGTCGACCAGCAGGCGCCCCATGGGCAGGGACGGCGCGAAGTTCCCCTCGACGGCGACCCCCTTCTCCACCCAGCGACGGGCGTCGACGGGGACCACCACACGGAAGTCGGCATCCTGCCGGAGGCTGTCGCGGAGGCACCGCAGAACCAGGCTCGCGGATTTCACGGACAGCGGCGGGCGCGCCGGGCGCTTTCCCTCGTCGGCCTTCTCGGGTGTGTTTGCGATCATGCGCACCAGGTCGGCGGGGAGGACCATCGACACCATCCGTGTCCGCTCGATCGACTCGGCCTTGGTCAGTGTGCGCGAGAGCTGATAGCCGGTCTCGGTCTGCGCGTTCCGCGTGCGGAAGATCTCTCGAGCGGATCGGATGCCGCTCACCCCCTGCAGCCCGAACTTCTTCATCGCCGCGCGCAGGGGCGTCTTCGCCCACGGCAGGGCGGCGCGGGTGTCCGCTCCGGGGGCGCCGAGCTTCTCCAACACCAGATTCACCACGAATGTCGCGCCGGTGCCGTCGAACAGGCTGTGCGAGAACTCCATCGCGAGCATCCCGTCCGCGACGAACAGCCGCACCGGCAACTCTCCGGGTCGGAACTGTCTCTCCAGCACGAGGGTGGCCAGGGCCGAGCGGTCGAGGGCCGGTTCCACCCGCTCGACGGAGCGCGCAGCCGCCACGAGGGCGGCGCTCTCGTCGACGCGCCGCCACCGCCGACCGCGGGTGCGTACGCGGTGCAACACCGCACCGCGGGGAGAACGCAGCACGTCCTCCAACGCGGTGAGCGCCCGCTCCGGGGTGAGGCCGACGAGGGGCCCGACCATGAAGCAATTGAGGAGGTCGTCGTACCCGAGGTTCCGCAGCCCGCTCATGCGCGTCCGCCGAGTGGTGCGACCTGCACTCCCCGCGCGACGTGGTCCCCCACGCGCGTCTCGATCGTCGATCCGAAATCCCTCACGCCTGCTCCTCATAACGGCCGCCGGTTGCGCTCGGGCGCGACGCATCGAGGCCGCATGACGAAACGGCCTCGGCGCCGTCGACGTGAGCGTCAGCGTCCGCTGAGCGATCCGCCGACGCGGCCCGGTTCTTCCCTGCCGCAGCGAACGACGGATCTTCGACTCACGGCTCAGCGAGAGTAAGCACCGGAACAGCACCTGAAGACGTCGGCGGAGGTCCCTTCTCCCGATGCTCACGGAAAACTCGGAGAACCTTGACGATGGCTTCGCATCGTCGACGCCGGAGGGTCCGGACGCAGCCGGGCGAGGCGGCACACGCCACGGGCGGGCAGTGCCTGCCGGGGAGACCGGGGGTGCTCATCGCGACCGCGCCCGCGACCGGGTGCGCGCCCGCGCGACCGGCGGTGCCGCCACGCGCGGGCCGACCACGTTGACGACCTCGCCCACACCCTCGATCACCAGGCGCACCTCGTCGCCGGGTTCGAGGGGTCGCGGGTCGAGGGCGCCGCGACGGCCCCACAGCTCGCCGAGGCAGCCCCCGTTGCCGACCGTGCCCGAGCCGAGCACGTCACCCGGGACCACGGCCGAGTTCCGAGCGGCGTAGGCGACCAGCTCAGGGAAGGGCCACCCCATGTTCGAGACGAGGTCGTGGCCGATCAGCTCGCCGTTGACGAACAGCTCGGCGCGCACGGCGAGGAAGCCCTCCTCGTCGAGGTACGGTTCGAGCTCGTCGGCCGTGACGATCCACGGCCCGAGCGTCATCGCGAAGTCCTTGCCCTTCGCCGGCCCCAGACGCACCTTCATCTCGCGCGCCTGCAGGTCGCGGGCCGACCAGTCGTTCATCACGGTGTAGCCGAAGATGTGGGATGCCGCGGTCTCGGCATCCACGTTCTCCCCGGTCGAACCGGCCGCGGCACCGATCACGACCGCGAGTTCGAGCTCGACGTCGAGGCGCTGCGTCTCGGGGATCGCCACCGCGTCACCGGTCGCCCGCACGGTGTGCGGATTGGTGAAGTAGAACGTCGGCGCCTCGTACCACTCGGGCACGACCTCGCTCTTGCCGTCGACCGACGCGCTCACGCCCTCGACGTGCTCCTCGAACGCCACGAAGTCGCGGATCGAGGCGGGCACGAGAGGCGCGAGCAGTCGGACCGCGGCAAGCGGTCGGGCCGCGGCGCGATCGCGTCGTTCGTACAGGTGCCCAGTGGCATCCAGCCCCTGCGCGAGCACCTCGGCCACCCGCAGCCCGTCGGGGAACGGCACGACGTCGTCGCCGTCGACGAACCCCTCGCCCACGTCGGCGCCGTCGACCCAGCGGGCGATCCTCACGCGTGCACCCGGGTGCGCAGCAGCTCGGCGGCGTTGGCTCCCAGGATGCCGGTCACGTGGCTCTCCGCCAGTCCCGCGCCCCGCACGAACGCGACCGGGTCGTCGAGACCCATGTCGAACGGGAAGTCGCTGCCCAGCAGAACCCGGTCGGCGCCGGCGACCTCCACGAGCCAGCGCAGGGCGCGCTCGTCGTGCACGACGGTGTCGAACCAGATCCTGGTCAGGTAGGTCGAGGGCGCATGGGCGCAGCCGCGCGCCTCGGGGCGCACCTTCCAGGCCCGGTCGGAGCGGCCGATCGCGGTCGGCAGGTACCCGCCCCCGTGCGCGGCGACGAGGCGGAGTCCGGGATGCCGGTCGAGCACGCCCGCGAAGATGAGGTGCGACAGCGCGACCGCGTTCTCGGTCGGCTGGCCGACCGTGTTCGAGAGGTAGAAGCGGTCGAGCCGCTCATCGAGCGAACAGCCGAAGGGGTGGAGGAACACCACGGCGCGCAGTTCGGCCGCCCGCGCCCAGAACGGCTCGAGACGCTCGTCGCTGAGTTCGACCTCGCCCGCGAAGGAGGAGATCTCCACGCCCGCGAGCCCTCGGCCGAGCACGGCGTCATCGAGCGCGTCGACGACGAGGTGCGGGTGCTGCAGCGGCACGACCCCGAGCCCGACGAGACGGTCGGGGGCCTGGGCGACGTGCTCGGCGATGAGGCGGTTCGCCTCCCCCGAGGCCCAGGTCGCGAGACCCTCGTTCGCCCACGGGTAGAAGTGGTTCGGCGAGGGGCTCACCCACTGGCGGTCCACGCCCTGCGCGTCCATGGCCTCGAGCCGTGCGCGCACGTCGGTCAGGCGTGGGAACCTCTCGCCGATCATGCGCCCCGAGGCCTGGAGGCTGGCCAGACCGTTGCGGCGCAGTTCGAGGTCGGCCGCGGCCTGCACCTCTTCGGGGACGCGGCGCTCCACCTCCGCGTGCAGGCCGGGCATGAGCAGGTGGGCGTGGACGTCGGTGACCTCACCCTGCGTCGGAGTGCTCATGCGCGGGCCGCCGTGAGCTGCGCGACCCCGAACATGAGTCCACCCATGTCGGCGTCGCGGACGCCGTCGAGCTGCCACTGGCCGAGCTGCACCGAGGCGTCGACGATGGCGGCCGCGCGCGCCACGCGCCGCTCGTGGAACGCGTCCCAGAGCGCCTGGTCGACGGCATCCCGGTTCACGAGGAGCTCGCTGAGCACGGCCGCGTCCTCGAGGCCCTGGGCCGCGCCCTGCGCGATGGTCGGCGGGCAGCTGTGCGCGGCGTCGCCGATGACCACGGCGCGGCCGCGGTTCCACGGGGCGTCGACGAGGTGCCGCGTGAACCAGGTGTAGTTGGCGTCGGCACCGGCCTCGATGTCGGCGCGGATGTGGTTCCACGGACCGTCGTAGGCGCGGGACTGCTCGACCATGATCCGGCGGGCCTCCTCGGACGAGACGTGCGAGCGGTCCTGGGCCGCCTCGACGAGGAACGCGTACATGGTGTCGTCGCCGGTGGGCGTGTAACCGGCGATGTACATCGGACCGCCGTAGTACAGCTCGCTGCGGTCGACGTCGGGCGGGAGCGAGACGAACGTGCGCCAGATCCCCATGCCGGTCTGCTCGGGGGTGACATGGATGCCGATCATCTCGCGCACGGCCGAGTGCAGGCCATCGGCGCCGACCAGCAGATCGAACGTGCCCGCCGGCTCGCCGTCGACCTCGATCGTGACGCCGTCGGGGGTCTCCGAGACGGCGGTGACGCGGCGGCCGAAGTGCACGCGCGCGCCGTTCGCCTCGGCTGCGGCCAGCAGGATGCGGGCGAGGTCGGGACGCGACATGCCCATCGTGGAGGGGTAGTCGGGGCCGCCGGTCTTGAGGTCGGGGAGGGCGGCGACGACGGGCGCGCCGGGGCCGGGGGCACGCAGGTTCAGCCCCTCGAAGGCTTTTCCGGCAGCGGCGACCTCGTCCCAGACCCCGAGCTCGTCGAAGACGCGCAGGGCGTTGCCCTGCAGCGTGATGCCCGAACCGCGGGTGGACAGCGCGGGCTGGGCGTCGTAGAGGTCGACCTCTACGCCGGCCTTGCTGAGGAAGATGGCGGTGGCGAGGCCTGCGACGCCGGCTCCGGCGATCGCGACTTTCTGAACGGCGGTCATGTCAGAACCTCTCTGTTCTGGGACGGGGGTGGACTAGAGCAGGGCCAGGGGGTTCACCGGCGACCCGACGGCCCCGGTGATCGGCAGCGGAGGCGCCGAGAGCAGGAAGTCCCAGCGTCGCCTGTCGATGCAGGCGTCGGCGAGCGCGTCGAGGTTCCACATCTCGCCGATCGTGAGACCCATGTTCGGGATGACGACCTGGTGCAGGGGCTGGAACGCCGGCACGTCGAACTCGTTCGGACGCACCTCGAAGCCCCAGGTGTCGGTCGCGACGGCGGCGATCTCGGTGCGGTGCAGCCATCCTGCGGTGGTGAGCGAGAGCCCCGGTGCGGGTCCGCCGGCGTAGTCGCCCCAGCCCTCGCGGTGCGCGCGCGTGTAGTGGCCGGTGCGCACGAGGACGATGTCCCCGCGCCCCACCTCCACGCCCTGTGCCGCGGCGCACGCGTCGAGGTCGTCGGCGGTGATCGCGTAGCCGTCGGCGAGCTCGCCGGACTCGGGCGCGAGGTGACGTCCGACGTCGAGCAGGACACCGCGCGAGACGACGACGTCGGCCGCGTGCTCGATGCCCGTGACGAGGTCGCCGTCGCTGGTGACGACGTCGCCCGCGCGGCGGCCGTTCCAGGCGTAGCCGTGGTCGAAGATGTGGCCGAGGCCGTCCCACTGCGTCGAGCACTGCAGGGGCATGGCGATGACGTCGTCGGCGCCGCCGATGCCGTGCGGGAAGCCCTGGTTGCCTCTCTCGGCATCCGTTCCCGTGTCGGTCATCGTGTGCACCGGGTTGGTCCGCCTCCGCCACCCCTTCTGCGGGCCGTCGGTGTCGAAGCGCTGCGAGAGCGAGATCGAGACGCCGTCGCGCACGAGCGCGGCCGCCGCCCGCCGTTTGCCGGCGTCGATGAAGTTGAGGGTGCCGAGCACGTCGTCCTCGCCCCAGCGTCCCCAGTTGCGGAACGCCTCGGCGCGCAGCGCGATCTCGGCCTCGGGGTCCTGCCGGTCGAGGTCGGCGGGGTTCTCCGACGGAACGCCTCGCTGGGCCGTGGCATCCGATCCGTGCGCCGCATCCGGCCCCTGAGCCTGTCGAAGGGTCACGACGCCGCCTCCCCCACGCACCGCACGACCTGCGTGCCGAGCGCACCGATGGTCCCGGTCATGACGTCGCCGTCGCGCAAGAACCTCTTCCAGTGCTGCCCGTTGCCGGCGGGGCTGCCGGTCAGCAGCAGGTCGCCGGGAAGCAGGGGGTGGGTCTGCGACGCCGCCGAGACGAGCGCCGGCACGTCGAACAGCAGATCGGACGTCGAGGCATCCTGCATCACCTGTCCGTTGAGTTCGAGGCGCACCGGGGTGTCGGCGGGGTCGACGAAGTGAGCGGGCACGAGCAGCGGACCGGTCGGCAGGAAGCCGGGCGCGTTCTTGGCCCGGTACCAGTCGGTGCCGATCTCCTTCATGTCTTTGCGGAAGACGAGGTCGCGCGTGGTGACGTCGTTGACCATCGTGTAGCCGGCGACGTGATCGAGCGCGGCCTCGCGCGAGACGCGGAACGCCTCGCGGCCGATGACGACGGCCAGCTCCAATTCCCAGTCGTGCACCTCGCTGTACGCCGGGAGCACCAGCGGCACGTCGTCGCCGACGACGCACGCGGTGAGCCCGATGAAGAAGTACGGCTCGCCGCTGCGGGCGCGCTCGTCCATCATGTCGGCGGCGAAGGCACGCGCCTCCTCGGGCGTGCGGTCGGTGTTCTGCGTCAGGCCCGCGGCCACCAGTTCGATCACGTGCTGGCGGTAGTTGGCGCCGGTCTGCAGCACCTGCCGCGGCTCGACGGGCGCCGTGAGGGTGACATCCGACACGGGATGCCACTCCCCCGGGGCCTCGACGAGGGCGGCGATCCGCTCCCAGTCGGGGGCGGCGAGGAAGGCGTTCAGACCGCCCCCGAGCTCGTCGGCGGTCAGCGCACGGATGCGGTCGCCGGCCACGAGACCGACGTGCACGGCATCCCCGTCGCGGAAACGGGCGAGAGCGTAGGGGGCGGTCGTCACGGTCAGCCCCGACCCTGCACGGCGTACGGGTTGAGCAGGGCGTCCTTGATCTCGTCGGGCACACCCTCTTCGGTGGCGCTGGGGCCGTCGGCGGGCGGGAACGACTCGGTCATCGACATCGGCATGGCGCCGTTGCGGTACATGTTGTTCGAGCCGAGCGAGGGCTTCCACGTGTTGGCTTCCCAGTCGGGCACGTAGTTGCGGTATCCGCCCGTGTTCAGCTCGATGCGCAGGCTCGAGGGCTCGCGGTAGTAGAGGAACGTCTGCTCGCCGATGCCGTGGATGTTGGGGCCGTACTCGATCGGCACGCCGTTCTCCATGAGCGTGTCGGCGGCGATGAGGAGCTCCTCGCGCGTGTCGACCCAGAAGGCGTAGTGGTTGATGCGGCCGGCGCGGCTCGAGCCGTCGAGCACCACGCCGAGGTCGTGCGACTTCTCGTTGGTCGTGAGCACGGAGAACACCGAGATGGGTGCCTCGTCGAGCACCGTGCGGGCCATGAAGCGGAAGCCGAGCGTGTCGACGTACCACTGCACGAACGCATCGACGTCGCGTGCCGCGACGGTGACGTGGTCGAGCTGGCGCGGGGCGCCGGCGATGGGGCTGCGCTTCTCGGGACGGTCGGGGTAGATCGAGGCGGTGTGCGGCTCAGCACGGTGACGCTCGACATCCCAGTGCAGGGTCATGTCGTGGCCCTGGGGACCGGTGAAGCGGAACGCCCGGCCGATGCCGCGGCCCTCGAACCATTCGCCCTCGATGCCGGCGGCCTGCACGCGCTTGGCCGCCTCCTCCAGGGCTTCGGCCGACGACGTCCGCCAGGCCATCGTCTCGAGGGAGGGCTCGTCGCCCTTCGCCACGACAAGGGAGTAGGCGTAGTAGTCGCCCCAGCAGCGGAGGTACACACGGTCGTCTTCGCGAGCGACCTCGGTGAGGCCCACCTGGTTGACGTAGAAGTCCACCGACGCCTCGACATCAGGAGTCGTGATCGCGACGAACGACAGATGAGAGAGAAGCTTGATCATCTTCGATCCTTTCGGTGAATCGGGTCGTTCCGACTCTTCTTCCACTATCCGACCTAAGTGGATATCAGGGAACCCGATCCTGTGGATGCCGAACATCGGCGTGACTTATCCGCCCGCGTAGACGATCCCGTCGTCTCGTGCGAGGTCCGCCAGGTCCGTCGGCTCGGCGCCCACGCGCAACGCCTCCAGGATCCGTCGCAGGGCGAGGCGTTCGGGCGACTCACGCCGGACGGGTCGGATCCGCCGCCCGTCCTCGTCGTCGAACGCCACCTCGCACAGCGGCGATGCGGAGTCCACGCGCACCTCGACGCGGCGCGCCCCGAGAGCGGTGGCGGCGAGCGCGCCGCCCACTCCGCCCCCGACCGTGCGGGTGACGCTCGCGCCGACCCCACCCGGTCCCCGCAGGGCGATCGCGGTCGCCGCCGCCGTATCGACCCGCGTGACGATCGACAGCGGGCCGGAGGCGAGCACCCGCGCCCATCCCACCGCGTCGCGGAGAAGGGCGGCGGCGTCGGTCCGCCCACCCCAGGCGTCGACCACGACGTGCCGCGGCTCGACGGGTTCGCCCCGCGCATCGTCGACGATGTCGGGGCGAACGCGGCGGCGCATCACCACGACCGGCGCGTCGAGGGCACCGAGAAGAGCGTGCATCTCGGGCGAGACGGGGTCGGGCTCGTCGATGACGTAGCCGGCGGCACCCTCGAGGCGCTCCCACCAGGCGCCGCGGCCGTCGATCACCCGCACGGCCCCGGGGCCCGCGCCCAGCCGCACTCGCGGCGCGAGCTCCGCCACCGCGGCCCGATACGCGGCCGCATCGGTCTGCACACCCCGCACGGTCATCGCGCTACCCCGACCTGACCGCCGCGGCCGCGGCATCGGCGATCGCCGTCACGAAAGCCGCGTCCGCCCGGAGCTCGTCGTACTCCATCGCCGCCTCGCCGCGCAGCAGGGCCGCGAGCGCCCGCCACTCCCTCTCGTACCCGTCGTGCCGGTCGATCGGGTAGATCGTCTGCACCCCCGCCGCGTCTCGGACGGTGGTGCGGGCGCCGCCCACGTGCACGAAGGGCGGCGGGAACTCCACCTCTATGCGCGCGCTCGCCGTGGAGACGGTGACGCGCCACAACGAATCGGCCCCCTCCGGCAGCATCACCGCCGTGAAGCGCACCAGGGCGTCGTTCGCCCGCAGCGCCAGGTCGAACCCGATCGGGGCCACCGCCCGCGCCCAGACCAGCTCGGGGGCGGAGGGGACGAGGTCGCGCACGAGCGGGAGGTCGTGCACGCCGAGTCCCGCGACGAGCTGACGCACCAGGGCGGCGCTCTGCACGGGGTCGTCGAGGTCGAGCGGCGGCCTCTTCGGGGCCGCACCGGGGGGAAGCGGCTCCCCCATCGTGAGCGCGTGGTACCGGTCGTTCGGCGAGAGGCACAGCGTCACCGTCACGGCCGAGATGCGGCCGTCCAGGTCGCTGAGGTGGTGCGTGGCCCGCGCCCAGGCGGGGTCGAAGAGGTGGTTCGTGCCAACGACCAGAAGCGCTCCGACCGCGGCGCACTCGGCGACGAGGCGTTCGGCCTCCTCCGCGGTGTCGGCGAGCGGTTTTTCGCAGAAGATCGCCCGCCGCCCCGCGGCCAGACTGGCGCGCACGTGCTCGGCGTGCAGCGACGGCGGGCTGCAGACGGCGACGACGTCGACGTCCCGGTCGGCGAGGAGCGTCTCGACCCCGGCCGATGCACGGGCGCCGAAGCGTTCCGCGATCACCGCGGCCCGACCGCTCCCGGCGTCGCTGACGTGCACCAGGCGGAAGTCGCCGTCCGTGCGCGCGAGCGTGGGCGCGTGCAGCGCCGCAACGCCCGGCCCCGATCCGATGATGCCCACGCCCCACGTCATCCCGGCCCCCTCGCCCACTTCAGCGCGAAATGCACTGAAGTCAGGAACTAATGAACCATAGACCAGACGATTCCGTCAGGGGAAGCGCGCTCTTGTGTGAAGATCAACGCATGGCCAACGTGTCCACCCTCCGCTTCGGCGCGCAGACCGACGAGGTCACGAGCCTGCTGCGCATCGTCAACATGGTTCGCCTCGGCGAGGCCGTCACGCGCCCCGAGATCGGCCGCGTCACCGGGCTCGGACGCGGGGTCGTCGCCCAGCGCGTCGACCGCGCCGTCGAGATGGGCTTCCTCGAGGACGCCGAATACGCCCCGTCGTCGGGTGGACGCGCACCCCGCACGCTGCGCTTCCGCTCCGAGCAGGGGCGCATCGTCGTGTGCGCACTCGGGGGACTGCACGTGCACGTCGGTGTCACCGACCTCGACGGGGAGATCCTCGACGAGGCCCACCGCGCGTGGGACATCGCGCGCGGACCCGAAGAGACCCTCGACGCCGCAACCGCGATGGTCGACGACCTGCTCGCCGCCGGCGACGGAAGTCCCGTGTGGGCGATCGTGGTGGGGCTGCCCGGGCCCGTCGACTTCGACACCGGTCGCCCGGTCGCCCCGCCGATCATGCCCGGGTGGAACGGGTACGACGTGCGGACCGCGTTCGAGCAGCGCTACGACGCCCCCGTCTGGGTCGACAACGACGTGAACCTCCTCGCGGCCGGCGAGCGCGCCCGCCGCCGCGACGAGGGCGTCGACCTCATCTACTGCAAGGTCGGCACCGGTATCGGTGCGGGACTCGTCTCACGCGGACGCCTGCATCGCGGCGCGAACGGCGCCGCGGGCGACATGGGCCATGTCCGGGTGCCCGGCGCGACGCAGATCTGCCGCTGCGGCAAGACCGGCTGCCTCGAGGCCGTCGCCGGGGGATGGGCGCTCGTGCGCGACGCGCGCGCCGCGATCGAGGGCGGCGCGACGGGAGCGCTCGCCGAGATCGTGGCATCCGGAAGAGACCTGACCCCCGAAGACATCGCCCGCTCCGCCGAGCGCGGCGACCCCCTCGCCATCTCGCTCGTGCGAGCCGGTGCGCGTCAGGTCGGCGAGGCCGTGGCCGCGCTGGTCAACATGTTCAACCCCAGCGTGATCGTCATCGGTGGAGCGATCGCGTCGGCCGGGGAGCTGTTCCTGGCCGAGATCCGCCACCGCGTCTACGAGCTGTCGCTGCCGCTGGCCACGCGCGACCTCGTCATCAAGACGAGCGAGAACGACACCCGCGAGCCGGTGCGCGGGGGCGTCGACCTCGCGCAGGAGCAATTGTTCGAGGTGAGCCTGCCGCGCTGGTTCAGCGAGGGTCGACCCACGGTGGCCGCGGTGCACGGCCTGAGCGGTTGACTTCTTCCTATTTCAGACATTAGTCGATAGGTTGTGAGCGGAAGCGCGCCGTGGGGTGCGCCGTGACACGAGGACGTGCCCGCCATGACTCTCTCCGCCCTGCGCGACGACGCCCTGCGCGTCACCGCCACCTCCACCGCCACCGAGGTGCGCCTCTCGCTGCCGTGGATCCGCTCGCTCCCGTTGGCGAGCCTGCTCGAGCCCGTCGTGCACCTCGACGGACGACGGCAGGAGCCCGTCGTCCTCGTCGACTCGCGGCGCGTGGCCCCCGCCGAGCTCGCCGCCGAGGACACCTGGTGGTACCTGCAGGATCGAGTGGTGCTGGAGATCCCGGATGCCGTGACCCCCGGCATCCACGAGGTGGAAGTGTCGTTCCGACTCGAGATCCCGTACCTGCCCGGAGGGCCCGATGAGCCTCTCCGCCTGCCGTTCTCGTTCCACCGAACGCTCCAGGTGGGAGCCTCGGCCGCGAGCGTCTCGCGAGACGTCCGGAGCGCAGCGTGAGCCTGCCCGCGAGCTGGACCCTCTCGGCCAGCGCCTTCAACCTCACCCCCGAGGTCATCCGTGCCGAGCGCAGCGCCCCCGACCTCGCCGCCACCCTCGTCGAGCGGGGCATCGCGTCGGCGATCGAGATCGAGCTGGGGCAGATGTGGCGCGGTTTTCCGGCCCCGCCGACCGGCCCCGTCGAGGCGTTCCGCGACGACCTCGCCGCGGCCGGCGGTCGGGTCAGCATCGTGGGCGTCAGCATCGACGAGTTCGACCGAGGTCGACGGCGGACGGATGCCGAGCGCCGGGCGTTCCTCGAACCGCAGCTGCGCGCCGCGGCCTCCGCCGGAGCGACGGGTGTACGCCTACCGATCGGTCAGGCCGGAGCACTGCTCGAGGGCTTGATGCCCCTGCTGGAGGAACTCGACATCGTGCTCTTCGAGGAGGCGCAGGGCCACGAGACGCCCACCGCGCGCCCGGCGGCCTACGACCGCATCGCCGAGCTGGGCTCTCCGCGAGTGCGGCTGTTGCTCGACATCAGCATGCTCATGCCCGCTCTGCCCGCGACCTACCTCGAGCGGCTCGAGGCCGGGGGCATCCCCGCGGATCTCCTGCGGCGCCTCCGCGACGAGTGGCGCGACCCGGCGACCCAGGACGCCGTCGTCGACCTGCTGCGCACGGGCGGGGTGCCGGGGCCGGTGCACACGCTGTACATGAACCTGCTCGTACGCTTCGGTCGCTCGGGCATCGACGATCTGGCATCCGTCCTCCCCCTGATCGGAGCGGCGCACCTGAAGTTCTGGGACCTCGACGACGCCGACGGCCGGGTCACCCGACCGATCCGCGACGTGGGGGCGGCCCTGCGCACCGCGGGCTTCACCGGCACGCTCTGCAGCGAGTGGGGCGGGCAGGAGTGGCTCGACGACGACCCGTGGCAGATGACGGAGCGGCACCTGGCGGTCGCGCGCGAGGCGCTGGCCGGCGCGTGAGCCGCCGACGATGGCGCTGCCTTCCGTCTTCCCCGTTCCGACGGCTACACCACCTTGCATGAAGCGTCGCTCGAGGCCGGATAACGGCTGTTCAGCGGTCGTAGACCTCTCGACGGTGCCCGGCCCGGACGACCGTGACGATCAGTTCGCCGTCGAGCACGTCGTAGATCACCCGGTAGTCGCCGACACGGACACGCCAGGCGCTTTGCTCGCCCACCAGCTTCTTCGCACCGGTCGGACGGGGGTCGTCCCGGAGGCCGCCGATCGCTTCCACCACCCGGTCACGCGCGGGCCGCGGCAGTTTTTTGATCTGTCGAGCGGCTGCCGTGGTGAATTCGACGCGGTAGGTCACGAAGCGAGATCGGCCCGCAGCTCATCGAGCGTTATGCGGGCACCGTCGTCGTCGTTCTTCGCCTGACGATAAGCGGCAACGTCTTGAGCCATCTCGAACTCTTCGAGGGCCTCGATATCGGCGACACTGACAACGACGGCTGCGAGCTTGCCGTTGCGCGTCACGCCGATGCGTTCACCGGCGTACATCGCACGACCGAGAACGTCGGAGAGCTGGCTGCGAAGCTCACGCGTGGAGAGCTCGGTCGTGACGGTGTCCATGTACCCATCATAGCAACAAACGTCATTGTGTACACAGTTGCCATGGCATGCCCGTGTCGCGGGCAGCGGCCGGGGTGGAAGCGCGTTACCCCTCGCCGTTGTAGTACGGCCAGGGGTTGATGCGGCGGTCGCCGCGACGGTCGGGCCCGGTCAGCGAGACCTCGCCGGTCGCCGCCCACTCGACGCCGCGCGGGAACAGGCGGATGAACTCGATGCGGCGGAACGTGTCGATGTCGTGGCCGATCGTGATCGTGAACGAACGGCCCGAGCCGTACTCGTTGATCCAGGCGAGCGGCTGTTCGGTGTTGATGCCGGGGAGCGCCGCGATGCCGCCCTCCGGGATGTCGACCGGGTAGTGCGGCATGGGCCAGATCGGTGCCCTCTCGTACGCCTCGAGGTCGTCGAAGGTCGTCAGCAGCACCTGCGCGCCCTCGTACATCTGCACACCGACGAGGATGTCGTCGCCGGTCACCGTCCACGTGGCGTTGATGCCCTCGGTGATCGGATGCCGCGGCTCGGTCGTGTGCAGCTGCGCCTCGCCCCACGGCCGGGGGCGCAGGCCCGTCTCCCACGCGCTGAGCTTGGCTCCGCGCATGACGTTGTACTCCTCGGGGTAGCCCCAGCGGTCCTCCTGCGCGGCGGAGCCGTGGAACCACACGATGCCCTTGCCCTCGTCGTGCACGAACCGCAGGATCGCGGCATCCGTCTCGGCCCCGAAACCGGTCGCCATGTCGTGGTAGCCGTCGCGGCCCTCGAAGATGACGATGAGCACGTCGTACTTGTCGATGACGCTCGCCGGGAGGCCCCGCGGGTCTTCCACCACGCGGACGGTGAAGCGTCCCGTGTCCTCCAGCAGCGTCGTGATCCATTGGTTGTGCAGGCGGAAGCTCCGGTGGGCGTTGTCGTGCTCGATGGTCATGTGCCCCGAGAGGATGAGCACGTTCAGAACGTCGGTCATGTCAGTCCTTGCGGGAGAAGGCGGCGTCGAAGAGCTGGTGGGGAGGCGTGATCTCGCCGAGCTTGCGCACGAAGGCGAGGGCCTCGGGACCCCCGATCAGGCGGTCCATCCCGGCGTCCTCCCACTCCACGCTCGTCGGGCCGTCGTAGCCGATGGCGTTGAGCGCGCGGAAGAGCGGCTCCCACGGCACATCTCCATGGCCGGTGGAGACGAACGTCCACCCGCGGCGCGGGTTGTCCCACGACAGGTGCGAGCCGAGCACGCCGTTGCGTCCGTCGAGGTTGGTCGTGGACTCCTTGCAGTGCACGTGGAAGATGTGGTCGGCGAAGTCGAGCACGAAGGCGACCGAATCCAGCTGCTGCCAGACGAAGTGCGACGGGTCGAAGTTGAAGCCGAAACTCGGGCGGTGGCCGATGGCCTCGAGGGTCTTCTTCGCCGTCCAGTAGTCGTACGCGATCTCGGAGGGGTGCACCTCGAGCGCGAAGCGCACGCCGACCTCCTCGAAGACGTCGAGGATCGGATGCCAACGGGCAGCGAAGTCCGCATACCCCCGCGCGATCATGGCGTCGGAGGCGGGCGGGAACATCGCGACGTACTTCCAGATGCTCGACCCGGTGAAGCCGGTCACGGTCTTCACCCCGAGCTTCGCGGCGAACCGCGCGGTGTCCTTGAGCTCTTCGGCCGCGCGGCTGCGCACGCCCTCGGTATCCCCGTCTCCCCACACGCGGGAGGGCACGATGTCGTGGTGCCGCTCGTCGATGGGGTCATCGCAGACGGCCTGGCCGACGAGGTGGTTGGAGATGGCCCAGACCTTCAGACCGTTCTTCTCGAGCACGTCGAGTCGCGACTGCACGTAGGCGTCGTCGTCCCACCGGGAAACATCGATGTGGTCGCCCCAGCAGGCGATCTCGAGGCCGTCATAACCCCACTCCCCAGCGAGGCGCGCCACCTCTTCGAAGGGCAGGTCGGCCCACTGGCCGGTGAACAGGGTGATGGGGCGGGCCATGACGGTGATCCTTTTCAGAGTGCGGGAACGGGGGCGCCCACGCGCGTCCACGCGGACTCGGCGGCGCTGCTGCGTTCGACGGCGTCGAGCACGCGCTGCACGCGCAGGCCCTCTTCGAACGAGGGGTGCGGGTCGGTGCCGGCGTCGATCGCGCCGACGAGGTCGACGACCTGGTGGGTGAAGCCGTGCTCGTAGCCGAGCATGTGGCCGGCGGGCCACCACGCCGAGACGTACGGATGCTGCGGCTCGGTGACGAGCACCTGGGTGAAGCCCTGGCGCCCCTCGGGAGCGGTGCGGTCGTAGAAACGCAGGCTGTTGAGATCTTCGAGGTCGAACGCGAGCGCGCCGCGGTCACCCGACACCTCGATGGTGAGCGCGTTCTTGCGGCCGGTGGCGAAACGCGTCGCCTCGAACGACGCGAGGGCGCCGTTGGCGAGACGGCCGGTGAAGATCGCGACGTCGTCGACCGTGACGGCACCCTTCTCGGACGCACCGGCGGCCTTGGCCAGGCCCATCGACCCGTCGCTCGGCAGCGGACGCTCCGTGACGATCGTGTCGACCGTGCCCGACACCCGCTCGACGCCGAGACCGGTGACGAACTGCGTCATGTCGATGATGTGCGCACCGATGTCGCCGAGCGCCCCGGAACCGGCGTGCTCCTTCTGCAGACGCCACATGAGCGGCATCTCGGGATCGACGAGCCAGTCCTGCCGGTACGCCGCGCGCACCTGCTGCACGGTGCCGACGGCACCCTCGGCGATCATGTCGCGCAGCAGCGTGACGGCCGGCACACGGCGATAGGTGAACCCCACCATCGAACGGATGCCACGCGCGCGGGCGCGTTCGGCGGCCTCGGCCATCGCCTCGGCCTCGGCCACGGTGTTGGCCAATGGCTTCTCGCAGAGCACGTGCTTACCGGCCTCGAGGGCGGCGATCGCGATCTCGGCGTGCGATTCGCCCGGCGTGACGATGTCGACGATGTCGATGTCGTCGCGCGCGACGATCTCGCGCCAGTCGGTGGCCGACTCGGCCCAGCCCCATTTTCCGGCGGCCGCGGCCACGGCATCCGCGTTCCGACCGACCACGACGGTCATCTCGACCGCGCGCGGCAGGTCGAACATGCGCGGAGCCTGGCGCCACCCCACGGAGTGGGCGGCTCCCATGAAGCCGTAGCCGATCATGGCCACGCGCAGCGGCCGGGCAGTGGTCATGCCAGGACCAGTTCGCGCTCGACCGGCACGCGGTTCGTGACGTAGCGACCGGGTCCGCCGTCGGCGCCGGGCATGATCTGCATGTAGAGCAGGCGCATGGTCAGCACGACCTCGACGGTGATCGTCTCGCCGGCGGCGGGCGGGGCGTCGAGATGGATCAGCACGTCGGGGCGATCGGCGACGAACCACAGCGTCTCGGACTGCTCGGGCAGTTCCTCGACGCGGTACTCGCGCCCCTCGAGCGAGAAGCGGATGTCGCCCTTCGGCACGGTGACGCCGTTCACGGTGACGGCGACGTCGTCGACGGCCGACAGCCAGAGGCTCCGGTACCAGGGCAGCTGCACCGAGACCGCGAGACCGTCGTCGGTGCGACGGACGTCCTTCTCGGCGAAGAGGGAGTTGTGAGTGGCCATGATGGCTCCTAGGCGAAGGTGTCGGTGAAGCGGTCGTGCGCCACGGGCGGCACGGGCTCGAGCTTCTGCGTGGTCTCGGGGCTGTAGGGGTGGTTCTTCGAGGGCACCGGCTCGTCGGCCGGCGGCATGAAGACGGGCTTGCCGTCGTCGCCGAAGTACATGAGGTCGAGGTCGAAGGCGCCCTGGTTCTTCACGCCGAAGCTCACCCAGTTCTCTTCGAACGGGGCGCGGGCGAGCTCGTAGCAGCGGAACTTCCAGAACCTCCACTCGCCGTCCTGCTTGCGGAAGTCGATGGCGTACTTGCACCAGACCCAGTGCGCCCAGACCTTCTTGCCGAGCACCTCGTCGGGCGAGTACATGTCGGGGAAGGCCTCGGCGACCCTCGGGTCGGTCAGCCCCGACTCGGTGCCGGCCATCATCCAGACGCCCTTGGCCGTCTCGCCGTCGGCGGCGACCTCGATCACCGGGGTGGTGGTGGCGTGCAGGATGAGCTTGCCCTCGGGGTGCGGGCGGCCGCGGTGGTAGTCGGTGACGCTCTGCCACGTCGTGTACTGCCCGGCGTTGGTGTAGCGGGCGCGAATCCCCTCCGTGCCCTCCTTCACCCACAACGGGATGATCTGCTCGTCTTCGAAGGCGTTGTGCAGGTACATGTAGCGGTTGAAGAGGTTCTCGACCTGCCCGCGGTCCTCGGCGCGCTGCGCGAGGGCGTGCGCGGCCTCGACCTGTTCGCGCAGGCGTGCGACCTCGGCGACGAGGTCCGAGACGGACGCGTCGGTGATGGTGTTCGACATGGCCACTCCTTCGTGATCGTGGACGCTCAGACCGGCTGCTTCGCGGCGACGGTGTCCTCGATCGCCTGACGCATGAGCGCGTGCTGCTTCTTGACGAGGTCGATCGGGTCGCTCTCGCCGAGGTCGCTGAAGGCGTGGCCCTCCCACTCGCTGGAGAGGTAGCCCTCGTAACCGCCGATCACGAACTGCTTCACGATGCGCGGGATGTCCATGGCGGGCTCTTCGCCGTCGGCGCCGATGTCGTAGAACTTCGCGTGCACGTGGAAGATCTGCGGCATGATGTCGAGCCACTCCTCGGGAGCGACGAGACCGTGCATGTTGAACGCGAGACGCGTGAAGGGCCCGAAGCGTAGGAAGTCGACGCCCTCACCCGACAGGTAGTCCTCGAACTTCTGGTTGCGCACGTGCATCGGGGTCGGCTCGTGCCAGATCTCCTTCATGACCGGGAAGTGCTTCTCGTCCATGCCCATCTGCCCGAGAGTGCGCAGCAAGGTGGGCGAAAGCGAGTGCATGGTCGACGAGAAGTCGGCGGTGAAGCCGAGGCGGTCCGACTGCAGCTCGTCGTACATCTCGCGCATCTCGAGCACCTTGGGGTCGTTCGGACCCGACGGCGCGTGGATCTCGTAGCCGAGCTTCTGGTCGTACTTCTCGGCGAGCGGGAGGAGGCTGCGCAGCAGTTCCTTGCCGTGCGAGCGGATGACGATCTTCTTGAAGCCGAGGGTGTGCGCGGCCTTGAGCTGACGGGCGAGGAAGTCGTGCTCCTCGTCGAGCGTCATGTCGCGGCTCTTGAGGCGGCCCATGTCGAGGTTGGTCCCGACGGCGCTGGCCTCGAGACCGTACTTCTCGAGCGAGTCGAACCAGAGCTTCACGAACTCCGCGTCGACATCGGGGTACGAGCGCAGCAGCTGCGCGAAGTTGAACTCCACGCCCGGGCCGATGCCCTGGTCGTGCACATCTTTGATGAGGGTCTCGGGGGTGTAGAGGCCGGCGGCGAACTCGCTCGTCATCGAGTAGAGCGTGGTGCCGAGCTTGATGCCGGTTCCGGCGATGCCGTCACTCATGGGGCTGTCCTTTCAGGCGCGCACGGCGTGCGCGAGGTGGGTGTTCAGAGCGCGGCGTGCGCTCGCTGCATCCGTGATCATTCGGGATCCGGCGGCCTCGGCCGCCGTGCGCTGGATGGCCTGCTCTCCGCGGATGATCTCGAAGGGGCTCTGCCAGTGGTTCCAGTGCCAGCCCTCGTACTCGCTCGAGAC
The DNA here is from genome assembly GCF_057812175.1 of Microbacterium sp. ABR10. Lineage (NCBI taxonomy): Bacteria > Bacillati > Actinomycetota > Actinomycetes > Micrococcales > Microbacteriaceae > Microbacterium > Microbacterium sp. ABR10. The sequence continues at coordinate 3,397,643 of NZ_CM173821.1, forward strand.
GGCGCCGCTGTAGCCGTTCTCGACGAGCAGCGTGATGAGGTCGGCGACGGGCACCGAGGGCTCGTTCCCGTTCTCGTCGATGCCGAAGAACTTGCCGTGCACGTGCTTGACCCACGGCATGATCTCGAGCCAGTCGTCCACGCGCGCCGGACCGAACAGGCCCGTGCCGTTGATGCCGAAGTCGATGCCGAGGTCGGGGCGGCCGTGCTGGTGCGCGAGGCCGATGAAGCGGCCGAAGCGCTGACCGTGATCGGCCTGGTCGGCGGGCGGGCCCTGCTCGTAGAAGTCGTCCCACAGCTGCACGACGGCGGCCAGCAGTTCCTCCGACGCGCCGCGACGGCGGTAGGCCTCGATGAGCGAGGGGGCGAAGCCCGAGACCGTCGCGCCCCAGTCCATCGTGAAGCCGAGGAAGGGCGAACCGACCTTCTCGTACCGGTCGCGGAGAGCCAGGATGCGGGGGTGCGAGGCGTACTGGTCGGCGTGCACCTCGAGCGCGAGGGTGACGCCGTACTCCTCGGCGATCGGGGCCAGGGCCTCCATCGAGTCGGGGGTGATCGAGATCTGCACGCGGGCGATGGGGAAGCCGAGCTTCGCTGCCGCCGCGATCTGCTTGCGCATGTACGCGAGGAGCTCGTCCTGGTTCATGAGCTTGTCGGGGCGCAGGCCGATGTCGGCGTTGACGGCGAGCGAGGTGCGCACGAGGCCCACCTCGTCGACGAGGTCGGAGAACCGCCCGGCGAAGTGGTCGTCGATCTCGGGGAAGCCCCGGAAGCTGGAGAATCCGATGATCTCCAGGCCCGGACCGAAGCCCTCGGCCGCGGTCTTGCGGATGAGCTGGTCGAGGTCGTACTCGCGACCGTGGAAGGCGCGGGTGAAGCTGTAGAGGGTGACGCCCTGGATGGGCGTTCCTTTGTCCGGTCCCTGAGCCTGTCGAAGGGTCATGCGCGGGCCTCCTCGACCTGGCGGACGGTCATCTTCTTGGTGTCGTGCTCCTCGATGTGCAGCACCTGGTCGTCGGCGATGATGATGTACGGGATGTAGAGCTCGAGGTCGACGCGCACCTCGTGCTCCCCGGCATCCACCGGCACCTCTCCCGACAGCACCGCCGAGTCGGTGGGGAACCACCATTGCTCGATGTTCGTCTTCATCTCGGCGAAGGTGAGCTCCTCGCCGTTCATGCCCCAGCGCAGGGAGTCGGCGGGCGCCTCGACGCCGTCGACGGTCAGCTTCGCCCCTGAGATGCAGGATGCCGGCAGCGCCCGGTACCAGGGCAGGCGCACCTCCACCGACGCGCGTCCGCCGTGGGCGGTGAGCGTCCCCTGCTCGATGATGCGATCCGGGATCACGATGACCTCCTCGTCGGTGCGGCCTTGGCCGCAGACCTCTTTGTCTTGATTCCTACACACTAATGTCTTATTCCTGCATAAGCAAGATTTAGAAGGCGACGGATGCCGTGGCGACCTGCTCTCGCGACAGCACCGCCGCGATCTTCCGCGCTCCCCGCACCGCCAGCGCGACCGACGTCAGCGTGGGATTGCACGCGGTCGAGGTCGGGATGACCCCGTTGCCGGCGACGAAGAGATCCGGGACGCCCCATACCTCGCTGTCGACATCGCACACGCTCGTCCCGTCGTCGGCGACACCCATCCGCGTCGAGCCCTGGTAGTGCAGCGACGACCCCGGCGGAAGGGTGAACGGACGACTGTCGAGCGGATCGCCGACCGCCTCACCGAGGCGCACGATCTCCTGCCGCGCCCGCTCCATGACCGCGTGATCGCGGGCGGTGAGCGTGTAGTGGATGCGCGGGGCCGGCATCCCGTAGCCGTCGACGTGCTCGTCGTCGAAGGCGACACGGTCGTCGGCCTGCAGGTCCTTCGCGCAGAAGAGACCGAGCCCCACGATCGAGCCGGGCACGACGGGGTCGTCCTCGGCGAGCGGGATGGGCGAGGCGTCGAGCTGCATGATCTGACCGTGGAAGGGCATTCCCTCGGTGAACGGCACCCAGCTCACACCGCTGTACTCGGCGAGCCCCGTCGCGGGCGCATCGGCGCCGAGGGGCGGCATGTCGCGCAAGCGCGCCGCGAACACGATCTGCGCCTGATCGTTCAGGTAGCGACCGAGCGCATGCGGACGGACGCCCGACGCCCACAACAGCTGCGGGGTGCGCAGTGCGTCGGCGGCGACCACCACGAACCGCGCCGCGACCTCGTGCTCGCCACCCGAGCGCAGGTCGCGCACGCGGACACCCGCGGCGCGGCCCGCGACGCGCAGGACCGAGGTCACGAGAGACTCGTCGATCAGCGAGAAGCCGGGGTTGTCGCGCGTCTCGTCGCCGAGCACCACGTCGGACCCCGACCACACCAGACGGCCGTCGTCGCGACGATGGGCGGCCAACGGCATCCGTTGCACCCGGGTCGCCTCGATACGGCCCTCGTCGACCGCGGCGGACAGCCGCTCGCGCACGATGGCGCCGAAGGGTGCGGCGTCGAACGCGTCGGTGCGCACGCCGAGCAGACGCTCTCCCTCGGCGAGCAGCTCGTCGAGGTCGGGCAGGAAGGTGATGCGCTCGCTGTCGTTCGGACGCGGGCACGCGCCCGTCCAGTGCGCCGACATACCGCCGACGTTGCTCGACATCGCCGCGACCGGCATCCCGTCTTCACCGTCGAAGGCGTACCCGTCCTCGAGCAGGAAGGTGCCGGGGCGCGCCCCGCGCACCCCCGCCTTCGCCGCGCCCGGGTTGGCGACCTTCGCGCCCCGCTCGCCGGGGCCCTCCGACGCCATCTGCGCGCGGGCGCGCTCGGCGGGGTCGGCGATGTTCTTCACGTGCGCGCCGGGAGGGTCCGACACCGTCGGGCCGACCTCGAACATCGCGATGGTCGCGCCGGGCGCACGCTCCGAGAGGATGCGCGCATAGGCCGCACCCGTGGGGCCGCTACCGACGATGACGACGTCGACCGAGTGCGGGTACCGCCGGGCGTTCATGCGGCGCGTGCGATCTCGACGACGTGGGCGACCGAGGCCTCCGACGCGGTGGTCGGGTAGTACTCCAGGCCCACCGGGCCGTCGTAGCCGGCGTCACGCAGCAGGCGGAAGCGCTCGGTCCAATCGAGCTCACCCGTCCCGGGCTCTCCGCGGCCGGGGGCGTCGGCCAGCTGCACGTAGTGGATGAGATCGCCGGCGCCGGCCAGCTCGGCCTCCATGTCCTCACCCTCGACGGCCGAGTGGTAGATGTCGTACAGCACCCCGAACTGCGGCGAGGCGACGCCCCGGGCGACGTAGACGGCCTCGGCCGTGCGGTCGAGCAGCGAACCGGGGTGGTCAACGCGCACGTTGACCGGCTCGAGCACGAGACCGATCCCCGACCCGTCGATCTGCGCGATCGCCTTCTGGTAGATCTCGACGAGCTTGTCGAGCTGCACCTGGCGCTTCCACCCGCCGAAGCCCGTGCCGCTTCCCACGACCAGGCGCGGGCAGCCGAGCTCGCGGGCGATCTCGACGCCCTCGTCGAGCTTGCGGAAGAACTCCGAGTGATCCCACGGCGGGATCATGAACTGCGTGCGGGGCTCAGCCAGCTGCGCGGTGAGCTGCACGCCGGTCTCCTGCAGCGCCGCCTTCAGGGCGGGGAGGTCCTTCGGCGTCGCGGGTGCGTCGGCGCCGGTCGGACCCCACATCTCCACGGCGTCGAAGCCCGCCGCCGCCGCCGCGCGCACGCGGTCGTGGTAGTCGCCGGCCTCGGTGAAGAGGAGCTCGATGTTGGGGGCGAGTTGGTACACGGGGTGTCCTTTCGTGGTGCGCGAGGCGCGACGATCGACGGATGCCGCGCTCCGCGGCATCCATCTGGGCATGGTCAGCCCGTGAGGCCGGTGGTCCGGCCTCAGTGGAACGAAGGCGTCAGCCCTTCAAGCCGCCGGCGAAGCCCTGGATGAAGCGCTTCTGGGCGAAGAGGTAGAAGGCGAGGATCGGGATCATCGAGACGATGACGATCGCGAAGATCTGGTTCCAGGCCGACACGAGAGAGCCGATGTAGTAGTACATGGCCACCGGCAGGGTCTGGTTCGCCGATCCGCCGAGGAAGATCAGCGATGTGAAGAAGTCGTTCCAGACGATGAGTCCGGCGAGGATCGCAACGGTTCCCGTCGCCGGCGACATCAGCGGCAGGACGATGCGGAAGAAGATCTGCGTGCGGCTCGCGCCGTCGATGGTCGCGGCCTCCTCGTACTCGGTGCCGAGCCCGCGGAAGAAACCCGCGTACAGGAAGATCGACAGCGGCAGCAGCATGCCGGTGTAGAGGATGATCATGCCCCACGCCGATCCGGTGAGGCCGAGCGCACGGGCACCGATGTAGAGCGGGACAGTGCCCAGCTGGGTCGGCAGCACGATGGCGACGAGGAACAGGTAGTACACCACGCGGCTCCAGCGCCGCGTGCTGCGGGCGATGACGTAGCCGGTGAGGGAGCCCAGCAGCACCATGAGCACGATGCTGCCCGCGGTGATGATGGTGCTGTTGACTAGGCCCATCACGACATTGGAGTTACCGGTCGCGGTGAGCACCTTGACGAAGTTGCCGAAGTCGGGGGCGGTGGGAGGCGCGAGCGTCGACGACGTGATGACCTCGCGGTCGGACTTCAGCGACGTGGTGACGAGGAAGTAGAACGGGAGCAGGAACACGAGCGCGGCGATCCAGAACAGGAATTCCCGCAGGCCCGTGAGCTTGGTGTAGCGGAACATGTCAGTTCTCCTCCGAGCGGCCGTTGGTCAGACGCTGCTGCACGACGGCGAAGACCAGGATGATGAGGGTCAGCAGCAGCGCGAGCGCCGCGCCGTAGCCGAAGTTGCCGAGGGCGAACGACTGCTTGTAGACCTGCGTGGCGAGGGTCTCGGTCGCCGCGGCGGGCCCCCCGCCGGTGAGTGCCATGATCTGGTCGAACACGCGCAGGCCGTTGACGAGGCCGAGCGTCGTGGCGATCGCGACGGCGGGGCGGATCGAGGGAAGAGTCACGTGCCAGAAGCGCTGGCGGAGGTTCGCGCCGTCGATCGCCGCGGCCTCCTCGATCTCGACCGGCACGGCCGCGAGTCCCGCCATGTAGATGACCATCGCGAAGCCGATGTTCTGCCACACCAGCACGACGAGGATCGTCCAGATCGCCCACGTGGGGTCGGCGATCCAGGCCCGCGCCACCGAGTCGAGGCCCATCCCCCGCAGCACGATGTTGAGCGGGCCGTTGTAGTCGAAGATGAACTTCCAGATGTAGGAGGTGGCCAGCGGGCTCAGCACCACCGGCATGAAGAAGAGGGTCCGCAGGATGTAGCGGCTCTTCAGCCCCCGATTCAGGCCCAGCGCCACGCCGAGGCCCAAGACGTTGCTGAGGATCACCGCGCCGAACGCGAGGAACAGGGTGTTCCACAGAGCGCCGATCTTGGTGGGGTCCTGGAAGATGCGCACGAAGTTGTCGAGCCCGACGAGGTCGAAGGCTCCGATGCCCGTCCAGTTCGTGAAGGAGAAGAAGCCGCCGATGCTGGTGGCGACGTAGTGGATGCCGATGACGAAGAGCACCCCGGGAAGGGCCCACCACCAGTAGCCGAACTGCAGCAGACCCTTTCGCCGCGGTGCGGGTGCGGTGCGGCGGCGGCGACCGCCGCGGCCGGGCAGGACCACGCGTTCGGTCTCGGTGGCGGCGATGTCGCCGCTTCGGAAGGTGGTGCTCATCAGATCCTCGTCATCCTCGATCGGGGTGCGGCTCCGCCGCCCGGGTCTCGACGTCCCGGGCGGCGGAATCTCTCAGTTGCCCCAGGCCGAATCCATGTTCTGAAGCACCTGGTCGATGCTGGTCTGGCCGGTCAGCAGACCCTGGACGCCCACCTGCAGCGCCTCGTAGACGGCCGGGTTGGGCCAGACGTTGTTGGGCAGCGTCGTGTACGAACCGTTCGAGATGTCGGCGACGACCTCGGAGTAGATCGTGTCGCTGAGGTCGAGGTTCTTGTACTCCGAGATGGGGAGCAGACCCGAGGCCTCGTAGTACTTCTGCTGCGCCTCGGGCGTCGCCAGCCAGTCGACGAACTTCGTCGCGGCATCCTTCTTTGTCGACTTCGCGTTGATGGAGATCGTGTAGTTCGAGCTCGCCAGCACGTAGGGCTCGCCGCCGTCGGCCGCCGGGAAGGGCTGCACCTTGAAGTCGGCCTCCGGCGGGGCCGCCGTGGCGATCTCGACCGCCGAGCCCGACGGGATGAAGCTGCCGACGGAGGTGCCCTGCGCGAGGCCGTTGGTGATGGCGTCGAAGCCGCCGCCCTCGGCACCGGGCTGGAAGCAGCCGGCGTCCTTCAGGTCGACGATGGTCTGGAGCGCGTCGGCCCAGCCCTCGCTGTCGGCGAAGGTCGTCTCGCCCGCGGCGCGCTCGGCGTTGAACTCGGGGTCGGAGGCGTACACGCGGGTCGCGGCGATGCCCTGGGCGGTCAGGCCCGCGTTGGGACCGGCGGCACCGGCGAGGGCGAGCATCGATTTGCCCTGGCCCGCGAGGGCCGCGCAGTCCGCGTAGAAGTCGTCCATGGTCGTCGGCCACTCGGTGATGCCGTTCATGCCGGCGGTCCCCATGCTGGCGACGACGGCGGCGATGGTGAAGTCGAGGGGCTGACCGTAGGTCTTGCCGTCGACCTCGAACAGCGGTTCGCTGCCGGAGGGCACGAGCGAGGTGGCCGTGTCGCCGAGGGGCTCGAGGAAGCCGGCCTCGGCGAGGGGGATGAGGCCGCGGGCGTCGCCCGATCCGGGCGTGGTCTGCACGACGTCGGAGGCGTTGCCGGCCTGGAGCTGCGTGCGGATGGTCTCGCCGTACTTGTCGTTGGGCGTGGGGTTGGTGGTGATGGTCACACCGGGGTTCGCCGCCATGTACTCCTTGGCGAGCGTCTCGTAGGGGCTCTCGAGGTTGTTGGAGGTGGCGAAGGTGAACGTGAACGATTCGGAATCGCCCTCCGCGGCGCCGCCCGTTCCCCCGCCGGAGCACCCGGCGAGGACGAGAGCGGCGGTGGCGGGAAGAGCGAGGAGACCTGCGATCCGCGTGACGCGGCGATGCTGAGTCATGGCCAGCCTTTCTGACGACGTTGTCGGCGAGCCCTTCGGTGGGAGCGCCTGTGCTGTGTGACTCAGTATCCGCGCGATGCGTAGAAAACGCACATAAGTCTTCACGATGTGGCGCATAAGGCGAGGCGCCCGCTGCCCCATCGCTCGTGGATATGCGGCCTAGCCCGGGCATAGATGCGGTTGATACGATCGGCCCACAGCTTCCCCGAGCGAAGGATCACGACGTGGTGACCGATCATGCGACGCTCTCGCGCCTTGACCTGAACCTCCTGGTCGCCCTCGACGCCCTGCTCACCGAGCGCAGCGTCACCCGCGCGGCGGAACGGCTGCACCTGAGCCAGCCCGCCCTCAGCGCATCGCTGGCGCGCCTGCGCACCCACTTCGACGATCAGATCCTGGCCCGACGCGGCAACACCTACGAACTGACGCCGTTCGCCGTCCGACTCACCGAGCACACGACGACGGCGCTCGAAGCCGCCCGCCGCGTGTTCGAGAGCCAGGCGTCGTGGTCGCCCGCGGAGTCCACCCGCGAGTTCTCGATCTACGGATCGGACTACGGCTTCGTCACCGTCGGCACGATCGTCTCGCAACTGGCCGCCGAGAGGGCGCCCGGCGTGCGGTTCCGCTACATGCTGCACAACCCCGGCATCGTCGAAGACGCGACGAACCGGCTGCGCTCAGCCGACGGCATGGTCATCCCGCACGGCCCCGTCTCGGGGCTGCCCTACCTCGACCTCTGGCAGGACGACTGGTTCGCGGTCGTCTCGGCCGACAACGGCGACGTCGGCGATGCGCTGACGATGCAGAACCTCGCCGACATGCCGTGGGTGCTCACGTTCCAGTCGCGGTCGGCCTTCACCTCGGCCGCCCGTCAGATCCAGCAGCTCGGCGTCGAACCGCACATCGAGGTGGTGCTCGAGAGCTTCCTCTCGGTCGGACACTTCGTCAGCGGAACCCGTCGCGTCGGGCTGGTGCAGTCGGCCCTCGCCCCGCACCTGCTGCGCATCGGCGGCATCCGGGTCGTGCCCCTGCCGTTCGCCGCGACGCCCCTCGTGAGTGCGCTGTGGTGGCACCCCTCGCACACCCGCGATCCTGAGCACGAGTGGATGCGCGGCCTGTTCGCCGAGGCGGGCAGACGCATCGCCGCCGGCCACGCTCCGGTGTAGCCGACGCACGGTCCCGCGGCCGCGTGCCGCGGGTCGCTCCCTCAGCGATGAGCACAACCTCCGTGGCATCCCGGCCGTTCGGGCTGAGGATGCGCGAATCGCTGACTTTGCGCGCGGCCGGGGTCGCCCCACCGACGGGGCGCGGCGAGCCCCCACGCACGCCGCACCCCGCGGTGTGCTCAGACGGCCGCCGTCACCGCCCGCATCGACGTCCGGATGAGGTCGTGCTGGCGGCGCACGAGCAGCAGGGGGTCGACCTCGCCGAGTTCGGCGAAGGCGTGGCCCTCCCATTCGCTCGACCAGAAGCCGCGGTACCCGCCCTCGACGAACACGCGCACGAGCTCGGGATAGTCGATCGCCGGCTCCTGACCGCTGTCGTCGATGTCGTAGAACTTCGCGTGCACGTGCAGGATCTGCGGCATGATGTCGGCCCACTCCCGCGGGTCGACGTGGCCGTGCATGTTGAAGGCCAGGTGCGCGAACGACCCCAGGCGACCCGGGTCGAAGTCGCGGCCGCGCAGGTAGCCGAGGAACTCCTGCTGGCGCTCGCGCATCGTGGCATCCGTCGCCCAGATCTCCTGCAGCTTCGCCACGGCCTCGTCGTCGAGACCCGCGCGCCGCACGGCCCGCAGCAGGGTCGGCGACATCGCGTGCATGGTCGAGGAGAAGTCGGCCACGAAGCCCAGCAGGGGCGAATCGAGTTCGGCGTACGTCTCACGGACCCGCAGGACGGGCTCCGCGTTCGGACCCATCGGCGCGTGGATCTCGTAGGCGAGTTTCAGCTCGAGGTCTTCCGCGAGGGGGAGCAACCGCCGCAGCAGTTCGGGCTTCGCGCTCTGGATGCGAACGAGCGGGAAGCCCAGCTTCTTCGCTCCCTCGAACATGAGCGTCGAGAAAGCGAACTCTTCGTCGGGGGTCATGTCGCGATCGCGCCGTCGCCCCATGTCGAGGTTCGCGCCGAACGAGCTTGCGACGAACCCGTGGCGGTCGAAGGCCGCGCGCCACGTGCGCACGAAGTCGTCGCCGACCACCGGGTAGGTCGGCACCATCTGGGATGCCACGATCTCGATGCCGGGGCCGATCCCCAGCTCCGCGACGCGGTCGAGCAGACCATCGAAGTCGAAGTACCCCGCGCGGAACTCGGCGCTCGCCGAGTACAGCGTCAGACCCAGCTGGAACGGGTCGTCGTCGCTCGCCGGGGACGGCGGCGTCACGTCCGACACGAGCGCGGGGGTCCCGGCATCCGCGTCGACGACGGTGAGGGTCTTCACGTCGTGCACGACGTTCGGCACGTACATCCCGGGACCGCCGTCCTGGCCGGGCGCGATCTGCATGTAGGGCAGGCGCAGCTCGCCGTGCAGCACGACATCGTGCGTCTCGCCGAGGGCGACCGGGGTAGCGCGGCGCGCGATCAGCAGCGGGTGCTCCTGCAGGAACCAGAGCCGTTCGCTCTGCTCGGGCAGATCGTCGAGCCGGTAGGAGGTGTCACCGAATGCGACCCGGAGGTCGTCGGCATCCACCTGCTCTCCGTCGACGGTGAGGGCGAGGGTCGTCACCGATGACAACCAGAGGCTGCGGTACCAGGGGATGGTCAGGCGCAGGGCGAGCCCGTCGGGGTGCGCGCGCAGGCTGTCGTCGTGGATGAGGCCGTTGGGCATGGGGGTCTCCTCAGTGCGGTGGCGCGGGTGCGGTGGCGCGGGTGCGGTGGATGCGCGTCGGGCGGGGTGGCCGGTTACAGGCCGGCTCAGATGCGATCGGCGATCTGGCGCATCAGCGAGTGCTGGCGGCGGACCTGTTCGATGCTGCGCCAGGGTTCGCGCTCTCCCTCGTACTCGCTGGAGAGGTACCCGGTGTACCCCGCGTCCTTCAGCGCCTTGAGCACGGGCTCCCAGGGGATCTGCTTGTCGTCGAGCTGCTCGTCGATGTCGTGGAACTTCGCCTGGATGAACACCACGTTCTCGATCACGTCGAAGACGTCGGCGGGGTCGACGTGGATGCCGTCGAGGAAGGCCGGGCGCTGCCCTGGCAGTTCGCCGGGCTTGAGCGGGATCGGGCGGTCCTGGAAGATGCCGGTGTCGAGCAGCAGGCCGAAGTGCTTCGTACCGGTGCGGCGGATGAGGGCGATGTAGTCGTCGACGACCTCGTGCTTGATGGGGGTCGGCGAGTGGATCTCGGGACAGATGATCACGTCGAGCTCTTCGGCCAGGGGCAGCGAGGCTTCGACGACCGCGGTCCAGATCGGGTGCGGGATGAGGTCGCTGGAGACCACACCGATCTTGGGCCGCACGAACCGGAAGCCCAGGCGCTGGGCGAGGCGCAGATCGCGTTGCAGGGCGGCCGCCCCCTCTTCCACCGTCATGTCGCGGCCGTTCGGGCCGCTGGAGTGCAGGCGGGTGTCGATCCACGAGCCGTAGTTGGTGGGCTCGAGGCCGTACTTCTCGAGGAGCGCGAACCAGTCGTCGACCCACTCCTGCGAGGGGTTCGGGTAGTTCGGCACGTGTCCCTCGCCGAGGATCTCCACGCCCGTCGCCCCGAGGTCGGCGATCGAGGCGAGCGCGGTCTCGAGGTCCATCACCGTGCCGTAGTCGCCCATGTAGCTGTACAGCGAGACGCCGTAGCGGAAGGGGGCACCGGATGCCTCGGGCGCGAGCGTGACGTACTTCGTGACGCGGTACCGGCTCGGCTGGTGCTCCTCGGGGATGTACGACATGCGCAGGCGCAGATCGATCGACAGCTCGTGCGTGCCGTCGGGCAGGCCGCCGGGCAGTGGCACGGTGATGATCGCCGCGTCCTCGAGCGGCCACCGCACGCCGTCGCCGTCCCACAGCTCGGCGAGCGTGTACTGCCGGCCCTGCAGGGTCCACAGCGGCACGTCGGATGCCACGTCGACCAGCCCCGGGATGCTCACGCCGATGCCGTCGATCAGTGAGGCCGCCATGCCCCGGTAGGACGGCATCCGCACGCGGAACTGGAAGCCGGTGATCTCGCCGCTCTCCCGGACGTTGCGGAAGCCGACGGACTGGATGAGATCTCTCTCGAGAAGCATCGTCGCTCACTCTCTGTGGTGTCGCTCCGACGCTACCCCGCTTTTGCCTCTTTCAGACATAAGAGGTTGTGATGCCGCACATCAGCCCGCCTCGACACTCGCCCCCCGGGCCTACCGAAGCCCCCTGGTCCCACTTATGCACAGTGCATGTCCCACAAGTGGCGGCTCGGAGCGCTCCCACACAGCCAAGAGTGGGACACGGTCACGGCCGGACGCAGCGGCCAGGGCACCGCCGCGGCCCCTCGTCCCACTTACACATGGAGCATGTCCCACAAGTGGCGGCTTGGAGCGCTCCCACACAGCCAAAAGTGGGACATGGCCTCATCGCCACGACCTCACCGCCGCCGCGTCAGCGCTCCAACACCACCGCGAGCCCCTGGCCCACCCCGATGCAGATCGCGGTCACGGCCACACCGCCGCCGCGGCGCTTCAGCTCGTGCGCGGCGCGCGCGATGATGCGGCCGCCCGAGGCACCGAGCGGGTGCCCGATCGCGATCGCGCCGCCGTTCTCGTTGAGCAGCGCCGGGTCGAGCTCGGTCCACAGCTTCGCGCACGCTAGCGTCTGAGACGCGAACGCCTCGTTGAGCTCGACGAACGACACATCCGCCCACGTCCGGCCCGCGCGGGCCAGCGCCCGGTTGGCCGCCTCGACGGGTGCGACGCCGAACACGTCGGGGTCGTTGCCGAACGCGGCGCGACCGGCGATGCGGGCGAGGGGCTCGGCATCCAGCGCGCCCTCGGAACCCAGCAGTACCGCCGAAGCCCCATCGTTGATGGGCGAGGAGTTGCCCGCGGTCACCGAGCCGCCCGCGCGGAACGCCGGACGCAGGCCCGAGAGCACCTCGGCGGTGGAGTCGTCGCGAATACCCTCGTCACGGGCCAGCACGTGGCCCTCGACCTGCACGATCTCGTCGTCGAATCGACCCGCGGCCCAGGCGGCGGCGGCGAGGCGGTGGCTGCGGGCGGCGAAGGCGTCCTGCTCCTCGCGCGAGATGTCGTAGATCTCGGCGAGCTTCTCGGCGCTCTCGCCGTTCGAGATCGTCCAGTCCTTCCGCAGCCGCGGGTTGGTCATGCGCCAGCCGATCGAGGTGTTCCACATCGTCTGGTTCGCCGCGGGGAAGGGCCGGGGGCTCTTCTCGACCACGAAGGGCGCGCGGGTCATCGACTCGACACCGCCGGCGAGGATCACGTCGGCGTCTCCGGCCTCGATCGCGCGCGAGCCCTGGATCACGGCATCCAGAGACGATCCGCACAGGCGGTTGATGGTCGTGCCGGGTACCGACGAAGGAAAGCCCGCGAGCAGGGCGCCGAATCGGGCGACGTTGCGGTTGTCCTCGCCGGCCTGGTTGGCGTCGCCGAAGATGACGTCCTCGATGCGCGCGGGGTCGATCCCGGTGCGTTCGACGACGGATGCCATGACGGTCGCGGCGAGATCGTCGGGGCGCACGTCGGCGAAGGCCTTGCCGTGCCGGGCGAAGGGGGTGCGGACGGCGTCGTAGACGAAGGATGCGGGCATGTCTCAGGCCTCCAGGCTCAGACCGAGCAGGGACTCGATCTCGGCGTGCGTGTTGTCGCCGAACAGCTCGCGCACGCGGAAGCCGTCGGGGGTGACGTCGAAGACGCCGTGGTCGGTGTAGACGCGGGAGACGCAGCCGACCCCGGTCAGCGGGTAGCTGCACGACTCCACGAGCTTGGGATCGCCGCCCTTGGTCAGCAGGTCGGTCATGACGTAGACGTCCTTCGCCCCGATCGCGAGGTCCATCGCCCCGCCGACCGCGGGGATCGCCCCGGGCTCGCCCGTGGACCAGTTGGCGAGGTCGCCGCCCGCCGACACCTGGAACGCCCCCAGCACGCACACGTCGAGGTGACCGCCGCGCATCATCGCGAATGAGTCGGCGTGGTGGAAGTACGCCGCTCCCGCGAGAGCGGTGACCGGCTGCTTGCCGGCGTTGATGAGGTCGGGGTCGACACGTCCGCGCTCGGGCGCGGGGCCCATGCCGAGCATGCCGTTCTCGGTGTGCAGCACGATCTCGAGCCCCTCGGGCAGGTAGTCGGCGACGAGGGTCGGGGCCCCGATGCCGAGGTTCACCACGGCGCCTTCGGGGATGTCGGATGCCACGCGGGCGGCGAGCTCGGCGCGGGAGATGCGGGTGGTCACTGCGGTGCCCCTTCGTCGGTGCGTGCGTCGGTGTCGGGCGCCGGGCCGATGGCGCGGGCCGTCTGGGCGGGGGCGCTCACGATGCGTCCTCGTCGGCGAGAGGCCGGCCCTCGATGTCGACCCCGCCCACGAACTCGCCGTCGCGCAGCCAGGGACGCTCACCGACCGCGACGACGCGGTCGACGTAGAGCCCCGGGGTGACGACGGCCTCGGGGTCGAGCCCGCCGAGCGGCACGATCTCGTCGACCTGCACGACGGTGGTCGCCGCGGCGGCGGCCATGATGGGGCCGAAGTTGCGCGCCGTCTCGCGGTAGACGAGGTTGCCCCACCGGTCGGCTGCCCGGGCGCTGATGAGCGCCACGTCGGCACGGATCGGATACTCCAGCACGTAGTCGCGCCCGTCGATGCGCCGTGTCTCCTTGCCTTCCGCCAGCTGCGTGCCGAAACCGGTGGGGGTGAAGAAGCCGCCGACACCGGCGCCCGCGGCGCGGATGCGCTCGGCGAGGTTGCCCTGCGGAACGAGCTCGAGCTCGACCTTGCCCTCGCGGTACAGCCCGTCGAACACCCACGAGTCGCTCTGGCGGGGGAACGAGCAGATCATCTTGCGCACCTGGCCGGCCGCGAGCAGGGCGGCCAGACCCGTGTCGCCGTTGCCGGCGTTGTTGTTGACCACGGTGAGGTCGCGGGCGCCCTGGGCGATGAGGGCGTCGATGAGCTCGACGGGCTGACCGGCGCGTCCGAAGCCGCCGATCATGACGGTGGCCCCGTCGCGGATGCCGGCGACGGCCGCCACGAGGTCGGGAACGGTCTTATTGATCATGGAGGCTTCCTGTGTTCGCTCTGCGAACGTCCGTTCGCTTTACGCACACTTTATCGCCGACCGCCGGCTAGGGCAAGACCCGCGATCACCCCAGGTGCGCGTAGTCCGGGAGCTCGATGGCATCCGCCGGAGGGGTGAACAGACCACTCGCGAGACGCGCGACGACGGGGGTGGATGCCACCCGCAGCACCCCGCGGAACACCCCGACGCCGAGACGCGAGGTCGGGTTCGCCAGCCGCGGGGTGCCCGGGGGAAGGCTCTGCGCCTGGGCGACGTAGGGCCGCATCACGCGCTCGTATCCGCGGAACGCGTCGCGGTGGTCGACGTGGGCTGCGAGCTCCCCCGCCAGCACGTAGGCCCCGGCGAGAGCGAGGCTCGTCCCCATGCCGCTGACCGGCGAGGCGCAGTACGCGGCGTCTCCCACCAGCGCGACCCGACCGTTCGACCAGCGGGGAGCCCGCACCTGACCGATCGCGTCGGTATACAGCTCCTCCGCGCGGTCGAAGCCGTCGAGCACGCGCGCCGCCTCCCAGCCGGCATCGGCGAAGGTCTCGCGCAAGCGGCGGCGCTGCGCGTCGACATCGCCGCGGTCCGTCCGTGGGCGCTCGCGGTCGGTGACCACCGACATCGTCGCGCGGATCGTGCCGTGCGGATCGGGCCGCAGGGTGATCGACCGGCCGCCCGGCGCGGAGTACCAACGCCACCAGTCGTCGTCCGCGGCGGTGCGGGGGATCGTGCCATAGGTCGTCTCGAGCCCCAGCGAGCGGATCTGCGGCTCATCACCGAAGACCAGCCCGCGCGTTCGCGAACCGATCCCGTCGGCGGCGACGACGAGCGTGAACCGCTCCTCGGGCGCCCGCTCGAAACGCACGACGACTCCGTCGGCATCCTGGTCCACCCCGGTGACCCGGTCACCGAAGCGGTACTCGGTGCGCCCGGCGGTGCGCTCGACGAGCAGTTCGGCGAGATCGCCGCGCAGGATCTCGAGTTCGGCGGTGGCGCCGTCGGAGTCGCCGCGTCCGGCGGGGAACGCCGCGACGGTCCGCCCGTCGCGTCCGACGAACCGTGTGCCCACCTCCCCCGTGGTCGCCGCGCGCACCGCGGACTCGAGGTCCATTCGCCGCAGCACTTCGCGTCCGGCGCCGCGCACGTCGACGTTCTGTCCGCCGGTGCGGAGGCCTCGAGCACGCTCGACGATCACCGTCTCGTAGCCGTACCGGTTCAGCCAGTACGCCAGCGCCGGGCCCGCGATGCTCGCCCCGCAGATCAGCACTCGCCCTCGGGACGTCGACATATTTCCCCGCTTCGTTGATTATCAATGATATTGGCAATCTACACGACTATCGTGGGGGTGTGCCCGCGCTCGAAGACTCCCCCGACGCACGCGACGACCGCCGCGAACGCGAACGCGCGCGTCGCACCGAAGCCCCGATGGGCGACGACGACATCCGCGCGCGCGTGCAGCGCGTCACCCTGCGCCAGCAGCAGTTCGAGCGACACGTCGCCGCCACGCTCGCCGTCGACGCCCCCGGACTCGAGGCGATGGACCACCTCATCTCCGCCGGTGCGGCCACCCCCACCGAACTGGCCCGGCGCCTGGGCATCTCGACCGCCGCGATGACGCTGGTGCTGCACCGCCTCGAGAACGCCGGGCACATCCACCGCGAACGTCACCCCCACGACGGGCGCAAGCTCGTCGTCACGGCCGTCGATCAGTCCCGCGACCGCGCGCGCGACCTCGTCGCGCCGTTGATCGACGGCGTCGAACGCGTGGTCGACGACATGGATGCCGCGGAGCGCGCCACCGTGCAGCACTTCCTCGACCGGCTCATCGGCGTGTACGACCACGCCCTCGAAGCCGCGAACCCGCCCCCGCGCTGACGGGTCTCAGACCAGGCGGAGCTCCGCGTCGATCGCCGCTGCCGCCGCAGCCAGGGGCGGCAGGCACCTGTCGCGCCACTCGTCGACGTCGCCGCGCGCGCTCGCCGACACGTTGACGGCGGCCACGACGCTCCCGTCGCGCCCGTGGACGGGCACCGCGAGCGAGCGCAGCCCCTGCTCGAGCTCCTCGTCGACGAGGGCCCATCCCTGCGCGCGGATGCGGACGAGCTCGGCCGTCAGCACGTCGACGTCGGTCCGGGTGCGCGGGGTCAGCTGCTCGGGCCGGGCCGCTCCGATGAGTTCTGCGATGCGCTCGTCGGGTTCGGCGGCCAGCAGCACGCGGCCCATGCTCGTGGCGTAGGCCGGGAAGCGCGTGCCGATCGTGATGCCCACGCTCATGATGCGCCGCGTGGGGACGCGGGCGACGTAGACGATGTCGTGGCCGTCCCGCACCGCCGCCGAGACGCTCTCGTCGATGTCCCTCGACAGCCGCTCGAGGTGCGGCTGCGCGATGGCCGGCAGCGACAGCGCTGACAGGTAGCTGAAGCCCAGCTCGAGCACCCGCGGGGTGAGGGCGAAGTCGCGCCCGTCGCTGCGTACGTAGCCGAGCGTCTGGAGGGTCTGCAGGAACCGTCGCGCCGCTGCCCGCGGCAGGTCGGCCCTTCGCGACACGTCGCTGAGGGTCAATGTCGCGTGGTCGGCGTCGAACGCCCGGATCACCGCGAGACCGCGCGCGAGCGACTGGACGAACTCCGGTCCCGCGCTCTCACTCACCGGCTCACCCTATCCGCCGGTCACCCGCCGACCTGCACGCCGCCGCCCGGCACGTCCCCGCCCGCCACGCCGCCGCCCGGCACGTCCCCGCCCTGCCCGTCCGGCACGGGGGCGTCCTGCGCGAACACCTCCGTCGCGATCCGGAACGCCGTATTCGCCGCAGGCACCCCGGAGTAGATCGCCGCCTGCAGGATCACCTCGCGGATCTCGTCGACGCTCAGACCGTTGCGCAGGGCCGCCCGCAGGTGCATCGCGAGTTCCTCGTGGTGCCCGTGCGCGATGAGCGAGCTGAGCACGGCGATCGAGCGCGACCGGCGGTCGAGACCGGGTCGCGACCAGATGTCGCCCCAGGCCACCCGGGTGATGAAGTCCTGCCAGTCGGCGGTCAGGTCGGTGGTCGCCGCGACGGCGCGGTCGACGTGGGCGTCCGACAGCACGGCGCGGCGCACGACCATGCCCTGGTCGAAGCGTTCCTGATCCGTGGGCATCAGGCGTCCTCTCGAGAAGCGGATACGAAGAACGACCGCAGCAGTGCCGCGACGGCCTCGGGTTGTTCGGCGGGGGGCAGGTGGCCCGCCTCGTCGATGCGCGCCACCCGGCCATCGCGCACCCCCTCGGCGATCTCGAGGGCCTTGGCCTCGGGCGCGACGGCGTCGAACGCCCCCCACGCGGCGAGCACCGGCACGGCGATCTCGCCCAGAGAGGAGCGCACGTCGTAGGCGGCGAGCGCCTCGCAGCAGCGGGCGTAGCTGTCGTCGTCGGCATCCTGCAACGCGTGCAGCAGGCGACCGGTCAGGTCGGGTCGTCGAGCGATCGAGTCGGGGGCGAACCAGCGCTGCGCCGAGGCGATGATGAGGCTCGACGTGCTCTGCGCCCGCGCCTGAGCGGCACGCTCGGCCCACGCGTCGGGGTCGCCGAGCTGGGCCCCGGATGCCACGATCCCCGCGGCCCGCAGCCGATCGCCGTGCCGCAGGGCGAGCTCCAACCCCGTCGCGCCGCCGAGCGAGACGCCCGCGTAGAAGAAGGTCTCGTCGGTCACCGCAGCCGCCACGGCATCCGCGAGGTCGGCGACCGAGAACGTCTCCCGAGCGACGGGGCCCGCGCCGTGACCCGGGAGGTCCCAGGCCGAGACGCGGTAGTCGTCGGCGAGCAGCGGCACGACGTCGTCCCACAGGATCGTCGAGGTGCCGAGCGAGGGCCCGAGCACGACGAGCGGCGCGCCCACCGGCCCGACCGGCGCCGTCAGCGAGATCAGCGGAAGCGCGCTCATTCGTCCACCCCGCGTCCGTTCCCGTCGGATGCCGTGCGATCTCGGTGATCGGCTTCGGCGCCGTCGGCGCCCGGCTGCGACCCCGCAGCATCCGGAGCCCCGGTGGTCGCCCGAGCCAGCCGCGGCGCGAGCCCCACGTACGAGGCGGGGTCGAGCAGCGCGTCGACGTCGAGACCGTCGGCCTCGGGCAGTGCCCGCAGTGCGACGGCGAGGTCGTCGTCGCCGGCGAGCAGGTCGGCGAAGCGCTCGGCGCCGATGAGCGGCACGAGAACACCGCGCAGGCGCTCGCTCACGAGGCGTCCGCCGGTTGCTCCGGCGTTGCGCGCGGCGGCCGCGGCGTCCACCCGCAGGTGCGCCGCGAGCGAGGAGGCGTGCCACGACGCGCCCAGCGCGAGCCGCAGAAGATCGCGCAACGTCGGCCACTCGGCGTGCCAGGCCCCATCGGGACGTTCGTCGACGGCGAGGGATGCCGCGAGGTGCAGGGTCGCGCCCAGTTGCGGCGCGCGAAGGGCCGCGGAGCGGATCAGCACCGCCTCGGCGGGGTTCTGCTTCTGCGGCATGGCCGACGAGCCACCGCCCACGCCCTCCGACACCTCGCCGATCTCGGTGCGGCTCAGCGTCGCCACGTCGGCCGCGAACTTGCCCAGCGCGTCGAGCGCCTGCACGAGCGCGTCGCCGAGCTCGGTCACCGGCCAGCGGGTGACGTGCCACGGCGCCTCGGGCACGTCGAGCGACGCTGCCCGGGCGAAGGCCGCGGGCAGAGCAGCCGCGGCATCCGCGGATCCGGTGATCTCCACGAACGAGGCGAGCGTGCCACCGGCGCCGCCGAGCTGCGCCGGGAAGACGAGCGCGTCGAGACGGGACGCCGCCCGCTCGATCCCCTGCGCCCACGTCGCCGCCCGTGCACCCACCGTCGTGGGCACCGCGTGTTGCGTGAGCGTGCGCGCGGCCGCGACGTCGTCGGCATGACGCAGGGCGAGCTGTCGCAGCCGCGGGGCCGCGTCTGCCAGGGAGCCGCGCACCTGCTCCACCGCGCGCTGCGCGACCACCATGAGGGCGGTGTCGAGAATGTCCTGACTCGTCGCCCCGCGGTGGACCCACGCGCGGTGCGCGGCGGGCACCCGTTCCTTCAGCATTCCCACGAGCGGAATGACGGGGTTCCCGCCCCCGACCGACGCCGTGACGAGCGCGTCGAGGTCGAGCGTCGCCGACGGTGACCCGCCCTTCTCGTCGAGGCCGAAGGCGTGGTCGATCGCCGTGCCCGCCTCACGCGGTGCGACACCCCGCTCGACGTAGGCCGCCACGAGGGCACCCTCGGCCCGCACGAGCGCGTCGAGCACGGAGGCGTCCGACACGAGCGCGTCGTGGCCGACCGCGACCGGCGTGAGGAGTCCTCGGTCGAGGGGCTCAGAAGGCAAGGAACACCGTCTCTCTCGCGCCCTGCAGCCGGATGTCGTGCCGCAGGTGGCCGTCGGCCGCGCGCGTCGCGATGAGAGTAGCGCGCTCCTCGGACGTCAGCGTCGACAGCAGCGGGTCGGCGGCGAGCGCCGCGTCATCCCCCGGCACGTAGATGCGCGTGTGCAGCTTGTCGGGCAGGCCCCGCGCGAAGACGACCGCCGCGTAGAACCCCGCCCGCCCCCGGATGCCACCGGGCTCGCGCGTCCAGAACTCGAAGTGCCCCTCGTCGTCGGTGAACGCGCGACCGAAGCCGGTGAAGGTGTGGTCGTCGCGGCGGAACGCGCCCCGGGCCCGCGGCACCGAGCCGTCGGCATCCGCTCCCCAGATCTCGATCAGCGCGTCGGGCACCGGTGCGCCCGCCCCGTCGTACACGGTGCCGCCGAGCACGATCGCCCCGGGCGAGTGCGGGAAGGCGACCTCATGCTGCTTCGGGTACTCCAGCCCGTAGGCGAAGAACGGCCCGACCGTCTGGCCGGGGGTCGCGCGGTGGGTCTTGGCGGGGATCACTCGTCGCCCTCCTGCTCGCCCTTCGACGGGCTCAGGGACCGGGTCGTGCGTCGATGTCGTCGTCATCTCACTCGCCCTCGGCTTCGAAGTAGGTGGCATCCGGCCCGTCGACGACGATGTCGAAGCGGTAGCCCGTCGCCCACTCGGGCGAGGTCAGATCGTGGTCGTAGACGCCGACGAGCGCGTCGCGGTCCTTCTGCCGGTGAATGGTGTTGTAGATCGGGTCGAGCGCGAACAGCGGGTCGCCCGGGAAGTACATCTGCGTCACGAGTCGCTGGGTGAACGACGAGCCGAACACCGAGAAGTGGATGTGCGCCGGACGCCACGCGTTGCGGTGGTTCTTCCAGGGGTAGGGTCCGGGTTTGATCGTGGTGAAGCGGTACTCGCCGTTCTCGTTCGTGACCGCGCGCCCGGCGCCGGTGAAGTTCGGATCGAGCGGGGCGGGGTGCTGGTCGCGCTGGTGGATGTAGCGCCCGGCGGCGTTGGCCTGCCAGATCTCGATGAGCTGGTTCGCCACCGGCCTGCCCCACGAGTCGAGCAGGCGCCCCTGCACGCTCATGCGCTCCCCCAGCGGTTCGCCGGTGTGCTGCAGCGTGAGGTCGGACTCGATCGCGGCGACGTCGCGCTGCCCGAACGCGGGCGAGAGCAGCTCGATCGTCTCGGGGTCGACGAGTTTGGGGTTCTTGGTGGGATGCCGCAGCACACTCGAGCGGTAGGCGGGGAAGTCGTGAGCGGTGGCGGCGATGTCCTCGCCGGCGGCCTCCCGCGCGTCGAGCTCGGCATGGCGGGCGCGGATCTCGTCGACGATCTGGCTCTGCGTCGCCTGGTCGGGGGCGGCGAGCAGCGTCTCGGGTGCGGCGGCGGGGTTCGACATGGGGTCTCCTTCGACGTCTCCATCGTCCGACACCGCGCGACGGTGCGGCAGATCGTTCCCGAACAATGGGAGTCGTGGCATCCTGACCCCATGGCGAACTCCCCCTCCGGCGACTCGGTCACCGATCGACTGGTGCGCATCCTCGAGACCTTCACCCCCACGCGCACCGCCCAGACGACGGCCGACATCGGCCGCCGAGCGAGCCTGCCGAGCTCGTCGGCGCACCGGATCGTGGGCGAGCTGGTGGATGCCGGGCTGCTCGAGCGCGACGACGAGCGACGGGTGCGTGTGGGGATGCGGCTCTGGGAACTGGCCACGCGCTCCTCCCACGCCCTGCGGCTGCGTCAGGCCGCGCTGCCGTACATGGAACGGGTGCAGCAGCGGGTGCGCGAACACACCCAGCTCGCGATCCTCGAGCACGACGAGGCGCTCTTCCTCGAGCGGCTCAGTGCGCCGGACTCGGGCGCGAACATCACGCGGGTCGCCGGGCGCCTGCCCGTGCACGCCTCGTCGTCGGGGCTGGTCCTGCTCGCCTTCGCCCCGCACGACCTGCAGGAGCGGGTGCTCGCGCGCCCGCTCGCCGCCGTCACCCCCGAGACCATCGTCGACCCCGCCGCACTCCGGCGCGCCCTGGCCGAGATCCGCACCCTCGGCCGAGTGGTCGCCCCCGGCACCGTCGACCAGGTCTCCACCGGTGTCGCGGTGCCCGTGCGCGATGAGACGGGCGCCGTCATCGCGGCGCTGTCGGTCGTGCTTCCACGCGATGCGGAGACGCAGTTCGCGCTCGTCGAACTGCACCGCGCGGCCCGCGACACGGAGCGAGCCCTGGGATACCGCCGGTGACCCCCCTTCCCCCCCCTCCCTCTCCCTCCGTTGAGCGTCCAGGAAACGCCGCGACATCTCGCACCGAAGCGGCGTTTCCTGGACACTCGACAGCAATGCGCACCCCGGGATGGCATGCCACGACATCCCGATCAATGAGAGTCGCGGCCTCGCGCCGAGGGCGGCAAGGCAGCATCGACCACAGCCGCCGTCGAGGGAGACGCCATGACCACCACCGTTCGCACCCGCGTCGCCATCATCGGCGCCGGCCCCGCAGGGCTGATGCTCTCGCACCTGCTGGCCCAGGCCGGCATCGAATCGGTCGTCATCGACCAGCGCACGCGCGACGAGATCGAGAGCACCATCCGCGCCGGCATCCTGGAGCAGGGCACGGTCGAACTGCTCGACACGATCGGGCCCGCCTCGCGCGCCCGCACCGTCGGGCATCGCCACGACGGCATCGAACTGCGCTTCGACGGCGAGGGTCACCGCATCGACTTCGCCGAGTCCGTCGGTCGCGCCGTCTGGCTGTACCCGCAGCACGAGGTGCTGAAAGACCTGATCGCCGCGCGCCTCGCCGCCGGGCAGGACCTCCGTTTCGGCGTCACCGCCGATGGCGTCGAAGACGGGGATCACCCCCGGGTGCACGCGCGCGATGCCGACGGGGTCCCCGTCGAGATCGAGGCGGATTTCGTCGTCGGTTCCGACGGGTCCCGCAGCGTCGCGCGGGCAGCCGTGGCAGGCTCGCGCAACGGCTCCTTCCGCGAGTACCCCTTCGCCTGGTTCGGCATCCTGTGCGAGGCCCCGCCCAGCAGCGAGGAGCTGATCTACAGCAACTCCCCCGATGGGTTCGCCCTTGTCAGCCAGCGGTCGGCGACCGTGCAGCGGATGTACTTCCAGTGCGATCCCGACACCGACACCGCCGCCTTCAGCGAGGCGCAGCTCTGGGACGAACTGCAGAAGCGCGTGCCCGGCACCACGCTGCGGGAGGGGCCGATCTTCCAGCGCGACGTGCTGCGCTTCCGCAGCTTCGTCGCCAACGAACTGCGCCGGGGCCGAGTCGCTCTCGTCGGCGACGCCGCGCACACCGTGCCGCCCACCGGCGCGAAGGGGATGAACCTCGCGATCGCCGACGTGCGCCTGCTCGCGGCCGCCCTGCGGGCGTTCCTGCTCGAGGGCGATGAGCGCCTGCTCGACGCCTACCCCGACACGGCGAGCCGCCGCATCTGGAAGGCGCAGCACTTCTCGTGGTGGATGACGAGCATGCTGCACGTGACCCCGGATGCCACCGACTTCGACCGTCGACGTCAGCTCGGCGAGCTGCGCTCCGTCGTGGAGTCGGAGCACGGCCGCGCCTACCTCGCCGAGGCGTACTGCGGCTGGCCGCTCGACGCCTGACCAGCCGTCGCCCCGGGGGCGCAGCCGGTTCGGGGCGTCATCGGCCCCTTGGGGCGGAACACCCACGCCCCGAACAGCGAAAGCTGCCCCGAATCGAAGAGGCTCCCGGCATCCGGCCACTACACCGCGCACCGCGCGGAGGCCTCCGCCCCCCTCCACCGGTTCGGGCGCAGCCGATTCGGGGCGCAATCGGGCTGTCGAGGCGGAAGGATCACGCCCCGAACGGCGGAGCCCGACCCACACCGCGGGCGAACCCCGGCGCGACCGCACGCCGTCCTGAGGGCCGGGCCGCCTGGGGACTCAGTCCTTCGCGCCGGGCGCCTTCGGGAACGGGCTCGGCACCACCGGGTGCGTACCCGTGTAGCCCTCGCGCTCGGCGGCGAGTTCGGCGATGCGCCCGCGGCAGGCGTACCAGCCGATCACGATGCCGATCACCGCGATGACGGTGGCCACCAGCGTCGCCGGGGAGTCGACGAAGACGAGCACGAGGACGCCGGCGAGGAACACCAGCGTGACCCAGTTGGTGTACGGCGCCCCGAACAGGCGGAACGACGGCCGCACGAGCTCTCCGCGGTCGGCCAGCTGCTTCAGGCGCATCTGGCAGATGATGATCGTCGCCCACGTCGAGATGATGCCGACCGACGCCACGCTCAGCACCGTCTCGAACGCCTCGGCGGGGACGAAGAAGTTCAGCACGACGCCCAGCAGCGCCACGGTCGCGGTGATCGCGATGCCGCCGTACGGCACGCCCGCCTTGTTCATGCGGGCGGCGAATCGCGGCGCGGACCCCGCGATGGCCATCGACCGGAGGATGCGCCCCGTCGAGTACAGCCCCGCGTTCAGCGACGACAGCGCCGCGGTCAACACGACCATGTTCATGATGATGTCGACTCCCGGAACGCCGATCGAGGCGAAGAACGTCACGAACGGGCTCTCACCGGCCGAGTAGGCGGTGAAGGGCAGCAGCAGAGAGAGCAGCAGCACCGAGCCGACGTAGAAAACCGCCACACGCACCACCACGGAGTTGATGGCCCGCGGCATGACCTTCTCGGGGTTCTTCGTCTCGCCGGCGGCGGTGCCGATCAGCTCGATCGACGCGTACGCGAAGACGACGCCCTGCATGAGAAGGATGGCGGGGAGGATGCCGTTCGGCAGGAACCCGCCGTTGTCGGCGATGAGCGTGAACCCGACGGGTGAGCCGTTGGGAGTGCCGAACACGACGAAGTAGATGCCCACGAGCAGGAACGCCACGAGGGCTGCGACCTTGATCAGCGCGAACCAGAACTCGAGCTCGCCGAACACCTTGACCGACACCAGGTTGACCGCGAGCACCACGACGAGCGCGATGAGCGCCCACGCCCACTGGGGCACCGCGCCGATCCACGGCACGTACTTGCCGAAGAAGTTCATGTACACCGCGGCCGCGGTGATGTCGACGATGGTCGTCATCGCCCAGTTGATCCAGTAGAACCAGCCCGAGACGAAGGCCGCCTTCTCACCGAAGAACTCGCGCGCGTACGACACGAACGACCCCGAGCTCGGCCGGTGCAGCACCAGCTCACCGAGCGCGCGCAGGATGAAGAAGGCGAACACGCCGCACACGGCGTACGAGACGACGATCGCGGGACCGGCCTCGGCGAGACGACCTCCGGCGCCCAGGAACAGCCCCGTGCCGATCGCACCGCCGATGGCGATCATCTGCACCTGACGGGACGTGAGTCCCTTGTGGTAGCCGCTGTCCTCGAGGTCGACGGTCGAGGTGTGGGTCGGCTCGGCGGCGTCGCCCGAGCGCGGTGTGGAGTCGTTCACCATCCCATCATTCGATTCGCGCACCGCCTGTCCAGCAAGCGCGCCGAGATGGGCGGCATCCGGATGCCAAGGCTCAGAGCCACTTCTTCCGCTTGAACGTCAGCCACAGTCCACCCGACACGGCCACCATGAGCGCGATCGCCATCGGATAGCCGAACTGCCATTCGAGTTCGGGCATGTTCCGGAAGTTCATCCCGTAGATCGCGCCGACCAGGGACGGTCCGAACAGGATGGCCGCCCAGCCCGAGATCTTCTTCACCTGCTCGTTCTGCTCGAGCGAGGTCTCAGTCTGCCGACGCGTGACCAGGGTGGCGTTGACGGTGAGCGCGTTGTCGAGGATCGCGCGCAGCGCCGTCAGTTTCTCGCACTGGCGAAGAACGTGGTCGAGCACGTCGCGGAGCGAGCGCTGCAGCTCGATGTCGACCCCGTACTTGTCCGCGCCGCGCAGCAGGGAGTCGAGCATGTCCCGCAGCGGCTCGGTCGCCCGCTGGAAGTGGATGACCTCGCGGGCGAGCTGATAGATCCGCTGCGTCAGGTCGGCACCGCCCGAGCTGAACAAGCCGTCCTCGATCTCGTCGACGTCGTTCTGCAGGCCCCGCGCGACGGGGTCGTACTGGTCGACCACCTCGTCGAGGATCGCGTAGAGCACGGCCTCGGGGCCGCGCGCGAGCAGGTCGGGGTTCCCTTCGAGGCGGTGACGCACGCGGGCGAGATCGGGGACCTCGGCGTGCCGCACGGTGACGACGTAGTCGGCGCCGATGAAGACGTGCAGCTCGCCGAACTCGACCGTCTCCGTCTCGTCGATGTAGCGCGCCGGGCGCAGCACCGCGAAGAGGTTGTCGCCGTAGCGTTCGAGCTTCGCCCGCTGGTGCCCCGCGAGGGCGTCCTCGACCGCGAGCGGGTGCAGCGAGAACTCGGCAGCGACGCGCTCGAGCTCCTCGGTCGAGGGGCGCAGCAGTCCGATCCACGCCATCCCCCCGTGCGCCTCCATGTATTCGAAGGTCTGGTCGAGGCTCGAGGGGTTCTCGATGCGACGACCGCTGACGTACACCGCGCTGTCGATGATGGGCATGACTCCGTTGTACCCCCGCCGCCTATGCCTGAGGCCGACGCGCGGGTTACTTCTCGGGGTCGTTGCCCCAGTTCATGAGCGAGTAGCGCCAGTCGGTGTCGGTGGTGTCGCCTTTCGGCTTCTGTGCGCTGTGGCGCTTGACGTAACCGACGACCTTCCTCATGTGGGCGTAGTCGTCGTCGGTGAGGTCGGCCTTCTTCTTCTCGAGGATGCGCACGATGTGACGCCCGCTCGCGTGACCGGTCGACTCCCCGTTTCCGTCCTTCTTCTGCCCCACAGACTTCGACTCGTCGGTGTCGAGCCACTTCTTCAGCTCGCTCGCGGTCATGTTGACCGCGTCGTCGAAGTCCTCGCGGGTCTGATCGTCGTCATCGCTCATGCCGCCATCCTCGCCATCGCCGCGCGGCCGCGACGCCCCCTTGCGTGGATGCCGCCCCGGTGGCATCCGCTCAACCGACGGTCTCGCTCAGCGGCTCGTCCGCGTCAGGTCCCGGATGCCGCCCCCGTGGCATACGTTCAGCCGACGGGCTCGCTCAGCGGCTCGTCGGCGTCGGGCCCCGGATGCCGTGCAGCCGTGCCGCGGCGGGCGGCGGCCAACACCGCGCCGATGCTCGCGGCGATGACCAGGCCGATGCCCGCGATCTCGAGCCACGACAGGTGCTGACCCAGCAGCAGGAAGCCCGCGATCGACGCCGTCGCCGGCCCCAGGCTCATCAGGATCGCGAACGCCGAGGCGGGCAGGCGCCGGAGCGCGACGAGCTCCAAGGCGTAGGGAATCGTCGACGACAGCAGCGCGACCGCCGCTCCCAGCGCGAGCAGGTCGACGCGCAGCAGCGCGGGACCTGCCTGCCAGATCCCGAAGGGCAGCGCGATGACGGCACCCACGGTCATCGCCAGCGCGAGCCCGTCGAGCCGCGGGAACTCACGGCCCACACGCGCCGACGCGAGGATGTACAACGCCCAGCTCACCGCCGCACCCAGGGCGAACACGACGCCGAGCAGGTCGAGCCGGTCCCACCCGCCGGCCCCGAGGGCGACGACGCCCGCCAGCGCGAGTCCCGCCCACAGCCAGCGCGCGATCCCCGTCGCGGTCAGGATCGACAGGGTCAGCGGCCCGAGCACCTCGATCGTGACCGTGACCCCGAGCGGCAGACGTGCCAGTGCGAGGTAGAACAGACCGTTCATGGATGCCAGCACCACACCGAACCCGACGACGGAACGCCACGCGTACCCCGTGTGCCCGCGCAGGCTCGGGCGGGCGATGAGCAGCAACAGCAGCGCCGAGAACACCAGCCGCAACATGACGATGCCGAGGGGACCCGTCTCCGGGAACAGCATCACGGCGAAGGAGGCGCCGACCTCCTGGCACGCCAGGCCCACGAGGACCAGGGCCGCGGCCGACCCCTGTCCGCCGCGTGGGGTCATCCCGCGGGGGGCGAGCAGATCGCGTTGGCGGCGATGTTCTCGCGCATCTGGTCGGCCGTCCAGGGCAGCCCCGCCTCGGGGATGGTCTGGCCCTGAGCGGCCGGCGCCTTGGAGGCGATCGCCGCGAGCTGCCACGCGAGCCAGGCTCCCGTGTTCTCGTTGCCCGCCGAGTTGTTCAGCGCGACCGCGACCGACATCCCGGTCGCGGGGTCGGCGAAGGCTCCGACGATGTAGCCGGGCGTCGAGCCGAACTGTCCGATCAGCGACCCCGCCTGGTAGGCGCCGCCCGCAGCGGTGAACCACGTGGGCTGGTCGGAAGCGACCGGCACCGGATTGGCGAAACGGTCGCTGCCGTCGGGCAGGAGCGCATCGGTGGCCAGCGCCTGCGCGTAGCGCCCGAGGTCGCGGATGCCGGTGACGGCCCCCGAGGCGGCGGCGCCGTAGCTCGCCGACATCGTCGTGAACTCACCCGGCTGCGCACAGTCGTACACGCCCTCGGCGTTCGGCTGCGACCAGTGCCCCGTGAGTGGAGCCGTGCCGGGAGCGGCGGCAGCAGACGAGGGCATCGACGTGGAGTCGAGACCGAGGGGCTGGATGACGCGCTCCGTGATGACGTCGGCGAGCGATTGACCGGTCGCCCGCTCGACGGCGAGACCTGCGACGAGGAAGTTCGTCGGCGACGACGCGAATTGCACTCCGGGGTCGTTCAATCGCGGCTTCGAAATGCCATACGCCATCAGTTCGCGAGCGTTCCAGATGCGCCCGGGATTGGTCCACGTCAGGAAGTCGAGGCTCTGCGTGTACGAGGCGAGCCCCGAGGTGCCGTCGCACAGCTGACGCAGTGTGATGGCCTCGTAGCCGGGCACGCTGCTCACCCAATCGGTGATCGAGTCGTCGAGCGACAGCTTGCCGTCTGCGGCGAGGCCGTACAGCGCGTCGCAGGTCATGGCGCCGGTGACGTCGGCCGCGCGGAACTGCAGGTCGGCGGTCACCTCCGCTCCACCGGGGCTCTGGGTACCCACGCCCGACACCCAGCTGCCACTCCAGGGCGCCCAGACGCCGACGACGGCCCCGGTGGCACCGGTGGCGGTGATGGCCGCGGCGACGGCGTCGCGCATCTCGGTCACCGTGGCATCGGGGAGGGGGGCGTCGACCTGAGCGGGGACATCGATCGACACCGTGCCCGGGCCCGTGCAACCGCTCAACAGAACGAGGAGCACTCCCGCGCCCGCCGTCGCGATGGCAGCGGAACGACGCCATCTCGCCATGTGGACCCCCAGTGTTTCCGAGCGCGACGAAGCGCGCTCCGGATGCATTCAAACACATGGCGCCTGGGCGGAACCGCCGCTTGCGCGAGCGGCCCGTCACGTCTGCATCACGACTGCGCCTTGCCGTGTAAGCGCGGGAATCTAGGGGTTAGGTAAACCTAACCGTTTGCGTATGATGGCCGCATGAACGTCGTCCTCCCGTTCTCCGCGGCCCTGCGCGAGCGCTCCAGCAGCGCGCACTCTCCGCGCGAGTGCGACGGCTTCATGACCGACCTGCTCACCGGTGCCGGCACCCGCGACGACTACATCGCGCTCATCGCCCAGCACTGGTTCCTCTACGCCGCCCTCGAAGAAGCGTCGGCGCGCATGCGCACCGACCCGGTGGCATCCGTCTTCCTCAGCGACAAGCTCTCGCGACTGCCCGCCCTTGAAGCCGACCTCTCCTTTCTGATCGGCCCGCACTGGCAGAGCGAGATCCGGCCGTTGCCCACCACCCAGGCCTACGTGTCGCGCATCCGCCGGGTGGCCGTGACGTGGCCGGGAGGGTTCGTCGCGCACCACTACACGCGCTTCCTCGGCGACCTCTCCGGCGGGCCGTCGATCGGTCGGCTGATGCAGCGCCGCTTCGGCTTCGAGACCAACGGCATCGGCTTCCTGCTGTTCGGCGACATCGCCGACCCGAAGGCGTTCAAGAGCGTCTACCGCGATCAGCTCGACGCCGCCCCCTGGGATGACGCCGAGAAGGAACGGGTCATCGCCGAGGTGCTCGTCGCGTACCGGTTCACCACGGAGCTGTTCGCCGACCTGACCCGCGCGAAGGCCGACCAGGTCGCGTGACCGATCGCGACCGCCGGGCACCGCGTCGCGCGCACGGGGCGACGTTTGATGCAGAGCAGCCGCCAGGCACCGCGCCGCGCGCACGGGACGACGTCTGATGCAGAGCAGCCGCCGCGTCCTGCCCGGTGTGCCGCGCGGGGCTACGCCTGCCGCGCTGCCGCCGCGTCCTGCCGGGTGAGCCACGCCTGTTTCATGAAGCGGCGGACGTCTTCGTCGACCCGGATGTCGCCGGGGCGCAACGGGCGCGTCAGGTAGAGGCCGTCGAGGGAGGTGAGACGGCTGAGGGCGACGTAGGTCTGCCCCGGCGCGAAAGCCCCCGAGCCCAGGTCGACGACCGCGCGGTCGTACGTCTTGCCCTGCGACTTATGGATCGTGACCGCCCACGCCAGGCGCAGGGGGAACTGGGTGAACTCGGCGACGATCTCGCGCGAGAGGTTCTTCGTACCCGGGTCGTAGGCGTAGCGGTACCTCTCCCACACCGCCGGCTCCACATCGTGCTGGATGCCGTCGACCTCGACCCGCACGCTGTCGCCGGCGATGCGGGTGACCGTACCGATCGTGCCGTTGACCCACCGAGGGGCCTCGCCGAACTGCGCGCCGTCGTTGCGGAGGAACATCACCTGCGCCCCGACCTTGAGCGTGAGTTCCATCTCGGCGGGGTAGTTCGCCTCGCCGCGGCCGAAGTCGCCCGAGATCTCGGCGGCGGCCGTCTGCGTGCGGCCGATGAGTTCCTCGAGGTGGCGACGGTTGATCGTGTTCACGCGGTCGTTGCGGGTGGCGAGCGTGATGATCGGATGCTCGCCGTCGGCCGGATGCGGGGGCGTGCGCGCTCCGGCGGTGTTCAGGATGCCGGCCATCTCGGCCGTGACGCGCCCGTAGCGCACCGCGTTGAGCAGCGTCTTGAAGCCGGGGTCGGACTGCCGGTGGATCTCGACGAGCTCGTTGACGTGCAGGTCGGCCCCGTGTCGGCCGATGTCGATGAGTCCATCGCTCGCGGCCTCACCCGACCAGACCTTCGCGTCGAAGAACCAGAACGAGCGGTAGTGGTCGGCGATGTAGCGCGCCTCGTCGCCGCGCGGCGGCACCGGCGCCAGCTGGTACGGATCGCCGAACATCACGATCTGCGTGCCACCGAACGGCTCGGAACGCCGGCCCCGAGCCTGACGGAGCGAGCGGTCGATGGCATCCATCAGGTCGGCGTTGACCATCGAGATCTCATCGATCACCAGGGTGTCGATGGCGTTGAGGAGCTTTCGAGTGGCGTCGTTCTGGTCGATGTCGCCGTTCGCGATGAGCCCGATGGGCAGGCGGAAGAGCGAGTGGATCGTCTGCCCCTCGACGTTGAGGGCGGCCACCCCCGTCGGCGCGCACACGGCGATCTGCTTCTTGGTGTTGTACGCCAGGTGCTGCAGCAGCGTGGACTTGCCCGTGCCGGCGCGGCCCGTGACGAAGACGTGCTCGCGCGTGTCCTCGATCAGCCGGAACAGCGCCTGCTGTTCGGCGGAGAGGGGCGGCGTGGTCACCGGCCCATGCTAGTTCGCGCGCTCGCCCGCGGGCAGCGTCGTACCCACGGGCGCGCCCGCGGGCTCGGTGTGCAGGAGCAGCCAGCGCGCTTCGCCCGAGAGCACGTCGGCGACGTGGCTGCGGAACCGCGGGCACTGGGTGATGTCGTGCGAGCGGCACCGCAGCGCATGCTCGGTCATCGCGCGCGCCTGCGCGATGTCGGCGGCGCGGCGGTCGAGCTCGGCGACGTGCTCCTCGAGCACCCGGTGTCGGTCGGGGGCGTCGTCGTCGAGCAGCACCCGGATCTGCTCGAGAGAGAGCCCCGCCGCCTTGTTGCGCAGGATCACCGCGATCCGCACGGCGTCGTCGTCGCCGTACCGGCGCCGGCCCGCACCGTCGCGGACGGGCCGCAGCAGACTCTCATCTTCCCAGTAGCGCAGCACGTGGGTGTCGAGCCCGAATCGCGCCGCCGCCTCGCCGATGGACTCCCCGCTTGACTTCATGTCGACATGAAGTCACACGATGGACGAGAACACAAGCGGAAGGAGTCCATCGTGTACGACGCGATCATCATCGGAGGCGGGCCCGCGGGCCTGCAGGCGGCCCTCACCCTCGGGCGTATGCACCGGCGCACCCTGCTGGTCGACTCGGGCTCGTACCGTAACGGGACCGTCCGTCACGCCCACAACCTGCTGACCAACGACGGTCGCGACCCCGCCGAGCTGCGCCGGATCGCGCGCTCCGAGATCGCGGCCTACGGCAGCGTCGAGGTCCGGGATGCCGCCGTCGCCGAGGTCGTCCGTGACGATGACGGTCTGACGGTCACCGTGGACGGCCGACGGCTCCGCACGCACGCGGTCATCCTCGCGACCGGCGTCGCCGACGAGCTCCCCCCGATCCCGGGACTCGCGGAGCACTGGGGCGACACCGTCGCCAACTGCCCGTTCTGCCACGGGCACGAGTTCGCGGGCCGACCTGTCGTCGTCGTCAACGCGTCGCCGCACGCCGCAGCTCTCGCCCTCATGCTCGAGCCGGTGGCATCCGAGGTCTCCGTCGTGGCGCCCGCCGACGTGCGGGCGGTCACGGGCACGACCGACGGACTGCGCCTGGAACTCGTCGACGGCTCCTCCCGGGAGGTGGCGGGCGCGTTCGTCGCCCCCGCGTGGACCGTGCGCGGAGAAATCGTCGACACGCTCGGCCTCGAACGCCAGGAATCGGGCGCCGTGCGCACCGATCCGTTCGGCCGCACGAGCGTCGAGGGCGTCTACGCGGTGGGCGACCTCGCCCAGCCCGATCATTTTCCCGGCCCGATGTTCTCGCTCGCGGCGGCGATCGCCGGAGGGCAGCTCGCCGCCGTCGCCGTCGTGCAGTCTCTCGTCGCCGTGTGACAACACCGCGCGGCCCGTGGGAAATCGCGGGAGTGGGGCCTCGCGGGGCGCCGCGCGGCGTCTGCGCAGGTGCGTTTCTTAGACTGGGTGCGTGAGCAACGCCGGCGGGGGCCCCGCGACGCCCGAGGGGGTCCGCGGTGCGCGTCGGCGCCGTCGGTTCGAGATCCCCGCGATGGTCCTCATCGGCATCCTGCTGGCCGCCGCCCTCGGCGCGGGCGCCGCCTCGCTCTATCGCGAGTTCTACAGCCCCCGCGCCTTCGTGCTGCACTACCTCCAGCTGCTGCAGGAGCGTCGAGCCGCCGAAGCCCTCGCCATCCCCGGCGTCGCCGTCGACTCCGCCGAGCTCGAGGCCGCGGGCCTGCCTGCCACGTCATCCGAAGCACTTCTGCGCCCCGAATCGCTCCAGGCGGTGACGGATGCCGTCATCACCGGCGAGAGCGTCGACGGCGACCGCACGCGCGTCACCGCGAGCTATTCCGTCGGGGGGTACACCGGGACGACCACGTTCGACGTGCGGCGCGACACCGGCGGCGCGCTCCTGCCCCGCTGGCGCTTCGCCCGCAGCCCGTTGTCGGTGATGGACCTGTCGGTCCAGGGGTCGATGCGTTTCGCGGTCAACGGGTTCGAGGTCGACAAACGGCAGGTGTCGATCGACGGCACCGACGTCGACCCGACCGCTCCGCTTCCCCTGCTGGTCTTCTCACCCGGGCTGTACTCCGTCGCCGTCGACACGGCCATCTCATCGACCCCCGGCGTCGCCGTGCTCGCCGACGCGCCTCTGGCCGGCATCCCCGTCGACGTGCAGGCGCAGCCGACGAAGGAGTTCCTCGGGGTCGTGCAGCAGCGGGTCGAGGACTTCCTCACGGCCTGCGCCGAACAGAAGGTTCTGCAGCCCACGGGCTGCCCGTTCGGGTTCACCGTGCGCAACCGCATCGACGACGCCCCCTCGTGGTCGATCGTGCAGCAGCCGCAGGTGACCGTCGAGCCCGACGGTGCCGGATGGCGCATCCCGTCGGCCAAGGCGGTCGCCCACATCGAGGTCGACATCCGGTCGATCTTCGACGGCAGCGTCCGCACGGTCGAAGACGACGTCGACTTCAGCGTCGACGGTCAGATCACCGTGCAGCCCGACGGTTCGGCATCCATCCTGGTCGGCGGATCGTCCGACTGACGCCTCGGACGGATGCCGCGGGTACAACCGCAGACCGCTCCCGCGTCACGCCGCCCGGCGCCACCCTCCGCACGGCGTGTCGCTCAGACGCCCCGCCGTGGTGCGCGGCGCGGCACGCCCGCTGCCGGGCGACATGACGCGACAAGCCCCACCGCAGCCCGGCAACCCCGTACCGCCCGGACAATCCTCGCTCAGGCGCGGCCGCGAGCGGCGACCCGCGCGTCGCGGTCGGCCAGTCGCGCCAGCTCTTCGTTGTACGCGTCGAGCTCGAGGTCGCCGACACGGTCGACGTGACGGTCACGGCGTTTCTGGTGCCGCTCGTCGCTGCGGCTCCACTGGATCGCCACCGTGATGGCGAGGATGAGCGTGGGGATCTCGCCCACCGACCAGGCCACGCCGCCGCCGACGTACTGGTCCTCGAGGGGCGTCGCGCCCCAGGTGCGGCCCATCGCGCCGAACCACTCCGCCACCATCAGACCGGAGTTCATCATGATCGCGATGCCGAAGAACGCGTGCATCGCCATGATCGCGATGAGCACCAGCAGGCGCATCGGATAGGCCAGGCGGAAGGGCACCGGATCGATGCCGATGAGGCTGAGCACGAACAGGTACCCGGTGACGAGGAAGTGCGCGACCATCCAGATGTGGCCGACGTGGTCGTACAACGACCACCGGAACAGGTCGGTGTAATAGAACGCCCAGAGCGAGCCGATGAACAGGCCCGCGGCGACGTACGGGTTCGTCAGCACCTTCGCGATCGGGTTGTGCACCGCCCACAGGATCCACTCGCGCCCGCCGCGGGTGCCGTCGTCGCGCTTGCGGATCGCGCGGGCGGCGAGCGAGACGGGCGCCCCGGAGACCAGCATCAGCGGGATGGCCATCGACAACAGCATGTGCCCGATCATGTGCATGCTGAACAGATAGTCCTGGTAGACGTTGATCGGACCCGACGTGACCCAGAACACCCCGAACATGCCCAGGCACCACAGCACCGTGCGGTGGATCGGCCATGAGTCGCCCCGCCGGAGGAGGCGCCAGACGCCGGCGAGGTAGAAGAACAGACCGAAGGCGACGATCAGCGCCCACAGCAGGTCGATGTTCCACGCCGTGAACCAGCGTTCGAGGGTCAGCTCGGGCGGCAGCGGTGCGCCCGTCAGCACTTCGGCCGGCGAGCTGCCGATCAGGGCCGCCTCGGTGGGCGGGGGCGTACGCGCGAGCGCCGCGGCGACACCGCTCGCGATACCCATGAAGACGAGCTCGAGGGTGATGACACCCCAGAAGCGCGCGGACCCCGGCTCGTCGGCCATGCGCGCGATGAGGCGGCGTCGGTACCAGGCGCCGAGCACCCCCATGGCGACGAGGGCGACGACCTTGACGAGCACGAGCGCGCCGTACGCCGACCACAGGTTCTGCACGTCGACCAGGCTGATCGACGCGCGCACCGTGCCCGAGACGGCGACGACGATGAAGGCGACGAGCGCGATCGAGGAGTACCGCAGCAGGGTGGTCTGCAGCTGTCCGCGCGACATCGCGGGCCTGACGACGACCAGCAGGATGAGCCCGCCGAGCCAGGCCGCTGCGGCGATGATGTGCAGAACGAGCGCGGTGACCGCGGCGTCGTGGCTGGCCTCGGTACCGGCGTGACCCTGCGTGCCCATCGGGATGAGCGAGGCGAGGGCGAGGATCGCCACGACGAGCGTCGGGATCCATGAGCGCACGGCGAAGGTGAGCACCGTGAGCACCGCCCCGGCGATCGTGGTGATCAGCCAGGCCTGCCCCGGTGGGCTCTCGACGAGGAAGCGCCCGAGCTGCTGCCCGAAGACGGCGTCGAGCGTGGGGGTGGCGTTCAGGACGTTCAGAAACGTCATGTACCCCGTCGTGGCTGCACCGACGGTGAAGACGGCGGCGCCGATCGAGGCGGTGTCGAGGGCGATCTCGAACGGCCGCTCCCCCGCGGGCAACGCGAACAGCGCCAGCACCAGCGAGCCGACCATGGTGGCCGCGGCGAGGTTGACCACCGTCGTGGCGATCGGCAGACCCCAGCGCACCACGGGGCCGGCGTCGGCCAGGCGTCCGGGGGCCGCTCCGCCGCCGAAGGCGAGACCGGAGACGACGGCGACGATCGAGACCACGACCAGGATGACGGGTCCCGCGACGCGCAGAAGTCGGGGATTCACGCGTCCAGCCTACGTCGCGCGGGAACGACGAAGGGGGATGCCGCTGGGCATCCCCCTTCGATGGTTCGGTGTCGTCTTACTTGACGGCGGCCTTGAGCTTGGAGCCCGCGGTGACCTTGACGCGCTTGCCGGCGGGGATCGAGATCTCCTCGCCCGTCTGCGGGTTGCGGCCCGTGCGAGCCGACGTGGCGACCTGCTCGAAGGCGATCCAACCGGGGATCGAGACCTTGCTGCCCTTGGCGACCGCCTCGGAGACGGTGGAGAAGAGGGAGTCGAGCACGCCCGACACGGCGGACTGGCTCTGCCCGGTCGCGCTGGCGATGCTCGCGACGAGCTCGGTCTTGGTGATGGACTTGTCGGCCATGTGGTGTCCTCCAGACGGCGGCGAAAGCCGTCTCTCGTTACTCGGACGAGGAGGAATCCTCCTCGGTGGTCGGGAGACCGCCTCGACAGTATCAACCGAACCGCGGAATTACGCGGATTCTGACCGATTTCGACCCGTTCTCCACCGCGTGTCGTGGTGCGCACGGTGCGGATGGGGCCGAAGCGACCCCTGATCCGTCACGTGCATCGCCGCGACGGTCACCGGGCGCACGGCCCGAGTGCACGGTCGGCGCACCGCACCGACCGGGTTAAGGCGGAGGGGTCGGCGGGCGATTCTGGACGGAGTCCCCCGGGCGTTCTCCACACCTCTGCTCTCGCCGATTCTTGACGCAACACAACAGAACTATGATGTGCCGCACCAGTTCGAGGGCACCCGAAGCCCGAAAGAACTCACCCGCTGACGGTATTCACCTAGGAGGGGCCATGCCGGGAACGCCCGCCTCGATAGAGGCACGCGCCGCGCTTCGCAGCGCCGCAGCGACGACGGCACTCCGACTGCTCCCCGGCCACGGTGTGCCCGCCGCTCGCCACCTCGCCCTGCTCTCCGAGGCGGAGCTCCCCGAGGCGCCGGTGGTGTGGACCGACACGACGGCTCTGTCTCTCGCGGCGCTCCTGGCAGCACGCGCCCGGCGCGACGCCCTCTCGGAGGGGGTCGCCGTCGTCGCCCGCTACTTCGACGACGTTCGACTGAATAGGCCGGCCTCGCTGTCGTCCGGGGCGCGGTCGCAGCTCTGCGCGAGCGTCGGCGAGTACTGCAACGCGATCGGCTGGCCCCAGGCGGGCGCGCGGTTCGGCGCCGAGGCGCTCCTGTTCGCCGACACCGACGAGACGCGTTATCGGGCCCTGTCGGTGAGCGCCCTCGGCCACGCCCTCAACGGCGAATACATCACGGCCGAGACCGCCCGCGCCGCGGCCACAGAGCTGTTCGGCGCCCGTGGCTGGGAGGCACCCGAGACCGCTTACCTGCTCCTGCTCGCAGAGGCGCTCATCGCCTCCTCCCGGCTCGACGTCGGACGCCTGCTCGACGCCGCATCGGAGATGCGCCGCGTACAGCCCGACGATCCGTACTGGGGGTAC
This sequence comes from Microbacterium sp. ABR10, assembly GCF_057812175.1. Taxonomy (NCBI): domain Bacteria; kingdom Bacillati; phylum Actinomycetota; class Actinomycetes; order Micrococcales; family Microbacteriaceae; genus Microbacterium; species Microbacterium sp. ABR10. Next base: position 3,435,000 of record NZ_CM173821.1, read on the forward strand.
TCCGCGCGCGCGATCGAGGTGATGGCGATGATGTTCCGCCGCGATCTCGGAGCGGGTCGCGCCGAGGGCCGACGGCTTCTGCACGGCAGTCGACGACTCAGTAGTCACCGCATGATGCGGCACTTCCTGGTGAGCGTCGTGTCCGACATCCTTGTCGCGCAGGGCGAGTACCGCGAGGCTCTGTCGACCCTCGAACCCTGCGAGACCCCGGAGGGCCACGGCATCTGCTTCTCGATGCAGCGCTCCGCCGCCCTGCTGCGCCTCGGGCGCGATCGCGAGCTGCTGCTCGAGACTGACGCGTGCGTGGCATCCGAAGCCGATCACTGCCTGCGGACCCTGACTCCTCTGCTCGTGCGACGCGCTCTCGCGTTGAACCGTATGGGGTTCACCCGGCGGGCGCACCAGAGCATGGAGACCGCGCTCCGCCTCATCGTGCGCACCGGCTGCTCGGCGACGCCATTCCTCATGCTCCCGCACGAGGAGACCCGGGCACTCATGGACACCGCCGCCCTCGAGGACCCCGAGCTCGCCGACGTCCTGCCGTACCTGCACGCGGCGCTCGCGCGCGTGGCGACACCGGATGCCGAGGCGCGCTCTCCGCTCACGGTGGCCCGACTGACTCCGACCGAGAATGCCACCGCCGAACTGCTGCTGCGGCCGCTGAGCCTCACGGACATCGCCCGCGAACGCGGCGTCTCGCTCAACACCGTCAAGTCCCAGGTGCGCTCGATCTACCACAAGCTCGGTGTCGCCGGCCGCGCCGAGGCGATGGAGATGCTCGCCGACGCTGACGCCTGAGACGCCCCGAGAACGCCGAAGGGGCGGGGACCCCTTTCGGAATCCCCGCCCCTTCGTACGGACGTCTGGTGCTTACCAGCTCGACTTGGTCACACCGGGCAGCTCGCCACGGTGAGCCATGTCACGGAAGCGGACGCGCGAGACGCCGAACTTCGTGAGGACACCACGGGGGCGACCGTCGATGACGTCGCGGCTGCGCACGCGGGCGGGCGAGGCGTTGCGGGGGAGCTTCTGCAGCCCCACGCGGGCGGCCTCGCGGGCCTCGTCGGTCGCGGTCGGGTCGACCAGGGTCTTCTTCAGCTCGGCGCGCTTCGCGGCGTAGCGCTCGACGACGACCTTGCGCTGCTCGTTGCGCGCGATCTTGCTCTTCTTAGCCATGTGCTTAGCGCTCCTCTCGGAAGTCGACGTGCTTGCGGACCACGGGGTCGTACTTCTTCAGCACGATGCGGTCGGGGTTGTTGCGGCGGTTCTTGCGCGTCACGTAGGTGTACCCCGTGCCCGCGGTCGAACGCAGCTTGATGATCGGACGTACGTCCTGAGCCTTCTTCGCCATTACAGCTTCACGCCCTTCGCCTGCAGGTCACGGACGACGGACTCGATGCCGCGAGCGTCGATGACCTTGATGCCCTTCGCCGAAACGTTGAGCTTGATGTTGCGACCCAGCGACGGAACGAAGTAGGTCTTCTTCTGCACGTTCGGGTCGAAGCGGCGCTTCGTCCGGCGGTGCGAGTGCGAGATGTTGTGACCGAAGCCGGGAACCGCTCCAGTCACCTGGCACACTGCTGCCATGGTGATGTCTCCTTCTGTACCGTGACACCGGACGGTGCCACCCAAGATCCCTTGTCTGCACCCCGTCTGAGCACGGCGAAAGGCCACGATCAGGAGATGGGGTGCGAACTGCGTGCTGGAGTGCGCGCAGACAAGGGGTAAGTCTAGCACGGAGGGCGTGTCGCACCCTTCGCCCGCGCTGCCCCTCCCCCCGTGCAGACCATGTCCCATTCATTGCAGACCATGTCCCACTTTGTGCGGCCTGCAGGCGGCGCAACCCGCACATTCTGGGACATGCATGCCGCGGCGGAATCTCCGTGGAGACGGCCCTCAGCTCTCACCACCACAACGCCCCGACGCGCTCAGCCCCCGACGCGCTCAGCGCCCCGCAGCCTCCGCCGCACCGCGGCCCCAACGGAACGGCGAGACCGTGGCCTCCCCCTCGATCCAGAAGCGCCACGGGAATGCAGCGGTCCCCGCTACCCCGGCGACGCCCACCCGCGGCCCCGTCGCCACGACGGTGGGGGGAGTCTCGGGCAGCAGCAGCCGCGCGCGGCCACCGGCCCGCTCCTCACCCGTGATCGCGTCGATCCCGTCGTGCACCGGATGCCGCAGTCCCACCGCGTCGCCGAATCGCCCCGGCCCGCGCGCGAGGTCGCGCTGCGACCGCACGGCACCGCGCCGCTCGAGTCGCCGCCGCTCGGCGATGTCGGCCCCCTCGGTGATCTCGCCGCCGCGCAGCAGCACACCGCCGGCGACACCCTCGGGCCCGCAGACGACGTTGACGCAGGAGTGGATGCCATGACTGAGGTACACGTACAGGTGCCCCGGCTCGCCCCACATGCTGGCGTTGCGCACGGTCGGGCCCATGCGCGCGTGCGAGCCGGGGTCGGGCCGGTCGCCCGTGCCGCGCCCGTGATAAGCCTCGACCTCGGTCAGTCGCGCGACCACGCGTTCGCCGCCCACGACGGTCTCCAGCAGTGCGCCCAGCAGCCGCGGTGCGACCTCGACGGGCAGCCCCGACAGGTCGTCGCGCGTCGCCGGACGCGTCACTGCGGGGGCACCTGGCACCACGACAGGTCGAAGCCCTGGAGGGCGACGACCTCCTGACCGGTGTCGACCTCCACCAGATGGGTCAGCAGCCGTTCGGGGAGGGGCAGTTGATAACGGTCGAAGGGGTTGTCGACCGCCCGCGGGGCGATGAGCACCGCCGCGTACCGGCCGCTCGGCGAGACGCACGTCTGCAGCACCGTGTCGGAGCCGGGGACCTCGAGCATCGGTCGCACCGCACCGCCGGTGTCGACGTGCGCCACGGTCGTCGAGCGCGAGACTCCGTCGGCGCTGATGTCGGCGAACGAGCGGATCGTGCCCGCATCCGTTCCGGGCACCGGGGTGGCTCGCCCGGCGAGGCCAGGCGGATCGACGGGTTGCACGAGGGGCCGTTCCGACCCGTCGGTCAGGTCGACCTCGCGCAGGCCCTCGAGGCGCTCGACGATCGCGACCGACGAGCCGCGGGCGATGCCGTCGATCGACACCGCGCTGCCGAGCGGCGCCGCGTTGCCGCCCTCGGCGTCGGTGAGGAGCAGGCGCGAATCGAACGTGAGCACCAGCATGCTGTCGGTGTCGGGCACGAACCGGTAGTCGGCGATGCGTGCGTCGCCGCCGTTCAAGCCCACGTCGGTGGGGGGCGCGTCGTCGGCGGCCGACATCGTGAACAGTCGACTCTCGCGCCCTCCGGCGGCCCCCAGGTCGGCATCCGAGAAGGTGAATCCGACGCGCTCTCCGCGGTCGGCCGACTGCAGGTTGCTGACGAAACCGGGGCCGGGGAGTGCGACGTCACGGGCGTTCTGCCCGTCGGAATCGGTGACGATCACCCGGGCGGTGTCGCCGTCGCGCACCGAGATCACGAGGTGGTTCGCGGTGGCGCGGAAATCTTCGATGTGCGGATGCACGAAGACCGGCAACCCCGCCTCGCCCTGCAGGTCGGTGCGGAAGATCGTGTCGCCCTCGGGGGTGCCGCGCTGCATCAGGTACGCCTGCAACGGCGGCGTGCGGAAGGTCTCGGTCAGTGTCGACGAGGGCCCGGCGCCCAGGCCGCTCACCCCGTCGACCGTGATGCGGTAGTCGGTGTCGTCACGCAGCGGCAGGGTGAAGCGAACGCCGACGCTTCGCCCCGCGGTGTCGACGGTGAACGGCGTCGCCGGCTCCACCGACACCTGCGAGGCGTCGACGGTCTCGAGCGACTGCGTGGTGGTCAGGATCACGCGGGATCCGGATGCCGCGACCGCGGCCGCGGGATCGACCTGCACGTCGGTGACGCGGGGCCCCTGCGCCACCGCGACGACCCCGCCGATCCCGCCGACGACCACGAGGCCGACGAGCACGGCGGCGAAGGCGACCGCGAACCCCCGACCGCGGCGCGCGCGCGAACGCGATCGGCGCGAGTCAGTACTCATAGGGGTCCGCCGGTTCGTCGATGGATGCCACCTGCTCGGCCTGCACCTCGAGCCTGCCGTCGCCGCTCGAGCGCACCGTGCCCGTGACGGTCACCCACTGGCCCGTCGCGGGGGCGTCGACCGATGCGGCGATCGGGAGGCGCGCCGTCTGCGCGTCGATCACGCAGTGGGTGATGACGAGGCGGGTGAGGTCGAAGCTCGCGCCGTCGCCGCCCGGGGTGATGAATCCGGTGAGCGTCACGGGCTTGCCGTCGAAGGTCTCGGGGTTGGTGGCGTGGGCGAATACGGCCGACCAGTCCCCGATGCCGAACTGCGTGGTGTCTCCGGAAGCCGCAAGCGTGATGACGTCGGAACCCGCGAACAAGGGCGGCGCCCCCACGTCGCGCGAGACGGCGAGTTCGGTCGACAGCGACGCCGCCGGCGTCAGCAGCACCGCGATCACGGCACCCGAGGCGAGCACACCGCCGGTGAAGGCCGCGATGCCGCCCGGTGTCAGGCGCGGACGCGCGGCGAGCTGGTCGTGCGCTGCGTGATCGTGGTCGTCGAACGGATCGGCGTGCTCGTGATCGGCGTGCGCGAACGCCTCACGGCGGGCGGATGCCGCGGCGGGGGCGTGCCCGTGCTCGTGATCGTGCCCGTGGTCGGCCTCGGCCCCCAGCGGCAGTGCGAACGAGGCGACGGCCCCGACGAGCGCGACGATCGACATCCCGACGGCGAACCACGCCGAGTCGGGGTTGATGTACAGCGACATGCGACCCGTGACCCACAGCGTGATCGTGGTGATCGACAGGCACGTCGCCAGTCCCACGCCGAGCCAGCGCGTGGCGAGGGCACCCGTTCTAGACAAGGAGGTTCACCACCGTTCCGAGTGCGAAGGCGAACAACACGACGACCACCGTCATCCCGGCGAGGACCCGTGTGGTGAAGGTCGTGCGCAGCAGCGCCATCATCTTCAGGTCGATGATGGGTCCGACCACGAGGAAGGCGACGATCGAGCCGGGCGTGAAGGTCGAGGCGAACGACAGCGCGAAGAAGGCGTCGACGTTCGAGCAGAGCGACACCACGATCGCCAGCAGCATCATGGCGGCGATCGAGAGCGCGGGATCGGAGCCGATCGCCAGCAGCGCGCTGCGCGGGACGAGCACCTGCACCGCCCCCGCCAGCAGCGACCCGATGATGAGCGCCGGCATCACCGACCGCAGTTCCACGACGAACTGCGCGAGCGTGCGCCGACCGCGGTTGCCGCGCTCCTGCACGACGATCTCGCAGGTGGCGAGGAAGCGCTCGGTGAGCAGTCTGTCGGGATCCGGATGCCGGCTGTACAGCCACCCGATGAGGTTGGCGACGAGGTAGCCGCCGATCAGGCGCGCGACCAGGATGCCGTCACTGAACCCGAACGCCGCGTGCGTGGAGATGATGACGATCGGGTTCACGATGGGAGCGGCGACAAGGAACGTCAGGGTGTCGGACACGCCGAAGCCGCGCATGAGCAGACCCCGGGCGAAGGGCACGTTGCCGCACTCGCACACGGGGATGAACATCCCCAGCAGCGACAGCACCGCTCGGCGCGCCCATGGCGCGCGCGGCATCCATCTCTCGATCGCCCCCGGCGGCACCCACACCTGCACGATGATCGACAGCAGGACGCCCAGCACCACGAACGGCAGCGACTCGATGAGCACGCTGAGGGCGAGGGTCAGACCGTCTTGCGCGCGGGTGGGCAGCGGCTGCGCGAAGAACGTAGGAGCGAACGCGTCGACGAGGAACAGCGCGGTGACCACGACGACACCCAGGCCGAGCGCGACGAGGGTGCGGGAGGCGCCCGTGCGCGGAGGCGAGGGCGCCGCGGTACGACTACTCGTCGCCACGCTCGCGAGCCCGGGCGCGGGCGCAATCGGTGCAGATGCCGAAGATGTCGACGACGTGCTCGGCTTCGCTGAAGCCGTGCTGGGCGGCGGTACGCTTCGCCCAGTCCTCGACGTCTGTCGCGGCGATCTCGACCGCCTTGCCGCACGAGCGGCAGATCAAGTGGTGGTGGTGTCCGCGGGTCTCGCACGCGCGGAAGAGGTTCTCACCCTCGGGGCTCTGCAGGGAGTCGGCGTCGCCCTTGGCCGCGAGGCCGGCGAGCGTGCGGTACACGGTGGCCAGGCCGATGCCGGTGTTCTCGTCGCGCAGGGTGGCATGCAGCGCCTGCGCGCTGACGAAGCCGCCGGCTCCCGACAGGGCTTCGCGAACGCGCTCGCGCTGCCACGTGTTGCGCTGGACCATGCCGGCGAGTCTAGCGAGGCGATCGGTGAATCGGCTGGGGGTCGGGCGAGGCGTTACGGCGCGAGGGGTCGCGCCCGACCGCGCCGTGGGACGCGCCCCGGCGGGCATTGTCAGAGCGCGCGAGTGGTGCGATCGCGCCGCGCGCCGACCACCCGGCAGACCAGGTAGATCGCGAACGAGATGGTCGTGATGTAGGGGCTCACCGGCAGCGTCCCGGCGACGGCGAGAAGCACCCCGCCCACCGCCGAGACGAAGCCGAACAGCGCCGCGAGCAGGGGCACCGACAGCGGGCCGGATGCCACGCGCATCGCCGCGGCGGCGGGGGTCACGAGCAACGCCATCACGAGAAGTGCGCCGATGATGTGCACGGCCACGGCGACGATCAGCCCGAGCAGAAGCATGAACGCCAACGAGACCGCGGTCGTGGGCACGCCTCGAGCGGCCGCGGACTGCGGGTCGAGCGAGTCGAAGCGCAGCGGGCGCCAGATCAGCAGGAGGGCGGCGAGCACCGCGACACCGATGACGACGAGCCAGCCGAGCTGTTCGCTCTGCACCGAGACGATCTGGCCGGTCAGCAGGCTGAAACGGGTGGCGCTGCGGCCGTTGTACAGCGACAGGCACAGGATGCCGACACCCAGACCGAACGGCATGAGCACGCCGATGATGGAGTTGCGGTCCCGCGCCCGCGCCCCGAGCACCCCGATGAGGGCCGCGGCGATGAGCGAACCGACGATCGAGCCCGACACGACGTCGACGCCGATGAGCAGCGCCACCGCGGCGCCCGCGAACGAGAGCTCGCTGATGCCGTGCACGGCGAAGGCCATGTCGCGCTGCATCACGAAGACGCCGATGAGTCCGCCCACCAGGCCCAGCACGGCACCGGCGTAGACGGAGTTCTGCACGAGTTCGAGGATGGCGCCGTACTGGCTCACCCCGCCGAAGAGGGCGTCGCCGACGTCGGACCAGTTCATGCGTCGTCCTCGTCGTGGTGATGGTGGTGGGACTCGTCGGCATCCGGTGCTCCGACGACGATGAGCTGGCCGCCGGCGCGCACGACGTAGACGGGAGCGCCGTACAGGGCGCTCAGCGTCTCGGTGGTCAGCACCTCGTCGGGGGTGCCGAGGGTGAAGCGGCCGTTCGCGATGTAGAGGATGCGGTCCACGCGCGAGAGCACCGGGTTGATGTCGTGCGTCACCAGCAGCACCGCGGCGTCGCGCTCGCGTCGGTGCCGGTCGATGAGACGGACGACGGCCTGCTGGTTGGCCAGGTCGAGGCTCGTCAGCGGCTCGTCGCACAGCAGCAGGGCGGGGTCGTCGGCGAGGGCCTGGCCCACGCGGAGCCGCTGCTGCTCCCCGCCCGAGAGCAGGCCGACCGGCCGGTCGCCGAACTCCGTGGCGCCCACGGCCTCGAGGAGGTCGTCGATGCGCGCGCGGTCCTTCTTGCGCGACAGCGGCAGGCCGAGCCGATGTCCGTCGACGCCGAGGCCGACGATGTCGCGTCCACGCAGCGGCGTCTCGCGGGGCAGCGGTCGTTGCTGGGGGATGTAGCCGATGCGGCGGTTGCCGGCGCGGCGGACGGGGGTGCCGAGCGCCTCGATCGATCCGGCGCTCAGGCGCTCGAGGCCGAGGATGGCCCGCAGCAGCGTCGTCTTGCCCGAGCCGCTGGGCCCGAGCACCGCGACGAGCTCGCCGGGGGCGACCTCGAGGTCGAGCCCCGACCACAGCACCTCGCCGCCCCGCTCCAGGGCAGCGCCGCGGATGCGCAGCGGTGCCGCTGCGCTCACGCCGTCAGCGCGTCGGACAGCGCCGTGATGTTGCTCTGCATCCACGAGATGTAAGTCTGACCCTCGGGCAGCGTTTCGGTGAACTCGATCACCGGAATGTTCTTCGCCTTCGCCTCGTCTTCGACCTGCGTGGTCTCGGCGCCGCCGGTCTGCGGGTTGACGATCATGAGCGCGATGTCACCCGAATCGATCAGCTGCAGCGATTCGAGCAGGGTCGCGGGCGGCACGTCCTGGCCCTCTTCGACCGACTCGCTGAACTGGTTCGGCGTCGCGTTGTCGAGACCGGCCGCCTCGATGAGGTACACCGGCACCGGCTCGGTCACGAACACCTTGGCCCCGGCATCCTTCGCCTCGATCTGGCCGAGGGAGTCCTCGAGGCCGGCGATCTGGCCCACGAAGGCGTCGGCGTTGGCCGTGAAGTCGGCCGCGTGGTCGGGGGCGAGCTCGCCCAGGTGCTCGGCGATGTCTGCCGCAAGGTCTTCCATGGTGTGCGGGTCGTACCAGACGTGCTCGTTGAAGCCCTCGATGTGGTCGTGCCCGTCGCCCTCGGCGTGGGTCTCGCCCTCGGCGTGGTCGTGGTCGTCGCCCTCGGCCTGGGCGTCAGCGCTCTCGGTGGGGGCTGCGCTTGCGTCGTCGGCGTGCGCCTCGTCGTGCGACGCGGCCCCGGGGTAGTCGTGGCTGAAGTCGACGGCGGTGAGGACGGGGGCGGTGGTGCCGCTGGCCTCGACGAGCGATTCCATGAACGAGTCGTACCCCCCGCCGTTCTCGATCACGAGGCCGGCGTTCTTCAGCGTGAGCTGATCTTGCGCGCTCGCCTCGTACTCGTGCGGGTCCTGCGACGACGAGGTGATGATCGACTGCACGTCGACGAAGTCGCCGCCGATCGCCTGGGCGATCGAGCCGTAGACGTCGGTGGATGCCACGACCGCGACCTTGTCACCGGTTGCTCCGCCGGAGCCGGTGGAGGCGGGGGCACCGCCGGCGCAACCGGCGAGCGCGAGGACGGAGGCGGCACCGAGGACGACGGGGGTGAGCAGGCGACGGGTCATGTCTCCAGACTAACGGTGCTGATAATCGTTCTCAAACTGAGGTTCTGGCCTCGGCCATCTTCGCGTGGGTCGTGGGGTGGGGACGGACCTGGCGACGCCGGGCCGACCGTGGTGCATAAAGGTGCGCGTCACTTTCGCACCGAGCTAGATTTTGCACGGGGGTTTCGCATCGCGAGGAGCCGCAGGATTCCGGCGCGTGGCCCACGGGCCTCGTCGTGGTGCGAAACCGATCGGTTTTGCGCCGATCTACGTCGTGAGGGGGAGGCTCATCGCTGAGTGCGCTTGTAGCGTCGGAGCATGGTTGCGAACGAGAAAAGTCCCGCATCAACGACGGTTTGGTACTTCGTGGGTGCGACGTTTGTTTTCGCGCTGCCGATGATGCTGTTTCCCGGCATGCCGTGGTGGGCGCGCGTGGCTACGATCGCGTTTGGGGGTGCATTTATTGCCGCCGGCTTGTGGCAGCTACGGCGCGAGGCGAGAGGCAAGAGCGATCGACAGGAGTAGTGCAAAACCGATCGGTTTTGCACCACCCGCCGTCGGCCTCGGCGGGGAACGTGGGCGGCCGCCGGTGTGATGCCTGGCGGCAGTTGATGTCGTGCGGCGCTCAGCGTCTCGCCCGCCGGCACCGCGAAACGAATCCCTGGCTTGAATCTCCCGGCCGCTCCGAGATCGCCGGGCACGCGGATGCCGTCCTCCACCTGCGCGGCGACGACACATAGCTCACATCGGGGAGGACGTCGGCGAGCGCTTCCGAGCGGGGTCCGGAGGTCTTGACCACTGTGCGTGTGTGTCGCACCTGCACCCACTCTTCGTCGAAGTTTCGACGAAGGCGTGCGGTGGTCTCGTGGGCTGGCCGCATGCCAAGAACTCACGCTCCTTACGGGAGCTCCCACTTGTGTCCGCGGACCGGTGGCCACGCCAGCCCTTCTCTCGCGCGCCAGATCATATCGGCCTGACCTTTTGGCCCCGGGGATGCCCACCCGCTAGCTACGTCTGCGCCGAGCGCGCGTACCTCGGCAATAAACTCTTCTCCCTGCACCTTCACCCAGTCGAGATTGGCCTTCTCAAACGTTGCTCCCTTTATTTCGGCGCCAACAAGGTTTGCACCGACGACGTTAGCGTCCCTGAAAACTGCGTTGGTCAGATCCGCGCATGTGAGATTGGCGTCGCTAAGGTCGGCGCCGGTGAGGTCGGCGCCGGCGAGATTCACGCGCCTGAGATCGGCTTCGGATAGATTCGCGCGGGTGAGGTTGGCGCCTGAGAGATCGACGCGCGCGAAACCAGCTCGACGAACATCCACGCCCGTCAAATCGCATCGCGCCAAATCGATTTCGTGCGGCGACGGCAGGTTTTGGCTGATGCGAGCCAACACGAGTGCGGCGGCCGCTAGGTCGACAGACATCTCTCGGCTTACGCCGGAGCCGTCGTCAGTATCTTCTCGCCGTGAGTTGACCCGGAGGTACGCCGCCAGAACATCGAGAATCGTGATCCGATCCCTGTAGGAGTCTCGCGCGATTCGCTCCAATGCGTACACGCCGCCGAGACGAATCGCTATCGAAGATTCATCACCGAGCTGCTTGACGGCTTCTGTATAGCGATTGGTGTAGTTGGCGTCCCGGTCTACCGCGACGCTAGATTTTGCAATCGAATCTCGTCGCCACGTAAATGCGAGCGTGATGATCGCCAACGTGCCGCCGCCGATCCAAAGGATCGACTGGCGGATCGAAGCGAGATCCTGCACCCGCGCCGCTTCCCCGGTTATTTCATCGCTCTGCACAACCCATTCAGGCAAGAGCCAAGCAGCTAAGGTGAACGCTGCCACGACGGCCGCCAGGAGCGCCACGGTACCGATTAATCGAATCTTCATATGCCGAATTCTGACGGATAGCAGAGCGTCTGGCGCAATCCATACCCCCGCGCGAACTGGGGCGCTCGATGCAGAACATGCTGGCGTTTGCCGACGAGCTCCGCGGCCGCTGCGCCGGCCTTCGGGTCCTCAACCTCGGTGGCGGCGACGTCGACACCTCCACGCCCATGGGGTCGATGCTGTTCACGATCGTGGCCGCCCTCGCACAGATGGAGCACGAGATAAACGAGAGCGCGTCGTCGACTCCATCGCCAAGAGACGCGCCGCCGGCCACCACCTCGGCGGACGCCCCAACGCATTACGGACAGCCAGATCAGGAGTCGCTGCGACTCCTCGCCGCGGGCACACCCGTTGTGCAGGTCGTCCGAGACCTCGGAGTGTCACGCGCCACGTTCTACCGACGATCGCGCGCCCTCACCGCGGAGAGACCGCACGACATTCATCTCCACCGGAAATGCGCCAATAAGCGTCGCGGTTCACACGCCACCTGGTCGGCCGGTCCCCCGGACGTGCAAAACCGATCGGTTTTGCACCTCGATGACACGACCACCGCCGAGTCAACGGGCACAGGTACCGCCCCATGAGCTCTACTCCACTTGGGCGGAACGCGGCTACTCTCCAGAAGAGAATGTTCTCCACAGAGCTTGCAGAACTCTTAAAAGTGCTGCAAACTGCATTTATGCGCACTGAGCGCACACAGAGAACTTATAGAGAGTAGAAGATGGTCATGAACACGTCAACCGGGTCCGCTGAGGGCTTTCACTACGTCGCCGTACCGGCCGAGCATGTTCCCGCGGTCTACCGTTTGCTGGCCGAGCTGGCAGAGAAGGTGCCCGTCGCACCGACCGTGGCACTCACGTCTGAGGAGGCGAAGTGGAGCGCGGAGGATCTCGCACGGTTTGCTGCCGGCTCCACTAAGACGACCGAGCTCGCCGGCCTCATCTTCGACGTCCTGACCGACGTTCGGGAGGCCGATGCACTGACCCTCGACGAGCTTGCCGAGCGCACTGACCTGCCCCGCAGCCAGGTGAAGATCCTATGGACGCACGTTTCGCGCCACCTCTCGAAGCACTACTCGACCAGCCGACCCCCGATCAGCACCAAGTGGGGAGCGGACTTCACTCCGCCTCGAGAGAACGTCGTCTACTACTACATGACACCCAACCAGGCGCAGGCCTGGGAGGCAGCGCGCGCAGCGTGACTCGCCTGCAGCAACACAGGTAACGGGGTCGGCCCTTCCGATCCCGTTACCTGTGTTGCTGGACAAACCAGGAGAAAACGGCTCAGCACGGATCGAACATGACGGCGCACGAGGATCTCGCACCATTCGAATCGGAGTTTCCACAGGTGACGGAAGCCGCACTGTTGCCATGGTTCGGATTCACCTCGCATAATCGCAGGATTATGGGGCGCCGGCAGGAGCGGAGACACCGAATTCGCCACGCAGTGAAGTGCGACCGGTCCGGCATGGTTAGTTTCGCTGTCACCCACAGCGCGGCAGGACTCGATACGGTCGCCTCATGCAGACGGCTACCGAGTTCGCCGCCGGGCGAGGACACCCGGACTACCCGCTTCTGACGGCAAGGCAGAGCCCTAGCTCGCGGGTGCCGTGCACAGATTTCAGCCCTTGGTTACGCGAACGTCTCGCCGCTGGAGACACGGACGCCGCCGTGATTTACCTGCTGCAAATCATCGAGGCGAATCCCGGTATAGCCGTAGGGGTCGACGTCGGCACCGGGCAGGTGTCGCGCCTCGGCCGTGATGCGCCGGCCTGGATGCAAACCTGGAGGAAGGAAGCGAGCGACGTTCTCGACATCAAGTTCACCAGTCTGTGCGCGACGACACCGGGCTGGCAGCTGGATCTACGCACCATCCTCGTGATGATGAAGGCGACGCAGAGTCCATTCGACGCCACCGCGATGGCGGATGAAGCAGCGTGCGCGACGACACTTGCCTCATCGATGGCCTGCCACGACGTCCGCCTCGTCGACCCGACCGCGGTCGTCAGCGCGACGAACGCGAACCTTGGCGCCTGGACGGAGGGCTTCGATCACCTCGACTGGTCGGAGGTGACTGCGGAAGAGATCTCACCGCCGCCGCCGGTCGGCGTCCCCCAGGTCCTTTACGACCTTCCGCTCGGTACCCGGTCGCACCTGTTCGATATCAGTCAGCGACGCCAGGATGGCCACAGCACCGCGTCGGGGTTCTCCACCTTCTACCGCACCAGGGAGGTCGGATGCGCCGATGAGGAGAGCATCGACTTGCTCATCCGCCACGGGGTGCTGCGGCCCGTGGACGAACCGGACGTCGTGTGGCGGGCGAACGCGCAGAAGCTGACGATCGCGCAACTCCGCGAGATGCTCGCAGGCGCTGGCATCACGCTCGCGAAAAGCGCAAAGAAGGCGGCCGTCATTGAGGCGACCCACCCCATCAGAGACGCTGTCATCCTCGCCGCGGGAAACGAGCGCGTGCTCGAGCGCACCCAGGAGGGAGAGCGAGTCATCTCGTGGGTGGGGGATCGCGTGGTCGCCACCCGGAAGATGTGGGCGGCGTGGGGCGCAAGCCATCAGCGCAAGTTATGAGGAGTCGTGTTGGGCCGTTTGATCTATCAGGATCGTCAAGCGACACCCAGCCTTATGATGGGCCCGTGAACCACCGGGAGCCCATCGGGGTGGCTCAAACACAGGATGCCCTTTCGCCAGGGTCCACTCCAGGTCAGGGCTTTGCGGTCGCTGCGCTCATCGTGGGAGTTGTCGCTTTCCTCATCGGCTGGATCCCCATCATTGGTGCCGCCGCTGGCGCGGCGGCGATGGTCCTCGGGGTTGTCGCTGCACGACGAAAGCGCGCCCCTGGCAAGTGGGTGTCGGGTCTTACCATGGGCTCTCTCGCTGTGGTGGCATCCATTGCGATGACCGCGGCTGTCGTCACTATCGGGCCTGCTCTCCCCCGTTCACCCGCCGCCGCGCTCACGCCGCAGCCCTCGACCGCCGAACAGGCGGATGAGCCCAAGCCCGCGGAACAGACACCGGAGCCTGAATCGCCCGCCGCCAAACCTGCTGAAGTCAAGGAATTCTGGCCGCTACGCAATGACCTCCGCCTACCCCAGTTCGTCGGGATGAACCTTGCTGACGCTCGCGACGAAGCCAAGCGCCTGGGGGTACGCCTGAGCGAAGACGACGACCGAGACAACCGGATCATATGGATGGCGTCAAACTGGACAGTCGTGTCTCAGAACGAGCCCGCCGGCAAGGACGCCGACGAGGGCGCAGTCATCCGGGTCACAGTCCTCAAACATGACGAAGTTAACCAAGCGCGAATCGCCGCGGACACAGTTGACCAGCACCGCGACGAGCGCATCTTCACCGGCCGCGTCACCGGCTATCCGCGCGCGGAGAACAACGACACCGCGGCGGTGTCGGTGGATGGCGCTGAGTTGTCCGTCGCCATGGTCAGCCCCCTCGCACCCGGATGTGGCAGCCCCACCAACGCCGGGCTAGAAGCCGCCTCCGCTGAGCTCGAAAAAAACCTCCCCATCGGTCAGCGTGTGCTCGTCATCATGAGCAATCAGCGTGGAAACGACGCGTTCCTGCACGTGCTTAGTGAGACGAGCAACGAGCCTGCCGTGACCCCGCCCGGCGATTCCGTGAATGAACGTCTCGTGCGCTCGGGATGGTGGGTGCCTCACCTTGCGTCCGGCGGTGTCGGCATGACCGGTTACATGGAAACCGCTGTCGCCTTCACCCCATACCGCGTCTCCGTCGATGAGGGAACGCAAGGAGCCGCATACGCGCCTCTAATTGAAGCCGCCGGCAACGAGACGGCTACCAACTACGTCGGCACGGTCGGTGGGTGTCACCGCGCGGCCGAAACCGAGCTAGAGGCGGAACGCATCAGCTGGGCGGAAAACGAACGCGAACGTGAGCGGCATATGGCAGAGGCGGAGTGGCGCGCCCGCCAGCCGGTCTATTGCATCGACGGGGACGGCGACGGCATTTGCTTCGAGCGATGACCCACGTCTTCTAGGGGGTCGGCAGCCCTATGGCGTTCAGGTATTCCATGAAGAGAAAAGTTTCTGACCGCCGCCGAGAACGACGCCATCATCACCCTGCCGCCCGAGGCCGCCTCCGCCGTCCTGCGGCAATGACAGACGCGCGGCTTGTGGCAAAGTAACCCCTCACGCGTGCAGTCGAGGTAAAGCACCCAGCGCAACAGGCGCATCCAGACGCCAGCCATGGCGCGGAACCGAGAGCTTTCTCACCACCCGAAATGCGCATAACCGGCTGGCGCAGCCGTGCTCATCGAGCCGCTGTGGTGACCGGCTCTAGCAAGAGAAGACACGTGGACTCCTCGTACTCAACGATTTCGGCTAGCACGTGAAGGTTGTCTCCTACCCCCACAGTGTCGAATTGCTCGTCGGTCCAGTGGAGATCGTATGTCGTGTTGACATCCCGGTACTGAAACGCGGGGCCCGCCGAGGAAGTCTCGCTGTAGTCCCCTGCTGTGAGAAGGATGTCGTAGCGCGTGCGCGCGCCGTCATGACTGGTCAGCGCGCCCACGCTGCCATCGAACTCGATTGTCTCGCCCGTGTGAGCTGAGGCGAACGTGGCGATTTGCGGCGAACAGTAGTCGGAGAGCCCGAGGAGGGCCGCGAACTCGGCGCTATTGTTCGCTGAGAGAACGACCGGTCCCGTGTCCGTCGGGGTGCCTGAGGGCGATGCGGAAGGCTGAGGCGATGGTGCGGTGGACACAACGCTTGGGAGCGCCGAGGGTTCGGCCGTGGCAATGGAGTCCGGGGCATCTTCGGCTTCGCCTGCTCCCGTCAGGTTGACAGTTACCAGGATGACAGCCAGCACGACGACGACCCCTCCCAGGGCGGCAAGAGGGATCCATGGCGTCTTGGGTTTCGGGCGACGCAGGGTGAGTTCGGTAGTGAGCTTGCCTGCCACTTGAGCAGTGACCTCCCAGCCTTGGGACTCCCACTTGGCCGCGGTTCGCGATTCCATACCTCGGACGGCTTTCACGGTCCGGGTCTCGTACTTCGGCGTAGTTTCCGTAGACATCTGTTCCCTTCGGGTTTGCTCTCACCATGAGTAGCAGGATGCGGGGCACCAGACCGGCCGCGGCGCTGTACTGTCAGGCGATGCCCTTTGGTGAGGCTGCAAGCCCACCCTTCCACCTCGCAACCGGTGTGCTTACCTTCTCTCCGGCCTACGCACCACACCCGCGGCAGCTTAGATTCGCCAATGGTGCGAAACCGATCGGTTTCGCACCACCCCGCCGCGATCATGTGGCCGGGATTAGAGGTTGGAAAGGAGTTGGGTTTTTTGCGTCTGGAACTCGTCTTCGCTGAGGATGCCTTTATCGCGTAGCTCGGCCAGACGCTCGATCTGCGCGATCGGGTCGGCCGCGGGGACCACAGGGGGACGTTCTTCCGCCGGCTGAGCTTTGAGCTCACGAAACTTCCGAACGATCCCGTCGCCTTGGCCGTGGCCCAGCGTCGTGATCGTCGCGGAGGTCCCGGAGTGGGTGATGGTCAGTGTCTCGCCGCCCATCTTCTTCCCGAGAGAAAGGGCGCCAATCGAGGGAAGTGAGAACTCAACGAGATTCTCGCTGCCGATGCTTTTTTCCAGGAACAACAGCCGGCGGTCTGTGAGCGCGACGATTCCCATCTTGCCGCTGAGGTTTCCGACGCCGATTGCGGAGACGAACTCGCCCCGATCGAGGACGTTCGCCAGGTGGCGAATCTCCCGGCGTCCGAAGAGCTTGAGCGCGAGCTTGGAGACGGCTTCCGGGATGCCGTGGTCGTCCAACGCCCCCTCTGGCATTCCCTCCGCGATCGCCACCATGTGCTCGTAGTGCTTGGTGCCGAGCCCGTCGATCGTCCATTCGATGTCGGTGTTGCCGTCGCGTGGGGAGAGCACGCCGGTGATGGTCGCGGCCCACCGGTTTTTCATCATTGCCCGCGGGACGTCGATCACGATCGACGTCGGTGTCGATGAGGTCACGCTGAAATCGGTGGGCTCGACCGCGGCTTGAAGGAGCGCGATTGGGTCGCCGGCATGAGGAAGCACGGTCCAGTGAACGGTGCGGAGGATGGTCGCCATTCCGCCACCCTAGCGATGCCCGTCATATCAGAAACGATCGGTTCCGCGCCGCACGGGGCCACTCGAGTCAGAGCGCCCGCTTGCACTGCCACCTCAGGGTCGTTCCATCGCTCGATGCTCGACCGGCCGTGGTCTTAGTTGCGGTTCAGGCCGTGCCGCATGGAGTCCAGCGCAACTTTGAAGTGGCTCTCGGCGGCGTTGATATCCCGAGTCGGGGTGGCCGGGTCGAAGACGCGCAGCAACGAGAAACGGAAGCTCGATGGGTCGAGCGTCTTCAGCTCAACGTTGCCGCCGTGGCCGTTGGTCGCATAGGCGTTCCATCGTTGCCGGATGCTCTCTTCACCATCGGCCTTGCCGACGTAGTGCCGGCCGTTTCGCGTGTCGGTGATCAGGTAGATCCCCACGACGGAGGAGAGGGCCGTTCTCCATGAGGCGTAGCGGTGCTCGCGCATGACGGCTTGCAGTTGTACGTGGCTCAGGATGAGCCGGTCGAACCCCGGGAACGGGATTGGCTCGGCATCCGCGATCCCCATCACGGGGTAGGCGCCGGCCGCGGCGCCGCTCATGCGCCAGGTGCGAGGGGACTTCCACCCGATGACTAGCCGCCCGCGTAGGTCGGTCATGTGCTCGGTCTCCGAGATATCGAACGTCCGGCGTATGTCGTCGCGGGCGATCTCGCCGCGGTTCTCCACCACGGACCACAGGCGGGCTTGGTCGCCGCCTTCCTTGATGAAGACCACCCAGAAGCGCGGCGGCGTGGCAGGGAACCGCCTGCTGACGGAAGATTGCGTCGCCGTGTACGCCAGAATTTCCGCGTGGGTCGAGTCAGCGTGCAGCCCCGTCAGGCCACTCTCCTCGGGCTCGGTCACGAAGGCATGACGAATGACGAGAGTCTGCGCCGGGTCGACACCCTCGTCGAGCAACAGCGGGGTGAGGGTGAGGGGCATAGCGGTTCTCGTCTCTGGTGCGCACCTCACGGTACCGGCGCCCGGCGGGGGGAGAACCTCTAAGAGCGGGATGGTGCGAAGCAGATCGGTGTTGCACCACCGGGGGCCGCGCGGTTCACGGTGTTGAGCATCGACGATCCGTCGACGCGCGCAGAATGGTATGGCTCCGGGGTCGCGTTCATCCCCGTGAGACAATAGAGGGGACGAGGTAGACGCGTGGTACCAAGTCACGGGTGAAGCAAAGAACCCCAACCGCGCCAACGGTTGGGGTTTGGATCTTTGCCTAAGCCGGGTGGCTGGCGGGGAAGTCGAATTTCCCAGGTACTTCTACCGGAAATTCTACGCCGTGATTAGCAGTGGCGCAAACGGCCCGACCAGTTCTGGTACGTGCCCCTCAGGTCTCGGCAGCTTCAACGTCAGTCATCTCTTGTATCGGCCGCGCCCGACGAGAGTAGGTCTCAACCAATGACTAGCGATAAGCCGGTTAAACGTGGCTCCTCACAGGTCTGGGGGTGGGTTCGCCTCGGTGGTTACGCCGTGGTGAAGTTCATCTTCTGGATGCTGGGGGAGGGAGGCTAACCCCCTCCCGGCCCTCCAGCGTCACGCTGGGGGGCCGTACCAATCCCGGTAGTAGCCAATGCGAAGACTCCAGCTAGGACACCGGGGTCGACGTTCGCGCATCGCCACCGCAGGAGCTCGCGTCGAGCTGTAAGCCGGGGGCGGCTACGCGCCGCCCCCGGCTTAGCTACCAGGGCTCGATCGTGATGGTGATCCCGGATACAGTCATCGTGACAGTGATGCGGAAGCCTGAGCTCATCGGGTCCTCCCTTCTCTCGGGATGCCCCCTCTGGTCTTGGCGGACGAGGGGGCATCTGCGTGGAATCACTCTGACCCTTGCCTGCGCGGGACTCAACCTCCGGTGGCTCCGTGTTCAGCGGAGAGATACCCCGTCTTGAGCGCGATCGCAGGCATTTTTCAGCAGGGTGAAACGACGCTTTCAGCAGGTTTAGACTGCTGGCGCGGCGGAATCTATAAGGGATATCAGTACCCCAGGGACGTCGAGGACCCCCGGAGTGCATGTCACTCCGCTGAAAACGTCGCCAACTTCTTGGGAGGGCTCTGTGGACGTTCCGTCTGAGGCGATGGAGGCGATGGATCGCGCCACTAAGAGATCGCGGCGGACGAGCACCGTGTCGTTTCCCATCTCGTATGTGAAGCGGGGAGACAAGACCCCCACCGCGGCCTGGTTACTGCAGTCCCATGAGGTGCGTCTCAAGCTGCACATGACGCTTGCCATGCAGGCGACCAGAGCGCCGCGCACTCTGCCCGACCGCCCGACGCAGTCTTTGGCGAAGCTCATGAATCTCGACTCGGAGACGGGTGTGAGGCGCGCCAAGGAGGCGAGAAGGTGGCTGGAGTCGAAGAAGCTCATAACCCCCACGCCTCTTGAGGGTGGAAGGCGCGGACTACTCCTGCTGCACCCCGACGGTTCAGGGGACCAGTGGGAAGGCAACGGCTCAAGGTACGTAGGTGTGCCCTTCGCGCTGTGGGACAACTACTGGATCCTCCGTCTTAGCGGGAGGGCGATCGCCGTGCTCTTGGCTCTCCTGGAGCTCAACGGCGGGTCAGAAGAACCTGACGGGGAACTCATGGACGGCTACCGCAAAATGCAGTACGGGCTGTCCGATGACACGTGGACTCGAGCCACGAAGGAGCTCGAGCACTTCGGCCTGCTGCGCACTAAGACCGTCTACTGGGGCGACGACGACCGCGAGACTCGTCGTAGGAAGCGCTACCTGGTTCTAGAGGAAGGTTTCGCCGCGGCACCTACCTGGGACGAATGGCCGGGTGAAAAGAACCCATCTGCGTCGCGTTCGACTGAGGTTCGCTCTACGTAAGAGCTCGCCGAGAACATCGGCCACGGCGTCGCAGAGCAGCGCGTCAAGCGGTGGAGGTGCAGATCAACCGATCGTGCACCACTCGTACGTCGTTACAGTCAGAACGTGACCGCGAGCGACGCACCGACCGCTGCCGGTGGGCACCCGCAGATCGGGATTGAGCACAAGAACGGCGATCGCATGTTCGGCATTGCAAATCTGTCCGCTCGGACGCTGGCTGAGCGCGGGACGCCGCAGGCGTCGAGCCTGTACCGCTCGACGGTGACGGAGCTCGTTCGCGCGGTGCGTGTGGGGGATGCGCTGCGCGTGGAGTGGGAAGGTGCGCATTGGTGGGCATCGTCGCCCGCCGGCGTTGTTGGGCGGCTCGGTTGGCACAAGGGCCTTCGCACGGCAACGGCCTACGCGCCCGGTGAAAAGAGTCCCTACGATTTCGACGCGGGAACCCTCCATGTGCAGAGCGTCACGATCGACACGGCGGGAGCCGTGGTCGACTGCGGCGGGTACGTCGTCCCTGACGCACAAGAACCGGAGGGCGACGTCGCCTCGTCGCCTCACCGGGGGTCGTTCCTGACTCGCCTGTTCGGTCGCGACCGCTGACGAGCCACCGTCGACGCGCACTTGGGGGGTCTGCAACCCGTAGACGCACACAGCCTCCGATGAAATGGTGAGCGCATGTCGAAGCCTCGGACGAAGCTGGCGCAAGCAGCGCTGATATCCAACGGCATGGTCTGGTTCGGGGCGTCGCTGATGCTCCTTGCGATCGCCACCGAGCAGACCTATGCGGTGTTCAACGGGACGTGGCTCAACGTCCTCGGTTGGGCAATCATCCTCCTGGTGGCCGCTGGCTTCGCGGTCGTCGGCGTCATCGAGAACGTCAACATTCGGGCGGGGAAGAGGCATAAGCCGCGCCCGCGCAGCTGACCGCGCTCGATCGGGGAACCCGCGACCCGCGTTGGAGGGGGGTCGAGGGGGTCTCCCCCTCGTGCGGGCCGGCCCTTTCGGGTCGGCCCGCCACCATGCTCAGAGCACGAGCGTGTGCAGCGCGGTCGCCGCGGTGCCGGTGGGCGTGCCGTAGTCCGTAGCGTGCAACGTCGCGGCGCGGTTCGTGATGAGGTCGAGCGCGACTAACTCTTGTTCGGACTCGTCGGTCATGTCGCCGGGTTCGTCCTCCCATGCGCGCAGCACGCGCCCGTCGATGTCGACCACGCGGCACAGCCCCCACAGGTGAGCGAAGGGGCCGGTGCGTTCGTACTTGAACACCAGGGCCGTCGCGGTGGGCCAGCTGTGCGCGGCCGCGGCGACGATGAGCGCGTGCGCGGCCGCGGCGATCTGTTCGACGTGGCCGGATGCGGTGGCGGCGTCGACGGCGGCTTCCGCCTCGCGCAGTGCCGCGGTGTACCCCCACTCGTCGATGTCGACGGCGGGTGTCGTGGTGGTGGTCATGGTGCGCCTTTCTGCAGCGGGGCGGGGGGTGATGCCAGAGGGTGACGAAATGGG
Source organism: Microbacterium sp. ABR10 (assembly GCF_057812175.1). NCBI lineage: Bacteria > Bacillati > Actinomycetota > Actinomycetes > Micrococcales > Microbacteriaceae > Microbacterium > Microbacterium sp. ABR10. The sequence goes on from NZ_CM173821.1 coordinate 3,456,435, forward strand.
GTGATGCGGCGGGGTGACGCCGGGGGTGACGGGGACCGGCGGATGCCGGTCCCCGTCCGGTTAGTCAGGCGATGCGTGCGGCTTCGGCGGGGGTGGTGTCGCCGGTGACGATCTGCTCGACCGGGGAGAGGGTGTATCCCCACGCGGCGAGCTGGCGGAAGAACGCGGCGGCGCGCTCGTCGCCGCGTCGCCACGATTCCTTGCTGGTGTTGGACTCGGCACCGGCGAGAACGATCGCCAGGGCTACCAGGCGGGCCTTGCCGGGGTTGGCCTCCACCAGCGCGGCCAGACCGTCCATGTGGTAGCCGGAGGGCCGCTCGACGCCGAGGATCGTGTGCGCGAGGTCGTTGCCGTGGCTCATCGCGGACGACACCGAGAACCGGTGGGCGGTCAGGCCGAGCGCGATCACCCGGTCCGCGTCCTTGGGGAGCGTCTTGCGGGAGAGGAACGTCGCGAGCCATTCGCGGCGCACCGTCTCGGCGGCGGTCCACGCCTTGTTGTTGGCGATGAGCGCCTTCCGCTCAGCGGACTTTTCGACGCGCTCTTCCTCGATCTGCTCCGCCGTCAGCGGCTCGGCGGGAACGTCGCTGGGGTAAGCGAACGCGAAACCGTTCTCCGTGGGCTCCTGGACGAAGTAGGTCACGTCGATGTCGCCGCCCCACCGGGTGTCGAGCAGCGCGCCGCGCATCGGCACGGTGGCGATGTGCTCAGCGGTCACCCTCTCCCCGTCCGCGGTGTGGAGCTTGCGGAGGATCACCCACGGGGTGCCCTCCCCGTATGCCTCGGCGCGGGTGAGCACCTGGAACCCGTTCGCGATCTGCTCCTGTTCGACGGCGGCGAAGCGGGCCTTTTCCGCGGCGTCGTCGCGGATGCTCTGCGCGGTGTAGTCGAACTGGGTCGGGTCGGTGGTGGCGACTTCGATCAGGTGCGCGCGGGCGTCGGCGTCGTCCTCGAACTCCAACAGGACCGCGGCCTGGTCGAGCGTCAGCGCGTGCTCGTGCAGAGCGGACGTGACGGTGGCGGACTCCGCGACCGCGATGCCCTTCTTCACCGCGTCGGTCTTGGTGCCGGTGCGCTTGGCGATCTGCGCGGCGCTGATGCCCTCAAACGCGAGCTGCGCCCATGCGGCGGTGCGATCCGCGGTGCTGAGGTCGGCGCGCTGGTCGTTCTCGATGATCTGCTGAATGATGCGGTCCGCGGTGGTGTCGTCGCCTCCCACGACGTAGACGGGGACGGTGGTCACCTCGGCCTCGCGGGCGGCGAGGGTGCGGCGCTGGCCTGCGCGGACGATGACGTTTCCGTGCTCGTCGCGGCGGGCGAGGATCGGGGTGATGACGCCGTTCTCGCGGATCGACGCGATGAAATCCTTGGTCACGGGGGCGCTGGTGCGCACGTTCGCCTCGATGACGAAGGTGGTCGGGTCGATGTGCTCGATGGTCCCGGTTCCGGTGGTGATGCTCACGATGGTTCTCCTTGATCGGTGTGCGATCATGAAGGCGACGGGTCCCGTGGTACTTCCATTACTACGGGGCTTTTGTCGTCTTCCAGATCGTTTTTCTTTGCCTCTCCGGCGAGTGAAAACCAACTGAGCGCAGGCGCCGAAGTGACGGGGTTTCCGGGCGAAATAAGGGAGCTTGCGACCGCGTCCGGAAAGCCCGGCACGTAGGCGTTGGAGCGAAGTAGGTTGAAACCGCGGAGAGGTGAAGAAAACGCAGGAATCCTGCCGCGTAGCGGCTCGCTCCGGCGGTGCTCCGTCACCGCTGCGCGGGCGGAGATCGCGCCCCGCCGAAGGCGGAACACCGGGGAGCGCGAGGGGGTCACCCCTCGTGGCCGGCCCGTCGGCCCTCCCGCTCAAGGCACCAATGTCTGCGCCGGGTGCGAAGAGCACCGATGCGGGCGCTCGGCGTCGAACATGTTTTGCGTGGCGCCGAGAAGGTCTATGGGCTGGGACTGGGAATTGCCGCCCGTTCTTGCCCCACAATCGTGCTGTGGAGAAGCACCAGAGCAGCAGCGTCGACAGCCCGGGCCCTACGGTCAAGAAGGTCCGGTGGTGGAGTCGGTTTGGGGTGCGCATCACTGCTGGTGTGGTTCTCTATGTCATCGTCGGTGGCATTGTTCTCCTCACAGTCCCTGACCTCCTGCTGAGAAACTGGTTTCCAGAGCTCACTGCTCAGCGACGCGCCGCATTCCTCGGGCCGGCGACAACCACCGTTCTGTTCGCACTCGGCGGGACCATCGCGCTAGTCGGCGTTGGCCTCAGCCTCTCTCGTCACCGACAGGAGCTTGAAGCAGCGGAGCGCGACCGTGAACGGCTTCACGACGATCGGGAACGAGAGCGGGCGCGACGCGACGAGGTCGATGCGCAGCGGCGCATTGAGACAGAGCGAGCCCTGCGGGAACGGTTTGTCACAACCGTCAAACTCCTCAGCGACCCGGCACCCGTCAACCGTCAGGCCGCCCTATTTGCCCTTGGCGCTCTCGCAGACGACTGGGATGCGTTCGGGAACCCCGACGAGGTGCAGGTGTGCATCGAAGTTCTCACCGGCTACCTCCGCGCGCCCCGCTCCGACGAGATGCGCATTCCCCTCCCCCAGAAAGAGATCGACAAGCTCGACCCCTCCGACCGCCGCGATACTCAACGAACCACCCCGCAGGAAATATCCGTCAAACAAGCTGGCTACACGGTCGTCGGAAGGCATCTCAAACCCGATGCCCCCGCCCATTGGCACGATCGCGATCTCTATCTCGCTGGTGCGTACATCGACTTCCACGTGGACCTCAGCGACGCGACCATCACCAACGGCGGAACCATTGACCTCAATGGCGCGACCATCATCACCGACAGCGGGTACGTAGCCCTCGACACCGCAACCTTCACCGAAACCGGGTACTTAACCCTCAACGACGCGACCATCGCCGACAGCGGGACCATAAGCCTCAACGGAGCGACGATCGCCAACCATGGGAGCGTGGAACTCTTCGGCGCGACCGTTATTAACGGGGGGGTCGTGAACTTTTACGGCTCGACCATCACCGACAGGGGGTCCCTGAACCTCCACAGCGCAACCATCACTAACCGTGGATCCGCCGTAGCTCTCGTCAACGCAACCATCTCCAACAGCGGAACCGTGACCTTCGACAACGCGACTGTTTCCGATAGCGGGTTAGTAGACATCAGCGGCGCGACCATCACCAGCCGCGGGACCCTAGACCTCGACGGCGCGGCCATCACCGACAGCGGGATGGTGAGCTGTCGACGCGTGACGATCACCGATAGCGGGGTGGTCACCCTAGACGACACGCTGATCACTGACAACGGAGCGGTAAGTCTCCAGGACGCAAACATCGCGGACAACGTGTCTGCGGATCTCCTCACCATGGTGGTCTGCGTCGGCGGGTCGATAACTCTCCCAGACGGGACGGACCATCCTTCCACGGCCTAGTCGAGTTCCCTTGCCTACGTGAGGTGCTGCTTCTCGGCTGCGCCGTTACGCCTTGGCGCCACCTGCGACCGGGAGGTGACGGCGGTCGCGCGAGATAGGTCGGGGCCGATTGCGTCGGCTTCGAGGACGCGGCCGTGGCGGCGGTCGTCCCCCTCACCCCAGGCCACGGTGCGCTCGTATCCGACGACGATCACCGCGTCACCCTTGTGCAGCGACGCGACCACGTGCTCGCCGAGTTCGAACTTTGTTTCCACGAAATGCGTTGTCGGGGCCTCGTGCGGGGTCCACTCGCCGCCGCGGTATTCGCCGGTGTTCTCGATGACGCGCAGCTTGACGATCTGCACGCGACCCGCCTGCACGGCCTCGGGGTCGGTGGCGAGGTTCCCGGTGATGGTCCTGGTGCTCATCTGTCGTCTCCTGCTCGTGCGGTTCGTGGGTCCCGTCGACGTCGACGGGAGCGTGCTCGGGGCGTCAGCCTCAGCGGTGTCGGTAGGGGGCATTTCAAGGCCCCAGGACGCGAGTGCGTCGCGGCGGGTGATTTCGACGGGCGGCTCCGACAGCGATCGGCGCTGCTCGAGCTCGGCGCGGGTGACGTAGTGCCCGGGGATGCGGCGTTCCTCGCCGTAAGCGGCGCGGTAGAGCCGGTCGGCATCGTTCTCCAACCGGTCCACCTCGCCCTGTCGGTCGGTGTATCCGGCGAGGTATCCGGCTCGGTAGTCGTCGCTGGTGGTGTCGTGCTCGCTCATGCGGCGTGCTTGTCGATGAGGTCGGGGCGGAATCCCGACCAATGGTCTTGATCGCTTGCCACGACGACGGGGGCGGCGGAGTATCCCAGCTCGTCCATGACGTACTTGAGCGCTGCCGGGTTGGTGGAGAGGTCCACGACGGTGCACTCGATGCCCTTCCATTGCTCGCGAGCTCCCGCTCCCACTGACGTCCGTTCGATCACCTCACAAGAAGATGGGCGCCGAAGCTGTTCACCTGCTCCTCGACCGCATTCTCGGCAAGGACACCGCTTCGCGTACCCTCGCGCCGACGCTCATCGTCCGGGAGAGCAGCCACGGGACGCACTAACTACGCAGACCTCGTTGTGAAGTCGCGAGCTTCATGGCGGTGTTCTGTGATCGCTCGGCGGCGCGCGCTCAGTTCCCGATGACGAGGACGAAAAGGAGTTCGAAGGCGTCAGTTCGTGTTGTCGAGGATGAGTTTCGTCGCTTCGCGGGGAACGTCCCATTGCGGAAAATGGCCGCATTTGTCGAACCAGTGCAGCGAGGCGTCGGGGAACCGCTGAGTGGCGCGCATTGCTTGTTTGGGCACGGTCACCAGGTCGCGCCGCCCCCACCCGATGGTGACCCGGCCGGGTACCGTGCCCGCTGGGGCACCCTGCTGCGGGGGGCCTTTGGTGAGGGCGTCCATGGCGGCTCCGGTCGCCGGGGAATCCGCCAGCCCACGCACGTCCGGCAACACGGTTTTCTGCGAGAGGGCCCAGGGTCGCGCCGACAGTTGCGCCAGGAGCAACGTCCGTCCGACGGGGGTTCCGAGCAGGGCTGGCAGCATGCCGCGCAGCGCTCGGACCAGTACGATCGACGGCCGCAGCGTGGCGGCGAAAACGGCGAGCTCGCGCGAACTCCAGAACCCGCCGGGGTCCAGAGCGACGGCGTCCCCGCCGACTCCCCTCCGCGCGAGCTCGAGCACGATCCGGCCGCCCATCGACTGTCCGACGGTCGAGACACCGTCTAGGCCCTGGTCGCGGATGAAGTCCACGACGGAGTCGGTCAGCGTGGCGATCGAGACGTCGCCCGACAGTGGCGGGGTGTCACCGAACCCGGGCAGGTCGACGGCGATGACCTCACGTTGCCGCGCCTGGTCGTCGAGGATCGGAGTCCAGGATCGCCAGCCGGCGCCCAGTCCGTGCACCAGCAGCAAGGGGGTGCCGTTCCCGCGTCGAACATAATTCAGGGTCATATCCGCAACGCTAACCCGCGCTGCTCTCGTGAGGGCCGGCTCGGACGAAAGCGTCGCCGTGACCGTTGAGTCGCGATTCGCAAGGCGGCGTCACGCAGAACGGTCGACTTCCACGTGGGCAACATCGTCCGCCGTCTTGGCCTCGGGCACCGACGCGAGATCACTCGCGTACTGCGCCCATGACCCGACAGCATGAAGCACGGCCGCACACGCCCGCCCGACGATCTGGCCCGCCCCCGCTCCCTACCTGGCCATTCTGTCGGCAGCGGTCGCGGCATCCGCGCCGTTTACTGGACCCATGACCGACAACGACCTCCCCGTCATCGCGCACTGGTTCGACGGCGCCGCGGCGCCCTCGACGTCGGGCCGCACCGCGCCCGTCTACAACCCCGCCACCGGGGCCGTGCAGGCGCACGTCGCCCTGGCCGACGAGGCGGAGGTCGACGCGGCCATCGCGTCGGCCGAGCGGGGGTTCGCGGTGTGGAGCCAGTACTCCATCGCCAAGCGGCAGGGGGTGCTGTTCGCGTTCCGCGAGCTGCTGAACTCCCGCAAGGGCGAGCTGGCCGACATCCTCACGTCGGAGCACGGGAAGGTGCGATCGGATGCCCTGGGCGAGATCGCCCGCGGTCAGGAGGTCGTGGAGCTCGCGACCGGGTTCCCCCACCTCATCAAGGGCGCCTTCAGCGAGAACGCCTCGAACGGCGTCGACGTCTACTCGTTGAAGCAGCCGCTCGGAGTGGTCGGTGTCATCAGCCCGTTCAACTTCCCGGCGATGGTGCCGATGTGGTTCTTCCCCATCGCCCTTGCCGCCGGCAACGCGGTCGTGCTCAAGCCCAGCGAGAAAGACCCCTCTGCATCCCTCTGGCTCGCGCAGCTGTGGAAGGAGGCGGGTCTTCCCGAAGGCGCGTTTACGGTGCTGCAGGGCGACAAGGTCGCCGTCGACGGGCTGTTGAACAGCCCCGTCGTGCAGTCGATCTCGTTCGTCGGCTCGACCCCCATCGCGCAGTACATCTACGAGACCGCCGCGAAGAACGGCAAGCGCGTGCAGGCCCTCGGCGGGGCGAAGAACCACATGCTGGTGCTCCCGGATGCCGACCTCGACCTCGTCGCCGACTCGGCCGTCAACGCCGGCTTCGGCGCCGCAGGCGAGCGCTGCATGGCCATCAGCGTGGTCCTGGCCGTCGAGCCCGTCGCCGACGAGCTCATCGCGAAGGTCACCGAGCGCATCCAGAAGCTGCGCATCGGCAATGGCGCCGCCACCGACGAACCCGACATGGGCCCGCTGATCAGCGGACAGCACCGCGACAAGGTCTCCTCCTACGTCGACATCGCCGAAACCGACGGCGCGAAGGTCGTCGTCGACGGCCGCGGATACACCGTCGACGGTCACGAGGACGGCTTCTTCTTCGGCCCCACGCTCTTGGATGCCGTGCCCACGTCATCCCGCGCGTACACCGAGGAGATCTTCGGCCCCGTCCTCTCGGTCGTGCGCGTGGCCTCGTACGAGGAAGGCCTCGCGTTGATCAACAGCGGCGAGTTCGGCAACGGCACCGCCATCTTCACCAACGATGGAGGCGCCGCCCGCCGCTTCCAGAACGAGGTGCAGGTCGGCATGATCGGCATCAACGTGCCCATCCCCGTTCCGGTGGCCTATCACTCGTTCGGCGGCTGGAAGAAGAGCCTCTTCGGCGACGCCAAGGCGTACGGCGTGCACGGTTTCGACTTCTTCACCCGCGAGAAGGCCGTCACCAGCCGCTGGCTCGACCCCGCCACCCACGGCGGCATCAACCTGGGCTTCCCCCAGAACAGCTGAGCCCTCTGCACCGGATGCCGCGGCCCGAGCTCTTCGGAGCCCCGCGTCGCGGCATCCGTCGTCCGGAGACGATCACCCGCCGTCGTCGGAGAACTCCAGAGCGGCCCACAGCTCGGCGCGCGCGGCGAAGGTCGACAGGTCGAGCCGGAGCAGCCCCTCGAGCTGGGTGAGCCGTGCCCTCAGCGTGTGGCGGTGGATGCCGAGCGCTCGCGCAGCGGGATCCCACGCGCCGTTGGCCTCCAACCACACCCTCGCCGACTCCTTCAGGCGCTGCCGCTCCGCGGGGGGAAAGGCATCGAGCGGCTCGAGGAGCGAGCGAGCGAGCACCTCGCCGCCGCGCTCGCGCAGCGCCCCCACCAGGCCGCGACGGGCGAGATCGGCGTACGCGCGCACGGTGCCGGGCGGGGCATCGCGTGCCGCCTGCGCCGCCCGACCGAAGGCGGGAGCGAGGTCTTCGCCCTCCTCATGGCGGGCCGTTCCCACGGCGAGACCGCGCCGTTCGGCGAGCGCCGCCAGAGCGTCGCCCGCACCCTCGGCCACCAACACGATCACGTCGTCACCGCGTTCGGCCGAGAACAGCCGGCGCGGGTCGCTCGAGACGAGGTCGAGCTCGTCGAGCAGTCCGGGCGTCGCGCTCGCCCCGCGCAGGACGCCGATCAGGTAGGGCTCCGCGGGGAGTCCTCCGATCGCCGAGTCGGCCACCCGACGAGCGGTGTCGCCGTGGCCGTCGAGCAGCATCTCGACGACTCCCGCACGCACGCCGCGCAGCGACGTCTGCACCCCCCTCTGCTGCTCGAGGGCGATACTCGCGAGAGCGACGACAGTGGTGACGAGCTCCTTGCCTGCGGGGTCGAGCGGCTCCGCTCCCCCCACCGCCAGCACACCGCGCAGCCGCGAACTCTGCCCGATCGTCTGCAGCAAGGCGTGGCCGGCCGCCGGAACGGTGAGGCTCGCCGCGGTGCGGCGTTCGAGCAGGCGCCGCACATCGCGACCGACCTCGACTTCGGCCCCCACCGGCGCAGAGCGAAGACCGGGCAGCGACAGGCGCCCACCGACCGCGTCGTAGAGCTCGACCCAGGCGCCCAGCACACGGGACAGCGTCTGCAGGATCTCCCGAAGCCCGTCGTCGCGCACGGCTGCCCGCGCCACCGCCCGCTGCGCGTCGAGCAGCCACGACAGGCGCGCCGCGCGGTCGGCGGCGATGATGTCGGCGACGAAGCGGATGATGCGGATGAACGGCGCCCGATCTGCGATCTCGACGATCGGCAGGTCGGCGGCCTCCCCCGCCCGCACCACCGCGTCGGGCACGCGATCGTGGATGATTTGGGTCGCGAACCCGAGGCCGACGACCCCGTGCGCGCGCAGACGCCGGCAGTACTCAGTGGCGTCATCGGCATCCGGTTCGGAAGAGAACTGCGCACCGTTCGTCAGCAGGAGATTGCCGGGCTCGAGCCACGGAGTCGGATCCATGAGGTCGGAGCTGTGCACCCACGACACCGGCCGATCGAGGACCCTGTCGTCGAGTGCCGTCAGGACGCGCAGCGGAAAGGAGTCGTCGTCGAGGAGGACGCGGAGGGTGGCGGGCATGACTGGCCAAACTGTCGATCGTCATCCGACATTACCGACAGATCCGCGCTCCCCGCTCGCCCGGAGCCCGACGCACACTGGTGGCATGTCGACTCCCCTCACGACCACCCGTAACGCCGAGATCAGCGAGCGCGACCGCTCGAGCGTCTTCCACTCGTGGTCGGCGCAGGGCTCGCTCGCCCCGCTCCCCCTCGCCGGCGGCTCGGGTGTGGAGGTGTGGGATGCCGACGGCCGCCGCTACCTCGACTTCTCGAGCATGCTGGTCAACGTCAACATCGGCCATCAGCACCCCCGCGTCGTCGCCGCGATCCAGGAGCAGGCCGCACAGCTGACGACCGTCGCGCCGGCCCACGCGCACGAGATGCGCGCGCACGCCGCCGAGCTGGTGCTGAAACGGGCACCCCAGGGCTTCTCGAAGGTCTTCTTCACCAACGGCGGCGCGGATGCCAACGAGAACGCCATCCGCATGGCGCGCCTGACCACCGGCCGCGACAAGATCGTGTCGCACTACCGCTCGTACCACGGCAACACGGGCGCTGCCATCGTCGCCACGGGCGACTGGCGACGGATGCCGAACGAGTACTCGCGCGGCCACGTGCACGTCTTCGGTCCGTACCTGTACCGCTCCGAGTTCTGGGCCGAGACCCCCGAGCAGGAGTGCGAGCGGGCGCTCCGCCACCTCGAGCGCACCGTGCAGGCGGAGGGCCCCGACACCATCGCGGCGTTCCTGTTCGAGACGATCCCGGGCACCGCCGGCATCCTGGTGCCCCCGCCCGGCTACCTGGCGGGCGTGCGCGAGATCGCCGACCGCTACGGCATCCTGCTCATCCTCGACGAGGTCATGGCGGGCTTCGCGCGCGCGGGCGAGTGGTTCGCCTTCGATGCGTTCGACGTGCGCCCCGACCTCATCACCTTCGCCAAGGGCGTGAACTCGGGCTACGTGCCTGTCGGCGGAGTGGTGATCTCGGATGCCGTGGCCGCGGTGTTCGACGACCGCGTGTTCCCCGGGGGACTGACGTACTCGGGCCACCCCCTCGCGGCGGCGTCCATCGTGGCCGCGCAGGAGGCGATGGCCGACGAGGGCGTGATCGAGAATGCCCGTCGCATCGGCGACGAGGTCATCGGACCACGACTGCGCACCCTGGCCGAGGAGTCGCCGCTGGTGGGCGAGGTGCGCGGGCGCGGGGTGTTCTGGGCCGTCGAGCTCGTCGCCGACGCCGTCACCCGCGAGCCGCTGGCCGCCGCCCGTGTCGGTGGCATCAAGGCCGCGATGCTCGAGCGGGGCGTGCTCGGCTTCACCGCCGAGAACCGCGTGCACGTCGTACCTCCCGCCGTCATCGGTGACGCCGACGCGCACCGCGGTCTCGACGTGCTGGTCGAGGTGCTGCAGGCCGAGGCCGCGCGCGGCTGACGCGCGCCCCCCTCGGGGTCGAGTGTCCAGGACACGCCGCGGCCGCCGGTCCCCCACGGCGTGTCGCGGACACTCAACGCCCCCGCCCCCGCGCCGCGCCGCGCCCCGCGCCGCGCCGCGCCCACCTCGCGTTAAGTGTCCAGGAAACGCCGCACGCGCACGGCCGAAGCGGCGCGTCTTGGACACTCAACAGGGTGGGGATACCCGACCACGCGCGGCGGCGGGCAACCCGGGCATCAGCGCCCGACCGCAGGGTCAGCGGCCGGGGGACCGTCGCCGCGTTCGCCAGGCTTTCCACGCTCCGGTCGACCACAGGGCCCAGACCACCAGCAGAGGCTGGAAGAGCAGACGGATGCCGCGGGCCAGGTCGGTGTCGAGGCCGAACGCGTCGGTGCCCCGGACGAACTGCTCGATGTTGCCGGGGAAGATCGCGACGAAGAAGGCCGCGACGATCCACCCCACGGCCACGCGATAGCGGCGGAGGACGAGCAGGGCGAGGCCGAGCGCGATCTCGACGACCCCGGATGCCACGACCGTGACGTCGACCGGGAGCGGGAGCCACGACGGCACCTGAGCGACGAAGTCGTCGCGCGCGAACGTGAGGTGCGCGGTGCCGGTGAAGACGAGCGCGGCACCGAGCAGCCAGCGGGCGAGGGTGCGGGGCAGGCTCATCCTCCGAGGGTAAGCCGGGAGCCCCCCGGTCGAGATCGCCCTGACGATCCGACGTCACCGCCTTCCCGTCGGAAGCGACCCACGCAGCCGGACCACGTTGAGTGTCCACAACACGCCGCACGCTCACGCCGGGTGACGGCGTGTCGCGGACACTCAACGGGGCGGGGATGCCGCGGCCGCACCGTGCGAGGGCCGCGGGCGCGCGCACCGGGTGAGAGCGAGTCCTGACGTCAGCGGCGCAGGATGCGGTGGGCGAGCGCGTTGCCGAGCAGCTGACCGGCCTGCACGATCACCACGATGATCGCGACCGTCACCCACGTCGCCTGCTGGTTGAACTGCTGGTACCCGTAGATGATCGCGAAGTTGCCGAGCCCGCCGCCGCCGATGTAACCGGCCATGGCCGACATGTCGACGACCGCGATGAACATGAACGTGTAGCCGAGGATCAGCGGCGCGAGCGCCTCGGGGATCACCACGCCGAACAGCACGCCGATCCGCCGGGCGCCGACGGCCCGCGCAGCCTCGACGGTGCCGGGGTCGACGGCGACGAGGTTCTGCTCGACCACGCGGGCGATCACGACCGTGGCCATGATCGTGATCGGCACGATCGCGGCATCCGTCCCCAGGGTCGTCCCGGTCACCGCGCGGGTGACGGGGGCGACGGCGGTGAGGAAGATGATGAAGGGAATCGGGCGTATGAGGTTGATCACGAGGTTCGCGACCGCGAAGACGACCCGGTTCTCGAACAGGTTGCCGGGCCGGGTGGCGTAGAGCAGCGCCCCGATGACGAGTCCCGCGACGCCGGAGATGAGCAGCGAGACGGCGACCATGTAGACCGTCTCGCCGATGGACTGCAGCAGCACCGGGGTGAGGGTGTCCCACTTGTTCATGCGCGCACCTCCCCGGTGGGCACGACGACATCGGTGTGGGCGCGCAGCTCCGCGACGACGGCGCCGAGGTCGTCGGTGTGCACGCGATAGGTGAGCGTGCCGAGCTGGCGCCCGAGCACGTCGGTGACGCCGCCGTAGACGACGGAGTGACGGGCGCCGTGACGGTGGAACACGTTCGAGACGTCTTCGCTGGAGAACTCGTTGATCTCGACGCTGACCAGGTCGCCCCCGCCCGCGGCGAGCGCCGACAGTGTCTCTCCCGCCGGCACGCCCTGCGTCACCGCGGCGACGAACCGTTTGGTGAGGTCGGCGCGCGGGTGCGCGAACACGCGGTACGTGTCGCCGCTGTCGACGACGCGGCCGCCGTCCATCACGATGACCTGGTCGCACAGCTCGTGCACGATCGAGATCTGGTGCGTGATGACGACGATCGTGATGCCGAGGCGCCGGTTGATCTCGCGCAGCAGGTCGAGCACCTCGGCGGTGGTCTGCGGGTCGAGCGCGCTCGTGGCCTCGTCGGCGAGCAGGATACGGGGGTCGGTCGCGATCGCCCGCGCGATGCCGACGCGCTGCTTCTGCCCGCCCGACAGGCGCCGCGGGTACTGCTTCGCCTTGTCGCCGATGCCGACGAAGTCGAGCAGCTCGGCGACGCGCTTGTCGCGGTCGACCTTCTTCCACCCCGCCACCTTGAGCGGGTAGGCGACGTTCGCCGCGACGGTGCGCGAGGTGAAGAGGTTGAACTGCTGGAAGATCATGCCGACGCTCCGCCGCAGATCGCGCAGCTTCGCCTCGGAGGCCGCCCCCACGTCGACGCCGAGCACCTCGACGGTGCCCGATGTCGGCTGCTCGAGCCCGTTCAACAGACGCACCAGGGTCGACTTCCCGGCGCCGGAGTAACCGATCACGCCGACGATCGACCCCTCCTCCACGCTCAGCGACACGTCGTCGACGGCGGTCGTGGAGGAGCGGCGATCGGTGCGGAAGCTTTTCGAGACGCCCCGCAGCTCGATGACCGCGGTCATCCGTTCTGGGCCTTGAGGGCGTCTTCGAGACTCGTCAGTTCGTCCTGCAGCTGCGCGCCGGTCCACTCGGTCTTGAACTGCAGGTTGCCCTGGTTCAGCTCGGTGACCGCGGCCTCGACCTCGGGGCTGTGGTACGCCGCCACGAGCTTCTCCCAGCGCGGGTCGTCCTTCTTGTCGTCGCGCGTGACGAACGCGTTGATGTACGGCGCGAGCTGCGGGTTGTTCAGGTCTTCCTTGAAGATGATGAGCTCGTCGCCGAGCCCGCCCTTCTGGGCCTGCGTGTTGTTGACGATGGCGGCCTGGGCGCTGCCGTCTTTGAGCGCGGTGACGGTCTGGTTGGTGTCGACGGGGAGCAGCTCGATCTTCGAGGTGACGATGTCCGCCGGCGTCGAGAGGGCGGTGCCACCGTCCTTGAGGGTGAGCAGCCCCGCTGTCTGGAGGTTCAGCAGGCCGCGAGCGAGGTTGGTCGGGTTGTTGGGGATGGCGACCTTCGACCCCTCGGGCAGGTCCTTCACATCGGAGTACTGCTCGGAGTACAGCGCGAGCGGGTAGACCGCGGTGGCGCCGACCGGCACCAGCGAGCCGTTGTTCTCGACGTTGAACTGCGACAGGTAGATGAGGTGCTGGAAGAGGTTCACGTCCAGCTCGCCGTCCTGCACGCCCTGGTTGAGCTGCACACCGTCGTTGATCGTGCGCACCTCGAGCTCGATGCCCTCATCGGCGAGCTTCTGCGTCAGCACCGCCCAGTGCGCCTCGGTGCCGTCGTCGGCGCCCAGGACGATGCGCGAGGAGTCGTCGGTGGATGCCGCTCCCCCGGCGCACCCGGTCAGGGCGAGGAGGAGGGCTGCGGAGGAGGCGCCGAGGATCGTGGCCAGGCGTGCGGTGCGGTGCGAAGTCATGGACCCACGTCACCATGCGCTCGACGGACGCCCAAGCCGCGGCGTTACGGCCGGTAACGGGCTGTCACGCGAGGTAACGGATTCGTCCGGACGGCATCGTTCGACGATGATCGCGGCACCTCGGGCACCGGCATCCGGGGATCCGTCGCGCGAGGTTCGGCCGAAGCGGCCTTGGACGCCGGTGACGGATCGTCGGTAGGACGGGGCGCGCGCCCCGCACGCGGAACGCATTTCTAAGAACCCTCTCGTGGAGGGCTTAATCGCGCTTTACAGGCCGTGGCCAGCATGGGAGACGCGGGACACCCCGCGGATGAGGCGCAACGGGCGCCCACCACCCCAGGAGGCTGCTGTGGTTCACCGGATCGCCCTGTCGTCGCACGACTCCGTCGGGCTCGGACACGTGAGGCGCAACCTCGCCCTCGCCCATTCCCTCACCCGAGCGGTCCCCGGGATCGTCGGGCAGGACGTCACCGGGGTCCTCATCACGGGCCAGGCCTCCGCGACGGCGTTCCCGACCCCGCCCGGGTGGGACTGGGTGGTGGTACCCAGCGTCTCCGTCGACGACACGGGATACCGATCCCGGCACCTGGCGGCCGACATCCAGCGGGTCACCGCGATGCGGGCGGGCGTCATCGCCGGGGTGCTGCGGGCCTTCGCACCCGACCTCTTCGTGGTGGACCGCCACCCCTTCGGCGTGCACGGCGAGCTGCGCAACGCGCTGCGGGACCTCCGCGCCACCCACCCCTCGTGCACGACGGTCCTGGGTCTTCGCGACGTGCTCGACCGCCCGGCGGTCGCCCGGGCGGAGTTCCGCACGCTCGGCGGGGCCCGCGCCGTGCGGGAGCACTTCGACGCGATCTGGGTGTACGGCGATCCGGCCGTGCACGACCTGCGGCTCAGCGGCGAGACGCCCCCCGGGCTCGCGCCGCTCATCAGCTACACCGGCTACCTCGCGCACGGGCGTCCGAGCCGTCCGGCGCCCGCCGTCGACGGTCCGTTCGTGCTGACCACGGTCGGTGGGGGCTCCGACGGCGTGCACACCGCCGTCGCGGCGGCCGGCGCCGACCTGCCCGCCGGGCACCGCCACCTCATCGTCACCGGCCCCCAGATGTCGGATGCCGACCGCGATCGGGTGCGCGCGGCGGCGACGCGGACGGGCGCCGACGTGGTGCGGAGCGTGCCCGACCTGCCGGGCCTGCTCGAGCGCGCCGCCGCGGTCCTGACGATGGGCGGTTACAACACGGTGTGCGAGGTCATGAGCACCTCGACCCCCGCCCTCGTCGTGCCCCGCTCGGGCCGACGCGACGAGCAGCGCATCCGTGCTCGCGCCCTGGAGCGCATCGGCGCGTTCGAGACGGTCGGCGACGGCCCCCTCGACAGCGAGGCCATCGCCGCCTTCTTCCGCCGGACCCACCAGACCCGCTGCGCCCGTTCCGGCATCGAACTCGACGGCCTGTCCATGGCCGCCACCCTCTCGGCGCAGCTCCTCGCCCCGACGGAAGGACTCACCGCTCATGCCATCTGACGCCTCCCCCCTCATCGGCTACGTCGTGAAGATGTACCCGCGCTTCTCCGAGACGTTCGTCGTCACCGAGATCATCGCCCGCGAGGCGCGCGGCGAGCGCCTGGAGATCTTCGCGCTGCGCCCGAGCGACGACACCCGCTTCCACGCCGAACTCGCGCGCGTGCAGGCGCCCGTGCGCGCCGTCCCCGTGCCGCGTCGCCTGTCGGCGGCATGGGACGGCCTCCGTCGCGCGCAGACCGACCCCCGCCTCGGCCGGGCCGTCGCCCGCCATCTGCCGGAGCTGCTGGCCGTGGAGGCCGACGACGCGCTGCAGGCCGTCGAGGTCGCCCGGCAGGCGATCGATCGGCGCATCACCCACCTCCACGCGCACTTCGCCTCGACCGCGACGACCGTGGCGCGGCTGGCGGCGTTGCTCGCCGGCATCCCGTACTCGTTCACCGCCCACGCGAAGGACATCTTCCACTCCTCGGTCGACCCGGCCGACCTCGAGCGCAAGCTGTCGGATGCCGCGTTCACGGTGACGGTGAGCGACTTCAACCTCCGCCACCTCCGCGAGACCTTCCCCGCGGCGGGACGCATCGTGCGCGTCTACAACGGCATCGACCTCGAGCGCTTCCCGTTCGTGGAGCGCGCACCGCGGTCGGGGACGCTGCGGCTGCTCGCGGTCGGGCGGCTCGTGGAGAAGAAGGGCTTCGGCGTGCTGATCGACGCGGTCGGGCGCCTCCGAGCCGAGGGGGTGGATGCCACGCTCGACATCGTCGGCGACGGCGAGCTCGCGACCGCGCTGCGCAGACAGGCGGCCGCCTCGCCGGCCATCCGCTTCCTCGGTCCGCTGCCGCAGGGGGAGGTCTCGGCGCGCCTCCGCGCGGCCGACGTGTTCGCCGCCCCGTGCCTGGTCGGCGCCGACGGCAATGCCGACGGACTGCCCACCGTGCTCCTGGAGGCCATGGCGAGCGGCATCCCGTGCGTGTCGACGGCGGTCACCGGCATCCCCGAGATCATCGAGGACGGCCGCACCGGCGTGCTGTGCACGCCCGGCGATGTGGACTCGCTCACCGCGGGGCTGCGCCGCATCAGTCGGCCCGATTACCCCGTCGAGGCGACCACGCGTCGCGCGCGGCAGCTCATCGATCAGCGGTTCGACGCCGCGGCGCAGGCCGAGCGGCTCGCCGAGCTCACCGCGGCAAACGCCGCGACCGACCGGAAGGAGGCGGCGTGATGCGTGTGGCCTATCTCGTCGCCGACCCCGGCGTGCCCGTCTTCGGCACGAAGGGCGCGAGCGTGCACGTGCAGGAGATCGTGCGGGCGTTCCGTTCCCGCGGCGACGACGTGACGGTGTACGCCACCCGGCTGGGCGATCACGTCCCCACCGACCTCGCCGAGGTGCGCGTCGTCGTCCAGCGCGTGCGAGGAGCGGGGGCCGAGCAGCGCGAGCGCGGCATCCGCGACGCCGTCGAGGCTCTCTCCGCCGCCATCGTGGCCGACGGGTGCGACCTGGTGTACGAACGGTTCTCGCTCTTCTCGGCCGGTGGTGCCGACGTCGCCGACGCCCTCGGCGTGCCGGTCGTGCTCGAGGTCAACGCCCCGCTGGTGGAGGAGCAGCGCCGCCACCGCGAGCTGATCGACGAGCGGGCCGCGATCGCCATCGCCGGGCGCGCGCTGCAGCGCGCCGACGTGGCGGCCTGCGTCTCCGAGCAGGTGGCGGCCTGGGCGCGGGATCACGGCGCCCCGCGCCCGCTGGTGGCCCCGAACGGCGTGAACACCGACCGCGTGCGTCCGCCGCTCGTGCGGCGGGCCGACGACGTACCGCCCACCGTCGGGTTCGTCGGCACGCTCAAGCCCTGGCACGGGGTGGACGTGCTGGTGGATGCCATGGCCGAACTCGCGCGGCGGGGGCGACGGGCGCGGCTGCTCATCGTCGGCGACGGTCCGCAGCGCGCGGAACTGGAGGCGCAGGCGAAGAGCGAGGGAGTGGATGCCGAGTTCACCGGCGCCGTGGCCCCGGAGGACGTGCCGGCGGTGCTGCAACGCCTCGACATCGGCGTTGCGCCGTACCGCGCCGCTGACGACTACTTCTCGCCCTTGAAGGTCTCGGAGTACCTCGCCGCCGGGCTCCCCGTCGTGGGCAGCCGGGTGGGCCAGGTACCCTCCCTCGTCCGGCACGGGCTCTCGGGGCTGCTGACCACCCCGGGTGATGCCCGCGCGCTGGCCGACGCCCTGCAGACGCTCGTCGATGACACCGCGCTCTGTCGGCGGATGGCCGATCAGGCCCGCCAGCAGGCGGTCGCCGAGCACGGATGGGGCGGAGTCCTCACGGGCATCCTGGGCGGCGTGCCGACGGCGGTGGCGTCGTGAAGCGTCAGAAGACCGCCTCCCCCCGCGCCCTGCGGCGGAGCCTCGCCATCGTCCGACCGCACCTGCGCGGCAAGGCGTCGCTGATCGTGCTGGGCATGGTGGCGCTGCTGGCCGACGTGGTCTTCCGCGTGCTCGAGCCGTGGCCGTTGAAGTTCGTCGTCGACTCGGTGTCGGTGAGCCTGGGCGCATCGACGGGGGCGGCGGCGGGAATCCCGCAGGCGAGCCTCGGGCTGCTCGTCGCGTGCGCGACCCTGCTGCTGGGGCTCATCGCCCTACGGGCGGTGGCGGCGTACGCGAGCACGGTCGCCTTCGCCCTGGTCGGGTCGCGCGTGGCGACCGAGCTGCGCGCCCGCGCATTCGCGCACGTGCAGTCGCTGTCGGCCCGCTACCACTCGACCGCGTCGTCGGGCGACGTCGTGCAGCGGCTCGTGAGCGACATCGGCCGGCTGCAGGAGGTCGCCGTCACGGCGGGGCTGCCCCTGGTCGGGAACATCATGACCCTCGTCGTCCTCGTCGTCGTCATGTCGTTCATGGACCCCCTCCTCACCCTCGTCGTGGTGATCGCCGCCGCGCTGTACGCGGTGTCGTCGAGGCGGAGCTCCACCCGCATCACCGACGCATCGCGCACGACGCGGAAGGGCGAGGGTGCCCTCGCCGACACGGCGTCCGAGGCCCTGGGCGCCATCCGCGTCGTGCAGGCGTACGGTCTGGAGCGCCGCCTGGCCGGCGCCTTCGCCGACGGGAACGACCGGGCCCTGACGCAGGGTGTGCGCGCGCGCCGCCTTGCGGCCGGGCTGGAGCGACGCACCGACGTCATCGTCGGGTTCGCCACCGCGGCGGTGCTCCTCGGCGGCGGGTGGCAGGTGCTGTCGGGCAGCATGACCCCCGGCGACCTCGTCGTCTTCGTCGCCTACCTCAAACTCGCCATGCGCCCGTTGAAAGACCTCGCGAAGTACACCGGCCGCATCGCGCGGGCCGCGGCATCCGGCGAACGCGTCGCCGACCTGCTGGCGGAGCCCGTCGAGATCGCCGACGGCCCCGACGCCGCCCCCCTGCCCCCGCTTCGCGGCGACGTCGCCTTCGAGGCGGTCGCGGTCGACGACGGACGCGGCAGCACGGTCTTCCGGGACCTGACCCTGCACATCCCCGCGGGTCAGCACGTGTGTCTGCTGGGTCCGTCGGGTGCGGGCAAATCCACCCTGGCCGGCCTCCTCGTGCGCGCGGCGGATCCCCGCTCCGGTCGGGTGCGGCTGGACGGCATCGACGTCTCGCGCGCCACGATCGCGAGCGTCCGCTCCTCGGTGTCGCTGCTGCTGCAGGAGTCCATCCTGTTCGCCACGTCCGTCCGCGAGAACATCCGGTACGGCCGCCTGGATGCCACCGACGCCGAGGTCGAAGACGCGGCGCGCCGCGCGTTCGCGCACGACTTCGTCACCGCCCTCCCCGACGGCTACGACACCGTCCTCGGCGCGCGCGGCGGCACCCTTTCGGGCGGGCAGCGTCAGCGGATCGCGATCGCCCGCGCGCTGCTGCGCGACAGTCCGGTCATCGTGCTCGACGAAGCCACGACCGGGCTCGACCCGCACGCACGCGGCCAGGTCGGCGCGTCGCTGCAGGCGCTGACGAAGGGACGCACGACCCTGTCGATCACCCACGATGTGACCCAGGCGCTGTCGGCCGACCGCGTGCTGTGGCTGGAAGACGGACGCATCGTCGAAGACGGAGCGCCGCACGAGCTCACCGACCGCGCCGACTCGCGCGTGCACGCCTGGATGCGACGCGCCGACGACGAGGATGCCGTCGCGACGACGGGGGGCCGGCGATGACTCCGACCGTGCGCGCGCTGATCGCGCGAGACCCGGGCGTCCCCGGGCTGAGCACCCTGCTGGATCCGGCATCCCTGTCCGACGCCGTCGGGGCACCCGCCGAGGTGCGTCACCTGCGGTACAAGCCGGGGACGAGCCTGCTCCTCGCGTACACCACGTCGAAGGGCGCGTTCTGGGCGGGGGCGTGGGCGGGGCCCGACAAGCCGGGCTCGGCCGAGCGACGAGACCCCGCCGTGCGAGCCCTTCCAGGCGTGCCCTGGTCGGCCGGCGGGCCGGCGCGCAGCGACCGCGTGCTCACCCGAGCCGTAAGGGATGCCGAGCGGCACGAGCCGTCGTGGCGTCAGGCCGAGATCGTGCGGCACAACCCCGGGCGTCGGCTGGTCGTGCGCACCGGCGGCGAGTACGCCAAGACGGCCCCCGGACGCGCGGATGCCGCCCTGCGCAACGCCGAACTCCTTCGGCGCGCGGGTGTGCCCACCCTTCCTTCCCGTCTGGTCGCCGCCCACACCTGGGCCACGGCATCCTGGGGCGACGGAGACCTCGCCTCGTCTCCCTCACCGGCGCACGCCGCGGCCGCGGGCAGGGCCCTGGCCCGCCTGCACGCGGCGCCGCTCGTCGGCATCGAGGCCGGCGAGACACCCGCCGCCCGCGCCCGCAGCGCCGCCCTGGCCCTGCGCATCGCGCTCCCCGAGACCGCCCGACGCGCCGACGAGATCGCGCGGCGTGTTCCCTCGGCGCATCGGCGGACCATCGTGCACGGGGACTTCAGCGCCGACCAGGTGCTGCGCGGTCGCGACGGGCGGGTGCGGCTGATCGACCTCGACCGTCTCGGGGCGGGCGACCCGGCGCTCGATCTGGCCGGGTTCGCCGTCGAGGAGTTCCTGCGCACCGGCGACCTCGCGACGACGACCGCCCTCTTCGCCGCCTATCAGGCGGAGGGAGGTGTCGCGACCGAGAGCGAGTGGCGCGCCTGGACGCCGCTGTGCGCGCTGGAGCGGGCGATCGAGCCCTTCCGCCGGTGGCGACCCGATTGGCCCGTGGCCGTGTCTGCGCGCCTGGAGCGGGCGGAGGACCTGCGGTGATGCTTCCCCCGCGCGAGGTGCGCGACGAGCACGGACGCTGGCGCGTCCGCCGGGCGTGGCCGTCGTCGAACGGCTGCGACCTCGAGGTCGTCGACGCTGACGGGCGTCTGCGCGCCGGACGTCTGCGGGACGATCGGGTGGAGCTGCTCGCCGACGGTCGGGACAAACACCTGCCGGCCCTCGCACGCGCCTGGTCGACCGGCACGACCGTCTCGTGGCGGCGGGGACGCCGCGTCGTGCTGCGCGCCCACGACGGATCGGGCTACGTCAAGGTCGTCCGCAGCGACTCGCTCGCCGCGATCACGCGGGCACACGACCGCGCCGAATCCTTCCGCGGAGGGTTCGTCACCCCCGACGTCACACTCCTCGATCCGGCGGGCTGCGTGCACCTCACGCGCGTGGACGGCCGGACCCTGCACGACCTCGGTGCCGACCCCGGGGCTCCGGATGCCGTGGTGCACGCGGCGTGGGACGGGTGGGCCCGCGGCTGGGAACGTGTGCTGGCGGCGCCGGTCGCGGCCGACACCACCGTGCACACCGCGGCCGCCGAAGCCGAGATCCTGCTCCGGTGGCGCGATCACGCGGTCCGAGCCGGTGTCGAGCCGGCTGTCGCGGCAGCGTTCGACCGCGCGGCCGAGGCCCTCACGGTCGACGCCGGCGATGCCTCGGCTCCCGCCCACCGCGACCTGCACGACAAGCAGGTGCTGTGGGACGGGCACCGCGCCGGCCTGATCGACCTCGACACCGCCGCCCGCGCCGAACCCGCCCTCGACCTCGCGAACCTGCGCGCCCACGTGGCCTGGCGACGGGGGCAGGGGCGCCTGTCGCCGGCGCGCGCGGTCGGGGCGCTCGAGGCGATCGGCCGGGTCGCCGCCCGCTCGCGCGTCGACCCGGCGCGGATCGCCGCGTACGAGGCATCCACGCGTCTGCGCCTCGGGGCGGTCTACCTGTACCGGCCCGCGTGGCGGGCGCGGGCCGCGCAGTGGCTCATCCGCTGCGCCGCCGAGACGGGCCGGTAGACGGCTGGTCGGGCGCTCGGCGCGCCGGCGCCGCGCGAGGGCCCGTCGCCCTCCTCACACCAGCCGATACCCCGCGCCCCGCACGGTCTCGATGCGATCCGCGCCCAGCTTCTGGCGGAGGTAGCCGATGTAGACATCGGCGACGTTCGATCCGGGGTCGAAGTCGAAGCCCCACACCCGGCTGAGCAGCTGCTCACGGCTGAGCACCTGGCCGGGGTGACGCACGAGTTCCTCGGCGAGCGCGAACTCGCGCGCCGACAGCACGATCTCCCTGCCCGCGACGGAGGCGGTGCGCTGGCGCACGTCGAGCACGATGTCGCGGTGCTGCAGTTCCAGGCCCTTCGCCGTCGGCTCCCGACGGATGCGGAGCCGGATGCGGGCCACCAGCTCGTCGAACCGGAACGGCTTGCCGAGGTAGTCGTCGGCTCCGCCCTCGAGACCAGCGACGGTGTCTTCGAGTTCGACGCGCGCGGTCAGCATGATGACGGGCACGGCGGAGCCCGAACCGCGAAGCTGCTCCAGCACCTCGAACCCCGTCATCCCGGGCAGGTTGACGTCGAGCACGACGAGGTCGAACTCCCCCGAGAGGGCGAGTCCGAGGGCCTCGCGGCCGTCACCGGTGACGCGCGTCGCGTACCCCGCCGAGCGCAGACCCTTCTCGATGAAGGAGGAGATGCGGGTTTCGTCGTCGACGATGAGGATGGATGCCACGTCAGCCCTCCGGGCGATCATGTGCGGGGATGCCGCGGGGCAGCGGCGGTCGCGGGGGAACGGAATCGGTCGGCATCTCGGCGACGATCGGGATCGTGAGCACGAACTCGGCCCCCGGTCCCGTCGCCGGATCCCGCACGGTGGCGGCACCACCGTGGTTCTGGGCGATGGCGGCGACGATGTTGAGGCCGAGGCCACTGCCGCCGCGGCCGTCGTCGGCCGCTCCGCGGTGGAAGCGCTCGAAGACGCGCTCTCGCTCGTCGACGGGGACCCCGGGGCCGTGATCCCGCACGAAGAGCTCCATCGTCTCCCCGCGTGAGCGGATCCCCAGCACGAGGTCGCCCCCGCCGTGGCTGACGCCGTTCTGCGCCAGTTGCAGCAGGGCCTGGGTGATCCGCGCTCGGTCGACGACCGCGTGGATCGGAGCGACCGGTCCCCGCCGCACCGACGCCCCCTCGATCCCGCGCACCTTGACGACGACCTGCTCGACGAGCGCCGTCATGTCGGTCGCCTGCGGGCGGAGCGGGCTCGGTCCGCGCAGGGCGGCCTCCTGGGTGAGGTCCTGGATCAGGCGTCCCATCCGCCCCAGCTCGTCGAGCACGAGCTCGCGGGTGGCTCGCACGTCGGCGGGATCGCTCGCGTCCATCACGTCGAGGTGACCGCTCACGATGGTCACCGGGGTCTTCAACTCGTGCCCGACATCGCTGAGGAGCGTGCGCTGCGCGCCGAGCGCGCTGTCGAGGCGGTCGAGCATGTCATTCATCGTCGCGGCGAGCGCGCTGACGTCGTCGTTTCCCTCGACAGGCAGCCGTTCCGCGAGCGAACGCGCCGACACCCGTGCTGCCGTCTCACGCATGCGGCGCAGGGGTTGGAGCAGCCGTGCGGCCACCAGGCCCGCACTCGCCGCGATCACGACGAGCGCGATCCCGGCGGCCACGAGGTAGACGCGGGCGGCGTCGTCGATCTCGGCGAGCTCGCCCTCGAGGTCGTAGGCCGTGATGAACATCACCGGAGACGGGGGCGCCGACCCCTCGACCGCGATCGGAGCGGCGAGGTACCGCCAGGCGACCCCCTCTTCGGCATAGGTGCCGATCACGGGGTCGCCCTGGGCCACCGCGGTGACGTACGGCACGAAGCCGGGCGCGGACTGCAGGTCGACGTCGAGCGGTACCCCGGGGATGAAGGCGGCGACGCCGTCGATCACGCCGAGGGCACCGGTGTTGTCGTCGGGGCTGATGCGCGTGACCGTGGCCTCCAGCGCCGCGGTCGACGACGCCCACGCGGTCTCCCCGTTCCCCGCTGCGACCAGCGCGCGGGCCGACTCCAGCGCCGCCTCCAGGCGGGTGTCGACGTCGGCCAGGATGCGTGTGCGCTCCACCAGGTAGACGGCGGCGCCGACCGACATCAGTCCGATCGCGGCGACCACGGTGATGACCACGACGATGCGCGTTCGAACGGTCCACCCGCCGCCCGTTGCAGAGGCGGGCGCCGTTCCCATGCGCTTCAGTATGCCGGGGCGGCGACCCCCGACCCGTCGAAATAAGAAGGCTCTCACGATCGTCTTCCCACGCCCTTACCGGCGGACGACAGACTCGAATCACCTCACCACGGATGGAGTCCTCGAATGTCTCGTCGCGCTTGGATCGGCACCGCCCTCATCGCCGTCGCCGCCTTCGGCGCCATCGGGGCGACCGCCGCCGTCGCCACCGCCTTCGAGCCGCGCACCGCGACCGAGCGCGTCCTCCCGGGCGGCACGCTCACCGGCGGACCCGCTGCGGCCACGCCGTCGCCGACGCCCGTCGTCGACCCGTCGGCTGTCTCCACCGAGCAGGCGACTCCGGCCCCGGAGCAACCCGCGGCCCCCACGGACCCGCAGCCGGTCGCACCGCCCGCGCCGCAGCCGGTCGACCCTCCGGCCCCGGTCCCGGTCTCTCCCGTCGATGACGACGACGATGACACGGATGACGACGTCGACGACGACGGGTACGACGACGGCGACGACGACTGACCGTCCGCACCGTCCGCACCGCGCGCCGGCGTGCGCACGGCGGGGATCGGCCCGGCCGCGTCATCAGCGGGGCCGGGCGGAAGCGATCAGCATGTCGAGACCGAGCTCGAAGGCCCGCGTGGCCACCGGGTCGGCGGGGTCTTCCTCGGCGAGCGTCTCGAAGGCGGCGGAGAAGCGCGGGAACACCTCTTCCTGTCCCGTGGGGTCGAACACGACGGAGGGTCCCGACATGTCGAGGACGCTGCCGAGGATGAACGATTCGAACGCGGTCAGCAACGGGATGACGTCGCGCAGCGTCCAGCCGGCGGCTTCGGCGGCCGCGGCGAAATCCTCGTACTGGGCGAGGAGGACGGGCGCCGAGGCGCGCTCCGTCATCAGGAGGGGCACCACGCGCGCGTGACGGGCGAACGCCCGCCGGTACGACCGCCCCCAGGCACGCAGGGCCTCTTCCCAGGGCAGCTCTCTGAGCGGCTTCGAGTCGATGTGCGCCGAGACGAGCGCCCGGACGTCCTCGATCATCGCCGCGCGGTTGGGGACGTGGTTGTACAGCGACGCGGGGTTGACCCCGAGGCGGGCGGCGACGCGGCGCACGCTGGCGCCGTCGGGTCCGTGCCGGTCGACCAGCGCGAGGGCCGTCCGCGCGATGAGATCGCGGCTCAGCAGCGGCGTGTGCGGTCTGACGATGGCGGCCTCCCCGGGTCGGTGCGAGCCTACGTGCGGACTCCGAGATCCACTCTCGCACACACAAAACAAACGGTGTATGTTTACCGCCATGACCTCCGAGGCCTTCACCGTCGTCGACGCCGACGTCTCCGCCCTGAGCGCCGCCCTCGACTCCGGAACCGTCACCAGCGTCGAGCTCGTCGCGCGCTACCTCAACCGCATCGCGGCCTACGACCGAGCCGGCATCCGCCTCAACGCCGTGCCGGTGTTGAACCCCCGCGCCTTCGACGACGCCCGCGCCTCCGACGCGCGCCGCGCCCGCGGTGAAGCGCGCGGCCCGCTCGACGGCATCCCCTTCACCGCCAAGGACAGCTACCGGGCCCAGGGGCTGCCCGTGGCATCCGGATCCCCCGCCTTCCGCGATCTCATCGCGCAGGACGACGCCTTCGCGGTGGAACGGCTGCGCGCGGCCGGAGCGGTGCTCCTGGGCCTGACGAACATGCCGCCGATGGCCGCCGGCGGCATGCAGCGCGGCGTCTACGGCCGCGCCGAGTCGCCCTACAACGGCGACTATCTCTCGTCGGCCTTCGGCTCGGGCTCCTCGAACGGCTCGGGCACCGCCACGGCGGCCAGCTTCGCCGCCTTCGGACTCGGCGAAGAGACCTGGTCGTCGGGCCGCGCCCCCGCCTCGCACAACGCTCTCGTCGCCTACACCCCCTCGCGCGGGGTCATCTCGGTCCGCGGCAACTGGCCGCTGGTCCCCACGATGGACGTCGTCGTGCCGCACACCCGGTCGGTCGCCGATCTGCAGCACGTGCTGGATGCCGTCGTGGCCGACGACCCCGACACCACCGGCGACCTGTGGCGGACGCAGCCGTACATCTCCCTGCCGCGCCCCTCCGAGGTACGGCCCGAGTCCTTCGTAGCGCTCGAACCGCTGCCGCTCGCGGGGCTCCGCCTGGCCGTACCGCGCATCTACGTCAATGGCGACCCCGGCAGCGCCTCGCCCATCGTCACGCGCGACAGCGTCATGAAGCTGTGGGAAGACCTGCGCGCCGACCTCGAAGCCGCCGGGGCGGAGGTGGTCGAGACCGACTTCCCCGTCGTGGACCGCTACGAGAAGCTCCACCCCGGTGACGAGGACTTCCTCGACCGCGGGTTCGTCACCCGGCGCTTCCTCGACGACGAGGTGGGCGACCTGGCCGTCTGGGCGATGGACGCCTTCCTCCGCCACAACGACGACCCGGCCCTGAACCGCCTCGCCGACGTCGACGCCGCACTGATCTTCCCGCACCCCCCGGGCGCCCTCCCCGACCGCTACGGCATCTGGCACTACGACATCTCGTACGACATCGGCGACTACGTGCGCCGGGCGACGGAGTGGGAGCCCGACTGGCGCGAGGTGGCGAGCCTCGAAGAGGGCCTGCGCGGCCTCGAGCACACGCGCCGCGTCGACTTCGAGGAGTGGATGGATGCCGCCGGCTTCGACGCCGTGATCTTCCCGACGCAGTCCGACGTGGGCCCCGCCGACGCCGACGTGAACCCCGACGCAGCCGACATCGCGTGGCGCAACGGCGTGTGGGTATCCAACGGCAACCTCGTGCCGCGCCACCTCGGCATCCCCACCGTCACCGTGCCGATGGGCACGATGGATGACACCGGGATGCCGGTGGGCCTGACCATCGCCGGTCCCGCGTACAGCGACACCCGGCTCGTGCGGCTGGGCTCGGCCGTGGCCGCTCTCGGTGAGCGCCGCACGACGCCGCCGCGAACGCCGGCGCTGCCGGACGAGACGGTGTTCACGACCGCGCGACCGGTCGGCGACACGGCGCTCCGCGTGAGCATCGACACCGTCGAGACCGAGGTGGAGGGCGACCAGACCGTGGTGCGGTTCCGCGCGAGCGTCACCGGCGGATTTGCGCGCGACGGCGCCGCGTACGTCGACGGCGCGCGCGTCGAGACGCATCTCGACGGCGGTCTTCTGCGGGGCGCCTCTCGCGTCCCGACCGCGGATCACGCGACCCCGGCGAGTCCGTGGACCGCCCCCTACGGACCCCTGGTCGTGGTGGTCGTCCGCGACGACCAGGGCGCCGTGGCCGGAGACCTCGCCACCACCGCCGCCTCCCCCCTCTGACACCCGAGTCCCGAGGAACAGCCATGACCGAGGTCTTCGACTACTTCACGCAGGTCGATCTGCCCACCCCCACCCTCAGCGACGACGAGGTGCGGCGCCTGTTCGCCGAGGCGTTCGGCGTCGAGGTCGAGCTGCGCGGGCTCGGAAGTCAGCAGGACCAGAACTTCCGCGTATTCCCCCGCGGCTCGACCGAGCCCCTCGGCGTGCTCAAGCTGAGCAACCCGGTGTTCAGCGAGGCCGAGATCGAGATGCAGGATGCCGCCGCGGCCACGGTCGCCGCGCGCAGCCCCCACGTGCGCATCCCGAAGCTCGTGGAGGGGCCCCTCGGGGCGATGTCGGCGTGGTGGGACTCATCGCAGGGGCGCATCCACGCCCGCGTGATCGAGAACATCTCGGGCTCCACGCTCATGGGATCGGGATACCTCTCCCCCGCGGTGGTCGAGGCGATGGGCGCGCTCTCCGGTGCGGTGAGCCTGTCGCTCGCCGACTTCGTCCATCCCGCGAGCGGCCGCGTGCTGCAGTGGG
The DNA here is from genome assembly GCF_057812175.1 of Microbacterium sp. ABR10. Taxonomy (NCBI): domain Bacteria; kingdom Bacillati; phylum Actinomycetota; class Actinomycetes; order Micrococcales; family Microbacteriaceae; genus Microbacterium; species Microbacterium sp. ABR10. The sequence continues at coordinate 3,483,985 of NZ_CM173821.1, forward strand.
ATCTGCGCCACGCGGGTCGCGTCATCGACACCCTCCTCCCCGACGAACCGGATGCCGAGGTGCGCGCGATCGTGCGGCGCGCCGCCGACGCCGCCCGCGCCGCCCTCGCACCGGTGCAGGACGCCCTGCCGGTCCAGGCCGGGCACTTCGACGTCACCGACGACAACGTGCTGCGCGCCGACGGGGCGCTCGTCCCCGACGCCGTCATCGATTTCGGCGACGTGTGCTCCTCGTGGCGCGTCGGCGAGATCGCCACGACCGTGTCATCGGTGCTGCACCACGACGGCGCCTCGCCCGAGACGGCGCTGCCCGCCATCCGCGCCTTCGATCGCCTCCGCGACCTCGACGACGGCGAGATCACGGCGCTCTGGCCCCTCGTCGTTCTTCGCGGCGCCGTGCTGGTGCTGAGCGGTCGCGCCCAGGTGCGTCTCGACGACGCGAACGACTACGCCGCCGTCGCGCTCGATCGGGAGTTCCGCATCCTCGTGCAGGCGGCATCCGTCCCTCTTCCCGTCATCACCGCGGCCACGCGAGCCGCGCTCGGCCGCCCGCCCGCGAACAAGCCCGCGTGGACCGCCGCCCCGCTGCTGCCGGCGGGCCCCCACGTCGAGCTCGACGCGACGACCGAGTCGCCGCTGAACGACGCCGGCGCCTGGCTCGACGCCGGAACCCTCGACGTGGCCGCCCTCGACGCCCTCGACGCGGGAGCGGCGATCGTGACGGTTCCGGCCTGGCGCGCCCAGCTCACCGGCACGAGCGACCCCCTGCCCTCGACTCCCGACTCGGTGCCGACCGGCGTGACGGTCTGGCTCGCGCAGCCGACTCCCCTCGCCCCCGGCGACACGCGACGCGACGGCGACGATCTCGTCTGGACCTCGGGCCGCGAGACGGTGACGATCACGGGCGTGACCGACCCGGCATCCCCGGTCCTGCCCGCGCGCACGCGCCTTGTCCTGCGACGCGGGATCGACCGGTCGACCCCGCCGGTGCGCACCACGCCCGCCCTCGCCGCTGCCTGGCGCGAGACGGCCGGAGACCCCGGCGTCGCGATCGGCGCTCCCGCCGCCGCCCCGGTCGTCGACGACGTGCTCGCGCGCCGCCACGAGGTGCTCGCCGAGGTGCAGGAGCACTACTACGCCGCTCCCCCGCGCATCGAGCGCGGGTGGCGAGAGCACCTGATCGACGTGAACGGCCGCGTGTACCTCGACATGGTGAACAACGTCGCCTCGGTCGGCCACGCCCACCCGCACGTGGTCGAGGCGGGCTCGCGGCAGATGCACCTGCTGAACACGAACTCGCGCTTCCACTATCGCGCGATCACCGACTACGCCGACCGGGTCGCGGCGACCCTCCCCGAGGGCTTCGACACGGTGTTCTTCGTCAACTCGGGGTCCGAGGCCACCGACCTCGCCATCCGTCTCGCGATGGCCGCGACCGGCCGCCCCGACATCGTCGCGATGCGCGAGGCGTACCACGGCTGGACCTACGCCAGCGATGCGGTGTCGACATCCATCGCCGACAACCCGAACGCCCTCGCCACCCGGCCCGACTGGGTCCACACCGTGGACGCCGCCAACTCCTACCGCGGGACCCACCGGGGGGCGGATGCCGTGCACTACGCACCCGAAGCGGTCGCGGTGATCGACGAGCTCGCGGCATCCGGTCGGCCGCCTGCGGGCATGATCGCCGAGACGTACTTCGGCAACGCCGGCGGGGTGGCGCTGCCCGACGGCTACCTCACCGAGGTGTACGCCGCGATCCGCCGCCACGGCGGTCTCGCGATCGCCGACGAGGTGCAGGTCGGGTACGGCCGGCTGGGCGAGTGGTTCTGGGGCTTCCAGCAGCAGGGGGCGGTGCCCGACATCGTGGCCGTCGCCAAGTCGATCGGCGGCGGACACCCGCTCGGCGCCGTCATCACCCGACGCGAGATCGCCGACCGGTACCGCACCGGCGGGTACTTCTTCTCCTCGACCGGCGGCTCCCCGGTCTCCGCCGCCGTCGGCATGGCCGTGCTCGACGTCATCGAGCAGGAGGGCCTGCAAGAGAACGCGCGCGTCGTCGGCGGCCACCTCAAGAAGCGTCTCGAAGAGCTGGGCGAGAGGCACGAGCTCATCGGCACCGTGCACGGTTCGGGCCTGTACCTCGGCGTCGAATTCGTCCGCGATCGCGAGACGCTCGAGCCCGCGACCGCCGAGACCGCGGCGATCTGCGACCGCCTGCTCGAGCTCGGCGTCATCATGCAGCCGACCGGCGACCACCAGAACGTCCTGAAGATCAAGCCGCCGCTGGTCGTCACGCGCGCCTCGGTCGACGTCTTCGTCGACGCGCTCGATCGCGTCCTCACCACCGGCTACTGACCCGCCCGACCCCGAAAGGAGCACGCCATGTGGCGCATGCCCGCAGAATCCCACCCGCACGAACGCACCTGGATGGCGTTCCCGCGCGAGGGCATCACCCTCGGCGAGGGAGCGGAGAACCGCGAACAGGGCTACCGGGCGTGGACCGACGTGGCTCACGCGGTGCAGGAGTTCGAGCCGGTGACGATGGTCGTCGACCCCACCGAGATGACCCGCGCCCGGCGCATGCTCGACTCCGCGATCGAGATCGTCGAAGCCCCGCTCGATGAGTTCTGGATGCGCGACGTGGGCCCGACCTTCGTCGTCGATCCCGACCGCCCGGCGGTCCTCGGTGCCGTCGACTGGATCTTCAACGGGTGGGGCGCCCCCGACTGGGCCGAGTGGCAGAAATCGGCCGGCATCGCCCGCCTCGTCGCCGAGCACCTGGGGGCCGAGCTCATCGACTCGCTCCTCGTCGCCGAGGGCGGCGGCCTCCACGTCGACGGCACCGGCACCGTGCTGCTCACCGAGACCGTGCAGCTCGACCCGCGTCGCAACCCCTTCGCCGACCGCTCCCGCGTCGAGGCCGAGATGGCCCGCACGATCGGAGCGACGGATGCCATCTGGCTCTCGCGCGGCCTGACCCGCGACTACGACGACCTCGGCACCAACGGGCACGTCGACATCGTGGCCACCTTCGCCTCGCCCGAGCACGTCCTCATCCACGAGCAGACGGATGCCACCCACCCCGACTTCGAGGTCTCACGACTCGTGCGTCGCGAGCTCGAGGAGGCCTTCGCCGCGCGCGGCCGCCACGTCACCCTCACCGGCATCCCGGCCCCGACCGCCCTGCGCGACGACGAGGGGTGGCTCGACTGGAGTTACATCAACCACCTCGTCACCAACGACGGGGTCGTGCTGTGCGGGTTCGGCGATGACGCGGCCGACGCGCGGGCTCGCGAGATCGTGGCCGACGCCTACCCCGGCCGCCGCGTCGTGACGGTCGACGCCCGCCCCATCTTCGACCGAGGGGGCGGCATCCACTGCATCACCCAGCAGCAGCCGAAGCTCGCATCCGCGTAACGTCTCCGTCGCGCACCCCTGGCATCCTGAAGTTCTCGCTTCTCCCAAGGATTCGCATGCCGTCAGCCGCCCTGTTCAACATCCGCGACACCCGCCCGAACGCCCCGCGCTACCAGGCGCTCCTCGACGACCTCAACGGCGGAGCCGTCACGGCCCTCCGCGACGCCGGATGGACGGTGGCGCTCCACCCCGCAGCCGAACGGCCGCTCGCGACGCTCCTCGACGCCGCCCGCCGCTCCGATGTCGTCGTCATCCTCGGCGGTGAAGACGTCGAGCCGCGCGCCTACGGCTCCTCCGACCTCCGGCCGCACGCGACGCCCTACGACCCGGCCGCCGATGAGGCGCAGCTCGCCGTGATCCGCGACACGGTCGCCGCCGGTCGTCCCCTGCTCGGCATCTGCCGCGGCATGCAGCTCGTCAACGTCGCCCTCGGCGGCACCCTCCACCAGGACATCCCCGGACACCGCCGTTCTGAGGGCGACCCCTTCGTCGCAACCGAGGTCCGCTTCGACCGGCCCGACCCGGTCTCGACCGCCGGCGACCTCCTCTGCAGCCACCATCAGTCGGTCGACCGCCTCGGAGAGGGCCTGGATGCCACGGCTCGCGCAACCGACGGCACCATCGAGGCCGTGCGGCACCGCGACCTGCCGGTCTGGGCGTACCAGTGGCACCTCGAGCACCCGCGGTCGGCCGCCCGTCAGCTCACTCCCGTGATGACGTCACTGCTCGCCGCGGGCGCACCCGAGCGAGTCGCATAACCCGACCGCGCGAAGCCGCCCGCGCTCAGTCGAGCAGCAGCGCCGGCTCCTCCAGCACGGATGCCACATCGGCGATGAACCGCGAGATCCCGTCGCCGTCGACCACGCGGTGATCGAACGAACCCGAGACCGTCGTGACCCAGCGGGGGCGCACCTCGCCGTCGACGACCCACGGCTTCTGCCGGATCGCGCCGAGGGCGATGATGCCGGCCTCGCCCGGGTTGATGATCGGGGTGCCGGCATCCACTCCGAACACGCCGATGTTGGTGATCGTGAACGTGCCGCCGGACTGGTCGGCCAGGCTCGTCTTGCCCTCGCGGGCGGTGAGGGTGAGGTGCTCGAGGGCCTTTGCCAGCTCGCGCGTGTTCATGCCCTGTGCGTCCTTGATGTTCGGCACGAGCAGGCCGCGCGGGGTTGCGGCGGCGATACCGAGGTTGACGTAGTGGCGCACGCTGATCTGCGCGCCGTCTTCGGTGTCCACCCAGGCGGCGTTGATCATGGGCGTGCGGCGCAGGGCCCAGATCACGGCGCGGGCCATGATCAGCAGCGGCGAGATCTTCACGTCGGCGAAGTCGGCCGAGGCCTTGAGGCGCTTGACGAGCTCCATGGTGCGCGAGGCGTCGACGTCGACCCACACCGAGACGTGCGGGGCCGAGTACGCGCTCGAGGTCATCGCGTTGGCGGTGGCTTTGCGGACGCCCCGGACGGGAATGGACTCCTCGCGGGCGTCGGCGGACTGAGCTGCGGGAGCGGGAGCGGATGCCGTCGGCGCGGGCGCTGCGGGAGCGGAGACCTCGATCGTCTCCTCGCGCACGTCGCCCCACGCGGGCGTCTCGATGTTGCGGAAGACGCTGGCCTGCTCGGCGTGCTTCACCACGTCGTCGCGGGTGACCTCACCGGCGGTGCCGCTCGGCGTCACCGCCGACAGCTCGACGCCGAGATCGCGCGCGAGCTTTCGGATCGGGGGTTTGGCGACCACGCCGACGGATGCCGCCACCGGACGCTCGATGGACGGTCCCTGAGCCTGTCGAAGGGTGCGGCGCCGCGACGACACCGCGCCTCCCGTGCCGTAGCCGACGAGCACGGCGCCGCCCGGGTCGCTGGGCTCGGGGACCGTGGTCGGAGCCGAGGGCGCCGGGGGCGCGGCATCCGCTGAGCCGATCGTGATGATGGGCGACCCGACCTCGACGGTCGCACCCTCGGATGCCAGCAGCTCGCCGACCGTGCCCGAGTACGGCGAGGGCAACTCGACGAGCGACTTGGCCGTCTCGATCTCGACGATCACGTCGTTGACGGCGACGGTGTCACCGGGGGCGACGCGCCACTGCACGATTTCGGCCTCGGTGAGGCCTTCGCCGACATCGGGGAGAACGAACGTCTGATCGGTCACGGTGTGTCCTTTGCTCGGAAGCCAGCTTGTCACCGGGGTCGCCGCGACGGAATGCTCGGGCGAGGCGGAGGGGTGCGGGTCAGTAGGCGAGAGACCGGTCGACGGCCTCGAGGATGCGGTCGGCGTCGGGCAGGTAGGTGCCCTCGAGCTTCGCGGGCGGGAAGGGCACGTCGAAGCCCGAGACGCGCAGCACGGGAGCCTCGAGCGCGAAGAACGCCTTCTCCATGACGGTCGCGGCGATCTCGGAGCCGAGCGAGGTGAAGCCCGGTGCCTCCTGCGCGTAGACCATGCGGCCGGTGCGGCGCACCGAGTCGAGCAGCGGGCCGTAGTCGACCGGCGACAGCGACCGCAGGTCGATGACCTCGCAGCTCGTGCCCTCGCTCTCGGCGAGCGCGGCCGCCTGCAGCAGCGTCGTCACCATCGCGCCGTGACCGACGAGCGACACGTCGGTGCCGCGGCGCACGACGCGGCTGGCGTGCAGCGGCAGGGCCGGCGCCGACGTGTCGACCTCGCCCTTCTGCCAGTACTTCGCCTTGGGCTCGAAGAAGACGACCGGGTCGGGCGAGTCGATCGCCTGCTGGATCATCCAGTACGCGTCGTTGGCGTTCGAGGGGCTGACCACGCGCAGACCCGGGGTGTGCGTGAAGTACGCCTCGGGGCTCTCCTGGTGGTGCTCGACCGCGCCGATGTGCCCGCCGTAGGGGATGCGGATGACGACGGGCATCTGCAGGGCGCCCTCGTGGCGGTTCGTGAGCTTCGCCAGCTGCGAGGTGATCTGGTCGAACGCGGGGAAGACGAACCCGTCGAACTGGATCTCGAGCACGGGGCGGAACCCGCCCATCGCGAGACCGATCGCGGTGCCGACGATGCCCGACTCCGCCAGCGGGGAGTCGATGACGCGGCGCTTGCCGAAGTCCTTCTGCAGACCCTCGGTCACGCGGAACACACCGCCGAGCGGGCCGATGTCCTCGCCCATGAGCAGCACGCGGTCGTTCGTCTCGAGCGCGCGGCGGAGCCCGGCGTTCAGAGCCCGGCTGATCGGAAGGTTCTCGGTCACTGGGCGCCTCCGTCCATCGACGTCTCGTAGTCGTCGAGCCAGCGCTGCTCCTCCTGGATGAGCGCGTGCGCCTCGGAGTAGACGCTCTCGAACATGTGGCCGCGCGGGATCGTGCCCAGCTCGTTCGTGCGCACGCGCACGTCGTCAGCGAGGGCGGCGCCCTCGGCATCCGCGTCGTCGAAGAACTGCTGCGGTGCCCCTCGTCCCTCGAGGTAGGTGCGCATGCGGGCGATGGGGTCGCGCCCGGCCCATGCCTTCTCTTCGTCGGAGGTGCGGTACTTCGTGGGGTCGTCGCTCGTGGTGTGCGCGCCCATGCGGTACGTCATCGCCTCGATCGCGCGGGGGCCGCCTCCGGCACGCGCCTCGTCGAGGGCGGTCTTCGTCACGGCGTAGCTGGCGAGCACGTCGTTTCCGTCGACCTGCAGGCTCGGGATGCCGTAGCCCTCACCGCGCTTGTACAGCGGCGAGCGCGATTGCGTCGCGACCGGGACGGAGATGGCCCACTGGTTGTTCTGCAGGAAGAACACCTGCGGCGTCTGGAAGCTCGCGGCGAACACCATCGCCTCGTGCACGTCGCCCTGGCTGGAGGCGCCGTCGCCGTAGTAGACCATCACGGCTTCGTCGCTCTCGGGGTCACCCGATCCCGCCTTGCCGTCGAAGACGAGCCCCATGCCGAGGCCCGTGGCGTGCAGGGTCTGCGCGCCGAGCACGAGGGTGTAGATGTGCGTGTTGCCGTTCTTCGGATCGGTCGGGTCCCACCCGCCGTGGGTGAGTCCGCGCATGAGCCGGATGATGTCGATCGGGTCGACGCCGCGGATGCGGGTGACCACGTGCTCGCGGTACGAGGGGAAGATGTGGTCCTGTGCGCGGGCGGCGCGGGCCGAGCCCACCTGTGCGGCCTCCTGCCCGAACGACGGGGGCCACAGGGCGAGCTGTCCCTGCCGCTGCAGGTTGGTCGCCTGCACGTCGAACGCGCGGATCGAGACCATGTCGCGATAGAACGTCTCGAGTTCGGCGTCGGTCAGGGCGTCGATGAGCGGCAGGTAGCGCTCGGCCGCGGGCGTGGGCGCCAGCGTGCCGTCGGCTGCCAGAACGCGCACGAGAGCGGGATCGTCGAGCGGGGTCATTCCCCCACGCTAACGCCCGACCCATGCTCACGACCGCATGAGGTGCACAACGGATGACGGAATCCGCCGTCGACGTCAGACAAACGGATGCCGCCGGATGCCGCGCCGGATGGCGCCGCGTCAATGTCCGGTCGCTTCGACGGGCTCAGGGACCTAGGAGCGACCCAATGAAATCGCTGCGCGAGGTGGCTGAGCCTGTCGAAGCCGCCGGGGTGCCGCAACGACCGCGGCCACGTGCCGCGCTCAGGGCGCCGTCGCCGCGGCGACCTCGACGACGCGCTCCAGCGACTCCTCTTCGCCGATGGAGATGCGGATGCCGTCGCCTGCGAACGGGCGCACGATGAGACCCGCCTCCTCGAACGCCGCCGCGACCTCGAGCGTGCGCTCCCCCGCGGCGAGCCAGACGAAGTTGCCCTGCGCGTCGGGCACGTCCCACCCGGTCGCGCGCAGACGGTCGACCAACCGGTCGCGCCGTTCGGCGATGACGGCGACGCGGTGCAGCAGCTCGCTCTCGGCATCCAGGCTCGAAAGCGCCGCGGCTTCCCCGGCGGCCGTGACCGAGAGGGGTATCGCGGTGCTGCGGGCGGCGTTCAGCACCGCCTCGTTGCCGATGGCGTAGCCGACACGCAGGCCGGCCAGGCCGTAGGCCTTCGAGAACGTGCGGAGCACGACGATGTTGGGCCGGTCGAGCACGGCGCGGACGCGCTCACCCTCCACCGAGGTGCGGTCGGTGACGAATTCGGCGTACGCCTCGTCGAGCACGACGAGCACGTCGCGGGGCACCTCGTCGATGAACGACGCGAACTCGTCGTAGCCGACGGTCGGGCCGGTGGGGTTGTTGGGGCTGCAGACGATCACCAGGCGCGTGCGCTCGGTGACGGCGGCGGCCATGGCCGGCAGATCATGCCGCGCCTCTGCGGTGAGGGGCACCTGCACTCCGGTCGCGCCGGTCACCGCGACCAACGAGGGGTACGCCTCGAAGGAGCGCCACGCGTAGACGACCTCGTCGCCCGGGCCGGAGGTCGCCAGCAGCAGTTGCGCGAGCAGCGAGACGCTGCCGGCGCCGACGTGCACCTCGTTGGAAGAGACGCCGTACCGCGCGGCGAGTCGTTCGCGCAGGCGTGCCGCCGTGGCATCCGGGTATCGGTTGAAGGCCCCCGCAGCGTGGACCGCCTCGAGCACACCTGGGAGGGGCTCGAAGGGGTTCTCGTTGCTCGAGAGCTTGAAGGCGTCGGGGCTGGCCTGCCGACCCTGTCGGTACGCCGGGAGGGCGGCGATCTCGGGACGGATACGGGGCAGGACCGGCTGTTCGCTCACCCCGCGAGCCTATCCGTGGGCCCCCGGGTTTCGTCAGCCCCTCCTCCCCAGCCGCGAGACCCTGACGGCGGTGTCCCTCGCGTGCCAGGGTGGGGGCATGCGCTTCGTCATCCGCATCGCCGTCAACGCCTTCGCCATCTGGATCGTCACGCTGCTGCCCGCGCTGCAGGTGCGCCTCATCCCCTTCGCCCCGGGCGAGTGGGTGCAGGTGCTGCTCACGCTGCTGCTTGTGGGACTGATCTTCGCCCTCGTGAACACGATCGTCGGCACCGTGGTGAAGATCGTCGCCATCCCGCTCTACATCCTCACGCTCGGGCTGATCTCGCTGATCATCAACGGCTTCCTGCTGTGGCTGACGGCGGTCATCACCGAGAACTGGGACTGGGGCCTGCGCACGGGCGAGTTCTGGCTGACGGTGGTCGCCGCCCTCCTGATCGGCATCATCAACGCTGTGCTCGGCGGCATCCTGCGCCCGCGCCGCGAGGAGCGCGAGCGCCGCTGAGTCCCCGCGTCCGCGGTTCCCGAGCCGAAGGGAGCGCAATCCGCACGCCAGCCCCGGTCGCCGAGCCCGTCGAAGGGACCGCAACCCGCGCGCCAACCCAGGTCCCTGAGCCCGTCGAAGGGACCGGAACCCGCGTGTGCTCGGAGGCTTCGACGGGCTCAGCCTCCGTCGTCCGGGATGCCGCCCACCCAGGCCCCTGAGCCCGCCGAAGGGACCGCAACCTGCGCGTGCTCGGAGGCTTCGACGGGCTCAACCTCCGTCGTCCGGGATGCGACTTGGCGTGCTCCGCCAGGAATCGACGGGTGCGGACACGACGCGTCCCCGCCATGATGGAGGGATGACCGCGAGTGCCTACGCGCCCTTCCGCGTCGTGTTCGTGTGCAGCGGTAACATCTGTCGGTCGCCGATGGCCGAGGTGGTGTTCCGCCGTCTCGCCGAGACCGCGGGACTCGGCGCCCACGTCTCGTCGACTTCCGCCGGCACCGGCGACTGGCACGTCGGCGAGCGCGCCGACCACCGCACGATCGCCGCCCTCGATCGCCTCGGCTACGACGGCGCGGCCCACCGCGCGCGGCAGTTCCAGTACGCCGACTTCACCCGCAACGACCTCGTCGTCGCGCTCGACCGCAGCCACGAACGGGTGCTGCGCGGCTGGGCGCAGAGCGACGACGACACCGACAAGATCGCGCTGCTGCAGTCCTTCCTTCCGGATGCCGAGACCCCCGACGTACCCGACCCGTACTACGCGGGGGCCCCGATGTTCGACGAGGTGCTCGGTATGATCGAACGCGCAAGCCGAGCCCTGTTCCGACAGCTCGAGCCCGCCATCCGTTCCGCGGGCTGACCCGTTCGCGCGACCCTCGGGAGACCCGTGTCCTCTCTGCCTCCGCAGCCCCTCAGCCCGCTCGACGGTCGGTACTTCGCCACCGTGTCCGAGATTGGCGACTACCTGTCGGAGGCGGGCTTGAACCGCGCCCGCGTCGAGGTCGAGGTCGAGTGGCTGCTCGCCCTGACCGACCGCTCCCTGTTCGGCACCTCTCCCGTGTCCGACGCCGACCGGGGGCGCCTCCGCGCCCTCTACGAAGACTTCGGCGCCGACGAGATTGCCTGGCTCGCCGCCAAAGAGGCCGTCACCCGTCACGACGTGAAGGCCGTCGAGTACCTCGTGCGCGACCGTCTCGACAGCCTCGGGCTCACCGGCCTCGCCGAACTGACGCACTTCGCCTGCACGAGCGAAGACATCAACTCCACCGCCTACGCCCTCACCGTGCAGCGCGCGGTCGAGCGCGTGTGGCTGCCCAAGCTCCGCTCGGTCACCGCCGCCCTCGCCGAGCTCGCCGTCGCGCACCGCGACGCCGCGATGCTCTCGCGCACGCACGGTCAGCCGGCCACGCCCACAACGATGGGCAAAGAGATCGGCGTCTTCGCATGGCGTCTCGAGCGCGTCATCCGCCAGCTGGATGCCGGGGAGTACCTCGCGAAATTCTCCGGGGCCACCGGCACCTGGTCGGCGCACGTCGCCGCCGAGCCCGACGTCGACTGGCCGGCGCTCACGCGGGAGTTCATCGAGTCGCTCGGCCTGGGCTTCAACCCGGTCACGACGCAGATCGAGTCGCACGACTGGCAGGTCGAGCTGTACGACCGCGCGCGTCACGCGGGCGGCATCCTGCATAACCTCGCCACCGACATCTGGACCTACATCTCGCTCGGGTACTTCACCCAGATCCCCGTGGCCGGAGCCACCGGATCGTCGACGATGCCGCACAAGATCAACCCGATCCGTTTCGAGAACGCCGAGGCGAACCTCGAGATCGCCGGCGGACTCTTCAGCACCCTGGCATCCACCCTCGTCACCAGCCGTCTGCAGCGCGACCTGACCGACTCGACGACGCAGCGCAACATCGGCGTCGCGTTCGGTCACTCCCTGCTCGCGCTCGACAACCTGCAGCGCGGCCTCACCGAGATCTCGCTCGCCGAGGACGTGCTTCTCGCCGACCTCGACGTGAACTGGGAGGTGCTCGCCGAAGCCATCCAGACCGTGGTGCGCGCCGAGATCGCCGCAGGTCGCTCGCAGATCACCGACCCGTACGCGCTGCTCAAGGACCTCACGCGCGGTCGCCGCGTCGGCGCTCCCGAGCTGGCCGAGTTCGTGCGCGGACTCGACATCGGCGATGCCGCGAAGCAGCGCCTGCTCGCCCTGACGCCCGCCGCCTACGCGGGCCTGGCGTCGCGAGTGGTCGACGCGCTGTAGGCCCGTCCGCTCCCCGCGCGCCGCGCCAGCCTCACTCCCGGTCGCTCCACCCCTCGGTGGCGCCAGCCTCACCGCCGGTCGCTCGACCGGTGGGTCGCGCGCGCCTCACCCCCGGTCGCTCGACCGGTGGGTCGCGCGCGCCTGCCGCTGCGCCGCTCTTCCTGCTGAGCGTCCAAAACACGCCGCCCCCGGCACGACGAAGCGGCGCGTCCTGGACACTCGACGGGTCTCCGACGCGTGCCCCGCACCCGTGAGTACCCCCTGTCGAGCGCCCGACACCCCCGCACCGCTCCCTCGCCCTCGCCCTCGCCCTGTTGAGCGTCCAGAACACGCCGCACCCGACACGACGCAGCGGCGCGTCCTGGACACTCGACGGGTCTCCGGCGCATGCCCCACACCCCCGCACCCCTCCCCCCGTTGAGTGTCCAAGACACGCCGCCCCCGGCACGACGAAGCGGCGCGTCCTGGACACTCGGCAGGTGCTGCCGCATGCGCCGGCCAAGACGAGGCTGGACGCGGGCCAGCACCTCCCCGTAGGGTGTTGACGTCAACATCCCCGACCCCCGGGTCACCCGTGCGCCGCATCGTCGCGGCGCGGATCGGAACAGACGCGATGACGCATCGACGCCCCTTGACCGCACGCCGCCTCCTCGCGGCCGCAACGGCCGCTGTTCTGGCCGCCGCCCTGGCATCCCCGCTAGCAGCGGTCGCCGCCACGGGCGTACCGACGAACCCGAACGACGGGGTGCCCCGGATCGATCCACCCGTGACCTACGACAAATTCCAGCCCCTCGCCGACCCCGGTATGAGCGCCGCCGACTACTTCCAGCCGAAGTGGTACGACACCGACGGGCGGCACATCCAGGCGCACGGCGGCCAGGTCGTGACGACCGAGGAGAACGGTCAGACCGTCTACTACTGGTACGGCGAAGACCGCACCAACGGCTACTGGAACAGCCCCGGCGTCGCGGTGTACCGGTCGACGGATGCCAAGAACTGGACCAACCTCGGCGACGCCCTGCGCAGCATCAGCACGCGCGACGACCTGCTGACGCCGTACTTCGAAGACCTCTACGACACCCTCGACGATGCCGGCCAGCCTCGCAACGACAAGATCGATGCCCTCGCGTACCACTTGAACTCGACGCGAAACTCCGACTACACGGCGATCTTCGAGCGGCCCAAGGTGCTGCAGAACGAGAAGACCGGCCAGTGGGTCATGTGGTGGCACGCCGACGGGCGCATCGAGCCCGGCGGCAGCACCTACGCACGCTCGATGGCCGCCGTGGCCGTGTCGGACTCCCCCGCCGGACCGTTCCGCATGACGGGCGCCTTCCGCATGCCCAACCGCTCGAACTACCAGGCGTGCACGCAGTACGCGGTGCCCGGCCAGGCGCGCGACATGACCGTGTTCAAGGACGACGACGGTAAGGCGTACATCTCGTACTCGTCGGAGGAGAACTACAGCCTCTACGTCGCCGAGCTCGACGACTCGTACACGAACGTCACCCACACCACCGGCACGGACACGCTCGACGTGAATCAGTACTCCGAGGACGGCCGCTACCCCTACATCTTCGCCGACGGCACTCCCGAGGCGCCGGTGCGGGGTGAGGACTTCCAGATCGTCAAGGAGTGCGGCCACCTCGAGGCCCCCGCGATCTTCGAGCGCGACGGCACGTACAGCGTCGTCACCTCCGGCGCCACCGGATGGGCACCCAACCCGCAGACGTATTACACGACAAAGAACCTGATGGGCACGTGGATCCGCGGCATCGAGGCGAACGACGTGAACGAGAAGGTTCTGTACAACTCCATCCCCGACGGCGGCGACGGGCTGCTCTCGATCGGCGATGCACGGCGGACGACCTTCGGTTCGCAGACGACGAACGTGTTCGAGCTCGAGCCGGGCAAGTTCATCTACATGGGCGATCGCTGGAACGAGGGCGAGGCCGACTCGACCTACGTTTGGCTGCCGCTGACGGTGGGCGAGAACGGTCGCCTCGAGATGCACAACCCCGCGGCCGAGGACCCCGCGCGCTACGGCACCGGGTGGGACGCCTCGTACTGGGACGACAAGGGCTTCGGCCACGGCACGTGGAAGGTCACCACGGCACTGCCGACGACGGTCCTCCGCGGTCAGGCGCCGCAGCTGCCCAGCACGGTGTCGGTCGACACCGACGGCACCGCCTCCGCCGTCGCCGTGACCTGGAGCACCGTCGACACCAGCGTGCTCGGACCCCAGAAGCTCACCGGCACCCTCGCCGCCGACGCGAACTTCACGGTGGGGCGCACCTTCCAGCGCACGATCACCGTGACGACGCCGGGCATCGCCAACATCGCCCCCGAGGCGACGGTCACGGCCTCGAGCCGGAACGACCTCGTCGGCACGATCACCGACGGCAACCGCGCCGGCAAGGGCTGGGACGACTGGACGGGCAACGGCTACCCGCGCAACAGCTGGCTCCAGTTCGACTGGGGGACGAACCGCACCTTCGACTCCCTCGTCGTGTACACCTACAAGGACGGCGCCACCGCGACCTGGCCGTCGCGCATCCAGGTGCAGTATCGCGACGCCGCGGGCGCCTGGCAGGACACGACGGTCGCTACGACCCTGGCTCAGGATGCCGCTTCAGCCGCGCCCGTTGTGACTCTCGACGGGAAGGGACTGCCGGCATCCAGCGCTCTGCGCCTGCGCCTCACGAGCGATGCCAACACGTGGCAGTCGATCGCCGAGGTGGAGATCTGGGGCAACGCCCTTGCCGCCAACGTCTGCCGTGGCACCGACGCCACCGTCTCGGCATCCTTCTCCCAGACGAAGTGGGCGACTCTGCCCGCGGGCAACGCCTGCGACGGCCGGCAGAACACGCAGTGGTCGACGTGGACCGACGCCGGGTTCAAGGACTCCGCGACGTTCACCCTCGAGACGAGCGCCACACACCGTCTGGACAAGGTGCAGTTCACCAACATCGAGGGCTCGGTCACGGGCGTCTCCGCCGAGTACCGCACGACCTCCAACGAGTGGAAGCCGGTCACCCTGACCGGCGCCGCCCCGACGGTGACGAACGGCCGCGAGACGACCCTGGCGTTCACCCAGGTGGCCGCGACCGGCCTGCGGTTGACGTTCGCCACCCCGGGTTCGTACCTGAAGATCCCCGAGATCGTCGTTCCCGAGGGTGTTGCGGCACCGAAGGCCACCACCACGGTGACCTCTCGCTGCATCGCCGGAAAGGTGACGCTGCTCATCACATTGCGCAACGAAGAGACGACTCCCGCGACCGTCGAGGTCGCCTCGCAGTGGGGCCGCAAGACCCTCACCGCGATGGCTCCCGGTTCGACCACCTCCATCGCACAGTCGACCCGCGCGGCCTCCATCGTCGCCGGTGCGGTGACGGTGAAGACCTCGGTCGACGGCGCCCAGGGAGAGCAGAGCGTGCCGTTCACGGCGCGTAGCTGCAGCTGACCGGCGGGCGAGGCGACCCGACGCCTCGTCCTCCCGCCCTCGCGACCC
Source organism: Microbacterium sp. ABR10 (assembly GCF_057812175.1). Lineage (NCBI taxonomy): Bacteria > Bacillati > Actinomycetota > Actinomycetes > Micrococcales > Microbacteriaceae > Microbacterium > Microbacterium sp. ABR10. The sequence continues at coordinate 3,499,317 of NZ_CM173821.1, forward strand.
GCCCCGACCACCCCCGGTCGGGGCGGGTTGCTGCGTGGCGACCGCGCTTCGCCTCCTCCCCCGTTGCCGGACGGCCGCCATGACCGCGGCACCGGAGCGGGTTGATGGGTGGCGACCGTGCTCCCTCCCGACGCCGGAGGGCGACGGTGACCGGAGCATCGGAGCGGTGCTGCGTAGCGACCGCACTCCCTCCCCGAGGCCGGACGGCGACCGCGGCACCGGGGCGGCTGCTGCGTAGCGAGCGCACTCCCTCCCGACGCCGGACGGCGACCGCGGCACCGGGGCGGGACAATGGATGCCATGCGCGCGATGATCATGGACGCCCTGGCCGAGCCCCTCGAGGTGCGCGACGTCGAGGCGCCGAGCGCCCCGGACGGAGGCGTGGTCGTCGAGGTGTTCGCCACCGGGCTGTGCAGGAGCGACTGGCACGCCTGGGTCGGGCACGACGACGTCTCCCTTCCGCACGTCCCCGGCCACGAACTGGCGGGCGTGATCGTCGAGATCGGTGCCGGCGTTCAGCGGTGGCAGGTGGGCGATCGTGTCACGGTCCCCTTCGTCATGGGGTGCGGGGCGTGCGAGTGGTGCCTGAGCGGCAATGCGCAGGTGTGCCCCGACCAGCAGCAGCCCGGCTTCACGCAGTGGGGCTCGTTCGCCGAGCGGGTGGTGCTGCGAGCCGCCGACACCAACGTCGTCCGCATCCCCGACGGGGTCTCGTTCGAGGCGGCGGCGGCCCTGGGATGCCGCTTCGCCACCGCGTACCGCGCGCTCACCGGCCGCGCGCGCGTGCAGGCCGGCGAGTGGATCACGGTGGTCGGCGCGGGTGGAGTGGGTCTGAGCGCGGTGATGATCGGCGCGGCCCTCGGGGCCCGCGTGATCGCCGTCGACCGGACGCCGGCGGCGCTCGAGGCAGCACAACGGCTGGGCGCCGAGCACACTCTCGTGGCCGGGTCGGATATCGCCGCTGCCGTCCACGAGCTCAGCGGCGGTGGCAGCCACGTCTCGGTCGACGCGGTGGGCAGCGCGCAGACGGCGCGCGACGCCGTGCTGAGCCTCCGCCGACGGGGTCGTCACGTGCAGATCGGCTTGCTGCCCACGCCCGACGGCATGAGCGCGATGCCCATGGCCCGTGTGATCGCGTGGGAGCTCGACCTGCTCGGCAGCCACGGCATGGCCGCGGTGGATTACCCCGAGATGCTGTCGCTCATCGAGAGCGGTGCCCTGCGCCCGCAGGAGCTCATCGAGCGGGTCGTCGGCCTCGGCGAGGCGGCCCGGCTGCTGCCGACCATGGACTCCGCGTCACCGGCCGGCATGACGATGATCGACCCTCGGCGCGACTGACCGCGGCGGCGCGACTAACCGCGGCGGCGCGACTGACGCGCGGCCGCAACGGTTCGCGGCGCGGGCGGAGCGGGGCGGTGCGCGGCACGACCGGGGCTGGGCCGGTCGAGTGATGAGCGGAGGAGATACGGCGAAGGGAGGACCAGCTCGGCTCGCTGAGTCCTCCGCTCACCCGAAGTCCTCCGCTCGCCACCCCGCCGCGCCGCGACCGAACCGCGCGCGGTCGGATACGGAACAGGGCGGGCCCCGGCGCGATACGCAGCGCAGGCGAACCGGTGCTGAGCGGAGGAGATACGGCGAGTGGAGGACCAGCTCCCCTCGCAGAGTCCTCCGCTCACCCGAAGCCCTCCGCTCGTCACCGCCGGGCGCAGGCGCGCAACGCGCGTGGCCGACGGCGGACCACAGCAGGGCACGAGCGCAACCAGGCGCAGCACGGGGCCGAGCGCGGGCACGCACGCCGCGAGAACCGGTGCTGAGCGGAGGAGATACGGCGAAGGGAGGATCAGCCCCCCTCGCTGAGTCCTCCGCTCACCCGATGCCCTCCGCTCGTCACCGCGCCGCACCGCACCGAGCCCTCCGCTCGTCACCGCGCCGCACCGAACCCTTCCCCCGTCACCGCGCGAGAGCTCGCGCAGGCGCGCAACGCGCAGGCGCGCGCAGCCGGCGTCAGGCCTTCGGGGTGGCGGCGTCGTCGTCGGGCTTCTCGGCCGCCGGCCGCACGGGCTGCTCAGACGCCGCGGAGCCCGCAGCCCCTGCAGCGGGGGCGGCCGTGGAGGCGCCGGGGGTGGTGGCATCCGGAGCATCCTTGGGCAGGAGCAGCGGACGATCGACGGTGGCGGTGACCTTGGCGGGATCGACGGCGAGAAGCATGAGGGCGACGCTGACGAGCACGACGATGAACGTCGCACCGGCCGCGACGAGCGCGACGATCAGGGCATTCTGGATCTGGTCGGCGGGACGCGTCTGGAAGAACCCCATCGACATCAGCGTGACGAAGCCGGCGAACAGGGCGGCGACGAAGGCCAGCCCAAGCAGCTGAACGGGCTTCATCAGGTCTTTGCGCGTGGTGGGCTTGTCGGTCATGACGCGGCCTCCTCAGGGGATACGGCCGCTACGGGCTCGGGGCGGCGCGGCGAGAAGCCCGCGATCGCGAGGAACACGGCGACGACCGCCGCGTATCCGCCGAAGAGTCCCACGGCGATGGTGATGCCGGTCAGCGTGAAGGACCCCGCACCGGTGATGTCGTAGTCGAGCGCGTACTGCGCCGGGGTGAGCAGCAGCACAGCCGCCAGCACGATGCTCAGGATGCCGATGAGCATCCCGTCGCGCACGCCCGCGGTGCGCCCCGCCTTGCGGTCGCGGAGGGCCCCCAGCAGTTCGATGAGGCCCGACACGAGTGCCCAGGCGATCACGACGCCGAAGAAGACGCCTGTCGTGCGCCACGCTCCGACGCTGGACACGAGGCCGGCCAGGATCGAGACGGATGCCAGGAGCACCGGGATCATGCGCTCCCCGCGCGGGAACACGAGCCACGCGGAAAGCGCGAAGACCAGTCCCGTCGCGAGCGCGAAACCGCTGAAGACGCCGAGCCCGAGGACGGCGGAGTGATCCGGCGAGAACGTGACCATGATGGCCGCGAGCGCCGCGAAGGCGGCGCGCGCCAGCTGCAGGTGGCGAACGTCGAAGGCGCGCGGTGTGGAGGAAGAGGTCACGGAGGGTCCCCGAAGAGCGGAATGGATGGGATCCAGTGTATTCCTCGGCACCTGTGCGGCCTCCGCGGAACCTCGACGGCGAATCAGTGGGTCCGCCGCCCCTCGCCTCAGACGCGTCGGCGACGACGGGCGCGGATCGCGAGTCCGGCTGCGAGCGCCAGGAGCGCGACCACGGCGCCGCCCACGGCGATCTCGCCGCCCGTGGCCGGAAGCGCACCGGGTCGGGGGTTCGCGGCATCCGATCCCGGGTCGGCCGGGCCGGGGTTCGCGGCCGACGTCGGGGCCGGCGACGCCGAGGGGGTGGGGACCGCCGTCGGAGACGGGGTCGCGGTGGGCGCCGTCGTCGGCGGGGGCGTCGGGGCGCCGGTGCGGGCGGGGATCTCGACCGAGATGAGCAATGAGTCGCCCGTCGATTCTCCGGGCGTACTCGGCGCGGCAAGGGGAGACCCCAGGGCCAATGCCACCACTACCGCCGCCAACGTCTTCGTCATCACGCGATCAACCTCCTTGTCGAGGATGCCGTGAAACGCCCGTATTGCGCAAGGAATCGACGGCGACGCACGATGAATTGCGCACGATGGCATCCATTCCGAGGCGTTCCACCCGCCTTCGGCGGTCTCCTCCGACGTGGCGAGACGCGATCGAGGGGACTTTCCGAACCCGTGACCACCTTCGGCACGGCGGCCGCCGACCTCCTCGACGCGGCCGGCGCGGGTGCTACCGTGCCGATGTGACTCCGGATGCCATCCCCCCGCGCCGCATCCACGTCTCGGCTGCGGTGATCACCGACGCCGACGGCCGGCTGCTGGTCGTGCGCAAGGCCGGGACGACGGCGTTCATGCAGCCCGGGGGCAAGCCCGAGCCCGACGAGACGCCCGCCGAGACCCTCGCGCGCGAACTCGCCGAGGAGGTCGGCCTGCGCGTCGCGCCCGAACATCTCGAGCCCCTCGGGCGCTTCACCGCGAGCGCCGCGAACGAGCCCGGCTTCGAGGTCGTCGCCGACGTGTTCCGTGTCGACATCGGCGACCAGCAGCCGATCCCGGATGCCGAGATCGCCGAGCTGCGCTGGGTCACCGCCGCGACGGCATCCGGAATCGAGATCGCCCCGCTGGCGCGCGAGTACTTCCTGCCCGCCTGACCGCCCCCGCGCGACTCAACCGCGGTTGAGTGTCCAGGACACGCCGCAAAGCTCCCGCCCGCGCGACGTGTTCTGGACACTCAACCGCGGTGGAACGCGACCTCACCAGGAGCTCTTGCAGTAGTCCTTCAAGAAGATGCCGAACAGGTCTTCGCCGGCCTCGCCGCGCACGATCGGGTCGTACACGCGGGCGGCGCCATCGACGAGGTCGAGCGGAGCGTGGAAGCCCTCTTCGGCCAGCCGCACCTTGGTGAAGTGCGGGCGCTCGTCGGTGATCCAGCCGGTGTCGACGGCCGTCATGAGGATGCGGTCGTTCTCGAACATCTCGCGGGCGCTCGTGCGCGTCAGCATGTTCAGCGCGGCCTTCGCCATGTTCGTGTGCGGGTGGCCGGGGCCCTTGTAGCCGCGGCCGAACACGCCCTCCATCGCCGAGACGTTGACGATGTACTTGCGGTCGGCCGTGGATGCCGCCATCGCGGGGCGCAGGCGGCTGACCAGCAAGAACGGCGCGGTCATGTTGGCCAGCTGCACCTCGAGCATCTCGAGCGGCTCGACCTGGTCGACGTGCTGCGTCCAGCTGTTGATGCGGTCCTCGTCGGGCACGAGGCCGCCGGCGTCGATCGCGGTGCCCGCGGCCAGACGGTCGAGCGACGAGGAGCCCGCGGCCATGGCCTCGGCGGTGAGCTCGTCGGCCGTGCGCGCCGCCGACGCGAGGATCGGGTGCGCCGACACCGACTGCGCGAGCGCGAGGGGGTGGGCGTCGTTGGTGTGGCCGAAGGTGAGCAGCTCGGGCAGCGGACCGTCGGGGAGCGGCGCCAACTCGGCATCCACCAGGGGTTTGTAGGCACCCGGCGAGCGCCGCACGGTTTGGGCTGCGTTGTTGATGAGGATGTCGAGCGGACCCGCGGATGCCACGGAGTCGGCGAGTCCGATCACCTGGGCGGGGTCGCGCAGGTCGATGCCGACGACCGTGAGGCGGTGGATCCACTCGGCGCTGTCGGGCAGCGATGAGAACCGGCGCACGGCGTCGCGGGGGAAGCGCGTGGTGATGGTGGTGTGCGCGCCGTCGCGCAGCAGCCGCAGCGCGATGTACATGCCGATCTTGGCGCGACCGCCGGTGAGCAGTGCCCGACGACCGGTGAGGTCGGTGCGGGCGTCGCGCTTCTCGTGGCTCATCGCCGCGCAATCGGGGCAGAGCTGGTGATAGAACGCGTCGACGAGGGTGTAGTCCTGCTTGCAGATGTAGCAGGCGCGTGCCTTGATCAGCTCGCCCGCGAACGGCATCGAGGTGCGGGCGGCCAAGGGGATGCCGCGGGTCTCGTCGTCGATGCGGTCGGCGGCTCCGGTCGCGGTGGCGGCGACGACTGCGCGGTCCGCATCGGCGATGCGCTGACGCTTCTCTTTGCGCGACTGCCGCTTGACGTCCTTGTAGAGCTTGCCGGTCTGGCGACGCAGGGCGATGTAGGCCGGGTCTTCGGGGTCGAGCGAGGAGGCCGCGTCGATGACGCGCAGCGCGATCTCGAGCTCGTGCGGGTCGATGGATGCCACGGCTCCGGCCTCGCGATCGGGATTCAGCAGTGTTTCGGGCACGGGGCATCGTATCGGAGCGTTGCTGAACGCGGGGTGGGCCGGGCGTGTCGCGGGTCGCCAGGGGCGGCGACGGGAACAGGGGATGCCCCGGGAACAGGCCGGAGCGGCGCCGATCCTCCTGTTCTCGACGCGTCTGGTGTTCTGGTGACCGGCGGGCTACTGCTTCCCGCCGTCGACCCAGCGCGTGTGCGCCTTGAGCGCGTGCAGCACCGCCAGGCGGACGACGAGGTAGACGACCGCGCCGATGACGGCGAGGGTCAGCCCCCACGTGAGGATGATGATGAGCAGGTGCGGTCCAGCGAGTCCGGAGAACATCCGGCGAGCCTAGCCACACGGGCGACGGCGATTCAAGGATGCGGAGCCCCGGCCGGGCCGTCTCGCGCGTCGGCGTCCGCGACACGATGCAGGCGCAGCACACAGCGATGCGTCTATCGCGCTGCGCCGACCTCCGCCGCCTGCCGAGAAGAGTCACGCCGCGCACGGTCCCGGTCGTACCGCAGCAGCCACCGCTGCGCGGGGATCTCGATCAGCCTGTGCATCGCCCACGCGATGGCGAGCGCGATGCCGAAGGCGGCGAGCGCGAGCGGCACCGCCTGCCGCCAGGGGAGTTCGGGGTGCCCCTCGGGCCAGCCCGACGACACCGAGGCGATGACGAGCAGGTGCACGAGGTAGAACGCGAACGACACGCGTCCGAGCTCCTGCCAGAGCGGCCGGGCGAGGAACGTCGACCGCCCCCGCGCGTCGGCGTTCGCGAGGGATGCGACCAGCAGCGCGTAGAACCCGACGGTGGCGGCGAGCCCCGGGTGGATGTCGGTGCCCGGCACCATCGGCGCCTCCGACAGCGCGTAGCCCGCGACGGCCAGGGGCACGGCGAGGCTGAGGCGCAACGGCATCCATTCCCCCCGCTTCATCATCACGGCGAGGGTCATGCCGATGACGAACTCGGGCAGGCGCAGGAGGGGGGTGGATGCCGACGACAGCACGCCCGGCGCGAAGGCGGCGATCTGCGGGGCGAGCGCGACGAGCACGAGGGATGCCACGGCCACGACCGTGAGCATTCGGTTCGACGCCCGCACGAGGGGGCGGATGAGGAAGGGGAAGCTCAGGTAGAAGAAGGCCTCGCACACGAGCGACCAGCTCGCGGGGTTGCCGGCCTGCCACCAATCCGGCACCCAGCCGTTGACGAGGAAGACGTTGGCGACGAGGGGCGCCGCGCCGTCGGTGCGGATCTCGGGCACGAGGGTCGCCGCGGCGATCAGCGCGAGCACGACACCGACGACGTGCAGAGGGTAGATGCGCGCGACGCGGTGCCACCAGAACGAGCGGGCGGTCTGCTGCGGTTTGTATCCCCACGCGAGCACGAAGCCCGAGAGGATGAAGAACAGCGTCACTCCGGTCTTCCCGGCCTCGAACAGCACGCCCCACACGACCCCGGCGTTGCCGCCGAAGTAGTTCACGGCCATGAGGTGGTGGCCGAAGATCAGCAGCGCCGTCGCCCAGCGCAGCCCGGTGAGCGACGGCAGGTTGCGGACGTGATCGAGGGGGCCGGGAGCGGCTGCCTTCGGGGGTGCGACGGGCGCGGTCATCGTGCTGGTGATGGTCGCCTCCCCTCGTCGTGTGCGAGCGCGACCGCGTGATCATCGACGACACCGTTGGAGTCGACCTGAGCACGTGGAGTCGCGCAGACCTTCCGAGAAGGTACTCCTCCTCGGTCTGGAGGTTCCTGAAAAGGGTGGGGCTTGACCCGGGGCACGCGGGCGGCGCGGTCGACTCAGTCTTCGGCCGGCAGCGCCCGCTGCGCCACGACCCGTCGCGCCTCGACCACCGCCTCGGCGAACTCGGTGTCGGGGTCGTCCATCACGATCGCGGTGGCCCGGGCATGCGCGCTCACGACGTCGTAGGGCGACGCGGCCGCCTGCTCGACGACCGCCTCGGCGCGGAATCCGATCGCCGCGAACGCCCGGCTGAGGCTGCGTTGGGTGTCGTGATCACCGCGTCCGAACTGGGTCGCGAGCTCCTCGGCGAGCGACTCGTGTGCGTCGTCGGGGACGAGACCGGATGCCGTGCGCCACGCCGCCCGCGCCACCTCGGGGTGCCGGTCACGCAGCACGGCCGGCGTGATCACCGCGAACGCGGCGGGATCGCCGATCTTCGACAGCGTGTGGAGCGCCTGGCTGCGCGCCTGTGGAATCTCCGACCCCACTTCGGGCAGCAGCGCCGCGACGGCCCGAGCGGGGTCGTGGCGCGTGAGCGCCCAGGTCAGCATGTCGCGTACGAAGAAGTCGGTCTCGAGCGCGCATCGGGCCACGAGCTCGACGATGTAGTCGTCATGCGGCCGCGTCCCCGCGGCGAGCGCGGCCTGCAACCGGCCCGACGCGTCGGACTGCGCGAGGGCTGCGCGGAGGCGTTCGGCGGGGGTGGTGTCGGTCATGGTGCCTCTAGCGTTCCACGGCGCGGGAGGTGTCGGGGCGGCGGTGGGCGCCGCGGCGGGCGCGGCGGGGCACCGCGGACGGTCGCGGCGGGGGGGGGAGGATATCCCGCGGAGGGAGGACCTCAGCCGCGGCATCCATCCTCCGCACGCCGAATCTCCTCCGCTCCCCACGCACGGCGCGAGCACCGTGACCAGCGGAGGAGGGCGGACGACGGGAGGACGCGTCAGTGGCATCCATCCTCCGCACGCCCCTCGCCCTCCGCTCATCACGGGCTCGGCGCTGCGCGGCCATCGCGTGGTGGCGCGGCGGCTACTTCCTGCCCACGCGGCGCTCGACCAGCTTGCGCGCGACGTCCATGAAGCTCGGCGCGTACTTGGCCCACTCCTTGTCGAGCTTGCGCACGTCGATCTTGCCCGTGTGCAGGAGCTCGCAGATCTTCATCCAGCTCTCCCCGGTCGCCGCGGTGAGGGCACCCGCCACCGCGGCGTTCACCACGATCCCGGCGCCCGGGATCAGCTTCAGAAAGCTCGTCGCCAGGGCCCGTCCCGCGACCTGCACGCCGAACTGGGCGAGGGCTCCCGCCGACAGCATCGTCTTGACCTCGAGGTCGTAGATGGCGGCGATCCGCCCCATCATCGTGAGCTGGATCGGCGCAAGAGTGAAAGCATCCGAGACAGGAAGCGGAACGGTCGCCGCTCCCGCGGCTGCCGCGGCCGCCGTCGCGATGATCGGGCGAGCCATCTCGCGCTTCCACGGGAGGTTGAGGCGCTGTGCGATGCGAAAGGCATCCTTGTCGCGCTCGGGAGCGAGGTCGAGCGTCTCGGTGACAAGGTCACCGAGGCCGTGCCCCTTTCCCTTCCCGTGCCGGTCTCGCGTCGAGGTGAGGATGACGCGCCGGTAGGGCACGTGCAGGCGTTCGCCGGTCGCGGCATCCACCGGATCGTTGAGCCAGTCGACGAAGGCCTGCACGTCCTTGGCGACACCCTGATGACCGGTCAGAGGGTTCTTGATCCAATCGACCTTCGTGAGCACGAGGATCACCGGCAGACCCCGCGCGTCGAGTTCGCGGATCATGGCGATGTCGGCGGGAGTGAGTCGGTCGTCGTTGGCCTGCACGCAGTACCAGACGACGGATATCTGGTGATCGCCGGAGTGCGCCGCGATGGCGTTCAGGTGGTTGCGCAACTGCTGGTCGGGGGGAACGGGCGAACCGATCTCGAAGCCCTCGACGTCCCAGATGCCGAGCGAGTCATCGCTGTAGAACTGCACACCCCGCGTGACGGGGAGGCCGCGGCCGACCTTCGCCCAGTCGCGACCGAACACCGCGTTCACGAGCGACGATTTGCCGACGCCGGAACTCCCGACGATGGCGAGATTGAACCGGCCGTAGCGCGACTTCGCCTCGGACGTCGCCTCGACGAAGGCCTTCTGGTCGAGGTCGGGTTTGTCCGCGTTCTTCTTCGCCATGGTGTCTCCTTACCCCCAGAGGAAATCGAGATCGCGCGTTGTTCCCGCGGGAATGCGGATGCCACGAATCTACGGCCCGGGGTCCTTCGCGGCGTTTTCGGCGCCTCCCCTTGCGTTCACGGTCGCGACGGGAGGAGATTCGGCGGGCGGAGGAACCTCGCCCGCGGTGCCGGTCCTCCGCCCGCCGAATCTCCTCCGCTCCACGCGGAGGAACGGGTCACGGCCGCGGCGCCCTCCGCTCCGCGCGGAGAAATCGCTTGCGGCCGCACCTGCTCTCCTCGCTTCCCGAGGCGCGTCACGGCTGCCGCCGCACCGCGGCCCACTCCCCCGCGGCATCCGGTCGCGAGAACACGATCCGGTCGTGCAGCCGGGACGGCCGGCCCTGCCAGAACTCGATCTCGCGAGGCTCCACCCGAAACCCGCCCCAGTGCGGCGGGCGCGGCACGGGCCGGTCGTCGCCGAAGCGGGCGCTGACCTCGGCCATCTGCTCCTCGAGGGCGGTTCGGGATGCCACGGGCTCCGACTGGTGGCTCGCCCAGGCCGACAGCTGCGAGCCGCGCGGACGCGAGGCGAAGTACGCATCGTCGCGCTCGGGCGGTAGGGGCGTCGCGGTGCCGAGGACGATGACCTGGCGCTGCAGCGCGTACCAGGGGAAGAGGACCGACACGGACGGGTTCTCGGCCAGGGCCCGTCCCTTCCGCGAGTCACGGTTGGTGAAGAACCACAGCGCTCCGTCGTCGTCGATCCCGCGCAGAAGCACCGTGCGCGAAGTCGGTCGGGCTTCGGCATCCACCGTCGACACGACCATCGCGTTCGGCTCGGGAAGGTCGGCGGCATCCTTCAGCCACCGGTGGAGGAGATCGTTGGGGGATGCCGCGAGCGCGGAGTCGTCGAGCTCGTCGAGCGTGTAGTCGAGTCGGTGGGCGAGGGGGTTCTCGGTCATCGCGGTCCTCCGGTTGCGGGAGGCCCATGGTACGGCGGGGTCGTGATGCGCGGCGTGGGGTCGCGCTGAAGACTGGGCCGTGACCAGCGGAGGAGACGGGACCGCGGGAGGACGCGTGCGCGGAATCCATCCTCCGCTCCTCCCTCGTCCTCCGCGCGGCACGTGCGCGCCCCCGCGGCGCATCGCCCGCGCTCCGCCCGACACGTGCGCCCGCGCCCCACCGGCGCACCGCGGATGCCCCCTCTAGCCGGTGTCGGTGGCCCGGAGTACCGTCGTCGCCATGAAGCCCGCCGAACTCTTCCTCCACTCCGATGCCGCTCTGCGCGAGGTCGTCGACCAGCTCGATCCCGCAGATTTCTCCACCCCGGTGCCGCCGGAATGGAGTCAGCACGAGGCGCCCACCCTGCGCGACATCCTCGGGCGCCACGCCTACGACGAAGCGTGGATTCCCGACGTGATCGCCGGTCGCGCGGCGGCCGACGGCGACCCGTTCGCCGACGCCGATCTGCTCGGCGATGACCCGATCGCCGCCTACGACGCCCTCAACGACACCGCGACCGCCGCCGTGCAGAAGGGCGACATCGCTGAGACCTTCCACTTCACGTACGGCGACTATCCCGCCGCCGAGGGGTTCGCGCACCTCGCGACCTATCGCGCATTCCAGGCGTACTCGATTGCGAAGCACTTCGGCATCCCGTTCCACCTCTCCCCCGACCTGGTCGACGGTTTCAACGAGCACGTCACCCCGCACGCCGACGAGTGGCGGCAGTGGGGCGTGTTCCCTCCGGCCATCGACCCGCCGGCGGACGCCGACGACGAGACGCGGCTGCTCTGCACGCTGGGGTTCTGGATGCGGTAGGGCGGCGGCGCATCGGGGCGAGCCTCACCCGCCAGAGGCGGACCCTCCGTATCCGAGCGATCCATGACGCGAGGGCAGTGACGCGCGTCTGCGCTCAGCGGGCCTCGACGACGTCGACATCGTCGACGTGATCGGCGGCGCCGCCTTCTTCAACTGGGCGAACCGGCTCATGCTGTCGCTCGGCGAGCCCGAAGTCCCCACCCGACAGCAAGGGCAGTCATGAGCATCCCCCGCCTCCTCGACCACGTCGTCGTCGCCGGCCCCGACCTCGCGTCCCTGATCGACTGGTTCGCCGCGCGTACCGGCGTCGTCGCGGCGCCGGGAGGCGCGCACCCGACCGGCACGGCGAACGCACTCGTCGCCCTCACCGTCGACGGCTCGCCCGGCCCGCAGTACATCGAGCTGATCGGCCCCGATCCCGATCGCACCCAGCCCGCGGTACCGACCACGTTCGGCATCGACGCGCTCACCGAGCCGCGCGTGCAGGCTTACGCCGTGCACCCCGACGACATCGACGCGACCGTCGCCACCGCACGCGCGAACGGCTACGACCCGGGCGACATCAGCGACCTGTCACGTCGCACCCCCGACGGAACCCTGCTCGAATGGCGCCTCACCCGCGGCGAGCACGACCGCATCGACGTCCCGTTCCTCATCGACTGGGGACATACGGCGCAGCCCGGCCTGAGCGACATCCCGACGATCGAGCTCGTCTCTCTCGTCCGCACCGAGCCCGACCCGGCGCCGCTGGTCGGCATCCTGAACGCCTTCGGGTTGGGCGACGGTGTCGCCGAGGTGATCGCGGGCGACGAGTCGGGGTTCCGGCTCACGCTTCGGACGGCGGACGGAGAGGTCGTCGAGCTCTAAGCCGCTGGCGGCGGTGGTGCGGCGGCCGTAGCGGGGGTGGGAGGGGAGCGGATGCCGGGAGGTCGGCATCCGCTCCCCTCCGTCGAGATCAGCTGTTGCGATCTCCTGTACCCGTTGGAGGTTGTTCCGCTTCCTCTCGTCGGTACCGCATGTCGGTGGCGACCGTCCAGGCCGTGAAGGTCAGCAGAGGGATCACCGACAAAGGCCCCAACACGTCAGCCCCCTGCCCGCGGCCCATATACAGCGCGCTCACTCCCGCGAACCACGCGAACGATGCGCCGCAGAGCAGCAGGCGGGTGGGCGCGAAGAGGAGCGACAGCCGTATTCGGAGGGAGGTGCGGTAGGTCGGGGGCATCAGCGGCACGACCCTCCGGAGTACGTTCCGAACCAGGGAAGGAAGGACAGCTGGATTGTGAATACAACCGTCGCATACATCTCCAGGCATCGTTGGGGCCGGGAGTTCTGCGCCACTCCAGCGGTGTACACCGCAGCGCCGCCAGCAGCCAGACACGCTGCGCTGCCGATGGCTGCTCCGGGAGGGCCCGCAAGCGCAGAGCCCGCGAGGCCGCACGCCCCGGCTGCTCCCGTCGCGCCCCACCCGCCCGCAGCGATTGTCGCGGTCTCGGCACGGTTCCAGCGGACGCGCACCTGGTTCCAGCTCGTCACGGACCACTGCGGATCAGCAACGACCGGATAGGTCGTCGCGGAATCGGTCTGCACGTGTTGCGTGAGCACACCGTCCTCGATCTCGTAGGAGGTGGGGACGTCTCGCCCCGCTGCATCGATCGCCCACGCGGGTTCCACATATCCGACGATCTTGAAGATCTCCGCCTTGCCGTTGTCGACCTCGACCTGCTCCGTCAGTTCGATACGGCCATCGCTGCGCAATTCCGCCGTCACCCCGTCTGGCAGCGCATATTCGAACGACCGATCGGCCGTGTGGCTGTTGATGACCGTCGTGATGCGAGCGCCCGACGGAAGCACTTCCACCGTTACGTCCGGGCTATCCCCCCTGCCGGCGAAGACCATAACGCCGTCGGACGATTCCACCCCCGCATCCAGATCCACAGCATCGGGAAGAGGAATCTCGAGGACGGGGTCCCCTTGCTGCCCGACGATCACGTTCGCGTACGGGTCTCGCGGAACGTCGACCGCTGCGTCCGTGGTGAGTATCGCGGGGTTCGGATCCTGCGACGCAGTTGCCGCCGCAGCAGCAGTTTGAACGAGGTTGGCGACGGCGTCCGCCGCGCCCTGTTCTTCCGCATATGACGGCGGGGCGATCAGAGTCGAAACCGTTACGACCGCGGCGATGACTACAACCCCGACCCGGGATCGCATTATGTTCTTTCGCATTTCTCTCCTTCGAGCTTGAGCGTCCTTCCAACGGCGTTGGATTGGTTGGGTTCTACCTCCGACGTTGCGTCGGCTAATTGGGGGACAAAGCTGGATCCGGCGCCGGGTGAGAAGCGTGATGCGGGCGGGACGGGTCAACGTGCGTGGCCCTGCAGCAGTAATCGGGCGGCCAGGCGGCGGACGTGCTCGACTCACCGCCGATAGGTGCTCGAGGGGTCGACGCGAGCGTGGCTTCGTTTCACCCGCAACTTCACCCATGTGAGCCGGTCGACACGCCGCGAAGGTCGCTCCACACGAACCGGCAGCCGTCACTCTCGATGCGTAAGCGCGGCCGGTGACCGTGGGGGTGCGGCGGGCGTAAGGGGTGGAAGGGGGCGGATGCCAGGGGATGGCATCCGCCCTCCTCCCGCGCGGATGCGAGGGCATGCCGCATCGCGCCTCACCGACTCGCCGTGCGAGGGTGGACGAATGGAACGCGCCGCGAAGATCGCCTTCGCCGCGTCGGCCTTCGTCATCGTGGGCCTCGTCGCTCTGGTGGTGCCCGCCTTCTCGGGCTTCGGCGCGACGGAGCCCGAGGCCCCCGCCGAGGCGGTCGGCGCCGCGGCAGCCGTCGCTCCGGCCGAACCGGCCGCCGCGCCCGCACTCCCCGACTGGGCGAAGAACTCGGGCCCGTGGATCATCTACCCCGAGGGTTTCCGGTGCCAGGGCACCGAAGGCTGCCCCAACGACTACCGCGCGTTGATCGGTGAGCCCGGAGACGTGCTCCCCGCCAACGTCGAGTACTACGATCCGGCCACGCACGACTATGACCCCGCCAACCCGGGCAAGTTCTCGGTTTTCCCGGCGGCCGCTCCCGAGGCCGACCCCGGATCCCGTCCCGGCGCGAACGGCTTCGCTGTCGTTTCAGGCGGAAAGGTCGTGTCGTACGTCGTGGTGCACGGCGACACCCTCACAGGGATCAGCGAGCGCTTCTCCGTCGACGCGGGCGGACTGACCCGCGACGATGACCCCGTCATCCCCGACGAGACGCAGATCAACCCGGGCGACGTGCTCGTCCTCCCCTGATGAACGAGCGCCAAGGCGTTGGGTGGGTATATCGCCCCCGATAACCCCTCTCGTACACTGGTCCCGTCGACCGCCCCGCGCGTCTTCGGGTCCGTCGCCCGCGGCGAGGCGACCGGGTCGTCCGACGTCGACCTGCTCGTGGATTTCACCCCCGAGGCCGGGCTTCTGGACGAGATCGGGTTACGCCTCGCCCTCGCCGACCTTCTCCACGTCGAGGTGGATGTCGTGGCATCCGACACTCTGCGTGGCGAGTTCCGCGAGCGAGTGCTGCGCGAAGCTGTCGCGCTGTGACCGCCGACCGTCAGAAGACTCGGGATGCCGCGGCACGGGTCGTCGCGGTATGCGAAGTGATTGCGCAGATCGTCGCGCGCGGCGAGGACCGCTTCATGACTGATGTGAAGGCGCAGTGGGCGGCAGAGATGGGAATGATCCGGATCGGCGAAGCCGTCGCGAAGATCCCCGTGTCCGTTCGCGGGCGCTTCGGTGACCAGCCGTGGCGGCAGATCATCGACATGCGCAATTTCGCAGCGCATCGGGACGACGACCTCGACCCGCATCGGGTCTGGCGCACGCTCACGCGGGATGTCCCGCGGCTGCGCGACTACCTCGCCGACGAGGTTCTGCCTGCCCTCTGAATCCGATCAGCGGCGAAGCCGATGTCCCTCGCGCGTCAACCCACCCAGAACGCGCAGGCCACCCCGGTGGAATAGGCAGCCGCCGCCCCTCGTTGGCATGGCGTGGCCCCCGTTCCCCACGAAAGGACCCCCGTGAGCCTGTTCAGCCCCACCACCGTCGGCGACGTCGACGTCCGCAACCGCGTGTCGCTCGCCCCGATGACCCGCCTCCGCGCCGACGCCAACGGCGTCCCCGGACCCATCGTCGCGAAGTACTACGCGCAGCGCGCGGGCATCGGCCTGCTCGTGACCGAGGGCGTGTTCCCGAGCGCCGAGTCGCGTGCGTACCCGGGCCAGCCCGGCATCGTCACCGACGCGCAGGCCGCCGGATGGGCGAAGGTCGCAGATGCCGTGCACGCCGAGGGCGGCACGGTCTTCATGCAGCTCATGAACGGCGGACGCGTCACCCACCCCGACATCACCGGCACCGACCGCATCGTCGCCCCCTCGGCGATCGCGATCGAGGGCGAAACCCGCGTGGCCGACGGCACCAAGGTCGCCTACGCCACCCCCCACGCGCTCGAGACCGCCGAGCTCGCCACCGTCCGTGACGAGTTCGTCGCCGCCGCCCGACAGGCAGTGGATGCCGGTTTCGACGGCGTCGAGCTGCACGGCGCCAACGGATACCTGCTGCACGAGTTCCTCTCCCCCGCCTCCAACCAGCGCACCGATGAGTACGGCGGATCGCCCGAGGCCCGCGCCCGCTTCGCCATCGAGGTCGCCGAGGCCGTCGTGGCCGAGATCGGCGCCGGACGTGTCGGCATCCGGATTTCGCCCGCCCACAACATCCAGGACGTGTGGGAAAAGGACGAGGCTGAGACCCGCGCCACCTACGAAGCGCTCATCGCCGGCCTCGCTCCCCTGGGTCTTGCGTACCTGAGCGTGCTGCACGCCGATCCCGCTGGCGAGCTGATCCAGGACCTCCGCAGGGCGTTCGGTGGAACGGTCATCGTCAACACCGGCTTCTCGAGCATCACCACGCGCGACGAGGCCGTCTCGGCCGTCGACGAGGGCATCGCCGACCTGGTCGCCGTCGGCCGTCCCGCGATCGCCAACCCCGACCTCGTCACGCGCTGGCAGAAGGGCGCCGACGAGAACCAGGTCGACCAGCCCACCGTCTACGGCGGCGACGAGCGCGGCTACACGGACTACCCGTTCCTCCAGGGCTGACTCGCGCCGAAGGGCCTCGCACGGACGGTGGATGCCGTTCGCGCGAGGCCCTTCCTCGTGTCCGGTGACACCGGCCCCGGTGGGGCTCAGCCCACCGACGCCCGGATGCTCGCCCGCTTCCGGGCCTCGCTCTCGAGCTTCTGCTCGGCCAGGTCGACGATCGTGTCGAGTTGTGCGCGCGGGATGAACACGACACCGTCGGCGTCGGCGACCACCACGTCGCCCGTGAGCACTGCTACTCCCCCGATCGCGACCGCGCCGCCGATCACCCCGGGACCGTTCTTGTAGGGACCGGCCGGCGTCACCCCGCGGGCGAAGACGGGGAGCCCGAGCTCGCGGATGGCGTCGACGTCGCGCACGCACCCGTCGACGACGAAGCCCGCCACCCCGAGGCTCAGCGCCCGCTCGGCGATGAGGTCGCCGATCAGCGCCCTCGTGGTGTCACCGAACCCGTTGAGCACGATGACCTCGCCCGGTTGGACGACGTCGAGCGCGGCGTGGACGATCTGGTTGTCGCCCGCCGCCGTGAGCACGGTGAGCGCCGGTCCCACCAGACGCGCACCCACCCAGGTCGGTGAGATGCCGGCATCCGGAGACCCGAGGCGCTGCATCGAGTCGACGACCGCCGAAGCGGCCAGGGGCGCGAGGCGCTCGCGCTCGGAGGCGCTGAGGGGAGCGCGCTCGATGACGTTCGTCGCCACGGCCGAGGTCACGGCGAGACCTGCAGCAGTTCGTCGATGATGGGCGAGATCGTGGCTTCGCGCTCTTCCCAGAGCTTCGCGACCTCGGCTCCCGGCATCCAGGAGGCGACGGTGGCCGCGTTGGTGAGCTTCTCGATGACCGCGGGGTCTTCGGCGGCGACCTTGAGGGCGGCCTCTAGCGAGGAGCGGATGTTCTCGGGCGTCTCCGCCGGCACCGACAGGGTGAAGCGGCTGTTCATCGGCGCGACCTCGTAGCCCTCGCCTGACAGCGTGGGCACGTCGGGCATGAGTTCGCTCTGCTCGTCTTCGACGATCGCGAGCAGGCGGATGTCGCCGGACTTGTACGGGCCGTAGAAGCTCGAGACCCCGCCGAGAGCGAAGTTGACCTCGCCCGACATGACCGCGGCCACCTTGTCGGCACCGCTGTTGTAGTGGACGATGTTGAACCCCAGGTCGAGTTCGTTCTCGAGGATCCGCAGGTTGACGTGGTCGTCGCCGGCGCGCGAGTCCGTGCCCGCCGTGATCGTGCCGGGGTCGTCTTCGACGGCGTCGAAGAGGTCGTCGATCGTCTTGTAGGGGCTGTTCGCGGCCACGCCGATCACGACCGAGTTGGTGGCGAAGGAGCCGACCGGCAGGAAGCTCTCGCGATCGAAGGTGGCGTTCTTGGAGGGGTCGAGGTAGCGACCGAGGATGGACGGGATGTTCGTGTAGCCGAACGTCGTGCCGTCGGGTGCCGAGGTGGCCAGCTTGCTGAGGCCGACGACCTGGCTGCCGCCCTCGAGGTTCACGACCTGGATGTTGGCGTCGAGCGACTCCTGCATGGCCGGCGCGACGATGCGGGCCAGGATGTCGTTGCCGGCACCGGCGGCCGAGGGGACGATCCATTCGATGTCGGTTCCGGCAGCGGGCCAGGCCTCGTCAGCGCCGTCGCCTCTCGAGGTCGATCCGGTGGCGGACGAGCATCCGACGAGGGCCACGGCAGCCAGGGCTGCAACGGCGCCGAGGGTCAGGGAGCGGATTCGCATGCTGTTTTCTCCTTCTGGTGGGGATGACGAATGAGTCGGGATGACGAGGGTGCGGGGACGGGACTAGGCGTCGACACGTGCGCGGGAACGGGACCGCGACCGTGACCGCACGAAGGCGGCGAGCGCGGGGCGGCTCGCTCCGAGCGCGACGGCGAGGGCGCAGACCACGAGCAGGCCGGTGGCGATCGGGCTGCTGGTGAACACTCCCCAGTCACCGCGCGACAGGGCGAGCGACCGCTGGAAGTTCTCCTCGAGCATCGGGCCGAGGATGATCGCGAGCACGAGCGGCGTCAGCGGCACGCGCAGCAGATGGAAGACGTAGCCGATCACGCCCGCGGCGACCATGACGAAGATCTCGAAGGTGCTGCCGTTGATCGAGTAGGTGCCGAGGAACATGAACGCGAGGATCGCGGCCATCAGGTAGGCGAACGGCAAGCGGAGCACGGCGATCCAGACGCGCACGAGGGGCACGTTGAGGATCAACAGGATGACGTTGCCCACCAGGAAGCTGGCGATGATGGCCCAGGCGACCTCGGGGTTGTCGCGGAACAGGAGCGGTCCCGGGATGAGGCCGTTGACGGTGAACGCCCCCGCCATGATGGCGACCGTCGCCGACGTCGGGATGCCGAGGGTGAACAGCGGGATCATCGACGACACCGCGAGGGCGTTGTTGGCGGATTCGGGCCCGGCGACGCCCTCCATGGCGCCCCGGCCGAACTCGGAGCGGTGCTTCTTCGAGAAGCGCTTCTCGGCGGCGTAAGAGGCCAGTGACGTTGCCGCTCCGGGCGAGCCGGGGAGAAGGCCCATGAAGAAGCCGATGATCGAGCCGCGGAAGAAGGGCTTCCACGAGCGGCGGAAGTCGTCGCGGGTGGGGTAGAGCCGTCCGATCGAGAGGGGCTTGGCGATGCCTGCGGGGCCACGCTGGGCCTGCGCGAGGATCTCGCTGAGGCCGAAGGCGCCCATGACGATCGCGACAAGGCCGATGCCGTCGAAGAGCTGCGGCATATCGAATCCGAAGCGCACGATGCCGACGCCCGGGTCGAGGCCCACCGTCGCGATCGCAAGGCCGACGCCGGCGCTGATGAGCGCCTTGGCGGGGTTGCTGCCCGCGAAGCTCGTGATGAGCAGCAGCCCGAGGAACGACACGAGGAACAGCTCGGGGGCGCCGAACTCCAGCGCGATCCGCGCGAAGGGGGCGACGAGCACGAACCCGACGACTCCGACCAGCCCGCCGATGAACGAGCCCACCGCCGCGATCACGAGCGCCGGGCCGCCGCGGCCGCGCTTGGCGAGCTCGTATCCATCGAGGGTCGTGGCCACGGACGAGGCTTCTCCGGGGATCCGGAGCAGGACGGCCGTGATCGTGCCGCCGAAGGCCGCGCCGTAGAGGATGGCGGCGAGCATGATGATCGCCGTCGTGGGCGAGAGCCCGAACGTGACCGGGATGAGCAGCGAGACGGCTGCTGCGGGCCCAAAACCGGGCAGCACGCCGACAAGCATGCCGAGCACGCAGCCGAGGAGGGCGAAGAGCAGGTTCTCGGGGGTCAGGACGGTGAGGAGTCCTTGGAAGAGTGCGCCGAATTCCATGTCAGAGGCCGATCATCCGGAGCACGGTGATGCTCGAGTGCGGGAGGGCGGTGCCGAGCAGGTCGGCGAAGACGAACCGGCTGATGACGGCGACGCCGACCGCGATGAGAAGGGCGACCCACCAGCGGCGAGCGCTCACGAGGGTCATCACGCTGAAGAGCAGCAGCGTCATGGTGAGGAGGTACCCGAGCACCGGCAGGAGGATCGCCGCGAGCACGAGCGATCCCGCCACGATGGCGACGCGCAGCACTCCGCGACGGTCGGGGAGGGCGATGTCGTCGTCCTCCTCGTCGATCCCGTCGACAACGAGCACGCCGATCGCGGTGTCGGTGGGCGGGTCGACGCGGTTGCCCTCAAACGGCGTCCGCGCGTCGAGCTCCGACCGGTTCGCCTCGCGCCGCTGCGTAGCAGCCGCGCCGAGCAGCTGCAGCGCCCACAGGACCGCGCCGAGGGCGATCGTGGCTCCCGCGACGACCGGGAAGAACCCGGCGCCCACCCCGGTCACGTTGGTCAGGCCGTAGCCGAAGCCCGACACCATGACCGCGATGCCGGCGACGGCACCGATCGCCACGACAGACCACTCCAGGTACTGCCGTGCCCTCGTCGGGGACGAGGTTTGCACCACATCAGACGCCATCGTCATCCGCCTCTCTGCGGGTTTCGTGCTAGGTGTGTGTGTGCAAGACCGTTGTCGCAACTTGCGCACTTGCACAGGATTGCAGGATGGTCCAGACTTGTCAACAACCGACCCGCTCGATCGGCGTCGTGCCTCGAAGGAGAGAACATGAGCTTCCGCGCCGTCGCGACTCGCAACACCGCCGCCCTGAGCACCACGGAGCAGAAGGTCATGACGGTGCTGCTGAGCGCCGCGACGTCATCGACGACGGCGGCCGACGTGGCCGCACAGGCCGGCACGCACGAGTCGACCGTGGTGCGTCTCGCGCAGAAGCTGGGCTATCGCGGATACCCCGACCTGCGCCGCGACCTCCGCGCCGACGAGGTGAACCCCGCACTCTCCGGGGCGCCGATGCGGCAGGAGTCCGGGGCCGACCTGGCATCCTTCGTCGCCGACGAGCGAGCCGGTCTCGAGCGGCTGTCGGAGTTCGTCCCCCAGTCCGCGATCGACGCGGCTGCCCGCGACATCGCCGGCGCCGGGGTTGTCTACATCTTCGCGAACGGCGACGCCCGCTCGCTGCAAGAGCTGCTCGCCCGCCGCTTCCGCCGGTTGGGGATGGTCGTGGTCACCCTCTCGCCCCAGGCGAAAGACCTCGCTGAGCGCTTCGTGCCGTTCGACTCCACCAGCATCCTGATCGGCTTCGCGTTGCGCGAGACCCCGCGGATGCTTCCCGCCCTCATCGCCGAGGCGCAGCGCCGACGCGGACGGAGCCTGCTCATCACCGACGTGCCCGGTGCCCAGTTCCGGCCCGCTCCCGACCACCTGATCGCGGCCCTCCGCAGCGCCGACAGCGAGTACCGCACCCTCTTCGTGCCGATGGCGATCTGCTACGCGCTCCAGCTCGCGGTCTACCACCTCGACTCCGAGCGGTACCACGCCGTCCGCGAAGACATCGACGGCCTCACTCGCATGCTCGGCGGCACCGACGAGATCCCCCTCCGGCCGTGACCGGCCCCGCCTGGCGGGCTGCGCTCAGCACGCAGGCGGCGCTGTCGCAGGCCTCGTGGGTCGGCGTCCGGTTGATGGTCGGCTACCGGGCGCTCGAGCTGGGCGGGGATCCGCTGCTGCTCGCCGCGCTCGCGGCATCCTTCGCCGTTCCGACGATCGTCGCGGCGCTTCCCGCGGGCCGGATCTGCGACCGCGTCGGCGGCAGCACCGTCGCCTTCGCCGGCCTGCTCATCGCGTCGGCCGGCGCGATCGTCGTGCTCGCCCTGCCGGCGACCGTCCTGCTGCTGTTCGCCGCGACGCTGACGATCGGGCTGGGACACCTCTGCGTGATGATCGGCCAGCAGACCTTCGTGGCGCACGCGAGTCGCGGGGGCTCGATGGACAGCGGGTTCGGCACCCTCAGCGCCGCGGCATCCATCGGTCAGCTGATCGGTCCCCCGGCCGTCACCATCGCCGCGACCCTCGCCGCGCGCGAGGAGCCCGACACGACCGCGGGGTTCGCCGTCTGCCTCGCCTTCACGGTGCTGGCCCTACCGCTGATCCTCTTCCTCCGCCGCGGCGACACGCACCGCCGCACCACCGCCGCGAAGGCCCCGCGCACTCCGCTCTCGGCAGTGATGAGGGCCCCCGAGTTGTGGCGGGCCCTCGCCGTCAGCGGAGCCGTGCTCGTGACGGTCGACCTGCTCTACACCTTCGTGCCGCTGTGGGCGGTCGAGAAGGGCATCCCCCCGGTCACCGTCGGCCTGCTGCTCGCTCTCCGCGCCATCGTCTCGGTCGTGAGCCGCCTCGGCCTCGCCCGCATCGTCGCGCGATTCGGCCGCCGCACACTGCTTGTCGTGGCGATGCTCCTGGGCGTCGCGAGTCTCGTCGCCCTGCCCTTCGCGAACCAGTGGGGCGCGATCCCCGTGATGATCGCGCTCGGCATCGCCCTCGGCCTCCCCCAGCCCCTGACCATGGCCTGGACGACCGCGATCACCCCGCCCGCGGTGCACGGCGCCGCCCTCGGCCTGCGCCTGACCGCCAACCGCGTGCTGCAGGTGCTGATCCCGGTGAGCGTGGGCCTCGTCGCCGGCCCCTTCGGACTCGTGACGATCTTCTGGTCGAACGCGGCCGTGCTCGCCGTGGGGGTGGCGATCGTCGCAACCTCGCGTACTAGTGATCGCGACGGGGAGGGTTCGGAGTAGCGACGGCCGCTACGAGACGGCTCGGTGTCGCTGCACGATGGCGCTGAGCAGAACCCCGGCGCGCGACGAGCTCGAGCCGCACCTGATCCCGGATGCCATCGAGCGGGCGTGACGTGACCATCTCGTAGGTGGCGCCGTCATGAAGTTCAGAGTCGGATCGGCGGAGGTCGGCCGACCGCTTTGTCATCGAGGTCGCCGAGGCCGTCTCGGCCGTAAACGACGGCATCGCCGACCCGTTTATTGTCGGGCGTCCGGCGATCGCCCACCCCGACCTCGTCACCCGCTGGGATAAGGGCGCGGACGAGAACGAAGCGGAGCAGGCCACCGTCTCCGGCGGCGGTGAGCGCGGGTACGAATTACCCGTTCTCACGGTCGTAACCTGTCCACATCTGGGGGGCCTAGTGCGCTTCTCTCACTAAGCCTCGCATCATTTCAGTCATCTACTCTGCATCGCACGCGGCACCGGCCCGGCCCGTCCGCTACCGCGGGTCTCTCGATCTGTGGCACCGGTTCTGATTCACGGTGCGGCACTTTGGTCGTGCACGGGGGGCTCAGCGTAGTTGAGGGAAGTTACGGGCTTTCCCCCGGTGCGCGGATCCTCGCCTGCGCTTAAACCCTTGAAGAGGGTCGTGTGGACGACCTGATGATATGTGTTGGCCAAAAGATCCTCATAACGCAATGTCACAACGACCTGGTAAGCGTTTTGACGAGGATCCTCAAAACGAGGGTTATCTCGAGGAGCTACAAAGTACGCGCGGATGACTCGCACAGACCCGTTCTTGATCAGGAAATTCATGAAACCATTCTTCTCCTCCGAGAGCATTTCACCCTTGGCATCCCGAACTACGTACTCGACCGCCCTTAGCATGGCGTGACCCAGCCCCACGTTGCCGACAATGAGCGCGTGACCGAAATGAAGGACCCCCGGATCGCTCCACCTAGCGCGGTCGAGCGAGAAAACTGGAGTCCCGGGCTCTTCCGCGAGCTGACCAACAGAATTATCGAAATGTTTCGGGTCGTAGCTGACCCTGAACTCAAATAACGGCAGCATAGATAAACGATTACGAAGGTCCTCCGCCGACTGACGGGATCGCTCCGCCGCCTGAGCGTTTCGGAGTGTCAGCAGCACACCGCCGAACGTAACAAGACCTCCGACGACACCACCGACAATCGCGCCAATAAATGCTAGCCAGTCGTAGTGGGAGGAGAGCCGGACATACTGCCGAATATCGAGCAAATCCAAGGCAACGAGGCCCGCAATCAATACAGTAAGACTCCCGAGGATACCAAGTACCCATACTCGAGTAACTCCGGTCGGTTCGGTCGCGGAGCGACTACTGGCTTGAGAGCCACTCTTCGCCGCGCTTTTGTGGAGCAGATCAAAACCTATCCGGCGGATGGCTCCAATTAGAGCCAATCGGATCGGCGGAGCTTGCGGCGGTTCGGAGCCGGGTTCTTTCAAGTATGTAATCCATCCTGCAGCTTGATCGCCCCGGAGGACAACGGGCGGCGCGGCGCGGCGCCGTCGGTCGAGCGTCCAAAGAACGACAAGACCGCCTGAACGGACGGAGGCGTCGCCCGCCCACTCCACAAAGAACGCGCCGCCCCTGTCTTCGGCGAGGACAATGTAGCGCGCAGCGTCGGATTCCAGTCGATTCGGGCCCTCAATCTGCTCCGACGATAAGAGTATTGACATTGACTCGATAGTCGCCGAGCGCGAAGAGAACAGAGAGTCGCCAGCCTTAACAATGTTCTTCTGGTCCAGCCACACAACCCCGTGCTCGGTCACACGTCTTCGACCGCCATCGCGCTCGCTCATGTGGGCGCGAAAATCGCGACCTTGTCGCTTAATTTCGACTAGCACCCCGAACTGCGCTTCGCGCTTCTCGTGGACCTCGACAATTAGCACCAGAGCGGCAAATATGCAGCATGCAGCGGCAACTGCCCCGAGCGCGACCAGGTCTTGCGGGTTCACGACCTGAGTCTGACAGAACACGTGAGTGGCATTCGCCCATTGCGATGTGACGCCTCGCCCCCTACGTATCGCGCACGGAAGACGTCGCACGCTAGGGCCAAAGGCGGTTGAACGCTCCCTGCATCAGCTTCGCTGCTCCATTGATGTCGCTCACGGACCGCTCGCGGTGTTACTCCGATAACCCCCTTGCCTGGGCCACTCGATGGCTCGCGACCTCGCGCACAAGCGATCGCGACGGCCCCGAGGGCGAAACGTCGGGTTAGCCGGATCCCCACCCGGAATACGATCCGCTCCCCGACGGTTCCCGCCCCTATGACGACCGAGCCCGCACTCGAACGCGCTCTGGCTTCGCTGGACGTGAGGCCCGGCGACACGTGCCGTCTCTCCCTGGGCGCGGGTGACGCGCTTCCCCTCGAACCGGGCAAGGCCACGCTCGTCTTCGTGCGCGCCGGAGAGATCACCGGGCGCACGTCACCGGGCTCGGCGTGTGAGGTGGATGCCGCCTCGGGCGCCGCCGAAGCCTCCCGGGGAACGCGCACGCTGCTCGCCGGCGACGCGTTCCTCACCCTCGGATGCGGCGCTCCTCAGCTGCTGTCGCAGTCGAGCGCCGAGGTGACCGTCATCCCGTTGACGATCACGCCGACCGTCGACACGCGCGCTCTGCCGCCGTTCGTGTTCATCAGCGGCTTCGCTGCCGCCGAGCCCGCCGCGGCGCACCTCGCCGCGCACCTCGGCTCACATTCTCCGGATGCCGACCAGCCCCGATCCGGAGACCAGACGATCTGCCGGCTCATGGTGACGACGGTTCTCCTGTCGGCGCTGCGTGCGTGGGCGACCGGCGACCGTTCGACGGCCTGGCCGCCGCGCGCCGACGATCCGTTCCTCGCTCGGGTCGTCGCCGCCATGGTCGACGACCCCGGGCACGAGTGGACGCTCGGCAGCCTGGCATCCCTCGGTGCCATGTCGCGCTCGGTGTTCTCGGCGCGATTCCGCGAGGCGTTCGGCAGCTCTCCCGCGTCGTTCGTGACCGAGGTGCGCATGCGGAGGGCGAAAGAGCTTCTGGATGCCGGAACTCCCGTCTCCGAAACGTCACGGGCCCTCGGATACACGTCGGACGAGGGCTTCAGTCGCGCCTTCCGTCGGCACACCGGGGTCGCGCCCTCGGCGTGGCGCTCCGACGCCCGGTCGCGGGCCACGGTCTAGAGCCGGGGGCGCCTCGGAGCGTTCAGGGCGCGGTCGTGCTCGCGGTGTCGCCGGCGGCATCCCGGCATCCACGCCAGAGTCGCGACTCGCGGTCCAGCCGGCGGCGCGTGGGAGCGTCCGAGCGGTCACGCTCACGGCTCGGCCTGCGGCATCCGGGCCTCCGCGCCCCGATAGCGCCCGCGGCCTAGCCCTCAGCCCGACCGACCGCCGCCTGCGTGCGCCGCGCGTTCAACGACAGGCCGAACAACGCGGCTCCGATCACGAGCAGCACGATGCCGATGAGGTCCACGGGCACGACGCCGATCGTGTCGACGAAGATGCCGCCCACGCCGGCCGCGATCATGATCGCGAGCTGGAACCCGGTGACGGTGAGACTGCCGCCTGCTTCGAGGCGGTCGGGCATCCGGTGTCCGACCCAGGTGTTGACGATGATGAGCCACGACGAGAAGAAGAAGCCCCACACGGCCGCGGCCCCGGCCACCGCGACGGTCGCGGGAAACAGCACGACCACCCCGATGGCGAACGCGATCACCAGCGGGCCGACGACCGCAAGCCGCCCGAACGCCCGGTCGACGATGACCCCGACGACGACGTTGCCGATCAGCCCGCCCACCCCGAACAGCGCGAGCAGCAGCACGATCGTGCCGGCGTCGACGTCGGGGATGCGTTCCAGCGAGAGGCGCACGTACGTGTAGGCGACGAAGTGCCCCAGCACGATGAGCACGTGCCCGGCCATGCCGCCGCCCACGCCGGGTCGCCGGAGAGTGTCGACGAGGAGTCGCAGGCTCGACGCCGCAGCGGGCGGGACCGGAGGCAGCGCGAGGCGGACGGCGACGCCCACGAGAGCCGTGGCGACACCGATGAGCAGGAACGCGACGCGCCAATCGAGCGCTTCGCTCAACGCCACCCCGATCGGCACCCCCGCCACGGTGGCCAGCGAGACTCCGGCCGATCCGAACATGACCGCTCGACCGATTCGGTCCGGGCTCGCCAGCCGCGCGGCGACGGTGATCGACATGGCCCAGAAAGCGCTGATGGCGGCGCCCAGCAGGAATCGCGCGATGAGGATCGCGACCAGGCTGGGAACCAGCGCGACGACGAGGTTCGACACGGTGGCGGCCGCGGCGGCCCCCATCAGCAGCGATCGGCGGTCGAGGCGAGGCAGCAGGAGCCCGACGGTCGGCGCCACCAGAAGCCCGGCGAGGGCGGTGACGGTAACTGTTTGCCCCGCCTGGCCGGGAGTGATCCCGAGCGAGAGCGCCATCTCGGTGAGCACCCCGTTCGGCAGGAACTCCGCCGTCACGAGCAGAAAGCTCAGCAGCATCACGACGATGAGCCCGCCGTATCTCATCGAGGCCGTCGGAGCGAGCGGAACGGGTGCGGTCGTGGTCATGTTCCGATCCTCGCGTCGCCGTCGCGGTCGCGCCCGACCGTTCATCCCCGGCATCCGACTCTTCGTCCGGGGACGCGCGGTCCACCGGCGCGGAGCTATAGAACGGGCCGGTACCGCGGCACCGTGGCGCGATCGAGCGCAACACTCCTCTCGCCGACGGCACCGACCCGGCCTACCCCTTGCCCCACGCCCTCGAGACCGAGGAGCTCGCGACCGGCCGCATCGAGATCGTCAAGGCTGCCCGACGAGCAGTGGATGCCGGCATCGAGCTGCACTCGGCGACGGCTACCTGCTGCACGACTTCCTCTCCCCGCCTCTAACCAGCGCACCACGCCTACGAGGGATCCCCCGAGACCCGCGCCTACTTCGGGAACTGGCTGGGGGACGTAGTGATGCATACATTCTGAGCCGTTCGCTCCCGCAACCGAACGACGAAGGGAGAGTCGCCGCGACGACGAAGCCGCAACGTCCACGTTTAGCGTCGCAGACTCATCCCGCAGTCGCGGTTGCGCCCTAGATGATCTCGGATCCCAGCAAGTCAATTTCGGTGGGGTCCTCATCGATCTGCTCAACACCTTCAGTCTGATCTGCAACGATGACCGGCTTTCCGATTACGGAAGCAATCAAGTCAACCAACGCCTGCTGACGGGCTGCCATGAAGGCATGGAAGTCGTCGGCTCTCAGAAGCTCGGGATCGACGAGGTGGGATCGCAGCCGATTGTCAAACGCAAGAGGCACCAGCTCGGGATTCTCTTTCTCAATGCGGCTCATGTAGTCGGAGGGTGCGACGCCGCCGATAATCCGATTCGTCTTCGCCGCGAGCGGTGTCTTGTTGATGATGGAGTCGTATACCCCCTTGGCAATTCCTTCCTTCTTGCACCAGTCCTGCGGGAAGATATGGTGGATGTCGACATTCTCGTCGAAGAAGATAGTCTGCGAGAACTTCTGGCCCGACCGAAAGTCCTCTGCGCCTTCATGCATCAGGAGTGCATTGACGCCTTTGTAAGCCGCAGAAAGCCGCATCCTCATCGTCTGCAAACGATCCGCACGGACAGTCGCCTCATGGACGGTCGACGGAAGCTCCCCTCCGCGCACCCACGCAACGACCTCGAGGAAGTCGCGAGCGATGCGCGTCTCGGTCGACGAGCCATACAGCTCGCCGAAGACACCGTTCCAGTACCACCGTCGGATTTTCTCCATCGCCGCAGGGGATTCGGCTTCATCACTTAACTCCGCGAGGATTGCGGCGAGCGGGACTACCTGGCTCTGATACGGCAAATCCTTCACCCGGTAGATCCCCAAACGCACGAGGAACTTCGCAGCCTCGAAGAAACCGGCTTCAACTCGGGACTGGTAGCGAAGGTATGCGGCGAGAGGGAGGTCGAGCAGCGACTGACGTGTTGCCGAGACTTTCGGCAACTCCTTCCCGCTTCTCCCTGCGTCCTGCGCACGCGACCGCTCGTCTCTCGTGTAGAAGAGCGAGATGGCTTGCAGAAAGTCCGTGTTTCCTACTCCGGCAAGCACGCCCTCGGTCGACGACGGCAGTTTGAGCGCGGAGCGGAAGCGCTCGTGCGTCCCTTCCAAACCGTCCCCGCCGTACCAGTCCTTGCGCAACTCATACCCGTCGGCGGCGTACATCGCCGTTATGAGTTCAAATGCGTCAAGGGGTTTGCCCCCTGTGTTGACCTTTTCGAATACAACGCACACTGCCTCCTTGCTCGTTGTTGCGGCAAGTTCGATGACGGGCACAAGGTACTCAGTGAAGTTCTTCACGACTCTTTCGTAAAATTCGCTGATGCGGCGAAACCGATCCTGGAAGTCCTCGAGCCTCATCGCCCAGCTGACGAAGGCCTGATTCCAGTCTGACCACCCGACCACCGCGCTGAGCGGGAACATTCCACTCTCGAACTCCCGCTCACGGGTAGAGAGGTCAATTTCTACCATGCGGCCGAAATCCGACGTAAGACGACGGTCCTCCGGGATACTCACGACTGCCTCGTCTCGATCTACCGTCTCGTCGAGACACTTCTCGATGTCGAGATAGAACCACCGCTTGACCCGCTGGCGACGCGGCGTGATGGTGTGCACCACCTCGTCGCGCATCAGGACTTGATACATGGAAGTGAGCCGCTGTTGTCCATCGAGAAGCAGCGACTCCGCCTTATGCTGCCCCGCATTCCGCGGTGCCCCCTCAAGGACGCGCGGCTTGAACTCCACGGCACCACCCGTCTTGAGTGTCATGACCGCACCAACCGGGAAGCCGCGCGATACCGAAGCAATGAGGCTGCGAATTCTCTCCTCGTCCCACACCCAGCTCCGTTGGAAGTCGGGCAACTGCAAGCGTCCGTCGTGAGCCGCCTTGAGAAGGGTTACGAGGCTGATTGAGCTAGCCGTGAAGCTCGTTGTGGATTCACTCAATTGCGTGGCCTTTCCTCGCTAGGAGTCGATGACGGGCGGGAGAGCTGCCGCCGGGAGATGTCTCGAACATGCGCGTCAACGCCGGTCATCCGCGTACCGCGACGCCATCGACTCCATCTGGTCCATCACCAGCTTGATCGCCTCCGGCTGCTTGTCCGGCGGGTACTTGTACTTCACCAGCAGCCGCTTAATCGACGAGCGCAGCTTGGCCCGGACGTCGTCGCGCACCGTCCAGTCCGTCCGTACGTCTCGACGCATCACCGCGACGAGCTCGCGAGCAATCTGGGCGAGCACATCCTCGCCCTGGACATCGACCGCGGATTCGTTGGTAGACACGGCGTCGTAGAACGCGAGCTCGTCGCTCGTCAGCGGCGGCGTGAAGGTCTCTCCACGAGCGGCCTCAGCCGCGACGTCCTTTGCCATCGCAATGAGTTCGGCGATGACCTCGGCGGCGGTGAGCTGCTGGTTCGTGTACCGGTTCATGATTTCGGCTATGCGCTCGGAGAAGGCGCGCTGGCGCACGAGGTTCCCGCGCGTCGCGGTCGCTCCGGCATCCACCAGCGAGGCGCGAAGCGCCTCTATGGCGAGATGCGGATTCGGAGCCGCCTGCGCCCGAGCGAGGAACTCTGGCCCGAGGTTGTCAAGCGACAGCCGGGGCAACCCCGCGGCGTCGTAAATGTCGAGCACTTCGCCAGGAGCTATTGCCTCCGAGACCAACCCGCTGAGCAGTCGTGAGATCTCCTCGGGAATGGGCTCGTCGCGTGCTTGCCGGTCCCTCGCGTCGAACTTCGCCATCCAGACGCGCACTTCTTCATAGAAGGCGATCTCCTGATGGAGTTCGGCGAGTCCTTCGTGACCGGATGCCAGAGCCCACGCTCGTGCCAGCTTGCCCGTCGCGCTGCGGTACTGAACCGAGAGCCGCTCGTTCTCGAGGTCGGGGGCGTTCAAGGGGTTAGCGGAGTCGCGCAGGTAGTTCGTCGTCGTCGTGGCGGCGGTTCGCCATGCGCGGGGGCCGCCGCGCGCCACAATCGCACGCCAGTCGCAGCCAGCGAGCATCTCCTGAATCTGTGCCACCAGTTCGGTCGCGATCGTCACGGCCTCTTCAATGTCGCGACCGATGGGCCGGTTCTCCTGGTCGGAGCTGGTGTACTCCGCGAGGGCGTTGGCGAGGTTCTCGGCGAGCGGCGCGTACGCCACGAGGAGCCCGTCCTCCTTGCCACGGAACGTTCGGTTTACGCGCGCCAGGGTCTGCATCAGCAGGGCGCCCTTGAGCGGGCGGTCGAGATAAAGGGTGTGCAGCGGGGGAGCGTCGAAACCCGTGAGCATCATGTCCTTGACGATCACGAGCTCGAGTTCGTCGTCGGCATCCTTCAGGCGGGCCTTGATGGCCTTGTTCTCGGACTCGCGCCGGACGTGGTCGCTCACCGGGGGCTGGTCGGTCGCCGAACCCGAGTACACGACCTTGATGCGCCCGGAGTCGAGGGCGGGCGAGTGCCACTCCGGGCGGAGCGCGACGATGGCCGAGTAGAGCCGGGCGCAGATCTCGCGCGTGCCGCCGACGATCATCGCCTTCCCCGGCGACTCGATGAACGGCTTCATCCGTTCACGGCGCTCATCCCAGTGCTGCACGATGTCGGCCGCGAGGGTGTCGATCCTTTCGGGCGCGCCGTACACGGCGTTGACGACCGCGACCGATGCCTCGAGCCGGGCGCGCTCGGTGTCATCCAGGCCGATCGTGTATTCGTCCGCGGCACGGTCGATGTCGTCCTGGCTGGCACCTTCGGCGAAAGCGACCTTCACCAGTCGGGGCTCGAAATAGACGGGAACGGTCGCGCCGTCATCGACGGCGCGGGACAGGTCGTAGATGTCGATGTAGTCACCAAACACCGCGCGTGTATCGCGCTCCGAGAACGAGATGGGCGTTCCCGTGAACGCGATGAGCGTCGCGTGCGGGAGCGCGTCACGCAGGTGGCGGGCGTAACCGTCGAGGTCGTCATAGTGACTACGGTGGGCCTCGTCGACGACCACAATCACGTTGCGGCGATCCGTCAGGAGCGGGTGCGCAGCACCCGACACCTTTTCGGCCTCGGTGAGCCCGAACTTCTGCAGCGTCGTGAAGTAGATGCCGCCTGTGTTCCGGTTGCGCAGTTCGTCGCGAAGCTGAGCACGCTCGCGCACCTGGACGGGCTTTTCGGCGAGCAGCAGGCTCTGATCGAAGGTCTGGAAGAGCTGGCCGTCGAGCTCGGTCCGGTCGGTGACGACGATGACGGTGGGATTGCGAAGCTTCCAGTGCCGTGACACCAGGTTGGCGTAGAGCTCCATCTCCATCGACTTACCCGAGCCCTGCGTGTGCCAGACGACACCTGCCTTGCCGTTCGTCTCGACCGCCTGCACCGTCCGGCCAACAGCCTTGGTCACGGCGAAGTACTGATGCGGCTTGGCGATGCGTTTGGCCAGACCGTTGGCGTTCTCATCGAACGCCGTGAAGTTCCGGACCAGCTGAAGGAACCGCTCCTGATTGAACAGTCCGTCGAGTGCGTCGTCGATCGGCTCGACCGAGACGCCGTTCTCCACCCGCGGTTGGGACAGCGGGGTGCCGTCGTCATCGACGTTCCACGGGGCGAAGTGGTTCAGCGGGGTGAAGGGGGTACCGTACTTGGCATCGAGTCCGTCGCTGGCGAGCGTGAGCACGCAGAAGCGGAAGGCCATCGGGAACTCGCGCAGGTACGTGCGCAGCTGGTCGTGCGCGTCGGCGACGCCTGCAGACTCGGCACCCGCTCGCTTCAGCTCGATGATGCTGAGCGGCATCCCGTTGACGTAAAGCACGATGTCGAAGCGGCGATGCGCGTCGCCCTGCCGCACGGTGACCTGGTTGACCGCGAGCCAGTCGTTGTCCGACGGGTCGGAGCCCAGCAGGCGGAGGCGCGGGTTCTGCTCGCGACCGTCCGTGTCGATGTAGCTGAGCGGGTACCCGCCCACCAGATACTGGTGGGTGCGGTAATTCTCCGTCAGCGCGTCCTGCGACTTCGGGGACGCGATCTCAGCAACCGCCTGACGGAGGTACTCGGCCGGGATGCCAGGGTTCAGGCGCCGCAGCGCCTCCAGAAGGCGCGGGCGAACGAGGGGATCGTCCCACGTCTCACGCTCGCCGCTTCCGGGCGCGATGTCTTCCCCGCGCACCGGCCGCCAGCCGAGCGGCTCGGAGAGCCTCTCGATGGCGTCCTGTTCCCAAGTAGATTCATCGAGGAAGCTCATGTCGTGGGCTCCCCCTGGCCGGGAGAAATTGCACTTTCGATCGACTCGGCAGTCCTGTCGCCTCGCTTCGAACGTTTGAACAGCCCGACCATCGCGTTCGCAGTTCCGGCCGCTGCTCCGCCGACAGCCTTCGCCGCCGTACCGGTGGCGTCTCCGACGGCGCGCGCCGCAGTTCCCGTGGCATCACCCACCGCTCGTGCTGCATTCTTCGTCGCGGTTACGGCGCGAGCCTCATCCGGGATGCCATCGCCGTCGATGTCTACGCTGCGGAAAACCTCGGTCGCGTCCACAACCTTGCCCCACACGTTCTCCCCGAAGTCCTTTGCGGACTCCGATGCCGCGCGCATCGCCAGCACCGCCTTGGACGGGTCGGGAACTCCGTCGCCGTCGGCGTCCGTGAGCTCAAGCCACTCGGGCCACGATTCCAACGGTTCCGAGAACCCGGTTCGACAAGACTTCACGACACTGCTGCCAAAGTAAAAGCTGGTCGCGGCGCCAGCGGCCGCGCCGATCACGGGGATCGCCTTCGAACTGATCTTGACCGTCCCCATCACGGCTCCCTTGGCGACAGCTTCTCGTGCCAGCACCATCGTGACCGGGACGAGCGCGGACTCCGGGATCTGTTCGGCGATGAGATCGCCCCACTTCGACGAAGCGCCGCTCGCGACCGCTGTCGCTGCTGTTCGGCCCGCGGCGATCGTCGCTCCGGCGGGAAGAGCGGTGAGAACGAGGCTCGTCACCTTGTTGCGCTTCTTCTCGCCGAGAAGCGAGCCGAGGACGATAGCCTTCGCTCGATCGGGGTCGTCGACCGGGATGCCGCGCAGCTCCGCCATGCAGAGGGCAAAGAGCGCGGTCGTCTCGTAGAAGAAGATGAGGTCGCCGACGCCCAGACCGATCGCGACGGGAATCCCAACACCGGGAATGGACGCCGATGCTCCGATGGCCGCGCTCGCTGCGGTCGTTGTGGCCACGTACTGGGACTCGATGGTTTTCATGACCTCAGCCGGCCTCGCTTCGGGCTTCTTCCGTCGGATTTCCTTGATGTACGCGGTCGCTGCAGGCCGCTGCACCGCGATCGCTCGAAAGACGCGATCCTGAAAATCGCTCGGGAGAGCGCTGCCCGCTGTCGGTTGAAGCACTCCGCTCGGCGCGTTCAAACTGACGCCCGTGCCGACACCGGTCGATTTTTCGCTCATTTCCTCGAGCCCTCCTGCTGACGCTTCGCGGTGGTCATGACGTGAACTCGAACTGCAGCTGAGTCGCCGGATCGATGGCGTTCACGATGCGGGTGTAGAACGTCTTTGCCCGCTCCTGGAGAACGGGACCGAACCCTTCGATGTGCTCGTTCACGACCTGGTCCGTGAGGATCTGCTCGAAGACCGCGGTCGTGTCGATCTCAGGGGTCGCCCAGCTCAAGGCGCCGTTCTTCTCGCCTGCCACGCTCAGATCGGGACTTGCGCACCCGAAGTAGATGAACTTTGGGATTGTGACGCGGTACGAGTCGTCCCCGGTCGACCGGATACCGACGTCTCTGCCGTCGATTCCGAACTTGGTGTCGTATTCGTACCGCACCAGCAGGGAGCGTTCCGTGCCCGGAAGCGTGAAGAGCCGAAGGTCACCAATGGCGAGCTTCGGGCCGTCGGCCTTCTCTTCCTCAACGTCGGTCATTCCGGCGGTGAGGAAGATCCTCGCCCATGGGGGCGTTCGGCGTGCGGGCCGTGACGGCCCGACGGCCTCCGAAGTCGCGTTGGTCGAAGCGGTCATTCGTCGAATCCCCCCAGATTCGTGCGGCGGTCCAATGGTGCGAACATATCGGTTCTCCGTCCCTCAGGCGCCGGCGTCCGCCGCGATAGCCTCCGCATCGCGTACGCGGAGCTTCCCTGACATGAGCTGAGGGAGGAGTGCATCTCGAATCGCCGCAAGGGTGCGGTTCTCAACAATCAATCGTTCAGAGTGGGCAAGGAGGGCTGCCGCCTTAGCTGCGTACTCCTGCTGATCGATGCTGCTAACAATTGAAACGACGTACTCTTCAATCGCCCCAGAAGCGAGATGCAGAACTGTCGTGCCAGTCGTGTGAGCGCGAGCGTGCGTTCGAAACCGCTCCTGTCGAAGTAGACCGAGGAGGTAAAGAGCGTCGATGTTTTCGCGGGGGCGAACAACAGCCAGGTCAAGACTTGCGACCAGTTTGTGTTTCTGGCTGCTCGGCACGCGTACCGCGCGCCCGACCACATCAGCGGCCTGCGTCAGGTCGGTCTGTGCGACGACGATATCTCCGCCGGAGATCACCTGTTGCGGTTTGTAGGGTCCGGTGAATTCTCTGAGGCCGGTGTAGGCGTAGCGGCCATCGCGCGTGATCGACTTCAGCGTGACCAGTGCCGTCGGGCTCGGCCCCAGATCGGCACTCCTGTAGGAGTTCCCCTTAGTCACCGTGACATAGTCCCCCAGGCGTGCTGACGCAGCGTCCTGCGTCACGGGAAACATGTAATCTGCGATGTTCAATTGGGTCTCAGCGAGCGCGATGTTCGCTGAGATCTTGTCGTCGAGAGCGCCCAGCACCTCGGCGATCGCTTGCTGCTCGCGGCGTGGGGGGAGCGGAATGACAAACTTGATCAGTTGGGACTTGGTTAGGGCGTTCCGCGTAGCGCCACCCGTGGCCATGACTAGCAGGCGAGATTTCACCTCGGGGGACACGAGAATTTTCTGCAGGAATAGTGAGTTGACCTCATGCGCAGGTCGAATGATTGCGACGTGCTGGTTGACCCGCGCCGGGAGTACCGAGGGATCAACGAGAGCAACTCGAGCTACGGAGTCACCCGTAATGTTCATCAGTACGTCCCCAGCCTCCACTGTTACCCCGGAGAGGGCGTCAGCAGCGTCTTGCGAAATACGCGCAATGTCATGCGTGCGCATCCCGTTGTCGAGGACATTCTGAGAACGGATCAGGGCGACACCTTCGTCGCGGTACACAGATTCGCCGCCTCGGGGGGTAGCTCCCGACCCAATCTTCGAGGTCACGGACCCGAGAGCAACCGCACTCCACTCAGACATCAATACGACCCAACTGCTCGCGCACCACGTCCGCCAGCCGCGCCGACTCCACGAACTGCGCCTCGAGCTCCGTACGCAGCCGGGCGAGCTTTTCTTCGATCGGCTCGCCGTCGTCCTCGAGTTCCGCTGCGCCGACGTAACGGCCCGGGGTCAGGGCGTAGTCGGCGGCCTTGATCTCGGCGAGCGTCGCCGAGTAGCAGAAGCCCGGAACGTTCTCGTAGTGGTCGAGAGCGGCATCCGATTCGATTCCTCGCCAGGAGTGGAAGGTGCCGGCGATTCTCGAGATGTCATCGTCGCTCAGGGCGCGCTCGGCGCGGTCGACCATGTGACCGAGGTTGCGCGCATCAATGAATAGCACCTCGCCGGCGCGCGCGCCCTTGTCCTTCGAGAAGAACCAGACGCATACCGGGATGCCGGTCGAGCGGAAGAGCTGTGTCGGCAGGGCGACCATGCACGACACCAGGTCGGCCTCGACGATCTCGGCGCGGATGCGTCCCTCGCCGCCGGAGTTCGACGACATCGAGCCGTTCGCCATCACAACGCCGGCCTGCCCTGTAGGTCGAAGTTTCGAGAGGATGTGCTGGATCCACGCGTAGTTCGCGTTGCCCGCGGGCGGCACGCCGTAGCGCCAGCGCGGGTCGTCTTCGCTCCGTGACCAGTCCTTGATGTTGAACGGCGGGTTGGCCATGACGAAGTCGGCCTCAAGGTCCGGGTGCAGATCGCGCGCGAACGTGTCACCCCAGCGGGGCCCCAGCTGACCCGTGAGTCCGTGGATCGCGAGGTTCATCTTCGCCATACGCCACGTGCGCTCGTTCAGCTCCTGCCCGTAGACCGAGATGTCGCTGCCCTCGCCATGGTGCACGTCGAGGAACTTCTCGGCCTGCACGAACATGCCACCCGAACCGCAACACGGGTCGTATACGCGACCGTGCGTCGGCTGCAGCAGCTCGACGAGCACCCGCACGACGCCGGCGGGCGTGTAAAACTCGCCGCCGCGCTTGCCCTCAGCTGCGGCGAACTTCTCGAGGAAGTACTCGTACACCTCACCTAGCAGGTCGCGTGCGCGGCGGCCATCCGACCCACCCTGGCCCTGGGCGGCGAAACGCGCCGAGTTGAAGAGGTCGACGAGTTCGCCGAGGCGTCGCTGGTCAACGCTGTCGCGGTTGAAGATGCGCGGCAGGGTGCCCTTGAGCTGCGGGTTTGCCTGCATCACGGCATCCATCGCCTCGTCGATCAACGCGCCGACAGACTTCTCAGGAGCGTTCATCAACGGCCCCGAGCCCTTGGCGCGCTCGGCGAGGAAGCCCCATCGAGCATTGGTGGGTACCCAGAACACGCCACGGCCCGTGTACTCGTCCGTGTCGTCGATCAGCCCGGCGATCTGCTCCTCGTCGTATGACTCGGCAAGGAGCTCGGCGCGGATGGCCGCCCGGCGCTCGTCGAAGGCATCCGACACGTACTTCAAGAAGACCAGGCCGAGGATGACGTCCTTGTACTGGGACGCATCCATCGATCCGCGCAATTTGTCGGCGGCTTTCCAGAGCGTGTCCTTCAGCTCCTTCATCGTCGACGGCACCTGGGGCGCGGCTTTCGGGGTGCGGGGCATGCGAGTCCAATCTTCTTCGTTCAGGCGTTCTTGTCATCCGGCGCGTCGACCAGGGCAACCGCCCCTGACGTTGCGGCGGTGACGAGGAGGGTGGCGTACTCATTGAGGCGCGCAGAGCGAGCCTCGAGATCGGCGCGGGCTTCGGTGATGGCCGCGAGAGCCCGGGCAAGGGGAGCTGCACTCCGATGGTCGATGCGACGCAAGATCCATCGCTTCCATGCCCCAGGGCCCGTCGTCTCGTCGAAGATGTCCGCGGCAACCACCTCGGATACGAGCCCTCCGGGGTCATTCTTGTTGATGCGAAAGACCCGAGCGGGATATGCGACGACCTTTGAGCCATCCCTATCGACCCACGCAGCTGCGGTCGGGCTCGTGCGAAACACGATGTCACCCGGTTGAGTGAGCGAGACCCGGGGATGCTCAGAGGCGAATGTGAGCTGATCGATTCGTGCCCCGCCAATAGCAGACGGATCATCGAGGTCAGAAACGCGCACGACCACCAGGCCATCTGGCCCGATGAGCTCGCTCTTCACACGTGTTCCCGAGACAACCCGCAGATGCCGATCGCGGATGAGGTCGGAGACCGGCGCGGGCCGCGGAACATTATGGGATGACGGGTCGATCTCGATCGGATTGAAATCAGCATGGATGGAGTTGCCGATGATATCTAAGCGCGCGGCGACCTCGGCCCCAGGCGAGGGGTTTCTCTTCACTCTCCGGGCGGAAGATGACACGAGAGACTCGCTTTGTGCCTGCAGAGACGTGGTCGGCACCAGTCCAGCAAACCGGAACTGGCGCGCTTGCACATCGCGCGCGGCACCCATCGCTGCCGCGATATCAGAGACCATATCGAAACGGGCCGCGGGAGTGAGTGACACCGCGGACAGATCCGCCGTTGCCGTGAACCTGTCGGCAATCGCGGGAGCGCCCACAGGGTTGCCCAGGACCCACAGGGAGAGCGACTCGCGTGAGGCGCTGGGCACCAGCCCCTCGCCCAGCCGCACGATGCCTCGGACCCACCCCGATCGCAGAATGTCCGCGCGTTCGCGCTCCACGGACCGCGGAAGTTTGTCGACGAGCACGCGGGAGGGCCCGATCACCACCGCTGAGTCCACAGACCGCAGCGACAGGGCGACTTCCTCCGCGGTGTGAAGCATCGAGGAGACGTCGGCACCTCGAGCCGCTGGTACACGCGCGACGATCACCGCTGGGTCTGCCGTGTCGGCGCTGAGCAGAAGTCCGTCTACACGAAGCCGACGTTTTAGCCGGCGGGCAGGTGCGTCGGGCGGGAGGGAAAGGCTTACGCCGTCGCCGAGCTTCTGGGCAAGCATCGACGAGAGGGCCGCATCATCGGGGTCCAGCCTCACAACGCTGTCTGGATGCGCAAGCAGCCGAACCATCTCAACGACCAGGGCCTTCACTTCCGGCGCGAGTGCTCCCGCCGATGCGGTCGCGCGGCCCGCTGATGCCGAGCGATCGGCGATCAACTGAATCGCCGCTGACGGCGAATAGACGGAATCGGTGAGGTTCAGGGCGTAGTCAACCCAGGGTGAACCTCGGCGCGCGTGATCTTCGATCTCGCGGCGCAGAAAATCGTCTGAAGGGTCGACTTCGCGAGCAAACCGTGTGATGTCCGCGCTCGTGCCTTCATCAAGATCGTCCGCGAGGTGGGACAGCGCAACGAGCGCTTCCAACTCAGCCACGGCCTGCGCGTCTGAGAACGAGAGACCTCGAGGTGCGGCCACGCTCGCAAGGTCAGCGGCAGCGTGCGAGTTCTTGCCGTGGTCAGTGCGCGCCAGCCACTCAGCGACGTCGAGCGCTGAGAACTGCGGACGCCCTTCCTCTTCGAAGACAGGTGTCGGAAACGCGTCGGGCCCGTCGTTGAACCGCGTTCGCCACACCGATGCCACGGGTCGCCGCACGCCTGCCAGGCGCGAGACGCCTGCCAGATCGATGAGCAGCGACGAACTTTGGGTCACGTCATCAGGCTATCGCTCGCGGCCTGCACGCTTGCTTGGGTACTGATAAGAGGTCTTATCGCACTAAATAGCGAATGGACAAGCGGGCTCCTGCACTATCGGATCGGCAGCGGGAGCCGCGGCCAAGACGACGTGGCGGTAGCACGCCACCCGACCCCAGGGAGACCCAAATGACCACCACGGCAAGCACGCCCTCGACTACGGAAATCAAGTGCCCGCACTGCGGCACCCTGTTCGCCATCGACGGCGCACAGTACGCCAGCATCATCGGACAGGTGCGCAACGCTGAGTTCGAGTCCGAACTGCATGCGCGCCTCGCTGAAGCCGAAAAGGTCAAGGCGGCCGAGATCGCCCGCGCTGTCTCGGACACAGCCCTGAAGGCGCAGCAGCAAACCACTGCGAAGGATGCGGAGATCGAGAAGCTCCGCGCCGAAGCAAAGTCGGCTGAAACGGTTCGAGACCTGGCCGTCGCCACGGCGATCTCGGAGGCTCAGCAGAACCTCGACGCCGCGAACGCCAAGCTCGCCCTTCAGAGCGCCGAACAGAAGGCGAAGGACGCGGCCCTTCGCGAATCGCACACCAAAGAGCTCGCGCTCAAGGATGAACTCATCGAGCGATACAGGGACATGAAGGCCCGACTGTCGGTGAAGCTGCTCGGCGAAACCCTTGAACAGCACTGCGAGATCGAGTTCAACCGCATCCGGTCGCTTGCCTTCCCCGACGCGCAGTTCGGCAAGGACACCGACACAGCCAGCGGAACGAAGGGCGACTACGTCTTCCGCGACTTCAGCGACGGGGTGGAGTACGTGTCCGTCATGTTCGAGATGAAGAACGAATCCGACGTCTCGGCAACCAAGAAGAAGAACGCTGACTTCCTGTCGAAGCTCGATAAGGACCGCCGCGAGAAGGGATGCGAGTACGCCGTCCTCGTCTCGATGCTCGAAGAGGACTCAGACCTCTACACGGGCATCACGGACGTCTCCCACCTGTACCCGAAGATGTTCGTCGTCCGCCCGCAGTTCTTCCTGGCGATTATTGCGCTCCTGCGCAATGCCGCGCAGGACACCATCACGGTCAAAGCTGAGCTGGAGCAGGTCAAGAAGCAGAACATCGACATCACCAACTTCGAGTCTGACCTCGAAGAGTTCAAGTCGGCGTTCGGCCGCAACTACGACCTCGCCAAGCGCAAGTTCGACGGAGCGATCAAGGAGATCGACGTTGCGATCGACCGACTCCAGAAGGTGAAAGAGGGTCTGCTCGGGTCCGAGAACAACCTTCGCCTCGCGAACGATAAAGCGACGGCGCTCTCCGTCAAGAAGCTGACCAAAGGCAACCCCACCATGGCCATCAAGTTCGACGAGGCTCGGAGTCAGGCCGACGACGAGGCTGCCTGAAAAGAGCCCGCAAGCCATCCGAAGGGAGCGATATATGGACACGGCTATCGACTCAGCAGGAAATCTGGTGTCGATCGATCAAGTGAAGGGTCTCACGACGCTACCCGACCTGTGGTGCCGGGCAGAGCTCCCCGATGGCTCCGCATGCGGCGCCACAGTGTGGACGACCGCAATGCACAGCACGAAGCGTGCTGCGGCCTTCGCAGCCCACCACCGCGACGGCTGCGACGAGGGTTCGGAGCGCTCGACCGATGCGCCTGGAGATGTGGGGCATGAGTACACCACCGGCGCCCGACCCCTGCGATGGCGGATGCGCCTCGGCGCGGCAGAGCGATCCATCGGTCCGGATGGTCGGCGGCGACTCGACGCCGGGACACCCGGGTCTTCCGCTCGACGTCATGTCACGGACAGAACGCTGCCCGACATCGATGCGGCAGCCCGGCGATCGTTCTCCACCCTGTTGGTAAATCTCTTGTCGGGCAACGTGCCCGAGGGCGTCGAGCTCGTCCTTGGCACCTGCAGTCCCGTCCTCGCAAGCCACCTGGTGGTGCACGCCACTCACGCCTCCTCTGACAAGTGGATGGGCAAAGAACTCATCATCTGGGGCAAGGTGGCCGGACTCGTCCGCACACAATGGGACGGTCTCATGCTGCGCCTGGAGGGCGCCGCAGACGACGTCGCGGTTCTGGTGGACAAGCAGAGCCTCGTCCGGCTGGAGATCGACGATGTCGACTCACTCGTCGGACGACATGTCATCGCATACGGCACCTACACGCGTGGCAGTGCGACACAACGCCCTTACATTCGCGCCCTGCACGCGTCGGTCGCGTTCAACCCACGCGTGGCTCATCGGCGCCGGTGAGCACCTCGCCCTACGACGAGGCGATTACCGTCCTGGAGGGCCGGAAGGCAGCGGTCGCTCGTTACGGCGGTAGAGCTGGTTGGTGAGGGCAGCGCACAGCGGTGCTGGGTCGTGGCGCCGCACCTTGGGGGGTCGCCGCCCTATACGCAGAGATCCCTCGGCCCCGCTACTTGCCAGAGACCAGTCCCATCAGCCTCTCGAGGCCATCCTCCGTGATGATCGGAACTCCCCAGG
The DNA here is from genome assembly GCF_057812175.1 of Microbacterium sp. ABR10. Lineage (NCBI taxonomy): Bacteria > Bacillati > Actinomycetota > Actinomycetes > Micrococcales > Microbacteriaceae > Microbacterium > Microbacterium sp. ABR10. The sequence continues at coordinate 3,541,413 of NZ_CM173821.1, forward strand.
CACGCGCCTGCCGCGCCTTCCCCGACATCGAGTCGGGGTCGGCGGCCACGAGCACCTTCGCCTTCTTCACCATGCTGTCCTTCGGGATCAGACCGCGCTGGGTGAGGATGTCGAACCACGCCGCTCGATCTCGGCGCGTTTCACCGGTGATGACGACGGTGTCGCCCGGTGACAGGCGGAAGCCGGTGGTCAGAGTCGGTGCCGCGGCATCCGGGTTCGAAGCGGCGCCGGCGATCGTCTTCGCGTCGATCTCGAGCAGGCCACCGATCTTCTGGATATCAGCCCACTCGTCAGCGGTGAGCTGGTCATCCGCCCAGGCCGCCGAAACCAACCCGTCGAAGTAGGCGCGGTGGATGCGTCGAACTGCAGTGCTCGGAAGATCGAGCTCCGCGGCGAACCGGATGAGGTCATCGGTCTCTGTCGCGGACATGTACCGATCGAGGAGGACGCGATCGAGCAGAGCGAGGTAATCGAGATTCAATGCGCCGTCGTCGATGGCGGCATCGGTCGCTACGTTCACGTGCAACCGCTCGAGAACCGAACGCGGCGCCGTGTCGGAGTCCGTGCGCGTCAGCCAGGCTGTCGTGTCGCACGGCTCGTCCGGCCACTCCCCCGGGGTCGCGAGCCAACCATCCCACCAGGCGGGATCGTGACCCGCGCCGATGTAGGCGCGAAGGAGCGCCGCCGCGGCGAGGGCATCCGCTGAGGCGCGATGAGCGTTCTGCATCGCATATCCGATCGCAGCGCTGCAGTCGGCGAGACTCCGATTACCCGGCAGGAATGTGCCCGCGAGCTGCATCGTGCACATCCAGTACTCGTAATCGGGACACACCAGACCCGCTTGCTCCATGGAGTGGGCCAAGAATCGCGCGTCGAAACTGGCGTTGTGCGCGACGGGCACCCGCCCGCGCAAGAGCGACGCGATGGACGGGGCGAGCGCACCGAACTCCGGAGCTCGCGCGGCCGCAGCGGCGCTGATGCCGTGGATACGCTGCGCACCCATATCGCGCATCGGATTGACGAGCGTCTCCCAGGCTCCCTCGACGACGCCTGTCGGTGACACATGCACAATCGCCACTTCGACGATCCGGTCGCGTTTCTGCGGAAACAGACCTGTCGTTTCCAGATCGATGACTGCGAATCCTCGCCCCATATGGCGCCCCCCAAACGTGATCGAGGTCACTTTATCCGTCGTTTGAACTCGATCGTCGGAACTCAGAAACGCGCGAGATAGGCTCCCGACGACGCAAGCTCGATCCGTCGGGTAGCCACCGCCACCGTCAGAGCTTCGGCGAGTCGCTCGGAGATCTGGGTCGTCATTCGCTTCCCCCCGAACAGCCGCAAGGCTTCGCGTTTGATCTCGTCCTCGCGCACCCCACCGCCGAGCTGAGCGACAACGGCCATCGCGTTCGCGATCTCCTCTAGAGCGACGGACTCGAGCGGTCGGCTCTCCCCCGGAGTACTCGTGCGAACATCCCGCCAGGTGGCGACATCCACGTCGACCGGCCAGACGAACTGCTCATCGCCCGGGCGAGTGGAAGCAGCCGGGATCAAGCGGAGGATCGCCGTCGCCCGGGCGCCTGACACGCGAGACAATCCGAACGCTTCCGCCACCACTCTCGCCAAACGCGCTCGCGAGATCGGCCCCTCCGCGGCGATTGCCTCCACCACAACAGAACGAACCCGCTCAGCAGCGGATGGGCTCGGAAGCGCATCGAGCACAGCGACTCCCCCGGACGACGTGATCGGCCAGGGCACGAAGTGGCGGACGTGCGGATGCGTCACACCGACAGCTCCCTCGTCGTCCTGCCCTGCTGGCATCCCCCCACGCAGAAGCTCTGACGGCTCCTCTGCCGCGAGCGGATCGAGACCCTCGACTCGTTGCGCACCACTCTCGACCGTCGCGGCTGCCACAGACCAACCCCCGGCAACAGCGGTTTCCACTGCCGCGACGAGTCGGTCGGCCGTGGCATCCGGATCATCGAGCCATTCCGGCAGCCACACCCTTTCGATCCCTGGCCAGCGCATCAACCCGCCGAGCACATCGACCGGCAGACCATCGCGATCGGCCACCGTTCGGCGCGCGCGCCATCCTTCTCCGTCGAGCAGGACGGCGATGAGCGGCTGGGCGGGGTCGGACGGGGATGCGAGCGTGAGATCGATACGGAAGTCCGAGAGCCCGACGTCCGTCTTCGCGACAAGCCCGCGCTCGGTCAGGACTGCGGCGATCTCATCACGGTGGCGATCGATCACGGGCACGCGGGGCGTGGAGTCATCGGTCGGCGCGACGCCGCGCGCCGCGAGTTCGAGATAGGACTTCAGGTCTTTGAGTCCACGGGCCGAGGTCTGCTCGGCACGCAGCTCAGCGGGATCGAAGCTCGCGTACAGCACGACCTGTCGTCGCGCACGAGTCACCGCGACGTTCAGCCGGCGTTCTCCGCCCGCGCGGGACAGCGGTCCGAAATTCAGCGGGAGCATTCCGCGGTCGTTCTTGCTGAAGGCGACCGAGAACAGGATCGTGTCGCGCTCGTCGCCCTGCACGCTCTCGAGGTTCTTCACGAACAATCCATCGCGCTCGTCGAGCGCACGACCGATGCGTTCATCCGAAGCGTCGCGCAGCATGTTGTCGATGAGGTCGCGCTGCTGAATATTGAACGTGATGATGCCGATCGACGGTGCGGTGTCGCCCGCGGCGGCGAACCGACGAATCACCTCATCGACGATCGTCTGCGCTTCGACTCGGTTCGTCCGGAGGACTCCGCGCCCACCCGAACGCTCGAACCGACCGTCGACGCGCACGAGCGAAAGTCCGTAGTCGGGCTTCTTCGCGGCGAGCGTGTTGGATGCAGATGCGGAGAAGTCACGCAGGGGCGCCGGAAACGACGACAGGCGGCTCTCGTAGTACTGGTGGTTGCTGAACGCGATGAGCGCCTCATCCTGGCTGCGGTAGTGCCACGACAGCCACTTGCTCGGGACTCGCGCCTGGGTGCATTCCGTGAGGATGGACTCCTCATCGGCGACGAGGCCCGCCTCTGCCTCAGCCTCGTCGACGTCGGCCGTCACCTCGGCGAAGGTCGACGGAGGCATCTGCTTGGAGTCTCCGACGACCACGACAGAACGCGCTCGCCCCATCGCTCCCACGGCATCCGCGACGCGAATCTGCGAAGCCTCGTCGAACACCACGACGTCGAACATCCCGGCGCGGGCGGGGAAGAACCGAGCGACTGATTCGGGGCTCATGAGCATGCATGGCGTGATCTGGGTGATCAGATCGCCGTACTTGTCCATGAGCGTCCGCACGCTGTCCCCACCGCGCTGCCTCGAAAGCTGACGTTTGAGCGCGCCCATGTCGCCGCCGTCGAACTTCGGGTCGAATCGCCGATGAGACAGGATGTCAGCGGGCAATGCCCGCGGAAGTTCACCGCGGATGGCTGCCGAACTCGCGGCGAACCTCCCGATCGTGCGGTTGTGCGCAGCGGGATCGAAGTTGCTCAGCGCGGTGGCGTCTTCGCGTTCACCGAGGGACGCCGATGCGACGCCCTTGTCGAAGGCGAGCGCCGCGTCGTCGGCGCGGACGCGCCCGGCCAGAATCGCCTCCCGCGCTTTGTTCATCCCATGACGCCGCAGGGGTTCCACGTGCCGCAGCAGGTCGATCCAGCGGCCGAGCGTGACCGGGTCGGTCGTCGCCAGGTTGCGCGCTGTACGGGTGCGTTCCCAGGTCGAGGCGATTCCTTCATCCCCGGCCCAAACGGCGAGGTGGTCAGGTGACGTGCCACTTCCCGCCGCAGCTGCCATTGCCCGCCACGCTGCGGCGAGCGCCGCATATCGCTCGGCCGACGCCATATCCGGGGCCGTGGTCTCGTAGACACGGCGCAAGTCCGAGCGGAGATCTCCCGCAGCCGAGACATCGGACGCTAGCGTCCTCGAGAGCCAACTCACCCACGTGAGCGCGGCTCCTACCTGCTCCGCCGCGTCAGGCATGTATGGGTTGACGTCGGGGGCCGCGACCACGACGGGCTGTCGCTGCAGCTCACCACGCAACTCGTCGACCTGTGCGGCCGTCTCGGCCATGGCACCGGTCAATGTCGACAGACCGCGCAGGTCGATCGCTGTCTGCTCGACGCGCAGGTCGGCCGCGAATTGGGCCAGCACCGCACGGCGACGCTTCTTGCGACCGAAGAACGAGGACGTGTCCGCGGCCAGGGCGGCTGCGTGGATCTCGCGAACGTTCCGCGAGAGCACCCGCGGGTCGACCTGGGTGAGCCATGCGGGCGGCTGCGCGGCCACCGCTGCAAGCCGTCGAGCGAGGTCATCGATCGACTGGGGCCGGACACGGTCGAGGGCGTCGAGAGCGTGGCGCGGCGCACGAGCGACACCCGCCCACGCCTCCAGCTGCTGAGGCTCGCGCACGCGCGACACCAGCTCACTCGAACCGACAGCTGCGCGCGCCTCGTCGAAAGCGCGGGCCGCGCTATGCAGAGTGGCCGCGTCGATATCGGGATCGTCGACGAAACCCCACGGATGCGTCACTGCCGGGCGGGCGAGATCACTGACCGCGGGCAGCTCCCGCAAAATCGCGCGCAGCTGGTCGATGTGATCGCCCGACGCGACCAGGGAAGCGGGCACATCCAATGGCGGGATGTCCGCCGCCGATGCCAGCAACTGCGATCGAGCCGAGTACAGGGACAGACCTGCCGCGTTCGGTTCGTGTACCCGCTGCGCGTAGCGCGACAGCGCGCCACGACTGGACTCCGCCGCCTCGCGCTGCGCTGACAGCGCCGCTCGATCGGGCCGGGCGGTGGCGTCGAGCGCCGCTCGGAGCTGCTCGCGAACGGCATTCGGCCGCGCGCCCTTGTCATGCAGGTCGAGTGAGAAGGAACCGAGTCCGACGGCATCCAATCGCTCTTTGACGACCTCCAGCGCCGCGCGCTTCTCTGCCACGAAGAGCACTCGCTTCCCGGAGGCCAACGACCGAGCCAGCAGGTTCGTGATGGTCTGCGATTTACCGGTGCCCGGGGGGCCTTCGAGCACGAACGTGCGGCCCTCGACGGCCTCGACGACGGCCTCGAGTTGCGAAGAGTCCGCTGAGACGGGAACCTGCGCCGAGAGCGCATCGAGATCGACGTCGACCGGCGCCGGTACAGCGTCGATATACGCCTCATTCGGCGAACTGATGAGGTGGGTGACGAGCGAGTTCGTCGCAAGCTCTTCCCAGTTGTCGTCGAGGTCCTTCCACAGCCGGAACTTCGCGAACTGCAGGATGCCGAGGTGGACGGTGTCCTCCACGACGAAGGGACGCTTGGCGTCGACCATTGCCTGGCGCACCGCGTCGAACGCAGCGCCGAGGTCGATACCCGCGGCATCCGTCGCCGGATTCGCGAGCCCGGGCACCTCGATACCGAAGCTCACCTTCAGCTTCTCGAGGAGGCAGTAGTTCGGCGTGGAAGCACCTGCCTCGTCCAGGACGAGCCGGAAGGACTGGCCACGCGACACGCTTTCCAATGTCACCGGGACGAGAACGAGCGGCGATTGCAGCGGCCTGTCGTTGAACTCCCACCGCAGGGTGCCGAACGCGAGGTACAGGTTGTTCGCCCCGGTCTCTTCGGTGACGGTCTTCGCTTTCGCGGCCAGAGCGCGCAGCCTCGTCGTGTAGGCCGCCTGCGTGACGTCGGTCAGGTGCGCCTGCCTCTTGTCGGCCAGGAGCGCTTCTCGATCGGCCACGTCACGGTCGCGACCGAAGCGGATGCCACGCTCTCGCGCGATCTCGGGAACGTCATCGGACGCGAGCAGAGTGACGCCCGCTCCTCCGTTGATCATGTCCTCGAGCCGATCGAGTGCCGCGCCCGGCACGGCGAGTTGGTACCCGGCGCGACTCGTGAAGTTGATGAGGCGGTTGCGGAGACTCAGGTCGAGCAACGCATTCTTCCACTGCGCCACCCGCGGCGGAGCCAGTGCGCGGCCCTGCGCATCGCGCTGGCCGGCGACGAACGGTGCCAGCACGCGGTCCAGCGGTCGATACTCGACGACGGTCACCTCACCGTCGGGACCCGCCGTGCGGCTGGGGAGCGGGAAAATCCCGTTCTCACGGGCTGCTCGCACGTCAGTGATGCCGAGGATCTCGTCGCGGCGCGCTTCGAGGTACGCCTGGGGCGTGGCGCGAGCGAGGTCGAATGTGGCGGATGCTGCACCGCCGGTCACCTGCGTCGTCTCGAGCAACGAGATTCGGCCCAGCTTCGCGAGGTTGACCGCTTCTTCGATGTCGGTGGTCGCCGGCATCCCGAGGCTGCCGTTCTCACGCCAGTATCCGAGGAAGATGTGCCCGTCCACTGCCCACAGCGTCGAGTTGATCCCGACCTGCTCGAGCAACGCGGCGAGCGTCAACGTCGTGTCGAGACACGTTCCGAGCCGTCCCTCGAGCACCTCCTGCGGCGTGCGGACCTTCTGACCGCGCAGGCCCCAACTCGCCGGAGGCTCTGCATAGCGGATGTCGAGTTCGCGCACGGCATCCCAGATGGCCGCGACCATTGCGTCCACCCTCGCCGGGTTGTCGCTCTGGTAACCGTCGAGCTGTGTGCGGCCGCTCGACTGCCCCAGCACGTCCGAGGCACGCTGCAGGACGGGCGTCAATGCGGACGCCTGCGGCTGAGCGAATGATGCGAGGAGTTCGAGGCCGAGGTGCAGCTCCCGGGCGATCCACTGGTTCGCGGCAAGCACATTGACTGGATGCCGATGATCGGCGATCAACGCGCCGTCCGGTCCGCGCAAAGTGAGAGTGATGGAGCCTGGCTGCTCCGTATCGACCTTGAGCATCGGAGCGGGATCGAGGGACAGCAGGTCGAGCCCAGCGAGTGTCTTCAGACCGGGCGCAAGGTCGAGGATCACGACTTTGGGCGCCCCTAGGGATCCACTGGCCGTGGCGGCCTCGATCTCGAGAGATGCTCCGCGAAGCTCGGGCCCGGCATATGAGACCCGAACCTCCTGCACGGGCACGATCCGCGCGTGCGCCATGGCGTAGCTGAGTTCGCTGACCGCGTCGAGCGAAAGACGAGCGCTCGGAGCCGGAGCGGGTGGGGTCGCCGACGCGTTCATCTCGGGCTGCTCGCGCCGTTGACGGCGGGTGAGGGGCGATGCCGCCGCCGCATCCGACTCGGTGGATTGTGAGGTGGTGGCCGCCGGCGCGGTCGAGGAAGGAAGCGGGAGAGCAGATGGCACGGAAGGCCGCGCGACCGGTGGCGCGGGAAGCGGCGCGCTCGGCGGTGGTGGGAGCGGGCGGCTGGTGGCCCCGCCGCCCAGTGCCGACAGCACCGCCGGCTTGCGCGCCGCGATCCGCTGCGCTTCGTCAGTCGCGCCGACTTCGCGGAGGAGCAACTCAGCCGAATCGAGCGCCCGATACGTCTCGGCGAGACTGAATTCGACCTGGTGTGCATGCTTGTTGCGCACCTCGCGCATCTCACTCGCCCAGTTCGTCGCTTGTCGCGAAATGCGCCCGTCGAAGGGGTAGCCGAGGTTGCCCAATTTCTCGGTCATCACTCGCAACATCAGTCCGACATCATTCGCATGATGGTGTGAGGTGGGTCTGCCCGCGAGCTCGTCTTTGTGAGCAACTATCCGCACCCACGACGGCCCCTGGGGTAGACGCTCGGTGAACACCCGCTCGATGAACGGACGGAGGCCTTCTGCCAGGTCGTCGACGGACCCGCCGATGATCTGACGTGTATCGATAGTCATGACATTCCCCCCGACGCCCGTTACGACTTGGCCGTGGTATCGGAGCCTAGAGGATCGTGAGCACCCGCTTCGGGACCCAAGCTCCTCTGTGTTGCTCGCATCGTTCTGCGGCTGAATGGAGCGCGCCAGCATTGCGAACTCCCGCCCTGCACTCGTGCAGCTCGGGGGCTACGGCGCGGACCTGTGGCAGTCGGGCATACACGAGTTCGGCAGGGGCGCCGTCAGTTCGGTGTGTTCCCGCCGGCCATCGAGCCGCCGCCGGACGCGGGCGATGAGGTACGGCTCAGGTGCGCGCGGGGGCCTGCGGGTCGCCGCCCGGCCGAGGTGACAGTGCCGCCCACGACCTACGAAGTCCTCCGGTACCGCTGCACCACAACCCCCGACCCGAACTCCCGCCGCTCCACCAACTCCAACGCCACCTGCTCCCGCACCCCCTCCAACAACCGCGGCCCCCGCCCCGCGATCACCGGTTGAACGACGAACGTGAACTCGTCGATCAACCCAAGGTTCGCGAGCACCGTCGGCAGCCGCACCCCACCCACCGAAATCCCCTTCCCCGACTGCGCCTTCAACGCCGAGACAGCCGCCCCCAGATCCCCCCGAACCAGCGAAGCGTTCCAGTCCACGGCATCCAGTTCCGTCGACACGACGTGTTTCGGCATCGGGTCCACGACCTCCGAGAAGGCGACCTCGCTGGCATCCATCCAGTCGGGCCACTCCCCCGACTCGGGTCGACGCCAGGCGGACTCCATTAGCGCGTACGTGACACGGCCGTAGAGCAGCGAGTCGGAGCGGCGAAGTTCATCGGTCCAGAACGCCATCGACTCGGCATCCGGAGGCAAGCCCGCCTCATGATGTACGCACCCGTCGAGGGTGACGTTGATGCCGTAGCGAAGCGGTTGGGTCACGGCGGTCTCCCTCGACGCGGGCGGTGGTGGCGTCAGGCTAGCGCGACCGCCGAAGCACCGACAGGGCACGGACACCGACGCACACCGTCAGCCGCCGGGGGCGACGACGATGGCACCCCGGCATCCGTCAAGACGCCGGTTGCGCCGCCGCCTCAGCAGCCCACGACGCCAGCAACCGCAACCGCTCCGCAGACGGCGAGCCGGGCTCGGCCGAATAAATGAGCAGCACCTGCCCCGGCTCGGCCGTGATCGCGAGCTCCTCGTAGACGAGGGTCACCTCGCCGACGACGGGGTGGTGGAAGCGCTTCTGACCGGATCCGTGGGTGCGCACGTTGTGCGCCGCCCAGAGCGAGCGGAACACCTCGCTTCTCGTCGAGAGTTCGCCGACGAGGTCTTGGATGCCTTTGTCGTGGGGGTCGCGGCCGGCTTCGGCGCGGATGACGGCGACGCACATGTCAGCGAAAAGGTCCCAGTCGGGGTAGAAGTCGTGCGCGACCGGGTCGAGGAACTGGAAGCGTGCGAAGTTCGGCACGCGCCCCGCGTCGCCGATCAGGGGCGAGTAGAACGCCTTGCCCAGGGTGTTGAACGCGACAATGTTCTGCCGCTGGTCGCGCACCACCGCCACCGAATCGGTGATGGAGGCGAGTGCCCACTCCAGGCTGTTCCGGGGTGAGGCGGGTTTGCTGCTCCGGCGGCGGTTGCGGCCCGACGACGGGATTCCGTCGGCGTTGCGGGCGAGGTCGAGCAGGTGGGAGTGCTCGGCATCCGAGAGCTGCAGGGCGCGCGAGACCGCGTCGAGCACGGCCGCCGAGGCCCCGGAGATCGACCCTCGTTCCAGCTTCGAGTAGTACTCGACGCTGACCCCGGCGAGCGCGGCGACCTCGCTGCGTCGCAGCCCCTCGACTCGGCGATTCGGCCCGGCGGGGATGCCGGCGGCATCCGGCGACACCCGGGCGCGACGGGTCATGAGGAACTCCCGCACCTCTGATCGATTGTCCATGTGCCCCAGGGTAGGTCGCCGTGCTCGCAGGAGGGATGCCCTCGGAGAGGACCTCTCCGGGTGGGCACGCTCCGCGCGCAACAGGGGTTCCCTGGCGGTACACCTCTCATCAGAGACTCCCCGGCCGCGCGCTGAGCGAGCACCGTGGATGACATGACCGCACAGATCTCACCCTCGCGGACGGAGTTCAGCCGCATCCTGCCCACTCTGCTCCTGCTCCTGACGGTGTTCGGTCCGATCTCGATGGACCTCTACCTCCCCGCTCTCCCCGCCTTGGCCGCGGAACTCGGCGCGGCCACCTCGGTGGCCCAGCTCACCGTGACGGCCTGTCTCATCGGCCTCGCCCTCGGGCAGCTCGTCGCGGGCGCCCTGTCGGACCGGTTCGGGCGACGCGGCATCCTGCTCCTCGGCATCGTCGCGTACATCGTCACCTCGGCGCTGTGCGCGATCAGCCCTACAGTCGAGATGCTGATCATCGCGCGATTCGTGCAGGGTCTGGCCGGCGGGGTCGGGATCGTCATCGCCCAAGCAGCCGGCCGCGACATCTACACCGGCGGCGCGCTGGTGCGGTTCTACGGCCGCCTCACCGTGGTCGGCGGACTCGCCGCGATCATCGGACCGCTGCTCGGCGGGGTGCTGAACACGGTGGCCGATTGGCGGGGACTGTTCGTCTTCCTGGCCCTCATCGGCGCGGGCATCCTCGTCATCGCCCTGCGGATGTTCCCCGAGACCCTGCCCGCCGCCAGCCGCGCGACGGGCGGCCTCACGCACACCCTGCGAGACTTCCGCACGCTGCTCTTCGACCGCGTGTTCGTCGGCGCGATCCTGAACCAGGGGTTCCTGTACGGCGCGCTGTTCGCCTACCTCGCCGGATCCACGTTCGTGCTGCAGGACATCTACGGGCTGTCCCCCCTCGCGTATGCGCTCGCCTTCGGTCTCAACTCCGCGGGGTTCATGACCCTCGGCTACCTCGCCGGCCGGGCCGCAGAACGGTGGAGCGTCACCGGCACCCTGACCGTCGGCATCCTGGTCGCCGGCATCGGCGCGCTCGGATTGCTGTCGTCGGGACTCACCCGGATGCCGCTGTGGGTGGTGATCGTGTCGCTTTTCCTGCTCGCCGGTGGGGTCGCGATCTCGTCGCCACCCGCGACCACCCTCGCGCTCGTCGACTACCCGCAGATGGCCGGCACCGCCTCATCGCTGCTCGGCATGGTGCGGTTCGGGTTTGGGGGGATCGCCGCGCCCCTGGTCGGGGTGGCGGGGGCGCTCAGCATCCTTCCGCTCGGCCTGGTGACCACCGTCGCGGTGATCCTCGCCGGCACAGCCTTCCTCCTGCTCGCTCGCCGACCCCAGCCGCGTGCGTCAGCCGCTCACCTCACCGAAGACGAGTACGCCGGAACCGAGAAGGGTCGCAGCCTGTGATCGCGTCCACCGGCAGGGAGCGGGAACGCCGGCGTCGTGCGCTGCTCGCCGTCGCCGTCGGTGCGCTCACGACCGCGGCGCTCACCGCCTGCTCCCCCACCGCTGCATCGTCGGTTCCGCCCGCGGCCTCCGCCACACCGACGGTCGCCGGCGTCGAGTCATCGTCGGCACCGGCACCGACGCCCACCGATGAACCTGGGCAGATCGTGGGCACGGTGGTGCGGTTCACGTCCGACCGCACGAGCGTCGACGTCACCGTCGGCCAGGACAGCCCCGGCGTGCGCGACTTCCTCTCCCTCCTCCCGACGCAGTTGACGTTCGAGGAGTTCGCCGGCCGCGAGAAGATCTCGTACCTCCCCCGTGAGCTCGCCCACGACGGCTCGCCCGGCTCCGACCCCGAGGACGGAGACCTCATTTACTTCACTTCTTGGGGGAACCTCGGTTTTTACTACAACGCCGACGGCATCGGCTTTTCGGATGCCACCCTGCACATCGGCACGTACGTCGCGACCGAGGAGCAACTCTCGCTCCTCGAGGGCGGCCCCGTGACCGTCGAGATCGTCGACTGACAGCGTCTTTCATCGATGCACGACGTCCGACCCACCCGCCCCCCTGCACCACCCATGAAGGAGAACATCATGCGCGCAACCCTCATGTACGCCGCCGGTGACGTCCGCGTCGTCGACGTGCCCGAACCGACCATCGAGGAACCCACCGACGCGGTCATCCGCGTCACCTACGCCTGCGTCTGCGGGTCGGACCTGCACCCGTACCACGATCTCGGCGACACCCCCGAGGGTCGCCGCATGGGCCACGAGGCCATCGGCATCATCGAGCAGATCGGCGCCGACGTCACCACCCTCGCCGTCGGCGACACCGTCATCGTCCCGTTCGCCTGGTCGGACGGCACCTGCGCGTTCTGCCGCGACGGGATCACCACCTCGTGCGTGCACGGTGGATTCTTCGACGGCGCCCCCTCGGCCACGCAGGCCGAGATGCTGCGGGTTCCCTACGCCGATGGAACCGCCGTCGCGATCCCCGCCGGGACTGACGACGCGCTCATGCCCTCGCTGCTCACCCTCTCCGACGTGTACCTGACCGGCTACCACGCCGCCGTGCGCGGTGGTGTCGAGGCGGGCAAGACCGTCGCCGTGATCGGCGACGGAGCCGTCGGGCTCTCCGCCGTCCTGGCCGCACGTCAGCTCGGCGCCGAGACGATCATCCTGATGGGCCGTCACACCGCCCGCACGGATCTCGGCCGGGAGTTCGGCGCCACCCACGTCGTCGCCGAGCGCGGCGACGAGGGGATCGCGAAGGTCCTCGAACTCACCGGCGGCGAAGGGGCGCACGTCGTCCTGGAAGCGGTCGGACACATGCCCGCGTACGAGCAGGCGTACGGCATCGTCCGCCCGGGCGGCGTCATCTCGCGCGTAGGCGTTCCCCAGTACGAGGATGCCGCCGTCGGCTTCGCCTCCCTGTTCGGCAAGAACGCCACCCTCACCGGCGGCCCCGCCACCGTGCGCGCCTACCTGGAGGCCGCCATCCCCCAGGTCATCGACGGCACGATCGATCCCGGAAAGGTCTTCGATCGGGAACTCCCGCTCGACGACATCGCCGAGGCCTACCGGCTGATGGACGCGCGCGAAGCGCTGAAGGTGCTCATCCGTCCCTGACGGGGTGATCGTCCGCGCGGGGTGTCGGGGCGCCCACCCCGCGCGCGACGGGCGCAGCTTTCAGACGGCTCAAGAAGACGCGCCGATCTCGCCCTCAGCCGGCCGAGTCGCTGCCCCGCTGCGGCCCGAGCGCGTCGTAGTACTCGTCGGCGACGGGCTCGAGCCACTCGTTCGAGGTGTCCTCGCCCGGGACGGCGATGGCGACGTGACTGAACCACGAGTCGGCCTTGGCGCCGTGCCAGTGCTTCGTGCCCGCGGGGACCTCGATGACCGTGCCGGGGGTGAGGCTGACCGGCTCCTCGCCCTCTGCCTGGTACCAACCGCTGCCGGCGGTCGCGAGCAGGATCTGCCCCCCACCGGCGGTGGCGTTGTGGCGATGCCAGTTGTTGCGGCATCCCGGCTCGAAAGTGACGTTCGCGACGCTCATGCCGAGGCTCGCGAGGGGGGCGAGGTAGCTCTGCCCGATGAAGTACTGCGCGAACGCGTCGTTCTTGTCTCCGCGCGGAAAGAGGCTGTCGAAGGTCATCTCAGTTGTCCGTCTCGTCGGTGATGTCTTTCAGCACGGTCATCGCGGCCATGCCGTTGGGCCAGCCGGTGTAGAACGCGAGGTGGAGGATCGCTTCCTTCAGCTCGTCGTCGGTGACCCCGTTCTGGCGGGCGTAGTCGAGGTGGAACCGCAGCTGATCGGTCTTGCCCATCGCGGTCAGCGCCGCGACGGTGATGAGGCTCCGGTCGCGTGGGGAAAGGTCTTTGCGCTCCCACACCTCGTCGAACAGCACCTTGTCGGTGTAGTGGACGAGGCCCGGTGCGAAGTCTCCGAAGGCGCGCTGCCCTCCGGTCCATCCGTTCTGCTCTTCGGTCATGGTGTCCTCCTTGTCAGACACCACCAATGAACCGCCTCCCGCGTGGAGGAGGAAGTCTCTGGCGTTACGTGTACTGACAGGGCATCCCACGGCGCGGTGGCCCGCGCGTAACGTCGAACGCATGGACAACAGGGCAGAGGTGCGGGAGTTCCTCACCTCTCGTCGCGCGAAAGTCACCCCGGACGACGTGGGAATCCCCGGCGGCAGCAACCGGCGAGTGCCGGGCCTGCGCCGCAACGAGGTCGCGACGCTCGCCGGCGTGAGCATCGAGTACTACGCCAAGATCGAACGCGGACAGATTGCCGGCGCATCCGAATCCGTGCTGCACGCGATCGCGCAGGCCCTGCAGCTCGACGACGCCGAACGCGAGCACCTGTTCGATCTGGCCCGCGCGGCTGGACAGACGCCGCCGAGATCGCGTCGCAAGCCGGGCACCCCGGCATCCGTCCGCTCCGGAATGGAGCTGATGCTCGACGCGATCACCGGCGGCGCGGCGATGGTGCGCAACGGCCGGATGGACATCCTCGCCGTCAACGCCCTCGGACGCGCGCTGCAGACAGAAGTCTTCGAGTCACCGGGCGACGGGAACCTCGCCCGGTACACCTTCCTCGACCCGCGCGCCCGCGACTTCCACCCCAACTGGGAGAAGGCGGCGGACATCACGGTCGGCATCCTCCGCACCGAGGCCGGCCGCGACCCCTACGACCGCGCCCTGCAGGATCTCGTCGGCGAACTCTCCACGCGCAGCGACGAGTTCCGCGTCAGGTGGGGTGCTCACAACGTGCGGCAGCACGGCGCCGGGATGAAGCAGTTCACCCACCCCGTCGTCGGAGCGCTGGAGCTCAGCTACGAAGACATGCAGTTCGTCCAGCATCCGGGACTCACGTTCCTCGTCTACGTTCCGCAGACCGGTTCGGAGAGCGAGGAGCGGTTCCGGCTGCTCGCCAGTTGGCAGGCGACGAACGATGTCGCGGCGACTGCCACGTCGGGAATCGACGCACACACAGCACGGAGGAACGACTGAGAATGCACACTCGCACACTGGGGCAGGGACTACAGGTCTCGGCGGTCGGACTCGGCTGCATGGGGATGTCGCAGAGCTACGGACCCAACCCCGGAAGCCGCGACGACATGATCGGCGTGCTCCGCGCTGCGGTCGACCGGGGAGTCACGTTCTTCGACACCGCGGAGGTCTACGGCCCCTACGTCAACGAGGAGCTCGTCGGCGAGGCGCTCGAGCCCGTCCGCGATCACGTCACGATCGCGACGAAGTTCGGGTGGGACATCCAGGATGCCAAGAGCGTCGGGCTCAACAGCCGGCCGGAGCAGATCCGCGCCGTCGCGGACGCCTCGCTGAGACGACTGCGCACGGACGCGATCGACCTGCTCTATCAGCACCGTGTCGACCCCGACGTGCCGATCGAGGATGTCGCCGGCACCGTCGGGGAGTTGGTCGCCGAGGGCAAAGTGCGTCACTTCGGGCTGTCGGAAGCGTCCGCCGCGACGATCCGGCGAGCGCACGCGGTGTTCCCCGTGACGGCGCTGCAGAGCGAGTACTCGCTCTGGACCCGCGACCCGGAGGCCGAGGTGCTGCCGACGCTGGCGGAACTCGGTATCGGGTTCGTGCCGTTCAGCCCGCTCGGCAAAGGGTTCCTCACGGGCACCGTCGACCAGAGGACGTCGTTCGCCGACGGCGACGTGCGATCGACAATCCCCCGCTTCACGGAGGAGAACCGCGAAGCCAACCACGCCCTCGTGACACGCATCGCCACGGTCGCCGAAACGCGAGGAGCCACGCCCGGGCAGGTCGCACTCGCCTGGCTGCTGGCTCAGCATCCGTGGATCGTCCCGATCCCCGGTACGCGACGCGTCACCCGTATCGAAGAGAACGCGGGGTCGACGGAGGTGGCGCTGTCGGCGGATGACCTCGCCGACCTCGACACCCTCGCCCAGAGCGTGGGCGTGCACGGCGATCGCTACAACGCGGTGCACATGGGGTACGTGGGGCGCTGACCCATCGGCCACCGGTGTTGCGCACGCCTCCCGGAGTCCCAGGACAGATTGCCTCGCCGAGGAGACCATCGCCAGCGCAGTTACTCTTCGCTTGGGTGCTACCCCACCTACCGTGTAGCTGGTCCAGGATTGGACGATGGCGAAGATAGTCTGCGGGACGTGGTCCGGGTCAGGCTTGGGGCATCTATGACCGAAGTCACGCTGATGCGCGCGAAAGCTGATTGTGCGGACCCAGGTAATCCGACCTCACGTACACCCTGATATTGCGAGGCGTAGGGACTGCCGGCGGACTTAGATACTTCAGTCGCTCGGCATTCTCTCGGAGAACCTCACGCTCGTTCCCATCTCTTGACGCCCTGATCGCGCGCACTGCAAGGGTCTCGGCGGCGACTGCTCCATGAAGCTCAGCGAGAACACGGACTTCGCGAAGGAGCGGTATGTGCTCAAGCGCGCCCTTGAGAACCGACCCTCCGATAGCGATGGCCGCGAATTCGAGGTCATTTTGGGTCAGGAGACAAGTGTCACTCTGCAGAATCGCGTGCCTGAACTGGCAGAGCCGCATGACCGCTCCAGCACCCTCGGCAGGCGGCGCCTCCATGGCCTTTTCGTAATCCGTCAGATTCAGATGCCAATTTGGCTCGGACGCGCCGGTGGTTAGTACCTCGACGACGTCACATATGTCACCGCACTGTTGCGCCGCAACGAGTGCCGTACTCAGAACGTGGTCTCGGTCGAAGTCAGCCACAATCTGCCAGAGTCGACCACTGACCCGAGACTTGCGAACCGTCAGCAGCCTGCCTTCTTCGAGCCATAGCCTGATGAGTACATCTGGGGTGAGTCCGACGGCTGCGGCCAGGCCGGTATCCACCGGGACGTCGACGCCGGACAACTCCAGCCAATTCGCGATCGACCACTGCACTGCCAGCACTGACTCGAGAAGTGCGTACACCTTGTCGACATACTCGCTCAAAGTCATGCGTTCCGTGTGGGAACGGAGCTGAATGGTCACCGTCCCACCGACGACGTCGACCTCGAACGACCGCCCGTGATGACCCGCGTGCCGAAGGTACTTCGGCAGATCTTGCGCCGTCTTCGGAAGAGGTCCCTGGAGCCAGGTCGTCATTGCGGTCGAGTCATCGCGAGCCAGCCGTAGGTAGCTCTCTAGGTCAGCTTGTTCGCTCAGAAGAAGTCGCGCCCACGCAAAGATCGGCAGTGCCGCCTCATACAACTCGCCCACGGTCTTGGCCAAGCGTCGAAACATGGCGGCCGGGTCCATCTCGCTGTTGGCAAGTAGATGGAACTGATGGAGAGCCTCTAACACATCTCTCCGCGAAATGCCAAAGTCCCGGAGAGACTCGCGCATCTGGGAAACAGCGAGGACGCGGGTTCTGGGCGGGGCTACCGCGGAGATCTCAGCAAACTTCTCTGAGAGCGCCGCGGGGTCGAGGTAGGTACGCGCGACCAGCTGAACGATCAGGTAGTCCAGGGATGCCCCGGTTCCGGCTTCCTTCCCGGTCTGATCCGAGTACTCCCGTCCACCCAGTTCGACCAAGGCCGGGATGTCGAGCCCGGGGTGTCGCGAGCGCAACCCGCGGAAAACCTGCAGAGCAAGGCTTTCGCCCCGTTCGACGGTCGCGAACTCGCTCGTGGCATCCATATCAGCCGCGAGAGCGTCCAGATGTCGTGCCGAAGTGTCGATAACTGCTTGAGCTTCGATGGCTTTACGTTGTGCCTGGGCGATGTCGAGCGTTGTGAGCGCTTCTCGGTAAAGGGGCCACAGGCGCTGCAAATCGAGCCCCACCTTGAGGTAGGCGCGCGCTCGCGCGGCCGGCCTGAGGCCTGAGGCTTCACGCAGCGTCGCCACTGCCTGATTCAGGCTGCTGACGGCCCAGGAGATATCCGCGATTCCCCCAGCAGACGTTCCCGGTGCACGCAGTCTGTTTAAGCCTGACAACAGCAATTTCAGCGAAGAGGTAACGGCAGGCTCAGCATCTTCGACGTTCAGCGTATTTTTGGACGCCGACGCACGCTCAATCGCTGCGTCTACCTCACTGGTCAACTGTCGACGCCGAACGACCGGCGAGTTGACTTCGCCCTTCCTGGGGAGACTTCCACACTCCGCGCACTTCACTCCCAGCACGCGGTCCGCAGCGCAGCGTTCGCATTCGATCCGCGAGAAGTTCAAGCTGAGCTTCAGTTTCGACAATGGAGTCCGCCCGTCCTGATGTCAGATCAACTGCGTTACATCCCCGGCGCCATATCCGCGAACCGCGAATAGTGCCCCTGGAACGCCACCGTGATCGTGTCCGTGGGCCCGTTTCGGTGCTTTGCCACGATCAAGTCCGCCTCGCCCGCGCGCGGCGAGTCCTTCTCGTACGCGGCCTCGCGATGCAGCAGCACCACCATGTCGGCATCCTGCTCGATCGAGCCCGACTCACGCAGGTCGGAAAGCGCTGGCTTCTTGTCGGCGCGCTGTTCGGCGCCACGGTTCAGCTGCGAGAGGGCGATGACGGGAACCTGCAGCTCCTTCGCCATCAGCTTCAGCGCACGCGAGAACTCGCTGACCTCCTGCTGACGGGACTCGACGCGCTTACCGCTCGTGAGCAGCTGCAGGTAGTCGATGACGACCATCTTCAGACCCTCGCGCTGCTTCAACCGGCGGCACTTCGCCCGGATCTCGACCAGCGTCATGTTGGGGCTGTCGTCGATGTAGAGGGGGGCGTCGTTGATGCGACCGCGCGTGGAGGCGACGGTGGTCCAGTCGCGCGAGTCGAGCGTTCCCTTGCGCATGCTCTGGAGGGGGATCGAGCCCTCGGCGCTGAGGAGGCGCATGGCGATCTCGGAGCGACCCATCTCGAGCGAGAAGAAGATGCACGGCGCGTTCGACTTGATAGCGGCCGCGCGGGCGAAGTCGAGCGCGAGCGTCGACTTACCCATGGCGGGGCGCGCGGCGAGCACGATCATCTGGCCCGGGTGCAGACCGTTGGTGAGCTGGTCGAGACCGGCGAAGCCGGTGGGGATGCCGGTCATCGACCCGTCGCGACCGCGAGCGGCCTCGATCTCTTCGACCGCGGCATCCACCGCCATCGTCAGGGGGATGTAGTCGTCGGCGCTGTCGTCGCCCGAGACGTTGTAGATCTCGGCCTGGGCGCTGTTGACGAGATCGACCGGGTCGCCCTCGCCGGCGTAGCCCATCTGCACGATGCGCGTGCCGGCCTCGACCAAGCGACGCAGCAGCGCGCGCTCGGCGACGATCGAGGCGTAGTAGCCCGCGTTGGCGGCCGTGGGCACGATCGAGGTGAGCGTGTGGAGGTAGTCCGCTCCCCCGGCGCGCTGAAGCTCGCCGGTCTTGATGAGCTCGTCGGTCACGGCGACGACGTCGGTCGGCTCACCGTGCGAGTAGAGGGTGAGGATGGCCTCGAAGATCAACTCGTGCTTCGGCACGTAGAAGTCGCCGCCGCGGAGCGTTTCGATGACATCGGCCACCGCATCCTTCGACAGCAGCATGCCGCCCAGAGCGCTCTGCTCGGCGAGGATGTCGTGCGGGGGCGTGCGCTCGGGACGCGGTGCTTTTCCGAGACGCTCCTCGGCGATGTCAGCGATCGACACGGGCTCTCCTTCTGCTCTCGGGCCGCCCCTGCGCCCCCCTCACGCGCGCGCGAAGGATGCGATGGCGAGAGGTGGAACGACCTCGGGAGCATCTGATCACCGACGTCCGACATCGACGCGCGCGGCAGGGTGACAGGGATGCCCGAGGGGCTGCCCCCACGGTAGATACCACCCTCGACCCACGCAAATGTGCCTGTGGATAACTCTGTGGAGAGTGTGCGGGAAACGCCGCAGTCTCTGTGCACAACTCCTGTGGACAAGTCGGTGGATGACTGTGGATTCGACGTAATATATGCACCCTCACCTGGCGTTTATTTGTCCACAGGTTGTGTGGGGAAATCCCGGTTGAAGTAGCCCTTGAAGGTTCCTCGACTTGACAAACGCATGTGTACAACTCGGGGGATAACTCGGCGGCGGCGTACCGACGGACGGCATCCCATGTCAAATCTTCCGACGCCTGGGCGTGTCGCCCCGCCACCATCTCGTTACGTACCCACTACTGACAGTTCACCCGCCCTCTTTCGCCCGCGCGGATCCAGGCGTATCGTCGCCGACCTGAGTCACCGACGATTCACCTTTGGGGGGCGAATCATGGATGCCACGCTGAGGACGGGGATGCCGCGCACTCTGCGCGTGTTCCTGTGCGGCGTGCTCATGGCCCTCGCCATTGCGGTGCTCTCGCTCTTCGCCAGCGCGACGTCGGCCTCCGCTGACGACTCCGGGTCGGGTCTGCTGGGGGCCGTCGGCTCGACGGTGAACGGCGTGACCGACACCGCCGGGGACGTCGTCGAGCCGGTCGCTACTGCCGTTGTGGAGCCGGTCGCGAACACCGTCTCAGAGCCGGTGGCCAGTGACACCGCGCGGCCGGAGGCTCAGACTGCGGAGCCGGTCGCCCGCGCGGTCGAGCCGGTCACCAAGGCCGTCGATCCTGTCACCAGCGCCCTCGAGCCGGCTGCCCAGGCCGTCACCGAACCGGTCGCCACCGTCGCGAAACCAGTAGTCGCCGTCGCGGAACCGGTAGCCACAGCGGTCGTGGAACCCGTCGTCACCCAGGTCGCGGAACCCGTCGTCTCCGAGGTCGTCGAGCCCGTCGCGACCGGAGTCGTGGAGCCGGTCGCCGCCGCCGTCATCGAGCCGGTCGCCGCCAATGTCGTCACGCCGGCCGGTGGGGTCGTCGCCGAGACGGTCGCACCCGTCGCCGAGGCCGTCACGGCCCCCGTGGCGCAGCTCGTCTCCCCCGTTGCCGGAGTCGTCACCGACACAGCCCCTGCCCTCGTCGACACCGCCAACACGCTCGTGGGCGGCACGGTCGGTGTCGTGGCCGACGTCGTGACCGACGTCGCCTCCTCGGGCGTCGTGGGCGCGATCGTCGACCCGGTCGTCGACACCGCCGAATCCCTTCCCATCGTCGGTCCCGTCGTCGAGCAGACCGGCCTGGGTGGCGTCGTCACCGGCGTGGCCGGGGCCGTCGACGAAACGCTCCCGGTCGTCGTCGGTACGGCGCCCGAGATCGCTCCGGTCGTCCCGTCGCTCCCCAGCGGCGGCGGCGAGGTGCTCTCCCCTGCACCCGGCGTCACGGCTCCCCCCGTGACGCCGCCGGCAGCCCCCTCGGGCATTACGGCGCCGGCCGTAACGGAGGCGACCAAGACGGTCACCGCTCCCCCGTTGCCCGCCGTCTCCGCCCCGGCCCCGACGACACGCGTGGAGATAGCGGTTGCGGAGGTCGCGCACTACTTCGAGGCCGTGGCCCCGGCATCCATCCCCTCCACCACCGAGGCGCCCGCTGCCCCGGTCGAGTCTGAGGACGCCGCTCCCGCAGCGCTCGGAGTGAGCACCGGCGCGGGATCCTCGGCATCCGCGGGTTCGGGAATCGCAGGAACGACCGCCGCCACCGCCGACCACGACGCGTTCTCGTTCGCGCTGGCACTTCTCACTCGCGGGGGCGACGTCGACGACGACCTCCCCGGCATTCCCGTCTACGACACCGACGCTTCTCCTGACTGAGGCCGGTCGCGCCGTGCTCTGCACGGCTGACGACCCCGCGCGTTCGCGCACCCTCACTCATCTACAGGAGAAACTCTCATGCGCAAGTTCTACTCGCGTGCCCTCTGGGGCGCGCTCGTCGGGAGCGGCTTGGCCGTTCTCGGATGCGGCATTGCGAACGCCGCAGACACCTCGGGAGCAGGCGGACTGCTCTCGGGCGACCAGGCCCTCGTCTCGGTCGACCTGCCCGTCACCGTCGGCGGCAACGCCGTCTCGGTGATCGGCGACAGCCACACCTCGGACGCCACCACCTCCGGCGGATCGTCGGGCGCGGGCCACGACGGCTCGACGGAGGGCGGCTCCGGGCACGGCGGCTCCGGCCACGACAGAGGCGGCTCCAGCTCGGGTGGCGACGTGACCACTGACGGGTCGGACAGCCTGCTCGGCGGCAACCAGGCCGTCGTGCCGGTCTCGGTGCCCGTCACCGTCGGCGGCAACGCCGTCTCGGTGATCGGCGACAGCACGACCTCGGATGCCACGACCACGGGCGGATCGTCCGGGTCCGGCTCGGGCGGAGATGTCTCGACTGACGGGTCGGACAGCCTGCTCGGCGGCAACCAGGCCGTCGTACCGGTTGAGGTGCCCGTCACCATCGGCGGGAACGCCGTCTCGGTGATCGGCGACAGCCACACCTCGGATGCCACGACCACGGGCGGCACGGGCGGCTCCGGCCACCCGAGCACAGGCGACGTCTCCACGGACGGGTCCGGCAGCATCATCGGCGGCAACCAGGCCGTCCTGCCGGTGTCACTGCCCGTCACCATTGGCGGGAACGCCGTCTCGGTAATCGGCGACAGCACCTCGAAGGACGCCACCACCATCGGCGGCTCCGCCCACCCGAGCACCGGCAGCGACGTTACGACCGACGGCACCGACAGCCTGCTCGGCGGCAACCAGCTCGTCGCCCCGATCTCGCTGCCCGTCACCATCAGCGGGAACGCCGTGTCCGTGATCGGTGACAGCTCCACCGAAGGCGCCACCACCACCGGCGGAACCTCCGCTGCGGCAATCGGCGACGTGACCACCGACGGAAGCGGCAGCATCCTCGGCGGCAACCAGGCGGTCCTGCCGATCTCCGTGCCCGTCACCATCGGCGGGAACGCCGTCTCGGTGATCGGCGACAGCACCTCGAAGGATGCCACCACCACCGGCGGCACCTCGGGCGGCCTGTTGGGTGGTATCTCGACCGACGGGAGCGACAGCCTCCTCGGCGGCAACCAGCTGATCGTCCCGATCAGCCTGCCCGTCACCATCGGCGGCAACGCCGTGTCGGTGATCGGTGACAGCACCACGGACGGTTCGAGTACGGGAACGCCCGGGACCCCGGGGACGCCCGGTCACCCGGGCACGCCTGGGACGCCGGGCAACCCCGGTACGCCGGGCAACCCCGGTACGCCCGGCACCCCCGGAACGCCCGGCACCCCCGGAACGCCTGGGATGCCTGGGAACCCTGGAACGCCCGGCACGCCCGGCACGCCCGGAACACCCGGCCACCCCGGAACACCCGGAACGCCCGGTAACCCTGGAACGCCCGGTACCCCCGGCAACCCCGGAACGCCCGGCAACCCCGGTCAGCCCGGAACGCCTGGAACCCCCGGAACCCCCGGAACACCCGGAACACCCGGAACACCCGGTAACCCTGGAACGCCCGGTACCCCCGGCAACACCGGAACGCCCGACAACCCCGGAACACCGGGGACCCCCGGAACGTCCGGCACCACCACTCCGGTGATGGGCTCCACCGCGTCGGTCTCGTCCACGTCGTACTCGGTCGCGTCACCCGTCGCCTCGGGCACGAGCACACGCTCGGGCACCGGTAAGACGCTTGCGGTCACAGGAGCTGACGGATCGGCGGCCGCCGGCCTCGGCCTGGCGGGTCTGCTGGCCCTCGTGTTGGGAGGCGCGCTGCTGCTGCTGCGTCGTCACCGCGCAACCGTCTGACGCACTGACCCCGGGGAGGGGGTGACCCCTCCCCGGCAGGCGACACCGGATGCCGGCTATTGGGGGCGGCATCCGGTGTCGTGGCGCGCCCGGGGTGTCGGGACATCCACGGTGTACCGGCCCCTTCGACAAGCTCAGGGACCTTCGCGAGCACGCGGGGCAGCGACGGGTCCGGCCCCTTCGACAAGCTCAGGGACCTCTGCGGACACCCGACTCAATGACGGGTGCCGTCCCTTCGACAGCCTCAGGGACCTCCGCGAGCACGCGGGGCAGCGACGGGTCCGGCCCCTTCGACAGGCTCAGGCACCTCCGCCGCACAGAGAGCGCTGACACGTGGTGGCTGAGCCTGTCGAAGCCACCCCCGACCCGGGAGCCCGGTCCTACAGCGCGCCGCCGCGACGCTCGCGCTCGAGGAAGGCGATGGTGTCGGTATGCTGCGGGGCGTCGAGGATCTGGGCGGGCGTGCCCTGCTCGACGACGCGTCCGTTCTTCAGGAAGACGATACGGTCGGCCACCTCACGAGCGAACGACATCTCGTGCGTCGCCATGAGCATGGTCGACCCGCGGTCGCGTAGTACCCGCACCAGGTCGAGCACCTCGCCGACGAGCTGCGGATCCAGCGCTGACGTGATCTCGTCGAGCAGCAGCAGCTCGGGATCGGTCATCACCGCGCGCACGATCGCGACGCGCTGCTGCTGGCCGCCGGAGAGACGGTCGGGGAACTCCCGCGCCTTGGCCCCGAGGCCGAGCTGCTCGAGCAGTTCGGTGCCGCGGGCGTAGGCGTCGGGTTTCGGCATCCGGTGCACTTTGCGCGCGGCGAGCGTGACGTTGTCGATCACACGCAGGTGCGGGAAGAGGTTGAAGTGCTGGAAGACCACGCCGATGCGTGCACGGGCGGAGTCCTCGTCGATGGTGGGATCGGTCAGATCGTCGCCGTTCAGCAGGATCTGGCCGTCGTCGACACGCTCGATGAGATTGATGGTGCGCAACAGCGTCGACTTGCCCGACCCCGACGCGCCGATGAGCACGACGACCTCGTGCTGGTCGATCGCGAGGTCGATGCCGTCGAGCACCACGTGGTCGCCGAAGGTCTTGCGAACGCTGCGGACGTCGAGCACGCTCACACGACCCCGCCCGTCTGCTCGCGCTTCGCCAGCCGCGCCGAGACGTAGTCGGTGAGCCGGATCATCGGGAGCGCCATGGCCACGAACAGCAGCGCCGACACGACGTACGGCGTGAAGTTGTAGTACTCGGCCGCGGCGATCTGCGCTGCGCGCACGGCATCCACCGCTCCAAGGACCGAGATGAGCCCGACATCCTTCTGCATCGACACGAAGTCGTTCATCAGCGCCGGGATGACCTTGCGCACGCCCTGCGGGATGACGACGATGCGCAGCGTCTGTCCGTGCGTGAGGCCCATCGAGCGGGCGGCGACCCGCTGCGAGGGATGCACGGCCTCCATGCCCGCGCGCAGCACTTCGGCGACGTACGCCGAGTAGGTCAGCACGATCGCGATCGTTCCCCACAGCACGACCGGCACACGTCCGAAGATGCCCAGCGCGGGCAGGCCGAAGCCCACGAGGTACAGCACGATGAGCAGCGGGATGCCGCGGAACAGGTCGGTGTACACCGTGGCCAGGGCGCGCAGCGGGAAGAAGACGGGTCCCCGCAGCGACCGCAGCACCGCGAGCGTCGTTCCGAGGATCGCCACAGCGAACGCCGCGACGAACAGCACCTGGATGTTCAGCCACAGCCCGACGAGGATCGACGGGAAGCTCGCGATCGCGATGTCGATGTCGAAGAAGCTGCGGCGAACGTCCTCCCAGCCGGGGCTGGAGAGTACCGCCCACCCCACCACGACGACGAAGACAACGGAGCTGACGAACGCGATCAGCACGGACGTCATCGACTGCCGACGCCGCTCGAGACGCCGACCGAGTTCGAGCTCGCTCGGACGCCACTCGGCATCGAGGGGGGTGGATGCCACGGCTGTTACTTCAGCACGGGAGCGGCGGCCGTGCCGCCGAGCCACGTCTGCTGCAGCTCGTCGAGCGTGCCGTCCGCGCGCAGAGCGTCGACGGCCTCGCTGACCGCGGTGGTCAGCGCCGAGTCTTTGGGCAGCACGAACGCGAGCTCGTCACCGCCGACCGAGGAGTCGGGCAGCTGGCCCACGACCTTGCCGTCGTCGAGCACGGCACCGGCGAGGTAGAACGCGGTGGGGAGGTCGACGATGATCGCGTCGACCTGGCCCGCCTGGAGAGCGGCGACGGCGTCGTCGTTGGAGTTGTAGACGCTGAGGTTGGCGGTGCCGAGCTGGTCTTCGGCGACCTGGTAGCTGGTCGTGGCGCTCATCACGCCGACCGGGATGTTCTTCAGCTCGTCGACAGCAGTGGCAGACGCAGCGGGCGACGACCCGGTCGTCACAACGGCCTGCGTGGTCGTGTAGTACGGCGACGAGAAGTCGACGGCGTTCTTGCGCTCGTCGGTGATCGAGAACTGCTGCACGTTGAGGTCCCAGTCCTTCGGGCCCGGAGCGATGGCGCTGTCGAACGTGGAGCGCACCCACACGACGTCATCCTTCGAGAAGCCGAGCTGCGTGGCCACGGCGTCGGCCACGGCCGCTTCGAAGCCCTCGCCCGAGGCGGGGTCGTCGTTCTCGACCCATGGCGAGAACGCGGGCTCGCCCGTGGCGATGGTGAGCTTGCCGGCGGTGACGGTCTGCAGCGCGCCCTCGGAGGCGGGGGCGTCACCGGCGTCGGAGCCGGTCGGGGCGAAGGCGCAGGCGGTGAGCGAGACGACCGTGGCGGCGGCCACGGCGGTCAGGGCGGCGGCGCGGCGCAGGCGTGCGAAAGCGGTCACGATGTCTCCTCGTGGACGTATCGGGGGCATCCCCGGAGTGCTGTGTGGAGCACATGGTACCTACTCGGCGGGGCTGCGGCCGTCTGCGGAGAAACCCGGCGACACGCGGCGGGGTCCTCGCATGGCGGCTACCGCTCCCCCGGTTTGGGGCGGGTTCCTCGCATGACGGCCACCGCTCCCCCGGTTTGGGGCGGGTTCCGCGCTTCGGGGCGGACAAAAGACGCCCCAAAGGCACCAAACGCGCCCCAAACCCCTGAAAAGCCGCCCCAACGCAAGCCGGCACCCCCGGCGGAGACGCGGAACGGCCCCGCCCTGCCGAAGCAGGAACGGGGCCGTTCTCGAGAGTGCTGCGAATTACTTCGCGGCGACCACCTGGAGGGTGATCACGGCCGTGACGTCGTCACGCAGGCGAACGGTCGCCTCGTGCTCGCCGACCGACTTGATCGAAGAGGTGATCTGGATCTTGCGCTTGTCGAGCTCGCCGAGACCGGCAGCCTTGACGGCGTCGGCGACATCGGCGGTCTTGACCGAACCGAAGAGGCGACCCTCGTTGCCGGCCTTGACGGCCAGCTTGACGGTGTTCGACTCGAGCGAGTTCTTCAGGGCCACGGCGTCTTCGTGGTCGTGGATCGCACGGGACTCGCGGGCCGCGCGGATCGACGCGACCTGCTTCTCGCCACCGCGGCTCCAAGCCACGGCGAAGCCCTGCGGGATGAGGTAGTTGCGGGCGTACCCGCTCTTGACCTCGACAACGTCACCGGCGCTACCGAGCCCGGTGACCTCATTCGTGAGAATCAGCTTTGCCATCGGGTGCTCCTTAGCGGCCGGCGCCGGCGTAGGGCAGGAGAGCCATCTCGCGCGCGTTCTTGATGGCGCGGGCGATCAGGCGCTGCTCCTGCACGGAGACACCGGTGATACGACGGGCGCGGATCTTCCCGCGCTCCGAGATGAACTTGCGGAGGGTTGCGACGTCCTTGTAGTCGATGACGCCGACGCGGATCGCCTTCGCGGGGGCTGCGTTCTTCGCGCCCTTCCGCGGCTTGCGGCGGTCGCCAGTGGCCTTGCCAGCCATGCTTCCTTCTTTCGTGTGGTTCGGATGCCGAGCCGGTCACGCGGACCGGGGCATGGCATCCGGAATTTCAGGGGTCGTCGCGCCGTGAGGCGCAGCGAAGATCAGAACGGGGTGTCGTCTCCGTAGGAACCGGGAGTGCTCCACGCGTCGGCGCCGCTGTTGTTGTTGCCGCCGCCGTTGTCCGAGCCGGGGGTCGACCACGGCTCGTCGTTCGACTGCTGCACCTGCGGGCGCTGACCGCCACCGCCGCCACCACCGCCGCCGGAAGCGGCACGGGTGACCTGGGCGGTCGCGTAGCGGAGCGAGGGACCGATCTCATCGACTTCGAGTTCGATGGAGGTGCGGTTGTTTCCCTCACGGTCCTGGTACGAACGCTGCTTGAGGCGACCGGTCGCGATGACACGGCTGCCCTTCGTCAGCGAACCGGCGACGTGCTCGGCGAACTCGCGCCACACCGAGGCGCGCAGGAAGAGCGCCTCGCCGTCCTTCCACTCGTTCGCCTGACGGTCGAACGTGCGGGGGGTCGACGCGATCGTGAAGTTCGCCACCGGCAGACCGTTCTGCGTGTAACGCAGCTCGGGGTCGGCGGTGAGGTTGCCCACGACGGTGATGACGGTTTCGCCGGCCATCGTCGTTACTTCGCAGCCTTCTCGGCGGACTCGACCTTGCGGGGAGCGGCGGCCTTGCGGGCAGCCTTCTCCTCGGAGCGCTTGGCCTCGGCGGCGACCTGAGCGATCGCTTCTTCGGCGCGCAGGACCTTGGTGCGCATGATCTGCTCGTTCAGCTTCAGCTGACGGTCGAGCTCGTTCGTGGCCTCGCTGGTCGCGACGAAGTTGACGACGGCGTAGATGCCCTCGTTCTTCTTGCGGATCTCGTAGGCGAGACGACGGCGGCCCCAGATGTCGACCTTGTCGATGGTTCCTCCATCGGCCGTGATGACCTTGAGGAATCCGTCGAGCTTCGGAGCGACCTGGCGCTCGTCGACCTCGGGATCGAAGATGACCATGAGTTCGTACTGGTGCGTCACTAACCCACCTCCTTCGGACTAGAACGGCTGACGGGCATTTCCCGGCAGCAGGAGGGTGTGGTGCACGTCGTCACGGGCTCACACGCGCATGGGCGTCGCCGGACAACCTTCGTAGTCTAGCGGATGCCATGCGTCGGCGTTTCCCCGGCCGCAGCGACGGGGCGGGAACGCCTGCGCTCCCCCTCCCCGATGTCCGACGCTCCCGATACGGTCGAACGGGGAGGCGACACATGACGACACCTGCAGCGCTCGACACCGCGCCGCTGACCGAGCCCGTCGACAAGGCGGCGGTACGTGCGTTCACCGCGGAGCTGCGGCAGCGGGGCGCGCTGCGGGGCCGCACCGTGTCAGTGGTGATCCTCGTCATCGTGGGACTCGCGTTCGCCCTCATCGGCGTCCCGCTCTTCTTCTCCGTTGTCGTCGCAGTGTTCACCGAGAGCAGCGGCAACCCCCTCATTGCCCTGCCCTTCCTCGTGATCCTCGCCATCGTCGCGGTCGTCGCCGTGGCGATCGTGCGCGGCTTACGCGGCTCGGCCGTCCGTCGCTACCGGCTCGACCGCTTCGCGCGCGCGAACGGCATGACCTGGCATCCGGGATACACGAATCCCCCGCTCCCGGGCATGATCTTCGGCATCGGCAACGACCGGGGCACGCACGATCTCATGCGCCGGGAGCATCCGCGTTTCATCGAGGTCGCCAACTACCGCTACGAAACCGGCTCGGGTAAGAACAAGCAGACCCACCGGTGGGGTTATGCCGCGCTCCGCCTCGACACTCCGCTCCCCCACATCGTGCTGGATGCCGTGGGCAACAACGGTCTGTTCGGCGGCTCCAATCTGCCGGTCAGCTTCGGGCGTGGGCAACGTCTGAGCCTCGAGGGCGACTTCGATCAGCACTTCGCGCTGTACTGCCCCGAAGGGTACGAGCGTGACGCCCTCTACCTGTTCACGCCCGATGTCATGGCCCGTTTCATCGACAACGCCGCGCAGCTCGACGTCGAGATCGTCGACGAATGGCTGTTCCTCTACTCCCGGCGCGACCTGTCGACGCTCGACCCCGCGACCTGGCAGTGGGTGATGTCGACCGTGGGCGCGCTCGACGACAAACTCGCGCAGTGGGCGCGGTGGCGAGACGAGCGCCTGGCCGCAGCCCCCACCGCGGGCGCGGTGGCATCCGGAGTGCCGGGGGCGTCGACCGAACCGGCGGCGCTGCTCACCCCTCCCCCGGTCGGCGTCGCAGCACCAGGACGACGCCTACGACGAGGCTTCTCGTGGGTGACCGTGCTGGTCGCCGTCGCAATCGGCGCGTGGTGGCTCTTCACCATCGTGTTCGACGTGCTGGGGTCCTGACCCCGCGCACTTCGACAAGCGCGGTCCCGACCCCGCGCGACGCGTCAGTGCGCCGACCACCCGCCGTCCATCGTGTAGCTCGCGCCGGTGACCATCGCGGCATCCGGTCCCGCCAGCCAGAGCGCCAGCGACGCGACCTCGGACGGCTCGACGAGACGTTTGATCGCGGCATCCTGCAAGAGGATCGTCTCGAGCACCTCCTCCTCGGCGATGCCGTGCGCGCGGGCCTGATCGGCGATCTGCTTTTCGACAAGCGGCGAGCGCACGTATCCCGGGTCGATGCACACGCTCGTCACGCCGTGCGGGCCGCCCTCGAGCGCGGTTGTTTTCGAGAGGCCCTCAAGGCCGTGCTTCGCGGTGACATACGCCGACTTGAACGCCGACGCGCGGATGCCGTGCACGCTCGAGACGTTGAGCACGCGCCCGAAGCCGCGCTCGTACATTCCCGGCAGTGCTGCGCGAATGAGGAGGAACGGCGCCTCCAGCATGAGCCGGAGCATGAACGAGAAACGCTCGGGGTCGAACTGCTCGATGGGGCTGACGTGCTGGATGCCGGCGTTGTTGACGAGGATGTCCACGTCGAGGCTGAGCTCATGCAGCGCCGCAGTGTCGGACAGGTCGACGACCCACGGGCGACCGCCGATGTCGGCGGCCACGCGTTCGGCGCCCTCGGCGTTCAGGTCGGCGACGGTGACCTCGGCCCCGGCGCCCGCGAACGCGCGCGCGATCGCTTCGCCGATACCGCTCGCTCCCCCGGTGACGAGGGCGCGACGGCCGGTCAGGTCGGTGCTCATGCGGATCCCTTCGCTCCCACGCGGTCGGCCGTACGCGCCGCGTCGGCGGCGTCGATGTCCCGCAGCGAGATCCCGCGTGTCTCCTTCAACGACAGCACAGCGATCGAGGTGACGATGCACGCCGCGACGATGTAGAGCGCAATCGGTAGCCACGAGCCGAAATCGCGCAGCCATTGCGTCGCGAGGATCGGAGCGAGGGAACCCGCGAGGATCGCCGTCACCTGGGCGCCGAGAGAGACGCCCGAGTAGCGCATGCGCGTCGGGAACAGCTCGGCCATGACGGCGGGCTGTGGGGCGTACATGCCGGCGTGGAACACCAGGCCGATCGTCACGGCGAGCACGATCATCACGGGGTTGAGCGTGTCGAACATCGGGAAGGCGAAGAAAGCCCAGGTCGCGCTGAGGATCGCGCCCGCGAGGTACACCGGGCGGCGTCCGACGCGGTCGGCGAGCCGGCCGAGCGGCGGGATCACGGCGAAGTGCACGACGTGGGCGATGAGAAGTGCGAGCAGCAGCTGACTGGTGTCGTAGGAGTGCACGACCTTGAGGTAGACGATCGAGAAGCTGACGACGATGTAGTAGACGATGTTCTCCGCGAAGCGGACGCCCATCGCCTGCACGACGCCCTTGGGGTAGCGGCGCAGCACTTCGACGACACCGAACGAGGTCGCCTTTTCCTGCTCGACCTGCGCCTTGGCCTCGAGGAAGATCGGCGCCTCTTCGACGTGACGGCGGATCCAGAAGCCGACCAGCACGATCACGGCCGAGAGCCAGAAGGCGATGCGCCAGCCCCAGTCGAGGAACGCGGCCGGGCTGAGAACGAACGAGGTGATCAGCAGCACGAGGGTGGCCAGCAGGTTGCCGACGGGCACAGCGGCCTGCGGCCAGCTCGACCAGAACGCGCGGCGACGGTCGGGGCTCTGCTCGGCGACCAGCAGCACGGCGCCGCCCCACTCCCCTCCGACGGCGAAGCCCTGGATGAACCGCAGGGCGACGAGCATCGCGGGGGCCCAGTAGCCGACGCTCGCGAAGCCGGGAAGGCATCCCATGAGGAACGTCGCGGCACCGACGATGATGATCGTCGCCTGCAGCGTGGGCTTGCGGCCGAACCGGTCGCCGATCTGGCCGAACACGATCCCGCCCAGCGGTCGCGCAACGAAGCCGACGGCGTAGGTGACGAAGGCGGCGATGATGCCGTCGAGCTGTGAGCCCGACGACGGGAAGAAGAATGTGCCGAACACGAGGCTGGCGGCGGTGGCGTAGAGGAAGAACTCGTACCACTCCACGACCGTGCCGGCCATGGAGGCGGCGACGACCCGGCGGATCCGGTTCGTGGGGGGCTCAGCGCTCTGACGTGCGCGGGTGGGGGAATCCATGACGCTCCTTCGGTGTCGGCGGTGACATCCGCACGTCAGTCTGGGCGGGTGCACGCACTGCGGCAATGCCCAGTTGCACGACGCGAGTGTGCAGAATTGCAGAATGGATGCCGATACCGTCCGCGCCGACGACCTGCTCACTCTGCTGGCGGTCGCGCGCACCGGCCGCTACACCGCCGCCGCGCAGCTGCGCGCGGTGGACCACACGACGGTGGCGCGCCGGATCGGCGCGCTGGAGGAGGCGCTGGGCGGCCGGGTGGTCACGCAGTCCGGCCGTGGGTGGGAGCTCACCGCCCTCGGCCAGCATGCCGCCGAGACGGCCGGACGCATCGAAGCGGCCATGTCGCAGCTCGCGGCCGGGGGAGAGGAGCCCGATCCGGTGTCAGGCGTCGTCCGCATGTCGGCGACCGACGGCTTCAGCGCCTTCATCGCCGCCCCCGCGATCGCGCGTCTGCGCGAGCGGCATCCGGATCTGTCTGTCGAGATCGTCGCCGCCCAGCGGCGCGCCTCTCTGCACAGGCCGGGGCTCGACCTCGAGGTGGTGGTGGGGCAGCCGCAGACCACTCGGGGGTCGAGCGTGGAGCTCGGGCCGTACACGCTCGGCATGTACGCCTCACGCGCGTACCTGTCGACGCACGGGAGCCCCCGGGACCTGGAGGATCTGCAGCGCCACCGCCTCGTCTACTTCGTCGACGCGATGCTGCAGGTGGAGGCGCTCGACCTGCCGCGTCGCGTCGTGCCGCGGATGCGCGACGGAGTGACCTCGACGAACGTGCTCGTGCAGGTCGAGGCGACCTGCGCCGGCGCCGGGATCGGGATGCTGCCCTGTTTCGCCGCCGACCGTCACGACGACCTCGTACGGTTGCTGCCCGAGATCGTCAGCGAGCGTTTGCCGTACTGGATGGTCGTGCGCGCCGACTCGCTGCGCATCCCCGCGGTGGTCGCTCTGGCGGAGGCGCTGCGTGAGCAGACGGCGCGGTCGAAGGAGATGCTCGACGGTGTGTGAGGCGGTGGACCGGTGGCTTCGACAGGCTCAGCCACCTCGAGCCCGGTTCTCCCGCGCGGGAGGACGCTGAGCCCGCCCACCGTTCCGGACGAGACAGCACCGCACGCGCGCCGACCGCTGGCTTCGACGTGCTCAGTCACCTCGGGCCCGGCGCAGGGGCGCCACGAGGGATCAGTCGAGCTCGCGCGTGATCGCGATGGTCTCGCTCACGGTGCCGCCGGCACCCTGCACCGCGAGGGTGAACACCTGATCGGCGTCGCTGCACGCGAAGACCAGGCCGGAGAAACCGGCTGAGCTGAGGTCGACCTCGGCCGCGGGTTGCACCGAGGCGTCGCTCGTCGCGACGCCGATCCAGGCCCGCTCGGCGCCCTCGCTGGTCCACGAGAACGTCAGCGGCACGGTGCTGGCGCGGTCATCAGGACAGGCGGCCACCGTCGGTTCGACGGAGAAAGCCGAGATGACCGGGCCTTCCGTCGAAACCGACGGGGGAGTGGATGCCACCGACGCCGGCGCCGACGCCGGCGCCGACGCCGGCGACGCTCCGGCCGCGGGAGGCGACGAGGCAGTCGAGACGGTTCCCGCAGACGTCGGCTGCGCCTCCGGTGCGGTCGAACCCGTCGTGGTCACCGCCCAGATGGCCAGGGCGACGCCGCCGAGGACGAGGGCCGAACCCACGGCGAGCGCCGCTCGGCGGGGAGGACGGGGGGATGCCGGGTCGGAGGCCGTGGCATCCGGTGTCTGCGAGGGCTCTTCGAGGTGGGTCATGGGTGGAACTCCAGAGGGGGGACTCCGGGGAGGGGCGGGTGCCCCTCCCCGGAGCGGGGTCAGCGCGTCGAGGTCTTCGAGCGCGTCCGACCGATCACGATCAGCCCGACACCGATCATGCCTGCGGCGAGCGCGAGCCAGCCCAGCGATGACACGTCGGCGGCGCCGGTCTGCGCGAGCGGTCCCGAGCCGGTGCCGGGAGCCGGAGTCGCCGAGGCGGTGGGCGCGAGCGTCGGTACGGCCGTGGGGGCCGCGGTCGGCTCGGCCGTCGGTGCGACGGTCGGCTCCGGGGTGGGCTCGGGCGTCGGCGCCACGGTCGGCTCGGGCGTCGGCTCCGGGGTCGGCGCCACGGTCGGCTCCGGAGTCGGGGTCGGGGTCGGCTCGATGACCACGGGCTCATCCGCTGCCCAGAACACCGCGCGGGCGATGTCGCTGAAGGCGCCGACCGGGTGCGCGCGGAAGGTCGGCGACGTGCCGAACACGAAGGCGCGTGTTCCGGACGGACCCGTGAGCGAGACCGCCGACGCCTGGCCCGCGGCATCCTGGATCGACTGGCCGGGAGTGCTGCGCCAGTGACCCGCCACGAAGGCGTCGGTGCCGGCGTACCGCTGCTCGATCGTCACTCCGGCCGCCGGGGCGGGGAACCACGCGAACGGATACCCGAAGGCGGTGTCCTGCGGGTAGTCGCCCAGCACACCCTCAGCCGGCGTTTCGACCTGGGCGATGCCGTTCGATCCGCGGGTGCCGGTCACCGCGGTGAGCGGTGCGACGAAGGTGTTCACGAAGGCGGCACCGCCGGCGCCGCGACCCACGACGGGCTTGCCGTCCGCGATGAAGGCCGTCACCCGGTCGGCGCCGGCCTGCTCCTCCGGCGTGAAACTGAGCCCGGTTCCCACGTAGAGGACGTCGACGGCGGACAGGTCGACCTCACCCGCGGCCAGGGTGGCGGCGGTCACGGGAACGAGTCCGGTGAAGCCGAGCTTGGTCAGCGCATCGCGGTCCCCCGCGTCGCCGACGTATCCGATACGCACGCTGCGCAGCTCGGTGGCGTCGGTCGCCGCCGCCCCGCCGAGTTCGAAGTCGACACCGAACACCGAGGCAGCCAGGGCGGCCGCATCGCGTGACCGGGCGTCCGCCCCCACGACCACCGTGCCGTCCGGCAGCTGCGATAGAGCGACGCCCGCGGCGAGCAATGCGTTGATCGCCTGCCAGTCGGCCACACCCCGCGGCTCGAACGTCAGCGAGCCGGCGCCCGCGGGCACGGAACCCGTCAGCGGGGCCTCGGTGACCGCCTCGACCGCGGTGGTCGGCGCCGGGTCGGTGGTCTCGCCGATGCGCGCGACATCCGCACCCCAGAGCAGCGAGAGGCTCCACGCCGAGATGTCGTACATGTCGGGGACGCGGTCCGAGATGTCGGAGCCGTCGGCCAGGAGCACATTCGCCAGGCCACGGAGCGGCTGATGCATGTCGACGTAGAACGAGCCCGCCGGGTAGTCCACGCCGTTCAGGCGCGCGCCCGTCGTCAGACGCTCCACCTCGATGCCGTTGACCAGCAGCTGCTGCACGAGCGTCTGCGCATCGGAATCCGAACGCTGACCGCCGCCCACGGGAATGACGTACGCGCGCGGGAAGTCGGCGTTGTAGATGTCGGTCTCATCCCAGATGTCGGTCCACTCCGCGGGCACGCCCGGGGCGAGGTCCTCGGGTGCGACGTCGGCGGGGATCTCGCGGCTGGGCTCGCCGGCCTCGCCGCGGCGGAAGATCTCGATCTGGTTGTCGAGCAGCGCATCGCTGTGCTCGTCGACGTAGTCCACGACGGTGTCGATGACGACCTCCGCGACCTCGATGTTCACCTTCGCGCGGGCGGGCTGGTCGCCCGAACGCCCCAGCGGCAGCTCGACGGTGTTGGTGATGGCGCCCTGGTACGCCACGTACTGCGGCGCGAAGATCGGGGGCCAGTCGTCCCACCCCGACCGCTGGTCACGGTAGGGGATGTTGATGAAACCGGTGTTGGTCTCGGTCACGCTGTCGGTCGCCGGGTCGTAGTAGGTGTTACCGGGGATGTTCGCCGCGGTCACGGCATCCTCGATCTCCAGCGCCGTGGCGTAAGCGTGCGGCACGAAGAGGTCGTATTCGTAGTTCTCACCGTGCGGGGGGCCGCAGGGCTCGACCTGCAGCACGTCCGTGTAGCCGTGCAGGTCGATGAAGTACGTCGGCTGGATGACGCTCGCCAGGTCGCGAACGATGGATGCCTCGGCCGTGGCGCCCGTGATGAAGTCGCGGTTCGGGTCGTAGCCGTTCGCGGTTCCGCGCTGCCCGAGGGCACGGCCGTCGGGGTTGTTGGTCACCGTGAAGTAGATGCGGTGATCGTCGAGCATCTCGGTCGTGGCCGGATCGGTGGACGTGGCGAGGTCCTCGATGTAGTTGAGGGTCGCGTCGGTGCCCTCCCACTCGTTGCCGTGGATGTTGCCGTTGAACCACATCGGCACCTTGTACTCGCTCTGCAGCGTCGCATCCGCGGCGGCGGCCGTCGGGTCGGCCTTGACGAGGTCGCGCCAGTCGGACTGCTGCGCCGTCTGCGCGGTGGTCTCGGGGGTCGTGACGGTCACGAGGTAGATGTCGCGACCCAGCGCCGAGGTGCCGACGACCTGCGCCGAGACGCGGTCGCTGGTGTCCATGAGCGTGTTCAGGAACGGCGCGATCTCGTCGTAGGGACGCACGCCGCGCGCGATCGATGCGTCTTCGGGCAGGTCGGGGAACACCTTCAGCTCGGGCTGAACGGGGTAGCTGGTGGGCATGTCGATCAGCGGCGACACGGGCCGCACCACACTCAGCGAAGGGGGAACCATCGCGGCCGAAGCCGGGAGGGCGGCGAACACGGTGGTCGCGGCGAGGCCGCAGACGACAGTGCCCGCGAGGATGCGTCTCTGCACGGGGTCTCCATGGGGTTCGCGTCGCGCGACGTGGAGCTTCTCGCGCGACGAGGGGGGGGACGGATCGGTTGGCCGATCCTGAAAGAAACCTATGGATGCCGTGTTACGCCGCTATGACGAAAGTCCAACGCCGTGTTACCGCTACCGGGGGAACGCATCGTTCCGCGTCCGACATGACAGAGAGTGTCGGGGCCGACCCCTCTGTCGCGCGCAGCCGGAAGGATGGATGCCATGACCTCCCCCCAGCGCGTACGTTTCGGTTACTGGACCCCGATCTTCGGCGGGTGGCTGCGCAACGTCGACGATGAGCAGACGCCCGTCTCGTTCGCCCACATCGCAGAGATCGCCCGCGCCGCCGAGGAGGGCGGGTTCGACCTGACACTGATCCCCGAGCTGAACCTCAACGACATCAAGGGCGTTGAGGCGGCGTCCCTGGATGCGTGGGCGGTCACCGCGGCGCTGGCGGCGGTGACCTCGTCGCTGGAGCTCATGGCGGCGGTGCGTCCCGGTTTCCACAACCCCTTCCACACCGCGAAGCAGGCGGCGACCATCGACGAGATCAGCGGCGGACGGTTCACCCTCAACGTGGTCTCGGCGTGGTGGGCCGAGGAGGCGAAGCAGTACGACGGCCTGTTCAGCGCGCACGACGACCGCTACGCCCGCACGATCGAGTGGGTGGAGGTGCTGCGCGGGCTGTGGACCGAGACGCCGTTCTCATACGAGGGCGAGTACTACCGCACCGAGGGGACGTACACCGAGCCGAAGCCCCGCGTCGTCCCGCGCCTGTACGCCGGTGGCGAGAGCGAGGCCGGTCGCACGGCGATCACCCGCTTCGCCGATGCGTACCTGACCCACGGCGGCACGCTCGAGGAGCTGTCGACGAAGGTCGCCGACATGCGACGCCGTCGCGACTCGTCCGGCGGGAAGCCGTTCGAGGCGTTCGGCATGGCCGCCTACGCCGTGGTGCGCGACACCGAAGCCGAGGCGCAGGCCGAGATCGAGCGGATCACCGACGTGCGCGGGGGAGCGGCCTACGGGTCGTACCAGGACTTCGTCAGCAAGTCGAAGCTCGACACCCCGGTCGACCTGAAGGAGTACTCGGTGTCGAACCGCGGCCTGCGGCCCAACCTCGTGGGCACCCCCGACCAGGTCGCCGAGCGCATCGTGGAGTTTGCGAACGTGGGCGTCTCGACGCTGCTGCTGCAGTTCTCGCCGCACCTGCCCGAGTTGCAGCGTTTCGCCGCCGAGGTGATCCCGCGCGTGCGGCGCCTGGAGGCGTCGCGCGACGCGTGACCGCGCCCTCCCACCCCGCTTGAGTGTCCAAGACACGCCGCGTCGCGGCCGCGCGCACGGCATGTCTCGGACACTCAACTGCGCCGGCAGCCCGGCATCGCCGCCGCCGCCCGCCGCAGGCGGACCCTGCGCCCAACCTGTTGAGTGTCCAGAACATGCCGCAGCGGCCCGGCGCGCACGGCATGTCTTGGACACTCAACTAAGCCCGCCGCCCGCGGCCGTGCACCAGGACGCGAGGCGAATGCGAGGTGGCTGAGCTCGTCGAAGCCACCGCGCGCGGCCGCGTGCCCGGACCCTTCGACAAGCTCAGGGTCTGCCCGGCGTGCCGAACCCACTGCGTCGGCGGAGCACACGCCCCCGCGGCGCCGGCGGCCCTTCACCAGCCCCGGCGTCGTCCCGGGACGCGTCACACCGCCGCGCGCAGCGCCTGATCGAGGTCGGCGATCAGGTCTTCGGCATCCTCGAGCCCGATCGACAGGCGCACGAGGCCATCGGCGATCCCGAGGCGGTCGCGCGTCTCTTGCGTGAAGCCGATGTGCGTCGTCGTGGCGGGGTGCAGTGCCATCGATCGCGTGTCGCCGATGTTCGTCATGCGGCTGAACAGGCGCAGGGCGTCGAAGAAGCGTTCGGCCCCGTCGCGGCCGCCGCGCACGGTGAACGAGAACACCGAGCCCGAGAGCCCGCCATAGTCGCGCACGGCGAGGTCGTGCTGAGGATGCGAGGGGAGTCCGGCGTAGTCGACGCTCTCGACGGCGTCGTGCTGCTCGAGCCACTCCGCGATCGTCCGCGCGCTGGCGAGATGCTGCCGCATGCGCACCGACAGGGTCTCCATGCCCTGCTGCAGCAGGAATCCGTTGAGCGGCGAGAGCGCCGGCCCGGTGTCGTTGGCGATCCCGAAGCGCAGCGACAGCTCGAACGCGCGCGGTCCGAACGCCTCGACGAGCGACGGGTGGGTGGCGATCGGGGTATCGGTGAGTGCGGGGTAGGAGCGGTCGGATGCCACCCAGTCGAACGTTCCGCCGTCGACGACCGCCCCGGCGAGGTTGGCGCCGTGACCCGAGAGGAACTTCGTGGCGGAGTGCACGACGATGTCGGCACCGTGCTCGATGGGGCGGATGAGGAACGGCGTCGCGATGGTGTTGTCGACGACGAGCGGGATGCCGTGACGTTTCGCGATGCGCCCGACGAGGGCGATGTCGACGACGTCGTTCTTGGGGTTGGGCAGCGTCTCGGTGAAGATCGCCTTCGTCTCGGGGCGGATCAGGGCGTTCCACTCGGCCTCGTCGGTCGGGTCCCAGACGTACTCCACCGTGACGCCCATGCGCGCGAACGTGCGGTCGAACAGCACGCGCGTGCCGCTGTAGATGCTGGCGGTCGAGACGATGTGCTCACCGGAGCCGGCGAGCGCGAGAAGCGAAACCGTGATGGCCGCTTGGCCGGAGCCCACGACGATTGCGCCCGAACCGCCCTCGAGCGAGGCGAGTCGACGTTCGGCGACCTGGTTGGTCGGATTGGCATTGCGAGAGTAGAGGTGGCCGAGGTCAGCACCGGCGAACCGGTCGGTCGCCTCCTGAAACGATGCGAACCGGTAGGCCGCCGAGAGGTGTACGGGCGTGATGCGCGAACCGTGGGTGAGGTCTTCTTGTTCGCCGGCGTGCACCTGCCGCGTGGCGAAGCCGAAGCCGTCCCACTCGCTGTGCGGTGTCGACGGCTCAGCCACGGATGCCGACCACTTCGCGCGGCAGCAGGGAGCCGAGCCAGCGCGCGATCTCGCGCGGTCCTGAGCGGGGAGCGGATGCCTCGACGTCGGGGTTGTAGTTCGTGTTGGTGTTCACGTCGTACGTCACCGTGCGGCCGTCGAGCGTCTCGATGAATTCGACGCCGGCGATCCCTACACCCTCGGCCGCGATGAACGCGAGATAGCGGTCGATCAGCGCCGGGTCGACATCGTCGCGCAGGCGGAAGAGCGGCTCGGGCTCGACGCCGTCGGCGCCCGGGACCGCGCACGCCTCGGCGGGGCACAGCTCGAAGCTGCCGGCGCTGGTGTCGACGCGCACGGCGTAGACGAACTCGCCCGCGACGAACTCGGCCCGGGTGATGAACGGCGTCCGGGCCACGAGCAGCTCCTGCAGCAGTGTGATGCCGTCGGGGGAGTGCTCGAAGTCGGGTCCGGCGACCCACGCCGTGAAGTCGTCGATGGAGTCCCACCGCCGCACGCCCAAGCCCTTGCCGCCCTGGTTGTGCTTGCTGATGAACGGCGCGCCGAAGCGCTCCGCGGCCGCGGCGAGGTCGTCGGTGCCGAAGACGGCGACCGTGCAAGGAACGTCGATACCCGCGTGGCGCAACGCCGCGTGCTGCGCGACCTTGCTCACCTCGAGCTCGAGGACGTCGGCACCGTTGATGACCGTGCGGCCCCACGACGCGAGCCAGCGCAACACGGCGCGGCCGAACTCCTTGCTGTGCGCGTGGTCGCGCGTGTGCGCCGAGGCACTCAGTCGCGACCAGAAGACGCCGTCCGGCGGTTCGACCGCGAGGTCGATCGAGCCGTCGGTGAGCAGCCATTCTTCGAACGGCACCCCTTCGGCCTCGAACGCCGCTGCGAACGGGGGAATCCACTGGGGATTCTCGTGGATGACATAGACCTTGCCCGACATTCCGCCAGGCTAACGCGCGCCTCCGACATCGCGCCCGCCGACCCGTCACGCGGGGTCACTGGCGCCCCGGTGCGCGCTCCAGCAGGGATGCACGGCATCCTTCGGTCATGCCGCTGCGCTAAAACAATCCGCGCGGCAAAGCCGGCCTGACGAGGCGCGTCGAGACACAGGCGGGTGAAGTTCGTCACGACAGGGGTTACGATATCAATGCCCGCGAGCTGGCCGTGGCACCCTCATCCACATCGCGAAGGGGCACGCCGTGCGGGAGACAGTCGATCTGGCGGTCATCGTCGCGGTCTACGTCGCGATCATCGGCACCGGGTGGGGTCTTCTCGTCGATCCGTTGCGCCCCGCGACCAGATGGGTAGCAGTCGCGTCTGTCGTGCTGACCGGGTTCCTTGTAGCAGGCCTGGCTCCCGACGCGGTGCTGTCGGTGCCGATGCTCGTGATGACATTCACCATCACGTCGTGGGCACGCGAGAGGTGGTGGCGGGCCAGCCTCATTCGGAACGAACGCCCATCCCGAACGCCTCCGCCTCTTCCTCCGTCAGCATCCGCGACCGGATGAGGAACCGCATCCCGGTCGGGCCCTCCACCGAGAAGCCCGCGCCGCGGCCGGGAACGACGTCGATCGTCAGGTGAGTGAATTTCCAGTACTCGAACTGCGACTCCGACATGTAGACCTCGATGGAGTCGTCGAGTCCCGCGTCGATGTCGCCGAGGTGCACGTCGCTGGGGCCCGTGATGAACATTCCCACCGGGTAACACATCGGTGAGCTGCCATCACAGCAGCCGCCCGACTGATGGAACATCAGCGGGCCGTGCTTCACCGTGAGCTCGCGCAGCAGCGCGGCCGCGGCATCCGTCACGTCGACGCGTGAGGGCTGGGTGATCATGTCCCATTCCTTTCAATTCCTGTCCCAAAATGTGTCGGCTGCGGGCCCGGCCACCCGCCATAACTGGGACGAGGGTCACCGCGAGGCAGCCACAAGTGGGACACGCACGGCCCCACAGCCGCACCACCCGAACGGGTGTGACCCCCGGCGCGAACCCGGGGGTCACTGAGCGCCGACGACCCTGCGTCGCGGCGCCCTGCCGATCAGAAGAAGCCCATAGCCCCATCGGCATACGACACCAGCAGGTTCTTCGTCTGCTGGTAGTGGTCGAGCATCTTGAGGTGGTTCTCGCGGCCGATGCCGGACTGCTTGTACCCGCCGAACGCCGCGTGCGCGGGGTACTGGTGGTACGTGTTCGTCCAGACGCGCCCGGCCTCGATGGACCGTCCCGCACGGTAGGCGGTGTCGCCGCTGCGACTCCACACGCCGGCGCCGAGGCCGTAGAGGGTGTCGTTAGCGATCGAGATGGCATCGTCGAAGTCGTCGAACGAGGTGACCGACAGCACGGGACCGAAGATCTCCTCCTGGAAGATCCGCATGTCGTTCGTGCCCTCGAAAACGGTCGGCGCCATGTAGTAGCCGTCCGTCAGGTCGCCGCCGAGGTCGACGCGTTCTCCACCTGTCAGCAGCTTGGCGCCACCCGCCTTGCCGATGTCGATGTACGACAGGATCTTCTCCAGCTGGTCGTTCGAGGCCTGCGCGCCGATCATGGTCTCGGGGTCGAGCGGATTGCCCTGGCGCACCTTCTTCACGCGCTCGAGGCCGTCGCCGAGGAACTGGTCGTAGATCGACCGCTGGATCAGCGATCGCGACGGGCACGTACACACCTCGCCCTGGTTGAGGGCGAACATGGTGAAGCCCTCGAGCGCCTTGTCGTAGTAGGCATCGTCGCTGCGGAGAGCGACGTCTTCGAAGAAGACGTTAGGGCTCTTGCCCCCGAGCTCGAGGGTGACGGGGATCAGGTTCTGCGACGCGTACTGCATGATCAGGCGCCCGGTGGTGGTCTCACCGGTGAACGCGATCTTACGGATGCGCTTGTGCTGCGCCAGCGGCGCCCCCGCCTCGATACCGAAGCCGTTGACGATGTTCACGACACCCGCCGGCAGCAGGTCGCCGATGATGTCGAACAGGAAGAGCAGGGATGCCGGAGTCTGCTCGGCCGGCTTGATCACGACGCAGTTGCCCGCCGCGAGAGCGGGGGCGAGCTTCCATGCCGCCATGAGAATGGGGAAGTTCCACGGGATGATCTGGCCGACCACGCCCAGCGGCTCATTGAAGTGGTACGCGACGGTGTTCTCGTCGAGCTGGCTGAGCGAGCCCTCCTGCGCCCGCAGCACGCCGGCGAAGTAGCGGAAGTGGTCGACGGTAAGGGGAATGTCGGCCGCGAGCGTCTCGCGCACCGGCTTGCCGTTCTCCCAGGTCTCGGCGACGGCGATCTTCTCGAGGTTCTCTTCGATCCGGTCGGCGATCTTGTTCAGGATGACGCTGCGCTCGGCGGGAGTGGTCTTCTTCCACGACGCGAACGCCTTCCATCCCGCCTCCACGGCGCGATCGATGTCGTGCGCGTCGCCGCGCGCGACCTCGCAGAACGGCTTACCGGTGACAGGGGTGATGTTCTCGAAGTACTCTCCGCTGTGGGGTTCGACCCACTCGCCACCGATGTAGTGCCCGTACCGCGAACGGTATTCGGCGACGGCCCCGCGTTGTCCCGGGGCGGCGTAGACGCTCGAGACGCCTTCTTCGACGATGGTCATGCGTGTCTCCTTCGACGGTCATGAGTCGCCGCGTCTGCTTCGGGCGGCGATGCGCCGACGGTACGCCGGGGGACGTTGCATCGAGTTGCGCCCGGGGCACGGGGCGGGCAGCGGCGCGGGCTGTCTCGTCGAAGCCGCACCCGCTTGCCGAGACCGCATCCGATTGACGGCAAACGCATGCGGCCTCATCAATGCAATGCGGTTTCGAGCTACGGCCATCTCGCCGCCGCCCGGGCACGCGA
Source organism: Microbacterium sp. ABR10 (assembly GCF_057812175.1). Classification (NCBI taxonomy): domain Bacteria; kingdom Bacillati; phylum Actinomycetota; class Actinomycetes; order Micrococcales; family Microbacteriaceae; genus Microbacterium; species Microbacterium sp. ABR10. Next base: position 3,584,633 of record NZ_CM173821.1, read on the forward strand.
CGGGCGGCCGGCAACGGGCGGCAGGCGGCATACGTGGCCGGCGACGGCCTCGCGACCATCGCCGCGACATCCGCCTGCGTGCGGCCTCACCCGACCGGAAGCGCGGATGCCACGACCCGAGGCCGTGGCATCCGTCTGCGTGCGCAACCGCGTGGCGCGGGCGAACTTCGTCGCGGCGACTACACGTCGGCGTCGGCTAGCACCGATCGCAGCGGCGGCACATTGACCTCGTGCAGGTCGACGTCGTCGAGGCGCTCGATGCTCTGCACACGGGGGGCGATCACGCGGTCGTCGGCGACGATCCAACTGCCGACGAGGAGGAACCGGTCGTTGCCCGCCGTGATCGGGCCGGTGAGGGCGAAGGTCTGGTGCGTCGGCGTGAGGAATGTCACGCGCACGGGCGTGCCGTGGGGGAGGGTCGACGGGTCGACCACGTCTGCCTCGAGCGCCGGCTGCGGAGGCTCGATACCGAGATCGATGCGCTGGATCTCGGAGCTCGTCGCGAGGATCACGTCGCCGACCAGGGGCTGACCGCCCACGCCGATACGCACGGTGCCCTCGAGGGCGTAGAGGCCGTAGCGCGGCGAACGGACGATGACGCGGGCGACGTCGCCCGCCTTGACCTCGGCCAGCGCCTCGCGGATGCGCGCCACGTCGCGACGGGCACGGGCTGCCGAGAAGATGTCGAGCGCGTTTTCGTCCATAGGTTCAGAGTAACGAGGGCCTCCGACATCGGGCCCACCGAAGAGTGAACGCACACGTAAGCGTGGTCGCGTCAGCGCGGTCACTCGCGCTCCAAGCGCTCGATCCGTGCGACGAGGCCGGCACGCTTCGGCGAACGCGGGGGCAGCATCGACAGGCACAGCCGCAGCACCTCCTCGTCATCGCGCCCGTCGACGGCGTCGGCGTAGGCGAGGAGCACGTCGACACCGGCCTCGGCGATCAACGCCTCTCGCAGCGTCGAGCGCACCGATTCGCGTACCTCGACCACCCCCGGTGCGTCGGACTGAGGAAGCACCGGACCCGAGTAGGCCGCGAGAGCCACCCGGTGCGCACCGCGGTCGAGAAGCGACAGCACGTGCTGGGCGTCGGTCTCGAGTCCGTCGAGGAGTCGATACGGCCGGGATGCCGGCACGACCCGCGGAGCGAGGGGAACCAGGGCGCGGCGCAGGCGCACCATTTCGGGCCGCAGCGTCTCTACGGCGGCGTGGCCGTACACGGCCTCGCTCAGCGCCTCGGCGGAGAGGCCCTCGCGGTGCACGGCGAGCAGCAGCAGGATCTCGGCATGGCGGGCGCTGAGTTCGAGCGTCGACCCCGACACCTCGAGCAGCGCGCGATCCCGGCCGAGGGTGCGCAGGAGTGCCCGCGACGGCGCTGCACGTGTGGGAGGAGGGGCCTGCTGCGCGCGGAGCCGCGCCACGAGGATCTCGCTCTCGATTGCCCGGGCCGTGGCATCCACGAGAAGTTGAGCCTGGGGAGTCACCGCCTCGGGCCCTCCCGTGACGTCGATCACGCCGAGCAGGCGACGAGTCTCGGGGTCGTGCACCGGAGCGGCCGTGCACGACCACGGCTGCACGAGGCGGTTGAAGTGCTCGGCGCCCCGGATCTGCACGGAGCGATCGAGGGTCAGCGCGGTCCCGGGTGCGGAAGTGCCCACGGCATCCTCGGCCCAGTTCGCTCCTGCGACGAAGCCCATGTCACCGGTGAGCGTGCGGATGTGCCGGTCGCCCTCGACCCACAGCAGGCGTCCCGCGGCGTCTCCCACAGCGACGACGACACCCGACTCCTCGGCGGTGCCGGGAAGGAGCAGGGCGCGCACCATGTCCATGACCCCGGCCAGCGGATGAGCCCGGCGGTACGCCTCGAGTTCCTCCGACGCCAGCTCGAGCGCGGGGAGTCCTTCGGGCCCGACGAGGGATGCCATCGACCGCCGCCACGACTCGGTGACCAGCGGACGCACGTCGCCGAGGCGCCGATCCTCGTTGCCGGCGAGGAGTTCGTCGTGTGCGCGCGCGATCAGCAGTCCCGAGGTCTCGGGGGAGATGGCCGGTCGCGACCAGGAGGAGGGCACAGGACTCCCATCGGCGGTGACGGAGGTGGGTCTCAGTGTAGGTCGGGTGGGCACCGGGCGGGAGGGGGCGGACCCGCCCACCGCCGTTCGGAGCAGCAGCGAGGTCTCGCCCGGGGCATGCGCTCCGCCACCCGGTCGCGGGAGAGCCGTTTCGATGAGGGTGTGCGGCCGTCAACCCCCGTTGCCCTGCGCGAGCGAGAAGAGCACGGTGGAGGAACCGACGGAGAGGAACGCCATGAAGGCAGTGCAGTACCGCGAGATCGGAAAAGGACCCGAGGTCGTCGAGGTCGACGAGCCCCACGCGGGCCCCGGTGAGGTGCGCCTCAAGGTGACGGCAGCAGGCCTATGCCACTCCGACTGGTTCGTGATGGACCTTCCCGAAGACCAGTACACCTATGGTCTGCCACTCACACTCGGTCACGAGGGTGCCGGGATCGTGGACGAGCTCGGCGAGGGCGTCGAGGGTGTGGAGATCGGCGGGGCGTACGCCATTTACGGACCGTGGGGGTGCGGGCGGTGCCACGCGTGCGCGAGGGGCGCCGAGAACTACTGCCCGTACGCCGCCGAGATGGGCATCACCCCTCCGGGACTCGGCAGCCCCGGCGCTATGGCCGAGTACGTCATCGTCGATGACCCTCGCCACCTCGCCCCGCTCGGCGATCTCGATCCCGTCGAGACGGTGTCGCTCACGGACGCCGGCCTCACGCCGTACCACGCGATCGTCTCCGCCGAAACGAAGCTGTACCCGGGCGCGACGGCCGTCGTGATCGGCGTCGGCGGTCTCGGCCACGTCGGCGTGCAGATCCTCCGCGCGGTGTCGCAAGCCACGGTCATCGCCGTAGACCTCGGCGAGGACAAGCTGGCGCTGGCTCGCGAAGTCGGCGCACACCACACGGTGACTTCCGACGAACATGCCGCCGAGCGCATCCGCGAGCTGACGAACGGTCTCGGGGCGACGGCGGTTTTCGATTTCGTCGGCGTGCAGCCCACGATCGACCTGGCCCGCGCCGTCGCCGGCATCGACAGCTTCATCCACATCGTCGGAATCGGCGGCGGCATCATGCCCGCCGGCTTCTTCTCCACGCCGATGGGGGCGGCCGTTCGCGCACCGTACTGGGGCACGCGCGGCGAGCTCATCGAGGTGCTGGACCTCGCCCGCAGCGGAGCCGTCGGCGTACACGTCGAGCGTTACGGCTTCGACGGCGCGGTGGAGGCGTACGCGAAGCTGCACAGGGGAGAGATTCGCGGCCGCGCGGTCGTCGTTCCCTGAACCGAGACATGAGGGGGCGCCGTCCGATCATGCATCAGCAAGCGCCGGGTATCGCCGAGTACTCACGGAAGGCGATGTGAGTCGTCGGAGAGCGATGGAGTGCTTGCGAACCGCCCGAGAACACAGTGATGAAATCACGTGAGAGATTGCGGATTCAGGATGCGGCGTTCTTCCTCGGAAACTTCATCATCCCGCCTGGCTGAGCGTCTGAGGGTCACGACGTGGTCGCTCATCCTCGTCTTCTCAATCGTGTGGGTCCTGCAGCTCTTCTTCGTCATCTCGACAATGGGTAGACCGGGTCAGAACGCATCCGGCTTCGACGCGTCGATGATGCTGACGGGCATCGTCACCGTCGGCTTGCTTGTGGTGGCCGCCGTCGGCTGGGGTGTCGAGAGGCACCATCCCACCGCCGCCGCTGCGGTCTACGGCGTGGTGTCAGGCGCGGGTCTCGTAGCCGTCGTCGTCTCCCTCGTCATCCTGATGACATCGGCGGGGTGAGGCTGATCGCTCCAAGGCGCGGTCAGCCCCGCGCCGCCCACCACTCCCGCAGGCGCTTCTCCGCCTCGTCTTCGCCGACCACGCCCTCGTCGAGGCGCAGGTCGAGCAGGAAACGGTACGCCTCGCCCACTTCGCGCCCGGGTTTCAGCCCCAGCACCTCCTGGATGCGGTTGCCGTCGAGCTCAGGGCGGATCGAGTCGATCTCCTCCTGTTCGCGGAGCGCCGAGATGCGCGCCTCGATGTCGTCGTAGGCGGATGCCAGTCGCTGCGCCTTGCGCTTATTGCGGGTGGTCACGTCTGCCCGGGTGAGGATGTGCAGGCGCTCCAGTTCGGCCCCGGCGTCGCGGACGTACCGGCGCACTGCGGCATCCGTCCACGCCCCCTCGGCGTAGCCGAAGAACCGCAGATGCAGCTCGACGAGGCGCGTGACGACGGTGGTCGTCGCGGCGTCGAAACGCAGCGCCTGAAGGCGCTTGCGGGCGAGCCGAGCACCCTTGACGTCGTGGTGGTGGAACGTCACGCCCCCACCCGGCTCGAGGCGTCGTGTCGCGGGCTTGCCGATGTCGTGCAGAAGCGCCGCCAGGCGCAGGGGCACATCGGGGGCGGCATCCGGATGCCGACTCTTCTCGAGCGCGATCGCCTGACGCAGCACGGTGAGGGAGTGCTCGTAGACGTCTTTGTGGTGGTGGTGCTCGTCGACCTCGAGGCGCAGAGCCGGCACCTCGGGCAGGAACTCCTCGATCAGGCCGGTCTCCACGAGCACGCGGAGGCCACGAACCGGGTCATCGGTCTGCAGCAGGCGAACGAGCTCGGCCTGCACGCGTTCGGGGCTGACGATCTCGAGCGACGCCCGCAGGTCGGCGATCGCGTCGAGGGTCGCTCGGTCGACGGTGAAGTCGAGCTGGGACGAGAAGCGAGCCGCGCGCAGCATGCGCAACGGGTCGTCGCCGAAGCTCACGGCCGGGTCGATGGGGGTGCGAAGACGCCCCGCGATCAGATCCTCGACGCCGCCGGTCGGGTCGACGAGCGTGCGCGCGGGCACGCGGAGCGCCATGGCGTTGACGGTGAAGTCGCGGCGGGTGAGGTCGGCTTCGAGGGTGTCACCGAACTCCACCGTGGGCTTGCGCGTGACCCCGTCGTAGCTGTCGGCGCGATAGGTGGTGACCTCGACCTGTTCGCCCATGACGCGTGCGCCGATGGTTCCGAAAGCGCGGCCGACGTCCCATTGGACCGACGAGACGGGCTTGATCAGCGCGAGGATCTCGTCGGGGCGGGCGTCGGTGGTGAAGTCGAAGTCGTGCGTGGTGCGGCCCAGCAGCGCGTCGCGAACCGGGCCACCGACGATCGCGAGATCACGGCCGGCTTCGGCGAAGGTACGGGCGACGGTGGCGACGACGGGGTGCGCGGCGAGCTCCTCGAGGCGCGCGAGACCCTCGGCCATGTTCAGCATGTCTTCGAGCCTATCCGGGGCCGGCGACAGCGATCGTGCGTCTGCCCACGGCCTCATCGAGCGTCCAGAACACCCGGATGCCACGGCATCCACGTCCGCGTTTCGTGGACTTTCGCGTGGCCCGCGACCCCGACCGCGCGGCTCAGTCGGCGAACGAGACGAACCCCGTCACCAGCAACTCGCGCACGCGTGGAAGCAGATCGTCGCGGAGGTGCGCGGCATCCACCTCCATCAACTGCGCGATGGCGTCGATCAGGACACCGACGGCGAGATCGCCGTCGCACGCCCCGACCAGCGCGGCGAGAGCCGGGTCGACCTCGGTCCGCCGCGCGAAGCCACCGCCCTGGTGCAGCTCGATGACCGACGGATCACCCTCACCCGGGCGGTAGTGGCGCGCCTCGGTGACGTCGGGCGCCACCTGCAGCACGCTCGCCGCGAGGTCGTCGTCGTCCAGCAGCGCCGCACGGTCGTGCGCGGCGAGGCACGCTGCGAGGTGCGGTCCGAACGCGGATTCCCCGCCCCCCACGACGCGCTCGTACCGCGCCAGGGTGGGGCCTCCGGCCAGGGGCTTGCGCAGCAGCAGGTATCCGAAGCCGACGCCCGTGACTCCGCGGCGGGCGAAGTCGTCGAGCCACGCGTCGATGAGACGTCCGTGCGCCGCCGTCCCCGGAACCGTGCCACCATCGCGCACCCACAGCTCCGCGTACGCGAGCGGGTCGAGCACCTCGCGCTCGATCACCCAGCCATCCATCTCCTCGCCCACCCACGAGCGGACGCGGTCGAGTCCCGCTTCACCCTCGCGGTACTCCCAATTGCCCAGCAACTGTGCGACACCGCCGGGGGAGAGGTGCGAACCCACACCCGCGACGACGGCCGCCACCAGCGAATCGCCCTCCATCCCGCCGTCGCGGTACTCGTACGCCGGAACCCCCTCGACACGGGGCGTGATGACGAACGGGGGATTGGATGCCACCCGGTCGAACGTCTCGCCGGCGACGGGGTCGAACAGCGAGCCGTGCCGTGTCTCGATGCCCTCGACGCTGTTCAGGAGCGCGTTCAGCCGGGTGAACCGCAGCGCCCGCTCGGAGACGTCGGTGGCGACGACGTGGTCCACGAGGCGGCGCAGGCGAAGAGCCTGGATGCCGCACCCCGTCCCGACGTCCAGTGCGGTCCGCGCGCCGCGGGTCAGTTGCAGGCGGGCCAGGGTCTGCGAGGCTCCGCCCACACCCAGGACGTGGTCCTCGGGGAGAGGCCCCTCGAGCGCCGCCTCGTCGAGGTCGCTCGCGATCCACCACTCGACCTCCCCCTCGTCGTCCGAGAACGCCTGCGGCCGCACGATGACCTCGGGATGCACGTCGTCGCCCTCGACGCGCACGAGGCCCAGCGCGGCCGCACCGTCGACACCCAACGACGGCAGCGCCGAAACCACCTGCTCGCGATCCACGGTGAGACCGAGCCCCCACAGGCGCCCCAGCACGGCGAGGGCGTCGTCGCGGGCGCCGAGCGCCCGCTCGGCCGGGCGGCGCAGGCCGCGTGCCACGGCGTCATCCGCTTGCTCGCCCCAGGCCCCGCGGAGCGTCGAGCTCGCGAAGTCGGCGGCACGGAGATCGGCGGCGAGCGCCTGACAGAGGCGGGGGTCGGGTTCGGGAAGCACCGGTCCATTCAAGCGTCTGCGCGAGGCTATCGGGGGGCTTCATGGAACGCGGGCCTAGACTCATCGCGGTGCAAGGCCCCCTCGTGCCACCGACGCTCGTATGACCGTGACTTCCCCGCCTTCGGGCTCCCCCGTGCTGCGGCGCCCCTTCGCGCGCCGGCTGCTGGCGACCCTCGCCGCCGGTGCCCTGGCCCTCGGCGTGGCGCTGCCGTCGGCCGCCGCGTTCGCCGCGACCCCCGATCCTTCGTCGACGACCGCGGCCGTCGCCTCCGCACTGTCGGCCGCTCCCGCGGCGAACGGGATCCTGCGCCCCGGCGACCCGCTGGCGGTCGTCGTCACGCTGTCGGCGGGGTCCGCGGCCGCCACCGCGACCCCCGTCGCCCTCTCGATCGGCACGGCATCCCTCGGTGACGACGCCTCCCTCGACCGCTGGCTCGGTGGCGACGCGTCGGGACAGACCCTGCAGCAGGTGGCGACGGGAACGGTGGATGCCACCGCCTCCGGCGCCCAGAGCTCGATCACGCTGACCGTCCCCGCGACCGATCCGACCCTTGCCGGCCGCGGTGCCGGCGTCTACCCGGTGCTCGTGTCGGCGGCCGGTCTGACGGCACCGAGCGTGGTCGTCGTGCCGTCCGACGGTCCGACCACCCCGATCGCCCTCGTGGTGCCCATCACCGCGGCCCCCCTGACGCGCGGTCTGCTGACCGGCAACGAGCTGGCGGAGTTGACGGCGGTCGATGGAGCACTGTCGGCCCAACTCGACGCCGTCGACGGCACCTCCGCCACCCTGGCCGTCGACCCGGCGATACCGGCCGCGATCCGCGTTCTCGGCTCCGCTGCGCCGCCCACCGCTGTCGCCTGGCTACAGCGTCTGCTCGCGCTGCCGAACGACAGGTTCGCGCTGCAGTTCGGCGATGCCGACGTGGCCGCCCAGCTGCAGGCCGGACTGACGGCCCCGTTGGGCCCGACGTCGCTGCAGTCGTACATGAACGAGGACGATTTCACCGGACCGGCGCCCGCCGCTTCCGCGGTCTCGACTCCGGAGCCGGTCCCTTCCGCGAGCCCGGGGCAGCCGAGCTATCCGACGTTGACGACGCTGCTCGACATCGGCTCGGCGACGTCGAACGTCTTCTGGCCGGCAACGGGGTCGGCCGGGCCCGAGACGGTGGCCTCGCTCGGCGCCCTGGGAACGCCCGAGGAGCCCGCTCGCGTGCTGACGGCTTCGACGAGCGTCTCCGGCGGTTCTCGCGTTGCGTCCGCCGCCGTCGCGGGCGTCTCGACCCCGGTGTACGACGCCGAGGTGTCACGGGTGCTCGCGGCCGCCGCCGGCCAGAACGATGCCACGCGCCGCAGTGCGTCCCTGTCCGCCGCGCAGGCGTATCTCGCTATCGCGCGGAGCTCCGCCGGCGATCAGCCGGTCCTCGCCGTGCTCGACCGCGGCACCGACCGCTCCCGCGTGAGCCTGCGCGCCACGCTCGGCCTGATCTCCTCCGCGCCGGGGTTCGCGACATCGACTCTCGCCGAGGTTTCGGGCCGGCCGGCATCCGAGGTCTCCCTCGCGGCGCCCGCGGTCGACCCGACACGGGCGACCGAGGTGGGCGATCTGCTCTCCGACGAGCAGTCGGTCGACCGCTTCGCCACGATCCTCGATCAACCCGAGTTGCTCACCGGCCGCGAACGCGCCGAGATGCTGCAGGTCATCAGCGTCTCGTGGACGGGCGACGCCGCCCGTCGGGCCGTCGCCGACCTCCGTGCCGGTACGCAGACCACGCTGGATTCCGTCGGCATCCTCTCCTCCGACTTCCGCCTGGTCAGCTCCAGCGCCCCGCTGCGACCCTGGGTGCGCAACGACCTGCCGTGGCCCGTCACGGTGGTGCTCGACGTGAGCCCGAACGACGCGCGTCTGCGTGTGCAGGACCGCACCACGGTCGAGGCGCAGGCCGCGGCCAACACCCGCGTCGAGGTGCCCGTCGAAGCACGCATCGCCAACGGCGAGGTCAGCGTCGACCTACAGCTCTACAGCCCCACCGACCAGCCGGTCGGGGCCCCGCAAAGGGTCGACGTCGAGGTGCGCGCCGAGTGGGAGAGCATCGGGCTGATCGTCATCGTCGTGCTCGTGGTGGCCTTCCTCGGCCTCGGCGTCGTCCGGACGATCGCGCGTCGCCGTCGCACGCGAGCGGAAGAGGAGTCGACCCCCACTCAGGATGCCGACACCCCCGTCGACGGCATCGGCGTGAAGGGTCCGGATGACGACGGGCGCAGCCCCGCCGAGTCCGCGGACGACACCGCACCCGACGAAGAGGAGATCCGCCCGTGAGCAGTATCGGACGGGCGAGTGTGCTCATCGGGGCGGGGACGATCGTCTCCCGCGTGAGCGGGCTGCTGCGCATCGTCGTGCTCGTCGCGATCGTCGGCTCGGTGGGCAGCGCCGCGGGTGACGCGTTCGGTCTCGCCAACCAGCTGCCGAACAACATCTACACGGTGATCTCGACCGGTGTACTCACGGCGGTGATCGTCCCGCAGATCGTGAAGGCCGCCGCGCACGCCGACGGCGGCCGGGCGTTCGTCTCGAAGCTCTTCACGCTGGGAACGGTGATCCTGCTGGGGGCGACCGCCCTTGCGATGATCGCCGCTCCGTTGATCGTCACCGTCTACATCGACCCGGCGAAGGTCGAGCCCGACCAGATCGCGCTGGCCACCGCATTCGCCTATTGGTGCCTGCCGCAGATCTTCTTCTACGGCCTCTATGCGCTTCTGGGGGAGATCCTCAACGCGCGCAAGGTGTTCGGCCCGTACACGTGGGCACCCATCGTCAACAACGTCGTCTCCATCGTCGGTTTCGGCATCTTCCTGCTGCTGTTCGGGGGGCCGAGCCCCGACGTCCTGCTGTGGACACCCACGATGATCGCTCTGCTCGGTGGTGTCGCCACCGGCGGGATCGTGTTGCAGACCGTCGTGCTGCTGGTGTTCTGGCGCCGAGCCGGTCTGCAGCTGCGTCCCGACTTCCACTGGCGCGGCGTGGGCCTGCGCCACATCGGACGACTGGCCGGTTGGACGTTCCTCATGGTCATCGTGGGACAGCTGGCCGGAATCGTCCAGACACGGGTGCTGTCCGGCGCTTCGGGGACCGGACCCGCGATCATCGCCACGCAGAACGCGTGGCTGGTGTTCATGCTGCCCTACTCGATCATCGTGCTGTCGATCGGGACGCCGTACTTCACGCAGCTCAGCGAGCACGCCGCAGCCGGGCGTCACGACGAGGTGAAGTCCGACATCGTCCGCAGCATCCGCGTCCTCGGGCTGTTCATCGTCGTCGCCACCGCCGCGCTGGCCGTCGCTGCCGTGCCGGCGACCCGCGTCTTCACGAACAGCTCCGACGAGGCTCTCGCCGCGGCCCCCGTCCTGCTGTGCTTCCTCGTCTGTCTGCTGCCGCTGGCCGTGCTCTTCGTCATCCAACGCACCTTCTACGCCTACAACGACACACGGACGCCGTTCTTCTTCACCCTCGCGCAGGGCGTGCTGGTCGCCGTGACGGCCCTGATCGCCGGAGCCGCGGTCGGCGCCGGGGCTCTTCCCCTGGCCCAGCTGGCGGCGGGGGTCGCACTGGGTCAGTCCCTTGCGAGCGTCGTGCAGGTGGTGGTCGCCACGGTGATCCTGCACCGACGCCTCGGGGGCATCGGTGTCCGCGCCTGGCTGAGCCCGCTCGGGCGTTTCGTTCTCGTCGCTGTGCCCGCTGCCGCGGCGGGCTGGGGCGTCGTGCTGCTGTGCGGCGGCCCCGAGGGCTGGCTGTCGGCATCCGTGGTGTCGGGCGCTCTGGGAGCCGCACTGGTCGGATCGGTCGTCCTCGCGGTGTACATCGGCATCCTGGCACTTCTGCGAACGCCGGAGCTCGAACCGGCGATCGCGCTGGGCCGACGGTTCCTCCCCAAGCGCTAGCCCCGCAGCCGTGGAATACCCCGCGGCTAGCATGGGTTTCATCCGACGGAATCAACGAGAGGAAGGCGCAACCGTGCGTCACGTCATCATCATCGGATCGGGCCCGGCCGGGTACACCGCTGCCATCTACGCCGCCCGAGCCAATCTAGAACCCCTCGTCGTCGCGAGCTCCGTCGAAGCCGGCGGAGACCTCATGAACACCACCGAGGTCGAGAACTTCCCCGGGTTCCCCGACGGCATTCAGGGCCCCGACCTCATGGCCAAGATGCAGGCGCAAGCCGAGCGTTTCGGTGCCGACGTCCTGTACGACGACGTCGTCTCGCTTCAGCTCGACGGCCCCGTCAAGACGATCACGCTCGGTAGCGGCAGGGTCGAAGAGGCCGTCTCGGTCATCTACGCCACCGGATCCGCTTACCGCAAGTTGGGTCTCGAGGGCGAAGAGCGTCTCTCGGGCCGCGGTGTTTCGTGGTGTGCCACGTGCGACGGCTTCTTCTTCCGTGACCGCACCATCGCCGTCGTCGGCGGCGGTGACTCGGCGATGGAAGAGGCGAACTTCCTCACCAAGTTCGCGTCGAAGGTCTACGTCATCCACCGCAAGGACTCGCTGCGCGCCTCCAAGATCATGCAGGAGCGCGCCTTCGCCAACCCCAAGATCGAGTTCATCTGGAATAGCGCGGTCGACGAGATCCTCGGTGACGAAGCCGTCAACGGCGTGCGTCTTCGCTCGACCGTCGACGACTCGACGAGTGAGCTGCCCCTCGACGGCCTGTTCGTCGCGATCGGCAACGATCCGCGCACGCACCTGGTCCATGACAAGCTGCAGCTGACCGACCAGGGCACCATCTGGGTCGACGGACGCTCCTCGCGCACGTCGGTCGAGGGTGTCTTCGCCGCAGGTGACGTGATCGACCCGACGTACCGCCAGGCCATCACCGCCGCGGGCAGCGGCACCGTCGCTGCCCTCGACGTAGAGCACTACCTCGCCGCGCGCGGCGAAGCCGGTGAGCCCGCCGTCTCGGAGAGCCCCCTCGAGGGTCTCCCTGACGCTGCGGTCGTCTGAGGAACAAATCCGCGCCAACCGGCGTTTCGACTCACTGAAGCTTCCATCTAAGGAGATATGCAATGACTGCCAAGGCGACGACCTCCGCCACGTTCGAGCAGGACGTCCTGCAGGCTGACGGACCCGTGCTCGTGGACTTCTGGGCCGAGTGGTGCGGACCGTGTCGCATGGTCGCTCCCGTCCTCGATGAGATCCAGAACGAGAACGCGGGCAAGATCACGGTCCTCAAGCTCAACGTCGATGAGAACCCCGATCTGGCGATGAAGTACCAGATCACCTCGATCCCCGCGATGAAGGTGTTCCAGGGCGGCGAGGTGAAGACCACGATCATCGGCGCGAAGCCGAAGTTCGCGCTGGAGCAGGATCTCGCACCGTTCCTCGGCTGAGACGTTGCTGACGAAGGCCCCGATTCCTCACGGACTCGGGGCCTTCGCCGTACCCGGGACTCGCCGCACGGCCCGGGCGCCGACCGTCCCGTCGTATCGACGGTGTGACCGCCTTCCGGATGCCGAGGACTCGGCCGGAACGACCTGGCACACCGAACCGACTTGCGGTCGAACCCTCGCATCGAGCGTTCACGTGCGTCGAACGTTCGATCGCGCTATGCGATCATGCGCGTTGCGTTCATGCGCGTCACGCGTTCATGCGCGCTACGCGTTCGAGCGCGCTATGCGTTCGAGCGCGTTGGGCGCTGAAACGCGCCGAGCGCCCTCAGGACGCGTCGAGACGTGCGCTGGCGTCCCAGCGGCGGTGCGGCTCTTCATCGCCCAGAATGCGCCACACAGCGCGTGTCAGCGGTGGGTAATCAAGAGAGATCTGCCGGAGCACGCGGTAGTTGCGCGACCGGCTCGGACGCTGGCCCCCGTTCTCCGCGATGTTCTCCGCGCGCAGAGTGAGCACGACGAGTTCGTCGACGCTCGGCAGATCTTCCATGAAGTCCCACGGGTCTTCACCGCCGCGCAGACGCTCGTGAATGAGCACGGCCAGCTCGTCGGACGCCTCCGCGCGCAGCAGCTCGAGGCTGGCGCGGCGGCGCAGGGTGTCGTCGTTCGCTGTCACCATTCCAGCGTACGACGGGCCGCCGACACCGGGGCCCGCGATCACCTCGCCACGACGGTACTAACCGCGGCCCCGGACGATTTAGCCGGTGTAGCCGTCTTCACCGAGAGTGGAGAGAATGCGATTCAGATCCTGAATGGACGCAAAATCTATGCTGATCTGGCCTTTTTTAGCACTGAGAGACACTCGGACCTTCGTGTCGAACCGGTCGCCGAGTCGGTCGGCGATCTGGTCGAGTCCTGCCTGACGGGCACCGGATCTCGGCTTCTGGCGGACCGGCACCACACCGGGCATCTTGGCGGCCGCCTCGGCGGCGCGCACCGACAGGTCCTCATTCACGATCTTGTTCGCGAGTTTCTGCATCTCGCGCGGGTCGTCGAGCGACAGAATGGCGCGAGCGTGGCCCGCGCTCAGGACACCCGCGGCGACGCGCTGCTGCACGGGGACAGGCAACTTCAGAAGACGAATGGTGTTGCTGATCTGAGGACGCGAACGCCCGATCCGCGTCGCCAGTTCCTCCTGAGTGATACCGAAATCCTCGAGCAGCTGCTGATACGCCGATGCCTCTTCGAGGGGGTTGAGCTGAGACCGGTGCAGGTTCTCGAGGAGTGCGTCACGAAGCAGGTACTCGTCATCGGTCTCACGAACGACCGCTGGAATCGTGGCGAGACCCGCTTCACGCGACGCACGCGTTCGCCTCTCACCCATGATGAGCTCGTACGTCCCGTCGCCCTTGTCACGCACGACGACGGGCTGCAACACGCCGAACTCGCGGACGGAGTGCACCAGCTCAGCGAGGTCGTCCGAATCGAAATGGGTTCGAGGCTGACGGGGATTCGGAACGATCGACGCCGGGTCGACGTGGATGAGGCGCGCGCCCGGAACCGAGACGAGCTGCGCATCAGCGCCCGCCGCGGGGTCAATCGTTCCGGACGACGTCTTCTCTTTCTCGGATGTCGACGCACCCGGGAAGAACACATCGACGGGACGAGCCTCCGACGGTTCGGCGGTGGGGATCAGCGCACCGATGCCACGACCCAGTCCGGTCCTCTTAGCCATCAGGAATCCTTTTCGATGGTGTCGCGAGCGACGATTTCTACCGCGGCTTCGCGATAAGCGATGGCGCCCGCCGACTGGCCATCGTACGCGATGACCGTCTGCCCGAAGCTCGGTGCCTCTGAGACGCGAACGGAGCGGGGAATGACCGTGTTGAGCACCTCGTGCGAGAAGTGCGAGCGAACCTCTTCCGCGACCTGCTGTGCAAGCCGTGTGCGCCCGTCGTACATCGTCAGCAGGATGGTCGAGACGTGAAGCTTCGGATTGAGGTGCTTCTGAATCATCTGCACACTGCCGAGCAGCTGGCTCAGCCCCTCTAGCGCGTAGTACTCGCACTGGATGGGGATCATCACCTCGTCAGCCGCTGTGAACGCGTTGATCGTCAGAAGTCCGAGTGACGGCGGGCAGTCGATGATCACGAAGTCGAGGTGATTGTTTTCGATCTCCAGGTACTCGCGAAGCGCCCCCCGCAGGCGATGCTCGCGTGCGACCTGTGAGACGAGCTCGATTTCTGCGCCGGCGAGATGGATGGTGCTCGGTGCGCAGAGCAGATCAGGGGACTCCGGGCTCGTCTGAATAATGTCGACGAGCGGCACATCGTTGATGAGAACGTCGTAGACGCTCGGGGTCTCGGCGTTGTGGGCGACACCGAGAGCCGTCGACGCGTTGCCCTGGGGGTCGAGGTCGATAACGAGAACGCGGGCACCCACCGACGCGAGAGCTGCGCCCATGTTAACAGCGGTGGTGGTCTTCCCGACCCCGCCTTTCTGATTCGACACCGTGAACACGCGGGTGCGCCCCGTCAGTTTGACGTCGGCCACTTCGAGCGCACGTCGTCGTGCCGATAGGTCAGCGATCTCACGAGCGATGGGGGAGTCATCGAGCGAAAAGGACGAAGACGCCTCACCGGATTGTTTCACGTGAAACACCTCTCACCTTCGCGAACTCGCTCAGTCTACCTGTGGCCCCTGACATCGCCTCCCGTCGGGCTCGCTACTGCGAGAGTGGCCATCGAAAATGCTGCCGCGTGGAGTGACAGTGTGGCGCTAGACGTGGGCCCGCGTCGTGCACAGTGCGGTGTGCTGCGCCCGTCGAGCACTGCGCCCTCTGCTCGCTGGCGGGCGTGTCGGGTCGTCGTGACGAATCATGGTGGCGTTCGGAAGTTTCGGGTCGCCCCTGACTGCTGATACGTGTGGAGCGTGCGTCTGAGATCCCGACGTTGCTGCGGATCCATTTGGATCCCGTCGAAGCCCAAACCTCGTTGTTTCACGTGAAACATGGGCGGTATCGCTGCTTGAAAGCGGAGAACGGATGTCGTGAGCAGGTCTCACGGACGCTGGTGGACTGAACTCACAGGAGAGCTGACCCCTGTCACCACCCCTCCCGCACGCGGGCTCCCTCATACCGATCGCCGTCGTTCCAAAAAATGCCCAGCGGCCGAGCGTCTATCGAACGCCCGCCACGCGTGGCACCCCGTTCCTGAGCTGAGCTGCGTTCGCATCCGGTCATGGGCGGAGACGTACCCCGTACGGCCCGGTCGCTTAGGCACCAAAGCACACTCCGCGAGGCGGTCGATGTCAGCGAGGGAAGCATACGTCTCACAGACAAAGCCTCGCGTCTTTAGGTTCGCGGCCAGATTCGCAGGCTCGAGAGCGTGTTGGGTCCGGACGCGGAACGTCGCGGCATCGGGTTTCTCACTGCGAATGTGTGACTGACCGCCCACCTGCGTGACTGGCTGACGAAGACAAATGAGCGCTCGACCCGCAATGCCGCGTTCTCGGGTGACACGCCTCCTGCCATAGTGCGTCGGTCATGGACGAGCCGGACGCGTGCGTTCGTCGGAAAGTGTTTCACGTGAAACATGAGCCTTCACATGCGTGTCGGCGCCGGAGGCAGACATGAAGCGACGTTCACCGGGGTCGTGACGGGATTCGAGGGTTGGGTCGAAGGCTAGGAAGCTCCCCCAGGACGCACTGGCCGACCGTGGTTCGGACGCTCGGTGTCGAGACGAACTCATACACGCCAGGCCGACCGCCATCACGCGACCGAGAGCGCGCGACCCCGGTTTAGCCAACTCACCGCAGGGGTCGCGTGCGGGCTGCACTGCGTCAAGCCAGTACCTGCCGCCGGGTGTTTCACGTGAAACGTCTGTCATGCAACCGCCTACGTCTGTGACCCCGGCGGCGACAGACTGAGATGACGTCGGGGACGGTCTCAGCGCGGTGAAATCGAGACCGTCGACGAGTAGGAGTGCGTTCCTTTCTGCTCGCGCCGCACCAGCTGACGACTATGAGCTCTCCGGATAGTGAGGCGCCCCCCTGCCGCCTGTCAATCGTCACCGTCTCGAGTGGTAGCGAGTCGCCCCCGATGGTCCCGACGTATCGCCCCGCAACAAGGACCGCGTGCGATCTCGTATGTCCGACGGGCGCGTCAAGAGTGCGGCGTCGGCGGAGCTGCGCCAGAGTCGTGGCCATCCGCTCGTGCAGATCTCAACCTCGACTCGGGGCGGACCTCGCTGATGAACGAGCAGGCGGAAATGTCAGTTGTATCCCCCGCGCATCCGCTGTGCCGGCCAAGACTCCGCCGCCACCGAAGAGGGAAGGGGCCGTCCGTGGGCGACGTGGTCGGGCCGAAGCAGCCGCGGCAGCCGACGGGGAGCCAGGCGTCCTCTCGACGCCACGCACCCACAGCACTCGTGTTGCACCGCCAAAGACCCCGCTGGGTCCTGTCGAACTACGTTTCACGTGAAACGTCGCGCGCAACGCTTTGCGACCCTCGCAAGAGTAGCGAAGCATGTACGGGGCTCATCAACTGGGGCCCGGTAGCGGTGCGGCCGGTTCGCAACCCAGCTGCACGACAAGACTGACGGGGGAGCGGTCGCAGGACGCAGGATCCGCCGATTCATGGACGGCGCGGAGCCGCGACTGGACCGACTTGCAATTATCAGGCGCGACGGCATCATCACCAGCTGGCGCGAGGGCGATCCTCTTGTCGCACGAGCTAGCTGCTGGCTCAACCCCGGTGAGAGGGGCACTCCATCGAAAGGCGCTGGGCTATGGCGGGGAGCACTGAACGCGTCTCGTCTCGAACTTTCCCTAGTGCTCGGGCGTCGTCGACATTTTCTAGCTCTTCCTACCGTCGTCGTCCCGGCAGCCGACATCGACGCTGCGAGTGAGCTCGGCCTCAGCAGCCTCTCTCCCATTCCGAACCCGTCGCGTGTGCGTGCCCCACACCAAATGACCGTGAGCTTCGCAGGACCGCATGTCTCTTCGGCACCTGGCAAGTGCCGCCGAGCGCAAGTTCAAGAACTCCCTCATCCACATACTCCGCGAGTGAGCCCCACAGGACAACCGCATTCCCGTAAGCTCCGAAACGCCTACCGACGTGCCGTGGAGTGCCACGGCTCTTGCGGAACTGATGTTGACCGGACAGGCATTGCAGCGGGCTCGACCAGAGCGGTTCTCTGTGCGCCACGACGTGTACGAAGTCGCAGCCTCTCGAAGTTCTTCACAGCAACGCTCATCTGGTGGATCGATGTTGACTTTGGGGCGGCGCGGCTCCCTCAGGCCGAACCTCGCGGCCGTTTTTCACGTGAAACATTACCCAGATGCTGCGCTAGCGGGCGACCTGACGTGACACATCAACGGCGGCTCCGCCGTTCCGGTCCTGACACTCGGAACGCCACGGCGCCGAAACCACCACTTCACGCCACTCTTGTCGACGCCTAGCCGCGTAACGGGACGCCGCGGCACACGGGGGAGTGCGAGCGAGCCCGCTCGGGGCAATGGTCCCACGGGCCGCCCACGGGGCAGGGGAGCGGAAGCGATGACAGCCCGCGCAGCGGCGCTTCACCGCCTCGGTCCCGTAGATCGAATTTCGCGAAATGTTCCACGTGAAACACCCGCCGATCCGAGGCAGTGCCTCATCCCGCGCGGGCTGACACACGTCACAGGTTCAGCAGGCCGGTGGTCCTCGGTGATGCGGTGTCGCGGCAGCAGGCCAGGCCACACGAACCGCCCCTCCACGCATCTGCCTACGTGTGCCGACATTCCTGGCTCCGGGGATGAGGAGCACCGCTCATATTCCGCGAACGTAGTACCTCGCGAGCTAACGTGTCGGGAACACGACCAAACGCAAACGTTCACGGCACGCCAAGGCCCCTACCCGCCGCTCGCCTGTTCCCGGGCCCCGGGTTCACCGGAACACCGGCATCCACCGCATCACACCCACCCTGAGCGGCACGAGGAGATCATCCGGCCCAGCTCACGCTTGTGTCGCCGCCACGCACCGCGTGAGTTGACAGTGCCTCACCACCGTAGCGTTGGGCGAGCCCACATCACCTCACACCGGGCGTAGTGCGGTGCCGGCCGCCACGATCCTGACCCGTAAGCCGGCGCAGCTATCCGGGCTGCACGGCTCGCAAATCGAGCCCGATCCTGGGACAGAGCGATCCTGGCACAGAGACCGCAGAAACTTATCGGCACGGCATTCACGAACCGCTTCGGGACTTGCATCGGAGGAGAACGATGGAGCCTCCGACTCGCGATAACAGTGAAGCGCCGAAGTGTGAGCGGCTCGGAACCCTCATCGGATGGGAGGGGACGTCATCGATCACCTCGACGGACGTCTACTCCGGCAACGAGCTCATCACCGGGTCAACACATGTCTACATGTGACCGACTCAGCGAGTGACAGTAGCCAGAAATACCCGAGTGGGCTCGTCCAAGACGCCCTCTCCGACGATCTCCACCGACACGTCCTGCAGACCGTACTGTCTGATCTGCTTAGCTGCGGCGTCGATCTCGCGCCCCACGTTCGCGCCCTTGAGGAATACAAGCCGACCACCGGGTCGCACCAGGGGAGCGGTGTAGGGGAGAAGGGTGCGCAACGCACTGACTGCCCGCGCCGTCGCGATGTCGAAGACGCGCCCTCGCGCCCACTCCTCACCGCGCATGCGCTCCACGCTGACATTCTCGAGCTCGAGATCGGCAACCTGCTCCGACAGCCATGCCGTGCGGCGCTCCATCGGCTCGATGAGGGTCCACTCCACGTCGGGTCGCGCGATGGCCAGCACAAGCCCCGGCAGCCCTGCTCCCGATCCAACGTCGACGGCAGCCCCCGCGAAGAACGGAGCCGCGATCGCACTGTTGAGGATGTGTCGCGTCCACAGACGCGGCACCTCCAACGGACCGATCAGTCCCCGTTCCTCGCCGTACGCAGCAAGATTAGCGGTGAACCTGCGCGCGGTGTCGATGCGGTCACCGAAGATGTCCGCGGCCGCGACGGGCTCCGCCTCAAGCTGTTCCGGCATCCGCGGATCAGCCCCGACGCAAGACGGTGTGCCTGTCCGCACCCTCGCCGAACGACTCGGAGTCGTAGCCGCGATCAGCAGCGATGTCATGCACGAGCTTGCGCTCATAGCTCGACATCGCCGGCAGGGAGGCCTGGGAAGCGCCCTCGACGAGACGCTCGATGGCGCGGTCGACGAGCATCTCGAGCTGACGCTGGCGGGCATCACGCGATCCGCCGATGTCGAGGATGAGCCGTGAGAACCGACCCGTCGCGCTCTGCACAGCCAGGCGGGTGAGCTCCTGCAGTGCCTGCACCGTGTCGGGATGCGCGAGACTCGACAGCGACTCGGCGTCATCGGCTTCGACCGAGACGTACGCGCGGCCGGCGCGCACATCCATGGCGAGGTCTCCGTCGATGTCCGCGATGTCGAGCAAACCCTCGAGGTAGTCGGCGGCGATGTCGCCTTCCTGCTCGAGCTGCTCTTCGGTGGCGGCGGTCTGCTCGGGGGCAATCTGATCGGACGTCGTCATCATGATCTCCGGAGGTCAGGAAGCGGGTGCGGATCCAGAACCGCCGGCGGCTCCGCCCCCAGCACCGGTGTTCTTGGTGGACTGTTGCTTCTTGGCGCGCTGCTTGCCCACGGGCTGCTGACGCTTCGGGGCTGCCGCGCGTACGCGCTCGGCTTCCTCGAGCAGACGCTGCTGCTCGGCCTGGTACTTCTCCATCGGCACGACCTTGCCCGCGGCGTCGATGGCTTTGCCCTTGCGCGCCAGGCGCTCTTCGCGTGCCTTCGCCGCGTCGGAACCGGGAGTCGGCATCTCGCGGATGACGATGAACTGCTGAACCATCGTCCACAGGTTGCTGACGAACCAGTAGATGACGACGCCGAGCGGGAAGAAGACGCCCGAGAAGATGAAGGCCAGCGGCAGGATGTACAGCATGATCTTCTGCATCTGGTACGCCTGACCGGTCTTGGCCTCGGGCGACAGGTTCTTCGAGATGATCTGCAGCTGCGTGAAGAACTGCGACGCGATCATCAGCACGACGAGCGTCAGCAGAATCGCGACGGTGATCTGACCGTCGGCCTGGCCCCATGCCGTGACCAGGTTCACGTGCATCGATGCCACGTCGAACAGGCGGGCGTCGTAGAACTCTCGGGTCAGCTCGGGCGTCAGCAGTCCGACGCCACCCTGGTTGTTGGTCGCGTGCTTCGCAACATCGTTCAGCACGCTGAAGAGGGCGAAGAAGATCGGCATCTGCACGAGCAGCGGCAGACAGCTGGAGACAGGTGTGGTGCCGTGCTTCTTGTACAGCGCCATGGTCTCGCGGCTCATGGCCTCGCGGGAGAGCTGGTCCTTCTTCCCGCGGTACTTCTCCTGGACCTTGCGCAGCTCCGGAGCGATCTCCATCATCTTGCGCTGGCTCTTGATCTGCTTGACGAAGAGGGGGATCAGCGCCGCCCGCACGATGAGGACGAGGCCGACGATCGAGAGCACCCACGTCAGACCGGCCGCGGGCGCCATGCCGAATGCGGTGAAGAGCGAGTGCCAGCCGACGAGCACGAGCTCGACCGCCCATTTCAGCGGCCACAGAATGGTCCCAATGAGATCGAATTGCACGATCAGTCCTTTCGGGCGGGCACGACGAATCCGTGCCGAGTGAGTTCGTGACGGAAGGCCCGATGAGGACGGACGTCGTCGATGCCACCCTGAGCCCAGGGATGACACCGTGCGAGACGGGCGGCGGTGAACGCGACGCCCTTCACGAGTCCGTGCTGCTGCACGGCGCCCACCGAGTAGGCGGAGCACGAGGGGTAGTACTTGCACACGTCGCCGTAGACATGCGAGATCGTAGACCGGTACGCGTGCAGCAGGGCGAGACCGGCGTTCCGGGGGAGGAGCGGAACGGATGCCAGCGCTGCCGCGGCCGTGAGCCGGCCGGACCCCGTGGCTGATGTGGGAAGAGTCGAGGCGCTCATGCCGACGCTTTCCGTTCCAGGCACCGCACCACGTCGGCGCGGAGCGTCGCGTAGTCGGTCGCCGCCGCTGAGGGGAGGACGCGGATGACGATCGAGGCGCCCCCGCGGATGGACGGGAGCGCCTCAGCGCACACCGCTTTGAGGCGGCGGCGAATGGTGTTGCGTGTGACCGCGGAGCCGACCTGCCGGCTCACGATGAAGCCGAAACGAGGTGCATCGGTCTCAGCCGAGGTTCCGACATAGGTGACGGTGTGCGCTCCGGCACAACGAGAGCCCCGTCGGACTGTGGCTTTGTAGTCCGATCCGCGGGTGAGTCGGTTCGGCTTCGCGAGCACCGGGTCTGTCAGGCCGAGAGCTCGGTGCGGCCCTTGGCGCGACGCGCCGAAAGGATGCCGCGGCCGGCACGCGTGCGCATGCGGGCACGGAAGCCGTGCTTCTTGGCGCGGCGGCGGTTGTTGGGCTGGAAGGTGCGCTTGCTCATGGGTCACTCCGGAGGTGGTGTCGCCCGATGCTCTTCTGCCGGGGACGGGGTCGGGACTGCCTGATAGGCATAAGTCAACCGACTAAGGCTACGTCGTGAGGGGCGTTAACTCAAACCCAGAACGCGACCGCCCATTATCCCCAGGCGTTGTCCACAACCGTGGCAAAGACACGCGGCCGGGTCCTACAGTGGATTTTGCTCCGCGTGAGCCGCGAACTAGCGTGGCCCCGGAAGTTATCCACAGGTTCGGCGCGACTCGTCGATCGCCCGTCGCGTCTAGGTCCCGGAGGGGAT